>NZ_JBWBTT010000001.1:4800000-7970327 GCF_056172905.1 Streptomyces sp. iso_384
GGTGGGCCAGGGTGTCGAACAGGTCGCCGCTGCTCTTGTCGAGCGTCTTGGTGGCCTTGCCGAACTGCTCGATGGAGTCCCCGATGGCCTTGCCGTTGCCGTCGAGGTTCTTCGCCCCGGTGTCCAGGAGCCGGGCGAGCGCCCCGTCGGCGTTGGCCCCGTTCGGGCCCAGCGCGGTGGAGAGTTCGGTGATGGAGGCGTACAGCTCGTCGACCTCGACGGGGGTGGCGTTGTGGGCGGCGGGCAGGACCGCGTCGTCGGCGAGGCGGGGTCCGCCGTCGTAGGCGGGGGCGAGCTGGATGTAGCGGTCGGCGACGAGGCTGGGCGCGACGACGACGGCGTGGGCGTCCTCGGGGACGTCGATGCCCTCGTCGAGGCGCAGCACGACTTTCACCTCCTTGCCGCGCGGTTCGACGGAGTCGACGGTGCCGACCTTGACGCCGAGGATCCGGAGGTCGGATCCGGCGTAGACGCCGGTGGCCCGGTCGAAGTAGGCGGTGACGGTGGTCTTTCCGTCCTCCTCCAGGGCGCTGACGCCGGTGGCGGCCGCGACGGCGACGAGGGCGAGTCCGGCTCCGATGCCGATGATGCGGGTGCGTCTCATGTCAGCGGCCCCCTTGCTGCCGGGGTGGCATGCATCCGGTCGCCGGGGGTGTGCCGGCGGGAAGGTAGTTCTTGGGCACGACGCCGCAGACGTAGTTGTCGAACCAGCGCCCGCTGCCGAGGGTGTTGCCGACGAGCCGGCTGTAGGAGCCGGTGGCGGCGAGGACCTTGTCCAGGCTCTTGCGGTTCTTGACCAGGACGGCGGTGACCCGGCCGAGGGAGTCCAGGGTCGGCCCGAGCTGTTCGTCGTTGTCCTTGACGAGTCCGGCGAGCTGGGTGCCGAGGTCGCGGGTGCCCGTGAGCAGCAGATGGATGGAGTCGCGGCGGGCCCGGATCTCGCCGAGCAGCAGGTTGCCGTCCTCCAGGAGCGTTTCGAAGCTGCTCTTCTTTCCGGCGAGGGTCTTGGTGAGCTGCTTGCTGCTGCGGAGCAGGGTGGCGAGCTGGGCGTCGCGTTCGGAGACCGTACGGGAGAGGGCGGAGAGCCCGTCGGCGGCGCTGCGGACGTGGGGCGGGGAGTCCTTGAAGGTGGCGGAGATCGCCTCGAAGCTCTTGGCGAGCTGTTCGGTGTCGATCTCGCCGATGGTGTCCCCGAGCCCGTTGAACGCCTGGGTGACGTCGTACGGGGAGGTGGTGCGGCTCGCGGTGATGCGGGAGCCGGGGTCCTGCGGGGCGTCGCCGAGGGGGTCGACGGCGAGATACTTCTCGCCCAGCAGGGTCTTGATGGCGATGCCCACGGTGGAGGAGTCGCCGATCCAGGCGTTCTTCACCCGGAAGTCGACGCGGACCTTCGCGCCGTCGAGGGAGACGCCGGTGACCTCGCCGACCTTCACTCCGGCGATCCGTACCTCGTCGCCGTCGGCGAGTCCGGCGGATTCGCTGAAGTCGGCGCTGTAGGAGGTGCCGCTGTCGAGGAAGGGCAGGGAGTCGGCGCGCCAGGCGGCGAGGCCGACCAGCGCCAGGACGAGGAGCCCGACGACGGCGACGGCGACCGGGTTGCGTTCCCGGATGGGGGTGATTCTCATGCCAGGCACCTCGGTTGGGTGATCGCGATGCCGGTGGGCGGCGTGCTGCCGTCGTCGTGGGTGACGCCGCTGACCTTCGCTTCGCAGAGGTAGAGGTTGAGCCACGATCCGTAGGACGTCAGCCGGGTGATGGCCGCCATCTTGGCCGGGGTCTTCTGGAGGAAGTTCTCGATCTGCGGGGTGCCCTTCTCCAACTGGCCGCTGAGCCGTCCGAGTTGCCTGATATCGTCCTTGAGCGGCTTTCTGCCGTCCTGGAAGAGGTCCGCGGTGACGGTGGTGAGCGCGCCCATCGCGGTGATGGCCTCGCCGAGCGGTTTCCGGTCGCCGGAGAATCCGGTGACGAGCTTCTGGAGGGTGACGACGAGGTCGTCGAAGCCCGCCTCCCGGTCGTTCACCGTCTTGAGCACCGTGTTGAGGTTCTTGATCACCTCGCCGATCACCTTGTCCTTGGCGGCGACGGTGGTGGTGAGCGAGCCGACGTGCCGCAGGATGCTGTCGACGGTGCCGCCCTCGCCCTGGAGGACCTGGACGATGGAGCCGGCGAGCTGATTGACGTCGGGCGGCGAGAGACCTTCGAACAGGGGCTGGAAACCGTTGAAGAGCTGGGTGAGGTCGAGCGCCGGGGTGGTGCGGGAGAGCGGGATGGTGGCTCCGGGCGCGAAGGCGCGGCCGACGGGTCCTGTTCCCTGGTCGAGGTCGACGTACCGCTGGCCGACCATGTTGAGGTATTTGATGGACGCCGTCACCGAGGCGGGGAGGGTGCGTCCTTTGCGTACGGCGAAGGCGACTTCGGCGACCCGCCGGTCGGCGACCTTCACGGATTCGACCTGGCCGACCTTCACCCCGGCGATCCGGACGCTGTCGCCGGGAATGAGACCGGTGGCGTCGGTGAACCGCGCCTTGTACGTGGTGGTGTCGCCGACGCCCGTGTTGGCGATGGAGAGTCCGAGGACGGTGGTGGCCAGCACGGTGACGACGATGAAGACGAGGGACTTGGTGATCGGTCCGGCGAGCGAGCGGCGTTTCACTTGAGCTTCACCTCCGCACCTCGGAAGGCCGGGCCGATGAGCACGCTGCTCCAGTCGGCGAGGTCTCCCGGCCGGACCTTCAGCGAGGGTGCGACCAGTTCGTTGACGAGCCGGGACTCCTGGGGCGAGTTGGGCAGACCGAGCGCGGTGTCCGTGCCGTCGCCGCCGTCGCCCTGGGTGGGCGGTGGTGCGGTGACGTCGGCGGCCCGGCGGGTGTCGGCGGTCGGGGCGTGCTTCCCGACGTACGGCACCGAGTAGCAGTGCGGTCCGCCGGTGGCGTCGTAGACCGGGGTGTCCTTGCCGGGGACGTACTTGCCCTTGGAGGGAACGGCCTTGACCGACACGTGCAGTCCCGGCTGGTCGGTTCCCTTGCCGAGGGCCTTGTCCATGGCGGGCACGAAGCCGGCCATGGTGCGCAGGGTGCAGGGGAACGACTCGGCGTATTCGGCGAGGAGTTCGAGGGAGGGGCGGCTCGTTGCGGAGAGCCGGATGAGGTTGTCCCTGTTCTCCCGCAGGAAGGAGGTGACGTCCTGCGCGGCGGCCGTGGTCGTGCCGTAGAGGCCGGCCAGCCGTGCCTCCTGGTCGGCGAGGGTGGAGCTGGTGACCGTGGCGTCGGTCAGTGCGTCGAGGACGTCCGGCGCCGCGTCCGCGTACAGCGTGCTCACCTTGACGAGTTCCTTGATGTCGGCGTTGAGGGTGGGGAGTTGGGGGTTGAACTTCTTCAGGTGGCCGTCCAGCGTGGTCAGCGTCTCGCCGAGGCGTTCACCGCGGCCCTCCAGTGCCTGGGAGACGGCGTTGAGGGTGGCGGAGAGCTTCTCGGGCTTCACGGCGGTCAGCAGCGGCAGGACGTTGTCCAGGACCTGTTCCAGCTCGATGGCGTTGGAGGAGCGGTCCTGCGGGATGACGGCCCCGGCCCGCAGCGTGGAACCCGTGGGGATACGGGGCGGGACGAGCGCGACGAACCGTGCGCCGAAGAGGGTGGTGGGCAGCATCTGGGCGGTGACGTCGGCGGGTATCTGCCCGAGCTTGTCGCGGTCGATGGCCAGGGTGAGGCGGGCGCCCCCGCCGTCGGCGGCGATGGAGCGGACCTGCCCGATGACGACGCCGCGCAGTTTCACGTCGGCGTTGTCGTGCATCTCGTTGCCGACCGGGCCGGTGCGGACGGTGACGGTGGCGTCGTCGGTGAAGTCCTTCTCGTACACGGAGACCGAGACCCACACCAGGACGGCGGGCACCAGCAGGAAGGTGACTCCGGCCAGGCGTCGGCGGACCGTGCGGGTGCTGGAGGTACGCATCAGCCGGCCACCTTCACGGTCGTCGTGGCGCCCCAGATGGCGAGCGAGAGGAAGAAGTCGGTGACGCTGATCAGGACGATCGCGTTGCGCACCGACCGGCCGACCGCCACGCCCACGCCGGCGGGTCCGCCGGTGGCGTGGAAGCCGTAGTAGCAGTGGGCGAGGATCACCAGCACGCTGAAGATCAGCACCTTCAGCACCGACAGCAGGACGTCCTGCGGGGAGAGGAAGAGATTGAAGTAGTGGTCGTAGGTGCCCGCCGACTGCCCGTTGAAGAAGATGGTGATGTAGCGGGAGGCGACGTAGGAGGAGAGCAGCCCGATCGCGTACAGCGGGATGATCGCGACGACTCCGGCGATGATCCGGGTGGTGACGAGATAGGGCATGGACCGCACGCCCATCGCCTCCAGGGCGTCGACCTCCTCGTTGATCCGCATCGCGCCGAGCTGCGCGGTGAAGCCGGCGCCGACGGTGGCGGAAAGGGCGAGGCCGGCGACCAGCGGGGCGATCTCCCGGGTGTTGAAGTAGGCGGAGATGAATCCGGTGAACGCCGAGGTGCCGATCTGGTTGAGGGCCGCGTATCCCTGGAGTCCGACGACCGTGCCGGTGAAGAGGGTCATGGCGACCATCACGCCGATGGTGCCGCCGATGACGCCGAGTCCGCCGCTGCCGAAGGCGACCTCGGCCAGCAGCCGCTGCACCTCGCGCAGATAGCGGCGCAGGGTGCGCGGGATCCAGACGAGCGCCTTGACGTAGAAGGTGAGTTGGTCGCCGGATCGGTCGAGCCAGCTGAGCATCGCCATCGGTCAGCTCCCCTTCGCGGGGACGATCTGGAGGTAGATCGCCGTGAGGACCATGTTCACGAAGAACAGCAGCATGAAGGTGATGACGACGGACTGGTTGACCGCGTCGCCGACGCCCTTGGGACCGCCGCGCGGGTTGAGGCCGCGGTAGGCGGCGACGATGCCCGCGATGAAGCCGAAGATGAGCGCCTTGAACTCGCTGATGTAGAGGTCGGGCAGCTGGGCGAGGGCGGAGAAGCTCGCGAGGTACGCGCCCGGGGTGCCGTCCTGCATGATCACGTTGAAGAAGTAGCCGCCGAGCGTGCCGACCACCGAGATCAGCCCGTTGAGCAGGACGGCGACGAGCATGGTGGCCAACACCCGGGGCACGACGAGGCGTTGGATGGGCGAGACGCCCATGACCTCCATCGCGTCCAGCTCCTCGCGGATCTTGCGCGAGCCGAGGTCGGCGCAGATCGCGGATCCGGCGGCGCCGGAGATCAGCAGCGCCACGATGATCGGGCTCGCCTGCTGGATGACGGCGAGGACGCTGGCGCCGCCGGTGAAGGACTGGGCACCGAGCTGCTGGGTGAGCGAGCCGACCTGGAGGGCGATGACCGCGCCGAACGGGATGGAGACGAGGGCGGCGGGCAGGATGGTGACGCTCGCGACGAACCAGAACTGTTCGATGAACTCCCTTACCTGGAACGGCCGGCGGAAGATGGCCCTAGCCACGGCGACGGCGAGCGCGAACAGCTTCCCGGTCTCGCGGAGCGGCGCGAGCAGCCGGGAGGGCCGGCGCTGCTCGGGGGCCTTCCCGGAGGCATTCCCGGAGGCGGCGGGCGGGGGTTTCTCGGGCGGCTCGGGCGGCCGCACCGGCATCGGGGCGGTCACGCGCGCGCACCTCCCGCGGCCGGAGCGTAGCTGTTGAGGATGGCTGTACGGGCGGCCTCCGGCAGCTGGCCCATCATCGACATGACCCGCTCGCGGCGGCGCAGCGCGCCCTGGCGTACGGGCATCCCGGGCGAGGGCTCCAGCTGGGGGACGACGGTGCGGGGCCCGGTGGGCAGCGGTGCGGTGTCGCCCAGTTGCTCGGCGGCGAGAGTGGCGGCGTCCTTCTCCTCGGACATGCCGATGGGTCCTTCGCGGCGTCCGGCGAGGAACTGGGAGACCACCGGGGTGTCGCTGGTGAGCAGCACCTCGCGCGGGCCGAAGGTGACGAGGTTGCGGCAGAACAGCATGCCCATGTTGTCGGGGACGGTGGCCGCGATGTCGAGGTTGTGGGTGACGATGAGCATCGTCGCGTCGATCTGCGCGTTGAGGTCGATGAGGAGCTGCGAGAGATAGGCGGTGCGGACCGGGTCGAGGCCGGAGTCCGGCTCGTCGCAGAGGATGATCTGCGGGTCCAGGACCAGGGCGCGGGCGAGGCCGGCCCGCTTGCGCATACCGCCGGATATCTCGCCCGGCAGTTTGCCCTCGGCGCCGAGGAGCCCGACGATGTCGATCCGCTCCATGACGATGCGGCGGATCTCGGATTCCTTCTTGCGGGTGTGCTCGCGCAGCGGGAAGGCGATGTTGTCGAAGAGCGACATCGAGCCGAAAAGAGCCCCGTCCTGGAACATGAGACCGAAGAGCTTCCGGGTCTCCATGATGTCGCGCTCGGAGCTGTTCACCATGTCGACGCCGTTGATGAGGACGCGTCCCTGTTCGGGCTTCAGAAGCCCGATGATGGATTTCAGAAAAACGGTCTTTCCGGTTCCGGAAGGACCGAGCATGACACTCACTTCACCGGCGGGCAGGGTGAGGCTGACGTCCTGCCAGATGTTCTGCTTGCCGAAGGACTTCGTCAGGCCCTCGACGACTACTTCGATTCCCATCGGCCCTCCCTCCAGGTGGCGGTGAACGTGTTCATCGTTAGGCGCTCCGGCTCTGAGAAAAGCGATGGCGGCTCGTCACACATGCACCGGGGGGCGCACGTTATGTCCGCCGAAACCGCCAGGGCAAGCCGTTGAACAGCGGAGATCGACGAACGCGGTGCTGAGAGTGGATCACTTGTCATTCGGTGACAAAGCCGGTCCCCGACCTTGTCGAAATCTGCGCAAGCACCCGGGCGTTCCCGATCGGCACGTCTGGGACGCTACGGGCCGGTAACCTGACTTCGCAATACTGGGTACAGATTTTCCTCGGCGAGAATTCATGTGGTGCGAAGGATTGTTGCCGGGTGAGCAATCCGCCCGTCAAACCTGTCGGATGATGAGGAAACGCATGCCGGCGGACCGGCCCGGCGGGCATGAAAAGAGCCCTTCCGGTCCCGTGGGACCGGAAGGGCTCGGAGGCTTTTCGGGTCACCGTTCGGGGTCGGGCACCCTCGGCGGGCAGTCCGGCCCTTCCGGGTTCGTCGCCACGCACAGGGGCGCCTGCGTCATCTTGGTGTAGTTGTCGGCCTTCTTGCCCGGGCTGGAGATGGCCGAGGTGAAGATCGGGTCGAGGTCCTCGCCCACACCGCACCCCTCGAACGGCGGGATATGGGCGTAGCCGGTCAAGGAGCCGCCGAACGCCACGAGATAACCGGCCGGCGGATAGCTCTGGCCGTACCCCCGCAGCACCTGCTCGAAGGGGCGTTCCGTGCGGCAGTCGGGGCCCACGTCCAGGGGCACCCCGTTCACCTTCACATCGGAGAGCCGCATGACGAGCTGGGCCGTGACGGTCGTCTCCTCCGGGTAGGTCGGCGTGTTGGTGACCGTGTGCGTGTGGATCGCGGCCGGCGGACCGACCTGCTCCAGTGTCATGGTCGCGGTGGTCGGCATGAAGCCGTAGCTGAGGAACGTGGCCTTCGTCGGCGGGAGTTGACGGCGGCCCTCGTAGTCGAAGTTCACCTCCGAGCTGACGTCGACGGTCGAGGCGCAGGAGTCGTTGATGTAGCGCTTGTTCAGCACCACCTTCATGAACGCGGGCCCCAGCGCCGCCGCGCCGTCCAGCTTGGCGGCGTTGGCGTAGCCGGCCGCGTAGGTCTCGGCGGTGGTCATCACCCACTCGGGCGGGATCTCGATCGGGCAGCTGCCCGGGTCCTCGTCGGCGAGGGCTTCGAGCCGTTCGTCGGTGAGGGCGTCGATCTTCTCCCGTGCGGTGGGTGGCAGCCCCTCGTCCGGCCGGGTGGGTTTCGGCTCCGGTACCGAGTCGCTCTCCCCGGGGCGAGGGGCGGGGGCCGTGGGGTCGGTGTCGCCGCGGACCGTGACCGCGGCCAGTTCGGGCTCCTGGCCCGGGACCGGTTCGCAGGCGACGTCGAGCCCCGGCGGCTCGGTCGGCTCGCCGTCGGCCGTACGGGAGGAGAGCGAGAGGGCGAGCGCGTCGGGGGTCAGCGTCGCGCGTCCGGGGCTGCCGAAGGCGACCGTCGGCACGTCCCCGGTGGCGGTGAGCGCCAGTTGGCCCTCGTCGGGCAGGGGCACGGGCGGGGCGGTCAGCTCCTGCCAGGAGGCGTCGGCGGACCGGTCGCCGACGGTGTTGCGGACGGTGAGCCGCGCGACGGCCGACAGGGTCCCGGTGTCGAGGTCACGGAACCGGGCGAGCGCCGTGGGCGGCAGGGTGACGTCCACCGAGACCTGGTCGGGGCGGATCTCCTCGCCCGTACGGACCGAGGTGGGCAGCACCGCCGAGACGGCGACGTCCACCTCCTCGGGCCCGGAGGGGAACGGGCAGGCGTAGCGGAGGGCGACCTCCGACTTCTGTTCCGCGGCGGCCGATTCGGCGCTGGGAACGAGCGCGGTGGCGACGACGAGCGCCCCGCCCACGGCCCAGTGGATCGGTCGTCTCGCTGCGGCGCGTGCATCGACGGTCATACGGATGTGTCCTTCCGGCGCGCGTGGGCCCAGAGGAGGGGTGGCTGCGGACAGCGGGTCCGCTTCCCGGCGACGGCCTCGCGGCTGGGGCCGGGCGGACCGCGAACGGACGTCGGGCGGGGTTCGGTTCGGCTGTGGCTCGAGCGGGTGCGGCCGTACGTCAAGCGGGGTCCGCCGTACGCCGGCCGGGGCCCGGCCGGGCTTCGGATCCCCCTACCGACGGGTACGGTACGCACGCCGACGACGCCTGGGAAGGGCCGGGTTCCCGATCGGATCACCGGCCCGCGGAGTTTGGCAGACGGTGACAAATCCGCCGTCGCGCCCTTGTCCGCGGGTGCGCGAAAAGAGCGGCGCGCCCGGCCACGGTCGTGCCCGGCCGTCGGGTGCGCACGGCCGGGCACGACGCTCGGTACGGGACGTCAGCGGCGGTGGGTCACCCGCTGATCACCGGGGACTGGCCCGATGCCGCGTTCACGATGGTGTACAGCCCCTGGAAGCTGGCGGTGGTGCCGACGATGCCGCAGCCGCCGCCGACCTTGTTGGCGATGGACAGGGTGAGCCCGCCGCCCGCGGTGTTCAGGGTGCCGTTGCTGCCGCCCGCGCTCGGGTTGTTGTACTTGGCCGCGACCTTGCCGGTCACGTCGAAGGTGCAGGGTCCGAGGATGCTGCTCCCGGTCACCTTCGCCTTGATCGTGCTGATCTCACCGGTCGTCTGGCCCGTGGAGTTGGTGCCGGCGCCCGGCGCGTAGTCCAGGCCCCAGATCTCCCACGGCGGGGTGGTGGACACCGTCCAGGTGGAGCTGAACGGCCCGGTGCACGGCGAGTTGAACGAGATCGCCGAGATGGACGCGAGCTTGGCCGGGCTGCCGGCGACCGGGGAGGTCGGCGCGGAGCCCGAGGCGGCGGAGGTCGCACACTGGATCTTGTTGCCGTTGTTGTCGGTCAGGACGGTCACTCCGGCGCTGCCGTTGAAGGCACCGGTCGGGCTGATCGTCCAGCTGGTGGGCGCTGCGACGGCCGAGGGGGCGGCCAGGACCACGGATGCCGCGGCGGCACCGATCGCGGTCAGGAAACCGGTTCGCTTGAACATGGGGGTACTCCCTTTTCTCGTTCCGTTGGGGATTCGGCTGAACGTGACTGGAGAGGTCTCTGCGCTGTTGTCCGCCGTGCCGGACGGTGCGGCACATGCGGCGGGGTCCACAGGGCTGGACGTGGGGGCGGCTCTCGCATCACCTCCTCGCACCGGGGGTGAGGCCTACCGCTTCGCGGAGTGCCAGAATTCCGACAGCTTCCGGCCCTCGTCCGGCGCGAGGCCGGCGGGGTCGTAGGGGCTGCCGAAGTAGGTCGTGGTGGCGTCGAGGGAGACGCTGTTCTTCCCGGCGGCGGACGGCAGACCGGTCTTGAGGTTCACCGCCCAGTTCAGGAGCCCGGCGCCGCAGCCGCTGGCACCCGGCACCGCGAAGGCCGCGTCGCCCTGGTCGGCGCCGTCGAAGGTGTAGCGCCCCATCTCGCCCTCGTCGTCGTTCGGGGTTCCGTCGGCCGAGAACCGCTGCAGCGAGAGGGTCGGCGCCGTCACGTTCTGCGGCTTCAGGAGCACCGGATTCGCGGTGGTCCCGATGTAGCACTTGTCACCCAGGAACGGATTCTTGAGGTGGATGCGGACCGGGATGGTGAGAATGGGCTCACCGGTGGAGAAGGCGGCGCTCATATTGAAGTCGCGCGGCGCTCCGGCCGGTTCGATGGTGGCTGTCACCCGGTTGAGATTGTTGTCGGTGAGCTGTCGGCAGATTCCTGATACGAGCGGAATTCCGCTGGGGCACATCAGCCCGAGCAGCCCGCCCGGGATCTCCGCCGGGTCGGCGGTCAGCGCACCCTCGGGCGGGGCCACCAGTGCGGCGGTGCCGTCGGCGCGCTGGATGACTCCGAGCTGCAGATCGGTCTTTCCGGTGGCCACCTCCGTCTTGCCCAGCGTGATGGATCCGGTGGCCGAGTTCGACGCTATGCAGGTGGCGATGGTGTTGATGCCGTCCGCGGCCAGCATGGCGGGTGCGTCCACCGGGCAGCGGTCGAAGGGCGCCCAGTCGCCGTTGAGCTGAGTGGCGGCGGTGGCCGATCCGGTGGAGAGCAGAGCGCTGAACGCCGTGAATGCCGCGAGCAGACCTACGCGGGTTCGATTGGAAACAGATCTCATGTCGTCCCCTCTGTCGGCCGCCGTGGCGCGGCCTCGTGCACGAAGTTGACCGGTTCTGCAACGCATGCCCGCACCGCGACGGACGTCGACGGCGATGGAGCCTCGGGTGGGCCCGGGGGCGGATGATCGGAGCATCAAATTTCGGGCAGATTTCGTGACCGAATTGATCGAGGCGTGATGTTACTCGCGGGAAACAGGGCGACACAATCCGTCCGTCTAAGATTCTTTGTGCAGCACTCTTTTTGATCCGGAAATGAGCATCGGAGTGCCGTGCCCTTGTCAAGGAATGCGTACGCGGCGGCGTGGAAATACCCGGCGACGACCGGAACCCCGCGCGTCGTGCGCATCCGGCGTGCGCGGAGCGGGGGGCTGCGGAAGTCCCGCTTCCGTTCGCTCACAGACGGTCTGCGATTCGGCCATACGGCCGGAAATGCCCGCCCAGGAGGGACTGTTCACCCGCGTTCGCCGTGGTGAGACGCCCGTGTGCGCGGCCATCGCGGGTGCCGACCGGTCCTGCGTACACCGGGCCGGGAACAACTCGGTCGTCACGGAACGGCTTTGTTGTCATCACCGGAGCAGGCGGCCGAAATTCATTGTCCGAAAGCGCGCAGTACGGCCCGACCTGCACGGAAGTCGCACAGTGCGGCCAGGATGTGTGCCCCTTGCACTTCGATCTTGTCCAAGTGGTGTGCAGTGCCTGTTCCTTGGTCTATCTTCGTCGCGAACTTGGTACGCACCTGTCGGTTCGTGGGAGCGCTTTCCCCCCACCGCCTCACCCCCACCGGGCGCCGAGAGCAAGGGGACATGTCATGGCACATCTCATACAGCCGCTGGACACCGAGGACCCGCTGGGGCCGCTTCCCCAGGAATTCGCGGCGATCATGCGGCCCGAACTGCCCAGCCTCATCAAGGAAATCGGCGTCGAGGTCACCCGGGCGTATCCGGAATACGCCCGACTGCTCGACGGGCCGAACGGGCAGGCCATCCGGGTGGGCGTGGAGCAGAGCCTCGCCTCCTTCGTCGATCTGGTGGCCGAACCCTCCTCCTCCACCACGCTCCGGGACGACATGTGCCGGCGCTTCGGACGGTTCGAGGCGTACGAGGGCCGGAGCATGGACACCCTCCAGGGGGCCTACCGGCTGGGCGCGCGGGTGGCGTTGCGGCGGGCGAAGAAGGTCGGGCAGAGCTATCACCTCTCCCCCACGCTGATGCTGAGCTTCGCCGACGCGCTCTTCGCCTACGTCGACGAACTGGAATCGCTTTCCCGCGAAGGATTCCTGGAAGTGCAGTCCCAGTCGGGCGAGCACAGCGAGGCACTGCGCCGCCGTCTGCTCCACCTGATCCTCGCCGGGCGTCCGGCCCCGGGCAGCGCCATCGCCGAACTGTGCGAGCAGGCCGGCTGGCCGCTGCCGGAGGAGGTCACGCTGATCGCCGTGCGCGCCCCGGCGGAGCTGGACCGGCTCAGCGCGGACCGTGACCTGCTCGTCGACCTGAGCGCCCCGCAGCCGCACCTGCTCGTCCCGGGAGCTCTGGACGACGCGCGAAGAGCCATGCTGGAGCAGGCCCTGCCGGCCGGCCGTGCGGCGATCGGCCTGACCGTGCCGACCGCGCTGGCCTGCGAGTCGATCCGCTGGGCCCGCCGGGTCCTGGAGCTCGTCGACTCCGGCGTGATCGACGACGCCCCGCTGATCCGCTGCGAGGACCACCTCATCACCCTGTGGCTGCTGTCCGACCCCGCCCTGCTGGACCAGCTCGCCCAGCGGGAGCTGGCCGCCGTCGCGGGGATCAGCGCCACCCGCCGGGACCGGCTGGTCGAGACGCTGCGGATCTGGCTCGACACCCGGGGCACGGCAGCGCAGATGGGCGCACTGCTGGATGTCCACCCGCAGACCGTGCGCTACCGCATGCGGAGCCTGGAGACCATCTTCGGTGACCAACTCGTCGATCCCGAGCGCCGTTTCGCCACCGAGGCGGTGTTACGGGCACAGCGCCTGCGATCCCGCGCCACCGGCACATCCCCCTGATCCGGATCATGTTCGGCGCGCCGGGTCAACTTACCGGCGCGTAAGGCGAAATAGACGGTCAGTCCCAAACGGTTGCGACACGGAGACGTATCCGACGAGAAACCCGGAACCGCGTCCCGTACACAGGAAGGAACCTGCCGCCCATCAGGCGACAGGCCCCGTGCACCGCCTCCTGGCCAACCATCCGAGAGGGAACACCCCATGACCGCCTCGCACCTCCTCGTCCCCGTGCCGATCCCGGACCGGGTCGCCGCGCTGATCGGTTCGTGCATTCCGCCGCACATCCTCCAGGCGGAGTTCGACGCCTACTGCGCGGCCCGCGAGGTCCGCAGGTTCCGCGGCCCCCGGCTCGGCGTCGAGGACCAGGCCGACCGGGAGCAGGCCCTGTCCGACCTGGCACGCGCCAACAAGGTGCTGGCCGCGCACCATCCGCGACTGGCGGTACTGCCCGGCTCACCGTTCTGAACCCGCATCGCCATCGAGCGCCTCGGCGGCGGACCGGTCTTGCGACCCGCCGTCACTCCCCTTACCTTACTCCAAAGTAAGTTTACTCTGGAGTAAGGAATTGGCGTGGACGGAACCAGCAGCGGCAACCTCACCGACGGTCTGGCCGGGCTCGACTTCGCGGCGGTCGGGCCCGAGGAGTTCGCACGGATCGTCAAGGGGCTGTCCGCCAAGCAACTCGCCGAGGTCATGCGGGGCGAGCTGCGCACCCGGATACTCGGCGAGGTCTTCGGCCGGATGCGGCAGCAGTTCCGGCCCGACGCGGCAGGCGGCCTCACCGCCCTGATCCGCTGGAGGATCACCGGCGAGGACGACGTGGTCTACGAGACGGCGATAGCCGACGGCGCCTGCCGGGTCACCTCCGGACGCTCCGATGCCGAACCCCGCACCACACTGGTGATGGGCGATGCCGAGTTCCTCAAACTGGTCTCCGGCAACGGCAATCCGGTCACGATGTTCATGACGCGCAAGCTGAAGGTCGCCGGTGACGTCGGCCTCGCCTCCGGCCTGACCCGCTACTTCGACATCCCGAAGGCGTGAGGGCATGAGCTTCTTCTCCCTCGCCCTGACCGAGGAACAGCAGGACCTCCGTAACTGGGTGCACGGCTTCGCCGCCCAGGTGGTCCGCCCGGCCGCCGCCGAGTGGGACGCCCGCGAGGAGACCCCCTGGCCGGTGATCCAGGAGGCCGCGCGGATCGGTCTGTACGGTTTCGAGTCGCTCGCCGACCTGTACGGGGACCCGACCGGGCTGTCCCTCCAGATCGCCAACGAGGAGCTGTTCTGGGGCGACGCGGGCATCGGCATGGCCCTGTTCGGCACCTCTCTCGCGGTCGCCGGAATCTTCGCCTCCGGCACCCCGGACCAGCTCGCCGAGTGGGTGCCGCAGTGCTACGGCGACGAGGACGATCCGAAGGTCGCCGCCTTCTGCGTCTCCGAACCGGGCGCCGGATCCGACGTCTCCGCGATGACGACGAGGGCCCGTTACGACGAGGCGGCCGACCAGTGGGTGATCTCCGGCCAGAAGGCGTGGATCACCAACGGCGGCATCGCCGAGGTCCATGTCGTCGTCGCCTCGGTCGACCCGTCGCTCGGCTCCCGCGGACAGGCCGCGTTCATCGTGCCGCCCGGCACGAAGGGCCTGACGGCGGGCCGCACGGTCAAGAAGCTCGGCCTGCGCGCCTCGCACACGGCGGACCTCTTCCTCGACGAGGTCACCGTGCCGGGCCACTGCCTGCTCGGCGGCAAGGAGAAACTGGACGCCCGCCTCGCCAGAGCCCGCGAGGGCGCCACCGCCAAGGGCCAGGCAGCCATGGCGACGTTCGAGGTCAGCCGCCCGACCGTCGCCGCGCAGGCACTCGGCATCGCGCGGGCCGCCTACGAATACGCCCTGGAATACGCCGGTGAACGGGAGGCGTTCGGCAGGCCGATCATCGAGAACCAGTCGATCGCCTTCGCCCTGGCCGATATCCGTACCGAGATCGAAGCCGTACGCCTGCTGATCTGGCAGGCCGCCTGGATGGCCCGCAACGACCGAACCTTCGACGCGGGCCAGGGCTCCATGTCGAAGTTGCGGGCCGGCGAACTCGCGGTCGCGGCAACGGAGAAGGCGGTCCAGATCCTCGGCGGCGCGGGCTACAGCCGGGAGCATCCGGTGGAGCGCATGTACCGCGACGCGAAGATCTACACGATCTTCGAGGGGACGAGCGAGATCCAGCGGCTGGTGATCGCCCGGGCGATCTCGGGGCGGCCCATCCGCTGAACGGCTGGCGTTGCGTCGCGTTGCGCAGCGCTCTACGGGGTTGCGCGGCACCCCCCGTCTCCCAAGAATCTCCCAGAATTGGAGCGCTACGCGAGGGCCGCTTCGAATCAGGCAGTGGGTGTCACCCTCGACGGCGAACAGTGCAGAATATGCGCGAGCCCCCTCCACTGAGCGGAGGGGGCTCACTTGTGCCGGAGGCCCGGCGAGGAGGCCACTCTTTCACTGGGTCCGGCACGCCCTTGGGGAGGCGACCCTTCTATCCGCTTAACGGATGGAGAAGGATCGAGTCACGTGATCAATCGAACATATATTCGAGTAGAGAGACTGCTCCCGGCGTTGCGGCATATGCCACGACCCTGCACGGTCATCTTGATATATCAGGACCACAGCCCGCTTCATAGGTTCGAACCTCACTCGATGATCATCGATCGGCGTAAGAGATTCGGATGGCAGAAGCGGCGTACCGGCGTATCGCCGCCGACATCCGCCGCCGCATCCGGGCCGGCGAGTGGACCATCGGCCAGCCACTGCCTTCCCGACGGACGATCGCCGGCCACTACCGGGTCCACGAGCAGACGATCCGCCTCACCTACGACCTGCTCCGCAGGAGTGGTGTTCTCGACGAAGAGAAGGGGCGTCACGTCACGGTGGCGCATCCTCCTGCTGTGCGCACCCTCACGAACGCCGACCTGCCATGGCCGTACAGCAGCGAGACGACCGACACCCGGCCGCGGCCCGCGACCGAGGAGCTCGCCGCACGGCTGGAGGTCCGGCCTGGGGTGATGCTGCATCACGAAACGGTGGAGTGCCTGGACCCCGGGGGCATTCGGCGATGATCGTGTCGTCGTGGTGGCGGGGGGCAGCGCAGGCCGCACACCAGCCATGTGGTGGAGGTGGGTACGGCGCCTCTGACTGCGGACCAGGCCCACGCTCTGGGCCTGCTGGTGGACATGGTGGCGTTTCGTCTGGTGCGGACTCGCCTCGGTGAGGACGGCGCTCCGGTGGAGACTGCTGATCTCGTCCTCCCCATCGATCGTTGGTTGATCCGTTTGCGCAGCCGGTGACACACTCCGGCTACGGACTCTGGGGTCAGTCAGCCCATCGAGCCTTACTCACTTTTGACCGAAAAACTAGTGTCGAGTGGCAATTGATGCCCTAACCATCCGTCAGGGTCACCGCGCGTATAACTCCAGCCCAGAGGCCAGGTTGCCCTTACCGGCCATGGCGTCGGAGTGCGGTCTGGAGCGGTGACGTGGCGGCCGGAAACGGTCGGCACTCCGGATCCCCCACCCGGTGGGCATGGTCGTCCGGGCGGGCGCCGGACATCGAGTCCGACCGGTCCAGGGTGACACTGTCGCCGGTGATCGGCTGGTCGCAGCGGGCACAGATCACGACGCCTCCCTCTCGGCACATGCCATCGGGTCGAGGCACTGGCGTGGGAACCGGAGTACGCCGCGCCGTCGGCCGGTCGGACCCGCTGCTCGCTGAGGTCGGCGCCCAGCCCGATACCGAGCGGGGCCCGGCACCAGACGCACGCCCAGCCACGCTGCTGTGCCTCGGTCAGGGCGGTGACTGGCGGTAAGGCTCTGGTGGTCATGGCGGCCCCTTGGTGTTGACGACCTGCTGTTTCTGCACGGTAGGTCGCGGTACAACAGGGGTGTGCACGCAACCTGCGTGCCTTACCCGGGGGCATTGCATGAACACTGAGCGCATCGGCCGCCGTATCGCGTACTGGCGTGAGCAACGCGGCTTCACCTAGGAAGACTTCGGTCGAATCATGGGGCAGAGCCGCCGGTGGGTACAGGACCTCGAAGGCGGCCAGCGCCAGCAGGACCCGCGCCTGTCCGTGCTCGTCCGGGCTGCCGAGGCCCTGCGCGTCCCCCTGGAGCAACTCTTGACCGACACCACACCCGCGGCCCCCGCGCCCGGCCGCCCACCCGTTGAGGCCGCCGCGGTCATCGACATCCTCTACCGGGATCCCGTCGACGACCCGCCGCTGCCACTGGATGCCCTGCGGCGGAGGCTCACGTACTGCTGCGAGGCGTTCCAGGCCTGCCACTACGGTGCGCTCGGCCGTGACCTCCCCGCCCTTGTTGTCGGCGCCGGCCAAGCCGCGGCGGCAGCCGGAACCGAGGGCCGGGAGGCGCACATGCTGAACTCTCGGGTGCTGCAGTTGGCCGCGTCGTTCCTCCATAAGTACGGGCAGCCCGCGGCCGCGCCGGCTGCGGTGGTGGCGGATCGGGCCCTGGCGGCCGCGGAGCGGGCCGGGGATCCGGTGGCGATCGGAGCCGCGTCGAGGCGGGTCGCGAAGTCCCTCTCGAACCAACAGCAGCCGGCCGCCGCAGTGGAGTTCGCCATAGGGTCCGCGCGCCGCCTCCATGCCGACCTGACTACGGCCGGGCCGCTCGGGTTGTCGACGTTGGGCATGCTGTACCTGTCTGCGGCGATCTCTGCGTCGTCGATGGGACGGACCCCGGATCGTGTGCGGGACGCGTGGAGCACGTCGACCAGGCTGATGAGGTCGCCGACCAGCAGGGTGCCGACATGAACGCCGACTGGACGAACTTCGGGCCGACGAACGTCAGCCTGCACCGGGTGGATGTCCTGGCCCGGTTCGAAGACGGCTGGTCAGCGCTCGAAGCCGCCGACGGCATGGACGGTGCGGCGGTGCAGGGGCTGAAGGCGGAGCGGCAGGCCGGGCACCTGATTACGATGGCACGCGCTCAGCTCTTGACACGGAAGAAGGAAGCCGCCGCCAAGTCGCTGACGGAGGCGGCCCGGTTGGCGCCGGAGGAGTTCAAGGGCAGGCCGGCCACGGTGAACTTGGTGAAGGACGTGGTGGGGGCAACGGCCAAGCCGGGCGGGGAGTTGCGCGCATTGGCCGCACGATGTGGACTCCAGGCATGACCCGAGTCCTGTACCTCATCGCCTGTGCCGCCGGCCCCACCGAGTACGTCGACGAGGGGGTGAGGTTGGCGCAGGCCCGCGGGTGGGATGTGTGCCTGATCCTGACGCCGTCCGCTGCCCGGTGGTGGGAGCCGCGCATGGGTGAGCTGGAGGCGTTGACAGGGCACCGGGTGCGGTCGCAGTACAAGCTGCCGGGCGAGAAGGATGCGCTGCCGAAGGCGGACGCGATGCTGGTGGCACCGCTGTCGTGCACCTCCCTGAACAAGTGGGGGGCGGGCATCGCGGACACCGTGGCTTTGGGTCTGGTATCGGAAGGCGTGCACCTGGGTGTGCCGGTGCTGGCGATGCCGTACTTCAACCAGGCGCAGGGGGCTCAGCCAGCGGTGGCCCGGAGCGTCGCGGATCTGCGGGCGCAGGGTGTGGTGTACCTAGACGGTCCGGACGGGTACGAGTCGCACCCGCCGAAGCAGGGCGACTCGAAGGCGTTTCCGTGGTCTCGCGCTTTGGACGCGGTCGAGGCGGTTGTCACACCCCGCCCGTAGACTCACGGCATGCCTACTCCTCCTGCCTCGCCGCGCGCCGCCCGGTCGTTGGCTGTGGTGAATGAGGAGATCCGGGCGCTACTCACGGGCGGCGGTCTGGTCACGCCGGAGGGGCGCTGCCGGTATGAGGAGTTGTTGGTGGAGTGGGCTGCGGCGGTGCGCGGGGATGTCACCGAGGCGGCTTAGAGCCCGGCTTCGAGCCAGAGAAGCCAAGGGATTCCCGCGACCATTCCGATGCCGCTGGCGACCCAGACGGTGACCATGAACGCCTGGAAGAGGCCGTACCACAAGCCGTAGGAGTAGCTGTGCCACATCTTCATCTTGCGAGTGTGGCATGGAGGCTCCGTCCGCCACGCACGAACGCCCGCCCCCACATGGAGGGCGGGCGTAAGGCTGGACGTTGCCGGGGCCTCTGTCCCGTTCGGTGGACGTCCCCCTGTTGGGGCACCTTGCGGGTGGGTCTGGCAGCAGACCCGGCTGTTCCGGCAGACGCGGCGGCGGAGTGACGCCCCATCGCGGATGTGCGCCGCCTGCCCGGAGTAGGCTCCACCGCCCCTTGAGGGGTGGAATCCCGCACGCGCCGTTCCGGGCGGAGGCTCCTAGGACTTCCGTCGTCGCCACCCAGCGCGGCAGACCGACCGTTGTCAGTGGTGCCGTTTAGGCTTCCGGCCGTGGCGAATCCGAGTGAGAACCTGATCGAGCTGTACCGGGCTTCCGTGGAAGCTCAGCGTGAGGCGTTGTCCCAGCCGTACACGGAGGAAGGCTGGCGGCCGTGGCGTGAGGCTGCGGAAACGTTCCAAGCTGCGGTGACAACCGAGGCCGCACAGGAGCCGAAGCAGAGCCGGTTCGAGCTGGAGCAGGCCGCGAATAAGGCCGTACTGCCCCCGGAGGAGTCCTTGGACGGTTGAGGTGACCTTCTGTTGGCGGGACCGTTAGCGGGTCATGATGACCTTCGCAGAGGCCTGTGCCGCCGCCGAAGCCGACGAGGACGCGGCGTACACCCTGTACTGCACGAAGCGCGAGCTGCGTGCGGCGCTCAACGTGGCTCGCCCAGACGGATCGCCTTCCCCCGCTGACAAGCAGGCCGCCGCTGCACTGTTCGAGCGGATGGCGAAGCGGCTGGGCGCTGTCGAGTAGCCCCCGACGCAGCCCCGCCCCCGTCCCGGGAGCAGCCGGGATGGGGGTGGTGAGCAATCCCCTTGTTTGTGGGCCCGTGGGCCCGTGGGCCCGTGGGCCCTGGGGGTTGATGTGACAAGCCTACGACCGGGCACTGACAACCCGTGCTCGATCAGCCCCGGCGTGGCGGGCGCAAGGCAGTGCTGGTTCAGTTGCGGTCAGGCGCTCGGGCAACTGTCTCGAAACGGTCCGGGGTCGCGCAGGGCGCGCTACTTTTCTCCGCATGCCCGAACCTACCTCCGCCATCCCGATGGCTGCGCTGCGTCAACTCGTATCGATGGCGCAGGCAGCCGCTAGTCCTGTGACGCTCGTCAAGCACGGTCGCCGAGAGGACCGCGCGATGGCTTACGACCGATTCCTAAAAGCGTGCGCTGGCGCAGTACGCAACCGTTCCACTACCGATGGCGTCGCCGAGGTCTGGTCCACATGGCAAGCCGTCAATCTGCGTTCCGGGAAGAAGGTGCGCGAGGCGGCTTCCGGCCTAGTCGATCGCGTCTACGCCACTGCAGACGCGGGGGCTCTCGGAGAAGGGCAGCGATGGATCTTTGACACCGAAGAGCAGGACTATCTGCCCCGTACAGATCTTGAAGAAGAGTTTGGGGTGGACCTCTCCAAGGATGAGGAGGTGCTCTTCATGCACGCCATGCGCTCCTTCGTCGAGGTTGCCCGAATGGATCTGCTGGAGCGCTGGTGGCACTGGCCGATGCCAGGCCCGCTGCGAAGGCGGTACCTGGCCAGCCGGTGACGGTGCGTTCCAGCCCAGGTGGGCGATACGCTGACACGGCGACGCCCCGGCCGCTTACCTCGGCCGGGGCGTCGCGCTGTGCGGCTACTGCTCAACAGCTTCGCACCTACGGCACCGTGGCGTGCTTTCCGGTGCGTAGTCGTGTTCTGCGAAGGTCCGCTCGCCACTCGGGCGGCACTGATCCGTCAGCTCCGGTAGATCCCGCTTCGCTCCACCGACAGGCGGCATGTACTCCATGGTCGTGGTCCTCACTGCTCGGCGCCGAGTCGGTAGGTGGCACTGTCCGGGTCGATCTTCACGATGACGCCCGCTTTCGCCAGGTCCCGCAGCGCGTCACGGGCCCGCTTCTCCTGTGCCCGCTGGTCGCCATCACCAAGCCCTGCGTCACGCAGGGCGGTCACGGAACGGCGGGTATCCCACGTGCCGCCGAGGGCACGGATGGTCTTCTCCAAGGCCTGGGCTGCCTGTGAAGGCATGGTCAGTGCTCCTTCGCCTCGGTGCCGCCGCAATGGCCGCACGCCTTCTTGCCGAGTTGCAGTGCATCGGCTTCCGTCATGGTCAGGACAGGGTGGAGCTTGCGCCCAAGGCGTTCGCCCTTCGCGCGAGCCGACAGGAAGCCGGGGCCGCAGTCGGGACGGTGGTAGTTGCGACCTTTGAGTGTGGTGATGACCTGCTGCCCCATGGTCGTGGTCCTCACTGCTCGGTGGTGGGCCCGTACTGGGCTCCGTCGTCGTAGATCGGGTCGGCCGGAACATCCTGCGGGAGCTGGGCGTCCGGGTTGGGGCCGTAGGTTGCGCCGTCGTCGTAGATACCGTTCACGGTCACTTCTCCTTTGGTTGGGTGGTTGCTCTGGTGTCGTCTACCAGTCGCGGCTGGGCTTGTTGGCGGCGTGCTTGAACACCTCAACGAGGGGCTCGGGGATGAGGTAGCCGACGACCTTGCCGAAGCCCGGGCCCTGCGCCTGGATCGGCGATTTGAGGGTGTCCGGCCACCAGCCGTCACGCGCCCCACGGTCGACGGCCCGTTTGATGGCGGCGCTGTGGCCCCGCAGGCTGCTGTCCTCCCCGCTGCGCAGGTCGCCGGCGGAGACGTATCCGCCGCGATTGGCGGCTTCCTTGATGATGCGGCGTGCGTTGGCGGGCAGGGCAAGGTAGAGACGCTCGGCTCGTTCCTTGGTCCAGGTGGTGTCGGGTTCGATGTCGGCGGTGTGGTCGGCGAGGAGGGCCAGGAGCTTCTCCTGGAAGTCCCCGGTGGGCTCCTCGACGGTGATCGTGATCTTCATGTTCCCCTCACTGCTACAGACGTGGATTAATGCCTGCCAAACGAGAGTAGCGCGGCAGCCCTCATCTGTCACCCATTAATTCTCTTTAGCTTCTCGTCTGATTCGGTGGCCCGGAGTAGCTAGCCGTGCGGCCACCACTGCCTCGGCACAGGATCGGACCGTGGAATACCCCATCCGACCCGCCCTCACCCAAGCCGTACCCGCCATCCCCGACGGGCCCGACTGGTGGTACGAGCCGAAGTTCGACGGGCACCGCACGATCCTCCGGCGCACCGAAGACAAGGTCATCCTGTACGCGCGCTCGGGCCGGGTCGTCACCAGCCACTGGATGGACCTCGCCGTCGCCGCCATGCAACTCCCACCCGGGACCACGCTCGACGGGGAAGCCGTCATCTGGCGGGACGGCCGCATCGACTTCGGGGCAGCCCAGTCCCGGGCCGCCTCCACCATCACCCGGGCCCGCGCCCTCGCCGCACAACACCCCGCCAGCTACGCCGCGTGGGACGTTCTGGAGCACCCCGAGCGCGGGCAGACCACAGGGTTCCCCTACACAGAGAGGCGCGGACTGCTCGTCGACCTCCTCCACGACATCCCGCCCCCGATCCAGGCCGTCCCTGCCACCGACGACCGAGCGGTTGCCGTCGCCTGGTACGAGGGACTCCAGGAGCAGGGCATCGAAGGGATCGTCTGTAAGAAGGGGGCGGCTGGCTACCCCGCCGGCCGCCGCGGGTGGACCAAGGTCCGGCACGCCGACACCGAGGACGCGCTCGTCGTCGGCTACCTCGGGCCCCGGTGCCGACCCCACCGGCTCGCACCCGCAGTAGGCGACGAAGGCGGACCCATCCGGCTGACCACACGCCTCGACCCTGTACTCGCCGGGCGGATCGGTGAGGCGCTCACCGCGGCCGAGGTTGTCGGGGAGCGGCGGGCCGAAGGAGAGACGTACACCCGGGTTGAGTCCGACCTCACCGTCGAGGTGCTCGCTGCCTCCGGCAGGCACGGGACGCTCACCGTCACCCGCATGCGATAGCAGCAGGTCGGGAGCACGCTGGATGTATGTCCGCGCCCATTGCCATCCACCGCCCCTCCCCCACCGGCGGCCGACGAGTCACCATCCAAGGACAGATCGCCGGGCTCGCGCACAACGATGAGGACGTCATCGAATTCCAGAGACGGGCCGGGCTCCCCGACGCGGCGGACCTCGTAGACCAATCCGACTGGGTCGAATGGCGAGGTGGGCGGGCGCACCACTACGAAGCGGCATAGGAACGCCCTCCCCCGGACGAACCGAGGGAGGGCGAGTGCAGCTAGTTAGTTCACCGACGGTCCTGGGCGTCTACCTCGTCGAGCCAGTCGCCTTCGGATGAGTCCCATGTCCCGGGGCGCATGTACCTGCCATCGTGGAGACGGACCCCAGCCTCGATGCCGCCGTTCAGGCGCCCCGACCGAGTCATGATCTCGACGCCGCACGCCGCAGCGAACTCGTAGACGTCGAAGTTGGGGTCCTGGTAGCCCAACACCTGGGCAGTCACCCACATCACGTTCATGCGGACGGTGTCGGCCTCCTGGTCGGTGAGCACCCGCCCACCCTTGCCGTCAACTGCACGGTCGTGACCGGCACGGTCGGCCCGGAAAGGGGCATCGGACCAGTCGTGCCTTCTGATCTCGGCGGCATGCTCACGCGCGATACGGCTCAAGGCCATGGTGTCCTCCGACAGGACTAGGTGCTACGCCATCCCCCGATGGGACGGTACGTCGATGCTACAACCAACGCCCTTGCGCGGGCAGCCGCTTGGCCTCCCGTGGGGAGCCGGGAGGAGCGGCAGGCCCCGCCCGCAGGGGGTCAGCGGGCAGGGCCTGAAGCGGGGCCCTCAACCTGGCGAGCATCCGGCGCCGCAAGAGCAACGATGCACCCGATTCGGCCACAGGGGTAGAGGTGTGACCGGAAACGGTTGCCTCAGATCAGTGCAGGCCCCTGCGATGAGCCTCGCGTCGGATCCGAGCGGCGAGCCGCCCTGCTTCTATGGCCCGCTCCCGCGCCTCCCCGGTCAGGTAGTCCGGGATGGGTCTCGGGTCTCCGTTCGGTTCCAGCAGCAGATCCGCCTTCCAGATGAGCGGCAGGATGTCGGCGCTGAGGTAGCAGTCGTGCCAGCCGATGCTGTGCCCGGAAGGCGGGCAGGCGCGGTCGGCGTGCACGGTGGCCATCAGGTGGTGGGCTTCCTCGCCGCCGAAGTCCGTTTCATGCGGCTCGTCGAGGTAGCGCGAGATGAACTTGGCGGCGTTGACGCGGCCTATGGGCATGAGTCCTCCAAGACTCATTGCGGTCATCCCTCGACCGCTGCAGGCCCCGCGCCTGATTCGACGGTAGCGGACAGCCGACGGTTTGTCTGGGCTGCCCTCCCCTGGGGCCTCATAGGCCGATGCCCTCCGATGCGGCGTCGGTCTCGTACTGGCCAGCGCCCAACCAGTTCTCCGCGAAAGCGACAACAGCAGGCAGCGCTTCAGCCGGGAAGTACTCCTCGCCGCGGGTTCGCTTCCATCCCTCCTCAGCTAGGTGCGCCAATAGGGCGGACTCCAACGTGCGCGCCACGCCGTGGGATAGCCCTGTTCGCACGAGGTGCCGCTGGCTGAGACCGACAGTCGAATGCTGCTCCAGGCGCTTGTGCCCGGCGCCTGAGCTGATCCCAAGCTTCACCGTCGGCATCCCTGTGACGGTGTCGGTGCCGCTGACGATGTAGAAAACATCGTGCGGCGGAGCACTTCGCCCGGTCCTACATACTCGACACATGGCCTCCGCGTTGTACCCCTGATTGATGCCGATCTGGGAGAGGTGGCCAACGATGCAGCAGATCGCCACTCGCTGAGTTACGCGTCCAACCAGTGGCTCCAGGATCATCGCGCCCTGAGCGGCGGCGTTGGCCTTGAAGGCGGCTAGCTTGGGGGTCTCGCGGATCTTCTTGCATGTGGGGCATGGGTGTTCGTGCGGATCTCGTTCCTTGAAGTTGAGGAACTCGTGATTCGGTGATGGCTGCCAATCAATCCGGGGATCCAAAGCGGGCAGCGTGAAGACGTGCCCAGAGAGACACCGCACCACCTTCGCGGGCCTGCCGTACTGAGTCTTCTCGTCACTCAACACCCGCAGATCGAAATCGGCTGCGTACTGCGGAAAGGCTGCGATCCCCTCCACCTCCTTCCGGGCCCTCATGCAGGTAAAGCACGACTCCAGCTCGTTCCTCGGCAGGGGCCCCACATGGCTGTCGAGAGTGAAGCCGCCCACCAGAACACTGATGGGCTTCGCCTCTGCGGTGTGCCCCTCGCCGCAAGCCATCTTCACGGGCTCGTTGACGCCGCCTACCGGCCCGCGTAGGGACCAGCCCAACTCGTAGGCACGGACCCTGAAAGCTGCAACTACGGACTGCTCTGCCCGGAGCATGAGCAACCGGGCCCTTACCTCATGCTCGTGGTCTCCGTCGTGTGCGGTGCTCACCCTTTTGTCTCCTGACGGAAGCGGTCGGTGATGCCGCCGAAGAGGGCTTCGGCTGCGTCGACGTGCTTGGCGTTGCGCTGTCCCTTGTTGCGGCGTTTCCAGTAGCCGACGGTGGTGGCGGGGTTGTCGTGGTCGGCGAAGGCTTGGACTTCTGCGAGGTCGACGTGGTCGTCGAGCATGTGCGTGATTCGGCTGGCGCGCAGGACGTGCGGGGTGAGCTTCCGGCAGATCTTGCACCGGGCGAAGGCGTGGCCCGGCTGGTCGACGGCCGGGCACGTGAGGACGCGCGCCTTGCGTCCGAGGCGGGTGAGGAGTCGGGCGATGTCGTGCCGGTCCAGGCGCTCGCCAGCGGAGTCGAGGAGCAAGGCGTTTCCTACGCCTTCTGTGACCACCGCGCGGCCTGCGGTGTGGGCGTCGAGGAGTTCGGCGACGGTGACGGGGAGCGGGAGGATGCGTTCCTTGTGTTCTTTGCGGGTGACGTCGAGGTAGGAGCGTCGTCCTCGTTCGATCCGGTCGGTGACGTCGGCGGCGCACATCTCGGAGACGCGTCCGGCGAGGGTGTAGAGGAGGAGGACGACGAGGGCATCGAACTCGTTCTCCGCCGCTCGCACGACTGCCTGGACTTCGTCGACTTCAAGCACGGGGGTGCTGCGGGAGGTGTTGCCTTTGTCGACCTTGGGTCGGTCGTCTTGGGTGACGGGGTTCTTTGGGAGGTCGATCTTCTCGGCGGCGTAGGTGTGGAGTGAGGAGAGCGTGTTGAGGTAGCGGCTGATCGTGGTGGGGGGCGCCCCACGGCCTTCCATGCGGAGTCGCCAGGCGCGGATGTGGTCGGCGGTGAAGCAGCCGAGGGCGAACCGCTCGTGGCCCAGCTCTTGCGCGTAGGCGCCCCAGACGCGCCGGATGTCGTCGACGTAGTTGCGCTTCGTCTGGAGGCTGCTCCGACGGACGGAGGTAAGCCAGTCCATGACCCAGACGAAGGTCTCGGGTGTGACGGCTTCGGCGAGGAGTTCGGCGCGGGGTCGGTAGGTACGCTGCTGTCCTTGGCGGTCGACTTGAACCATGCCGAGGTCGTCGACGAGCTTGCGGCGGACTTCCTCGAAGAGGTCCGAGCCAGGCAGTGCGATCGACTGCCCGGCTCGCTGAGTGATGGACTGCTCGGTCACGCAGCATCCTCTCGGACCGACGCGGCCCATGTGGCGAGCGTGTCGAAGTCGGCGGGGAGCAGCCCGAGGTGCGGGTCGATGTGGTGGAGCAGCGCGGGCCCCTGGTGGTGGGTGGTGACGTACTCGCGGTCGAGGTCGGTGATGTCGTCGTCGATCCATGCGAAGGGGCGCCCGGCGGCGTACTCGACGATCGTGGCGGTCTTCCAGAAGATCCGGGGCTCGGACTTCCAGTACGGGCTGCTCGCGGGCCGATCATCGGGCCAGGTGATGACGGGGAGTTCGGGCAACCCGAGGTGGGGGCCGATCCACTCGTTCGCCTCGTGGGCCCAGGTGGTGGCCCAGACGAGGTTGTACGGCAGGGCGGTGAGCTGGGCGCCGTGTTCGTGGTTCAGCCAGACCCGCAGAGGCTTCTGGTACGGCTGCTCCCACCCGGTCGGGCGCATCCGGTGCGTGGTGTAGCCCTCAGGGCGGCGAGAGGGCTTCGCCATCCACGGATTCAGCGGTCCATCGACGTCGATTAAGAGCAGCGGAAGCGCGTCCTTGTCCATGCTACAGAGGTACCGAATTCCTAGCGCATAAGGGAACGTTATGTGCTACCTGTCGGCGCGCGCCGGGACTCCGGGACTACTCTCCCGCCATGACAACTCGCCGCCCCTTCCATCCCGGAGACGGACGCCTTCGCTACGTGGGCCCCGCCATCGTCGTCTTTGAGGACGGAAGCGAAGCCCCCGTCGCCGCCTCTCTCGTGTTGCGCTACGACCCGAGCCGCGACGACAACCGCGAGTCCGACCGGAACAGCACCTGGGCTGGCAGCGTCACGCTCGCTGCGGACGCCCCAGACGTTGACCTCTCGGACGCGTTCCCCGGAGTGCTCCGGCTGCCCAACGGGCGCGAGAGCGAGTTCATGGCAACCGGCGGCCGACGCGAGAGCGGCTGCTCTGGCATCGGGCCGGCGCCCTTCGTTGACGCCTGACCCCGCACACAGCACTGCGCCCCGCCCTCGAATGAGAGCGGGGCGCAGGCGCGTTGGGCGCGTTGCCGGTGTCCGCGGCTAGAGTCCCGGCGCATGAGCACCCCCTGGGGCGACATCGCCACCTACATCACCGCCGCGGCTGGCGTGGCCGCCGCGTTCGGCGCCTGGCGCGCAGCGGAGCGATCAGCGAAAGCGGCTGCCTCCGTCACTCGTATCGAGGAGGAGCGGTGGCAGTCCGACCTCACCCCTCAGTTCGACCTGAGGCTGATCGAGACCGGCAACGGCCACGCCCTGCTGTCTGCCCACCTCAACGGGCCCGATTCGCTGCGGCACCTCGACCACATCGCCATAGAGGTTGGTAACGACGACAGGGACATTGCCTCCGTGGTGCCGGGCCCTGGGGTCACCCGAGCTGACCTCGACAACTTCGTGTGGGGACCGTTCAAGTTCAGCTACGGCGCGAACGGGACTGACGAACACGGCCGCGGCCCGGAGCCCTTCCCGCTGGAGGTTGGCACGGGTACACGACGAGCGATGCAGAGAACCCACCCCGGTTTCTGGATGGAGGGAAAGACCCAGGGCGTGTGGCAGGGAGAGTACGTGGGCCAGCCCATCCGCCTCGTGCTGACGTGCCGCCGCGGTGACCGGGAGTGGAAGATCGCCCGACAACTAGAGAACCCGGCGTTCGACGCTGGCACCTGACAGCCCCGCCACCTTTCCCTCGCTGTTTGGTCACAACTCCGTCACCACCGGAACAAGTCGCTCCCCCGAGTGTGGTCGGGTGGCTACGGTCAGGCCTCCACGAACCGCACGTAGGGGGACACATGTCGTACCAGCAGCCCGGCTGGGGGCAGCAGCCGTTCACGCCCGAGCCGCCGAAGACCGGTGGGCCGAAGTGGGCGAAGAAGCGGGTGGTCATCCCTGCGGGGGCCGGTCTGTTCGTCCTCGGCATCATGTTCGGTGCCGCCGGTAGTGGCGGCACCGAGGACGCTGCCAGTAGCAAGCCGGCCCCCACGGTGACGAAGACCGTGACCGCCCAGCCGGTGGAGCCAGCGAAGGACAAGGCCGACGACAAGCCCGCGAAGGCCGAGCAGGCTGAGGCGCCGAAGAAGGAAGCCGACGACGGACAGAAGGTCCCTGACTTCGTCGGGATGGGTCTCCAGTTTGCGCAGGACGCCGCGCAGGAGAAGGGCTTCTACTCGCTGAAGTCCCACGACAGCACCGGCCGGGACAGGTTCCAGGCGTTCGACCGGAACTGGAAAGTCTGCTCGCAGAACATCAAGGCGGGGAAGACGGCATCCACGGACAGCACCCTGGACTTCGGTGCAGTGAAGCTGGAAGAGGAGTGCCCGGCCAGCGACAAGAAGGCACCCGAGGCGGCAGGCGGGAAGATGCCGGACCTGACCGGGGAGTCCGTGAAGGCGGCTCGTGGCACCTTGGCCTCCGGTACGTCGATCACCGTGACCGATGCGGCCGAGGACCGGATGGTGCTGCTGGAGTCCAACTGGAAGGTGTGCACCCAGAAGCCCGCCGCCGGTGCCGCGTTGAACGGTCAGCCGGTCGAGTTCACCGCAGTGAAGTTCGAGGAGAGCTGCTGATGCGTACCCGCTCTGCTGCTGCGGCAGCCCTTCTCCTTGCCTGCTCTCTCACTGCCTGCGGTGGCAGTGACGAGCCGGCCGCGCCCAAGTCCTCGGTGAAGGCGTCGGTCCCGGAGCACGAGGTTGATTGCTCGGATACGTCGCTGAACCAGTCGGACTGGATGGAGCACTGCAATACCGAGACTCCTGCCGAGTCGGAGGCCCCGTCGACGGATCTGGCGTTCGGGAAGCCGTTCGCGTGGCCGGACGGCCTGGAGGTCACGGTCGTGGACGCGAAGGTGTTCTCTGACTGGGACGAGTTCGAGGAGCCCGACCCGAAGTCGCACGAGTTCCGGGTGCGGGTGAAGCTCGACAACAAGAGCGGACAGGCCATTGACCTGGATCAGTTGTCGGTGTCGGTGGACGGTGCGACGAACGGTGGCACCGCTGACCTGACGATCTTCTCGAAGAACAGTGCCCCTCTCGAAGGGCGTCTCGCGAAAGGGGTGTCGGCAGTGAAGACCAGCGACCACTCCCTGGAAAAGCGGTACGGCAGGGACATCGTGGTGACGGTGCAGCGCACCACGGACGACGACTTCCTCGCCTTCCCTGAGTTCACCGGCACTATCAAGTAGGCGGCCGGCGGGCCTTGTCAGAGCTGGGTGATGACGAGGTTCCGCCAGAACGGGCGGGAAGCGGTGTCGGTGATGCTGCCGTTGCTGAGCCCGAAGTAGCCGCCGCGGTGTGTGGTGTCCGTGATCGGCCCGGTGGTCCACGCGGCGTTGCCGAGCCGCCGGGCTTCGATGGTGGTGGGTGTGACGTCGACCTGGATGGTCATGGACTGGCCGGCCACTGCGGCATCTGTTGCGATGTCTCCGGCCCCAAGGGCCATACGCCGGTTTGGGTGGTGAGGTGCCGATAGAGGCGCAGCACCCCGCTTTGGCGGAGGATCAGGTGGTAGCCGGCGGTGGGGTTGAGGGTGCTGAACTCGTAGGGGTCGTCGCTCGTCTTGCCGAGGTAGAGGCCGCCGTGGACGGCGAGGTCCCCGCTGTTGAGTTGGTCGTACTTCATCCGCCGGTGTCGCGCCCATCCGGTCCGGGCAGCCCGGGTACGGGCGGCACCTGGACCGTGACGGCGACGGAGTGGGCTGCGAATAGGGGGAGCAGGACGTCGGCATATGTGATTCTCGTCGCCCTGACTCGTAGCACGGCACCGGAACCGAAGCCCGGACTTCGGCCTCCGGCCCCGGCGGCAGGGGTCGTCACCGAGCGTGTCGGGAAGCGCATGCGACAGTGCCGACAGCCCGTCACACGCCGTGGACGTGGGGCAACAGGGTTCGGGGCGCCCGGTCATGGCGATGCGTGACGACGATGTGGAGATGCCCGCGGCGCGGGAGGGCAGCGCGCCGACGCGGGCGCCGGGCCGGGCCGCACGGTGTGCGTGGCGGGTTCCACACGCTGTATCGGCACCCGGTCCGGCTCCGTGCCACTAGCCTCTTCACATGACCTCCACTTCGACCGAGCCGATGCCTGCCCGCCCGATGGTTGAACTGAACGCGGAGATCCGCGCGCTGGTCGCCGACGGCGGTGTGGTGTCGCCGGAGGGCCGCCGGGAGTACGAGCGGCTTCTCGTCGAGTGGGTGGCGGCCGTGCGGGGCGGATCCACCGAAGCCGTCTGACGTACGGGGACGGCGGCGGGCGCGCCGGGAGCGGGTGAGGGCCCCGGCGCGATGGGAGCCACCCCCTCCGCCCGGCCCGGCCGGGGTGTCGGCGATAGTGAGCGTCCGTCCGCGTCCTCACCCCGGGAGAACCACATGACCGCCGCGTCACCCGCCGGCGCCCGCCGCCCGTCCCTCCTGCTCGTCACCGATCTGGCGTACGAGGCGCGCGGCCGCCGCTACTGCGACGAGGACATCCACCTCGGCTCCCGGCTGCGCGAGACGTTCGACGTGGCGCTGTGCCATCCGCGGGACGCGGCCGCGCTGCTGGACCGCTTCGATCTCGCCCTCGTACGCAACAGCGGGCCCGTGCTGCACTACCGGGAGGCGTACGACGCGTTCTGCGCACGGGCCCGGGAGCTGGGGACGGCGGTCTACAACCCGCTCGGCGGGCGCGGCGACATGGCGGGCAAGGAGTACCTCGTCGAGATGAGCCGGGCCGGTCTCCCGGTCATCCCCACCGTGGACCGTGCGGCGGACCTGCCGAAGCTGCCCGACGTGCCCCGGTACGTGGTCAAGCCGAAGCTGGGGGCGGACTCGGTCGGGCTGCGGTTCGTCACGGCGGCGGAGGCCCGGGCCGAGCTGGAGCGGGCGGCCGAGGGCTCCCTCCTCGTACAGCCGCGGATCGACTTCCGCCACGAGGTGTCCTTCTACTTCGTCGACCACGACTTCCAGTACGCGCTGTACGCCCCGGACCCGGAGCGGCGCTGGGTGCTGGAGCCGTACGCGGCGAGCGCGGAGGATCTGGCGTTCGCCCGGCGCTTCATCGCCTGGAACTCCCTCACGCACGGCGTCCAGCGCGTCGACGCCTGCCGTACGGCCCGGGGCGGGCTGCTGCTCGTGGAGCTGGAGGACCTCAATCCGTATCTGTCGCTCGACCGGGTCGGCGAGGAGGTCCGGGAGGCGTTCGTCGCGCGGCTGAAGAGGTCGCTGGCCTCGCTGCCACGCTGACCCCCGTCCGGCCCGCCCCCGCATGCGGGGGCGGAGGGCCGGTGTGAGGGTGCAAAGGTGACCACTGCCAGCGAGCAAGCCCCCGCCGCGCAGAGTGCCGCCGCGCCGCCGCCCGTCCTCGACCGGCGGCGGCGCAACATCGTCTTCGCCACGATCGTGCTCGGCATGCTGCTCGCCGCACTGGACCAGACGATCGTGGGCACGGCCCTGCCGACGATCGTCTCGGACCTGGGCGGCGCCGCGCACATGTCGTGGGTGGTCACCGCCTATCTGCTGGCCGAGACGGTGGCCACCGTCCTGGTCGGCAAGTTCGGCGACCTGTTCGGGCGGAAGCTGGTCTTCCAGGTCTCGGCGATCGTCTTCATCACCGGATCGTTCCTCTGCGGCCTCGCCTCGGACATGCTGCTGCTGATCATCTGGCGCGGTATGCAGGGCATCGGCGCGGGCGGTCTCATGGTCACGTCGATGGCGCTGATCGCGGATGTGATCCCGCTGCGCGAACGGGGCAAGTACCAGGGGGCGATCGGGGCGGTCTTCGGCATCTCGACCGTGATCGGGCCGCTGCTCGGCGGGCTGTTCACCGACCATCTGACCTGGCGCTGGGCGTTCTACGTCAATGTGCCGATCGCCATCGTGGTGGTCATCGCCGCCGCCCGGAACATCCCGTCGGTGAAGGCAGCGGGCCGGCCGGTCATCGACTACGCCGGAATCGCGCTGGTCACCGTCGGGGCGAGCGCGCTGATCCTGGCGACGAGCTGGGGCGGCAACGAGTACGCCTGGGGTTCGGGCATGATCATCGGGCTGTTCGTCGCCGGGCTGATCGCCCTGGCGCTGTTCTGCCGGGTGGAGACGCGGGCGAAGGAACCGATGCTGCCGATGCGGCTGTTCCGGAACCCGGTGTTCACCGTCTGCTCGATCCTCAGCTTCATCGTGGGCTTCGCGATGCTCGGCTCGATGATCTTCCTGCCGACCTATCTGCAGTACGTGGACGGGGACTCGGCGACGCTCTCGGGAGTGCGGACGCTGCCGCTGGTCGTCGGTCTGCTGGCCGCCTCGATCTTCAGCGGCAACGTGGTGAGCAAGACGGGCCGCTACCGGGTGTTCCCGATCGTGGGGACGCTGGTGATGGCGGCCGGGCTGTTCCTGCTGTCCAGGATGGGGCCCGGTACCGGTGTCTGGCTGGAGTCGCTCTACATGGTGGTGCTGGGGCTCGGCATCGGCCTGGCCATGCAGGTGCTGACCATCGCCGTGCAGAACACCGTCGACTACGAGGACCTGGGCACGGCCACCTCGGGCGTGACGTTCTTCCGTACGCTGGGCAGCGCCTTCGGAACGGCCGTGTTCGGCACCATCTACGCCAACGCGCTCAAGCCGAACCTCACCGACGGGGTCGCGCAGGCGGTGGCCGCGGGCGGCGACCCGGCGGTCCTGGCCAATGCCTCGCAGAGCCCGCAGGCCCTGCACGCGCTGCCCGCCGCCCAGTTGGAACCGCTGGCGCTGGCCTACGCGGACACGCTGCACACCGTGTTCCTGTGGACGGTGCCCGTCGCGCTGATCGGCTTCGTCGTCGCGCTGTTCCTGAAGGAGGTGAAGCTGCGGGACTCCGCCCGGCTCGGGTCGACGGACATGGGCGAGGGCTTCGCGCAGCCGGGCAGCGGGGACTCGGCGAAGCTGCTCGAGTACTCGGTGGCCACGATCCTGCACGGCGCGGGCCCGGACACCGCCCGCCGGATCACCTCCGGGTGCGACACCCGGCTCGACATGGCGGGCGCCTGGGCGGTGATGCAGGTGGACCTGTTCACCAGGATGGTCGGCCACGCGGGCCTCGGTCTGATCGCCGCCCGGCACCGCATTCCGCCGGAAGTGCTGGTGCCCGTCTTCGACCGGATGATCGAGGAGGGCTATCTGACGGGCGACGGCCGGATCTTCTCCCACACGGCGGCAGGCCGGCGCGAGGCGGCGGTGATCTCCGACGCCTGGGGCCGCTGGCTCAACGACCGCCTGGCCGAGGACGGCGCCCGCCCCGACGACCGCCGGCTGCGGGCCACCGTGGACATGATCGCCAAGCGGCTGCTGGCGGAGGACCTTGCGCAGGAGCTGTCACCCGCGGCCGGACCGGGCGGCTCGACGCGGGTGGGGGCTCCGGCCTGAGCATCCCCGGGCCCCGGGCCCGTACGGGCGGAGCGCCTTCCGGCACGAAACCGGCTCCGCTCAGGGCGAGGTGGGCCTCGGCGGTGCCGTCGGCGAAGTCCTCCCCGATGAGGGCGATGTGACCGACCGGGGTGCCGTCCTCCAGGAGGACGAGGAAGTCGTCGCGGTCGCGGTTCTCGACGCGTCTCAGTCGACGAAGACGGCCGTCGTGTAGACCCAGGCTCCTTCGACGCGGGCGAACCGGCTCTTCTCGTGGAGGGAGTCGGGGCGCCCGTCGTCGGTGTAGTGGGCGCGGAAGGTGACCGTTCCGGTGGAGTGGAAGGCGCTGCCCTCGGTGGTCTCCAGGATCTCCAGGCGTACCCAGCGCATCGACGGGTCGAAGTCGACGCCGGGCGGCCGGGTCTCGGGGTGCCAGGTGCGCAGCAGGTACGCCGCGTCCTGGACGACGAAAGCCGCGTACCGGGAGCGCATCAGGGCCTCGCAGGTCGGCGCGGCGGCGCTGCCGGAGTGGAAGCGGCCGCAGCAGTCCCCATAGACGGCGGGCAGGCCGCAGGGGCACGGGGAGGCCGCGGTGATCCGCGGGGCGGCGGAACCCCGGGGCCGGGAGGTGCGTCGTTCCATGGGTCCATTGTGACGCGTGGGGACGGGCTCAGGGGGCAGGGGCGAAGCGGCGTCGGTATTCGGTGGGCGTCAGCCCGGTACGGCGGCGGAGCTGGGTCCGCAGGCTCGTCGCCGTACCGAGTCCGCTGGCGCGGGCGATCACGTCGAGGCGTTCCTCGCCGCGCTCCATGAGGCGGCGGGCGAGGGTGACGCGCTGCTCGGTGAGCCAGGCCAGCGGGGTGGTGCCGAGCTGGGCGCGGAAGCGGCGGTGGAGGGTGGCGGGGCTGACGGCCGCGTGGGCGGCGAGCGCCGCCACGTCCAGGCCGTCGGACAGGTGCTCGGTGGCCCAGTCGAGGAGCGGTGCGAGCGAGGCCTCGGCGGTGCCGGGCACCGGGTGCTCGACGAACTGGCGCTGGCCGCCGTCCCGGTGGGCCGGGTGGACGAGCCGCCTGCTGACGGCCGCCGCGGTCTCGGCGCCGTGGTCGCCGCGGACGATATGGAGCGCGGCGTCCAGGGCCGCGGCGCTGCCGGCCGCCGTGATCACCTGCCCGTCGTCGACGAAGAGGACGTCCGGGTCGAGGTCGACCCGCGGGTACCGGGCGGTGAAGGAGTCCGCCCACCGCCAGTGCGTGGTGGCCCGCCGGCCGTCCAGCACTCCGGCGGCGGCGAGGGTGAAGGCGCCGGTGCAGAAGCTGACGAGGCGTGCGCCGCGGGCATGGGCGCGCCGGATCGCCGTCAGGACGTCCGGGTCGGGCTCCTCCAGCGGGTCGGGCCGGTTGGGCACGATGACGGTGTCCGCGCGGTCCACGGCGGTCAGCCCGGGGACCTCGGAGAGCTGGAAGAAGCCGGAGTGCATGCGGACCGAGGGGGTCGGCGAGCAGAGGGTGAAGTCGTACCAGTCGACGGGCAGCTCGGGCCGGCGCAGGCCGAAGAGCTCGGTCGCGACACCCATCTCGAACGGGTTGGAACCGACCGAGACGATCATCACCACCCGATGCGAGGATTCTTTCGCCATATGCGATTCGTAGCACTCACGAGCAGCGGCGTCCAGCGCACAGGATGGTGCCCATGAGCAACGAGAACGCGGCGCCGGCCGCCACCGAACCCCTTCCGCTGACCGCCGCCCTGGCCTCCTTCGACGCGCTGTGGAGCCCGCGCATCGTGACCCGGGTCAACGACTACGACGTGCGCGTGGCCAAGGTGGCCGGCGAGCACGTCTGGCATGTGCACGAGGACACGGACGAGTTCTTCCTCGTCCTGGACGGCACGCTGCACATCGCTCTCCGCGACGGGGACAGGGGCGGCGACGGTGACGAACGGTCCGTGACCCTGGAGCAGGGCTCGGTCTTCGTCGTCCCGCGCGGCGTCTGGCATCTGCCGCGTTCGAGCGGCGGTGCCTCGATCCTGCTCTTCGAGCCGTCGGGTACGTCGACGGTGGGCGACGCGCACGACGTGGTGCCCGGACATGTGGACGTCACCACGGGCCACGCGCTCGGCACCTGAGCGCGGATCCGGTCAGCGCTTGCGGGCGACGCCTGCGTATCCGGGGATCGGTTCGTCGCCCGGTACGTCGATGGCCTCGCCGAGCTCCGGATGCCACTCGGCGGAGAGCGTGACGCCCGGCTCGACCAGTTCGAGGCCGTCGAAGAACGCGGTGAGTTCGGCGCGGCTGCGGGGCCGCAGCGTCATCCCGCGCGCCTTGTACATGGCCCGCGCCTGCGCGGCGCCCTCCGGGTCGAAGTCGCCGGTGGTGTGCGAGAGCACCAGATAGCTGCCGGAGGGAAGCTGCCCGACCAGCTTGTCGACCAGCTCGGCCGCGCCGTCCTCGTCGTCGATGAAGTGCAGCAGGGCCAGCAGCGAGAGGGCGATCGGCCGGTCGAAGTCCAGGACCTCGCCGGCCTGCGCCAGGATCGTCTCGGGCTTGCGGGCGTCGGCCTGGATGTACTCGGTGGCGCCCTCGGGCGTGGAGCGGAGCAGGGCCGCCGCGTGGGCGAGCACGATCGGGTCGTTGTCGCAGTAGACGACACGGGCGTCGGGGGCGGCCTGCTGGGCGATCTGGTGGAGGTTCGGCTCGGTGGGTATGCCGGTGCCGATGTCCAGGAACTGACGTACACCGCTCTCGGCGAGCCAGCGGGTGGCCCGGTGCATGAACGCCCGGTTGACCCGCGCCATGTCACGGCCCCGTGCGTCGAGGGTGAGGAGCTGGCGCGCCATCTGTTCGTCGACCGGGTAGTTGTCCTTGCCGCCGAGGAACCAGTCGTACATCCGGGCCGGATGCGGCGTGCTGGTGTCGATCTCGATGGAATGGGGTTCTTGCCCGGTCATGGCGCGCTCCGTGGTCGAGGGTCCGCACGGAGGATCCGTACGGAGGAGGGGTGCGATGTCAGGTGAGAAGGAAGTCCGCCTGGCCTGCCTTGGCGCCTTGGATGAACGCGGCGATCTCGCCGTTGGAGTAGATGAGGGCGGGGCCGTCCGGGTCGGCCGACTGGCGTACGGCGACCCGCCCGTCGGCGAGCTTCATGGCCTCGATGCAGTTGCCGCCGTTCCCGCCGCTCCACGGCTTGTACCAGCCTTCGGAGCCGAGGTCAGCGGCGGGCATGCCGTTGTATATGTGGTTCATCACAGCTCCTTGCGGAAGTCCCGGAGGATTTCCTTCGTGCGTTGTGCAGTTGCGGCCTGAGCCGCCATGCGGTCCATGACTTCGAGGTAGGAGGCCACCTCGGGGCGGGCGTCGAAGTAGACGGCACCGGTCAGGTACTCGCTGTAGACCATGTCGGGGAGTTCGGGGACGGCGAACCGGAAGAGGACGAACGGTCCGTAGGTTCCCGGGTGGTGGCCGGTGGCGAACTCCGCGATCTGAAGCGTGACGTGGGGAAGCTCCGTGGCCTCCAGCAGCTTGTCGATCTGCCCGCGCATCACCTGCGGGCTGCCGACGGGCCGCCGCAGCACGGTCTCGTCCATGATCGCCCACAGTCTGGGGGCGTCGTCCTTGGCCAGCAGGGACTGGCGTTCCATCCGCAGCGCCACATGGCGCTCGATGTCCTCGGGGCGGGTCTGGCCGACTGCTCCGGTGCGCATCACGGAGCGTGCGTAGTCCTCGGTCTGGAGCAGTCCGGGCACGAAGTGCGGCTCGTACATACGCAGCAGGCTCGCCGCGCCCTCCAGGCTGACGTACATGCTGAACCAGTCGGGCAGGACGTCGTGGAAACGCTGCCACCAGCCCGGCTTGTTCGCCTCCTCCGCCAGCTCGACGAAGGCGTCGGCCTCCTGTTCGGCGACGCCGTACGCCTTCAGCAGCGACTGGACGTAGGGGATCTTCAGCCCGACCTCGGCCGTCTCCATCCTGCGTATCGTCGCCGGGGCGACCCTGAGCACCTTCGCCGCCTGGTCACGGGTCAGGCCGACACGCTCACGCAGATCCTGCAGGCGCTTGCCGAGAACGACCTGGCCCACGGTCGGGGCGGACCGCGGTTCGCTCACTTCAGACCTCCCCATGCGCTGTTTTGCGAGCAGTGTGCCATGCGTGCGCCCCCGACGACACAGTCACTCTGGAAATTTCAGAGTGCCCCTTGCCAAGTGTCATCGTCAGGGGGAGAGTTGACTCCCGAACCAGTTCGCTCAGTCATGCCCGCCCCCGGCCGTCCGGAGAACGAAGCGTGACGCAGCCCCCACTGTGAGGAATCGGTCGTGGCACCTGGCAGTGCGCTCATCCCCCGGCTCATGGACCTCAGCCCCGGGACGGAGGCCCTCCGCTACTGCTTCGCGCTGCCGGCGCACCCCGAGTCGGTGGCCGGCGCGCGCGAGCTGACGCGAGCCAGGCTGGACGCCTGGAAGCTGGGCCGCGACGGCTGCGACGCCGCCGTCCTCATCGTCTCGGAGCTGGTGACCAACGCGGTCGTGCACACGGCGAGCACCCGGGTGGTGTGCGAGCTGAGCCGCCTCGGCAGACGACTGCGGATAGCCGTGCAGGACCAGGGGCACCAGCCCGGCGGCCCGCGGCTGCGCCGGTCCTCCGACGACGAGCACGGCCGTGGTCTGCTCCTCGTCGACGCGATGAGCAGCGCCTGGGGTTCGCACGACGCGGGGTACGCCTCCGGACGCATCGTCTGGGCGGAGCTGCCGCACGACGCGGAGCAGCCGTCCGGCACGGAGCAGCCATGCTGAAGAACGCGCTGTCCCGGCTCCGCTCGGCGCACCGGTCCCGGACGCCCGAGCAGACGCGCGGCGGCCGGGTGCGGCTGGCGCTGCCCGCCTCGATGTCGGCCAGCCTGGGCTGCGACGCGGTCGGGGTGCCCGCCCGGCACGGCTTCCACCTCATGTCCCATCTGCCGCGCACCGGATGCGTCTTCGCCGACGCGGACCGCTGGTGGTGGATCGTCCCGGCCGGCTCCGACCTGGATCTCGACTGGCCCGAGCAGGTGACGTACGCACGGGACGCGGACGTGCCCGGCGGCCGGCCCCGGTTGATCCACTCACCGGACGGCCTCACTCCGTACACCCCGCCCATTCCGCTCTTCCTGATGGTCTGCCAGGTGACCGGGGTGGCGCCGAGCTGGGTGGCCGCCGGCGCGCCGAGCGTCGTGTCCGCGCCCTGATCCGTCGTCGATCCGGTGATTCAGGGCCGGTCGAGGTAGGCGAGCCCCGGGTGTACCTCGGCGTACCGGTCGAGCAGTCGCCGGGCCACCGCCACGGAGTCGACCAGTGGGTGCAGCGCGAACGCCTGCACGGCCGCCGCGCGGGATCCGCTCTCCGCCGCCGCCAGCACCGCCCGCTCCACGGCCTTCACCGCGGTGACGAGACCGACCGCGTGGTACGGGAGGGGCGAGACGGCCACCGGATGGGCCCCGTTGGCGTCCACGAGACAGGGCAGCTCGACGACGGCGTCCGCGTCCACGACCGGAAGCGCGGTGCGGTTGCGGACGTTGAGGATCAGCGAGGTGCGTTCGTTGCGGGCGACGGCCCGCATCAGGGCGAGCGCGACCTGTTCGTAGCCGCCTGACTCCAGGTCGCTCTCCGCCCGCTCCCCCGCCCCGGCGACCTCGCGGTTCTCCGCCATGTACGTCGCCTCCCGTTCGGCGCGGGTACGGTCCCAGGTGGCCAGGGCGGGGGTGCCGGGCTCCCGCATCCGGGCGTAGAAGCCCTCCTGCTGGTCCCGGAGGAAGGCGCCCCGGGTCTGTTCGGCCTCCTGGTAGGCGCGTACGGCTTCCCGGTTGAAGTAGTAGTAGTGCAGGTATTCGTTGGGGATCGCGCCCAGCGAACGGAGCAGTTCCGCGCCGAAGAGGCGGCCCTCCTCGAAGGAGTCGAGCAGCTTCGGGTCGGCGAGCAGCCGGGGCAGTTCGTCGCGCCCGTCCACGTACAGCCCCCGCACCCACCCGAGGTGGTTGAGCCCCGCGTAGTCGATCCAGGCCCGGTCCGGGTCGACGCCCAGGACGCGGGCGATGCGCCGCCCGAGACCGACCGGCGAGTCGCAGATGCCGATGACCCGGTCGCCCAGATGCCGGGACATGGCCTCGGTGACCAGGCCCGCCGGATTGGTGAAGTTGATGACCCAGGCGTGCGGGGCGAGCCGGGCGATGCGCCGGGCGAGGTCGAGGGCCACGGGGACGGTGCGCAGACCGTACGCGATGCCTCCGGCGCCGACGGTCTCCTGGCCGAGGACGCCTTCGTCGAGGGCCACCCGTTCGTCGGCGGCGCGTCCGGCCAGGCCGCCGACGCGGATGGCGGAGAAGACGAAGTCGGCGCCGCGCAACGCCTCGTCGAGCTCCGTGGTGGCGACGACGGCGGGGGCGTCCGCGCTGTCCCGCCCCTGTTCCGCGAGGACGCGGGCGACGGCGGTGAGCCGGTCGGCGTCGGTGTCGTACAACGTGACCCGGGTGACGCGGCCCTCGGCGTGATCGCCGAGGAGGGCCCCGTACACGAGAGGCACCCGGAATCCGCCACCGCCAAGAATTGTCAGCTTCACGCTGCTCGATGGTACGGGCAGGCCGGAGCCGTCCGGTGGGGGCCGCGCCCGGCCCCGGCGCGGACGACGCGGCGGCCCCGGGCCGGTGGGCGTGATCCGGGGCCGCCGCGACGGGGCCGGGCGACGAGCTGTCAGTAGCCGCTCCACCAGCGGGCGACCGCCTGCCAGAGCCGGGCCGGGGCGGCCGGGCGGCGCTGCCGCGGGATGGTGGCCACCGGAGCGGGCTCGGAGGCGGAGGCCGGTTCGGCGGCGGGCGGTGCGGCCGGGGCGGTTCCAGGGACCGCGCCCGGGGCGTGGGCGGGCTGCGCGCCGCCCGCCTCGTGCCGGGGCTCGGGCACGGTCCTGGCCGGGGAGGAGATCTCCCAGGCGTCGGCCGGGCGGGCGGTGCGGCTCATCACGGCGAGCGGGTCGGCGTCCAGCTTCTGCTGCGGGCTGGGGGCGAACTTCACCGGCAGCTCGACCAGGTGGCGGGACATGATGTTGCCGACCCAGCGCAGTTCGCGCTCGCCGACGCCGAGCTCCAGGTCGGGCAGGCGCATCAGGAGGGCGTCGACGCCGACGTCGGCGATGGCGCGGCCGATGTCCTGGCCCGGGCACTCGTGGGGGCCGCCGCTGAAGGCGAGGTGGGCGCGGTTGCCGCCCATGTCGGCGCTCAGGTCCGGGCGGACGGTGGGGTCGGTGTTGGCCGGGGCGATCCCGACGAGCAGGGCGTCGCCCGCCTTGATCTGCTGGCCGCCCAGCTCGGTGTCGCCGACCGCCCAGCGGCCGAACACGGCGGTGAACGGCGGCTCGTCCCACAGCGTCTGCTCCACCGCCTCCGGCACGGTCATGTGCCCGCCGCTGAGCCGGGCGCGGAAGCGCGGGTCGATCAGGACCATGCGCAGCACGTTGGCGATGAGGTTGGCGGTGGACTCGTAGGCGGCGATGAGGATGAGCCGCAGGTGTTCGACGACCTCGATGTCGGTCATCGTGGCGGGGTGCTCGACGAGCCAGCTGGCGAAGTCCGGCGCGGGGTCGGCGCGACGCCGCTCGACCAGGCGCGTCAGCACGGCCACGATGTGGGCGTTGCTGGCGACGGCGGTCTCGGTGCCGCGGGTCATGTCCCGGGCCGCCTGGACGAGGCGCTCGTCGTACTCCTCGGGCATGCCGAAGATCGCGCACATCACCATCATCGGCAGATGCTCGGCGAACTGGCTGACCAGGTCGGCGGTGCCCTTCTCGCAGAAGTCGTTGACGAGGCGGTTACTGAAGCGGTTGATGTGACGGCGCACGCCGCGGGTGTCGATGCGCCCCATGCTGTCGGTGACCGCGCCGCGCTGCCGCTCGTGCTTGGCGCCGTCGGCGAACACACAGACCGGCTGCCAGGTGAAGATCGGGGCGAGCGGGTGGTCCGGGGCGACGCTGCCGTCCTGGAGGGCCCGCCAGCGCCGCGAGTCCCGGGAGAACTGGGAGGGCGTACGGGTGAGGTGGAGGTTCTCGCTGTGGCCGAGCACCAGCCAGGCGGGGACGTCGCCATGGAGCAGGACCGGGGCGACGGTGCCGTGTTCGGCGCGGAGTTTGTCGTAGAGGCCGGCCGGGTTGTCCTCCGCCTCGGGGCCGTAGAGCCGGCGCAGTCCGCCGGGGCCGATGTCGAGGTTGTGGGCCGGGCACTGGGGCGGCGGCACGGCGCCGGGTTCGTGGTGGAAGGGGGTTGTCACAGGGGCTCCAGGGATCAGGATTCCAGGGCTAGTGCGCAAGCGGGCGGGACGGGGTGGGACGGGACGGACCGTCAGGGCACGGACCGGGCCGGGGACGTACGCCGGGGGATGGCGCGCGCCCCCGGGGCGGTCCCGTCGCCGGGGCCCGGGGCGCGGGGACGTCAGGCGAGCGGGACGGCCAGGCTGTGCAGATAGCGCATCAGGGTCATCAGCACATCGCGGCTGGAGGCCCGCAGCCGGGCGTCGCAGTCGATCATCGGGACCTCGTCCGGCAGGTCGAGGGCCCTGCGCAGGGCCTCGACCGGGTGGTGCGGTGCGTCGGGGAAGGTGTTCACGGCCACCACGAACGGCACGCCGCGCTCCTCCAGCCGGCCGATGACGTCGAAGCTGACTTCGAGCCGCCTCGTGTCGATGAGGACGACCGCGCCGAGTGCGCCCTCGAAGAGGCCGTTCCACAGGAACCAGAAGCGTTCCTGGCCGGGGGTGCCGAACAGATAAAGGATCAGTTCCTCACTGAGGCTGATCCGGCCGAAGTCCATGGCGACGGTGGTGGCGGTCTTCGTCTCCACCCCGGCGTTGTCGTCCACGCCCACGCCGGCCTGGGTCATGGTCTCTTCGGTCGTCAGGGGCCGGATCTCGCTGACCGAGCCGACCATGGTCGTCTTGCCGACGCCGAACCCGCCGACGATCACGACCTTCACCGCGGCGGTGGCCGTGGTGGGAAGGACGTCCTCGGTGCGTGGTCCGGTGATCGTGTCAGAGCTTCTGAAGTCCATGCATCACCGCTTCGAGAAGGGACCTGTCGGGGAGGGTGGCGCGGACGATCGGCGCGCGCGACTCGATGAGTTCGGTCGCGAGGAGATCGCTCAGGAGCGAGGTGACCACGCTGAACGGCAGGCTGAGATAGGCCGAGATCTCGGCGACGGACAACGGGGCCTGGCAGAGCCGCAGGATGGCCGCCTGCTCGGGCTGGAAGGTCGGCGAGGGCTCCGCCTGCGCGACGACCATCGTGACCAGGTCGAGCGCGGCCCGTTCGCTGTCGTCGAGATCGCCGGTGATCACGTACAGCCGTTCCGGATCGAGGAGATCCGGGTCGGCCTTGCGGCGTTCTCGTCGAGGTCCACTCATCCGGACTGCCCGCCGTGGCGGGGCGGACTGGTCAGGTGGGCTCCGATCCGCACGACCATGTCCCGCATCCGGGCGCCGACGAGGCCGGCGTCGACGGTCTCGCCGGCCAGGACCGCGAGATAGGCGCCGGCGCCGGCCGCCATCAGGTAGAAGAACCCGCCCGTCACCTCGATGACGACGAGCTTCATGAGGCCGTCGCTGTAAGGGATCTCGGTGGCCACCGCGGCGGCCAGGCTCTGCAGTCCGGCACAGGCCGCGGCGAGCCGGTCGGCGACGTCGGGGTCGCCGCCGTGCATCGCGATGCGCAGGCCGTCCGAGGAGAGCACCACGATCTGGTGGATGCTCGGAACGTCGTCGGCCAGCTCCTTGAGCATCCAGTCCATGTTTCCCCGCTGCTGGATCACTTCAGGTCTCCCTTGTCCCACGCGTCATCGGAGTCTTCGCCGTGCTTTCGTTCCTGCGGTACGCCGTTGACGGCCTTGGTGAAGGCCTCCAGCCACAGGCCGGGGGGCTTCTCCTCGCCGCGTCCGCCGTCCGTGCCCTCGTCCCGGCCGGGCTGGAACCCGTTGGCGGGGGCGGGGGCGGGGGGCGGCGGGGGCTGCTGCGGGAGGTTGTGCGAGCCGAGCGGGGCGCGGCCCCGGCTGCGGCGCTGCGGCAGCCCGTTCTCGGTCCACTCGGTGACCACGGGAACGTCGTCCTCCATGGCCGCCGGGGGCACGGCCGGGCGCGAGGTGGCCGCGGGGGCTCCGGTGGAGACCGGTGCGGCCACGGACGGCACGGGGCCGGTGGCGGCGGGCTTGGGCTTGCGCTTGCCGGGCGGCGGCACCACATGCTGGAGCTGCGACATGTCCAGCGAGCTGGTGGGCCGCGAGGTGGCGCCGATGCCGTGGGCGATGCCCGGGGCGGGCCCGGTGGTGATCATGTCGCGCGGCACGATGAGGACGGCGCGGACGCCGCCGTACGCCGACTGACGCAGCGACACCTGGAGCTGGTACATCCGCGAGAGCCGGCCGACGACGGCCATGCCGAGGCGCGGGGACTCGCCGAGGTCGTTCATGTTGATGCCGGCCTGGGCCTGGGCGAGCATGTTCTCGGCCCGGGCGCGGGCCTCCTCGCTGAGGCTGACGCCGCCGTCCTCGATCTCGATGGCGATGCCGGTCTGCACCTCGACCGCGGTGACGTGCACCCGGGTCTGGGGCGGCGAGTAGCGGGTCGCGTTGTCGAGGAGTTCGGCGCAGGCGTGGATGAGCGGCTCGACCGAGGTGCCGACGATGGCGACCTTGGCGATCGAGTGCAGATCGACGCGCTGGTACTCCAGGATGCGGGACATGGCGCCGCGCAACACGCTGAACAGCGGTACGGGCTTGGGCCACTGGCGGCTGGGACGCGCGCCGCCGAGCACGGCGATGGAGTCGGCGAGGCGGCCGATCAGCGCGGTGCCGTGGTCGATGCGCAGGAGGTCGTCGAAGACCTCGGGGTTACGCCCGTAGTGGTTCTCCATCTCCCGCAGCTCACTGGCCTGGCGGTGCACGATCGCCTGGACGCGGCGGGCGACGCTGACGAAGGCGCGCTGAGCGGAGTCACGCCGCGCCTCCTCGTTGTCGATGACTTCGAGGACCTGGTAGATCTGCTCGCGCAGCGCCTTGGGCAGATGGCGGTTGGCCACGTCCGCGTCGACGATGTCGCGCATCACTTCTTCGGGCGAATTGCCCACCCGCAGCCGCCGGATGGCGGCAGGCATGACGTCCTTGGTGAGCCGGACCGTCTCGGCGTCGTGCGATTGGATGCGGTGTTCCAGGTAGGCGATGCGCTGCTCGTACTCCGCGCGCTGGACGCGCAAGGCGCGCCGGCGGCGGTGCAGCGCCACGGTGAGTACGGCGACCACGAGCGTGGCGATCGCGCCGCACACGGCGACTGGTATCCGCGCGGCCGGTGCGACCAGGGCCGATCCGGCGGCGGTTGCGCCGAGGAGCAGGACCACGGGCAGCAGGACTACGCGAACGACGGGAATTTCTCTGTCGGTCGGCGGTGATTCAACACGGACCATCTAAAACCCTCTGGCGGTTGATTCCGGGATGTATGCGCACGTGAGCGGAGACTCGGGAACAAGTGCTCGAATTCATCTCAACTCGACTTCACTGCGCGTGAGCTTAGCCAGATCAGAACAGTGCTTCGGCATATTCACCCAACCCCCTGCGGAAGCCCGCCGAGAGGAATACACTCGCCAGTTTTTCTACTCTGCGCTCCGGAGCGTGCGCGGTGAGTGATCGAGGCCGAAAGTCGCCGCCGAACAGGGCAGCTCACACCGAAAGGGAAGAGGAACGAATGACCAAATTGGTGCATTCGCTGGCGAAGTGACATCTCATCAACGGCTCAAGCCCCAGGAAACAAGCCAAAGGCACAGGTGATCGAACCGGATCGAAAGGAGCAGATTCCTCGCCGACGGGCGGGTGATGCGAAAATACGCCGTGCTGACGCGTATACGGAGGCCCGGCGCGCAGGCCTTCCGCCGCGCCCGGTCCGCCCCCCTCTCAGCGCCGGGCGCCGCCGAGTCGGCCCTCCAGCTGCACGAGCAACTCGCCCAGGCGGGAGCTGAGTTCGTCGCGGCTTCCCTCGTCGAGACCGGCGAGCACCGCGCGTTCGTAGGCGAGCTGCTCGGGCAGCAGCCGGTCGACCAGGGAGCGACCCTCGTCAGTGAGGCGGACATGGGCGACCCGTCGGTCGCGGTCGTCGCCGCGGCGGTCGACCAGGGCGCGGTCCTGGAGGGCGCGCAGCCGCTTGGTGACGGCGGCCCCGGAGGAGAAGGTCTCGCGGGCCAGCTCACCGGGGGTCAGCTCCCGGTCCGTCCGGCGTACGGCGCCGAGGAGGTCGAATTCGGCGCGGGTCAGTCCGGCGGCGCGCAGCGGGGCGTCCTCCGCCTGCTGGAGGAGGGCGGCGCAGCGGTTGATCCGGCCGATGATCTCCATCGGTCCGGTGTCGAGCTCCGGGTTGACGGCCTGCCACTGCCGGACCACCGAGGCAACGATGTCGTCGGTCACTCCGCTCCGATCGAAGGGGCGCGGACCGCGGGTCCCCGCCGTTGTGCTGTCGCGGCGAGCGTACGGTGTCCGGCCTGCTCGGCCGCGAGAAGGCGCTGCTCGGGCAGGGCGCGCTGCCACCATTCGCCCGCAGCGGTGTCACCCGCCTCGCGCAGTTCGACGAGGCTCGCGGTGAGCGTCCGGCGTGCCCGGTCCCGATCGGCGGGGGCGGCCGCGGGGTCGGCGCCGGTCCGTTCGGCGTCGGCGCGGGCCCGGCGGGTGGCGTCGAGGGCCCGCTCCACCCGCCCGGCCGCCCGCCGGTTCGTGACGAGTGTCGCGGCCAGGAAGCCGGCGACCGCACCGAGGACGGTGTCCAGGACCCGGTCGCCGATCAGCTCGCCGGCCGGGTGGGTACCGCCGAAATCAAGGACCAGCAGGGCCATGGGGGTCACCGCGACGGAGCCGAGCCAGTAGTTGCGGGTGATGAGGGCCTCGGCGGCGAAGCTGAAGAAGAGACAGCAGCAGACGAGGGCGAGCGGGCTGATGCGGGACACCGGCAGGACGGCGGCGAAGACGAGTACGCCCAGGAGGTTGCCGAGGGTGCGCTGGAGGGCCCGGTTCCAGGAGAGGGTGATGTTGGCCTGGTAGAGGGAGGCGGCGGTGACGATCGCCCAGTAGGGGCGGCCGACGCCGAGCGCGGCGCAGAGGTATCCGGCGAGCGCACAGCCGGTCAGGGTGCGGACGGCGACGGGCAGCAGCGGCGATCCGGGGCCGAGGCGGCGCAGCAGGGTGCGGCGGGTGGCGCGGCGGCCGTCGGGGGTCCGCAGAGCGGCGCGTTCGGCGTCGATCCCGTACAGCTCGTCGGCGGTGCCGGGGGCCGGCGGCGGCGCGGGCACCGGACCCCGGGCCCGGGTCAGGGCGGCCCAGGCGCGCAGCCGGTCCGGATCCGCCGCTCCGCCGCCGGGGCTCGGGGCCGCGAAGGCGGCTTCGGCGTGCACCACCAGGCGTTCCAGCGACCGGCGCACGGGGGTGGGGCGGCCGGAGGCGAGCAGGCACTGCCAGGCGGCGTGCACGGCGGCGGCCGCGGCGTTGCGGGTACGGGGGCCGGGGTCGGCGGCGCACGCGGCCGCGGCCTCCAGGGCGCGTGAGACGGCGCGGCGTTCGGGGCCCTCCCGGCGGACCAGGGCGGGTGCGACGGCGACCAGCCAGGCGACCGCGCCGGCGCCGAGGGTCAGGGCGAGGTGGCCGGGGATCTGCGCCGGGTGCTGCGGGGCGAAGAGGGCGGCGGAGCTGACGAAGGTGAAGATCACATGGCCGGGCGGTCCGATCCGGGTGGCGTCGCACAGCACCTTCTGGGCGGCGGCGAGCAGCGCCCCGACGGCGATGAGTACGGCGGTCGATCCGATGAGGGAGGCGGTGAGCAGGGCGAGCGCGAGCCCGGCCGTCATTCCGAGCACCACGCCCGCGACGGACCTGACCCGCCGGGCGTACGGCAGGCCGTGGCCGTAGAGCGCACAGAGCGAACCCGCCATCGTGTACATCACGAGGTCGAGCCGGCCGAGGGCCAGGAGCGTCAGATGGGGTACGGCGGAGGCGACGACCACGCTGAGGGCGGGCTTGAACCAGGTGTCCGAGGGTCGCGAGAGCCGGAGGGCCGAGGCCAGCGGAAGGCTTCGGACGGAGGGCCGCCGAGGCCGTACGGATGTATCACTCACCCCTACACGTTAACAGGTGTTACACCTGTAAAAGACCTGCCTATCGCCCTGCCTCTCCCCGGTACGCGACAGGACGCCGCCGCCCGGTTCGGGGCGGCGGCGTCCTGAGGGGTGACGGAGAGGGCTGTCGGTCAGCCCAGACCCCGGGCGTCCTGCTTGAGGGCGGTGTCCACCGTCAGCGCCGTGGCGACGACGAGGCTGAGCAGCGGCTCGGGCAGTCGCTGGTGGATCTGGAGCACGTAGTTGTCGGCCGTCGTGAACATGGTCTTCGCGAGGCCTTCCCAGGTCTTGGTGATCCGGGCGATCTCGGTGCCGTTGTGGTCGACGATGGCGAAGTTCCAGGCGCGCCAGTTCTCCGCCTTGATCGCGCCGACCTGCGCACCGCCGGCCGTCATCGCGAAATTGATCTTGCCGATGGCGTTCTGCTGGACGATCTCGCCGACCGGCTGCCCGTCGGGGCGCTGGACGATGACGCGCGACTTGATGAACTTCGCGGGGCGGGTCAGCAGCAGCTGCGGCCGGCCGTGCGCGTCGCGGATCTCCAGGCGGTGCGTCAGGTACTGGTCGATGCTGGAGACGAACCGGAGCACCTTGCGCAGCGCGCTCTGGCCGACCTGGACGACCGAGCCTACGGCCGCGCCGTGCTGGTCGAACACGCGGTACTCGTTCGTCACCTCGATCAGCTTGGCCTTCTGGTTCACCACCAGGACCGGCTGGTCGAAGAGCGAGCCGGCGGACACCGCCTGCTGACCGGGGGCTCCGGCGGCGGCCTGCGCCTGCTGAGCGGGATGACCTCCGGCGCCCGGGGCCTGCTGCTGGGCCGGGAATCCTCCGGCGTTCGGCGCCTGCTGGGCGGGGGCGGCGGCGGGGGCCTGCTGTCCGTCGGCCGGGTGCGTGTGCTCGGTCCACCGGGTCCCGTCCCAGTAGCGCAGCAGCTGCGGGGCGCCATGGGGATCAGGGAACCAGCCCGCGGCTATGTTCGATTGCGTGGTCACTCGGGCACACTATCCCGCGGACAGCGCGACCCATATTCTTTGAATCTTCATACACCCACTACGATGACGGGCGATGACCAGGGTGAGCACGCGGACCGACCGGCAGCGGTACCGCTCCCGTGCGCCTCTCGCCCTGGGCTGGGTGTTCTTCCTGCTCGCCATGCTCTTCTGCTGCTCGGCCACCACCTCGTCCGCCGCCGTGCCGGTCGCGGCGGGCCCGGCCGGCGCGGGCGCCGTCCGTGCGTTCACCCCGACACCGGACGCGGCCTTCGAACCGGTCGTCATGGCCACCGCGGCGGACCGCGGACTCGGGACCTCGTGCCACGGCGGCTCGACGCACACGGCGGCCGTCGTGCTTCCGGCGTCTTCCGCCCCCGTGGCCGTTCCCTCCCTCGTGGCCCAGGTGCCCGCCTCCCCGCTCACCGGCGCGGCGGCCATCCGGGGTCCCGCGCACGACGGTGTGCGCTCCGTCGATCAACTGCGCCTGCAGATCCAACGGATCTAGAGGCCGGATCCGCTCTCCCGCCGCGCCCTGGCGCCGGTTCACCGGGAGCGGCTTTCCGTATGCACCGCATTCCTTTCCCCCTCATGCATCGCCCCGTATGCATCGGTTGAACGACGAGGACTTCCCATGGCTTCCGCCAAGAACCAGAACAACCCGGCCTCGGCACGTCGCGCCAAGCTGGAGGAGGCGCGCCGCAAGGAGCGCGCCCGTGAGCGCCGGGTCCGCATCATCACCATCAGCGCGTCGGTGGCCGTGGTCGGCGCCCTGGTCGCCGGAGGCGGCTACCTGATGGCGCAGGCGAACGAGAAGGACAAGAAGGAGGAGCAGGCCAAGACCTCGCCCGTCACCGGCGAGCGCAGCTGGGACAAGCTGACGCAGGAGCACGTGGCGAACAAGGTCGACTATCCGATGAACCCGCCGGTCGGCGGCGACCACAACCAGGTCTGGATGAACTGCAACGCGGACGTCTACACCGACGAGATACCGAAGGAGAACGCCGTGCACTCGCTGGAGCACGGCGCGGTCTGGGTCACGTACAACGACAAGGCCTCGGACGCCGACGTCGAGGCGCTCGCCAAGAAGGTCAAGTCGACCCCGTACTCCCTGATGAGCCCGGTCAAGGACCAGAAGGACCCGCTGATGCTCAGCGCGTGGGGCAAGCAGGTCACGGTCGAGAGCGCCTCGGACGACCGGGTCGCGCAGTTCTTCACCAAGTACGTGCAGGGCCCGCAGACCCCCGAGCCGGGGGCCGCCTGCACCGGCGGGCTGGACAAGTGACCGTTTCGACGCCTTCCGCCTCCACCCGCCGGATGGTCCTCGCTGGAGCCGGTGTCCTGCTCCTGGCGCTGGGCCTGGTGGCGCTGATGATCCAGCGTCCCTCCGAGGCCTCCCCGTCCGGGGCGTCCTCGGCGGCGCGGTCCGCTCCGGCGGAGGACTCCGTGGACGCGGGCTTCGCCCGGGACATGGCGATCCACCACCAGCAGGCCGTCGAGATGTCGTTCATCGTGCGGGACCGCACCGACGACGAGGACGTGCGGCGGCTCGCGTACGACATCATCAACACCCAGGCCAACCAGCGCGGCATGATGCTGGGCTGGCTGGAGATGTGGGGCCTGCCGAAGAGCGCGGCCGGGCCGCCGATGGAGTGGATGGGGCACACCGTCACGCCGACCGACGACGGTTCGCTGATGCCGGGCATGGCCACCGACGCGGAGCTGGAGGAGCTGGGGGCCGCCGAGGACAAGGCGGCCGAGGTGCTGTTCCTGCGGCTGATGACCGTGCACCACCGCGCGGGCGCGGACATGGCGCAAGCGGCCGCCGGTGCGGCGAAGACGGACGTCATCCGCGACCTGGCGGCGGGTATGGTCCGCGGCCAGCAGTCGGAGATCGGCCTGATGGCGGACATGCTGAAGGCCCGGGGCGCCAAGCCCTGAGCCAGGAGGGGGCGGTTCCGGCCGGACGGCCGGGGCCGCCCCCTTCCCGTACCCCCGCCGGGAGCCCGACATCACATAGGCTCGGCGACGATATGAAGAGCATCCTCACTCCGCTGGGGCCCAAGGCCGACAAGGACACCGTGCGACGGCACAATCTCAGCCTGGTACTGCGCGCCGTGCGGGACGAGGGCGAGCGCGGCGAGGCGACCCGGGCCGGAGTGGCCGCCCGGGTCGGGCTGACCCGGGCCGCGGTGTCCTCGCTCGTCGAGCAGCTGATGGACAGCGGATTCCTCACCGAGTCGGGCAAGACGTTCAGCGGGCACGCGGGCCGCCCAGGCACCGCGCTCAAGGTGGCCCGCACCGGCCCGGCCGGGCTGGGCGTGGAGATCAACATCGATTACGTGTCGGTGTGCGTGGTGGATCTGGCCGGCACCGGCCGGGTCCGGCAGACCGAGCACCTCGACAACCGGGGCGCGCCCGCCGAGGAGGCCCTGGAGCGGGCGGCCCGGATCGCCGCGCGGACCCTGGAATCGGCGTACGAGCAGGAGTTGCGTCCGGTGGGCGCGGCGCTGGCGCTGCCCGGCCTGGTCTCCGCCGGCTCGGTGCGGCAGGCGCCCAACCTCGGCTGGAACGAGGTCCCGGCGCAGAGACTGTTCGCCGACGCCCTCGCCGCCCTGCGCCCGGGCCGCCCGGTGCTGCCGGTCGCCTCGGAGAACGAGGCCAATCTCGCGGCGTTGGCCGAGCTGTGGTTCGGCGGACTCGACGACGTACGCAGCTTCCTCTATCTGACCGGCGAGATCGGGGTCGGCGGGGCGCTGGTCCTGAACGGCGAACTGCTGCGCGGGGCGCACGGTTTCGCCGGGGAGATCGGCCATGTGGTGGTGGACCCGGTGGGGCCGGAGTGCCGGTGCGGTTCGCGCGGGTGCCTGGAGCAGTACGCCGGCCAGGCGGCGCTGCTGCGGGCGGCCGGCATCGACGGTCTCGGCGGCGCCTCCGGGGTGCTGGAGCTGGAGCGGCGCGCGGAGGCCGGTGACCCGCGCGCGGTGGCGGCGGTCGCCGAGGCGGGCCGGATGCTGGGCCGGGTGCTGTCGGGGGCGGTCAATCTGATCGACCCGGACGCGGTGGTGCTCGGCGGGATCTACCGGGGCCTGATGCCGTGGCTGGCGTCGCCCGCCGACGAGGAGCTGACCGGCCGCGTGGTGTCGGGGCTCTGGTCCCCGGGCAGCGGCCGGCTCCGCGCGTCGTCGGTGGCGGGCGACGCGGCGCGGGGCGCGGCGGCGCTCGTGGTGCAGGACGTGCTGGACGATCCGGTGGCGTACGCGGAGCCGTCCGGCGGGTGAGCCGGGGCCGTGGGCCGGGGCCGTGGGCGGGGGCCGTGGGCGGGGGCCGTGGGCGGGGCCTGCCGGAAGGCACCGGCTCGTGCGGTACGCCGGTGAGCCCCGGCCTCTCCGGTACGCCCGCGGGCACGGCTCCTCCGGTACGCCCGCAGGCCCGGCCCGTCCGGTGCGACGAGGGGCCCGGCCCGTCCGGTGCGGCAAGGGGCCCGACCACTCCGGTACGCCGCCGACGCCGGGCCGGCCGGTACGTCAGCGGCCCCGGCCCACCCGGCGCATCGGCCCGGACGTCAGCGCACGCCGAGCAGGTGGTCCATCGCGAGCTGGTCCAGCGCCTCGAAGGCCATGCCACGCGCCGCGGCGGCGTCAACGTCGAAGTCCTCGTACGCGCTGCGGTCGGCGAGGAGACTCGCCAGGCCCTCTCCGGCGGTGGGGCGCGCCAGTTCGTCCAGGCGGGAGGCGCGCAGGGCCGCCCGCACCTCCGGGTCGGCGCGGAATGCGGCGGCCCGCTCCTTGAGGATGAGGTAGTTGCGCATGCAGCCCGCTGCCGAGGCCCAGACGCCTTCGTAGTCCTCGGTGCGCGGGGGCTTGAAGTCGAAGTGGCGGGGGCCTTCGTAGCCGCTCTCCAGGAGGTCGACGAGCCAGAACGCCTGGCGCAGATCGCCCGCGCCGAAGCGCAGGTCCTGGTCGTACTTGATGCCGGACTGGCCGTTGAGGTCGATGTGGAAGAGCTTGTCCGCCCACATCGCCTGGGCGATGCCGTGCGGGAAGTTGAGCCCGGCCATCTGCTCGTGCCCGGTCTCCGGGTTGACGCCGACCAGCTCCGGGCGCTCCAGGCGCTCGATGAAGGCCAGGGCGTGGCCGATGGTGGGCAGCAGGATGTCGCCGCGCGGCTCGTTGGGCTTGGGCTCGATGGCGAAGCGGAGGTCGTAACCCTGCTCGGTGACGTATTCACCCAGCAGGTCGAAGGCCTCCTTCATCCGGTGCAGTGCGAGGCGGACGTCCTTCGCCCCGCCGGACTCGGCGCCCTCGCGGCCGCCCCACGCCACGAAGGTGGTCGCGCCCAGTTCGACGGCGAGGTCGATGTTGCGCAGGGTCTTGCGGAGCGCGTACCGGCGTACGTCACGGTCGTTGGCGGTGAACCCGCCGTCCTTGAAGACCGGGTGTGTGAAGAGGTTCGTCGTCACCATGGGCACGACGAGTCCGCTGCTGTCGACCGCCTGCCGGAAGCGCTTGACGATCGCCTCGCGCTCCGTCTCCGGTGCGCCGAAGGGGATCAGGTCGTCGTCGTGGAAGGTGACGCCCCAGGCGCCCAGCTCCGCGAGCCGCTGCACCGACTCGACGGGGTCGATGGCCGCGCGGGTCGCGTCGCCGAAGGGGTCCCGGCCCTGCCAGCCCACGGTCCACAGACCGAAGCTGAACTTGTCCTCGGGGGTGGGGGTGAAGCGTTCCGTCATCGTCGTCCGACCGCCTTCGCCTGCCGTCGGGACGCCCGGCGACAGGCCCGGCACCCCTATTTGTTCAGTGTCATGACTAATCAAGCACACCGCACCCCGGGCACGGAAGCCCTCTGCCGTACGGAGCACCTCCGACCCCCTGTGCAGAGGGCCGCTCATCCCGTAATTTGTTCGTGCCGCAGCCGAATGATCAGCACGCGTGCCACCCAGCACCCGCAAGCACCCGCAGCGCGAAAGAGGCCCCCATGCCGTCACCCGCCGTCGTCATCGGCGTGGACAGCTCGACCCAGTCCACCAAGGCCGCGATCATCGACGCCGAGACCGGCGAGCAGCTCGCCGTGGGGCGTGCCCCTCACGTGGTCACCGGCGAGGCCGGGGCCCGGATGAGCGATCCGGAGATCTGGTGGCGGGCGCTGTGCGATGCGGTGACCGCCGGGCTGAAGGAGTCCGGGCTTCCGGCCCGCGCGGTCACCGGTATCGCGGTCGCCGGACAGCAGCACGGGCTCGTCGTGCTGGACGCGGCGGGCCGGCCGCTGCGCCCCGCGCTGCTGTGGAACGACACCCGCTCCGCGCCGCAGGCCGCCGCTCTCACCGAGGCGCTCGGCGGGCCCGGGGCCTGGACGGAGCGGACCGGGTCCGTGCCGGTGGCGTCCATCACCGCATCCAAGTGGCAGTGGCTGCGCGAGAACGACCCGGCGAGTGCCGCGAACGCGGCGGCGGTCCGGCTGCCCCACGACTTCCTGACCGAGCGCCTCGCGGGCGTCGCCGCCACCGACCCGGGGGACGCCTCGGGCAGCGGCTGGTACTCCACCGCCACCGGCGCCTACGACCCCGATCTGCTGGAGCTCCTCGGTCTCGACGCGGCCCTGCTTCCGGAGGTCGCACCCACCGGGGCGGCCCGGATCGGCTCGCTCACCGAGGCGGCGGCGAGCGCGCTCGGGCTGCCCGCGGGCATCGCGGTGGCGGCCGGCACCGGCGACAACATGAGCGCCGCCGTGGGCCTCGGGCTGGGCGGCGACGGCCTGTTGGACCACCCGGCGCTCAGCCTCGGCACCTCCGGCACGGTGTTCGCCGCCTCCCGCACCCGGCCCACGTCCACCGCGCTGAACGGCTTCGCCGCCGCCGACGGTACGTACCTGCCGCTGGCCTGCACCCTCAACTGCACGCTCGCCGTGGACAAGGTGGCCGCCCTGCTCGGCCTGGACCGCGAGGACGCGGCGCCCGGCGGCGAGGCGGTCCTCCTCCCGTACCTCGACGGTGAACGGACCCCCGACCTGCCGACCGCCTCCGGGCTCCTGACCGGGCTGCGCCACGACACGACCCGGCAGCAGCTGCTGGGCGCCGCCTACGAGGGCGCGGCCGTCACCGTGCTGCGGGCCATGGACGAACTGCTGTCGGCCTGCGGCCTCGACCCGGACGCGCCCGAGGTCGCCGGCCGCCCGCTGCGACTGATCGGCGGCGGGGCGCAGGGGCGGATGTGGGTGGAGACGGTACGCCGGCTCTCGGGCCGCCCGCTCGTCATCCCGGGCAGCGGGGAGCTGGTGGCCCTCGGTGCGGCGGCGCTCGCCGCGTCGGCGGCGGGCGGGGGCGATCCGGTGGCGCTGGCGACGGCCTGGCAGAAGTCCGGCTCGGACCGTCGACTGGAGCCGGTGGAACGGGATGTGGAGACCTGGGGGCGGGTCACCTCGGTCCTGGAGCGGGCGTCCGGTCCGCTGCTCGGCGGTTCCTGACACCGCCGGAGGCCGGCATGTCCTCGATGAGGTCGGCGGCGCGCGGGGGGCCGCCCTCGCTTCGGGCGTCAGCCCGCAACTGTGCGCACCGACGGGCGATTTCGGGGTCGTCGATCAGCTCCTCCAGGGCCGCTCGCAGGGTCGCGGCCGTGGCGTCCGGGGTGTCGATGCGACGGGCCACGCCCAGCTCCACCAACCGGTCCCCGTTCATGAACTGTTCGGCGCCCTGGGACACGGCGATCATCGGGACGCCCGCGAGGAGCCCTTCGCCGCAGCCGCCCATTCCGGCGTCGGTGACGAAAGCGTCCGCCTGTTCCAGAATCGCCCGCTGCGGGACCCAGGAGCGCACTTCGACGTTGGGCGGGACGTCGCCGAGGCCCGCACCTTGCCCGGTAGCACCTCCGGCGGGCAGGCCAGCAGGACGCGCCGGTGCCGGGTGTCCGCGGAGGCCGTCGGGAAGAACGCCCCGCCGCCGGCCGAGACCGGATCCGCGTCCCGGAGCAGACCGTCGAGAAAGGTGTCCATCGGCTCACGCACGGAGGGGTCGACGAGCAACCGCATGTCCTCCCATGCCGCGCCCGCGCGAACATGCGGGGCATGAGCGCCGGTGGTGGTGGAGAAGGCGTACTCGGCGCACCACGCCGCCCCCGGACCCGGGGGCCGGCCCCAGCCGTCGTCCCGCCGGCGGCCGACCCCGTACGGGACATCGGTCTCCGACGGCCAGGCAGCGTCCTGAAGCCGTTCGATCCGACTCGCGACGGGGACGGCGCCCAGCCACCCCCAGTCCACCATGAACAACGTGAGATCCATCCCCACGGGCGCAGCATAGGCAGGATCCGCATGCCGCGAACGGCGTCTCCGAGCACTGGCAGGGGGCCCCGAGGAGCTCGGTTGGGAATACGATCTGATTTTCCATAAGATCCGGCGATGATCACTAGAAAACGGCTGACGACCGGGGTGGGCATAGCGCTCGCCACCTTGGCCGCCGGGCTCGGCACCGCGATCCCCGCCGCCGCCGACGAAGCCCCCGCCGCCCCCTCCCCCAAGGTCGAGCTGGTGCTCGACGTCAGCGGCTCCATGCGCACCCGTGACATCGACGGCCAGTCCCGAATGGCCGCCGCGAAGCAGGCGTTCAACGATGTGCTGGACGCGGTGCCCGAGCAGGTACAGCTCGGTATCCGGACGCTCGGCGCGGACTATCCGGGCGAGGACCGCAAGGTCGGCTGCAAGGACACCCGGCAGCTCTACCCGGTCGGCCCGCTGGACCGTACCGAGGCCAAGACCGCGGTCGCCACCCTCGCCCCGACCGGCTTCACCCCGATCGGCCCGGCCCTGCTCGGCGCGGCCGACGACCTGGAGGGTGGGGAGGGTTCGCGGCGGATCGTGCTCATCACGGACGGCGAGGACACCTGCGGGCCGCTCGACCCGTGCGAGGTGGCCCGGGAGATCGCCGCGCGCGGCACCCACCTGGTCGTGGACACGCTCGGCCTGGTGCCCAACGCCAAGATCCGCCAGCAGCTGACCTGTATCGCGGAGGCCACCGGCGGCACCTACACCGCCGTCCAGCACAAGGAAGAACTGTCCGGCCGCGTCAAGCAGTTGGTGGACCGGGCCGCCGAGCCCGCGGTCACTCCGGTGGCCACCGAAGGGGCCAAGAGCTGTTCCGCGGCGCCCGAGCTGAAGCCGGGTCTCTTCACCGACCGCTCGGAGATCGGCCAGCACCGCTGGTACCGCGTGAACGTGCTGCCCGGTCAGGAGCTGCGCGCCTCCGCGAGCGTGGCCGCCGACCGTGCCGTGGACGACGACTACGGGGTCCTGCTGCGCGCGGTGACCGCGCACGGGCGCGAGATCGTCCGGGGTTCCGAGGCCGGGACCGGCCGCACCGACGTGATCTCGTCCGGCCTGCGCTATCCGAAGCCCGAGGTGGAGGACGGCGACGACGGCGACGGCAAGCCCGCCGCCGAGACCGTCTGCCTCCAGCTCGCCCACTCCTTCTCCGCGCCCGCCTCGGTGAAGAAGTCCCCCGGTCTGCCGGTCGAACTGACCGTGGATCTGGTGGACGGCCCGGACACCGCATCCGACGTGGCGGCCTTCGGGCTCGGCCGCGGCTGGTGGCTGCTCGGCGTGCTGTTCCTGACCGGACTGGTCGCGGGCCTGCTGACCGGCTGGATCTCGCGCTGGCGCGTCGCCGTATGGAGGACCAACTGATGCGTACGACAACTCGCCGTACCCACGGCGTACGACGCGCGCTCACCGGAGCGCTGCTCGCCGGACTGACCCTGCTCACCTCGGCCGGCGCGGCGGTGGCGGACGACCCGTCGGCGAGCGCGAGCCCCGCCGGGGACGAGGCGGGCCCGACGGAGGCCGGCACCACCTTCCGTACGGCCACCGCGCTGAAGCCGGACCAGACCGGCACCGCCCAGGCCTCGGCGGGTGACTACCTGTACTGGGTGTTCCCGGCCGACGCCGGTCAGCGGCCCACCGTCGAGGCCACGGTGAAGCTGCCCGAGAACGCGGCCCGGCGCTCCACGTCCACCTGGCAGATCGATGTGTACGACGGGCTGCGCCGCCGCCAGGCCTGCATGTACGGGCACCAGACCAGGAAGGCGGCGGCCGACGCGGCCACCGTCGAGCTGTCCTGCGTCCTGCGGCCCGTGCGGGCCTGGTCCGAGCCGTGGGCGAACGACCCGCTGCCCGGCAGCTACTACGTCCGGCTCACGGTGGTGGACCTGCCCGCCGACGAGCTCGGACTGCCGGTCGGCGCCGAGGTGAAGGCGACCGTCAAGGAGCAGGGCGGGGCCCACGACGTGGACGGCGCGCTCTCCGAGCCGCTGGTGCCGGGCGTCTCGGTCGCCTCGGCGGGCGACGCCGCCGGATCGGCGGCGCCGCGTGTGCCGTCGGCCGGTGAGCCGGAGGACGGCTGGGCCTCGGGCTGGTGGACCGACCGCTGGCTGTGGACCGTGGGCGGTGGTGTGCTCGCCGCGCTGGCGGCCGTGTTCGGCTACTCGCTGACACGGGGCCGGGGCCGGCCGGCCCGGGCGCCGCAGGGCGCCTGACGGTCCCGTCGGCCACTCCCCCGGTCGGCAGCCTCCCCGGACCTCGAAGATCCTGGCCCCCGAAGGGGCGGGATCTTCGAGGTCGGGGAGGTCCGGCCGGTGTGGCAGTTCCGCACCTACGCTGGATCCTTCACCGGCCGCGGCGGAGGACAACGGGATGAGCGCGACGACGACGTACGTACGGTTCCAAAGCACCGGGCGCAGCCCCCGGGGCCACTTCCCCGGCATCTTCGCGCTGGCCAACGGCCTGGCCCGGGAAGGCCGTCTGACCGAGGAGCAGCACCGCGTCTGGCGGGCGGGCAACGACTGGTACGACGCCGCCTACGCCGATCCCTCGAGCGTCGATCCGACGGTGTACGACCCGGCGGTGAATCCCGGTGCGGTCGCCTGGTTCAAGACGTCGGCGACCCATCTGCTGGACCGGATCCCGGACTATCTCGCGCTGCTGGCCGCGCACGGGGTGCCGTGCGAGCGGCTGGAGTCGACGGATCCCGGCCGGGTGGTGTACGAGGACGATGTCCAGATCGTGGTGGTGCCCCGGACCGGTGGCGGGCACGGGGCAGGAACGGACGCCGAAGCGGATGCGGCGGAGCTTGCTCAGGGCAGCCGTACGCTCAGCTGACGGCCCGCTTCCCGGTAGCCCAGCGCCTGTGCGACCCGGCGGGAGGCGGGAGGCGGGAGGCCGGGCCGCCACTGCGGCAGCAGCTCGGCGATGAGTGCGTGCGCGGTGGCCGCGCGCGCCACTTGTCGGGCGAGGCCCCTGCCCCGTGTGCGTCCGGTGCGGTCAGCACGCAGAGGTGGGCGGCCCGGTCGGTCGGCGCGGTGATCAGCGCGGCGTCGCCGACGGCCACCACGCCCACCCAGGACGGCGGGGCCGGCGACGACCCCGGCGACGACCACCCCCGGGCGGCCGGGAGTTCCGAAGGCGGCGCCGGTCCGGCGGCCAGCTCCCGCCACAGCGCACGGGCGCGGGACACCAGCGGGTCGGCCGGGTCGGGCGGCATGGCGGGATTCTCGCGCGCCCGGCGCAACTCTCACCGGAACTATCGTTCGGATACGTGGCGTTCACCGGTTGCGCTAGACAACTCCCGTATGCCGTAGAGCTGATGACGGTTTCAGGCCACGCCCTGTCGCCGCCCTGGTGGAGCGCTGCCCCCGTCCTGTTCGATGGGCTTCGAACGTGCGCGCGCCGGCAGTGGCGCGCCCCAGGGAGCGGAGTTCCTCGATGTCCACGCAGACCGGCCCGGCGCTCGACACCCAGCCCCGCGGCCACGCGTTCGCCCCCGGCCCCAAGGGGCTGCCGCTCGTGGGAAATCTGCCGCAGTTCGGGAAGAATCCGCTCGCGTTCTTCGAACTCCTCCGCGAGCACGGGGACATGGTGCGCTGGCGGTTCGGCCGCAACCGGTGCGTCTTCCTCACCGAACCCGACTGCATAGGCGAGTTGCTCACCGAGACGGAACGCACTTTCGACCAGCCGAAGCTCGGCATCGCGTTCCGTACGGTGCTGGGCAACGGGGTGATCGTGTCGCGCGGCCGGGAGTGGCGGCGTAAACGCTCGCTGGTGCAGCCCTCGGTGCGGCCCAAGCAGGTGAAGTCGTACGCGGCGACGATGGCCGACTGCGCGGTGGAGCTGGCGGACCGCTGGTCGGACGGCCAACGCGTCGACATCAAGCGGGAGATGGCCGAGCTGACGCAGAAGATCGCGGTGCGCACCATCTTCGGGGTGGACACCCCGGCGGACTCCGAGGCGATGGGCCGGGCGATGGACGTCGCCCAGCTGGAGATCGGCAAGGAGTTCGCCGGGATCGGCGCGCTGCTCCCCGACTGGGTGCCGACGCCGGGCCGGGCGCGTATCAGGAAGGCCGCCGCCGTCATCGACGCCGAGGTGGGCCGGGTGGTCGCCCGGCACCGGGAGGGCGAGGAGGAACGCCCCGACCTGCTCAGCCGGTTGCTCACCGCGGTCGACGAGAGCGGAACGCACCTCAGCGACGAGGAGATCCGCGACGAGGCGGTCACGCTGTACATCGGCGGCCACGAGACGACGAGCACGACGCTGGTGTGGGCGTGGTATCTGCTCGCCCGCAACCCCCGCGTCCGCGACACGCTCGCCGAGGAGCTGGACCGGGTGCTGGGCGACCGCGAGCCGGGCTTCGAGGACTACGCCCGGCTGACGTACGCCCAGGCCGTGGTGAAGGAGACCCTGCGGCTGTATCCGGCGGTCTGGCTGATCACCGGGGTCGCGAAGGAAGGGGCGACGATCGGGGGCCTGCCGATCGAGGAGGGCACCCGGGTGTGGAGCAGCCAGTGGGCCACGCACCGCGACGCGCGGTGGTTCCCCGAGCCGGAGGAGTTCCGGCCCGAGCGCTGGGACGCCACGAGCGGCGACGAGATCGCGGAGTACGCGTGGTTCCCGTTCGGCGGCGGCCCCCGGGTCTGCATCGGTACGCGCTTCGCGATGGTGGAGGCGGTGCTGCTGCTGGCCGTGCTGGCCCGCCGTTTCACCCTGGACGTCGACCCGGGCGAGATCGGGCCGGTGACGGGCCTGACGCTCCAGCCGGACCGGGACGTGCTGGCGACGGTCCGGGCGCGATAGCCGGACGGGCCGGAAAGCGGTCGGCGCCCGGCTCCTCGTGCGAGGGGCCGGGCGCCGTGATGCCGGTCGCGTCAGTCCTGCGGAAGCCACTTCTTCCAGACGTCCGGATGGCGCTCGATCCAGCGCTCCGCCGCCTCCTGGGGCGTCAGCTTCTGCGAGGCGATCATCTCGGAGACCTCGTTCTGGTCCTTCTCCGACCAGTGGAACTTCTTCAGGAACGCCGACGCCTCACCGCCGCGCTCGGCGAAGTCGGCGTTGAGGAACTTCTGCAGCGGTGTCGTCGGGTACGCGCAGTCGATGTCCGCCGGGTCCTTGGCCGCACACGCGTCGGTGTACTCGGGGAGCTTCACCTCGACCATCGGAACCTCGTTGAACAGCCACTGCGGCTGGTACCAGTAGCTGAGGAAGGGCTTCTTCTCCTTGGCGAACTGCTGGATCTGGGTGATCTGGGCCGCCTCCGAGCCGGCGAAGACCACCTTGTAGTCCAGGTCCAGGTTCTTCACCAGGGCCACGTCGTTGGTGACATAGGACGGCGAGCCGTCCATCAGCTGGCCCTTGCCGCCGCTCTCGGCGGTCCGGAGTTCCTTCGCGTACTTGTTGAGGTTCTTCCAGTCGGTGACGTCCGGGTGCTCGTCGGCCCAGTACTTCGGGACGTACCAGCCGATGTGGCCGGTGACGCCGAGGTCGCCGCCGCGGACGATGGTCTTCTTCTCGTCGACGTACAGCTTCTCCTGGTCCGGGTGGCCCCAGTCCTCCAGGATCGCGTCGACGCGGCCCTGGCTGAGGGCGTCCCAGGCGGGCACCTCGTCGGTCTGGACGAGGTCGACGCGGTAGCCGAGCTCCTCCTTGAGGAGCTGCTCGGCCACGGCGACGTTGGCCTGGGCGCCGACCCAGGACTGGACGGAGAGCGTGACCGTCTTGACCCCGGCGGGGGCCGCGAACGGCGAGGCCTGCTTGGTCATGTCGGCGGCGCCGCAGCCCGCCGTGGCGAGCAGCGCGGCGGCCGACGACAGCGCCGTGATCAGGCGCGTACGGGAGCGGTTCATCTCAGCTCTCCTGTCGCTGGCGGCGGGTGGTGGGCTGGGTGACCCGGTCGAGCATCAGGCCCAGGCAGACGATCGCCGCTCCGGCGACGAGGCCGGTGGCCAGGTCGCCCTGGGCGAGGCCGAGGACGACCTCGTAGCCGAGTGCGCCGGAGCCGACGAGTCCGCCGATGATGACGACGGCGAGGACCAGCACGACCGCCTGGTTGACCGCGAGCAGCAGGGAGGGCCTGGCCAGCGGGATCTGGACCTGGCGCAGTTGCTGGCCGGGGGTCGCGCCGAGCGAGCGGGCGCACTCCATCGCCGCCGGGTCGACTCCGCGCAGGCCCTGGGTGGTGATGCGGATGACGGCGGGCAGCGCGTACACGACCGCGGCTGCGGCGGCGGGGGCGCGGCCGACGCCGAACAGGGCGACGACGGGGATCAGGTAGACGAACTGCGGCATGGTCTGGAAGACGTCCAGGACCGGCCGCAGCAGCCTCTCCAGCCGCTCGCTGCGGGCCGCGCCGACGGCGACGCCGAAGCCGATGACCAGGGTGACCGCGACGGCGGCGAGCACCTGGCTGAGGGTGTCCATGGAGGGTTCCCACACGCCGAGTACGCCGATCGCGGCCATGGCGAGGACGGCGGTGGCGGCGGTGCGCCAGGTGCCGATCGTCCAGGCGAGGGCGGCGACGATGAGCAGCACCGACCACCAGGGCAGTCCGGTGAGCCCGCTGCGCAGCGGGTTGAGGACGCCGCTGGTGAAGTGGGAGGCGAGGTCGGCGGTGCCGCCGACGACGGGCACCCCGGTGTAGAGGTGGTCGACCATCCAGTCCTTGGCGGTGTTGACCGGTCCGGCGATGGCCACGGTCACGTCCTCGGGCCAGACCCGGCCGTCGGTGGCCCGTCCGGCGACGGCGACGGCCGCGGTGACCGCGGCGGCCAGGGACCAGCCGCGCCAACCGCGCAGCAGGGCCGGACCGGTGGGCTCGGCGCCGATGCGGCGTCCGGCCGCCTCCGTCGTACGGTCCAGCACGACGGCCAGCAGCACGATCGGGATGCCCGCGGCGAGGGCGGCGCCGACGTCCACGGAGGACAGGGCCTGGTAGACGCGGTCGCCGAGGCCGCCCGCGCCGATCACGGACGCGATCACGGCCATCGACAACGCCATCATGATGGTCTGGTTCAGGCCGAGGAGCAGTTCCTTGCGGGCCAGCGGCAGCCGGGCGCTCAGCAGGCGCTGCTTGCCGGTCGCGCCGAGCGAGGCGACGGCCTCCATGACCCCGCTGTCCGCGCCGCGCAGTCCGAGCGCGGTGAGCCGGGCCATCGGCGGAGCCGCGTACACCACGGTGGCGAGGACCGCTCCGGGCACGCCGATGCCGAAGACCAGCACCACGGGCAGCAGATACGCGAAGGCGGGCAGCACCTGCATGGTGTCCAGGACCGGGCGCAGGATGCGGAACACGCGGTCGGACAGACCGGCGGCGAGGCCGAGGAGCAGACCGAGCACGACGGAGGCGAGGACCGCGACGACCATCAGCGCGAGCGTCTGCATCGTCGGCACCCACATGCCGAGCAGTCCGCAGACCAGGAACGAGACGGCCGCGGTGAGGGCGAGCCGGAGACCGGCGACGCGCCAGGCGACGGCGGCGGCGAACACCGTGACACCGGCCCAGCCGAGGGCGAGGAGGACCAGATAGACGCCGCGCACGGAGAGCACGACGGCGTTGCTGATGTGGCCGAAGACGTAGAGGAACAGCGGGTGGCTGTCGCGGTTGGAGATGATCCAGTCCGTCACGTCACCGAGCGGCGCGGAGAGGTCGGCGGTCAGCGCGTCGGGCCAGATGCCCCCGCCCCAGCGGCTGTGCACGACGGGAACGACGACCGCGGCGACGAGCGCGAGCAGCAGGAGCTTGGCGGCGGCCGGCCGGTCGCGGAGTGCGGCCACCGGCCCCCGGCGCGCGCCCGCCGGCACGGCGCGGGCCCCGGTGGCCTGTGCGGTGGCCATCAGAGGGTCACCTCGCGGGAGCCGTCCGGTGTGTCGGGCGCGTCGGGGGCGTCAGGGGCATCGGTGGCGGTGGAGGCGTCCGGGGCGGTGGCCGTGGTGGTCGCCTCGCCGGGGCCGGATGTTCCGGCGACGACGTCGAGCAGGCAGGCGTGGTCGACGACGCCGACGAGCCGGCCGCCGTCCATCACCCGGGCGGCGGGGTCGCCGGAGCGGGAGACCGCTTCGATGGCCTCGGAGACGGTGGCGTCGGGGCGTACGGCCGGGCCGCGCTCGCTCTCCCCGGCGAGCGCGGGGCGCATGGCGGTGGCGACGGTGAGGACCTGCTCGCGCGGCACGTCACGGACGAACTCGCGGACGTAGTCGTTCGCGGGCGAGCCGACGATCTCCTCGGGGGTGCCGAGCTGGACGATGCCGCCGTCGCGCATGAGCGCGATCCGGGTGCCCAGGCGCAGCGCCTCGCTGAGGTCGTGGGTGATGAAGACCATGGTGCGGCCCTCCTCGCGGTGCAGCCGGACCACCTCGTCCTGCATCTCGCGGCGGATCAGCGGGTCCAGCGCGCTGAACGGCTCGTCGAAGAGGAGGACGGAGGGGTCCACGGCGAGCGCGCGGGCGAGCCCGACGCGCTGCTGCTGGCCGCCGGAGAGCTGCGACGGGCGCCGGTCCTCCAGACCGGCGAGGCCGACCTTCGCCACCAACTCGGCTGCCTTCGCCCGGCGTTCGGCCTTGCCCAGGCCCTGGATCTCCAGGCCGTAGGCGACGTTGTCCAACACCGTTCGGTGCGGCAGCAGTCCGAAGTGCTGGAAGACCATCGCGGCGCGGTGGCGGCGCAGTTCGCGCAGCCGGGCCCGGTCCATCGCGAGGACGTCCTCGCCGTCGATGGCGAGGGTGCCGCTGGTCGGCTCGATCAGCCGGGTCAGACAGCGTACGAGGGTCGACTTGCCGGAGCCCGACAGGCCCATGACGACGAAGACCTCGCCCTTGCGGACGTCGAAGGAGACGTCGCGGACGGCGGCGGTGCAGCCGGTGGCCTCGCGCAGTTCGGCGGGCGGCAGCGCGGCGTGCTCGCTGCCGGGGATCCGGTCGGCCTTGGGGCCGAAGACCTTCCAGAGATTGCGTACGGAGAACACGGCGTTCTCGTCCGTCCCGGTGGCCGCCGTGTTCCCGGCGGGCTCGGTGGCCTCGACGGTATTGGTTCCGGTCATCGGGCATCGCCTCCGGTGCTGGTGCTGGTTCCGGCGGCCGGCGCGGTCTCACGCGCCCGGTCCGCGAGGAGTTCGGCGCACTTCTCGCCGACCATGAGGACCCCGATCATCGGGTTGACGGCGGGCATGGTCGGGAAGACGGACGCGTCGGCGATCCGGATGCCCTGAAGGCCACGGATGCGCAACTGCGGGTCCACGACGGCCTCTTGGTCGTCGGTTGCGCCCATCCTGCAGGTGCCCGCCGGGTGGTACACGGTGTGGGCGACCTTGCGGGCGTACTCGCTGATGTCCTCGTCCGAGGTGACCTCGGGTCCGGGGCAGACCTCGCGCTTGAGCCAGTGGGCGAGCGGTTCGGTGCGGGCGATCTCCCGGGCGAGCTTGATGCCGTCGACCAGTGTGCGGCCGTCGTAGTCGTCCTCGTCGGTGAAGTAGCGGAAGTCCAGAGCCGGCTTGACCTCGGGGTCGGCGCTCGTGAGGTAGAGGCGGCCCCGGCTGCGCGGCTTGGGGATGTTCGGCGTCATCGACACCCCGTGCTCGGGCTTCTCGTGGCCGAGCCGCTCCGGGTTGTCGGTGAACGGGATCTGGTAGAAGTGGAACATCAGGTCCGGGCCCCGGGATCCGGGGTCGCGGCGGACGAAGAGTCCCGCGTCGGAGTCCATCGCGGAGTTCTCCGGGATGGGCCCGTCGGTCTCCCAGACGATGACGGACTCGGGGTGGTCGAGCAGGTTCTCGCCGACACCCGGAAGGTCGTGGCGCACCTCGATGCCCAGCGCGGCCAGGTCCTTGCGCGGGCCGATCCCGGAGTGCATCAGCAGCCGGGGCGTGTCCACCGCGCCCGCGCAGACGATGACTTCGCGGGCGGCGCGCAGCAGGACCTCCTCGCCGTCCTTGGTGCGGACGTGTACGCCGGTGGCGCGGGTGCCGTCGAACTCCAGGCGGTAGGCCCAGGTCTCCAGCAGGATACGGAGGTTGGGGCGGTCACCGGCCTCGATGTGCGGGTGGAGATAGGCGACCGAGGCGGAGGAGCGCTTGTTGTTCTCGGGGTGGTAGGCGAGGTCGAAGAAGCCGACGCCCTCGTGGAACGGCTTGCTGTTGAAGCTGTCCACGCGCGGCACTCCGGCCGCCTCCTGGGCGGCGTCGACGAAGTCGCGGGCGATGGCGTTGCGGTCCTTCTCGTCGACCGGGACGATGTTGTTGCGCAGCTTGGCGAAGTACGGGTCCATCGCGGCCGCGTCCCACCCCTCGGCGCCCGCCTCGGCCCACTCGTCCCAGTCGCCGGGCAGCGGCTTGAAGCTGATGAGGGTGTTGTGCGAGGAGCAGCCGCCGAGGACCCGGGCGCGGCTGTGCCGGATGTGGCTGTTGCCGCGCGGCTGGTCGGTGGTGGGGTAGTCGTAGTCGAGGTCGCCGCCGAGGAGGCCGAGCCAGCGGCGCAGGGTCAGCACGTCGTCGCGGTCGATGTCGGTGGGGCCGCCCTCGATGACCGTGACGGTGACGTCCGGGTCCTCGGTGAGCCGGGAGGCGATGACCGATCCGGCGGTGCCGCCGCCGACGATCACGTAGTCGGCCACGGGGCCGTCGGGGACTGCGGTGCTGCGTGGGGTGGAGGGCATCGGTCACTGCTCCTTCTGCAAGGTTCGTGCGTGTACGTGGTGCTGCGAACAGCCGGGGGCCCCGGGGTCGATGCGGTCGGGGCCCCAGGGCCTGTCGTCACATTCCCGTCGTCGCCCGGCAGGCGGGAATGTGACGACAGGCGCTGGCAGGCGTCAGCCGGCGAACCAGCGCTGGGGGCGCGGGTTGAGGTTCTGGTAGATGTGCTTGGACTCGCGGTACTCGGCGAGCCCGGTCGGGCCCAGCTCACGGCCCGTGCCGGACTTCCCGAAGCCGCCCCACTCGGCCTGCGGGAGGTAGGGGTGGTAGTCGTTGATCCAGACAGTGCCGTGGCGCAGCCGTCCGGCGACCCGGCGGGCCCGGCCCGCGTCGGTCGTCCAGACCGCGCCGGCGAGACCGTAGTCGGTGTCGTTGGCCAGCGTGATGGCCTCTTCCTCGGTACGGAAGGTCTCGACGGTGAGAATCGGGCCGAAGGTCTCCTCGCGGACCACCTTCATCCCGCGGTGGCAGCCGTCGAGGACGGTCGGCCGGTAGAAGTAGCCGCCCTCGGGGCGTACGTCGTTCGGCTTCGGGCGCTCGCCGCCGGCCCGGACGATCGCGCCCTCCTCGCGGGCGGAGGCGACGTACATCTCGACCTTGGCGAGCTGCTGGGCGGAGACGAGGGGGCCGCACTCGACACCGTCGAGGGTGCCCCGGCCGAGGCGGATGGCGTCGGCGCGGCGGGCCAGCTCGGTGACGAACCGGTCGCGGATGCCCTCCTCGACGATCAGGCGGGCTCCGGCGGAGCAGACCTGGCCGCTGTGGAAGAACGCGGCGTTCAGCGCCTGGTCGACGGCGGTGTCGAAGCCCTCCTCGGTGGCGCAGGCGTCGGCGAACACCACGTTGGGGTTCTTGCCGCCGAGCTCCAGGGCGACCTTCTTCACGGTCGGCGCGGCCGCCTGGGCCACCTTCGTACCGCTGGCGAGGCCGCCGGTGAAGGAGACCAGGTCCACGTCCGGGTGCTCGGAGAACCGGGCGCCCACCGGGTCGCCCGCGCCGGTGACCAGATTGGCGACGCCGTCGGGCAGTCCGGCCTCGGAGAGCAGCCGGATCAGGTGAACGGTGGAGAGCGGGGTGACCTCGCTGGGCTTGAGCACGAAGGTGTTGCCCGCGGCGAGGGCCGGGGCGATCTTCCAGCTGGCCTGGAGGAGGGGGTAGTTCCAGGGGGCGATCAGGGCGCAGACACCGACGGGCTCGTGGACGACGATGCTGTGGACGTCGGGGTCGCCCGCGTCGACGACCCGGCCGCCGCTCTCGTTCATCACGAGGTCGGCGAAGTAGCGGAAAGCTCCTGTCACGTCGTCGACGTCGACCCGGCCCTCTTCGAGGGTCTTGCCGGTGTCGCGGCTCTCGGTGATCGCGATCTCCTCGCGGTCCCGCTGGAGCAGCTCGGCGACCCGGCGCAGCAGTCCGGCCCGCTCGGCGACGGGCTTGTGCGGCCAGGGGCCGTCGTCGAAGGCGCGCCGCGCCGCCGCGATCGCCGCATCGGCGTCCTCGGCTCCGCCCTCCGCGACGACGGCCACGACCGTGGCGTCGGCGGGGTCGAGGATCTCGCGCGTCGCGCCTGATCCGGCGGCCCGCCAGGTGCCGTCGATGTGGATGGTAGTGAGCGCCGACATGTCGTTTTTCGCCTTCCGTGCCTGAAATGCCCCCTCCGGTTCGGCCGGGGCAAGCTGCGCGGTGGACCGGGGTACGGCACACCAGCGGCCTGGACCCCTCCCCGGTCCGGCGGAATGTATGCCGAGAATTTCACGCAGAGTGATGCGCCTCACGCGTGACGGCCTCTTCGGGGCGGTTCCCGGGGCTCCGTGCGGGACGGCCCGGTACTGGTCAGGCGGGTGGTTCCGTACCGGCCAGCAGACGGGCGGCCCGCTCCCACACCTCCGGCCCCTCCCCCGCGACGGCGGCGGCGAACCGCTCCGGGCGGGCGAGGAGCCGCCGGTGGCCGGGGTGCAGCGCGGTGTGCGCCAGCAGCCAGCCCGCCAGGAGGTACGGATCCCCCGGCGCGTCGGACCAGCGCTCCCGGTACGCCTCCCGTGCGGCCGCGGCCTCTCCCCGGACCAACAGCACATCGGCCCGGGGCGGTGCGGTGTCCGGCCCGGTGTCCGGCCCGGGGCCCGGTGCGATGTCCAGTGCGGTGTCCGGTGCGGCATCCGGACGGAGGTAGAGCGCGCCCCGTACGTCCTGCCAGTGGGTGCGCTCCGCTGCCGGGACAAGCCGGGGCGGCCGGGCCGGCGGGAGCGGCGTCCCGGAGCGCAGCGCCGCCGCCAGCCCGGCGCGCTCCTCGTCCGCGCACCGCAGATGGCGCAGCCGCCACTCGGCCCGGTGGCCGGCCGCCGCCGCCCGGGCCCGCGCCACGGCCCGCCCGTCCACCGGTTCGCGCAGCCAGCCGTCGACGGTGCGGGTGAGCCCGGCGACCAGCCGGCGGCCGGGGCCGGTGAGCGCGCCGCGGGTCGCCAGGGTCCGCAGGACCGTACGGGTCTGGATGCGGCGGAGTGCGAAGCGGAAGGGCGCCAGGTCCAGCGGATCGGCCGCCCGGTCCCCGATCCGGTCCCGCCAGAATCCGGCGACGCCGACGAAGGCGTACGCGCCGTGGAGAAGCCCCGGCAGATGGCGCGGGTCCGGACGCCAGGGGGCGTAGTGCTCATCGGTGCGGTCGTCGTCGAGCATCGCGAAGAGGTGGAGCAGCGCCCCGAGCTTGCTGTGCTGGAACTCGTGGACCATCGTCTCGGCGAGCGCCGCGCCGTTCGGCGGCTCCGCCACCACCATGGAGCCGAACGCGTCCGCCGTGGAGGCGCTGAGCCCTTCGACGGGGCCGTTCGGCAGCCGCCCGGGCCAGGGCACGATGCGCCTGACCTCCTCGGGTCGCAGCGTGCCGGGGCGGGTGGAGCCGGATCCGGTGGTGGGATCGGGGCCGGAAGCGGGCGTGGCGTCGGAGCCTGACGCGGGGGCGAGGGCCGGGTCGGCATCGAGCAGCCCCACTGCTTCGGCGAACAGCCGCTGCCAGGTGCCGAGTTCGCGTGGTGTGAGCCGGCGGGGCGGGATCGGGCGGTCGAGGTCGCGGTAGGGGTCGGTGTCGTCGAGGGCGACCGCGGGCCCGCCCGGCCTGACCGGCAGCCGGTGCGTCGGCCACCACACGGCGCTCTGCGGTGCGGTGAGCGGGCGCACGGTCAGCGCGGTCGCCCCCGTGCCCCGTACGGTCGGGGCGAGGTGCAGCTCCCCCTCGCGTACGCGCGCGCGAACCGGCTGGAAGCCCAGCAGCGGGGTGCCCGGCAGCCGGGCGAGTCCGAGCGTCGGCAGCGACACCGCGCCTTCTCTCGCGGGTACGACGAGGTCGGCAGCCGTTCCGGCGCGGAGCGCGGCCACCAGGGCGACGGCGGCCACGTGCCCGGTGTCCACCCAGAACGGCGGGCCGACGGCGGTACCGTGCAGGCGGCGCAGCGTATGGGCGAGCCAGCTGCCCACCTGTGGGCTGAGCAGCAACTCCTCTGCGCAGCCCGGCCTCCGCGCCTCGGCCCGCTCCACGGTCCGCCAGCCGGCGCCGAGGTCGACGGGGCCGAGCAGGGCGGGCCGCTCCTCCAGCCGGCTCAGCAACTCGCCGATCATAAGGAGGCATCGGGACCGCTCGGCCTGTGCGAGGAAGCCGACCGCCTCCACCGACCCTCCGCCCGTGGCAAGTTCGTCGAACCAGCGGCCGGGCATCCGTATCGGTCCGCGCACCCGCTCTCCTCTGTCGTGGTCCCGACGTGACCCTGTGGGGTCTCTTCCGGGGCGGGCCGCACAGCGCTCAGTCGGCGCGGGCGGTGGGGGGTTCGGACAGCGTGCTGGTGCGCGCTCTTCGGATCTCCTCCAGCAGACGCCGTCCGGGAGCGGGAGCGAGGGCGCGCACGGCGGCGACGCCCACCTCCGCGAGGTCCGCGACATCGGACTCCAGGTAGTCGGCCGGATCGCCGGCCGATGCCGTCTGCTGCAAGGCCTGTTCCCCCTTATCGGTCCGGCGGCACACGATGCCACCCGTCCTTCCCCATCATGACGAATAGGTTGCCTTCCGGAAACCCGTGCGATCACGCCGTACGATCACGGGCCCGGTCGTTCCTCGTCCAGGAACTCCCGCAGGGCCTGCTCCAGTTCGGCGGCCCGGTCCGGGTCGTCGTCGAGCAGGGTGACGGCCCGGTAGAGGTCCCAGGGGCCTTCCGGACGCCGCCGCAGCGTCCGCAGGATGCCCAGGATGTCCGTACGGGGCACCGCGTGCCGCGGCATTCGGGCCACCAGGACGGGGTCCAGCTCCGCGACCATCGTCTGGCGTTCGTCGCGGTCGCTCATCAGCGGATAGGCGAGCAGCGCTTCGACCACCCGGACCAGCCCGCCGCCCGCCCGGCCCCGCCCGGCGGCCTCTCCGTTCCGTGGTGGTGGCGGGGCGGGCAGGTGTTCCGTGTGTCCGGGGCGGTGCAGCTGGAGCGTGGGGAGCTGGGTGGGGCCTCCCTCGGCGCGCAGCCGGTCGAAGTGGCCCCGGACGGCCGCGAAGAGCGCTTCCGGGTCGGGGGCCGGGCCGCCGGGCAGGGTGGCCAGTTCGCGCAGGAGGATGTCCGAGAAGACACCCTGACCGCGTACGGGGTCGTTGGCCGCGCGCTGTCCCCGGTCGGCGGCCAGCAGCACGCTCTGCCGGTGGATCCGCAGGCGCTGCCCGGCGGGGAGGCTGCCGTCCGGGATCGTGACGGCGGGGCGGTGGCGCTCCTCGAAGGTCTGGCAGGCGTCGACGACCCAGTTCTGCCTCTCGAACCCGGGCAGGACATCGCTGCTCAGCCGGCGGCGGGCGGACTCCAGGTCGATGTTGCGGCGGTCCGCTTCCGTGGCGTCGGCGCAGTAGAGCCGCAGGTGTTCGTCCCGGTCCAGGACGCCGTGCCCGCCCCACCAGATCCAGAGCATGTCCCCCTGACGGGCCGGCAGTTCGTGTACCAGGGCCCGTCGCAGGGTCTCGTGGTCGGCGCCGCGGTGGCCGGTGACCGCGTCCGGGCCCTGTGCCGGGGCGAGGTGGAGCAGGATGTTGCCGTCCGGCACGCCCGTGAACCGCAGCCAGTCCCGGAAGCGCAGGGCGTCGCGGGCCGGGCCCGGCAGGGTCCAGCGGGGACCCGCCGCATAGGCCTCGACGCCGACGACGAGCGCCACCACCCGGGCGGGGTCGACGGTGGGCGCGCTCACGGCAGCCGCTCCGCGATGGCGCGGTAGACGGCCGGGTCGCTCCAGTAGGCGCTGTGGGCGGCGGGGAACGGCTGCCGGTTGTCCGTAGCGATGTCCTCGGCCCGGCCGGGGAACACCGGTGCGGCGGCGAAGCCGAGCAGATCGCGGCGGTCGTGGAGGTTGAGCCAGCCGGGGACATGGGCGGGCAGGGGTTCCGGGTGGTCGAGGTGGGGCAGCGCCCCCGTCTCGTACAGGAACGGCGCCTGCGAGCCCACCGTGACCAGCAGCCGGACGCCGGGGAGTGGGGCCTCGATCAGGGTGTCGAGGGCGATGATCCCGCCGAGGCTGTGGCCGAGGAGGACGACGGGCGGCTCCACGGCGGCGGCCAGCTCGCGCAGAGCGGTGCGCAGGGGGCCGCCGCGGACGAGGAACTTGAGCACGTCGCCCGCGGCCGGGTGGGCGGCCCCGGTGAGGGCGCGGCGGCGGCGCACCGCGTAACGGGAGCCGAGCCGCAGCGCGGGCCGGCCGATCAGCCGGCCCACCGGACCCCTGGTGGAGCCGGAAGCGGTGGCGCCGAGCTCCCTGGCGATCCGGTCCACGGCGGCGTCGCGGGTGGGGCCGTCGGTGATCACCGGCGCGTCCTCGGCGAGGGCCGCGCCGATCACGGCGGCGGCCAGCGCGCGGGCCAGCAGCGGCGCCAGGTCTTCGGGGTCCAGGGCTTCGGCGGCCGGGGCCAGCAGGGGGCTGCGGGCGAGGTCGGCGGCCCGTGCTCCGAGGCCGGGCCCCAGCTCCGGGGCGACGCTCTCGCCGCGGGCCGCCAGCCGGGCCAGCCGGTCCTGGAACTCCTCGTCCGGGAAGGCCGCGCCCGGGGGTGTCTCTTCCGCCGGGCCGTGCGCGGCGACCAGGGCCAACTCCGCCTCCGGGTCCCGGTAGAGGCGCTCCCAGGCGGCGGTCTCCTCGTCCTCCTCGCCCGCCGCGTCCCGTTCGGTGGCCCCGGCCCCGTCCGGCGGAATGCTGGCCCCGCCCGCCGCGAGCCGGGCGCCGTACCGTTCGCCCCAGTCGAGCGGCACGACCCGCACACCCGGGGCGGCCTCGGTGAGCGAGGCCGTGACCTTCGCGTTCAGGGCCTCGGTGTGCGGCGGCCGCACGCCCGTGCCGTGGATGAAGATGACCGTGGTCATGCGTCGCCCCCGTCAGTGGTGTTCCCGCCGGCCGCACCCCGTCACACGTCTGCCGTCAGCGGCTTACCGGCCTGCCCGTCACACGTCCGGCGCCGGCGGTCTCCCGGCCCCGCCCCCGTACCGATCCGTCACGTCACGTCACGTCACGTCACAGCGGGATCACCGTCGCGTCGTACTCGATGCGCTGGTGCAGCCGGGCCGAGGTCCGCCACGGGTGCTCCTCCCCCAGAACACGCGTCAGGCCCTCCACCGCCCGGGCGTTGAGCCGGTCCGCCTCCGCCGAGTGGCCCAGTCCGCGATGGTCCAGGGAGAGGTTCGCGACGCAGACCAGGGTGAAGGGGTGATCCTCGCCCGCCACCTCGGTGAGCAGGGGCAGCGTGGCGCTGTCGACCTCCAGGGCGCCGGCGAAGTCCAGCCTGGCGTAGTGGTCGTTGGCCCGGCCGAAAGCGGCGGCCAGTGAGTAGACGTGCCGCTCCCCCAGGTCCGCCCGGAGCCGTTCCCCCGCGACCGTGTCCAGCCGCTCGGCCTCCTCCACCTCGCCCAGGGCCCGCAGGGTGGCAGCCACGTTGATCATGGCGCACAGGGTGTACGGGTGGTGCTCGCCGAAGATGTCCCGGTAGCCGTCGAGGGTCTGCCGCCCGAGGCGGCGGGAGTCCTCCAGCCTGCCCGCGATCCGGCGGTCGACGACCGCCGCCAGGGCCGCCCCCAGGGTTTCCGGGTACGCCGCGCCGTATCTGCTGGTGAAGCGCTCCAGGATATCCTCGACCAGCTCCGCCGCCCCCTCCAGGAATCCGGCCCGGCGCCGGCAGATCGCGAGGTTCAGCGCGGCCCGGATGGTCGCCGCGTTGGTGGGGCCGAAGTGGGTGCGGTAGGTCTGGTAGGTCGACTCCTGCAGAGCCCGGGCCTCCAGGAAGTCGCCCGCCTCGCGGGTGTCCGCCGCCAGGGCGCTCAGGGTGTTGACGGTGAGCCCGCTGGTCGGGCCGTAGAGCAACTGCCGCTGCCTGGCGGACTCCTCGTCGATCTCCCGCGCCTGCCGGAAGTCGCCGTTCACCCGCAGCGAGAGGCCGTAGCTGTGGGCCGCGCTCAGCGTCGTCGGGTCCTCGGGGCCGTAGAGGTCGCTCGCCCGCTCGTAGGCCTCGGCGCTCAGCTCGCGGGCGGCCTCGAAGTCGCCCCGGTACCGCAGCGAGCCGGCCAGCTGGAGCATGGAGTCGATCACCTCCTCCTCGGGGATCGGCGCGGTGCGCGAGACCTCCATGGCCTGTTCGCTCAGCGCCGCGGCCTCCGCGATCCGGCCGAGGTGGTGGAGGTAGAAGCCGAGCATCTTGGTGATCCGGATGACGTGCAGGTCGTCCTCGGCGGACTGCTCGCTCCAGGCCTCCCACGCCTGCCGGGTCAGGTCCGCGCCCGCGTCGTGGGCGCCCCAGTAGTAGAGGAAGGTGACCATGTCGAAGACCAGGTCGCGCACCCAGGCGTCCGAGCTGTTGACCGCGCCGGAGGCGATCATGTGGGGCAGCAGTCCGAGGTAGGTCGACCACTGTTCCGGTGAGGCGGGCAGGCCCGGCTTGGCGGTGGTCAGGAGCAGATGGGCGGCGTTGCGCATCCGCTCCCGCTCCTCCGGGTCCAGCCGGGCGACGATCACGTTCTGCATGAGCCGGTGCATCTGGAGCGTGCCGGCCTTGTGGTCGAGGCGGACCAGCGAGAGCTTGCTCAGATCGCGGGTGGCGCGGGCGAGCAGCAGCGGGTCGCGGAGCACGGGGTCCAGCTCGGGGGTGATCTGGACGTTGCGGCCGCCGCGGAGCATGTTCAGCGGGATGGGTTCGGGCGCCATGCAGGCGCAGATCTGGAGGAGTTGGCGGGCGGCCGGGTTCTCGGCGGTGAGCCTGCCGAGCGAGATGTCCCACACCGCGGCGACGGGCAGCGGGTAGTCCGGGGACGGGGCCAGTTCGAGGATTTCGGGGCGGCGCTCTTCCAGCAGCTGGAGGTACTCGTCGACCGGCATGCCGGTGGCCGCGTGCCAGGCGCCGGCCTGCTCGACGGCGAGCGGCAGATCGCCGAGCGCCTCGGCGAGCCGGCCCGCGTCGTGGGTGCTCAGTCCCCGGGCCCGGCGCTGGAGCAGGGCGATGCTCTCCTCGCGGTCGAAGACGTCGACGCTGAGGGGCGTGGCGATCCGCTCCCACTCCCGGTTGCGCGAGGTGACGATGATCTTTCCGGTGCCGCCGTTGGGGAAGTACGAGCGCACCGCCTCGATGTCCTCGGCGTTGTCGAAGACCAGCAGCCAGTTGTCGAAGGGCTTTCCGGTGCGCAGGGCCTCGCGGACGGCGGGCACGGCGGTGTTGGCCTGCGGGCCGACCTGCAGGCCGAGGCTGGCCGCCAGCTCGGCGAGCGCGGCCAGGATCAGGCTCTCCTGCTCGGCGGGGATCCACCAGATGACGTTGTAGTCGCCGCTGTGGCGGTAGACGTACTCCACGGCGATCTGCGATTTGCCCACGCCGCCGAGGCCGTGCAGAGCGTGCGGGAGGACCGCCGTCGTCTCGTCCTCGGTCAGCTGCCGCTCCACGGCGGCGAGAAGCGACTCGCGGCCCGTGAAGTTGGGGTTCTTGGGCGGCACATTGCCCATGATCTTCGGCTGGCCCGAACGGACGAAGCGTGCTTCCGGCGTTTTGACTTCCATCTCCTTGTGGGCCCTCCGGGCGGTGTTGTCAGCTGGTGCCGAGGTGTCAGCTGCTGGTGGTGTCGTGGGCGGCACGGGTCCTCCTGGTGAAACGACGCTGTCCGGTGGCAGCTTTGCCCAATTCGGGGCGTCTTTCATCGGTTTCGCACCGATCTCACCCGGCCGGGCAGGGGGGCCGCCCGGCGGGCGCACCAGGCGGGCCGCCACCCGGGCGGCCCGCCCCGCGTACGGGCCGGCCAGCGCCCGCAGCACCGCGAGCTCGATCCGGAGCCAGGGGCGGGCGCCGGGTTCCACGCCGGGCAGGGCGGTGCGCACCGGGTCGTGGAGGGCCGCGCGGAGCCGGGCGCCGTGCCCCTTGCCCGTACGCAGTTCCGCCAGCAGGCCGACGGTGCGGGCGAGTTGGGTCCTGGTGCTGGTGGCGAGCAGCGCTTCGCGTACGTCGTCGGCGAAGTCCGGCCCGCCCTCGGCGTCGGTGTCCCAGTCGATCAGGCCGCCCATCATGACCTCGGCGAGGTGCTCGGGCCCGGCGTCCGGCAGGGCTGCCTCGCGCAGTTCCTGGATGACGGCGAAGTCCATCGGGACGAGGGCCAGGAGCACGGCGAGCTGCCGGGCCAGGGGGCTGGCGAGCGAGCGGAACCTGCGTACGGCGGCGGCCGCCGCCCGGGGGCCGTCGACAACCGGGGCGCGCAGCCCGGGGGCGGAGGCTCCCTTGGCCATCGCGCCCGCCAGCACGACCGGCAGGGTCCGTCGCACCCCGCGTTCGCCGGTGACCAGGTCGGCCCAGGCGCGGAAGGACCCGGCGCGGACGCTGAGCACCGGTACGGGCACGGTGTCGTCGTCCGGTTCGGGCAGCGGCCGTACGGGGTCGTGGGCGCCGTGCGGCGGGCGGCAGTGGAAGCGGCGGTTCGGTGCGCCGAAGCCGCCGGCGTCCAGTTGGGCGCGGAAGGGGAACAGCGAGGAGCGGTGGCGCAGATAGGGCGGCAGGAGGTGGACGAGCGCGGTGGGCCCGCCCGAGGTGAGCCGTTCCAGCAACCGGTCGGCGCCGGGGCCCGCCCAGCCGTGGGCGAGCCCGTCCGTGACGACGAGGAAGAGCCGTGAGCTCCGGCCATCGAGCAGTTCGGCGGGGTCGCCGTCGCGTCCGCCGGGCCAGCGCAGAGCGGGTTCGCCGTCGGCGGGCAGGGTCACCCCGACGGTGCGGACATCACGGAAGGCCCCGCTGCGGGTGGCCTCGTCGGCGATCTGCCGCACGGTGCCGTGCCACGGCGGCATGGTGGGGGCCCGGTCGACGAGGAGCACCAGGTCGAAGGCGCGCTCACGGTCGGGGAGGAAGTAGGGGACCCAGAGGCCGTCGGTCAGCCCGTGCTCGGCGGTGCTCTCCTCGTCCAGCGCGCTGCGGCCGCCGGTGGGCACCCTGCGGCCCAGCCCGCGCAGCGACCTGGCCAGCCGTAACCGGGCCCTCCGCACGGCCCGGTCGCGTCCGGAGCCCGGCAGCCGGTCGGGGCCGGTGCGCGTGTGCTCCCGGACGGTCCGGATCTCGCGTTCGTACGCCGCGGGCCCCGGCAGCCCGGAGACCCCGGGCACGGTGTCGGGCGCGGGGTGCGGTGGTGGGCCGGGGAACGGGTCGGGCGGGGGCTCGGGCGCTCTTGCGGACGGTGGCCCGAGGGGCGACGGGCGGGCGGGGCGGGGCGCGTCGGGGCGCGGTTCGGCGTGGGGAGGGTGGTCCGGGGCGGGCCCGGTGGTGCGGTGGGCGTCGAGCCGGGCGGCGGCGAGCCAGGCGGCGTCGGCGAGCTCCGTCCAGTCGGCGCCCGCGCCCGGGTCGTACGGGCTGCCGTCCTCGGTCCGGTCGCCGGTGGCGCGATCGGGGGAGGCGGCCGGCGCGGACGCGGGGTCCGGAGCGCGCTCCCTGGGCAAGCCGTTCATCAGCGGCCCTTCGAGAGGTCTCGGAGGAGCATCTCGACGAGCTTACGCCCGTCGGCGTCGGGTTGAAAACCGCCCGCGGTCGTCAGCTGGACGGCGTTGAGCAACTGGTCGATCGACTGGGTGCCGCCGCCGCGTTGGCGGTTGACGAACTCGTCCACCAGCGCCTCGACGCCTTCCGGGCGTTGGCTCAGATGGCTGACGACGATGCCGATCAGCTGCTCGCGGCCGGGCGGTTCCATCTCCAGCGGCAGACAGCGGCGGCGGAACGCGGCGGGGAACTCCCGTTCGCCGTTGCTGGTGATGACGACGACGGGGAACTGCGCGCATTCCACCCGGCCGCCCTCGATCCTCGCCGTGCCGCGCGGGTCGTCGGTGAACACGGTCGCCGACTCCTCGTTGCTGCGCACGAGTTCGGGGATCTCGTAGCTGCCGTTCTCCAGGACGTGAAGGAGGTCGTTGGGCAGATCGATGTCGCTCTTGTCCAGCTCGTCGACGAGCAGCACCCGGGGGCGCTCGTAGGCGAGCAGGGCGGTGCCGAGCGGGCCAAGGGTGACGAAGTCGCCGAGCGCGGGCGGCCCTTCACCGGTCGCCTCCCGCTCACCCGCGTCCGCACCGGCGTCGTCCGGTGCGGGGCCGTGGGTGTTCCCGGCGTCGGCCGCCCGCCAGGCGGCGATGGCCTGGGCGCGGCCGATCGCGTCGTACGCGTACAGACCGCCCCTGAGCGTGCTGCGGCTGACGACGCTCCAGGGCAGCACCCGGCCGAGCCCCAGCTCACGGGCGAGCAGATAGGCCAGCGTGGACTTGCCGACGCCCGGCGGTCCGGTGATGAGCAGCGGGCGGCGCAGCAGCAGGGCGGCGTTGACCGCGTCGATCTCCTCGCGGCGGAGCTGCGGCCCGTCCTGGACCCGGCCGAGGCGGCGATCGGCGGCCCGGTCGTCCTCGGGCGGTGGCGGCTGGAGCGGTGCGCCGGGGAACGTCCGCCAGGGCGGCGGCGCGGGCAGCTCCGGCGGCTCGCCCGCGGGCGCCTTGCCGGTCGCGTGGAAGACCCACCACGGGGGCGGCGGGGCGGCGGAGGTAGGTCCGGTCATGCCGACAACAACTCCTCACGATCGACCAGTCGGTACGGGTCGTCCCAGAAGAACGCGATGTGCCGGCCCACCCAGAGCGGGCCGTCCTCGTCGACCTCCGCTCCCATCCTCAACCTGTTCACGATGTCCGGCAGTTGGGCGTAGGCGTGTCCCAGGAGCAGGGTCAGCAGTTCACTGGAGTGCGAGGTGCTCTCCAGCCTGCGGTCCCAGGCGGCGAGACCGATGCCCTCGACGACGGCGGTCTGCAGCGCCTCCAGACCGTGCCCCTGGACCGCGGGCGCGTCGAGGATGACCGCGGTCAGCGACTCGTCACCGGCGAGATGGGCGCGCCAGCGCTCGAAGCCGTCCCGGTCCGCCGCCTTCCATCGGTGCGGGGCCGGGGCGGGTGCGGTCCGCAGCCGGTCCCAGCGGGCCTGCCAGCGGCGCAGTTGCCCGGCGTCGCCGCGCATCCGGTCCAGGCTGCGCAGATGGACGCGGTAGCGCAGGCCGATCGGCCAGGGCCTCGGGGCTCCGGTACCCAGTTCCAGGCGGGCCATGTCGTGGTTGAGCAGGTCGAAAGGGAGCAGGAACTCGACGTGGACCGGACCCTGTTCGCCGGTCGCGGGCCGGTCGGCCCACAGTGCCTCGCCCTGCTCGACGGCGGCTTCGACCGCTTCGGCCAGGGTGTCCAGGGTGACGGTCTGCACCTGGCCCGGCTCCGGTCGCCAGTAGCCGGGGGCCTTGTTGATCCAGTGCCGGACGAAGACGTCCGGTGAACCGTCCCGGGCCGGGTCGACCATCACGACCAGGCACCGGGGCACGGTCGGGTCGGGGGCGGCGGGCCGCTCCAGGCGCTGCCGGCAGACGGCGAGTGCATCCGACGCCCCGGGAACCCCGGCCCGGGCGTCGTCGGCCGCCGCCGTGGGGTCGCCCGTCGCCCAGCGGTCCGACCAACGGCGCAGCGGTGCGCCGCGCTCGGCCGACAGGGTGGCGGCCGCCTCGACCAGCACGACGGCGGCCGGGAGGCCGTCGGCGCGCGCGGTCATGTCCTGCGCCTGGTCGAAGAGTTCGGCCGGGGTTCCGCTGTCGGGCAGTTCGCCGGGCAGCTCCTCGGCGAGGAGGGCGCGCAGCCGTACGCCGTCGATGTCCGTCGCCTCGTCGAGCAGCGGGCGCGCCTGCCGGGCGACGCTCTCGGCGAAGACGGGTGCGGGCCAGGGGCCCGGCCGGTCGCCGTCGGTGCGGATGCCCGCTTCGGCGGCGATCCGCTCGGCGTCGTCCTTGCCGGAGACGACGCGGACCGCGTAGAGGATCGCCTCGGGGCCGCCGGTCCGGTGGATCACCTTGCGGACCAGATGCATCATGTCGATGCGGGGCGTGCTGTCCGGGTAGGTCAGCTCGATGTCGAGCCGGTAGGCCACCGTGTCCACGAACTCGTACCGCTGGCCCCGGTCCTTGACGCAGTCGAGCAGGGTCAGGGCATCGACCAGCGCCTGCACCAGATCCGGTCCCGGGCGCCCGTGCGGGACAGCGTCCACAGCCGACCATCCCCCGCCGAGTCGGTCCAACTCACATGGCTGGCGGCGAAGTTATCACGATTGAATCTTCGGCAACCAGGATCTTGTCCGGCCCCGCCGCGCCCGTTTCGAACACCGTCCCGGGGCCCGGGGCACGGCCCCGGCGGGGCGGGCCGGCCGGAACGCCCGGTCCCGTTCGCGGACCAGGCGCCCGGGCCGGTCGCCGTCAGCCCAGGAGGACGGGGAAGGCGGCCATGTCGTTCTGCGTCATCACCGGAAGCCTGGTGATCTCCTCGTCCGGGACGGCGAGGCGGAGTCCGGGGAAGCGGCCGAACAGGGCGGGCAGCGCGATACCCGCCTCGACGCGCGACAGGGCCGCGCCGGGGCAGATGTGCGGGCCGTGGCCGAAGGTCATGTGGCGGTTGCGGGTGGGCCGGGTGATGTCGAACGCGTCGGCGTCGGGGCCGTGCTGCTCGGTGTCGCGTCCGATGGCCCGGTAGGAGATGACGACTCCTTCGCCCTTGCGGATCACCTCGTCGCCGACGGCCATGTCCTCGGTGGCGAACCGCATCAGCAGATGGGTGGTGGGGGTGTCCCAGCGCAGCGTCTCCTCGACCACCGCGTCCCAGCCGATCTCTCCGGCGAGCACCGCGCGGAGCTGGTCGGGGTGGGAGAGCAGAGCCCGCACGGCGTTGAGGACGAGGCCGATGGTGGTCTCGTGCCCGGCGGCGACCATGGCCTTGAGGTTGCCCACGACCTCTTCCTCGGTGAGCGGGTCGCCGCCCTCCTCGGCCAGGATCAGCGCACTGGTGAGGTCGTCGGTGGGCCGGGCGGTCTTCTCCCGGACGAGGTCGGTGTAGAAGACGTCCAACTCGGCCAGCAGAGCGAGGCGTTCGTCCTGCGGGGTGAGCATGGAGAAGAACGCCTTGTACTGCCGGGTGAGCATGGCGTGCTGGGACTCGTCGACACCCATGAGCATGCCGACGACCTTCATCGGCAGCGGCTGGGCGAACACCGCCTTCAGGTCGACGACGCCGTCCTCGCCCTGTGCGGCGTCGAGGGCGTCCAGCAGTTCCTCGGTGAACTTCTCGATGTCCGAGCGGATCGCCTCCAGGCGGCGGGGGGTCAGCGCCTGCGAGGTCTTGGTGCGCAGCCGCCGGTGCTCGGACCCGTCGACGGTGAACATGGAGCGCCCGGCGTCGATCATGCCGATCAGCGGCCATGCGCGTGTCACCACTCCGCTCTGCCACGGGCCCCAGGCGTCGATGTCCTTCACCAGCCGCGGGTCCACGAGCAGTTGGCGTGCCTCGGCGTGCCGGGTGACCGTCCAGGCCGGCACGCCGAGCAGGTCGATCCGGGCGAGGACCCCGGCGTCGCGCAGCCGCGCGGTCTCGCCGTCCAGGTCCTGGACCATGGGGTCGATGGTGATGACCCCGGCGCTCCGGTCGGCTTGTGCGGCTTCGGCGTGCGGGCAGTTCACCATGCGTCTCCTGTCGTGCGTACGGGGGTGAAGCGGACGGGCAGCGCGGTCGTCCCGCGCAGGAACGCGGACGGCCGGCGGACCAGTTCGGCGGCGGGTACGGCCAGTTCGATGTCGGGCAGCCGGTCCAGCAGCACCTCGATGCCGGTACGGGCGATGATCTCGGCGATCTCCTGGGCGGGGAAGGGGCAGCGGTACTCGCCGTGGCTGAACGCCAGATGCGCGCTGTTGCCGCCCTGCCCGGAGCGTACGGCGGAGGCGGTGACCTGCTGTCGGATGTGCGGGTCGGCGTTGGCGGCGCCGAGGCCGAGGAGCAGCATGTCGCCGCGGGCGATGTTCCGGCCGCCGAGCCGGCTGTCGCGGGCGGCCCAGCGGCCGGCCAGGATCTGGGTGGGTCCGTCCTCCCAGAGCACTTCGTTCATGGCCTCGGCGACACTGTGCCGGCCGCCGGACAGGGCGTCGGCGAACTGGTCCTCGGTGAGCATCAGCCGGGTGGAGTTGCCGATCCAGTCGGCGGTGGTCAGGTGCCCGGCCGCCGTGATGGCCATCAGGTCGAGCGCGTACTCCTCGTCGGTGAACGGTTCGGGGTGGGCGAGCATCCGCGAGGTCACGTCGTCGCCGGGCCGCGCCCGCTTGGCCGCGACGAGCCGGTGCATGTGCTCTCCGAAGCGCTGATGCGCATTCTGTGCGTCGGGCCCGCCGTCGGCTAGGTCCTTGAGCACGCGCGCGATGTCGGTGCCCTCGTCGTCGGGGAAGCCGACGAGCCGGGCGAGCACCAGGACGGGCAGCGGCTCGGCGAACTCGGCGACGAGGTCGGCGGTGCCCCGGCTGCACACGGCGTCGATGAGCCGGTCGGCCAACTGCTCGCAGTGCTGCCGGATCTCGAAGGGGTCGGCACCTTCGAGGGCCGGTACGACCATCTCGACGTGCCGGCGGTGCTCGGCCCCGGCGGTGAAGTAGATCGACGGCATGGGGGTGCCCACCATGGGCAGCAGCGGCCAGTCGGCGGGGATGTTCTCCCACTGGTTCCACAGCGATACGTCCCTGGGGTACAACTCCCCGTCGCTGGTGACCTGGTGGAGTTCCCGGTAGCCGATCACCAGCCAGGCGGGGAAGCCGCCGGGCAGCTCGGCCGGGACGACGGGCCCGTGTTCGCGCCGCATGGACCGGTAGAGCGCCTGCGGTTCGGCGGTGAAGCCGGGTCCGCCGAGCTGGACGGCGCCCGTGGCGGCGCCCATGGGGCAGCCTCCGCCGCCGGTCGTGGACGCGGGCATGGCGGACGAGGGGTTCGTCATCGTACGGACTCCAGTGGCGACGGCTTCGCGCGTTGTGACCATACGATCAACGCGGCACCACTATAAGGAGGTTTCGTGAACCCTTGGAGGGCTTGAGCGATCATTTTCGACCGGCCGTGGAACGGTTCGGTATGGTTCGGTTTACTCTCCCCTTTTCCCCGGGGTGAAGGCCACCTGTACGGTCCACTGTCCGGTGCGGAGCGTCAGACCGTCCGTCAGATCCTTCGACCGCTCCAGGTCGGTCAGCCACAGGTTGACGGCCGAGCCCAGGAGCACCGGGTCGAGCGCGGGTCGCCTGGCGCCCCAGGCGCGTTCGGTGCGCGCCTCCAACTGCCGCCCGCCGCGCAGCTGGACGAGGCAGCGGGTCTCGTCCAGCCGGGCGACCAGGACGTTGAGGTTCTCGTGGCGCCGGGCCGCGTCCGCGATCCAGTCGAGCGCGGCCACCTCCGCGTCCTCGACCGTACGGGCCAGCACCTCCGCGGCGTTCGGCCAGTGGGGGTGGTTCTCCTCGGTGGTGACGGCGTAGAAGCCGAGCGCCTCCGTGTGGTGCCCGGCGACCAGAGGCCGCCGCCGGACCTCGGCCACGCCCCAGGCGTCGTGCGTCCCGGTCACGTCGTACGCCGTGACCTGCGCCCTGCGCACCGGTTCGGGCGCCGGTACGGGAACGGGCCGCGGCGCTTCCCGGGGAGCGCGGACCCCGCGCCCGGCGAGGAACTCGTACATCCGGGCCCGCGTCACCTCACCGGAGGTGTCGACCGACGCGAGCTGCCCGTCGACCACCGGCCTCAGCGCCGCCGGGTCGTGCCGGCGCGCCGCGTCCAGCAGCTGCTCGAGAACGTCCCCGTCGGGGTCCAGGCGCGGCGCGCCCCGGGCGAACGCGGCGGCGGGCGAGAGGGGGTCCAGCTCGTCGAGGCCGGTGGCCGCGAGCAGCGTGACGCGGTCCGCGGCTGCCGAGTAGAACGACGTACTGCCGTGATCGCCGACCACCCAGTCACTGGCCACCACCGCGGCGCGCCAGCCCTCCTGGGGCGGAATGACCATGAGCCCGGCGTCCATCGCGGCCCCGAGCCGCTCCAGCACACCGGCGTGGGTGTGCCGGGCCCACACGTTGGGGTGGAAGACGGCCGCGACGGCGAACTCGTCGGCCGGGAGCGAGGCGACCAGCCGCAGCGGCAGCTCCGGATGGAGCCCGAGCAGCGAGTGCTCGCTCCAGGTGGAGTGCACGACGACCAGCCGCCGCCCGTCGACCGCACCGAGCCGCGAGCGGTACCGGTCCCGGTGGGACATGCTCGCGATGATGCGCTGGAAGCACCAGTCGCCGACGGCCAGGGCGTACGGAACGGCCTCGGGGCAGGTCTCGGCGAGCCGGTCGATCTGCCCCTGGTGGGAGACGCCGATCGCCTTCGGGACCACCTTCCCCCGCCACATCAGCTCCCGACGCGACAGCCCGGCGGGGGCGAGGGCGTCACCCGTCGACTCGGTGACGAGGCGGTTGTACCCGGCGCCGTGCGGCAGCACCATCAGCGGGGCGTCGAGGCGGCGCATCGTCGGATGCACCGAACAGCTCACGGCCAGGTCGAAGGAGCGCCGGGTCGCCTCCTCCCAGCTCAGCACATGGATCCCGAGGCCGGAGAGATAGGTGTCGAGCCCGTCCGCGAACGCCGAACCCGGGTTGACCGTGTAGTACTTCTCGATGCCGTCCTCGCTGCGCAGCAGATGCATCACGTCCGCCACCCGGGTGGCGGACGTGAGCGTCCGGGCCACTCCGAGCACCTCGGCCTTCGGCGGATCCCAGGTGTTCCAGCGGGACGGGGCCGACCGGCCGGAACGACGGAACCAGCCGGACGGGCGGCTCAGCAGTGATGACACCGAGGACAACGCGTGGCTCCGGGGGAGGCAAAGGGACAGGGAGAAGAGTAGGCGGAGGCTCAGGCCGTCGGCGCGACCGGTGGCCTCAGCCCCATGGTCGCTCGCAGCGTGGCGAGCTTCTCCTCGCAGGCGGCCCGCAGCGGCCGGTCCTCGGCCCGGTCGGCCAGCGCGGTGAGCAGTTCGAGCGCCTGGTCGAGCTTGGCGAACTGTCTGAGCCCGGCCGCCGCGTCGGCCGCCTCGCCCGCGGCGGCCACCGCCCGGTCCAGCGCGCCCAGCCCGGCGAAGGCGTGCGCCCGTACGAGGTCGATCCGGGGCAGCATGGGTTCGTCGCCGGTGGTCCGGGCGGTCGCGGCCGCCTCGTCCAGCACGTCGAGGGCGTCGGCCCACCGCTCCCCCGCTACCAGCGCCTGGGCCACGTTGTAGCTCTGCACGACGATGCCGTGCGGGTCGGGGACAGCACGGTTGGCCGCCAGCGCGCGTTCGAAGAGCTCCCGCGCCTCCTCGGCCCGCCCGCGCGCCGCCCCGGGCGACTCCTCCGACCGGCCGCGCGCCAGGGCGATGAGCCCGCGGCTCTCCTGGACGACCCCGCTCAGCCGCGGGTCGCCGGCCAGCCCCAGCAGGTCGACCGCGGCGTCGAGCTGGGACTCCGCGCGGTCGAGGTCGCCCAGCTCGTAGGCGGCCCGGGCGACCTGGTTCCGCATCCTGACCTCGACATCGGGGCGCGCCTCGTGCTGGGCCGCCTCGATGCCGAGGAGGCCCGACTCGACGCAGTCCGCGAGGTGTTTACGACTGTGGTAGAGCGCCCACAGCGATTCGCAGAGCCGCCACGCCTCCTCGTACCAGCCTTCGTCGACGGCGACCCGGACGACGGCCCGGAGGTTGACGCGCTCCGCGTCGAGCCACTCCAGGGCCTCGGCCCGGCCGGTGAACAGCGTGCCCCGCACGGCGAGTTCGGAGAGCGGACGGCCCGGCGGCGGCTGGATCCGGAACCGGTCGCCCAGCACCAGCGCGTCGCCATGGGCCGCCGCGTCGGCGTAGAAGTCCACGACGAGCCGCAGGACGGCCCGCCGCCGCTCCTCGGGCAACGCCCTTGCGCGAAGCCGGGCATGGGCCCGCACCACGTCGTGCAGCCGGTAGCGGCGGGGCCGGTCCGACGACTCCACCAGGACCGCGAGCCGGCAGGAGAGCAGCTCACCGAGGCCCTCGTCGACCCGGGTGGCGCCGGCGGCCGTTTCAGCAGATCGGCCGTGGCCGTCGTGCCGGGCAGGACGCCCAGGAGGTCGTAGAGGTGCCGGGTGTGTCCGGCCACCCCCGCCACCACCGAGTCCAGCACCGCGTCGACGGCCTCGCCCACACCGCCCTCATCGGTCCCTCCACCCACACCCATGGTCACCGCCATCGCCTCCCGTACGCCGTAGTCGCCCGTTCCGTGCCGCCCGGCCGTCAGATCACGCACCACGTCTTCGAGGGTCAGCTGCGGCCGGGCGGCCAGCCACTCCAGCGCCGCCCGCAGCGCCAACGGGTGCCCCGCGCAGAGCCGCACGACATCGGCGGCCGTCCCCTCGTCCGCGTCGGCATGCCAACGGCGTACGAGCTCAGTCCCCGCCGCCTCGTCCAGCGGGGCGACATCGATGAGCACGGCCCCGTCCATCAGCAGCGACGGCAGGACCCGGCGCCCGGTCGCCACGAGCAGCCCCTGCGGCGGCACCAGGGCCCTCGTCTCCGGGGCGTGCTGGACGTCGTCCACCTTCACCAGGAGGCGGAGGGTGGCGGCGACGCTGCGGAAGAGCGCCGTCCGTTCGGCGAGTCCGCCGGGCACGTAGTCCTTGTGGACCTTGAGGGCGCGCAGGAACTCCCCGAGCACCGCGGCGAGGTCGACCGCTCCGTCCCGGCGGTGGTCCGCCAGGTCGACGTAGAGCTGACCATCGGGAAAGAGCTGGTGCAGCTCGCGCCGGACGGCCTGGGCGACGAGCTGTGTCTTGCCGACCCCGCCTACCCCGACCACCAGCACGACGCCCGGCTCCGGTCCGGCGGCCAGGGACAGGGCCGCGTCCCGCAGATCGGCCAGTTCCTCCGTCCGGTTGACGAACACCCGGCTGGGCATGGGCCCCTGGCTCGGCGGGACGTCCGGCGGGGGCGTGGGCAGCTGGATGCCCTCGATGTGCTGCGCCATCAGGACGGGCCCGACGATGACGGCGTCCCCCGACACCGTGTTGTACGCCGCGTGGGACGCGGCCCCGCCGCCGTCGGTACCGAAGCTGTTCAACCCGTCTCCTTCCGCCGGTGCGACCACCTCGCGCAGGTGAAACGCGCCGGTTCCCTTCCCGGCTTCCGTGTTCCGGAACCCGCCCCGGCCTCGCACTGTATCCGCGCTCTACGATCGGAGGCGTGTGCGCAGACGTCATAGTTGCCGAGGACGACGAGAAGCAGGCCGAACTCGTACGCCGCTATCTGGAACGGGAAGGACACGCCGTACGGATCGTGGGCGACGGCCTCGCCGCGCTCGACGCCGTCCGGCACCAGGAGCCCGATCTGCTCGTCCTCGATGTGATGATGCCCCGGGCCGACGGCCTGGACGTGGTGCGGGTGCTGCGGGCCGAGGACCGCGGACTGCCGGTGCTGATGCTGACCGCCCGGTCGACCGAGGACGATCTCCTGCTCGGCCTCGATCTCGGCGCCGACGACTACATGACCAAGCCCTACAGTCCGCGCGAGCTGATGGCCCGCGTCCGTACGCTGCTGCGGCGGGCCCGGCGGCCGCTCGCCCCGGAGCCGGTGGCCGAGGACCCCGTCCTGCGCGTCGGCGCCCTCGTGGTCGACCCGGAGCGGCACGAGGTGTCGGTGGGCGGCGCGACGGTGGAGTGCACCCCGGGCGAGTTCCGGATCCTGGCGGCCCTGGCGGCGGAGCCGGACCGGGTGTTCAGCCGTCAGCGGCTGCTGGAGGAGCTCCACGGCTTCGACCGCTACATCAGCGCCCGGACGGTCGACGTGCACGTCATGAACCTGCGCAAGAAGATCGAGCGGGCCCCGCGCCGGCCGGAGCGGCTGCTCACGGTCTTCGGCGTCGGCTACAAACTCACCGACCCGGAGAAGGCCGCCCGGCGTGCGTAGGACGCGCGGCGGGGGCGATGGGGTGGCGGCCGGAAAGGGACGTGGCGGCCGGGCGCGGCTGCCGCTGCGCCGGAGCCTGCTGGGGCGGCTGCTCGCGGTTTCGGCGCTGGTGGCCGCGTGTTCGGTGGCGGCCACCGCCTGGATCGCCGTGCAGACCACCTCGGGCGCGATCAAGCAGGAGCAGGGGCAGAACCTCACCGCGGACGCCCGGATCTACGACACCCTGCTGGAGTACGCCGCCCGCAACCCGACCTGGGACGGAGTCGGCGCGACCGTGCGGGAGCTGGCCCGGGAGTCGGGCCGCCGGGTCGCCCTGACGACGCAGAGCCGGCAGCCGCTCGCCGACTCCGCCACCGCGGCGACCGCCCCGGCGCTCCCGCCGCAGGCGTCCGCCGTGGTCGACCCGTTGTCCGTGGACACCGTCCTGGCGGCGCGCGGCACCGACGGGCAGCGCACCGCGGCCGACCGGATCGATCCGCGGGCGGTGGGTCCGTTCCGGCTGTCGACGGCCGACAGCACGGCGTTGCGACGGATCGCCGACGCCAAGGTGGCGTGCCTGAACCGGGCGGGGATCGCCTCCGACGTGGTGGTCGGCGCGAGCGGCCGGCCCCGGGTGCAGATCGTGGGCAACGATCCCGAACGCGCTCTGGGCACCCGTTGCGATCTGGCCGCGCTGGACACGCCGACCCGTTCGGAACAGAAGGCGCTCGACGCACTCACCGCACTGGCCGACGCCTGTCTGAAGCGCCAGGGCCGCGAGGGCGTGCGACTGAACAACGATCTGTCCTGGGGCGATCCGGCCGCCGTGGAAGTACCGGGCGAAGCCGGGCCGCTGTCGCCACGGCCGGAGCCGGCGCCGCGCGACGTCCCCGCGGCGGAGACCGCGCCGTCCGTCGTGCCGCAGGAGCGCACCGGGGAGAACGACCGGGCCATCGCGTCCTGTGTGGGCACGGCCCGCAGCGAACAGCTCAGTTCGTACGTGGCCTCCCCCGCCCTCCTCTTCATCGGCGACGAGGGCGGCGCGACGCTGCCCGGCTTCGACCTCTCCCCCGCGAACACGGCCAAGATCGCCGGAGCCGCGGCGCTCGTGCTGGCCCTCACCGTGGGCGCGTCGGTGTTCGCGGGCACCCGGCTCGTGCGCCCGCTGCACGCGCTGACCGGAGCGGCGCAGCGGATGCGGGACGGGGAACAGCCGGCGTCGGTGCCCGTGTCGGGGGACGACGAGGTCGGACGGCTGGCCGCCGCGTTCAACGACATGTCCGCGCACCGGGCGCGGCTGGAGGAACAGCGCAAGGCCATGGTGAGCGACGTCGCCCATGAGCTGCGCACCCCGCTGAGCAACATCCGGGGCTGGCTGGAGGCCGCCCAGGACGGACTCGCCGACCCCGACCCGGCGTTCGTCTCCTCGTTGCTGGAGGAGGCCGTGCAGCTCCAGCACATCATCGACGACCTCCAGGACCTGGCCGCGGCCGACGCCGGGGTGCTGCGGCTGCATGCCGTATCCGTCGGGATCCGGGAGCTGCTGAGCCAGGTCGCCGCCGCCCATCAGGCCCGGGCGGAGAACGCGGGCGTCACGCTCACCGTCGCGGTCGCGGCCACCGGCCCGGAACCGGCCCTGCGCGCGGACCCGGTCAGGCTCCGGCAGGCGGTGGGCAACCTGGTGTCCAACGCCGTACGGCACACACCGGAGGGCGGGCGGGTGACGCTGAGCGCGTACGCCTCCGAGGGCGGCGATGAGGGCGACGACGAGGGGAAGGCGTGCGACGGCACGGTGGTGATCGAGGTGCAGGACACCGGCTCCGGCATTCCCGCCGAGGATCTGCCGCACGTCTTCGACCGGTTCTGGCGCGCCGAGAAGTCCCGCAGCCGCCGCACGGGCGGCAGCGGACTGGGCCTGGCCATCGTCCGCAAGCTGGTCGAGGCGCACGGCGGCACGGTGGAGGCGACGAGTACCGAGGGCGAGGGATCGACGTTCGCTCTCCGGCTGCCCGCCGGAACGGAGCCTTCCGGCCCCTGATGGGATGACCACAGCGTTCTGACAGCTTCTTCATATCTCCACGCCAGCCTGGCCGCATGCCCCGTCCCCGGTGCGCACCCGCATCCGGGACCGTCATGGGGCCGAGTATGGAATGGAGCCATCCGTATGACCGCTTTGATCTCTCGCCCCACCCTGCGTGCGGCCGTCCTCGCCGCTGTCGCGGCCGGAGCGGTGCTGGTCCCGTCCGCCGCCGCCTTCGCCGACGCCTCCCCGAAGCCGTCGGAGCCCGCCGTGGCCACGCCCGCCCCGGAGCGGAGCGAGGCCGCCGCGGAAGCCCCGAGGGACGCCGCCCCGTCGGCCGTCCCGCGCGGCGGCGTGGCGGCGGGCGACCGCCCGGCGCCCGCGGCGAAGGAGGCCGCACCGTCGGTCACGCCGCGCGGCGGCGTGGCGGCGGGCGACCGCCCGGCGCCCGCGGCGAAGGAGGCCGCACCGTCGGTCACGCCGCGCGGCGGTGTCGCCGCCGGTGAACGTCCCGCAGGCAGCGGCGACAACAGCACCGCGGTGCTGGCCGGTTCGGTGGCCGGGGCCGCGCTGCTCGCGGGCGCGGGCACGATCGTGCTGCGCCGCCGCTCGGCGGCCGGCCACAACGGCTGACCTGCACCGCGCACCACCGCTGACCGTGGCGCCGCCCCGCACCGGGGCGGCGCCACACCCACTCACGCCCCTTCCTCCTCCCACCCGACCCCACCCCGATCCCGGAGCCCTCTGTGCCGTCGCCGTCGCCGTCCCGTACGCCCCACCGCTTCCGGCGGACCGCCGCCCTGCTGACGGCCGTCGCGGCCTGCGTCGCCCTGGCCGGCTGCTCGTCCGCCGAGCCCTCCGCAGCCACCGCCGCCGCCCCCTCCGCGTCGGCGCGGGACGCGGCGGGCTCCGGGCCGGCCACGCCGCCCCGGACCGATGAGCCGGAGCGGCCGGCTCCCACCGAGGTCTCCATCCCCTCGATCGGCGTACGGAGCACCCTCATGGAGCTGGGTCTCAACGCGGACGGCACGGTCGAGGTCCCGCCCGCGGAGCAGGGCATGACGGCCGGCTGGTACAGCGGCGGGTCCACGCCCGGCGCACCGGGGCCCGCCGTGCTGATCGGCCACAACGACACCCGCTTCGGCCGGGCCGTCTTCCACGACCTCAAGAAGATCCACGAGGGCGCCGAGGTGCTGGTCCGCGACGGGACGGGGAGGACTCTGCGCTTCACGGTCACGGGCAAGGAAGCGGTCAGCAAGAAGGCGTTCCCCACCGAGAAGGTCTACGGCCCGACGAAGGACAGCACGCTGCGGCTCATCACGTGCGACGGGGAGTTCGACGCGGAGGGCCATCCGGTCGACAACCTCATCGTGTACGGCGCCCTCGTCCGGTAGGCGGCGTGTTCGGTCCGGGAATCCGGATGGCGGCCGTCCGGACAGACTCGTGCCATCCGATGTCTACCCGTGGGTAACTGCCGCTGCTTTGATGGGTGGCACCCGGTACGCCCCCCACCTACCCGCAGGAGATTCCGTGCCGAACACCGCGTTCCGCCGTCTGACCGGCGTGGCCCTGTCCGCCACTCTCGCGTCCGTCACCCTGGCCGTGAGCACACCGCAGGCAGCGGCTGCCGAGACCCCCGCGCTGCGGGTGCTCTCGTACAACGCGTTCCTCTTCAGCAAGAACCTCTACCCCAACTGGGGCCAGGACCACCGAGCGGCCGAGATCCCGAAGACCTCGTTCTTCCAGGGCAACGACGTCGTGGTGATCCAGGAGGCCTTCGACAACAGCTCCTCCGACGCGCTGCTGCGGAACGCCGCCGCCCAGTACCCGTACCAGACCCCGGTGGTCGGCCGGAGCAAGAGCGGCTGGGACGCGACGGGCGGTTCGTACGCGGCGGCGACGCCGGAGGACGGTGGCGTCACCATCCTGAGCAAGTGGCCGATCGTGCGCAAGGAGCAGTACGTCTACAAGGACGCGTGCGGCGCCGACTGGTGGTCGAACAAGGGTTTCGCGTACACGGTGCTGAACGTCAACGGCGCCCGGGTCCACGTCGTCGGCACCCACGCCCAGTCCACCGACCCCGGCTGCTCGGCGGGCGAGGCCGCCCAGATGCGCAGCCGGCAGTTCAAGGCGATGGACGCGTTCCTCGACGCGAAGAACATACCGGCATCGGAACAGGTCGTCGTCGCGGGCGACTTCAACGTCGACGGGCACTCGGCGGAGTACGCCTCGTTCCTCGCCGACGCCGGCCTCACCGCACCGGACGCGCGGACGGGCCACCCGTACTCCTTCGACACCCGCGACAACTCCATCGCCTCCGAGCGCTACCCCGACGACCCGCGCGAGGACCTGGACCATGTCCTGCACCGCGCGGGCCATGCCAAGCCGTCGGGCTGGAAGAACGATGTGATCAAGGAGGAGAGCGCCCCCTGGACGGTGTCCAGCTGGGGCACCAGCTACACGTACACGAACCTCTCCGACCACTACCCGGTGATCGGTTCCGGCCGGTAACCGCACCATGACGCCGCCGTCCCCTTCCGCCCCGCGCCAAAGGGGACGGCGACATCGCCCGGACCCTGCCGACATATCGTGGCCGGCGCTTGCGTCCGGGAGCGCGAGAGGGCCGGTATGAACGAGGGTCAGGCCCAGTGGATACGGGTGCCTGTCGGCGACGAAGCGGCACGCTGGGCCACGCCCGCGCTCCCGGTACGTCCGCCGCGCCTTCGTCGCAGGGGCCGATGCCGTCGAAGACGGTGTACGCCTCGTCGAAGCAGTCGTACGCGTCCGCGAAGCGCCACTGCCGCACGACGGCTTCCGGAGCGGTCGGGGATGCTGGTGCGGGAACGGACGAAGCACACCGAAGGAGTACCCGTGAGAGATCCGCAGCAGCCGTTCACGCTCATCCCGGGAGCTGCCGACTCACCGGTCCTCCTGCACGTACCGCACGGATCCCGCCACCTCCCCCACCAGGTACGCGCCGGCATCGCGTTGGACGGTGCCGCCCTGGAACGCGAGCTCGACCACATCACCGACGCCCACACCGCCGAACTGGCCGCCGCGGCGGCGAGGGCCGCGCCGTCCGCCCCGTGGCGCTTCGTCAACAACCTCTCCCGGCTGGTCGTCGACCCGGAACGCTTCCCGGACGAGCGGGAGGAGATGCTCGCCGCCGGCATGGGCGCCGTCTACACCCGCACCACCCACCGCGAGCCGCTCCGCCCGCCGGGGACGGACCCGGGCCCGCTGCTGGAGGCGTACTTCCACCCGTACGCCGAGGCGATGACGGCGGCGGTCGAGGCGCGCCTCGCCGCCGCGGGCCGCGCGGTGATCATCGACGTCCACTCGTACCCGACCGCGCCCCTCCCCTACGAACTGCACGGCACGGGCCCCCGCCCACCCGTCTGTCTGGGCACCGACCCGTTCCACACCCCGCCCGGGCTCCTCGCGGCGGCGGAGAAGGCGTTCGGCGGTCGCGTCGGCCACGACGGCATCGGGCACGACACACCGTTCGCCGGTACGTACGTTCCGCTCCGGCATTACGGAACGGACCGCCGGGTCAGCGCGCTGATGATCGAGATCCGTCGCGACACGTACATGAGTGAGCCGGGCGGCCACGCGGGGCCGGGGCTCGACATGCTGGCCGGGGCGCTGGCGGAGCTGGTGGGGCTCGTCGGGCCGGTGTGATCGTTCCGGCCGCCGCGCGCTCGTGCACCCGTGATTGCGTACGCGCGCGAGCGCCCCGGCCCCGGCGCCGAGGCAGGAGCCGGGGCTGGGACCGGGGCGCCGTTGTCCGCCGCTACGCCTTGCGAAGGCGGCCGATGATGCCGTTGAGGTCGTCCTCGAAGATGCGGCGGTCGACATAGTGGCCGCCTCCCCGCTCACGCCACTCGTGGTGGATGCCCGCGCGGTCGAGGAAGCCGCGGAACTCCCGCTGCGTCTCCAGCACGCCGACCTCGTTGAACGTGTCGAACCAGTTGACCGGGTCGGGGCTGGTGCCGGCGGCCAGGAAGATCCGCTTGCCCCGGTAGCTCTCCAGCCGCTCGATCGGGTTGTCCGCGGTGACCCTCGCCTGGTCCCAGAACGGCGCGCCGTAGATGGTGCCGCCGCCCAGTTCGACGGCGGCGGACGAGGCATTGGCCCAGTGGGTGACCGCGCCGTTGACTCCGGCGACGGGGCCGCGCAGGCTGGCCGGGCCGGAGTGGGAGCTCACCGAGGCGAAGTGGCCCCAGTACTTGGCCGCGTACTTCAGGGCGCCGAAGCCGCCCATCGAGAAGCCGGAGACGGCCCGGCCGTCGAATTCGGCGTACGTCCGGAAGTTGGCGTCGATCCACGGGATCAGCTGCTCGATGTGGAAGTGCTCCCAGTTGCGGGGGCCGACGTTGGTGCTGACCGGGTTGGAGTACCAGCCCGCGCGTCCGCCGTCGGGCATCACCACGATGATCGGCTTGCCCGCGGTGATCGCACGGATCTCCCTGCGGTCCCAGGAGATGAAGTCCTCCTCGCCGCCGTGGAGCAGATAGAGGACCGGGTAGGTGCGCCCGCTTCCGTGGTAGCCGTCGGGGAGCAGGACGTTGACGGCGGGCGCCCAGCCGATCGCGGCGGTCTCGAAGCGGTAGTACCACATGCGGGGGTCGTGCTCCATGCGGTCGACGATGCGCAGTCCGAAGCCGTCACCGGCCGCGGCCCCCCGGGTGGCCGCGGTCGCCGACGACGCCGACGCGAGGACGCCCGCGCCACCGAGGGCCATGGCCGCGGAGACCCCTCCGACGGCCCGGAGGACGTTCCTGCGGGTGGGCGGCTGCTTGTCGTTCAACGTGATCTCCTGTCGCGAGGGTTCATGGTGCGGGTCGGTCAGCTCGTCGAACCGGTATCAGAACCAGCTCTGAAACGCGGTGTCATTGCACGCCCAGGTGCGGAAGCCCAGGCTGCTGTCGTCGATGCACCGGCCGGTGGCCTGGTTCTGGAACCGGATCGAGCCGTCGTTCCATACCTTGACCCACCAGCTCTGCTCAGGGCTGGAGTTGCAGGTCTGCACGGTGCGGAAGCCGTTGGCGGTGTCCTCCATGCAGCGGGCCGTGTTGACGCTCCGCAGTTGGCGCGTGCCGTCGTTCCAGGAGATGACGTTCCACTTCTGCGCGTTGCTGCCGTTGCAGCTCCAGGTGCGGAAGCCGTTGTCGGTGTCGTCGATGCACCGGCCCGTGGCCTGGTTCCGGAAGGACTGGGCGTCGTACAGGCTCACCGGAGCCGCGGCGCCGGCCGACGAGGACGGGGCGCCGGCTGCCAGGGCGGCGGGAGCCTGGACGAGGGACACGAGGGCGGCGATGGCAACAGCCCCGCCCGCAAAGACTTTGCTCGTACTGCGCACGTCTACGCACGCTTCCTTCCCGTGGTCGAACCAACGCCCGATGCCGAAGGTTCCGCTGGTACGCAATGTATTCACCGGCCCCCGTGCCACGGCATCCGGAACGATCCGGAGTGACAGCGCGCGAAGGCCCCCGATGCGCCGGCCCTCAACCGATCTCCACCACCCGCGCCCACAGCGGCGGTCCGGGCGGCACGTAGTCGAGGTTCTCCTCGTCGTGGGAACGCCTCCTGCGCTCACGTGGAAACAGTCCGATGACCGTCCGGCACGCAGGTTGCGAGGACGGCCACGGTGTCTGGCCGTCGGTGAGGACGACGATCGCGTCGGGCCGCGGCTGTGCCCGCAGCGCCCTGGCGAAGCCCGTACGCAGATCCGTTCCGCCTCCGCCCACCAGCGGGATGCCCTCGGCCTGGCAGAGCGGGTGGACGACCCGGGTCGCCGCGTCGCAGGCGAGGACGGTGACGAGGTCGCGGCGGCCGCCCACCGCACGTGAGATGGCGGCGACTTCGAGGAGGGCGCTGCCCAGTTCGGCGTCGCTGACCGAGCCGGAGGTGTCGATGACGACCGAGACCCGGGGCGGTCTGCGGCGCAGGCTCGGCAGGACGACACCGGGCAGCCCGGTGGAGCGACGCGAGGGGCGGCCGTAGGTGTAGTCCTCCCCCGCTCCCGGCCCCGAGGCGGCCGAGCGTACGGCCGCGCCCAGCAACTCCCGCCAGGGCTGCGGAGGATGGAACGCCTCCTCCGCCCACCGCTTCCAGCCCTTCGAGGCGTTTCCCGGCCGGCCCGTGATGCCCTGCGCCACCCGGAAACGGACCGCGTCCTGTTCGTGCGGGCTGAGCCCGTGGGCACCGTCGGGCCCCAGCTCCCATTCCCTCTCCAGCCCGTCCGCGCCGCTTCCGCAGTCCAGCCAGGCGAGGTGCTGGGTGCGCGATCCGAGGCGGAACTGGTACAGGTAGTCCTCCATCAGCTCGCCGGACTGCAGGTGCAGCGTCGACGGGTAGACGGCGCCCTTCGGCCGGGCCAGACCGTCGCCGTACACGTCGTCGTTGATCTCGCAGTCGGCGGCGATGTTCATCCGCAGCCGGTCGCCCGGCGCGGTCAGCCCGCGCTGCCTGGCGACCCGGTCGCTGCGGCCGTGGTGGTCGCGCAGCAGGTGCGACACCTCGTGGACCCAGACACCGGCCAGCTCCTCCACCGGGGTCCGGGCCACGAAGGACGGCGAGACGTAGCACCGCCAGTACCGGTCGACGGCCATCGTCGGGACCTGCCGTGACTCCACGGCGTGCAGGGCGAACAGGGCGGTCGCCAGATAGGGGCGGGCGCGGGCGGCCTGTAGTCGGGCGGCGAAGAGCTTGTCCAGGTCGAGCGCGCCCGGCGCTCCCGTCGTCGTCATCCTCACCGTCCCACCGTCGCCGGGGACTTCGCCTTCGCCGCGACCCGGGCCGCCGCGCGGTCCGCGCGTCCGGACAGGGACACGACGCCCGCGAGCTGCTCGATGGCCGCCGGTACGTCCCAGTCCTCCTGGCGGAGCGCGGCGAGTGTCGTCGCGGGGACGACCACCAGGTCCGGGGCGCCGGTCTCCCGTGCCCGGACGAGCAGCGCCCATGCCGCGTCCCAACGGACCCGGTCCGGGCGGGTGCGCACCGCCGCGACGACCCCGTCCAGTGCGGCCTGGCGGAGATCGCCGCGATCGGGCAGCACCGCCCCCTCCGGGTCGGCGAGGAGGTCCTCCGGGTCGGGAAGGTCCATCCGGTCCAGGCTCGCCAGCAGCTCCAGCCCCGGGCCGTCCCCCACCGTGCCCCTGACCAGCAGGGACAGCACCTCCCTGGAGTACCCGGCGGCGGTCGCGAAGGCGATCAGACTCAGGGTCATGTCCCAGCTGCGCGGGGAGGGCCACGGGCCGCCCCGGCGTGTCTCCGTACTGGGCAGCCGGTGGACGAGCGTGGGCCGGGCGGAGAGCAGCCCGCACACCGCGCGCCGGGCGAAGTCCACGGCTTCGGGCAGCCTCTCGGGGTCGAGACGGGGCAGCGTCGCGCGGGGCCAGGTGCCGGCGAGTCCGCGTACGACGACCTCGTGGTCGTGGGTCCACTGGAGGTGGACGAACCGGTTGGCGAGCGGCGGGCTCAGCTCCCAGCCGTCGGCCGCCGAGGAACGCGGGTTGGCGGCGGCGACGATCCTTACACCGGGCGGGAGTTGGAGGGCACCGATGCGCCGCTCCAGTACGAGACGGAGGAGTGCGGCCTGCACGGCGGGCGGTGCGGTGGACAGCTCGTCGAGGAACAGCAGGCCCTTTCCGGCCCGTACGAGACGGACGGCCCAGTCCGGCGGGGCCATCGGAACCCCCTGTTCGGCGGGATCGTCGCCCACGATGGGCAGCCCGGAGAAGTCGGACGGCTCGTGCACGCTGGCGATGACCGTGGTGAGCGGCAGGTCCAGGGAGGCGGCGAGCTGGGTGAGGGCGGCGGTCTTGCCGATCCCCGGCTCACCCCAGAGCAGCACGGGCAGATCGGCGGAGACCGCCAGGGTCAGCGCCTCCAGCTGGATGTCGGGGCGCGGCTCGGTGGTGGTGTCGCGGAGCAGGCTCATCAGCGCGTCGGCGACGGCGAGTTGGGAGGCAGGAGTGGGGTCCGTGAGCACGGGAGCGGACGGGCTGTTCAAAGACATGGGTGATCACCTGAGGGTATGCGGGAGGGCGAATGAGCACGGGTGCGTACGGTTGCGTACGGGTGTGGGTGCGGGTACGTGTGGTCGGGGAGCGAGGGTCCGCGGGCCCGGGACCCAGGGTCAGCGGACGGCTGTGGGGCGCGAGCGCCGTGCCCGGCGCGGACGGGGGTCGACGATGCGGCGAGCGTCGGAGCGGTGGCGGATGGGGCCGGGCCCGAGCAGGTCGGCGCGGAACAGCCCGTAGGTGATCCGCCGTTGCGCGGCGGCCTCCAGCTCGTCCCGCAGTGGTCCGCTCCTCAGCACCGCTCCAGGCCCGAGCAGCCCCTCGACTACGGCCAGGGCACCGGCGATGTCCCCGTGGTCGAGACGTTCACGTACCCCGGTGAGACAGTCCGGCCGGCGGTGCGCTTCGTCGATGGCCTGGAGGCAGGGCAGCGGAGTGCCGGTCAGGGCGACCAGCAGCTCCTCGCGGCGGATCTCGGCCGGGTCGTGGTCCAGCGGAGCGAGCGCCCCTTCGACCAGGCCGATCCGGTGCTGGGCCCCCCGGCATTCCACGAGGCGCGGCGCCCCGGCCGGTTCGCCGTTACGCGAGCGAGCCGCCGCCCGATCTGCCGCCGCCGGATCCGGCGGCGGCAGATCGGGCACGAGGGCCCGCGCGACCAGCGGGTGCAGCCGGCCGGCCTCGATCGCCCCGGCACGGAGCAGATCGAGGTCGGGCAGCACCCAGGTGGCCGCGTCCGGCAGCACCGGCGCGGTGGACGCACCCGGGTCCGGGGTCACGGCTGCGATCCGCGCGACAGCATTTCCGCCCCCGCCTTCCTCCCCGGCCTCCACGTGCAGGAGAAGCCGCCGCCGACCGCCCAGCCGCACGCCCACCGTTCCGCCCGGTCCCAGCCCCTCGGCCCGGAGCAGGATCGCCGCCTCCGCCGCCCACCGTTCGACTGCGCAGCGACGGTCCGTCGGCACGAACCGCCACGTCTCCGGGTCAACATCGCCGGAAACATGCCGGGGTGACGAACCGTCAACGCCCGATCGGATCCGCAACTCATCGACCCTGCGCGCATCCCACAGATGGCGGTGCAGATCGAGACGGTAGCGCCGGTTGGGATGCGGGTGAGGATGGCGGCGGGCGCCCGGTTCGGTGTGCGACCCGTCCCACAGCGCGAGGCTGATCCGCTGCCCGGCGTCCGCCCAGGCGGGCGGGGTCCGGACGACCAGGTGCAAGGGGCTCGGCCCGTCTCGCTCGGGTGGGTCGTAGCGGGCCAGCGCGATCGTCAGCCCCGGGCGCAGCAGCCCGTGCGGGGCGATTCTCGGCAGATGCCAGCGCAGCAGGTCGGGAGCCAGACGGCGAAGGTCCGCCCGGATCCGGGCGGCGAGCTCCCGGCCGTGGCTGCGCGCCACGGAACGGAGGCGGAAATCGATGTCGACGCCTGCCGCGGCGCACGCTCCTGCCCAGTCCCCGGCCTCACGGCGGGCGGTCGCAGTCTCGATCATCGCGCTCGGCACGGCGAACTCACGTACACGCGGCCAGAACGACGGGAAGAAGGGGGAAGGCGGGAAGGACGGGTGGAAATCCCGATCCGCGGTCGAAGTGAGCATCAGCACTCACCTTGCGCGGACGGGTCCCCCAATCTGTTCATGGAGTGAGTCATCGCGGGGATCCTAACTCCGGTCACCAGGATCTGCCAGAGCTTTTTTCTCCGACGGAGCGGCGCTCGGAGGTCGGCGGGCCATCGGCATCACCCCTGAGCAGCGCTGACGGGCCACTCCGCTGACCGGAACAAGCCGGCTCATCCTGCGCCGCGCGCCCCCGGTGGGCCTGGAACACTCCCACCGGCCGGACTCGTGCCCGACCACGTCGTGGTCGGTCCCCTGCACGTCGACCGTATCCGCACAACCCGGGGGAACCGTGTCACCACGGGCGATCGCCCCGGCATCCCCGCGGCCCGCTTGCGCGGTGACAGCGTTGCCGAGGCGGATGCCGTCAGGCGCCTTCATGGGACTGGAGTCCCGACGAGACATGTCGCGCCGGTGGCTTCACCCCGGCGCGTTCCTCGCACCCGCCCCGGCCCGCAAGGCAGTTCAGGTTCTCGTTCCTGACCGGCACTCGTCTCAGCGCAACGCGCTCATCCCCTGCCACTCGGTCCACGAGAGGTTCCATGCGCCGAATCCGTTCCCGGGCGCGACCACGCCCTTGGTGTCCTTGCCGGTGATCTCGAACGGATCACCCGGCCGCACCTGCCCGTAGAACCAGGCCGCGTCCGCGTCGCTCATGCCGATGCACCCGGAACTCCGGTTGGCCCTGCCGAGATGGCGGGCGTTCCAAGGGGCGGCGTGCGCGTACATTCCCGACCAGGTCAACCGCATGGAGTGATCGACCATCTTGTCGTAGGCGTCGGCGAGACCCACGGTCTCGGAGTTCATGTTGATCGTGCCCTCCTTGGCCATGAGCACGGCGGTCCCTCGCCAGGACCGTTTGTCGCCGCCGGGCGTGCCGCCGGAGACCGGGATCCGGCGGACCGTCCTTCCCTCCCGTACGAGGGAGAGCCGGTGGCGGTCGAGGTCGACCTCGACGATCTGGCGGTCCCCGACGGTGAAGGCCGTCGTGTAGTCGCGTACGAACCAGCCGCCGCCCGCTCCGGAGTCGGTGCCGTTCAGCTCGGCCTTCAGCGTGACCTCGGTCCCCGGCTTCCAGTACGTCCTGGGCCGCCAGTCCACCCGGTCCCGGCCCGACCAGTCGCGCATCCAGCCCCACGAGCCCTCGGTGTCGTTCGAGGTGGTGACCTTGAGCTGTTTCTCGACCTCGGCCCGGTTCTGGACCGGATGGTCGAAGACCAGGGAGATGGGCTGGGCGACGCCGACGGTGGTGCCGGTGCCCGGTCGCCAGTCGACCTTGTTGACCGTGCCGGCCGCCGCCGTGGTGAAGGTGGACCGGACGCTCCGGGCGGTTCCGCCCGCGCTCCGGGTCGCGGCCGTCACCTCGTACGCCGTACCGGGGACGGCCTTACGGTCGGAGACCCAGGACCGGCCGTCGGCGGAGGCCTTGCCGGCGAGCCGGTGGCCCTCGGCGTCGGTGACGGCCACCGAGTTGAGACGGCCGCCCGAGACCGTGACCCGTACGGGCTCACCGGCCGGGACCTGCTTGCCCGTCGGCGTGACGGAGACGGTGACGGGCCGGTCGTCGGGGCTCGGTGTCGCCTCGACGACCGGGGGGCCGGAAGAGGTGCTCGACGAGCAGGCGGCGAGCGGTGCCACCAGAGCGGCCACGACGGCGGCGCGGACGCGGGCGTGGATCAGTACGGGTATGCGTGACGAGCGGGACAACAGGACCTCCGGGAGAGCCGTGAGAGAGCCGGACGAGTCGGCGATGCTGCGACTGTAGAGCCGGAAAACCCCAGTTCAGACGCCCTGGTGCGATGTGACGGAGACTGGCGAGGAACGGTCATGGTCCGGTCACATTCGCCGCTCGGAGCGGTCATGAAGCGCTGTGAGCATCCTCTGCATCCCCGCGAAACGTCCGGGGAGCCGCCCCCACGGAACGTCCGGGGAGTCGCCCCCACGGAACATCCGAGGGGGCCATCCCTCCCGCGACCGCGTCCGGGGAGAAGGAGAGGCCAGACCGTGTCAGCGCTGCTCGTGTCGTCGTCGTCCAGCCCCGTGCGCCGCGCACGGAACCGGGGCCCGGCCCTGGAAACCATCCCCCCGAAGACCTATCGCGCCTTTCTCGCGTCCCCCGAAGGCCGGGCCCTCGGCCCCGGCTTCCTCCAGTGCCCGTCCTGGGCCGACGTCAAGGAGGGCTGGCACTCCCGACTGCTCGGCTGGGGGCCCGATCCGGGGGCGGGCGCGCTGACAGGGGCGGCGTTGGTGCTGCTGCGTCAGTTCCCCGGTACGCGGAAGTACTTCGCCTACCTCCCCGAAGGGCCCGTCGTCGACTGGAGCGACCCCGACGTCGACGACTGGCTCGATCCGCTGCTGGAACACCTGCGCCGTGCGGGGGTCTTCGCCGTGCGCATCGGACCGTCACCCGCCTACCGGCGCTGGGACGCCGCCCGGCTCAAGCCGCTCGCCGGCCCGGGCCGCCGCCTCGGCGACATCCTGGCCAGCGAGGTCGATCCCCTCGGCTCCGCCGTCGCCGACCGGCTGCGGGTCAGGGGCTGGCGGCGCTGCGGTGGCGACGGGACGGGCCAGGGCGGGGATGCCCAGCCCCGCCACGTCTTCCAGGTACCGCTCGCCGGACGCACCCCGGACGACTTGTGGGCCGGGCTCAACCAGGAGTGGCGTCGCAATGTGCGCCGGGCCCGGAAGGAGGGCGTGGAGGTGGTGGTCGGCAGTGCCGCGGACCTGCCCGAGTTCAGCCGCCTGCTCACCCTCACCGAGCGTCGCGACGGATTCCGTCTCGGCCGCTCACTCGCGTACTACGAGCGTCAGTACGCCGCCCTCAACGCCGAGGAACCGGGCCGCATGAAGCTGTACCTCGCCCGGCACCGGGGCGAGATCCTGGCCGCCCACACGATGATCACCGTGGGCCGCCGGATCTGGTACCAGACCGGCGCGTCGGCCGACCACCGCCGCGAGGTCCGGCCCTCCAACGCCCTTCAGTGGCGGATGCTGCTGGACGCCCACGCGACCGGAGCGGACATCTACGACATGCGCGGTGTACCCTCCACTCTCGATCCGGGCGAACGTGCGTACGGATTGCTGCGGTGGAAGCTCGGCACCGGTGGTCAGGTCGTCGAGACGTCGGGGGAATGGGAGAGGTCAGTGGGCGGTAGCGCCAACCATGCGCTTCACCGTGCCTTCCAGGCCTACCTGAACCGCCGATGAAGCAGACGTCACCGACGACGCGCACCGACCCCGGCGCCGCGGTCCCGCCGGATACGAAGACGACGGTCACCGCTCCGCGCGGCAGTGCGGTCATGGCTGCCGGATCCGTCGTCGCCCGCGCCACCGGTTTCGCCCGGTCCGCTGTGGTCGCGGCGGCCCTGGGCACCATCGGGCCGACCGCCGACGGCTACGCGGTCGGCAACGCCCTGCCCACCATCGTCTACATGCTGCTGCTGGGCGGCGCGCTGAACGCCGTCTTCGTGCCCGAGCTGGTGCGGGCCGCGAAGGAGCACCCCGACGAGGGGGTGGCGTACACCGACCGGCTCGTCACCGTCTGCGTCGTCGCCCTGTCGGTCATCACCGCGACCGCGGTGTGGGCCGCCCCCGCCATCGTCGACGTCTATACCGACTACACCGGCCGACAGTCGGCGATGACCGTCGCGCTGGCCCGCTACTGCCTGCCCCAGATCTTCTTCCTGGGACTGTTCACGCTGCTCGGACAGATACTCAACGCACGGGGCCGGTTCGGCGCGATGATGTGGACGCCGGTCCTGAACAACGTCGTCGTCATCGCCGTCTTCGGCCTCTACCTGGCCCTGTCCCTGGGTGGCGGGGACACCCTCACACCGACCGGGACGGCCCTGCTCGGCTGGGGCACGACCGCCGGTATCACGGTCCAGACGCTCGCTCTCGTCCCGGCCCTGCGCGCCACCCGCTTCCGCTGGCGGCCCCGCTTCGACTGGCGCGGCAGCGGCCTGACCCGGCCCCTGCGGGCGGCCGGGTGGCTGGTGCTGCTGGTCCTCGCGAACCAGGCCGCCTACTGGGTCACCACCCGGCTCGCCACGAGCGCCGGCCTCGACGGCGGACCAGGGTTCGGCGCCTACAACAACGCCTACGTCCTGTGGGTCGTACCGCACGGCATCATCACCGTGTCCGTGGTGACGGCGCTCCTGCCGCGGATGAGTGCGGCGGCGGCCGACGGGGACCTCGACGGTGTGCGGCGCGATGTCTCCCACGCCCTGCGGGTCTGCGCCACCGCCGTCGTGCCGGCCGCCTGCGCGCTGCTCGCCCTCGCCGGGCCGGTGACGTCCCTCGTCTTCGGGTACGGCAGGACCAGCTCTGCCGACACGGCCGCCCTGGCCGGGATCCTGATGGCCTTCGCTCCGGGGCTGATCGCCCTGTCGGGCCAGTACGTCCTGTCCCGCGCCTTCTACGCGCTCTCCGACACCCGCACGCCGTTCCTGCTCAACCTGGTGATCGTCGCGCTCAACGCGGGACTGTCCCTGGCCGCCGCGCACCTGCTGCCGGCGCGCTGGGCCGTCACGGGCATGGCAGCGGCCTACTCGCTGGCTCTGTGCGCGGGCTGGGCACTGACCGGCAGGGTGCTGTGCCGCCGGCTCGACGTCGTACGGCCCCTCCGGTCGTCCCCCGTGGCCGCTCACGTACGCCTGCTGCTCGCCGCCGTCCCCGCCGTCGCGTTCGGCCACCTCGCGTACCTCGGGGCGGCACGGGCGGGAGCCCTGGCCGCCGCCGTCGCCGGCGCGGCCGCCGTCGGCCTCGCCTTCGCCCTGCTCGCCCGTCCGCTGCGACTCGCCGAACTGAACGCGCTGCTTTCGCGTGTACACAGTCGGCGGCTCCGGACCTGACCCGCCCACCACCACCGAGGGAGAAACAGCCGATGTCCCGCGTGCTCCTCGTCGAGGACGACCCCTTCGTACGTGAGGGGGTCCAACTCGGTCTGCGCCGACGCGGCCACGACGTACGAGCAGCCGGAACCGGCGAGGACGGCCTCGCCGCGCTGGCCGAGTTCCGCCCCGATCTGCTGCTGCTGGACCTGATGCTGCCCGGCATGACCGGCGTACAGGTCTGCCGGCGGATCCGGGAGCACAGCCAGTTGCCGATCATCATGCTCACCGCGCGCGGCGACGACTTCGACGTGGTCATCGGTCTTGAGGCCGGTGCCGACGACTACATCGTCAAGCCCGCCCGGCCCGAGGTGATCGACGCCCGGATCCGTGCGGTGCTGCGCCGCATGGACGACGGCTCGACGGGGCGCCCGGCCATCGAGGTCTACGGCGACCTCACCATCGACCGGGTCGGGCTCACGGTGTCCAAGGCCGGCCGACCTCTGACGCTCGCTCCCTCGGAGCTCAGACTGCTGCTGCACCTGTCCGCCGCTCCCGAGCAGGTGTTCAGCAGGCAGCAGCTCCTGGAGAACGTCTGGGAGCACACCTTCCACGCCGACGGCCGACTGGTCGACGCCTGCGTCGCCCGACTGCGCGGCAAGATCGAGAACGAGGTCGGCAGCCCGCGGTACGTCCAGACCCTGCGGGGCTTCGGCTACCGCTTCGGCCCGCTGTGACCACCGTCCCCCGCCCCGGCCGCCCGCGCGGCGGCGGGAGCGAGCGAACGGACGGCGCGGGGCCGGCCGCACACCCCCGTGAGCGTTCGCGGGTCAGGGCGTTCGGTCTCCGCACCCGGCTGCTGGCCGCCTTCCTTCTGGTCGCCGCGGTCAGCGCCGGCACGACGTCCGCACTGACCTTCCGCGAGGCCCGCAACGCGCTGCTGAAGACCTCCCAGGACACGGCCGTCTCGACGTTCCGCGACCAGGTTCAGCGGACGGGCTGGGGGCTGCCCGTCCAGGAGGAGGGGCTGGAGGACTTCCTGCGCGACCTCGCCCGCTCGGGCAAGCCGCGCCCCTGGGTGGTGTTCGCCGAATACGGTTCGATCCGCGCGTCCTCGGGCGAGAACCCGGTCTCCACCGTCATCACCCCCGAACTGCGCCGGGCCGCGACAGGCGCCCGGTACGGCAGCTTCGAGCGGGTGGTCAAGGACGGCGTCCCCTACCTGACCATCGGCATGCCCACTGTTTTCCGAACCGGGCCCCACAGTGAGCTCCCCACCGGGCTCGTCCTGTACGCCGTCATGCGGATGACCGACGAGCAGATCAACGTGGAAGCCCTCCACATCGCCGCCCGGAACGGCGCCCTGCCCGGCCTCGCGGTCGCGCTCGTGCCCGCCCTGCTCGCGGCGCGCAGTGTGCTGCGTCCGGTGCGGGAGCTGCGCCGTGCGGCCAGGAGCATGGGCAGCGGCAGACTCGACACCCGCATACCGGTACGTGGCAGGGACGAACTGGCTGACCTGGCCGACACGTTCAACGAGTCGGCGGGCGAACTGGAGCGCTCCGTGGGTGAACTGCGCGATGCCGAAGCGCGTGCGCGCCGCTTCGCCTCCGACGTCTCTCACGAACTGCGCACCCCTCTCGCCGGGATGCTTGCCGTCACCGAGGTCCTCGACCAGGACGCGGGCCGGCTGGACCCCGACACCGCCCAGGCGGTCCGGCTGGTCAGCGCGGAGACCGGAAAGCTGGCCGTGCTCGTCGAGGACCTGATGGAGATCTCCCGCTTCGACGCCCGCGCGGCCGAGCTGAACTCCGACGAGATCGATGTCGCCGAGGCCATCCGCAAGACCCTCCAGGCCCGGCGCTGGGCGGACGACGACCGGATCCGCACCGAACTCCCCCCGGACGTCCGGGCCCGGCTCGACCCGCGCCGCTTCGACGTCGTGATCGCCAACCTCGTGGGGAACGCGTTGCGGCACGGCGGCGCGCCCGTCACTGTGCTCCTGCGCACCGAACCGAGCTCCTCGGGCACGCTCGCGCTCGTCGTCGAGGTCGCGGACCGCGGCCCCGGCATCCCCGCAGCCGCGCTCCCGCACATCTTCGACCGCTTCTACAAGGCCGACGCGGCCCGCACGCGCTCGCCCGGCAGTGGCCTGGGCCTGGCGATCACCCTGGAGAACGTGAATCTGCACGGCGGCACGATCCGCGCGGGGAACCTGCCCCGCGGGGGTGCCGTCTTCACCGTCGAGATACCGCTCCGTGCCGAGGAGGCCGCCAGATGAGACGTACGCGGTGGCGCGGTGTCGCGAGGGGGCGTGCGTGGTGGCGCGGCCTCGCCACGGCCGTCGTCGCCACGGTCGGGGCACCGCTGGTGGGGGGCTGCGGGATCCAGGACTCCGACGTCATCGAGGCGGGCGGCCCCGCGACGGTCGAGGCCTTCCTCAACCGTGACGCCGACATGCTGCTCTTCTTCCTTTCCCCGGACGGCGGGTTGAGTCCCGTGATCCGGGATGTCACTCCCTCGGCCGGGTTCGGCGACGAGTACGTCGAGCCGGGCGCCGTCGAACGGGACCCCTCCGGGCCGGCGGGCCCCGCACCCACGGAGAAGGTCGTCCTGGCGCTGCTCTCCGGGCCGGCCGAGGCGGACCGGGCCGCAGGTCTGACCACGGCGCTTCCCGCTGTCCGCGAGAAGGGAACCGTGAAGGTGGAGGTCTCCTCGGACGGCAGGGTCACCGCCCGCCTGCCCCTCGCCGTGCAGGGACTGGACGCCACGGCCGTACGCCAGTTGACCTGCACGATCGCCTACAACCAGGCCACCGACGGCCGGGGGGTCGTGACGCTGAGGGGACAGGACGGGGCGCAGAGGTCCGGTTCCTGCGCACTCGCCTCGGGCACGTCCGGCTGAGAACAGCTCCTCGGCCGGACGCCCGTCAGAAGAAGACCCCGCACCGCAGCAGCACGTTCGCGTACGGCCGGGCTTCCCCCGTCCGGACGACCAGGCGGGCGGCCGGCGTCAGCGCCTTCACATCGTCGTGCGGCACCAGTTCCAGCCAGGGGAAGTGGGTGTCGAGGAGCGCCGCTGCCTCCGGGTTGGCCTCCCGGATCTCCTCGGCGGCCGTCGCGCCCTCGACGACCAGCTCGTCGAGCAGGCCGTCCACAACCTCGGCGAACGACGGAGTGCCGGCGCGGAAGGCCAGGTCGACGACGCGGGGGCCGGGTGGGATCGGCATACCGGCGTCGCAGATCAGGACGGTGTCGCCGTGGCCGAGTTCGGCGATGGCTCCCGCCAGATGGCGGTTGAGGATGCCCGACTTCTTCACAGCGCGTCGACCTCCTCCAGCGTCGGGAACGACTCCTGCGCCCCCCGAGCCGTGACCGCCGCCGCGCCCACCCGCACCGCGAAGGCCGCCGCCTCCCGCAGGTCGTCGCCCCGGCCCAGCCGCCAGGCGAGGGCAGCCGTGAACGCGTCCCCGGCGCCGGTCGTGTCGACGGCCTCCACCTTCGGGCTGACGAGGTGGTCCAGGGAGTCCGTTCGGCTGTCGGCCACCAGGGCACCGGCCGCGCCGAGGGTGACCACGACCGAGCGCGGTCCCAGCGCGAGGAGCGCCGTGGCCCAGTCGTGCGGCGTCTCCCCCGCGTCCTCGCCCAGGATGTACCGCGCCTCGTGCTCGTTGACCACCAGCGGATCGCAGGCGGCGAGCACCTCCTCCGGGATCGGGGCGGGCGGCGACGGGTTGAGGACGAAGCGGGTTTCCGGCCCCCGGCCGCGTACCGCCTCGGCCACCGTTGCCGGCGGGATCTCCAGCTGCACGGAGATGACCCGGGCGGCCGCCAGCAGCGGGGCCGCCGCCCGGACGTCCTCGGGTGTGAGGAGTGCGTTGGCGCCGGGCGAGACCACGATGCTGTTGTCGCCCGAGGGGTCGACGGTGATCAGCGCGACGCCCGTGGGTGCCCCGCCCACCAGGACGCCGTCCGTTTCCACGCCGGCCGCGCGCTGGGTCTCCAGCAGCAGCCGTCCGTGGTCGTCGTCGCCGACCCGGGCGAGCAGGGCCGTCCTGGCGCCGAGGCGGGCGGCGGCCAGCGACTGGTTGGCGCCCTTGCCGCCGGGGTGGACGGCCAGGTCGGAGCCGAGGACCGTCTCGCCGGGCGCGGGGCGGCGCTCGACGCCGATCACCAGGTCGGCGTTGGCCGACCCGACGACCAGCAGGTCGTACCGGTCGTCGGGGGCGTTGTCGTGCATGTGCGTGCTTCCTGCTTTCGTCGGTCCGGGATCACCGGAATCAACAGGCCGGTTCGCGGGAGCGGTTCAGGAGAACCGGTACGCGGGCCGGGTTCACGAGAAGTCGGCGACGTTCTCGCGGGTGACCACCTTGACCGGCACCTTCACCGTGCTTTCCACCTTCTCGTCCTTCGCCGCCCTCACGGCGTTCTGTACCGCGATCTTGCCCAGTTCGGCGGGCTGTTGGGCCACCGACGCGTAGAGCGTGCCGGCCTCGACCGCCTTCAGTCCGTCCGGGGTTCCGTCGAAGCCGACGACCGAGACGGACTTTCCGGCCTTGTTGCCGAGCGCCTTGACCGCGCCGAGCGCCATCTCGTCGTTCTCGGCGAAGACTCCGGTGACGCCCGGGTGCGACTGGATGAGGTTCGTCATGACGTCCAGGCCCTTGGTGCGGTCGAAGTCCGCGGGCTGCTTGGCGACCACCTTGATGTCCGGGTACGCCTTCAGCCCCTCGGCGAAGCCGGCTCCGCGCTCACGGCTGGCGGAGGTGCCCGCCGTGCCCTGGAGGATGACGATGCTGCCCTTGCCGCCGAGCTTGTCGGCCAGCGCGTCGGCGGCGAGCTTGCCGCCCGCCACGTTGTCCGAGGCGACGAGCGTCGCGGTGTCCGCCTTGTTGACGCCCCGGTCGGCGGCGATCACGGGGATGTCCGCCTTGTTGGCGCTGCGGACGCCCGGTCCGACGGCGTCCGAGTCCACCGGGTTGACGATGATCGAGGAGACGCCGGAACTGGTGAAGTTCTGGAGCTGGTTGGCCTGCTGGGAGGCGTCGTTCTGGGCGTCGGTGACGGTGAGGTCGATGCCCGCCTTCTCGGCCTCGGCCTGCGCGCCTTCCTTCATCTGTACGAAGAAGGGGTTGTTGAGCGTGGAGAGCGACATACCGACCTTCGTCGTGCCGCCGGAGGAGCCGGAGTTGAAGAAGGAGACCGCTCCGACGACGATCGCCACGCAGAGTGCCGCGCCGCCGAGTTTGAGCACGTTCCTGCGGCCGGACCCGGGTGCGCCGGGCGCGGCGCCCGCCGAGGAGGCCGCTCCCGAACCGGCCTTGCGGCGCAGCGTGTCCAGCAGGACGGCGAGCGCGATGACGACGCCGATGACGACCTGCTGCCAGAACGCCGACACGGACAGGAGGTTGAGGCCGTTGCGGAGGACGGCGAGGATGAGCGCGCCGATCAGGGTGCCGGATGCCTTGCCGACGCCGCCGGCCAGGCTGGCGCCGCCGATGACGACGGCGGCGATGGCGTCGAGTTCGTACCCCTGGGCGGCCTGCGGCTGCGCGGAGACGAGGCGTGAGGCCAGGACGATGCCCGCGACGGCGGCGAAGAGGCCGGACAGGGCGTAGATGACGATCTTCTGGCGCTTGACCCGGAGCCCGGAGAGCCGGGCCGCCTCCTCGTTGCCGCCGATCGCGTACATCGAGCGGCCGATGAACGTGCGGCCCAGGACGATCGCGGTGATCAGGCCCATCGCGATCATCACGAGGACCGGTACGGGGAGCCAGCCGCCGAGCGTGTCACCGAGCCGCGAGACGGACTCGGGGAAGGCGATCGGGCTGCCCTGCGAGATGACCAGCGAGAGACCGCGGGCGATGGAGAGCATCGCCAACGTCGCGATGAACGGCGGGAGTTTGCCGTACGAGATGAGCGCGCCGTTCACGAAGCCGCAGGCGATGCCGGTGGCGATCGCGAGGACGACCGCGAGGACGACCGGCACGCCCGCCGATGTCGCCGACCAGGCGAGGACCGTCGCGGACAGGGCCGCCACCGAACCGACGGACAGGTCGATGCCCGCAGAGACGATGACGAAGGTGACGCCGAACGCGAGGATGGCGGTGACGGCGGCCTGGACGCCGACGTTCAGCAGGTTCTGGGTGGTGAGGAAGTCGCCGGAGAGCAGCGACATCGCCACCACCAGGACGACCAGGGCGCTGAGCGCGCCGTTGTCGAGCAGGACGCGGCGTATCACGGAGGTGCCCCCTACGCCCGTGTCACTCTTGAGTGTCTCAGTGGCCACGGGGGCCCTCCTCTTCCTTCTTCGGTGCGGGGTGTTCGGTGGGCGCGGGTGCGTCGGTGGGCGTGTCGGCGGGGCCCTGGGTGCCGACGGCGAGGGCCATGACGGCGTCCAGGGTCGCTTCGTCCGCGGGGAGCTCCCCGGCGATCCGGCCGTGGGCCATGACCAGCACCCGGTCGCTCATGCCGAGGACCTCCGGCAGATCGCTGGAGATCATCAGGACGGCGTGGCCGGAGGCCGTCAGCTCGTTGATGAGCTGGTAGATCTCGACCTTGGCGCCGACGTCGATGCCCCGGGTGGGTTCGTCGAGGATGAGCACCCGGGTGTCGGCCAGCAGCCACTTGCCGATGACGACCTTCTGCTGGTTGCCGCCGGAGAGGGTGCGGACGTGCTGGCCGAGGCCGGACATGCGGACGCCGAGCTGCTTCGCGATGCGGGCGGCGGCCGTGCGCTGGCCCTTGAGGTCCACGAGCCCGGAGCGGGTCGCGGAACGCAGGGTGACCAGGCCCAGGTTCTCCTGCACGGAGGCGTCGAGGACCAGGCCCTGGCCCTTGCGGTCCTCCGGTACGAGGCCTATTCCGGCGCCCATGGCCGCCGGAACGTCGTGCCGGGCGAGGCGTTCGCCGCGTACGTCGACGGTGCCGGTGTCGTACGGGTCGGCGCCGAAGACCGCGCGCGCCACCTCCGTACGCCCGGCGCCGACCAGTCCGGCGAGGCCGACGACCTCACCGGCGTGCACGTCGAAGCTGATGTCGTGGAAGACGCCGTTACGGGTCAGCCCCCGCACGGACAGCAACGCGTCGCCCGCATCGGGGCGTTCGCGCGGGTACTGCTGCTCGATGCTGCGGCCGACCATGAGCTGGACGAGTTCGTCCTCGGGGGTGGAGGCCGGGACCTGGTCGACGCTGCGGCCGTCGCGGAGGACGGTGACGCGGTCGCCGAGTGCGGCGATCTCTTCGAGGTGGTGGGTGATGAAGACGATTCCGACGCCGTCCTCGCGGAGTCGGCGCACGATCGCGAAGAGCTTGTCGACCTCCTCGGAGGTGAGCACGGCGGTCGGCTCGTCCATGATCAGAACGCGGGCCTCCAGGCTGAGCGCCTTGGCGATCTCCACCATCTGGAGCCGGGCGATGCCCAGTTCACGGACCTTGGCGTCGGGGCGTACGTCGACGCCGACCCGGCGCAGCAGCTTCTCCGCGTCCTGGCGCATCCGGCGGTGGTCGACGAGCCCGAAGCGGCGCGGCTGGCGGCCCAGGAAGATGTTCTCGGCGACCGTGAGGTCGGGTACGAGGTTGAACTCCTGGTAGATGGTCGCGATCCCGAGCCGTTCGGCGTCCTGGGCGCCCTCGATGCGGACCTCGCGGCCCTCGGCCAGGATGCGGCCGCGGTCGGGGCGGTAGGCGCCGGAGAGCATCTTGATGAGGGTGCTCTTGCCCGCGCCGTTCTCGCCGAGCAGGACATGGACCTCGCCTCTGCGGAGGTCGAAGTCGACGTTGTCGAGCGCCACCACGCCGGGGAAGGTCTTGCGCAGACCTTCGATGCGCAGCAACTCGTCCGGCACGGTGGCCGGTTGCTCCTCCAGTGGGGTCACCGGTCGCTCCTCTGGTTCGTTGCGGCCCCGCCGCACGAGCGGCGTACGACGAGGCGGGCGGGCAGGGTGACGGACTGCGGGGTCCGCCCTTCGATCAGATCGGCCAGCGCGCGCACGGCGGCCCGTGCCAGGTCCGCGGTCGGCTGGGCGATGGCGGTGATCGGCGGATCGGTGTGGACGAACCACGGGATGTCGTCGAAGGCGGCGAGCGCGATGTCGTCGGGGACGCGCAGGCCGTGGGCCCTGATGGCGTCCAGCGCGCCGAGCGCCATCAGGTTGTCGGCCGCGAACACGACCTCGGGCGGGTCGGGCAGGGCGAGGAACCCCTCGGTGGCCCGGCGCCCGCTGGCCGCCTGGAAGTCGCCCTGCCCGATATAGGCGTCGGGCAGGGCGAGCCCGAGCTCCCGCATCGCGTCCCGGAAGGCCTCGACGCGCTCGTTGCCGGTGGTGGTGGCCGCGGGCCCGGCGATGATGGCGAGCCTGCGGTGACCGAGTCCGTGCAGATGCGCGACGAGATCCCTGACCGCGCCCGTACCGTCGGCCCGGACGACGGGAACGTCGATGCCGGGGATCCAACGGTCCACGAAGACCATCGGCGTACCGCTCGGCGCGACCTCGCGCAGCACCGGGGAGCCACCGTCGGCGGGCGATACGAGAAGCCCGTCGATCCTGCGGTCGATGAGCGTGCGGATGTGGTGGTCCTGGAGCTCGGGCCGCTCGTCGGCGTTGCCGATGATGACGCTGTAGCCGAGGGCGCGGGCCTCCTCCTCGACGAAGCGGGCCAGCTCGGTGAAGTACGGGTTGAGCACATCGCTGATGACCAGCCCGAGGGTGCGGGTCTGGGCCGTGCGCAGCGAGCGGGCCACCGCGTTGGGCCGGTAGCCGAGGGCCTCGACGGCGGCGAGGACGCGCCCTCGCGCCTCCTCGCTGACGGACGGATGGCTGTTCAGCACGCGCGAGACCGTCGCGACGGACACTCCCGCCTCGGCCGCGACATCCTTGATGCCCGCCATGTCCGGACCACCTCCCTGTGGTTTCCGTACACCTCGAAACCTGGGGACGATCGGCGACGAACCGGTGACGGCCGGCGGCACGACATCCGTGGAATCGATTACACGGATGATTGGAATCGATTACATGGCCGAAATCAAGACCCCCTCCCGTGGCCGAGACCGGATCGTGACGGAGGGGTGGGAGCGCGGGCGTGGGAAGGACGCGGGACGGACGGACCGTGCCGTACCGCGAGTGGCGCCCTCGCCGAAGTGAGTACCAAGTCGCGCCCGGCCGAGTCGTACACCTCAGGCGCGGACGGCGGGCGCCCGGCGAGGATCGGCGCATGGATCCCCGCACGTATGACGCCCTCTACCGGCCGGCCCGGATCGCGCCTCCGCCTCGGCGCCCCGGCGTGGTGCTGCTGTCCGCGGCGCTGTGGCTGCTCACCGCGATGTCGCTCTCCTGGCTGTGCTTCCTGGTCGGGATGACGGCGTTGTGGGGCGCGGCGTCGGGCGCGCCGGTCGGCGGCTTCCTGCTGTGCTGCTCGGCGGTCCTGTGCGGTGGCGCGGGCATGTTCGTCGCGGTCTGCCGGGCACCGCCGGTGCGGCGTATGTCCGGTGACGGACGCAGCCTCCTGCTGGGAGCTCTGGCCTGCCCGGCCCCCCTGGTCCTGGCGACGGTCGCGCTGTTCTCCGTCGGGTGACCGATTCCGCCGCGCGCGCTGCCCCGGCCCACGCCGCGGGGCCGCGCGGCAAAGCAAAAGACCCCACCTGAAGTGGGGTCTTGCTGGTCTGGTGTCCGAGGGGGGACTTGAACCCCCACGCCCGATAAAGGGCACTAGCACCTCAAGCTAGCGCGTCTGCCATTCCGCCACCCGGACAAGGTGTCTGTCGTTCGCGGTGTGTTCCCCGCGGCGACATGGAAAACAATACCAGGGGTTCGGAGTGCGTTTCACCTGCGTATCCGGTGCATATCTGGTGGTCAGTGCGGTGCGGCGTGCCGATGCGACCTCGGCCTCCCCGGTCCGTGGAGCTCCCGGGGCTACCTTCGCGTCCATGAGTGATCGCGGCTACCGCCGGCCCCGTCCACTGTCCCCTCTGCGTGAGCATCTGCGTGACACGTTCTGGTTCGCCCCGACCATGGGGTTCGTCTGCGTGTTCGTCCTGTGGTTGATCGCCACCGAGCTGGACGACGCGATCGTCACACTGCTCCGGCGGGAGGAGGCGTACGACGAGCTCGGTCAGCTCATCGCGTTCTCCCAGGACGCGAAGACGATCGTCACCACGATCAGCTCCGCGATGATGACCTTCATCGGTGTCGTGTTCAGCATCTCGCTGGTCGCGGTGCAGATGGCCAGCGGCCAGCTGACGCCCCGGGTGGTGCGGATCTTCGTCCGGAGCCGGATCAGCAAGCTCACGCTGACGGTGTTCCTGGCGACGTTCCTCTTCTCGCTGCTCGTTCTCTCCTCGTACGAGGGCGAGACCGACCCGCGCCTGGTGGTCTCGGTCCCGCTGGTGCAGAGCCTGCTCATCCTGGTGCTGCTCGGGCTGAGTCTGCTGCTCTTCGTCGTCTATGTGAGCGCGACGCTGCGGCTGATGCAGGTGGGGCCGGTCGTCGACAAGATCGCGCGGGACTCGTTCCGGGTGCTGGGCAGGATGCCGAGGGGGCTGGGCGGCGAGGACGATCCGGGGCCGGAGACCGCGCGGGTGAGGCACGAGGGGCGGGCCGGGGTGCTGCGGGACGTGAACACCGCGCGGCTGGTCCGGGCCGCGCGGCGGCAGGACGTCGTGCTGCGGCTCATCCCGCGGATCGGCGACTTCGTGGTGCCGGGGACGCCGGTCCTCGCCGTCCACGGCGGGTCCGTGCCGCCCCGGCACCGGCTCCGGCACTCGGTGTCCGTCTCGGTGGAGCGCACCCTGCACCAGGATCTGGCGTTCGGGCTGCGGCAGCTCACGGACATCGCGCTGCGGGCCCTGTCGACGTCCGTGAACGATCCGACCACCGCCGTGCAGTGCCTGGACCGGATCGTGCAGTTCCTCGCGGCCGTGGCGCATCTGCCGCTCGGTACCGTCCACCACCGGGACCGGGCCGGGCGGGTGCGTCTCGTGCAGGACGGTCCGGGGTGGGACGACCTGGTCGACCTCGCCTTCGAGGAGATCCGCTGGTGTGTCGCCGGGAGTCCCCAGGTGTCGCGCCGGCTCATGGCCGCCCTCGACGACCTGCTGCTGATCGCCCCGGAGGACCGGAAGAGGTCACTGGTCAGGCATCGTGAGCTGCTCGTGCAGACCGTGGAGCGGAACGTACCGGTGGCCGCCGACCGGGAGTTCGCCCTGCTTCCGGACCGGCAGGGCATCGGGTAGCGGCAGCGGCGCGGTGAGCAGGGCGGCGGCCGGGCCCGCCGGAGCGTATCCGGCGGGCCCGGCCTCGTACCTCAGTCGCCGCAGCGGCCTTCGCGCAGGGAGTGCAGGTGCTCGCTCGACTTGCGGGCGAAGGCGAGCGACTCGACCGGGTTGTCGTGCTCGGCCTGCCAGTGGTGGTAGGTCCGGCCCTGATGGGTCCGGTGCGTGACCTTGGACAGGAACGTCTTGTAGTCGATGTCCCCGTCGCCGACGTCCGACATGCGGTAGCCGTCCCGCGTCGTGTCGTCGCGGACGCCGTCCTTGACGTGGAACAGCGGGTAGCGGTTCGGGTGCTTCAGGACGTACTTCAGCGGGTCGAGCGGGGCCGAACTGCCGTCCGCGCGCCTGCTGAAGCGGAACTGGGCGCAGAACGCCCAGTAGATGTCCATCTCCAGGTAGACGAGGTCCGGGTCGGTCTCTTCGAGCAGCACGTCGTAGAGGCGGACGCGCGGCTTGTCGCTCGCGAAGGAGAATTCCTCGGCGTGGTTGTGCTGGTAGAACTTCATGCCGCGCTTACGGGCGGCCGCCCCGTACGTGTTGAAGTCCTCGGCCGCACGCTTCCAGCCGTCCACCGTGTCGCCGTAACGAAACGGGCCCGAGGCCGTGCCGATGTGCTTGAGGCCCAGCGCCTGGGCATCGTCCAGGACCTTCTCCAGGTTCTGGGCGAAGGTGTAGGCGCCGGGGTTGTTGTCGTCGTAGTAGCCGACGTGGCTGCCGATCGGGTTGAGCCCGTGGTCGCGGGCCAGCCGCTTGAGCTGGGCGAGCGTGATGGCGCCGGCCGAGCCCTGGGTGTAGCCGGCGAACTCGATCTCGTCGTAGCCGTACTTCTCCAGTTCGGCGAAGACGGGGGCGAAGCCGAGGGTGGAGACCTGGTCGCGGAGGCTGTAGAGCTGGATGCCGAGGCGGCCGGGCGGCAGGACGGGCTTGCCCTTGCCGTGCCCGTGGCCGTGGCCGTGGTCATGTCCGTGGCCGTGGCCCTTGCCGTGTCCCTGGCCGCGGTCGCGGCTGTCGGCCTGGGCGCTCGCCGTGCCGATGATCGTGGCGGCGGTGGCTCCGGCGGCGACACCGAGGATGTTGCGGCGGCTCAGTCTGCGGGCGAGTTCGGTGTCCTTGGAGGTGCGGCTCATGTTCGCGTGACTCCCTTGGTGACCTGACGGGTGGGTGCGGGATGAGTGGTGCGGTGCCGGGTGCGTGACGGGGAATGTCAGTGCAGTCCGGCAAGCTGGAGGAGCAGGGACTTCACTTCGGTGGCCCTGACCCGTTCGGTGAACGCGTGGGGGGTGGAGCAGAGGATGAGCGGACCTTCGTCGTCGCTCTCGGGGAGGCGGCCGTGGCTGCCGCGAATAGGTGAGGGGTCCAGGGGGACGACCGCCATGCGGTAGCGCAGGCCGAGCTTCTTGCGGGCGACCGCCGAGACGGCCTTGACCCGGACGTAGGGGTCCTGGGGGTCCATGAAGAGCTCGACGGGGTCGTAGCCGGGCTTGCGGTGGATCTCGACGAGCTGGGCGAAGTCGGGGGCGCGGGCGTCGTCGAGCCAGTAGTAGTACGTGAACCAGGCGTCCTTCTCCGCGACGGCGACCAGTTCGCCGGAGCGGGGGTGGTCCAGGTGGTGCGCCTTCTTGCCCTCGTCGTCGAGCAGCTGCTCGATGCCCGGCAGGTCCGCGAGGGCCGCCCGGGTCGCCTCCAGGTCTTCGGGGCGGCGTACGTAGATGTGGGCGAGCTGGTGGTCGGCGACGGCGAAGGCGCGTGAGGCCATCGGGTCCAGGTATTCCATGCCGTCCTGGGTGTGGACCTCCAGCAGGCCCGCCCGGCGCAGGGCGCGGTTGATGTCGATGGGGCGGTCGACGCGGGTGATGCCGTATTCGGAGAGGGCGACGACGGTACGCCCCTCGGCCCGGGCGTCGGCCAGCAGCGGGGCCATGGCCCGGTCGAGGTCGGTGGCGGCCTGGTGGGAGCGGGGGTCGTCGGGGCCGTAACGCTGGAGGTCGTAGTCGAGGTGGGGCAGGTAGCAGAGGGCGAGGTCGGGGGTGCGGGTGGCGATGATGTGCCGGGTGGCGTCGATGATCCATCGGGAGGAGACGAGGTCGGCGCCGGGGCCCCAGAAGTGGAAGAGGGGGAACGTGCCGAGTTTGTCGGTCAGTTCGTCGTGCAGGGCGGGGGGCCGGGTGTAGCAGTCGGGTTCCTTGCGGCCGTCGGCGTAGTAGACGGGGCGCGGGGTGACGGTCCAGTCGGTGTCGGCGCCCATCGCGTACCACCAGCAGATGTTGGCGACGGTGTAGCCGGGGTGGGCGCGGCGGGCCGCGTCCCAGAGTTTGTCGCCCTCGACGAGCCCGTTGTGCTGGCGCCAGAGCAGGACGTCGCCGAGCTCGCGGAAATACCAGCCATTGGCGACGATGCCGTGTTCGGCGGGCATGGCGCCGGTGAGGAAGGTCGACTGGGCGGCGCAGGTGACGGCGGGCAGCACGGTGGAGAGCGGCGCCTGTGCGCCCTGCTCGCCCAGGGCCCGGAGGTTCGGCATATGGGCCAGGAGCTGGGGGGTGAGGCCGACGACGTCGAGGACGAGGAGCGGGGTGGGGCCGCCGGTCTCCTGTGCGGTTTCCGTGCCGGGTTCGGGCGCGCTCATGGCAGTTCCTTGAGGCCGAGGTCGACCAGGAGGTCGCGGGCGAGGGTGAGTTCGGCGGCGATGCCGTCGGCGAGCTGGGTGCGGGTGCGGGGCCGCAGTTCGGCCGGCAGCGCCTGCCAGGTGTACGTCTCGACCTCCAGGTGCCGGGTCAGCGGCGCGGGTCCGCCGACGAGCCGGGCGAGCGTGTCGCGGAGCACGGGCAGGGTCGAGGTCAGCGGGGGCGCGGGGGGCGCGTGGAGCGGTACGTGGAAGTGGGCGCGCCAGGGGGTGGAATCGGGGAGTGCCCGGCCGGTGACGGCCTCGTCGAGGTCGTCGGTGCCGCGCAGCCCGGCGGCGGTGCTGGTGCGGGTCTGGTGCAGGAAGCGTGGTTCGGCGAACGCGGCGAGGGCGGAGCGGACCTCGGGCAGGTGGGGGTGCTCGGCGTGCAGGGCGGCGGAGAGCTGCGACTTCACGACGCGTACGCCGGCGGCGGCCAGGGCCTGCAGGGCGGTTGCGGGGTCCTCGAAGGAGGTGGCGAGGTGGCAGGTGTCGACGCAGATGCCGATCCGGTCGTGCCCGACGTCGGTGAGCGGGGCGATGGCGTCGGCGGTGGTCTCCACCGTGCAGCCCGGTTCCGGTTCGAGTCCGATACGGACGGACTTGCCCGTCATCTCGGCCAGGGCGTCGAGGCGCTGGGCGAGCGTGGTGAGGGCGGCTCGTGCGGTGCGCGCGGCCTCGGGGTCACCGTCGTAGGGGGTGCGCCAGGCGAGCGGCAGGGTGGAGATGGTGCCCTCGGTGACGTCGTCCGGGAGCAGGGTGGCCAGGAGGCGGGCGAGGTCGGTGGTGTGGGCGAGCCGGTCGGGTTCGGTCCAGTCCGGCCGGTAGACCCGGTATTTGACCTCGTCGGCGCCGAACCCCTCGTACGGGAAGCCGTTGAGGGTGACCACTTCGAGGCCGCGGCCGTCGAGTTCGGCGCGCAGCGCGCGGAGTTCGGCGGGGTCGTTGATCAGGGCGCGGGCGGCGTCCCGGGCCAGCCAGAGGCCGATGCCGAGGCGGTCCCGGCCGAGTCGGCGGCGGACGGGTTCGCAGTGGTCGCGGAGCTGGGCGCGGACGCCGTCCAGGGTTTCGGCGGGGTGGACGTTGGTGCAGTAGGCGAGGTGGACGGTGGAGCCGTCCGGGTGGCGGAAGCGCATGGCCGCCTCACTCCCCGCCGCGCAGGATGGAGTTGCCCTCGTGGAGTGGATCGGGTGCCAGGACGTCCAGCTGGAGGCGGCCGCTCTGGCCGTAGAAGGCGACGGGGTTGCGCCACAGGACCTGGTCGACGTCGTCCTCGGTGAAGCCGGCCTTCAGCATGGCGTCGGCGACCTTGCGGGTCTTGAGGGGGTCGCTTTTTCCCCAGTCGGCGGCCGAGTTGACGAGGATCTTCTCGGTGCCGTGGTTCTGGAGGATGGTGACCATGCGGTCCTCGTCCATCTTGGTGTCCGGGTAGATGGAGAACCCGGCCCAGCAGCCGCTGTCGGTGGCGGCCTTGACGGTTGTCTCATTGAGGTGGTCGAGCAGGACGAACTCCGGGGGGAGGTTCGATTCGCGGATGACGTCGATGGTGCGGTGGAGACCGGCGAGCTTGTCGCGGTGCGGGGTGTGGACGAGGGCGGGCAGGCCGTGGTCGGCGGCGAGCTGGAGCTGGGCGGCCAGCGCGTGGTCCTCGGCCGGGGTCATGGAGTCGTAGCCGATCTCGCCGACGGCGACGACGGAGTCCTTGACGAGATAGCGGGGCAACGCGTCCAGGACGGGGGTGCAGCGGGGGTCGTTCGCCTCCTTGGGGTTGAGGGCGAGCGTGCAGTGGTGCGCGATGCCGTACTGCGAGGCGCGGAAGGGCTCCCAGCCGAGGAGTGCGTCGAAGTAGTCGAAGAAGCTGGCGGGCGAGGTGCGGGGCTGGCCGAGCCAGAAGGAGGGCTCGACGAGCGCGCGGACGCCCGCGTCGTACATCGCCTGATAGTCGTCGGTGGTGCGGGAGGTCATGTGGATGTGGGGGTCGAAGATGCGCATCAGGACTCCTCCGTGGGGGCGGGGGCTGCGGGAGCTGCGGTCGGCGGGGCCGGGCGGCCTTCCTCGGCGGCCGGGGCGGTGAGGGCGAGGACCGTGCGCAGGTCTTCGGGGACGGTGCGGCCGGCGGCGGTGCGTTCGGCGGCGAAGTCGCCGAGCATGCGGGCGAGTTCGGCGTCGCCGCGGGCCCGCTCGGCGAGCCGGGCGACGGCCGCGACCGGCACCTCGGTGAACAGGCACTTCAGTACGGCGTGCCGCCAGGCGTGCGTGTCGAGGTGCTGGGCGGCGTAGGGGCCGACGGCGGCGGCGACCAGCCGGGTGTCGTTGGTGCGCAGGGCGTCCTCGACGAGCGGGAGAGCGGTGTCGTCGAGGTCGAGGAGGTGCAGCGTGAGGAGGACGGCGCGGCGTTCGGCGGCGGTGCCTTGTTGGTAGAGCCGGGTGACGGAGGGCAGTGAGGCGCGGGCCTCGACGAGCAGGAGGGAGCGTACGGAGTCGGCGTGATCGAGGCCGCAGTGCCGGCCTGCGGCGGCGTAGCGCAACTCCCACGGCGGGGAGGCGTAGGGGTGGGCGGCCTCCGCACCGGGGGCGTCGTGCGCGGTGTCCGCACGGGCCGCGTCGTGGGCTGCCTCGGCGAGGGCCTCGTCCAGCCAGTCGCGGGCGGCCCCGCCGAGTTCGGCGTCCAGTTCCTTGCGGGACTTCAGCACGGGGCGGCTCCCCTGGTCGCGGTACCGCGTGTCATGGCGTCGTGCAGGAAGTCGATGGACGCGCGGGCCAGTTCGGGGCCCGCGTGGGAGTGGCGGGGCAGTTCGACGACGCTGAGGCCCCGGTAGTCCGAGGCGGCCAGGGCGGCGAGCACGGGTGGGAAGTCGATCTCCCCGTCGCCGAACGGGAGGTGTTCGTGGACTCCGCGCCGCATGTCCTCGATCTGGACGTGCCGGAGCCAGGGTGCGGAGTCCTTGATGCACTCCACCGGCGAGGCCTCCTCCAGGCACTGGCAGTGGCCGATGTCGAGAGTGAGGCCGAGCGGCCCCGGGTCGCCGAGCAGGCCGCGCAGATGGTGGAAGTCGGCGAGGGTGGCGAGGAGGTGACCGGGTTCGGGCTCGATGGCGACAGGAACGCCGGACCGGTCCGCGGCTTCGAGGACGGGGGCGAGCGCTTCCGTGAGCCGTTTCCACGCGGTGTCCGTCGAGGCGCCGGGCGGGGTGATGCCGCTGAAGCAGTGGACGGCGTGCGCACCGAGTTCGGCGGCCACGTCGACGGCCCGGACGAGCAGCGCGGTGCGGGCGGCGCGGGCGTCGGGGTCCGGGTCGAGGAGGGAGGGGCCGTGCTTGCGGCGCGGGTCGAGGACATAGCGGGCGCCGGTCTCCACCGTGACCCGGAGCCCTAGGGAGGTGAGCCTGCGGCGGACCTGGCGGGTGCGTTCGGCGAGGTCCGGGGCCATGGGGTCCAGGTGCATGTGGTCGAGGGTCAGGCCGACGCCCTCGTAGCCGAGGTCGGCGAGCAGGCCGAGGGCGTCGTCGAGGCGGAGGTCGGTGAGCCCGTTGGTGCCGTATCCGAGGTGGAGGGTCATGTGAGGCTCACCTTCCGGGCGAGGCTGCGGGCGAGGGGGACGAGCCCCATGACGGCGAGTCCGGTGACGGGCGCGCCGGCGCGGGCGGCGAGCGCGGCCTGGAGCGGGATCATGGCCCGGATGCCCCCGCCGACCGCCCGCTGGGTGAGCGGCGGGGACGGGTTGAGTGCGGCGTGCAGGAGGGGTGGCCCGGCGGTACGGAGGTAGGCGCCGGTGAGCGCGATGACGAGGAGCCGGAGGAGGTCGGTGGCCCGGCCGGGGAGGCCTCGCCCGGGGATGCCTCGCCCGAAGAGGTCTTGCCCTGGGGTGCCGCCGGACTGTGGGCCCGCACCGCGGGCGGTGGCCCAGCTGGAACGCCCTCCACCCCCCGGCACCGCTGCCGCGAGTGCCGTCGTGGTGGCCAGCACCGCGAGCGGGACGCCCGTGGAACCGCCCTGCGCCTCGTGGCGCGATACGGCGGTGACGCCGTAGGTGTGGGCCCCGAGCACCAAGGCGGCGGGCAGCGCGGGCAGGGATGCCGTCAGCGTGCCCGGCGCCGGCACCACTGCCGCTGTCGCGGCCGCCGTCACCCCGGCAACGTTGTCGGAGAGCCCTCCACCGCCCGGCGTACCGGCCCCCGGCGCTGTGGCCGTGGCCGTCGCTCCCAGCAGGAGGTCCAGTGAGCGGGCCGCCGCCATGGCCGCCGGGCCCGCCTTCGTGTGCTTCAGGTGCAGGTCGTAGGCCCAGACCGTGGCGGCCAGGCCGGTGGCCACGGTCAGCGCGGGCCGACCCGCCCGGGCCGCCAGGGCGAGACCCGTCGCGGTCAGGACCCCGGCCGCGCCCAGGGCCGCCGCCGGACTGATGCGGCCCGAGGGGATCGGGCGGTGCGGGCGGTCCACGGCGTCCTCTTCGCGGTCGGCCCAGTCGTTGAGGGCCATCCCGGCCTCGTACAGGCAGAGCGACGCGCCTATGGCCAGTGCGGTGCCCCGGCCGGGACGGCGGCCCACCGCCGCCGCGCCCGCCAGCGCGTCCCCGGGCACGGAGAACAGGGCGGCGACGCGGAGCAGTTCCGCCCAGGCCCGCAGGCGTTCCCGGGGCGTGCCCCGGCCGGGCGCCGCGTGGGGCCGGCTCTCGCCGGTGTCCGCGCCCTGTTCTCCGGTCCGGCCCGTGGGGGGCGGTCCGGGCCTGTCCGGTGCGGGCGCAGTCCCACCCGCACCGGACAGGCGGTCATCGGTCACGGCAGCCGACGGGCCGCCGTGTGCAAAACCGTTCCGCCGCCCGGCCGGGAGCAGCGCCAGAACCGCCACCAGCGCGGCCGGAACGGCTCGCCCTCGCCGCCTCATGCCTGGGCCCGCAGCCGCTCGGCGAAGGAGAGCAGGGTGGCGTACTGCTCGGCGAGCGCAGCCGAGGTGCCGCCGTCCGGGTCCTTGAAGTAGAAGCCCAGCTCCGGCAGCGGGCCGCTGATCCCGGCCTCGTGGGCGCGGGAGAGCAGCCGGGCCAGGTCCAGGACCAGCGGGGCCGCGAGGGCCGAGTCGCAGCCCTGCCAGATGGTCTGGAGGATCATGCGGGAGCCGAGGAAGCCGTCGAAGGCGATGTGGTCCCAGGCGGTCTTCCAGTCCCCCATCGCGGGCACGTCGTCGATGTGCACCTCACCCTCGGGCGGGGTGCCGAAGGTGTCGGCCAGGACCCGTTCCTTCCCGGCGTTCTTCGCGGCGGCGGCCGCCGGATCGGCCAGCGCCGCCCCGTCCCCGCCGCCCAGCAGGTTCGACCCGGACCACGCCCGTACGGCGAGGGCACGCTGGAGGAACATCGGGGCGAGCACGGAACGGAGCAGCGTCTGGCCGGTCTTGCCGTCGCGTCCTGCGTGGGGAAGTCCGCTGGAGGCGACGGTGTCGGTGAGCGCGGGGGCGCGCAGTCCGGTGGAGGGGGTGAAGTTGGCGTAGGCGCAGCCGGCGCGCAGGGCGGCGGCCGCGTAGAGCGAGCTGGCGGGCAGCCGGGTGTCGTCGGGGCCGGGCGCGGGTTCGGTGGAGGCGACGTTGACGACGACAACGCGGGCCAGGCCGTGGCGGTGGGCGAAGTCGGTGAGGTCGGCGGCGAACGCGGCGATGAGCTCCTGGTCGCTGCGGGTGTCGCCGGGGAGCGGTCCGCCGGGGCGGATCTCGGCGTCGGCGGCGTCGAGTTCGGCGCGTACGGCGGAGGGCAGTCCGTGCGGCAGCACACCGCCGTCGGCCAGTGCCTCGGCCCGCTTGGACAGCGGGCAGTCGAGGGTGTCGTGGCCGCCGAAGACCAGGTCGGTCAGGGCGGGCAGACCGGCGTCGGCGAAGGGGGACGTCTCGGTGACCATGCCGGTCGGCGGGTGCAGGCCCGCGGCGATGGCGGCGCAGCCCGCGGTGGCGGTGGTCGCCACCGAGCCGCGCGCTCCGATGAACCAGACGCCGGTACGGCCCGCGACCTCCGCACGGTCCGCGGCACCGGCGAGGCCCATGACCTCCGCGGAGCCCGCGAGGCCGGAAGCCTCCGAAAGGCTCGGGGTGTCGGTTCGGCCTGGGGCGTCGGTTCGGCCTTCACGATCGGCGTGTGCGGTCACGGGCTGCCTCCCTGGGGGGATGTCGGGGTGGTGGACGACGGGCGGGGGAAGGTGCGTGCTTCCCCCGCCCGTCGTCGGCAGAGGCGGCCGCCCTACTTCGAGGGCAGCTCCTTCAGTTGGATGTTGCGGAAGGACACCTGGTCGTCGGCTCCGTGGTTCTGGAGGCCGATGTAGCCGTCCTTCAGGCTGCGGGCCGGGTCGGTGTTGGTGAAGTCGTTGATCTTCGCTCCGTTGAGGAAGACCTGCAGACGTTCACCCCGGACCTTGATCTCGTAGCTGTTCCACTGTCCCGGCGGCCGCAGGACGCGGTCGCGGGCCTTGATGTTGGCGGACTTGAAGGTGTAGACGGCGCCGGTGGTGCGGTCGGCGGCGTCGGTGGCGTCGATCTGGATCTCGTACCCGTTGTCGACCGCCGACCAGGGGTCGTCGGACTCCGGGAAGCCCACGAAGACACCGGAGTTGTCGTCGCCGGCCATCTTCCAGTCGAGCTTGAGCGAGTACGACTTCAGTTCCTTGGCCTGGTAGGTGAGCAGGCCCATGCCGCCCTCGGAGTGCAGGGCTCCGTCACTGATGGAGAACTTCCCCGGACCCGCCTGCTTCCATCCCTCCAGCGTCTTGCCGTTGAAGATGGGCCGGTAGTCCTTGTCCGGCTTGCAGTCGGCCTTGACCTGGCCGGTGGCGTAGCGCAGGCCGCCCAGGACGTGGCTGCGGAAGGCCGGTTCGGCGTAGGACTCCTTGGTGTGGCCGAGGCCGGTGTAGAAGGAGCGGCCGCCCTCGTAGGTCTGGCACCAGGAGATCGGGTGATCGCCCTTCATGTTGCCGCCGGTGTAGGTGGTCTCGTCGAGGGTGGCCAGCACCTTGGCCTTGTCCCGGGGGTTGGTGCGGTAGTTGTACCACTCGTCGGTGCGCTCCCACTCCTCGTCCAGGTGCGCGGTGGCCGGATGGTCGTGGTCCTCGACGCGGACGGTGGCGGGCTGGATCTGCGGGTGGGAGTCGAAGTAGGCGCCGACGAGGCCGCCGTAGAACTCCCAGTCGTACTCGGTGTCGGCGGCCGCGTGGATGCCGACGTAACCGCCCCCGGTGGCCACGTAGTTCTCGAACGCCTTCTGCTGCTCGGCGTTGAGGACGTCTCCGGTGGTGGAGAGGAACGCGACGGCGTCGTAGCGGGCCAGGTTGCTGGTGGTGAACTGAGCGGCGGACTCGGTGGAGTCGACCGTGATGTTGGTGTCCTTGCCGATCTCCTTCAGTGCCTCGATGCCCGTGGGGATCGAGTCGTGGCGGAAGCCGGCGGTCTTGGAGAAGACCAGGACGCGCTTGGCGGTCTTGTCGACCGGGGTGTTGGAGAGCTCGAAGTCGTCGATGTCGTAGAGGGCTCCGTCGCCGCCCTTGAAGACGAGGAAGAGCTCGGTCTGCTTCTTGGGCGCGCCGCGCAGCGGGATGTCGATGTCCTGGAAGGTGTCCCAGCTGCCGGTCACCGGGACCGGGCCGGAGCCGAGGATCTTGCCGGTGGGCGATCCGGTGCGGACTTCGAGGAAGCCGCCGGAACCGGCCGACGAGACACGGGCGGTGAGCTTGGTGGTGCCTGCCAGGACGTAGGTGTTGAAGGAGATCCAGTCGTCGTTGTGGATGTCGCCGACCGTCTTGCCGCCGTGCGCACTGGACTTGCTCGGCGTGGTGACGCCGGAGGAGTCGTCGAAGTGCTCGGCCTGGCGGTGCCTGGGCTGGAGCCGGGAGGCGTCCTTTCCGGTCAGCTTGCCCTGGCCGCCACCGCCGTTGTCGGTGTACGAGGCCGAAATGCCGCCGTAGATATTGGCGTTGGGATCGTGGCCGCCTTCCATGGCGGTCTTGATGGTGCCCTCGCAGCCGTGCTCGGTGGTGATGTCGTGGCCGTGGCTGTCGTGGCCCAGGGTGAACTTGACCTCGACCTTGGTGCAGTCGATGGTGCCGTCCTCCGGGTCGCTGACGTTCACCTTGAACGGCACGGAGTCACCGAACTCGAAGAGCTGCCCGTCCTTGGGGAGCACCAGCTCCACGGTCGGGGCGGTGTTGCCGACGGTGACGTGGACGCTGGCGGAGCCGGTGCGGCCGGTCGGGTCCTCGGCGGTGAGGGTGGCGGTGTAGGTGCCGTTCTTCTTGTACGTGTACGTGGGGTTGGCGGCGGTGGAGGTGCCGCCGTCACCGAAGTCCCAGGAGTAGGTCAGCGGGTCGTCGTCGCCGTCCGCCGTGCCGGCCGAGGAGAACTTCACCTTCAGCGGCGCGGTGCCCGAGGTCTTGTTCGCCGAGGCTTCCGCGATGGGCGAGCGGCCTCCGGTGGCGTTCTCGATGCGGTAGAGCGCGGAGTTCTCGTCGCCGCCGAACCAGGCGAGGCCGTAGTCGAGGACGTACAGCGCCCCGTCCGGGCCGAAGGCCATGTCCATGATCTGGGTGCCGGACCACGGCACGTCGTTGATGGACTGGACGGCGCCGTCGGCGTCCTGCTCGATGCGCTTGATCCACTGGCGGCCGAACTCACCGGCGAAGAAGTCGCCGTCGTAGGCCTCGGGGAACTTCACCGGGGAGTCGAGGTCCGCGTCGTAGCGGTAGACGGGTCCGCCCATCGGGGACTCGGAGCCGGTGCCGAACTCGGGCACCGAGCCGCCGTCGTACGGAATCCACGCGGCCTCGGCCGGCGGCAGGTCGACGAGCCCGGTGTTGTGCGGCGACTCGTTCTTCGGGGCGGCGCAGTCGAAGGCGGCACCGGAGGTCTTGGTGGCGAAGTCGTAGTCGATGTAGGGCTCGTTGTCACCGACGCAGAAGGGCCAGCCGAAGTTGGCGGCCTTCGTCACCCGGGCGAACTCGACCTTGCCGGCCGGTCCGCGCTTGGGGTCGGCCGCGCCCGCGTCGGGGCCGTAGTCGCCGACGTACACGGTGCCGGTGGCCTGGTCGACGGAGAAGCGGAAGGGGTTGCGGAAGCCCATCGCGTAGATCTCGGGGCGGGTCTTGTCCGTGCCCGGCTCGAAGAGATTGCCCTCGGGAACGGTGTACGAGCCGTCGTCGGCGACCTTGATGCGCAGGATCTTGCCGCGCAGGTCGTTGGTGTTGCCCGAGGTGCGGCGGGCGTCGAACGCCGGGTTGCGGTCCGGGCGTTCGTCGATGGGGGTGAAGCCGTCGGAGGCGAAGGGGTTGGTGTCGTCGCCGGTCGAGAGGTAGAGGTTGCCGTCCTTGTCGAAGTCGATGTCACCGCCGACGTGGCAGCAGATGCCGCGCGAGGTGGGGACGTCCAGGACCTTCCTCTCGCTGGCGGTGTCGAGGGTGCCGTCCTCGTTGAGGACGAAGCGGGAGAGCCGGTTGACGCCGTCGAACTTCGCGAAGTCGGCGGCGGTTCCGGTCTCGGGGGCGTCGCCCGCCGGGGTGTCCATCGGGGGCGCGTAGAAGAGGTAGATCGCCCGGTTCTCGGCGAAGTCCGGGTCGACGCCGACGCCTTGGAGGCCTTCCTCGTCGTGCGTGTACACGGGGAGGGTGCCGGAGATCCTGGTGTTGCCGGCGCTGTCGGTGATCCGCAGCTCGCCGCCGCGCGAGGTGTGCAGCACGCTGCGGTCGGGGAGGACGGCGAGCGACATGGGCTCGCCGGTCTCCTCGGCGCCCTTGGCGAGGGTGACTTGCTGGAAGTCCTCCGCCACGGGCTCGTCGTGCCCGGGGTGGCCCGGGTGGGCGGCGGCGCCGGGGGCGGAGCCGAGGGTCAGGGTGGCTGCGGCGAGCAGGCCGCCGGTGAGCAGCGCGAGGGTTTTACGGACGGGGGTCCGGGCCAGGAGCCGCTTTCTGGTTCTGTGCACGTAGGTCCTCCGGAGAGTGCCGGTTGTACGGGCGGGTGTAGCCGTGCCGTGCCGCGCGGGGACTGCCGCGCGTGCGTCGCCGGGGTCAGGAGCGACCCCGGTGACGCGAGTCATGTCGTGTACACGTGGTGGACGGTAGACCTGTTCGTCCTCGACGGAAAGCCCTTGTGCAACAGGTAAGTCGAACTTCTGCTTCCGTCAGGACAAAGCGATTTCCGGGCAGGGCGAGGCCACCCCGGGGGCTGGGGCCCGATGCGCGGATCATGCCCCCGGGGCCTGGCAGACCGTGCTACTCGCCGCCGCCGAAGGCCGCGTCGAAGGAGGCCGACGGCGGGTCGAAGTCGAACCGCTTGAGGCTGGCAAGCGCTTCCGGAGCGCCGTGCAGCCGGTCCATGCCGGCGTCCTCCCACTCCACCGAGACGGGGCCCTCGTAGCCGATGGACCGGAGCATCCGGAAGACGTCCTCCCAGGGCACGTCGCCGTGGCCGGCGGAGACGAAGTCCCAGCCGCGCCGGGGGTCGCCCCAGGGCAGGTGCGAGCCGAGGCGGCCGTTGCGTCCGTCAAGACGTTTGCGGGCCTCCTTGCAGTCCACGTGGTAGATCCGGTCACGGAAGTCGTAGAGGAAGCCGACCGGGTCGAGGTCCTGCCAGACGAAGTGGCTCGGGTCGAAGTTCAGCCCGAACGCGGGCCGGTGGTCCACCGCTTCGAGCGCGCGCTTGGTGGTCCAGTAGTCGTAGGCGATCTCGCTCGGGTGCACCTCGTGGGCGAAGCGCACCCCCTCGGCGTCGAAGACGTCCAGGATCGGGTTCCAGCGCTCGGCGAAGTCCTCGTAGCCCCGCTCGATCATGTGCGGCGGAACGGGCGGGAACATCGCGACCAGGTGCCAGATCGAGGAGCCGGTGAAGCCGATGACCGTGTCGACGCCGAAGGCGGCGGCGGCCCGGGCGGTGTCCGCGATCTCCGCGGCGGCCCGCTGCCGTACACCCTCGGGCTCGCCGTCGCCCCAGATGCGGGCAGGCACGATGCCCTGGTGGCGTTCGTCGATCGGGTGGTCGCAGACGGCCTGGCCGACCAGGTGGTTGGAGATCGCGAAGCACTTCAGCCCGTACTTGTCGAGCAGTTGGTGCCTGCCGTCAAGGTACCCGGGGTCGGCGAGCGCCTTGTCGACCTCGAAGTGGTCGCCCCAGCAGGCGAGTTCCAGTCCGTCGTAGCCGAAGTCCCGGGCGTGCCGGCAGACCTCCTCCAACGGGAGGTCGGCCCACTGGCCGGTGAAGAGGGTGAAGGGGCGGGGCATGGGCGGCGACCTCCTAGGCGGGGACCGGAGTGTGGACGGAGTTCTTGGCGGCGCTCTCCTCGACGGCGGCGAGCACCCGCTGCACCTGGAGCCCGTCCGCGAACGAGGGCCGGGGCGCGGTGCCTTCGGCGATCGTGTGGATCACGTCGCGGGCCTGGTGGACGAAGGTGTGCTCGTAGCCGAGGGCGTGGCCCGGCGGCCACCAGGCCTCGAGGTAGGGGTGCTCGGGTTCGGTGACGAGGATGCGCCGGAAGCCCGCGGTGGCGGCGGGTTCGGTGTGGTCGTGGAAGGACAGTTCGTTGAGCCGCTCCAGGTCGAAGGCGAGCGAGCCCAGCTCCCCGTTGATCTCCAGGCGCAGGGCGTTCTTGCGCCCCGCCGCCATCCGGGTGGCCTCGAAGGAGGCCAGTGCGCCGGAGGCCAGGCGGCCGGTGAAGATCGCCGCGTCGTCCACGGTGACCTCACCGCGCTCCACCGTGTCGGCGCTGCCGGAGAGCCCGGCCGAGGCCCCGGAGAGCAGGGGCCTCTCCCGTACGAAGGTCTCGGAGACGGCGGACACCCCGGTGATCAGCTCGCCCGACAGGAACTGGGCGAGGTCGACGATGTGCGCGCCGAGGTCGCCGAGCGCGCCGGACCCGGCGTGTTCGCGCTTGAGCCGCCAGGTGAGCGGGGAGGCGGGGTCCACCAGCCAGTCCTGGAGGTAGGTGGCCCGCACATGGCGCAGCGGGCCGAGCCGGCCGTCCGCGATGAGCCGGCGGGCGTAGGAGATCGCGGGCACCTTGCGGTAGTTGAAGCCCACGATGGCCATCTGGCCGCGTGCGGCGGCCGCTTCGGCGGCGCGGACCATCGCTTCCGCCTCGTCGACGTTGTTGGCGAGCGGCTTCTCGCACAGCACGTGCTTGCCCGCCTCCAGGGCGGCGATGGCGATCTCCGCGTGACTGTCGCCCGGGGTGCAGATGTCGATCAGCTGGACGTCGTCCCGGGCGATCAGGGCCCGCCAGTCGGTCTCCGCCGCGGCCCAGCCGTGCCGGGCGGCGGCGGCCTCGACCGCCGCCCGGTCGCGTCCGCAGATCGCGGCGAGAGCGGGCCGCAGGGGCAGGTCGAAGACGTGTCCGGCGGTGCGCCACCCCTGGGAGTGGGCGGCGCCCATGAACGCGTATCCGACCATGCCGACCCCGAGCGTTCCCGGCGCCTGCCGCGGCGGGGTTGCTGGGGCTTGCGTTTCCGTCTCTTGACTACGGGCCATGCGGACTTCCTCCTCGTCGATGTGCGGTAACGGGCCGGGGGATGCGCTCTCCGCACCCCCCGGAGTCCCGGTCAGTTGAAGCCCGTCGGCAGGTACTGGTCGATGTTGTCCTTCGTCACGACCGCGGAGTACAGGGTCAGGGAGGTGGGGATCTCCATCTCGGAGAGTCCGCTGACGCCCTTGCCCTGGCCGAGCGCCCGCGCCAGGTCGATCGCGGACGCGGCCATCGTCGGCGGGTAGAGGACGGTCGCCTTGATGACCGAGTCGTCGGCCTTGATGGCGTCCATCGCGGACTTGGCGCCGGCGCCGCCGACCATGATGAACTCGTCGCGGCCCGCCTGCTTGATGGCGCGGAGGGCTCCGACGCCCTGGTCGTCGTCGTGGTTCCACAGGGCGTCGAACTGCTTCTGCGCCTGGAGGAGCTGGGCCATCTTGGCCTGCCCCGACTCGACGGTGAATTCGGCCGCCTGACGAGCCACCAGCTTGATGTTGGAGTAGTTCTTGAGCGCGTCGGCGAAGCCCTGGCTGCGCTGCTTGGTCAGCTCCAGGTTGTCGATCCCGGCGAGTTCGACGACCTTGGCGTTCGGCTTGTCCTTGAGCTGCTCGCCGATGTAGTGCCCGGCGTTGAGGCCCATGCCGTAGTTGTCGCCGCCGACCCAGCAGCGGTAGGCCTGCGGGGAGGCGAAGATGCGGTCCAGGTTGACGACCGGGATGCCCGCCCGCATCGCTTCCAGGCCGACCTGGGTGAGCGCCTTGCCGTCGGCGGGGAGGACGACGAGGACGTCGACCTTCTTGTTGATGAGGGTCTTGACCTGGCCGATCTGGGCGGCGGTGTCGTTGGAGCCCTCGGTGATCTCCAGGGTGACGTCGGAGTACGTCTCCGCCCGGGACTTGGCGTTCACGTTGATCGCGTTGAGCCAGCCGTGGTCGGCCTGCGGTCCGGCGAAGCCGATGGTGACCGCCTTGCCCGGCTTGTCGTCGGCGGGGGCGCTGTTGCCGGCGGGCTCCGTCTTCTTGGGCTCGTTGCTGGTACAGGCGGTGAGGAGCGCGCCCGCGGAGACGGCGGCGGTTCCGAACAGCAGCCCTCTGCGGCTGGTTTCTGGCATGACGGTCTGACCCTTCATCCGGTGGGTGCTACGAGGTGCGGGTGCGGGGGGGTGCGTTGTGGGGCGCTCGGGTGCGGTTGCGCGCGGTCAGGTCTCCCTGCCGCGCATGGTGCGGCGCTGGACCAGGACGGCGGCGACGATGATGGCGCCCTTGGCGATCTGCTGGACGTCGCTCTGGAGGTTGTTGAGCGCGAAGAGGTTGGTGATCGTGGTGAAGATCAGGACACCGAGCACGGAGCCGACGATGGTGCCGCGGCCGCCGCTGAGCAGCGTCCCGCCGATGATCGCGGCGGCGATGGCGTCGAGCTCGTACAGGTTGCCGTTGGTGTTCTGGCCGGAGCCGGCCAGAACGATCAGCATGAAGGCGGCGATGCCGCAGCACAGCCCGGACAGCAGGTAGAGGTACAGACGCTGACGGCGGACGTCGATGCCGGCGAGCCGGGCGGCCTCCGCGTTGCCGCCGACGGCGACCGTGCGGCGGCCGAAGGTGGTCCGGTTGAGGATCAGCCAGCCGACGACGGTGACCACCGCGAACATGATGACCAGCGGCGGGACCCCGAGGATGTAGGAGTCGGGCAGGCCGAGGTCGAGGACCGAGTCGACGGTGACGATCTGGGTCTTGCCGTCGGTGATCTGGAGGGCGAGCCCGCGGGCCGAGGCGAGCATGGCCAGCGTCGCGATGAACGGGACCATTCCCCCGTACGCGATGAGGACGCCGTTCACGAGTCCGGCGGCGAGGCCGACGATCACCGCGGTGAACGCGATGCCCGCGAAGCCGTACTCCTGGGTGGCCAGGGTCGTCGCCCACACCGAGGCGAGGGCGACCATCGCTCCGACGGAGAGGTCGATGCCGCCGCTGATGATGACGAAGGTCATGCCGACGGTGACGACACCGATGACGGAGGCCTGGGTCAGGATCAGCTGAAGGTTGCCGGTGTCCAGGAAGGCGTCCGGTTCGGTGATGCCGCCGACCAGGATCAGGGCGGCGAGGACGCCGAGCAGGGACAGGATCCGGACGTCGAGCCGCAGTCCGAGGGCCGGCCTGCCGCCGCCCGGCTTCCCGTGCGGTGCGTCGGAGGAGCCGGTGGGGGCCCCCTTGTCCGGCCCGTTGTGCTGCGCCGACGGGGCGGGCTGTGTCATGGCGTCGGGCTCCCTTCCATCACGAGGTCGAGTACGCGGTGCTCGTCGAGCTCCTGGGCGGGGGCCGTGTGGACCACTTCGCCCTCGCGGAGGACCAGCACCCGGTCGGAGAGGCCCAGGACTTCGGGCACTTCGCTGGAGACGAGCAGTACGGCGAGGCCTTCGTCGGCCAGCCGGCGGATCACGGCGTAGAGCTCGGCGCGCGCGCCGACGTCGACGCCACGGGTGGGTTCGTCCAGCAGCAGGACCCGGCAGCCGCGCAGCAGCCAGCGGGCGAGGACGGCTTTCTGCTGGTTGCCGCCGGAGAGGGTGCGGACGGCGGCGTCCGGGTTGTCGGGCCGCATCTGCAGTTCGCGGGTGGCGCTCCGTGCGGCCTTCCGCTCGCCGCTCCGGTCGATCCAGCCGATCCGGGCGAAGCGCGAGAGGGAGGAGACGGAGACGTTACGGGTGACCGACTCGGTCATCAGCAGGGCCTGGGCCTTGCGTTCCTCGGGGGCGAGGCCGATGCCCGCGGCGACGGCGGCGCGGACGCTGCCGGGCCGGAGCTGCCGGCCCGCGACGGTGACGGTTCCGGTGCTCGCCTTGCGGGCGCCGTAGATCGTCTCCAGGATCTCCGAGCGGCCCGAGCCGACGAGCCCGGCCAGGCCGACGATCTCGCCGGGCCGCAGTTCGAGGTCGACGGGTGCGAACTCGCCCTTGCGGGACAGGCCTTGGACCCGGAGCACCGGTTCGGCGGTGACGGAGACCGGCTCTTCGGGGCGGGGCGGGAAGACATAGGCGACGTCGCGGCCGGTCATCATGGCAACGATGTCTCGGGTGGGGGTGTCGGCGGCGGGCAGTCCGACGGCGACGGTCCGGCCGTCCTTGATGACGGTGACCCGGTCGCCGATGCGGCGGATCTCCTCCAGCCGGTGCGAGATGTAGACGACCGCCACCCCGTCGGCGGTGAGGCCGTCGACGATCCGGAAGAGGTTGTCGACCTCGTCGGGGTCGAGGGCGGCGGAGGGTTCGTCCATCACGATGAGCCGGACGTCGTGGGAGAGCGCCCGCGCCATGGAGACGATCTGCTGCTGGGCGGCGGAGAGGTCGCCGACGTGCCGGGCCGGGTCGATCTCCGGGTGACCGAGGCGGGCCAGCAGCGCTTTCGCCGCCGAACGCCCCTCACCCGTACGGACGATGAAGCCCGCGCTGGTGGGCTCGTGGCCGAGGAAGACGTTCTCGGCGACCGACAGGCCCTCGACCAGGTCGAGTTCCTGGTAGATGGTGGCGATGCCCAGGCGCATGGCGGCGATCGGCGACTTGAGCTGGACGGTTTCGCCGCGCCAGGTGATCTCGCCGTCGCCCGGCTGGTGGGCTCCGGCGAGCACCTTGATGAGGGTGGACTTGCCCGCACCGTTCTGGCCGAGGAGGCAGTGGACCTCGCCGGCCTGGACTTCCAGGTCGACGCCGTCCAGGGCGCGCACGCCCGGGAAGAGCTTGGTGATGCCTGACATGGTGAGCAGGGGTGGTTCTGGTGCCATGACGAATCCCCTCGGCGAATGGGGTCTCCCCTGCTCGGGCGGTGCCGAGAGGCCGGGGAGGGCCGGTGAGCGGACAGGGCGCAGGGCTGGAGGTGCCGTGGAGCCGGCGGCACCGCGAACGGCTGCTGACAGGAGGTGGTTCCGTGGCGCGTGGTGCGTACCACTGCTGACGGGAAGGTTCCGTGGTGCGTCGTACGGCCTGGGATCAGGCCGGTGAGAAGAGGTGGTCGCTGATGAGCCGGGCCGCGCCGATCACTCCGGCGGTGGGCCCCAACTCGCCCAGCACGATGGGGAGGTTGCCGGTGGCCAGGGGCAGGGACTGCTTGTAGACCTGGGTGCGGACACTGGCGAGGAGGTTGTGACCGAGGCCGGTGACCCCGCCGCCGATCACCACCAGACCGGGATTGAAGAAGCTGACCAGACTCGCGATGACCTGGCCGAGTCGGTTGCCGCCCTCACGGATGAGGTCGAGGGCGGCGGCGTCGCCGGCAGCGGCGGCGGCCGCCACGTCGGCGGCGGTGAGGCGGCCCGCCGTCTCCAGCCGGGCGGCGAGCTCGGGCGAGCGGCCCTCCCGGGCCGCGTCCTCCGCGTCGCGGGCGAGCGCGGCGCCGCTGAAGTGGGCTTCCAGGCAGCCCTTGTTACCGCAGGCGCAGGGCCGGCCGTCCGGGTCCACCTGGATGTGCCCGATGTCGCCGGCGCTGCCGGTCGTACCGCGGTAGACCTCGCCGCCGACGACGATGCCGCAGCCGATACCCGTACCGATCTTGACGCAGAGGAAGTCGCCCACGGAGCGGGCCACGCCCGCGTGCTGCTCCCCCATGGCCATGAGGTTCACGTCGTTGTCGACCATGACGGGGCAGCCCAGCTCCTGGCTGAGCGCCTCGCGGACCGGGAAACCGTCCCAGCCGGGCATGATCGGCGGCGCGACCGGCACGCCCTCGGGGAAGCGGACGGGGCCGGGAACCCCGATGCCCGCGCCGTCGAAGCCCTCGGCGAGCCCGGAGGCCCGCAGTTTGGCGGCCAGCGACAGGACCTGCTCGAAGACGGCGACGGGTCCCTCGCGCACGTCCATCGGGTGGTTGAGGTGTCCCAGTACCTCCAACTCCGCGTTGGTGACGGCCACATCTATCGAGGTGGCACCGATGTCGACCCCGAGGAACCGCAGTTCGGGAGCGAGCCGGATGTTGTGCGAGCGGCGCCCGCCGCGCGATGCGGCGAGTCCGTCGGCCACCACCAGGCCGGTCTCCAGCAGCCGGTCCACCTCGACGGCGAGCTTCGAGCGGGAGAGATCGACCTGATCACCCAGTTGCGCACGGGAGTTGGGGCCCCCGTCGCGCAGCAGTCGGAGCAGCCGCGCCTGATGCGCGTTCGCGGGTCGTGCCGTCATACGTCTCACGCGTCCCTCCCCGCCACATCGGCCAGTCCGTCGGGCTTTCGAGGGGAACGTAGCAGCGCTTTCCCGGAGTGGGAAGAAGTTGCGCAGGAATCGGCCCCAACTTTTTCCACACTCAGGACAAAGGTCGGCACAGGGGGGTCACGGAGATCGACGGGGAGGGGGCGCGGAGATCCTCGGAGGCGGTCAGGGGCAGCGGATGACCTGGCCCGCGTACGAGAGGTTCCCGCCGAATCCGAAGAGCAGAACGGGCGCTCCGGAGGCCACCTCACCGCGCTCGACCAGCTTCGACAGGGCCATCGGGATGGAGGCGGCCGAGGTGTTTCCGGAGTCCACGACGTCCCGGGCGATGACGGCGTTGACCGCGCCGATCTTGCGGGCGACCGGCTCGATGATCCGCAGATTGGCCTGGTGCAGGACGACCGCGCCCAGGTCCTCCGGGGCGATGCCCGCCTTCTCGCAGACCTGCCGGGCGATCGGGGGGAGCTGGGTCGTGGCCCAGCGGTAGACGGACTGGCCCTCCTGCGCGAAGCGCGGCGGCGTCCCCTCGATCCGGACCGCGTTGCCCATCTCCGGCACCGAGCCCCACAGCACCGGTCCGATGCCGGGCCCGTCCGGGGTGTCGGGGGCGGCCGGGTCGGCGGTGACGACCGCGGCCCCCGCGCCGTCACCGAGCAGCACACAGGTGGAGCGGTCGGTCCAGTCCGCGATGTCGGCCATCTTGTCGGCGCCGATGACCAGCGCCCGGGTGGCCGCACCGGCCCGGATCGCGTGGTCGGCGGTGGCCAGCGCGTGCGTGAAGCCGGAGCACACCACATTGATGTCCATCACGGCGGGCGACCCCATGCCGAGCCGGGCCGCGACCCGCGCCGACATGCTCGGGGACCGGTCGATCGCGGTGGAGGTGGCGACGAGCACCAGATCGATGTCCGAGGCCTGCAGACCGGCCGTGGCCAGAGCCTTGGCTCCCGCGTGCGCGGCCATCTCGTCCACCGGCTCGTCGGGGCCACCCACATGGCGGGTCTTGATGCCGACCCGGCTGGTGATCCACTCGTCGCTCGTGTCGACCATGGCCGCCAGGTCGTCGTTGGTGAGCACCTTGGCGGGCTGGTAGTGGCCGAGCGCCACGACACGTGAGCCGGTCATACGGGTTCCCATCGTCAGGTAGGGCAGGAAACATCCAGTCTTGGTCGCTACCGCCGGGTACGGGGGCACGTGATCCCACAGATATCCGGCCCACACGTTGGAGCATTGACAACAGCCAGGTCAGCGTGCTGGACCGGCGGCTGCGACACGCCGGTGCGGGTGCCGGACAATGACGGAGTCAGGTTTCGGCTTCCGCCCACGGACGCGGAAGCCGCCGCACACGGACAGAATCGGGTTCACATCCATGGGACGGGTCACCGAACGCCGACGCACCCTCCGCATCCGGGACGGTGCCGTCTCCTCCCGCGCGGACACCCTGGTGGCGGAGGAACCGCTGGAGATCCGGCTGAACGGCCGGCCACTGGCCATCACCATGCGGACGCCGGGCGACGACTTCGCACTGGCCGCGGGCTTCCTGGTCAGCGAGGGGGTGATCGCCGAAGGGGACGAGGTCCAGTCGATCGTCTACTGCGCCGGGGCCACGGCGGACGGTGCGAACACCTACAACGTGGTGGACGTGAAGCTCGCTCCCGGGGTCCGGGTCCCCGACATCACGCTGGAGCGGAACGTCTACACCACCTCCTCGTGCGGCCTGTGCGGCAAGGCCAGCCTGGACGCGGTACGCACCACGACCCGGCACCCGGTGTCCGACGCTCCCCCGGTGCGGGTCACTCCGGAACTGCTGTCCGCCCTCCCGGACCGGTTGCGGGCCGAGCAGCAGGTGTTCGACCGGACGGGCGGTCTGCACGCCGCCGCGCTGTTCTCCGAGGAGGGTGAGCTGCTGGACATCCGCGAGGACGTCGGCCGGCACAACGCGGTCGACAAGCTGGTGGGCCGCGCGCTCACGGACCATCGGCTGCCCCTGTCGCGGGCCGTGCTGCTGGTGTCGGGACGGGCCTCGTTCGAGCTGGCGCAGAAGGCCGTGATGGCGGGGATCCCGGTGCTCGCGGCGGTCTCGGCCCCGTCCTCGCTGGCCGTGGACCTGGCGGCGGAGAGCGGACTGACGCTGGTCGGCTTCCTGCGCGGCCCGTCGATGAACGTGTACGCCGGTGAGCACCGGATCGCGCTGGAGGCGGCGGTGCCCCGGGGGTGAGGCCGGGGACGGCAGGCGGCAGTTCGACGCCAGGTCCTAGCGGGGCATCGTGGCCGGTGCGGCGCCGGTGGTTTCCGGGGCTTCCGGCGTGAAGCCCTTGGCGTGACCGGAGTCCTTGGCGCGCTCGGAAACGGCCGGGTCCTGCGGCTGTCCGGGGTCGCGGGAGCGGCGTTCGGCGATCACCGCGGAGACCATCAGCTGCATCTGGTGGAAGAGCATCAGCGGCAGCACGGCGAGGCTCGCGTGCGCCCCGAAGATGACGCTCGCCATCGGCAGCCCGGCCGCCAGGCTCTTCTTCGAACCGGCGAACTGGATGGCGATCCGGTCCGCCCGGTCGAACCCCAGCCGCCGCGCCCCGTACCAGCTCAGGGCGAGCATCAGCGCCAGCAGGACCACCTCGGCGGCGAGCAGCCCGCCGAGCCGGGCCGGGGTGACCCGGTGCCAGACACCCGCGACCGTCCCCTGGCTGAACGCGGTGTAGACGACGAGGAGGATCGACCCCCGGTCGACCAGTCCGAGCACCTTCCTGTGCCGGGCGAGGAAGCCGCCGACCCAGCGGCGCAGCAGCTGTCCGGCGAGGAACGGGACGAGCAGCTTGAGCACGATCCGCAGCAGCGAGTCCGCCGAGAAGCCTCCCCCGGTCGAGCCGAGGAGCAGAGCGGCGAGCAGCGGGGTCACGAAGATCCCGGCGAGGCTGGAGAAGGACCCGGCGCAGATCGCGGCGGGCACATTGCCCCGGGCGATCGAGGTGAAGGCGATGGACGACTGGATCGTCGAGGGGACCAGACACAGGAAGAGGAAGCCCGCCTGGAGCTCGGGCGTCAGCACGTGGGGCACCAGGCCGTGGCTCGCCAGCCCCAGCAGCGGGAAGACGACGAAGGTGCAGGCCAGAACGGTGAGGTGGAGGCGCCAGTGCTTGAGTCCGTCGAGCGCCTCTGCCGTGGAGAGCCGCGCCCCGTAGAGGAAGAACAACAGGGCGACCGCACCGGTGGAGGCCCCGCCCGCCACATCGGCGGCGGTACCCCGGGCGGGCAGCAGCGCCGCGAGGGCCACGGTCGCGGCCAGCGCCAGGATGTAGGCGTCGACCGGCAGCCAGGACGGCGGTCGTGGAAAGCGGCGGGTCATGTGCTCGGGCGCTCCGGCGGTAGGCGTTCTGTTCCGGCGTCCATCCTGCTCCCGTACCGGGCCATCGGGAATCCGGTATTCCACTCTGACTGTCATCACAGAACCCGATAACGTGACCTCATGGACGCCACGTACGACCCCGCCCAGCTGCGTACGTTCCTCGCCGTGGCCCAGACGCTCAGCTTCACCCAGGCCGCGCGCCGGCTCGGGATCCGCCAGTCCACGGTCAGCCAGCATGTGCGGCGGCTGGAGGAGGCGACCGGGCGGCAGCTGTTCGCCCGGGACACCCATCGCGTCGATCTCACCGAGGACGGCGAGGCGATGCTCGGCTTCGCGGGGACGATCCTGTCGGCGCACGAGCGGGCCGCGGCGTTCTTCGCGGGCACCCGGCTGCGCGGTCGGCTGCGGTTCGGGGCCTCCGAGGACTTCGTGCTGACCCGGCTCCCCGAGATCCTGGAGTCCTTCCGCCGCGACCATCCGGAGGTCGAGCTCCAGCTCACCGTGGAGCTGTCCGGGACGCTGCACCGGCAGCTCGAAGCGGGCCGGCTTGATCTGGTGCTGGCCAAACGGCGTACCGGTGACACCCACGGCGAACTGATGTGGCAGGACGCGCTGGACTGGATCGGCGCACCACAGCTGCGCGTCGATCCGGAGCGCCCCGTGCCGCTGGTCGTCTTCCCGCCGCCGGCCATCACCCGGGCCCGGGCCCTGGAGGTGCTGGAGGAGCACGGGCGGACCTGGCGGATCGCCTGTACGAGTACGAGTCTGAGCGGTCTGGTCGCGGCGGCGCGGGCGGGCCTGGGGGTGATGGCGCACTCGCGCGGAATGGTCCCACCGGGCCTGGTGCCGGTTCCGGCCAGGACGGGGCTGCCGGAGCTCGGCACCGTCGACTTCGTCCTGCTGCACGGGAGCCGCCGGGGCGCGTCCCAGGAGGCGGCCGACGCGCTGGCCTCCGCGATCCTGGCGGGCGGCGACCGGCTGCACCGCGGGGCGGGCGGCCAGGGCGTGTCCGGCCGATCTTGACCGGGGCCGCGACGCCCGGCACGGCCTGTCCGGTCCTGATCCGCCGGACACGCCCTGGAAGCGACCCCGCCCTCTCCGCGTCCGGCGCGGGCCGGCCGTGGCAACAGCGGGCGGATTCGGTGGAGATTCCGGCGCGAGCCGCTTACCCCTCCGTCAGAACTGGACCGGGCGGACGCCCGAGCCTTGCCCATCTGGCCGGATTTCGACGGTTGACCTGTGCGGACGACTCGGTGTGCGGAGGCTCCGGGCCCCTCCCGCCGGGCCACGCGTTGGGGTAGCGTCGCGGCGCTGTGCGGAGCGCCATTAGGAGCATGTCATTGCGCGATTTCACTGTCCCACCCATGGCGGCGGCGCCTCAGGTCGGCGGTCTGGCCGATGTGGTCTTCGACTACGCGGAGGACGATCCGCACCGCGTCGCGCTCGGCCGCAAGGACGCCCGGGGCCAGTGGCGTGATGTGACCTCCGGGGAGTTCCGCGATTCCGTGCTGGCCCTGGCCAGAGGGCTGATCGCGCACGGGGTGCGGTTCGGTGACCGGGTCGCGCTGATGTCGCGTACGCGCTACGAGTGGACGCTCTTCGACTTCGCGCTCTGGACCGTCGGGGCCCAGTCGGTGCCGATCTACCCGACCTCCTCCGCCGAGCAGGTCCTGTGGATGCTGCACGACGCCGAGGTGGTGGCGGTGATGGTCGAGCACGAGGACCACGCGATGACCGTCGGTTCGGTGATCGACCGGCTGCCGCATCTGAAGCGGCTGTGGCAGCTGGACGCCGGAGCGGTGGACGAGCTGGTCGGTGCGGGCGTGGGCATCGACGACGAGGTGGTGCAGCGGCACCGGCGCGCGGTGACGCCCGATTCCGTGGCGACCGTCATCTACACCTCGGGGACCACGGGCCGCCCCAAGGGGTGCGTGATCACGCACGCGAGCTTCATGTTCGAGAGCGACACGATGGTCACGCGCTGGGAGCCGGTGTTCCATTCCAAGCCCGGCGACGAGGCGGCCACGCTTCTCTTCCTGCCGCTGGCCCATGTCTTCGGGCGGATGGTCGAGATCGCCGCGATCCGCGGCCGGGTCAAGCTCGGCCATCAGCCGGAGCTGTCGGCGAACGCGCTGATGCCGGACCTGATGACGTTCCGGCCGACGTTCATCCTGGCGGTGCCGTACATCTTCGAGAAGGTGTTCAACGGGGCCCGGCGCAAGGCCGAGGCGGAGGGCCGGGCCGGGCCGTTCGACAAGGCCGTCGACATCGCGGTGAAGTACGCGGAGGCCCTGGAGCAGAAGGCGTTCGGGGACGGTCCCGGCCCTTCGGCAGGGCTGCGGATGCAGCACCAGTTCTTCGACAAGGTCGTCTACAAGAAGGTCCGCGACGCGATGGGCGGCCGGGTGCGGCACGCGATGTCGGGCGGCTCGGGCATGGACCGCCGGCTCGGGCTGTTCTTCGCGGGCGCCGGGGTGACGGTCTTCGAGGGGTACGGGCTCACGGAGTCGACCGCCGCGGCGACGGCGAACCCTCCCGAGCGGACCCGGTACGGCACGGTCGGGCAGCCCATCCCCGGTACCTCGGTGCACATCGCGGACGACGGCGAGGTGTGGGTGCACGGGCCGAACGTGTTCTCCGGCTATCTGGGCAATCCGGCGGCCACCCGGGCGGTGCTGCAGGACGGCTGGCTGGCGACCGGGGACCTCGGTGCGCTGGACGAGGACGGCTATCTGACGATCACCGGGCGGAAGAAGGAGATCCTGGTGACGTCCGGCGGCAAGAGCGTCTCGCCGGCCGGCCTGGAGGAACGCGTACGGGCGCATCCGCTGGTGGCGCAGTGCATCGTCGTCGGCAACGACCGCCCGTACATCGCGGCGCTGGTCACCGTCGACCAGGAGTCCGTGGAGCACTGGCTGTCGATGCAGGGCCGGACCCCGCTGGGCCCGGCCGACCTGGTGCGCGACCCGGACCTGGAGATGGAGGTCCGGCGGGCGGTGGTTGCCGCCAACACGGCGGTGTCGCAGGCCGAGTCGATCCGTACGTTCCGGATCCTGGCCCATCCGTTCACCGAGGAGCTGGGGCTGCTGACGCCCTCGCTGAAGCTGAAGCGCAAGGCGATCGAGACGGCGTACGCGGTCGAGGTCGACGCGCTCTACCACTGACCGGCGGCCACGGGAATGCCTGGACCAGCCCGGTCGTTGTCGTGGGGAGTCACCAACCGACGACGTTAGGATCGATCGCTCGTGAGCCAGGTCCCCTCCATCACCCTCAACAACGGCCTCGACATGCCGCAGCTCGGTTTCGGCGTCTGGCAGGTGCCGGACGACGAGGCGGAGAAGGCGGTCGCCACGGCCATCGAGACCGGGTACCGGAGCATCGACACCGCCGCGATCTACGAGAACGAGACGGGCACCGGCAAGGCCATCGCCGCCTCCGGCGTCGCCCGCGACGAGCTCTTCGTCACCACGAAGCTGTGGAACGGCGAGCAGGGCCACGACAGCACGCTGCGCGCCTTCGACGCCTCGCTGGACAAGCTCGGCCTGGACTACGTCGACCTGTACCTGATCCACTGGCCGGTTCCGGTGAAGGACGCCTACACCGACACGTACAAGGCGTTCGAGAAGATCCTCGCCGACGGCCGCGCGAAGGCCATCGGCGTGTCGAACTTCCACCCCGAGCACCTGAAGCGGCTGCTCGCCGAGACCTCCGTGGTCCCGGCCGTCAACCAGATCGAGCTGCACCCGCAGCTTCAGCAGGCCGAGTCCCGCGCCTTCCACGCCGACCACGGCATCGCCACCGAGGCGTGGTCGCCGCTGGGCCAGGGCAAGGGCCTGCTGGAGGTGCCGACGGTCGTCGCCATCGCCCAGAAGCACGGCCGCACCCCCGCCCAGGCGGTGCTGCGCTGGCACCTGCAGACCGGCAACATCGTGATCCCGAAGTCCGTGACCCCGTCGCGGATCAAGGAGAACCTCGATGTGTTCGGCTTCGAGCTGGACGCCGACGACCTCGCCGCCTTCGCGGCCCTGGACGAGGGCAGGCGGCTCGGCCCCGACCCGGCGGAGTTCGACGCCGGCGCCTGAACCGACGGCCACCCGGCGCCCCCACCGTGATCGCGGTGGGGGCGCCGCCGTCGTCAGCCGTGTTCCAGCGGCAGCACACACGTCGAGTCGGGGAGACAGGAAACATGAGCGGCGAACTCGCGCCCGTCGTCGAGACGGGTCTCTACCGCCTGCGCAACGTCGGCAGCCGGCTGCTGCTGGAGGTGCACGGCGCGGCCAGGGGCAGCGGGGCCCGGGTCCAGCAGGGCGAGGACGACGGGACGGCCGCGCAGGTGTGGCGGTTGTCCCCGGTGCACGAGGGCGCGGCCCTCTTCCACCTGGTCAACGAGCACAGCGGGAAGCGGCTGGACGTGGCAGGCGCCGATACGTCGAACGGCACCCGCATCCAGCAGTGGAAGGCCAACAACTTCGGCGCCCAGGAGTGGCTGATCGAGCAGCATCCGGAGGCCCCCGGAACGGTGACGCTGGTGAGCTTCATCAGCGGGCTCGTCATGGAGGTCGCGGACCGTTCCACCGAGGGCGGCGGCACGATCCAGCAGTGGGAGGACACCGACTCCCCTTTCCAGTGGTGGCAGTTGGAGCCGGTGACGTAAGACCGCGGAGAGAGCCGGTGACGTAGGGCCGCGGAGCAGCCCGGGACCGGCGTCGCCGGTTCAGTCGCCGCGGCGGCCCAGGTGCACCGTGCGGGCGGCGAGCAGGTGGACGTCGGGGCGGTGGTGCAGGCCTTCGGGGTCCTCGGGGTCCAGCAGCCGGTCCAGTACGGCGCTGTCCTCGGCCGTCAGCAGGTCGCCGAGCACCTCGCGCTCGCGGGTGATGCTCGCGACGACATGGTCGCGGGCGGCCGGGGAGAGCGGGGCGGGCAGGTCGAGCAGGAAGCTGCGGGTGCCCTGCGGGACGAGGCCGACCGCGGTGAAGAGGGCGCTCCAGTCCTCGGTCTCCCGTTTGGCGCCGGGGAGTTCGGACCGCATGCGCTCGAAGCGCGTGGCGGCGGCCGCGGTCATCCGCGCCTCCAGACCGGGCTGTCCGATGCCGATGTCGCGGGGCAGCCGCCGGGCGGGCAGGCCGCCCTCGACGAGCGCGACCGTGCCGCCGGGCCGCAGGAGCGCGGCGAATCCGGCCAGAGCGCCGCGCTGATCGCCCAGGTGGTGCAGGGAGTTGCCCGCCCAGATCAGATCGGCCTCGCCCAACCGGTCGAGGTCGCCGGGCAGTTCGGCCTCCAGGGTCCGGAAGCGGTCGATCACGCCGAGGCGTCGGGCACGGGTCGTCGCGCGCTCCAGCAGAGCGGGCGTGGCGTCCACGGCCACCACCTCGGCCTCCGGGAAGACCTCTGCCAGCAGACAGGAGACGACACCGGGACCGCTGCCGACGTCCAGGGCCCGGCGGACCTTCGGCGCGGTGGGCAGGGCGGCGATCCAGCGGGCCGCCTCCTCGTACTGCGTACCGTTGAGTTCGGCCTCCTGCTCCAACAGGGGACCCAGGACGTCCCAGTCGATGTCGGCGGGGTGCGCTTCGTGGTGGCCGTGGCCGGCGTGGCTGCTCATGGGGTCAGCCTCCCCGGACGGAATGCGCGCGGCAAGCTTCTTTGCCGGTTCGGCAAGTCGAGGCCGCCGTCGCGGACGGCGCCCGGCACGGCTGAACCGGAACGTCGTTCGCCGTCGTCCGGCCGGGCGGAATGCCCTCACCTGTACACCGACCGAACGGTAGGCGGAGCACACATATTGCCGGGGTGACGCCGGGCCCATAACTTGCCCTTATGGAGCTGGAGTTGCGCCATCTGCGAACGGTCCGTGCCATAGCCGACACCGGCAGCCTCACCAAGGCCGCCGCCACGCTGGGGCTTGCCCAGCCCGCTCTCAGTGCTCAGCTGCGGCGGATCGAGAAGGCCCTGGGCGGCGCTCTCTTCGACCGTGACCACACCGGAGCCCGTGCCACCCCGCTCGGCGAACTGGTGCTGGAGCGGGCCCGGGTGGTCCTGCCCGCGGTCAGCGAACTGCAGGCGGAGGCCGTGCGGTTCGCCAATGCCACGGGGGCGCTGGACCGGTTCCGGCTGGGCGGCACGCACGGTCCGCTGCTCGGCGGTCTGGTGGACCGGATGGCCACCGCGCACCCGTCGGTGCCGGTGTCGACGTACACCTCGTGGTCGGTGGCCGAGATCGCCTCGCTGGTGATCGACGGGCGGCTGGACTTCGCGCTGATCGGCACGTGCGGCGAGAGTCCGCCACCGCTGGTGGACCGGCTGGTCTGGGAGGTGGTCGGGGTGGATCCGGTCTTCGTGATGCTGCCGGAGGATCACGCCCTGGCCGGCGAAGCGGAACTGGATCTGGCCGCGCTCGCGGACGAGTGCTGGGCGGATGTGCCGGGCGACGGCTGCTTCGCCGACTGTTTCACCGCGGCCTGTGCGCGGTCGGGCTTCACCCCGGTGTCGGTGTACGAGACGGACACCTCCTCCGTCGTCCATCTGGTGCAGGTGGGGCGGGCGATCGGGCTGTGCCGGGCGACGTTCCCGCCCACGCCCGGGGTGGTGACCAGACCGCTCGCAGGTGCGCCGCTCAGCTGGCGTCATCTGGTGGGCTGGCACCCGCACTCCCCCGCCGCGGACGCCGCGGCGGGGACGGTGGCCGGGGCGACCCGCGCGGCGTACGCGGAAGCGGTGTCGCGCAGCCCGGTCTACGCACAGTGGCTCGGCGCGAACCCGCGGTTCGGCACAGTGTCCTGAGCCGGAGGCCGCGTGGTGCGCCGGGCTATTCGGCGCCGTGGGCCGGGGCGGCGGACGCCACCCGGGCGGCGAGCGCGAGGTCCTTCTCGGTGACCGCGCCTCCCGCGTCGTGCGTGTGGACGGAGAGGGCCACCGTGTTGTATCCGAGCGTCAGGTCGGAGTGGTGGTTCAGCTCGTCCTGGATCCGCGCGATGTGGACCGTCAGCGCGGCGGCGGCGAAGTGGGAGGGCAGCCGGAAGGTCCGGGTGATCCGGTCCCCCTCCAGCGCCCAGCCGGGCAGGCTCTCCAGCCGGCGGTCGATCTCGGTCGGCGACAGCGGTTCGGCGCTCATGGAACGGCTCCCGTGGGTCTCGGTTGCTGGTGTCTCGGTTGCTCGGGTCTCGGTTGCTGGTATCTCGGTTGCTGGTGTCTCGGCCGCTTACGTCGCGGTGGTCGGCGCATGCGTCACAGCGGGCCGGAGCGACCCGTACCGGCCCCGGCCCGCCGGTGACGTTACGGTCTTGGCATGACGACTGTCTTGCCCGACACGGGAGTGGGGCCGCTGCTGCGCGACTGGCGGGAGCAGCGGCGCATCAGCCAGTTGGAGCTTGCCCTGCGCGCGGACTCCTCGGCCCGCCACATCTCCTTCATCGAGACGGGCCGCTCCCGGCCGAGCGAGGACATGGTCCTGCGGCTGGCCGAGCAGCTGGACATCCCGGTCCGGGAGCGCAACGCGCTGCTCGTGGTCGCCGGTTACGCGCCCCGCTATGCGCAGACGCCGCTCGACGACCCCGCGATGGCCGCCCTGCGCGAGGGTCTCGACCGGCTGCTGGCGGCGTACGAGCCGTATCCGGCGCTCGTGGTGGACGGCGTCTACGGCGTGGTGGCGGCCAACCGGGGCATCACCCTGCTGCTGGAAGGGGTGTCGGAGAAGCTGCTGGCCCCGCCGGTGAACGCCATGCGGCTCACCCTCCACCCGGACGGGCTCGCCCCGCGCATCGTGAACCTCCCCGAGTGGCGGGCGGACCTGCTGGCACAGATGGACCGGCAGATCGCCCTCGTACGCTCGCCGGAGCTGCGCGCGCTGTACGACGAGGTCGCCGCCTATCCCGTACCCGCACGGGCGGACGCCACGGAGCCCGGGCGGGGGCGGGAGCAGGAGCGGCCCGCCGCGTTCGCGCTGCCGATGCGGCTCGAACACGGGGGCCGGGTCCTGTCGTTCGTGTCGTCGATCGCGACGTTCAACACGCCCATGGACGTGACGGTGGCCGAGCTGGCCATCGAGACGTTCCTTCCCGCCGACCGCGAGACCGCCGCCTATCTGCACGCCCACGTGCCGTCCTGACCCGCCCCCTTCCGGTCACCTCGCACGCGGGCCCGTCACCTCGGATACGGGCCCGTCCTCAGACGCGGGCTCCGTTGTCGAGCGGGTCGCGGCGTTTCGCACGGGCCTTGCCGCGCGCCGTGCCCTTCCCCTTGCCCGGTACGGGCGGCGGGGCCTTGGCGGTCCGTTCCAGGACGAGTGCGCCCGGCACGGCGGCGAACACCGAGGACCAGGTGCCGACGACGATGCCGATGAGCAGGGCGAGCGCGAAGTCGGCGAGCGAGTCGCCGCCCAGCACCGCGAGGGCGGCCAGGATGAACAGGGCACCCATCCCGGTGTTCACGGTGCGCGGAACGGTCTGGAGAACGGCCCGGCGGGCGATGGTGTCCAGCGGGCTCTTCCGGTTGGCCCCCCACAGCTCACGGACCCGGTCGAAGACCACCACCGAGTCGTTGACCGAGTAGCCGATGACGGTGAGCAGGGCGGCCAGGAAGATGCCGTCCACCGGCCGCCCCAGCCAGGCGAAGGCGCCCACCACGAGGATCACGTCGTGCACCATGGCCCCGACGGAGGCGACGGCGAACGTCCAGCGGAACCGGACCGCCAGATAGGCCAGTTGCACGGCCACCGCGACCGCCAGGGCGATCAGCGCGTTGCGCCGCAGTTCGTCGCCGAGGCTCGGGCCGATCAGCTCGTCCCGCACCTTCGTCGTCTCGCCGCCCTCCTCGGCAAGGGCGGCCCGCAGGGCGTGTTCGCCGTCGTTGTCGAGCTTCCCGGTGCGTACGGACAGATCGCCGTCGCCGGCCGTGGTGACCTCGGCGTCGCCGAACCCGGCGGCGGTGAGCGTGTCCCGGGCCGTCTCGACGTCGACCGGCCGGCTGGTGGAGTACTCGACCAGCCGGCCCCCGGTGAACTCGACGCCCAGATCGATCCCGCGCACCACGATCCCGGCCACCGCGACGGCGACCAGGGCCGCCGAGACGACGAGCCAGCGGGCCGGCTTCCGGAAGAGCTTCGGATCCTTGCGGACCAGCCAGGTCCGCACGGCGCCGGGGCGCCCCATGCCGTTGACGCTGCGGTAGTCGCTGACGAAGCGGGAGTTCGCGGCGATCTCGGTGAGCGCGCGGGCGATGACCAGCGCGGAGAACATCGAGGCGACGACGCCGATGGCGAGGGTGACACCGAAGCCCTTGACCGGGCCCGAGCCCAGGAAGAAGAGCAGCCCGGCGGCGATGAGGGTGGTCACGTTGGAGTCGGCGATCGCGCTCCACGCCTGCTGGAACCCGGTGGCCAGCGCGGAGCGCAGCGAGCGTTTCGGCCGCTCCGCGCACTCCTCCCTGGCCCGTTCGAAGACCAGGACGTTCGCGTCGACCGCCATGCCGATCGCGAGGACGAAACCGGCGAGGCCGGGGAGGGTCAGCGTGACGCCGAGGGCGACGAGCGCGGCGTAGGAGATCACCCCGTACGCGCCCAGCGCCACGGCGGCCAGCGCGCCGAACAGGCGGTAGACGAGGGTGATGAAGAGCGCGGTGGCGGCGGCTCCGATGAGGGCGGCCCGGGCGCTCGCGTCGATGGCCGCCGCGCCGAGCGTCGGGCCGACGGTCCGCTGCTCGACGATCTCGACGGGTACGGGCAGGGCCCCGCCCTTGATGAGCAGCGCCAGGTCACGCGCCTCGTCCGCGCCGAACGAACCGGTGATCTGGGTGGCCCCCGACGGCAGTCCGGCCCGGCAGCCGACCGACGGGTCGACCTGCGGTGAGGAGATGACCTTCTCGTCGAGCACGATGGCGACCCTGCGCCGGTCGTCCCCGGCGGGATGGCAGGCGGCCTCGCCGGTCAGCCGGGTCCAGTCCTTTCCGGCGTCCTTCCGGAATTCGAGCGAGACGCGCCAGCCCGCTCCGCGCTGCGCGTCGAACGCGGCGGTGGCGTCCTCGACGCCCGCGCCGGAGAGCCGGCTGGGGCCGAGCGCGAGGAGGCGGCCCTGCTCGTCGGGGAGGGTCAGCCGCTCGGGGTCGGTGGGGTCGGACTCCGGGGCCTTCCCGTCCGGCTCCTCGGCCGCCGGGCCCTCGACCGCGTGGAAGCTGAGCTGGGCCGTCCGGCCGATCACCTCGGCGGCCTGGCGCGGATCCTGGACATCGGGCAGTTCGACGATGATCCGGTCCTCGCCGGAACGGGTCAGATTCGGTTCGGAGACGCCCAGCGAGTCGATCCGCTGGCGCAGCACCTCCAGGGTGCGGTCGGTGGTCTCCCGGTCCGCCTGGACGGTGGCGGTGTCCCGGGCCTGGAGCACGATACGGGTGCCGCCCTGGAGGTCGAGGCCGAGTCTGGGCGACATGGTCAAGCTGATGAAGGCGGAGGCGAGCAGGACGGCGACAGCCAGAACCGCTCGCACCACGGTGGCGCGAGTCATGGAAATCCTCCGGTGGGGCGTCGAGCGCCCTCACCTCAGTGAGGACGCGACGCCGATGCGGCAGATGCGGAACAGGACGGATGACCGGTCGTGGGACCGGTGGTCGTCCTGCCCGGAGGCCCCCGGACGCCGGGGAGCGCGCCCCTGCGGCTGCCGGGTGCGTCGAAGGTTTCCGTGGCGGTCCGCCGTACTCCGGCGCGCGGCTCGGCGAGCCCCGGCGGAGCGGGCGTCAGCGCGTCGTGCGGTGGCGGCGGGGCGTGAAGGAGCAGATACGGCCGGCCGCTGCCCGCCCGCGGAGCCTGCGCCGGGTCGGCCGCCGCCCGGGGCTGCTCGTGCCCGGCCCGCGCCACCGCACCGGTGCGGCGGGCCTCTGTGCGATCGGTCCGCGCCTGGCCGGTCCCGGTCCGGTGGGTCGTCGGTGCGGCGGACACCGAGGACACGGCGGTGGCGGCGGGCGCGCCGGCGCCCGTGACGGCGGGCACCGTGCTTCGGGCGGTCAGGGCGGGTACCGCGCCGCTCGCCGTGGCGGCGCCGCCGACCAGGGTGAGGACGGTGAGAAGCAGCGTGGTCAGCACGGACCGCACCCGGAACGCGTTCGCCCGGGGCCGTCCCGGGTACGGCGTCACCTCGGTCGGCCGGAATGCTCGGGCGGCGCCGTCCGATGGCGGAGCACGGAGCTGAGGATCTGTCCGGCGCCCCGGACGACCGTGGTCGACGGGTCGTCGGCCAGCCGCACCCGGGTGCCGAGGCAGCGGGCGATGCGATCGGTGACATCCGCCCGCAGCGCGCCGCCGCCCGCGAGCACCGGGCCCTTGCGCAGGGCTCCGCGGATCGCGCCGTGCCGGTCGTGCCGCCACATGGAGGTGATCATGTCGAGCACGGTGCGGACGAGGGCGGCGGGCAGCGCCGCCGGATCGAGGCCGTCGAGATCGTCGAGTCCGCTCTCGGCCTGCCGGGCGTCGGCGACCAGGCCGCCCACCAGGAGCGTGACCTCGGTCAGCTCGGCCCCCATGTCGACGACGAGAAGCGGGCCCGCCTCCCTCGGACCGGCGTACGCGGCGGCGGCCCGGGCGCTGCTGAGGACCACGACGCGCGTCGTCCCGAGCCCGGCGAGCAACGCCCGTGCGGCGGTGCGGTGTTCGGCCCCGGCGAGCACCGGGTGGCTGAGGACGATCACGCTGTCGCTGCGGTCCGGGCCCAGGGCCGCGTCGGCGATCCGGCCGAGCAGCCGTCCGCAGGACTCGGGGTCGACGATGCGTCCGCGCCGGACCGGCCGTTCGGCGCCCCCGTGGGGGCCGGAGGCGGGGTACGGGTCGGGAACCAGGCCCCGGCCGGGCACCCAGGCCCGGGTACGGGAGCTGCCGAGGTCCAGGGCCAGCCCCCGGGCGGCCGGAGTGGCACCCGGTGCGCCCGGCGCGCCCTCGTGCCGGTGGTACGTGCGGAGGACCGCGTGGGAACGACCCGCCCCGAACGCCCCGGCACCGCTCCCGTCACGAAGCGGTCCGGGGCCCTTCCCCCATGGGCCCGCACCCGGGCGGAGCGGCCCTCGCCACTCGCCGGGCGCGGAAGCGATCGGGATACGGACAGCCGGTGGCGGTGTGGTCGGAAGGGCGGCGGCCGGGGCGGGGCCCGACGACGGGGGGACGGCGCGACCCGGTCGCTGTCCGTCGTGCACAGAACGCATCGTCCCTCACCCCCGGCCGCCCGTCGCAGCCGTCCAAGCACCCCGTCGGCCCGCTGATAGCGAGGCGCGACCGATCCCTCACTATGCAATACGGGGTGGTGGAACGCCACTTCCCCGCAGATTCACAGGACTGAACCTCGACTTCGCACAGCGGGCGCCATCAGGTCAGCGCTCCTCCCCCGCCTCCAGGAAGGCGCCGACCAGCTCCGCGAACTCCTCCGGCACCGCGATCCGGACCCCCAGGTCCTCCGCCTTGGTGCACTTGGATCCGGCCTTCTCCCCGGCGACCAGCAGACTCGTGCGCCTGGAGACGCTGGAGGACGACTTGCCGCCGGCCCGCTCGATCAGCTCGTTCATCTGGTTGCGCGTCAGCTTCTCCAGCACTCCGGACATCGCGCCCGTGACCACCACGGTCATCCCCGACAGGGGCAGCGCGGAGCCGGTTCCGCCGTCGCCACCGGCCTCTGCCACGGTCTCTCCGCCACCCGTCCGCGCGTCCGCGCCGCCCGGCGCCTCCGTCCCGGGCTCCGGGGGCGGGGTGGCGCCCGGCTCCGTCATGTTCACCCCGGCCGCGACGAGCTTGCCGATCAGCGGAGCCAGCTCCGCCAGCTCGGCGACCACCGCGGCCGCCTTCTCCTTGCCGATGCCGTCGACCCGCTGAAGGGTCTCCACGTCGGCGGCGACGATCCGGTCCATCGTGGCGAAATACCGCGCGATGCGGCGCGACATGGAACGCCCCGTGCCGCGCACGCCCAGGGCGCAGAAGACCCGGGAGAGCGGCCGGGCGCGGGCGGTGTCGATGGCCGCCAGGAGGTTGTCCGTGGAGGTCTCGCCCATCCGGTCGAGGGAGAGCAGCTGCTCGCGCTCCAGGGTGAACAGATCCGCGAAGTCGGCGACGAGACCCGCGTCGACGAGCTGGACGACCCGCGTGGAGCCGAGGCCCTCGATGTCGAGCTGATCGCGCCCCGCCGCATACGAGACGGAGGCGACCAGGTGGCAGTCGCGGCCCCGGGTGCAGCGCCAGCGCTGCTCGCTCGTGTCGATGGCGGAACCGCACTGCGGGCAGCTCTCGGGGAAGGCGATGGGCGTCTCGTCGCCGGTGCGCAGGTGCACGACGGGAGCCTCGATGCGCGGGATGATGTCGCCGGCCTTGTAGACCATCACCTGGTCCCCCAGCCGCAGGTCGCGGCGGGTGATGTCGGCCGGGTTGTGCAGGGTGGCGTAACCGACGGTGGAGCCGTCGATCTCCACGGGCTCCAGGACGGCGCGCGGCGCGATGATGCCCGTGCGCCCGACGTTCCACTCGACGGACAGCAGGCGGGTGATCTTCTCCACGGCGGGCAGCTTGTGGGCGATGGCCCAGCGGGGCGCGCGGGTGCCGGAGCCGGCCTCGCGCTGGTCGGCCGCCAGATCGGCCTTGATCACGATCCCGTCGATGCCGAACGGCAGCGAGGCGCGCAGGGAGGCCGTCTCGGCCACCCGTGCCTGGACCTCCTCGACCGTGGCGACCCGGACCGGCGCCACGTCGGTGCCCGCGGCCGTGTGCACGCCGAGGCCGGCGACGTACGCCAGGAGCTCGCTGTGGGGCAGTTCGGGGAGGGGCTCGGCAAGCTCCCCGGAATCGTGCAGCGGCAGTGCGCCGTAGGCGAAGAAGGTCGTCTCCACGCGGTAGGCCCGGCCCTTGGCGCGCAGGGTGCCCGCCGCCCCGTTGCGCGGATTGGCGAAGGGGGCGCCGCCGTGCTCCGTACGGATCGCGTTGCCCTGCTCGAACTGCTCGTTGGTCATGAGGATCTCGCCGCGCACCTCGATGGTGACCGGTTCGGCCAGCCGCTCCGGCAGCCCGACGACCGCACCGGCCGCGTGCGAGACGTCCTCGCCCGCCGTGCCGTCGCCCCGGGTGATGAGGCGCTCGAACCGGCCGCTCCGATAGCGCGCGGCGACCGCCAGGCCGTCCAGCTTCGGCTCGACGCTCCATGCCGTCACCGGTCTGCCGATCCGGCGCTCCAGCGACGCGGTCCAGGTCGCGAACTGCTCGGCCGAGAACACGTTGTCCAGCGACAGCATGGGCACCGTGTGCGGCACGTCGCCGACGGCGGCCCCGCCCGCGACCTTGCCCGTCGGCGAGGCGGCGAGCACCTCGTCCGGGTGGTCCGCCTCGTACGCGGCTATCCCGCGCGCCAGCCGGTCGTAGGCGTCGTCGTCCAGCGCGCTCTCGCCCGTGGCGTAGTACGCGGCGGCGGCGAGCGAGGCCTCTTCGACCGCGGCGGCATAGGCGGCGGCATCGGCGAGCACAGCAGCTGAGTTCGTCATGGCCACCATTCTTCCGCCCACCACTGACAACGCCGCTGATCCCTCCTCCACCTCGATCGCGAGAGAGCGCTCTTCATCACAGGCATCCCCAACTCGCTTTCGATCAGGCTTATTTCTTTGGCCTGCACACTCTCTTGGCATGCACAGAAGGCAATTCCACGTTCCTCCGAGAGAGCGCTCTCTCTCATGATCGAGGAATCCTCCATCCCCCACGTCCCGAACAGGAGTGCCGTGCTCTTTCGTCATCGACGCGATCCGGACCACCGCCGCCAACGTTCCCTGCCGCCCTGGCGGTACAGAATCGCCGGGCTCGCCGCGGCGGCCCTCGCCCTCTCCTTCCTCCAGGCCAACGTGGGCAACGCGGCGGCCGACCGTGCCACCGCGGACACCGCTCCGAAGGCCGCCGCGGATGTGGTGCGGGTGGCCGAGTTCCTCGCGGAATGCCCGTACACCCACCGGGCCCCCGGCGACCCGATCGTCTTCCCCGGGCTGCCGGGCGCCTCCCACATGCACAGCTTCTTCGGCAACGACACCACGCACGCCGGCTCCGACCTGGCCTCGCTGGAGCAGGGCCGCACCTCGTGCTCCCCCGACACCGACCTGTCGTCGTACTGGGTGCCCACCCTCTACGACGGCGACCAGGAGGTGGAGCCCACCGGCACCACCTTCTACTACCTCGGCGAAGGGGTCAGCGACGACGTCATCCGGCAGATCCAGCCCTTCCCGCGGGGCCTGCGCATCGTGGCCGGCAACGCGAAGGCGACCGGCCCGCAGGACAACACGATCGCCCGCTGGTCGTGCCTGCACGCCGGTGAGGTCAACCCCTCGACGGACTTCGTGAACTGCCCGCCCGGCACGATGATGGAGTCCTACCTGGACTTCCCGCAGTGCTGGAACGGTACGGATCTCGACTCCGCCGACCACAAGAGCCACATGGCCTACCCGGTGGCCGGGGGCTGCCCGGCCACCCACCCGGTGCCGGTGCCCAAGCTCCGGCAGGTGCTGCGCTATCCGGTGAACGGCGACCCGGCCCGCTTCCGGCTGGCGTCCGGGCCCGGCTACACCATGCACGGCGACTTCTTCACCGTATGGCCGGAGGAGGAGATGACGCAGCGCGTCCGCGACTGCATCAACGCGATCGTCAAGTGCGGTTTCGACGGCATGCCCTGATCAGCCGTCAACTCCGTGCGCACCGCGTCCGCTCCGGGGCCCCGGCTCCGGGGCGGGCACCCTCCCCCACCGTACGAGGACACCTCATGAACCGCATGAACCTCCCGCCGCTCCCCCACCGGGCCGCCGTCCTCGGCCTGCTGGGCGTGCTGGTCCTCACCGGCGCGGCCGGCTGCTCATCGGCGGCGGACTCCGGACCCCGTACGGCGGCGGACTCCGCGCCCCGTACCGCAGAGGTACGGAAGTCCACCCCGCCGTCCGCCATCAGATCCGCCTCCGCCACCGACGTCGGCTGGATCCAGCTGATGACGCCGATGAACCAGCAGGCGGTGAAGCTGCTGACGCTCGCCGCCGAGCGTGCGGACGAACCGCGGCTCCGCGCCTTCGCGGTCCGGCTGCGCGCCGGCCAGGAGGCCGAACTCGACCGTCTGCGGCCTCTGTCGACCCGGATGGGGCTGCCCCTGACCGATGTGCACGCGGGGCACGACATGCCCGGCATGGTGACCGAGCGGGACCTGACGGCGGCCCGCGCAGCCGAGGGGCCCGCGTTCGACCGGCTCGTCCTCGCCGGGATCCGGGACCATCTGCGCCAGTCCGCGCAGGTGTCGCGTTCCGAGATCACCGCGGGCGGCCGGGCGGACGCCCGTGAACTGGCCCGCGCCCTTGTCACGGCGCGCGAGACCTTCCTCGCCGAGCTGGAACGACTGCCGGGCGCGGAGCGGGCCCTCGGCTGAACGGGGCGGCCTGCCTGCGGGTATAAAGGGCTGCATGACAGCCGAAGTGCCGCCGCCCGTACGCCCCACGACCTTGGAGGACGTGGCGGCCGTGGCCGGTGTGTCACGGGCGACGGTGTCCCGGGTGATCAACGGGGCGACCACGGTGGACCCCGCCCTGCGCACCGTGGTCGAGGAGGCGGTGGCGACCACCGGCTATGTGCCCAACCGGGCGGCGCGCTCGCTGGTGACCCGGCGGACCGACTCGGTGGCCCTGGTGGTCTCCGAGCGGGAACGGCGGCCGATGTCCGAGCCGTTCGTCGGCCGGATGTTCTCCGACCCGTACTTCGGCCGGGTCGTCAGCGGGCTGCTGGAGGTGCTGCGCCCGGCCGGGATCCAGATGGTCGTGATGCTGGCCGACGACGAGGCCTCCCGGACCCAGCTGCTCTCCTATCTGCGGCACGGCCATGTCGACGGGGTCGTGCTGATCACCACGCACGCCGACGATCCGCTTCCCGGGCTGCTCCAGGAGACCCGGATGCCCGCCGTCCTCGCGGGCCGTCCGCACAAGCCGTCGCCGCTGGCCTATGTGGAGGTCGACCAGCACGCCGGGGCGCGGCTTGCTGCCGACCACCTGGCCGCGCTGGGGCGGCGGCGCATCGGCACCGTCTCGGGGCCGCAGGACATGCCCGCCGGGCAGGTCCGGCTGACCGGTTTCCTGGAGGCCGTCGCCGCGCACGGCATCGAGGACGTGGCCTGCGCCGAGGGGGACTTCACGCATCTGGGCGGGGCCGCGGCCATGCGCAGGCTGCTGGCGGACCGCCCCGACCTGGACGGGGTGTTCATCGCCTCCGACCTGATGGCGCTGGGCGCGCTCCCGGTGCTGCTCCGGGCCGGGCGCGATGTGCCGTCCGATGTGGCGGTGGTCGGCTTCGACGACAGCAGCGCGGCGGCCGCCTGCGACCCGCCGCTGACCACGGTCCGGCAGCCGGTGGAGGAGATGGCCGCGGAGATGGCCCGGCTGCTGCTGAAGCAGATCGGTGAGCCGAGCGGCCCCTCGCCCTCCGTGCTCTTCCCGCCGACGCTCGTACGGCGTCAGTCGGCCTGAGTCAGGCCTCCGTCTCCGGCACGTCCGGAACAGGGGCCTCCGGAACGGGAGTCCTCGGCACCGGAGCCGCGGCCGGGAACGGCTCGTCCGCCAGGTCGGCCCCGGCGAAGCCCTCCGCCCGGACCGGTACCTGAGGTCCTGAGGACTCCTGGAGCCAGCGGGTCAGCACCCGGTGCACCGCCTCGGCGCCCACCAGCCCGCCGCCCGGCGGCGCGGGCGCGCCCTCCGCGGTCTCGGCGGCCACGATGTCGAGCGGATCCGTCAGTCCGCGCGGCCAGAGCAGGAACGGCCGGGACTGTTCGCCCCCGAGGCCGCCGTGCGAACCGATCTGCTCCTCGAAGGCGTGCACGGTGCCGGTGGCGGGGTCGTACATGGAGTTGACCATGACGTCGGCGACGTGCGGGAAGGTGTCGGTGCGCCGTACGGCGGCCGCCGCCCCGACGCCGAAGTCCGCGAGCGGGCCCTCGCCGTCCGCCAGTCCGGCGACGGGGACCTCGGCCCCGCCGGGCCCGAGCACCACGGAGCCGTGTGCCTCGCTGCGTACGAGAAGGAAGCCGATCCCCGGGTGGTTGGCGAGCGTGGAGAGCAGCGCCGGATGGCGGCGCTCGATCTGTTCGCGGGAGGCGCGGCCCTCGATGTCGGGGAAGGAGATGAGCCCGAGGTTGCCGGAGGCCAGCACGATCGGGTCGGAGAGCTTGGCCGGGTGCTCGGCCTCCTGGTCCTCGACCGGACGGTGGAGGGCGATCCGCACCGCGTCGCGGGCCTCGGAGGCGCTGCGGGTGCGCTGGGCCCGGCGTGGCACGGGCAGCCCGCAGCCCGCCCGGACGAGGTCCTTGAGCGTGAGCCCGTACTTCCCCGCGAAGGTCTCGCCGGGGCTCTGGCCGTGGTCGGACAGGAGCACGATCCGGTAGGCGCGCGGGGTGTGGTCGGCGATCTTGGCGATCAGGGCGAGCGAGCGGTCGAGGCGTACGAGGACCTTCTCCGCGTCGCGGCTGTGCGGGCCGGAGTGGTGGGCGACCTCGTCGTAGGCGACCAGGTCGGCGTAGACGGCGGTGCGTCCGGCGAACATGTCGCCGAGGACGGCGGCGGCGACCACGTCGCGCTCCACGACGGTGGCGAAGGCGCGGATGAAGGGGTAGAGCCCGCCGCGCTTGATCCGGGGGGTGGCCTTCCGGGCGCGGGCGCGGATCGACTGGCCGATCTCGCGGAAGACCTCGGCGACGAAGGAGAGCGCGGTGCGGGTCGCGTTGGCGGGGTCGGAGAAGTAGGCGAAGTACCCGGCTCGGGAGCGGCGGCCCTTGCCGCGCCGGGCGGCCATGGAGAGGACCAGGGCGAGCTGTCCGGCGCCGCCGCTGAAGAGGTTGCCGCGGCTCGCGCCGTCGACGGTGAGCAGCCCTCCGTCGCGGGTGCGCGCGATGGCCCGGCGCTGCATTTCGAGGGCGCTCGCGGGCCGGCTGGAGACCATGAGCGTGCGGGTCTCCTTCTCGTACCAGCGGAACGCGGGCACGTCGTGGTTGCTGCCGTGCAGGATGCCGAGCTGGCTGGCGCCGGTCTGGCTGGACCAGTCGGTGCGCCAGGGGGTGAGCCGGTGTCCGGAGGAGTCGGCGAGCCAGCCGGCGACGGTCGGCATCAGCCCGTCTGCGGCGGCCTTCACCAGGACGTCGTGGCCGACGCCGTCGAGCTGGAGGAAGACGGTGCCGGGCGGTCCTTCGCGGCCGGGCTCCGGCGGGCGCGGGGAGCGCCCGCGTCTGCGGCGCCGGTCGGCGAGCCGGGACAGCCGGCGGCGGTAGGCCTCGTCGTCGCGGACGGCGAGGGCGGTGGAGGTGGCGGAGGCGACGGCGGACATCACGGCGGCCACGACGACGGCGGTCTCCGGCGCGGCGTCGCCGCGTCCGTCCGGGATGAGCCGCAGCGCTATCAGCAGCAGCGAACCGTTGAGGAAGAAGACCAGCGCGCCGAGGACGAGCGCCGGGACGATGAGCAGGGACCGTACGAGGACGGGCCAGACCAGGGCGGAGAGCAGACCGAACGCGCCCGCGCCCCAGGCGGCGGTGAAGGCCGTCTTGGTGATGGTGTCGCCGTCGTCGGACTGGAGCTGGAAGTCGGGCAGGATGCCGGCGAGCGCGAGCATGGTGAGGGTGGACACCGCCCAGACCGCGGTCACCCGCATCAGGGCTCTGCCCGCCGTACGCCACTTCCCGTCACCCACGCCGGTCCACCTCACGCCCTCTCCGCCCCCGGCCCCGCGCGTCCGGGGCCCGCTCTTCAGCTTTTCACAGCGTCGGTCCCGGTCAGCGGCTTCCGGGCGGACCGGCCGGGGGCGGCGGGACGGTACGGGGGGCGCATAGGCTCGTAGCGGCAGCGCACCCGGGCACGGGTGGCGCGGGCCGCGCCGGGACACGGGGTCACGGGGGTCGAGCGAGGAGGCGGACGTGCCGGTGGAGGTCACCTGGTGGGGTCATGCCACCTGCACGATCGAGGACTCGGGGGTGCGGGTGCTGACCGACCCCCTGTTCGTACGGCGCTTCGCGCATCTGCGCCGCCGCCGGGGCGAGGTGCCGCCGCCGCAGGCCGCGGTCGCGGAGGTGGTGCTGGTCTCCCACCTCCACTCCGACCATCTGCATCTGCCGTCGCTGGCCCGGCTGGCCCCCGGCAGCCGGCTGATCGTGCCGAGCGGCGCGGTTGCGGCCGTGCCGGGGCTGCGGATGCTCCGGCGGAGGCGGCAGCTGCAGATCACCGAGGTGAAGCCGGGCGACACGGTTCGGGTCGGTGAGGTGCGGGTGCGGGCGGTGTTCGCGCTGCACGACGGGCGACGGCTGCCGGTCGGCCCGCACCGCGCGCCCGCGCTCGGTTACGTGGTCGAGGGCGAGGCCCGGACGTACTTCGCCGGGGACACCGGGCTCTTCGACGACATGGCGGACGCGGTGGGTCCGGTGGACGTGGCGCTGCTGCCCGTGGGTGGCTGGGGTCCCTACCTGGGGCACGGCCATCTCGACCCGTCCCGTGCCGCCGAGGCCCTGACCCGGCTCGCGCCGCGCTCCGCGGTGCCGGTGCACTACGGCACGTACTGGCCGATCGGTCTGGACGGGGTGCGTCCGCACGAGTTCCACGCGCCGGGCGACGAGTTCGTCCGGCACGCGGCGAAGCGCGCGCCCGAGGTGGCGGTGCACCTGCTGGGGCACGGAGAACGGGTGGGTCCGGAGGTGGGCCGGTGATCCAGGAGATCCAGCAGGTGGTGCGGGAGCTGCCCACCGAGTCGACCCAGCAGGCGGTCGGGTACCCGACGCTGTTCGCCCTGGTGGCGCTGGGGTCCTTGGTGCCCGTGGTGCCGACGGGGGCGCTGGTGAGTACGGCGGCGGTGGTGGCGTTCCACCAGACGTCGCCGTTCGCCCTGCTCTTCGTGTTCGTGGTGGCGTCGGCCGCCGCGTTCCTCGGCGACATCTGTCTGTACTGGCTGGGGCAGCGCGGGGTGCGGTCGAAGAACGGCTCGAAGTGGCTGGAGGCGATCACCCGCCGGGCCGCGCCGGAGCGGCTGGCCCAGGCGCAGGCGAAGCTGGACGAGCGCGGCGGAACGGTGCTGGTGCTCTCCCGGCTGGTGCCGGCCGGGCGGATCCCGGTGATGCTGGCCTGCCTGTTGGGCCGGATGCCGTTGCGCCGGTTCGCCCGGGGCGACGTTCCGGCGTGTCTGGCCTGGGCGGCGACGTATCAGCTGATCGGCATCCTGGGCGGTTCGCTGTTTCCGGAGCCGTGGCAGGGGGTGGTCGCGGCGGTGGTCCTGACGCTGCTGGTCAGCGGGGCCCCGGCGGTGTGGCGCAGGCTGCGGTCGCGGTTCGGCCCGGCGTGTTCGTGACCGCGTGCCCTCGCAGCCTCGCTCGGCGGCCACGCACGGTCCCGCCCGTCATCGGCGCAGTGCGGCGAAGACCGCCGCGAAGCCGTCCAGCGCCTGCACCACGTGCGGGAGCTCCAGGGGTTTCGCGGCGGTGAGGGACTCCGTCTGCTGCTGCGGCGTGGCGCCCAGCAGCGGACCCGTGCCCATGCGTACGCGCAGGGCGCCGAGCTCGTCCCCGAAGCGGTGACCGCCCGGGGCCGGTGCGCCGAGCCGGTCGGTGAGGTACTCCTCCAGCTCCATGGAGTCCGTGACGCCCAGATCGGCCAGCCGGGCGCGCAGCGGGCCGAGGTCGGCGTAGAAGTGGCGGCCCGCCTGCGGTGGGCGGGCCAGTGCGCCGGAGCCGAGGACCGCGCGGTGGGCGGCGGCGGCGACCTCGGTCTGGAGCGCCGCGGCCCGCCGGATCCGGTCGCGTACGGAATCCGGTTCCGCCAGCGCGTGGGCGGCCGCGTGGGCGATCGGACCGGCGACGAGCGCGCCGAGTGCGGTGAGGATGTCCAGGGTGCGGGCGTGCCGGACGGCGGCCCGGGCGGTGTCCGGGAAGCGGGCGACGGCGACCGGCCAGGCGGCGGGCGCGAGGGCTCCGGCCAGGTCGGCGATGACCGTCACATCGTCCGGGCACATCTCGGCGGGGCTGAGCAGGACGGTGTCGCGGGGCCGGTGCACGGTGTCGCGCCAGGTCTCGTCGCTGATGATGTGCAGCCCTTCGCCGACCGCCGCCTCGCAGGCCTCACGGACCAGCTCGGGCGGGGCGACGGTGGCGGTGGGGTCGTCCACGACGGACAGCAGCAGCAGCTTCGGCCGGCCGCCCTCGGCGCGGACCCGGCGGACGGTCTCCAGCAGGGCGTACGGGTCGGGCACACCGCCGCACTCGGCCGGGGTCGGCACGTGGTAGGCGGGCCGCCCCAGCAGCCGGGCCTGTGGCATCCAGGTGGCCGGGCAGGGTCGCGGCATGAGGACGTCGCCGCCGTGCGCGCCGATCAGCGCCAGGAGGAGCGGCTGGGCGCCGGGGGCGGCGGCGATGCTGCCCGCCGTACCGTGCAGCCCGCGCCGGTCCCAGTAGCCGCGGGCCGCCTCCCGCAGGACCGGGCCGCCGCCGGGAGGTTCGGGGCGGGTCCGGGCGGAGGCGGCGGCGAGAACGGCGGCCAGCTCGGGGACGACCGGGAGACCGGGGTCGGGCGCGGGCGGCCCGTAGCGGACGGGCCCGTGGTCCTCGTGCGCGTGGACGGCCCGGTCACCCGGCCGACGGGCCGGGTCCTGCGCGTGGGCGGCCTCCTCACCCGGCCGACGGACCCGGTCCTGCCCGTGAGCCGGGTCCTGCGCCCCGGCCCGGTTCCCGGGCCGGCCGGTGTCCTCGGTCCCGTGCATCCGGGCCTCCTCCGCCGTTCGTCGCTCCGCGTCTGCGCGCCCCCGGCCGCCCGCCCTGCCACCGGGCCCGGGGCCGCATCCGGCTCCGGCCCCGGGCCGACGGCGTCCGCGGCTTCTCCATGACGGCCTCTCTGGCTTCTTTATACGGAGGTTCCGGGCGGCCCGCCCGCTCACATCGCGCACCCGGCGCCGGGGCCGTCACCGCGTGGGCTGTTCCGCCGGTCGGTGGCTCCACGTGGCCGGGGTCTCAGCGCGCCTGCTGGTTCAGCCCGGCCCGGCCGGGTATTCGCTGAGCCATGTCCACACCGAGAACCTCATCCGCCGCCCCCGCCGCCGCCCGGTTGCGCGGCTGGCTGCAAGGGCGGGACCTGGCCGTCTTCCGGAGCGTCGCGGACCGGCACTGGCCGGGCGCCGACCCGCTGCTGCCCAGGCTGAGCCGCAGCGCCAACCACGGGCTGCTCTGGTTCGGGGCGGCGGCCGGGATCGCGGCCCTCGGCAGCAGTGCGCGCTCCCGGCGGGCCGCGGTGCGCGGGGTGGCGTCCCTCGCCGTGGCCTCGGCGGCGATCAACACGGTCGGCAAGGGCGCGGTGCGCCGCGAGCGGCCGATAGTCGACCTGGTGCCGGTGGTGCGGCAGCTCAAGCGGCAGCCGGTCACCACCTCCTTCCCCTCCGGCCACGCCGCGTCGGCCGCCGCCTTCGCCACCGGGGTGGCGCTGGAGTCCAGGGGCTGGGGCGCGGTCGTGGCCCCGGTCGCGGTGGCCGTGGCCGCCTCCCGGGTCTACACCGGCGTCCACTATCCGAGCGATGTGCTGGCGGGTGCGGCGCTCGGTGTGGGCGCCGCGTTCACCCTGCGCGGGGTCGTGCCCACCCGTGGCCAGCTGCCCGCGCCCGGCCGCCCGCCCGGTGAGGCCCCGGCGCTGCCCGCCGGGAAGGACCTCGTCGTGGTGGTGAACCAGGAGTCGGGCACGGCCACCGCGACCGCGTCGCTGGTGCGCGAGGCGCTGCCCGCGGCGCAGGTCGTGGAGGTGCCGCCCGAGGAGCTGTCGGCCGCGCTGGAGAAGGCGGCGGGCCAGGGCCGGGCGCTGGGCGTGTGCGGCGGCGACGGCACGGTGAACCTGGCGGCGTCCGTCGCCGCGACGCACGGGATGCCGCTGGCCGTCTTCCCCGGCGGCACGCTCAACCACTTCGCCTACGACCTGGGCATCGAGACCGTCCACGACACCGCCGCCGCCCTCACCGCGGGCGATGCGATCCGGGTGGACCTCGGCCGCTTCCGGCCGGGCCCCAAGGGCGCGGACGGGGCGGACGGCTATTTCCTCAACGCCTTCTCGCTGGGCGTCTATCCGGACCTCGTGCGCACCCGGGAGCACTGGTCGCCCCGGATCGGCGGCTGGCCCGCGGGGGTGCTCGCGGCGTTCCACGTGCTGCGCGGCGAGCGGCCGCTGGAGGCCGAACTGCAGGGCCGCAGGCGTCCGTTGTGGCTGCTCTTCGTCGGGAACGGGCTCTTCCAGCGGGTGGGCCCCGCTCCGGGCCGCCGCCACAATCTGGCGGACGGGCTGCTGGACGTCCGGGTGGTGCACGGCGGCCGGGGGCCCGCGCTGCGGCTGCTGGCGGCGGCGGTGGCGGGACCGCTGACCCGCTCCCCCGCCCATGCGGCGGTGCGGCGGCGCCGGGTGCGGATCGGCGGCCTCGCGCCGGGTACGCCGTACGCGTACGACGGTGAAGTGGCGCACTCCGGAACGGAGTTGCTGATCGACAAGCTGCCGGAGGCGCTGACCGTCTACTGCCCGATGCCGGTCTGACGCACCGCAGCACTGGTCCGCATGGCAAGACGCCTATCTCATCATCCGACATGGCGACGTACGGTGGTTCCTGTCGCCGTGCCCGTCGGCGCGAGGTTTCGGGAGAGGACGCAACGCCATGCCGAAGGAGACCGCCGTGTACACGCACGGCCACCACGAGTCGGTCCTGCGCTCGCACCGCTGGCGGACCGCCGCCAACTCGGCGGCGTATCTCCTCGGTGAACTCGGCCCCGGCCTGACGGTGCTGGACGTCGGCTGCGGTCCCGGGACCATCACCGCCGATCTGGCCGCCCTGGTCGCGCCGGGCCGGGTCACCGCGGTTGACACCAGCACCGACATCCTCGGCCAGGCCGCCGCGGTGGCGGCCGAACGAGGCCTGGAGAACGTCGGGTTCGCGGTGGCCGACGTCCATGCGCTGGACTTCCCGGACGACTCGTTCGACGTGGTCCACGCCCATCAGGTGCTCCAGCACGTGGGCGACCCGGTCCAGGCGCTGCGCGAGATGCGACGGGTCTGCCGGCCCGGCGGCGCGGTCGCGGTGCGCGACAGCGACTACGCGGCGATGACCTGGTATCCGGAGGCCCCCGGGCTCGACGAGTGGCAGGAGGTGTACGGCCGGGTGGCCCGCGGCAACGGCGGCGAGCCCGACGCCGGCCGCAGGCTCCTGTCGTGGGCGCGGCGGGCCGGGTTCACCGACATCACCCCGACCGCGGGCGCCTGGTGTTTCGCCACCCCGGAGACCCGAGCCTGGTGGAGCGGCCTGTGGGCGGACCGTACGACGGACTCGGTCTACGCCGAACTGGCCGTACGCGGCGGCCATGCGAGCACCGAACAGCTCACGGCCATCGCCGGGGCGTGGCGCTCCTGGGGCGAGGAGCGCGACGGCTGGTTCCTGGTCCCGCACGGTGAGCTGCTGTGCCGGGTGTGAGGTGACGCGGGGGACGCGACGGCGCGTGAGCGGAAGCCCGGCCCGACCGGAATCGATCACGCCGGCGGCGGCCGCCAACTACCCTCGTACGCATGGAGATCCTCGGAACCACGCTGCGTATCTGCGTCGACGACCTGGAGGCCGCGGTGGCCTTCTACGAGGGGCTGACGGGCACCCCGGCTCTGCGCTTCGAGCGCGGCGGGGTGTCGGTGGCCGCGATCGGCTGCTTCCTGTTGATGAGCGGGCCGGAGTCGGAGCTGGAGGTGCTGCGCAAGGTGGGCGCGACCATCGCCGTCAAGGATGTCGACGAGGCGAACGAGGCGCTGACCCGGGCGGGCGCGCGGGTCATCGCGGGGCCGGTGCCGACCCCGGCCGGCCGCAATCTCATCGCGCTGCACCCGGACGGCTCGGTCTTCGAGTACGTGGACCGCAACGTCACCGTCTGACCGGCCGCCCGGGGCGCGGCGATCACTCCTGGGGCGGGCGCATCCGGAAGTCGTAGGCGTCCGGCAGCGGCTCGTCGCTGACGGATGCCCACAACTCACCGAGGATTGCGGCCCCTTCGCGCAGGTCGGCGACCTCGAATCCGGCGTCGAAGATCGCACGCGCCGCTCCGGTGTCGCCCTCGGCGACCAGGATCCGGGCGTCGAGCAGCCGGAAGCGTCCGCGCTCGCGGATCGCGCCCGGCAGTCCGGTGAGCAGTGTCCGGGCCGCGCCGGACCGGCCGGCGGACAGCTGTGCCTCGATGGTCTCGCGGGCCAGGGCGGCGAGCAGGGCGCCGCCCTCCGGCGATGTGGCGAGGTCGCCCGTTCCCGGAGCGCCGAGGTCCGCGAAGGCCTCGGCGTACAGCTCGGCGGCGTGGTCCGGCCTGCCGCTCTCCTCGGCGGCGACGGCGAGGCAGCGCAGCAGCGGCCAGCGGGGCGCCGGATCGCACTCCAGGCCGCGTTCCCAGCTGCGGACGGCCTGGGCCCGGTCGTCGGCGTGCCACTGCGCGATGCCCAGGTGGTATTCGGTGTGCGGGTCGGCGTCGGCGGTCTCCAGCATGTCGCGCCAGGGCGGCGAGACCGGTGTCGGCCCCGGTATGCCGTCCGGGCCCGGCTGCGGCAGGGTGCCGTGCTCCAGCAGCGCACGCCAAGGGGCCTGCGGTGCGCCGATGGCGGAGACCGGGAACGGCGTTCCGGGCAGCCGGTGGCCGGCCCGCAGCACCTCCAGCGCGCCCCAGCCGGATCCGGTGGCGAGGATCTCGCCCGGTTCGGCGTCGGCGTACGGCAGCCAGGCCGCGTAGGCCTCCTCCACCGTGCCGCGCGGGAGCGCCTGCTCCAGCCGCGCGCCGGTCTCCTCGGTGGCGGCGGCCCAGTCGTCTCCGTGCACGGTGGCCGGGTCGGCGGACAGCGGGCCGTAGGACTCCAGCCAGCTGAACGCGGCGCCCGCATCCAGTGGGACGTGCTCCAGCTGGGTGCGGGCGAGACCGGCCTGGATCTCCGCGTAGCCGCCGCCCTCGGGGCCGTTCAGCCACTCCTGCCAGCGGCGGCCGCCCTTCCCGTGGCCCCAGCGGAACAGTTTGCGGCCGCGCAGCAGGTCGGTGGAGGTCTGGGCGAGTCCGTGGCCGTCCGCGTCGAGCGCGGCGATCCACCGGCGGGCGTCCTCGGGCAGCTCGTAGAAGTGGTCGGCGGGGTACGCGGAACGCAGCGGGTAGGTGTGGTCGAGGCCGTCCGTCTCCGGGACGCCGACCCGGGTGAGGGTGTGGTCGTAGCCGAAGTGCCAGGCCTCCTCGGCCGGGACCAGCACCCGGGTGTCCGGGGTCTGCAGGACGGCGATGTTGGACCACCAGTAGACCGGTGCGGGCTGCTCGTGCGGGTTGCGTATCCGTACACCGACGTGCAGGAAGTCGGAGTCGTCGGGGAGCCAGAGGTCCACCTGGAAGGGCAGGTCGCGCAGCCGCTCCCACTCCCAGAGCCGGACCATCGCGCCCCCGTCCGGTGCGGGCACGAGCGCGGTGTGCAGGGGTGCGCAGGACAGGGTGGTGTGGCCGGTGGCGCCGATGTTCCACTCGATCCCGCCGGCGAACCAGGCCCCGTTGAGGGCGAAGGCCGCGGGCTGCAGGACCGGGTTGCGGTGGAGCAGTTCACGGCCGGTGGGCTTGTGGTGCAGGGAGTGGATCCGGCCGCCGAGTCCGGGCAGCACGGTGACCCGCAGCCGGTCGTTCTCGATGACGACGGCGTCGAGGTCGGTGGGGGTGCGCTCGCGCCCGTAGCCGTCGAGCAGCCGGGTGGGCAGGATGGTGCGCAGCGGCCGGTGGCCCAGTTGCCGGGCCATGTCGCGGGGCAGACCGGCCCGTTCGCGGGGGTCGAGGGTGGGCGGCGCGGCGGGCGTGCCCAGCGGTGGGAGCGGGTTCTCCGGCCCGAGCGGTGCTGCGGGCAGGTTCAGTACGGCACGTCGTACGGTCGTGGCCAAGGCACCCTCGTTCCCTCGCGGCGGGCCGCCGCAGGTCCGGGCGCCCCCGGTGACCATGGAACACGCAGGTGGCCGCGTGGACCAGAGCCCGGTCGGCCGGATTTCGCGCGCCCGGGCCCGCCGCGCCGATCCGGTCGCTGTTGCCGGCGTGCCGGAAGTCGGCGGATCCGTCGACGGCGGCGAGCCCGTACCGGCCGATGTGGCGCAGGGCGAGGGCGGCGCCGAGCTGGATGGAGCAGTCGCCGCCGAGGACGAGGGCGAACTCCCCGGCCCGTGCATGTCCTTCGACGCGGTCGGCGAGGGTGCGGGGGTACCGGGCGATGGCGGCGGCGTCGACCACCCCGTCGCGCTCCTGCCGGTCGCCCGGGTCGTGGCGCACAGCCCTCAAGCCGCTTCGCCGACAGCGCGCGGCTCCCGTCCGGCCCGGTCCGTGCCCGCCGTCACTTCCCCCGGCGGCGGAAGAGGTAGCCGCCGCAGCCGAGCCCGATGAGGAACATGGCGGCCAGCGCGGACCACAGCGGCATCGTCACCTCGGGGATCAGCAACCGGATGGTGACGTCGTTCGTGTTCACGCAGATGAACACGATGACGAGCACGACCACCACACCGACCGCGATACGCCCTGGAGTGAGCCACCCCTGGGCGCGCCCGCTGTCGCTCGATACGTCCTTGGGGCTCATGGTCCGGCCCTTTCGCTCGTTCCTGGCCCGTCGGCCCGCCGTCGTGCGCGCGACCGCCCCCCGGGTTCCCAGCATGGACGGATGCCGGGTCCGGAGGGCGGTGATGTTGCGCCGTTCGGGTGAACGCGAGGGTGACGGGTATCAGCCGGCCGGGACCACCGGGAGCTCCAGGACGCCGGTGTCCTCGGGGGCGTGGACGACGGTGACGGGCTTGACGCCCCGGTTGCCGAAGTACGCGGTGTCGCTGGCGGCGATCACGAACTCCAGACGGTGCCCCTCCTCGTACCGGTGGACGATGCCGGGCAGCTCCACGGTGAAGGGCCGGGTGACGTCGGGGACCCGGACGGGCGAGACGAGCCGGTTCACCAGTGTCCGGGTGCCGTCGGGCGCGACGTCGTACACCTTGGAGAAGAGGACCAGCTTGTCGGAGGCGTCGCCGCTGTTCTGGACCCGTTCCGCCTTCGGGGAGAGGACCTTCAGGGTGGCCTTCGGCGCGCCGACGACGTCGAGGGGCGCGGTGAGGGGCTCGCTGCGCCAGCCGAGGTAGGTGCCCTTGATGTCGTACGGCTTCGGGTCGGGCAGGCCGATCAGCGGGGCGATGGAGCTCTCGGAGTGGCTGGTGGGCACGAGCCAGTTGGTGTACTGGCGGCTGCCGCGCGCCACCTTGGACCGGTTGTCGACGAGTTTGCCGTCGCCGGAGAGGTAGAGGGACTGCGAGAGGGCGGGGACGTCGGCGGCCGAGCCGTAGCCGCTCTGCCAGTCGCGGTAGTAGGAGAAGGCGGGTCCGGTGTCGGTGTCCGTCCTCTTCCGCAGGTAGCGGTCGAACCAGGACAGGACCCGCTGCCCGACGTGACTGCTCTCCAGATTGCCCTGGCTCAGGTCGAGTTCGCCGGGCACCTGGCCGCCGCTGTGCCCCCAGGACTGCCAGATCATCTTCGTCTCGGTACCCTGCGCCTTGAGCGTCCGGTAGGTCGCCGTGGCCTCGTTGAGGTTGAACAGGCTGTCGGCCTGGCCCTGGACGATGAGGGTGGGGGCCTTGACCCGGTCGAGGTAGGAGACGGGCGAGACGCTGCGCGCGTAGGCGAGCATGTCCTCGGCCTGATCGGCGGGGTAGCGGCCGGAGTTGAGCAGCCGGATGGTCTCGCAGGCGCGGGTGGCGAAGTGCAGGCAGTCCAGCCGGTTGATGCGGGACGGGTCCAGGCTCGGGTTGAGCAGCGGCTGGCCTTCGCCGATGAGGTAGAAGCCGTTGGTCCACTGCCACTTGAAGACACCCGGGGTGTCGGAGGTGACGCCGGTGCGCGCCCCGGTGTTGTTGGGGGCGAGCGCGTAGCCGAGGTCGTTCCAGGTGATCAGCGGGACGAGGGCGTCGACGCGGGGATCGACGGCGGCGGTGGCCAGCTGGATCGCGCCGCCGTAGGAGCCGCCGATCATGCCGACGCGCGGGTCGCCGTCGGCGTCCTGGGTGACGTAGTCGGCCCTGGTCCCGTCGTCGGCCGTGCGGGCTCCCCCGAGGAAGTCGAGGAGTTCGGTCGCGGCCTTGCCGTCGATCCCGGGGTCGTCGAGGGTGATCAGGCAGCCGGACTTGCCGAAGCCCAGGCCGGAGTAGACGAGCCCGACGTAGCCGCGTTCGGCGAAGGCCTTGCCGATGGCGTCGGTGGAGCCGTCGTCCTTGCTGCCGCCGAAGCCGTTGGTGGCGAGGACGGCGGGGGCGGGGCGGCCCGCGTCGACTCCGGTGGGCCGGTAGAGATCGGCGTCCACCGTGCAGGTGCGGTCGCCCGCCTCGACGGTGAACGTCAGCGGGGTGACGGTGTACGGGTCGGCCTCGGCATGGGCCGGGCCGGCGAGGACGAGGGGGGCGGCGAGGGCCGCCCCGGCGACCGCCACCAGCGGGCCGCGCACTCTGGAAACAGCACCTGACACGAAGACCTCCACACCGAGGACACCTTACCGGCCGGTAAGTATTGGGCCGCGCTCATGCTGTGACACAGCTCATAGCCGTGTCAACGCATCGGTCAGCGGTTCTTGACGGAAGTTCACGTTCCGCGCACCCATGCACACATCTTCGGGCGGGAGGCCCGAGGACAGGCTCAGCGCAGGGCGGGGGTTTCGACGGTGAGCGTGCAACGCCCGCCGTCCGCCGGTGCGTCGAGCACCGCGGACACGCCCAGCGGAATCGTGAGGGCGGTCGGGCCGTGGCCGAAGCCCAGCTCCTCGACCACGGGTATGCCCAACGGGCCCAGCCGGTCGGCGAGGACGGCGCGGATCTTCTCGTACGGTCCGCACTCCTGCCAGGAGCCGCAGGCCACTCCGGCGACCGCGTCCAGGGCCCCGGAGCGCAGCAGCCGGGTGAGGATGCCGTCGAGCCGGTAGGGCTCCTCCCCGGTGTCCTCGATCACCAGGAGCCCGCCCCGGCCGTGCGTCCGGCCTCCCGGGGTGCCGTGGTCGGCGGCGAGCAGGCTGACACAACCGCCGTACAGGACGCCCCGCGCCCGGCCGGGGACCAGGGCCCCGGCCGATTCCAGGCCCAAGGTGCGGACGCTCTCCGGCTCGAAGAGTGTGGCGCGCAGGTGCTCGCGGGTCGGCGCGTCCTTGAGGAACGTCTCGGTGGCGACCATCGGCCCGTGCAGGGTCGAGAACCCGGCCCGCAGGGCGAACGCCTCGTGCAGCACGGTGATGTCGCTGTAGCCGACGAACGCCTTGGGCCCGGCGGCCCGGATCGCCGCCCAGTCGACGAGGTCGACCATCCGGTGCGCGCCGTAGCCGCCCCGGGCGCACAGGACGGCGTCCACGGACGGATCGCACCACGCCTGCCGGAGGTCCGCACCACGGTCCGCGTCCGCCCCGGCGAGGTGGTCCAGCTCCGGGTGGGTGTCGCGAACATGGGCGCCGACGACGGGTTCGAGGCCCCAGTCGCGCAGCACGGCGAGACCTTCCTCCAGCCGGTCGGCGGGCACCGGGCCGCTGGGCGCGACGACGGCGACCCGGGAGCCGGGGCGCAGCCGGGGCGGCCGGGCGAGCGGCGCGGCCGGGCTGTGGGCCCCGGCCGCCGGGGCCCGGTCCTCACCGGTCATGTGGTCAGCTCCAGGGGGTCCACATCGGGCCGGTCGATACCGAACGTCTGTGCGTAGAGGGAGAGTTCGGCCTCAAGTGCGCGGACCAGGGTCTCCGCTCGCCGGAATCCGTGGCTCTCCCCCGGGAAGGCGATATAGGCGTGGGCGACGCCCCGGTCGGCGACGGCGGCGAGGAACCGCTCGCTCTGGGCGGGCGGGCAGATCACGTCGTCCAGGCCCTGGAGCAGCAGGAACGGGGTGTTGAGCCGGTCGGTGCGGTTCATCGGGGAGCGTTCCCGGTAGCGCTCGGGCACCTCGGCGAACGGGCCGACGAGGGACTCCAGATACCGCGACTCGAAGTCGTGGGTCTCGTCCGCGGCCCACCCTTCGAGGTCCAGGATCGGGTAGAGGATCGTCCCGCAGGCGTACAGGTCGGTGGAGGTCAGCGAGGCGGCCGTGGTCCAGCCGCCCGCGCTGCCGCCCCGGATCGCGAGCCGGTCCGGGTCGGCGGAGCCCTCCTCGACCAGGGCCGATGCCACGGCCGCGCAGTCGGCCACGTCGACCACGCCCCACTGGCCGCGCAGCCGTTCGCGGTAGCCGCGCCCGTAACCGGTGGAGCCGCCGTAGTTGACCTCTGCCACACCGATGCCGCGCGAGGTGAAGTAGGCGATCTCCAGGTCGAGGACGAGCGGCGCGTGGCCGGTGGGCCCGCCGTGCGCCCGGACGACGTACGGCGGCTTCTCACCCTCGGGTCCGGTGCGGTCGGGGCTGTGCGGCGGGTGGATGTGGGCGTGGATCTCGCGGCCGTCGGGACCGGTGAAGGTGCGGTCCTCGGGCACCGGGTAGTACGCGGGGTCGACCGCGTCGTGGTGGGGTGTGCCGATGACGCGGGCGTGCCCGGTCGCGGTGTCCAGCTCGACGATCTCGGGGCTGCTGCGGGGGCTCGCAGCGACGCCGACGACCCGGCTGCCGTGGACGGCGAGCGTGTCGGCCCAGGAGGTCCAGGGGCCCGGTACGTCGGCGAGTTCACCGGTCTCCGGGTCGAGGATGCCGAGCCGCATGCCGCCTCTGCCGTGCAGGACGGCGATCAGCCCGTTGTCCAGCGGATGGAACCAGCGCAGCCCGACCTTCCACAGCGGACCGCCGAACTCCTCGCCCCGGGGCGGCAGCAGGCGGCTGCTGGGAACCACGCCGCCCGCGACCGCGTCGGGCCGGATGCGCTGCAGCTCCCACCAGTCGGCGAGGTCGGAGACGAACAGCAGGCTGCCGTCGCGGTCCCACTCCACCTGGCAGACCGATTCGTCGAGGTCGCCGACGAGGGGCCGTGCGCCGGCGAACGCGCCCGAGTCGGTGATGTCGGCCAGCATGACCACCGTGCCGTCCCACGGCATCCGGGGGTGGTCCCAGGCGATCCAGGCCGCCCGCCGACCGTCGTGGGAGACCTTGGGTCCGGTGACGAACCGGTGCCGGTCGTCGGAGAGTTCACGGACCGCCGAACGGTCGTCGGCCGCCGAGCCGTCCAGCGGAACGGCGGCGACGACCCGCCGTACGTCGGTGGGCGCGGGCCCGGTGAACTCCTCCAGCACGCACCACACTTCGCCCGCCGCGCCGTGCTCCGGGCGCACCTGCGGGTCCGCCCAGCGCAGCCCGCCGCCGAGGTCCGACACGGGGGTGAGCGGCCACGGCTCGTCCGGCCCGTCGGGGCGGTACGCGTACAGCCGCTGATCGGTGAAGTGGACGAACATCACGAGGAGTTCGCCGTCCTCGCGCACCGTGCCGGCCCAGGGCTGTCCGCCGTACTCGATCACCCGGCTGCGGGCGTTCCAGGGGGCGGGCAGCACGGGGGCGGTGGTGCCGTCGGCGCGGCGGCGCATCAGGGCGCGCCGGCCGTCCTCGGCGGGGCGCGGCTCGGTCCACCACACCTCGTCCCCGACGGTGCCGAGGTGGTCGGGTCGGCCGTCGTGCGAGGCGGCGAGCGCCGCGTCGATCGGCGACGGCCAACTTCCGTACGGCGCTGCTGGCACGGTGTTCACGTGGGTCGGTCCCCCCGGGGTGCGGATCGGTCGGCAGAGGTCGGACGGGCAGGCGGTCGGACGGGCGGTCAGGCGGTGCGCAGGTAGTGGTCGAGGACGCGCACGCCGAAGTGGAGGGCGTCGACGGGGACGCGCTCGTCGACGCCGTGGAAGAGTCGCTGGTAGTCGAAGCCGACGGGCAGCTTCAGCGGGGTGAAGCCGTAGCCGGTGATGCCGAGGCGGGAGAACTGCTTGGCGTCGGTGCCGCCCGACATGCAGTACGGGACGGTGTGCGCGTCCGGGTCGAACCGCTCGACGGCGGCGCGCAGCTTGGCGTACGTCGGTGAGTCGACGGGGGCCGTCAGGGCCGTCTCGCGGTGGTAGAACTCCCAGGAGACGTAAGGGCCGGTGAGCCGGTCGAGGGTTTCGTGGAACTCGTCGTCGCCGCCGGGGACCGTGCGCCCGTCGATGAAGGCGGCGGCGTGACCGGGGATGACGTTGACCTTGTAACCGGCGTCCAGCATCGTCGGGTTGCTGCTGTTGCGGACGGTGTTCTCGACCAGTGAGGCGGCCGGGCCGAGCTTGCCGAGGAGCTGGGCGATGTCGAAGCCGGGGTCGTCGAGGTCGGCGGTGATGCCGTGCAGGGCGGCGATCTCGGTGATCGCGGCCCGGACGGTCGGGGTGAGACGGATGGGCCACTCGTGCTCGCCGATCCGGGCGACGGCGGCGGCCAGCGCGCTCACCGCGTTCTCCCGGTTGACCTTGGAGCCGTGACCGGCCCGGCCCTCGGCGGTCAGCTTCAGCCAGCCGGTGCCGCGCTCGCCCGCCGCGATCGGGTACAGCGAGAGGCCGTCGCCCGCGTGGAAGGTGAAGGCCCCGGACTCGCTGATGCCCTCCGTACAGCCCTCGAACAGGTCGGCGTGCTGCTCGGCGAGGAAGCCGGAGCCGTCGGCGGCGCTGTCCTCCTCGTCGGCGGTGTAGGCGATGACGATGTCGCGCCGGGGCCGGGAGCCCTCGCGGGCCCAGCCCCGTACGACGGAGAGGACCATCGCGTCCATGTTCTTCATGTCGACGGCGCCCCTCCCCCACACGACTCCGTCGCTGACCTCGCCGGAGAAGGGGTGCACGGTCCAGTCCGCGGGCTCGGCGGGCACCACGTCGAGGTGGCCGTGGACGAGCAGCGCGTCGGCCGACGGGTCGGTGCCGGGGATCCGGGCGACCACATTGGTCCGGCCGGGGGTCCGCTCCAGCAGCGTCGGTTCGATTCCGGCGTCGGCGAGCCGCTGGGCGACGTACTCGGCGGCCGGGCGCTCCCGGCAGTCGCCGCCGCCCCGGTTGGTGGTGTCGATGCGGATGAGTTCGGAGGTGAACGTCACCACTTCGTCGAGCGCCTGCCGGTCGACGGGGCCGAGCAGGTCGGGGGCGTCAGCCATACTGTTCCTCCACGGCGGCCGACACGATCGTCGTCACCGCCTTGAACGTGCGAATTCCTTCGTACATCGTCGCGCTGGTGTACGCGACACGCCTCTCACCGCTCGCCGCCACGCCGGGGACGACGGTGGCCGCGGCCGCCAGATGCTCGGCGTCGAACTCCAGCTCCACGGTGAACGCGGTGCCGGTGACGGGCTCCCGCCGGCCCGCGAGCACGGTGGCCGCCTTCGCCGCCGCCCTGATGTCGGCGGCGGTACGGGCGGGGGTGCGGCACACCGCCGCGTAGCGGGAGACGTGGTCCTTGACGGCGACCTTCCGGGCATCGGGGGCGTACCCCTCGGCGTCCACGCAGGTCAGGTCGTCTCCGGTGACGAGGACGACGGGCACGCCGTACTCGGCGGCGACATGCGCGTTGAGCAGGCCCTCGCTGGCACGGATGCCGTTGAGCCAGACGCCGGTGATGGAGTTGGCGAGGTAGGTGTGGGCGAGGACACCCTCCGTGCCGGCCCCGGTGTGGTAGCCGACGAAGGCCACCGCGTCCACGTCGCCGTGCTGGATGCCCTCCACCATGGACAGCGACTTGTGCTTGCCGGTCAGCATCTGAACGCGATCGTCCATGTGCTCCAGCAGCAGATTGCGCATCGACCAGTGGGCCTCGTTGACCAGCACCTCATCCGCGCCGCCGTCGTAGAAGCCGAGCGCCGCCGCGTTCACGTCCGAGGTGAACATCGACCGGCAGCGCTCCCACTGCGGAGTCCCCGGCAGCACGTCGGCAGGCCAGGTCACTCCGGTCGCGCCTTCCATGTCCGCGCTGATGAGGATCTTCATGCCGCCACACCGTACGCGCCGTGAGCGGCGCGGGCCAGGGAGGGGCGGCCCGCCAGTGGTCCAGTCCGCCGAAGGTCCCTCCGGTGGCCCCTTCGGGGCCCTCGCCGGCGGCCCTCGTCGCCGGCCCTCGTCGGGCGTCCGGGCGAACACTATGAACGCAATGTGCGCGGGGCTTCTCCCCCGGCCGCGGCGCTTCCTAGCATCCCGGCAATCCCCGCGCACTCCGCGCCGGGCAGACAGCCAGGAGCCGCGCCCGTGAACTCCCCCCACCCGCCCGCCCGTGTCCGGCCGATGTACCGCCGCCACCGGTTCCGCTCCGCCGCGCTGGCCGCCACGATCACGGCTCTGCTGCTCGGCACCGCGGGCAAGGCTCCGGCGGCGCCCGCCCCGGCGGGTAGCCCGGCCGGGGCCCCGGTCGCCGCCGACTGCCCGGCGGCGCTGGCCGGAAAGGCACGGTGTTACACGGGGCAGGACGGGAACGGGGCGCACTACGCGCTCGCCGTGCCCACCCGCTGGAACGGCTCGCTGGTGGTGCACGCGCACGGCGGGCCCTACCTGGGCGACGCCTCGGACCCGGCCCGCTCCACCGAGGACCTGGAGCGCTGGGCGGTCATGGTCGAGGAGGGGTACGCCTGGGCCGGCTCCTCCTACCGGCGCGGCGGCTACGGGACCCGGATGGCGGCGGCCGACACCGAGAGCGTGCGACGGGTGTTCCTCGACCGGTTCGGAAAGCCGGAGCGGACCTTTGTGCACGGCCAGTCCTGGGGCGGGAACGTGGCCGCCAAGGTGGCGGAGACGTACGGCACGAAGCCGGGGGCGTACGACGGGGTGCTGCTGACCAACGGCGTGCTGGGCGGCGGTTCGCGCGGTTACGACTACCGCGTGGACCTGCGCGTGGTCTACCAGTACTACTGCGGCAACCACCCCCGCCCCACCGAGCCGCGGTACCCGCTGTGGCAGGGACTGCGCCCGGACTCCACGATGACGGCCACCGGCCTGCGCGCCCGGCTGCGCGAGTGCACCGGCTTCGACGCCGACCCGGCCGCCCGGACCGCGCTCCAGCAGCGCAACCTCGATGACATCCTGGCGGTCACCGGTGTTCCGGAGCGGTCGCTGGAGTCACATCTGCGGTTCGCGACGTTCACCTTCCGCGACATCGTCTCGACCCGGCTGGAGGGCCGTAACCCCTTCTCCAACCGGGGTGTGCGGTACGCCGGTTCGCACGACGACCGGGCGCTGAACGCGGGCGTGGAGCGCTTCTCTGCCGACCCCGCCGCGCGCCGCGACCTCTCGTGGGACAGCGACCTGACCGGGCGGGTGTCGCTGCCCGTCCTCACCCTGCACGCGATCGACGACCCCACCGCGTTCGTCGAGCACGAGTCCGCCTACCGGGCCACTCTGCGCGGCGCGGGCCGGGAGCAGCGTCTCCTGCAGAGCTTCACCCGCGAGAGCGAGCACTCCGGGCTGAGCAGCGCGGAGTACGCCAACTCCATCACCGCGCTGGACCGTTGGGCCCGTACCGGCCGCAAGCCCACCGCGCGCTCGCTGGCCGATTCGTGCGCCGCCTTCGACCGGACGTACGGCACGGGCTGCTTCTACGATCCGGCCTTCCGCCCGTTCTCGTACGCCTCCCGGGTCCTGCCCCGGCCGGGCGGGCTCGGCTGGCCCGCCATGACCGCGGCCCAGGAGCGGGTCTGGGGCCGGATCGACGGGGTGGGCATCGCGCCCTGACATACCGTCACCATGCGGTGAGCCCAGCGAAACGCCGCCTTCACACCGGCCGTACGCGAGGGTAATGGCGACTGCCTAGCGTCGCCCGCCATGGACACCCGCACACAGCTCGCCGAACCGGCCCCACCGGACCCCGCACCGCCCGCCGCCCCCGACGAACGTCAGGCGGTGCGGGAGACGCTGGAGGACTACACGCTCCGTTTCGCGCCGCGCAGTTACCGGCGCTGGACCCCGATGGTCGTGGCGACCACCGCGCTGGGCGGTATCGCGTACATGGCCGACTTCTCCATCGGCGCCGGGATCGCCATGGCCCACGGCACCGGCAACGCCCTGGTCGCGATCACGGTCGCGGCGGCCCTCATCTTCATCACCGGCTTCCCGCTCGCCTACTACGCGGCCCGCTACAACATCGACCTGGACCTGATCACCCGGGGCTCCGGCTTCGGCTACTACGGCTCGGTCCTCACCGCCGTCATCTTCGCCAGCTTCACCGTGATCTTCTTCGCCCTGGAAGGCGCGATCATGGCCCAGGGCCTCAAGCTCGGCTTCGGGCTGCCGCTGTGGCTGGGCTACGCCGTCTCCACGCTCATGGTCATCCCGCTCGTCGTCTACGGGATGAAGGCGCTCAGCAAGCTCCAGGTGTGGACCACGCCGGTCTGGCTGCTGCTGATGGTCGGCCCGCTGGTCCATCTGGTCGCCACCGACCCGGGCACGGTCGACAGCTTCCTCGCCTACGCGGGCACCGACGGCGAAGGCAGCCTCAACACCGCGTCCGTGCTGCTCGGCGCGGGCGTCTGCCTCTCGCTCATCGCCCAGATCGGCGAGCAGATCGACTACTTGCGCTTCATGCCGCCGAAAACCGATGCGAACAAGCGCAGTTGGTGGACGGCGATGGTCATGGCAGGGCCCGGCTGGGTGGTGCTCGGCGCGATCAAGCAGGCCATCGGCGTCTTCCTCGCCGTCTACATCCTCTCCGAGGTGGGGCCGGCCGCGGCGACCGAGCCGATCCAGCAGTTCCGCGGGGCGTTCGACGCGATGATGCCGTCCTGGCTGGTGGTGCCGCTGGCCGTGGTCCTGGTGGTGATCAGCCAGATCAAGATCAATGTGACGAACGCCTATTCCGGCTCGCTGGCGTGGACGAACTCCTTCACCCGCGTCACCAAGCACTACCCGGGCCGCATGATCTTCGTCCTGGTCAACCTGGCCTTCGCGCTGATCCTGATGGAGGCCGACATGTTCAGCTTCCTCAACAGCATCCTGGGCTTCTACTCCAACTGCGCCATCGCCTGGGTGGTGACCGTCGCCACCGACATCGGGGTCAACAAGTACCTGCTGAAGCTGTCCCCGCACGCCCCGGAGTTCCGTCGCGGCATGCTCTACGCGGTCAACCCGGTCGGTGTGACCGCGTTCACCGCCGCCTCCGGGCTGTCCATCGCGATGTACTTCCACGCCTTCGGCGACACGGTCCAGCCGTACTCCCCGGTCGCCGCCGTCGTGATCGCCTTCGTCCTCACCCCGGTCATGGCGATCGTCACCCGGGGCCGGTACTACCTGCGCCGCAGCGACGACGGCATGCCGGTGCCGCTGCTGGACGCCGAGGGCAACCCGAGCGCGGACCCGTACGACTGCCATGTCTGCGGGCAGTCCTTCGAACGCCCGGACCTGGCCGCCTGCGCCGCGCACGGGGCCATGGTCTGCTCGCTGTGCCTGAGCACGGACAAGGCGGGCGACCATGTGCTGCCGGCCGCCCCGCCCGTACCGCTCTCCGGCGCCTGACCTCCGTCCGTACGTGACCGGCGCCGGCCCGCCCTGTCCCCGTACGTGACCGGCGTCAGCCCGTCTTCGCGTCCCGCAGCAGCTCCTCGATCCGGGACAGTTCGTCCTCGGTGAAGTCCAGGTTCCGGGCGGCCTCGACGCTGTTCTCCAGCTGGGCCACGCTGCTCGCGCCGACGACGGCGGAGGTGAGCCGGCCGCCGCGCAGCACCCATGCCAGGGCCAGCTGCGCGAGCGACTGGCCCCGCTCCTTCGCCAGCGCGTCCAGCGCGCGCAGCCGCTCCACCAGCTGCGGGGTGACGGCGTCGGCGGACAGGAAGGGGCTCGTGCCCGCCGCCCGGGACCCGGCCGGAATGCCGTTCAGATAGCGGTCGGTGAGGATGCCCTGCTCCAGCGGCGAGTAGGCGATGGACCCGGCGCCCAGCTCGTCCAGGACGTCCGGCAGCCCGTCGTCCTCGATGCGGCGGTCGAGCATCGAGTAGCGGGGCTGGTGGATGAGGAGCGGGGTGCCGAGGTCCTTCAGGATCGCGGCGGCCTCGCGGGTCTCGGCGGCGGAGTAGTTGGACAGGCCGACGTACAGCGCCTTGCCCTGCCGTACGGCGGAGTCGAGCGCGCCCATCGTCTCTTCGAGGGGCGTGTCCGGGTCGGGGCGGTGGGAGTAGAAGATGTCGACGTACTCCACGCCCAGGCGCTTGAGGCTCTGGTCGAGCGAGGAGCGCAGGTACTTCCGCGAGCCCCACTCCCCGTACGGCCCCTCCCACATGTGGTAGCCCGCCTTGGTGGAGATGACGAGTTCGTCGCGCAGCCGGGCGAAGTCGGTCGCCAGGGCGCGGCCCAGGGTCTCTTCGGCGGAGCCGGGCGGCGGGCCGTAGTTGTTGGCGAGGTCGAAGTGGGTGATGCCGAGGTCGAAGGCGCGGCGCAGGATCGCGCCCTGCGTCTCGGGCGTCCGGTCTCCCCCGAAGTTGTGCCAGAGGCCGAGCGAGAGCGCGGGCAGCAGGAGGCCGCTGCGGCCGGTGCGCCGGTAGGGCATGGCGGAGTAGCGGTCGGCGGACGGCAGGTACATGGGCAGGCTCCGCTGGAGAGATCCGGGGCGTAGGGGGACGGCCCCCAGGCTTCCGCAGATCGATCCAGCAGTCCAACAGGAGATTCCGCTCGGATTCATCGCCTACATTGCTCAATCATGGAATTGCGTCAGCTGGAGCACTTCGTCGCCGTGGCGGAGGAGCAGCACTTCACCCGCGCCGCCGAGCGCCTCGCCGTCTCGCAGTCCGGGCTCTCCGCCTCCGTACGGGCGCTGGAGCAGGAGCTGCGGACCCCGTTGTTCAGCCGCACCACGCGCACGGTCCGGCTCACCGAGGCCGGGCGTGCGCTGCTGGTGGAGGCGGAGCGCACGCTGGCGGGCGCGCGGGCGGCGCGGGACGCGGTCGATGCCGTACGGGGGCTGCTGCGCGGGACGCTGACGGTGGGGGTCGAGCAGTGCGTGGCGGGGGTGAGCCCGGCGCGGCTGCTGGCGGCGTTCCACCGGGAGCATCCGCAGATGGAGCTGAGGCTGCGGCAGGAGGGCACCAGCAGTCTGCTGGACGGGGTGGCGGGCGGACGGCTCGACCTGGCGTTCGCGGCGACGGTCAGCCCGGCGGAGTGGCGCGGGGAGCTGGTGCCGCTGGCCCGGGAGCCGATGGTGCTGCTGTGTGCGGCGGGGCACGGGTTCGCCGGGCGGCCGGAGGTGGGGTGGGCGGAGCTTCCGGGGGCGTCGTTCATCGACTTCCACCCGGACTGGGGGCCGCGCCGGGCCGCCGACGAGGCGTTCGCGGCGGCCGGGGTGCGGCGGACCGTGGGGCTTGAGGTCAACGATGTGCACAGCCTGCTGGAGCTGGTGCAGGAGGGGCTGGGGATCGCGGTGGTGCCGCACCACTTCTCCCGGAAGCCGGAGGCGGCCCGGCTGGTCACGGTGGAGCTGGCGGGCGCGCACCGGCCGGTGTACGAGAGCGTGGCGGTGCTGCCGGCGGCGCGGAGTCTGAGCCCGGGGGCGCGGGCGCTGATGCGGCTGGTGGAGGAGGACCCGGTGCGGGAGCCGGCCGGCGAGGCCGTACGGGAGCCGGCGGCGGGCTGAACCCCGGAGCCTCACCGGCCCGGGCGCCCGGCCCGCCCCCGGACGCCTCCGTGCCGTTCGCCTCAGTCCTCGTGGCCGAGCTGGAGGTCGCGTTCGGTGCGGCCGCCGCCCGCGACCTGGAGGACGGTGGCGACCGGCGGGTAGCCGGCCGCGATCACCGTGTACTCACCGGACGACAGATCGACGAACCGGAACGAGCCGTCGGACCCGGTGGTGAGGGTGTCCACCACATTGCCCGCCGCGTCGAGCAGGGTGACCCGGGCGTCCTCGACGGGGCGTCCGCCGGTGGCCCGGACGACGCCGCGCAGGACCGCTCCGCCCGCCAGCTCGATGTCCTGCCGGGTCTCGCGGGCGGCCTGCACGCTGACCGGGAGGGCGGCGGGGCGGAAGGCGGGGGCGCTGGCGGCGAGCGTGTACTCGCCCGCGATCAGCTCGCCGATGACATAGCCGCCCTCGCGCCCGGTGCGGGTGGAGGCGACGACCTCGCCGCGTACGTCGGTGAGCGTGACGGCCGCGTCGGGTACGGGGGCGCCGTCGGGAGTGAGCACGGATCCGGCGAGGCGTCCGGCGCCGCCGAGCACCACGTCCAGTTCGACGGGACGCTCGCCCACGGTGACGCTGACGGCCTGCGGCTGGTGTCCGCCCGCCGCCGCGATCAGGACGTACGAGCCGGAGCCGGGCACGCTCAGCGCGTACCGCCCGTCCTCGCCGCTGGCCCCGCGCCCGACCTGCTGCCCCTGGACGTCGATGAGGGTGAGGGCGGCCCGGGAGACGGTGGTGCCATCGGGGTGCTGGACGCTGCCGTGGACCGGGACGCCGGAGAGGTGACCGGCGGCCGGGCGGCCGGAGTCGGCGCGGGCGGCGGGGATCTGGGTGGTCGTGGGCTCGGCGGCGGCTTCGGGGCTGTGGTGGGACACCAGCGGTTTCTCCTTGAGGAAGAAGGCGAGGACCAGGCCGAGCACGAGCACCGGCACGAGGTAGAGGAAGATGCGCGGCATCGCGTCGACGTACGCCTGGATGTAGGCGTCGCGCAGCGCGGGTTCCATCGCGTGGACGATCTGCGGGGTGATCGACTCGGGGTCGGGCAGCTCCGCGCCGGTGGGCAGGCGTACGCCGAGGGCGTCGGAGAGCCGCCCGGCGAACAGCGTGCCGAAGATCGCCGCGCCGACGCTGCCGCCGATCTGCCGGAAGTAGTTGTTGGCGCTGGTGGCGGTGCCGAGGTCGGACGGGCGTACGGAGTTCTGCACGGCCAGCACCAGGACGGACATGACCAGTCCGATGCCGATGCCGAGAACGGCCTGGTAGAAGCTGTACGCCAGCGGGGAGGTGTCCGCCTCCAGCAGGGACAGCAGCCCCATGCCGACCACCGAGACGGCGCTGCCGACGATCGGGTAGATCCGGTACCGGCCGGTGCGGGTGATGAGCTGGCCGGAGACGACGGAGCCGCCGACGATGCCCATCATCATCGGGAGCATCAGCAGCCCGGACTCGGTGGCGCTGACCCCGTCGACCATCTGGAGGTAGGTGGGGAGGTAGCTGGCGGCCCCGAAGAGCGCGATGCCGACGACCGCGCCGACCAGGCCGGTGACGTTGAAGACGGAGTCGCGGAACAGCCGCAGCGGAATGATCGGTTCTGCGGCCCGGCGTTCGGCGAGGACGAAGAGCGCCGTCGTGAGAACCGCGCCCACCGAGAGGGCCAGGATGGTGCGCGAGCCCCAGGCGTACTCGGTGCCGCCCCAGCTGGTGACCAGCACCAGACAGGTGGAGGCGACGGCGAGGAGCACCGCGCCCAGGACGTCGAGGCGGGGCCGGACGGCGGGCCGGGGCAGCTTGAGGACGACCGCGATGACGGCCAGGGTGACCAGGCCGAAGGGGACGTTGATGTAGAAGCACCAGCGCCAGGAGGCGTGGTCGGTGAAGAACCCGCCGAGCAGCGGTCCGGCGACCGAGGCGAGGCCGAAGACCGCGCCGATGAGGCCCATGTAGCGACCGCGCTCCCGGGCCGGGACGATGTCCGCGATGATCGCCTGGACGCCGATCATGAGGCCGCCGCCGCCGATGCCCTGGAGGGCGCGGAAGGCGATCAGCTCGTCCATGGTGCGCGACCAGCCCGCCAGTGCGGAGCCGATGATGAAGACGACGATGGCGAACTGGAAGACGCCCTTGCGGCCGAAGAGGTCGCCGAGCTTGCCGTAGAGCGGCAGGACGATGGTGGAGGCGAGGAGGTAGGCGGTGACCGCCCAGGACATCTTCTCCAGGCCGTGCAGCTCACCGACGATCTTCGGCAGGGCGGTGGCGACGATCATCTGGTCGAGCGCCGCGAGCAGCAGGGTGAGCATCAGCCCGAGGAAGACCATGCGGACCTTGCGGGGGCTGATCTCCGCGGTGTCCGGGCCGGGTCCGGCCGCTGGGGGCGGCGGCGGTGCGGCGGTTTCGCGGGTCGCCGCCGTGCCGTCCGGATCCGGGCCGCCCGGTCCCGTGCCGTCCGGCTCGTCCTTCACCAGCGTGATACCACCCACCACGTAACGCTCCCCTCGTCGCACCTGCGCCGCCCATTTCTCGCATCGCGCGGCAAGGCGGGGCAAACATGACGAGGGGCGTGCACGGCGCGTACGGAGGGCTTATGCGCCGGTGGGAGCCACTACGGCGCACAACCGGCCGCCCCGGAAGACCACCCGTTCCGGTGAGGCCGGCCGCGCTCGCGGAGGCCGGAATCGTCCGGCCTCCGGTGCGGGGAGAGGAGGCTCCCGGGAGTTACTTCTCGACCTCGGTGGCGAGGTTCTGGAGGAGCTCGTCGTAGATCCGGCCGAGGCCCTTGGGCGCGAAGGTCCGCTCGAAGAACCCACCGATGCCGCCCGCGCCGTCCCAGACCGTGGTCACGACGGCCTTGGACCTGCCCTCACCGGCCGGGGTGACGGTCCAGGTGGTGACCATGGAGGAGTTGCGGTCCTTCTCGACGAGCTGCCCGTCGGTCGGCTCGCTGACCTCCAGCAGGCAGTCGCGGACGCGCTTGCTGGTCGCCTGGAGCTTCCAGTGCACGAGGGTACCCTCGCCGTCGCCGCCCTCCCGGACCTCGTACTCGCTGAAGTGCCCGGTCAGCACCTTGCCGCGGACGTCCTTGTAGTCGGCCAGCGCGTCGAACACCGCCTCTGCGTCCGCCGCGATGATCCGCTCCGTGGTGGCCTCGACCTGCGCCATGGCTGTTCCTCCAGCATTCGGTTGTTCGGTGGGTGAGCTGAGCCAACCACCTGGGGCACAGCCGCTCAAAATCGGGGCCCGGAGCGGATCCGGCCGGGAGGCGCCGGGTGCGGTCAGGGGCAGCGGGTCCCGAGGACGCAGAACTCGTTGCCCTCCGGGTCGGTGAGGACGACCCAGTGCGCGTCGCCCTGACCGACGTCGGCGCGGCGGGCACCGAGCGCGAGCAGCCGCTCGACCTCCTCGCCCTGCTCCCGGTCGGTGGGGTTGACGTCGATGTGGAGCCGGTTCTTGACGGTCTTGCCCTCGGGGACCCGCGCGAAGGTCAGCGCCGGGGGCACGGGCCCGGGGCGGCTCTTGCCCTCGGGCACCTCGGGCGGGCCGATCATGACGACGCCGTCGTCCTCGTCCGCGTCCTGCACCTCGTAGCCGAGGACCGCGCACCAGAAGCGGGCGAGGCCGGCGGGGTCGGCGCAGTCGATCGCGAGTTCGGTGAACTTGCCGGCCATGGTCGGGACCTCCGGTCACCTAGCGGTTTCTCGCAGGGTCGCACGGTTGTCGCGGGCCTGCCCCGCACGATCAAGGGAACAAGTGTTCTATTCTGCGGTCAGTGCTACCGAGGAGGCGTCCATGCGCTGGGACAATCTGGTCGAGAACGGCTCGACGACCGGGAACAGCGCGCTCTTCGCCGCGGACGCGGTGACCACGCGCACGTTCGACACACCTGAATTCCGGGGAATCACCTTCCACGAGATCCGGGCCCGTTCGATCCTGAACCGGGTGCCGGGAGCCTCACGGATGCCGTTCGAATGGACGGTGAATCCGTACCGGGGCTGCACACACGCCTGTGTGTACTGCTTCGCCCGCAAGACCCACAGCTATCTGGACCTGGACACCGGCATCGGCTTCGACTCCCAGATCGTCGTCAAGATCAACGCCGCCGAGCTGCTCCAGCGGGAGCTGGCCTCCCGGCACTGGCGGGGCGAGCACATCGCGATGGGCACCAACGTCGACTGCTACCAGCGGGCCGAGGGCCGCTACCGGCTCATGCCGGGCATCATCACCGCCCTGCGCGACCGGGCGAACCCGTTCTCCATCCTGACCAAGGGCACGCTGATCCTGCGGGACCTGGAGCTGCTGCGGCAGGCCGCGGAGGTCGCCGAGATCGGTGTCTCGGTCTCGGTGGGCTTCACCGACCGGGAGCTGTGGCGGACGGTCGAGCCCGGCACGCCCTCGCCCGGACGCCGGCTGGACGTGGTGCGCGCGCTCACCGACGTGGGCATCGGCTGCTCGGTCCTGATGGCCCCGGTCATCCCGTTCCTCGGCGACCGCCCCGAGCAGCTGCGCGCCACCGTCGCCGCCGTCGCGGACGCGGGTGCGGCCTCGGTGACCCCGCTGGTGCTGCATCTGCGCCCCGGCGCGCGCGAGTGGTACATGCACTGGCTGGGGCAGCACCACCCGCATCTGGTGGAGCGCTACGAGCGGATGTACGCGGACGGGGCGTACGCCCCCACCTGGTACCAGCGCCGGATCACCCGTCAGGTGCACGAGCTGGCGGACGAGTTCGGGATCGGTCCGGCGCACCGGGGCGCGGCCCGGCGGATCGACCCGGCGCCCGCCGCCGCACCGGAGCCCGGCCCGACCCAGCTGACCCTGCTGTGAGGACCGTGGGGCCTGCGGTGGGGCCGATGGCGTGACCGTACGGGCCCGGTCCGCACGGAACGGGCCCTTCCGCCGGGGAATTCGGGGACCATGCGGCGGGGACCGGTGATCCGGCGCCGCGTCCCGCCACTCCGGGAGGCCCCATGACGAAACGTGCAGGAATTCTGGTCGCCGTCGGTGCGACCGTGGCCGGTCTGCTGACCGCCGCGCCCGGCCCGGCCGCCGCCACCTCGGCGAGCACGCCGCCCGCCCCGAAGCTGAAGTGGACCGCCTGTCCGACCGAGAGCTATCCGACGCTCCAGTGCGCGAAGGTCCGTGCCCCGCTGGACCACCGCCGCCCGTCGGGCCGTCAGGTCACGCTCGCGCTGTCCCGCGTCCCGCACACCGCGAAGACCTTCCAGGGCCCGCTGCTGGTCAACCCGGGCGGTCCGGGCGGCAGCGGTCTGTCGATGGCCGGGTTCGTGGCGTCCTCGCTGCCGAAGAAGGTCGCCGCGCAGTACGACGTGATCGGTTTCGACCCGCGCGGCGTCGGCAAGAGCACCCCGGCCCTGAACTGCCTGCCCGGGCACTTCGATGCGGTGCGCCCAGGCTCGGTGCCGGACTCCTACCGCACGGAGCGGATCAACCGCGACCGGGCGGAGTCCTTCGCCCGGGCCTGCGGCGAGAAGCACGGCGATGTGCTGCCGTACATGGACACGGTCAGCGCGGCCAAGGACCTGGACGTGATCCGCCGGGCGCTGGGCTCCCGGCAGATCAACTACTTCGGCTACTCCTACGGCACCTACCTCGGCGCGGTCTACGCCAAGCTCCACCCGGAGCGCGTGCGCCGGCTGGTCCTGGACTCGGTCGTCGACCCGGACGACGTCTGGTACGAGGGCAACCTCGGCCAGGACTACGCCTTCGACGACCGCCACAAGGCCTTCGGCGCCTGGGTCGCGAAGCACGACGCGGCGTACGGCCTGGGCACCGACCCGGCGGCGGTCGAGGCCGCCTGGTACCGGATGCGGGCGGACGTGGCGCGGGAGCCGGCGGGCGGCACGGTCGGCGCGAGCGAGCTGGAGGACACCTTCCTGCCCGGCGGGTACTACAACGGCTACTGGCCCTACCTCGCCGAGGCGTTCGCCGCGTACGTGAAGAACCGCGACGCCGAGGCGCTGGTCGAGGTGTACGAGAACTTCGGCGCGGTCGACGCGAGCGGCGACAACGGCTACTCGGTCTACACGGCCGTCCAGTGCCGCGACGCCGGCTGGCCGGAGCACTGGAGCACCTGGCGCAACGACAGCCGCCGGATCCACAAGAAGGCGCCGTTCATGACCTGGAACAACACCTGGTACAACGCGCCGTGCGCGAACTGGCCGGTGGCGCCGCTGCAGCCGATCCGGGTGAACAACCACCATCTGCCCCCGGCGCTCATCCTGCAGGCCACGGACGACGCGGCGACCCCGTACGGCGGCGCGGTCAGCATGCACCGCAAGCTCAAGGGCTCCAGCCTCGTCGTGGAGGAGGGCGGCGGCAACCACGGCATCACGCTGAGCGGCAACGACTGCCTGGACGAGCACCTGACGGCCTATCTGACCGACGGCACGGTGCCGCGCGGCCGGGGCGAGGCGGACGCGGTCTGTGCCGCCCTGCCGGACCCGAAGCCGCTGCCCGCCGAGAAGGCGGCGGCCCAGTCGGTGGACAACAGCAAGGGCAGCCGGCTGCACGGTCTGCTGGGCTTCCGCCGCTGAGCCGCCTCCGGCCGGCCGGTTGACGGCACGAGGAAAATCACGGGCGGGGCGCGGGAGAGTGGACCAGGATGGCCCGGCATGAGCCACTCCGCCACTCCCCCGCACCCGTCCCCGTCCTCGCCCGGCGCCACCGTCCGTGACATGAGGACCGAGGACTGCGAGGCGGTCGCCACGGTCCGGGTGCGCGGCTGGCAGCACGCCTACCGGGGCCTGCTGCCGCAGCCGTATCTGGACCGGATGGACATCGCCGAGGAGACCGGGCTGCGGCGCAGGTACTTCGAGGAACGCGGCGAGAGCGTGAACGTGGTCGCCCAACAGCCCGACGGGACCGTCACCGGCTGGGCCTGCGTCGGCCCGCACCGCGCCGAGGACCACGGGCTCCCCGGCTGCGAGCTGTACGCGATCTACGTCCTGCCCCAGCACATCGGGACCGGCACCGGGCGCGCCCTGCTGGCCGAGCTGACGGCCCGGGCCGCCGCCGCGGGCCACCCGGACATGGCGCTGTGGGTGCTCCGCGACAACGGTCCGGCGCGCCGGTTCTACGAGCGGGCCGGGTTCCGGCCGGACGGGGCCGAGGACACGTTCACGGCGGGCGGGGCCCTGGTGACCGAGGTGCGTTACGTCCGCCCGCTCACTCCCCCGGCAGCCGGCTGAGCGCGTCCGCCGCCGCCGTACCCAGGCGCGGATGCGGCAGGGCCGCCGTGAGGACCGGCCGGGCGCGGTCGTCGGCGAGGCGGCCGAGCCCCTCGACGCAGGCCAGGGCGACGCGCCAGTGCGGTTCGCCGGGGGCCAGCAGGCGTTGGAGGGTGGCGACCAGGGCGGGGACCGACTCGGGGGCCCGCAGGTCGGTCAGCAGGCGCACCGGGTGCAGGGCGTACGCGGTGCGCAGCGCGTTGGTGGCGAGGGCGGCGGCGGCCCTCGGGGTGCGGGGGTCGTTCAGGCGGGCCAGGGCGTGGGCGGCGGAGACGCAGCGTTCCGGGTCGCGATGGTTGAGCAGGAGCACCAGCGCCTCGAAGGCCCGCCGGTCGCCCGCGCAGCCGAGCCGGAAGGCGGCCAGCTCGCGGGCCCACAACGGCCGGTGCGGCTCCACGAGGACCAGGGCCAGCTCCTCAGGATCTTCGACGGCGACGAGCCGGGCGTACTGCGGCGATCCGGCCGCCTCGGGCTCCAGCCGGTCCATGAGTGAACGGAACTCCTCATCCATGACGCTCAGCGTATCGACGGACACGCTCCGTACGGGCGGGCATCGAGGAGTTCCTGTGGCCCAGGGCACAAGGATTCAGGGGTGGCGCGCTCGTTACTCGCCGGTTAGTCTCATCTGAGCGGGGCACACTCCCCGCAGGCTCCGGTGGCCTGGTGACGCAGCCATTCGGAGTGCTTGTCGGTTCGGCTTTCCGTGCGACGTGACTCCGGGACAGAGTCCGTCACCCCTCACGGCCGGGCGCGCTCTGTTCGCGCCCCGGCCCCGTGCTCCACGACACGCAGCTTCCGTACGCCACGCGCCGCTCCCTCATCGCCGCGCGCGCCGTGCTCCCACAGTCGTCACTCACCCTGGAGTCCCGTGATGGACACCCCTCTCTCCACCATCGCCGTCGTCGGCCTCGGCACCATGGGCACCGGCATCGCCGAGGTCCTGGCCCTGGCGGGCCGCGAGGTCATCGGCATCGACATCAGCGAGACGGCCGCCCTGGCGGCCGTCGCCTCCCTCGAAGCGTCCACCGCACGGGCCGTGGGCCGTGGACGGATCACCGAGCAGGAGCGGAGCGACGCCCTCGCCCGGTTCCGTACCTCCGACGACCTGCGCACCGCCGCCGGGGCCGAGCTGGTCATCGAGGTGGTGCCGGAGACGTACGAGATCAAGCAGCAGGTGTTCCGGGAGCTCGACGCGATCGTCTCCCCGACCGCGATCCTGGCGACCGGCACCAACGCCCTGTCGGTGACCCGGCTGGCCGCCGAGTCCCAGCACCCCGAGCGCGTGCTCGGCCTGCACTTCTTCAACCCGGCGCCCGCGATGAAGCTGGTCGAGGTGGTCTCCTCGGTGCTGACCGCGCCGCCCGCCGTCGAGGCCGTCACCCAGCTGGCCCGGGAGCTGGGCAAGGAGCCCGTCGCGGTCGGCGACCGGCCCGGGTTCGTCGCGGACGGGCTGCTCTTCGGGTATCTCAACCAGGCCGCCGCGATGTACGAGGCGAACTACGCGTCCCGCGAGGACATCGACGCGGCGATGAAGCTGGGCTGCGGGCTGCCGATGGGTCCGCTCGCCCTGCTGGACCTGATCGGCATCGACACCGCGCGCACGGTCCTGGAGGCCATGTACGCCGAGTCCCACGACCGGCTGCACGCCCCGGCCCCCGTCCTCGGGCAGCTCAGCAGCGCGGGCCTCACCGGTCGCAAGGCCGGGCGCGGCTTCTACACGTACGACGCCCCGGGCGGCCAGACCGTGGTGCCCGACGCGCTGACCCCGGCGGCCGACGCCGAGGCCGGTGCGGGCCGCGAGGTGGCGTCGGTGGGCGTCGCGGGCTCCGGGACGATGGCGTCCGGGATCGCGGAGGTCTTCGCGAAGGCCGGTCACGACGTGGTGCTGGCGGCCAGGACCCAGGAGAAGGCCGATGTCGCCAAGGGCCGGATCGCGAAGTCGCTGGAGCGCTCGGTGACCAAGGGCCGGCTGACCGCCGAGGCCCGGGACGAGACGCTGGCCCGGATCACGGCCGCCGGTTCGCTGGACGCGTTCGCCGAGGTCGACCTCGCCGTCGAGGCGGTCGCCGAGGATCTGGAGATCAAGCGGCAGCTGTTCGCCACGCTGGACAAGGTCTGCCGGCCGGGCGCGGTGCTCGCCACCACCACCTCCTCGCTGCCGGTCGTCGCGATCGCCCGGGCGACCGCCCGCCCCGAGGACGTCATCGGGATGCACTTCTTCAACCCGGCGCCCGCGATGAAGCTGGTCGAGGTGGTCCGCACGGTCCTGACCGCAGACGATGTGCACGCCACGGTCCGCGCCGTCTGCGCGAGGATCCGCAAGCACCCGGTGGACTGCGGGGACCGGGCCGGGTTCATCGTGAACGCGCTGCTCTTCCCGTACCTCAACAACGCGATCAAGATGGTCGAGGAGCACTACGCCTCGCTGGACGACATCGACGCGGCGATGAAGCTGGGCGGCGGTTACCCGATGGGCCCGTTCGAGCTGCTCGACGTGGTCGGCCTGGACGTCTCGCTGGCCATCGAGAAGGTGCTGCACAAGGAGTTCCGCGACCCGGGCCTGGCGCCCGCGCCGCTGCTGGAGCACCTGGTGGCCGCGGGCTGCCTCGGCCGCAAGACGGGGCGCGGCTTCCGCGAATATGCCCGTCGCTGACCCGGGAGCCGGGTGGGGCGGGCTGCTGGGACCCTCCGGCGGCCCGCCCCCGCAGGCGCGCTCTCCTGCACCGATGCGTTACGTTCATGCCATGTCCCAGCCCGCCAAGTCACCCCGTGCCACCGCCGCGACCGACGCCCCGGAGACCACCGCGGGGACGCGCGCGGCCGCCCAACGGCTCAAGATGCGCCGCGAGCTGGCCGCCGCCGCGATGGAGCTCTTCGCCACGAAGGGCTACGAGGCGACCACCGTCGACGAGATCGCGGGCGCCGCGGGAGTGGCCCGGCGGACGTTCTTCCGCCACTTCCGCTCCAAGGAAGAGGCCATCTTCCCGGACCACGACGACACCCTCGTCAGGGCCGAGGCCGTCCTCAACGCCGCCCCCGCGCACGAGCATCCGCTCGACACCGTCTGCCGCGGCATCAAGGAAGTCATGAAGATGTACGCGGCCAAGCCCGCCGTCTCCGTGGCCCGCTACAAACTGACCCGTGAGGTACCGACCCTCCGGGAGGCCGAGATCGCGTCGGTGGCCCGCTACGAGCGGCTGTTCACCCGCTATCTCCTGGGCCACTTCGACGAGCGCGACCACCATGTGGGCAACGACGACCCGCTGCTCGCGGAGGTCGCCGCGTCCGCCGTGGTCACCGCGCACAACCATGTGCTGCGCCGCTGGCTGCGGGCGGGCGGCCAGGGCGATGTGGAGGCCCAGCTCGACCGCGCCTTCGCGATCGTGCGGGACACCTTCGGCACCGGCATCGGAGCCGGCCGGACCGCGGCCGCCGAGCCCGAGCGGGCCCCGGCGGCGACGGTCGCGACGGAGGGCGAGGTGCTCGTCGCGGTGGCGCGTACCGACGCCCCGCTGGACGAGGTCATGCGGACGATCCAGCAGGCCCTCAAAGAGCGCTGAGGGCCCTGCGGGCCGCGCCGTAAACCCGTTCGCGGCGGCCCGGGGCCCGTGGTTCGGTTCGCCCATGAGAACCGATGAGGTACGCGACCTGTACGACCGCGCGATGCGCGAGCACGCCCGCCCCGACGGGCCGGGCGTGCGGGTCGAGCGCGCCGGGCCCGTGGTACGCCAGGTGGGCGGGCCGGACGACTGGAACGGCGTCGTCTGGTCGGACCCGGAGCTGGACGCCGCCGGGGCCGACGCGGCGATCAGGGCTCAGATCGAGCACTGGGCCGCGCTCGGCCACGAGGAGTTCGAGTGGAAGCTCCACTCCCCCGACCGGCCGGCCGACCTGGGTGAGCGGCTGCGCGCGGCCGGATTCGTACCGGAGCCGTCGGAAACCCTGCTGGTGGCGCCCACGGAGCTGCTGACCGGGCCGGTCGCCCTGCCCGATGGCGTCACGCTGCGCCCGGTGACGGACGCGGCGGGTGCGGAGCTGATGGCGCAGGCCCATGAGCGGGCGTTCGGCACGGACGGGGCCCGTCTCCTGCGCCAGGTCGTGAAGCGGCTGGAGGAGGCCCCCGACGACTTCGTGGCGCTCATGGTGCTGGCCGACGGGGAGCCGGTCAGCTCGGCCCGGATGGAGCTGTACCCGGGCACGGGCTTCGCGGGGCTCTGGGGCGGCGGCACGGTCGCGGAGTGGCGGGGCAGGGGCGTCTACCGGGCGCTGGTCGCGTATCGGGCACGGATCGCCGCCGAGCGCGGCTACCGCTATCTGCAGGTCGACGCGAGCGACATGTCGGCTCCGATCCTGGCCCGGCTCGGCTTCACGGCGCTCGGCACGACGACGCCGTATGTGTACCGCGCGGCCGGATAACCGCCTGCCAGCAGGACAGAACGTCCCGTAACACCCATCGTGTTGCTCATGCGTGCCTACGGGATGACAAGTGAGAGAAATTGTTGGCACTGGGTGCCTTGTCAGGTGTCACGGAGTGCCATACGTTGAAGGTGTCCGGGCGGCCGGCGTGCTGAGACCTCACACGTACGCCGGCTGTCCCCGCAACCACCGTGCTGCGCGCCCGGACGCCTGCGTCACAGGCACCCTTCTGCTCCACCGAGCAAAGCCGAGCTCCACCTGCCGAACCGACGGCAACACCTCCACACCGCACCGCTCCCCCTGCCAGCAGGGCCCCTCAAGCGTTCCCTCGACGCCGCATCACCGGAGGCAACACCGTGAAGGAAATCCTGGACGCGATTCAGTCGCAGGACAGCACGGCCGCGGACTTCGCGGCCCTGTCCCTCCCCGAGTCCTACCGCGCGATCACCGTGCACAAGGACGAGGCGGAGATGTTCGCGGGCCTCGCAACCCGTGACAAGGACCCCCGCAAGTCGATCCACCTCGACGACGTCCCGGTCCCCGAACTCGGCCCCGGCGAGGCCCTCGTCGCCGTGATGGCCAGTTCGGTGAACTACAACTCCGTCTGGACGTCGATCTTCGAGCCGGTGTCGACGTTCAACTTCCTGGAGCGCTACGGCAAGCTCAGCGAGCTCACCAAGCGCCACGACCTGCCGTACCACGTCATCGGCTCCGACCTGGCGGGCGTCGTCCTGCGCACCGGGCCCGGCGTGAACGCCTGGAACCCGGGCGACGAGGTCGTCGCGCACTGCCTGTCGGTCGAACTGGAGTCCTCCGACGGCCACAACGACACGATGCTCGACCCCGAGCAGCGCATCTGGGGCTTCGAGACGAACTTCGGCGGCCTGGCAGAGATCGCACTGGTCAAGTCCAACCAGCTGATGCCCAAGCCCCAGCACCTCAGCTGGGAGGAGGCCGCGGCTCCGGGCCTGGTCAACTCCACCGCGTACCGCCAACTCGTCTCGCGGAACGGCGCGGGCATGAAGCAGGGCGACAACGTGCTGATCTGGGGCGCCAGCGGCGGGCTCGGCTCCTACGCCACCCAGTTCGCGCTGGCCGGCGGCGCCAACCCGATCTGTGTCGTCTCCAGCCCGGAGAAGGCCGACATCTGCCGCGCCATGGGCGCCGAGGCGGTCATCGACCGCAACGCCGAGGGCTACCGGTTCTGGAAGGACGAGCACACCCAGGACCCGAAGGAGTGGAAGCGCTTCGGCAAGCGCATCCGCGAGTTCACCGGCGGTGAGGACATCGACATCGTCTTCGAGCACCCGGGCCGCGAGACCTTCGGCGCCTCGGTCTACGTCACCCGCAAGGGCGGCACGATCACCACCTGCGCCTCCACCTCGGGCTACATGCACGAGTACGACAACCGCTACCTGTGGATGTCCCTCAAGCGCATCATCGGCTCGCACTTCGCCAACTACCGCGAGGCGTGGGAGGCCAACCGCCTCATCGCCAAGGGCAAGATCCACCCGACGCTCTCCAGGACGTACTCCCTGGAGGACACCGGGCAGGCCGCGTACGACGTCCACCGCAACCTGCACCAGGGCAAGGTCGGCGTCCTCGCCCTGGCCCCCCGCGAGGGTCTGGGCGTGCGCGACCAGGAAATGCGCGAGCAGCACATCGACGCCATCAACCGCTTCCGCAACGTCTGAGGTTCTCCGATGAACGAACGTCAGAAGGACCGGCCCTGGCTCATGCGGACATACGCCGGTCACTCGACCGCCGAGGCGTCCAACGAGCTGTACCGCCGCAACCTCGCCAAGGGCCAGACGGGTCTCTCGGTCGCCTTCGATCTGCCGACGCAGACCGGATACGACCCGGACCACATTCTCGCCCGCGGCGAGGTGGGCCGTGTCGGCGTTCCCGTCTCGCACCTCGGTGACATGCGGCGGCTGTTCCAGGACATCCCCCTGGAGCAGATGAACACCTCGATGACGATCAACGCGACCGCCATGTGGCTGCTGGCGCTCTACCAGGTGGTCGCGGAGGAGCAGGGGGCCGACCCCAGCAAGCTCCAGGGCACCACGCAGAACGACATCGTGAAGGAGTACCTCTCGCGCGGGACGCACGTCTTCCCGCCGGCGCCCTCGCTGCGGCTGACCACGGACATGATCACGTACACGGTCAACCGCATCCCCAAGTGGAACCCGATCAACATCTGCAGCTACCACCTCCAGGAGGCGGGGGCCACCCCGGTCCAGGAGATCGCGTACGCCATGTCGACCGCCATCGCGGTGCTCGACGCGGTCCGCGACTCGGGCCAGGTGCCCGAGGAGAAGTTCGGTGACGTGGTCGCCCGGATCTCGTTCTTCGTGAACGCGGGCGTCCGCTTCATCGAGGAGATGTGCAAGATGCGCGCCTTCGGCCGCATCTGGGACCGCGTCACCCGCGAGCGGTACGGCATCGCCGACGCCAAGCAGCGCCGCTTCCGCTACGGCGTCCAGGTCAACTCCCTCGGGCTGACCGAGGCGCAGCCGGAGAACAACGTCCAGCGCATCGTCCTGGAGATGCTGGCCGTCACCCTCTCCAAGGACGCCCGCGCCCGCGCCGTACAGTTGCCGGCCTGGAACGAGGCGCTGGGGCTGCCCCGGCCCTGGGACCAGCAGTGGTCGCTGCGGATCCAGCAGGTGCTGGCGCACGAGAGCGATCTGCTGGAGTACGAGGACATCTTCGCCGGCTCCCATGTCATCGAGGCCAAGGTGGACTCGCTGGTCGAGGAGTCGCTGGCGGAGATCGACCGGATCCAGCAGATGGGCGGCGCGATGGCGGCCGTCGAGTCCGGCTACCTCAAGTCCGAGCTGGTCTCCTCGCACGCGGCACGCCGGGCCCGGATCGAGGGTGGCGAGGAGAAGATCGTCGGCGTCAACATCTACGAGACGACCGAGCCCAACCCGCTCACCTCCGACCTCGACGGCGCGATCATGACCGTCGACCCCGAGAACGAGGCCCGGGTCGTCGCGGCCCTGCACGAGTGGCGGGACAACCGCGACGAGGCGCGGGCGTCGGAGGCGCTGGCCGCGCTGAAGAAGGCCGCGGCGGGCACCGAGAACATGATGGAGGCCACCGTCGAGTGCGCCCGCGCGGGCGTCACCACCGGCGAGTGGTCCTGGGCGCTGCGGGACGTCTTCGGCGAGTTCCGCGCGCCCACCGGGGTCTCCTCGGCCCCGGTCGCGGTCACCGCCGAGCCGGGCAGCACGCTCGCCCTGGTCCGCGAGAAGGTCACCCGGACCGCAGCCGACCTGGGTGTCGGTCGGCTGCGCCTGCTGGTCGGCAAGCCGGGCCTGGACGGGCACTCCAACGGCGCCGAGCAGATCGCCGTACGAGCCAGGGACGCCGGGTTCGAGGTGGTCTACCAGGGCATCCGGCTGACCCCCGAGCAGATCACCGATGCGGCGATCGCCGAGGACGTGCACTGCGTGGGGCTGTCCATCCTCTCCGGCTCGCACGCGGAGCTGGTGCCCGACGTGCTGCACCGGCTGCGCGAGGCCGGAGCGCCGGACATCCCGGTGATCGCGGGAGGCATCATCCCGCCGGCCGACGCCGCGGCGCTCATCGAAGCCGGAGTGGCCGCCGTCTTCACCCCGAAGGACTTCGGCATCACCGAGATCATCGGCCGTATCGTCGACGAGATCCGGAAAGCGAACAAGCTCGACCCTCTGGAGGTCCCCGCATGACCACGCCCACCCCCTCGGTCAACCGTCTGCGCCCGCGCCGTTCGTGTCTGGCCGTGCCGGGCTCGAACCCGCGCTTCCTGGAGAAGGCCCAGGGCCTCCCGGCCGACCAGGTCTTCCTGGACCTGGAGGACGCCGTCGCGCCGCTCGCCAAGGAGGGCGCCCGCCACACAATCGTGGACGCGCTCAACAACGGTGACTGGAGCGGCAAGACCCGGGTCGTGCGGGTCAACGACTGGACGACGCACTGGACGTACCGGGACGTCATCACGGTCGTCGAGGGCGCGGGGCCGAACCTCGACTGCATCATGCTGCCGAAGGTCCAGGACGCCCAGCAGGTCGTGGCGCTGGACCTGCTGCTGACCCAGATCGAGAAGACGATGGGCTTCGAGGTCGGGAAGATCGGCATCGAGGCGCAGATCGAGAACGCCAAGGGCCTGGTGAACATCGACGAGATCGCCGCCGCCTCGCCCCGCCTGGAGACGCTGATCTTCGGCCCGGCCGACTTCATGGCCTCGATCAACATGAAGACCCTGGTCGTCGGCCAGCAGCCGCCCGGCTACCCTGCGGACGCCTACCACTACATCCTGATGCGCATCCTGATGGCGGCCCGTACGCACGACCTCCAGGCGATCGACGGCCCGTTCCTCCAGATCCGTGACGTGGACGCCTACCGCGAGGTGGCCGGCCGTGCCGCCGCCCTCGGCTTCGACGGCAAGTGGGTGCTGCACCCGGGTCAGGTCGACGCGGCCAACGAGGTGTTCTCGCCCTCGCAGGAGGACTACGACCACGCCGAGCTGATCCTCGACGCCTACGACTGGTGCACCTCCGAGGAGGGCGGCAAGAAGGGCTCCGCGATGCTCGGCGACGAGATGATCGACGAGGCCAGCCGCAAGATGGCCCTGGTCATCGCGGGCAAGGGCCGGGCCGCCGGAATGCAGCGCACCTCCAAGTTCGAAGCCCCGGAGGCCTGATCATGCAGTTCGGACGCACCTTTGAGGAGTTCGAGGTCGGTGCCGTCTACAAGCACTGGCCCGGTAAGACGGTCACGGAGTACGACGACCACCTCTTCTGCCTGCTGACCATGAATCACCACCCGCTGCACATGGACAGCAATTACGCGGAGAAGACGACCGACTTCGGCAAGAACGTGGTCGTCGGCAACTACATCTACTCGCTGCTGCTCGGCATGTCGGTGCCGGACGTCTCCGGAAAGGCCATCGCCAATCTGGAGGTCGAATCGCTCAGGCACATCGCGCCGACCTTCCACGGCGACACGATCTACGGCGAGACGACCGTACTGGACAAGACCCCGTCGAAGTCCAAGAACGACCGCGGGATCGTGTACGTGGAGACCAAGGGCTACAAGCAGGACGGCACCGTGGTCTGCGTGTTCCGGCGCAAGGTGATGGTCCCCACCGAGACGTACATCAAGGAGCGCGGCGGGGAGCAGCCCGGCCGCCCGACACCCGCCAAGTAACCGAGTGAAGCCTTAAGGCCATCCGCGTGAAGCCACAGGAGAAGCAGCCATGACGCGACTCGCCCAGACCGCCGGTCTGAACGACATCCAGCGGGAAATCCTTTCCACGGTCCGGGATTTCGTCGACAAGGAGATCATTCCGGTCGCGACCCAGCTGGAGCACCGCGACGAGTACCCCACGGAAATCGTCGAGGGGCTCAAGGAACTCGGCCTGTTCGGGCTGATGATCCCCGAGGAGTACGGGGGTCTGGGTGAGTCGCTGCTCACCTACGCGCTGTGCGTGGAGGAGATCGCGCGCGGCTGGATGAGCGTGTCGGGCATCATCAACACGCATTTCATCGTGGCCTACATGCTCAAGCAGCACGGCACCCAGGAGCAGAAGGACACGTTCCTGCCGCGGATGGCGCTCGGCGAGGTGCGGGGCGCGTTCTCGATGTCGGAGCCGGCGCTCGGCTCGGATGTCTCGGCGATTTCGTCGAAGGGCGTGAAGGACGGCGAGGAGTACGTTCTCAACGGCCAGAAGATGTGGCTGACGAACGGCGGAACGTCCTCGCTGGTGGCCGTTCTCTGCCGAAGTGACGAAGGCCACCCCGAGGGGACCGCGCCGCACAAGTCGATGACGACCTTCCTGGTGGAGAAGGAGCCCGGATTCGGAGAGGTCCGGCCCGGCCTGACCATCCCCGGGAAGATCGACAAGATGGGCTACAAGGGCGTCGACACCACCGAGCTCATCATGGACGACCTGCGCATTCCGGCCAATCGCGTCCTCGGGGGCGCGACCGGCCGAGGGTTTTACCAAATGATGGACGGCGTCGAGGTAGGGCGGGTGAATGTCGCCGCGCGTGGCTGCGGAGTCGCGCAGCGTGCGTTCGAGCTGGGCGTTTCGTACGCCCAGCAGCGCCACACCTTCGGCAAACCGATCGCCCAGCACCAGGCGATCCAGTTCAAACTGGCCGAAATGGCCACCAAGGTCGAAGCCGCTCATGCGATGATGGTGAATGCGGCACGCAAAAAGGACTCCGGGGAACGAAACGACCTGGAGGCAGGGATGGCGAAGTACCTCGCCTCCGAGTACTGCAAGGAAGTCGTCGAGGACGCCTTCCGCATCCACGGCGGTTACGGCTTCTCCAAGGAGTACGAGATCGAGCGCCTCTACCGCGAGGCGCCGATGCTGCTGATCGGTGAAGGTACCGCCGAGATCCAGAAAATGATCATTGGCCGGCGCCTCTTGGAGGAGTACCGATTCCAGGGCTGAATGTCCCTTTCGAGTTGATTTGGTGGCGAAGAACATCACACCAGGTCATCCTCGGCGGGTGCCTTTCCGCCGTCCGACTCGGCTGCTGGCTTGCCCAGTTGCGCCCGGCAACCGATAGCATCTTCGGAAAGCCGCCGTCCCCCGTTGCCAGCGCGGCATCATCCGCTACGAAGGTCATCCATGCCCGACAGCACTTCCTCCGCACCCCGCGGCGGGGTCCGCATCGCCCGCGGAGCATCGCCGTGGCTCCTGCCGACCGTCGCCACCGCAGCCCTCAGCCTGGCCCGCGCCCGCAAGTCGGGGCGCTGGGCAGCAGCGGCTGTGCCCACCACCGCGCTCGCGGCGGGCATGCTGTGGTTCTTCCGTGACCCCGAGCGCGAGATCACTGACGGCCGGGTCATCTCCCCGGCCGACGGTGTGGTGCAGAGCATCATGCCGTGGAAGGACGGGCGCACCCGCGTCGCGATCTTCATGAGCCCGCTCAACGTCCACGTCAACCGCGCGCCGCTGGCGGGCACCGTGACGTCGGTCGAGCACATCCCGGGCGGGTTCGTTCCGGCTTTCAACAAGGAGAGCGAGAACAACGAGCGCGTTGTCTGGCACTTCGACACCGAGCTCGGCGACATCGAGATGGTGCAGATCGCGGGAGCGGTCGCCCGTCGGATCGTGCCGTACCTCCCCCAGGGCACGAAGGTGGAGCAGGGCGAGCGCATCGGCCTGATCCGCTTCGGCTCGCGCGTGGACATCTACCTCCCGGAGGGGATCGATGTCGCGGTCGAGGTCGGTCAGGCCACCACCGCGGGGGTGACTCGAATTGACCGTGATTGATCCTGATACCAAGGCCGGCTGGGTGCCGGAGGCGGACGAGGCGAACGACACCGACGGCGCGGAGGACATGCCGCTGTCGATGCGGCTGTCGATAGCGGACACGCTCACGCTCGGTAACGCGACGTGCGGGTTCATGGCGGTGTACTTCACCACCACGGGCATTCTGATCCCGCACCTCACGGGCAGCGACGAGACGGGCATGGCCCGGCACTCGGCCGCCACCGCAGTGATCCTGATGCTGATGGCCGCGATCTTCGACCTCTTCGACGGACTCGTGGCGCGCAAGCTGCGCTCCTCGCCGATGGGCGCCGAGCTGGACAACCTCTCGGACCTCATCAGCTTCGGGCTCGCGCCGGCCTACTTCGTGCTCGTGTACGGCATGGTCGCCGACGACGCCCATCAGCGGGTGTCGGCGCTGGCGGCGATCGTCGTGTTGCTGGCGGTGGTGCTGAGGCTTGCCAGATTCTCCTGCGTGACGTTGAAGGACGGCATGTTCCAGGGCATGCCGAGCCCCTTCGGAGCGCTGACGGTCGTCTCGATCGTGCTCCTGGAGCTGCCCTTCATCCCGACGCTGCTCGCGATCGTCGGCGTGGCCTGGCTGATGGTGAGCCGGGTGGAGTACCCCAAGCCGCGGGGCGTCCTCGCGGTGGCGATGCTCGGCTGGATCGTGGCCGCGATGGGGCTGCTCGCCGCATGGGCGTTCGACGCGCCCGGCGGTCAGCTGCTGCTCCAGACGGGCTGCGCGCTCCAGGTGGTGCTCGGCGCGGTGATCCCGCTGTTCGCCACGGCGCGACGGGTGAACACGTTCCGTGACAACCGGCGCGAGGCGCGGGCGGCACAGCTGCCGTAGCGGTACGTGTGTGGACGAGGGCGAGGGCCCGGATGCTCCCCGGCATCCGGGCCCTCGTGCGTTCCCGGCGCGCCTCCGGCGGGGGCTCACGACGGCACCGCACGGTCGGCTCGGCGCCGCCTACCACCGCGCGCGCCGGGCCGCCAGAGGTGAAGCCCTCCCGATGGCTGAGAAGTTTCGGCAGCGAGGTGAGTACCGGGTTCCCGTCACCGTGGCCCGATCCGCTTCTAGAATCACCTCGCAACCGACGCCCGGGGCCCTTCGGCCAGGGTGCGGTCCGGGGGACCAGGGGGGTCCGAGATGAAGCTGATGCTGGTGGGGACACGCGTGGTGGCGGTCGCGGCGGCGGGGGTGTTGCTGGCCGGATGTGGTGGGTCGGGGTCGAAGGGCGAGGACCGGCCCGACCCGAAGCCGAGCGGATCGGCGAAGCAGGGCGGACCGGCGACCGACGGCGAGAAGACCGGGGCGACCGGAAAGCCGGACCCGAAGCAGTCCACGCTGCCGGGGGCGCTGCCCAGCGCCTACGACTTCACGCCGGACCCGGAGCGGGTGCCGAGGACCGCGGCCCAGGCCCGGAAGCTGACGCGGAACGCCGCGCTCGGTGAGGCCGACTGGACGGCCGGGATGGTCCGGCACACACCGTACGAGAGCGGCGGCAGCTGGCCGGTGCTCCCGGAATCCTGCGTCTGGACCCGTTCCGCGCTGCCCTCCGGCGTGCTGGACAGCTTCACGCGGCGGCTCGACATCCCGGCGCAGGGCGGCAAGGGCCGGGTCCAGGGGGCGGTGACCGTGACCGTGCACCGGAGCGAGGCGGGCGCCGACAAGGAGATCAAGGACACCGTCCAGGAGAGCTTCCGCTGCCCGCAGCAGGAGCTGGGCGGCGGGCAGCGGCTGAGCGGTCTGATGTCGCTCCAGTTCGACCAGAAGGACGTGCGCAACGCGGACGCCTCGCTCTTCGAGGCCGGGAAGTACACCGGCCCCGGCTCCGGCGGGACCCAGGACTATGTGTGGACCAAGTCCCGGATCGGCCCGGTGACGACGGCCGTGTCGGTCAAGGGCGCGAAGGGCTACCAGAACAGCGACCTGCTGCGGATCGCCGCCGAGGGCGGCGCCAAGGTGCTCTACCGCGTCGAGCTGGAACTGAAGTGACCGCGGGCCCGGACGAAAGGCACTGACCCCTGATGGAACCGCTCCGTTCCGCCGACCCGGCACGGATCGCCGGATACCGCGTCCTGGGCCGGCTCGGCGCCGGCGGCATGGGTGTGGTGCTGCTCGGCCGGTCGCCCGGCGGCGCGCTGGTGGCGATCAAGCTGATCCGCGCGGAGTACGCCGACGACACCGGCTTCCGGGCCCGCTTCCGGCGGGAGGTGGCGATCGCCCGGCAGGTGCGCAACCGGTGGGCGGTGCCGGTGGTCGACGCCGACACCGAGGCGCCGGCCCCGTGGCTGGCCACCGAGTTCGTGCCGGGGCCCGCCCTGAGCGAGGCGGTCGGCGGCGGAGGGCCGCTGCCGGAACGCGGGGTGCGGGCGCTGGGCTCGATGCTCGCGGAGGCGCTGGAGGCCGTCCACGCGGCGGGGCTCGTGCACCGGGACGTCAAGCCCGGCAATGTGCTGCTGGGCCTGGACGGGCCCCGGCTGATCGACTTCGGGATCGCGCGGGCCCTGGACGACACCGTCCTCACGGCGACGGACGTGATCGTCGGCTCCCCCGGCTTCCTCTCGCCCGAGCAGGCGCAGGGCCGGCGGATCGGCCCGGCGAGCGATGTCTTCTCGCTGGGCTGCGTCCTGGTGTACGCGGCCACCGGCGGGCGGCCGTTCGGCGCCGGTCCGGTGGAGGCGATGCTGTTCCGTACGGTGCACGACCCGGCGGAGCTGGGCGCGCTGCCGCCCGGGCTGCGTCCGGTCGTCGAGGCGTGCCTGTCCAAGGCCCCCGAGGACCGTCCGACGACGGCGGACATCCGGCGGGCGTTCGCCGAGGATCTGTCGGGCGGCAGCTGGCTGCCCGGTCCGGTCACCCATCTGATCGCCGAGCGTTCGGCGCGGATGCTCGCGCTGCCCGACATCGACGCGACGAGCCTGGACGCCGGATCCGCCGACGGCCCGGACGGCGGCCAGGACACGGGCACCGGCACGGGGCCCGGTGGGCGGGACACGACCGCCGTTCCGGCCCCGGTCGGCCGTCGCCGCTTGCTCGCGTACGTCACCGGCGGCGCGGCCTTCGCGGCGACGGGCGGCACCGCCGCGTGGCTGGTCTCCTCGGGCGAGGACAAGGACCCCGGCGGGAAGGGCGAGGGGGCCGACGGGAAGGCGGCCCGCCCGGAGCTGCACATCGGGCTCCAGGCCGATCTCAGCGGCCCGTCGGCGGCCGTGGGCAAGGGGCAGGACCGGGCGGCACGGCTCGCGGTGGCGGAGCACAACGCCCGGGGGAACGCGCCGTTCACGCTGCGGCTGACCACGGTCGACGACGGGGGCGACGAGGAGCGGGCGAAGGCGGCGGTGCGCCGGTTCGCCGAGGACCCGCTCCTGGTGGCCGCGATCGGCGCGACCGGCACGGACGCGGCCCGGGAGGCACTGGTGGCCTACGACGAGGCGGCGCTGCCGCTGCTCAGCGTGGTCGACGGCGACATCCGGCACCTGAACCGGATCTTCCTGTGCGCCCGGCCGCGCAACGACATGCAGATGCTGCCGGTGGCCCAGTTCCTCGGCGCGTACGAGATCGACCGGGTCGCGCTGGTCGACGACGGCACCGAGTACGGCCGGCAGACCACGCGCTTCCTGGACGCGGGGCTGCGCGGCAACGGCCGCACCGTGTTCGCGGAGACCGTGCGGGAAGGCACCCGCGACCTGGACGCCGAGGCCGAGCGGATCGCCGCGAAGCGGCCGGGGGCGGTGGTGTACGGGGGTGGCCGGCGGGAGGCCGGACGGTTCGCGAAGTCGCTGACCAGGGCCGGGTTCCTGGGCCCGAAGATCGGCACCCAGGCCGTGCACGACCCGAGGTTCCTGGCGGAGGCGGGCGAGGCCGCGGCGGGCTGGCTGGTCGTGTCGACGGCCGCGGACCCCGCTTCCGTACCCTCGGTGCACCCGTTCGCCGCCGCCTACCGCAAGCGCTTCGACGGCGCGCCGCCGCTGTTCGCCGCGGAGGCGTACGACGCGGTCGGGCTGATCGCCGCCTGCGCCGAGGGGCTGGGCCGGGAGACGGTGAGCCGCCAGGATCTGCTGCCCGCGCTGCGGACGACCTCGTACAAGGGCGTGTCCAAGAGCTACGCCTTCGAGTCCGCCAACGGGATGTACACCGGGACCGGGGTCTTCCTCTACCGCGTGGAGCGAGGGCGCTTCCGGTACATCGGGATGGACGGCACGGAGGTCTGACCGGGCTGTCCCGGTCGGACCTCCGTCAGGCACGTCCGGGCTCAGGAACCGGCGGTGAAGGACTCGGCCGCCGCGGCGACCTCGGCCGGCCGGACCACCTTCAGACCGCCGGCGGCCTTGGCGTCCGGCTTCATGATGACGCTCTCGCGGGTGGACGGCGCCTTCGGATCGGAGAAGTCGTGCGACACCCCGAACTCGGTCCCGTACTCCTTGATCGTGAGCAGCGCCTTGTCGATGCCCTCGCGGGTGAGGTCCTTGTCGTCGCACGCCTTCGACAGCGCCTCGCCGAACAGGGAGGCCGCCGTGTAGCCGGCGACGACGCCGTTGTCGAGGACGTCCTTCGGGTACTGGGCGGCGTACTCCTTGGCGAGCTTGGCGGGGCCGTCGCCCGGGTCGCCGATGGGCAGGGTGGAGGCGGCGACGTAGTAGTCCTTGAGCAGGGCGGGGCCCGCCTGGGTCTTCAACAGCTGCGGCGCGAAAGCCGAGTTGTTGCCGACGACCGGGACATCGAAGCCGGTGGCCGCCGCGACGCCGACCAGCGAAGCCGCCTGGCGCGGACCCGCGCTGACGATCACGGCCTTGACCCCGGCCTGCTTGAGGGCGGCGACCTGGGCCGTCATGTCGTTGTCGGTCGGCTTGATCTTCTGCTCGACGACGGTGAGACCGGCCTCCTTCGCCGCGTGCTTCGAGCCGACGAGCGCGTTCTCGCCGTAGTCGCCCTCGAAGTAGACGTGACCGATCCTGTCTCCCTTCGCGATGCGCTTCTCGGCGAGGAGGTAGTCGATCAGGTTGATCGTCTCGACGTCGTAGGTGGCGCCGATGACCCGGATGTACGGGGAGCCCAGCAGATTCGCCGACCAGGCCTGCGGCAGCACCAGGCCCTTGTCCTGGCCGTCGATGCGCTGCTCGACGGCGGCGACGAACGGGGAGCCGATGAACTGGGTGAAGCCGAGCACCTCCGGCTCCAGTTCGGTGTACGCGGCGATCGCCTTCTGCGGGTCGTATCCGTGGTCGCGGACCGTCAGTTCGATCTTCCGGTCGCAGATGCCGCCCGCGTCGTTGGTCCGCTTGACCCACAGCTGCTGCGCCTGGGTGACGCTCTTGCCGAGCGAGGCGTAGACGCCGGTCATGTCGGTCAGCACACCGAGGGAGATCGTCGAGGAGGAGACCCCGGGGCCGGTCTTGACGCCGCCCTCGCCCTCCTCGTTCGCCTTTGAGTCGGTCGCCTTACCGCTGCACCCGACGAGGGTGACGGCGAGGGTCGCGACCACGGCCGTGAGCACTCTCAGTTTCATGACTTCTCCCCTGGATTCTTCGGAGCCGCTGGATTCTTCGGAGCCTTCGGCTTCTTCGTACGGGCGAGGCCGAGGCGGGCGAGGCCGCCGGGCAGGAACAGGACCACCGCGACCACCGCGGCGCCGTACAGATAGCGGGACGCCTCACCGGGTGCCAGCCCGCCCGTACCGGGGGCGGAGACCAGCGGCAGGGAGTCGCTGTAGTGCGTGAACACCTGCGGGAGCAGCGAGACGAAGGCGGCGCCGATCACGGCGCCCGCGACGCTGCCGAGCCCGCCGATGACGATCATGGCGAGGTATTCGAGGGACAGGATCATGCCGAAGTACTCGGGCACGGTCCGCTGGAAGACCAGGGCGAGCAGAACGCCCGCGAGGCCCGCGTACATCGAGGACAGGACGAAGACGCCGGCCCGGTAGCGGGCCACCGGCACGCCCATCACGCCGGCCGCGATCCGGTGGTCGCGGATGGCGTTCATGGCCCGTCCGGGCCGGCCGCGCAGCACCCCCCGGGCGAACAGCGCGCTCAGCAGGAGCGCGGCCAGACCCGCGTACCAGAGCTTCTCCGAGGAGCCGAACGGCACGGCGGCGACGATGAGTTCGCTGTCGTCGAAGGTGAAGCCGAAGAGCGACAGCGGCGGTACGGCCCGGCCGTTGTAACCACCGGTCAGCGAGCCCGCGTTGAACAGGACGTGCTGCCCGATGAAGATCAGCGCGAGCGTCGCGATGCCGAGGTACGCGCCGCGCAGCCGGCCGGCGATGGGGCTGAAGAGCCCGCCCACCGCTCCGGCGAGCAGTACGGCGAGGATCGCGGCCAGCCAGGTGGGCAGCCCGAGTCCGGTCAGCGTGTGCCCGTTCTCGGTGCTGCTCTCCCCCGCCAGGACGCAGTAGCCGTACGCGCCGACGGCGAGGAAGAACGCGTGGCCCATGGAGAGCTGCCCGGTGGCGCCGGTGAGCATGTTGAGCCCGATGGCGCCGATCGCGGCCGCCATCGCGAACAGTCCGGCCTGGAGCCAGAAGCGGTCCAGGTAGAACGGCAGGACGAGGAGCAGCAGGGAGCCGATGAGGACGGCGTACGTACGGGGGCTGCGCAGCCGGTCGGTGAGGCTGTCCGCGCGGCCGCCGGGTGCGGGGGCGGGTGTGGCGGGGGCTTCGGGGGCGGCTTCGGCGGTGGTGTCAGACACGGGCCAGCTCCTTCGTGCCGAAGAGTCCCGCGGGCCGGATCAGCAGGACGGCCACCATCACCAGGTAGGGCGCCAGATCGCCGATGCCCCGGCCGAGGAAGGAGAGGTCGCTCTGGTAGCCGGTGGCGAGCGACTCGGTGACGCCGACGATGAGTCCGCCGGCCAGCGCCCCGGTGGTGGAGTCGAGTCCGCCGAGGATCGCGGCGGGGAACGCCTTGAGCGCGGCGAGCGAGGTGGCGCGCTCCAGGCCCGGGGTCGGGAACACGGTGAGGAAGAGAGCGGCGACGGCGGCGAGGGCTCCGGCGACCGCCCAGGCGGCGAGCGAGACCCGCCCCAGCTTGATGCCCATGAGCGCCGCCGTCTGCGGGTTCTCGGCGGCGGCCCGCATCGACACACCCCACGAGGTGTAGCGGAAGGCGAGCAGGAACACGGTGATCAGCAGCCCGGCGGCGAGGAACGCGGCGATCCTGGTCTGGGCGAGGGTGATGGAGCCGATGTGGACGACCTCGTTGCCCCAGGGGTCGCCGAGGGCGAGTACGTCCGTGCCCATCCGGCGGGTGAGTTCGGTGATCAGGAGGATGTCGACGCCGATGGTGACGATGGCCAGGACGCTGTGGTCGCTGCCCCGGTAGCGGCGCATCACGAGGAACTCGATGGCCGCCCCGACGGTCGCGGCCCCGGCGATCCCGACGAGCAGCGCGGGCCAGAACCCGATGTCGTCGTGGAGCACGGCGGTGACATAGCCGCCCGCCAACAGCAGGGACGCGTGGGCGAAGTTGACGACCTCGGTGGCCTTGAAGATGACGACGAAGCCGAGCGCGATGAGTGCGTAGACCGAGCCGATCGACAGGCCGCCGAGGAGGAGTTCGACGAACGTGGTCATTGAGGTGCTCCCAAGTAGGCCTGGACGACGGCCGGGTCGTTCTGGACCTCGGCGGGGGTGCCGCCCGCGATCCTGCGTCCGAAGTCGAGTACGGTCACCGCGTCCGCCAGCCGCATCACCACCCCCATGTCGTGCTCGACCAGCACGATGGAGATGCCGAGGCTGTCGCGTACGTCGGCCACGACGGCGGCGGTTCGGCGGCGCTCGTCCGCGGTCATGCCGGCGATCGGCTCGTCCAGCAGCAGGACCTTGGGCTCCATGCACAGGGCGCGGCCGAGCTCGACGAGCTTCTGCTGTCCGTACGGGAGCGATCCGGCGGGCCGCTCCAACTCCCCGGCCAATCCGATGAATTCGGCGATCTCCCGGACCCGGTCGCGGTGGCGTCGTTCCTCCCGCGCGGCGGAGGGCAGCCTCAGGCCGGTGGCGAGGAACCCGGAGCGGGTCAGCCGGTGGCGGCCGAGGAGGAGGCTGTCGGCGACGGTCGCGTGCGGGGGCAGCGCCAGGTTCTGGAAGGTGCGGGCGACCCCGAGGTCCGCGATGGCGTGCGGCGGGAGTCCGGTGAGTTCGGTGTCGCCGAGGCGGACGTGTCCGGAGGTGGCGCGGTAGACGCCGGACAGGACGTTGAAGCAGGTGGACTTGCCCGCGCCGTTGGGTCCGATGACGGCGTGCACACTGCCGGGTTCAACGGTGAAGGAGACGCTGTCCAGGGCGGTGAGCCCGGAGAAGCGGACGGTGACGTCCTCGACGGCGAGGGCGGCCGCGGTGCTGTGCGCAAAGGCCGTGGCGGTGGTGGTCACGCGGACCACCTGCTCAGGGCGCGCCGGGTTCGGGCGGCCGGGTCGGCGTCCGCCGCCGCGTCCTCGTCGACGACGCCCAGATAGCGGCGGCGCACCTCGTCGGAGGCGGCGAGTTCGTCGGCGGGCCCGGACAGGGCGACCTCGCCGACGTCGAGGACGTACGCCGTGGAGGCGAGCTTCAGCGCGATCGCCGCGTTCTGCTCGACGAGCATGACGGAGGTGCCGCTCGCGTTGATCTCCTGCACGGTCTCGGCGATCCTGGCCGCCATCAACGGGGCGAGGCCGAGCGAGGGCTCGTCCAGCAGGAGCAGCCGGGGCCCCGCCATCAGGGCGCGGCCCATCGCCAGCATCTGCTGCTCGCCGCCGGAGAGCAGTCCGGCCCGCTGGTGCGCGCGGTCGGCGAGCACCGGGAACAGCTCGTGGACACGGGCCAGCGCGGCGCCCGTCTCCTTGCGTCCGCCGCGCGCCCCGAGGGCGCCCGCCCGCAGGTTGTCGGCCACCGTCATCCGGGCGAAGACCTGCCGGCCCTCCGGTACCTGGACCACTCCGGCGGCCACCACCTGGGCGGGCCGCAGCCCTTCCAGGGGGCGGCCGTCGAACCGGATGGTGCCGGTGCCCGTCCCGCGGTGGAAGCCGAGGGTCCGCGACACGGCCCGCAGCAGCGTGGTCTTGCCCGCGCCGTTGCCGCCGAGCACGGCGGTGATCCCGCCGTCCGGCACATCGACGGAGATGTCGCGCAGCGCCCGGACCGGGCCGTAGCCGACGGACAGCCCGCGGATCTCTAGCGTTGCCATGCGTCCTCCTCCTTCCGCCTTGTCGTGTGTCGTGTGTCGTGCTGGTCCGTGGGGGTGATGCCACAGACCAGCACCGGGCGGGACCTGCGTCCACGGGGCGGGACCGACTCGATGCGGGCGACCAGCGAACGCGGGGCCTCGTTGTGCACGCGCACAGACGCGGTGACGGGCGGCCGCCCGCCCGTCCGGCCGGTGGCATCCTCATCGGTCATCAGGTGCGCCCGGACCCGGGGACGGAGCGGCGGATGCGGCGTGGAACGCGGTACGGGGCGCTGCTCGGCCCGCTGCTGGCGGGCGGGGCGCGGCCGGACCTGGTGGAGCGCTCGGCGCGCGGACTCGGGCTGCCGGAACGGGGGCGTTACGTGGTGGTGGTGCTGGGCGCGCCCGTGCCGGAGGGTGCGGTGGTCGAGGGCCCGGACGTGGACGGCGCGCGCTGGTGGTGGGGCGGGGCCGACGGCTCTCCGGGCGAGGCGGAGGGCCGGGAGGAGGCCCGTGAGGTCGCGGTGGTGCTGCTGGGCTCGGCGGGCCCGGCCCGGGCGGTGGCGCGGCTCAGGGAGCTGGGCGCCGGGCCTGGGGGTGTGAGCCCGGTGGTGGGTTCCCTGGCGGAGGTGGGCGCCGCGCACCGGCTGGCGGGTACGGCGCTGCTGACGTGCGAGCCGGGCAGCCGGGAGATCGTCCGGCTGGACGAGCGGCTTCCGGCGGCCCTGCTGGTGAGCCGCCCGGAGCTGTCCACCCGATTGCTGGCGGAGGTGTTCGGCCCGCTGCTGACCCTCGTACCGGCGGAGCGGTCACTGCTGGTGGAGACGCTGGAGGCGTGGCTGGAGTGCGGGGGTTCGGTGGGGCGGGCGGCGGCCCGGCTGGGGTGTCATCGCAACACGGTGTTCAACCGTCTGCGGCGACTGGAACGCCTGACCGCGCGCTCGCTGTCCCGGCCGCGTGAACTGGTCGACCTGGTGCTGGCGCTGGACGTGCTGCGGCTGTCGTCCGCCCCGGCGGGCCCTGGGGGCGGGGGTTGAGGGGGAGCCGGCCCGGGCCGGCTCCCCCTCGGGGACGTACCGACGTCAGCCCGCCAGGAAGTCCCGGGCGATCGACTCCGCCGCCCGTTCCAGCAGCGGCCCGGCCTGGGCCATGGACACCGCCGGGTCCGGTTCCAGCTCGGCCAGGGCGTAGGCGCGGCGGATGCCCGCCTTCTCCAGGGCCTCCGGGGGCAGGGCGAGGCGGCCGCAGACCGCGACGACCTCGATCCCGGCCGCGCGGGCGGCGGCGGCGACCCCGGCCGGGGCCTTGCCGTGCAGCGTCTGCTCGTCGAGCGAACCCTCGCCCGTGATGACCAGCGTGGCCCGGGCGAGCGCCGGGGCGAAGCCCAGCACGTCGAGCATGACCTCGATGCCGGGCCGGAAGCGGGCGCCGAGGGCGACGAGCGCCCCGTAGCCGATGCCTCCGGCCGCGCCCGCGCCGGGCAGGGCGGCCGTCTCCGGGCCCAGGACCGAGGCGAAGTGCGTCAGGGCCGCGTCGAGGACCGCGATGTCCTCCTCGCCGGCGCCCTTCTGCCGCCCGTACACCTCGGGGGCGCCCTTGGGCCCGGTCAGCGGGTTGTCCACATCGCTGGCCAGGACCAGGTCGACGCCCGCCAGGCGCGGGTCGAGCCCGGACAGGTCGGCCTCGGCCAGCTCGGCGAGCGGTCCGCCGCCGGGGCCGACGGGCTTGCCGTCCGCGTCCAGGAAGCGGGCGCCGAGGGCGGCGAGCATGCCGGCGCCGCCGTCCGTGGTGGCGCTGCCGCCGACCCCGAACACGATCGTCGTGGCCCCCGCCTCCAGGGCGGCCCGGAGCAGTTCGCCCGAGCCGTACGTGGTGGCCGTGAGCGGGGCGAACACCCCGTCGGGCAGGAGCTGGAGGCCCGAGGCCTCGGCCATCTCCACCACGGCGGTGGACCCGCGCAGCGCGTACGCCGCCGTCACCGGCTCCCCGAGGGGGCCGGTGACCCGCGCCTCGCGGCGCTCGAATCCGGCGGCCACGGCCGCCGCGACCGTACCGTCGCCGCCGTCCGCGACCGGCAGGGTCTCCACCCGCACGCCGGGCACGACGCGCCGCAGCCCGACCGTCACCCGCTCCGCGACCTGCACGGCCGTGAGCGAGCCCTTGAACTTGTCCGCCGCCACGAGCACGCGGGCGGTCTCCACATCTGCTCCGTCCGTCACCTTGCATCCCTTGCTTTCGAACAGGCAGTCGCGCCGCCCCGACCTTATCCGCACGCCCCCTGATCTGCCCATGGCTGTCCACGGCCGTGCGGTCCGGCCCGCGCCACTACGCTGTCGGCCGTGACGACTCCCGATGCCGACTACGCCGCGTACATCGCCGGGCTCCCCCGGGTCCTGGCCGGTGCCGCCGCGCTCTTCCGTGACGTGGACGGGCGGATCCTGCTCGTCGAGCCGAACTACCGCGAGGGCTGGGCGCTGCCCGGCGGGACGGTCGAGTCGGAGACGGGCGAGGGGCCCCGGCAGGGCGCCCGGCGCGAGACGGCGGAGGAGATCGGGCTCGACCTCGCGCCGGGACGGCTGCTGGCCGTGGACTGGGCGCGGGGCGCCGGCCGCCCGCCGATCGTGGCGTACCTGTACGACGGCGGGGTGCTCACCGCGGACCAGCTGGCGGCGATCCGGCTCCAGGAGGAGGAGCTGCTGTCCTGGCGGCTGGTGGCGCCCGCCGATCTGGACGGCTTTCTGCTGGGCGCGCTCCGCCACCGGGTACGGGCGGCGCTGGCGGTCCTGGCCTCCGGCGGCGGACCGGCGGAGCTGGAGGACGGCGAGCCGGTCGCGTAGTCGCGCGAAGGTCGCGCAGTCCCGTGAAGGTCGCGGGAAAGGGGCTGCGGGCGGTCAGCCCTGCTGCGCGTCCGGCTTGATCTCGACGTCGCGCGCCGCACCCTCGCGCTCCGCGACCACGGACTCGGTGCGGTGGCCGCGCGCGATGTAGTCGCGCACCACGAGTTCGACGGCGTCCTGGGGGTTCCCGACCCCCGCGAGCACCATGACTTCGACGACGAGTTCGGCATCCGGACTGACGGTCACCTTGGCCATGCGCGGACCCTGCCCCGGCACGTTCCGCACACGCGCCGCTTTCCTGGATGGGCAGCGCCCGCACGGGCGGGACCACCATCCGGCCCGGCCCCGATGTGTGGCCGGACGCCATCGTCGTGGGCCGTCGCGGGTTCCTAGTCTCGTCGCAGCCGATGCGACGAGAGGTGTGCGGATGAGCAGGGACAAGGTGGTCGCCGACGCGGCGGACGCGGTCGCGGACGTGGCGCGCGGGGCGTCGCTGGCGGTGGGCGGTTTCGGGCTGTGCGGCATACCCGGGGTGCTGATCCACGCGCTGCTGGAGCGGGGCACCGGTGAGCTGAGGGTGGTGTCCAACAACTGCGGCGTGGACGACTGGGGCCTGGGCCTCCTGCTGCGGGCGGGGCTGATCGCGCGGATGACCAGCTCCTACGTGGGCGAGAACAAGGAGTTCGCGCGCCAGTACCTCCAGGGCGAGCTGGAGGTGGAGCTCGTCCCCCAGGGCACCCTGGCGGAACGGTTGCGGGCCGGCGGCTCGGGCATCCCGGCGTTCTACACCCCGGCCGGTGCGGGCACCGTGATCGCCGAGGGCGGTCTGGCCTGGCGGTACGGCGCGGACGGCTCCGTCGCGGTCGCCTCGCCGCCCAGGGAGACCCGGGTCTTCGGCGGGCGGGAGCATCTGCTGGAGGAGGGCATCACCACCGACTTCGCGCTGGTGCGCGCCGCCGTGGGCGACCGGCACGGAAACCTCCGCTTCGACTCCTCCGCCCGCAACTTCAACCCGCTCGCCGCGATGGCCGGGCGCATCACCGTGGCGGAGGTGGAGGAACTCGTCGAGCCCGGCGAACTCGCCCCCGACGACATCCATCTGCCCGGCGTCTTCGTCCAGCGGGTCGTCCCCATCGGCCCCGACGACCCGCGCGCCGAGAAGCGCGTCGAGCGCCGTACCGTCCGCACCGCCCCCGCCGCTGCCCACGAAGGGACCACCTGAGATGCCGCTGACGCGTACGCAGATGGCGGCCCGCGCCGCCGAGGAGCTGGCCGGCGGCTCCTACGTCAACCTCGGCATCGGTCTGCCGACGCTCATCCCGGACCACCTGCCGGACGGGGTCGAGGTGGTGTTCCAGTCGGAGAACGGCCTCCTCGGCGTCGGCCCCTACCCCGACGCGTCCGAGGTCAGGCCCGACCTGATCAACGCGGGCAAGGAGACGGTGACGCTGCTTTCCGGGGCGTCCTGCGTCGACTCCGCGCTCTCCTTCGCGATGATCCGGGGCGGACACATCGACGTCGCGGTACTGGGGGCGATGCAGGTGTCCGCCTCCGGCGATCTGGCGAACTGGGTGATTCCCGGCAAGATGATCAAGGGCATGGGCGGCGCCATGGACCTCGTCCACGGGGCCCGGCGCGTCATCGTGTTGACGGAACACACGGCACGCGACGGCTCCCCCAAGCTGCTCGACACCTGCACCCTGCCGCTCACCGGCCGGGGCGTGGTGCACCGGATCATCACCGATCTCGCGGTCCTCGACGTCACCCCCGAGGGCTTTCTGCTGCGGGAGGTGGCCGACGGGGTGACGGTCGATCAGGTGCGGGCCGCGACCGGGGCGGAGCTGACCGTGGCGCACGAGCCGGTGTCGGTACGCGCGTAGCAGCCGGGCGCGCTCCCGGCAACAGGTCGTGGCCCCCGGCTCCCGGGCCGGTTGTGGAGGGCATCGCCATTACCCGCCCTCCCGCCCGCTTCCTACGGTGACCGCACCTCGGCCGTACCGCCGCCGTGCGGCGCGCCTCGGCCGGGGTCACGGGATCACGGGCGATCCCGTGCACCGTCCCACGGGAGGTCACCATGTCGTACGTCATGCCGTCGCACCCGGCTCCGTTCGGGGCTCCGCCGGGCGCCCCGCCGCCCGGGGCACGGCGCGGCGGGCGGTGGAGCCGTGCCGTCCGCCGGTTCGCCGCCGTCGTCGCCCTGGCCACCGGGGCGGCACTGGCAGGACCGGGGCCCGCCGGGGCGGCACCGGCAGGACCGTTGGCCGCCGAGGCCCGTGCGGCCGCCTCGCTGGAGCGCGTCACCTCCTTCGGGGCCAACCCCGGCGGGCTGAACATGTACGTGTACCGGCCCGCGGCCCTGCCCGCGAACGCGCCCGTGGTCTTCGCCCTGCACGGCTGCACCCAGAGCGCGCAGATCTACTCCGACAACTCCGGGCTGAACACCTTCGCCGACCGGCACGGCTTCCTGGTCGTCTACGCCGAGACCACCACCGCCAACAACGCCAACAAGTGCTTCAACTGGTTCCAGCCGAGCGACACGCGGCGGGGCCAGGGCGAGGCCGCGTCGATCCGGCAGATGGTCGCCCATGCCGCGATCGCCTACGGGGTGGACACCGGCCGGGTCCAGGTGACGGGTCTGTCGGCGGGCGGGGCGATGACGTCGGTCTTGCTGGCCGCCTACCCGGACGTGTTCGCCGCGGGCGCGGTCGTCGCGGGCATCCCGTACGGCTGCGGGGTCGACGTGGTGTCGGCGTTCGGCTGCATGAGTCCCGGTGTGGACCGGACCCCGGCGGCGTGGGCGCAGGCCGTCCGGGACGCCCACCCCGGCTTCGCGGGCCCCTGGCCCCGGGTGGCGATCTGGCACGGGGACCGCGACGCGACCGTCGCCCCGAGGAACGCCGATGAGCTGCGGGACCAGTGGACCGCGGTGCACGGCCTCGGCCAGACCCCGGACCGGACCTCCACGATCGGCCCCGACAGCACCCGCAGGAGCGAGTATCTGGCGGCCGGCGGCGCGAGCGTCGTCGAGGTCGACCGGGTGCCCGGCATCGGGCACGGCACTCCGGTCGATCCGGGCGGCGGCGCGGAGCAGTGCGGCGCCACCGGTACCCAGCACTTCATCGACTCGATCTGCTCCTCCTCCTGGATCATCCGCTTCTTCGGTCTCGACGGCACCACCACCCCCGAGCCGCCCGTGGACCCGCCCACCGAGCCCGCCGCCTGCTGGACGGCCGACAACTACGAGCACGTACGCGCCGGGCGGGCCACCACCATCGGCGGCCTGGTGTACGCGAAGGGCTCCGGCCAGAACCTGGGGCTCTACAACACCTTCGTGACCCACACCCTCAAGGAGTCACCGCCGGGCCACTACGTACTGGCCGACGGCGCCTGCCCCTGACACCCCTTCTCTCCGACGCACCGACGCACCCACACACCCGCTCACCCGCTCACCCGCTCACCGACGGAGGCCCAGCCCATGCCAGTCGCCCCACCGGCAGTCCGGCGCACCGGATCACGACACGACCGTCCGCGTGGTCCGGCCCGCGGCCGGTGGCTGCGCGGGGCGGCCGTCGCCGCGGCCCTGCTGACGGCGTGGACGGCGGCCCCGTCCGCCGCCGCCCCGCTGTCGCCGGACACCCCCGGAGCCGGTCACTGCTCGCGCCCCGGCCTGATCAGGGTGCCCGGAGCCGCCCACCAACAGAGCGACTGCCTGCCTGAGTTGACGACGGCGGGCACAGTGACCTCCGGGCACACCGACCCGGCCGACTGGGCGGGGCTCACACCGGAGGGTCTGGCCACCCCCAGCGGCGTGCCCGGCATCCAGATCGACGGCTACTTCCCCGACACCTCGACCGGCAACACCAACCACGGCTGGAACCACGACTCCCAGTTCGTCATCCGGCTCCCCGACCGCTGGAACGGCGGCCTCGTCGTCGCCGGATCGCCGGGGGTGCGCGAGCAGTACGCCAACGACCGGGCCTTCGGCGACTGGGCGCTCGCCCGGGGCTATGCGTTCGCCGCCACCGACAAGGGCAACACCTCGGCCGCGTTCCACCGGGACGGCACGGCCCCCGGTGACGCCATCGCCGAGTGGAACACCCGCTTCACCCAGCTCACCCGCGCGGCCCGCCTGACCGTCGCCCAGCGCTACCACCGCCTCCCCTCCCGCACGCTGGCGATGGGCATGTCCAACGGCGGCTATCTGGTGCGCTGGCAGCTGGAGAACCACCCCGGGCTGTACGACGGCGGAGTGGACTGGGAAGGCACGCTCTGGACCGCCGAGGAGCCGAACCTCCTCACCTTCCTGCCGCCCGCCCTCCGCGCCTATCCGCGCTACGCGGCCGGGGGCCCGGACGCCGAGGAGGCCCACCGGGCCATGACCGCCGCCGGATACCCGGCGGGTTCGGAGTTCCTCTGGCCGTACCACCACCAGTACTACTGGGATCTGACCCAACGGATCTACCGGGAGGAGCTGGACCCGGAGTTCGACGGCTCGACCGAGGCCGGCACACCGTTCTGCGCGCCGGGAACGCCCGCCTGCGACGCCGACTACGTCTACGCCGAACGGCCGGCCGAGATCCGCGACGCCGTCGCGAAGATCGCCCTGACGGGCCGCATCGGGAAGCCGCTGATCAGCTTCCACGGCACCCTGGACGTCCTGCTGCCGATCTCCGCGTCCTCGGACGCATACGCCTCGATGGTGCGGCGGGAGGGCCGTGGCGCACTCCACCGCTACTACCGGGTCGAGGGCGGCACCCATGTGGACTCGCTCGTCGACGCCTTCCCCGACCGGCTGCGTCCGCTCGTGCCGTGCCACCGTTCGGCGGCCGCCGCGCTGGAACGCTGGCTGGAAGAGGGCCGGCGGCCGGCGTCGAGCCGGACCCTGAAACTGCCGGAGGGAGCCTCGCCCGCCGAGCTGCTCGCCCGGTGCCGCCTGGACGGGTAGCGGCCGGCAGCCGGCTCCCCGCGCCCACCCCTGACGGGGCCCTCCACTCCGGAGGGCCCCGTCCCGTGCGTTTCGCCGGCTTCGCCGTGGTGTCCGACCCGTGGCCCCTGGTGCCCCGTGCGTCACACAGGGTTCGACGGGTGGCGATGTCCGCCACTTCCCTCCCGCCCACTGTGGAGATCCACGCCATGGGCTGCCCGGCGGAGTGTCTCTAGCGTTTCCGGCCATGACGAGCCAATTTCACGCAGCGCCCGGTTCCCCGGCGCCGGACGCCGGGGCCGTGGACCTCAGGGGGCGTACCGCCCTCGTCACCGGCGGCGGCAGCGGCATCGGCCGGGCCACCGCCGAGGCGCTCGCCGGGGCCGGGGCCCTGGTCCATGTGGTCGACCGCGAGGCCGGGAGCGCCAAGTCCGTCGCCGCCGCGATCGGCGGCGTGGCCCATGTCGTGGACCTGGCCGACCCCGAAGCGATCGGGACGCTGCCGGCCGGTGTGGACGTCCTGGTCAACAACGCCGGTCTGCAGCACGTGGCCGCCATCGAGGACTTCCCGCCGGACCGCTTCGAGCTGATCCAGAAGGTGATGGTGAGCGCCCCGTTCCTGCTGATGCGGCACTGCCTTCCGCACATGTACGCCGGAGGATGGGGCCGGATCGTCAACGTCTCCAGCATGCACGGGCTGCGGGCCAGCGCCTTCAAGTCCGCCTACGTCGCCGCCAAGCACGGCCTGGAGGGGCTGAGCAAGGTGGCCGCGCTGGAGGGCGCCCCGCACGGGGTGACCAGCAACTGCGTCAATCCCGGCTACGTACGTACGCCGCTGGTCGAGGGCCAGATCGCGGGCCAGGCCGCCGCCCACGGGATCGCCCCGGAGGAGGTCGTCGCCGGCATCCTGCTGGACCGCTCCGCGATCAAGCGGCTGATCGAACCCGAAGAGGTCGCCGCCGTCTGCCTCTGGCTCTGCGGCCCCCACACCTCGTACATCACCGGCGCCTCGCTCCCCGTCGACGGGGGCTGGGGCGCCCACTGACCCCACACCCGCCTCCGGTCCCCACCGGAGCCGGGCGCACCACCCCGCACCACCCGCACCCCCGTCCCTGACCCACCTGCCAACGAAACGCGGTGACTCACCATGGGTTCCCCCAGCTCCGCCCCGCCCGGCAACGGCCGGATCGGCCGGATCGTCGCGGCCAGCCTCGTCGGCACCACCATCGAGTGGTACGACTTCTTCCTCTACGGCTCGGCCGCCGCGCTCGTGTTCAACACGCTGTTCTTCCCCAGCAGCGACCCGCTCGTCGGCACCCTGCTGGCCTTCCTGACGTACGCGGTCGGCTTCGCCGCCCGTCCGCTCGGCGGCGTCGTCTTCGGCCACTACGGCGACAAGATCGGCCGCAAGAAGCTCCTCGTGATCAGCCTGCTGATGATGGGCGGCGCCACCTTCGCGATGGGGCTGCTGCCCACCCACGCCGGCATCGGCGTCTGGGCGCCGATCCTGCTGACGGTGCTGCGGCTGGTCCAGGGCTTCGCGCTCGGCGGCGAGTGGGGCGGCGCGGTCCTCCTCGTCTCCGAACACGGCGGCGACGAGCGGCGCGGCTTCTGGGCCTCCTGGCCGCAGGCCGGAGCCCCCGGCGGCAACCTGCTCGCGACCGGCGTCCTGGCGCTGCTGGCCGCCGTCCAGTCCGACGAGGCCTTCCTCGCCTGGGGCTGGCGCATCCCGTTCCTGCTCTCCGGCGTCCTCGTGATGCTCGGCCTGTGGATCCGGATCTCCGTGGAGGAGTCCCCGGTCTTCCTGCTGGCGCAGAAGAAGGCGCAGGAGCAGGCCGCCGCGGGCGTCAAGGAGCAGCCGCCGGTCGTCGAGGTGTTCCGCAGGAGCTGGCGCGAGGTGCTCCTCGCCATCGGCACCCGCTTCGGCGAGAACATCTCGTACTACATCCTCACCGCGTTCCTCCTGGTCTATGTGACCGTGCACCTGGAGCTGTCCAGGAGTGACGCGCTCAACGCCGTGCTGATCGGCTCGGCGGTCCACTTCGTCACCATCCCGCTGTGGGGCGCCCTCTCGGACCGGCTCGGCCGCCGACCCGTCACCCTGATCGGCGCGCTCGGCATGGCCGTCTGGGCGTTCGGCTTCTTCGCGCTCCTGGACACCAGGTCCTTCCCGGTGATCGTCCTGTCGGTCACCGTCGGGCTGCTGCTGCACGGGGCGATGTACGGGCCGCAGGCGGCCTTCATCTCCGAGATGTTCGACACGAAGGTCCGCTACTCCGGCGCATCGATGGGCTCCCAGCTCGCCTCGATCATCGGTGGGGCGCTCGCCCCGCTGATCGCGGTCGAGCTGCTCAAGGACTACCGCTCGTCCGTCCCGATCTCCCTCTACCTCTGCTTCGCCGCCCTGGTCACCGCGGTGACGGTGTGGATCGCGAAGGAGACCCGGGGCCGCGATCTGGCCAAGGACGGCCTGGCCGACTCGGTCCCGGCCGCGCCGGCCGCCACCCGCAAGGACTCGGTCCCGCTCGGCCGCTGACCCCACGCCCTCCCGCGCGCCGCACCGCTCGTACGGCGCGCGGGAGGCGCACCCACCCCCGCTGCCCGCTCGGCCCTCCCCGGGAGGCGATCACCGTATGCTCACCGGCGTGACAGCCCCCGGCCCCCAGCACTCCGCGGCAGCCCTGCGCCGGCTCCTCGACCTGCTGGCACAAGGTGCGGCGGCCGAGGAGTTCGACCGGCCCGCCACCGCCGCCGAGCAGGCGGGAGCGTCCGCGGCCGAGCTGGCCGAGATCGCGGACGCCGCCGCCGTGGCGCTGCGCATCCGGCGCACGCTCAGCCAGCACCGGGTGCGCGAGGCGCAGCTCACCGCTCTGTTCGACACCGCGAGCGACCTGGCGGCCCTGCGTGACCTGGACGCCGTGCTGCGGGCCATCGTCCACCGGGCGAAGCTGCTGCTCGGCACCGACGTCACCTACCTCTCGCTCAACGACGACACCGCGGGCGACACCTATATGCGGGTCACCGACGGGTCGGTGGCCGAGGCGTTCCAGCGGGTGCGGCTCGGCATGGGCGAGGGCCTGGGCGGACTGGTGGCCCAGACCGCCCGCCCGTACGCGACCGGCGACTACCAGGCCGACACCCGGTTCCACCACACCACCACCATCGACAGCGCGGTCCTGGACGAGGGGCTGCGGGCGATCCTCGGTGTGCCGCTGCGACTGGGCTCGCACATCATCGGCGTGCTGTACGCGGCCGACCGGGCCCCCCGCGAGTTCACCGCCGGCGAGGTGGCGCTGCTCTCGTCGCTGGCCGACCACGCCGCCATCGCCATCGACGGGGCCCGGCTGCTGGAGGAGACCCGGGCCGCGCTGGTCGACCTCAACGCCGCGTCGGAGACCATCCGGACGCACAGCGAGGCGATGCGCCGCGCCGAGGAGGCCCACGACCAGCTCACCGATCTCGTGCTCCAGGGCGGCGGCGCCGACGACGTGGCGGCGGCCCTCGCCGACATCCTGGACGGCGGGATCCTCATCCATGACGCGGACGGCGCCGAACTGGCCCGGGCCCGCGCCGAGCCGCTGCCGCAGCCGATCCCGGCCGTGTCCGCCTCCCGGGCCAGGGGCCGGGCCGTTCCCCTGGGCGGCACCTGGGTCTGCGCCGTCCTCGCCGGACCCGAACTCCTCGGCTCCATCGCGCTGACCGGCCGGGCGGGGCTCGCGGACGCCGACCGGCTGCTGTTCGAACGGGCCAGCGTCGTCACCGCTCTGCTCATGCTGCTGCGCCGCTCGGTCGCCGAGACGGAGGACCGGGTACGGGGCGAGCTGCTGGGTGATCTGCTCTCGCGCACCGGCGACCCGGGCACCCTGGCGGCCCGCGCCCGGCGCCTCGGCGTCAACCTGACCCGGCGGCACAGTGTGTTCGTCGCGCACAGCGAGGTGGCCCCCCGGCACCGGCTGCTGGCCGCGACCGCGCGGAGCGCGCAGGCCCGTAACGGTCTGGCCGGGCTCCACCACGACCATGTCGTCCTGGTGGCGCCCTCCGAGGAGCCGGGACCTGCCGCGCAGGCGCTCGCCGCCGAGCTGGGCCAGGCGGTCGGCTGCCCCGTCACGGTCGGCGCGGCGGGGCCCGCCACCGGTCCGGCCGACCTGCCGCACGCGCACAACGAGGCCGACCGCTGCCTCTCCGCGCTGCGCGCCCTCGGTCACACCGGGAGCGGCGGGGCCGTCGCGGATCTCGGGTTCATCGGCGTGCTCCTGGGCGACCAGGCGGACCTGGGAGGCTATGTCCGGCGGACGCTGGGACCCGTGCTCGACTACGACAGCCGGCGCGGCACCGATCTGGTCACCACGCTGGACGCCTATTTCGCCGAGGGCGCGAGCCTCACCCGGACCAGGGCCCTGCTCCACGTCCATGTGAACACGGTGGTGCAGCGGCTGGAGCGCATCGGCAGGCTGCTCGGCCAGGACTGGAACACGCCTGCCCGCACGCTGGAGATCCAGCTGGCCCTGCGCCTCCACCGGCTGACCCAGGGCCTGTGACGGCGGGCCGGCAGGCGCAGGGCTTCGGGGGCTCAGCCGTCCAGGCCCGCCCGGACCCGGCGCGAGGGCTGGAAGACGTACAGGTCGAGGATGTCCGGGGCGTCCGCGAGGCCCGGGCCACCGGCCGCCGCCCAGGTCACGATGTCCTGCTCGGCGTGCTCGTCGTTGACCAGGCCCAGCCAGACCGGCCGGCCCCCGGCGCGACGGCCGTCGGCGGAGGGCTGCACGACGATCACGTTGCCCTGCTCGCAGGCGTCCAGGCACTCGACCGCCCGTACGGTGGCGGCGCCCTCCAGGCCGGAGCGGAGCCGGGCCAGCTGGGCCGCGTGGTCGACGCCGGGGATCTTCTCGGTGCCGCAGCAGCAGCCCCGGCAGACGCTGACGGTGGGCCGGGGGACGCTCTGGGCGGGCACGTCCTTGCGGGAGCGGCGGCTCATGGGGGCACTTCCCGTCGCGGTGGGTGATGTGGAGTGGACCACCGGTGGCACGGGTGATCATCACGACTCTACCGAGGCGCCCACGGCTCGGACACCAGCGCCCTCGTACGGCCGGGTGGGGTAGTGTTGACGGCTGCGAAGGGGAGTAGCCCCGCAAACCGGTCGTCGACATACTGGAGCCTTCGGGTTCCCGGTGGCCGGGCTCGTGAGTCCTGTCGAAGGGATCTCCACGGGCGGGCGAGACCTTCGGTCCTGTATGACACGTCCACGTCCTGTGGGCGCTGCCGTCATGCCGGGCCGAGTGGTCCTCCGAAAGAGCCCGAGCGGCGCTTCGCGAAGATCCGGGGCCCGGCTCGAACAGAAAGCCACCCGGAATGCACCTCGACCCTCTGGCGATCATCACCGCCTTCGGGCTGATCTTCCTCGCGGAGCTCCCCGACAAGACGATGTTCGCGTCGCTGGCCATGGGCACGCGAATGCGGCCGCTCTACGTGTGGTTCGGCACGTCGTCCGCGTTCATCGTGCATGTCGCCATCGCCGTGGGTGCGGGCGGACTCATCGGCCTGCTGCCCGACTGGATCGTCAAGCTGGTCTCGGCCTCGCTCTTCGCGCTCGGCGCGTTCCTCCTGCTGCGCGGCAGCGGCGGGGACGACGAGGAGACCGAGGTGAAGACCGTGACCGGCTTCTGGCCTGTCTACTCGACCGCGTTCATGGCGGTCTTCATCAGCGAGTGGGGCGATCTGACACAGATCACCACCGCCAACCTCGCGGCGAGCAACGGCGCCTGGTCCACGGCGCTCGGCTCGGCCGCCGCCCTGATGTCCGTCTCGGCGCTGGCGCTGCTCGCGGGGAAGTTCATCGCCAAGCGCGTACCGCTGAAGACCGTGCAGCGCATCGGCGGGCTCTGCATGCTGGGCCTCGCCGTCTGGACGGCCGTGGAGATCTTCACCGGCTGAGGCCGGTGCGCGGCGCGCGGCGGGGCGGAGGCGTTCCGGTGTCGGTACGCCCCCGCCCGCGCCCCGGGACCACTCCCTCGCCCGCGCTCAGAACAGAACCTGCGCCTCCTCCCCCGCACCGCCGCTCTCGAACGCGAGCAGCCGCTGCTTGCGGTCCAGGCCGCCGCCGTATCCGGTGAGGCTTCCGGAGGCGCCGATCACCCGGTGGCACGGCACGACGATCCCGACCGGGTTCTTGCCGTTGGCCAGGCCGACGGCCCGTGAGGCGCCCGGTTTGCCGAGTTCCCCGGCGAGTTCGCCGTACGTACGGGTCTCGCCGTACGGGATCTTCAGCAGCTCCGCCCAGACGCTCCGCTGGAACGGGGTGCCGTGCAGATCCAGCGGGAGGTCGAAGGCGGTGCGGTCTCCGGCGAAGTACTCCGTGAGCTGCCGGATCACCTCGCCGAAGGGCTCCGGGTCCGGTACGCCGAAAGTCTCCTCGGGCGGGCGGTGGCGCTGGTCGGTCATGTAGAGGGCGGAGAGGACGCCGTCGGTGGCGACGAGCGTCAGCGGGCCGTAGGGGCTGTCGAGAACCGTGTGCTGCTTGGCCCTGACACCGGGGGGCATGGCGGTCCTGGCGGTCATGTCGGGGTCTCCTTCAGGTGGGCAGGTGGTTGATGGGGTGGTCGTCCACCGTCCAGAGGTACTGCACGGCGTACGCCCGCCAGGGGCGCCAGTCGGCGGCCCGTGCGGTGAGGGCGGCGGGGGTGGCCGGCAGCCCGAGGCGCTCGGCGGCCCGGCGGATGCCCAGGTCGGTGGGGAGGAAGGCGTCGGGGTCGCCGAGGGCCCGCATGGCGATGGACTCGACCGTCCAGGGGCCGAAGCCGGGCAGTGCGGCCAGCTCGGTGCGGGCCCGCTCCCAGTCGGTGTCGGTGTCGAGCCGCAGCCGGTCCTCCGCGAGGGCGGCGACGAGCGTGGTGAGGGTGGTGCGGCGGGTGCGCGGCAGGGCCAGGGCCTCCGGGTCCAGGCCCGCCAGCGCCTCCGGCGTCGGGAAGAGGTGGGTCAGGCCGCCCTCGGGGTCCTCGACCGGGACACCGTGGGCGGTGACCAGGCGGGCCGCGTGGGTGCGGGCGGCGGCGGTGGAGACCTGCTGGCCGAGCACCGCGCGTACGGCGAACTCCGCGCCGTCCACCGTGCGGGGCACCCGGCGGCCCGGGCCCGCGTCGACCAGCGGGGCGAGCAGCGGGTCGGTGCGCAGCCGGGCGTCCACGGCGACCGGGTCCGCGTCCAGGTCGAGGAGCCAGCGGCACCTGCTGATGGCCCGGGTGAGGTCGCGGGGGTCGGTGAGGGAGAGCCGGCAGGCGATGTGGTCGGGGGCCGGGGTGAGGGCGACGATGCCGTGTCCGTACGGGAGGGTGAGGGTGCGGCGGTACGCGCCGTCGCGCCACTCCTCGACGCCGGGGACCGCGGTCGCGGCGAGGTGACCGAAGAGGTTGCTCGGGTTGAGCGGGGCCCGGTACGGGAGGCGGAGGGCGATGACGCCCGGTACGGCGGTGGCCCGCGGGCCCCGGGCGGCTCTGGTGCGCAGCTCGCCGGGGGCCAGGCCGAAGACCTCGCGGACCGTCTCGTTGAAGGTGCGGATCGAGGAGAAGCCCGCGGCGAACGCCACCTGGGCCATGGGCAGTTCGGTCGTCTCGATGAGGAGGCGGGCGGTCTGCGCACGCTGGGCGCGGGCCAGGGCCAGCGGGCCCGCGCCCAGCTCGGCCAGCAGCTGGCGTTCGATCTGGCGGGCGGAGTAGCCGAGCCGGGAGGCGAGCCCGGGCACGCCCTCGCGGTCGACGACCCCGTCCCGGATCAGGCGCATGGCGCGGGCCACCGAGTCGGCGCGGGCGTTCCACTCGGGGGAACCGGGGCTGGTGTCGGGGCGGCACCGCTTGCAGGCCCGGAAGCCCGCCTGCTGGCAGGCGGCGGCGCTCGGGTAGAAGGTCATGTTGGCGACCTTGGGCGGCACGACGGGGCAGCTGGGCCGGCAGTAGATCCGGGTGGTCAGGACCGCGGTGAAGAACCAGCCGTCGAAGCGGGCGTCCTTGGACTGGACGGCCCGCACGCAGCGCTCGGTTTCGGTGTGCATGGTTCCAGGATGGTGCACCGGTCAGGGGCTTGGCTGGCGGAAATCCGACATGGGCCTCGCGGCCCCGGAGCCGCCCCTGGAACCGCCCCGGGGGCCTGCTCAGCCGCGCATCGCGAGGACTTCCTCGAACTCCACGTACGCGTGCGCGTCGAAGAGCACGAAGCGCACCTCCTCGACGGGCTCCAGGGTCTCCGCCAGGACGGTACGTACCGCGATCCGGGCCCCGTCGTCCATCGGCCAGCCGTAGATGCCGGTGGAGATCGCCGGGAACGCGATGGACTTGGCCCCCAACTCCGCCGCCAGGCGCAGGGATGCACGGTAGCAGGAGGCGAGCAGGGCGGAGCGGTCCTGGGCGCCGGAGAAGACCGGGCCGACCGTGTGCACGATCCACTGCGCGTCGAGGCGTCCGGCGGTCGTGGCGACGGCCTGCCCGGTGGGCAGCCCCTTTCCGTAGTGCGAGGCGCGCAGTTCACGGCAGGCGGCGAGGATGTCGGGTCCGCCGCGCCGGTGGATGGCGCCGTCGACTCCGCCGCCGCCGAGGAGCGAGGAGTTCGCCGCGTTGACGATGACGTCCACGGACTGGTCGGTGATGTCGCCGCGAACCAGGCGTACGGCGGGAGAGACAGAGGTGCTCATGCGGACATCATGCCGCGCGCCGGGGGCCTTCGCCGCCCGGTCCGGCGGACCGGGCGGCGCGAGCCGCACCGGGTCGCCGCCGTGCGGTGCCGCACGACGGCGTCGGGCGCCACGCCGGCCCGGAGGCGTTCAGGAGGCGCGCAGCCGTCGCCATACGGCCTTGGCTGCGTGGTGGCCGGACATGCCGTGCACGCCGGGTCCCGGCGGGGTGGCCGAGGAGCAGAGGAAGACCGCCGGGTGCGCGGTCGCGTACGGGACGCGGGCGAGCTTGGGGCGGATGAGGGTCTGCAGGCCCGAGAAGGCTCCGCACGCGATGTCGCCGCCGATGTAGTTGGCGTTGCGCTCGGCGAGCTGGGGCGGTCCCGAGATCGCGCGGGCGAGCACCAGATCGCGGAACCCGGGGGCGAAGCGCTCCAGTTGGCGTTCGATGACGTCGGTGGCGTCGCCCTCCCAGCCGGCCGGGACATGTCCGTACACCCAGAAGACCTGGCGTCCTTCGGGGGCCCGGGAGGGGTCGGTGAGGCTCGGCTGGGCGGTGATGAGGAAGGGGACGCCGGGGTCGCGGCCCTCGACGGCGGCCCGCAGCGCGGTGTCGATGGCTCCGGCGGTGGGGCCGATGTGGACGGTGCCGGCGCGGCGCGCCTCCTCGGCGGTCCAGGGGACGGGGCCGGACAGGGCGTAGTCGATCTTGAAGGCGGCGGCGCCGTAGCGGTAGTGGCTGTAGGCGGAGCCGAGGCCCGCGATCCGGGCCAGCGCGGAGGGCGAGGTGTCGAAGATGTAGGCGCGGGCGGGCGGGAGTTCGTCCAGCCGCCTGACCTCGCTGCCGGTGCGGATGGCGCCGCCCTGCTCGCGGAGGTAGGAGGCGAGGGCGTCCGAGATCGCCTGGGAGCCGCCGCGCGGCACCGGCCAGCCGTTCTCGTGGGCGGCGAGCGCGAAGACGAGGGCGATGGCGGAGGTGGCGAAGCCGCTGGTGGGAGCTATGGCGTGGGCGGCGAGCCCGGCGAAGAGGCCGCGCGCCTTCTCGCCCCGGAAGCGGCGCGAGACCCAGGTGGCGGGCTGGAGGCCGAGCAGACCGAAGCGGGCCAGCCGGTACGGGTCGCGGGGCAGGCCGTCCCAGGGGGTGCGCAGGAAGTCGGCGGCCAGGGTGTCCCAGCGGCCGAGGAAGGGGGCCAGGAGGCGGCGGTAGGCCCCGGCGTCGACGGGCCCCAGCGACATCGCACTCTCGCCGACGGAGCGGGTGAGCGCGGCGGCGGTGCCGTCCGGGAAGGGGTGGGCGAGGTCGATCTCGGGGTGCAGCCACTCCAGTCCGTGCCGGGCCAGGGGCATCGCCCGGAAGGCGGGCGAGCCGATCCCGAGGGGGTGCACGGCGGAGCAGGGGTCGTGCCGGAACCCCGGCAGCGTCAGCTCCTCGGTGCGGGCGCCACCGCCGACGGTGTCGTGCGCCTCGTGGACCTCCACGGCGAAGCCCCTGCGGGCCAGTTCGGCGGCGGCGGTCAGCCCGTTGGGCCCGGCCCCCACGACGACCGCATCGAGCATCGAGGGCACCTGGGGACTCCTTCGTCGGCCGGCGGGCGGAGACCCAGGATATTCGTGCGCACCGACAGCGCGGACGCGGGTACCCCGGGGCCGGCTCGGCGGGTCAGCCGCCGGACCTCAGCGCGGCCAGGACGCGCTGGGCGGTGGCCTCGTCGCGGGCCGCGGTGAACGGCAGGTCGTTGCCGCCCGCGATCCGGAACGGGGCGCCGGACAGGGTGGACTGGACGCCGCCCGCCTCGGTGACCAGGAGCAGGCCCGCGGCGTGGTCCCAGGCGAGCTCCCAGTTGAAGGCGACGGCGTCCTGCGCGCCGCGGGCGACGGCGAGGTATTCGAGCCCGGCCGAGCCGCAGGGGCGGGGAGCGATGCCCTCGGTGCGCAGGCCGAGCAGGGCCCGCTTCTGCGCGTCGGTGGTGTAGTCGGGGTGCGAGGTCGCCACGTCGAGCACGGCGCCGGGGGCGGGCGCCCCGGAGCGTATCGGCACGCCGTTGAGCGTGGCGCCCCGGCCGCGTACGGCGACGGCCATCTCGCCGAGGACGGGTGCGTACGTCCAGGAGGCGTGGACCTCGCCGTGCAGGGCGAGGGCGACCAGGGTGCAGAAGCCGGACTCGCCGCGGACGAACTGGCGGGTGCCGTCGACCGGGTCGACGATCCAGACCGGGGCGTCGCCGCCGAGCGCGTCGTAGACGGCCGGATCGGCGTGGACGGCCTCCTCGCCGACGACGACCGAGCCGGGCAGCAGCTTGGTGAGGGCGGCGGTGAGGTGCTCCTCGGCCAGCCGGTCGGCGGCGGTGACCAGGTCGTGCGGGCCGCTCTTCTCGATGATCTCGTGGGCGGCGAGCTTCCGGTGGCGGGGCATGATCTCGGCCGCGGCGGCGGCGCGCACGGCCGCCTCGACGTCGGCCGACGGCCCGGTGTGCCCGGCGGTCCCGTACAGGAAGTCATCGATCATGGCCCCACCCAATCACGGTCGGCCGGCGAGGCGGCCGGTGGGAGGCCCCCCCAGCCCGTCCGGCGTTCGAGGACGGAACCGTTACGGGGGCGTTCGGCGCGCTCGCAGGGGTCCTGCGCCTCGGGACCCCGGTGACCACAGGCCCCCCGCCCCGGACTTCCGTCCTCAGACGCCGGACGGGCTGAAAGGGCGGCGGGCCCGGCCCTCAGCCTCCAGAACCGTGGCCGGAGACCGAGACCAGCAGGACGCGGATGCTGGGCGCCGGTGAACTCCAGGGCGCGCATCCGGTGGTTGCCGCGGAGCAACGGGCGCACCCCCGCATCGGCGGCGAGGCCCGGGTCGTCCTTGGCGCGGACGGGGCCCGGGGCCGTCGCGGGAACACTGGCGGCCGTCCTGCCGCACGCCCTCTTCGCCGTCGCCGACCGGCCGCTCACCACGCGCGGGCGGCCCCGGTCAGCAGGTCCCGCACCCGCGCCACCTGGGGGTTGACGGCGGACCCGGGGCGCTGCACCAGGTACGCGGTGTTGATCGGCGGGTCCTCGGGGGCGTACAGCTCCACGAGGGCGCCCGAGGCGAGTTCGTCCGCGCAGAGGTAGCGCGGCAGCACCGTGAACCCGGCCCCCGCCACCACGGCGGCGAGCACCCCGCGCAGGTCGGGCACGGTGACGGCGGCCCGGCAGTCGAGGCGGCGGCCGAAGACGTGGCGCCAGTAGCGGCGGGCGATGGGCAGATCCTCGGCGTACGTCACCAGCGGCAGGCCGTGCAGCGCGCCCGGGCCCTCGGCCGCGATGCGTTCCGGTCCCCCGGTCCGGGCGGCCCAGTGCGGGGCGGCCGTCAGGACGAACTCCTCGTCCATCAGCGGCACCGCGGACAGCGTCCGGCCGCGCGGCCGGGCGGTCGCGACGACCAGGTCGTGGCGGCCGGCGCGCAGCTCGTCCAGGAGCGGATCGGTGAGCCCGGTCGCGCCGCGCAGCAGCAGCCCGTCCGCGACCAGCGGGGCCAGCGCGGGCAGCACCCGCAGGCACATCAGCTCGGCGGGACCCGCCAGATGGACGGGGTCGGCCGGGCGCTCACCGGCCGGGACCGTATCGCCCGTGACCTCGGCCAGGGCGTCCAGCGGGGCGACGATCCGGGCCGCCAGCTCATCCGCGTACGGCGACGGGGCGACCCCGCGCGGCAACCGCTGGAACAGCTCCCGGCCCACCTGCCGCTCCAGGGCGCGCATCTGGGCGGTGACCGTGGGCTGGGACAGGCCGAGCAGCCGGGCGGCGGCGGTGAAGGACCCCGAGCGGTGCACGGCGAGGAAGGTGCGCAGCAGATTCAGATCGGCTGGACCAGCCGACTGCCCGCCTGTACCCGAGTGAGCGTCCGCCGGACGGCCCAGCCCGGCGAACCCATCAGGATCCTTATTTCTCATAGCTGCCAGCCTATTGGAAACCTATGGGCGATCCGTCCTACGGTCGCATGAGTCAGCCCTCACCGGGACTCCCCCACACGCTCGATCCCGCACACTCTCTCTCGACCTACGGAGACGTACGACATGGCAAAGATCCTTTTCGTGGTGACCGGCGCGGACCACTGGACCCTGGCGGACGGCACGAAGCACCCCACGGGCTTCTGGGCCGAGGAGGCCGTGACCCCGTACGAGACCCTCACCGCCGCCGGTCACGAGGTGGTCGTCGCCACCCCCGGCGGCGTCGTTCCGACCGTGGACCGAGGCAGCCTGGCGCCCGAGTTCAACGGCGGCCAGGAAGGGGCCGACCGGGTAGCCGCCGCACTGGACGGATTCGCGGAGCTGCGGCGGCCCGTCGCGCTGGAGGACGTGGACCTGGACGCGTACGACGCGGTCTTCTACCCCGGCGGCCACGGCCCGATGGAGGACCTCGCGGTGAACGAGGCCTCCGGCCGGCTGCTCGCCGACACGCTGGCCTCGGGCAAGCCGCTCGGCGTGGTCTGCCACGGTCCGGCGGCCCTGCTGGCCGCGACCGGCCCCGACGGCGGACACGCGTTCGCCGGGTACCGGCTGACCGGTTTCACCAACACCGAGGAGACCCAGGCGGGCCTCGCGGAGAAGGCCAAGTGGCTGCTCCAGGACCGGCTGGTGGAGCTGGGCGCGGACTTCCAGGAGGGCGAGCCCTGGGCCCCGTTCATCATCACCGACCGGAACCTGATCACTGGTCAGAACCCGTCCTCCTCCGCCCCGTTGGCCGCCGAACTGCTCAGCCGACTCGGCTGACGGGCGCGGCGAGGCCTCAGGCCCCGCCCGTTCAGACCCAGTCCCGCCGTGCGGGCGGCTCGCAGAGTTCCAGCACGACCGCACCCGTCTCCGGCTCGTCCCCGGAGACGGGCCGCACGCGCGCTCCGACCGTCACCAGATGCGGTGCCGCCCCCACGATCCGGCAGCGGAAGACGAACCCTTCGGAGAACCGCACCAGGGACTCGTTGCGCGCGGCCTCGGTGTAGCGGTGGACCACGGCGGTGCGGACGACCACGCCGTGGCCGGTGGTGCGTTCAGGCTCCAGTTCGCTCGACGCGCACACCGGGCACAGCAACCGCCGGAACGAGGCGGTGCCGCACCAACGGCAGCGGTGGTAGGAGAGGCCGCACTCCTCGTGCGCCTTCTGGACGGTGCCCATTCCTGTCTGGGACACGGCTCGACCCCCTGCGCTCGACTCGGACGCGCCGCACCTGCACTGCCGGCGCGTCCGCACCATATGGCACTCAGTGCCGGACAGTAAAGGCACTGAGTGCCCATTGGTACACGGCTCTCGCCGCCGCGGCGCTCAGTTCTCGCCGACGGCGGCCTCGATCTGCTGCACGACGCGCCACATCGGAGTCCCTTTCCGCGCCACCATCACGACCACCTCACCGTCGGCGGAGACGGGCAGCGAAGCGGCCGCGCCGGACATCTCCACCGCCTCCCGCTCCGGCCGCGCCGAGACCGGGGCCACCTCGTCGACGGGTCGCGCCCACACCTCGCGCACCAGGTCGAGCGCATGATCGACAGCCTCCTCGGGGTCGCCCTCGCCACCCGAACGCAGCCACAGCCGCAGCCCGTTGTTGTGCGCGGCGACCACGGACGCCGCGATCACCTCGGCCCGCAACTCCCCGTCGCCGCCCTCGCCGAACCGGCCCCGCAGATGCCCGGCGAGGGTCTGTTCGTAACGGCGCACCACGGACAGCTCGTACGTCCGCAGCCCCGGCACCTCCCGGGTGAGGCGGTAGCGCTGCACGGAGAACTCGGGGTTGGCCGCGTACATCCGCAGCACGATGCGCGCGGCGTCGCACACCGCGCCGACCGGGTCGCTGTCGTCGACGGCCGCCAGGAACTCGGTCATCTCGGCGAGGCAGCGCTCGTGGTCCGGGAAGACCGCGTCCTCCTTGGACGGGAAGTAGCGGAAGAACGAGCGCCGCCCCACCCCGGCCCGGGCCACGATGTCGTCCACGGTCGTCCGCTCGAAGCCCCGCTCCAGGAACAGCTGGAAGGCCGCCTGGGCGAGCACCTCCCGCATGGGCGCCTTCTTCTCGGGTCCTCGTGCCTCGCTCATGCGGCGAAACGTAGCACCGGAACGGCACTTTTGGCACTGCGTACCTTTACAGAGGGTACTGAGTGCCATATTGTCGTCACCACTACGAACGACACCCAGGTGGGACCACACCCAGGTAGGCAGGAGAGCCGGCGTGAGCTTGAGGATCGTTGTCTGTGTGAAGTACGTGCCCGACGCGACCGGTGACCGGCATTTCGCCGATGACCTGACGCTGGACCGTGAGGATGTCGACGGTCTGTTGTCGGAGCTGGACGAGTACGCGGTCGAGCAGGCGTTGCAGATCGCTGACGAGGCTGATGATGCGGAGATCACCGTGGTGACGGTGGGTCCGGAGGATGCCAAGGATGCGTTGCGCAAGGCGTTGTCGATGGGTGCGGACAAGGCGGTTCACGTCGAGGACGACGATCTGCACGGCACGGATGTGATGGGGACGTCGCTGGTGCTGGCGAAGGCGGTGGAGAAGGCCGGCTATGACCTGGTGATCTGCGGTATGGCTTCGACGGACGGTGTGATGGGTGTGCTGCCGGCTCTGCTGGCGGAGCGTCTGGGTGTGCCGCAGGTGACGCTGCTGTCCGAGGTTGCGGTCGCCGATGGTGTGGTGACGGGGCGTCGTGACGGTGACACCGCGTCGGAGCGGCTGGAGGCGTCGTTGCCGGCGGTGGTGTCGGTGACGGACCAGTCGGGTGAGGCGCGGTACCCGTCGTTCAAGGGGATCATGGCGGCGAAGAAGAAGCCGGTGGAGTCGCTGGATCTGGGGGATCTGGGTCTGGAGGCGGACGAGGTGGGTCTGGCGGGTGCGTGGACGGCGGTGGATTCCGCGACGGAGCGTCCGGCGCGTACGGCGGGCACGATCGTGAAGGACGAGGGTGAGGGCGGCAAGCAGCTCGCCGAGTTCCTCGCGGGCCAGAAGTTCATCTAGGTCCCCTCTTCCTCTCTTCCCTCCCTCTCTCTCGTTTCTTCTCTCGTCTGGAGTGCGTTGTCATGGCTGAAGTTCTTGTTCTGGTCGATCATGTGGACGGGGCGGTCCGTAAGCCCACGCTGGAGCTGCTGACGCTGGCGCGTCGGATCGGTGACCCGGTCGCGGTGGCGCTGGGTGCGGGTGCGGAGGCGGCCGCGGGTGTGCTGGGTGAGCACGGTGCGGTGAGGGTGCTGACCGCCGATGCCCCGGAGTTCGCGGACTATCTGGTGGTTCCGAAGGTCGACGCGCTGCAGGCCGCATTCGAGGCGGTCTCGCCGGTGGCGGTGCTGGTGGTGTCGTCCGCGGAGGGCAAGGAGATCGCCGCGCGTCTCGCGCTGCGGATCGGCTCGGGGATCATCACCGACGCCACCGATCTGGAGGCCGACACGAAGGGTCCGGTCGCGACGCAGGCGGCGTTCGCCGCTTCGTACACGACCAAGTCGCGGGTCTCCAGGGGCGTCCCGGTGATCACGGTGAAGCCGAACTCCGCCCCGGTCGAGCCGGCTGTGGCCGCCGGTGCCGTCGAGGCTCTGTCGGTGTCGTTCAGCGCGACCGCGACGGGCACGAAGGTGGTCTCGCGTACGGCGCGTGAGTCGACGGGGCGCCCGGAGCTGACCGAGGCGGCGATCGTGGTCTCGGGTGGCCGTGGGGTCAACGGGGCGGAGAACTTCCCCGTGATCGAGGCGCTCGCGGACTCGCTGGGTGCCGCGGTGGGTGCCTCGCGTGCGGCGGTGGACGCGGGCTGGTATCCGCACACCTCGCAGGTCGGGCAGACGGGTAAGTCGGTCTCGCCGCAGCTGTACATCGCTTCGGGTATCTCGGGGGCGATCCAGCACCGGGCGGGTATGCAGACCTCGAAGACGATCGTCGCGATCAACAAGGACGCCGAGGCCCCGATCTTCGAGCTCGTCGACTACGGCGTCGTCGGCGACCTCTTCGCCGTCGTTCCCCAGCTCACCGAAGAGATCAACACCCGCAAGGGCTGATCACTCGCACCACCCCGCCCCGGGCCGCACGGTGAACCCACCGTGCGGCCCGGCCGCGTCGTCAGCGTCGTTCCTCGGCCGGGCGTGACGGCGGGTCCAGCTCCTCGCGGTCCTGGGCTCCGAGGCCGAACGTGGTGAAGGCCGTGCGCTCGGGCAGCGGATAGAACTCCTTGCCCGTCAGCGCGTTGACGATGACGGCGGAGCGCCAGGCGGCCAGGCCCAGGTCCGGTGCTCCGACGCCGTGCGTGTGCCGTTCGGCGTTCTGCACGAACACGGAACCGGCGATCTCCGGTGCGAGGACGAGCCGTTGGGCCGCGTCGACCTGCGGACGCCCGGCCCCGTCGCGGACGATGTACGGGTCGAGAGCGGCGAGCAGGGTGTCGACGGGACGCTCCCGGTAGCCGGTGGCGAGGACGACGGCGTCGGTGACGAGCCGGCCCCGCGTCTCCTGCTGGCCGTGCTCCACAATCAGTTCGATGCGCCCCTCCCCGGTGGTGGCCGCACCGGTGACCTCGATGCCGGGGGTCAGTGTGACGTCGGGCCAGCCACCGCCGAGGCTGCGCCGGTACAGCTCGTCGTGGATGTCTCCGAGCGTGTCCCCGCTGACGCCCTTGTACAGCTGCCACTGCCGGGGCAGGAGCCGGTCCCGGGTGGCCTGCGGAAGTCCGTGGAAGTAGCGGGTGTAGTCGGGGGTGAACTGCTCCAGGCCGATCTTGCTGTACTCCATGGGCGCGAACGCGGGCGTACGGGCCAGCCAGGTCAGCCCCTCCGCCCCCTCTGGCCGGGCCCGCAGCAGGTCCAGCAGGACTTCGGCGCCCGACTGGCCCGAGCCGACGACGGTGATGTGACGGGCGGCCAGCAGCCGGTTCCGCTGGGCGAGGTAGTCCGCGGAATGCAGCACGACGGCAGCCGGATCCTGGACGAGATCCCGCAGTGGCTCCGGGACATACGGTGCCGTGCCGACACCCAGGGCGAGGTTGCGGGCGTGGGTGAGCCCGGTCGACAGGGTCTCCCCGTCCGGGTCCAGCCGGGTGAACTCCACGGCGAACGCGCCCTGTCCGGGATCCCAGGCCACCGTGTCCACGCGGTGGCCGAAGCGGGTGGCGGGGAGTTCGGTGCTCACCCAGCGCAGATAGCTGTCGAACTCGGAGCGGTGGATGTGGAAGCGCTCGGCGAAGTAGAAGGGGAAGAGTCTGCAGCGGATCTTGATGTAATTGAGGTAGGACCAGGGGCTGGTGGGCTCGACCAGGCTCACCAGGTCGGCCAGGAAAGGCACTTGGAGGGTCGCTCCCTCGATGAGCAGCCCGGGGTGCCAGTGGAAGGCGGCGCGCTGTTCGTGGAAGACGGTGCGCAGGCCCGGTACACCGTCGGCGAGCGCGGCGAGCGAGAGGTTGAAGGGCCCCGCCCCCACTCCCAGCAGATCGAGGGGCGACGTGCGCGGTCCGGGCGTCATCGGGTTCCTCCGGCGGGGGTCACGGGGGCGGCGGTAAATCGTCCCGGGCGAGTCGTGCGCATCGTCGACATCATGGCGACAGCCTTTCCGCCCCGGCGGCTTGGGTACCTTCGGCCGCCGAGGCTTCGCTCACAGCACGGCCCGCCGCCGCTGTGACCAGGTCGAGCAGTGGAAGCAGGTCGGCCGTCGCGGCGTTCGGGTGCAGCAGGGTGGCCTTCAGCCACAGGCGGCGCCGGCCGTCGCCGTCCTCCGCCACCGCCCGGCCGAGCACGGCACGTCCCTCGGCGAGCAGAATCCGGCGGACGGCGGCGACCACGGCGTCGCCCGCCTCCTCGGGCAGCGCGTCGGCCACCGTCGGCCGGAACAGCACGGTGCTGATGCCGATCCCGCCGGGCCGGCGGCGCAGTGCGGGTCGCGCGTCGACGGCTTCGCCGAACTCATGGGCCGTCCGCACGCAGTGCTCCACCAGATCGCCGAGTCCCCGGCGGCCGAGCGCCCGGAAGGTGACCGCCATCTTCAGGGCGTCGGGGCGTCGCGTGGTGCGGATCGAGCGGCCCAGCAGGTCCGGGAGTCCGGCCTCGGTGTCGTCGTCGGCGTTGAGGTAGTCGGCGCGCAGGGACAACGGCGTGAGCATTCCGGCGTCCGCGACGGCCAGCACCCCGGCGGCGACCGGCTGCCAGCCGAGTTTGTGCAGGTCGAACGTTACGGAGGCGGCGTGCTCCAGGCCCGCGAGCAGCGGGGCCAGCCGCTCGCTGAACAGCAGCGGCCCCCCGTACGCGGCGTCGACATGGAGCTGGGCCGTGTGCCGTTCGGCGATCCGGGCGATCTCCGGGAGCGGGTCGATGCGCCCCTCGTCGGTGGTCCCTGCGGTGGCGACGACCAGGAGCGGCGCTCCGGCGAGGCCGGTCAGGGCACGGTCGAGGGCGGCCAGGTCGATCACGCCGTCGCGGCAGGCCACGACCGTGGGGGCGGGCAGTCCGAGCATCCAGGCGGCACGGTGGACGCTGTGGTGGGCGTTGGCGCCGGTCACCACCCGCAGCGGTCCGGGCGTCGCCCGTTCCCGGGCGAGGAGGAGGGCGACGAGGTTGGACTCGGTGCCGCCGCTGGTGATGAGCGCGTCGGGGGCGGGGGCCGTCGGGTGGACGAGCTGGGCGATGGCGGCCGTGGTCAGCTCCTCGATCACCCCGGCGGCGGGCGCCTGGTCCCAGGAGTCCATCGAGGGGTTGAGGGCCGCCCCCGCCAGGTCCGCCGCGACCGCCACCGCGAGCGGCGGGCAGTGCAGATGGGCGGCGCAGGCGGGGTCGGCCGGGTCGGCGGCCCCTTCCGCGACCGCGCGGACCACGTCCGCGAGCGCTGCCTCGGCGCCGACGCCCTCCTCCGGCAGCACCGGGGAGCAGAGGGCGCGGGTACTCAGGGCCACGGCCCCGGGTCCTCCGGCGGGCAGCGGGCCGCCCCGGGCCCGGGGTGCGTACTCCAGTGCGTCCAGGACGATCGTGGTGAGGTCCCGCAGCCGCCCGGGCCCGTCCGCACCGCCCGCGAGAAGGCCCGCCCGTACGCCCTGTGCGCCGGGCGCCGACGGCGTACCGGCGCTCACACCCCACGCTCCAGGGGCGGTTCACCGGATGGTGGGAGCTGAGCAGGTGGCATGGCGAAGCCCTTCGGTCAAAGTGCGCGGCGGGTCGGGCGGGAGCGATGTCCGCACGCAGGGCGGTACCGGGGGCGGGAAGAAGATCCACCACCGGACATCCGCTGGTTAGGCTAACCTAACTTCGAGGGGCGCGGGACGGTGGCCCGCCGGGCCATGGAGGCTACTTCGCTTACCAGGAGACCGGGTTGCCGGGCCCTGCCTATGCCGCCCGGCGCAACGCGTCGGTGGTTCCCTGCAGTTCGGGCGGCAGATAGCTGGAGCGGACGCCGAGCTCCCACCCATGCACCTGCACCGCGAGCGCGGCCAGGGCGAGGGCGTCGAGCGGCAGCAGGGTGCGGGGCGCGGGAGCGGGCCCCTGGTTCTCCCGATAGGTGTCGAGCCGGTCCGCCAACGCCGCTTCGAACGCGTGCTGTTCGTCGTCGAGGAGGACGCGCAGCAGTCGCTGATCGGGGGTCGGCGTGCCCGCGGCGTCCAGTGCGGCGGCCGCCCGTTCCCGCTCGTCGGCTGCCGGCCGGCGCAGCGGCACCGTGGGCCAGTGCCGGGGCAGATGGCCCTCCGCCTCGCGCAGGTAGAGGCTGAGTGCGTCCATCGCCACGAGGTCCACCGGGTCCGATGCGGAGGTGAGCGGGGAGTACGGAACGCCCTCGTGGATCGCGGGCGCGTAGTCGTTCCGCAGGAGCAGTCCGATCACCCGCCGCCAGTCCAGCACGAGGCCGCTGACCAGGCAGACGGCGAAGGCGTCGAGCCAGGTCCGCGCGGAGGGGGCGTGCGCTCCCGCGTGGCCGATGGCGGCGCCGAAGGACATGTCCTCGGTGCTGAGCTGCTCGCCGATCAGCGGGAAGGGGATCTCCTGGTCGCCGTCGGGGAAGCAGCTGACGCTCAACTCCCCCAGGCGGCACTCGGCCGCCGTGCGCAGCGCGGCGCGTGCCACATCGTCGAGCGCGGCTCCCTGCCCGGTGCGGGCGGCGACGTGGTCGAGCAGTTCGGCGGCCGCTTCGGCCATGCGCCGCGGGGCCGGGTCGCCGTGGCGCATTCCGTGCCACCGGCCCGCGGTGCGCCCGACGATGCCTTCCGACGCTTCGTCCAGCCGCCGGGCGTCCACCTCATGACACGTCACTTCCCGCACGTACCCCGCCCTTTCGTGATCTTCGATCCGGAAGCGGCACGCTATCAGCGGGCTCGGACATGACCCGGCCCCGACGGGTACGGCCCGGTGCGGGAGCGGCGGTGGCCGCTCCCGCACCGGGCGCGATCACGCCGCTTCGGTGGGCAGCTCCGCGCGGACCTGCCGCGCGGCGGCGACCAGGTTCTCCAGGGAGGCCCGGGTCTCGGGCCAGCCTCGGGTCTTCAGGCCGCAGTCGGGGTTCACCCACAGGCGCCCGGCCGGAATGGCCTCAAGTCCTGTGCGCAGCAGGGCCACTGCCTCCTCGGCGCCGGGAATGCGCGGGGAGTGGATGTCGTAGACGCCGGGTCCGGCCTCGCGGGGATAGCCGTGGGCGGCCAGTTCGCGGGCGACCTGCATGTGGGAGCGGGCCGCCTCCAGGCTGATGACGTCGGCGTCGAGGTCGTCGATGGCCTGGACGATGTCGCCGAACTCCGCGTAGCACATGTGGGTGTGGATCTGGGTGTCCGGCCGCACCCCGGCGGTGGCGAGCCGGAAGGACTCGGTCGCCCACTCCAGGTACGCGGTGTGCTCGGCGGTCCGCAGCGGAAGCGTCTCGCGCAGTGCGGGCTCGTCGACCTGGATGACCGAAGTGCCGCTCGCCTCCAGGTCGTTGACCTCGTCGCGCAGGGCGAGGGCGACCTGGCGGGCGGTGTCGACGAGCGGCTGGTCGTCCCGGACGAAGGACCAGGCGAGCATGGTGACCGGGCCGGTGAGCATGCCCTTGACGGGGCGCTCGGTCAGCGACTGCGCGTACGTGGTCCAGCGCACGGTCATCGGCTCGGGGCGCGAGATGTCGCCCGCGAGGACCGGCGGGCGGACGTAGCGGGTGCCGTAGGACTGCACCCAGCCGTGCTGGGTGGCGAGGTAGCCGGTGAGCTGCTCGGCGAAGTACTGCACCATGTCGTTGCGTTCGGGCTCGCCGTGCACCAGGACGTCGAGTCCGGCCTTCTCCTGGAAGGAGAGGACCTCGCGGATCTCGTCCTTGATCCGGTCCTCGTAGCCGGCCTCGTCGATCCGGCCGGCCCGCAGGTCGGCCCGCGCGGTGCGCAGTTCGGTGGTCTGCGGGAAGGAGCCGATGGTGGTGGTCGGCAGCAGCGGCAGCCCGAGGTGGGCGCGCTGGGCGACGGTGCGTTCGGCATACGGCTGCGAGCGGCGGCCGTCGGCGTCGGTGATGGCCGCCGTACGGGCCCGGACGGCCGGGTCGCGGGTGATGGCGGCATCGGCGCGGGAGGCCAGGTCGGCCCGGTTGGCGGCGAGGTCGGCGGCGATGGCCTCGGTGCCGTCGGACAGACCGCGCGCCAGGACGACGATCTCCTGGGTCTTCTGCTTGGCGAAAGCGAGCCAGCGGGCGACCTGCGGGTCGATGTCGCTCTCCGCCGCGGCGTCCAGCGGGACGTGGAGGAGGGAGCTGGAGGCGGAGACGTCGACGTGGTCCGCCAGGCCGAGGAGCGTGCCGAGGGTGGCGAGCGACTTCTCGTAGTCGTTGATCCAGATGTTGCGGCCGTTGACGACACCGGCGACCAGGCGCTTGCCGGGCAGTCCGCCGGCCGCCGCGAGGTCGTCGAGGTTTCCGGCGCCGGACTCGGTGAGGTCGAGCGCGAGACCGTCGACGGGGGCCTTGGCCAGGACCGGCAGCGCCTCGCCGAGCCGCCCGAAGTAGGAGGCGACCAGCAGCTTCGGCCGGTCGGCGAGTCCGCCGAGCTCGCGGTAGGCGCGGGCCGCGGCGTTCAGCTCGGCCGGGGTGCGGTCCTGGACGAGGGCGGGCTCGTCGAGCTGCACCCATTCCGCGCCGGCCGCCCGGAGGTCGGCGAGGACCTCGGCGTACACGGGGAGCAGCCGGTCCAGCAGGGTCAGCGGCTCGAAGTCCGCGGCCGCACCGGGGGCCGCCTTGGCGAGCAGGAGGTAGGTGACGGGGCCGACGAGCACCGGGCGCGGGGTGTGGCCGAGCGCGAGGGCCTCCTTGAACTCCGCGACCTGCTTGGCGGAGTCGGCGGTGAAGACCGTGTCCGGACCCAACTCGGGCACCAGGTAGTGGTAGTTGGTGTCGAACCACTTCGTCATCTCCAGCGGCGCGACATCCTGCGTGCCGCGGGCCATGGCGAAGTAGCCGTCGAGGGCGTCGGCGCGGACCGCTTCGCGGTGCCGCTCGGGGACAGCGCCGACCATGACGCTGGTGTCCAGGACATGGTCGTAGTACGAGAAATCACCGGTCGGCACCTCGTGGACGCCGGCCTCGGCGAGCTGCTCCCAGGTACCCCGGCGCAGTTCGGCGGCGGTCTGCCGGAGGGTGTCCGCGGTGACGCGGCCCTTCCAGTAGCCCTCGATGGCCTTCTTCAGTTCACGGTTCTGACCCTGGCGGGGGTAGCCGTACACGGTGGCCCGTGCTGCCGCGGCTGCGGGCTTCGCTGTCACGTGACTCTCCTTCGCGAGCGTGTCTGCTGTGCAGATCCCGGAACGGGACGCGGACGCGAAGGGATGACGCATCGGGCGGACGCCGGGACACCTGGAACCGTGTCCGTCCACCTGATGGTTACGCCGACCCGCCCACGAGGTCACCGAGATCTCCGCACGCGAACGGTCGCGTGCGGGCAGCGGGCAGGTCTTCGGACTCGCGGGCACGTCTGCCGGAGGCGGACACCTACTGGCCGTCGCTTCCCAGACCCGGCCGGGCCCAGTGCGTATGACGGCGGTCGTTCCCACTCACCGCTGCGGGGCAGTCCCGGATTCCCACCGGGTTCCCTCTTACGACACCCTGTCTGGCGGACAGGGCGAACCAGCTGCACCGGTCACCCTAAGGGGGCGACCGCCGGGCGCACACCGTAGTTCACACTTCGGACGGTGATGTGAGACACGGGACGGCGGTTTCCGGCCGTCCGCGATCCGCGTCGCCCGAGGACGGTCCGCGTCGCCCGAGGGCGGTCCGGTGCGCCGGCGCGTGCCCGGCAGCAGCGCGCGGGGACCAGCGCAAGCGCGGCCGTCGCGGCGGGCACCAGGAGCGCCGCCCCCATCGCCCCTCCCGCCGCTCCGCCTGTCCGGCCCCGGCGGCGGGCAGCAGACCGGCGGCGGCCGCCACCGCTATGGCGCTGGTCGGCAGGGCGACCGGCAGGCCGAGCCGGTCCGGCGGGTGGACCTGGCGCAGCAGGGCCGGCGTCGTCGGCTGCGACAGGGCTCCGAACACTCCTTGTACGGCGCGCAGCGCGATGGCCCAGCCGACCGATGGCGCCACGGCGATGACCATGGACGCGGCCCCGAAGTCGAGCGATCCGTTCAGGAGCAGGCGGGTGTGGCCGTACCGGTCGCCCAGCCGTCCGGCGAGGACGAGAAGACTCGCCACCGCGAGGGGGTAGGCCGTACTCGTCCACCGCACCTGGGCCAGGGATGGACAGTGTCTACTCGATGGGCGTGGGCGCCACGGGCCTTCCGCGCCCGTACCGCCGTTCGTCACGCGCTCCCTGACCACCGGTCAGCCGTGGACCTCGACTGCGCGGAGGCAGTGACCCAGATGTAACCGAATGGCGTAGAGAACGCGGAACCACGGAGCGTCACAAGCCGTTCTTCTTCCCACTACACGGCCGCCGGACCCCCGGCGACGTTCGACCAGAGGAAAGGAAAACGCCCTATGAAGAAGACCGTCGGATGGGCCCAGGACGGCGACGACTGGACGATCACGGTGAACGGCACGCTGTATCGCGCGATCGAGCGGCCGGCGGACGGCCGGGTGCACAACTATCTGGTGCGGGGCGACGACCTGACCGCCGAGTGCCCGAGCCTGGGGCACGGGCTCGGCGTGATCCGGGCGCACGAGACCCGGCGCTGACACCCCGCCGGTCCGACGACGAGGTGCGGAGGCCGCTGCCGCCCGCGCCTCGACGTGGACCCGTCGCCCGTCCGTGTCGTCAGGCGTCCGTGGCGTCCGGTGCCGGGCGCAGCAGATAGGTGTCCATGATCCAGCCGTGCCGCTCGCGGGCCTCCGCGCGCAGCCGGCTGATCCGTTCGGCCACCTCGTCGAGCGGCCCGGAGACGAGGATCTCGTCCGGGGTGCCGATGTACGCGCCCCAGTGGATCCACAGCCCCCTGCCCGTCAGATGGGTGAAGGTCTCATGGCCGTCGAGCATCACGACGATGTCGACGTCGTCCCTGGGAAAGCCCTGGGCCAGCCGCCGGCCGGGGGTGATGTGGATGGGGCGGCCGACCCCGTTCAGGGTGACGCGGTGCCGGGCGGCGAGGGCGGAGACGCTGCTGATGCCGGGGATCACCTCATGGCCGAATTCCACCGTGCCACGGCCCCGGATGTCGTCGAGGATCGCGAGGGTGCTGTCGTACAGCGACGGGTCGCCCCACACCAGGAAGGCTCCGCACTGCCCCGGCGCGAGCTCATCGACGATCAGGCGTTCGCAGATGTCGGCGCGGCGCTGCCGCCAGTCGTGCACCGCCGAGGCGTAGCGCCCGCCGTCCTGCTGGGTGCGGTCCCGCCACGGGTCCTCGGCCTCCACGACGCGGTAGGGGCCGGTGAGGTGTTCGTCCAGGATGTCCCGCCGCAGCCGGGTCAGGGACTCCTTCTCCTTGCCCTTGCCGAGCACGAAGAAGACGTCGGCCCGGCGCATGGCCTTCACCGCGGCGAGGGTCAGATGGTCGGGATCTCCGGCGCCCATGCCGATGACGAGGACGTGGCGCGGTGTGTGGCTCATGTCGGCCGATCATGCCAGGGGCGAGCACATATTCGACCATCGGCGGCCTACGATGTGCGGCATGAGCGCGAGCACGCATCAAGCAGGTGCACGCAGTGCGCAGGAGCGGGCCGAGCGGCTGGCGACGGCCGTCTCGGTCCTCACTCTGCTCGCGGACGGCACCCGGCTGGCGCTGCTGGAGCAGCTCGGGCGCGGGGAGGCCGACGTCGGCACCCTCACCGAGGCGTGCGGCGCGGCGCGGCCCTCGGTCAGCCAGCATCTGGCCAAGCTCCGTCTGGCCGGCCTGGTGACCACCCGCAAGGACGGCCGCCGGGTCGTGTACAGCCTGCGCCACGGGCATCTGCGCCGGCTGGTGGAAGAGGCGTTGAACGTCGCCGACCACCAGATCGGCGCGCTGCCCCCGCACGACTGAGCCCCGGCCTCCCGCCGAGAGCAGCGGACCGACGAAAACATGTGCATAGGTACGCACGCGTTGTCTACGATGGTTCGGTCGCACCATGCCGCCGGCCGGGACGGGACCGATGCTGTCCGTACTGCGCAACCGCACCTACCGACGTCTGTTCACCGCCCAGGTCGTCGCCCTGACGGGGACCGGGCTCGCCACCGTGGCGCTGAGTCTGCTCGCGTACGACCTCGCCGGCGCGGGCGCATCGACGGTCCTGGGCACGGCGCTGACGATCAAGATGACCGCCTATGTCGGCATCGCCCCGGCGATCGCTGCGGTCGCGGACCGCATTCCCCGCCGGGCGCTGCTGATCTCGATGGACGTCGTGCGCGCGGGCGTCGCCCTGGCGCTGCCGTTCGTCACCGAGGTCTGGCAGATCTACGTACTGATCTTCCTGCTCCAGGCGGCTTCGGCGGCCTTCACGCCCACCTTCCAGGCCACCGTCCCCGAGGTGCTGCCCGCCGAGCGCGACTACACCCGGGCGCTGTCGCTCTCCCGGCTCGCCTACGACCTGGAGAGCCTGTTCAGCCCGGCTCTGGCCGCGGGCCTGCTGACCCTGGTCTCCTACAACTGGCTGTTCGCCGGAACCACCGTCGGCTTCCTGGCCTCCGCCGCCCTCGTCCTGTCCGTGGTCCTCCCCCGGCCCGCCCCCGTGGAGCGCACCGGCGGCGTCCACGCCAAGGCGCTCTTCGGCACCCGGCTGTTCTGGGTCACCCCCCGGCTGCGGGCGCTGCTGGCCCTCGATCTCGCGGTCGCCTCCGCCGGGGCGATCGTCTTCGTCAACACCGTCGTCGTGGTCCGCGACCACTTCGACCGCCCCGCCGGAGCCGTCTCCCTCGCGCTGGCCGCGTACGGCGCGGGATCCGTGCTGAGCGCGCTGCTCCTGCCGCGCCTGCTGCACCGCTTCGACGACCGCACCGTCATGCTCCCCGCCGCCTTCGCCCTCCCGCTGGTCCTGGCCGCCGTCGCCGCGCTGACCGCCCGCGCTCCGAGCACCGGGGCCTGGGCCGCGACACTGGCGGCCTGGGCCGCTGTCGGCGCGGCCTCCTCCGCCGTCCTCACCCCGGCCGGCCGGGTCATCCGGCGCTCCGCCACCGACGCGGACCTGCCGTCCGCCTTCGCCGCGCAGTTCTCCCTCTCGCACGGCTGCTGGCTGCTGACCTACCCGCTCGCCGGACTGCTCGCCGCCGGGGCCGGGCTCCCGGTCACCGCCGTGGTCCTCGGCTCCATCGCCCTGGCCTCGGCGGCGGCCGCCACCAGCTGGCCCGTCCACGACCCCACCCGGCTCGACCACGTCCACCGGGACCTGCCCGCCGGGCACCCGCACCTCGCCGAGGCCCTCCGCGGCCCGCACGGCTGGCAGCACCGCCACCACTACGTCATCGACCGGCATCACCACCGCTGGCCCGGGAAGACGGGCGCCGCACGGCGGGGATGATCCACCCTCTGACGCGCGTTATCTCCAGGTGTGTCCGGCTCATCGTCGAACCGGGCCACGGAACTGGAGCTGGAGGCGGCGCTGTGCACGGTGAGTACAAGGTTCCCGGCGGCAAGCTGGTCGTGGTGGACCTGGAGGTGGCGGGCGGGGCGTTGCGGAACGTCCGGGTCGCCGGGGACTTCTTCCTCGAACCGGACGAGGCGATCCTGGCGATCGACGCGGCGCTGGAGGGCGCCCCGGCCCACACCGACACGGCCGGGCTCGCGGCCCGGATCGAGGCCGCGCTGCCCGACTCCACGGTGATGCTGGGGCTGAGTGCGGAGGGCGTCGCCGTCGCCGTACGCCGGGCGCTCGCGCAGGCCACGGAGTGGAGCGACTACGACTGGCAGCTGATCCACGAGGCCCCGCAGTCGCCCGCGCTGCACATGGCGCTGGACGAGGTGATCACCGCCGAGGTCGCCGCGGGGCTGCGGCCGCCGACGCTGCGGGTCTGGGAGTGGGACGCACCCGCCGTGATCATCGGCAGCTTCCAGTCGCTGCGCAACGAGGTCGAGCCGGCCGGCGTCGAACGGCACGGCGTGAACGTCGTACGCCGGATCTCCGGCGGCGGCGCGATGTTCGCCGAGCCGAGCTCCACCATCACCTACTCGCTGGCCGTTCCGCAGTCGCTGGTGTCGGGCCTCTCCTTCGCCGACAGCTACGCCTATCTGGACGACTGGGTCCTCGAAGCCCTCGCCGACATGGGCATCAAGGCGTGGTACCAGCCGCTCAACGACATCGCCACCGAGGTCGGCAAGATCGCCGGGGCCGCGCAGAAGCGGATGGTCGGGCCGGACGGCGGGCCGGGCGCCGTGCTGCACCACGTGACGATGGCGTACGACATCGACGCCGACAAGATGCTGGAGGTCCTGCGGATCGGGAAGGAGAAGATGTCCGACAAGGGCACCCGGTCCGCGAAGAAGCGCGTCGACCCGCTGCGCCGGCAGACGGGGCTGCCCCGGCAGATCGTCATCGAGCGGATGATCGACTCCTTCCGCAAGCGCCACGGCCTCACCCCGGGAAGCGTGACGGAGGCGGAGCTGGCGCGCGCCGAGGAGCTCGTACGCACCAAGTTCGGTACGCCGGAGTGGACGGCCCGGGTGCCGTAGCCGGACCCTCGCCCGGGTGCCGGGAGCCTCCGGCGGCAGCACGATGGAGAGGACCGTACGCGGGGGCCCACGGCGGGAGGCCACGGTGGCACGCAGCGAATCGACCCATGTACTCGTCGCGGGAGCCGGCCCGGTCGGGCTGACGCTCGCCGCCGAGCTGCGGCGCGCGGGCGTCCGCTGCCGGATCGTGGACCGCCTCCCGGCCCGGCTGCCGTACGCCAAGGCGGTCGGTGTCCAGCCACGCACGCTGGAGCTCTTCGACCGGATGGGCGTGGTGCGGGACGTGCTGGACGCGGCGGTGCCGATGCGCGGTCAGCTGACGTACGTGAACGGGGCCGCGCAGGGCCGGATCGAGCTCGTGCTGCCGCCGGAGGTGCCGTACGGCTTCGCGGCACTGCCGCAGTACGCGACCGAAGGCGTCCTGGAGGAGTTCCTGGGGCGGTTCGGCACGGCGATCGAGCGGTCCACCGAGCTGGTGGGGTTCGACCAGGACGCCGACGGGGTGACCTGCCGGCTGACCACGGCGTCCGGGGGCGAGGAGGAGGTGCGGTCCCGGTTCCTGGTGGGGTGCGACGGGGCGCACAGCCTGGTCCGCAAGGGGCTCGGGCTGTCCTTCGAGGGCGGCGCGTTCCCGGAGGAGTACATGCTCGCCGATGTGGAGGTGGGCTGGGGGCTGCCGCCCGGGTACGCGGTGCGGTCGATGCACCGGGGCGAGGACGGCGCGACCGACGACCTGCTGGTCTGCATCCCGCTGCCGGGGGACGGCCGCTACCGCATGTCGATGCCGGCGCCGCCCGAGCTGTCCGCCGCACGGCGGGCCTCAGGCGCCGGGGCCGGTGACGGGGTGGTCCACGGGCTCGAAGGCGGCACGGCTCCCGCGCTCGCCGACATCCAGAAGGTGCTGGACCGGCTGGCTCCGGAGCCGGTCACGGCGTCAGCGCTGCGCTGGTCGTCGGTGTTCCGGATCAGCCACCGGCTGGTGGACCGCTACGGCGAGGGCCGGGTGTTCGTCGCCGGGGATGCGGCGCACATCCATCCGCCGACCGGCGCCCAGGGCATGAACACCGGGATCCAGGACGCCTGCAATCTGGCGTGGAAGCTGGCCCTGGCGGTCGGCGGAGCGGCGGGCCCGCAGGTCCTCGCCGGTTACGACGCCGAACGCCGCCCGGTCGGCGAGGAGGTCGTCGGGCGGACCGTCCGGCACGCCGCCGAAGGGGTCCAGGCCGATCCGACGGACCGGGAGACGCTGCTGCTCCGCGAGGCCCAGCTGCTCATCGGCTACCGGGACAGCCCGCTGGTGACGCCGCTGCCCCGGGCCGACGGGAGCGCGCCGGAGCCCGGCGACCGGGCTCCGGACTGCGGAGGGCTCACCGGCGACATCGCCGCCTATCCGATGCGGCTGTTCGACGTGCTGCGCGGGAGCGGGCACGTCCTGCTGGTGTACGGGTCGCACCCGGCCGGCGACTCCGTGTCCGATCTCGCCTCGGCGGCACGGGAGTCGTCCCACGGGCTGATGGAGACCCGCTGGATCCTGCCGGCCGACGCGACCGCTCCGCCGTCGCCCGTTCCCTGTCACCGGGACGGACTCGGCGAGTTCGCGCGGCGGTACGGGGCCGGGGAGGGGACGGCGTTCGTGGTGCGGCCGGACGGGTATCTGGGCGCCCGGCTCTGTCCTCCGACGGTACGGGAGCTGGCGTCGGCGCTCGGGAGGGTCTTCGACGCCGGCTCCACGTAGGGGCCGACCGGTCCTGGCAGGTGACCGGCCGGGTCAGTCGACGGTCACCACGACCGAGTGCCAGCCGGCAGCCCCGTCGGGAACGGTCCCGGTGCGCTGCTCGGTCTGGACCTCGCCGGTCCGGTCGGTGGCGCGGACGGTCAGGGTGTGGCCGCCGGGGGTCGCCCGCCAGGGGTAGGACCACTGGCGCCAGGTGTCGACGGTGTCCTGTTCGGCGAGCTGCGCCGGCCGCCAGGGGCCCTCGTCCACCCGGATCTCGACCTTCTCGATGCCTCGGTGCTGGGCCCAGGCCACTCCGGCCACCATGACCGTGCCGGCCTCGGGGCGCCCGAAGGGCTTGGGGGTGTCGATCCGGGACTGGGTCTTGATCGGGGCCTTGCGGGCCCACCTGCGCTTCACCCAGTACGGGTCGTAGGCGTCGAACGTGGTGAGCTCGATGTCCTCGATCCACTTGCAGGCCGAGACGTATCCGTACAGGCCGGGGACGAGCATGCGTACGGGGAATCCGTGGACGAAGGGCAGCGGTTCGCCGTTCATCCCGACCGCGAGCATCGCGTCCCGGCCGTCCATCACGTCCTCGACGGGGGTGCCGAGCGTCATCCCGTCCACGGACCGGGCGACGATCTGATCGGCCGGGCCACCCCGGGACGGCGGCTTCACCCCGGCCTCCTTGAGCAGGTCGGCGAGCCGGACCCCGATCCACCGGGCGTGGCCGATGTAGGGGCCGCCGACCTCGTTGGAGACGCAGGTGAGGGTGATCTCCCGTTCGATCAACGGGCGGTCCAGCAGGTCCTGGTAGGTGAGTTCCAGGTCCCGTCGTACGCCCTTGCCGTGGATGCGGAGCCGCCAGGAGTTCGCGTCGACCTTCGGGACCACCAGGGCGGTGTCCACCCGGTAGAACGTGTCGTTCGGGGTGGTGAACGGGCTGATGCCGGGGATCCGCAGCCGTGCGCCGGCCGGGGTCGGCTTCGCGGGCGAGTCGGGGGCGGGCAGCTTCACGGACGCACGGGAGGCGACGGCGTCGCGGCTGCTGCGGCCGTTCAGCGTCCGGCCGATCGCGCCCGCCGCCGTGGACGCGGCGGCCGCGGCGGTGGCAGCGACCAGGAAGCCGCGCCGGTCCCAACCGGCCTCGTCCGCTTGCTCGTTGTCCTGCCCGGGCTGCTGCTCGCGCTGTTCCTCCTGACCGGCGATCCGGTGCGGGACGGTGAGGCGGCCGATGAGGACGTACAGCAGGACGGCCCCGACGACCGCGCCCAGCAGCGACGGCAGACCGTCCACGAGGCCGGTGGAGTCCGGCCTGCTGACGGCGGCCGCCGTGCCGACCACGCCGAAGAGCAGGACGGCGGCGGCGCCGGTCCGCCGGTGCCTCAGCGCCAACAGGCCGACGGCCAGGGCGAGAAGGGCGAGTGTGGCCACGATGCCGAGTTGCAGGACGAGCTTGTCGTCCTCGCCGAAGGTCCGGATCGCCCAGTCCTTCACACCGGCGGGCGTCCGGTCGATGGCCGCTCCGCCGACCGCTGTCACGGGACTCGCCTCGGGCCTGACGGCCGCCGATACGAGCTCGGCGAAGGCCAGCGAGGCGAATCCCGCGAGCAGTCCGCTCAGGGCGGCGAGCGTGCCGCGGGTCAGTGCTGTCCGGGTGATCCTCACGGTCGTCATTCGGAGCCGTGGGAGCGGCGGATTGGTTCTCCACCCGTACGGCCCCCGGAACACGGACCGCCCCGGCGGGCACGGGGCCTGCCGGGGCGGAACGGCGGGGCGGACGGGTCCGCCCCCATCAGGTCAGCCGAGGGTGGCGATGGCCTGGTTGAACGTGGCGGACGGGCGCATGACCGCCTCGGCCTTGGCCGGGTCGGGCTGGAAGTAGCCGCCGATCTCGGCCGGGGATCCCTGCACCGCGATCAGCTCGGCGACGATGGTCTCCTCCTGCTCGGCCAGCGTCTTGGCGAGCGGCGCGAACGCCTCGGCGAGCTTGGCGTCGTCGGTCTGCTGCGCCAGCTCCTGGGCCCAGTAGAGGGCCAGGTAGAAGTGGCTGCCGCGGTTGTCGATGCCGCCGAGGCGACGGCTCGGGGACTTGTCCTCGTTGAGGAAGGTGCCCGTCGCCCGGTCCAGGGTGTCGGCGAGGACCTGGGCCCGCGCGTTGTCCGTGGTGGTGGCCAGGTGCTCGAAGCTGACCGCGAGGGCCAGGAACTCGCCCAGGCTGTCCCAGCGCAGGTAGTTCTCCTTGACGAGCTGCTGGACGTGCTTGGGGGCCGAGCCGCCCGCGCCCGTCTCGAACAGACCGCCGCCGTTCATCAGCGGGACGACGGAGAGCATCTTGGCGCTGGTGCCGAGCTCCAGGATCGGGAAGAGGTCGGTGAGGTAGTCACGGAGCACGTTGCCGGTGACGGAGATGGTGTCCTCACCGCGGCGGATGCGCTCCAGGGAGAAGGCGGTGGCCTCCTCCGGGGTCTTGACGGAGATGTCCAGGCCGTCGGTGTCGTGGTCGGCGAGGTACGTGGTGACCTTGGCGATCAGGTTGGCGTCGTGCGCGCGGCCCTCGTCCAGCCAGAACACGGCCGGGTTGCCGGTGGCGCGGGCGCGGGTGACGGCGAGCTTGACCCAGTCCTGGATCGGGGCGTCCTTGGTCTGGCACATCCGGAAGATGTCGCCGGCGCCCACGGTCTGCTCCAGCACGACGGTGCCGTTCGTGTCGACGACGCGCACGGTGCCGGTGGCGGGGATCTCGAAGGTCTTGTCGTGGCTGCCGTACTCCTCGGCCTTCTGCGCCATCAGACCGACGTTGGGCACCGAGCCCATGGTGGCCGGGTCGAAGGCGCCGTTGGCGCGGCAGTCGTCGATGACGACCTGGTAGACACCGGCGTAGCTGCTGTCCGGGAGGACGGCGATGGTGTCGGCCTCGTTGCCGTCGGGGCCCCACATGTGACCCGAGGTGCGGATCATGGCGGGCATCGAGGCGTCGACGATCACGTCGCTGGGGACGTGCAGGTTGGTGATGCCCTTGTCGGAGTCGACCATCGCGAGGGCGGGGCCCTCGGCGAGCTCGGCCTCGAAGGACGCCTGGATCTCGGCGCCGACGTCCGGCAGCGAGTTCAGGCCCTTGAGGATGCCGCCCAGGCCGTCGTTCGGGGTGAGGCCGGCGGAGGCGAGCTGCTCACCGTACTTGGCGAAGGTGTTCGGGAAGAAGGCGCGGACCGCGTGGCCGAAGATGATCGGGTCGGAGACCTTCATCATGGTGGCCTTGAGGTGCACGGAGAACAGCACGCCCTCGGCCTTGGCGCGGGCGACCTGCGCGGTGAAGAACTCGCGCAGCGCGGCGACGCGCAGGACGGCCGCGTCGACGACCTCGCCCTTGAGGACGGGTACGGACTCGCGGAGCACGGTGGTGGTGCCGTCGTCGCCGTGCAGCTCGATGCGGAGCGAACCGTCCTCGGCGATGACCGCGGACTTCTCGGTGGAACGGAAGTCGTCGACGCCCATGGTGGCGACGTTCGTCTTCGAGTCGGCCGACCAGGCGCCCATGCGGTGCGGGTGGGCCTTGGCGTAGTTCTTGACGGAGGCGGGGGCGCGGCGGTCGGAGTTGCCCTCGCGCAGGACCGGGTTCACGGCGCTGCCCTTGACCTTGTCGTACCGGGCGCGGACGTCCTTGTCGGCGTCGGTCTGCGGGTCGTCCGGGTAGTCCGGAAGCGCGTAGCCCTGCTCCTGGAGCTCGGCGATGGCGGCCTTGAGCTGCGGGATCGACGCCGAGATGTTCGGCAGCTTGATGATGTTCGCGCCGGGCGTCCTGGCCAGCTCGCCGAGCTCGGCGAGCGCGTCATCGATACGCTGCTCGGCCTTGAGGTGCTCCGGGAAACTGGCGATGATCCGGCCCGCGAGGGAGATGTCACGGCGCTCGACCGTGACGCCTGCGGTCGAGGCGTAGGCCTCGACGACGGGCAGGAACGAGTAGGTCGCCAGGGCAGGGGCCTCGTCGGTGTGCGTATAGATGATGGTCGAGTCAGTCACCGGGTGCTCCGCTCCACGTCTGCAACATTGCTTGACATCAAGATATCTCTTCGCCGTGCCGGGCTCCACAAGGCCCCCGCACGGCTTCACCGCCGGCCCCCGGACGGGCCGGCGTGCGTGACCTAGCGCTCACGACGGGTGACCTCCTGGCCCTGCCGCCCCCTGCGCCGCTCGTCACCGCCCGCCACCGCCCGGTGGGCCCTCGGGGCCGAACGTCAGCGTGAACAGCGCCCCGCCGCCCGGCGCCGCCCCCGCCGCCAGCTCCGCCCCGTGCGCGCGGGCGATCTGCCGGGCCATCGCCAGGCCGAGACCCGAGCCGGGCAGGGCGCGCGCCGTCTCGGCCCGGTAGAAGCGGTCGAAGACGTACGGGAGGTCCGCGGCCGGAATCCCCGGCCCGTGGTCCCGGACCGTCAGCTCCAGCCCGCCGCCGCTCCCGGGCCCTCCGCTGCCCTCGCCCCCGCTCCCGTACGCGCTCAGCGCCACCTCCACCGGGGTGCCCGGCGGGCTGAACTTGGCCGCGTTGTCCAGCAGGTTCGTCAGCAGGCGCGCCAGCCGCGCCGGAACCCCGGGCCGGACCGCCTGCGCCGCACCCGGCCCCACCTCCAGCTGGAACGGGGTCCGCGGCCAGTGCGTGCGGGCCGTGGCCACCGTATGCTCCGCCACCCCCGCGATCCGCACCTCTTCCAGGAGCGGCAGCGGCTCCTCGTCCCGGGCCAGCTCGATCAGGTCGTTCACCAGCCCGGTCACCTCCCGGATCCCCCGCCCCAGCGCACCCGACGCCCGTTCGCGCTGCTGGGGCGTCAGCCGGTCGCCGCGGGCCAGCAACTCCGCGTTGGTGCGCAGCGCGGTCAGTGGGGTCCGCAGCTCGTGGGAGGCGTCCGCGACCAGCCGGCGCTGGGAGCTCACCGACTGCTCCAGCTCCCCGAGCATCGTGTTGAAGCTGGCCGCCAGCCGGGTCACCTCGTCCTGGCGGCCCGGCGGGCCCGGCGGCAACTCGATCCGGTGGCGCGGGTCCCGGGTCGCCGCGATCCGCTCGGCGGTCGAGGTCAGCCGGGCCACCGGGGCCAGGCCCGTGCGCGAGACGGCGTATCCGAGCAGCCCCGCCAGCAGCACCCCCGACCCGCCGACCGCCGCGAGCAGCACGGCCGCCTGCCGCACGCCCTTCTCCACCGGGTCCGCCCGCAGCGCCACCTGGAGCGCCCGGCCGTCCCCGAACGGGGTCGTCAGCATCCGCAGCGGCTGCCCGAAGCGGCTGACGTTGCTGTAGTACGGGGCCCGCTTCCCGCCCGCGACCTCCCGTACGGGGGTGGAGACGGGCAGCAGATACGCCGTGTCCGGGTCCGCCGCCGGGTCGGCCGGGACGATCTGGGCGCAGGCGGGCGCGGAGAGGTAGCGGCACTCGCCCGCCACGATCTGCGGACCCTCGCCCCGGTTCTCCTGGATCACCCGGGTCGCGGACTGGGTGAGCGACAGGTCGAGCTGGTGCAGCAGCTCGTAGCGGATGACGAAGAAGGCCGCCGCACACACGCCGACCGCGACCAGCGCCACCGCCGCCGAGGCCGCCACCGCGAGCCGGGTCCGCAGCGGCCGCCTGCGCCGCCAGCGGGCGCCCAGCCGCCGCACCCCGCTCACGCCACGTCCAGCCGGTAGCCGAGCCCGTGCACGGTGTGGACGAGGCGCGGCTCGCCGCCCGCTTCCAGTTTCCGCCGCAGATAACCCACGTACACCGCCAGCGAATTGGAGTCGGGCCCGAAGTCCTGGCCCCAGACCCGCTCCAGGATCACCTCGCGCGGCAGCGCCTGCCCCGGGTGGCGCAGCAGCAGTTCCAGCAGCGCGGCCTCGGTGCGGGAGAACTCCACCGGGCGGCCGCCGCGCCGTCCGGTCCGCGTCACCGGGTCCAGCGTCAGATCCGCGAAGACCAGCCCCCGGTCCGGGGCCGGCGGCGCGGCCCGCCGCAGCAACGCCCGTACGCGTGCGACCAGTTCGTCCAGGGCGAACGGCTTCACCAGATAGTCGTCGGCCCCGGCCTCAAGACCGTCCACCCGCTCGCTCACCGACGACAGCGCGGTCAGCACCAGCACCGGCGTCCGGTCCTCCATCGCCCGCAGCCTCCGGCACACCGCGAGCCCGTCGAGCACCGGCATCATCACGTCCAGGACCAGGGCGTCCGGCTCCCAGGCGGCCACCGCCGACAGCGCCGCCAGGCCGTCGCCGACGCCCCGGACCTCGTACCCCTCGACGCTCAGCCCGTCCTCGACCGCGGCCCGTACGTCCGGCTCGTCCTCGGCCACCAGGATCCTGCCCGTACTCCGCAGGCCGCTCACGCCACTCACACCGCTCATACCCCGAAGCCTGCCAAACCGGACTCTTAGAACCTTCTTAAGCCTCCCGCCCAGAGTGGCGGCCATGCGCACACCACTCTCCGTCGTGATCGGTGCGGGCGGCACCGGCGGCCATATCTACCCCGGTCTCGCCCTCGCCGAGGCCCTGCGCCGCGCCGACCCGGACGCGGTCATCTCGTTCATCGGCACCGAACGCGGGCTGGAGACGACCCTGATCCCGGCGGCCGGATACCGGCTGCACACCGTCGACATGATCCCCTTCGACCCCGCGCTCGGCGCGAGACGCTTCCTCCTCCCGGCCGCGCTCCTGCGCTCCGGGGCCCAGGCCCGCTCGGTCCTGCGCACCCAGAAGGCGCAGGTCGTCGTCGGCATGGGCGGCTACCCGAGCGCCCCGGCCATCGTCGGGGCGAAGATGGCCGGGCTGCCCAGCGTGATCCACGAGTCCAACGCGGTGCCGGGCCGGGCCAACCAGTTCGCCGCCCGGCTCACCGAGCACCTCACCGTCGCCTTCGACGGCAGCCGCGCCCATCTGTCGGGCGGCGAGCGGGCGCGGACCGTCGGCATGCCGATCGCCGCGTCCCTGGCCGCCCTGGACCGGCCCGCCCTGCGCGAGGAGGGGCGGCGCGCCTTCGGCATACCCGAGGGGGCGCGGGTCGTCCTCTTCAACGGGGGCAGCCTCGGCGCGGCCCGGCTCACCGCCGCCGCGGTGGGCCTCGCGGCCCGGTGGCGGGACCGCGGGGACGTCCACCTCCTGATCAAGACGGGCCCGGCCGCGCTCGCGGAGACCCGGCGGAAGCTCGTCGACGCCGGGGCGGGGCCCGTCGCCCAGGCGGTGCCCTACCTCGACCGGATGGACCTCGCCTACGCGGTCGCCGACCTGGTGGTCTGCCGGGCGGGCTCGGCCACGATCGCCGAGCTCGCCACGACCGGGGTGCCCGCCGTCCTCGTGCCGTACCCGTACGCCCCCGGCGACCACCAGACCCACAACGCGCGGGTCCTGTCCGACGCGGGCGCGGCCTACCTCGTCCCCGACGCCGAGACCACCGCCGACCGCCTCGCCGGACTCGTCGACCCCCTGCTCGCCGACCCCGCACGGCTCGCCGTGATGGGGCGCGCCGCCGACCCCGGCCACCACGGCCGCGCCGCCGACCTGCTCGCGGAAACCGTCATCCGCCTCGCTGGACAACCCACCACCACAAGGGAGTTCACCTCATGAACAGCACCGCCGTCGACTGGACCGGCCGTACCGTCCTCGTCACCGGGGCCGAGGGCTTCATCGGCTCCACCCTCGTGGACCTGCTCGTCGAACGCGGCGCGCGCGTCCGGGCGTTCGTCCACTACAAGCCGTACGCCGACAAGGGCCACCTCGCCCGCTACCTCGACGACCCGCACGGCCCGGTCGAGTTCGTCGCCGGGGACGTCGGCGACGCGGGCCGCGTGATGGACGCGGTGGAGGGCTGCGACACCGTCTTCCACCTCGCCGCGCTCATCGGCATCCCCTACAGCTACGACTCCCCCGGCGCGTACGTCCGGACCAACGTCGTCGGTACGGAGAACATCGCCGAGGCCTGCCGCCGCCACTCCGTGCGCCGCCTCCTGCACACCTCGACCAGCGAGGTGTACGGGACCGCGCTGACGGCCCCGATCGGCGAGGACCACCCCCTCCAGCCGCAGTCGCCGTACTCAGCGTCGAAGATCGGCGCGGACATGATGGCCCTGTCCCACTGGCACGCCTTCGAGCTGCCGGTGACGGTCGTGCGGCCGTTCAACACCTACGGGCCCCGCCAGTCGGCCCGGGCGGTGATCCCGTCGATCCTCGCCCAACTGCACTCCGGAGCACGGGAGATCCGCCTCGGCTCGCTGACCCCGACCCGCGACTTCACCTATGTCACCGACACCGCCGCCGGGTTCCTGGCCCTGGCGGACTGCGACCGGGCGCTGGGAGAGAGCGTCAACCTCGGTACCGGCCGGGAGATCTCGGTCGGGGACCTCGCGAAGGCCCTCATCGCCGCCTCCGGCCGGGACGCCGAGATCGTCGTGGACCCGGCGCGGCTGCGGCCTTGCGGCAGCGAGGTCCACCGCCTGCTGTCCGACAACACCCGCGCCCGCACCTGGGCGGGCTGGGAGCCCGAAGTCGGCCTGGAGGAGGGCCTGGAGCGAACCTCGGCCTGGGTGGCGGACCACCTGCGCCTCTTCGCCCCGACGCGCTACCAGGTCTGAGCGCCCCCCAGAGGGTGGACGCTCGCCCGTCAGACCGGCGGCCGGTGCTCGTACCAGCGCAGGTCGTCCTCCAACTGGGCGGCGAGTGCGATCAGCCGCTCCTCGCTGCGGGAGGGGCCGAGCAGCTGGGCGCCGACGGGGAGGCCGGAGCGGGTGAAGCCGGCCGGGACGTTCACGCCGGGCCAGCCGAGGACGTTCCACGGCCAGGCGTACGGGCAGGCGGCCGCCATCGTGACGTCGGTGCGCCAGGCGCCGAGGCGGTCGAAGGTGCCGATCCGGGGCGGCGGCGCGGCCGTGGTCGGGGTGAGGAGCACATCGAAGCCGGAGGCGTCGAAGAGGGCGCCGATCCTGCGGTGCTGGCGCACTTCACGGGCGCGGGCGGCCCGGACCACCCGCCCGCCCAGCCGCGTCCCGGTCCGCAGTGCGCTGCGGGTGCGCGGGTCGAGGAGGGCCGGTTCGGGGTGACGGGCGGCGAATTCGGCGATGCCGACGGTGGCGCGGGGCACGAAGGCGAGGCCGATCAGCCCGTACCGGGGGCGGGCCTCCTCGACGTGGTGGCCGAGCCGGGCGAGGGTCTCGGCGAGCCCGGCGACGGCCCGGCGCACCTCGGGGTCCGGTCCGGCGCCGGTGAGGGTGAGCGGGGGACGCCAGGCCAGGGCGATGCGGAGGCGGCCCGGGTCACGGCGGGCGGCGTCGGCGGCGCGTACGGCGGGCGGGCGGTGGAAGTCCTCGGGGTGGGCTCCGGCGACGGCGTCCAGCAGCAGGGCGGCGTCGGGGACCGTACGGGCGAGGGGGCCGTTCACGGTGAGCCCCTGGAAGGCGTCGCTGTGCGGGTGGACGGAGATCCGGCCGCGCTGCGGTTTGATGCCGACGAGGTGCGTCCAGGCGGCGGGGATGCGCACGGATCCGGCGCCGTCCGAACCGAGGGCGGCGGGGACGAGTCCGGCGGCGACGGCCGCGGCGGAGCCGCCGGAGGAGCCGCCCGGGGTGTGCGCGGTGTTCCACGGGTTGCGGGTGGCGCCGAAGGCGGGTCCTTCGGTGAAGGGCCACTGGCCCAGTTCGCAGGAGTTGGTCTTGCCGACGACGACGGCTCCGGCGGCGCGCAGCCGGCGGACCGCCTCGCTGTCGGACACGGCCGGGGGCAGTTCGCCGTCGCAGCCGAAGTGGGTGGGCAGGCCGGCCACATCGGTGTCGTCCTTGACGGCGACCGGCACGCCGAGCAGGGGCAGCCGCTCCCCCGCCGCGAGCCTGCGGTCGGCCTCCGCCGCCTCGGCGAGGGCGGCTTCGGTCCGCAGGTGGCGGAAGGCGTTGAGGGTGGGCTGGGTGGCCTCGATGCGGGCGAGGGCGTCGGCGACGAGTGCGGTGGAGGTGGTGGTGGCGTCGGCGAGCCTGCGGGCGCTCTCCGCGAGCCCGGGCAGCGGCGGCGCGGCGGGGGCGGCCGTGCGGGGTGCGCGACCGGTTTCCCGTACGGCCGGGCCGGTCTGCTCGGTGGGCTCCGCTGAGGACATGGGCGTGCCGCCTCCCTCGTGTCGCGGGGCCGGCCGGTCGTCCCGGCTGCGCCCACGGCTACTTACTGGAGGGTAACGAGAGGAGGCGGCACGCTCAACCGGTGCGGACGTTCCGGCCGTTCGGGCTGCGGCGGCCGTGGGCCGCTACGGCGCTACGGCCCCGGCGTCACGGGCGGACGTGGATCTCGCCGATTCCGGTGCCGATCTTCCCGCAGTGGGCGGTGGACTGGCCGGACTCGCCGGGCCTCAGGGTGACGTGGTTGCCGTCGACGTCCGGGGCCCAGCCGCAGACCAGATGGACCCAGAAGGTCTGCGTCTGGCTGCCGTTGTTGCGACAGAGCGCGAAGCCCGTGTACTCGTCGATGGCGTGCTTGCCGGTGTCGCAGGAGAGGCCGGGCGGAATCGCGGCCGGAGCGGCGGTCGCGGTCACGGCGGTGACCGGGACCGTCAGCGCGGCCGCCATGGTGGTGGCGGCGACGGTCCGCCGGACCGACCGGAACCGCTCGCTCCGCGTGGCCGGACTCTTCCCCGTGAACAGCTTCATGGTTCTCCTTCGTGGTGCGTGTCCGCGGTGATCCCGGGCGGGATCACCGCAGCTCTGCCCACCCTCCGTGACGAGAAACGCCTTCGCTCCTGACGCTCCGTGTGCGCGCCGGGCGGCTCCCCCGCTCCCGGCGTACGCTCGAAAGTGCCGGTTCTCATGGAGCGCACCCCCTGACCGGGGCGTTTTCGAGGAGGCGACGTGAGCGGACATCGTTGGGCCGCGCGTGCGGCGACCGGGGCCGCGGCCGTAGCCCTCACCCTGACGAGTGGTGTGGTCGCGCAGGCCGATGACGACATCGACTCACTGAGCGCCGAGGAGATCGTCGAACGCTCGCGCGACGCCCTGCTCGACGTGCAGTCCCTGCATCTGAGCGCGCGCGGCAGCATCGACGGGGCCGCCTCGGACCAGAGCCTGGACCTCACCCTGGACCGCGAGGGGAACTGCGCCGGCGGGGTCGACATGGGCGACGACGGTTCGGTGGAGATCGTGAAGCGCGGCGACGACGTCTGGCTGAAGCCGGACGCCGCCTTCTGGAACACCCATGTGCCGATCGGCGGCTCCACCTTCGACGCGATCCTCGACGGCCGGTACATGAAGGCGAAGGCCGACGACCCCCGGCTGCTCAGTGTCACCGAGGCCTGCGATCTCGACACCTTCCGCGAGCTGATCACGGACAACGACGTCACCGCCGACCGGGGCGACCTGACGAAGGGCGCGAAGACCGAGGTGAACGGCGCGCCCGCGGTTCCGGTGACCTTCGCCTCGGGCGGCGAGCGGCTGACGGCCTACGTGGCCGCCGAGGGAACGCCGTACCCGGTGCGGATCACCGTGCGCGACGCCGACGAGGAAGGGACCGTGGACTTCTCCGGCTTCGACCGGCCGGTGCCCACGGCCACTCCCTCGGCGGACGAGACGGTGGACGTCACGGCCCTGCTGGGCCGCAGCATCAAACCCGTGTAGCCCGCCCGTACGGCGTGCTGCGGTGCGCTACGGATAGGCCACCAGGTTGGCCACGTTGCTGCCGGAGTCGGACGGCCCTCCCGTGTCGTTGATGACGTGGTTGATCGTGCCGGTCCCGCCGAGCGAGACGGTGACCATGTTGTGGAACCGCACCCCCGCCGTGTTCGGGGCCTCGAAGGCGCGCTCGGCCACCACGGACGGGTTGACGTTGAAGAAGCAGTAGCTTCCCAGGCCCCACGCCTCGTGGCGGGTGACGGACGGGGACACCTTGTAGGCGTCGTATCCGCGCGTGGAACCGTTCATCCAGGCGGCCTGGCCGGGCGGGTCGTACGGCATCTCGTTCTGGAAGAAGTAGGTGCGTCCGCCGTTGCCGTTCCAGATGACCTGGTGCTGCTGGTAGTGCTCGACGAACAGCCCGTACATCGTGACGTCCGTGCCGTTGACGACGAGTCCGGTGGCCGCGGTGTTGGTGTTCCACCCGATGCCGCTGCCGTGGTCGCCGCGCCAGAGCCACAGGTGGTCGCCGATGACGTCGGAGCTGTTGACGACCAGGCTCTGGGTGGCCCTGCCGACGGCCGCGCCGCCGATGCGGAAGAAGACGTCGTGCAGCGAGGTGGGGTTGGCGGTGTGCCGGGCGGTGGCTCCCGGCTGTCCGACCTGCATCAGCGTCGGGGAGTTGACCGTGCCCGCGTCGATCAGGATTCCGGCGATCTTGACGCCGTCGACGTCGGCGACGTTCATGGCGGTGATGCCGTTCTCGGGGACGATCGTGGCGAGTCCGAGGCCGAGGACGACGGTGTCGGCGCGGGAGACGTTGATCGTCTGGTCGATGCGGTAGACGCCTGGGGTGAAGAGCAGGTTCTTGCCCTCCGCCAGCGCCGCGTTGATCTGGGACGCGGTGGCGCCCGGCTTCACGATGAAGAACCGGCCGATGGGCAGGGACTGTCCGGCGGGCGTGCCCGAACCCCAGCTGGTGCCTCGGGTGTTGGTCCGCAGGGCCGGTACGAAGACCTGGTAGGCGCCGGCCCCGTCCACGTACAGGAAGGGCTTCTCACGGCTCACGGGGGTCTGGGCGACCGTGGTGTAGGGCGGGTTGGGGAAGCTGTCGGCGGGGGCGTTGACATCGCCGACGAAGACCATGTTCCAGTTGGACCCGGTCCAGCTGTTCCACTGGCTGTTGCGGGAGAGCCACTGCTGCTGGGTGCCGGAGCGGACCTGTCCGTCGATCTTGGAGTCGGCCATGAAGCCGCCGCTGGACCAGCCTCCGTCGTCCAGCTGGAGGTTGCCTCGGACGTGCATACGGCGGTACGGGGCGGCCTGCGAGACGGCCCAGCGGTCGGTGCCGGAGGGCGGGTCGACCGAGAGGTTCTCGGCGGAGCGCCAGAAGTTGTGGGTGGCGTTGCCCTGGAACCAGTCGGCCTCGACGTGGACGCCGCCGTTGATGGTGACGTCGTCAGGCGAGAGGCCGAGCCCGGCGACCTGGGTGTAGAAGCCGACGTTCGCGTCCACGTCGTAGCTGCCGGGCTTGAAGAGGAGGGCCTGGCGCTGGGAGCCGAACTGGTTGGTCTCCTGCTGGGCGAAGACCTGGTTGAGCTTGTTCTGGATGGTCGCCCTCGGCGTGGAGGGGTCGAAGACCGAGACGTTGGGGCCGAGGTCGGGGGTGCCGGGCGGGTTCGGTACATCGGTGGCGCCGACCCGGAAGGACTGCGCGGCCGAGCCGTTGCAGGTGTACTGCTGGACGCGGGCGTTGTCGGCGGTGGAGGCGGCCGGGATGTCGAGGCACTTGCCGCTGTTGCGGTTCACGAAGTGGAAGGCCCCGCCGGGCTCTTCGACGGGCAGCCACTGCTGGTTCAAGCCGCCGGAGTACGACCAGAGTTGTACGGGCGCGGCGTCGGCGGTGGACACATCGGTCACGTCCCAGCTCTTCGCCGCGTCGTTGCGGTTGTCGACCCGGACGTACCCTCCGCCGACGGACCGGAACTGCCACTGCTGGGCGTTGCTGCCGTTGCAGGCGTACTGCTGGACCGCCGTGCCGTCGGCGGTTCCGGCGGCCGCCGCGTCCACGCATTTGCCGCTGTGGGCGGCGGTCACGGTGACCCAGCCCGTCGGCAGTTCGGCGGCCTGCGCGGCGGGGGCCGTGGCGACGGCGGTGAGCAGGGAGCCCACCAGTCCGCCGAGGGCCAGCAGCGGGACGGCGAGGCGACGGGGTCTGTGTCCGTCGCGGCGCGGGCCGCGGGGTGCCAGGGGGCCGGGCATTCTCATATGTGTCTCCGAGAGCGGGGGGTGGGCTTACTTCAGGCCGTGAAGTTAGGCCCGTTCCGTGGACACGTCAAGACTGCGCGTACGGAAGGTGAATCCGGCCCGGCCGGGGGCGTATGGCAGCAACTCCCTGGGCACTTACGCCTTTACGGCGCGCCACTGGCCGCTCGGGGGTCCCCCGGCCCGGCATCGGAACTGGTCCGGACCAAAGCCTTGACACCTCGTTCCGTTCACTTCTTAATCACATGGGAGAACGTCCACCACATGGACGAACAAAGGATCACACCCATGCCCCAGGCCCCCCACGGCGGCCCGCGCGCCGGCCTGTCCCTCCTCGCGCTGCTGGCCCTGCTCCTCACACTCCTCGCCTCACCCGCCGGAGCGGCTCCTCCTCAAGCTCCCGCAGCGGCAGCGCCGTTCAAGGTCATCGCGTTCTACAACGGCACCTGGGACGCGGCCCACATCAGCTTCGTGAAGGAAGCCAACGAGTGGTTCCCGAGGGCGGGCGCCGAACACGGCTTCACCTACACCTCGACCACCAACTGGAATCTGCTGGCCGACAGCACGGCTCTGAAGCAGTACCAGGTGGTGCTCTTCCTGGACGACGCCCCGCAGCAGGCCGCCCAACGCAGCGGCTTCGAGGCGTACATGAGAGGCGGCGGGGCCTGGATGGGCTTCCATGTGGCCGCGTTCACGACCAGCGCCCAGAACTGGCCCTGGTACTACAACCAGTTCCTGGGCAGCGGAAACTTCGCCACCAACACCTGGGGCCCCACCACCGCGACCCTGCACACCGACCACCGCGCCCACCCGTCGACGGGCCACCTTCCGGGTACGTTCACCTCGTCGGTGAGCGAGTGGTACAGCTGGAGCCGCAACCTGCGGACCAACCCCGACATCGACGTCCTGGCCTCGGTGGACCCGGTGAGCTTCCCGCTGGGCACCGACCCCAACCAGAGCTGGTACAGCGGTGACTACCCGATCGTGTGGACGAACAAGAACTACCGCATGCTGTATGCCAACTTCGGCCACAACGCGATGGACTACGCCAAGAACATCCCGCTGTCGTCCACCTTCGCCTCCGCCACTCAGAACACCTTCCTGATCGACGGGCTCACCTGGCTCGGCACCGGCTCGACCGGCACCCCCGGCCCCGGCGACCCGATCCCGCCGACCACCTGGTACAGCCTGACGAGCGCCGCCAACAGCCGCTGCGTGGACACCAGGGCGGCCGCCACGGCGAACGGGACGGTCGTCCAGCAGTACGCGTGCAACGGCACGACGGCCCAGCAGTTCCAGTTCCAGCCGACGGACGGCGGCTTCATCCGCATCGCCGCCCGCAACGATCCGGCGAAGGCGGTGGACGTGACGGGGGTCTCGACGGCCGACGACGCCCCGCTCCAGCTCTGGACGTACACCGGGGGCACCAACCAGCAGTGGATGCCCGGCCGCGAGGCGTCCGGGCGCTACCACTTCACGGCCCGGCACAGCGGCAAGTGCCTGAGCCTGCCCGTCGGCGGCGGCGCCCCGTCCACCGCGCTCGTCCAGCGCACGTGCGACGGCTCGACAGCCCAGTCCTTCGCGCTGACCGGCTAGGGCCTTTCGTTTGGATCAGGCCGGATCAGGGAGCGGGGGCCGGTGCGTACAGCTGCAAGGCGGAGGAGGGAGTCACTGCGGAGCATCGGCGACTGACGACAACGCCGCAGATGTGCGTGCCGGCCCCCGCGAGCCCGGCATGATCCAAACGAAAGGCCCTAGCGAAGTACGCCACAGGCCCGGTCGGTGGAATCCCGAAAAGGGCTGCCACCGAACGGGCCTGATGGCAGGTCACTCACTGCCCTGCCCGACGCTCCCGCCCGGTCAGCGCCACGTACAGCAGCAGGGAGGAGGCGAGCCCGACCGCCCAGCCGTAGTCGGCGAGCGGCTTGAGGAACGGGATCAGCCCGTCGGCCGGGAAGGGCCCCTTCCCGGGAGCCGAGTGGGAGCCGCCCACCGCCAGGACGCCACCCACGGCGAAGGCCGCCACCGCCCGCCAGTTCCAGCCGCCCCGGTACCAGTAGCGGCCGCCGGGCCGGTAGAGGTCGGCCAGGTCCAGAACCGTTCGGCGGACGATCCAGTAGTCGGCGATCAGGATGCCCGCCACCGTACCGAGCAGCCCGCCGACCAGCCCCAGCCAGGTGAAGATGTACAGCTCGGGCGTCTCGGTGAGCTTCCACGGCATGATGACGACCCCGATCACGCCCGTGATCAGCGCCCCGCCCTTGAAGCTGATGAACCTCGGCGCGAGGTTGGCCAGGTCGTACGCCGGTGAGACCACGTTCGCCGCGATGTTCACGGAGATCGTCGCGATCAGCACGGTGACCAGGCCGAAGAGGAGCCCGAAGACGTTGTCGGTACGGGCGACGAGCTGGACCGGGTCCCAGATGGCGACCCCGTACACCGCCTGCGAGCCGGAGGTAACGAAGACCGACAGCAGGGCGAAAAATGTCATCGTGGTCGGCAGACCCAGCGATTGGCCCCGGATCTGGGCGCGTTGGCCCGCGCCGAAGCGGGTGAAGTCGGGGATGTTGAGGGAGAGCGTCGCCCAGAAGGCGATCATGCCCATCAGCGACGGGAAGAAGACCGGCCAGAAGTCGGCGCCCCAGCCGAGCGCGGACGGCTGGTCCAGCAGCGGCCCGAAACCGCCCGCCTTGACCGCGACCCACACCAGCAGCGCGACGGCCCCGACCAGGACGAACGGCGCCGCCCAGTTCTCGAAGCGGCGCAGGGCGTCCATCCCCCGGTAGATGATGGTCAGTTCGAGGGCCCAGAAGAGGGTGAAGCAGAGCCAGAGGGTCCACGGCTGGCCACCGATCTCCCCGGCGTTCGCCCAGCCCCCGAAGACCTTGCCGAGCAGGGTGAAGATCCCGACGCCGCCGATCCAGGTCTGGATGCCGAACCAGGCACAGGCGACGGCGGCCCGGATCAGGGCGGGCAGGTTGGCGCCGCGCAGGCCGAAGGAGGCACGGGCCAGGACCGGGAAGGGGATGCCGTACTTGGGTCCGGCGTGCCCGGTGAGCAGCATCGGGGCGAGCACGATCACATTGGCGAGCGCGATGGTGAACACGGCCTGTTTCCAGTCCATGCCGAGCGCCACCAGGCCGGAGGCGAGCAGCCAGGACGGGATGTTGTGGGCCATCCCGATCCACAGGGCCGCGAAGTTGTACGTCGTCCAGGTGCGCCGCTCCGCGGGGACGGGCAGCAGGTCGTCGTTGGCGAAGCGGGCGTCGTCGGGGACGTATCCGTGGGCGAGTTCGACGCGGCCGGACGCGGCGGACTCGCCGGGTATCGCGTCCTGCGGAGAGGGTGGCGGGGTGGGCGGGACGGTGGCGGTCATGGCGGCTGAGCCCTTCGCTCGGGAGCGGTGCCGTGCGGGGCGGGACAGAAGGGTTGGGGGGACGGAACCAGGGGTGTGGCAGGTCAGGCGGTCAGCGCGGGGATGATCGTGGATCCGTACGCGTCGATGGTCGCCTCGCGGGCATCGTGCATGTTGTAGACGGCGAACTGGTCGACGCCCATGTCCCGCAGCGCCCGGAGCTTCTCGATGTGCGCCTCGGCGGGGCCCAGCAGGCAGAACCGGTCGACGATCTCGTCCGGGACGAAGGCGGTGTCCGGGTTGCCGGTGCGGCCGTGGTGGCTGTAGTCGTAACCGGAGCGGCCGGCGATGTACGCGGTCAGCGCCTCGGGGACCAGGCCGGAGTGCTCGCCGTAGCGGGCGACCAGGTCCGCGACGTGGTTGCCGACCATCCCGCCGAACCAGCGGCACTGCTCCCGGGCGTGATCGAGGTCGTCGCCGACGTAGGCGGGGGCCGCGACGCAGATGGTGACGGAGTCCGGGTCCCGTCCGGCGTCGGACGCCGCGTCCCGTACCGCCTTGATCATCCATTCGGTGAGGAAGGGGTCGGCGAGCTGAAGGATGAAGCCGTCGGCCTTCTGCCCGGCCAGCGCCAGGGCCTTGGGCCCGTACGCCGCCATCCACACCGGCAGCCGCCCGTCCTTCACCCAGGGGAGCTGCAGCGGCTGCCCGTCGACCGTCGCCTCCCGGCCCTCGGCGAGGTCCCGGATGACGTCGATCGCCTCGCCGAGCCGGGCCAGGGTGTTGGGCTTGCGGCCGGCGACGCGCATAGCGGAGTCGCCGCGTCCGATGCCGCAGACGGTGCGGTTGCCGTACATGTCGTTGAGGGTGGCGAAGGTGGAGGCGGTGACCTCCCAGGTGCGGGTGCCCGGGTTGGTGACCATCGGGCCCACAATCAGCTTCTCCGTGTGCTCCAGGACGCGGCTGTAGATGACGAACGGTTCCTGCCAGAGCACCGCCGAGTCGAAGGTCCAGCCGTAGCGGAAACCGTTGCGTTCGGCGCGCCGCATCAGGCCGACGACGGCGGATGCGGGCGGGTCGGTCTGGAGGACGAGTCCGAAGTCCATGGCGGGATCTCCTAGTCCAGGTACTGGCAGGTGGCGCGGGGGGTGTACATGCCGTGTCCGGCGCGGCCGGTGAACTTCCGTCCGTCGATGACGAGTTCGCCGCGCGAGAGCACGGACTCGACCTGGCCGGTGATGCGTTTGCCCTCGTACGCCGAGTAGTCGACGTTCATGTGGTGCGTCTCGGCGGAGAGGGTCTGTTCGGCGGCCGGGTCGTAGATGACGATGTCGGCGTCGGCCCCCGGGGCGATGGTGCCCTTCTTCGGGTAGAGGCCGAACATCCGGGCCGGGGAGGCGCAGGCGATCTCGATCCAGCGGCGGCGGGTGATGTGGCCGTCCACGACGGCCTGGTGCAGCAGGTCCATGCGGTGTTCGACGCCCGGCATGCCGTTGGGGATCTTGGAAAAGTCGCCGCGGCCCATCTCCTTCTGGCCCGAGAAGCAGAAGGGGCAGTGGTCGGTGGAGACGACCTGGAGTTCGTTGTTCCGCAGGCCCCGCCACAGGGCTTCCTGGTGCTCCTTGGGCCGCAGCGGGGTGGAACAGACGTACTTCGCGCCTTCGAAGTCGGGCTCGGCGAGGTTGTCGGTGGAGAGGAAGAGGTACTGCGGGCAGGTCTCGCCGAAGACCGGGAGGCCCTTGTGGCGGGCGGCGGCGATCTCCGCCACGGCCTCGTCGGCGGAGACGTGGACGACGTAGAGAGGGGATCCGGCGACCCGGGCGAGCTGGACGGCGCGGTGGGTGGCCTCGGCCTCCAGGGCGACCTTGCGGACGTCCCCGTGGTAGCGGGGGTCGGTGTGACCGGCGGCGAGCGCCTGTTCGACCAGGACGTCGATGGCGATGCCGTTCTCGGCGTGCATCATGATCAGCCCGCCGTTGCCGGCGGCCTGCTGCATGGCGCGCAGGATCTGACCGTCGTCGCTGTAGAAGACGCCGGGGTAGGCCATGAACAGCTTGAAGGAGGTGACGCCCTCGGAGACGAGGTGGTCCATCTCCTTGAGCGAGGAGGGGTTCACGTCCGCGAGGATCATGTGGAAGGCGTAGTCGATCGCGCAGTTGCCGTCGGCCTTGGCGTACCAGGCGTCGAGCCCTTCGCGCAGGGAGCGGCCCACGCTCTGGATGGCGAAGTCGACGATGGTGGTGGTGCCGCCCCAGGCGGCGGCCCGGGTGCCGGTCTCGAAGGTGTCGGCGGCGTACGTCCCGCCGAACGGCATCTCCATGTGGGTGTGCCCGTCGACGCCGCCCGGGATGACGTACCTGCCCGTCGCGTCGATCCTCCGGTCGGCGCTCCAGCTCTCGGCGGCATCGGTTCCGTGGGCGGCGAGGGCGACGATCCGGCCGCCCTCGACGAGCACATCGGCGTGGATCTCGTCGGACGCGGTGATGACCAGACCACCGTGGATGACGGTACGGCTCATGGGTACCTCCTCAACTCGGGTCGGCTCACCGGCCCTTGGACGTAGGGCCGGTCGGCCCCGTGCGGTTCGAATACGTACGGGGTCCGCCGGGCGCGGGTCAGCCCGCCGCGTGCAGGGCGTCCGCGAGGATCGCCGCGCCCTCCTCGGCCTCGGCGACGGTCAGGGTGAGCGGCGGGGCGATGCGGAGCACGCTGGTGTCGTGGCCGCCGCCCTTGCCGATGAGCAGCCCGCCGGCGCGGGCCGCTTCGAGGACGGCCGCGGCGGCGTCCGGGTCGGCCTCGTCGGTGCCGGGTTTCACCAACTCGATGCCGATCATCAGACCCCGGCCGCGCACCTCGCGTACGGCGGGCGAACCGGCGGCGACGGAGCGCAGCCGTTCGATGAGGAGCCCGCCGACGCGCCGCGCGTTGCCCTGGAGGTCGTGCTCCAGGACGTAGGAGAGGTTGGCGAGCGAAGCGGCCATGGTGATCGGCGAACCGCCGAACGTGGAGATGGAGTTGGCGTCGAGGCAGTTCATCACCTCGGCGCGGGCCACCACCCCGCCGACCGACATGCCGTTGCCGATGCCCTTGGCGAAGGTGAGGATGTCCGGCGGCCCGTTCCCGGCGTGCGCCTGCCAGCCCCAGAAGTGCTCGCCGGTACGGCCCCAGCCGGTCTGTACCTCGTCCGAGATCCACAGCACCCCGTGCCGGTCCAGGACCTCCCGGAACGCGGCGAACAGCCCGTCGGGCGGGGAGGTGAAGCCGCCGACGCCCTGGATGGGTTCGGCGATCAGGGCCGCGGGGTTGCGCGTGTGTCCGAGGAGGTCCTCCAGGTCGGCGACGCATGCCCGGATGAACGCCTCGTCGCTCAGCTCGGCGTACGGGCCCCGGGTGCGGACGCCGCCATGGACGTACAGGGTCTGGAGCGGCGACAGACTCGTGGGCGACCAGGCCTGGTTGCCGGTGATCGAGACCGTCGAGAAGGACCGGCCGTGGTAGCTGTTGCGCATCGCGAGGATCTGGTTGGACCTGCGGTACGCGGTGGCGAGCAGCAGCGCGGTGTCGTTGGCCTCGGTGCCGGAGGTGGTGAAGAATACCCGGGCGTCCGGGATGCCGGAGAGGATGGCGATCCGCTCGGCCATCTCCACCATGGGGCGGTTGAGGTAGAGGGTGGAGGAGTGGATGATCCGCCCGGCCTGTTCGGCGACGGCCTTGGTGACCTCGGGCAGCGCGTGGGCGGTCATCGTGGTGAGGATGCCGCCGAAGAAGTCCAGGTAGCGGTTGCCGTCCGCGTCCCAGACGTGCCGGCCCTCGCCGTGGGTGAGTTCGATGGGGTGGCGGTAGTAGAGGGCCAGCCACTCGGGGCTGACGGCGAGATGGCGCTCGTACAGTCCGGTCACGGCTCCACCAGCCCGTCGTACGCGTCGGGCCGTCGGTCCCGGTAGAACGCCCACTGCTGCCGGACCTCTTCGATCAGGTCGAAGTCCAGGTCCCGGACGACGAGTTCCTCCTCCTTGTCGCTGGCGACCTCCCCGACGAACTGGCCGCGCGGGTCGACGAAGTAGCTGGTGCCGTAGAAGTCGTTGTCGCCGTACTCCTCGCGGCCGACCCGGTTGATCGCGGCGACGAAGTACTCGTTGGCGACGGCGGAGGCCGGCTGTTCCAGCTGCCAGAGGTGACTGGAGAGCCCACGGGAGGTGGCCGACGGGTTGTACACCAACTGAGCTCCTCCCAGGCCGAGTTGGCGCCACCCCTCGGGGAAGTGCCGGTCGTAGCAGATGTACACGCCGACCTTGCCGACGGCGGTGTCGAAGACCGGCCAGCCGGCGTTGCCGGGCTTGAAGTAGTACTTTTCCCAGAACCCCTTGACCTGCGGGATGTGGTGCTTGCGGTACTTGCCGAGGTAGGAGCCGTCGGCGTCGATCACGGCCGCGGTGTTGTAGTAGAAGCCGGACTGCTCGATCTCGAAGACCGGGACGACGATCACCATGCCGGTCTCGCGGGCCAGGTCCTGCATCCGCTTCACGGTCGGCCCGTCGGGGACCGGCTCGGCCCAGCGGTAGTGCTCGGGCTCCTGGACCTGGCAGAAGTAGGGGGCGTTGAACACCTCCTGGAAGCCGATGATCTTCGCCCCCTGCCGGGCGGCCTCGCGCGCGTGTTCCTCGTGCTTGGCAATCATGGATTCGGTGTCGCCGGTCCAGGTCGCCTGGACGAGTGCGGCGCGTACGACGTGGGACATGAGCTGCTCCTTCGACGCGGCGTCAGAGAGCCTGCACGCGTTCTCTACGCACGTAGATCGGTGCATGGATGGAGAACGTAAGCCCCTCCGTCCGGCGGGGCAAGACCATCGCCGTGAACCGGCTGAGTCGATCATGTTTCGCACCCGAGCGGTCCACATCGGACACCGTACCGATCCGGCGGCGCCGCACGCGGGAGCTCAGACCCCCGGCACGCCCGCCACCCGCAGCGCGTGCACCAGGTCCCACTCCTGCTCGACGGAGACCTCCCGGGCCGCCGCCAGCAGGAGCGGCAGCAGCCGGCTGCCGGTTCCGGCCAGCGCGGCGGACTCCTGCGGTGTGCGTACGCGGACGAAGGCGCCGAGCAGGTCCCGCGCCTCCCGTTCCCGGCCGGCGTCGTCCAGGGCGAGCACGGACGCGGCGACTTCGGCGGCGGGCCGGGCCACGCCCTGGCGCAGCAGCAGCCCGCAGTCCGCCTCGCGCCCGGCGGCGGCCAGCGCGCCGGCGGCCGCGGCGAACCCGGCGGGCGGCAGCGAGGACACCTCCCAGAGCAGGGTCGTCCAGTCGGCGGCCAGCCCGGCGCGGTACAGGGCGACCGCGAGCACCGGCAGCCGGGGCGCGGGCCAGGCCGCGACCTCGCAGAGCACCACGTGCGCCTCACCGCTGCGGCCCTCGGCGCGCAGCCGGACCAGCTGGGCCACGGCCCCGGCGACGGCATGCCCGACGGCCGGATCCGGCAGGGCGTCCGGCGCACGGTCCCGCCCGGCCCCGCCCCGGCCCCCGCGCCCCTCCCGGCTCTCCTCCCCCGCGCCGCCGAAGCGGGCGCCGCGCGGGGCGGGCGCGCCCGAGCGCGCGGGGGCGGGCGGACCGGGCAGCGGCAACGGGGCGTAGCCGGTCTCCTCCTCGTCGACCTCCAGTCCGGCGAACCGGGCGCCCCGCGGCTTCTTCCGCCGGGGCGCCGGGGCGGCCTGGGCGGCTTGAGCAGCGGGTTCGGTCGACAGGCCGGGAGCGGGCGCGCCCTGGGCGGAGGCGCCCGGGGGTCCGGCCGCCAGGTCCCGGACCTCGGCGCGCGGCTGCGGAACCAGGCCCGTCGCGGCCGTCCCGGCGGGCGGCTCCTCGGGGTGCTCCGCCCGGAACCAGCCCTCGGGCACCGTCACCGCCGCCAGCCGCTTGCGCAGTTCCGCGCACCGCGCGGTGGCCCGTTCATGGTCGTCGCGGGCCCAGGCCAGCGCCTCCGGGCCGGTGGGGTCCGGGTCGCCGGGTCCGGCGCCGCGCAGCCGTTCCGCCGCCCGGTGCTGCTCGCGGACCATCAACTCCAGCCGGTGGACCAGCTCCTGGCGTCCGCCGGGCCGCCGGTCGTGGGTGGCGGCGGACGCGGAGTAGAGCGCCGCGGCCCGCACCGAGACCTGCTCGGCGAACCGGGCGCCGTGGAGTGCGGCGAGGTCCGCGAGCAGCGACTCCACCACGTCCCAGGGCGGGATCTCGGCTCCGTCGAGGCAGGACCGCATACCGGCCGGATCGCGCCGGCTGAAGACCCCGTACCAACCGCGTCCGGGGTCCAGCCGGGCCACCAGGTCCCGCAGGTACTCCGCGAACGCCCCTACTTCGTCAGCCTGTTGATGCACCGTCATCGTCGCCCTCGCCGACTGTCGACTGGAGCCTTCCAGTCCGGAGGCATTCGACCGCAGACGTGTTACGGGACGGCTACGCGCAGCTTTCGGGCACGCTGCGGCGGGAGCACGGCGCCCGGCCGCGCGCCCCGCGCGCACTCCACTCGTTCCGGTGGCGGTGACCGCGACCGGGCTCAGAAGGTGACAGCGATCCCGGTGTGCGGGCGCTTGCCGAGCCGGGCGATCGTCGCCGGCCAGTCGACGAGCCAGAACTTCCAGGTGTACTTGCGAGCCAGCAGCTTGCGCGCCGCGCGGGTGCCGTCCTCGTCGAGGAGCGTCGCCGTGCCCTCAGCGCTGGGGGCTCCGTCGGCGATCCTGCCGCGCACGTCGCAGACGGTGACGACGACCTTGCCGTTGTTGCGCAGCCGCTTGACCTTCCACGAGTCGGAGCGGGTCCAGATGTACAGCACATCGCCCTCGGCGGCGGCCCAGACGGGCGTGGCGACGGCTGTGCCGTTCTTCCGGTACGTGGTCAGGCTGACGTATTCGCTGCGCGCGAAGTCCTGGAGAGTCACGGCGCGACCCTACGCGCCCCGGTGGGCGTCCTGCGGGTCGGGGCCGTCCGCACGGGTGAGGGCCTCCCGGGCGACGAACAGATCCGCTTACGCGATCAGCGGCACCGCGGCCGGTTCCGGCGCGCAGCGGCCGAGGATCTCGTCCATGGAGAGGCCCAGCGCACCGGCGAGGGCGGCCACGGTGAAGAAGGCGGGCGTGGGGGCGCGGCCGGTCTCGATCTTCCGGAGGGTCTCCGCGGAGATTCCGGCGCTCGCCGCGACGGCGGCCATGCTGCGCTCCCCGCGCGCCGCACGGAGCAATGCGCCGAGCCGTTCGCCGCGCAGGCGCTCTTCGGGTGTCAGAGGGGTGCGGACCATGGGCCCATCGTACTACGGAATGCCATTTCTATACCGTCATTACTATACCGCTTCGACCGGTATAGTAATGGGCATGGTGCACATCAAGACGGACACACAGCTCGAAGCGATGCGCGAGGCCGGACGGGTCGTCGCGCAGATCCTGACCCGGGCGCGGGAGGTGGCGGCGGTCGGCGTGACCCCCCGCCAACTGGACGAGGCGGCCCGCGAGGTGCTGAGCAAGGCCGGAGCCTCCTCGCCCTTCCTGAACTACAAGCCGCACTTCGCGCCCACCCCCTTCCCGGCCGTCGTCTGCGTCTCGGTCAACGACGCGATCGTGCACGGCATCCCCTCGGCCGAGCCCCTGCGCGACGGTGACCTGGTCAGCGTGGACGCGGGCGCGCTCCTCGACGGCTGGGCCGGTGACTCGGCGATCAGCTTCACCGTGGGCGAGGCCCGCCCCGCCGACACCCGCCTCATCGCCACCGCGAACCGGGCCCTGGATTCCGGGATCGCCGCGGCCGTCGCGGGCAACCGGATCGGGGACATCGCGCACGCGATCGGCACGGTCTGCCGCGAGGCGGGCTACGGGATCATGGAGGGCTACGGCGGGCACGGCATCGGCCGGACCATGCACGAGGACCCGTCCGTGCCGAACGAGGGACGCCCCGGGCGCGGTATGCCGCTGCGGCACGGCATGGTCCTGGCGATCGAGCCCATGCTCATCGCCGGCGGCGGCGACGAGTTCCGCCACGACACGGACGGCTGGACGCTGCGGACGACCGACGGCAGCCGGGCCTCGCACGCCGAGCACACGGTGGCGATCACGAACGACGGCCCGCGCATCCTGACCGCGCTCTGAACACGCCGTACGGCACGACTCGCGCCGTACGGCCGGTCCGCTCGGACCATAGGACCTGTCGTCGAACTGCCGCCTGCCGGGCAACGACGGCAGTTCGACGACAGGCCCTAAGGCCGTCCGACGAACTCCCTGGCCAGTGCCGCTCCCCGGCTCTGCGCCCGTGCTCGGCTCTCGATCGGGGAGACGCGGGAGTTCTTGAACGCGATGTACGTGACGCCGGACGCCGCGCCTCCGGTCGAGGGGTCGGGGTCGATGCCCAGCGCCTTCGCCATGGCGTACGACGCCTCGCCGATGATGTTCGTGGGGCCGGTGTCGCCGATCACGCCGTAACGCACCCGGTCGCGGTACACGACGGCCACCACGCTGCCGCCGGTGAGCCCCGACTTCCGGTAGTCCCACACCTTGCTCGGGCCCGGTACCACCACATAGGGGAGCGCGGCCGAGTCCAGCGGTTCGCCGCGGGAGCTCTGGAACGCGGTCTCCGGCAGGAAGTACGGATCGGTCTTCCTGTTGCAGGCCTTCGTCTTCCGGCCGTCGCAGTCGATGTCCATGTCCGCCTTCCAGAAGACGGCGTCCTCGGTGCCGCAGACGAGGACCGTGGCCTTCGCGCTGCCGCTGTCCGTGCGGTACTTGCCCTTCGAGATCCGGGCGCAGGCGCGGACCTCGGCCAGCAGTTCGGCGGCGGTCGCCGCGGTGGCCGCTTCCGGCTCCTGGCCGGGGGCGGGTCCGGGGCCGGTGGCGGAGGCGGGCAGGGCCGCCGCTCCGAGGAGCGCGGCGCCACAGGCGGCGGATGTCAGGGCGAGCATGCGGGTGCGCATCGTGCGGAAGAACCCTTCCCTCGGACCTGGGGACGCCCGTACGGGTTCCCTTGGCGGTGCGCCAAGGCCGCGGGGCCGGTACCGCGCGCTGTGTCGCGTGATACCGGCCCCGCCGCCCCTGCTTCGTCCGGCCGGCTCAGTGACCGCCGCCCGGATGCACCACCATGGCCGAGCCGCCGCCCCGGCGCACCTTTTCCGCCGCCGCCAGCCAGCGGCCGTCGGGCAGCCGCTGCACTCCGGTGGCGGCTCCGATCTCCGGGTTCTGCTTGAAGGCGTGGCCGAGCTTCTCCAGCTCCGCGCGGACCGGGCTGTTCCACAGGCCGGGCTCGATCTCCGTCGTCGGCGCGTTGCGCTGGCTGGCGCGCGGCGCGGCGATGGCGTCGACCAGCGGGAGCCCCCGGTCCAGGTGTCCGGTGAGCGACTGGAGGACGGTGGTGATGATCGTGGCCCCGCCCGGTGAGCCGAGCGCGAGCACCGGCTTGCCGTGCTTCAGCACGATGGTCGGCGAGATCGACGAGCGCGGGCGCTTGCCCGGGCCCGGCAGATTCGGGTCGTGGACCGCCGGGTCGGCGGGGGCGAAGGAGAAGTCGGTCAGTTCGTTGTTGAGCAGGAAGCCGCGCCCTGGCACGGTGATGGCGCTGCCGCCGGTGGACTCGATCGTCAGGGTGTAGGCGACGACGTTGCCCCACTTGTCGGCCGCGGTGAGGTGCGTGGTGTTCTCGCCCTCGAACGTGGTGGGCGCGGCGGTGCCGCCACTGCCGCACCGCTCGGGGCTGCGCGGGTCGCCCGGCGGCAGCGGGCTGGTCAGCGCCTTGTCGTCGCGGATCAGGCACTCGCGCGCGTCCGCGAACCGCTGGCTCAGCAGTTCCTTCGTGGGCACGTCCTCGAACGCCGGGTCGCCGACCCAGCGGCCCCGGTCGGCGAACGCGATCCGGCTCGCCTCGATGAGCCGGTGCAGATACTGGGTCCGGTCGGCCCGGGAGAGGTCGGTGGACTCCAGGATGTTGAGGGCCTCGCCGACGCTGGTGCCGCCGGACGAGGAGGGGGCCATACCGTAGACGTCCAGGCCCCGGTAGTTCACCTTGGTCGGGTCCTGGCGCAGGGTCCGGTAGGAGGCCAGGTCCTTGCGGGTCAGGTCGCCGGGGCGGACGACCCGGGCGGCGTCCGGGTCGACGGGCGGCTTGCGTACGGTACGCACGATGTCGTCGGCCAACTCGCCCCGGTACAGCTCGCCGACGCCCTTGCGGCCGAGCTTCTCGTACGTACGGGCCAGGTCCGGGTTCTTGAACAACGATCCGACGACGGGGAGTTCGCCGCCCGGCAGAAACAGCTTCGACGAGGCGGGGAAGTCGGCGAACCGGGCCTGGTTGGCGGCGGTCTGCGAGCGGAAGGTGTCGTCCACGACGAAGCCGTCCCGGGCCAGGCGTTCGGCCGGTTTCAGCAGCGCACGGAGGGACTTGGAGCCCCACGCGTCCAACGCCCGCTCCCAGGTGGCCGGGGTGCCGGGTGTGCCCACACCGAGACCGCTGGTCACACCCTCCTCGAAGGGGATCGGCTTGCCGTTCTCCAGGAAGAGGGAGGAGTCCGCGCTGCGCGGGGCGGTCTCGCGGCCGTCGATGGTCCGCACCTGGCGGGTCTTCGCGTCGTAGTGGACGAAGTAGCCTCCGCCGCCGATGCCCGCCGAGTACGGTTCCGTCACGCCGAGCGCGGCCGCGGTGGCCACGGCCGCGTCCACCGCGTTGCCGCCCCTGCGCAGCACCTCGATCCCGGCGGCCGACGCGTCCGGGTCGACGCTCGCCACCGCTCCCCCATGGCCCACCGCCACCGGGGACTTGGGCGGCGCGGGCCTCGGCGCGGTGGACCCCGCGGAGGCCGCCGGGGCGGCGGCTCCGACCGAGGCGACCACGGCGAGGACGGCCAACAGCGACGTGTTCCGACCGACGGAACGGCGCATACGTACCTCCAGTCAACGGATCTCCGCCGCAGGGTAGCCGCGGTGGACCCGGATCGTCAGGACCGCCTCGAACGGCTACCCGAATGACCGATACCATGCGCGGCCATGACCGACGACGTACGCAACATCGTGCTGGGCGTGATAGCCGCCGGCATCAGCGCCTCGCTGGGCTGGCTGGCCCGGACCTATCTCTGGCGGCGCAAGCTCCGCCGCAAGCAGGTCTTCTTCGGACTGCCGGCGAACTCCGCATGCCTGCTGGTGGTGAACCGGTACGCGGGCGCCGACGGGTCCGTGCACCGCTACGACGCCTTCGCGCTGCTCGAACTCTCCGCGCTGATCAAGGACTGCGCGGCGCACGCGCAGATCGTCACGCACGACACGGCCCAGCAGGGGTTCGGGGAGCGTACGGAATTCTGCGTCGGCGGCCCGATGTCCAATCAGCGGATGGCGGCCCACCTGCGGACCCTGCTGCCCGGCGTGCGGATCAACGTCGAGCAGGATCCGGGCCCGGACCGGGTGGCGTTCCAGGTCGGCTCGGAACGCTACCGGCTGGAGCCCGGCACCTCCGAATACGTTCTGCTCGCCCGACTGACGGGTGGCCAGGAGGCACGCCCGGTCTTCCTGTTCTGCGGCCAGCGGGCCATCACCAACCAGGCGGCGACCCGTTATGTGGCGCGGAACCACGAGAAGCTGATCCGCAAGCACGGCAACAAGTCGTTCTGTCTGCTGCTGAAGGTCGTCAACTCCCAGGCGTACGGCCCCGACGTGGTCGAGCTCGTCGGCGATGTGACCCGCGAGGCGCAGGCCCCGGCGCCCACCGCCACGCCAGCCTCGCACCGGGCGGGCAGCTGACCGGGCCCGCTATCGGCGGCGCAGCCGTGCCCGGCCGGCCGCGACCGTCGTGGTGATCTCGCCGATCCCGAACGGCCGGGCCAGCAGCACCACGACGAGCAGCAGCACGAGGGTTCCGGCAGCGGCGGCGGCCACGTCCCCGGCACCCTCCGCCGCGCGGGCCGCGCCGTACGCCAGCGCACCGGCGGGCAGACAGGCGGCGATCAGGCGGGCGTGCGCGCCGAGGGTCGGCGACCGCAGCAGGGACGCGGCCCCGGTCCCCGAGAGCCGCCTCGACAGGACGTATCCGGTGACGGCGAACCCGGCGAAGAAGGCCACCGTGCTCGCCCCCGCCATCCCGGTCACCGCCCAGCGCGCCGGCAGCAGCAGATACGCGACGACCGAGAGGCCCGCCTGCACGGCGGCGATCACCAGATTGAGAAGAAACGGGGTGCGGGTGTCGCTCATCGCGTAGAAGCCGCGCGAGAGGACGTACTGCCCGGAGAAGGCGAGCAGCCCGGGGGCGAAAGCCGCCAGCATCCCGGCCATCACCGTGACGCCGGCGTCGGTGGCACGCCCGTACCCGAAGACCGAGCCGATCACCCAGGGCGCCAGCACCAGCAGGGCGGTGGCGGCGGGAACCACCACGGCGGCGCTGGTGCGCAGGGCGTACGCGACGTCGCGCCGCAGCCCGGCGAGGTCGCCGTCGGCGGCGGCCCGGCTCATCCGGGGCATCAGCGCGGTGACCAGGGAGACGGTGATGATGCCCTGCGGAACGACCCAGAGCTGATAGGCGTAGCTGTACGCGGTGTAGCCCGCGCCGCCCGCCACGCCCTGCTCGACGGCGTGGAGCCCGGAGGCGGTGGAGAGCCGGGTGACGACCCAGTACGCCAGTTGGTTGGTGAGGACCAGCAGCACCAGCCAGCCGGCCGCGCGCATGGGCCGGGTCAGTCCGCTGCCGCGCCAGTCGAACCGGGGCCGCCAGCGGAACTTCGCGGCGCGCAGGGCGGGTATCAGGGCGAGGGTCTGGGCGGCTGTCCCGGCGGTGGTGCCCCAGCCGAGGAGGTGGGCGTGTGCCGTGGAGAGGGTGCCGTCGGAGTCGGCGGCGATGCCGATGTAGAGCCCGAACACCCCGATGATCACGATGTTGTTGAGGACCGGGGTCCACATCATCGCGCCGAATCTGCCGCGGGCGTTGAGGACCTGGCCCAGCAGGGTGAAGAGCCCGTGGAAGAGGATCTGCGGCAGGCAGTAGCGGGCGAGGGCGACGGTCAGTTCGGCCTGGCGGTCGTCGTAGTCGGTGTACAGCCCGACGATGAGGGGCGCGGCCGCGACGGCGAGCGCGGTGAGCGCGAGGAGGCAAGCGGTGCACAGGGTGAGCAGCCGGTCGGTGTACGCCGCTCCCCCGTCGGCGTGCTCCTTGGCGGCCCGGACCAGTTCGGGGACGAAGACCGCGTTGAGCGCGCCGCCGATGAGCAGGATGTAGAGGATGTTGGGCACGGTGTTGGCGACCGTGTAGCCGTCCGCGGTCAGGCCGGTGCCGAGTGCCGCGACGACGACGGCCGAGCGCACGAAGCCGGTGGCGCGCGAGACGACGGAGCCGGCGGCCATCACGGCCCCGCTGCGCAGCACCGAGGCCGCCTTGGCCGAAGGCCCGGTGGTGCTGTCGACGGTCGCGCTCACTGATGGTCTCCCGTGTTCCGAGGTGTCGGCCGACGGTGGAGCGTACTCCGGACCGGGGAGGCGCCTTGACCTCAGGGTTTTCCGGGAGCGAAGACGGAACCCGACATGAGGGAAATGCCTCTCCCTTGCTGAGTGCCGCTGCCCTGGAGGTTTTTCCGTTGAGTCCCGTACGCCCGCGCATCCGTCGTACCGCCCCGGCCGGCCGGAGGGCCCGGCTCGCCCTGACCGGGCCCGCGGCGCTGCTCGCCGCCGCGCTCACCGCGTGCTCGGGCGGCCCCTCGGGCTCCGCCGAGGCGGGCGGGGACGGCAAGGCGCCCGAGACCAGCGTGTCGGTGAACCTCAGGGGCAAGGCCGCGACGCCCGGCGGGCCGGTGAAGGTGACGCTGGCGCACGGAAAGCTCAAGACCGTGTCGGTGACGGCGGGCAAGGGCGGTGCGCTGGCGGGGAAGATATCCGCCGACGGCCGGACCTGGATATCGGAGCGGGTCGCCGCACCGGGCACCGCGTACACGGTCGAGGCGAAGGACACGGACGGCGGCAACGACCGGGTGGCGTTCACCACCGCCGCGGCCGAGAAGGTCAACAAGCTGTCGCTGGCGCCGGGGAAGAACACGACCGTGGGCATCGCACAGCCGCTCTCCGTCGTCTTCGACCACCAGGTGAAGGACAAGGCGGCCGTCGAGAAGGCCCTGAAGGTCTCGACGTCCGACAACACCGAGGGCTCCTGGGGCTGGCTCCAGGACTACTCGGGCAAGGACCGCGTCGACTGGCGGCCCAAGGAGTACTGGAAGCCCGGAACGAAGGTCACCCTGGACGCACGGCTGAACGGCGTGAACACGGGCGCGGACGGCGGCTGGTTCGTCCGCGACTACACGACGACGTTCACGATCGGCGCGGCCCAGGTGGTCGAGGTCGACCTCGACGGGCACCGGCTCGCCCTGCACCGGGACGGGAAGCAGGTCCTGGACATCCCGATGTCGGCGGGCACCCCGGGCGGCGAGAAGGCCTCCTGGCGGGGCACGGCGGTCCTGATGTCGAAGGAGGGCACGATCAACATGCGCTCCGAGACGGTGGGCCTCGGCGACGCCTACGACAAGATGGTCGACTACTCGATGCGGCTGACCTGGTCGGGGATGTACGCCCACGCGGCCCCGTGGAACGCGGGCTATTTCGGCCAGGCCAACCGGAGTTCGGGCTGTCTCGGGATGAGCGACGCCGACGCGGCCGCGCTGTACGGACAGGTACGGGTGGGCGATCCCTTCGAGATGACCGGCGCGGACGCCAAGGGTCCGGTCGCCGAGGGCAACGGGTACGGCGCGTGGAACGTGTCGTGGGCCGACTGGCAGGCCAAGAGCGCCCTGAAGTGAGCGACTGCTGACACGACGTCCAACAATCGTTACCCTCACGCAACACACGCGACAGTTACCAGCGGTAAACAACCGGGGTTACCGTCGGGTCACTTTGCACTGACACGCGTGAGGAGTGACCCGTGGCACGTCCGAAACCGGCACTGCGCACCACCGCTTCGATCACCACCGCCGCCGCCCTGCTAGCCGGGGGCGCGCTCGTCTCCGCACCGGCGGCGACCGCCGCCCCCGCCGTCGCGCCCGCGAGCACGACGGCCCAGGGCCTGACGTTCCACGACATCCCCGGCTCCGGGGGCGTCACGCTCAAGGGCAACGTCTTCACCCCGGCCGGAAACCAGGCCGGGGCCCAAGCCGGGGCGAAGCATCCACTGATCGTCTTCCCGGCGAGCTGGGCCATGCCGCAGATCGAATATCTGGCGCAGGCCCAGAAGCTCGCCGACTCCGGCTACGTCGTGGTGAGTTACACCTCACGCGGCTTCTGGCTCTCCGGCGGGAAGATCGAGGTGGCCGGACCGCCGGACATCGCGGACGCCTCCGCCGTCATCGACTGGGCGCTGGAGCACACCTCCGCCGACCCGGACCGCATCGGCATGGGCGGTGTCTCCTACGGCGCCGGCATCAGCCTGCTCGCGGCCGGGCACGACCCCCGCATCAAGGCGGTCGCCGCGCTCAGCGGCTGGGCCGACCTGATCGACTCGATCTACAGCGGGCGCACCCAGCATCTCCAGGCCGGCGCCCTCCTCGGCGGCGCGGGTGTCCTCACCGGCCGCCCCAGCGATGAGCTGACGCAGACGCTCAAGGACTTCCTCGGCTCCAGGCTCGACAAGGAACCGGAGATGATCGCCTGGGGGAAGAAGCGCTCCCCTGTGACGTATCTGGACCGGATCAACGCCAACGGCGCGGCGATCATGATGGGCAACGCCTGGGGCGACACGATCTTCCCGCCCAACCAGTACGCCTCGTTCTACGACAAGCTCACCGGCCCCAAGCGGCTGGAGTTCCGCCCCGGCGACCACGCCACCGCCGAGGCCACCGGACTGCTCGGCCTGCCCAACGACACCTGGACGAGCACCCGCCGCTGGTTCGACCGCTATCTCAAGGGCGAGCGCAACGGCATCGACACCGAGCAGCCGGTGCAGCTCAAGTCCCGCAGCGACAAGGGCTACGAGGGTTACCCGGACTGGAAGTCGGTCGGCGCGGCGAAGAACCGGATCCCGCTGGACGGCACCAAGAAGGTTTGGGCGAACATCGATTCGGGCGCCAACGGCGGCATCGCGATCCTGTCCAACGCCCTGGACCAGTTCCTGAAGCTGCCGCCGAAGGTCTCCGTCCCCCTGCTGCCGCGCACCTTCGCGAGCGTGTGGCAGTCGGAGCGGTACGCCACCGAGCAGCGGATCCGCGGCACATCGGCGCTGCACACGACGGTCACCAGCACGAAGCCGAGCGGCACCCTCGTCGCGTATCTCTACGACGTGGGGCCGCTCGGCGTCGGCAAACTGGTCAGCAATGCTCCGTACACCTTCCACGGGCAGACGCCGGGCCGGCCGTTCCCCGTGGACCTGGAGCTGTACTCCACGGCCTACGACGTCCCGGCCGGTCACCGGCTCGCCCTGGTGATCGACACCGTCGATCCGCTGTACATCGAGCACAACCCGACCGGCGCGCAGCTGACCTTCTCCTCGCCCGCCACGGACCCGAGTCATCTCTCGGTCCCGCTGCGCGAGAAGTGATCACCGACTGCTGCCGGGCGGGCACTGCCCGGCTACTGCCCTCCCGGCAGCAGCGTCCCCGGTTCGGCCGGGGCCACCCCCACCGCCTCCGTCTTCGGATTGCGCCGCTGACGGCGGGCCACCCAGGTGGCGAACCACGAGAGCAGCATGCACATCCCGATGTAGATCGGAGAGATCACCATCACGACGGGGATGAAGGGAAGATCGTAGTCGAGATTCGACGCGATCAGCTTTCCGGCGTGGAGGAATTCCTCGTAGGTGATCAGATAGCCCAGTGAGGTGTCCTTGAGCGCGACCACCAGCTGACTGATGATGGTCGGCAGCATCGCGCGTACGGCCTGGGGCGCCAGGACGAACGTGGTGACCTGCGTCTTGCGCATGCCGAGCGCGTACGCGGCCTCGCGCTGGCCCCGGTCCACGGAGTCGATCCCGGTGCGGAACACCTCCGCGAGGACCGAACCGTTGTAGAGCGTCAGACCGGCGACCAGGGCGGGCAGCGGCTGGACCTTCAGCGCAACGAAGATGAAGAAGATCATCACCAGCACCGGCATGGCCCGGAAGAACTCGACCAGCAGGGTGGAGATCCAGCGCAGCACCCGGTGTTCGGAGAGCCGGCCGACCGCGAGGACCGCGCCGAGCGCGAGCGAGAGGACCGCGGCGTACGCGAACGCCTTGAGGGTGTTGCCGAGGCCGCGCAGGAGCAGCTCCTGAATGCCCTTGTACTCGAAGGGCGTCCACTTCTGCGCGGTGAACTGGTCGGTGTCGAAGAGCAGATAGACGATCCAGCCGAACAGCGCCACGATCAGCACCGTCGAGGCGATCCCGTACATCCTGTGCCGCTTACGGGTCACCGGTCCGGGGATGTCGTAGAGCGCGGTGGCCGCGGGCGACGACGGCCCGCGGGTGAGGGTCTTGGTCATCGTGCCACTCCCCAGCGCTTCTCCATCACGTTGAACACCGCGCTGATGGTCAGGGTGATGATCAGGTAGCCGACCGCGATCCAGATGAAGGACCAGATGATGCTGTACCCGAGCTCGTTGAGCGTCTTGTAGGTGCCGAGGAGTTCGGTGACGCTGAACGCCCCGGCGATCGCGGAGTTCTTCGCCAGCGCGATCAGGGTCGAGCCGACCGGTGGGATCACCGACCGGAACGCCTGCGGCAGCACCACGGTGCCGAGGGTCTGGCCGAAGTTCATGCCGAGGCTGCGGGCCGCCTCGCCCTGGCCCTTGGGCACGGTGTTGATGCCGGAGCGCAGCACCTCGCAGATGAAGGCCGAGGTGTAGCAGCCGAGCGCGATGACGGCGAAGACCTGGAACGGCAGGACCAGCCCGAAGCGGGGCAGGCCGAGCAGGACCGCGAAGAACAGCAGCGTCAGCGGGGTGTTGCGGAGCACGGTCACCCAGACCGTGCCCAGCACCCGGAAGGAGCCGATGGGCGCGACCCGGAAGGACGCCATCAGGAAGCCGAGGACGAGCGCCAGCGCGGAGGCGTAGACGGTCAGCTCGACGGTCCCGAGGAAGCCCTTGCCGTAGAGGGAGAAGTTCTCTGTCAGTACGTCCATGGGTGAGGCGCGTCCCCTCAGTTCGCCGGGTAGCGGTCGATGGGCGGCGGGGTCGGCGCGGGCGCTCCGGAGAGGCCGAGCGTCGCTTCGTACGCCTTCTTCCAGTTGCCGTTTCTCTCGTTGGCCTCCAGCGCGTCGTTGATCGCGTTGCGCAGGGCGTTGTCGCCGCGCGGTACGCCGATGCCGTACGGCTCCTGGGAGAAGGGCTTGCCGACGACCTTCATCTCGTCGGGCGCCTTGGCCGCGAAGCCCAGCAGGATCGCGTCGTCGGTGGTGACGGCGTCGACCTGGTAGGTGAGGAGGTTGTCGACGCAGATCGAATACGTGTCGTACGCGACGAGCGTCGCCTTGGGGTAGTCGGCGGCGATGCGCTGGTAGGGGGTGGAGCCGGCCGCCGAACAGACGGTCTTGCCCGCCAGGTCCTGCGGCCCGTTGATGTCGTTCTCGTCGGTGCGCACCAGCAGGCCCTGGCCCGCCATGTAGTACGGGCCGGCGAAGCCGACGAGCTTCTTGCGCATGTCGTTGATGGTGTAGGTGCCGACGTAGTAGTCGATCTGTCCGTTCTGCAGGGCCGTCTCGCGGTTGGCGGAGGCGATCGTGCGGAAGCGGATCGTCTTCGGTTCGAAGCCGAGCGAGGCCGCCACCATCCGGGCGATCTCGATGTCGAACCCGGAGTAGATCCCGGTCGCCGGGTCCTTCTCCCCCAGGTACGGCTGGTCCTCCTTGGCGCCGACGACCAGATAGCCGCGCCGCTTCGCCTTGGTCCAGGTGCGGGAGTCGGGCAGCTCGAAGCCGGTGTCGACCTGGTACGTCGGCAGGGCCTCGGCCTTGGGGCCCTTGACCGGCGGGCTGCCGTCCTTGCCGCAGCCCGCGGCGAGTGCGGCGAGCAGGAGACCGGCCACGAGGGCGGCCGCCCTGCCCGTACGCGTGTTCCTCGTGCGCAACATGGAAGCCTCCCCTCAGTGCTTGAGGATCTTGGACAGGAAGTCCTTGGCGCGGTCGCTCTCCGGGTTCGTGAAGAAGTCCTCCGGGGTGCGGTCCTCGACGACGCAGCCGTCGGACATGAACACGACGCGGTTGGCGGCGGAGCGGGCGAAGCCCATCTCATGGGTGACCACGACCATGGTCATGCCGTCCCGGGCGAGCTGCTGCATGACCTCCAGCACCTCGTTGATCATCTCCGGGTCGAGCGCCGAGGTCGGCTCGTCGAAGAGGAGCGCCTTGGGGTCCATGGCCAGGGCGCGGGCGATGGCCACGCGCTGCTGCTGGCCGCCGGAGAGCTGGGCGGGGAACTTGTCGGCGTGCGCGGCCAGACCGACCCGCTCCAACAGCTCGCGGGAGCGCCGGTCGGCCTCGTCCTTCTTGCGCTTGCGGACCTTCAGCTGCGCCAGCGAGACGTTGTCCAGCACGGTCTTGTGGGCGAAGAGGTTGAACGACTGGAAGACCATGCCGACTTCGGCACGGAGCCGGGCCAGCCCCTTGCCCTCCTCGGGAAGGGGGCTGCCGTCGATGGTGATGCTGCCGGACTCGATCGTCTCCAGCCGGTTGATCGCCCGGCAGAGGGTGGATTTCCCGGAGCCGGAGGGGCCGATGACCACCACCACCTCCCCGCGGCCGACGGTGAGATTGATGTCCTGAAGTACGTGCAACTCCCCGAAGTGTTTGTTGACGTCCCTCAGTTCGATCAACGGATCGACGGCCATGCGCTGCCCTACCCACTTGTCGCTGTGTCGAGGTCAGCGCAAACTATCCATCGCGAAAAGGGACTTCGCACCCGACACGCGTAAATGGCGCAAAAGGCTTTTTAACTGGATTAGTCGAAGAGGACAGGGGTGGACGGGAGCCGACCGGCTCCCGGGTCAGTTCTCCGCGGACTCCGCGTAGACCTGGGAGAGCTCCGGGCTGCCCGCCATCGCCCAGTCGAGACCGGCCGCGACGACGTCGATCTCCCGCCCGGACTCCAGCCGCACCACGGGCCGGCCGCTCGGCCAGATGTCCCACGCGGCGCCCGGGACGGTCCGCACGATCACCGTGCCGAGATAGAGACCGGCGTCGTTGCCGAGCCAGGGAAGCTCTTCGGGGTCGTCGCGCCAGCGGGGCGGCAGCTGGTCGAGCGCGGCCAACGAAGTGGGGGTGTCGTCGAGTTCGAGTCCGTGCTGCCCCGCCCGGACGCGCAGCAGTTCGCATTCGGCGAGCAGCTCGGCCACACCGTCGGGGTCCGTCTCGACGGCGGCGGCGAGTGTGCCTGAATGCGTACCACCCTGACGCTTACGCCAGTTGTCCAAGAAAGGGATGTTCATACCACTAGGGTCCCATCCCGGCCAGGTTCCGCACCACAGGGCGCGCGGCGTTCACCGTTCCCCCACCCGCCCCGGCCCGGCAACCGAGCGGATATCTAAAGTACGTACATGAGTGCACAGACGTACGTCGCGGAACTGTTCTCGCTGGAAGGCCGGGTGGCGGTGGTCACCGGCGGAAGCTCCGGCATCGGCCGGGCGATCACCGGCGCCCTGGCGCGGGCCGGGGCGAGCGTCGTGGTCGTGGCCCGCCGGGAGGCGGAGCTGAGGAAGACCGTGGACGAGCTGACCGCCGAGGGCTGCCGGGCGGCCTGGGCGAGTGCGGACCTGAGCACCACCGAGGGGGTCCGTGCGGGGGCGGAGGAGGCCGTGGTGCCGTTCGGCGAGCCGGACATCCTGGTGAACTGCGCCGGGATCAATCTGCGCCCGCCGATGACGGAGCTCGGCGAGGACGTCTGGGACATCACGATGGCGGTGAATCTGAAGGCGCCGTTCCTGCTGGGGCAGCGCTTCGGGCCGGGCATGGCCGAGCGGGGGTACGGGCGGATCATCCACGTCACCTCGCAGCAGGCGCACCGGGCCTTCGTGAGCAGCGGTGCCTACGGGGTGTCCAAGGGTGGTCTGGAGTCGCTGACCCGCTCGCAGGCCGAGGCGTGGTCGCCGCACGGCGTCACCGTGAACAGCCTGGTGCCCGGTTTCGTGCTGACCCCGCTGAACGCACGGCTCCAGTCGGACCCGGAGAAGGTGGCGTCGCTGGCCGCCCGCACGCTGGTGGGCCGCAACGGTCTCGCGGAGGACTTCGCGGGGGCCGCGGTGTTCCTGGCGGGGCGCTCCTCGGCGTACGTCACGGGGCAGTCGGTGTGCGTGGACGGCGGGTTCTCGGTGCACTGAGGCCGCCGTCCACGCACCCGGGGGTCGCCGCGGGGCTCAGGGCTTCTGCTGCCGGAGGGCTCCCGCCGCCTCGCCCACCGCCCGCTCCACCGCGGCGGACACGGCCTCCTTGTCCAGGCCGAGGCCGGTCAGCACGCCGGAGCCGTCCTCGAACTCCAGCAGGGCCAGCAGGACGTGCTCGGTGCCGACGTAGTTGTGGCCGAGCCGCAGGGCCTCGCGGAAGGTCAGCTCCAGGACCTTGCGGGAGTCCGGGTCGTACGGGATGAGCTCGGGCACCGTGTCCACGGGGGCGGGCAGCGCCGCTGTCGCCGCCGCCCGCAGCGCGTCCGGCTCCACGCCCTGCCCGAGGAGGATGCGGGCGGCGATGGCCTCGGGCTCGGCCAGCAGGCCGAGAAGGAGATGGGCGGGGACGATCTCGGCGTGCCGGGCGGTCCGGGCCTCGTTGTGGGAGGCGACCACCACGTTGCGGGCGCGCGGGGTGAAGCGGTTGAAGCCCTCGTTGGGGTCCAGGTCCGAGGAGCCTTCGCCCTTCTTGGGCACGAAACGCTTCTGGGCGGCCTGGCGGGTGACCCCCATGCTCCGGCCGATGTCGGTCCAGGAGGCGCCGGAGCGGCGGGCCTGGTCCACGAAGTGGCCGATGAGGTGGTCGGCCACGTCTCCGAGGTGGTCGGCGGCGAGGACCGCGCCCGAAAGCTGCTCCAGGGCGTCGTCGTTGGTCTTCTTGATGGCCTCGATCAGGTCGTCGAGGCGTACGGAAGGGGTGACGGGAAGAGGCTGCGTCATGTGACAACCGTAGGTTGACACCCAGGGAGTGTCAACCTCAGGTTGTCACGTGGTGCGCGACCTCGCGCCCGCCTCCGCCCGCCCCGCTCAGAGATCCAGGTCGACGACGACCGGGGCGTGGTCGGACGCGCCCTTGCCCTTGCGCTCCTCGCGGTCGACGTAACTGTCCTTGACGGCGGCGGTGAACGGGGCGTTGCCGAAGGTGAGGTCGATCCGCATGCCCTTGTTCTTGGGGAACCGCAGCTCGCGGTAGTCCCAGAAGGTGTAGGCGCGGTCGTACTTGAGAGGACGGGGGTGGACCTCGCTCAGGCCCTCCGCCTCCAGCGCCGCGAGGGCGGCGCGCTCGGCGGGCGTCACATGGGTGGCGCCCTCGAACAGCGCCGGGTCCCAGACGTCCTCGTCGGTCGGGGCCACGTTGAAGTCGCCCAGGACCGCGAACGGCAGGCTCCCCGCGGCGTCCGCCGCCACCGCCTTCCGCAGGGCCTCCAGCCAGCGCAGCTTGTACGCGTAGTGCTCGTGCTCGACCTCACGGCCGTTGGGCACGTACACCGACCACAGGCGCAGCGGGCCGCAGGTCGCGGAGATCGCGCGGGGCTCCTGCACCCCGTCGTACTCCGGGCCGCCGGGCAGCCCGGTGACGACGTCGGCGAGGCCGACGCGGGAGAGCAGCGCGACCCCGTTCCATCGGCCGGTGGCGTTGACCGCGGACTCGTAACCCGCCTCGCGCAGGGCTTCGGCGGGGAACTGCTCCGCCGTGCACTTGGTCTCCTGGATGCACAGCACATCGGTGCCGCTGCTCTCCAGCCAGGCCAGAAGCCTCGGCAGCCGGGCGGTGATCGAATTGACGTTATAGGTGGCGATGCGCATGGCAGCCAACCTAGCGGCTCCCACTGACAGCGACCGCCGGGCTCACAGCTCCGTGGTGCCGCCCGGGGCCAGCCGGCCGTGGTCCGCGCCGCCCAGGGCGCCGATCTGGTTGTCGTAGATCGGCCGCGCCAGATCGGTCAGCAGGGCGTCGTGGACGTCGATGGCGCGGCGCGGCTTGACCTCGCGTACGTAGTCGATGACCTCGGAGATCTTGCTCCAGGGAGCCATGACCGGCAGCAGGAGGGTGTCCACGGGGCGCTCGGGCACGGTGAGCGCGTCGCCGGGGTGGAAGACCGAACCGTCGACGAGGAAGCCGACGTTGGTGATCCTCGGGATGTCCGGGTGGATCACCGCGTGCAGCTCGCCGTGCACGGTGACGTCGAATCCGGCGGCGGTGAACGCGTCCCCGTCGCCCACGGTGCGCACCCGCCCCGGGAAGGCGGCCGAGAGCTGCTCGGCGACGCTGCGCAGCGTCCAGACCTCGGCCGCCGGGTTCGCCTCCAGGCCCGCCCGCAGCCGCGCCTCGTTGAAGTGGTCCGGGTGCTCGTGCGTCACCAGCATGACGTCCGCGCCGAGCGCCGCGTCGTCCTCGGAGAAGCCTCCGGGGTCGATGACCAGGACCCGCCCCTCCTTCTCGATCCGGACGCAGGAGTGGGTCTTCTTGGTCAGGGTGAGTGCCCGAGGCGATGCGTTCATGGCCCCATCCTGCTACGCGGGCGGCGTGGTTTCCTCCTGGATCACCTTCTGCGCGACGGCAAAGGCGGCCCCGGCGGCCGGGATGCCGCAGTAGACGGCGGTCTGGAGCAGAACTTCCTTGATCTCGGCGGGCGTCAGACCGTTGCGCAGGGCGGCCCGGGTGTGCGCGGCCAGGCCCTCCAGGTGGCCGGAGGCGACGAGTGCGGTGAGCGTGATGACGCTGCGGGTGCGGCGGTCGAGGCCGTCCCGGCTCCAGACATCGCCCCAGGCGTACCGGGTGACCAGCTCCTGGAAGTCCTCGGTGAAGGCGTCGGCCGAGGCGTTCACCGCGTCGACATGGGCGTCGCCCAGCACCTCGCGGCGTACCTTCGTGCCCTGCTCGCGCCGGTCGTCCGGGGTCGGTGCGAGGGCCTCGGCGGCGGCTGCGGCCGGGGCGATCTCGGCCACCGGGGCGAACGGGGCTGCGGGCGTCGCGGGGCCGGGGACCAGCGGCAGTACGGGGATGGCGGCCGAGGTGTCCTGCTGCCAGGCGGTGGAGAAGTGCATCAGCAGCAGGTCGCTGACGGCGGCGGGCTGCTCGACCGGGGCGAGGTGCGAGGCGCCGGGGACGAGCGCCAGGCGGGCGTCCGGTATCCCGGCGACCAGCGTGCGGGCCTCGGCGGGCCCGGTGACCTGGTCCTCCGCTCCGACCAGGACCAGCGTGGGAACGCCGATCCGGCCCAGCGCGCCACGGATGTCGAACGCCGCGAGCGCCTCGCAGGCGGCGATGTAGCAGCCGGGGTCGGTGGTGCGGACCATCTGCACGGCCCACTCGACGATGGCGGGCTGCGCGGCGGCGAAGCCGGGGGTGAACCAGCGCTCCGGCGCGGTGCGGGCCATCGGCTCCAGGCCGTTGGTACGGACGATCACGCCGCGCTGACGGAACTCGTCGGCCGTGCCGAACCGGGGCGAGGAGGCGACGAGCGCCAGCGAGGCCACCCGGTGCGGGTGGCGCAGGGCCAGGTCCGCGCCGATCGCGCCGCCGATCGAGCAGCCCGCGTAGCCGAAGCGCTGGACGCCGAGACCGTCCAGCGTGGCGAGCAGCCGGTCGCCCAGCTCGGCGACGGAGGCGGCGGCATGGGCGGGCGCGCCGCCGTGGCCGGGCAGGTCGTAGCGGAAGATCCGCCAGTGCTGGGACAGCTCGGGAATCTGGCGATCCCACATGTGCCACGTCGTCCCGAGCGAGGGACCGATCACGAGGACCGGGGCGTCCTCGGGCCCGTCGAAGCGGTACTGCATGGATTCCGTCGGCTTGTCACTCACCGTTCCCACGCTCCCACATCTCCCCGGGCCGCCGACCGGCGGGGGGCGGGACGGGGGCCGCACCGCGTCGAGCGGTACGGAGGTGGAGCACGGCACGCACAGGTGCCCCCTTTCGCCGGCCGGCACAGAAAGGGGGCTCACCCTATGCGAACGCAAATACGAGAGAATTAACCGAGCATGCGGGAGGCGTCGATCAGCCGTTGCCGGATGAAATACCGGTACCTCACTTCTTCCGACTCCTCTCCGGACTCCTTTCTACCGGAGCGCAGGGGATTCCGGCTTCCCGTACCGGAGCAGAGCGGCGCACAGGGCACCGAGGCTCAGAACACAGAAAAGGGTCCGGAAGATGTTCACCGGCACCCATACCGATTTGAAGTCGTCGATCACCGCATGCACGTCCCGGGCGGACGCGGGGTCGCCGAGCGCCGCGAGGTCCGCGTTGAGGGGAAGGTTGACCGCGACGGTGACGACGAGCACCAGCAGGTAGCAGAGCGCCGCGGCGGCCAGCGGCAGGGCCACCGCGCGGCGCTTGCGGCGGAAGGCCACGATCGCGGCGGCGACCGTGAGCCCCAGCGCGGCGAGGAAGACCAGGCCGAACAGCGCGCTGCCGTCGATCGCCGCGTTGAACCGCTGCATGGCCGCCGCGTAGGCGGCGTCGTCCAGCTCGGCCAGGCCCGGCATCACGGAGATGTCGTAGGCGAAGAACAACCCCGCCATCAGCCCCGTGCAGAGCACGGATGCCACGAGGAGCGGCGCGGTGATCCGGTCGCCGGCGGGCGGATGCCCGCCGGGCCGGGCCGGGCCGGCCGGGTACGGGGTGGCATGGGGAGGGTAGTGGCTCATGTCGCAGTCCTGTCGATCGGATGGACTCTCCCGGGCGGTGGCGTACGGTGCACGCGGCAGAACGGAGCGTGTACGCGGTGCGCGCGATCATCCCAGCAGGTTCAGGGCCCAAAGGTCCATACCTCACGCGCTCACGCGCATACGCGTACGTCACCCCCGGCTGTCGGAGGAGGCCGCCAGGCACTCCTCGAGGAACGCCAGCGCCCGTGCGTGGTAGAGCGGGGCGGCCAGCCCGAGGCTGAGGTTGTGTCCGGCCTCCGGCAGGCGTTCGACGGCGGGGCGGCGCGTGCCCGTGAAGCTCGCGGCCACCGCGGCCAGTTCGTCCCGGTCCAGGCGCCACCAGCCCTCGTACGCGCCGAAGGTGAGCCGCACCGGGCAGCGCACCCGGGCGGCGGCCGCCGGGAACCGGGCGGGCCACCGCCCCGTCTCCTCCTCCTCCGCGGCCGGAACCTCGCGGAGCAGGGCGCGGCTGGCCCGGAAGGTGCCGCCCGGATAGAGGCGCAGCGGACCCCAGTTGAGCTCTCCCGCCCCACCGGCCAGGGTGTCCGGGAAGTGGGCGGCGGCCGGTGCGTAGTGCCAGCCACAGCCGTTGAGGTCGAGCCCGAGCAGGCGGTCGGCGGGGGTCGCCCCGCTCCAGGGTTCTCCTGCCAGGTGCAGGGCGGTCTTGCCGCCGTCGGAGTGTCCGAGCAGGAAGAACCCGGCCCCGACCGGGTGGAGTTCGGCGTAGCCGGCGAGTGATCGGCGCAGCAGCCGGGCCTGTTCGGCGAGCGGCAGACCGTGCGGGAGGGCGGCGCGGGAGAGACCGTAGCCGGGCCGTTCCACCGCGAGGACCGTGTGGCCGAGCGAGGTGGCGAGGGCGAGCAGTGAGGTGTGCGGGGCGACCGGTCCGGCGAAATAGCCGGGTGACATGGCCCGGCCGTGGACGGCGACGAGCACGGATCTGGGCGCACCGGTGGCCGGTTCGGCCCGCCAGGCGCCGAGGCGGTGGCGGCCGTGGCCCAGCACGATCTGCTGCACGCCGCTCAGGGCGACGTCGTGCCCGGCCGCGGTGACGTCCGCCGTGGCCACCGACTCCGTCGGCGCGGCGCTCACGCGGGCACGTCCTCGGCCTCGCCGGCGGGAGCGGCCGAGGCGTCCGGCCGCGCAGCCGCCGCGCCGGCCACGGGGGCGGGGTGCGGCAGGACCGAGGGCGCTTCGACGGTCAGCGGCACCACGACCCGCCCGGTCTCCTCGGCGCCCGCGGCTCGGTGTGCGTCGAACTCGGCCAGCCAGGCGTCCACGCTCGGCGCCCGCAGCAGCGCGGTACCGATGAGCAGGCCCCGGTAGCCCTCGGCCAGCAGACCGGCGGCGGTGGCGGGGTCGCTCACCGCGCTGGCGCTGACGGGGCAGAGCGTGCCCGCGGCCCGTACGGCGGGCAGCAGCGCGCGGCTGCGGTCCAGGTCCCCGGCGTCCCGTTCGCGTGCGGTGATGTCCTTGTTGTTGACCGCGACGACACAGTCCTGCGGGTTCGGCAGCCCGATCGCCTCCTCGGCGCCGGTGATCTCCACGAACGGGGTCAGCCCGTGTGCCTGGCATGCGCGGGCCAGGTCGTGCAGGGACTCCCGGGGCAGCAGCGCCGCGGTCAGCAGGACCGCCGAGACGCCCGCGCGGGCGGCGGCGGTGACCTGATCGCGCCGGGTCACGAAGTCCTTGAGCAGAACCGGGACGTCCACGCGGGCGGTCACCTCGTGCAGCATGGCGGCCGACCCGCCGAACCAGCGGCCGGTCACGACGGACACGCACGGGGCTCCGGCCCGCTCGTAGGCGGCGGCGATGTCGCCGGGAGTGCGGCCCCGCAACAGGTCGGCGCCGTGCGCGTCGCGGGACTTCACCTCCATGATCACGGGGCGCTCCGCGCCGAGGAGCGCGGAGAGGAAGGACTGCGTCATCGGGCTTTCCTCACGAAGTGGCGGGCTTCTCTTGCGGGGCGGGGGACGTCACGGCGCAGGGGCGGGCGTGCCGGTCCAGGCGCGGTCCAGCGCGGCGACCCGGGCCGGGTCGAGTGGGCCGCCGTCTCCACGGGCGGCGTGGTCGATGTCGACGCCCCGGAACCCGGGGTGCGCGGCGAAGGCGTGTCCCGGTGCGTCGGCCTCGCCGAGGCCGCCCGCGAGGATGAACGGCCGGGGCAGGGCGGGCAGCAGGGCATCCAGCGCCTCGGCCGGGACGCGGTGGCCGGTGCTGCCGACCGCTCCTCCCCGGGTCGCCGCGTCGATGAGGAACAGGTCCGCTCCGGCGCGGGCGTACGCCGTGAGGAACGGCCGCTCGACGCACGCCCCGTCGAGGACGTGCACGGCCTTGACCAGCACCGCGTCGGGCACGGCCGCGCGCAGGGCGGCCACGGCCGTGGGCGGCTGGTAGGCGTGGAGCTGGATCCAGCGCACCCGGGCGGCGCGGGCGGCCGCGGCGATCCGTTCGGCGTCGTGCAGGAAGGTGACGAGCACCGGCTCGGCCCGGCCCGCCGTGCGGACGGCGTCGGCCAGTTCGGTCAGCCGAGCACCGGTCAGATCGCGGGCCCCGTTCTCCACCCCGTACCAGAGGCCGACGAGATCGGCCCGTGGTGCCACGGCGGCGGCCTCCTCGGGGGCGGTGGCTCCGCACACCTTGAGCAGCGGCCGGGGCGGTCCGGCCGGGGCGCTCATCCGCCGAGCCCGAGGGCCGAGGCGACGTGGTTGTACTGGATGTCGTTGGTCCCGGAGTAGAGGGTGCCCGCGACCGCGGCCCGTACCTCCTTCTCCAGGCCGACCTCGGTGAGGTAGCCCGCGCCGCCGAAGACGCGGATCGCCGAGAGGCTGGTGGAGAGGGCGGCCTCGCTGGCGAGGATCTTGGTGATGGCGAGGTCGGCGGTGACGTCCTCGCCCGCGGCGAGCCGCTCGGCGGTGTCGTAGAGCCACTTGGCGGCCGTCTCGGTGCGGATCTGCATGTCGACCACGCGGTGCGAGACCGCCTGGTAGTCGCCGATGGAGTGGCCGAAGGCCCGGCGTTCCCGGGCGTAGGCGACGGTGCGCTCCAGCCGGTGGCGCATCTCGCCGAGCTGGACGGTGAAGCCGAACAGGATCTCGCGCTTCATCACGTGGTCCAGGACGAGCAGCCCGCCGCCGACCCGGCCCAGCACCCGGTCGGAGGGTATCCGGCAGCCGTCGAGGTGGAGGGTGGACAACGGGGCGGTGCGCAGGCCCATCTTGGCGGTCGCCCCGCCGACGGAGAGGCCGGGGGTGTCCCGGTCGACGAGGAAGGCGGTGGTGCCGAGCGGTCCGCCCTCCGGGCGGGTACGCGCGTAGACGACGAAGACGTCGGCGATGGGGCCGTTGCTGACGAAGGCCTTGCCGCCGGTGAGGACGTAGTGCGTGCCGTCGCGCTCGGCGCGGGTGGTCATCGCCATGGCGTCGGATCCGCTGTCGGGTTCGGTGATGGCGTGCGCGCCGATCAGCTCGCCCGAGCAGATGCCGGGCAGATAGCGCTCGCGCAGGGCGTCGCTGCCGAAGGCGGTGAGGGGTACGCCGGTGCTGGCCATCGACGTGGTGGCGCAGAAGTTCAGCCCGGACTCCCGGCAGGTCTCGCCGAGGGTCTCCAGGACGTGCAGGGTGGTCAGGAGGGACTGGCCCGCGCCGCCCCACTGCTGAGGGAACGGCAGCCCGAGAACGCCGCTGTCGGCGAGGGACCGCCAGCGGTCCGGTTCGAACGCGGACCGGGCGTCCGCCTCGACATGTCCTTCGCTCAGGATCTTGCCCCACTGGGCCATGCCGGCGCAGAGCGCCTGCTGATCCGCGTCGCGGTTTCTCATGGCGGAGCCTTCCGTACGGGCCGTGCGGGTGGCCTCGGTCGATGTCGGGCGGAGAGGTGACGGCGGTGCCCCGTCGTCGGATCGGCGGGCGCCCGTGGTTCAGGCGCCCGTCGGGTGAGCGGCTGTGCGGCCTAGTAGGCGGAGGAGACGCCCTCGGCCAGGCTGTGCACCTCGTCGCCCTGGAGCGCCGGGGCGAAGACGCAGACCAGACGCAGGTCCTCGTGGGGCGAGGCGATCAGGAAGTGCGGGTCGTTGTTGTCGAGCGAGTAGAGGACGCCCGGCGACAGCGGATGACTGGTGCCGTCGAGTTCCACCACCTCGCCGGAGCCCTCGATGCAGTAGCAGGTCTCCAGGTGGTTGCGGTACTCCAGGCGGGACTTGGTCCCGGCCCGCACGGTGGTGTCGGTGACGCTGTAGCCCAGGCCGTCGGCGTCCAGGATGAATCTGCGACTGAGTCCGTTGCCCCAGTCGACGGTCTTGACGGTCTCGATGTTACGGATGAGCACGGGGGTCCTCCTTCGGACGGGCGGTGTGGGGACGGCCGAGGGCGGCGACGAAGGAGCGGTAGCCGTCGACCGGGTCGGACCCGGCCTCCAGACTCCGTTCCAGCGCGGCCACTCCGGCGGAGCCGACGATCGCCGCGTCCGCACCGCTGCAGGCGACGGAGACGAGATCCTCGGCGGTGGACACCCCGAAGCCGACGGCTATCGGGGAGGCGGTGAGGTCGCGCAGGGCGGCGACGGACGGCGCCAGACCGGCGTGGCCGCCGTCCGGCGTTCCGGCACCGCTGCGCCCGTAGTGCGCGACCAGGTAGAGGTATCCGGTGGCGTGGGCCGCCGCCTCAGCGACGGTGGCCGGTGCGCTGGCCGGGTAGCAGGTGGTGACCTCGGGCAGGCACGCCGCGCGCAGCGCCTCGTGGTGGGCCGGCCGCAGCCGGGGCGGCAGGCCGTGGGCCAGCAGGGCGTCGGCGCCGCTGTCCGCGACGGCGCGGGCGTAGTCGGCGGGCGCGGCGGTGCGCAGGCTGTGGCTCCAGTCGGCGAGCACCGCGATCCGCAGCCGCTTCAGCCCCGGCCGTACGGCGGCGACGAAGGCCAGGGTCTCGCGGAGCCCGACGCCCTGCGCCAGGGCCCGGTCGGCGGACCGGCGCACGACGGGCCCGTCGGTGGGCGAGTCGGGGAAGGGGACGGCCAGTTCGAGGCAGTCGACGCCCGACTCGTCCAGCAGCGCGACGAGGTCGGTGAGGACGGGCAGCGGCGGGTCGCCCGCGTTGAGGAAGACCGCCAGGCCCAGTTCCTCGCGGGCGCGGGCCTCGGCGAAGAAGTCAGCCGGCACGGCCCGCCCCCTTCAGCCGCTCCAGCAGGTCGAGCGCCGCCCCGTCGTCGAGCGCGGCGCCCGCCTCGGCGACCGCCTTCGCCCAGTCGTCGCGGTGGCCGGACGCCAGGGCGAGCGCGGCCGCGTTGAGCTGGAGGGTGGCGCGCAGAGGACCGCCCGCCCGGCCGGCGAGAACGGTTCGGAAGTGCTCGGCGGCGGCGTCCCGGGGGACGGGGGCGAGATCGCCGGGTGACCCGTCGGCGGGGACGAGGTCGCCCGCGCGGAGGGTCAGCGTGCCTCCGTCGGGAAGGTGGATCGTGTTGTCGCAGATGCTGAGGAGTTCGTCGGCGCCGAGCGGATTGGTGACCAGCCACGTCGCCGGGGCTCCCGGCCTGGACGCCACGGCCCGCAGGGAGGGCGGGATCCGGCCCCCGCTGACGCCGGTGACCTGGGCGGCCACCGGGACGGCCGCGAGGAACGGGCCCAGGGTGTTGAGGAACCGGCCGAACACCCGCATGGACGTCGGCACGGCCAGCAGGGCGAGCCGGGCCAGCTGCACGGGGTAGACGAACGGCCCGGTGAAGGCGATGCCGTGGGCCTCCAGGTGGCCGGACGCCTGGTCGAGCGAGGCGGCGAACGGGACGCCCAGCCGGTCCAGGAGGTCGACCGAACCGGTGCGCGCGGTGTGGGCGCGGGAGCCGGACTTGACGACCCGGACCCCGCAGGCGGCGGCGACCAGTGCGGAGGCCGTGGACAGGTTCACGGTGGGCGGGCCGCCGCCGGTGCCCACCACGTTGACGGTGCCGGGCCACGGCGTCGCGGGCCGCGCGGGGCGCCGCCGGTCCAGCGCGTCGAGCAGGGCGAGCAGGCTGTCCTCCTCGGGCAGGGCCGCGGTGAGGGAGGCGAGGAGCGCCAGCGCGTCGCCGCGGTCCAGTGCTCCGTCGGCCAGCGCCTGCCAGAGTGCGTCCCACTGCTCGGGGCCGGCCGGGGCGCGCCGGTCGACCATCGGGACGAGGGCCGGGTGCACGGCTCAGCCTCCCGTGGCGGCGGTGCTCCGGGAGCGCGCGATGTAGGCGTCGATGGCGTTGACGCTGCGGAAGTTCTCGGGGTCGAGGTCGGTGTCGCCGACCGCCAGCCGGAAGTGGTGCTCGACCCAGGCGATCAGCTTGAGGACGCCGAGGCTGTCGAGCGCACCGTCGGCCAGGAGGTCCATGTCGGGCGGGAGTTGGGAGGGGGTGAGGTCGGGAAGGAACTCCCGGACGATGTACTCGCTGATCTGGTCGGCGTTGCTCACGGAGTGCTCCTTGGCGGGTCGCTCGTACGGGGTTCTCGGGTGGTGCGGGGCCTGCCGGCGGCTGCCGGGCGGTCCGCGGAGGGCGGTCGGGCCGGGTCAGGACGCGGTGGCGGCGGGTGCGGCCGCGGTCCGCGCGATCGCGCGGCGGTCCACCTTGCCGGTGCTGGTACGCGGCAGGGGCTCGGTCACGGGGACGAGGAGACCCGGTACCCAGCCGCGGGCCAGAAGGGCGGTGCAGTGCCTCTTGAGGTCGAGGCTGTTGGCGGTGGAGGCGTCCTTCAGCCGTACGACGGCGACCAGGCGGCGGCCCTCGACCGGGTCGGGGACGGTGGTCACCCCGGCCTCCAGCACCTCGGGGTGTTCCAGCAGCACCTGTTCGACCTCGCCGGTGTTGACGGCGACGCCCCGGATCTTGACCTGGTGGTCCAGTCGGCCGACGAGCCGGAGAGTGCCGTCGGCGTCCCTCTCGACCAGGTCGCCGGTGCGGAACCACCAGGTGCCCGGGCCGCTGCCCGCCGCCGGGTCCAGGACGAACTTCTCGGCGGCCCGGCGCGGATCGGCGTACCCGGTGCTCTGGAAGGGCGTGGAGACCTCCAGTTCGCCGCGTCCCGGTCCGCTCAGCAGCCGGCCGTCGGAGTTCCGCAGCCTCAGGCGTACGCCGGGGAGCGGGCGGCCCAGCGGCATCGGGGCGGACTGCGGGAGGCTCCGGTCGACCTCGTGGATCAGGCTGTCGTTGGTCTCGGTGCAGCCGTAGATGTTGTGCAGCCGGGCGCCGGGGGCGAGGTCCACGAGGTCGGCGAACGCCTGATCGGGCATCACGTCGCCGGTGAACGCCGCGTGCCGGACGGCCTCCAGCGGGCCGCCGCCCTCCACGCGGGCCTGGGCGCCGACCAGGGCGTAGAAGAGCGGGACCGCCTGGACCACCTCGATGCGGTGGGTGCGCAGCAGGCGGAACAGTCCCCGGCCGCTGGCCGCTGTCGCCGGGTCCACAAGAACCACCTGGCCGCCGTGGGCGAGGGTGGTCCAGACGTCCAGCAGGCAGAGGTCGAAGTTGAGCGGGGCGTAGTTGAGGACCGGGGTGGACTCGGCGATGCCGAAGGCGTCCGCGGCCCAGCCGGTGAAGGCCTCCACGGCCCGGTGCGGCAGCGGGACCGCCTTGGGGATGCCGGTGGAGCCGGAGGTGGTGAGGACGAGGGCGGTGCCCGGCGGCACCGCTCCCCCGCCGCGCTCCGGATCCCTCGCCGTGACGGCCGGCCCGGCGAGCGCGTACCGGCAGCCCGCCTCCGCCATCACCGCCGCGAGGTGGTCGGGCGGCAGGGTGGGCGAGGGCAGCAGCGCGGGGCGGCCCGTGGCCAGGCAGGCCAGGACGGTGGCGACGGTGCCGGGCGACTTGTCGTCGAGCACGGCGACCGTGGCCCCGGCGGGGACGTGTTCGGCGAGCCGGGCGCGGGCGGCGGCGGTCGCGTCGGCCAGTTCCCGGTAGCTGGTGGGGCTGCCGTTCCACCACAGGGCGGGGGCGTCCGGGGTCTTGTCGGCCCAGCGGAGCACGGATTCGGCGGTCTCGCCGTGGCGGGTCCGGGTCATCGGCCTGCTCCCGTCCCGGGGCCCAGCCGGAGCCAGCCGCCCTTGACGGCTGCGGCGCCCCCGGACCGTACGGTGAAGGCGACGACGTCCCCGGCGGCGGGCGTGAGGTCGAGGGTCGTTCCCGCGCCGGGCGGGACCGGGCGGGCGAAGCGCGCGCCGATCGCCCGGACCCGGTCGACGTCTCCGTCCGCGTACCGCTCGGCGGCCTCCTCCACGGCGAGTGCCACGAGGCTCATGCCGTGGGCGATGACATCGGTGAACCCGGCCGACCGGGCGGCCTCCGGGTCGAGATGGACGGGGTTGAGGTCGCCGGCCGCGCGGCCGTAGTCGGCTATCCATTCCCGGTCGATCCCGAGGTCACGGCTGACCGTGTCGCCCGGCGTCTCCTGACGCACCGAGGCCGTGGGGACGAGGGTGCCGCGCGGTTCGGCCGCCCGGATGCCGGCGAGCAGGATGTGGGCGGTGAGCCGGGCCTGTTCGGCGCCGGTCGCCCGGTCGGTGAGCGTGGTGGTCAGGACGAGCCGGGTGCCCTTGGCTTCGACGCGTACGGCGTCCAGCGCGGCGGACGCGTCGAGCGGGGCGCCGGGGCGCGGCGGGTGGTGCAGCTCGATCTCCTGGGCGAGGTGGACCAGGGAGTACGGGCCGTGGCCGGCGGCGAGGCCGGCGACCGTGCGCTCGGCGAGCGGATGGGTGAGGACGAAGGCGGCCAGGGGCCCCGCCCCGGCCCGGACGGGTGCCGGGCGGTCCAACGCCCGACGGGTGACGGTGCGGTAGCGGCGGGCGGCGTCCGCGTCGAGGAGCGGTGCGGACGGGTCGAGCGCGGAATCGGGCAGGGTCGTCATGCGGGGGCCACCACCAGACTGCTGTTGTGGCCGCCGAAGCCGAAGGAGTTGGTCAGCGCGGGGCCGGTGGGGACAGGCCGCGGGGTGCCGTGGACCACGTCGATCTCCATCTCGGGTTCCGTTCGTGTGTGGTTGGCGGTGGGCGGCACCGCACCGGCGTTCATCGACATCACGGCGACCACGAGTTCGACGGCTCCGGCCGCTCCGATGAGGTGGCCCAGCACGCCTTTGCTGGCGGTGACCGGCGGGCCGTCCGGCCCGAACACCTTGGCCAGGGCAGCGGCTTCGGCGCGGTCGTTGTGCACGGTGGCGGTGCCGTGGGCGTTGACGTGGGCGATGTCCGAGGGGACGAGACCGGCGTCGGCGAGCGCGCCGGTCATGGCTTCGGCGGCGTACGCCCCGTCGGGGTGCGGGGCCGAGAGGTGGTGGGCGTCCGAGGTGGCGGCGTATCCGGCGACCAGGCCGTGTGCCCGGCCGCCCCGGGCGCGCACGTCGGCCGCCCGCTCCAGGACCACGAAGGCGGCGCCCTCGCCCATCACGAAGCCGTCCCGGCTCTCGTCGAACGGCCGGCACGCGGTGGCCGGTTCGGTACGGAGGGAGGCGGCGTTGAGGTTGCCGAACCCGGCGAGGGTGATCGGTGTGAGGGTCGCCTCGCAGCCGCCCGCGATCACCACGTCGGCGCGGTGGTCGCGGAGCATGGCCGCGCCGATCCCGATGGCGTCGGCCCCGCTGGCGCAGGTGGTGGAGACGGTGAGCGCGGGTCCGTGCCAGCCCAGTTGGAGGGCGATCTGGGCGGCGGCCGCGTTCGGCATCGTCATCAGGGGCATCAGCGGGCGGACCCCACCGGGGCCCTTCGCCGCGAAGTTGACGGACTCGGCGTCGCTGGTGCTGCGGCCCCCGACGGCGTTGCCGACGACGATGGCGCAGCGGGCGGCGGGCGCCTGCGGCAGCCCGGCGTCGGCGTGGGCGGCCAGCGCCGCGGCGAGCCCGTAGCGGGCGAAGGGGTCGAGCCGCCGGGCCGCCTTGCCGGCCAGCGCCTCCTGCCAGGGCAGGCCGTGGCCGGTGAGCTCGGGCACCCGGCAGCCGATCTTGATGCGGTGGCCGGTGGTGTCGAAGTGGGTGAGGCCGACTGCGAGGGACCGGCCCGCGGACACCGCGGTCCACAGTTCCTCGGGGGTGAGTCCGGCCGGGGTGACGGCGCCGATCCCGCTGATGGCGATGTCCGGCCGGGCGGAGCGTTCCGCTTCGGTGCGCATGGTCCGTGTGGTTCCTTCCCGTTCCGGTGACCGGCCGTCGGCCGTGGACGAGGTCGCCGCGCTCGCGTGGGTGCGCGGGCGGCGCCGGCGGTGTCAGCCCGTCAGCAGGCCGCACTCTCCGGCGGCCTTGAGGAACGCCTCGGCGGCGAGGTCCACGTCGGTGTCCGTGTGCCGTGCGGTGACGGCGATCCGCAGCCGGGCCAGGTCGCGCGGTACGGCGGGGGTGACCACGGGCAGCCCGATCACGCCCAGGCGACGCGCGGCGGTGGCCAGGTCGTAGGCCGACTCGTCGCTGCCCGCGATGAGCGGCACGACGGCGGTCTCGCTGTCGCCGGTCCGCATGCCGCCCGCGGTCACCAGCTCCCGGAACCGGGCTCCGTACCCCTGGATGCGGGTGACGCGCTCCGGTTCGGCGCGCAGCACGCGCAGCGCCTCCAGGGCGGCGCCGGCCGAGGCGGGCGCGAGGGCGGCGGAGAAGAGGAACGGCCGTGCGGCGTAACGGAGATGGCCGATCAGCTCGGACGATCCCGCGACCCAGCCGCCCATGGAGGGGATGGCCTTGGACAGGGTGCCGAGCTTGACGTCCACCCGTACCCGCCGGTCGAAGTGCTCCTCCACGCCCAGTCCGGTACGGCCGATGACGCCGAGGGCGTGGGCCTCGTCGGCCATCAGGAGCGCCTCGTGGGCGTCGCAGACCTCGCGCAGCCGGGGCAGCGGTGCGATGTCGCCGTCCATGGAGTAGACGCTGTCGACGATGACCAGACGGACTCCGCCGGGGGCGGCGGCCTCCATGCGGCGGGCCAGGTGCTCGGTGTCGTTGTGCCGGAACCGGACCACGGTCGCCCCGCTGAGGCGGCAGCCGTCCACGATGCTGGCGTGGGCGTACTTGTCGACGAAGACGGTGTCGCCGGGGCCGACCAGGGCTCCGATCGTGCCCACGTTGGCGGCGTAGCCGGAGCCGAAGACGATGGCGGACTCCCGCTCGGCGACGGTGGCGACCTCGTCCTCCAGCTCCTCGTGGAGGGGGATGGACCCGGCGAGGGCGCGTACTCCGTGGTTGCCGGTGCCGTAGCGGGCGGCGGCGGCCTGGGCGGCGGCGACCACGCGCTCGTCGCCGGCCAGCCCCAGGTAGCTGTAGCCGGACATCATCAGCAGGCGGCGGCCGTCGAGGTCGACGTAGGCGGTGTCGCGCTCGGCGGTGTAGGGGACGAAGCTGTTGCGGCGCTCGGGCTCCGACTCCAGCGAGGCCACGCGCCGCCCGGTCGCCTCCAGTTTGTGCGCAATTCTCCCCCACGCTGCGGATGCCATCGGCCGTCCTCTCATTGGTGACTGCCATTGCACATAGGTGCAACGAATCTGATGCGTCTCGAATTCAACGGACCTCTCGCAATCGAGGCGCAACACGGGAGCAAGATCAAACAGTCACCGGAGGATTTGCCTGTGCCGGAGACTCCGATTCATCGGGCGTTAACTGATGCAACTTAATGGCGCAGTTGACACACACTCTTTTTGAACGAGAATGCTGTTTACTCAGCCGTGGAGAAGAATTGACCAAGCTCCTTCCGGATCACCGCAGCCCTCCCACGGGATCCTCACGTGCGCCACTCGGCCCACGAGCCACACGCTGAGGTATACGCACGGAACCGCACGCACGCCAGACAGTCGACTTCCGTCATCCATGCCGCCGGGGAAGTCGCCGCAACCTCTTCTTGGGGGGATCGATCGTGCTCATCAGGCTTGTCGGCCTCGTCTCCATCGAACATGAATCCGAAGCCCCACGGGTACTGGCCAGCCATCAGGCACAGATCGCCCTGGCCCGGCTCTGCCTGGAACGTCCCTCCGGCATAGGCCGGGAGCAACTCGCCGACACCATATGGCCGGACGGCCTGCCCAGCACCTGGGCCTCGGCATTACGCAGTGTCGTCAGCCGCCTCAGAGCCTCCCTCTCGGAGGGGGCCAGCGCCGAGCCGGCGGTGATCGCACACGGCGGACGCTACCTGCTGCGACTGCCGGAGGAAGCCCAGGTGGACGTGGAGCGCGCGGAGCAGGCCGCGTTCACCGCCGCCGTCGCCCACCGCGAGGGCGACCACAGCACCGCGCAGCGGCTCGCGACCACCTCCGTGTCCTTGCTGCGGGGCCCCTTCCTCGCCTCCCACGAGGGCGAGTGGGTGGAGTCCGTCCGGCGTCACCTCAAGGATCTGCGGGTCTCGGCCCTGGAGACCGCGAGCAGTTCCTCGTCCGCTCTCGGCGACACCCACCACGCCCTGCGGTACGCCGCGGAGGCGGTGCGCCAGGCTCCGTTCCGGGAGAGCGCCTACCGCTGCCAGATGACCGCGCACCGGCTGGCCGGCAACAGGGCCGAAGCCCTGCGGATATACCAGCAGTTGCGCGTCGTCCTCGCCGAGGAGCTGGGCTGCGACCCCAGTCCGGAGAGCGAGGCCGCCTACCTCGGTCTGCTGGACCGGAGCCGGCTGCCGGGGGCTTCGCGCCGGACGGAGTGGGAAGCGATGTCAACACACCGGCTGAGCTGATCCCCGGCACGGCAGTGGGGAGGGACGCGATCTCGCGTCCCTCCCCACTGCCGTGTACCGGCTCACATGATGGAGACACCGCTGTCGATGCTGACCACCTGTCCGGTCATGCAGTCCTGGTCGAGGAAGAGGGAGACGCTGCGGGCGACCTCCTCGACCGTGACGAACCGCGGGACGGGCGCCTTGCGCGCCATGTCCGACACGATGCTCTCCGGCAGCTGATCCGTCATGCCCGTGATCATGAATCCGGGTGACAGAGCGTTCACCGTGACCCCGCGCCGGCCGCACTCCGCCGCCAGCGCCCGGGTCATCCCCATGACACCCGCCTTGGAGGCCGAGTACGCGGTCTGCCCCGCCGTGGCGATGAAGCCCGACGGCGAGACCACGTTGACGATCCGGCCCCAGCGCTGCCGCAGCATGGCGGGCAGCGCCACCCGGCTGGTGTGGAACGACCCCAGCAGGTTGGTGCGGATGACCTCGTGCCAGTCGTCCGGGGACTGCATGGCCATCAGGGCGTCCTTGCGGACGGCCCCGTTGTTGACCACCACGTCGATCGGACCGAGCGCCGCCTCGACCTCCCGGTAGAGACGCTGGGTCTCCTCCCACGAGCCGACGTCCGCGCCGACGACGACCGAGTCGTTCGTCAGTTTCCCGCTCACCGCCCGGGCCTGGTCGGCCGAGCTCCGGTAATGGACGGCCACCCGACAGCCCAGCGCGTCCAGTTCGACCGCCAGCGCCTGCCCGAGGCCGCCCGAGGCGCCGGTGACCAGGGCCACCGGCGCCTCGGGCCTCTTGCCCGCCTGCTTCGCTCCGCTCACGTGGCTCCTCCCCAGCGCATCAGGATCGATCCCCAGGTCATGCCCGCCCCGAACCCGGCGAGCAGGACCAGTTCCCCGGCCTTGATCCGGTCCGCCTCCAGGGCCTCGGTGAGGGCCAGCGGGATCGAGGCCGACGCGGTGTTGCCGTACCGGTCCAGGTTGGTGATCAGGGACTCCGGACGCAGACCCGAGTGCTGCACCACGGAGTTGATGATGCGGATGTTCGCCTGGTGCGGGATGACGTGATCAACCTCCGCCGGAGCGATTTTCGCGCTCTCCAGCGTCTCGCGCACCGTCCGCACCGTGTACCGAACGGCGTTCAGGTAGATCTCGTTGCCCTTGATCTGGGCGAAGTGGAGCCCCTGCGCGACCGTTTCGGCTGTTGTGGGCATCCGACTTCCGCCCGCCGGCACCTTGAGTGCGTCCGCACACGACCCGTCCGCGCCCAGGTTCCAGGCCAGAACGGGATCTTCCGGGCCCGGCACGAGCACCACCGCGGCCGCTCCGTCACCGACGAGGATGGAGAGATCCCGGTCGGCGGGGTTGGCGGTCAGAGTGTGCGTGTCCGAGCCGATCAGCAGGATCGGGCGGCGGTCCATGCGCAGGATGCCCATGGCCGCGACCAGCCCGTAGACGAAGCCCGCGCACTCGGAGTTGACGTCCATCGCCCCGCCGCCGATGCCCAGTTCATGGTGGACGAAGGCGGAGGTGGCGGGAGACGGCTGCTCGGGTGTGGCCGTGGCCACGATGAGATGGGCGATGTCGGCGCCGGTCAGCCCCGCCCTGGCCAGGGCCGCGCGCCCCGCGTCGACGGCCAGGGACGCGGTGGTCTGCCCCGGATCGACGGCCCTCCGCTCATGGATGCCGCAGCGGCTGACGATCCAGTCCTCGTCGACCCCGAAGCGTCCGGCCAGTTCGGTGCTGGTGACGACCCGCTCGGGCAGGGCCTTGCCCCACCCCGCGATGGCGAATCCACTCATGTGCCCGCCTCAGGCCTCGGCCGGCTGCGGCGCCAGGTCGACCAGCTTCGCGTACACGTCCCGCATGGTCGTGCTGTCGTCCAGGTCCGCGAAGAGAGACTCGTCGGCGGGGATGTCGGGGTGCTCGTTCTGGAAGTTGTACAGCCACTCCATCAGGTCCAGCGAGTCCACCCCCGGGATGTGCCGGATCGGCGCGTCGGGCGTCACCTCGGTGGCTCCGGAGACGGCGGCGAGCTGCTCCGAGAGAACCTCGACAGTCGGCAGTGCCATGATTTGTTCCTCTCTCAACGCGACGTACGGTCGTGTCGGCATGCAAGCCGCTCCTCGCAATCGGACCGCAACAGAGCGGTCACACGCCGCTGTTGCGGACGGATTGCACAGGTCCGCTTGGCTCCCTCTCAGCACGGTTCAGGACCGGACAGCCGCAGGGCGCGCTCTGCGCCCGGTCGGCGCAAGCTGCGAGGAGAGGGCGAGGATGGCGACGATTGCCTCCCACACCGCGGAGCCGGAGGTGGACGCAGTCCGCCACCACTACGAGGTGGGAAACGAGTTCTACCGTCTGCTGCTGGGGCCCAGCATGATGTACAGCGGCGGCTACTGGCAGGAGGGCGAGGGCCTCACCGAGGCCCTGGACCTGGCCCAGGAGCGCAAGCTCGACGCGTTCGCCGAGCTGGCGGACGCGGCGGGCAAGGACCGGGTGCTGGACATCGGCTGCGGCTGGGGCACCCTGATGGACCGGCTGACGCGGAAGCACGGCGTACGCGAGGCGGTCGGCCTGACGCTGAGCCGTACCCAGGCCGACTTCATCGCGGGACTGGACAACCCGGCCCTCACCACCCGGGTGGAGAGCTGGTCGGAGCACAGCGCCCCGGGCTCGTACGACGCGGCGTTCTGTGTCAACGCGCTGGAGCACTTCGTACCGTCCAGCCTGTCGCCGAAGGAGCGCACCAAGCGCTACCGGTTCTTCTTCCAGCAGGTCCACGAGGCGCTGGTGCCGGACGGCCGGTTCGTCCTGCACACGATGACCGCCGAGGCCCAGCCGATCGGCCGGAAGATCCTGGCGGACCTCAAGTTCCTCCAGCGCTCCGAGTTCGCCGGCATGCACATCCCGCACCTGCACGAGCTGGCCGCCGCCGCCGAGGGCCTGTTCGAGGTGGTGGAACTGGTCAACGAGCGTGAGGCGTTCGCCCGGGCGTGCCGTGCCTGGCTGGTGCTGCTCGCCGAGCGGCGCGAGGAGGCCGTGGCACTGGAGAGCGAGGAGGTGGTGGCCCGCTTCGAACGCTACCTGGACATCTTCGCGTACACGCTGGAGGACCGCTTCTTCAACAACTTCCGGCTGACGCTCGCCCGCAAGGGGTGACCGGGATGGCTCAGGCACCCCTGGACCCGGCCCGCGATCTGCGGGTGGCGGTGATCGGCAGCGGCTTCTCCGGGCTCGGCACCGCGATCCGGCTCATGCAGCAGGGCATCGACGACTTCCTCGTGTTCGAGCGGGCCGACGAGGTCGGCGGCACCTGGCGCGACAACACCTACCCGGGCTGCGCCTGTGACGTGATGTCGCACCTGTACTCGTTCTCGTTCGCGCCGAACCCGAACTGGAAGAGCACCTTCGGCAAGCAGCGCGAGCTCCTCGACTACCTGCGCGACTGCGCCGACCGGTTCGGGGTGCGCTCGCGCATCCGCTTCCGGCACGAGCTGACCGAGGCCCGCTGGGACGATCTGCGCAAGCGGTGGCTGATCTCCACCACGGGCGGCGACTACACCGCCCGGGTCCTGGTCACCGGCACCGGCTACCTCAGCGAGCCGGCCATCCCCGACGTCCCCGGTCTCTCCGGCTTCCAGGGCGAGGTGTTCCACTCCTCGCGGTGGCGGCACGACCTGGACCTCACCGGCCGCCGGGTCGCCGTCATCGGCACCGGTGCGTCCGCGATCCAGTTCGTCCCCGCCATCCAGCCGGAGGTCGGACAGCTCGACCTCTACCAGCGCACCCCGCCCTGGATCGGCCCGAAGAACGACAAGGCCAACAGCGCCCTCCAGACGAAGCTGCTGACCTCCGTCCCCGGCTACCAGCGCTTCCGCCGGAACTTCAACATGTGGGGCCGGGAGATCCTGGCCTTCGTGATGGCCCGTCCGGCCGTCGCCGGGAAGATGCAGAAGATGGCGTCCGACCACCTCAAGAAGAGCGTCCCGGACGAGGCGCTGCGGGCCCGGCTCACCCCGGACTACGTGCTGGCCTGCAAGCGGCTGCTCTTCTCGAACACGTACTACCCCGCGATCCAGCAGCCCAACGTGGAGCTGGTCACCGACGGCATCGCCAAGGTCACCGCGGACGCGGTGGTCACGGCCGACGGCCGGGAGCGCCCGGTGGACACCATCGTGCTCGGCACCGGGTTCGAGGCGGTGCGCCGCCCGATCGCCGAGCGTGTCTTCGGCCGGGACGGCACCGGCCTCAAGGACACCTGGAACGAGGGCATGAGCGCGCTGCGCGGTACGGGCGTGGCCGGGTTCCCGAACCTGTTCATGCTGCTCGGGCCGAACACCACGCTGGGCCACTCCTCTCAGGTGATCATGATCGAGGCGCAGATCGCCTATCTCCTCGACGCCCTGAAGACGATGGACGAACGCGGTCTGGCCGCCGTGGAGCCACTGCCGGAGGCCCAGCGCGCCTACAACGACAAACTCGACCAGCGGCTGGACGGCACCGTCTGGAACGCCGGCAACTGCCGCAGCTGGTACCTCGACGAGCACGGGCGCAACCCGTCCATCTGGCCGACCTACACCTGGCGCTTCCGGCGGGCCACCAGCCGGTTCGAGCCGGCCGAGCACCTGCTGAGCACCAGCGAGGACCTGCGGGCCACCGCGCCCGCCGCGTCCTGACCGCCGTACCCGTGACCGACGAGACATGGAGTCCCTCCCCGTGAACCTGCACACCCCTTCCCGAAGAGCAGTGCTCGGCACGGTCGGCGCCGCCGCCACGGTGATCGGCTGGAACGCCACCACCGGCAGCTGGGCCCACGCGGCCGATCAGACGCGCCGCCCCGGCGACCGCGTCGTGGCCGTACCGCCGCTGGACGGCACGCTCACCACGGACACCAGCCAGTTCGGCTCCTACAGCCACGACTTCGGCCGACTGGTCAACGGCACCGTGCCCTGGGCGGTCCTGACGCCCGGCTCGGTCCAGGACATCGCCAAGATGATCCGCTACGCACGGACCAACCGGCTGAAGCTCGCGGTCAACGGCCGCAGCGGCACCGGCGGCGATCTGGAGTCCCACTCCTGCTACGGCCAGGCCGCCGTGCCCGGGGGCATATCGGTCAACGCCCGCGGCATGGCACGCATCCTGTCGACCGGCAGCGACTCCATCACCGTGGAGGCCGGGGCGACCTGGGCGGAGATCACCGACCACCTGCTGCCCCGCGGCCGCACCCTGCCCGCGCTGCCCGACTACCTGCCGCTCTCGGTGGGCGGAACGCTCAGCGTCGGCGGCATCGGCCTGACCATGGGCTCCGAGGGCCTCATCGCGGACACCGTGACCTCGATGACCGTGGTGACCGGGACCGGCGAGGTGGTCACCACCTCCAGGTACCGGCGATCCGACCTCTTCCGCGCCGCGCTGGCCGGCGGCGGTCAGGTCGGCGTCATCGTCAGCGTGACGCTGCGGACCGTGCCGGCCGCCGAACGGGCCACCGTCTTCAGCCTGTTCTACAGCGACGTCACGGCCTTCATGAAGGACTCGGAGATCCTGCTCGCCGACCACCGCTTCCAGATGCAGGGCGGCGAGATGGTCCGCAAGCCGGACGACTCCGGCTGGCGCTACAAGATCGAGGCGGTCGCCACGTACTCCGGCGGGCGCGTACCCGACCGGGCGCGGTTGCTGTCGGGCCTCAAGGACCTGCGTGCCGAGGCGCACATCGAGGACTTCGCGCTGCGCGACTACCTCTTCCGGCTGGACGGCTACGAGGCCTTCCTCAAGGAGGCGGGCCACTGGTTCGAGGCCAAGCCCTGGCTGAGCCTCTTCCTGCCGAGCTCCCAGGCCGCCCGCTTCCTGCGCCTGGTGGAGAGCCAGCTCACCACGGAGAGCCTGGGCGCCGGGGTGCTGCTCACCTACCCGTACCCGACGTCCAAGGTCACCGTGCCGATGGCGGTGCAGCCGAGGGACCGGACCGGATACCTCTTCGACCTGCTGCGCTTCCCGAACCCGGGGACCAGCGACGCGGAGATCGCGCGGATGGTCAAGCAGAACCGCTGGCTGTACGACCGGGCCGTGGAGCTGGGCGCCAAGCGCTACCTCGTCGGGGCGGTGCCGGACCTGACCGCCGCGGACTGGCGGCGCCACTTCGGCCGCAGCTACGGGACGCTGTGCGACGCGAAGCGCCGCTTCGACCCCGGCAACGTCCTCACCCCCGGCCAGGGCTTCTTCGGCTGACCGAGCACGGCCCCGGGCCGCTCCTGCGGGAGCGGCCCTTCCCGTTCACCCCAGGAGGAGGAGCAGTTGAAGAAGTACGAGCTGGTCGACGAGGCATTGCTCGCCGCCGGTCCGGACGCGGTCTGGGAGGCCCTGCTGGGCGAGCTCGCGGGCGACGCGCGGTGGTGGGTGCCGGACAACACCTTCGAGCCGGTGGACGGCTCCCCCGACCGGGTCGGCGCGCTGACCCGGATCACCGTCCACACCAAGGGCGTCGACAAGGGCGGCAAGAAGCTGCGGTTCACCGCGCGCACCACCGCCGTACAGCGGGCGGAGCGGCTGGCGCTGGAGTACGTGGAGGGGGCGTTCCGCGGTACCGCGGAGTTCACGCTCACCCCGCTGGAGGACGGCGGCACCCGGCTCGCGATGGCGTTCCGGGCCACCCCGCAGGGCCAACTCGCCCTCCTGGCGAACCTGGTGGACGTCGGCGCGATGCACACCCGGGCCACCCGCGCGGCGTTCGGCCGGCTGAACCTGCTGCTCGCCGCCGCCCCATCGGCCGCGCCCGCCGCTCCGGCCGCCGGGGGGACACGGTGACCGCGCCCGACGCCGGTGAGGTCTTCCTCACCGCCGAGGACGGAGGGCGGATCGCGGTCTCCGTGCTGCACCCGTTGGAGCACGGAGGCGACGAGCGTCCCGTGGTCGTGCTGGCGCACGGCTGGGGTGGCAGCCGCCGGATCTGGAGCCTGGTGACCGACCGCCTGCTGCGCGGCGGCTTCCCGGTCGTCCTCTACGATCTGCGCGGCCACGGCGCGTCGACCGTCGGGTCCTCCGGGGTGAGCGCGGACGCGATGACCGCCGACCTGGCGACGGTCCTCTCGTACGCCGGTGACGCGCCGATCGTCGTCGGCCACTCCGGGGGCGGGTTCGCGGCGCTGTCGCTGGCGGCCGGTTCCGGGCCGGACGCCGGCCCGGTGGGCCTGGTGCTGGTCGCCTCCGCCGCGCACGACCAGGACACGCCGGAGAAGGAGGCCGCCATGATGGAGGCCCCGCTCTTCTCCTGGGCGCTGCGGCGGCCCGCGCTCGGGCGGCTCCTGCTCGGCCAGATGACGGGTACGGCGCTGGATTCCCGGCTCCGGGAGGTGAACCGCCAGGTGTTCGCGGGGACCGCGCCGACGGTGCGCGCCGCCTGCTTCCGGTCCTCCCGGGGCATGGACCTGCGGGCGGCACAGGCCTCCGTGCGGGTTCCGGCCGCGGTCCTGGCCGGGGAGAAGGACAAGGTCATCCGGCCGGAGCTGGGGCGGGAGCTGGCCGCCGCGCTGCCGGACGCCACGTTCACCCTGCTGCCCGGTGCCGGACACGTCCTGCCGCTGGAGAGCCCGGACGCGGTGGTCGCGGCGGTGCTGCGGGTCCACGGGGCGTCGGCCGGCCGGTCCCGGAGCGACGGGGCCGTGAAACGGACGGGCTCCCGGTGACCGGTGACCCGCTGCGCTCCGCACCCCGGGGCCGGGTCCGGAAGGCCGCGCCCGGCGCGCGGGCTTCCGGGCACGGCCCCGGGGTGCTCGGGGCGGGCGGCAGGCCGTGATCGAGCGGGTCGTTCCGGAAGGAGTCGCACGGGCGGAGGCCTTCGACGACGCGTTGCCCGGCCTGCCCGATCCCCGGGAGCTGGCGTTGCTGCGCGGACGGCCCGAGGCGACCGTCCGGCGGTTCGCCGCCGCGCGGGCCTGCGCCCACCGCTGCCTGGACCGACTCGGCGTCGCACCGGGCCCGTTGCTGCGTACGGCGGAGGGCGGCCCGGCATGGCCGGCCGGTGTCGTCGGGAGCATCACGCACTGCGCCGGGTACCGGGGCGCGGTGGCCGCACGCGCCGAGGTGTGGGCGGCGCTCGGGGTGGACGCCGAACCGGCCCTGCCGCTGCCGACGGGGCTGCTGGGTCTGGTGGCGACGGACCCGGAGCGGCGCATGGTCGCCGAGCTGCTTCGGAGCAGCCCCGAAGTCCCCTGGGACCGGCTGCTGTTCAGCGCGAAGGAGTCGGTCTACAAAGCCTGGCACCCGGCCACGGGCCGCTGGATCGGGACGCTGGCCGTCGAGGTGGCGTTCACCGCCGACGGCCTGTTCACGGCCCGGGTGCGTCCGGGGCGTACGGAACCGCCCCCGGCGCGGCGGCGGCCCGCCGCGACCGGAAGGGGGGTGCCGCGACCGGTGGGTGGCGCGTACCCCTATGCGGGCCGCTGGCACGTCGGGGGCGGACTGCTGCTCACGGCCGTGGCCGTGCCGGGCTTCGCCCCCCGTCGGCCGGGTGTCTCCCGGCCGACGGCGCGGCTCAGCGTCTGAGCATCACCGTCCGGCCGTCGGAACCGGTGGCCGGGACCTGCTCCGAGCGTTTGCCCCGGCGGTACTCCTGCGGGCTGACGCCGCGCTCGCGTTTGAACGCGGCACTCAGCGCGAACGGCCCCGAATAGCCGACCTGTTCGGCGATCTTGGCGACCGAGAGATCGGGGTCGCGCAGCAGGTCGGAGGCGAGCGTGAGCCGCCATCCGGTCAGGTAGGACATCGGCGGCTCGCCGACCAGCTCGTTGAAGTGACGCGCCAGCTTCGCCCGGGACACCTCCACGGCGGAGGCGAGCGAGGCGACCGTCCACGGTTCGCTCGGCCGGTCGTGCAGCAGCATCAGCGCCCGGCCGACGACGGGGTCGCTCTGGGCCCGGAACCAGAGCGGCGCACCGGTGCCGGGCTCGGCCAGCCAGGACCGCAGCACATTGATCAGCAGCAGGTCGAGCAGCCGGTCCAGGACCACCTCCTGGCCGAGGTCCTCCTGGTCCATCTCGGCGGCCAGCATGCCGATCAGCGGCGTCCGGGCGGCCGATGCGGGCTGCACCAGCAGGGCCGGCAGGCTGGCGAGCAGCCGACGGCCGACCTCGTTGGGCGCCTGGTAGGTGCCGCTCAGCATCACGGTGGAGCCGGAGCGGTGCGGCTCGCCCCAGGTCCGCACGCCCAGCGACATCGTCTCCGTGACGTCCTCGCCGTCGGTGGTGCTGCACCGCTGTTCGGCGGCGACCGTGACGCCGGGCGGGGTGGCCGGGTCGTCGGCGAGGGTGTACGGCTCGGGGCCGCGCAGGACCGCGACGTCGCCGGCGGCCAGTTTGACCGGCTCGCCGCCTTCGCGGAGCACCCACGCCGACCCGTGCAGCAGGGTGACGAGCGACAGCGGGGCACGGTCCTCGACCCGCAGGCCCCACGGGGGGTTGAACACGGATTTCAGCAGAAAGGCCCCCCGCGCCTTGGGGCTTCCCAGCAGGCCGCTGAACGCATCCACCACAGTCACCTCATACCGTTTCGCCATCGTGGTCCCGCGAGTGGGTGCGGACCCGGCCGCCGACCACCGCACGGACGGTCCGTGAAGCTCGGTCATGCCCCGGGCCTTCTGCCAACGGCCCAAAACCTGCGGCGGTTCCCGGCTCCCCGCTCGACACTTCCCGTCACCACGCCCGGGAAACCGCCCGCCGCCGGGCCGCGTCGCCGAGCAGGACGAGAGCCCCCAGGCAGGCGGCCGTACGGACGGTGTTCGCCGTCCGCCACGGCCGCTCGTAGGCGGTCCTTGCAGCCGTCGCCGCCGACGCGGCCACCGGGGCGCCGCGGAGCCGACGGTTCAGCGGCAGGTTGGCGCCGATCGTCACCGCGACGCTCAGGCCGTAGAGCACCGCGGCGGCCCCCGCGCGCCGGGCGGCCGCGCCCCGCTCCGCGCGCCGGAGCCGGCGGGCCGCGACACCGGTGGCCACGAACACTCCGAGAAAGAGCGCCCCGAAGGAGGCGCTGTCGTCGAGGGCGTCGTTGACCCGGCGCATCGTGCTCACGAACGCCTCGTCGTCGCGGCGCGCCAGCGCGGGCATCACACCGACGTCGAAGGCGAGATACAGACCGGCCATCAGACCGGTGCCGACGGTGGCCGCGAGGAGTGCGGGGTCGGGTCGGGAGGAGGTGGGGCTCATGATGTCTCTCCGGTCGTTCGGTGGTGCGGGCCGCCGGCACCGGCGGAGGGTCCGGGTCAGGTGGGTTCCAGCAGTCCGGTGACGGAGCGGCGGTAGCGCTTCGAGAGCAGCGTGCGGCCGATCAGCCGCACCGGCGTCGGCATCACCCCGTCCGGGTCGGGGAGTCCGTCCAGCAGCCAGGGCGGCAGGATCCGCTTGACGCCGAAGGGAGCCGCGGCCAGGACGCGGCGTTCCAGAGCGGTGAAGACGTCCGGCGGCACCCTGGCGAAGACCGGGAACGTCAGTTCCTCCTCCTCGTGCAGGTGCCGGTGAAGGACGGAGTCGAACATGCCGACGGGGCCGTCCAGCGCCTCGGCCCGGCCCGCCTCCAGGGCCCGGGTCACCCGGAGCATGGAGTCGTCGAGGGCCACGTGGTCCTGGACCATGAGGTGCGATCCGGCGGCGATCTCGGGGGCGTGCTCGATCAGACCCGGCCAGAGGATCTCGTCCTCGGTACGGTGGTGCCAGTCGACGATGTCCCGGAACTGCCGCCACCACTCCGCGACCGCCGGCAGGCCGCTCGATGTCAGCAGCGGTACCGCGGCGACCAGTCGGCGGGAGTCACGTCGCAGCGCGAGATGCGTCTGCGCGAATCCGCGGAGGTGGCGGGGCAGTGCGCCCACACTTCTGCCCTCCCACGCCGGCCCGTCCATCGCGTCCCTCTTTTCTTCGGGCGCTCCGGCGCTGCGCTGCCGGGCTCCCGACTTGTCGGTATGTGGCAACACACGGTCCGCAGGGTGGTCCGCGGTCCGGTTTCCCGGTTCCGCGGACCACCGCTGCTCGTACGGGAGCGGTCAGGTGTTCCAGGCGCCGCCCGCGGCCGCCTCCTTGGCGTAGTCCGCGAAGTCCTTGGGCTCCCGCCCGAGCGCCTCGCGGACGCCGTGCACCACACTCGCGTTGCGGCCGTCGACGATCAGGGTGAAGAGGTCGGCGAACTCTTCCGGCTCGCCCAGCTCCCGCAGCGCCGCGCGGTAGTCGTCGACGCTGACCGGGATGTAGGTGATGGTACGGCCGGTGGCGGCCGACAGCTCGCGGACCACGTCGTGGAAGCTCAGCAGCCGCGGGCCGGACAGCTCGTACGTCTTGCCGATGTGGCGGTCGTCGGTGAGCGCGGCGACCGCGACGTCGGCGATGTCGTCGGCGTCCACGAAGGGCTCGACGGCGTCACCGGTCGGCAGCGCCAGCTCACCGGCGAGGACGGGGTCGAGGAAGAAGCTCTCGCTGAAGTTCTGGTTGAACCAGTTGCAGCGGACGACGGTCCAGTCGCAGCCGGACGCCTTGAGCGCGTCCTCGCTCGCGACCGCCCCTTCCTCGCCCCGGCCGGAGAGCAGCACGAGGCGCTTGACGCCCCGCTCCACCGCGACGGCGGCGAACCGTCCGATGGCTTCCTTGGCGCCGGGGAACGCCAGGTCCGGGTAGTACGTGACGTAGGCCGCGGAGACTCCGTCGAGAGCGGCCTGCCAGGTGTTCTCGTCCTCCCATACGAAGGGCGTCTCGCTGGAGCGCGAGCCGACCCGGGTCGGGCGGCCGAGCGCCTCCAGACGCTCGACGACGCGCCGCCCGGTCTTGCCGGTGCCGCCGATGACGAGGATGGGCGCTGTGTTCTGTCCGTGAGTGCTCATGACTCCATTAAAGTCTCCGGTTCGCAGACGGTGAATAGCTCACAGACTCAGTTTCATGCTTCATCGTCTCATCTCGGCGAAGCTTCACGTAGGTACCCATCCGGTCGGCGGCGGCCGCTCAGCCGGTGACGACCACGGCGACCAGGCCGAAGGCCGCGGCCGCGAACAGGGTGCGCAGCGCGTGCAGGGCGCTCCACCGGCCCTCGAAGGCCGTACGGGCGCTCCGCTCGTCGCCCCGCCCCTTCGACGACTCCAGCGCGTTGTTCAGCGGGACGTTGCCGCCCGAGGTGATCAGGTGCCCGACCAGGGCGCACCCGGCAGCGACGCCCATCAGGGTGGTGTCGCCGCCCGCCCGGCCGTCCGGCGCGACGAAGAACGAGGCCACGGGGAAGGCGAGCGATCCGAGGAAGAGGAGCAGGAAGAGCGGGCCGGGAACCTTGCGGTTCACCGCCCGCATGACCAGGGTGAACGACGCGTCGTCCACTTCTTTGAGCGCGGGCATGATGCCCGACATGAAAGCGACCATGTATCCGGCGTACAGGCCGGTACAGGCGAGGGCGAGGATCTCCAGAACTTCCGGCATGGCGATCATCATCGTCGCCGAGGAGGCTCCTTCGCAGGACATCTTTGAGACGAGCCGGGAACGCGCGGCCGATTCTCGGCCTGCCGGCGGCCCTCACCCCGGCCACCCTCCGTCGGGCGGGGGGTCAGGGGGTCGCCGCCGATACGACATAGACGACAGGGCTGGCCGGGTCGGTCATATTGACCGTGATGTTCAGCGTGGGGCGCGGCTTCTTGTTGCTGTGCGTGGTGCTGGCCCAGTACTCGCCCGGGCCGAAGGACCAGCCGGTGATCTTGATGTCGCGCTGGCTGATGTCGATCTCGCCCGGCTCCAGCGCCGCGCGCCCCGTGCCCACTCCGGACAGGAAGCGGTCGAGGCCGGCGGAGGTCGTCCGGAACTTCGCGTACATCCGGCTGGCTTTCCAGTTGTTCGTCTCGTAGTACTGGACGCCCTGGCCGTTGCCGGGGATCGGGATCTCGAAGATCCGGCGCTGCATCTTGGAGGGCCAGCCCTCGCGGAGGCCCTGGGCGGCGGCCTCGGCCTCCTTGTCCTGACCCGAGCGGCGGCTCTGGCCGGCCGAGATCAGCAGGTAGCCGGCCGGGATGCCGATCAGCAGCACGATGATCGTGGCGGTGATGAAGCGCCGCTTGAACACCCGCCGACGGCCCTCGGGCGGTTTGCCCTCGCCGTCGCCCGGAGACTCCGACTGGTGCGGCACCACGGGGTGCTCGGCTGCGATCATGATCAGGTGGTCCCTAGGTGCTGGGGCGACGTGACGAGACGTACGGATGGGTGGACGCCCGAAAGGGCGGTCGCGGTTCAGTCGGCGGTACGGGTGGACCGCGTGTTGCGGATGGTGCTCGCCGCCTGGTCGTAGATCTGGGCGTACCGCTCGTACCGCTCGACGCGCCGCCGGTTGGCCCGGCGGAATCGGCGGGCGACCAGCCGGGCCAGGTCCGCCGCGCCGACCATACCCGCCTCGGGGCCGAGCTGTGCCTTGGCGATCCGGGCCTCGGGGCGGTAGCCGCGGCCGGTGAGGTGGCGCTTGAAGGCGTCCCGGGCGGGGTTGATCAGGAGGTCGTCGGCGGCGCTGACGCCGCCTCCGATGACGAAGCAGGAGGGGTCGAGCGCGGCGGCCAGATTGGCGATGCCGACGCCGAGCCACTGGCCGATGTCCTGGAGGAGCTCGATGCACATCGCATCGCCCTCGCGGGCCAGTTCGGTGATGAGCGGCCCGGTGATGTCGGGGATGTTTCCCTTGACCCGGTCCAGCAGATAGTGCGCGACCGGGGAGTCGGCGGCGGCCAGCTCCTTGGCCTCGCGGACCAGGGCGTTGCCGGAGCTGTACTGCTCCCAGCAGCCCCGGTTCCCGCACGGGCAGCGGTGTCCCGAGGGCACGACCTGCATGTGGCCGAACTCACCGGCCACCCCGTACTTGCCGCGCTTGACCTGGCCGTCCTCCAGGATCGCGCCGCCGATGCCCGTACCGAGGGTGATCATGACGAGATGGTCCTCGCCGCGGCCCGCGCCGAAGCGCCATTCCGCCCAGGCGGCGGTGTTGGCGTCGTTGTCGACCATGACGGGGACGACGAGGCGGGAGGCGATGGCGTCGCGCAGGGGCTCGTCGCGCCAGGCGAGGTGCGGGGCGAACAGGACCTTGGAGCGGTCGGCGTCCACCCAGCCCGCCGCGCCGATGCCCACCGCGTGGACGTCGTGCCGGTCGGAGAGGTCCAGGACCAGCTCGACGATGGTGTCCTCGACGACCTTGGGGCTCTTGGACTTGTCGGGCGTCTCGGTCCGCAGCTGTTCCAGGATGTTGCCGTCGGCGTCGACGACACCCGCCATCACCTTCGTGCCGCCGATGTCGATCCCGACCGTGGGGACCCGGGGCGCGGTGAGGTGCGAGCGGCGTTCCTTGGTGCCGACGGTCTTGAGGACGGTGGCGCGGGCGGAGCCGCGGTGTGCGAAGTCGCGGTACGTGCTCATCGTCCCTGCGGGGTCTGGGGGTCCGGGCCGTTGTCACGGCCGGCGGCGGACGGCGCCCGCCGCGCTCGATTCTGCCACTGCCGGGCCCCGGCGGCCGTCGGCCGGGGTCGGCCGCGCCGGGGCGGGTCGGCGGTCAGGAGCCCTCTTCGGTGGCGGCGGAGCCGCCCGGGAGGGTGGGCGTCGGGGTGCGTTCCAGCTCGTGGCTGAGCTCCTCCAGCTCACTGCCGCCCGCCATCTGCCGGGTCAGTTCGTCCAGCGTGACGTCGTCCTTGGTGTGACTGCCGGACATCGCACCGCGTTTGAGCAGGACGAACCGGTCGCCGACGAGGTGGGCGTGGTGCGGGTTGTGCGTGATGAGGACCACGCCGAGACCGGCGTCGCGGGCGGCCGCCACGTACTTCAGGACCACGCCGGACTGCTTGACGCCGAGCGCGGCGGTCGGCTCGTCCAGGACCAGGACCTTGGCGCCGAAGTAGACGGCGCGGGCGATGGCCACGCACTGCCGCTCGCCGCCGGACAGGGTGCCGATGGGCTGGTCGACGTCGCGCAGGTCGATGCCCATGCGGAGCAGTTCGGTACGGGTCGTCTCGCGCATCTTCCGGACGTCGAGGCGCTTGAAGGGGCCGGCGCCGAGCGTGGGCTCGGAGCCGAGGAAGAAGTTCCGCCAGACCGGCATCAGCGGGACGACGGCGAGGTCCTGGTAGACGGTGGCGATGCCCCGGTCCAGGGCGTCGCGCGGATTGGCGAGGGCGGTCTCCTCGCCGTCGATCAGGAAGCGTCCGGCGTCGTGCCGGTGCAGCCCCGCGATGATCTTGATGAGGGTGGACTTGCCGGCGCCGTTGTCGCCGAGGACGCAGGTGATCTCGCCCGCGTGGACCTCCAGCGAGACATGTTCCAGGGCCTTGACGTTCCCGTAGAACTTGCTGACGTCGTCCAGCTCGACCAGCGGTCCGGCGGTCGCTTCCCCGGTCGTTCCCGCGGTCTCTTCAGGGGTGGCCGTCATGACGTCGCCTCCGCGCGCTTGCGCACCCACGCGTTGAGCAGGGTGGCCAGGAGCAGCATCGCTCCCAGGAAGAATTTGAACCAGTCCGGGTTCCACTCGGCGTACACGATGCCCTTGCTGGTCATGCCGAAGATGAAGGCGCCGACCGCCGAGCCGATCGCGGAGCCGTAGCCGCCGGTGATCAGGCAGCCGCCGATGACGGCCGCGATGATGTAGGTCAGCTCGTTGCCGACGCCCTCGCCGGACTGGACGACGTCGTAGCTGAACAGCAGGTGCTGGCCGGAGACCCAGGCGGCGAAGGCGACGCCGAGGTAGAGCCCGATCTTGGTACGGATCACGGGCACGCCGACCGCTCGCGCCGCGTCGGCCTCACCGCCGACCGCGAAGATCCAGTTGCCGAAGCGGGTACGGAGCAGGATCCAGGTGGCGATACCGACGAGCGCCGCCCACCACAGGATCGTCACCTTGAACTCGACGCCGCCGAGGGTGAGCGTCGAGGCGAACAGGGCGCGGGCGGACTCGAAGCCCTCCATGTCGCCGATCGCCTTGGTCGAGACGGTGCCGCTGATCAGCTTGGTGAAGCCGAGGTTCAGACCGGTCAGCATCAGGAAGGTGCCGAGCGTGATGATGAAGCTCGGCAGCTTGGTGCGGGTCAGCACGAAGCCGTTGAACGCGCCGATGGCGAGGGTGACCAGCAGCGAGACGAGGACGCCGACCCAGACGTTGGCGGTCATCTGGTAGCTGAACATCGAGGAGATCAGCGCGGAGCTGGTCACCAGGACCCCGGCGGAGAGGTCGAACTCGCCGCCGATCATCAGCAGCGCGACCGGGGCGGCCATGATGCCGAGGACCGAGGCCGCGTACAGCACGGTGCCGAAGCTGGAGGCCTGGAGGAAGCTGTCGGCGACGATCGCGAAGAACAGGAAGACGGCTGCCGCGCCGACGACCGAGCCGAGCTCGGGGCGGCCGAGCAGCTTGCGCAGCGGCGAGGTGCGCACCAGGCGCTCGTCCGCCTGCGCCGGCTTCTCCGGGGCGGCGGTGGAACCGCTCATCGGGTGCCCCGCTTGGTGTAGTCGGCCAGGGCGTCGGCGTCGTCCTTGGTGATGATCTGCGGGCCGGTGAGGACGGGCTGGCCGCCGCCGAGGACGTTGCGGTTGTAGCGGTAGAGCCAGAGCAGGTCGACGGCCTCGTAGCCCTGGAGGTAGGGCTGCTGGTCGACGGCGAAGCCGAGCTTGTCGGTCTGCAGGCCGGTGGCGACCTTGGCGTTGAGGTCGAAGGTATCGATCTCGGCCTTGCTGCCCGCCGTCTGCCTGGCCTGGACGGCGGCGTCGGCGAAGGGGGCGCCGAGGGTGACGACCGCGTCGATGCTCTTGTCGGACTGGAGCTTGGCCTCGATGGACGCGGTGACGTCGGGCATGTTGGTGCCGTCGACGTACAGGTTCTGCATCGTGCCGTCGAAGGTCTTCTTCGCTCCGGCGCAGCGCTGTTCGTGGCCCACGTTGCCCTGCTCGTGCAGGACGCAGAGCGCCTTCTCGCGGCCCCGCTCGTTCAGCTCGTCGCCGACGGCCTCACCGGCGATGGTCTCGTCCTGGCCGATGTGGGTGAGCGCCCCGAACTCCTTGGACTCGGCGGAGCCGGAGTTCACGGTGACGACCGGGATGCCCGCCTTGACGGCCTTGGCGACCACGGCCTTCATGGCGTCCGGCTTGGCCAGCGAGACGATCAGCCCGTCGACCTTCTTGTCGATCGCGGTCTGGACGAGCTGGGCCTGCTGGTTGGCCTCGTCGTTGTGCGAGTAGAGGAAGTTGATGTTGTCCTTCAGGGCCGCCTGCTCGGCGCCCTTCTGGACGATGTCCCAGAACGTGTCGCCGTCGCCCGAGTGGGTGACCATGGCGACGGTCCAGCGCGGTGTGTTGACCGCGGCCCGTCCCTCGGCGGCCGCGGCCGCGCGTTCTTCCGCCCGCTTGCCGCCGGTGCTGCTGCATCCCGCGAGGGAGGCGCCCAGCACCACTGCCAGCACGGCGCCCATCGCGCGTACCCCTGTCCGAACCCTTGCCACGACGCCGTGCCCTTCTACTGCTGCTCGCTGTGCGCTTGACCGGGCCGCGGAGTGTACGGCCCCGACCCGACCGCCCAAGTATCCCCGAGCCCTGCCCGGGGGCCTTGCGCGGGTGGGCCGAGGACACAGGAGCCTGGGGCACGGGGCCCGGCCGGCGCAACCCGTGTGCCACACGTTTTCAGCCCACCCGGCCTTTGGGGCCGGCCCCCACCGAGCCCGTCCGGCGATTGAGGACCGAACCCTCGGGTGGTGGGCCTGCGGACCGCAGAGACCCTGGGCACAGGAACCTCACGAGTGCGGCCGACACCACCGCAACGGTTCCGCCCTCGAACGCCGGACCGGCTGAATGTGCGGGCCGCATTCACCGTTCAGGCACGAACCAGGAGCTGGAACTCGAAGGCGTACCGGTCCGCCCGGTAGACGTGCGAGCCGAACTCGACCACCCGGCCACCGTCGTCGTACGTCGTACGCTCCATCGTGAGCAGCGGCGCCCCCACCGGCTCCCCCAGCACCCGCGCCTGCCCCTCGTCCGCGGCGCGGGCGCCCACCGACTGGCGGGCGCTGTGCAGCGTGATGCCCGCGGCCCGCATCAGCCGGTAGAGGCCGGTGGCCTCCAGCTCCTCGGTGGGCAGCGGCAGCAGCCCCAGCGGCAGGTGGTTGCGCAGCAGGGCCACCGGTTCGCCATGCGCGCTGCGCAGCCGCTCCACGAGGTGGACCTCGCCGCCCTCGGCGACCCCGAGCGCCGCCGCGACCTCCGCGGTGGCCGGTTCCACCCTGTTGCGCAGGACGCCGGTGGCGGGGCGCTGGCCGGCCGCCTCCAGGTCGTCGTAGAGCGAGCTGAGCTCCAGCGGGCGGCGGACCTTGCTGTGCACGACCTGGGTGCCGACGCCCCGGCGGCGCACCATCAGTCCCTTGTCGACGAGTGACTGGATGGCCTGGCGGACGGTCGGCCGGGACAGGCCGAGGCGTGCGGCGAGGTCGATCTCGTTCCCGAGCAGCGCGCCGGGGGCCAGCCGGCCCTGTTCCACGGCGGCCTCCAGCTGCTGTGCCAGCTGGAAGTAGAGCGGCACCGGGCTGGTGCGGTCCACGCTCAGCGGCAGCGGCCGGTCGGTTCCATGTGCGGTCACGGGGCGAGCGTAGTTCGCTTGTCCGGACATGGCCATGGCTTGTCGTTTGTCAGGACAAACGCTTGACATGACGACCGGGCGAAGCCACCTTGGGGCCCATGCGCATCGGACTGATCGGAACGGGACGGATCGGCAGCTTCCACGCGGAGGTGCTGAGCCGACACCCCGCCGTGGACGCCCTGCTGCTGGCGGACGCGGATCCGGAGCGGGCTGCCGCCTCGGCCCTGCGGACCGGCGGGAGGGCCGTCGCCGTGGACGACCTGTTCACCGGGGAGGGCGAGGCCCAGGGCCTGCCCGACGCCGTGGTGATCTGCTCGGCCACCTCGGCGCACGCCGGACTGATCGCCCGGGCCGCCCGCGCCGGACTGGCCGCCTTCTGCGAGAAGCCGATCGCCCTGGACCTGCCCGGCACCCTGGCCGCGCTCGCGGAGGTCGAGGCCGCGGGCAGCGTCCTCCAGCTCGGCTTCATGCGGCGCTTCGACGCCGGGTACGGCGAGGCCAGGGCCGCCGTGCGGGAGGGGAGGCTCGGCCGGCTGCACACCGTGCGGGCGGTCACCTCCGACCCCGCCCCGCCGCCCGCCGCCTACCTCCCGCTCTCCGGCGGGCTGTACCGCGACTGCCTGGTCCATGACTTCGACATCCTGCGCTGGGTCACGGGGAGCGAGGTGGCCGAGGTGTACGCCACCGGCTCGGACGTCGGACCCGCGATGTTCCGGGCGGCCGGCGACGTGGACACGGCCGCCGCGCTGCTCACCCTCGACGACGGGACGCTCGCCACCGCCACCGCGACCCGGTGCAACGGCGCCGGGTACGACGTGCGGATGGAGCTGGCCGGCGAGCTGGACCAGATCGCCGTCGGCCTGGACGACCGTACGCCGCTGACCTCGGCCGAGTCCGAAGGCCCCGGAGCCCCGGCCAAGCCCTGGCCGGGTTTCCTGGAGCGGTTCGCCCCGGCGTACGAGGCGGAGCTGGACGCGTTTTTGCGCGTGGCCCGCGGGGAGCTGGCCAATCCGTGCGACGGGCGGGAGGCCCTGCACGCGCTGCGGATCGCCGAGGCGTGCGAGGTCTCCCGCCGCGAACGCCGGCCGGTGGCGATGACCGAGATCCCCTGCGGCTGAACGGAAGCCGGCCCGCCGCTACCAGGCGACCGGAAGACTCAGCGGGCCCCGCATCAGCATTCCGGTGCGCCAGGCGAGCGTCGCCGGGTCGGCGGCCGGCCGCAGGTCCGGGCAGCGCTCCAGCAGCGACCGGATGGCGATCTTGGCCTCGATGCGGGCCAGCGGAGCGCCCAGGCAGTAGTGGATGCCGTGCCCGAAGGCGATATGGCCCCGGGCGTCGCGGGTGATGTCGAAGCGGGACCCGTCGGGGTAGCGGGCGGGGTCGCGGTTGGCGTCCGACATCGCGACGAGGACCAGTTCGCCGCCGCCGGGGATCACCGTCCCGCCGACCTCGATCGGATCGGTCGTGAAGCGGTACGTGGGGGTCTCCACGGGCCCCTCGAAGCGCAGGATCTCCTCGACCGCGTTGTCGATCAAGGAGAAGTCCGCGCGCAGAGCGGCCAGTTGGCCGGGGTGGGCGAGGAGGTTGTGCACGCCGTTGGTGATGAGGTTGACGGTGGTCTCGTGACCGGCGACCAGCAACAGCCAGGCCATGCCGATCAGTTCGTCGCCGGACAGCCGGTCGCCGTCCTCGTCGGCGGTGTGGATCAGCGCGCTCAGCAGGTCGTCGCCCGGCTTCTCGCGTTTGTCGCCCAGCAGCGCGGCGATGTACGCGGTCATCGCCTGGGTGGAGGAGGCGCGCAGGGACGCGTCGAGGGCGGAGACCGCCTGGCCGGACCAGGTGCGGAAGTCCTCGCGGTCCAGGAACGGCACGCCGAGCAGTTCGCAGATCACCGACATCGGCAGCGGGAAGGACAGCGCCTCGACCAGGTCCGCCGTACGGTCCGGGGCGGCGAGCATCGAGTCCAGCAGCCCGTCGGTCATCTCCTGCACCCGTGGGGCCAGTCGCTCCATCCGGCGCGGGGTGAACTCGCGGGCGACCAGCTTGCGCAGCCGGGTGTGGTCGGGGGCGTCGGAGCCGAGCATCGAGGAGCCCGCGGACACCTTGCTGACCCCGAGCGCGGGCGAGGCCCGGCTCCAGTGTTTGGAGAGCCGCTGGTCGGCGAGGAGGGCGCGGCCCGCCTCGTATCCGACGACGAGCCAGGCGTCCGCGCCCTCGGGGATCCGCACCCGGTGGACCGGGCCCTTCTCACGCAGGGCGGCGTAGGCCGGGTAGGGGTCACGGGTGAACTGCTCGCCGAGCGCTGCGAGATCGACCAGGGGCGGAGTGGTCAACGCGTTTCCCTTCGGGAGGAGGTGACGGATGGGGCCGCGGCGCGCCTCACCAGCGCACCGGTAGCCCTCGCGCCCCGCGCATCAGCAGGCCGGGCAGCCAGTCCAGCTCACCGCCGGACGGGTCGCGGGCGAGGTCCGGGCAGCGCTCCAGCAGGGCGCCGATCGCGATGCGGGCCTCCATCCGGGCGAGCGGCGCGCCCAGGCAGTAGTGGATGCCGTGGCCGAATCCCAGATGCCCCTGGGGCTCGCGGCGGATGTCGAAGGTGTCCGGGTCGGGGAAGCGGCCGGGGTCGCGGTCGGCGGAGGCCAGCGCGACGAGCACCGCCCCGTCGCGCGGAATCACCGTGTCGCCGACGGTCACCGGCTCCCGAGTAAAGCGGAAGGTGGCGGTCTCCACCGGTCCGTCGTAGCGCAGCATCTCCTCCACCGCGTTGTCGAGCAGCCCCGGGTCGGCGCGCAGCAGGGCGAGTTGCCCGGGGTGGTCGAGCAGGGCGCGGACCCCGTTGGCGATCAGATTGACGGTGGTCTCGTGACCGGCGACCAGCAGCACGAAGGCCATGCCGACGAGTTCGGCGGAGGAAAGGCTGTCGCCGCCCTCGTCCCGGGCCCGGATCAGCGCGCTCAGCAGGTCCTCTCCGGGCGAGCGGCGTTTGTCCTCGATGAGGTCGACAAGATAGGCGTTCATCGCCCCGACCGGGTCGGCCTCCCGCTGTTCCGGGGTGGGCGTGACGATGCCGTTCGAGAGCGCCCGGAAGGCGTCCCGGTCGATGTCCGGGACGCCGAGGAGTTCACAGATGACGGTCATCGGCAGGGGGAAGGCGAGCGCGTCCACCAGATCCGCGGAGCCCCGGGGCACCATGGCGTCGAGGAGCTGTGCGGTGACCTCGGTGATGCGCGGGCGCAGCGCCTCGATGCGCCGGGGGGTGAACTCGCGGACGACGAGCCGGCGCAACCGGGTGTGGTGCGGGGCGTCCATCTCCAGCATGTTGGCGCTGAGCATGGCATCGGACTCGGTCCAACGCCCGCTGGTCCGCCAGTCCTTGCCGAACCGCTGGTCGGCGAGGGCGGCACGGGCCTCCTCGTATCCGACGATCAGCCAGATCCGCTCCATCTCCTCGGTGCGCACGGTGTGCACCGGCCCTTCGGCGCGCAGCTTCGCGTAGTACGGATAGGGGTCGACGGTGAAGTCGGGAAGGTTCCGCAGATCGAGCACAGCCATCGTGGTCAGCCCCTCATCCGTTGCGGTCCGCTGCACTCCGTCAGCCTAGGCCGCCGCCGCTCTCCTCGTCCGTGTCGAGGAGTCCCGCATCGTGGACCAACAGGGCGATCTGCACCCGGTTGTTGAGTTCGAGTTTGGCAAGAATCCGTGAGACATGGGTCTTGACGGTCGCGACGCTGAGGTAGAGGGAGGCCGCGATCTCCGCGTTGGATCCGCCGCGTCCGACCGCGACGGCGACGGCCTTCTCCCGCTCGGCGAGCTGGTCGAAACGCCTGCGTGCGCGGTCGGTACGGGCGCTGCGGTCATCAGGTCCGCCGCCCGCGGCACGGGCCATCAACTGACGGGTGACGGCGGGCGAGAGCACCGGATCCCCGGCGGCGACCCGGCGCACCGAATCGACGATCCGGGCGGGCGGGGTGTCTTTCAGGACGAATCCGGCCGCCCCGGCCCGGATGGCCCGGAGCACCTGTTCGTCCGCGTGGAAGGTGGTGAGGACGACGACTTCGGGGGCCCCGGGCCGGCGGCGCAGTCGCTCGGTGGCGGTGAGTCCGTCCATCACCGGCATCCGGATGTCCATCAGGACCACGTCGGGGCGCAGTCGCTCGACGAGCTCCTCGACCTCGACGCCGTCCGCGGCCTCCCCCACGATGTCGATGGCCTCGTCTCCGCCGAGCATCAGGGTCAGCCCGGCGCGGACCAGCGGGTCGTCGTCGACGATCAGCAGCCGGACGGGCGGGGGCGCGGGGGACGCCGGGGGTGTCGGGGACGCCGGGGTGTTCATGACGGCCACCGTAACCAGCCGGGGCGCGCGGCCCACGGGGCGGGCTTCCGGCCCGGCGTCACGGCCGCGGGCGTCACGCGGCCGGCCACGGAAGCCGGGCCCGGACCGCGAAGCCGCCGCCCTTCGTCGGGCCGTGCTCCAGCGCGCCGCCGGCCAGCGTGGCGCGTTCGGTGAGGCCGATGAGCCCCTGGCCGGAGCCGGGGACCCGCTCGAAGGGTTCGACGGGGGCGGGGTTCTCCACCTCGACGGTGAGGCCATCACCTGGGCAGCCCGTCACGGTGAGGCGGACCTCGGCGCCGGGCGCGTGCTTACGGGCGTTGGTCAGGCACTCCTGCACGATCCGGTAGACCGTGCGGCCGGTGGCGGCGGGGGCGTGCTGGGGGTCGGCGACCCGGTTGTCGACGGTGACCTTCATGCCCGCGAGCCGGGATTCGGCGACGAGGGTGTCCAGGGTGGCGAGGGTGGGCTGCGGCCGGTCGCCCTCGTCGGTGTCGCCGGGCCCGCGCAGGACGCCGATGATCTCGCGGAGGTCCTGGAGGGCCTCGTGGGCGCTGTCCCGGATGACGCCGGCGGCCCGGCCCACCTCGGCGGCGGGGGCGTCGGGCCGGAATTCGAGGGCCCCGGCGTGCACGCTGAGGAGCGTCAGCCGGTGGGCCAGGACGTCGTGCATCTCGCGGGCGATGGCCTCCCGGGCCAGCCGCTGGGCCTGCTCGGCGCGCAGCTCCGCCTCGGCCTCGGCGCGACGGGCCCGTTCCCGGAGGGTGACGACGAGCTGGCGCCGGGAGCGTACGACCATGCCCCAGCTGAGCACCAGCAGGACCAGCAGGACCCCGATGATGGTCGAGGCGACGTAGGAGGTCGCCGGGTCGGGGCGCAGGAAGGGCTGGAGGGGCGTGACGGCCAGGGCGCCCGCGCCGACGATCGCCACGGGCTTGAAGGGCCGGTGGACGGCCAGACTGAAGAGGGCCACCATCAGCGCGCCCGCCGCCACGGGTTCGATGATGCAGACGACGGTCAGCACGGCGGCGAGTGCGACGGGCCAGCGCCGCCGGACCCAGAGCGCGCAGCAGGCCGCGGCCCCGATCACCGAGTCCACGACCACGACGACGTCCGCCGTGGTGTCGTCCGCCTCGATCGCGGCGAGGACCAGCAGGCCGAACCCCGCGGCGCAGAGGAAGGCCGTGATGTCGACGACCCAGTCCCGTACGGTCCGCCGCGTCCGGGCCCGGTCGTCGGGCAGGCCGGGATCGGCCATCGCCGACGGGAGCAGCCAGCGGTACTCGGTGCGCGTCATGTCGACAAAGTTACGCAGCACCCCGCCGCGGAGGGGCGTCACGGGGCCAGGCGGCTACCAAAGTCGCGCGGTCCGCTACTTTCGGCGCGGCGGGCGGGACCGGTGGCCGACGCGGCGGGCCCGGGCCGGGCGGGAGGCTCGGGCCATGAAGAGAATCGTCGAGACGATCGGGTTCCTCGTCTTCGCCCAGGGTGTGGGCGGGCTGCTGTACGAGTGGACGGGCTGGTTCCGGCTGTGGACGGTGGTGCGGCACATCGACTTTCTCAGCGACCGCATGCTGTTCGTCAACATCGTGCTGATCGTGACGGGCACGGCCGTGATGATCGCCGCGGACTCGATCAAGAGCTGATGGGCACGATCACGACCCGGTGAGGGCGTAGGGCCTGATCCGAACGACAGGCCCTACGCCCCGGCGCGCTCCCGGTCCGCGTCCCGCCTGCCCCACACGGTGCCCGCCAGGACGAGCACCGCACCGGTCGCCCCGAGCAGCCCGAGCCGTTCCCCGCCGAGGCTGATGCCGACCGCGGCGGCCCACAGCGGTTCCGTACCGAGCAGCAGGCTGACCCGGGACGGCGAGGTGCGGCGTACGGACCACATCTGGACGAAGAACGCGAACAGCGTGCAGAACACCGAGAGGAAGACCAGCCCCGCCCACTCCCGCGCGCCGAAGTCCGCCGCCGCGCTCCACGGCGAGGCGCCGGTGCCGGGGACGGCGGCGAGGACGGCGAAGACGGCGACCGCGCTGCCGAGCTGAACGGTGGTCAGGGAGAGCGAGTCGGCGTTCCGGACCGCCTTGATCCGGGCCATCGCCAGCACATGGACGGTCCGGGCGAGGGCGGCGAGCAGCATCAGCAGATCACCGGCCGACGGGCCGGTGAACCCGCCGCCCTGGGTCAGCAGGACCACCCCGGTGACGGAGAGCCCGGCCGCGGCGACGAACCCGGCCGACGGGCGCACCCGGGTCACGGCGGCCTCGGCCAGCGGCGTGAAGATCATGGTGAGGCTGATGATCAGCCCGGCGTTGGTGGCGGAGGTGTGCACCACCCCGTACGTCTCCAGCAGGAAGATCCCGCTCAGCACCAGGCCCAGCAGACCGGCGCCCCGCCACTGCGCGCCGGTCAGCGCCCTCAGCCGGCGCCAACCGGTCGCCACGAGCACCGGCAGCACGACCGCGAACCGCAGGACGAGCACGGCGATGACGGTGTGGGTGGTGGTGATGCCCTTGGCCGCGAGGTAGCTGGCGCCCCAGACGACGGCGACCGCCAGCACGGGCAGATCGGTGGCCCAGGCGCGGTGCGGGGGTGCGACGGCGGGCACGGCGACAGCGGACACCTGGTTCTCCTGGAGCTCCACGGAGGTGATGTGGAGACCTCACCGGCTCGCACGCGGAACGATCACGCTACCCGCCCGGCTCCCGGGAAGGGAACACCTGTCTCAACGGCCGGGCGTCGGCGGGCATCGGCCGTGGTCAGAGGCGGTCCGGCCGTTCCGGCGGGCGACGGAGGGTCCGGCGACCCGCGCCACCGCTCCCTAGACTGACGCCTCGATAACTCTGAGACACGGAGTGGTCACATGGCGTCGGTAAGAGCGGACGGACGGGTCGAGCGGGGGAACCAGACCCGGCAGCTGATTCTGGGGCGGGCGGTGCAGATCGCCTCGGTCGAAGGACTGGAGGGCCTGTCGCTGGGGCGGCTGGCCACCGAGCTGGGGCTGAGCAAGAGCGGCGTGTTCGCGCTCTTCGGCTCGAAGGAGGGGCTTCAGCTGGCGACCGTACGGGGGGCGGTGGCCGTCTATGTCGACCATGTGCTGCGCCCGACCCGGTCGGTGCCCCCGGGGCTGGGGCGGGTCTGGCGGATGTGCGAGGCGTGGATCGCGTACTCCCGCGAGCGGGTGTTCCGGGGCGGCTGCTTCTTCTACGCCGCCACCGCGGAGTTCGACGCCCGCAGCGGCCGGGTCCACGACGCCCTGGCGTCCGCGCAGACGGGCTGGGTCACCTTCGTGGAGGAGACGATCGAGGAGGCCAGGTCCACCGGGGAGCTGCACGGGGACACCGACGTGTGCCAGCTGGCGTTCGAGGTGATCGCGCTGCTGGAGCTGGCCAACGCCGAGTCGGTGCTCCAGAACAACAACCTCGGCTACGACAAGGCGGCCCGCGCCATTCTGGTCCGCCTGCGGGCGGCGGCGACGGACCCCGCGCTGCTGCCGTTACGGTAGGCGGCCCCGGGGCTGCCGTGGGTGTCCGATAGCCGCCGGTGCGCGGGCCCCGGCGCGCGTTTGCTGGGGGATGCCGTCGGAGCGACGGCATCCCCGTCAGCGAGGAACAGCCATGTCCAGCACCGCTTCCCGTGCTTCTTCCAGCAGCTCTTCCGCACCCCTGTCCGGCACCGCTCCTGTCGCCGCTTCCGCCACCGTTCCCACCGGCCTTCCACAGCGGGCCGCCCTGGTCACCGGGGGCAGCCGGGGCATCGGCGCCGCGATCGCGCTGCGGCTCGCCCAGGACGGCGCGGACGTCGCCGTCACCTACGTCCAGGACGAGGCGGCGGCCCGTGCGGTCGTCGCGAAGATCGAGGGCTTCGGCCGGCGGGGCGTCGCCCTGCGCTGCGACGCGGCGGACGCCGACGCGGCCGCCGACGCCGTGCACCGGGCGGCGGACGCGCTCGGCCGGCTCGACATCCTGGTCAACAACGCGGGCGTCGGCGTCCTCGGCCCGATCGCCACGCTCGCCGGTCCTGACGTGGACCGGACGCTGACGGTGAACGTACGGGCGGCCTTCCTCGCCTGCCGGGCGGCGGCGGAACGGCTGGCCGACGGCGGCCGCGTCATCTCCGTGGGCTCCGCCCTGAGCCGGTACGCCGGCGGGCCCGGCTCCACGCTCTACGGGCTCAGCAAGTCCGCCCTGACCGGGCTGACCAAGCCGCTCGCCAGGGAGCTGGGGCCGCGCGGCATCACGGTGAACGTGATTCAGCCGGGGGCCGTGGACACCGATCTCAATCCGGCCGACGGGCCGTTGGCCGAGGGCCAGCGCGCGGCGAACGCGCTGGGCCGCTTCGGCACGACGGAGGAGATCGCCTCGCTCGTCGCCTACCTCGTGAGCGCCGAGGCGGGCTTCATCACGGGCACGGAACTCGTCGTGGACGGCGGCCACGCGGCCTGAGTACCGCCGCCGCCCGGGCGTACGCCGGGCGCGCTCCCCCGGCGGCCCCGTCCGGCTGCCCCGTACCGGCCGCGCCCCTACGCTGGCCGGGACGGGGCAGCGACGGGAAGGACAGGACCAGCACATGTCCGGCACACCGGTTCACACGCTCAACGACGGCACACGGCTCCCGGCGGTGGGGCTCGGCACCTACCCGCTGGACGACGCGGCGGCCGAGGAGGCCGTCGCCGGGGCCCTGGGGCTGGGCTACCGGCTGGTCGACACGGCCCTCACCTACGGCAACGAGACCGGCACCGGCCGGGGCATCGCCCGCAGCGGCGTGCCCCGCGAAGAGGTCGTCGTCACCACGAAGGTGCCCGGCCGGCACCAGGGGTACGAGGAGACGCTCGCCTCGTTCGAGGAGTCACGGGCCCGGCTGGGCCTGGAGTACGTCGACCTGTATCTGATCCACTGGCCGCTCCCCCGCGTCGACAGGTACGTGGACACCTGGAAGGCGATGATCCGGCTCCGCGAGGACGGCCTGGTCCGCTCGATCGGCGTCTCCAACTTCACCGCCGCGCACCTGGAGCGGCTGGAGCGGGAGACGGGCGTGCTGCCCTCGGTGAACCAGATCGAGATGCATCCGCTGCTCCCGCAGGAGGAGTTGCGGGCGGTGCACGCGGCGAAGGGCATCGTCACGGAGAGCTGGAGCCCGCTGGCCCGGGGCCGCGAGGTGCTGGAGGATCCCTCGACCGTGGCGATCGCCGAGGACCACGGGGTGAGCCCCGGCCAGGTGGTACTGCGCTGGCACACCCAGCTGGGCGCGGTGCCGGTGCCGAAGTCCGCGGACCCGGGCCGGCAGCGCGAGAACCTCGATCTGTTCGGGTTCGAGCTGACGGCGCAGGAGCTGACGACGATCGCGTCCGGGCGGCAGCGGCGGTTCGGCGGCGACCCGGAGTCGCACGAGGAGTTCTAGGGTCTGTCGTCACACTGCCGTCGTCGCCCGGCAGGCGGCCGTGTGACGACAGACCCTGGGAAGGCTCCCTGGTCACCGGTTGCGCGGGGTGACCTCCGCCATCCGGGACCAGCCGGTGCCCGCCACCTCGACGTTGATGATCTCGGGGACCTCGGCCACCATCTCCGACATCGTCTCGATCGCCGCCTTGAAGTGGTCGGAGTTCACGTGCGCCTCGCCCGCCGCCGCGTCGGCGAAGGCCTCCAGCAGGACGAACTCGCCGGGGTTCTCCACGCTGTAGGACCAGTCGAAGAAGACGTTGCCGGGCTCGCTGCGGGTGGCGACGGTGAAGTCCTCCAGCCGGGGAAGCCAGTTGTCGCGCTCGGCGACGAGGGCGGTGAACTTGACGGCGATGAAGATCATGGGGGTCTCCTGGTCGAGGGCGTCGGAAGGTGCGGTCCGCCGGGCCCCGGGCCCGCTCGCCGCACCCCGACCAGGGTGACACACCCTCACGTAACGGGACCGGCCGGGCACACCGCGGCCCCCCTGCGCGACCGCGGTGCGTCCGGCCCTGCCCGTCCTCGGGGGTCAGCCGCCGAGCTCCCGGTGACGGGCAGCCAGCGCGGCGGCGCCCTCCTCGGTGAGCGATCCGAACAGCCGGAGCCGTGAGATGCCGCCGTCCGGGAAGATGTCGATCCGCACCTGGGTGGCCCGGACGGTCCCGTCCAGCACGAAGCGGTGGTTGGTGTCGGGCTGGAGGCGGGTCCGGGGCAGGATCTCCGTCCAGTCGCCGTCGTCGCCGTCCTGCGCCGAGAGGCTCGCCCAGCCGGCGGAGTTGCCCTTGAGGTAGGCGGTGTCGATCTCGACGGCCCGGATCCCGGACTGCGCGGCGAGGCGGTAGTGGATCCAGTCGTTGCCCCGGTCGCGCCGGCGGCGGGTCTCCCAGCCGTCGTCCATCTTGCGCGAGCGGCCGGGCTGGATGGTGTTGGTGGCCGGGGAGTAGAAGCGGTCGGAGGCGTCCTCGACCCGGCCGCCGTTCTCCAGCGCCGCGAGGTCGAACGTACCGAGGGCGGCGAGCCAGGCGGGGTCCGGGGCGACCTCTCCGTACACCCGCAGCCGGGCGATTCCGCCGTCCGGGTGCTGGTTGACCCGCAGGTGGGTGAAGCGCTGCTCGGTGTCGACGGCGAAGCCGTTCGCCGCGTGGCCGCCGACCGCCGTACGGGGGACGAGCACCGTCCACTTCACGTCGGGAGCGAGGAGCTCCTCGGGCGACGGGGAACCGGGCAGGGACACCGCCTCGACGGAGACGGCCTGCGGGTAGTTGCCGCGGAAGTGGGCGGTGTCCAGGACGATGCCCCGGATGACGCCGGGCGCGCCGAGGCGGACGAGGGCCCAGTCGTGGTCGTCGGCGGTGGGGTGCGGTTCGGCGGCGCTGACGCCGCGCCGGCGGCGGGTCTCCCAGCCGTCCATGATCTTGCCCTTGTGCCCGAAGTGCTCCGGGTCGAAGACGGCGGGCTCGGGCTTCAGCAGGTTCTCGCGCTCGGCGAAGAACTCGTCGTTGGCGGCGATCACGCCCGCGCCGAGGCGGCGATCGGCCAGGTCGACGAGGTGAGTGAAGGGGAAGTCGGCGGTGCGGTGGTCGGCGTACGGGTCGCCGCCCGCATAGGGGCGGGCGTCTCCGGTGAAGCGGGGTATCGCGGCGTCCGTCATGGTCGGGGTGTCCTTTCGGGAACGGTCAGTGGTCGCGTTCGAGGAGGCGGCCGGTGGGCTCGGCGAGGACGCCGTCGGAGGCGATGCGGACACCGCGCAGCCAGCTGGAGCGGACCACGCCGTGCAGGGTCTTCCCGGCGTAGGCGGTGACCTGGTTGCGGTGGAAGAGCTCGGCGGGGTCGACGGTGAAAGTCGCCTCGGGGGCGAGGACCGCGAAGTCGGCGTCGCGGCCGGCCTCGATGGCGCCCTTGCGGGTCAGCCCGGCGAGCTCGGCGGGGGCGGCGGACATCCAGCGGGCGACGTCGTCGAGGGAGTGGCCGCGCCTGCGGGCCTCGGTCCAGATGGCGGGCAGGCCGAGCTGGAGGGAGGAGATGCCGCCCCAGGCGGAGGCGAAGTCCGGGGTCTTGAGGTCCGTGGTGCAGGGCGAGTGGTCGCTGACGATGCAGTCGATGGTGCCGTCGGCGAGCCCGGCCCACAGGGCGTCCTGGTTGGCGGCTTCGCGGATCGGCGGGCAGCACTTGAACTCGGTGGCCCCGTCCGGGACTTCCTCGGCGGTGAGGGTGAGGAAGTGCGGGCAGGACTCGACGGTGACGCGGACGCCCTCGCGCTTGGCGGCGGCGATCAGCGGCAGGGCGTCGCTGGAGGAGAGGTGCAGGACGTGGACGCGGGCGTTCAGCCGCTTGGCGTGGGCGATGAGCCCTTCGATCGCGGTGTTCTCGGCGTCGCGCGGGCGGGAGGCGAGGAAGTCGGCGTAGGCGGGGCCGGGGCGCTGCGGGGCGTCGGCCAGGTGGTGCGGGTCCTCGGCGTGCACGATGAGCAGTCCGCCGAATCCGGCGATCTCCGCCATGGAGCGGGCCAGCTGCTCCTGGTCCAGCTCCGGGAACTCCTCGACGCCGGAGGGCGACAGGAAGCACTTGAAGCCGAAGACCCCGGCCTCGTACAGCGGGCGCAGATCCTTGACGTTGGACGGGATCGCGCCGCCCCAGAAGCCGGTGTCGACGTGCGCCTTGGGGGCGGCGACCTGCTGCTTGGTGTGCAGGTTCCCGACGGTGGTGGTCGGCGGGAGGGAGTTGAGCGGCATGTCCAGGAGCGTGGTGATGCCACCGGCGGCGGCCGCGCGGGTGGCGGTCCAGAAGCCCTCCCACTCGGTGCGGCCGGGGTCGTTCACGTGGACGTGGGTGTCGACCAGTCCGGGCAGCAGGACGTCGTCGCCGAAGTCCTCCAGGCGGGCGCCCGCGGGCGCCTCGGTGTCGTACGGCAGGACCGCGTCGATCGTCCCGCCCGCTACGGCGACCGCCGCCGGGCGGGTCCCCTCGGGGGTGACGACGCGCGTCGAGCGCAGTACCAGGTTCACGTCCGGACCGGACACCCGTGCTCCTTCACTCCAGAAATGATCCACAACAGATGATCCACTGATCCACAACAGGAATTCAACGAACTGTTGAAGCTTCGGTGGAGTCTTCACTCGGGGAACGCCCTCGTCAAGACCCCACCTTCCGTCGCGGGGACCCGCCGTACCACCCGGACCCCCGACTGGAGGTTTCCACAAAGTAGAAGTCCGATTTCGAACTGCGGAACGTAGCATGGGTCAGGAGAGGCGGTGCCGAGCCGCCCGCACCGACCGGCGGCACCCGGACAAAACAGGCCCTGACCGGCATGGACGCCGACCGGGCAGCTGTGGGCCGTCCGGGAACCGCCCGGTAGGCTGCTGCCTTGCCTTCCGCTTCGAAAGGACCGTTGACGTGCCGCCGTCCCACGCCAGCACAGCCGACTCCAAGCCCTCCGGTTCCAGCGGTGGGGTGCAGTCCCTTGAGCGCGCCTTCGATCTGCTGGAGCGGATGGCCGATGCCGGGGGCGAGGTCGGGCTGAGCGAGCTGTCCGCGAGCAGCGGTCTTCCCCTGCCGACCATCCACCGGCTGATGCGCACCCTGGTCGTCTGCGGATACGTACGCCAGCAGCCCAACCGGCGCTACGCGCTCGGCCCCCGCCTGATCCGGCTCGGCGAGTCCGCCTCCCGGCTGCTGGGCACCTGGGCCCGCCCCTACCTCAGCCGGCTGGTGGAGGAGACCGGCGAGACCGCCAACATGGCGCTGCTGGACGGGGACGAGATCGTGTACGTCGCCCAGGTGCCGTCCAAGCACTCCATGCGGATGTTCACCGAGGTCGGCCGCCGGGTGCTGCCGCACTCCACCGGGGTGGGCAAGGCGCTCCTCGCGCACACCCCCGCCGACGAGGTCCGCGCGCTCCTGGCCCGTACGGGCATGCCGGCCGCCACGGAGAAGACGATCACCACGCCGGAGGGCTTCCTGGACGCCCTGGAGGCGGTGCGCCGCGCCGGATACGCGGTGGACGACAACGAGCAGGAGATCGGGGTGCGGTGTCTCGCGGTCTCCGTGCCGAACTCCCCCACCTCCGCCGCGATCTCCATCTCGGGCCCGGCGGGCCGGGTGACCGAGGCGGCCACGGAGCGGATCGTGCCGATCCTCCAGCAGGTCGCCAAGGAGCTGTCCGACGCCCTGGCGAGCAGCGGTTCGAACGGCGGCTGAACCGCCGAGACCCCCGAGACCGCCGAGACCGCCGACGATTCAGAGACGGGGTGCGGCGGGGCCCGGTGTTCCGGACCCCGCCGCGTCCCGCCCCCGCCCCGGGCCGGTCAGACCCGGGCCGGTACGGTCAGCCGCCCGTCGTCCATCGTCGCCGTGCGGTCCATCCGGTCCAGGTGCGCCAGATCGTGCGTGACCAGCACCGTGGCGGTGGCGCGCTCCCGGGTCAGGGTGACCAGCAGGTCGAGCACGGCCGCACCCCGTTCGTGGTCGAGCGCGCTGGTCGGCTCGTCGACGAGCAGGACCGCCGGTTCGTTCATCAGGGCCCGCGCGATGTTGATCCGCTGGCGCTGACCGCCCGAGAGCTGGTGCGGCCGCCGGTCGGCGCGGTCGGCGAGTCCGACCGCGTCCAGCAGCTCCAGGGCCCGGCGGCGGGCGGCGCGCACCGGGCCGCCGGAGAGGTGGCGCATCGCCTGGAGCTGTTCGGCGGCGGTCAGCGAGGGCAGCAGGTTGGGCTGCTGGAAGACGATGCCGATATGGTCCCGGCGCAGGGCGGCCCGGCCCGCGCGGCTCAGCCCGGCGGTCGGCGTCCCGGCCACGACGACCTCGCCGGAGTCCGGGGTGACCAGCGTGGCGGCTGCGGCGAGCAGGCTGGACTTGCCGGAGCCGGAGAGCCCGACGACGGCGGTGAGCGTGCCCGCCGGCACGTCCAGCGACACCCGGTCCAGGGCGGTGAGCCGGCCCTCGCCGTCCGGGTAGGTGAGGGTGACGTCGGTCAGGGTGAGCGTCATCGGGCACTCCCGAGTGCGGTGAGCGGGTCGACGGCGGTGATCCGCCGGACGGACAGGGCGGCCCCGAGCGCGCCGAGGGCGATCATCACGGCGGCCGGGACGAGGACGGTCGCCGCGTCCAGCACGAACGGCACGGCTCCCCCGCCGATCAGGGCGCCGGCCCCGGCGGCGAGCGCGGTGCCCAGACCCGTACCGAGGGCGAGCATCACCACGGCCTGCCCGAGCGCGTCGCGCAGGAGGTACGGGGTCGATGCGCCGAGCGCCTTCAGTACGGCGACGTCGCCGCTGCGCTGGATCGTCCAGACGGTGAAGAACGCGCCGATGACGAGGGCGGAGATAGCGAAGAGGAAGCCGCGCATCAGTTGCAGCGAACCGTTCTCCGCCTGGTAGGAGCCGATCGCGGTGAGGGAGGCGTCGAGGGCGAGCGTGCTGGTGCCCGCCGCCTCGTCCCCGGCCGCGAGGTCGACGCCGCCGGTGGTGGTCAGGGCGATCACGGTCGCCTGTTCGGCGGGCCCGGCGCCGTCGTGGCCGGTCTGCTGCCAGTCGTCGAGGGTGGTCCAGACGACGGGCGTGTGGCTGTACGAGGCGTCGGTGGCGACAGCGGCGACCTCGCGTTCGGTCCGGCCGAGCGCGATCCGGTCACCGGCGGCGGCTCCCAGGTCCTCGGCCGCCCGTGCGGAGAGCACGACCCGCCCCGGCCCGATGCCGTCCGGCCCGAGCGTGCCGTCCGGTTCGACGCCGAATGCGGAGACGGCGACGCTCCGCTCACCGGCGGTGGCGTTCAGGGTCCGGATGCCGACCGGCTGCGCGGCCTCGACCCCGGGCCGGGCGGCCCAGGCCCGCCAGTCGTCCTCCCGGACGGTCGAGTCGGCGAACGACTCCGCCTGCCCGTCCGGTGGCGCGGCGAAGGCCAGATGGTCGGCGTCGAGCCCGGTGACGGCCGAGGTGTTCTCCCGGGCCAGCCCGGCGGTGAGGCCGGACAGCAGGCCCACGAGCAGCGTGATCAGCACCACGACCGAGCCCATGAGCGTGAACCGGCCCTTGGCGAAGCGGAGGTCTCTCCATGCGACGAACATGGGCTCCAGCGTCATGCGGCGCGGGCGGGAAAACATCGCGCGGCGGACGGGCCCGGGATCAACCTTTCGATTGACCGGGACCGGGAAGGCCGCGGCTACGCTGGACGAACCATGGATTCGCGATCGCACACCCACGTCACGGCAGCCCTGCGACTCTGTCTGCACGCGCTGCTGGCGGGGCTGCTGGCCCTGGTCGTGGTGCGCGCGGTGAGCGAGGACGCGCAGGACACGGCGGCGGTCGTGGCCGTGACGCTGCTGACGGCGGCGCTGTACGCGGCGGGGGCGCTGACCTCCTCCGTACAGCCGGGGAGCCGGGCGGGGGCGCGGTGGCTGGGCGGGCTGTGGATCCTGTGGGCGGCGCTGCTGGTGCTGTCGCCGGACGCCCTGTGGGTGGCCTTCCCGCTCTACTTCCTCCAGCTCCACTTCCTGCCGATGCGCTGGGCGCTGCCCTCCGTCGTGGTCACCGCGGCCGCTGCGATCACCAGCTTCGTCGTGCACCGGCAGGAGATCGCGCCCGGCGCGTTCATCGGGCCGCTGATCGGAGCGGCGGTCGCCGTCGCCACGGTCCTCGGGTACGACGCCCTGTTCCGGGAGAGCGAACGGCGGCGCGAGCTGATCGTGGAGCTGGTCGCCACCCGCGCCGACCTGGCCGAGGCGGAACGTACCGCCGGGACGCTCGCCGAGCGTGAGCGCCTCGCCCGGGAGATCCACGACACGCTGGCCCAGGGTCTGTCGAGCATCCAGCTGCTGCTGCGTGCGGCCGAGCGCTCGCTGCCCGAGGACGCCCCGGCCGCCGCGCATGTCCGTGCCGCCCGCGAGGCCGCGCAGGCCAATCTCGCCGAGGCCCGTTCCTTCGTCCGCGCCCTGACGCCGCCGGATCTGGAGCACGGTTCGCTGGCCGCCGCGCTGGAGCGGCTCTGCGCCCGTACGACCGCACCGGACCTGACCGTACGGTTCGCGGTCAGCGGCACTCCGGTGGAGCTGCCGACCCCGTACGAGGTGGCGCTGCTGCGGACCGCGCAGTCGGCGCTGGCCAACACGGTGCGCCATGCGCGGGCCGGGCGGGCGGAGATCACCCTGAGCTTCATGGACACCTCGGTGGCCCTGGACGTCGTGGACGACGGGCAGGGCTTCGACCCGTCCGGGGCGCCGGTGCACGAGCGCGGCGACGGCGGCTTCGGGCTGCCGGCGATGCGGGCGCGCGCGGGATCGCTCGGCGGTGCGCTGAGCGTGGAGTCGGCGCCCGGCCAGGGCACGGCGGTGGCGCTCACCCTGCCGCTGCCCGTCGCGGAGACGGAGCGTGCGGCATGAGCGGGGGCGAGGGCGCGGCGGCGATCCGGCTGCTGCTCGCCGACGACCACCCGGTCGTCCGGGCGGGGCTGCGGGCGGTCCTGGACACCGAGCCGGGCTTCCGGGTCGCCGGTGAGGCCGCCACCGCCGAGGAGGCCGTCGCCCTGGCGGCGGCGGGCGGCTTCGACGTGGTCCTCATGGACCTCCAGTTCGGTACGGGTCTGCACGGCTCGGAGGCCACCGCGACGATCACCGCGCTGCCGGACGGCCCGCGGGTCCTGATCCTCACGACCTACGACTCCGACGCGGACATCCTGGCGGCGGTCGAGGCCGGGGCGAGCGGCTATCTGCTGAAGGACGCGCCGCCGCAGGAGCTGGCGGCCGCGGTGCGCACGGCGGCGGCGGGCCGCTCGGCGCTGGCGCCCTCGGTGGCGCACCGGCTGATGGACCGGATGCGCACCCCGGCCGAGGCGCTGACGCGGCGGGAGCTGGAGGTGCTCCAGCTGGTCGGGGAGGGCCTGTCGAACCTGCAGATCAGCAAGCGGCTGTTCCTGAGCCAGGCCACGGTGAAGTCCCACCTGGTGCACATCTACGCCAAGCTGGGCGTCGACTCCCGTACGTCGGCGGTCGCGGCGGCCACGGCCCGCAGGCTGATCCGCCGCTGACGGGACACGCCCGGCGGTTCAGCCGCGCGGGCCGGGTGAGGGCTTCGCCTCGCGCTCACCCGCGCGGGGGCTCCCCGAAGAGGTCGACCGCGTTGCGCACCTCGCGCAGCGCGGCGGCCAGCGCGCTCACCGAGCCGATCGCCCCCGCGATCAGCAGCAGGGAACGGCGCATCCGGGGGATCTCGGGCACGCCGCTGACGGCCATCGCGTCCAGGGCCGCCAGCTCGTCCTCGGCGACCGGCCGGTCGGGGAATTCGATCCGGAGCCCGGCCAGCTCCCGGCGAAGCCGGGACACGGCCATCCGCAGCTCGGCCACTCTCGGGTCCTCGCCGCTGCCGGTCAGCCGCTTCTGCCCCACGCTTCGCAACACAGCACTCCCCCTCGCACGTCCTTGTGCCGGTGTGACCCCCGATCCCGGGCGGTGGCCAAGTCCCCGGGTTCGTCCGCAAGTTAACGCCATGACAGGCAGTGCGCGCCAGCCCACGGAAAGAAATCAGGGTTACCCCTGAGGGTGACATGCGTGTCGCGTGTGCGAAGGGCTCAGTGGTATCCAGACCCCATGGTTACGCACATGGCTACGAACACGCGCTCCCAGGCGAAGAACCCCGAGGTCGCGGGGTTGCTGCTGGCCGCCGGAGGGGGCCGTCGGCTCGGCGGCCGGCCCAAGGCGCTGCTGGAGCACCGGGGCCGCCCGCTGATCGAGCACGCGGTGCGCTCCCTGGGCAACGGCGGCTGCGGCCCGCTGCACGTGGTGCTGGGCGCGGCGGCCGACGAGGTGCGGGCCCGCGCGGATCTCCCGGGCTGCGCGGTGACGGTGAACCCGGGCTGGGAGGACGGCATGGGCTCCTCGCTCCGTCTGGGTCTGGCCGCGTTGAGCGGGACGGACGCGGATGCGGCGCTCGTCCTTCTGGTCGATCAGCCGGGGATCGGTGCGGAGGCGGTGGCGCGGGTGCGTCTGGCGTACCGCTCGCGGGCGAGCCTGGCGGCCGCCTCGTACGACGGGGAGCGGGGCCATCCGGTGCTGTTCGGCGCGGACCGGTGGACGGACATCGCCGCGGGGGCGGTGGGCGACCGGGGCGCGCGGGTGTATCTGCGGGAACACCGCGATGCGATCACGCTCGTGGAGTGTTCGGATGTGGCCGAGGCGTACGACATCGACACCACGCAGGATCTCAAGCACTTGGAGTGACGGACGACGCCGCTCACCGTCCACCGTCCGTGGCCGTGCTGGCACGCTGCGCCGCCACCGGCCCGTTTCTGTCGACCCGGAGAATCTCGACATCAACAAACCATTGAACTTCCACCATGAGGAAACTACTATCCACTGGTCAGAAGCCCTCTGAACCTCAGACGGCGCCCACGGCCGTATCTCGGAGCCATGGCACGCCGTGCCGTATCAGGCGACCCGGCGGCCATGACGCCGCCGCCCGCTGAAGGAGTGACAGCTCATGTCCGCACCAGCGCCGTCCACGCTGGCCATCGTCGATGCCGAGCCCCTGCCCCGGCAGGAAGAGGTCCTGACCGACGCGGCCCTCGCGTTCGTGGCGGAACTGCACCGGCAGTTCACCCCGCGCCGCAATGAGCTGCTCGCCCGGCGCGGGGAGCGCCGCGCCGAGATCGCCCGCACCTCCACGCTGGACTTCCTGCCCGAGACGGCGGCGGTCCGCGCGGACGACTCCTGGAAGGTCGCACCCGCCCCGGCGGCGCTCGACGACCGCCGGGTGGAGATCACCGGTCCGACCGACCGCAAGATGACCATCAACGCCCTGAACTCGGGCGCGAAGGTCTGGCTCGCCGACTTCGAGGACGCTTCCGCCCCGACGTGGGAGAACGTCGTCCTCGGCCAGCTCAACCTGACCGACGCCTACGAGCGCCGCATCGACTTCACCGACCCGAAGTCCGGCAAGTCGTACGCGCTGAAGTCCGCCGACGAACTCGCCACGGTCGTCATGCGCCCGCGCGGCTGGCACCTGGAGGAGCGCCACCTCCAGCTGGACGGCGTCTCCGTGCCCGGTGCGCTGGTCGACTTCGGCCTCTACTTCTTCCACAACGCTCAGCGCCTGATCGACCTCGGCAAGGGCCCGTACTTCTACCTGCCGAAGACGGAGTCGCACCTGGAGGCCCGCCTCTGGAACGACATCTTCGTCTTCGCCCAGGACTACGTCGGCATCCCGCAGGGCACGGTCCGCGCCACCGTCCTGATCGAGACGATCACCGCCGCGTACGAGATGGAGGAGATCCTCTACGAGCTGCGCGACCACGCCGCCGGCCTGAACGCGGGCCGCTGGGACTACCTCTTCTCCATCGTCAAGAACTTCCGTGACGGCGGAGCCAAGTTCGTCCTGCCGGACCGCAACGCGGTGACGATGACCGCCCCGTTCATGCGGGCGTACACCGAACTCCTGGTCCGCACCTGCCACAAGCGCGGCGCGCACGCGATCGGCGGCATGGCCGCCTTCATCCCCTCGCGCCGCGACGCCGAGGTCAACAAGGTGGCCTTCGAGAAGGTCAAGGCCGACAAGGACCGCGAGGCGGGCGACGGTTTCGACGGCTCCTGGGTCGCCCACCCCGACCTGGTCCCGATCGCGCTGGCCTCCTTCGACGCGGTCCTCGGCGAGAGGCCGAACCAGAAGGACCGGCTGCGCGAGGACGTCTCGGTGGCGCCCGGCGACCTGATCGCCATCGACACCCTCGACGCCAAGCCCACCTACGACGGCCTGCGCAACGCCGTCGCGGTCGGCATCCGCTACATCGAGGCCTGGCTGCGCGGCCTGGGCGCGGTCGCCATCTTCAACCTGATGGAGGACGCGGCCACCGCCGAGATCTCCCGCTCGCAGATCTGGCAGTGGATCAACGCGGACGTGGTCTTCGAGAACGGCGAACACGCCACGGCCGACCTGGCCCGCAAGGTCGCCGCCGAGGAACTGGCCGCGATCCGCGCGGAGATCGGCGAGGAGACCTTCACCGCCGGCAAGTGGCAGCAGGCCCACGACCTCCTGCTCCAGGTCTCCCTGGACCAGGACTACGCGGACTTCCTGACGCTGCCGGCGTACGAGCAACTGCGCTGACCCGTCACGAGGTACGAACACCGCCCCCGGCACCGCACAGCGCCGGGGGCGGTTCGCGTGCACGGCGGGGTCAGCCGCGTGTGTGGTGCAGGGACAGCTCCCAGTCCTCGTCCGATGCCCGGCCGGAGTCCGAGCCGCGCGACCTGGCGGCCACTCCCGCGTACTCGTTGACGAGCACCGGAGCAACGCCCGGATCGAGTTCGATGTCCTTGCCGCTGCGCGCGTCCAGGACCACCGGGCCCGAAGGGGTGTCGGCGTAGACCCGGCCGTGCCGGACGGCGGTGACCTCGGGGACGATGCGGCCTGCCGCACGGTCGGGCAGTTCCCAGAGGATCTTTCCGCTGGGGGCGTCGAGGGCGAAGACCTCCTTCGGGGATCTCGTGCCGGGGTACGGACCGCACACCACGACCGACGTACCGTCGTAGCGGCAGTGCACAGGTCGCTGCTTGCCGGACAGCGGTCGGTGCTTGCCCGTCGCCGCGTCCACGAGGAGCAGCTGGGCGGTGGAGGAGACGAGGCCGCTGCGCGTCACCCTCGTCGTGATGATCCGGTCCGGCCCGGCGGGCGTCGTCCACTGCGCCTGGAGTTCGGGGTTCATGCCCGCGGTGCGCTCGTGGGTGCGGTCCTGCCACACCGTGTTGCCGTCCTCCATACTCACGGCCGTCAGCACCTTGTACTGCAGGCCGGTGTCGGCCTCCGCGCCCACCGCGTTTCCTCCGGCGACGGTGTACGCCTCGAAGCCCGCCTTCTTCCAGGCGGTCCTGGGCCGGTCCGGGTCGCTCAGGTCGACACCGATGGTCTCCCTCACGGAGTTGGCCGAGCCGGACCGCCGTGCGTGGACGCGCAGCGAGACCGCCACCGTGCCGTCCTGGGCGCCCACGACGCGTACAGCCGTGGACCGGCCCTGGTTCGCGTCCCGGTACGCATCCGCCACCAGCGGGGTCTCCAGGCTGCTGCGGAGCTTGCCGGTGCCGGAGTCGAGCACCATGAGCTCGACGAGTTCCTGGGATGCGGCGGTGCCACGGCCTTGCTTGGACACGTGGAAGGGGACGAGGACGAGGGGTGGCCCGTCCGTCCGCTCCAGGGCGAACGGGGCCAGGGCGTCCTGACGGTCCGTGTCCCGTTCGAACGCGCCCTGGTACACGCGCCCGACCGGGTTCTTCGGCCTCAGTCGCGGCCCCGCCTGCCGCCCGGTGGCCACATCCGTGACCTGGACGTCCTCGACGGTCCGGGTGAAGAGATAGCGCCCGACCAGAGCCGAATTCCGCCAGGGCCCGTACTGGACGAGCTGATCACCCGTACGCTGCGCCGCGAATCTCACCGGCGCTTCGTGCGCTTTCAGCTCCGGCTTCCCGGCGGGCTTCGACGTTGCGCTCCGGCCGCCCTTGTCGTCCTTCGCACCGGCGGAGTCCTCGCCCCCGGAACTGCATCCCGCCACCGCCAGAAATACCACAACCAGCAGGCCCGACAGGCCCTTTCGCGCGCCGCGCATCTCCCCGCCCTTCATGGATCACCACAGAGATCTACCGTAGGCGAAGCCCGCTCAGCGTGACACCGGGCGAGCGGAGGCTCCTGTCGTAGCCGGCCTCCGCCGGTTCCGCCCCTCCGGCTCTTCCGGTGCCGATGGCCACAGGGCGCGAGGGGCCGCACGCCTGGGAGGCGGATGCCGCGACCGGTGTCAGTCCGTCAGGACCACTGTCGGCTGGGCCGAGAAGTCGCCCCACGTGCCGTCCGGAAGCTTGGCCCTGAGCTTGAGCGAGTAGCGGGTGCCCGCCGGGTCGGGGAGGTTCAGGCGGTAGGTGGCCCGGCCCTTCGGGGGCGTGCCGCCCCAGACGATGGTGGTGGTCAGCTTGCCGTTCAGGTAGAGCTCGTAGGCGGGGATCACACCGCCCGTCTCGGGCTGGTCCCAGGACAGGTCGAGGGTGAACTCGGCGCCCTCCTTGCCGATCTCGGTGCGCAGACCGGTGGGGGCGGTGCTCGCGGGCGCGCCGGGGGCGGACTCGGTGGTGAGGTCGAGCGCGTTGCTGTCGGCCGAGGACTTGTCGGAGGCGTCACGGGCCCGGACGGTGAAGGTGTAGACGGTCCCGGGGCGCAGGCCCGTCACCTTCGCCGAGGTCTCGGTGCCCACGACGCTGTGGATCCGGGAGTCCTCCTGGTAGATGTCGTACGAGGTGACGCCGACGTCGTCCTTGGCGGCGCCCCAGGTGAGGGTGGCGGCGCGGCTTCCGTCGGCGCGGCCCGCCAGTTTCGCCGGGGCGGTGGGAGGCGTGTCGTCCTTGGGCGGGATGGCCTGGGTGGTGACGGGGACGGCCTTGCTTGGCGCGGACAGGTTCCCGGCCGTGTCCTTGGTCCGGACGCTGAAGGTGTAGTCCGTCGAGGCCGTGAGCCCGTCGACGTCGATCATGGTCTTGGTCGCGGGGACGCTCTTGACCTTGGCCTCTCCCCGGTAGATCTCGTAGCCGGCGACCTTCTCGTCGTCGGAGGCGGCCTTCCACATGACGTGCACCGAGGTGGAACTGCTGGCCTGGGCGGTCACGCCCTCGGGGGTGCCGGGGGGCTGTGTGTCGGCTTCGACGGTACCACCGCAGGCGGAGAGGAGGGGGGTGAGGAGCAGGGCGGAAAAGGCCAACGCGGCAGATATGTGGGGGCGTTGCACGGGGGTGCCTTCCATCCGGACAGCAATGGTCCAGACCTGTATGACATGGCGTGGGGCCCTCCGACAAGAGTCCGGCCGGGAACCTTCCGCTATGTGCCGGGTTGCGTCGCTCGCCTCGCGGTCCGGGTGGCCCGCCGGCCGATGAGTTTTCGGTGGTGGAGGGGTCTGCCCTGTATGGATACGCACGAGACCTCCGCGTCGGCCTCCGTCCTGCTGGACCTGGAGCCGGCCGCCCGGCGGATCGCCGGGCTGCTCGGTCCGGTCGACGACGGCCGGCTGGACGGCCCGACCCCCTGCCCCGACTACGCCGTACGGGAGCTGCTCGGCCATCTCGCCGGGCTCACCGCCGCCTTCCGTGACGCCGCCCGCAAGGATCTCGGCGCGAGCACCGCCGTCTCCCCGGACGCCGCCCTGCCCGTCCTCGACGACGACTGGCGTGAGGTGCTGCCCCGGCGACTGGAGGAGGTGGCGGCGGCCTGGCGCTCCCCCGCCGCCTGGACGGGCATGACCCGGGCGGGCGGGGTGGAGCTGCCCGGCGAGGTGGCCGGGGCGGTCGCGCTCAACGAGCTCGTCGTCCACGGCTGGGACCTGGCCCGGTCGACGGGGCAGCCGTACGCGGCGGGCGAGGCGGAGCTGCGGTCCTGCGCGGTCCTGCTCGCTCCGGACGAGGACGACCCGGACGGCGGGGGTATCTTCGGGCCGCCGGTCCCGGTGCCGGACGACGCCCCGCTGCTGGACCGGGTGATCGGCCTCAGCGGCCGCCGTCCGGACTGGCGGCCGCCGGGCGGGTGAGGGCGGCGGAGGCGGGGCCCGTCCGAGTCGGCGTGCCTCGGCGTACCTGACGGTTTCGTTCAGGCGCCTCTCTCGTCGAGTGGACGCCGGAGCTGGTCCGCACGATCATCCGGCCCTGATCACCGCGCGCGGCCGAAGCGCCGCTCAGCTGGTGAAGAACTCCGTGATGTGCGCGGCCACCTGGTCGGCCCGGGTCTCGTGCATCCGGTGGCCGCCCGGGACCGTGATCAGCCGGCAGTCCGGGATCAGGGAGGCCACATCCGCCTGACGGTGCTGTTCCATCGCGCTCTCCGGGCCACCGGTGATGATCAGCGTCGGGGAGACGATGTCGCCGAGGGCCGCGTCCGCGTCCGGTCCCGGGTCAGCGAGCTGGTTCCGTACGGCGGACACCGCGTTCTCGTCGTAGTCCACCGGGCCCTCGGCCCGCCCCGCCGGACCCGGGTCGCCGGGGAACGGGGCCGGGGTCTCCACCAGCACCAGCCGCTCCACCCGGTCGGAGTGCTCCTGGGCCAGCAGCCGGGCGACGACACCGCCCATGCCGTGGCCGACGAGGCCGACCCGGTCCAGTTCCAGTTCGTCGAGGAAGCCCACGACGTCCTCGGCCATCAGCTCCAGGTCGTAGTCGTCGGGCCAGTCGCTCTCGCCGTGGCCGCGCAGGTCCAGGGCGAAGACCCGCCACTCCTGGCCCAGCAGGGCGCCGGCCGCCTCCCAGTTCGCGGCCGAACCGCCGAGGCCGTGCAGCAGCACGACGGGCGAGCCGAACGCGTCGCCCCAGGTCCGGTAAGCGAGGCGCACATCGCCGACATCCACAACAGACTGATCTTCCATGCCCCTGACGCTACAGCCGACGGACCCCGGTCGGCTCCCTGCCCCCGGCCCCGGCCTGGCAGGCTGGGCGGGTGACCAGGGCTGACGTCGCCGGAGCACGGCCGAAGCCCCGTGCGGGGCACGGGGCTTCACCGGAGGGCGGGCGGATACGTCAGTGGACACCGACCCCCGCGGCAGCGGGCACGACGTGCTCGCCGTGCGCCGGCTCCTCGTCCTCCGTGTCCGGCTTGCGGCCGAAGTGGTTGAAGGCGAGGTTGAGCACGATCGCCACCACACAGCCGGTGGAGATGCCCGAGTCGAGGACGACCAGCAGGTCCTCGGGGAAGGCATGGTAGAACTGCGGCGCGGCGATCGGGATCAGGCCGATACCGACGGCGGCCGCCACGATCAGGGCGTTCTCGCCCTTCTCCAGGGCGGCGGTGGCCAGGGTCTGGATGCCGCTGGCCGCCACCGTGCCGAACAGGACGATGCCCGCGCCGCCGAGCACCGGCAGCGGTACGAGGGCGATGACCGAGGCGGCGACCGGGACGAGGCCGAGGACGATCAGGATCGCGCCGCCCACCGCGACGACGAAGCGGCTGCGGATCTTGGTCATGGCGACCAGGCCGACGTTCTGGGCGAAGGCGCTGCACATGAACCCGTTGAAGAGCGGGCTGATGGCGCTGCCGAGGGTGTCGGCGCGCAGACCGCCCTCGATGATCTTCTCGTCGGCGGGGCGGCCGACGATCTTGCCGAGGGCCAGCATGTCCGCGGTGGACTCGGTCATGCAGACGAGCATCACGATGCACATGGAGATGATGGCGGCGATCTCGAACTGCGGGGCGCCGAAGGCGAACGGCGTCGGGAAGCCCACGACGTCCGCGTCACTGATGGCGCCGAAGTCGGTGATGCCGGCCGGGATGGCGATCAGTGTGCCGAGGACCAGGCCGAGCAGGATCGCGATCTGCTGGAGGAAGCCGCGCAGCAGCTTGCGCAGGGCCAGCACGATCACCAGGGTCACGGCGGCCATGGTGATGTTGGTCAGCGAACCGTAGTCGTCCGCCGTGGCGTTGCCTCCCTGCGACCAGTTGAAGGCGACCGGGAGGAGCGAGACGCCGATCAGGGTGATCACGGTGCCGGTGACGACCGGCGGGAAGAAGCGGACCAGTTTGCAGAAGTACGGGGCGAGGACGAACCCGAGCAGACTCGCGACGATGATCGCGCCGAAGATGACGGCTATCCCGTCGTGCCCCCGGTCCTTGCCTATCGCGATCATCGGGGCCACACCGGCGAACGAGACGCCGTTGACGAAGGGCAGCCGGGCGCCGACCTTCCAGAAGCCGATGGTCTGGAGCAGGGTGGCGATGCCCGCGGTGAACAGGCTCGCCCCCATCAGGAAGGCGGTCTCCTTGGCGGTGAGGCCGACGGCCGGCCCCACGATGAGCGGCGGGGCCACCACGCCCGCGTACATGGCGGCCACGTGCTGGAGGCCGCTGGTGAACATCTTCAGTGGGGGAAGGGTCTCGTCGACCGGGTGTTTCCGGTCGTCTCCCGTGTCCACGGCGGTATCGGCCGTCGCGTCGGGGGCGGCTGCATCTGCGTCTTTGCGAAACCTGGGCTTAGCGGCCACGGCGGTTCCTCCGGTCGGTTACGCGTCGTCGGCGACGCGGGTGTCAGGGAGGTGATGCGTAAGTGGTGCGGCGGTGCTTGCGGCTCTCTCAGGTGGTGCAGGTCGTGCAGGTCGTGCAGGTCGTGCAGAGGGGGGTGCGGGAAGGAGCGCGCACCGGGGGTGTGTGCGGGCAGCGTTCATCACCGGTCCGGCGGGCACGCACCATGGGGCGCGCGTCCGCCGGACCGGTTGCCGTGGGCCCCGCTCGGGTCCACGGCGGCCGGTCTCGGGCCGTCCCCCTCGACCGGCCGGTCGGGGATACCGCCCGGGGTCAGGCCCCGGCGGCGATCTGCGCGAGGCGGCGGGCCTCGTCGCGGGTGACGCGGGCGATGGCGTCCTCGTCCACCGTGGTGAGGTGGTTGCCCTCGACGACCGGCTTGCCGTCGACGAGGGAGAGGGTCACCGGGGCGGCCGCGCCGAAGATGAGCGCGGTCACCGGGTCGGCGATCGAGGAGTGGGCCAGGGTGTCGAGCTTCCACAGGACGAGGTCGGCGAGCTTGCCGGCCTCCAGGGAGCCGATCTGATCGGCGCGGCCCAGTACTTGGGCCCCGCCGAAGGTCCCGAGGCGCAGGGCCTGACGGGCGTTCAGGGCGGCCTCGCGGTGGGCGCCGAGGCGGTTGATGAGGAGTGCGTTGCGCAGCTCGGTGTGGAGTTCGCCGGACTCGTTGGAGGCGGTGCCGTCCACGCCGAGGCCTACGGGTACGCCGGCGGCGAGCATGTCGGGGACCCGGGCGATACCGGCGGCCAGGCGTGCGTTGGAGGACGGGCAGTGGGCGACGCCCGTTCCCGTACGGGCGAAAGCGGCGATGTCGGAGTCGTTCATGTGGACGCAGTGCGCCATCCACACGTCGTCGCCGAGCCAGCCGGTGGACTCGAAGTAGTCGGTCGGGCCCATCCCGAACAGTTCCTTGCAGAACTGCTCCTCCTCGACGGTCTCCGAGCCGTGGGTGTGCAGCCGTACGCCTCGACGGCGGGCCAACTCGGCGCCCTGGCGCATCAGTTCGGTGGAGACCGAGAAGGGGGAACAGGGCGCGACGGCGACCTGGGTCATCGCGTCGAAGGAGGCGTCGTGGTGGGCGTCGATCGTCGCCTCGGTGGCGGCGAGCGCGCCTTCCAGGGTCTCGACGGCGAAGTCCGGCGGCAGTCCGCCGTCCTTCTCGCTGCGGTCCATGGAGCCCCGGGCGAGGGTGAACCGTACGCCCATCTCACGGGCGGCGCCGATGATCGCGCCGGACAGGTCGCCGGAGTCCTTCGGGAAGACGTAGTGGTGGTCCATGGCGGTGGTGACGCCGCCGCGGGCCATCATGGCCAGCGAGCCCTGCGCGGCGGCGCGGGCCATCGGCTCGTCGATGCGCGCCCAGGTCGGGTAGAGGGCGACCAGCCAGTTGAAGAGGTTGTGGTCGGTGGCCAGGCCCCGGGTGATCCACTGGTAGAAGTGGTGGTGGGTGTTGACCAGGCCGGGGGTCGCGAGGTGCCCGGTGCCGTCGACGCGGCGGACGACGCCGGTCAGGCCCACCGGCGCCTTGCCGGCGCCTACGGACTCGATGCGGTTGTCCGCCACGACGATGTACCCGGACGCGTACTCCGTGTCGTGGGCGTCGACGGTGGCGATCGAACAGTTCTCGATGACGATGCGCTGAGGGTCTGCCGAAGCTGCCATGGCGCTTCCTTCTTCTCTCTGTGGCGATGTGGGCACGGCAGGACCCTAGGAGGATTTGAGTGCCACAGCGGTGCGGCTGTGGGTGCCGAGATGATGGAAGAACAGGTTGAGCACGACCGCGACCAGTGCTCCCGCGCTGATCCCGGAGCCGAGGACGGTCTGTGCCCAGGCCGGGAAACCGGCGTAGAAGGTGGGCGCGGCGAGCGGGATGATGCCCGCGCCGAGCGCGACGGCCACCAGGATGATGTTGGAGCTGTCGTCCAGGCCGGCCTCGGAGAGCGTCCGGATGCCGCTGACCGCGATGGAGCCGAAGAGGACGATCCCGGCGCCACCGAGGACGGGCATGGGCACGAGCGAGACGACCGCGCCGAGCACCGGGAAGGCGCCGAGGACCAGGAGCGCGCCGCCCGCCGCCGCGACGACGTACCGGCTGCGGACGCGGGTCAGCGAGACGACGCCGACGTTCTGGGCGAAGGCGCTGGTCGGGAAGCCCCCGAAGATTGGGCCCAAGAGGGTGGCGATGCCGTCGGTGCGCAGGCCGCGGGTGATCGTGCGGCCGTCGGTGCGGCGGTCGCAGATCTCGCCGAGGGCGAGCATTCCGGCCGAGGACTCCGTCATCAGGACGAGCATGACGATGCAGAGCGAGAGGATGGCGGCGGGGTGGAACTCCGGCGCGCCGAAGGCGAAGGGGGTCGGCAGGGCGGCGAGCGGCGCGGACTTCAGCGCGGAGAACTCGGCGAGCCCGAACGGGATCGCGGCCAGCGTGCCGACGAACATGCCCATGAGCAGAGCCACTTGCTTGAGGAAGCCGCGGCCGAAGCGCTGGATGAGCAGGATGACGACGAGCGTGAAGGCGGCCAGCGCCAGGTACTTCATGGCGCCGAAGTCGTCGGCGGTGGCGTCGCCGCCCTGCGCCCAGGCCACCGGCACGGGCATGAGGGTGACGCCGATGAGAGTGATGACCACGCCGGTGACGAGCGGCGGGAAGAAGCGCAGCAGTCTGCCGAAGAAGGGGCCGACGGCCAGGCAGAAGACTCCGGCGACGAGCACCGCCCCGTAGATCGCGGGGAGTTGGTGGCCCGGTGCGCTGGTCTCGGCGATGGCGAGCATCGGCGCGATCCCGGCGGAGGAGGCGGCGTTGACGAAGGGGAGCCGGTTGCCGGCGAAGGGGCCGAGACCGATCGTCTGGAGGATGGTGGCGAGACCGGCGATCAGGAGGCTGGCCGCGATGAGCCGGGTCATGCCGGCGGTGTCCAGGCCGACGGCCTGGCCGATGATGAGCGGAGGGGTGACGACGCCCGCGTACATGGCGGCGATGTGCTGGAGCGCGGCGGGGACGAGCCGCGCGGGCGGAAGCTTCTCGTCGACCGGGTGAACTGCCGGGTCGGCGAGGGATTTCGAGGGCTCTTTGCCTGGGCTTTCGGCCGGCCCCGTTGCAGGCTGTGCCATGGGTTTTCCCTCCGGGATGACCGGCCGCCGCCCGGCTGTGGACGGACGGCGGCCGGTTCAGTGCCGCGTCAGAGGTTGGTCATGTCGACCGGGATCTTCGGCTCGACGCCGTCCCGGAGCACGGTGGCCTCGATCAGACCGTAGGGACGGTCCGCCGCGAAGTAGACCTCATGGTCGTTCTTGAGGCCGAACGGTTCGAGGTCCACCAGGAAGTGGTGGTTGTTCGGCAGCGAGAACCGGATCTCGTCGATCTCGCTGCGGCTGTTGATGATGCGCGAACCCATCTGGTACAGGGTCTGCTGGAGCGAGAGGGAGTACGTCTCGGCGAAGGCGTGGAGCATGTGCTTGCGCGCCTGCTCGTAGGACTTCTCCCAGTTCGGCATGCGCTGCTCGTCGCTGGTCCAGTTGTAGCGCCAGCGGGCGGAGACGTCCGTCGCCAGGATGCGGTCGTACGCCTCCTTCAGCGTCGTGTACTTGTCCTTGACGTAGCCCCAGAACTCGGAGTTGGTCGAGTTCATCACGGTGAGGTCCTTGAGGCCCGAGATGACCTCCCAGTTCTCACCGTCGTAGGTGATCTGGGAGACGCGGGTCTCCTGGCCCTTGCGGACGAAGGAGTGCTTGACCTCGTCGGCGCCGATGAACCTGGAGTTGCCGTCGGAGGTCGCGATGCGCTCCCAGCTGTACTCCTCGATCCGGATCCGGGCGCGGTGGATCGGCTCCTGCGAGGAGACGAAGTGCCGGGCGAGGTGGATGCCGAACTGCTCGGCGGACTCGATCCCGTGCTCCTTGGCGAACGCGTACACCGTGTTCTTGGTGGTGTCGGTCGGCAGGACGTTGGCGTTGGAGCCGGAGTAGTGGACGTCGTCCATGTCGCCGGAGAGGGCGACCGAGACGTTCAGGTCCTTGATGTGGTGGGTGTCGCCGTCCCGCGTGATCTTGACGACGCGGTTCTCTGCTTTGCCGTACTGGTTCTGGCCGAGAATCGTGGGCATGTCGGTGCTAGCTCCCTCGGTAAACGGAGTAGCCGAACGGGTTGAGCAGCAGCGGTACGTGATAGTGCTCGCCCGGGACGACCGCGAACGCGATGGTCACCTCCGGGAAGAACGCGCCGCTGTCCCTTACGCGGGGGGCGTCCTGCTGCGCCTCGGCTTGCTTCTTGGAAAAATACGCCTCGGTGTCGAATGCGAGACGCACATGGGTGGTTCCCTCCGGCAGTGCCGGGAGGTCCTTGCAACGCCCGTCCGCATCGGTCGCGGACGCTCCGAGCGTCACGTACGGCGCGTCGCTTCCGCTGCGGGCGGCGAGCGAGACGGCGACGGACGCGGCGGGGCGGCCGATGCTGGTGTCCAGGATGTGGGTGGACACCGATGCGGTCGTGTCGGTACTCAAGACCGTCACTCTCCTAGATCTCAAGAGTCCTGTGCGGGAGCGCCCTCTGCGAGGGGCTCCGTCACGAGACGGGTCAGCCGGATGCGGTTGATCTTGCCCAGTTCGGTGCGCACGATCTCCTGCTCCTGCTCGGGCGAGTTCCCGATCCGGGACTTCACCGCGTCGCGCATCTGCTCACCGGTGGCGCCGGTGGCGCAGATCAGGAAGACATGTCCGAACCTCTCCTGGTAGGCCAGGTTCAGTTCGAGCATCTCGGTCTTGAGCTCCTCGGAGGCGCCGGCCATCCCCCGCTGCTCACGGGAGGAGGTCGGGTCGCCGGGCTTCGGGCGGCCGATCGGCGGGTGGCCTGCCATCGCTTCGGCCAGATCCGCCGCGGTGAGCGTCGCCATGGCGGCGTCGCTCGCGGCGAGCAGGGCTTCTTCGGTGGCGTACGGACGCCCGGCGAGGATGGTGTTTCCCCAGGTCGCACTGGCACACACCTCGTGCAGTGCGGGAGTGGCCTCGCCGTCCGCCAGGGTGTTGAACCGGGTGAGGCCCGGTGTGGAGCTCGAAGTCACGGGAGCCTCCGTGGCTGTTTTTCGCTGTGCGTTGTTCGGGCTGCGGATAGCTAACGCCCTCCGCAACACCACGTCAACACTTTGTTGAAATCTCGCGAACGAAGAAAGCCGCCGTCCCGACATGCGGACGGCGGCTTTCCGGTGCGTTCGGCGGGTTCGGCCAACTACTCACCCTTGGCCGAATGTTCCCGGTTCAGATAGTTGTACACGGTGAACCGGGAGACGCCCAGAGCGCCGGCCACGGTCTCCACTCCGTGCCGTACGGAGAAGGCACCGCGTGCCTCCAGGGTCCGGACGACGCCCTGCTTGGCCTTGCGGTCCAGGTCGGCGAGCGGCATCCCGTGCCGTCGTTCCATCGCGGCGAGGATGTGGTCCAGCGAGTCGGAGAGCTGGGGCAGCCGTACGGCTATGACGTCCCGGCCCTCCCAGGCGAGCACCACATCGTCCGGCTGGGCCTGCTCGGGGCCCAGCAGCTCGGCGCCCATCGCGTCGACGAGCGGCTTGACGGCGGAGACGAGAGGGTGATCGCCCGCCACCGGGGGGTGATCGGCGGATTCGGTCATGACACGTCCCCCTCGATCACGTTCACCTGGAGCGAGACCCGGGTGGCGCCCGAGGCCAGGGCCTGCCGCAGCAGGGCGTCCACGGCGGTCAGCACCTCGTCGGCGCCGCCTTCCGCGGTGTTGCCGAAGGGGCCGACGTCGACGGCGTCCAGCTCGGCGCCCTGGATCACCTCGCGGGCCACCACCGCGTGGGTGGGCGCCTCGTCGAGATCGAACGGCTCGGTGGTGAATTCCACCCTCAAGCGCACTGTGCCTCCATGGTGTCCTCGCCCGGGGTGCGGGCTCCCGCGGCTCGGCCACGACTGTAACCGCTGGGCGGGGCCCCGCTCCGGTGCGCACGGGGCCCCGGCCGGGGTGGTCACGGGAGCGGCAGCACGCAGACCGCGACCGGCGCCGGGAAGGGCTCGCCCGACCCGGTCAGGGAGCCGTCGGGGCCGACCGCGAACACGGTCACGGTGGAGGAGCGCTGGTTGGCGGCGAAGAGCAGGGAGCCGTCCGGGGAGAGGGCGAGCTGGCGGGGCCAGTCGCCGCCGACCGGCACGGTGTCCAGCAGGCGCAGGGCCGCCCCGTCGTCCTCGACGGCGTACCGGGTGAGGCTGTTGTGGCCCCGGTTGGCGAGGTAGACGTACGCCCCGTCGCCGGTGACCACCGGCTGGGCGGGGTAGCTGGTGCCCGGTCCCGTGCCGGTGGACTGCCCGGGGCCCGGAGTGAGGACGCCGGTGGCGGGGTCGTACGCGCAGACGACCATGGTGTCGTCCAGCTCGCAGGCCAGGTAGGCGAACCGCCCGTCGGGGTGGAAGGCCAGGTGGCGGGGGCCGGAGCCGGGGGCCAGGGCGGCGCGGGAGACCTCGGTGAGCGTCCCGGCGGACTCGTCCAGCGCGTACGTGTACACGGTGTCGGTGCCCAGGTCGACGGCGAGGACATGGCCGCCGTCGGGCGAGGTGACGATCTGGTGGGCGTGCGGTCCGCCCCGGCCGGGGCCGGGCGGCGGCGAACCGTGGGTGACCAGGTCGGTGCGCTCGCCCAGCGATCCGTCCGCCGCGACCGGGTGCACGGCGACGCTGCCGGAGGTGTAGTTCGCGCTCAGCAGCCAGTCCCCGGACGGATGGACGGAGAGGTGGGTGGGGCCCGAACCGCCGGTGGGGCGGGTGCCGAGCACCTCGTACGTCCCGTCCGGCGCGAGCGCCACGGCGGTGACCGCGCCCGCGTCCTGCTCGGCGACCGCGTAGACGGTGGCGCCGGAGGGGTGGAGAGCCAGGTAGGAGGGGTTCTCGACGCCGGCGATCGCCGGCCCGGTGGTGATCGCGCCGGTGCCGGTGTCGTAGGCGGCGGTGCCGATCCCCGTGCCGCCTCCCGCCTCGGAGGTGTACGTGCCGAGCAGCAGCGGGCGGGTGGCGCGCGGGGCGGCGGGCGCCGGAGCGGACCGGGCGGCCGCATGGGCGGGCGCGACGAGGGCCGGGGCGGCGAGTACGGGGGCGGCGGCCAGGGCGGCTCCCGCCAGCAGACCGCCGAGGAGGCCCCGGCGGCTGAGCGGGCCGGGGGCGGGGGCCTGGACGGCGGACGCGGGGGCGCGGCCGGGACGGCCGGGGACCGGGTTCGGGTGGGGGGCTGGGTTCATGCGAGGCACCTCGTGTGGGGTTCGGCTGCTTCGGATGCGTCCGCCACCCTGGCCCGCCGACGCCCGTTCGACAAGAGGCGCAACCGGAGTTGCATCCTGCGCAACGCGACCGGGAGGTCGCGATCAGGCGCCCGCCTGGATGTCCCCCCTGGTCGAGGAGGCGATGGCGTCGCCGTGCGCGAAATCGCCGGGCGGAATACCCGGGTGGTGTCCCTCCCGGTCGGGGGCGATGTCGGCCGCCGGGCCGAGCGCGAGCCGGGAGACGATCCGGTAGCGGTCGCCCCGGTAGAGCGAGTGGACGTACTCCACCGGGCGGCCCGTGGTGTCGGAGGTCAGCCGCTCGAAGAGCAGCGCCGGCGAGAGCTCCGGGACGTCGAGCAGCCCGGCCTCGGCACGGGTGACGACGGTGGGCTCGATCGCCTGGACCGCCTCGTGGACGTGCACGCCGTGGGTGGCGCGCAGATGCTCGTACAGGTCGCCGCTCTCCAGCTCCTGCGCGCTGAGCCCCGGCACCAGCTCCGCCCGGATGTGCAGATGCTCGATGGCCAGCGGCGCCCCGTCGACCAGCCGCAGCCGCGCCACGTAGACGATCTCGGCGGCCGGTGACATCCGCAGCTTGCGGCCGACCCGGGCCCCCGCCTGGAGCGTGGTGAACTCCAGCAGCCGGCTCGACCAGGCTCCCGACGCCTGCGGCACGGTCAGCGACCGGTCTCCCGCCACCAGCTCCTGGGTGATCTTGGCGGGCGCGACGAACATGCCCCGGCCGTGCTCGCGCACCAGGAGTCCGGCGGCGACCAGCTCGTCGACCGCCGCGCGCACGGTGGGCCGGGACACGCCGAGCAGGGCGCACAGAGCACGCTCCGAGGGGATGGCGTCGCCGGGGCTGCGCGACTCGATCAGCTCCAGTACGGCATCGCGGGTCCGCTCCCGCTTGAGCACCGTCCCCGGCACATCCGCGTCCATGGTCTCCCCTCCCGACGACTGCATTTTTCTTACCAGTTGACCATCCCGCCACCCCAACTGGCCTGCTGGTCAGGTGAAGTGTAGCGCTTGCCCGGCCCGGGCCGGTCGCTCGCATTACGGATAGATCACCAATTCCCCTTTGTACGCAGGGGGTTGACGGCCTCATTGGTCTATGCCACCTTCATCCACCACCGACAGGCGAGCTGTCCAGTGAGCCCTACTGGTCAGGTGGTCAGGCCTCGTCAGGTCCGTCCGATCCGTTCTGCTTCCGAGGTGAACCGTGAAGTACCGCTTGCTCGCCGGTGGGTCCGTGCTCGTCCTGACCGTCGCACTCAGTGCCTGTGGTTCGTCGTCGGGGCCGGACTCCGGCAACGGGGACGGCCGGACGACGGTGGACGTCTGGCTGATGCGCGACAGTGTCTCGGACGAGTTCCAGAAGGAGTTCACCGCGGACTTCGAGAAGCGCCACCCGACGATCGACGTGAAGATCCAGGTCCAGGAGTGGGACGGGATCGGCCAGAAGATCACCGCCGCCCTGGCCAGCAACGACGCCCCGGACGTCATCGAGGCGGGCAACACCCAGGTGGCGCAGTTCGCGGAGAGCGGCGGGCTGCTCGACCTCAGCGACCGGACCGAGGAGCTGAACGGCAAGGACTGGCTGAGCGGCCTGGCCGAGCCGGGCTCGTACGAGGGCAAGCAGTACGGCATCCCGTACTACGCGGCCAACCGGGTGGTCGTCTACCGCACGGACCTCTTCGAGAAGGCGGGCGTCGACGCCACGGCGATCAAGACCCGCGAGCAGTGGATCGCCGCCACGACCAAGCTCAACAAGGGCGGCACGCAGGGCATCTACCTGCCCGGACAGATGTGGTACGCCTTGGCCGGGTTCATCTGGGACGAGGGCGGCGACCTCGCCGGCAGGTCCGGGGAGAAGTGGTCCGGCGCACTGGACACCCCCGAGGCGCTGCGCGGCATGGCGTTCTACAAGGAGCTCCAGGCGCTCGGCAAGGGTCCCAAGGACTCCGACGAGGACGACCCGCCGCAGACGGAGGTGATGGCCCAGGGGCAGGTGGCCCAGGTCATCCAGACCCCGGGCGGGGCCAAGGTCATCGCGGAGAAGAACCCCGAACTGGCGGGCAAGCTCGCCTTCTTCCCGATCCCGGGCAGGACCGCGGACACTCCGGGCGCGGTCTTCACCGGCGGCTCCGACCTGGTCGTGCCGGCCGCCGCGGCCCATCCCGACGAGGCGGTCACCTTCATCAAGGAGCTGACCGGGGACACCTGGCAGAAGAAGCTCGCCGTCGCCATGAGCTACGTACCGAACCGGACCACGCTGGCGTCCGCCGTGGCCGACGACCCGGGGGCCGCCGCGATGGCGGTCGGCGCGGCCAACGGGCACGCGACGCCCAACACCCCGGGCTGGGCCGCGGTCGAGGCGGAGAACCCGATCAAGGACTACATGACGGCCGTGCTCACCGGGGGCGATCCGGCGAAGGAGGCGGCGAAGGCATCGCGGAACATCACCCGGGCCATGAACGCCGGTTCCTGAACCGGTCCCCGATCCGCCACCGCAGCAGCTCGAAAGGAGGCGTGCCGTGCCGGTCGTCGACCAACGGACCGCACACCGCACCCCCCGGCGGCGCCCGGCCCCGCGCCTCGCCGTACGCAAGGACCCGACCCCGCGGGGCAGGGCCCAGGGCCTCTGGCCGTACGCCCTGATCGCCCCCGCCGTCGGCGGCATGCTCTATCTGCTGGTCTACCCGCTGGTGCGGGCCGTCCTGATCTCGTTCCAGGACTTCCGGCTGCGCCAGCTCATCGCGGGTGACGCGGAGTTCGTCGGGCTGCGGAACTACCGCACGCTGCTGACCGATCCACGGTTCTGGGAGGTGGTGCGCCGCACCTTCCTGTTCATGGCGGTCAATGTCGTGCTGATCATGGTGATCGCCACCCTGGTCGCCCTGATGGTGGAGCGGCTGGGCCGGATCGGGCGGACGGTGGTGCTGTGCTCGCTGGTGCTGGCCTGGGCGATGCCGGTGGTGGCGGCGACCACGGTCTTCCAGTGGCTGTTCCACTCGGAGTTCGGGATCGTCAACTGGTCGCTGACCTCGCTCGGCCTCGACTCCTTCGAGCGCTATCCGTGGTTCGCGAACGGCACCGCGGCCTTCGCCATCCTGGTGACGCTGATCGTCTGGCAGTCGGTGCCGTTCGCCGCGATCACCCTGTACTCGGCGCTGACCACCGTCTCCCCCGAGTTGTACGAGTCGGCGCGGCTGGACGGGGCGGGCGCGGGGCGGATCTTCCGCTCGGTCACCTTCCCGATCCTGCGGCCGATCTTCCTGCTGGTGGTGTCGCTGGAGGTGATCTGGACGTTCAAGGCGTTCGTCCAGATCTGGGTGATGACCCGGGGCGGGCCGGGCGACGCCACGACGATCCTGCCGGTCTACGCGGTCCAGACGGCGCTCTCCAGCCAGCGGTACGACCTGGGTTCCGCCGCCTCGATGGTCACCGTGGTCCTGATGTCCGGGGTGCTCGTCCTCTACTTCCGCCAGATGCTCCGCCAGGAGGACGAGACCCGATGAACCCACCTGTCCCGCACCCTCGGCTGCGGCGTCTGCCGCTGAACCTCGCCGCGGCCGTGACCGTCGTGGTCTGCCTCTTCCCCGTCTACTGGATGATCTCCACGGCCTTCAAGCCGTCCAAGGACATCCAGTCCGCCGACCCGCAGCTCTTCCCGCACACCTGGACGCTCGACCACTTCCGACGCGCCGTGGACGCCGACGGGTTCGCGCTCTTCTGGCGTAACAGCATCCTGGTCACGCTCGGGGCCGTCCTGCTGGCGCTGCTGGTCGCGCTGGGCGCGGCGTTCGCCGTGGCGCGGCTGCGGTGGAAGGGACGGCGGCAGTTCATGCTGATGATCTTCATCGCGCAGATGGCGCCCTGGGAGTCGCTGATCATCCCGATCTACATCATCTCGCGGGACACCGACATGCTGGACCGGCTGCCGACGCTGACGCTGATCTACTTCATGATCACGCTGCCGTTCACCGTCGTGGTGCTGCGGGGCTTCATCGGGACGATCCCGCCGGAGCTGGAGGAGGCCGCGCAGGTCGACGGCTGCTCCAGGACCGGGGCGTTCCGGCGGGTGGCGCTGCCGCTGCTGGCGCCGGGTCTGATGGCGACCTCGCTGTTCGGGTTCATCACCGCCTGGAACGAGTTCGCCTACGCCAACTTCCTGATCATCAAGCAGCAGGACAACCGGACGCTGCCGGTCTGGCTGTCGTCCTTCCAGAACACCTTCGGCACCGACTGGGGCGCCACCATGGCCGCCTCCACCCTCTTCGCGCTGCCCGCCCTGGTGATCTTCCTCCTGCTCCAGCGCCATGTCACGTCCGGCTTCGCCGCCGGCGCCGTCAAGGGCTGAGCGTCCGACACCACCTCGCCACCCGTTCGCCCGCGAACCGAATCCGGAGACCCCGTGCCCGCATCGCGCCCCGCCCCCGTTCTCTCCCTCCTCCCCCGGCCCAGCAGGATCTCCTCGCTCGGCGGCCGGCTCACCCTCGACCGGAAGACCACCGTCCGGGCGCTGCGGGGCGCGGAGCCGGCGGCGGACCTGCTGCGCACCCTGGTCGGCCGCACCACCGGACTGCCCCTCGCCCCCGCGCCGGACGGCCGGGTCGTCCTCGCCCTGGACGACCGGCTCGGCGGCCTCGGCGAGGAGGGGTACGGGCTGACGGTCGCCCCGCAGGCCCTCCAGCTGCGCGCCGCCCATCTCACCGGGCTGCTCCGGGGCGTCCAGACGATCCGCCAACTGCTGCCCGCCGCAGCGCTGTCGGGCGGTCCGGCGAGCACGGGTTCCTGGGAGCTGCCGTGCGTCGAGATCACCGACGTACCGGACCGGCCGTGGCGCGGGGCGATGCTGGACGTGGCGCGGCGCTTCCAGCCGATCGGCTATCTGCGCCGGTACGTCGACCTGATGGCGCTGCACAAGCTGAACGTCCTGCATCTGCATCTCACCGACGACCAGGGCTGGCGGATGCCGGTCGACGCCTACCCCCGGCTGATCTCGGTCGGCTCCCGGCGGGCCGGGTCGCAGAAGGGCCCGACCGGTCCGGACGGGGCGCACTTCGACACGGTGCCGCACGAAGGGCACTACACGAAGGCGGAGTTGAGGGGCCTGGTGCGGTACGCGGCGGAGCGCGGCATCACCGTCGTACCGGAGATCGAAATGCCCGGCCATGTGCGGGCCGCGCTCGCCGCCTATCCGGAGCTGGGCAATCACCCGGAGCGGGAGCTGGACGTGTGGACCCGTTGGGGGGTGTGCGACACGATCCTCGGCGTGCACGAGGGGGTCTTCGACTTCTGCCGCGCCGTGCTGGAGGAGGTGTTGGAGGTCTTCCCGTCGCCGTACATCCACATCGGCGGCGAGGAGTGCCCGACCACCGAATGGGAGGAGAGCCCGGCCGCCCGCGAGCGCGCGGCGGCGCTGGGGCTCGCGGGCCCGGCGGCGCTGCACGGCTGGTTCATGGGCCGGATCGGGGCGTTCCTGGTGGAGCGCGGCCGGATTCCACTCGGCTGGGTCGAGAACGGCGCCGAACTCCCTCCGGAATTCACGGTGATGACCTGGCGCGACTCCTCGCACACGCGGGCCGCCGTACACCGCGGCCACCAGGTGATCGCCGCGCACCACCGGGCGACCTACCTCGACTACGCACAGTCCGGCGACCCGTCGGAACCGGTGGCCCAGCCCGGAGCGCCGGTCTGCCTGCACACGGTCCACGACTACGAACCGGCCCCGCCCGACTGGCCGGAGGCCGAGCGGGGCCGGGTGCTCGGGACCCAGGCCCAGGTGTGGACGGAGTACGCCCGCACCCCCGAGGAGATCGAGTACCTCAGCTACCCACGGCTGTGCGCGCTCGCCGACCGTTCCTGGTCCGGCGGGCGCGGCGACTGGCCGGGGTTCGTCGAGCGGCTGCGTCACCACACCGCCCGGCTGGACGCCCTGGGCGTCCCCTACCGCCCGCTGGACGCGCGGTCGCTCGCGACGGCCGGGTACGCGTCCCCGTCCTCAGGAACAGCGCGACCCCACTCGTAACCACTCCCCCACCACCGTTCCGGAGAGGAACACACCCGTGAACACATCACGCAGGAATCCGCGCAGGTCCAGGCTGCGCACCGCCGCCGTCTCGGCCGCCGCCACGGCCCTGGCCGCCACCGGGCTCGCCGCTCTGCCGTCCTCGGCGTCCGCCGCGGCGGACGGCATCGTCGTCCAGTACCGGACGAGCGCGTCCGGTGCGAGCGCCGACCAGAGCGAGCCGTGGTTGAAGGTCCGTAACGCCGGCTCCGCCTCCGTACCGCTGAGCGGCGTGAAGGTGCGCTACTACTTCAAGGCCGACTCGGCGTCCGCCGCCTACCGGTTCGCCTGCTCGTGGGCGGTCAAGGGGTGCGCGAACATCACCGGGACGTTCGGGACGCTCGCCGGTCCGACGGCCACCGCGGACCGCTATCTGGAGATCGGCTTCACCGCCGGGGCGGGCTCGCTCGCACCGGGCGCGGACACCGGGGACATGCAGCTCCGGTTCCACCAGGCGTCCTGGGCCTCGCTCGTCCAGTCCGACGACTACTCCTTCGGCCCGGACCGGACCGCGTACGGCGACTGGTCCAAGGTGACGGCGCATGTCTCCGGCGCGACCGTGTGGGGCGAGGCGCCCGGCGGCAACGGGCCGACCGACCCGCCGGACCCGACGGACCCGCCCACCGACCCGCCGGGTGACGCGCCGGCGCTCTTCGACGACTTCGACTACAGCTCCCACACCGACCCGGAGATCAACGCGAACGGCTGGAGCGTACGGTCCAACTCCGGCGGTCCGGGCGTGCCGGGCGCGACCTGGGCTCCGGAGAACGTCACCTTCGCCGACCAGGGCGGAAACACGGTGATGAACCTGGAGACCTCGACGGCGGGCACCGGGGCGTCGACGAAGCACACCGAGATCCTGACGCAGTCGATGAAGTTCAGGAACGGGACGTACGCGTCACGGGTGAAGTTCAGCGACGCGCCGCGCTCGGGCCCGGACGGCGACCGGATCGTGCAGACGTTCTTCACCATCAACGACCTCAAGGCGCCGATGGCGGACGACTACGCGGAGTACGACTTCGAGTATCTGCCGAACGGCGGCTGGGGCGAGCCGGCGAACATCCTGTACACGACGTCGTGGGAGACCTACCGGCCCGACCCGTGGGAGGCGGTCAACGCGCACAGCGAGTCGCGGCAGTCCTACGCGGGCTGGCACGACCTGGTGGTGACGATCGACGACAACGAGATCACGTACTACGTCGACGGGCAGCACTTCGGGACGCACGGGGCGGCCTATCTGCCCGAGCGGCCGATGTCGATCAACTTCAACCAGTGGCTGATCGACCTGGAGGGGCAGCCGAGCACCACGCCCCGCGCCTACGACCAGCAGGTGGACTACGTCCTGCATGTGAAGGACCAGGTGCTCACCCCGGCGCAGGTCAACGCGATGGTCGGGACGTACCGCGACGCGGGCACGAGCTTCGAGGACACGGTTCCGGCGGGATAGCACCGCGTACGGGAACTGCTTCTGCGGGAGCGGTGCGCACGGCGTGAGAACCGGGCGGGGCGGGGGTCGACGGCGGCCTCCGCCCCGCTTTCGTATGCCCGAAGGCGCCCGCGCCACCGATTCCGTACGCCGCCGGCCGGGGCGAATTTTCCGGCACCCCCTTGACAGCCCCACCACCCTCCGGGCAATCTTCCGTTAAGCAGAAACTAACTTCCGCAATACGGAAGGAGCGCCGACATCCTCATGGGATACCCGGACCAGCGCTTCGATGTGAACCTTTCGATCCTCTTCACGGAACTCCCGCTCCTGGAGCGTCCCGCGGCAGCCGCCGCGGCGGGCTTCACGGCGGTCGAGCTGTGGTGGCCCTGGATCGAGACCCCCACCCCGCCGCAGGCGGAGCTCGACGCCCTCAAGAAGGCGCTCGACGACGCCGGCACCCAGCTGGTGGGGCTGAACTTCTACGCCGGACAGCTGCCCGGCCCCGACCGCGGCGCGCTCTCCGTGCCCGGCACGGAGTCGGACCGCTTCCGGGCCAACATCGAGGTGGCGGCCGACTTCGCCGCCTCGGTCGGCTGCACGGCCCTCAACGCGCTGTACGGCAACCGCGTCGAGGGCGCGGACCCGCAGGTCCAGGACGCGCTCGCGCTGGAGAACCTGGCGCTGGCCGCCCGAGCGGCGGACCGCGTCGGGGCGATCCTGCTCGTCGAGACGCTCAACAAGCCGGAGTCGCCGCTCTATCCGCTGGTCAGCGCACCGGCCGCGATCGAGGTCGTCGACAAGGTCAACGCGGCGACGGGCCTCGGTAACGCCAAGTTCCTGCTGGACCTCTACCACCTCTCGATGAACGGCGAGGACCTCAGCCAGGCCATCAAGGCGTACGCCGCGAAGACCGGTCACGTGCAGATCGCCGACAACCCGGGCCGCGGTGCGCCGGGTACCGGCTCGCTCCCGCTGGAGCGGCTCCTGGACGAGCTCAAGGACGCGGGTTACGCGGGCTGGGTCGGCCTGGAGTACAAGCCGGGCGACCGGCCGAGCGCGGAGTCCATCGACTGGCTCCCGGCGTCGGCCCGAGCGGCCCACTGACCGGTTGACCGGCCGCGGGCGGGCCGGGCGGACCTGAGGGTCGCGCCCAACCCCCTTACGTACACACGTTTTTCAGGAAGGCACCCTCATGAGCAACAACCTCCCCAAGGTTGCGTGGATCGGCCTCGGCATCATGGGCTCCCCCATGTCCGAGAACCTGATCAAGGCCGGTTACTCCGTCACCGGATACACCCTGGAGCAGGACAAGATCGACCGGCTGGTCGCGGCCGGCGGCACCGGCGCCTCCTCGATCGCGGACGCGGTCCGGGACGCGGATGTCGTCATCACGATGGTGCCCGCATCGCCGCAGGTCGAGGCCATCGCCTACGGCCCCGACGGCATCCTGGAGAACGCCAGGCGCGGCGCGCTGCTGGTGGACATGTCCTCCATCACCCCGCAGACCTCCGTGGACCTCGCCAAGAACGCGGCCGAGAAGGGCGTCCGGGTCCTGGACGCGCCGGTCTCCGGCGGCGAGGCCGGCGCCATCGAGGCGGTCCTGTCCATCATGGTCGGCGGCGAGCAGGCGGACTTCGACGCCGCGAAGCCGCTGCTCGAAGCGCTCGGCAAGACGATCGTGCTCTGCGGCCCGCACGGCTCCGGCCAGACGGTGAAGGCCGCCAACCAGCTGATCGTCGCGGTCAACATCCAGGCCTGCGCCGAGGCCGTGGTCTTCCTGGAGAAGTCCGGCGTCGACCTCGCCGCCGCGCTGGACGTGCTCAACGGCGGTCTGGCCGGCTCGACCGTGCTGACCCGCAAGAAGGACAACTTCCTGAAGCGGGACTTCGCCCCCGGCTTCCGGATCGACCTGCACCACAAGGACATGGGCATCGTCACGGACGCCGCCCGCAACGTCGGCGCGGCCCTGCCCGTCGGCGGTGTGGTCGCCCAGCTGGTCGCCTCGCTGCGCGCCCAGGGCGACGGCGGCCTGGACCACTCGGCGCTGCTGCGCTCGGTCGAGCGGCTGTCCGGCTCCCAGGTCTGATTCCTCCCCCGGCTCCGCAAGGAGCCCCTGGCCTCGTACGGGGCCACGGCCCGCACGACGGGCCCCCTGATCTCCGGGCCGCGGTGGCGCTGACACCTGTCCTGTCGCGCCCAGGCGCTGCCGCGGCCCGGAACCACATACTTCGTTTTCAACAAACTGTTGACGTTGTCTCGCGGCGAATCTACGCTCCTCAAGCCGTCAGCAGCTCGTACGAAAGGTCATCCCGCCACATGGCTAAGCGTGTGCTCACGACCGAGTCAGGCGCCCCGGTCGCCGACAACCAGAACTCCGCCACCGCCGGTGTCGGTGGACCGATCCTCCTCCAGGACCAGCATCTTCTGGAGAAGCTCGCCCGCTTCAACCGTGAGCGCATCCCGGAGCGCGTGGTGCACGCCCGCGGTTCCGGCGCGTACGGCTACTTCGAGGTCACCGACGACGTCACCGGCTTCACCCGCGCCGACTTCCTCTCCTCGGTCGGCAAACGCACCGAGACGTTCATCCGCTTCTCGACCGTCGCCGACTCGCTCGGCGGCGCGGACGCGGTCCGCGACCCGCGCGGCTTCGCCCTCAAGTTCTACACGGACGAGGGCAATTACGACCTGGTCGGCAACAACACCCCGGTGTTCTTCATCAAGGACCCGATCAAGTTCCCCGACTTCATCCACTCGCAGAAGCGCGACCCGTTCACGGGCAAGCAGGAGCCGGACAACGTCTGGGACTTCTGGGCGCACGCCCCCGAGGCGACGCACCAGATCACCTGGCTGATGGGCGACCGCGGCATCCCCGCCTCGTACCGTCACATGAACGGCTACGGCTCGCACACCTACCAGTGGACGAACGCCGAGGGCGATGCCTTCTTCGTCAAGTACCACTTCAAGACGAACCAGGGCGTGCGGTCCCTCTCCGCCGACCAGGCCGCCGAGCTGGTCGGCAAGGACGCCAACTCGCACCAGACGGACCTGCTCCAGGCCATCGAGCGCGGCGTCAACCCGTCCTGGACGCTGTACGTCCAGGTGATGCCGGCCGCCGAGGCCGCCGACTACCGGTTCAACCCGTTCGACCTCACCAAGGTGTGGCCGCACAGCGACTACCCGCTCCAGCGGGTCGGCCGCCTGGTCCTGGACCGGAACCCGGACAACGTCTTCGCCGAGGTCGAGCAGGCCGCGTTCTCGCCGAACAACTTCGTGCCCGGCATCGGTCCGTCCCCGGACAAGATGCTCCAGGGCCGGCTGTTCGCGTACGCGGACGCGCACCGCTACCGCCTGGGCGTCAACCACACCCACCTGCCGGTGAACGCGCCGCGCACCGCGGTGGTGGACAACTACGGCCGCGACGGCATCCACGCGACCCGCAACGGCTCGCGCCACGACAAGAACTACGAGCCCAACTCGTACGCCGGTCCGGCGCAGACCGACGCGGCGCTCGCCGCCCCGCTGGCGATCCACGGCTGGACGGGCACGCACGAGGCGCCCGCCCACACCAAGGACGACGACTTCTTCCAGGCGGGCGAACTCTTCCGGCTCATGTCGGAGGACGAGAAGGGCCGTCTGGTCGCGAACATCGCCGGAGGCCTTTCGCAGGTCACCCGCGACGACGTGATCGAGAAGAACCTCGCCCACTTCCACGCCGCCGACGCCGACTACGGCAAGCGCGTGGAGGAGGCGGTCCGCGCCCTGCGCGAGGACTGAGCCTCCCGCACAGACCCCTGCCCGTACCGCGCACCCGGATGAGGGGTGCCGCGCGGCACGGGCAGGACGACGAGGCCGCGGCGGCTGTGCGATGCCAGTGCGGTGGTGAAGACCCGGGGACCGTCTCCTGACCTGAAGGAGACGCCCTCGCCCGGGCCGATCGCCGCCGCCGCGGTCCCTGTCACCCCCTGAACGAGGGCGTGGAGTACGGATACGGTCCCGTACTCCACGCCCTTCTCGCGTGCCCGCACCATTCCAGCCCGGGCACCCCAGCCCGTCCGGCGTTTGAGGACGGAACCGTCAGCGTGGTGAGGCCGCCCCGTATCCAGCCCGTCCGGCGTTTGAGGACAAAACCCTTGCGCGGGTGGGCGCGCACTCTTCGGAGCAGGGACGCCGCCGTGTCCCTCACGCAGGAGACGGCCCGCTCCAGCCCCACGGTTCCGTCCTCGGACGCCGGACGGGCTCTTTGGTCCGGCCGAGCTTGACGCCGTTGGCTAACGGCATTAGCCTCTAGCTAGTCGCATTAGCTTATAGCTTTCGCGTTTCATCGAGCAGGGAGATGTCATGACCGAGTTCATCTCCGTCCCGGGCGGCACCCTCGCCTACGAGACCGCCGGCGAGGGCCCACTGACCGTCCTGGCCCACGGCATGGGCGACAGCCGCGCGGCGTACAGGTTCGTCCTGCCGCGTCTGGTGGCGGCGGGGTACCGCGTGGCCGCGGTCGACCTGCGGGGCTGTGGCGAGTCGAGTGCGTCATGGCCTTCCTACTCGCGCACCGACATCGCGGGTGATCTGCTCGCGGTGATCCGTCACCTCGACAGCGGCCCGGCCGTCCTGGTCGGACACTCGATCTCCGGCGGCGCCGCCACCATCGCGGCCGCCCAGAATCCCGGCCTGGTCAGAGGCGTCATCGAGCTGGGCCCCTTCACGCGCGCACAGTCGATCAAGCCCGGCGACTTCCGCTCGAAGAGCTACCGCAAAGGCGCCTTCCTGCTGCTCGGCGCCGGCCTGTTCGGCAGTGTGGGACTGTGGTCCCGCTACCTCGACCACGCCTACCCGGGCCGCAAGCCGGCCGACTGGGCCGACCGGCTGGCCCGCGTCGAGGCGATGCTGGGCGAGCCCGGCCGGAAGCGGGCGATGCGGAAGATGGGGCAGTCGGCGCCGACCGACGCCGGCGCCCAGCTGGGCGGCGTACGGCGCCCCGCCCTGATCGTGCAGGGCTCGCTCGACCCCGACTGGGTCGATCCGCGCGCCGAGGGCGAGGCGATCGTGGCTGCGATGCCTGCCGGTGTCGGGGAGCTCGCGGTGATCGAGGGAGCCGGCCACTACCCGCACGACCAGTACCCCGAGGAGACGGTGTCCCTGATGCTGGCCTTCCTGGAAACGCACACCCGTGCCTAGGGCGGGCCTCGATACGAACGCCGTCGTCGCGGCGGGAGCGGCACTCGCCGACGAGGTCGGCTGGGCGGGCCTGACCATGGGGCTGCTGGCCGACAGACTCGGCGTACGGACGCCGTCCCTGTACAAGCACGTCGGCTCCCTGCACGAACTGCGGCACGGCATCTCCGTCCGGGCCAAGCGCGAACTCGCCCACCACCTGGCCCGGGAGTGCGTCGGCCGTTCCGGCCCGGACGCGGTGCGGGCGTTCGCCGACAGCTACCGCCACTGGGCCCGGCAGCATCCCGGCCGCTATGCCGCCACCGTCCCCGCTCCGGCGGCCGGTGACGAGGAGGACCGGCACGCCGGCGAAGAGGCCTTGCGGGTGCTGCTCGACGTCCTCGCCGGTTTCGGCCTGCCCGACGCGCGCGTGGTCGACTCCGCACGGGCACTGCGATCAGCGCTTCACGGGTTCGTCACCCTGGAGAGCGCCGACGGCTTCGGACTGCCGCGTGACGTCACACGGAGCTTCCGCTTCCTCGTCGACACCCTCATCGCCGGCTTCCTGGCCGACGCCCCTGGCCACACCCCCGCGCCATGAGGACCGGGACGCAGCCTCCGGGGCACGACCACGTCCGGGGCGGCCTGCGCTTCGTCGCCGAGATGACCGCTTGGGTGTGCACCCCCTGGGCCCTGTGGTCGTACTCCGTCCCACTGGCGATCGGCGCCGTCCTGCTGCTGATCGGGCTGCCTGCCCTCTTCGGCACTCCGGGCGACCGGCCCGGCGGAGACCCGCCCGTAGCGGTGCCCGGCACCGTCACCGTCTCGCTCGTCGTGCTCCAGCTGGTGGCGGCAGCGGCGTCCGCATGGGCGCTGTGGGGGACGTGGATCGCCGCGTCGGTGACCGTCCTGTGCCTGGTCGTACCCTTCACCGAACTGCCGCGCTGGCGAGCTCTGCTGAGAACGTCCCGCGGTCGGGCCGAGCGCCCGGCACACCGTTCGTAGCGGGTCCGGTCCGCAGGTGAGACGCGCGGGCCCCTGGCCCGGAGGCTTCTCCGGAGCAGGGGCCCTCGTTCGGCGGCGGGTGGGTCAGGAGACGGTCAGGGGGCGGATCGCGGTGGGTGCGTGGGACGGGTCCGTGGCGATGTCCTCGAACTCGTTGACCGACGCGATGTCCGTACCGCTCATCGCGATGTTCGTGACCCGCTCCAGAATCGCCTCGACCACCACCGGCACCCGGAACTCCGCCGCCAGCTTCTTCGCCTCCTCGAAGGCCGGCAGCAGCTGGTCCGGCTCGGTGACCCGGATCGCCTTGCAGCCGAGGCCCTCGACGACCTTGACGTGGTCGACGCCATAGACGCCCAGCTCCGGGGAGTTGAGGTTCTCGAACTCCAGGTTGACCTGGAAGTCGATGTCGAAGTTGCGCTGCGCCTGGCGGATCAGCCCCAGGTAGGAGTTGTTCACCAGGACGTGGACGTACGGGATGCGGTGCTGGGCGCCGACGGCCAGCTCCTCCAGCATGAACTGGAAGTCGTAGTCGCCGGAGAGGGCGACGACCGTGCCCTCCGGGTCCGCGGTGGCGACACCCAGCGCGGCCGGGATCGTCCAGCCCAGCGGGCCCGCCTGGCCGCAGTTGATCCAGTGGCGCGGCTTGTAGACGTGCAGCATCTGCGCGCCCGCGATCTGCGAGAGCCCGATAGTGGTGACGTAACGGGTCTCCGGGCCGAACGCCCGGTTCATCTCCTCGTACACGCGCTGCGGCTTGAGCGGCACGTTGTCGAAGTGGGTCCTGCGCTGGAGGCTCGCCCTGCGCTCCTGCGTGGAGGCGGCCCAGGCCGAGCGGTCCTTCAGCTCGCCCGCGGCCTTCAGCTCGCGCGCCACCTCGACGAAGAGCTCCAGCGCGGCCTTGGCGTCGGAGGCGATGCCGAGGTCCGGGGCGAAGATCTTGCCGATCTGGGTGGGCTCGATGTCGACGTGGACGAAGGTGCGGCCCTGGGTGTAGACATCCAGCTTGCCGGTGTGGCGGTTGGCCCAGCGGTTGCCGATGCCGAGGACGAAGTCGGACTCCAGGAAGTTCGCGTTGCCGTAGCGGTGCGAGGTCTGCAGGCCCACCATGCCGGCGTTCAGCTCGTGGTCGTCGGGCAGGATGCCCCAGCCCATCAGGGTCGGGATGACCGGGACGCCGGTCAGCTCGGCGAACTCCACCAGGAGCTCGGAGGCGTCGGCGTTGATGATGCCGCCGCCCGCGACGAGCACCGGGCGCTCCGAGGCGTTCAGCAGCTGCACGGCCCGCTCGATCTGCTTGCGGGAGGCGGCGGGCTTGTGCACCGGGATGGGCTCGTACAGCTCGGGGTCGAACTCGATCTCGGTGAGCTGGACGTCGATCGGCAGGTCGATGAGGACGGGGCCGGGGCGGCCGGTGCGCATCAGGTGGAAGGCCTGCTGGAAGACGCCGGGGACCTGCGCGGCCTCCAGGACGGTGGTCGCCGCCTTGGTGACCGGCTTGGCGATCGACGCGATGTCGACGGCCTGGAAGTCCTCCTTGTGCAGGACGGCGGTCGGCGCCTGGCCGGTGATGCACAGGATCGGGATGGAGTCGGCGATGGCGGAGTACAGACCGGTGATCATGTCGGTGCCCGCAGGGCCCGACGTACCGATGCAGACGCCGATGTTGCCGGCCTTGGCCCGGGTGTAGCCCTCGGCCATGTGAGAGGCGCCCTCGACGTGACGGGCCAGGGTGTGCTGCACCCCGCCGGAGGCCTTGAGGGCCGCGTAGAAGGGGTTGATCGCCGCACCCGGCACACCGAACGCGTTGCTGACGCCTTCGCGCTTGAGGATCTCAACTGCCGCTCGGGCAGCGGTCATACGAGGCATTGAGTGCTCCTGCTCGGGATTGGTGGAGTCGGGCTCTGTCGCGCCACCTGAGAGCACCAATTCCGCATTACGGAAATTCAGTTCTGCTATACGGAAGCAATCTAAAACCTGGGGCGACCCCCGTCAAGGGCGTGAACCGCCGTCCGCCCGTACGAAGTGCGTCAATCCCCTCCCCAGAGCCTCGCTCCTGGTGGACGATGGTGTGACGAGGGAGGCACGGAGCGCAGTCGGTCGCGCGGCCGTGCCGGAGGGAGAGATACGTGGAGTCCGTGCCGGTCCGGTGCCCTGCCTGCGGCCGGGACCACGCCTACAGCACACCGGCCTACCCCTGCCCGTGCGGGACGCCCACCGCCCCACCGCTGCTGCCGGGCGCCCCGGCGGTCCTGGTCACCCACCGCAGCTGGAGCGACGCCTGGGTCACCGTCCGCTGTGCGTCCTGCGCCCGGGAGGACCAGTGGCCGCAGCCCGAGCTGTGCTGCCCGTGCGGGACCGTCCTGCGGATACCGGTGCGCCCGGTGGCCGCAGCCTCCGCCCCGGCCGCGCCGGTCTCCCCGGCCCACATCCCGCTGCCGCGCACCGCCGCGCACCCGCGCCCGACGTTCCGCCCGATGACAATCCGCACGGGACACGACGCGGTGAGCGCGGCCGGCCTCTATCTGACGTGGCTGGGGTACCGCGACGTCGGCCGGCCCGGGGCGGGCCCGGCCTCCGGGATCGATCTGCGGGCCGACGGGCTGATCGCGCAGGTCGACTCCAGCACCCGGCCGACGACGCTCCGCGCGGTCGAGACCCTCTGGCTCAACGCACTGGGCGCCTCGGCGGCCGGTGTGTTCTTCTCCCTCGCGGGGTACGCGGCCGATGCCCTGGCCCGCGCGGACGGCGTCGGACTCCCGCTCTTCGTCATGGACCTCACCGGGACCCCGCAGCCGGTGAACGGCCCGGCGGACGAGCTGGTCAGCACGGGCGCCTGAACAAACGCCCCGGGCTCCGCCGGAAGGTGGATCCGGCCACCCGCGTACCGGTCCGCCGTCCGGCGCGGCACACTGAGTACATGCGTATCCGCTCCGCCAGACGCTCGGATCTTCCGCTTCTCCAGGACATCGAGCGCGCCGCAGGGGAACCGTTCCGGGCCCTGGGCATGGCCTTCGTGGCCGACGACGATCCGCCCCCGCTCGACCTGCTGGAGAGCTACCGGCAGGCAGACCGTTGCTGGGTGGCCACCGACCCTCTCTCCGCCACCGGCGACCGGCCGCTCGGCTATGTGCTCGCCGACCCCGTCGACGACGCCCTGCACATCGAGCAGGTCTCGGTCGACCCGTGCGCCGCCCGCCGGGGCATCGGCCGGGCCCTGATCGCCCACCTGGCCGAGCTGGCCTCGGCCCGGGGAATGGCGGCGCTGACCCTGACCACCTTCACCGATGTGCCGTGGAACGCCCCGTACTACGCCCGGATCGGCTTCCGGGTCCTGCCCGAGGCCGAACTCACCGACGGGCTGCGCGCGATCCGCGCCGAGGAGGCCCAGCACGGGCTCGACCGCTGGCCCCGGGTCTGCATGCGACGTGAACTGACGCCGACGGCCCGAACGCCGGACGCCCGGCCTTCGGATGCCCGGCCTTCGGATCCTCGACTGCCGGAGGTGCCGGTGGCAGTCAACCCTCCGCGAATTCCGGACGCTTCGGGGCCCGCGGACGTCTCGGAACCCGTGGCTGTCAGTGGCAACGCGTAAGCTGTGCGCATGGCTTTACTCCCGGACAGTTCCCTCCCCGCAGACCGCCCCGCGCCCGCCGCCGAGCAGGCCAACGAGGCCATCCGCGCGCTCGTCGACTCCTCCGGACAGGGCTGGTCCGCGGCGGAGGCGGCGACGTACGAGGTGCTGCTCATCGAGTGGGCGGCGGCGACCCGGGGCGGCCCCGACATCATCGAAGCCGCCTGACCCGCCGCCCGCCCGCTCAGTCCGCGTACGTCTCACGCAGCTCGATCTTGCGGACCTTCCCGCTGACCGTCATCGGGAAGGTCTCCAGGATCCGCAGCCTGCGCGGGATCTTGTAGTGCGCGAGCCTCTCCCGGCAGTGTGCTGTGACCTCCTCCAGGGTCGGCGGATCGGCCGGGTCGCGGGGGATGACGCAGGCCAGGATCTCCTCGCCGTAGCGCTCGTCGGGCACCCCGACCACCTGGACGTCGGCGATCTTCGGGTGGCTGTACAGGAACTCCTCGATCTCCCGTGGGTACACGTTCTCGCCACCCCGGATGATCATGTCCTTGATCCGGCCGACGACCTGGACGTAGCCGTCCTCGCGCATCACCGCCAGGTCACCGGTGTGCATCCACCGCCCCGCGTCGACGACTTCGGCGGTGCGGTCGGGCTGGTCCCAGTAGCCGAGCATCACGCTGTAGCCCCGGGTGCGCAGTTCGCCGGCGCTGCCGCGCGGCAGGGTGACGCCGGTGACCGGGTCGACGATCTTGACCTCGATGTGCGGCAGCACCCGGCCCACCGTGCCGGTGCGGCGTTCCAGGTCGTCGTCGCGGCGGGTCTGCGTGGATACGGGTGAGGTCTCCGTCATTCCGTAGCAGATGGAGACCTCGGCCATGTGCATCTCGGCGACGACCCGCTTCATCACCTCGGCCGGGCAGGGCGAACCGGCCATGATCCCGGTGCGCAGCGAGGAGAGGTCGTACGCGGCGAAGTCCGGCAGGTTCAGCTCGGCGATGAACATGGTGGGCACGCCGTACAACGAGGTGCAGCTCTCCTGCTGGACGGCGGCCAGCACGGCGGCGGGCTCGAAGGACGGGCTCGGGATCACGATGCAGGCGCCGTGCGAGGTGGCGGCGAGGTTGCCCATCACCATGCCGAAGCAGTGGTAGAAGGGCACCGGGAGGCAGACCCGGTCCGCCTCGGTGTAGGCGATCGTCTCCCCCACGAAATAGCCGTTGTTGAGGATGTTGTGGTGGGAGAGCGTCGCGCCCTTGGGGAAGCCCGTGGTGCCCGAGGTGTACTGGATGTTGATCGGGTCGTCGCAGGACAGCTCCGCCTCGCGGGCGGCCAGTTGTCCCCGCGTCACGGCGGGGGCGGCGGCGGTCAGCTCCGCCCAGGACGGGTCGCCGATGTAGTGGACGGCACGCAGGTCGGGACAGTTGCCGCGGACCTCCTCGACGAGGGTGCGGTAGTCGCTGGTGCGGTGCGAGAGCGAGGCGACCAGCAGGGAGATGCCGGCCTGCTTGAGGACGAACTCCACCTCGTGGGCGCGGTAGGCCGGGTTGATGGTGACCATGACGGCCCCGATCCGGGCCGTGGCGTACTGCACGAGCACCCACTCGGGGCAGTTGACCGCCCAGATGCCGACCCGGTCGCCCTTCGCCACCCCGGACCCCATCAGGGCGCGGGCCAGCTCGTCGACGTCCGCGGCGAATTCCGTATACGTCCAGCGGCGGCCGGAGGCCACGTCGACCAGTGCCTCGCGGTCGCCGTGCGCGGCGACCGTAAGGTCGAGGTTGCGGCCGATGGTGTCGCCGAGCAGCGCGGTGTCGCCGGTGCCGTGTGCGTAGGACAGCTTCTCGTGTGCCGGCTCGCTCACTTCAGGTCCCCCTCGTCGAACTCGGCGCCGGTGCCCAGGGCGGTGCGTTCCCGGAGCTCGATGCGGCGGATCTTGCCCGAGACGGTCTTGGGCAGCTCCGCGAACTCCAGCCTGCGGATGCGTTTGTACGGGGCGAGGACGGCCCGGGAGTGCTCGAAGAGGATTTTCGCGGTGTCCGGGCCCGGCTCCCAGCCCTCCGCGAGCACGACGTACGCCTTCGGGACGGCGAGGCGCAGCGGATCGGGGGCGGGCACCACGGCGGCCTCGGCGACCGCCTCGTGCTCCAGCAGGGCGCTCTCCAGCTCGAACGGCGAGATCTTGTAGTCGGATGCCTTGAACACGTCGTCGGCGCGGCCCACGTAGGTGATGTAGCCGTCCTCGTCGCGTGCGCCGATGTCGCCGGTGCGGTAGTAGCCGCCGGCCATCGACTCGGCGGTGCGGTCCGGGTCGCCGTGGTAGCCGGTCATCAGGCCGACGGGGCGGTCGGAGAGGTCGAGAGCGATCTCGCCCTCCGTCGCGCCGGGCTGTCCCGTCACCGGGTCGAGCAGTTCGACGGTGAAACCGGGGCTCGGGCGGCCCATGGAACCGGTCTTGAGGAGCTGGCCGGGGGTGTTGGCGACCTGGACGGCGGTCTCCGTCTGGCCGAAGCCGTCCCGGATCGTGACGCCCCACTTCCGCCGGACCGTCTCGATGACCTCCGGGTTCAGCGGCTCCCCGGCCGCGACGACCTCGCGCGGCGGGACCTTCAGCTGACCCAGGTCGGCCTGGATGAGCATCCGCCAGACGGTGGGCGGGGCGCAGAAGCTGGTGATGCCCGAGCGGTCCATCTCGGCCATCAGACGGCCCGCGTCGAAGCGGGTGTAGTTGAAGATGAAGACGGTGGCCTCGGCGGTCCACGGGGCGAAGAGGTTCGACCAGGCGTGCTTGGCCCAGCCGGGCGAGGAGATGTTCAGATGGACGTCGCCCGGCCTGAGCCCGATCCAGTACATCGTCGACAGGTGGCCCACCGGATAGGACACATGGGTGTGCTCGACCAGCTTGGGGCTGGCGGTGGTGCCGGAGGTGAAGTAGAGCATCAGCGGCTCGTCCGCGTCCGTCTCCCGGCCGGGCGTGAACGCCGCGGGCGCCTCGGCCACCCCCGCGTACGGCAGCCAGCCCGCCACGTCCTCGCCCACCGCGATCCGGGTGTAGTCCCCGGGCACCTCGTCGAACTTCGCGGTGTCCGCGTCCCGCACCAGCACGTGGCGCACCCGGCCGCGCTCCACCCGGTCGCGCAGGTCGGCGGGGCCGAGCAGCGGGGTGGCGGGGATGATGACGGCGCGCAGCTTCATCGCGGCGAGGGCGGTCTCCCACAGCTCGACCTGGTTGCCGAGCATCACGAGGATGCGGTCGCCCTCCCGTACGCCCTGCGCCTTCAGCCAGTTGGCGGCCCGGCCGGAGCGCTCCGACATCGCGGCGAAGGACACCTCGGTGCGCCGGCCGTCCTCCTCCACGATGTGCAGGGCGGTGCGGTCGTTGTTCTCGGCGATGACGTCGAACCAGTCCAGCGCCCAGTTGAAGTGGTCCGCCCGGGGCCAGCGGAAGCCCGCGTACGCGGTGTCGTAGTCCTCGCGGTGCGCCAGCAGGAAGTCCCGGGCGGCCCGGAACGTCTCGGTCGCGCTGGTTGCCGACATGTGCCCTCCTCATTACGGACCGGTCGCCTAACATCATGTAAACAGTGACCCAGGTCTCACCACCCCCGGACGGGGGTGGTCCCCTCCCTCGTCCGGGGGAGGCGACACGGGCCGGGTGGAGGGGCGTCGGAGTGCCGGAACCGGTCGATGCGGTCGAGATGCAGGCGGCACTGTTGAGGCTGCGCCGCACCAGCGGGCTTCCGGTGGCGTTCGGCGGTCTGCTCTCCGACGCGCGCCACGCACGGATCGCCGAGCTGAACGGGGCCCAGACCGGCGCGCTGCGGGGCCTGGTCATCTCCGCCGGGAGCGGCCTGGGCGGCAAGGCCATCGCGCTGTCGCGGCCCTGTGCGGTGACGGACTACGCCTCCTCGCGTCACATCAGCCACGAGTACGACGCGGCGGTGGCGGCGGAGGGGCTGCGCTCGGTCGTCGCGGTACCCGTCGTCGTACGGCGGACGGTACGGGGCGTGTTGTACGGGGCGCTGCGCACACCGGTCACGCTCGGCGACCGGACGTTCGACGCGGTGGTGGCGTCGGCCCGTGATGTGGAGCAGTCGCTCGCGGTTCGGGACGAGGTCCGGCGGCTGCTGGCGGCGGGCCGGGAGCAGGTGTGCGATCCGGGCACGGTGCCCGGCGCCTGGGAGGACGTGCGCGAGGCCCACCGCGAACTGCGCGCGCTGGTGCCGAGGGTCGTCGATCCGGCGCTGCGCGACGAGCTGCTGGAGGTCTGCGGGCGGCTGGCCTCGGCGTCGGGGGCCAAGGCGCCCGCGGCCCGGGAGGTCCGTCTCGCGCCGCGCGAGGTGGATGTGGTGGCGTGTGTGGCGGCGGGCGCGACGAACGCGGCGACGGCCGAGCGGCTGGGGCTGCGGCCCGAGACGGTGAAGGGGTATCTGCGCTCCGCCATGCGGAAGTTGGGGGCGCACACCCGGCTGGAGGCGGTGGTGGCGGCCCGCCGGGCGGGGCTGCTGCCCTGAGTTTCGGCCCCGGATCGCGACCCGTGTGCGGTGGCGCTCTCAGTCGCCGAAGTCCAGGAACGTGCCGAACCGGACGTCGTGGTCCGTCGCGTCCGTCATCACGGCCAGCATCCGTGCCGCCTCCTCGGTGATCTCCGCGCGCTCGGCGCGGGCCAGGCTCCGGAGCGGCTGGACGGTCAGGAGCGCCGCGCCGCCCTCGCGTTCGATGCGCCAGACCGCGTCGAAGAACCCGTCGATCAGCACGGAACCGTACGCCTGCTTGCCCACCCCGTTGCGCCCCTTGTTCACCGCGGGGATGACGCGGGTGCGGTCGGCGTGGCCGAGGAGGACGTTGTCGAACTCGGGCAGGAAGCGCGGCGGGGCCGGGGTGCCGGGGTCGGGGCGCGGGGCGTCGGGCAGGTCGAACAGCTCGACGCCCCGCTCGTCGCGGAAGGTGAGCAGCCCGGGCCTGAGCCGTTCGAAGACCTCCTTCGTACGGGTGAGACCCGCCCAGGACTGGAAGTCCATCACCGAGGCGGGGCCGAACGCGCCGAGGTAGCGCAGCACGGTGGCGTCGGGTGCGGGCACGGGCGAGGCGGGCCGGCCGAGCCAGTGCTCCACGGTGGTCAGGGCGACCTGCCCGCTGCGCCCCCACAGTCCGCGCGGGGTGACCTGGACCAGCGGCAGCAGACAGCGGGCGGCGGCGGTGAGCGCGAGCGGGTCGGCGTCCGGCCAGTGCGCGAGGAGTTCCTCCCGCAGCTCCTTGACCGGGCGCGGGCGCTCCCGGACCAGTTCCCCCGCCACCGCCGCGAGCCGGTCCAGGTCCACCCCCTCCAGCCCGCGCCGGAAAATGTTCAGCTCCCGCTCGCGTGCCGCCTGCACCAGCGGGCGCAGGGTGAGCGCGTCGTCCGCCGTGTGGGTGTGGAGGGTGGAGCGGAGGCTCACGATCCGGACCACCTCGCGGGACTCCATCAAGGTGGACAGTTCCGCGGGGTCGAAGTCCGCGAGCCGGGCGTACAGCTGGAAGTACGGCGGCTTGGTGTTCTGCGCCTGGAGCCCGAGGAGGTGGGCGACGGCGTCCTTCGCGGACATCGGTGACCTGCGCAGCAGGAGCTGGCGGTCCAGGGTCGCCCGGTTCAGCGCCCGGACGGGCAGGACGGCGGGGTGTGCGGCGGTGCGGTGCGTCTTCGCGGCCATGGTCCGCACGCTACCGCCGCTTGCGGTCAGCCACGGTCCGCAAGCGGCGGAGCACGCGCGTCACACACCCGGCGGCGGAGCATGCGCGTCTCGTCGACACCGGCAGCCGCCGCGCGTTACGCCCACCGGACCCGTGTGCCGGGCGTCCCGGCCGGGGCGGCTCCATGATGAACCGGTGATCAGTGTCCTGTTCGCCGTCCTCACCGCCATCAGCAACGGATCCGCCTCGGTGCTCCAGCGCAGGGCGGCGATGCGGGTGCCCGACAGCGAGGCGATGCGGCTCTCGCTGATCGGTCATCTGCTGCGTCAGAAGGTGTGGCTGGCGGGCATCGGGCTGGTGATCGTGGCGGCCGTCTGTCAGGCGGTCGCCCTGGCCACCGGTCCGATCGCGGTGGTCCAGCCGATCTTCGTGATCGAGCTGCCCGCCACGCTGCTGATCGCCGGTTACGTGATGCGGCTGCGGGTCGACCGGAACGTCTGGTACGGGGTCGCGGCCGTCACGGTCGGCCTCGCGCTCGGTATGGCGTCGGCCGCGCCGGTCGAGGGCAGCGACACGGTCCGGGACGCGGCGTGGATTCCGGCGCTGGTGCTGACCGGGGTGTTCGAGGCGGCGCTGATCGGCTCCGCGCTCCGGACGCGCGGCAACCCCCGGGCGGCCCTGCTGGGGCTGGCCGCCGCCTGCGGCTACGCGCTGACGGCGGCTCTGATGAAGGACGCGATGGCCAACCTCGACGACGGCGGGGTGCTCGCGCTGCTGGCGTCCTGGCAGTTGTACGCCACGGCGGCGGCCGGGGTGGGCGCCCTGTTCCTGCTCCAGAACGCGCTTCAGGCGGGCAGCCTGGTGGCGGTGCAGCCGATGCTCACCCTGGGGGACGCGCTGATCAGCGTCCTGTACGGGGTGACGCTCTTCGACGAGCAGCTGCGGACCGGCTGGTGGCTGCTGCCGGAGCTGGCGGCGCTGGCCCTGATCGCCACGGGGTGCGTGCGCCTGGCCCGTACGCCGCTGGCCAGAGGCACGCTCGCACCACCGCCTCCGCCGCCGCGCGTGCGGTAGCCGGGCCGGCTCAGCCGGCGTCCGGCGGGGCGACCCGCTCGCCCGGCGGCACGGGACCCGGAGGGGTGCCGTCCCCGAAGGGCCGGCCGCCGAGCCGCTCGCGGTGGTGCGCGGTGGTCCAGCCGGAGAGGTCGGGGCCGAGGGGGACGATGCCGGTCGGGTTGATGCCGGTGTGCACCTGGTAGTAGTGCCGCTTGATGTGGTCGAAGTCGACCGTGTCGCCGAATCCTGGCGTCTGGTAGAGATCGCGGGCGTACGCCCACAGGACGGGGTCCTCGGTCAGCTTGTTCCGGTTGCACTTGAAGTGGCCGTGGTAGACGGGGTCGAAGCGGACCAGGGTGGTGAAGAGGCGGATGTCGGCCTCGGTGATGGTGTCGCCGACCAGGTAGCGGCGGTCGGCGAGGCGGGCGGAGACCTGGTCCAGGCGGGCGAAGAGGGCCTCGTACGCCTCCTCGTAATCGTGCTGGGAGCTGGCGAAACCGGACGTGTAGACGCCGTTGTTGATGTCCCGGTAGACGCCCTCCATGACCTCGTCGATCTCCGCGCGCAGCGGCTCGGGGTAGAGGTCGGGGGCGCCGGGGCGGTGCAGGGCGGTCCACTCCGTGGCGAGGTCGAGCGTGATCCGCTGGTAGTCGTTGGTGACCAGCTTCCCACTCGGTACGTCCACGATCGCGGGCACGCTGACGCCACCGGGGTAGCCGCTCTCGCGGGCGTCGTAGGCCTCGCTCAGATGGCGGATGCCGAGGACCGGGTCCCTGCCGTCCGGGTCCAGTGTGAAGCGCCAGCTGCGGTCGTCCTGGATCGGGTCGGCGACGGCGAGGGGGAGCGCGTCCTCCAGGCCGAGCAGCCGCCTGGAGACGAGAGCGCGGCTCGCCCAGGGGCAGGCGCGGCTGACGACGAGGCGGTAGCGGCCGGGTTCGACGGGCCAGCCGTCCCGGCCGTCCGCGGTGATCCGGTCCGCGAAGTGGCTCCGGGACCGCTTGAACGGCTTGTGTCCGTACGAGGTGTTGCCGTCGCTTCCGGCACTGCCGTCTCCGGTGGCGTCCGCTGCCGTGTCACTCATGCCGTGCTCCTCGATGCGTCGGTGGAACGGTCTGCCGCACGTCGTCTGCCCCGCCGGTCGGCTCCGACGTCGGCCAGCGCCACGATCAGCGCGGCCAGCACGAAGGCGACGGACACGATGAGCCCGTGGTCGTAGGCGTCGGCCCAGCCGTCCGGGCCGACCTGGGCGAAGAACACCGCGCCGACGGCGGCGATCCCGATCGCGGAGCCCACCCGCTGCCCGGTCTGCAGGGTCCCTCCGGCGCTGCCCGCCCGCTGGACCGGGACCTCCGCGAGGGTCAGGGTCTGGTTCGGGGCGATGACCAGGCCGCTGCCGAGGCCGGCGAGGAGCAGCGGGGCGGCCATGGCCCAGCCCGCTCCGTCGCCGGGGACCAGGTGGACGGCGAGCGCGGTGCCCGCGAGACCGAGGGCGACCATCGCCAGGCCCGCCACCACCAGCGGGCGGCCGAAGCGTCCGACGAGCCGGCCGCCGATGGAGGCGGCGACGCCGGAGCCCAGGGCGAAGGGGGTGATGGCGAGTCCGGCCTGGAGGGCGGAGTAGCCCAGGCCGGACTGGAGGTAGAGGGTCGTGACGAAGAAGATCGAGGTGAAACCGGCGAAGTAGAGCAGGATCAGCAGACAGCCCAGCCAGTAGGAGCGCAGCCGGAACAGCGACAGGTCCAGGACGGGGTGGGTGCGGCCGCCCGTGCACCGCGCTTCCCAGGCGACGAACGCGGTGAGCAGCGCCCCGGCCAGGACGAGCAGCAGCCACTTGGCGTTGCCCGGCCACTGCTGGGCCTGGACGAACGGCAGCAGCAGGGCCAGCACCCCGGCCCCGAGGAGGGCGACGCCCACCGGGTCCAGGTCGCGCGGCCGGACCCGGCCGGCGGAGGGAGTGTCGGGCAGCAGGCGGTGGGCGAGCAGGAGGCAGACGGCGCCGAGCGGGAGGTTGACGTAGAAGACCCAGCGCCAGCCGTGCTCCGGCCCGGCGGCCTGGATGAGCAGTCCGCCGAGCAGCGGGCCCACGGCCGTGGAGATGCCGACGACGGTGCCGAACATGCCGAAGGCCCGGCCGCGCTCCCGCCCGGAGAACATCTGCTGGATCAGGGCGGAGATCTGCGGGGAGATCAGGCCGCCCGCGATGCCCTGCACCAGCCGGGCGATGACCAGCCACATGCTGGACTGGGCGGCCCCGCAGGCGGCGGAGGACAGGGTGAACAGGGCGAGGCCCACCATGAAGACCGCCCGGCGGCCCCGCGCGTCACCGAGGCGTCCGGCGGGGATGAGGAAGAGGCCGAAGGCGAGGGCGTAGCCGGAGAGCACCCATTGGAGGTCGGACTCGGGGGTGTTCAGGCCCTCCCGGATGGAGGGGAGCGCCACATTGACGATGGAGACGTCCAGCAGGGTCATGAAGCCCGCCACCAGGCAGACGCCGAGTGCCCGCCAACGCCGGGGGTCGGGGCCGTCCGGGGCGGAGTCGCCCCCGGCCGGCCCGGGGGTCACCGCGCTCCGTGCCATGGTTGGCACCTTAGGTCGCGGCGGGTGTTTCCTCATCCGGGACACGTCCGCGCCGGTGGCCCGGATGCCTGGGCCGGACAACGGCCCGGGTCCGGCACGGCGTGTCCGGGGCCACCGGGGGTATCCGTTCCCGCATGACTGTGGAGAAGACGAGCGTCCTCGTCCTTGACTGTGCCGAGCCCATGGAGCTGGCCGAGTTCTACGCCGGACTGCTCGACGCGGAGGTACGGATCGGCACCGACCCCGATTTCGTCGAGATCGTCGGCAACGACGGCGTCCGGCTGGCGATTCGCCGCGACCACGGGTACGCCCCGCCGAGCTGGCCGCGCCCGGAGGACTCCCAGCAGGCGCATCTGCGGATCCTGGTGGGGCGCGAGGACATCGACGAGGCCGAGCGGGAGGCGATATCCCTGGGCGCCCGGCCCGTCGACACCGGCGACAGCAACAGCGGGCCCCGGGACGTGCGGGTGTACGGGGATCCGGCGGGCCACTCGTTCTCGCTGGCGGTCTGTCCGCTGCCGACGGGCTGACCGGCGCGGAGCTGAGGGCAGAACGGCGGAAGGGTCCCAACGGGCCCTTCCGCCACGCGCGTTAATAGACAGGAAAGTTTCCCAACACTGTTGACGCCAATTGGAAGGAACCTTTACTTTCAGTTCTGCCGACATGGCGCCTCCCACCCCCCTCCGAAGGGAGCACCACCATGCACCAGCGCACCAATCCCCCCACCGGTTCCGCCCCCACGACCGGCCGCCGCAGACTGGCCCGCAAGGCCCTGCTCGCCGCGTCCGCGCTCGGTGTCGTCACCGCACTCATGGCTCCGGTCCGGGCCGGAGCCGCACCGGCCCCCGCCTCCCCCGCCGGCGCCGCTCCCACCGCCGCCACCCCGCTCGCCGCCAACGGCCAGCTCTCCGTCTGCGGCCGCCAGCTCTGCAACGCCTCCGGCCAGGCGGTCGCCCTCAACGGGATGAGCACGCACGGCACCCAGTGGTACGCCCAGTGCGTCACCGACGGATCACTCAACGCCCTGGCCCAGGACTGGCGCGCCGACGTACTGCGCGTCTCCACCTATGTGCAGGAGGGCGGCTACGAGACCGACCCGGCCGGATTCACCGCCCGGGCGCAGAAGTTCGTCGACGCCGCGCACGCACGCGGCATGTACGCGGTCATCGACTGGCACATGCTCTCCCCGGGCGACCCGAACGCGAACCTCTCGCGGGCGAAGACCTTCTTCACGGCGATGGCGAAGAAGTACAGGAACCACCCGGGCGTGCTCTACGAGATCGCCAACGAGCCCTCGGGGGTGAGCTGGTCGGGCATCAAGTCCTACGCCGAGCAGATCATCCCGGTGATCCGGGCCCAGGACCCCGACGCGGTGGTGCTCGTCGGGACGCGCGCCTGGTCCTCCTTCGGAGTGTCCGAGGGCTCCGACGAGAAGGAGGTCGTGAACAACCCCGTCCGCGCCTCGAACATCATGTACACCTTCCACTTCTACGCGGCCTCGCACCGCGAGGAGTACCTGAACACCCTCGACCGGGCCTCCGACAAACTGCCCGTGTTCGTCACGGAGTTCGGCACGCAGAACTACGCGGGCGAGGGCGCCAACGACTTCACCATGTCGCAGCGCTACCTCGACCTGATGAAGCGCAAGAAGATCTCCTGGACCAACTGGAACTACTCCGACGACCACCGTTCCGGAGCCGTCTTCAAGACCGGTACCTGCGACGGGAGCAACTGGACGGGAACCGGGGTCCTGAAGGAGGCCGGGGTCTGGATCCGCGAGCGCATCCGCCAGTGACCCCTTCCGCCCCGGCCGCCGACCGGACGGGGCGGACACCGTCGTGCTGTGCCCGGTGCGGTCGCCTCCCGAACCGCACCGGGCCTCCGCCCGGGACGCTCACCCGGGATACGCGGGGAATTAACCTCCGGTACCTTGTCATGCCCGTTCTACGCGCATAGCTTTTGCCCCTACTACTCAGTTCAGTTGGGGGCACCTCCCGTGCAGATATACAGATCCGGTTCCGTCCTGCTGACCGGCGCCGTCGCCGTCGCGCTCGCGGTGACGGCCCTGCCCGCCGCCCAGGCGGCCCCGTCCGCCAGCGCCGTCATCTCCGAGGTGTACGGCGGCGGGGGCAACTCCGGCGCGACGCTGACCCGGGACTTCGTCGAGCTGGCCAACGCCGGCTCCGCACCCTTCGAGGTCGGCGGTCTCAGCGTCCAGTACCTGCCGGGCAGCCCGTCGGCCGGTTCGCGGTGGCAGGTCTCCGAGCTGACCGGGTCGGTCGCGCCCGGCGGCCGCTATCTGGTCGCCCAGGCCGCGGGCACCGGCGGAACGGTCTCGCTGCCCACCGCCGACGCCACCGGCACGATCGCCATGGCGGCGGGCAGCGGCACCGTCGCCCTGGTCTCCGGGACGGCCCCGCTCACCTGCAAGTCGGCGGCGGACTGCGCGGCGGACACCCGGATCGTCGATCTGGTCGGCTACGGCTCCGCGGTCGTCCGGGAGGGCAGCGGCCCGGTCCCCGGCGCCTCGGCCACCGCGTCCGTGGCGCGGGCCGCCTCGCTCGCCGACACCGACGACAACGCGGCCGACCTCACCGCGGGCGCCCCGAGCCCGGTCAACACGAAGGGCGAGACGTCCGGCGGCGGCCAGGAGCCCGAGGAGCCCGGCCCCACCGAGCCCGGCGACGTACGGATCCACGACGTCCAGGGCATCACCCGCATCTCCCCGCTCGACGGCTCGACGGTCGACGGCGTCCCGGGCGTCGTCACCGGCGTGCGCACCAGCGGCTCGCGCGGCTTCTGGATCCAGGACACCGCGCCCGACAACGACCCGCGCACCAGCGAGGGCCTGTTCGTCTACACCGGTTCCGCCGCCCCGGCCGTGCAGGTCGGCGACGCGGTCCTGGTCAGCGGGAAGGTCGCCGAGTACTTCCCGGGCACCGGCACCCAGTCGCTCACCCAGATCACCGCACCGCGCACCACCGTCCTCTCCTCCGGCAACGCGCTGCCCGCCCCGGTCGTCCTCGACGCCCGCTCGGTGCCCGGCCGCTACGTGCCCTCGGCGGACGGCGGGGCGATCGACGCGCTGCCCCTGAACCCGAAGCGCTACGCCCTGGACCTGTACGAGGCGCTGGAGGGCTCCCGGGTCCGGATCGCCGACACCCGGGTGACCGGGGCGACGACCGCGTACGACGAGATCTGGGTGACCGTCAAGCCGAAGGAGAACCCGACCCGGCGCGGCGGCACGCGCTACGCCTCGTACCAGGACCAGAACACCGGCCGACTCAAGGTGATGTCGCTGGACCCGGCGCAGCCGGTGCCGACGGCCAACGTCGGCGACGTCCTCAAGGGCCGTACCACCGGCGTCCTCGACTACGCGTCGTACGGCGGCTACAACGTACAGGCCACCGAGCTGGGCACGGTCCTGGACAAGAAGCTGCGGCGCGAGGTGACCCGCAAGCAGAAGAAGGACGAGCTGGCGGTCGCCACGTACAACGTGGAGAACCTCGACGCGATCGACGACCAGGCCAAGTTCGACACGCTGGCCGAGGGCGTCGCGGTCAACCTCTCCTCCCCCGACATCGTCTCGCTGGAGGAGATCCAGGACGACAACGGCGCGGTCAACGACGGCACGGTGGGCTCCGAGGCCACGCTGAAGCGGTTCACGGACGCGATCGTCGCGAAGGGCGGGCCGCGCTACGCCTGGCGCTACATCTCCCCCGAGAACAACAAGGACGGCGGCCAGCCCGGCGGCAACATCCGCAACGTCTTCCTCTACAACCCGAAGCGGGTCTCCTTCACCGACCGTCCGGGCGGCGACGCCACCACCGCGGTGGAGGCCGTGAAGGCCGGGAAGGGTGTCAGGCTCTCCGCCTCACCCGGCCGGATCAACCCGGCGAGCCCGGCGTGGGCGAACAGCCGCAAGCCGCTGGTGGGCGAGTTCGTCTTCCGGGGCAGGCCGGTCTTCGTCATCGGCAACCACTTCGCGTCCAAGGGCGGCGACCAGCCGCTGCACGGCCGCTACCAGGAGCCGACGCGCTCCTCGGAGACGGAGCGGATCCAGCAGGCCACCGAGGTGAACACCTTCGTCGCCTCGCTCCTGAAGGCGGACAGGTCGGCCAAGGTCGTCGCGCTCGGGGACTTCAACGACTTCGAGTTCTCCTTGACGATGAAGGCGCTGACCAAGGGCAAGGCGCTCAAGCCGCTCATCGCGAAGCTGCCCGCGTCCGAGCGGTACAGCTATGTCTACGACGGCAACTCGCAGACGCTGGACCACATCCTGACGAGCCCCGGCATCCGCCGCCTCGACTACGACGTGGTGCACATCAACGCCGAGTTCGCCGACCAGGCGAGCGACCACGACCCGCAGGTGGTCCGGATCAAGGCCGAGGGTTCGCGCGGCCACGGACACTGAGGCCGTGACCCGGTGGGGCGGACCGGAGGTTCAGGTCCGCCCCACCGGGGCGCCCGCCTGGCGCGGCAGGGTGACCGCGCCGGCCACCGGCTCGCGTCCGGTGAAGAACCGCGACACCAGCGAGGCCACCTCCTCGGCCCGCTCCAGCACCACCCAGTGGTCGGACTCCCCGATCGTCAGGAACCGGCTGCCCTCGATCGTCGCGGCGAACTCCTCCTGCCGTGCGGGCGAGGTGACCGTGTCGTGCTCCCCGGCGAAGACCAGCGCCGGTACGCCGGTGAGCCCGCCGGAGAAGTCGGGCCGGTCCGCCAGCGCCCGGTGGAGGGAGTCCGCCGCGTGCGGCGAGTGGGTGAGCGCGTGCAGGAACGAGCGCCGCACATAGCGGCGGGCCAACTCCCTGCGATGGACGTGACGTTCGGGGTCCAGGCACATCAGCGCGTCGGCCGCCGTGGCGGCGAACCCCGCGCGGTCGCCTGCCGCCAGCTGCTGCCGGGCCCGCTCCCAGCAGGCGACCTGGGCCGCGTCGATGTGGACCGGGACGCCGCCGAGTGCCAGGCGTGCCACCCGCTCCCGGTGGCGGCGGGCGAAGCCGAAGGCGATGGCGGTGCCGTAGGAGAAGCCGAAGACGTTGAGCCGGGGGGCGCCGAGGTCGTCCGCGATGGAGAGGACGGCCCGGCGCAGCAGATCGGCGCTGGGGCCCGGCGGGAGCGGGTCGGCGCTGCCCATGCCCGGCAGGTCGGCGGTGACCACATCGGCGGCCGGGCCCAGATGGTCGTCCATCTGGGGCCAGCCGAACATGCCCTGGAGCGCGCCGCCGAGAATGAGCGTCGGTTCGGTGGCGGGGACGCCGCCGGGGCGGGAGTGCGGCAGGACGCGGTAGCTGTAGCGCACTCCGTCGACCGACAGGGTCCGGATGATCTCCTCGGGCATGTGCTCCTGCGTTCCCTTCCGCTCAGGCCCTGGTGAGGACGAGTGCCGCGTTGTGGCCGCCGAAGCCGAGCGAGGTCTTGACGGCGCAGTCGAAGGAGGCGGCGCGGGCCTCCTTGGCCACCACGTCGACCGGGATCCGCGGATCGGGCGCGTCCAGGTTGACGGTGGGCGGGACCAGCTGGTGCTGGAGGGCGAGGACGGTGAGCGCGGTCTCGATGCCGCCTGCCGCACCGAGGGTGTGCCCGGTCATCGCCTTGGTGGAGGTCACCAGGGGGTGCTCGCCGAGGACCCGGCGGAGCATGGTCGCCTCGATCAGGTCGTTGGAGAGCGTCGAGGTGCCGTGCGCGTTGACGTGCCCGATGTCGGCCGGGGCGAGGCCCGCGTCGGCGAGCGCGATACGCAACGCCCTTTCGATGCCGAGGCCTTCGGGGTCCGGGGCGACGGCGGAGTGGGCGTCGCTGGAGGCTCCGTAACCGCTCACCAGGGCGCGGACGGCGGCGCCCCGGGCGCGGGCGTGCTCCGGGTGTTCCAGGACCACGAGTCCGGCGCCCTCGCCGACGACGAAGCCGTCGCGGTGGGTGTCGAAGGGGCGGCAGGCGGCCGCGGGGTCCTCGCGGCGGGTGGAGACGGCCTTGAGGCTGCAGGCGCTGGCGATCAGGAGGCGGGTGCAGGTGGACTCGGCGCCGCCCGCGACGACGATGTCGCAGGCCCCGGAGCGGAGCATCTGGTGGGCGGTGCCGATGGCGACGGTGCCGGAGGAGCAGGCGGTGGAGACGGCCTGGCTGGGTCCGTGGACGCCGAGGTCCAGGCTGACGCTGCTGGCCGCGCCGTTGACGACGCAGAGCGGGGCGAGCTTCGGGGAGACCCGGCGGGGGCCGCGTGCGGCGAGGGCGGCGGCCTGTTCGTCGTAGAAGGGCAGTCCGCCGTGGGCGGAGCCGATGACGACGCCGACGCGGCCGCTGTCCCAGACGGACGGGTCGAGCCCGGCGTCGGCGACGGCCTCGCGGGCGGCGATGACGGCGAGCTGGGCGAAACGGTCCATCAGCCGCTGGGCGGCCACCCCGAGGACGGCGCCCGGGTCGCAGTCGATGACGGAGTAGAAGAAGTCGCAGGGCAGGCCGGCCAGTTCGGGCCGGGGTGCGGCGGCCGGCGCGAGGCCCTCGGTGACCCCGTGCCAGGCGGCGTCCACGCCCGTACCCGCGGAGGTGACCAGGCCGACGCCGGTGACGGCGGCGGCGAACGGGGCGAGCGGCGCCCGCCGGTAGGGCCGCGCGGTAGCCGCGCTCATGCGGTGACCTTTCCGTGGACGGCCTCGACGAGGCGGCCGACAGTGTCGCGCGAGGTGAGCGCGACGTCCTCCAGATCCACGTCCAGCCGGTCCTCGATGAGCAGCCGCAGCTCCTCCAGCGCGAGGGAGTCCAGCCGCAGCCGGTGCAGCGGGACATCGGGGCTGATCGCCCCGGGGTCGGTTCCGAACTTCGTCACCAGCAGCGTGCTGATCTCTTCCGAAGTGCTCATTCGGCTCTCCTGGGCTCGGTGACGCGGTGACGCCGGCCGCGTGTGAGGGGAGGTGGGGGGAGGGGCCATCGGGGGACGCCGGCTGCTCCGGAAGGACCCTTTATACGCCTTCGCGGACGGGTACCCGGTCCGCGTTCCCCCGTGCGGTGGGAAGGGTGTCCAGGTGTACGAATCCGGAGTGCGACGCGGGTGGGGTGCCAGGATGGGGGCGGAGCCCGTACGGGAGCGCACGAGAGAAGGAGAAGCCCATGACGGCCGCACAGGACGGCGATCGCGACGACACCCCGGAGGTCGCGCCGAGCCCCGCCGACTGGGTCGCCCGGCAGGCCGAGCTCTACGAGTCCTCCGGCGGCACGAAGGGCACCACGCAGCTCGGGGTGCCGTGTCTGCTGATGGATTACGTGGGGCGGCGCAGCGGGACGGTGCGGCGCACGGTGCTGATGTACGGGCGGGACGGCGAGGACTATCTGATCGTGGCGTCCAACGGCGGCTCGGACCGGCCGCCGCTGTGGTTCCTGAACCTCCAGGCAAACCCGGAGGTACGACTGCGGGTGAACACCGAGCGGTTCGGGGCGGTCGCGGCGACGCTGCCGGCCGAGGAGAAGGCGCGGGTCTGGCCGGGTCTGGTGGAGCTGTTCCCGCGCTATGCGCAGTATCAGGCGGGCACCGAGCGGGACATCCCGGTCGTCCGGCTGACGCGGAGCTGAGCAGCGTCGCGGACGGGCCGCCGAAGCCCCTTATGGTGCGCGGATACGAACCGTAAACTCCGCGATCATGACCAGGGATACAGTTCAGGCCGACCCGTCCGCCCTCGGCGGCCCCGCTCTCTTCGACACCATGGCCACGATGCGCGCCATGCGCCGCCTCAAGCCCGACGCGGTGCCCGAGGAGACGGTCGAGCAGCTGATACAGGCCGCCGTCTGGGGACCCAGCGGCGGCAACATGCAGTGTTACGAGTACGTGGTGGTGACCGACCGCGAGGTGATGGCGCGGCTCGCCCCGCTGTGGAAGCGGTGCGTGGACGCGTATCTGGCGACGACCGGGAAGTACGCGCCCGAGGGCATGGACGAGGCGGCGTACGGCCGGATGGTCGCGGCGATCGAGTATCAGCGCGACCACTTCGCCGACACCCCGGTGCTGATCGTGCCGTGCTACCGGTTCCCCGAGCCGCGGCTGGACGAGGAGGGTCTCGCCGCCTCGGCGCGGGCGCTCGGCCCGGCGGGCACGGAGCACATGATGACCACGCAGACCCGTTTCCAGGCGCTGGCCGAGGGCTCCTGCGTCTATCCGGGGGTGCAGAACCTGCTGCTCGCGGCCCGGGGTCTGGGGCTCGCCGCGAACATCACCATCTGGCATCTGATGCTGGAGCAGGAGTGGAAGAAGGAACTGGGCATCCCGGAGGACATGGCGACGTTCGCCGCCGTTCCGGTGGGGTGGCCCGCGGGCAATTTCGGGCCCGTGCGGCGGCGCCCGGTCGCGGACGTCATCCACCGCGACCGCTGGTAGCGGCGGAGCCCGCGTCAACCGGTACCGGCGCCCCTGTCGGGTGACGCCCGATGTCACCCGACAGGCTCAGCGGGCCGAGTAACTCCCGTGCATTTGCAGGATGTTGCCAGCCGGATCGGCGATTCACCTCTTTGTCATGCACCCCTCACATCGATAGCCTGGCCGGGTTCGGCATCCCTCTGGCCCACCCGGGCCCGAGGGCTTTTTACTTCCTCCCACGGAGCAGGAGCCCCCATGCCCCCACGCACCGCCGCCCGCACCCGGGCCCGCGTCTGCGCCCTGGCCGTCCTCACCTCCACGGCCCTCCTCGCGACCGGGCAGCCCTCGAACGCCGCCCCGCACGCGGACACGGCCGACCCGGTGAACCGCGCCTTCGCCGAAGCGGCGCACGCGTACGACGTACCGCGCGATCTGCTGGCCGCCGTCGGCTACGGCGAGTCCCGGCTGAACGGTCACGGCGGAGAGCCCAGCCAGGCGAACGGCTACGGCGTGATGCACCTGGCGAGCAACCCCGTCAACCGCTCGCTGGAGAAGGCCTCCGAGCTGACCGGCGAGAGCGCCGCCCGGCTGCGCCGGGACACCACGGCCAACATCCTCGGCGGCGCGGCCGTCCTGCGCGACCACGCCGACGCGCTCGGCCTGGACCCCGCCGAGCGCCGGGACGTCGACTCCTGGTACCAGGCGGTGGCCCGCTACAGCGCCGCCGAGGGCCAGGCCGCCGCACTCTACGCGGACACCGTCTTCACGTTCCTCGCCGAGGGCGTGACCGCCAAGGTGCCCGGCGGCGAGGAGGTCCTCGTGCCCGCCCGGCCGGTCGACCCGGACAAGGGCGAGCTGTCGGCGTCCGACGTCTACGTCCAGAGCGAGGACTACCCCTCGGCGCGCTGGGTGCCCGCGTACTCCGGGAACTACGTCGTCGGCCGCAAGGCCACCGTCGACAAGGTGATCATCCACACCACCCAGGGCTCCTACGCCGGTTCCATCAGCTGGTACCAGAACCCGGAGTCGGAGGTCAGCGCGCACTACACGATCCGCTCGTCGGACGGCGAGGTCACGCAGTCGGTGCGGGAGAAGGACACCGCCTGGCACGCCGGCAGCGTCAACTCCTCGTCCGTGGGCATCGAGCACGAGGGCTACGTCGACAACCCGGCCTGGTACACGGAGGCCATGTACCGTTCCTCGGCCGCGCTGACCAAGCACCTCGCGGCGCGGTACTCCATCCCGAAGAACCGGTCGCACATCATCGGTCACAGCGAGGCGCCCGGCGCCACGCACACCGACCCCGGCCCCAACTGGGACTGGAACCACTACATGGAGCTGATCGACGGCGACCCCGGCAGCGGCGGTGACGGCCTGACCTTCCCCGTGTACGCGACCCAGCAGTCCGGCTCCTCGGGCCCGCAGGTCTCCGCCGTCCAGACGCTGCTCACCGCGCAGAAGTACCAGCCCGGCGCGGTGGACGGCCGGTTCGGCGCCGCCACGAAGAGCGCCGTGCAGGCGTTCCAGCAGGACCGTTCGCTCGGCGCCGACGGGATCGTGGGCCCGAAGACCTGGACGGCCCTGCTGTCGGCCGGCTCGACCCCGCTGCTGAAGCAGGGCAGCTCGGGCGAGCCGGTGAAGCGGCTCCAGCGGGCCCTGACGGCGGCGCTCGGCACCACCGTCGACGCCGACGGCACCTTCGGCCCGGCCACGCACACCGCGGTACGCAGCTACCAGGACACCCGCGGCCTGGAGGTCGACGGCGAGGTGGGCCCGGTCACCTGGAAGGCCCTGCAGAGCGGAAAGTGAGCACGGCTCCGGGCGGGACTCTCCACTGCGCGGAGAGACCGCCCGGGGCCACGCGCCCCGGATGCCCCGCCGCTACTCCCCCGCGCCGGCCGGATAGCCGATCTCCTCGATGTCCTCGGCCAGTTCGGCGGGCACCCGCTCGGGGTTGAGTGCGGTGATCACCTCGTCGGTGAGCGGCCGCAGCGCGTAGACATGCCGTACGGCGTCGAGGTCGACGGGGACGTCGAAGTAGTCCTCGGCCCACTCCTGGTACGCCTCGGGGGTGCCCGTGACCAGGAGCTGGAAGAGCCAGTCCGCGCCGTCGGAGTCCTCGCCGTCCTCCGGGAACTCGATACTGCCCGCCCGCCAGCGGTCGTCGCCGCTCTCGCGCCAGAGGCAGGCGGTGACCACCGGCAGGCCGAACTCGTCGGTGAACGACGGCTCGTCCACGTAACGGCGGAACACCGCCGGCACCTCGTCGAGCACCCCGGGCCAGGGGCCGTCCTCCACGTACGGGCTCATCGGCGACTCGTGGTCGAATCCCCGCGCGTACGCCCCGTCGGCGGAGACGACCACGGAGTACTCCCCGCCCGACCCGTCCCGCATCGAGGCCATCTCCTCCGTGGGCGACCACCGCGCGTCAAAAGCGTGCCAGCGGCTGTCCCACTCCGGGCAGAGAATCGCGTCGAGCATCGCCAGCGAACGGCAGAGATCGGTGAGGACGGATATGCCCGGCAGCCTGCGGGCCACGTCGTGAACGCTCATACGCTCATCCAACCGCACCGGTGGACGGCGCTACGCACTCGCACCCCCGGGAGCGGTCCGGGCAGACTGTCCCGATGGACGCCGAACTCCCTCTCGCCCCGCCCCGCCTGCGTGCGCTGGAGCATGTCGCCGCGCTGTCCTCGGGCGCTCCGGTGGACCCCGGACTGCGCATCACCCTGAACTTCCACCCCGACCGTGCGGTGGCGGGGCGGCCGATCCTGGAACGGCTGGGCGAGGACGGTCTGTACGTCTCCCAGTTCGTGACCGGCACCAGCAACGGCGGGCTCACCGCCCGCCCCGGCGGTGACCGGTGGCGCTGGGAGAGCCGGATCTTCGGCGGCGCGTACGACCGGGCCGGACCCGCCGAACGGCCCGTCTACGGGGCGCTGGACGTGCGGCGCGCCTCCTTCGGCGCCGCGCCCCGGTTCGGTTCGGCGCACTTCCGGCTGACGGCGGACGTCCTCGGCTCGGCCACCTTCTGCTACCCGGACAGCGCGGCCGAGCCCGAGCACTTCGGGGTCGCGGCCCGGATGTCGGGGCTGGTCGAGCTGGCGGCGGCGGACCGCCGTGACGCCCTGGACGACTACATCGAGGCGCAGATCCACGCCCCGGTCCGGCTGGAGAGCGACGTGGAGGCGCTCGTGCTCGACCCGGCGTTCCGGGGCACGGCGGTGGAGGCCGCGGCCGGGCGGCTGCCGTGCCCGGTCGAGTGGCACGAGGGGTTCCGGCTCGGCGTCGACGAGCTGCGCCGCCGGCCCGGTTTCCGGGGGCCGGAGTACGTCGAGCTCGGCGCGGCCCTCGCCGTCGACGGGTATCTGGACGCCCGGATCATCGGCGACGCGGCACGTGCCGGGGGCCATGCGGAACAGGACCTCAAGAAGGTCTGGCATCTGCTGGCCCGGTTCGGGCGGACGGCGGCGAGCCTTCCGGCCGGGGGCTGACGGGGAAGGGCCCGCACCCTCCGGGGAGGGTGCGGGCCCGGGCCGCGTCAGCAGGTCGCTTCAGCGGGTCACGTCAGGCCGAAGGCCCGGATGATCTCCTGGTCGACGACGAGCCCGCCGGGGCCCTCCGCGTGCGCCTTGAGCGAGACCGAGGCCGCGCCCTTCGACGGGGTACGGAACTTCGCGGTCCACTCGCCGGTCTTCTTCTTCCGGAGGTCCACCTTCGTCCAGTGCTCGCCGTCGTCGTAACTGACCGACAGGGAGGCCTTGTTCGCCTTCACCGCACCCGGCAGCCATTCCTGGGTGCCGGAGGAGAGGCCGATCTCCGTCGGGCGGCCGGCCCGGACATCGCCCGCCAGGTCGGTGTCGACGGCGTAGTCGAGCTGGAGCATCGGGATGTCGGCCTGGTACGGACCGCTCTCCTCCAGCGCACCGGAGACGAAGCCCCACTCGGAGTGGGTACGGGTCGACGTCTTCCAGGTCTCCGCGTCCCGCTGCGAGTCGATGACCAGGCGGTAGGGCAGCCTCTCGGTGGAGAGGTCACCGATGTAACCGGCCCGGCCCGCGCCCTTCTTGAGCTCCTTGTCGCCCTGGTAGAAGGCGTACGAGGTGGTGTCGTACTCGTTCTCCGGCATCGAGCCGGAGTGGCCCGCGCCCGCGTCCGTCCACGGGGTGATGTTGAACTGGAGGTCGTCGTGGACCGTGCGGAACGGACCCCAGTAGGCGGTGCCCAGGCGCGGCCGGGTCACCGGGGCGAACCACTCGGCGCGGTAGCCCTTGCCCGCCCGGTAGTCCAGCTCGGTGCTGCGCATCTCGTGCGCCCGGTCGGACTGTTCGGCGTTGAGGACCGAGTGGTTCTCGTACCAGAACGAGTCGCCCGGCAGCGGGTTGACCCATTCGGTGCGGACGTCCGGGAACTGCTCGTACTCCTCGAAGCCGAGGCCGGGACCGTAGTCCGGGATGTCGTAGCGGTAGCCGCCGCCGAGCGTCTTCTCGTGGCCGTAGAAGGTGTTCTCCACCTTCGCCAGCTGCCGGGCCGAGGGGGCGAAGGCCAGCGAGCGGTCCGGGATCGTGCCGTCGTGGCGGTCCACCAGGTCGTACAGGTAGTCCGCGAACCTCTTCTGGTCGACCTGGACCTTCTTGCCGCGCTGGGCCGCCCGGATCAGCGTCTCGCCCGCGGAGGCCTGGACGGAGGCGACCGGGATGGTGGTCTGCTCGCCGTACGGGGTGTAGCTCTCCATCGCCACACCGCGTCCGTCGTTGACGACGAACAGCGCCTTGGCTCCCGCGTCCAGTGCGGCCGCCAGGCGTTCGGCGGGGGTGACGTCGGCGCTGCGGGTGATCACGACGGCCTTGCCGCGCGCGTTCACGCCCCGGTAGTCCGCCGGTGCGCCCTTGCCCGCGTACACCGCCTTCAGCTTCTGCCGGCTGTCCTCGGCCGTCGCCGCGCCGCCCTGGACGAAGACCGGTACGTCACGGCCGTCGGCCTCGACGTCGATCAGCTTCTCGCCCTGCCGCCAGCGGGTCAGGAAGCTGAAGCTGCCCTGGGTGACCTTCTTGGTGGGGCTCGCCCACAACTGGTCGTAGGTGAGGGGTATCTGGTACGCGTCGCGCTGGACGGTGCCGTCCGGGGCGGTGCGTGCCATGTCGTAGCGGAGCTGGCGGGTCTCGGTCTCCTTCGGGGTGCGCACGCTCACCTTGCGGGCCTCGGAGGCGTCGAGGGTGACGGTGGTGGAGCCGGTGAGGATCGTCTCGGGGGCCGCGAGGAACGCGACGGCCTTGGAGTCGGGGCGGTCGCCGTCGATGTCCACGGAGGCCCAGGCGGTGTAGTTGCCCGGCGGCAGCCGCAGGGTGGTCTCGCCGCCGCTGACCTGGACGAGGCCGAGCTGCGGATCGCCCAGCTCACCGAGGACGACCAGGCCGTCCACCGGCTTGCCCGACCGGTCGCGGAGCTTCAGCGTCAGGTCGTGCAGCTCCTTCTCCTTGGTGAGCGCGAAGCCGGTGTGCGCGACCGTCGTGCCCGCCGAGTCGCTGGCGACGACCTGGCCGGAGAAGGTCGTGTCGTTGGCGACCTTCGCCGGGTCCAGGGACAGAACCGCTGCGGCGGTGCCGCCCGCCGGGACGGTCAGCTGTCCGGTGGAGAGCGTGTAGGCGGCCTCGTCCGTGTCGGTGGCCAGGTTCAGCGTCACGTCCGCGTCACCCGTGTTGCGGTAGGTGATGGTGCGCTCGGCGACCTCGTCGGACGGGCTGTGCGGCCAGGCGTAGGAGGCGACCTCGACCGAGCCGGTGGCCTCGATCGTGGTGTCGATCGCCGCCTTCACATCGAGCCGGCCGGTGCCCTGCTCGTACGGGGTGTACGTGTCGAGCCTCTTGGACGAGGTCATCAGCGCGTCCTTGATGCGCTGACCGGTCCAGTCGGGGTGACGCTGCTTCAGGATGGCGGCGGCGCCCGCGACATGGGGCGTGGCCATCGACGTACCGGACATCGAGCGGTACATGCCCTCGGTGCCGGGCACGGACTGCGAGGCGGCGGCGTTGATGTCGACGCCCGGGGCCGAGAGGTCGGGCTTCAGGCCGTGCGAGCGGACGAGCGGGCCCATGGAGGAGAAGGCGGCGCGGCCGTCCTGCTTGTCGACGGCGGCGATGGTGAGCGCCTGCTCCGCCGAGCCCGGCGAGCCGATCGTGCCGGCCCCGTACGCGTTGCCGGCCGCGATCACGAACAGCGGACCGCCGTCGGCCGAGAGGGAGTTCACGGCCTGGGACATCGGGTCGGTGCCGTCGTCGGGCACCGGGGAGCCGAGGCTCATGGAGACGATGTCGGCCCCTTCGGCCTTCGCCCACTCCATGGCCTCGATGATCCCGGAGTCCGCGCCGGAGCCCTCGTCGCTGAGGACCTTGCCGACGAGCAGGTCCGCGGCCGGGGCGACGCCCTTGTTCGCGCCGTCGGACGCCGCGCCGGATCCGGCGATGGTGGAGGCCACGTGGGTGCCGTGGCCGTGCTTGTCGTCGACCTCCTCGCCCGGGACGAAGCTGCGGGAGCCGACGAGGCGGTCCTTGACGTCCGGGTGATCGGCGTCGATGCCGGTGTCCAGGACGGCGACCTTGGCGCCCTTGCCGTCGAAGCCGTCGGCCCACGCCTGCGGGGCGTCGACCTGCGGCACCGACTCGGCCAGCAGCGCCTCGGAGCGCCCGTCCAGCCAGAGCTTCGCGATCCCGCCGTCGAGCGCACGGGCGCTCGGGGTACGGGTGACGGCGTCCCAGAACGTGCGCGTCCCGGCCTTGTCGGCGGTGAGCGCGGCCCCGTGGATCGAGGCGAGGGTGCGGACCTTCTTCGCGCCGCGCGGGGCGGCGGGCTGGGCCTTGGCGCGCGCGGGCGGATACGTGGCGATGACCGGGATGGCGCCGCTGCCCTCGTCGTCGTACCCCATCCTGACCAGGGCCGAGACGTTGAAGAGCCGACGGTCCAGGGCGCCCGCCGCGATCAAGGTGGTGGCCTCGTCGGGCAGGACGTACACGTCCTCGCCCGCCTGCTGGACGCGGACGCCGCCGCTCGCGCCGTCGGGGCGGTCCACGGTGACGGTGTCCTGGTCGCCGGGGCCGTCGACGTACCGCACGACGTCGCCGGTGACCAGGGTGACGGTGTGGCTCTCGGTGCGCGGGGCGGAGCGCGGGGCGTCGGCGCCCGGCACCGGGGCCGCGCCGGCGGGGCCCGCACCGGCGAAGGGGACCAGCATGCCGCCCAGGAGGGCCGCCGAGGTCGCCAGGAACAGGGCTCTGCGTCCTGGGCGAGCGGATCTCGCCCGGCCGGAAACGGAGGAGGGGGAAGAAGTCATGCAGCTGATCTACCGGTAAATCCGGGGTGACCGCTGCGTTCGGGGCGGGCGGGAAACCGCCGTGGCGGTAACCCGCCCGAGGTGGACGGGGTGTTGAGGGGCGTTTCAGGCCACCTCAGGCCACCGAGGCGAGCGGCTGTCCGCTGCTGTCGTGGTGGATGGGCGTGTGGGCCCCGGTGAGCGGTACGCCGCTGCCGCCGCGCCGGACCGCGACGATCTCGGCGGCGATGGACAGGGCCGTCTCCTCCGGCGTACGGGCGCCGAGGTCGAGACCGATCGGCGAGTGCAGCCGGGCCAGTTCGCGGTCGCTGAGGCCGACCTCGCGCAGCCGGTCGTTGCGCTCCAGGTGGGTGCGGCGCGAGCCCATCGCGCCGACGTAGGCGACCGGGAGGCGCAGGGCGGCCTCCAGGAGCGGTACGTCGAACTTGGCGTCGTGGGTGAGGACGCAGAGCACGGTACGGGCGTCGGTGGTGGTGCCGGCGAGATAGCGGTGCGGCCAGTCGACGACGATCTCGTCGGCCTCGGGGAAGCGGGCCGCGGTGGCGAAAACGGGTCGGGCGTCGCAGACGGTGACCCGGTAGCCGAGGAACTTCCCGGCCCGCACGAGCGCGGCGGCGAAGTCGATGGCGCCGAACACGATCATGCGGGGCGGCGGCACGCTGGATTCGACCAGGAGCTCGATGGGCCGGCCGCAGCGCGAGCCCTCCGCGCCGATGGCGAGCGGCCCGGTGCGGCCCGCGTCGAGCAGGGCGCGGGTCTCGGCGGCGGCGGTCCGGTCGAGCGCCGGGTGGCCGCCGAGCCCGCCCTCGTAACTGCCGTCGGCGCGGACCAGGAGCGGGAGCCCGAGCAGTTCCTCGGGCCCGTCCGTGATCCGTGCCAGCGCGGCCGCCGACCCCTCCGCGGCGGCCGCGAGCGCTGCGGCGAACACCGGGCGGGCGGGGTCGTCCACCCGTACCGGTGTCACCAGGATGTCGATGACGCCGCCGCAGGTCAGGCCGACCGCGAAGGCGTCCTCGTCGCTGTAGCCGAACCGCTCTCGGACGGGGCGTCCGTCCTCCATGGCCTGTTGGCACAGCTCGTAGACGGCCCCCTCCACGCATCCGCCGGACACCGAGCCGATGGCCGTGCCGTCGCGGTCGACCGCGAGGGCGGCGCCGGGCTGCCGAGGCGCACTGCCGCCGACCGCCACCACGGTGGCGACGGCGAACTCGCGTCCCTGCGAGACCCACCGGTGCAGTTCTTCGGCGATGTCCAGCATGGCGTGTCTCCTTGGACTGAAGGGGAGGGGGCTCGGGTGCGTCAGTGGACGCCCAGCCAGCTCTCGATCGGGTTGAGGGCGAAGAAGACGATGAAGATCACTGTCAGCCCCCACATGAAGGCCCCGACCTCGCGGGCCCGGCCCTGGGCGAGCTTGATGGCGCTGTACGCGATGACACCCGCGGCGACACCGGTGGTGATGGTGTAGGTGAAGGGCATCAGGACCACGGTCAGGAAGACCGGGATGGCGACCGAGCGGTCGCCCCAGTCCACGTGCCGGGCGTTCTGCATCATCATCGCGCCGATGACGACGAGGGCGGCGGAGGCCACCTCGGTCGGCACGATCGCGGTGAGCGGGGTGAAGAAGAGGCAGGCGGCGAAGAAGAGGCCGGTGACGGCGGAGGCGAGCCCGGTCCGGGCTCCTTCGCCGACGCCGGTGGCCGATTCGACGAAGACCGTCTGGCCGGAGCCCGAGGCGACACCGCCGATGACACCGCCGGCGCCGTCGATGAACAGCGCCTTGGACAGGCCGGGCATGCGGCCCTTGTCGTCGGCGAGCTTGGCCTCGGTGCCGACGCCGATGATGGTGGCCATCGCGTCGAAGAAGCCGGCCAGCACCAGGGTGAAGACGATCATGCCGACCGTCATCACGCCGACGTCGCCCCAGCCGCCGAACTCGACGTTCCCGAAGAGCGAGAAGTCCGGGGTGGAGACCGCGCTGCCCTCCAGCTCCGGCGGGCCGCTGCTCCACGACTTGGGGTCGATGTCGACGATCGCGTTGATGACGATCGCGACCAGGGTCCCGACGACGATGCCGATGAGGATCGCGCCGGGGATGTTGCGCGCCTGGAGCATGAAGATGAGGAGCAGGGTCACGCTGAAGATCAGGACGGGCCAGCCGGCCAGTTCACCGGCCGGGCCGAGCGACACGGGGGTCGCGCCGGCGCCCTTGTGGACGAATCCGGCCTTGAAGAGTCCGATGAAGGCGATGAAGAGCCCGATGCCCATGGTGATGCCGTGCTTGAGCGCGAGCGGAATCGCGTTCATGATCATCTCGCGGAGGCCGGTGACCACCAGGAGACAGATCACCACACCGTAGATCACACACATGCCCATGGCCTGCGGCCAGGTCATGTTGGGCGCGACCTGCGAGGCGAGCACACCGGAGACGCTGAGTCCGGCGGCGAGCGCCAGGGGCACCTTGCCGACGAAGCCCATGAGGAGGGTCGTCGCGGCGGCCGCGAAGGCGGTGGCGGTGATCAGGCCGGGCTGGCTGAGGAGGTTGCCGTTGACGTCCTCCCCGCCCAGGATCAGCGGGTTGAGCAGGAGGATGTACGCCATGGCCATGAAGGTCGTGACGCCGCCGCGCACCTCGCGCGCGACCGAGGATCCTCGTTCGGATATGTGGAAGTACCGGTCGAGCCATGATCTTCCGGCGGGGACGCGCGAGCCGGGGCCCGCACCTTCCGGACTGGTCTTCGGTTCCACTGACTGCTGGGTCATGATGCCTGACTCCCAAGGTTCACAGGGGCACCCGCTTGGAGATTCCTGAATGCGGGATTTGGGATGACTGCGTCGGCTGCACGACCCGGGGACGGCCGGGACGGACTGTTGAAGCAGAACGGATGTGCCGGCGGCACGGATGATCCGTGAGGCGCGGCCGTGCTCTCGGGCACGGCGGTGAAGAACCGCGAGCGGTGCGGTACTTGGGCCTCCGGGCGGTGCGGGGTGCGGAAAAGTGTGACGTTCTCGGCTCTGCGCACCGCCCGGAGAGTTCGGGGGGGACCGCTCGGAGACTGCCGGGCGACGACCGGTGGGAGGTCACCCGGCGGGCTCTCAGGTGCCGGTGAGGTGTTCGGGCCGCACCGGCGTCCTGTCGAGCTCAAGACCCGTCGCGTTCCGGATCGCCGCGAGGACGGCCGGGGTGGACGACAGGGTGGGGGCCTCGCCGATGCCGCGCAGCCCGTACGGGGCGTGCTCGTCGGCGAGTTCGAGCACGTCGACCGGGATCGTCGGCGTGTCGAGGATGGTGGGGAGCAGGTAGTCCGTGAAGGAGGGGTTGCGCACCTTCGCGGTCTTCGGGTCGACGATGATCTCCTCCATCACCGCGACGCCCATGCCCTGGAGCGTGCCGCCCTGGATCTGGCCGAGCACGGAGAGCGGGTTGAGCGCCTTGCCGACGTCCTGGGCGCAGGCCAGTTCGATGACCTTGACCAGGCCGAGCTCGGTGTCGACCTCGACGACCGCGCGGTGGGCGGCGAACGAGTACTGGACGTGGCCGTTGCCCTGCCCGGTACGGAGGTCGAAGGCTTCGGTGGGCCGGTGGCGCCACTCCAGCTCGATGTCGATCGCCTCGTCCTCCAGTACGTCGGCCAGGTCCGCGAGGACCTCGCCGCCGTCGGTGACGACCTTGCCGCCCTCCAGGAGGAGTTCGGCGGTGGCCCAGGCCGGGTGGTAGGTGCCGAACTTGGTGCGGCCCAGCTCCAGGACCTTCTCCCGGACGGCTTCGCAGGAGTTCTTGACCGCGCCGCCGGTGACGTACGTCTGCCGGGAGGCGGAGGTGGATCCGGCGGAGCCGACGCGGGTGTCGGCGGGGTGGATGGTGACCTGGTTGACACCGAGTTCGGTACGGGCGATCTGGGCGTGCACGGTGACGCCGCCCTGACCGACCTCGGCCATCGCGGTGTGCACGGTCGCGACCGGCTCGCCGTTGATGACCTCCATCCGCACGCGGGCGGTGGAGTAGTCGTCGAAGCCCTCGGAGAAGCCGACGTTCTTCAGACCGACCGCGTAGCCGACACCGCGCACGACGCCTTCGCCGTGGGTGGTGTTGGAGAGCCCGCCGGGCAGGGCGCGCACGTCGACGGAGGTGCCGTCGCTGCCCGCCGTCAGCCATTCCTGCTCGGGCGGCAGCGGGCGGGCCTTGACCCGGCGCAGCAGCTCGGCGACCGGGGCCGGCGAGTCGCACGCCTGTCCGGTGGGCAGCAGGGTGCCCTGCTCCATGGCGTTGAGCTGCCGGAACTCCACCGGGTCCATGTCCAGCTTCGCGGCGAGCTTGTCCATCTGCGCCTCGTAGGCGAAGCACGCCTGGACCGCGCCGAAGCCGCGCATCGCGCCGCAGGGCGGGTTGTTGGAGTAGAGGGCGATCGCCTCGATGTCGACGTCCTCGATCCGGTACGGGCCGACCGAGAGCGAGGAGGCGTTGCCGACGACCGCCGGGGAGGCGGAGGCGTAGGCCCCGCCGTCCAGGACGATGCGGCACTTCATGTGCGTGAGCTTGCCGTCCTTGGTGGCGCCGTGCTCGTAGTGGAGCTTCGCCGGGTGCCGGTGGACGTGTCCGAAGAAGGACTCGAACCGGTTGTAGACGATCTTGACGGGCTTGCCGGTGCGGAGCGCCAGCAGGCAGGCGTGGATCTGCATCGAGATGTCCTCGCGGCCGCCGAAGGCCCCGCCGACGCCGGAGAGCGTCATGCGGACCTTGTCCTCGGGCAGACCGAGGACGGGGGCGATCTGGCCGAGGTCCGAGTGCAGCCACTGGGTGGCGACGTACAGCTCGACGCCGCCGTCCTCGGAGGGCACGGCGAGACCGGACTCGGGGCCGAGGAAGGCCTGGTCCTGCATGCCGAAGGTGTACTCGCCCGTGACGATGACGTCGGCGCGCTCGGCGGCCTTGTCGGCGTCGCCGCGGATGATCGGCTGCCGGTGCACGATGTTGGGGTGCGGGACGTGGCCGATGTGGTGGTCGTCGCGGTTCTCGTGCACGAGCACGGCGTCCGGGGCGGTCGCCGAGGCCTCGTCGGTGATGACGGGCAGCTCGCGGTACTCGATCTTGATCTTGGCGGCGGCGCGGCGGGCCGTCTCCGGGTGGTCGGCGGCCACGATGGCGACCGGTTCACCGTGGTGGCGGACCTTGCCGTGGGCGAGAACCGGCGTGTCCTGGATCTCCAGGCCGTAGTTCTTCATCTCGGCGGGCAGGTCGTCATACGTCATCACGGCGTAGACGCCGGAGGTGGCGAGCGCCTCGGAGGTGTCGATGGAGACGATCTCGGCGTGCGCGACGGTGGAGCGCAGCGTCTGCCCCCAGAGCATGTCCTCGTGCCACATGTCGGAGGAGTACGCGAACTCTCCGGTGACCTTGAGGGTGCCGTCGGGTCGGAGCGTGGACTCGCCGATGCCGCCCTTGGTGGGCGAACCCTGGGTGATCTTGGTCGGGGTGCCGGACGGTACGTTCTGGGCCTTCGGCATCGTGGCCGCGGGCCGCGTGCCGGCTTCGGGGCGCGTCGTCATGACTGGGCCGCCTCTCCCTGGCGGGCGGCCGCGAGGCGGACCGCGTCGAGGATCTTCTCGTAACCGGTGCAGCGGCACAGGTTGCCGGAGAGCGCCTCGCGGATGTCCTGGTCGGACGGCGAGGGGGTGTTCTCCAGCAGTTCGTCGGCGGCGACCAGCAGGCCGGGGGTGCAGAAGCCGCACTGGACGGCTCCGGCGTCGATGAACGCCTGCTGGATCGAGGAGAGCTCGACGGCCTCGCCGGTCTGGCCGTCGGCGGGCTTGGACTGCCAGCGCTTGGCGGCGTCCAGGGTGGTGCCGCAGGATCCGGCGGCGCAGCCGCCACCGGGGTGGGCGTCCTCGCGGTGCTTGGCGTAGTCGGCCAGGCCCTCGACGGTGACGACCTCGCGGCCCTCGACCTGACCGGCGGCGACCAGGCAGGAACAGACCGGGACACCGTCCAGGCGGACCGTGCAGGAACCGCACTCGCCCTGCTCGCAGGCGTTCTTGGAGCCGGGCAGGCCCATGCGCTCGCGCAGGACGTACAGGAGGGACTCGCCCTCCCACACGTCGTCGGCTTCCTGCTGACGGCCGTTGACCGTGAAATTGACTCGCATGGTTACGCAGCTCCTTCCAGCGTGCGGCCCGCGCCGCGGTACTGCTCCCAGGTCCAGCCGAGCGTGCGGCGGGCCATGATGCCGACCGCGTGCCTGCGGTACTTCGCCGTGCCGCGTACGTCGTCGATCGGGTTGCAGGCGCCGGACGCGAGGGCGGCGAACTGCTTGGCGATCGCGGGAGTGATGATCTTGCCGTTCTCCCAGAACCCGCCCTCGTCGAGCGCGGCGTTCAGGAACTCCTCGGCCTCCTTGGCCCGGATGGGCGTCGGGGCTGCGGAGCCGATGCCGGTGCGCACGGTGCGGGTCTCGGGGTGCAGCGCGATTCCGAACGCGCAGACGGCGATGACCATGGCGTTACGGGTGCCGACCTTGGAGTACTGCTGCGGCCCGTCGGCCTTCCTGATGTGCACGGCGCGGATCAGCTCGTCCGGCTCCAGGGCGTTGCGCTTGACCCCTGTGTAGAAAGCGTCGATGGGAATCAGCCGCGTGCCACGTACGGATTCGGCCTCGACCTCGCAGTCGGCCGCGAGCAGGGCCGGGTGCGCGTCACCGGCCGGCGAGGCGGTGCCGAGGTTGCCGCCGACGCCGCCGCGGTTGCGGATCTGCGGGGAGGCGACGGTGTGCGAGGCGAGCGCCAGACCGGGCAGCTCGGTGCGCAGGTGTTCCATGATGCTGCTGTACGGCACGGAGGCGCCGAGCCGCACGCTCTCCTGGCCCACCTCCCACTCGGACAGCTCACCGATGCGGTTCAGGTCCAGGAGGTACTCGGGCCGCCGGTGGTCGAAGTTGATCTCGACCATCACATCGGTGCCGCCCGCGATGGGCACAGCCGTGGGGTGCTCGGCCTTGGCGGCGAGCGCCTCCTCCCAGCTGGCGGGGCGAAGGAAGTCCATGAGTGGCTCTCTTCTCAATCGGGTCGTTCGCCGGGGCCGGGGACGGCCTGCCTCGACTGGCTCGTTCATGTGGTGTTCACGTGGTGTGTGGCCCAGTACACAAGCCCAGCCCCTGCCGGTGCAGTCACCGAAACACTGAAGGAGTTGGCTGGTGTCCGTCCTCGTCTTGTAGATTCGAACGAATGGCGGGGATCAGTAACCTCACCGCAATTCACAGATACCCGCTCACCCCACTGCTGTCCCCCTCACGACCTCCTTCCCTCTCCCCTTTCACCTGCTCCCTCTACGGAAAGATCGGCGGCGACGAGATGCGGCTGCGCGCACTGCTGGAGACCGACGCGCTGGGCCTGCGGCTGCTCGGCGGCGAGGACGAGCTGGACCGCACGGTCCGGGGCGTCATGACGACCGACCTGCGCGACCCCAGCCGCTATCTCTCCGGCGGTGAACTGGTGCTCACGGGCCTCGCCTGGCGCCGGGACGCGGCGGACTCCGAGCCGTTCGTCCGGATCCTGGCGGGCGCCGGGGTGGCCGGTCTCGCGGCCGGCGAGGCGGAGCTCGGCGACATCCCCGCCGATCTGGTCGAGGCGTGCCTCCACCACCGCCTCCCCCTCTTCGCCGTGCACGAGACCGTGGCCTTCGCAACGATCACCGAGCACGTCGTGCGCCAGGTCTCCGGCGAGCGGGCGGGCGATCTGGCCGCCGTGGTGGACCGACACCGCCGGCTGATGACCTCGGGCCCGGCGGGCGGCGGCCCCGAGGTGGTCCTGGACCTCCTCACCTCCGACCTGGACCTGCGGGCCTGGGTCCTCTCCCCCACCGGCCGCCAGATCGCCGGGGCGGGCGCCCCGCTGCCCGGTCCGCTGGGAGCGGCGCTGGCCGGGCACCACCTGGGCGCGACCCGCACCGGCCGCCGGGGTCCGTACCGGGCGGCGGTCGCCGGCACGACGTATTCGCTCTTCCCGATCCGGAACACCGGCCGGGGCGCGGTGCCGGCCGCCCGCGACGTCCGGGAGTCGGTGCTCTCCGACTGGCTGCTGGCGGTCGAGGCGGACGCCTCGGACTGGCCCGCCGCCCGGCTCGACCTGCTCCAGGGCGTCACCCAGCTGATCGCGGTCGAGCGCGACCGCCGCGACGCGGCCCGCACGGTACGCCGCAGGCTCGCCCAGGAGGTCCTGGAGCTGGTCCAGGCGGGCGCCGCGCCCGCCGAGATCGCGGCCAGGCTGCGGGTGGCCGCACCGGTCCTGCTGCCCGGCCTCGGCGTGGCCCCGCAGTGGCAGGTCGTGGTGGCCCGGGTCGACTGGAGCGCCTCGGGCCAGGGGACCGCCGCGGGCGACATCGCGAGCGGTCCGGTGGCCCAGGCGCTGCTGGAGGAGATCCTCGTCGACCCGGCGGTCAGCGGGCCCGACTCCGCCGACCGGATCGCCGTCGCCCACACGGGCGAGGAGGCCATCGCCCTGGTGCCGCTGCCCACGGTCGTCACCGTGCCGGCGGAGTCCGGTGAGGGCGGGGAGGGCGATGCGGCGCGGGCGGACGGCGAGGACGCCGACGCGCTGGCCGGGGAGCCCGGGCTGCACGCCGACGCGCTGCTCGCTTCCGTACGCGAACCGCTCTCGGCGGGACTCGCCGACGACGGCCGGCTGACACTCGGTGTCAGCGCGGCCGTGCATTCCGCCGAAGGGCTGCGCGGGGCGCTGGAGGAGGCCCGGCACGCCCGCCGGGTGGCCGCGGCCCGTCCGGGGCGGGTCTGCGCGGCCGGTCACCACGAACTGGCCTCGCACGTGCTGCTGCTGCCGTTCGTCCCCGACGATGTGCGGCGCGCCTTCACCGCCCGGCTGCTGGATCCGCTGCGCGACTACGACCGGCGCCACCGGGCGGAGCTGATCGAGACGCTGGAGGCGTTCCTGGACTGCGACGGGTCCTGGACCCGCTGCGCGGCCCGGCTGCACCTGCACGTCAACACACTGCGCTATCGCGTCGGACGAATCGAGCAGTTGACGGGGCGTGACCTTTCGCGCCTGGAGGACAAGCTCGACTTCTTCCTCGCCCTGCGTATGAGCTGATCTTCCGGCCGCGCACGGGGGCCGGCGGGACGCCGTCGCACTCCGACCGATTGTGAAATCTTTCACCTGACATTGTCCGGACCCCTTGGCCCGGCGTGCCATTCCATGCTGTGATGCGCCGTACCCAACAGCACAATGGCGCGCTCGGGGAGGGCAATGTGGCGCATACCGCCATGTCTGGTTCCGGAACGACAGCAGATGACGATCCGCCGCTCCAGACCGCGGTATGGCGGCTGCGGTCACGCGCCTGCTGGACGGACGCGGCAGCACTGCTGGAGCACCACGCGCACACCGATCCGGCGGCGGCGCTCCAGCGCACCGCCCTGCTGACCGAGCGCTGTCTCTACACCGGGCAGGGCTGGACCGACGCCGAGGACGCCCTGCGCACGGCGGAGGCCATCGCCCGCGGCGACGACGAGCGCGGCGCGGCCGCCTCCGAGCGGGGCCATCTGGCGTACGCCTCGACCCTCCTGGCGGTACGGGACCGGTCCGACGAGGCGAGCGTGGCGCTGAGCCGGTCGGCCGCGCTGCTGGCCCCCGCGTCCCCGGCCCGGCCGCTGCTGGACTTCCGGCGCGGGCTGATCGCCCAGAACATCGCGGAGTCGCCGGATTCGGCGCGCGCCGCGTTCCGCCGGGCACACGCCGGTGCGGCTGCCCGGGGCGACGAACTGCTGCTCTCGTCCACCTGGCGGCATCTGGCCGCGCTGGCGCTGCGCGAGGGCGAACTGGCCGAGGCCCGGCACGGCTTCGCGGAGTCGCTGCGGATCCGGGAGGAGCTGGGGTTCCTGGTCGGTACGGCCCCGGCCCTGATCTCCCTCGCGGAGGCGGCGGAGGAACCGGAGGCGGCCCGGCTGCGCGCCGAGGCCGGCCGGCTGTTCCGGCTGCTGGGCGGTGTGCCCACCTGGCTGGCCCCGTACCTGGGCCCTCCGGCGCCGCGCACCGCGCAGACGAGCTGAGCCAGGGGCGCGGGGACGGCTGACCGGTGCGCCGCGGCCCCGGTCAGCCGCCGGTCCGGTCGTCGACCGGGTCCCCCGGCTTCCACCGCGCGTCGGTCCAGTCCGGCTTCGGGACCGGGCGCGACGGAGCGGGCGGCGGGTTCGGGCCCCGGTTGGGGTTCTGCGGTACGACGGTGGCCCCGGAGCCCGAGCCGCCGCCGTCCCGGCGCGGCGGGATCACCGGTGTCTTCGGCGGTACGGGCCTGCTGGTGCGCGGCACGGGCAGGGGCGCCTCGGGCGTGGAACGGGGCGGCGTGGTGGGCGGAGCGGTCGTCGCGGGGGCGGTGGTGGGGCTCGGCGAGGCGCTGGGACTCGGGTTCGCGCTCTCCTCCGCGCCGCCGCCGGGCGTCGGCGTGGCGGAGGCGCTCGTGGCGGACGGCGTCGGGGCCCTGGGCGTACGGTCGTCCGCCCCGTCCGAGCAGCCCGCGAGCCCCGTGACCAGAGCGGCCGCCGCCATGGCCGCCGCCACCGGGCCCCGCGGTCGTCTTCGTGCCTTCGCCGTACCCGCCATGTCCCGCCCCTGCTTCCTGTGCGCCTCGTACGTCCTCTGGGCACCACGGGGAAACGATCATGTCCGCGCGGTGCGGGCACACCCTATCCGGCTGGGCGGAGGCCCTCAGCGGTCCGTCCGGGTCAGCCGTCGGCGCCGGTGAAGTGCTCGCGTACCAGCGACTGGACGACTTTCAGGTCCTGGGCGATGAGGGCGTCGAGCAGGGCGGTGTGCTCGGAGGCGTCCGCCAGCAGGTCGGCCCGGCGGGTGGCCGGGTTGGAGACCAGCGGCCACTGGGAGCGCCGGTGCAGTTCCTCGGCGACGCTCACGAGCTGCTCGTTGCCCGACAGGGTGAGAACCGCGCGGTGGAAGGCCCGGTCCGACTCGGCGTAGGCGGCCCGGTCGCCCACGGCCGCCGCCGTGACCGTGGCCTCCGCGAGCGGGCGCAGGACGCTCCAGCGGTGCGCCGGGACCGTACGCGCCAGGCTCAGCATCACCGGTACCTCGATCAGCGCTCGCACCTCGGCCAGCTCGGCCAGCTCGCGGGGGCCGCGCTCGCTGACCCGGAAGCCGCGGTTCGGCACGACCTCGACGGCGCCCTCGACCGCCAGCCGCTGCATGGCCTCGCGCACCGGCGTGGCGGAGACCCCGAAGCGGGCGCCGAGGGCGGGGGCGGAATACACCTGGCCGGGCACCAGCTCACCGTCGACGAGGGCGGCGCGCAGGGCGTCCAGGATCTGGCCGCGTACGGAGTGGCGCTGGACGGCACGCGGCGCGGGGGGCTCACTGTGGGTGTGCTCGCCCCGGGCCTGCTCGGACCGGGACTGCTCCGTCCGGGACTGCTCCGTCCGGGACTGTTCCGGCACCCGGCCCTCCGGAATCCGTCGCTCCGCCGGGGTGTGCGGGAACGCTCCGGGGACGTACGCCGGACGTGCGCCCTCACGCGCGCTGCCCTGCTCCACCCGGACCTCCTCCACCTGCTGCGGGCCGACTCGCGTACGCCGTACCTCCTGTGCACGATAGATGCAGGAGGCTGCAGTTCAAACATCGACGGGGTCGGGTAAGGTAAGCCTTACCTGCAAACGATCCCGATTCGGTGGTCCCCTGCATGACCCTCTCCCCGCCGTTCACCGGCACCGCGACGTCCCCCGTGACCGCCGCGTACGCCCGTCTGACCGAGGTGTTCCCCGGTCTGCGGGCCGACGTGCTCGACGGCGACGCCGTCGCCCCGTCCGGCGCGGGCTGGGTCGGCGCGGCGGAGCTGGCCGCCGGCGGCTCCGCCGTGGACACCTTCCTGGCCTGGGACAACGCCCAGGTGCTGCGCGACTACGGCCGGGAGGCGCGGCCGGACGTGGTGGCCAGCTTCGGTCTGCACCGGTATGCCTGGCCCGCCTGTCTGCTGGTGACGATGCCCTGGTTCCTGCAGCGCCGGGTGCCCCGGATCCCGGTCGAGGACGTGGCCTTCCAACGGGCGCTCGGGCACCTGACCGTGCGGGTCCGGGAATTCGCCTGCCTGCCGGACGACCCGGCGGCCTCGCTGCCCGGGGCCCGGGTGGTCGCGGACGAGGCGGCGCTGCGGGCCGAGGTCCTGGCCTCCCTGACCGAGCACCTCGCTCCGGTGCTGGAGGGCTTCGGACCGCGCATGCGGCGCGGCAAGCGCGCCCTGTGGGGGATGGCGACGGACGAGATCGTCGAGGGCCTCTGGTACATCGCGCATCTGCTGGGCGAGGAGCGCCGGGCGATGGCCGAGCTGGAGCTACTGCTCCCCGGCACCACCAAGCCGTACGCCGGCGGCGCCGGCTTCCGTGAGCTGGCCGGGCCCGACGGCCGGTCGCTGCCGACCCGGGACCGGGCGAGCTGCTGCCTCTTCTACACCCTGCGCCCCGAGGACACCTGTGTGACCTGCCCGCGTACCTGTGACGCGGACCGGGTGCGGAAGCTCGCGGCAGCTTCCTGATCCACACCACCCGTCCGGATGACGTGGAATCGAACACAACTCGGCCTAACCGGGCGAACGTTCGAGAAGATTCCACCCATCGATAGCCTCTCCCACCCCCATGGCGTGCTCTTGTCCCGAAACCACCGGAGCGGGACGGGAATTCCGTCACGATGGCGCACGAAACGCCCTACGTGACGCAAGGGACCGCGCATGAGACTGACCGACATATCGCTTGACTGGCTGCTTCCGGGCGCCGTACTGCTCGTGGGAGTCATGGCGGCGGTGACGGTGGTCGCACGCGGCAAGCGTGCCGCCGGCAAGGCCGCGGCCGACGACTCCTGGGAACGCAGCGAGGAACGCCGCAGACGCAAGGAAGCGCTGTACGCCACCGCCAGTTACGTCCTGCTGTTCTGCTGCGCGGCGGTCGCCGCCGCACTCTCCTTCCACGGGCTCGTCGGCTTCGGCCGGCAGAACCTGAGTCTCAGCGGAGGCTGGGAGTATCTGGTCCCGTTCGGACTGGACGGCGCCGCGATGTTCTGTTCCGTGCTGGCCGTACGGGAGGCGAGCCACGGAGACGCGGCTCTCGGCTCCCGGCTGCTGGTGTGGACGTTCGCCGGGGCCGCCGCCTGGTTCAACTGGGTGCACGCCCCCCGGGGCATGGACCACGCCGGCGCTCCGCACTTCTTCGCGGGGATGTCCCTCTCGGCCGCGGTGCTCTTCGACCGCGCGCTGAAGCAGACCCGCCGCGCCGCGCTGCGCGAACAGGGCCTGGTGCCCCGCCCGTTGCCGCAGATCCGGATCGTCCGCTGGCTGCGGGCGCCCAGGGAGACCTTCGGCGCCTGGTCGCTGATGCTCCTGGAGGGTGTCCGCACCCTGGACGAGGCGGTGGACGAGGTGCGGGAGGACCGCAGGGAGCGCGAGCAGGACCGGCTGCGCCGACGCGACCAGGAGAAGCTGGACCGGGCCCGCATCAAGGCCCTCAACCGGCAGAACCGGGTCTGGGGGCGCGGCGGCCGGGCCGGGCAGCAGGTGGACGTGCCCGCCCTCACTCCGGCATCGGGCGGCGCGCCGGCCGTCGCGGAGCCCGCCATAGCAGAGCCGGGTCAGCTGCCTCTGCGACCCCGGCCATCCCTGCAAGCCGTCGGCCCGAAGCAGGCGGCGGACGGTTCGAGCTCGAAGAGCCTGGACGCGCCGAACCGGGGAAGTGACCCGCGGACCGTCGACCTCACCGCGGAGGACGACACCCAGACGCTCCCCCGGCTCGACTCGCTGGAACAGAAACTGAAGGATCTGGAGCAGCAGTTCGGCTGATCGCGCCTCGCAGCGGACGGCCCCTCAGGGCCTTCCGCCGTGCAGCTCGAACCAGACGACCTTGCCCAGGGCCTGTGCCTCCACGCCCCAGGCGTCGGCCAGGCTCCGGACCAGGATCAGGCCCCTGCCGTGCGTACCGTCGTCGGCGTTCGGTACGTACGGCGCGGGCAGATCCTCCGAGGCGAAGTCCTGTACCTCCACCCGCAGCCGGGCGGAGGTCGCCGTGGCGGTGACCACGGCCCCGTGCCGGGTATGGATGAGGGCGTTGGTCACCAGCTCGCTCACCAGCAACTCCGCCGCATCGGTCTGCTCCTGGCCGGAGCGATGTCGGAGGAACTCCCGCAGCTCCCTGCGCACTTCCCCCACCGCCGACCGTTCGGTGTGGCCGACCCTTCGGCGCATCCGGGCCGGCAGCGGCGCCTCACCCGGTCTCCGTCCCCGGGGGCCGCGCCCCTCGACGGCCGTGGTCCTCTTCTGGCGCTTCGTCATTTCCCCCGCCCGCACAGTGAACCGACCTCCTTCACTCAGGCTGTCCGTCGAACAGCCTCACGGGATGCATGCCCCTGTACGCACACGGTCACGCTTGTCGACTCATCAATAAGTGAACGGTCGGGAGCGGCGAGGGGCGCACGGAACATCCCACCCGCGCACGCCATCACCACATAGGCGCAGCTCCGGTCAACGTCCGGCGAAAGCATCCGAGTTGGCGTTGACGGCCCGACTTCTACGCGCGTCATCATGACGGCATGCGCCTCCCCCCACGCATCACCCGGCTCGGCGGCTCGGCCGCCCTCCTGTCCCTTCTCCTCGCCTCGGGCCCGGTCACGGCCCAGGCCGCCACCCCGGCGACGACCTCCACCACCGCCTACTCCGCGACCGCGTTCCGGGCGGCGGCGGTCGGCAGCATCTGCTCCTCCGCCCTGCCGTCCCAGGCGCACGACACCCTGGATCTGATCGAGCGGGGCGGGCCGTTCCCGTACGAGCAGGACGGCACCGTCTTCCAGAACCGCGAAGGCCTGCTGCCGGATCGGTCCACCGGCTACTACCACGAGTACACGGTCATCACGCCGGGCTCCCCGAACCGTGGCGCCCGCCGGATCGTCACCGGCGAGCAGGTGGAGGAGGACTACTACACCGCCGACCACTACGCCTCCTTCGATCTGGTCGACCACGACTGCTGACCCCGCTTCCGAGGGGTTTTCCGCCCGCTCCGGGGGAAGGGAACCTGAGCCGCCGCGCCAGGACCCCACACCTTCCCGAGGAGCTGTTGATGCACGACGACCGCACCCTGGTGGAGGGCCGCCTGGAGAGGGCCCTCCACCAGTTCGTCCGCCCGGCCCAGTACGCCGCCCGCGCCCCGCTCGCCCTGTCCGTATGGCACGCTCCGGGCGAGCCGGTGCCGGTGGCCGAGGCCCTCGGGGCGGACTTCGCGCCGTTCACGGCCGGTACGGAGTGGGGGAAGCCCTGGTCCACCAGCTGGTTCCGGCTCCGGGGGGCGGTGCCCGGGGAGTGGTCGGGGCGCCGGGTGGAGGTGGTCGTCGATCCGGGGTTCACCGGTCAGGGTCCGGGTTTCCAGGCGGAAGGCATGCTGTACGACCACCTGGGCGTCCCTCTCAAGGGTGTTCATCCCCGCAACCGGCACCTGACGCTCGCGGCCCCGGCGGCGGGCGGGGAGCCGGTGGATCTGCTGCTGGAGGCGGCGGCCAATCCGGCGGTCCTGGAGCACGGCTTCGCACCGACACCGCTCGGCGATGTGCTGACCGCCGGCGACCGGCCGCTGTACCGCTTCGCCTCCGCCGACCTCGCGGTCCTGGACGAGGACGTCTGGCATCTGGTCCTGGACATCGAGGTGCTGTCCGAGCTCATGCACGAGCTGCCCGCCGACCGCTCGCGGCGGCACGAGATCCTGCGGGCGCTGGAGTCGATGCTCGACGCGCTGGACCTGCACGACGTCTCCGGCACCGCGGCGGCGGGCCGGGCGGCGCTGGCCGGTGTGCTGGCGCGGCCCGCCTCGGCGAGCGCGCACCGGATCTCGGCGGCCGGGCACGCGCACATCGACTCGGCCTGGCTGTGGCCGCTGCGCGAGACCGTCCGCAAGGCCTCCCGTACGTTCGCCAATGTCACCGCCCTCGCGCAGGACTACCCGGAGCTGGTCTTCGCCTGCTCGCAGGCCCAGCAGTACGCCTGGGTGAAGGAGCATCAGCCGCACATCTGGGAGCGGATCAAGGAGGCGGTGGCCGCGGGGCAGTGGTCGCCGGTCGGCTCCATGTGGGTGGAGTCGGACGCCAATATGCCGGGCGGCGAGGCGCTGGCCCGCCAACTGGTGCACGGTAAGCGCTTCTTCGCCGAGGAGCTGGGCGTGGACACGGAGGAGATCTGGCTGCCGGACTCCTTCGGCTACACCGCGGCCTTCCCCCAACTGGCGCGGCTGGCGGGGGTGAAGTGGTTCCTCACCCAGAAGCTGTCGTGGAACCAGCACAACGACATGCCGCACCACACCTTCTGGTGGGAGGGCATCGACGGCACCCGGGTCTTCACCCACTTCCCGCCGGTCGACACCTACAACGCGCAGCTCCACGCCCGCGAACTGGCGCGTGCGGAAAGCGACTTCGCCGACAAGGGCCGGGCCACGCGTTCGCTGGTGCCGTTCGGCTGGGGCGACGGCGGGGGCGGGCCGACCCGCGAGATGCTGGAGCGGGCCCGCCGGCTGCGGGACCTGGAGGGCTCGCCGCGTGTGACGGTCGAGAAGCCCTCGGCGTTCTTCGCGGCGGCCGAGGAGGAGTACGGGGAGCGGGCCCCCGTCTGGTCGGGCGAGCTGTATCTGGAGCTGCACCGGGCGACGTACACCACCCAGGCGAAGACCAAGCAGGGCAACCGCCGCAGCGAACATCTGCTGCGTGAGGCCGAGTTGTGGGCGGCTGCGGCCGCACTGCGCTCGCCCGGCTATTCCTATCCGTACGAGCGTCTCGACCGGGTGTGGAAGACGGTGCTGCTGCACCAGTTCCACGACATCCTGCCCGGCTCGTCGATCGCCTGGGTGCACCGCGAGGCGCGCGACACCTACGAGGAGGTGCGCGCCGAGCTCGCGGACGTGGTGGCCGGGGCGGTGACCTCGCTGGGTGCTGCCGAGGGCATGGTGGCGCTCAACTCCTCGCCGTACGAACGGGTTCAGGTGATCGAGCTGGACGCGGAGGCGGCCGGGGTGCTGCCGTCCGGGGCGCGGGTCCAGGAGCTGGGCGAGGGCCGGGCGGCGGTGCTGGCACGGAGCCCGGGGCTCGGGGCGGGGCTGCTGGACGGTGCGGCGGTCCCGGAGCACCCGGTGACGGCGGAAGCCTCGGATGCAGGTGACATCGTCCTGGACAACGGGCTGCTGCGGGTCGTGGTGGACGGGGACGGGCTGGTCTCCTCGGTCCACGATCTGGTCGCCGGGCGTGAGGCGCTGGTCCCCGGCGCCCGCGCCAACCTCCTCCAGCTGCACCCGGACCACCCCAACCGCTGGGACGCCTGGGACATCGACCGGCACTACCTCCGCAGCCGCACCGATCTCACCGCCGCCGACTCGGTGTCGCCGGTCGAGGACGGGCCGCTGCGGGCGGCCGTGCGGGTGGTCCGTTCCTTCGGGAGGTCGACCGTGGTGCAGGAGCTGCGGCTCGCGGCGGGCAGCCGACAGCTCGACATCGACACCGAGGTGGACTGGCAGGAGTCGGAGAAGGTGCTCAAGGCCGCGTTCCCGCTCGATGTGCACGCCGAACGCTCCACGGCCGAGATCCAGTTCGGCCACGTCCACCGGGCGACCCACGACAACACGTCCTGGGAAGCGGCCCGTTTCGAGATCTGCGCCCACCGCTGGCTGCGGGTCGCCGAACCGGGCTACGGCATCGCGCTGCTCAACGACGCGACGTACGGCCACGATGTGACCCGCACGCCGCACCCGGAGGGCCTCGGCACGACGGTCCGGCTCACGCTGCTGCGCGCCCCGCACAGCCCGGACCCGCACACCGACCTGGGTGTGCACCGTTTCCGCTACGCGCTCGCGCCCGGCGCGGAGGTGACGGACGCGGTACGGGAGGGCCTGGCGCTGAACCTTCCGCTGCGGGCGGCGGTGGCGCCGGCCGTGCCCGCGCTGGTGTCGACGGGGCATCCGGCGGTGACGGTCGAGTCGGTGAAGCTCGCCGAGGACCGGGGCGGGGATGTGATCGTCCGGCTCTACGAGTCGGCGGGCGGCCGGGCGCGGACCCGGCTGACGGTGTCGTTCCCGGTCGCCGAGGCCCGGATCACCGATCTGCTGGAGCGGCCGCTGCACCCGGCGGATGCCGACGAGGACGGGCTGGTCCTCGATCTGCGGCCGTTCCAGATCCTGACGGTGCGGCTGACCCCGGCCTGAGAGACCTCAAGGGCGCGGCACGTTACGGAGGTTGGAGCGGGCCATCTGGAGCATCCGGCCCACTCCGCCGTCGAGCACGATCTTGCTGGCGGAGAGCGCGAAGCCGGTGACCATGTCGGCGCTGATCTTCGGCGGGATGGAGAGCGCGTTCGGATCGGTGACGACGTCGACGAGCGCGGGGCCCTTGTGCTTGAACGCGTCCTTGAGCGCGCTCTGCAGCTGCTTGGGCTTCTCCACGCGTACGCCGTAGGCGCCGGCCGCCCGGGCGATGGCGGCGAAGTCGGGGTTCTTGTTGGTGGTTCCGTACGAGGGCAGCCCGGCCACCAGCATCTCCAACTCGACCATGCCGAGCGAGGAGTTGTTGAACAGGACGACCTTCACCGGCAGGTCGTACTGGACAAGCGTGAGGAAGTCGCCCATCAGCATGGAGAATCCGCCGTCACCGGCCATCGCGACGACCTGCCGGCCCAGGTCGGTGAACTGGGCGCCGATCGCCTGCGGCAGGGCGTTGGCCATCGAGCCGTGGCTGAACGAACCGATCACCCTGCGCTTGCCGTTGGGCGTCAGATAGCGGGCGGCCCACACGTTGTTCATACCGGTGTCGACGGTGAACACGGCGTCGTCGTCGGCCATCTCGTCCAGCACGGAGGCCACGTACTCGGGGTGGATCGGGACGTGCTTCTCGACCTTGCGGGTGTAGGCCTTGACCACGCCCTCCAGGGCGTTCGCGTGCTTCTTCAGCATCCGGTCGAGGAACTTGCGGTCGGACTTGGTCTTCACCCGGGGGGTGAGACAGCGCAGGGTCTCGCGCACATCGCCCCAGACGGCGAGGTCGAGTTTGGAGCGGCGGCCCAGGTGCTCGGGGCGTACGTCGACCTGGACGATCTTCACATCGTCCGGGAGGAAGGCGTTGTACGGGAAGTCCGTGCCGAGCAGGATGAGGAGGTCGCACTCGTGGGTCGCCTCGTACGCGGCACCGTAGCCGAGCAGCCCGCTCATGCCGACGTCGTACGGATTGTCGTACTGGATCCACTCCTTGCCGCGCAGCGCGTGCCCGACCGGTGACTTGATCTTCTCCGCGAACTCCATCACCTCGGCGTGCGCCCCGGCCGTGCCGCTGCCGCAGAACAGCGTCACCCGTTTGGCTTCGTCCACCATGCGGCAGAGCTTGTCGATCTCGTCGTCGCCGGGGCGTACGGTCGGCCGCGCGGTGACGAGGGCGTGCTCGACGGACTTCTCGGGTGCGGGCTTGGAGGCGACGTCGCCCGGCATCGAGACGACACTGACACCGCCGCGCCCGACGGCGTGCTGGATCGCCGTCTGGAGCAGCCTCGGCATCTGCTCCGGGTTGGAGATCATCTCGTTGTAGTGGCTGCACTCCTGGAACAGCAGCTCCGGATGGGTCTCCTGGAAGTAGCCGAGGCCGATCTCGCTGGAGGGGATGTGCGAGGCGAGGGCCAGCACCGGGGCCATGGAGCGGTGCGCGTCGTACAGACCGTTGATCAGGTGCAGATTGCCCGGCCCGCAGGAGCCGGCGCAGGCCGCGAGCGAGCCGGTGACCTGCGCTTCCGCTCCGGCGGCGAAGGCCGCGGTCTCCTCGTGCCGGACGTGGATCCAGTCGATGGCCGAGTTACGCCGGATGGCGTCCACGACGGGGTTCAGGCTGTCGCCGACGACGCCGTACAGGCGCTTGACGCCCGCCCTGGCGAGGATGTCGACGAACTGCTCCGCCAGGTTCTGCTTGGCCATGGGTGCGCGCCCTTCCTTGCCCGTGCTCCGTGCACTTCGGTTGTCCGGGGACCGGAGCGGCGAAACACCGTTCCGCCGGGCTCCGGAACCATCAACCCACGGCGTGCGCGGTTACGCCTCCCAGACGGCGGCGCAGGTGCGGTCGTCGGCGTACCCCTTGATCCGGAGCTGGGTGTCGGCGAGGAAGGCGGGCAGACCGGGCGGCCCTTCGCTCCCCCAGCGCTCGGCGAGCTCACCGGGGAGCGCCGCCTCACCGCGCATGGGCTCGGCGAGGCCGTTGCTGCACAGCATCAGCGTGTCGCCCGGCCGCGCCACGGAGGCCCGGAAGCGGAAGGGCTCGGCGGGCGGCTGTGCGGGCCCCTCGAAGTGCGGGGCCGCCGGCGCGGTGATCTGGAGATCCATGGTCAGCCGGTCCCCGTCGGGTCCTTCCTCCTGTTCGTCGCCCGGCTGCGGGGCGGCGCCGCTCTCCGGGATGATGGGCTCCAGGTCCTGCCAGAGTCCGTCGCGGAGACGGAAGAGTCCGCCGCTGCCGACGCCGAAGAAGACCCGGGTGCGGCAGTCGGGGTCGGCGGAGAGCAGCAGGCAGCGGAGGCTAGCGGTGTACGCGTCCGGTTCGACGCCGAGTTCGGCGGCGCGGGCGCGCAGCTTGCCGTACGTACGGTCGGTGAGCCGGTGCAGCCCTGACTTCAGGTCGCCCCGGCGGCCCGCTCTTATGTCCTCGGAGAGCCGGACGTGGCTGCGGGCGACGGCTCCGCCGATCCAGCGGCAGGCGTCGGCCGCGGCGAGGTGCGCCGCTTCGGCGTCCCGCCTGCCGCCGGCCACGGCGACGAGGACGAGGGCGCTCTCGGCGGCCCCGAAGCGGGCGGTGAGCAGCCCGTCGCGCCGGGGCTCGCCCCGGAAGCGGGCGGAGTCGCCGCGTACGGAGACGGCCCGCAGGGTGTACGTCCCGTACCGCGCGCCGTCCAGGACGGTGTCGGGGACGAGGCCGTCCAGATTCTCCGAGGTCGCGGAGGGCAGGGCGGCGGGCTCGGCGTCATAGGTGGGCGGCCGGTCCCCGAGATGCCCGACGGCCGGCCGGCCGTCGGCACCGTCGGCGAGGTCCGGCAGCCGGTGCAGGGCGCTGGGGTCGGGCGCGAGATCGGGCTCGGGCGGTTCCGCCGCCCGCGGCACGGCGAACGTCCGGGGCCCCGGCCGCCCGGCGGGCGCCTCCCAGGGGGCGGGAAAAGCGATGGTGCGGGATGGGGCCGGTGGGGCGGGCGGGGGCGGCGACACGGGTGGGGGCGGGACGTGTGTGGCGGCCGGGGTGGATGCGGCGGGCCGGGCGCGACCGGCGGCCGTTGCGGGTTCCGGTGCCGACCCGGCCTCCGGTGCCGGTGTCGGAGCCGGCACAGCAGAGGCAGCCGGTCCGGACTCCGGCTCCGGCTCCGGCTCCGGTTCCGGTTCCGGGTCCGGGTCGCGCTTCGCATACGGGTCCCAGGCCGACCGCGGGTCCGGAGCCGCCACCGCAACCGGGTCCGGAGCCGCCACCGGAACAGCGTCCGCCACCGGGTCCGGGTCCGCTCCCGGGACCAGGTGCCGGTCCCCGTCCGGCACCGGATCCGATGCCGGGCTCGGGGCCGGTCCCGGGCCCCGCTGCGCCACCACGGACCGGCCCGGCTCCGGCAGCCGGTACGCGTCCGTCGCGTGCGGGCCCGCGTGACGGTCCGTGTACGGAATCTCTTCGCGTTCCGCGTCCGGTTCCTCGTAGCGGTCCGCGTACGGGTCCTCGTACGCCTCCGCGTACGGGTCCCGGACGGTCTCGCGCACGGTGTCCTGGTCGCGGTGGTCGTCCACCGGCCTGCGCACCGTGTCCGACACGGAGTCGAAGCGGTCGTCGAGGCTGTCGGCCGCGCTGCTGGGACCGGTGTCCGGCGCGGTCTCGTCGTACAGCTTGCGCCACCAGTCGTCCTCGTGGGCGGCGGGCTTCTCCCCCTGCTGACTCATGCCCCTATTGTCCACCGCGAAGGTGCTCCGAAAACGGGGCATCAGGAAAAAGTGGCCCGTAAAAGAGGCCCGCCGGGCGGCCCCCACCCCCCACGGGAAGGGACGCCCGGCGGACCGGTCGCAGTGATCGGCAGGTCATCGTTTCAGCGCGTCAACCGTTCGTACGAACACCCGATCACAGGGTCAACGGCTCATCGGCCCCGTCGCTTCACCGCACCGCGTACGCGTCGTCGACGGTCTGGACGACGGTGTTGCCGTTCGCGTCGGTCAGTTCCGTCCGCAGGGTGACGGGCTTCCCGCCCGCGTCCGCGTGGTCGACGGTCGCGGTCCAGCGGCCGCCCTGCCGCGCGGTGGTGGCCGCGTGCCAGGTCTCGCCGCCGTCGTAGCTGAAGGAGACCTTCGCGCCGGTGAGTTCGCCGGGGGTGTATCCGGCGTGCCCGGTCGCGTCGAGCCCGATCTTCTGGCCGTTCTTCGCGGGCACGGTCTTCATCCCGTCCTCCGGCACGGCGTAGCGCGGGAAGAGCAGCGGGAGGCCCTGCGACACCACGTCCGGCTTCCGCTCGGAACGGAACTTCCAGGTGGTCTCGGTCTGCGTGGACCGCTTCCAGACCGCGGCGGGCGAGCCGATCTTCGTGGTCATCATGGTGAGTTCGTACGCGGCGGCCTCGGCGGGCACGTCGAAGACGCCGAACGGATAGCCGCTGCTGCCGACCAGTTCGCCCTCGCGCTTGAGCTGCACATTGCCGATGTCGCCGAACGAGCCCTGCTGGCCGATGTGTTCGGAGTCGGTCATGAACGCCGGGGCGACGCCGATCCGATCACCCTGCCGCTCGCCGGCGAGCGCCTCCTCACCCTTCGCGTCGCGCGGGGCGCCGGGGACGAGCAGGCCCCGGTACCACTCCTCCGTCGTGGCCGGGCCCGCCCGGTACGTACGGGCGTCGCCCGTCATCAGCTCGCCCCAGGGGAAGCTGGAGGAGAGCACCTTCTGCCAGCCGGTGTCGCCCGCCGTGTAGTACTCGGTGCGCTTTCCGGGAGCGGAGACCAGGGCGAGCGAGGACGCGCCGAAGGTCGCGCCGTAGGGGCGGGAGACCAGGAGCGTGTCGACGTAGTCGGCGGCCACGCCCATGGCCGCGTGGGTGGAGACGACCGAACCGAGCTTCTTGTCACGGACCTTGTAGGTGCGGTCCGAGGTGATCTGCCCCTGCTCCGGGAAGGAGAGGTTGTAGACGAACGGGCTGACGGCCGTGGCCGTCCAGGAGACCTCAGCCCGGCCCTTGCCGAGCGCCTTCTTCAGCACGGCGGCCTCGTCGGCGCGCAGTCCGAGGACCGGCAGGGGCGCGGCCCCGTAGCCGAGGGACGGCTGCCAGTCGCCGGCCGAAGGCCGGTGCACCAGGAGCGCTGTGGCCCCGGCGGCCTGGGCGGCGCGTGCCTGGGTGAGGACGGCCGAGGAGTCGTCGCCGACCTTCACCAGGGCGATCCGGCCCCGCGCTCCGGCGGCCTCCAGCTCGGCGGCGCTGCCCGCACCGGCGTCGACGACCTCGGCGCGGCCGGTGCCGTCCAGGTTGACCGAGCCCGTGGTGGCGGGCCGGGGGTGCAGGGCCGCTCCGCCGACGAGGGCGAACTTCTGGACCTGCGGGGCGTAGGCGCGCCAGAAGGAGGCGAACTCGAAGTCCCCGTCACGGGCCTTGCCCTGGACGTCGACCAGGTAGTCCTTGACGATCCCGGTGCCGGAGATGGACCCGGAGTGCAGCCAGGTGTCGTCCCAGGAGCGCCCGAACGCGAGGGTCGCGCCGCGCGTCTCGGCGGCCCTGTCCTCGGTCCGCACCTTCAGTCGGTGGGCCTTGCGGGCGTCGAGGACGAGGGTGGTGTCCTTGGTGACGTTCAGCTGAGGGCGTGCCAGATAGCCGACCGAGCCGACGAGTTGTCCGGTCGCGTCGGTGGTGTCGGGCGTGGCGATGAAGCTGGAGACGAAGTACGCCCCGGGCCGGACCCGGTAGGTCTGGTCGGTGGCGCCCTCGTTGAAGCGGCGTTCGCCGGACGCGGTGTCGGTGCCGATGAGATCGAGGGAGGAGACGCCGTCGGCGGGCTTGCCGGTGCGGTCGACGAGCTTGACGCGCAGGGTGACCGTCTCCGGCTCCACGTACAGCGAGAACGGTGTGGAGACCCGCACTCCGCCGGAGGCCGTGGCGAGGACGCGGCCGGTGACGTCGCCGTACTGGGCGGCGGTCAGCCGGGCGTCCGGGTCGAGGGCGAGCGGCACCTCGACGGTCGCCCCTGCGGGCACGGTGACGGACCTCCGGCCGAGCGAGGCGACCTTGGATCGGACGGCCGAGCCGTCGTTGCCGGTGACGCCCGCGACCTTCAGCGAGAGCTTCACGGCCTTGCCGCCGGTGTTGGTGTACGGCACGGCGACGGTGGTGCGATCACTCCTGTCCTGCGGCCAGTTGAAGGTGCCGCCCTGCACCGCCGGTGCGCCGAGCACGGACGTACGGATCGCGCGGTCGACGTCGAGACGGCCGCCTCCGGTCTCGCGTACGTCACCGGGAACGGCGCTGTGCGCCGAGGAGACGAGGGCCGCCTTGATCTGCTGGGCGGTCCACTCGGGGTGGCGCTGCTTCACCACGGCCGCCGCGCCCGCGACATGCGGGGTCGCCATCGACGTACCGGACATGGAGCGGTACGCCTGTGAGCCCCGGCCGCCCGCGGCGGCGGCGGAGATCGCGACGCCGGGCGCGGCGATCTCGGGCTTGAGGGTGTGCGAGACGATCGCGGGGCCGCGGCTGGAGAAGTTCGCGGTGGAGTCGTCGCGGTCGACCGCACCCACGGTCAGCACGCCGGGGGCGCAGCCGGGCGAGGAGACGGTGTTGAGGGACGGGCCGAGGTTTCCGGCGGCGACCACGAACAACGTGTCCTTGTTCTTGCCGAGTTCGGTGGCGGCCAGACTCATCGGGTCGGTGCAGTCGGTGGGTTCGGCGCTGCCGAGGCTCATGGAGACGACGTCGGCCTTGTGGTCGACGGCCCACTCCATGCCCGCGATGATCCAGGAAGCGGCGCCGGAGCCGCTGTCGTTGAGGACCTTGCCGACCAGCAGATCGGTACCGGGCGCCACGCCCTTGTTCTTCCCGTCGCTCGCCGCGCCGGAGCCGCCGACGGTGGACGCCACATGGGTGCCGTGGCCCTGGAAGTCGTCGGTGCCGGCGGAGTCGGTGAAGTTCTCCGATGCGGTGATCCGGCCCTGGAGGTCGGGGTGCTCGGCGTCGGCCCCGGTGTCCAGGACGGCGACCTTGGTGCCGGTGCCGTCGTAGCCGGCGGCCCAGGCGAGGTCCGCGCCGACCTGCTTCGTCGACTTGTCGAGACTGGCCTGAACCTTGCGGTCGAGCCAGAGCTTCTTGAGTCCGGAGCCCGACCGGGAGCGGGGTGCGGTGAGGTCGGCCCAGAAGGCGGCGGCCTTCTTCTTGTCGGCCTTCAGCGCGAGTCCGCCGATGATGTCGAGGGCCGCTCCGCGCTCGGCCCCGCGCGGGGTGACGAGGGTGCGGCGGGCGGTGTCGCCGGTGTAGGTGGCGATCAGCGGGACGGAGTCGGTGCGGCTGTCGTCGTAGCCCTGGCGGATCAGCCCGGTGACGTTGAACAGCTCCTCGTCCACGGTGCCCGCGGCGAGCGCGGACACGGCGGACTCGGGGTAGACGTACAGGTCCGGGCCCGACTGCCGGGTCTGGACGAGCGGGACGGTGCCGTCCTCGCGGGGCAGGGCGGTGGCGGTGGCCGCGCCCGAGGCGTCCGTGGTCACCAGCACCGTGTCGCCGGTGACGAGCGTCAGCGTGACGGGCTTCGGCCCCTCGGCGGCGGCCGCGCTTCCGGTGATCGGTCTGTTCGTGTCCCGCTCGTCCGGTGGCGCCGCCACCGACGGCGCGATCACGGTGACGGCGAGCACAGCGGCGGTCGCCGCTCCGAGTGCCGTACGCGATATCGGGCGCATCGCTCTCCCCAGGTCATTCCGGAACGAAGCAGCCCAAGAGGCCGCATCCCGGAGGTTGTTGGTGCTGCGGTGGCGCCACAGTGGCAGAGGGTCCAGGGGTACAGGGGATGATGTGGGCGGCGGGTTTACGCCGTGGCCCTTTCCCGCCACCCAGGACCCCGCCGCAGGGGCGCCGTGATGCGCGATCACCACACCAGGGGAGGTCGGGAGAATGCTGGGGGCCATAGGTCTCGACGAGAGGCAGGAGAGCGCGTACCGCGCGCTCGTCGCCGCGGGAGCCGCGGAACTCACCGATCTCGCACACCGGCTGGCGCTGTCGGAGGCGGAGGCCGAGCGCGTGCTGCGACGGCTGGAACAGCAGGGTCTGGCCGCCCAGTCCTCGGCCCGTCCCGGTCGCTGGGTGGCGGCGCCGCCCGGCGTGGCGCTGGGCGCGCTGCTGATCCAGCAGCGGCACGAGCTGGAGCAGGCGGAGCTGGCGTCCGCGCTGCTCGCCGAGGAGTACCGGGCCGAGGCGAGCGAACCGGCGGTGCACGATCTGGTGGAGGTGGTGACGGGGGCGAGCGCCGTGGCACAGCGCTTCCACCAGCTGCAGCTGGGGGCGATGTCCGAGGTGTGCGCCCTGGTGACGGGCAAGCCGATCGCGGTGACCGGGATGGAGAACGAGTCCGAGGAGCGGGCCACCTCGCGCGGGGTGAGCTACCGGGTGGTGGTCGAGCGGGAGGTGCTGTCGACGCCGTTCGGGATCCTGGAGCTGTCGGCGGCGCTGAGCCGGGACGAGCAGTGCCGGGTGGTGGACCGGGTGCCGACGAAGCTGGTGGTCGCCGACGGGAGCCTCGCGATGGTCCCGCTGACCGGTCGCGGCGAGGAGCCCGCCGCCCTGGTCGTGCACGCCAGCGGACTGCTGGAATCGCTGATGGGCCTCTTCGAGGCGGTGTGGCGGGAGGCGATGCCGCTGCGGCTGGGCGAGGGCGGCGGCGGGGTGCGCGAGGACGGGGTCGGGCCGGATCCGACGGACCTGGAGATCCTGTCGCTGCTGCTGGCGGGGCTGACGGACGCCAGTGTGGCCAAGCAGCTGGATCTGGGGCTGCGGACCGTGCAGCGCCGGGTCAAGGGCCTGATGGAGCTGACCGGGGTCTCCACCCGGCTCCAGCTGGGCTGGCATGCGTACGAGCGTGGCTGGGTGGCCCGTACCGAGCCGGCCTGAGGCGTACCGTCCGGGGCGGCATCGGCGCAGGTGGCCGTGGGTGGCCGGGGTGCGCTGACGGGCGGAGCGGGGCACTCTCCGGCAGGCTGGTCAGATGAGTGTGTGGCAGCTCGTCGCCGTGGGCCTGGTCATGCTGCTGGGTCTGGTCGGGGTGCTGGTGCCGGGCGTGCCGGGTCAGGCGATCGTCTGGGCGGCGGTGCTGTGGTGGGCTCTGACGGACATGACACCGGCGGCCTGGGGTGTCCTGATCGGCGCGACGGCGCTGATGCTGCTGAACCAGGCCCTCAAACCGCTGCTGCCGCCGCGCCGCCCGGGCGAGTCGGGGGCGCCCAGCCGGACGTTGATGATCGGCGGGGTGGCGGGAATCGTGGGCTTCTTCGTGGTGCCCGTGGTGGGCGGGATCCTCGGGTACGTGGGGGCCATCTTCGGCGCGGAGCGGCTGCGGCTGGGCAGTCGCGGCGCGGGCTGGGCGTCGGTGCGCTCGGTGATGCGGGCGACGGGCTACGCGGTGCTGGTGGAGCTGTTCTGCTGCCTGCTGGTGGCGGGCGCCTGGCTGGGCGCGGTGCTCTGGTCCTGAGCCGAGCCCCTTCGGCGGCCGGTTCCGCGCAGCATCGGGCCGGGTCAGGCGGGGACCGGCGCACCCGCCGCCTCCAGGTGGCGGACGGCGTAGGAGCGCCAGGGCCGCCACCGCTCCGCGCCCGGCGTTCCGTACGGGTCGACGTCGGGGTCGCCGAGCGCCCGCAGCCGGATCAGGGCGGCGGTGCGCCGACCGATGCCGGGCAGCGTCAGCAGCGTCCGTTCCGCCTCGTCCCGGTCGGCCCCGGCGTCCAGCCGCAGCCGGCCGTCGGCGAGCGCGGCGGCCAGGCCCGCGAGCGCCGGATCCTCGGCGGAACCGGCGAGCACGTCCGGCTCCGGGAACACATGGGTGAGCCCGCCGCACGGCACGTCCAGCGCCTTCCCGTACCGCTCGACCAGCTCCGCGGCGTCCGCGCGCCCCAGCAGGGTCCGCAGCGCGGCCTCCTCCGGGTCGGCCGCGCCCGGCGAGCGCAGCCCGGGGCGGGCGGCGACCAGCGGGGCGAGCCGGGGGTCGGCGGCCAGGGCCTCGTCCACGGCGTACGGATCGGCGTCCAGGTCGAACAGGCGGCGGACCCGCTGGACGGCGGTGGTCAGATCGCGCAGGTCGGTGAGCTGGACCCGGGCCTCCAGCCAGGGGCCGCCGGGCGACGCCTCGTCGACCGCGACGAGCCCGGTGCCGTACGGCAGCCGCAGGGTGCGCCGGTAGGTGCGGCGGCCGGGCGGGCCCGCCACCTCCTCCACCCGCGCGACCGCCTCGGCGGCCAGCAGGTCGAACAGGGCGCCGGTGGCGTACGGGCCCCGATGGGCGAGCCGCAGCGGGATCCCGGCCCGCAGCCCCTCGCGGCGCCCGCCGCCCAGCCCCGTACCGGCCTCGGCGCGCAGGGCGCTGGGCGTGCGGGCGTAGATCTTCCGGATGGTGTCGTTGAACTGCCGGACACTGGCGAACCCGGCGGCGAAGGCGATCTCGGTGACCGGCAGCCCGGTGGTCTGGAGGAGCACCCGGGCGGTGTGGGAGCGCTGGGCCCGGGCGAGCGCGACGGGTCCGGCGCCCAGCTCGGCGTTGAGCTGACGCTGGACCTGCCGGGCGCTGTAGCCGAGCCGCCCGGCGAGTCCGGGGACGCCTTCGCGGTCCACGACGCCGTCGCCGATCAGCCGCACGGCCCGGCCGACGACGTCCGCGCGGACGTTCCACTCGGCGGAGCCGGGCACGGCGTCCGGGCGGCAGCGGCGGCAGGCCCGGAAACCGCCCGCCTGGGCCGCCGCCGCGGTGGGGTAGAAGCGCACGTTGGCGCGTTTGGGGGTGACGGCAGGGCAGCTCGGCCGGCAGTAGATGCCGGTGGTCACGACGGCGAAGAAGAACGCGCCGTCGAACCGTGCGTCGCGGCTGCTCACCGCCTCGTACCTGGTCCGTTCGTCCATCACACCGTCCAGTGTGCGGCAGCCGGGGCCGCCGCACTCGCGGAATTCGGACGTCGAACCCGTACGCCCCGGGCTACCGCACCCGGCCGCGCTTGGCCTGCATGGCCGCGCGCCCCTCCGCGCCCTTGCGCTTCCAGTCCCGCAGGATCTCGGCGCGTACCCGGGCATCGGTCTTGGCGACGATCCGCTGGTTCTCGCGGATCAGCTTGCGGTAGCTCTCCAGCCGCCGCTCGGGCAGGGTTCCGTCCTCCAGGGCGCCGAGGACCGCGCACCCCGGTTCGGCCTCGTGGGCGCAGTCGTGGAACCGGCAGCGTCCGGCCAGCTCCTCGATCTCGGAGAACACCTCGCCGACCCCGGCCGCGGCGTCGAAGAGGCCGACCCCGCGCAGCCCGGGGGTGTCGATGAGGACGCCCCCGTGCGGCAGGAGCAGGAGATTGCGGGTCGTGGTGGTGTGCCGGCCCTTGCCGTCGACGTCACGAGCGGCCTGCACCTCCATCACGTCCATGCCGAGCAGGGTGTTGGCCAGGGTGGACTTGCCCGCTCCGGAGACGCCGAGCAGCACACTGGTGCCACCGGAGACGACGGCCCCGAGGACGTCGAGCCCCTCGCCCGTGGTGGAGCTGACGGGCAGCACCTGGACGCCGGGGGCGATCGCCTCGATGTCCTGGACGAGGTGGGACAGGGTGACCGCGTCGGGCACCAGGTCGGCCTTGGTGAGGACCACGATCGGCTGGGGCCGGCAGGCCCCGCCGGAGCCGTCACCCAGCAGCGCGGCGCCCTCCGAACTGGACAGGGCGAGCGCGAGGAACCGCTCGACCCGACCGAGGTCCAGCTCGACGGCGAGCGAGACGCAGATGGCGATGTGGTCGATGTTGGTGGCGAGCACCTGGCCCTCGGACCGCTGCGACGAGGTCGAGCGGACGAAGGCGGTCCGGCGCGGCAGCAGCGTACGGACGAAGCGCGGGTCGCCGTCCGCGTCGAGCGCCACCCAGTCGCCGGTGCAGACGATCCGCATCGGGTCACGCGGCACCACGAACGCGGTGTCGGCGCGGACCGTACCGTCGGCGGTGATCACGTCGCACTGACCGCGATCCACCCGCACGACCCGCCCCGGCACGAGCCCCTGCCGGGCGTACGGGGAGAAGGCGGCCGCCCAGTCCTCGTCCCAGCCGTACGGAGTCAGCGGGTGCGAGGAAGCGACAGCGGAAGAAGAGAGGGAGGGAAACGAGAAAGACAAGGGAAACCCTTCACAGGGTGGCCCCGGCAGGCGCGCTCGGCGCGGAAAGGAGAGAAGTGGTCAGCCGGTGGCCACAGGGATGAGGACGATGCTCTTCCGGTTGTGGGCAGTGCCCATCGCAACGACAGTCATCAATGTCCTCACCTCCTGATTCCTCTGGTTTTCGGAGTTTCTCCGGTTCCTCCGGCTTCCGACGGAACCGTGATCACCCTAGCCCGGCCCCCGGGAGCACCGTCAACCGATTTATCCGGGTCCACGGTCGAGGGATGTTCGGGCCGGCGTATTCGCGAGGGATAACCGCAATCTCCCTCGATCGGGTGATACGCATGCATGGGGACCGGTTCGTGGCCGTTAGGGTGCCGAGCATGACCACACCCCAGGGCTCCACCGTCACGTTCACACAGGCCCAGTTGGGCACCCAGATCCTGATCGGCTGGAGCGGCCGGCAGCCCGACGCCGACCAGGACACCGCCTTCCTCCTCGCCTACTCGCTGGGCGACGGGAAGGACGGCCCGGTGGTCGGCCGCGAGGCCATGCGCGCCGCACTGGAGCGCGCGGGCCTCCAGGTCGGCGGCGCGATCCAGGACGCGGCCGAGACCCCGGGCATCCAGGCGAAGCTGCTCGTCCAGGCCGGCCGGGCCGTCCTGACGCTGCCTCACCTCACGGCGCAGTACCCCGCTCCCGCGGAGTGGCTGGCCGCGGCTCAGGCGCAGGGCCAGGTGTACGGGATGTTCGCCACCAGCCCGTGGCCGGAGGCCGTTCCCGGGCAGCCGGTCAGCGAGGACCGGCTGCGGGCCTTCGCCGCCGACGAGGAGGTCGTCCGCACGGCCGCCCACTGCCTGCTCCCGGTCCGCTCCCTGGGCTGAGCCCACGACCCCGCCGCTCCGCACGAACGACGAGGCCCACCACCCCCCGTGGAGTGGTGGGCCTCGCCCGTGCCGCGGTGCGGCCGTGTCACCGTGCCGCGAAAACGAGGACGGGCGGCCCGGAGTGTGATCTCCGGACCGCCCGCGCTCGGTACGTCAGTTGTTGCCGACGCCGTTGCCCGAGAGGACCGGGATGTCGTCCAGGACGTGCGACAGCGGCTCGTCGCCCTTGGCCTGGGTGGAGTTGTCGGCACACTGCTGGTTCTGCGGGTTGGACAGGACGTTGATGTCCTGGACCGCGACCGGCACGAGGCCGACGAGCGCACCGACATTGGCCTTGGCCGGCAGGCCGATGCAGAGCTTGTTCAGCGTGCCCTGCACGAGCTGGTTCTGCGGGCTCCAGTCACCCTTGGTCTCGGCGTTGCCGAACTCCTGCTCGGCGCCGTTGCCGTTGACCGTGGTGGTGCCACCGTCGTTGCCGATCGCCATGGCCGTGGGAGCCGCGGCTGCGGACAGACCGAGCAGGGACACAGCCACTGCCGCGCCGGCCATCATCTTCTTCATCAAGCTTCACCTTTCGGAACGTCCCGTTGTGGAACGCACTGATCAACCGACGCGGACCACGATCGGTTGCGCAGTACCACTCAAATGGGTTCGATCCGGCGCAAGGTCGACGGCGTCGTTCACGTCCCGGCGGCCTCGTCCGAGGAGCGGGCCGCCGGGACGAAGCCGGTGCGCGGGGCGGCCGGCTGCCGGGGGGCCTCCGGCTGGGGGTCGTGTCCGGAGGCCCGCCACTCGGCGACGAGCCGGTCGTAGATCGGCGTGCCGCTCGGTGCGGGCTGCTGCTCTCTGCGCTGCGGGGGCTGACTGCCGTACGGATCCATGGAGATGCACTACCCGGGCACGGGCGGACCGTCAGCAGGTGCTACGGCATCCGGCCCAACCTCCCGCCGCACGTCGCACGCCGCACATCCATCGCTCGCATCCGCTCGTCCTCGCGCGGGATGCGCCCCGGGCACGCCGAAGGGCCAGCCCGTCCGGTCCGGCGAAGAACGGTCGCCGTACGGAGGGGCTGGCCCCGGGGTCGTGCCGGGTGGCGTCAGTTGTTGGCGACGCCGTTGCCCGAGAGGATCGGGATGTTGTCCAGGATGTGCGACAGAGCCTCGTCACCCTTGGCCTGGGTGGAGTTCTCGGTGCACTGCTGGTTCTGCGGCGAGGACAGGACGTTGATGTCCTGGACCGCGATCGGCACGACGCCGACGAGGGAGCCGAGGTTCGCCTTGGCGGGCAGGCCGATGCAGGGCTTGTTCAGCGAGCCCTGGATGAGCGCGAACTGCGGGCTCCAGTCGCCGTGGGTGGCGGAGTTGCCGTAGGCCTGCGAGGCGCCGTTGCCGTTGACCGACGTGGTGCCGCTGTCGTTGCCGATGGCCATGGCGGAGGGGGCGGCCGCAGCGGAGGCACCGACGACCGAGGCAGCGACGGCTGCCGAGGCCATAATCTTCTTGATCATGAAAAGCCCTTCTGGATGAAACGTGTGCCCGCCTGTCCGGAGCGATCTGATCAACTCGTTCCGGCGGGGTCTGGTTATGCCCATTCACTCGAACGGTGCTTTTCCTTCCGGGTGTCCACGAGTTCGGGTGTCCACGAGAAGGAAGAACGGCACCGGAGGAACGGATCGGAGAAAGCCGGCGGAACCGCCGTCCTGGACGGTCAGCCGCCGAGGGGCACTCCGCCGAGCAGCGGGGCCGCACCTCCGGCCACACCGGTGGCCTCGCCCGCCAGCTTGCCGACCGTGCCGTCCTTCGAGACCGTCTCGGTGGTGTCGCCGACGGTCTCGACCAGCGGGTCCACGACCTGCGGGGCGCTGGCCATGACCTGGTTGAGGCCGCGGTCGAGGCTGAAGTTGGGGGCCGTGACGTCAGTAGCGGCGAAGGCGGGAGCAGCCGCTCCGAGGGCGGCCACGGAACCGGCAACGAGCGCGGCGGTCTTCGCGTACTTCACTGGGAATCCCTTCTGCGCGGCATCTGTTTCGGTCACGTTCCCGTGCCGCACACAAGCCTTCTTTACCTGTGACTTCTGCCGCTCTCTCCTTGAATAACGATCAGGTCGCATACTGGAAACTGCGGGGCGGAATTTTTCTCCGACGGCGCACGAAAAGGGCCCCGGACGGCGAATGCCGTACGGGGCCCACCGGTTTCGGGCACACGGCCCGGCCGGTCAGAGGTTCACTTGTTGATGCAGGTGTTGCCGAAGGCCGGGTTCAGCGCACCGATCACGTTGACGGTGTTGCCGCAGACGTTCACCGGAATGTGGATCGGGGCCTGGAGGATGTTGCCCGACAGCACACCCGGGGAGTGCGCGGCAATGGCCTCGGCACCCGAGTCGGCCATGGCCGGCGCGGCGGCACCCATCGCCATGAACGTTCCTGCGGCGACGGCGGCAATCTTGGTGTACTTCACTTTTCTTCCCTTTCCTCGGCGGAGTCCGGTGCGGTCACGACATTCGTGCCGCCCGAGCCGGATCCTGATCGCTCGTGACTCCGGCGCTGCTATTCGTAACGACGGAGGTCCGCGATCGAAACTCTTCCGGGAGCGGTTTTCCGGAGAACCGCCCGAATGCCGCAATGCCCGGCACAGCAGCGGGCCCGAGCCGCTCGGTGGAGGAACTCCGAGGGCCCGGGCCCGGGCATTTCAGCCGTATCAGCCGTTGTTGGCGCCGTTGCCCGACAGGATCGGGATGTCGTCCAGGATGTGCGACAGAGCCTCGTCACCCTTGGCCTGGGTGGAGTTCTCGGTGCACTGCTGGTTCTGCGGCGAGGACAGGACGTTGATGTCCTGGACCGAGATCGGCACGAGGCCGACGAGCGAACCGGCGTTGGCCTTCAGCGGCAGACCGACGCAGGGCTTGTTGAGCGAGCCCTGGACCAGGCCGAACTGCGGGCTCCAGTCGCCGTGGGTCTCGGCGTTGCCGAACGACTGCGAGGCGCCGTTGCCGTTGACCGAGGTCGTGCCTCCGTCGTTGCCGATCGCCATGGCCTGCGTCGCGCCGAGACCGAGGATGGAGGCGGCGACAGCGCCCGTAGCCAGAACCTTCTTGATCACGATGAACCCTTCTCGTACCGATTGCCCCGCGGCGGAGCCCCCTGGTCAACTCACGACCCGGCGTTTGGTTCCGCCCATTCACCCGAATGCCGGACAAGGGGCGGTCCCCCACCCCTGTTCGTACGGCCGTGCGTTCGTGAAGAAATTGCGCACGCTCGTCCAGACACCTTTCGCCCGAACGGGTGGGCGAGGATCGACGACCCTGACGCCGCTAGGCATCCGGGGTGAGCATTTTCCCGGGGTCAACACCAGCAGACTGCAGCCCAGTTGAGGGCGAATCGTTTTTCTCGCTCTGCGCACCGGGATGCGCGGGATCGACGGACACCACCCGTTCGGGTGATTACACATTTTCCACGCAATTCCAAGTTTCCCGTACGGACCCGCATCGTTATGGCAATCGTCCAGCGCGCACGTCTTCATCACTTTCACCATGGCTTCCCGCGCGATCCGGCTGTGCAGCGGCTCCGCCCGATGGCTGCCCGTCCGCGCGCGAAGCACCCACGCGATGTCCTCGCGAATGTCCTAAGGAAGGGCAAGTAATGCGACAGGTCTTGAACAAAAGCATTATCGTCATGGCGGCCGCTTCGGGCCTCCTGGCAGCGGTGGGCGGCACCGCGCACGCCGACGCGTCGGCCGAGGGCGCGGCCGTCGGCTCGCCGGGGGTCGGTTCGGGCAACGCCGTGCAGGTGCCGGTGCACGTCCCGGTCAATGTGTGCGGCAACACCGTCAACGTCATCGCTCTGCTGAACCCGGCCTTCGGCAACAAGTGCGTGAACGCCGACGGCCCGAAGCACGAACACCCGCCGGTCAAGCCCCCGGTGGACGAGCCGCCCGTCGACGAGCCCCCGGTCGACGAGCCGCCCGTCGACGAGCCCCCGGTCGACGAGCCGCCCGTCGACGAGCCGCCCGTCGACGAGCCCCCGGTCGACCAGCCGCCCGTCGACGAGCCCCCGGTCGACCAGCCGCCCGTCGACGAGCCCCCGGTCGACCAGCCGCCCGTGGACCAGCCTCCGACCGACACCCCCGGTACCGACACCCCCGGCTCGGACACGCCCGGGTCCAGCACTCCCGGGTCCAACACCCCGGACGCGCACCTGGCCGACACCGGTGCCGCCGACCTCGGCCTGGCGGCCGGCGCGAGCGCCGCGCTGCTGCTCGGCGGTGCCGTACTGATGCGCCGTACGCGCAACGCGCGGGACTGACGGAGGTCCTGCGGAAGAACGAGGTCCGGCCGGACAGCGGGGACTGTCCGGCCGGACCTTCTGTGTGCGCGGCGGCCGGTTCGCCCGGGGCTCCGGGCGCGGTGATGGAACGACGGCCCGGAGCGCCGCGCGGAAGGCCGGGAGCGAGCGGGACGACGGGAAGGGCCGGGGACGTGGCGACTGCGTTACGTATCGGGGTGATCGGCGGCAGTATCGCGGGGTGCGCGGCGGCCGTCGCGGGCCGGGGCGGAGGTCACCGTGTACGAGCGGAGCGAAGCCGACCTGCGGGACCGGGGGTTCGGCATCGTGATCCCGCCGTCGCTCCACGCGGAGCTGGTCGGGTCCGGGTATCTGGACGCGGCGATGCCGACGGCCCCGGTGGGCACGCGGGTCTGGCTGGCCCGGGAGCCCGGCGGCCGGTCGGCGCGGGAGCCGGCCCGGCAGTCCTCCCCCGTGCCCCCGTGCAACTGGGGTCTTCTGTGGCGGTCGTTGCGCGCGAGTGCCGGAAGCGTGCGCTGTCTCCGGGGACAGCCGGTGGCCTCGGTCGGCCCGGGCGGATCCGGCGGGGCGGTGATCACCACCGCGCGGGGCGAGGAACCGTACGACCTGGTCGTGGGCGCCGACGGGCAGGCGTCCGCCACCCGGCAGCTCCTCGCCCCGGGGCTGCGGCCGCAGCCCGCCCCCTATCGGGTCTGGCGCGGCGCGATCCCGCTCGACGCGCTGTCCGGGCGTCCCCGGGAGCTGGAGCTGTTGCGCGGCGCGTGGGTGACCCTGGGGTACCCCGGCGGGCACGGCGTCTTCTATCTGATCCCGGGCGGCCCGCAGGACGGTGACGGAAGCGGTGGCGCGGGCAACCGGCTGCTGGCGTACGCCATTTACGGCCGTCCTCCCGAGGGGCCGACCCGGGGCCGCACGTGCACGAGCTGGCGGAGGAGCACTTCCCGGCCGCGTGGGCGGAAATCGTCGCGCGGGGCGGGCGGCGGGCGGCGGTCTGCCACCCGGTCGCCGATGTGCAGGCGCCCCGGGTCGCCCGCTCGCAGCTGCTGCTGGCCGGGGACGCGGCCGGGGTGACCAGGCCGCACACCGCCACCGGCGCGGTCAAGGCCCTCCAGGACGCCCTGTGCCTGGAGCGGGTGCTCCGGGAGGGGCCGGACCTCGCCACCGCGCTGGAGCGGTACGCGGACGAACGCACTGCGGCGGGTGCGCACTTCGTGGAGCTGGGCCGTCGGATGGGGCGCGCCCTGGTCGGGGAGACCCCGGACTGGCCGTCGATGGGACAGGACGAGGTGGACGTCTGGTTCCGCGTGGTACTGACCGCGGCGCGGCACTACTTCCACGAGGAGACCGCCGTCGTCCCGTGTGGCGGCGGCGGCCCGACTGCCGTCAGTCCGCGATGCGTTCGAAGACCGCGGCGAGGCCCTGGCCGCCGCCGATGCACATCGTCTCCAGGCCGTACCGCGCCTCGCGGCGGTGGAGTTCGCGGGTGAGGGTGGCGAGGATGCGGGCTCCGGTGGCGCCGACCGGGTGGCCCAGCGAGATGCCCGAGCCGTTGACGTTGATGCGCTGCTCGTGGTCCTTCTCGCCGAGGCCCAACTCCCTTGTGCAGGCCAGCACCTGGGCGGCGAACGCCTCGTTCAGCTCGATCAGGTCGAGGTCGGCGAGGGTGAGTCCCGCCCGGTCGAGGGCGGTGCGGGTGGCGGCGACCGGGGCGATGCCCATCGTCGCGGCGGGCACCCCGGCGCGGGCGAAGGAGACGAGCCGGACGAGCGGGGTGAGGCCGAGGCGTTCGGCGGTTTCGGCGCTGGTGACCAGGCAGGCGGCGGCCGCGTCGTTCTGGCCGCTGGCGTTGCCCGCGGTGACGGTGGCGTCCGGGTCGGACTTCGCCATCACCGGCCGGAGGGCGGCGAGTTGTTCGGCGGTGGTGTCGGGACGGGGGTGTTCGTCGGCGGTGACGGTCGTCTCGCCCTTGCGGGTGCGTACGGTGACGGGGACGGTCTCCGCGTCGTAGCGGCCCTCGGCGACGGCGCGGGCGGCGCGCGCTTGCGAGCGCAGGGCCAGGGCATCCTGGTCGGCGCGGCCGATGCCGTACTCCCGGCGCAGGTTCTCCGCGGTCTCGATCATGCCGCCGGGGACCGGGTGGTTGACGCCTCCGGCGGTGACGCGGCCCCGGGCGAGGGCGTCGTGGAGCTGGAGGCCCGGGCCCTTGATGCCCCAGCGTCCGTCGTGGGTGTAGTAGGGGGCGGCGCTCATCACGTCGACGCCGCCCGCGATCACCACCTCGCTGAACCCGGCCCGGATCTGCATCGCCGCGTCCAGCACCGCCTGGAGCCCGGAGCCGCAGCGGCGGTCGATCTGGGAGCCGGTGACCGTGGTGGGCAGTCCGGCGTCCAGGGCGGCTACCCGGCCGATGGCGGGGGCCTCGCTGGTCGGGTAGGCGTGGCCGAGGATCACCTCGTCGACCCGGTCGGGGTCGATGCCGGTACGGGTGACGATCTCCGCGATGACGCGTGCGGCCAGCGCGGCCGGGGTCTGCTGGGCGAAGGCCCCGCCGAACCGGCCGATGGGGGTGCGCAGAGGTTCGCAGATGACGACGTCGAGCGGCACGGCGGAGCCTTTCCTTCAGGGCGACGGGCGGGGCGCGGGTGGCGGAGTGCGCGGAGCGGCGGGTGCTGAGGTGACCTTCGCATCCGGTGACTGAGCCGGTCCAATACCGGATGTGTCCCCCACCGAGAGGCCCGGCGTCTCAATCGGTTCGCCGCGTGGTCCGCGTACGGGGGTCGGCAGGGCGTCCTGGGCGACGGCGAGCACGGCGTGCAGGGCGGCGGAGGGGTTGTCGGCCCGCCAGGCCAGGGCCGCCTGTCGGCGGATGGGCGGTCCGGCGAGGGGCCGGTAGGTGAGTCCGCTCTGCTGGATGTGGCGTACGGAGGTGACCGTGAGGGTGACGCCGACCCCGGCGGCGACGAGCGCCATGATCGTGTACGAGTCGGGGGCCTCCTGGACGACGCGCGGGGTGAATCCGGCGCTCTCGCAGGCCTCGGTCATGGCGTCGCGCACGGTGGAGCCGGTGTTGGCGGGGAAGGAGACGAACGGCTCGTCCGCCAGCTCGGCGAGCGGCACCGCCGCGTGCCGGGCGAGCGGATGGTCGAAGGGCAGGGCGCACAGCAGCTCCTCCTCGTCGATCACCCGGTGGGCCACTCCGGGCCGGGTCACCGGCAGCCGGACGAAGCCGAGGTCGAGCGAGCCGTCGGCGACCCGGGACAGCGCGACGTTGGCGTACGTCTGGCCGGTCATGACCAGTTCGAGCCCGGGGTGTGCGGCGCGGACGGCGCGGGTGAGGCGGGGCAGCGTCTCGTGACTGGAGGCGCCGGCGAAGCCGATGGTCACCCGGCCGTACTCGCCCCGGCCCGCCGAGCGGGCGGCCCGGACGGCGGTGTCGAGGTCGTCGAGGACGGTCCGTACGGGATCGAGGAAGGTCTCCCCCGCGCCGGTGAGCCGGACGGAGCGCGTGTTGCGGCGGAACAGCTGGACGCCGAGCTCCCGCTCCAGCTGCCGGATCTGCTGGCTCAGGGGCGGCTGTGCCATCTGGAGGCGTTTGGCGGCCCGGCCGAAGTGCAGTTCCTCGGCCACGGCGAGGAAGGCCTTCAGGTGGCGCAGTTCCATACGGGTGCCCGCTCGGCTCTCTTCCGGTGAGTGAGACCTGGTGCCTCTCAATGCGAGCCTAATTCGGTATTGGACACCGATCAATGGCCCCTGGCACGGTGGTGCGACCTGTACACCGACGTCGGGGAGCGCTGTGGAACGGACGGCCGGCAAGGTCGTGTCGATGCGGGAGGCCGTCGCGCGCTTCGTGCACGACGGGGAGACCGTGAGCCTGGAAGGGTTCACCCATCTCATCCCGACCGCCGCGGGCCACGAGATCATCCGGCAGGGCCGGCGCGGGCTCACCGTCGTACGGATGACGGCGGACATCGTGGTGGACCAGATGCTGGCGGCCGGGTGTGTGACGCGGCTGGTCTCGTCCTTCGTGGGCAACTCCTCCGCCGGTTCGCTCGGCGAGCTGCGGCGGCGGATCGAGCGGGCCGATCCGGAGCCGCTGGCGTTCGAGGAGTACAGCCACTACGGCATGGTGTGCCGGTATCTCGCCGGTGCGCAGCGGCTGCCGTTCCATCCGCTGCGCTCGTACGGCGGCAGCGACCTGCCCTCGGTCAACCCGGGCATCCGCAAGGTGACATCGCCCTATCCCGGGCCGGACGGGCGCGAACCCGAGCAGATCTACGTGGTGCCGCCGGTCAACCCGGACGTGACGTTCGTCCATGCGCAGCGCGCCGACCGCCGGGGCAACACCCAGATCTGGGGGCTGACCGGGGTCCAGGCCGAGGCGGTGTTCGCGGCGGAGCGGGCGGTCGTGGTGGTGGAGGAGCTGGTCGCGGACGAGGTGATCCGCTCGGACCCGAACCGCACGCTGATCCCGGCGCACGCGGTCGACGCGGTGGTCGTCTGCCCGCGCGGGGCGCACCCCTCGTTCGCGCAGGGCTACTACGACCGGGACAACGCCTTCTACCGGTCCTGGTCCGCGATCAGCGCGGACCCGGTGCGGCTGCGGGAGTGGCTGGAGGAATGGGTGTACGGAACGGCCGACCACGCGGCGTACGTGGCGAAGCTGGGCGAGGAGTTCTGGGCGGGGCTCGCGGTCGGCGAGGCGCTGAGCGAGCCGGTGGACTACGGGCGGCGGCTGTGAGCGGTCGGCCCACGGAGTCCAGGGAGCCCGCGGAGCCCACGCGGTCCGTCACCTCATCGGAGCTGCTGTCCGTCGTCGCCTCGCGTGAACTGGCCGGGCGCCGAACGGTGTTCGCGGGCATCGGGCTGCCGACGCTGGCGGCCGAGCTGGCGCGGCTGACGATCGCGCCGGACATCGAGGTGGTGTACGAGTCCGGGGTCTGCGGGGCGCACCCCTCCCGTCTTCCGGAGACCATCGCGGACGCCGTCCTGATCACGGGCGCCGAGGCGGTGGTGTCCATGCCGACGCTGTTCGGCTCGGTCCTCCAGGGCGGGCACATCGACGTGGGCTTCCTGGGGGCGGCGCAGATCGACCGGTGGGGCAGCCTCAACACCTCGGTCATCGGGGACTGGGACCGCCCGTCGGTGCGGCTGCCGGGTTCCGGGGGCGCGGTCGAGGTGATGGCGAACGCCCGGGAGGTGTTCGTGGTGATGCGCCGCCACACGCCGCGTTCCTTCGCCGGTGAACTGGACTTCTGCACCACGCCGGGTCCGGAACGGGCCCTGGCGGACGGCATCCGTCCACTGGGCATCGGCGTCACCCGGGTCATGACCGAGCTGGGCGTCCTCGCCCGGGAGGGCGTCGGCGACGAACTGCGGCTGGTCGCCGTGCATCCCGGGGTCACCGTGGAGCAGGTGCGGGCCGCGACCGGCTGGGACCTGGAGGTGGCCGACACGGTCGCGACGACGGACCCGCCCACCCCGGCGGAGCTGCTGCTCCTGCGCGACGATGTCGACCCGGGCCGGGTCTACCTCCGTTGAAGAACCGTGTACTCCGCCGCGGGTACCCCACCGAAAGGGCTCTCACCGCCATGCGTATCAGGATCGTCGGAGCCGGGGCCATGGGCCGCGGGATCGCCCAGTGGGCGGCGAGCGCCGGACACACAGTCGAGCTCGGGGACGTACGGCCCGAGGCGGTGACGGAGGCACTGGGCTTCGTCGCCTCGATGCTGGACCGGGCGGTGGCCAAGGGCCGGATGTCCGCCGCCGACCGGGACGGGGCCGTGGCCCGGTTGGTGCCGCTCGCCGAGCCGTGGGCGTCGGGTCCGGAGGTGGAGCTGGTGATCGAGGCCGTACGGGAGGATCTGGGGACCAAGGCCGAGGTGTTCGGGAAGCTGGAGCGGGCGCTGCCCTCCTCCGCGGTCTTCGCGACCAACACCTCCTCCCTGTCGGTGACCCGGATCGCGGCGACGCTCCAGGACCCCTCGCGCCTGGCCGGGCTGCACTTCTTCAACCCGGTGCCGCTGATGCGGATCGTGGAGGTGGTGCCGGGCGCGGCGACCCGCCCGGAGATCCCGGCGCTGCTGACGGGGCTGGTGGAGGGCTGCGGGCACCGGGCGGTGACCGTGGCCGACACCCCCGGATTCCTGGTGAACCATGCCGGGCGCGGGCTGGTGACGGAGGCGCTGGCGCTGCTGGAGGAGTCGGTGGCGGACCCGGCGGAGATCGACCGGATCGGCCGGGACGTGCTGGGGCTGCGGATGGGCCCGTTCGAGCTGATGGATCTGACCGGTCTCGATGTGACGGCCGCGGTGATCGACTCGATCTGGCAGGGCTTCCGGTACGAGGACCGGCTGCGCCCGTCCTTCCTGACCCCGAACCGGGTGGTGGCGGGGCTGCACGGCCGTAAGACGGGCCGGGGCTGGTACGCGTACGGCGACGGGGCGGCCGGCCCGGCACCGGAGAGCGCGGTCACCGGGGACGCGGATCGCCCGGTGTTCCTGGTGCCGGGCGGGCGGCCGGAGACCGCCGCGTACGAGGAGGCCCTGGCCGGTGCGCTGGAGGCGGCGGGGGCCCGGCTGGAGCGGGGCGCGGGACCGTCGGCGGAGGCTGTGGTGATGGTGCCGGTCTGGGGGACGGCGGTGTCGGCGGCGGTCGCGGCGGGCGGGCTGCCCCGGGAGCGCACGTTCGGCGTCGAGGTGCTGCCGGCGGCGGGGCGGCGGCGGGTCCTCGCGGTGACGGCGGCCGGTGATCCGGCGGCCGCCCGGGACGCGCGGGCGGTGCTGGCGCGGGCCGCGGAGGGCGGTGAGCCGTACGCGGTGTCGGTGGTGCGGGACACCGCGGGCTCGGTCGCGCAGCGGCTGCTGTCCTCGGTCGTCGCGGTCGGCTGTTCGATCGCGGAGCGCTCGCTCGCCGCGCCCGCCGACATCGATCTCGCGGTGACCACGGGGCTCGGCTATCCGGCCGGGCCGCTGGCCTGGGGCGAGCGGGTCGGGGCCGCGAGGGTGCTGGAGCTCCAGCGGTCGCTGCACGCGACGACGGGCGACCCGCGTCACCGGCCGACGCGGTGGATCACCGAGCGGGCCGCCCTGGGCCTCGCGCTGACCGATCCGGGGACCTCGCCGGAGGACTGCCTGGGGTGAACCCACCGGTTCGGGTGACCGATTCGTACAAGACGGCCGCGGTGCCGTGTGCCTACGGTCGGGGCATGACTCCACGACTCGACGCGATCAGCATCATCACGGCGGACCTGGCGGCCTCGCTCGCCTTCTACCGCAGGCTCGGCCTCGACATCCCCGACGGGGCGGAGTCCGCGCCCCATGTCGAGGTGACCCTGCCGGGCGGGCAGCGGCTGCTGTGGGACACGGAGGAGGTCATCGCCTCGTTCGACCCCGACTGGAAGCGCCCGGCGGACGGCGGTGAGCGGGTCGCCCTGGCCTTCGTCTGCGACAGCCCGCAGGAGGTGGACGCGTTGTACGCGGAGCTGACCGGGGCCGGGTACACCGGGCATCTGAAGCCGTGGGACGCGGTGTGGGGGCAGCGCTACGCGGTCGTGCTGGACCCGGACGGCTGCGGGGTCTCGCTGTTCGCCGCGGCCGACGCCTCGTAACGCCCGAAGTGGGCCCCGAGGGTCGTGCCGGCCAGGTCGCGCATCTCGCGGGCCAGGTGCGCCTGGTCGGTGCAGCCCGCCCGGTACGCGGCCTCGGCGTAGGGCAGGCCCGAGCGGACCAGGGCCAGGGCACGCTGGAGCCGGAGGATCCGGGCCAGCGTCTTGGGGCCGTAGCCGAAGGCGGCGAGTGAGCGGCGGTGCAGCTGGCGACGGCCGAGACCCGTCTCGGCGGCCGTCGACGCCACGGAGCCGCCCCGCCGCAGCCGGTCGGCGACGGCCGCCGTGAGGGGGTCCGGGGGGCCGGTGTCGGCGGCCCGGCCCAGGGCGAAGTCCTCCAGAGCGGTGGCGGGGTCGGCGGCCCGGTCGATCCGGCCGGTGAGTTCCCGGACGGTGGCGCGGGGCCAGAGGTCGGCGAGTTCGACCCGGTGGTCACGCACCTCGTACGCCGGTACGCCGAGCAGGACGGGGGCGGTGCCGGGCCCGAACCGGATCGCCGCGCAGGAACCGCGGTCACGGGGGTCGACCGGGAAGGCGTGGGTGTCGGGCCCGGCGACGATGAGGCGTCCGGCGGTCCAGATCAGGTCCATGCAGCCGTCGGGCAGGACGGACCGGGCGGCCTGTCGCGGGCCGGGCGGAACGTCCAGCGTCCAGACGACGGCCCCGCCCAGCCGGGAGGGCCGTTCCCGGTAGCGCCGGTGTTCCTGGTCGCGCTGGTCTTCCCGGGCCATGCCCCCACGCTAGCGCGAGGGCGGGCCCTCGGCTTCCCCGGTGTCCTTGGCGTGCTTGGGCTCCCTGGGCTCCTGCGGGTCCTTGGGTTCCTTCTCCCAGGTCGCGTGCAGCCGGGACTTCACGTCGTCGGGCGGCAGGAAGCGGGACCAGCGCTCGGGGAACTCGGAGGGCATGTACGCCGGGCAGTCGTCCTCGTCATCGTCGTCGTCCGCGGCCTCGTAGCCGGCCGAACGGGTCCGGGCGACGAACTCGGCGGCCTGCGCGGCCCGGACGCGCTCGGTGGCCTCGCGGGCGGCGGCCGTGGCGAGCGAGGGCCACACCCGGTCGATGGCCGCGTTGACCGCGGCGCCGACCAGGACCGCGAAAGCGGAGATGCCGATCCACAGCAGGACGGCGATGGGCGCGGCCAAGGAGCCGTAGATGGTCGGGCCTTCGACCGTGTTGGTCAGATAGATACGCAGCAGGAAGCTGCCGAGGACCCACATGCCGAGCGCCACCAGCGCCCCGGGCACATCCTCGATCCAGGGCGACCGCACCGGCACGGACACGTGGTAGAGCGTCGTGAGGAACGCCACGGTCAGCAGCATCACCAGCGGCCAGTACAGGACGGCTATGACCTCGGTGCCCCAGGGCACGAACTCGACCACCCGGTCCGGGCCGACGACCAGCAGCGGCAGCACCACCGCGCCGAGCAGCAGGGCGACGACGTACAGCAGGAAGGCCAGCAGCCGGGTCTTGACGATGCCGCGGTGGCCGTCGAGTCCGTACATGACGGTGATGGTGTCGATGAAGACGTTCACCGCGCGGGAGCCGGACCACAGGGCGATGGCGAAGCCGATGGAGATGACGTCGGGGCGGGCCCCGGTCGTGACGTCGGCGAGCAGCGGTTTGGCGAAGTCGTTGACCCCGCGTTCGGACAGCACCGTCTGCGCGGCGGAGAGGATGTTGCGCTCGATGGAGGCGACCGTGGTGGTCGTCGTCCACTCGTCGACGTAACCGAGCAGTCCGATCAGGCCGAGCAGCAGCGGGGGCAACGAGAGCAGGGTGAAGAAGGCCGCCTCCGCCGCGAGCCCCAGAATGCGGTACTCGATGCACGAGTTGACGGTGTCCTTGAGCAAGTGCCACGCCATCCGCCTCTTGGAGACGTTGCGGTAGAGCACTCGCGCCCGGTGGAGCCGGCCCGGTGGCCGCTCGGGTGTTTCATTTGCTGCCTGCACGTCCTTACCGTATCGGCATGGCAGCCACCACCCACACCGTGACCAATCAGGTTCCGCCGCTGGTCGGCTATGACGTCTTCGCCGCCGACCGGGCGCTGTCCGAGGCCGTCGGGCGTCATGTCGAGCCCGGTGTCCGGCCCGTGGCACTGGAGGAGCTCGGGGAGCTCGGCCGGTCCGCCGGCTCCGCCCAGGCGCGGGACTGGGGTGCGCAGGCGAACGCGTATCCGCCCGTCCTGCGCACCCATGACCGTTATGGGCATCGCATCGACGAAGTGGAGTTCCATCCGTCCTGGCACCGGCTGCTGGGGCACGCGGTCGAGGCCGGGCTGACGGACGCCTGGGGGCGTCCGGCCGGTCATGTCCGGCGTGCGGCGGGGTTCCTGGTCTGGACGCAGGCCGAGGCGGGGCACGGCTGCCCGCTGTCGATGACGCACGCGGCGGTGCCCGCGCTGCGGACCGATCCGGCGCTGGCCGCGGAGTGGGAGCCGCTGCTGACCTCGCACGTGTACGAGGAGGGGCTGCGGCCCGCCGGGCAGAAGAGCGGGGTGCTCTTCGGGATGGGCATGACGGAGAAGCAGGGCGGCACGGACGTGCGGTCCAACACCACGCGGGCGGAGCCGGTCGGCGGCGCGGGCGAGTATCTGCTCACCGGGCACAAGTGGTTCTGTTCGGCGCCGATGTCGGACGGCTTTCTGGTGCTGGCGCAGGCGCCGGGCGGGCTGAGCTGCTTCCTGGTGCCGCGCGTCCTGCCCGACGGCACGCGCAACGTCTTCGCGCTCCAGCGGCTCAAGGACAAGCTCGGCAACCGGTCCAATGCCTCCGGCGAGGTGGAGTTCGACGGGACGTGGGCCCGCCGGGTCGGTGAGGAGGGGCGCGGGGTGCGCACCATCATCGAGATGGTGGCGGCCACCCGGCTCGACTGTGTGGTGGGTTCGGCGGCGCTGATGCGGCAGGCGGTGGCGCAGGCGATCCATCACAGCGCGCACCGCGCCGTGTTCGGCGGGCCGCTGATCGACAAGCCGCTGATGCGCAACGTCCTGGCGGATCTGGCGCTGGAGTCGGAGGCGGCGACGGTGCTGGCGATGCGGCTGGCCGCGGCGTACGACACGGACACCGAGGAGGAGCGGGCCTTCCTGCGGCTCGCGGTGCCCGCCGCGAAGTACTGGGTCACCAAGCGCTGTACGGCCGTGGTGGGCGAGGCGCTGGAGTGCCTGGGCGGGAACGGGTACGTGGAGGAGTCCGGGATGCCCCGGCTGCTGCGCGAGGCGCCGCTCAACTCGATCTGGGAGGGCTCGGGCAACGTACAGGCGCTGGACGTGCTGCGGGCGCTGCAGCGGGAGCCGCGGGCGCTGGACGCGTTCCTGCGGGAGGTGGGTAAGGCGCGCGGGGCCGATCACCGGCTGGACGCGGCGATCAGGGACCTGCTCACGGAGCTGGCGGATCTGGAGGGCATCGAGGCGCGGGCGCGGCGGTTGGTGGAGCGGATCGCGCTGGTGCTCCAGGGTTCGCTGCTGGTGCGCTGGGCCCCGCCGGAGGTGTCAGACGCGTTCTGCGCCTCGCGGCTGGGCCGGGACCGGTGCGCGGGGTTCGGAACGCTGCCGCACACGCTGGGGCTGGCCTCGGTGGTGGCGCGGGCCCGGCCGGTCGTCGACTAGGGACCGGCGAAAGCCGTCGCCCGGCGACCGGGGAGAAGCGACGGAGGGTGGTGCTGCGCCGACACGGCACCACCCTCCATGCTTCTGCAACACCGGGCGACCGGGACAGGCCCGGCGCACAGTGTTCTGCCAGTCTTGTACGGACCCGCAGGGCATCGCCAGAGTTGCAAAGGGTTGCAACCATTGTGTGGACTGATCGGCGGCTCCGGGCCGGTGGACGGCAGGATGGGCCGGGCCGGGGGTCGGGAAGCGTTCGGGGGGAACGGGGACCATGACGGACACAGGTTCTGTGGGGGTGGTGCGGGTGACGGGCCAGGGGGCGGGCCGCCAGGCGACCCGGCTGCTCCACCGGGCGCGGGAGGCCCGGCTGGCGGGCGAGCGGTCCGCGGTCGCGCCCCGGGCGGAGATCGACGCATCCTGGGACCGGGTGGTGCGCAGCGGTATCGATCCCGACCAGTCGCCGGAGAGCAGGCTGCTGGAGGCGGACGAGATCGAGCACCGGCGTCGCAGTACGGCGCTCGGTGAGCTGATGCCGTTGCTGCGGGCGGGGCTGGCCTCGATCGCGGACGCCGCGCAGCAGATCATGGTGGTGACCGACACCGAGGGCCGGGTGCTGTGGCGGCAGGGCAACACCGGGGTGCTGCGCCGGGCCCACGACATCTGTCTGGAGGAGGGGGCCGCCTGGGCCGAGGCGGCGACCGGGACGAACGCGATCGGGACGGCGCTGGCCGCCCGGATACCCATCCAGGTCCACTCGGCCGAGCACTTCATCCGGGCGCTGCACGGCTGGACCTGTGCGGCGGCCCCGGTCCGCGATCCGCGCGACGGGCGGCTGATCGGGATCGTGGACATCAGCGGACCGGCGTCCACCTTCCATCCGGCGACGCTGGCCCTGGTCGACTCGGTGGCCCGGCTGGCCGAGGGCGAGATCCGCACCCGCCATCTGATGGAGATCGAGCGGCTGCGGGCGGTGGCCGCGCCGATCCTGTGCCGGGTCGGCGGTCGGGCGCTGGCGGTGGATGTGCACGGGCGGCTGGCGGCGGTGACGGGCATGGCCCCGGTGGACCGGCTGCCGCTGCCGAAGTCGCTGCGGCCGGGTCCGGTGTGGCTGCCCTCGCTCGGCATGTGCCAGGTGGAGCCGCTGCCGGGCGGCTGGCTGGTGCAGGTGGACGACGGCGGGGCGCAGGGTGCGCCGCGCCGGGTGGTGCTGGATCTGAGCCGGCCCCGGGCGCTCGCGGTGCATCTGACCGGGCCGCTGGGGAACCGCACCGAGCGGCTCTCGCCGCGTCACGCGGAGCTGCTGTACGCGCTGGCGGTGCACCGGCAGGGGCGGACGGCCTCGGAGCTGGCGCGGGACATCTTCGGGGACGCGACCCGGACGGTGACGGTCCGGGCCGAGGTCTCCCGGCTGCGGCGCCATCTGGCGGAGGTGCTGGCCCACCGCCCGTACCGCTTCGGCGACGGGGTCGAGGTGGAGGTGATCCACCCGGAGCACGGCGCGGATCTGCTGCCGCACTCGATGGCGCCGGTGGTGGCGGAGGCCCGGAGGGCGGCGCGGGCCACCTGAGCCGGGGGGCCGCGGGCCACCTGAGCCGGGGGCACTGTGCGGGGGCGGGCCGGGGCATGGTTTTCTGGCCGTCATGAGCGACATCCCGCAGTCCGCAGCGCCGACCACCGAGGTGACCGTCTGGTCGCTGGAGCAGACCTCGCCCGCCGATCTGCGTCCGGCGCGCGAGCCGGAGGGCGATGTGCGCATCGTCCGGTCCGAGGTTCCGCTGCCGGAGTTCAGCCGCTTCCTCTACTCCGCGGTGGGCGGCGACATCCGGTGGACCGACCGGCTGAGCCTGACGTACGCCCAGTGGCAGGAGATCCTGGAGCGGCCCGGGTCGGAGACCTGGGTGGCGTACGAGAACGGGACGCCGGCCGGGTACGTGGAGCTGGACGCGCAGGACGACGGGGTGGTCGAGATCATGTACTTCGGGCTGATCCCGGCGTTCCGGGGGCGGCGGATCGGCGGTCACCTCCTCAGTTACGGGGTGGCGCGCGCCTGGGATCTGGCGGAGCGCCGGCCGGAGCGGCCGGCGACGAAGCGGGTGTGGCTGCACACCTGCTCGAAGGACGGCCCGCACGCCATGGACAACTACCTGCGGCGCGGCTTCCGGCTCTTCGACACCAAGACCGAGGTGGAGCCCGAGGTGGCGACGCCCGGTCCGTGGCCCGGGGCGTACACCTCCTGATCGTCCGTGTTCCCGAGGGGCGGTGGAGCCACCGCCCCTCCTTCGACGGTTCACGCCCGGGCGTTTTGTCACCAATGCCGGGGTGGCACTCCGTGACCAGCACCACACCATCTCACCCTTCGAGACCCAGCCGTCCACATGACGGATAGTGGTGGACTGCCCCGAGATGCGCGTGACACGCTTCCGTCATGTCCGGAACTGGAATTGCCTTGGTGAGTCGACGCCACGTCGACCTCGGCCGCATGTCCAGTGCCATCTGTCCGGCGAGCTGACAGACCCAGCACCGCCGCACCTCTCTTACCTCTGAACCGCCCTGCGCACCGCCGCGCCTCAGCGCGAGTGTGCCGCTCAGAGCCGCCCTCCCGCAGTCCCGAAGGACGTATTGCCATGGCCGCTACCCCGGAAAAGCCTGCGACCGCCACGCCCCGCCGCAAGGCCGGACGGCACCGTGGTGAAGGTCAGTGGGCCGTGGGCCACCACACGCCCCTCAATGGGAACGAGCAGTTCAAGAAGGACGACGACGGTCTCAACGTACGGACACGTATTGAGACGATCTACTCCAAGCGCGGCTTCGACTCCATCGACCCCAACGACCTGCGCGGACGTATGCGCTGGTGGGGGCTGTACACCCAGCGCAAGCCCGGCATCGACGGCGGCAAGACGGCCGTGCTGGAGCCGGAGGAGCTGGACGACGAGTACTTCATGCTGCGCGTCCGGATCGACGGCGGCCGGCTGACCACGCAGCAGCTGCGGGTGATCGGAGAGATCTCCCAGGAGTTCGCGCGCGGCACCGCCGACCTCACCGACCGGCAGAACGTGCAGTACCACTGGATCCGCATCGAGGACGTGCCGGAGATCTGGCGGCGGCTCGAAGAGGTGGGCCTCTCCACCACCGAGGCCTGCGGTGACACGCCCCGCGTGATCCTCGGCTCCCCCGTCGCGGGCATCGCCGAGAACGAGATCATCGACGGCACGCCCGCGATCGACGAGATCCAGCGCCGGTTCATCGGCAACCCCGACTTCTCCAACCTGCCCCGCAAGTTCAAGTCCGCCGTCTCCGGCTCCCCGCACCTGGACGTGGCACACGAGATCAACGACATCGCCTTCGTCGGCGTGAACCACCCGGAGCACGGCCCCGGCTTCGACCTCTGGGTCGGCGGCGGGCTCTCCACCAACCCCAAGCTCGGCGTCCGGCTCGGCGCCTGGGTGCCGCTGGACGAGGTGGCCGACGTGTACGGCGGGGTCATCGGGATCTTCCGCGACTACGGCTACCGGCGGCTGCGCACCCGCGCCCGGCTGAAGTTCCTGGTCGCGGACTGGGGACCGGAGAAGTTCCGCCAGATCCTGGAGGACGAGTACCTGAAGCGGAAGCTGGTCGACGGGCCCGCGCCCGAGCAGCCCGCCCAGACCTGGCGCGACCACCTCGGGGTGCACCGGCAGAAGGACGGCCGCTTCTACGTCGGCTTCGCCGCGCGGGTGGGCCGGGTCGACGGCTCCACGCTCACCAAGATCGCCGAGGTCGCCGAGGCGCACGGCTCCGGCCGGGTGCGGACCACCGCCGAGCAGAAGATGATCGTGCTGGACGTGGCCGAGGAGCAGGTGGAGTCCCTGGTCGCCGGTCTGGAGGCGCTGGACCTCAAGGTCACGCCGTCCCCGTTCCGGCGCGGCACCATGGCCTGCACCGGCATCGAGTTCTGCAAGCTGGCGATCGTCGAGACGAAGGCGCGCGGCGCCTCCCTCATCGACGAACTGGAGCGCCGCATCCCGGAGTTCGACGAGCCGATCACCATCAACATCAACGGCTGCCCGAACGCCTGCGCCCGCATCCAGGTCGCGGACATCGGTCTCAAGGGCCAGCTGATGCTGGACGGCGACGGCAACCAGGTCGAGGGCTATCAGGTGCACCTCGGCGGGGCGCTCGGCCTGGAGGCCGGATTCGGCCGCAAGGTCCGTGGCCTGAAGGTCACGTCGGCCGAACTGCCGGACTACGTCGAGCGGGTGCTCGGCCGCTTCCAGGAGGAGCGCGAGGACGGCGAGCGCTTCGCGGCCTGGGCGGCGCGCGCCAGTGCGGAGTCGCTGTCATGAGCGAGCGAGCCGCCCCGTTCTACTGCCCGTACTGCGGCGACGAGGACCTGCGCCCCAACGAGACCGGGCACGGCGCCTGGGAATGTGCTTCCTGCAACCGTGCGTTCCAGCTGAAGTTCCTGGGCCTGCTGACCCGGGGCGTGCAGCGCAACGACGGTGAAGGGGAACGGACATGACGGACACTCTGCTGAGCGGAGAGCTGACCGACGAGGAGCTCCGGGAGCTGGCCGAGCGGGCCGGACGGGAGCTGGAGGACGCCTCCGCCACCGAGATCCTGACGTGGGCCACCGACACCTTCGGGCCGCGCTTCTGCGTCACCTCCTCGATGGAGGACGCCGTGGTCGCGCACCTGGCCTCACGGGTGCTGCCGGGCGTGGACGTGGTGTTCCTGGACACCGGCTACCACTTCCCGGAGACCATCGGCACCCGGGACGCGGTGGACGCGGTGATGGACGTCGACGTCATCACGATCACCCCCCGGCAGACGGTCGCCGAGCAGGACGCGGAGTACGGCGAGAAGCTGCACGACCGCGACCCGGACCTGTGCTGCGCGCTGCGCAAGGTCAAGCCGTTGGAGGACGGCCTGACCGCGTACGCCGCGTGGGCGACGGGGCTGCGCCGCGACGAGTCCCCGACCCGGGCGAACACCCCGGTCGTGGGCTGGGACGCCAAGCGCCGCAAGGTGAAGGTCTCCCCCATCGCCCGCTGGACCCAGGACGACGTGGACGCCTACGTCGCCGAGCACGGGGTGCTCACCAACCCGCTGCTGATGGACGGCTACGCCTCCGTCGGCTGCGCGCCCTGCACCCGCCGGGTGCTGGAGGGCGAGGACGCACGGGCCGGCCGCTGGGCCGGACGGGGCAAGACCGAATGCGGGCTGCACGGCTGATGACGACTGACCAGGAGACTTCGATGAGCGTGACGGAGACGGGAGCCACCATCTGGCTCACCGGTCTGCCGAGCGCGGGCAAGACCACCATCGCGTACGAGCTGGCGGGCCGGCTGCGGACCGAGGGCCACAAGGTGGAGGTGCTCGACGGCGACGAGATCCGCGAGTTCCTCTCCGCGGGCCTCGGCTTCTCGCGCGAGGACCGGCACACCAACGTGGCCCGGATCGGCTTCGTCGCCGAACTGCTGGCCGCCAACGGCGTGAAGGTGCTGGTCCCCGTCATCGCCCCGTTCGCCGACAGCCGCGAGGCCGTCCGCAAGCGGCACGCGGCCGAGTCCACCACCTATCTGGAGGTACACGTCGCGACGCCCGTCGAGGTGTGTTCCGTACGCGATGTGAAGGGTCTTTACGCCAAGCAGGCGGCCGGCGAGATCAGCGGTCTCACCGGGGTCGACGACCCCTACGAGGCCCCCGAATCGCCCGACCTGCGGATCGAGTCGCACCAGCAGACCGTGCAGGAGTCCGCAGCGGCGCTCCACGCGCTGCTCACCGAGAGGGGCCTGGCGTGAGCACCGTCGCCACCGTGCCGGAAGGCACCGTCAATCCGTACGCGCTCAGCCACCTGGACTCCCTGGAGTCGGAGGCGGTCCACATCTTCCGTGAGGTGGCGGGCGAGTTCGAGCGGCCGGTGATCCTGTTCTCCGGCGGCAAGGACTCCATCGTGATGCTGCACCTGGCGCTCAAGGCGTTCGCGCCCGCGCCGGTGCCGTTCACGCTGCTGCACGTGGACACCGGGCACAACTTCCCCGAGGTCCTGGAGTACCGCGACCGCACGGTGAAGAAGCACGGGCTGCGGCTGCACGTCGCCTCCGTGCAGGAGTACATCGACGCCGGGAAGCTCCGCGAGCGCCCCGACGGCACCCGCAACCCGCTCCAGACCGTCCCGCTGACCGAGGCGATCCAGCAGCACCGCTTCGACGCGGTGTTCGGCGGCGGGCGGCGCGACGAGGAGAAGGCGCGCGCCAAGGAGCGGGTCTTCTCGCTGCGCGACGAGTTCTCGCAGTGGGACCCGCGCCGCCAGCGGCCCGAGCTGTGGCAGCTGTACAACGGCCGGCACGCCCCCGGCGAGCACGTCCGGGTCTTCCCGATCTCCAACTGGACCGAGCTGGACGTCTGGCAGTACATCGAGCGCGAGTCCATCGAGCTGCCGGAGATCTACTTCGCCCATGAGCGCGAGGTCTTCAACCGCAACGGCATGTGGCTGACCGCCGGGCACTGGGGCGGGCCCAAGGAGCACGAGGCCACCGAGACCCGTCTGGTGCGCTACCGCACGGTCGGCGACATGTCCTGCACCGGCGCCGTCGACTCCGACGCCACCACGCTGGACGCCGTGATCACCGAGATCGCCGCCTCCCGGCTCACCGAACGGGGCGCGACCCGCGCCGACGACAAGATGTCCGAGGCCGCGATGGAAGACCGCAAGCGCGAGGGGTACTTCTAACCATGACCACCCAACTTCAGTCGGCCGAGCAGCTGTCGGCCACCACTCTGCTGCGGTTCGCCACCGCCGGGTCGGTCGACGACGGCAAGTCCACCCTCGTGGGACGCCTGCTGCACGACTCCAAGTCGATCCTCACCGACCAGCTGGAGGCCGTCGAGCAGGCCTCGCTGAACCGCGGCCAGGAGGCACCGGACCTGGCGCTGCTGACCGACGGGCTGCGGGCCGAGCGCGAGCAGGGCATCACCATCGACGTCGCCTACCGCTACTTCGCCACCACCCGGCGGCGGTTCATCCTCGCCGACACCCCGGGCCATGTGCAGTACACCCGGAACATGGTGACCGGCGCCTCCACCGCCGAGCTGGCCGTGGTGCTGGTCGACGCCCGCAACGGGGTCGTGGAGCAGACCCGCCGGCACGCCGCCGTCGCCGCGCTGCTGCGCGTCCCGCACGTCGTGCTGGCGGTCAACAAGATGGACCTGGTCGACTACGCGGAGCCCGTGTTCGCCGCGATAGCCGAGGAGTTCACCGCGTACGCCGCCTCGCTCGGCGTCCCGGAGATCACCACGATCCCGATCTCGGCGCTGGCCGGGGACAATGTGGTGGAGCCGTCCGCGCACATGGACTGGTACGGCGGGCCGACCGTTCTGGAGCATCTGGAGACGGTGCCGGTCAGCCATGACCTCACCGCCTGCCACGCGCGCTTCCCCGTGCAGTACGTGATCCGCCCGCAGTCCGCCGAGCACCCCGACTACCGGGGTTACGCCGGTCAGATCGCGGCCGGGGTGTTCCGGGTCGGCGAGTCCGTCTCCGTACTCCCCTCCGGTCGTACGACCACGATCACCGGCATCGAAGCGCTCGGCGAGAGCGTGGACATCGCGTGGGCCCCGCAGTCGGTGACGCTGCGGCTGGCCGACGACATCGACATCTCGCGCGGCGACCTCATCGCACCGGTCGACGACGCCCCGCCGGTCACCCAGGACGTCGAGGCGACCGTCTGCCACGTGGCCGACCAGCCGCTCTCGGTGGGCCAGCGGGTGCTGCTCAAGCACACCACCCGGACCGTCAAGGCGATCGTCAAGGACATCCCCTCGCGGCTCACCCTGGACGATCTCTCCCAGCACCCGGCCCCCGGACAGCTGGTCGCCAACGACATCGGCCGGGTCGTGGTGCGGACCGCCGAGCCGCTCGCGCTCGACGCGTACGAGGACTCCCGGCGCACCGGCTCGTTCCTGCTGATCGACCCGGCGGACGGTACGACGCTGAGCGCCGGAATGGCGGGTGCCGCGTTCGCCGCGGCGGCCGAAGCCGTCGTGGCGGCCGACGACGACGCCGAGTGGGACTTCTGATGGCCACCGACTTCCTCTCCTCCTTCGCGAAGGAGGGCGGCCGCGTGGGCAGTGGCGCCCTGGGGAGGGGGCACCCGCTGCTCGAGCGAATTCGAGAGCTTGGGGGAGGCCAGGGCGGGGTCGGGCGATGTGCGTGTTGACGTACGCGCACCGCTCGCGCGCCCCGCACTCGTACCCGAACCGCCGCAGACCTGCCGACCTTCCGGTCTCACCCCCCTGACCAGACAGCGGGGTGAGATCGGGCCAACGAGAGGAAACCCTCCCGTGCCTGCCCCCCGTCCCACCGTTCGTCGCGGCCTCGCCGCCGTCGCCGTCCTGCCGCTGCTCGCCCTGGCGGCCACCGCCTGCGGCTACGGCTCCCAGGCGAAGGACGACGACGCCAAGACGAACGTCTCCGCCACAGGGAAGAAGCTCTCCTCCGACACCGTGAGGATCGGCTACTTCCCGAACCTCACGCACGCCACGGCCCTGGTCGGTATCCAGGAAGGCACCATCCAGAGGGAACTGGGCGGCACCAAGGTCGAGTCCACGGCCTTCAACGCGGGCCCCTCCGAGATCGAGGCGCTGAACGCCGGGTCCATCGACATCGGCTTCATCGGCCCCTCCCCCTCCATCAACGCCTACACCAGGTCCCAGGGCAAGGGGCTGCGGATCATCTCCGGTTCGGCCTCCGGCGGTGTGAAGCTGGTCGTCAACCCGGACAGGATCAAGACCCTGGACGACCTCAAGGGCAAGAAGATCGCCACCCCGCAGCTCGGCAACACCCAGGACGTGGCCTTCCTCAACTGGATCTCCGAGAAGGGCTGGAAGGTCGACGCCCAGAGCGGCAAGGGCGACGTCTCCGTGGTCCGCTCGGACAACAAGGTGACGCCCGACGCCTACAGGTCCGGTGACCTGGACGGCGCGTGGGTGCCCGAGCCGACCGCGTCCAAGCTGGTCTCCGAGGGCGCGAAGGTGCTCCTGGACGAGACGGACCTGTGGCCGGACAAGAAGTTCGTGATCACGAACATCATCGTGTCGCAGAAGTTCCTCAAGGAGCACCCGGACGTGGTCGAGGCGGTGCTGAAGGGTTCGGTGTCCACCAACAAGTGGATCAACGCCAACCCGGAGGAGGCCAAGGCGTCCGCCAACAAGGCGCTGGAGACCCTGAGCGGCAAGGCGCTGCCCAAGGAGATCCTCGACCCGGCGTGGGAGTCCATCGAGATCACCGACGATCCGCTGGCCGAGACGCTCAAGACGCAGGCCGGCCACTCGGTGAAGTCCGGTCTGCTCAAGGACCCGAACCTCCGGGGCATCTACGACCTGGGCCCGCTGAACAAGGTCCTCAAGGCCGAGGGCCGGCCCGAGGTCGCCGACGCCGGCATCGGCGTCAAGTAGCCCGCACATCCGTACCAGGACCCAGGATCCCCAGGAGGTGACGACCATGGCGACCACCACCCTCACCAAGGCCGAGGACCGTACGACGGTCGAGCACGCCGCCCGTCTCTCGCACGTCTCGAAGTCCTTCGCCGGACCCACGGGCCGGCAGCTCGTCCTGGACGACATCACGCTCGATGTCGCTCCGGGCGAGTTCGTCACCCTCCTGGGAGCCTCCGGGTGCGGAAAGTCGACGCTGCTCAATCTGGTGGCCGGACTCGACCGCCCGTCCGCGGGGTCCATCGAGACCCCCGGCGGGCGGCCGGCCCTGATGTTCCAGGAGCACGCCCTCTTCCCGTGGCTGACCGCGGGCAAGAACATCGAACTGGCCCTGCGGCTGCGCGGGGTGCCGAAGTCGGAGCGCCGCACCGAGGCGGAGCGGCTGCTCGAACTCGTCCGGCTCGGCGGCGCGTACGGCAAGCGGGTGCACGAGCTGTCCGGCGGTATGCGGCAGCGCGTCGCGATGGCCCGCGCACTCGCCCAGGACAGTCAACTGCTGTTGATGGACGAGCCGTTCGCCGCGCTGGACGCCATCACCCGCGATGTGCTGCACGACGAGCTGACCCGGATCTGGCGGGAGACGAACGCCTCGGTCCTCTTCGTCACCCACAATGTGCGCGAGGCCGTACGGCTCGCGCAGCGCGTCGTGCTGCTGTCGTCCCGGCCGGGCCGGATCGCCCGGGAGTGGACGGTCGACATCGAGCAGCCGCGCCGTATCGAGGACACCGCCGTGGCGGAGCTGTCCGTCGAGATCACCGAAGAACTGCGTGGGGAGATCCGCCGACATGGCCAGCACTGACATCACGTCCGACCGGAAGCGGCCGGACGAGGCGGCGGCCGGACCGGTCGACGCGAAACCCGACGATCTGGCCGGCCTGGAGGCCGGGCTCGACGCGCTGGACGCGGTGCAGGTCCGCCGCACCCCGGTGCGCGAGGTCCTGCTGCGCAAGGTGCTGCCGCCGGTCGTGGCGGTGACCCTGGTCCTGGTGGTCTGGGAGCTGCTGGTCCGCGCCCAGGTCACCGAGGTCTACAAGCTGCCGCCGCCGTCCGCGGTGTGGGACAGCGCGCAGGAGATGTGGCTCAAGGGCACGCTGCTGGAGGTCGTCTGGACCAGCGTCTCGCGCGGTCTGCTCGGCTTCCTGCTCGCGGTCGCCATCGGTACGCCGCTGGGGCTGCTGGTGGCCCGGGTGAGGCTGGTCCGGGCCGCGATCGGCCCGATCCTGTCCGGGCTCCAGTCGCTGCCCTCGGTGGCCTGGGTGGCCCCGGCGGTGATCTGGCTCGGCCTGAACGACCGGATGATGTTCGCGGTGATCCTGCTGGGCGCGGTGCCCTCGATCGCCAACGGGCTGGTCTCCGGCGTCGACCAGGTGCCGCCGCTGTTCCTCCGGGCGGGCCGCACGCTGGGCGCGACCGGGATCCGCGGGACGTGGCACATCGTGCTGCCGGCCGCGCTGCCCGGCTATCTGGCGGGCCTCAAGCAGGGCTGGGCGTTCTCCTGGCGCTCGCTGATGGCCGCCGAGATCATCGCCTCCTCGCCCGAACTGGGTCTGGGACTCGGGCAGTTGCTGGAGAACGGCCGCAGCAACTTCGACATGCCCGGGGTCTTCCTCTCGATCCTGCTCATCCTGTTCGTCGGCATCGCCATCGACCTGCTGATCTTCAGTCCGCTGGAGCGGTGGGTGCTGCGCAGCCGCGGTCTCCTCGTCAAGAACTGAGTCACGCCATGTCCCGTCCCACGCTTCTCGTCATCGCCCACGGCAGCCGCGACCCCCGGCACGCCGCGACCGTGCACGCGCTCGCCCAGCGGGTGCGGGCCGAGCGGCCGGAGCTGCGCGTGGAGACCGGGTTCCTTGAGTTCAACGCCCCTTCCGTGCCCCGGGTGCTGGAGCGCCTGGCCGCGGAGGGGGCGGACGAGGTCGTGGCCCTGCCGCTCCTCCTGACCCGGGCGTTCCACGCCAAGACCGACATCCCCTCGGTCCTGCGCGAGGCCCGCGCCCGGCTGCCCAGGCTGCACATCCGGCAGGCCGACGTCCTCGGCCCGTCCCCGCTGCTCAACGCCACCCTCGGGCGGCGGCTGCGGGAGGCCGGGATCCGTCCCGGCGATCTCCCCCGGACCGGGCTCGTCCTGGCCTCGGCGGGATCCACAGACCCGGAGGCGATCGCAGTGATCGCTGAAATCGCGCGGGAGCTGCGGCACACCGGTTGGTGCGCCGTGCGGCCTGCGTTCGCCTCCGCTGTTCATGCCGGCGGCTTCTCCCGTACCGAGGACGCCGTACAGGCGCTGCGCGCCGAGGGCGTGGCCCGGGTGGCGGTGGCCCCGTACGTCATCGCACCCGGCCGGCTCCCCGACCGCATCGCGGCGGGCGCCGAGGCGGCCGGGGCGGACGTCCTGGCCGATGTGCTGGGTCCCGCGCCGGAGTTGGCGCGGCTGCTGCTGGACCGGTACGACGAGGCGCGGGTGCGGGAGCGGGCCTCGCTGTCGGCGTGAGAGCCCGGCGGCTCAGTCGTAGGACAGGCCGCCGGGCCGGGCGCGCTTGAGTTCGAAGAAGCCCGGGTGGTTCGCGAGCACCCGGAAGCTGTCGAAGAGTCCGGCCGCCTCCTCGCCGCGCGGGATCGCGTTGAGGACCGGGCCGAACCAGACCGTGCCGTCGACGTGGATCGTCGGCGTGCCCACGTACGCGCCCTGCTCCGGATCCTTGCCCGCGTCGTGACTGCGGGCGACCTCGTCGTCGTACGCCGTGGAGTGCGCGGCCTCCGCCAGCTCGGCGGGCAGCCCCAGTTCGGCGAGCGAGGCGGCGACCACCGCGTCGAAGTCCTCCTCCTTGTGCCGGTGGATGCGGGTGCCGAACGCGGTGTAGAGGTCGCGCAGGATTCCGTCGCCGTGGGCGGCGGCCGCGGCGACGGCCACACGGACCGGGCCGATCGACTTGTCGACCAGCTCGCGGTACCGGTCGGGCAGGTCGTTGCCCTCGTTGTGCAGGTACAGGCTCATCGGGCGGAAGCGCAGCTCGATGTCCCGGTGCCGCTCCACCTCCAGCATCCAGCGGGAGGCGATCCAGGCGAAGGGGCAGGCGGGGTCGAAGAAGAAGTCGACGGCGGTGCGGGCAGCGGGCCCGGTGGTGGCGTGCTGTGTACTCATGCGTCTGAGCCTAGGCGGCGAGTGGCATAAGATCCCGGGCCAATCCGCAGCCGGTGCGGTGGGCCATTTCTGTACGCCGTCCCGGGCGCGGAACGGCCGAACAGGCGCCGTTGACGGGCAACGGGTGGCATGTCAGCGTCGGTTCGCGCGGAGCGACCGCGCACGGTCCCGCCGACAGGGCGGGCGACCGGGAGGGGAACGATCATGAGAAGACGCAGGTCCACGACTATTGCGGCGTTAGCTCTGGTGCTGTCCGGGGCGATGCTCACCGCCGGGGCGGCCGCACCGGCCCTGGCCGCCGGCAGCGGGCACACCGGCACCCCGCCGGCCGCCGAGGCGTTCCGGCTCCAGGCCGATCCGACGCCCGAGGAGCAGGAGGGCCTCCGGGAGATCGCGGGCGCCATCTGGACGCCCCAGCTCGCCGCCGGCTGGAACATGAACGCCGAGGTCGCCGACGTACTCTCGCAGGCCACCGACCAGATCCTGCGGTGCTCCGAGGCGTTCGCGCTGGTGCCCCGGCCGCCGGGCTTCGTCCCGGGCCTCGGCTATCTCGTCCAGTACTGGAAGAACCTGCGCGACTACTTCCTCGTGGTGAAGGACAACCGCACCTACCGCGCCTGCGTGGTCGCGACGGCCGCCAACTACCGCTCCGTCATCGAGATGGCGTCGGCGGGCATCTGAGCCCGCATCGGGCGGGCCGCCGTACGGGCGGGTACGTGCGGCGGCCCGTCAGCCCAGAATCGTGGCCGGTTCCTCGGACTCCGGCTCCGGGGTGTGGTGGCGGCCGACCGGGATGACCAGCGGGGTGCGGCTGACCGGGTCCGTGGCCACCTGGCAGCGGAGTCCGAAGACGTCCTCGACCGTCTCGGCGGTGATCACGCCGACGGGCGCGCCCTCGGCGACGATGCGGCGGGGGCGACCGGCGACTGCGGGAGGATGCCGAGCCGCTGGGCCAGCTCACGGGTCGGGATGGTGTGCAGGGCCCGTCCGTCCAGGCTGACCGCGCCGTCGCGCGGGGCGAGCAGCCGGGCCGGGGCGCGCAGCAGGGTCGACTGGCCGCAGGCGTTGGCGCAGACGATGGCGATGATCCGGCCCGGCGGCACGGCCAGGTCGAGGCCGCTGACGACGGGCCGGTCGTCGTAGCCCAGGTGCAGGCCCTCGGCCCGGAGTTCGGGTTCGGCGGTGGACATCGGACAGCCTCCTGAGCCCGCGTGGTTGACGCGGATGAGCAGCCAGAGCAGGACCGGGGCGCCGAGCACTCCGGTGACGATCAGCGCGAGGATCAGGTCGGGGCGGAGCGAGGCGATCTTCTCGACCTGCGGGCCGGTGCCGTCGTCGTGCAGGACCGTGGGGCGCGCCTTGTCGCCGAGCGCCTTCTCCGCCCAGGGGCCGGTGGCGCCCTGGAACGCGCCGAACCACTCGGTCGTGCCGAGGGGCGCCTTGCCGAGGGCGAGGACCGCGTCCTGGTCGGAGAGGCCGACGGTGACGATGCGCTGCGGGTCGTTCTTGACGGTGGTGGTGCAGTACTCGTGGTCGAGGGTGACCGGGAACGCCCCCTTCGCCGCACTGTCGCCGGACGGCGCGGCCTTGTCGTCGCTCTCGCCGGACCCGCGGGCCGCGGCTCCGAACAGCAGCAGGCCCGACGCGGCCACGGCGGTCAGCCGGGTGCGCTGGAACATGCGGAACGTGACGGATTCCTTCGGGAGCGTGGCGTACGCCGGGGACGGGGGCGTGGTGCCGTGGGGGTCAGGGGTGGGGTGCGGTGCGGCTGCCGGACCAGGCGCGCCACAGGGCGGCGTACGGGCCGTCCGCGTCGCGCAGTTCCTCGTGCGGGCCGCTCTCGACGACGCGGCCGGCCTCCAGCACGACGACCCGGTCGGCGGCGACGGCCTGGGTGAGGCGGTGGGCGACGACCAGGGCGGTGCGGCCGGCGAGGGCGGCCTCGGCGGAGCGTTCCAGGACCCGGGCGCCCGCGCTGCCCGCCTCGGCGGTCGCCTCGTCGAGGACGGCGAGGGCGGGGTCGGCCAGGACGAGCCGGGCGAGGGCGAGTTGCTGGGCGCGGGCGGGGTCGAGGCGGTGGCCGCCCTCGCCGACGACGGTGCCGAGCCCGTCCGGGAGCGCTTCGGCCCAGTCGAGGGCGTGCACCGTGGCGAGGGCCGCGCGCAGGCCGGCGTCGGTGGCGTCGGGGCGGGCGAGCCGGAGGTCCTCGGCGAGGGTGCCGGTGAAGACGTGGACCTCCTGGGTGACCAGGACGACCGCTGCCTCTCCGCTGCCCGCCGGTGCGGTGACCGTGCCCGAGGTGGGCTGCTGGACGCCCGCGACGATCCGGGCGAGGGTCGACTTGCCGGCCCCGCTGGTCCCGACGAGCGCGACGTGTTCGCCGGGCTCCAGGGTGAGGGAGACCTCGTGCAGTACGGGGCGGCCGGGTCCGTAGGCGTGACCGACGGCGTGCACGGTGACGGCGGCGGCGCCGGGTGCGGTGGCGGCCGTGGGGTCGGGCGCGGCGTCGGGCGCGGTGCGCTGGTGCGGTACGGGGACGGGGTCCGCCTTCCCGGCCGCCGGCTCCGGCTGCTCGGCGAGGTCGGTCACCCCGACCAGCCTGGCCAGTCCGGCCGCCGCCGACTGGGCGTCGTCGAGCAGCACCAGTGCGGCGTTGACCGGCCCGAACAGGCTGTGGAAGTAGAGGGCGGCGGCCGTGGCCGTGCCGATGGAGACAGCGCCGTCGCGGACCAGCCAGAATCCGGCGATCAACACGGCGGCCAGGCCGATGTACTCCGCGATGTGCAGCCGCCCGTAGAAGCCCAGCACCAGGTTGACGCTGCGCATGGTCAGGTCGACGGCCTTGCGTGAACGTCCGGCACTGCGCTCGGTGTGCTGCGCCTCCAGCCGGTGGCCGCGTACGGTCACGGCGCCGCCGATGGTCTCCAGGAGCTGTTGCTGCTGGGCCCCGTTGGCGATCCGCTGGTCGGCGTAGAGGGTGAGGGCCCGGCGTACGTACCAGCGGGCGGTGAGCAGTTGGACGGGCACCGCGAGGAGCGCGGCGAGCAGGAACCGTACGTCCAGGAGGGCCAGCGCGCCGAGGGTGAGGACGATCGCGAGGACGGAGCGGGCCATCTCGGGCAGCGCGGAGCGGACGGCCTCGGCGACCCGGGCGACGTCGCCGGTGACGCGTGCGGTGAGGTCTCCGGCCCCGGCGCGTTCCAGGCGGTCGGCGGGGAGGTTCAGGGCGCGTTCGACGAACCGCTCGCGCAGCCGGGCCAGTACGGTCTCGCCGAGCCGGGCGACGCGGGTCAGCCCGATCGTCGTGGTGAGGCCCTGGACGGCGGCGACCGCGACGAGGAGGACGACCGGGAGGGTCAGGTCGGCGGCGGGGCGGCCGTCGGCGACGATGTCGACGATGCGGCCCAGCAGCGGCTGGACGAGGAGGCCGACGGCGGTGGCCGCGACCAGGACGCCGATGCCGGTCAGGGCGAGGCCCCGGTCGGGGCGGACCAGTGCGCGCAGGGCGGCCCGGGTGCGGGCGGGGGTGGCGACGGGGAGCAGTTCGGCGCTGTCGCCGTCGCTCTCCGCGAGCTCGGGTATGTCCGCGGTCGTGGTCATGTGAGCACCGCCGTGCGGTAGACGGGATGGTCGCGTACGAGGTCCTCGTGCGGGGCCTCGGCGGTGATCGTGCCGCCGTCGACGAGGACGACGCGGTCGGTCGCGGCGAGCAGCGCGGGGCTGCTGGTGACCAGAACGGTGGTGCGGCCGGTGCGGGCGCGCCGGATGCCGGCGGCGATCCGGGCCTCGGTCGCGGCGTCGACCGCGGTGGTCGGGTCGTGGACGACGAGGACGTCCCGGTCGGCGGCGAGCGCCCGGGCCAGGGCGACGCGCTGGCGCTGGCCGCCGGAGAGCGAGCTGCCGCGCTCGCCGATCCGGCCGCCGGTGCCGCCGGTCAGGGCGGAGGCCACCTCGTCGACGGCGGCGGCGTCCATGGCGGGGTGCGGGTCGGCCCCGGCGGGGGCGGCGGCGGTGACGTTCTCCAGGAGGGTGCCGTCGAAGAGCTGGGCGTCGTGCTCGGCGACGAGCAGCGCGGAGCGCAGGGCGGCGGGGGCCAGTTCGGTGAGCGGGACACCGTCGAGTTCGACGCTCCCCCGGTCCGGGTCGCAGCGGCGGGCCAGGCAGTGCAGCAGGGTGGCGGCGTCGGCCGGATCGGTGACGACGATGCCGAGGTGTTCGCCGGGGCGGACGGTCAGGTCGAGGGCGTCGAGTCCGGCGTGGCCGAGTCCGTTCAGGCGCAGTCCGCCGGGGGCGTCGGCGGCAGGTTCGGCGGTGCCGCCGGTGGTCTCGCCCGGGGCGGCCAGGACGTCGGCGATCCGGGCGGCGGAGGCGCGGCCCTTGGCCAGTTCGGCGCCGACCCAGGCCAGCACGCCGATCGGGCCCGGCAGGAAGAGGGCGAGGCCGACAGCGGAGACGAGGGCGCCGAGGCCGATGGAGCCGCTGAGGACCAGGCGGCCGCCGACGAGGGCGACGAGCGCGATGAACGAGCCGGTGAGGGTGAGCATCAGGCCGGTCTGGAGGGCGGCCGCCCGGGCGGCGCGCACATTGGCCTCGCGGGAGGCCTGGCTGGTGGCGCGGTAGCGGTCGACGGCGGCGCGCTCGGCCCGCAGCCCCTTGAGTACGCGGACTCCGGCGACCAGGTCGGCGGCGACTCCGGAGGCGTGCGCGGCTTGTTCCTGTTCGGCCTCGCTGCGGTGCTCCAGGGGGCGGGCCAGGAAGTGGCCGAGCGCCATCAGGACCGGGGCGCCGATCAGGACGAGGAGCCCGAGGGGCAGGGAGGCGCGGAGCAGGAGCACCGCGCCCGCGACGACGCCGACGACGGCGGCGATGCCGAGGGTCAGGGCCATGTTGACGGCGCCGACCCGGCGGGCGTCCTCGGTGGCCACGTTGACCAGTGCGCCGGGCGGACGGCCCGCCTCCGCGCCGCCGTGCGGGGCGAGGACCCGGCGTACGACGTCCAGGCGCAGCCGGTGGGCGGCCTGTTCGGCGGCGCGTTCTCCGGCGCGGGCGCCGAAGCGGAAGCCGAAGGAGAGGAGGGTGTAGACGACGGCGAGGACCACCAGCCAGATCGCCAGTGCTCCCCCGTCGGGCCGGACCACGGCGCGGTCGACGATCAGCCCGATGAGTACGGGGACGAGCGCCTCTCCGATCTGGTGGCAGGCGCCCAGCAGTGATCCGACGACGACGTCCCGCCGCTGCCCGGCGACGGCCCGGCGTATGACGCCGCGCCCAGCGGTATCAGCCCCCACTTCATCTGCTCCTCAGCGTGTCACGGACAACGGAGAGGCGATTTCCGGCCACCCATCTCCAGCCAAACGAAGGCAAGGCTAACCTGTATCCGCCACGGCTGGGACCCCCGGGCTGGAGCCGGAGCCCCGCCCGGCGGGTCAGACCTCGGCTGCGGGGCCGGCGAAGGGGTCGTCGAGGACGTCGTCGCTGAACGGCGTCGCCTGGTGGAAGTAGAGCCGCCAGCCCTCCGTGGTCAGCCGCCACAAGGAGCTGCGGTGCGAGCGGATCCCCTTGGACTCCGTGTCGAAGGTGAGGTGCACCAGATCGGCGCAGAGCTGCTCGCCGCGCATCCGGGAGGCGGTGAGCGGGCCGGGGCGCGGGGCGTCGTCCGAAGTGAGCGAGGCGATGATCGTCTCTCTGCTCCAGAGCCGGCCGCTGGTGCCGATCTCCCGGAAGCCGGGGTGCAGCAGCGAGGCGAGGAGCCCGGCGGAGGCCCGTACCGCCGGGTCCAGCAGGCGCAGTTCGCCCTCGATGGCTGCGGCCACGGCGGACGAGGGCTCAGACACGGGTCATCTCCACGAGTTTCACCACGGTGTTCCAGTTACGGGAGGTGGCGGTGAGGCCTTTGACATGGCGCGGGCGGCCCAGCGCGACGGCCAGCTTGGAGCGGCCGAGCCCGTCGGGGGCGTACAGATACAGACAGCGGTCGCCGAGCCGGAACTCCTCCGGCAGGAACTCCGCCGCCGCCAGGTCCGCGAAGCGTTCGGCGTCCACGGGCCGGTCGAAGTAGGTGACGTGGAGCTGCTTGCCCTCCAGCTCGGCGGCGGGGAAGGGGCAGGCGTCGGCGACGGCGGCGAGATAGTCGGCGTCGCGGACGAGGCAGTCGACGGCGAATCCGAACCGGCGGCGCAGGGCCTGCTCCAGATCGGCGGCGAGCGCGTCCTCGTCGTCGCTCCCGCTCCTGAAGACGGCGTTCCCGCTCTGCAGATAGGTGGCGACACCGGTGTGTCCCAGTTCGGTGAGCACGGTGCGCAGTTCGGGCATCGGGACCCGTTTGCTGCCGCTCACGTTGATCCCCCGCAGCAGCGCCGCGTACGTCGTCGTCATGGCCACCCACCCTAGGCCCTCGCCCCGGGATCCGGCCGGATTGGCCGGATCGGGAACAGGGTCCGGTGCGGGCCGGCGGAGGTCAGTGGACCAGGCCGTTCCGGTAGGCGTAGACGACGGCCTGGACCCGGTCGCGGAGGGAGAGTTCGGTGAGGATGCGGGAGACGAAGGTCTTGGCGGTCTCCCGGCTGATCACCAGGGCCACTGCGACGCGTACTGGAGGATCTCCACGGGGATGTCCCCGGCGGGGCGGACCTCGCCGTCCGCGATGACCAACTGCTCCGGGTGCCCGACCTTGTTGACCGCGATGGCCTGGGCCCGCAGCTGCGCGGGCACGCCGGTGGCGGAGGCGGGGATCGTGCGGGGGATGTCGGCGGTCAGCGTCGGGACGGTGGCGTCCAGCAGCACGAGGCCCTTGATCCGGTCCGGGTGACCCGGCGCGTAGCGGGCGGCGAGGTGGCCGGCCGGCGAGTGGCCGGCCAGCACGACCGGGCGGTCGCCGGCGGGGCGGTCGAGCACCGAGGTGAGGATCGCGGAGCTGTCGTCGATGCTCTGGGGCCCGTCCGGCCTGTCGCTCGCGCCCTCGCCGAGCCGGTCGTAGGAGCAGACCCGGGACTTCTTGCTCACGGCCTTGCCGAGCGGGGCCATGGTCTCCAGGCCGTCGCCGCCGCCGGCCGTCAGCAGGACGAGGGGGCCGGACCCGGAGGCGTCGCCCGTGCAGGAGACGTTGACCGAACGGCCGTCGATCCTGATCTTCCTGGCCCCGGTGAACAGGTCTCCGAGGGAGCCCTCGGAACGGGTTCCCGGCGAGTCCCTCTTGATGAACTCCTCGTAGCCGACCAGGCCCATGCCGCCCACCGTGCACACGACGGCGAGGGCGGCGAGGGCGTTGAAGAGGTGCGGAACACGGGAAAGCCTCCGGGAAGCGGTGCGCGGATACGGCCGGGCCCGGGCCTGTCGTGACGACGGGCGCCGTGAGCCCCGGCTGATCGGAACGCTATGGAGATCGCGGCCCGAAAGCGGCACCCCCCGGTGGACACCTCGGTGTAGCTCCCGTGGGGGACGACCTCGCCGGATCCGCGCCCGGAAACGGCGCAGCCACCGCGCCCCGTGGGGGAGAGCGCGGCGGCTGGTGTGCGCGGGGCCGGGCCGCGGTGGTACGTGACCACCGCGGCCAGGCGTCCGGTCGGAATACCGGAGTGGCTACTCGACGACCTTGAGGAGCAGGTTCGCCGTGCCCTCGGTGGCGTTGCCGATGGCGTCCGGGGTGGCTCCCTCGGTGAGCGCCGTGGCGACGGCCTCCGGGGTGGCGTCCTGGTGGCCCGCCAGGTAGACGGCGGCCGCGCCGACGACGTGCGGGGTGGCCATGGACGTACCGGAGATGGTGTTGGTGCCGGTGTCGCTGTCGTTCCAGGTGGACGTGATGTCCGAGCCCGGGGCGTAGATGTCCACGATCGAGCCGTAGTTGGAGAACGAGGACTGCTCGTCGGCGTCCGTGGACGAGGCGACGGTGATCGCCTCGGGGACGCGGGCGGGCGAGCCCTGGCCGGCGTCGCTGGACTCGTTCCCGGCGGCCACACCGAAGGTGACGCCCGCGGCGATGGCCTTCTGGACGGCCTCGTCGAGCGCCGGGTCGGCCCCGCCGCCGAGGCTCATGTTGGCGACGGACGGGCCCTTGGCGTTGGCGGCGACCCAGTCGATACCGGCGATGACCTGCTCGGTGGTGCCCGAGCCGTTGTCGTCGAGGACGCGGACGGCCACGATGTTCGCCTTCTTGGCGACGCCGTGCGCGGCCCCGGCTATGGTGCCCGCCACGTGGGTGCCGTGCCCGTTGCCGTCGTCGGCGTCGTCGTCGTTGTCCACGGCGTCGAAGCCCGAGGTGGCCCGGCCCTCGAAGTCCTCGTGGGTGACGCGGACACCGGTGTCGATGACGTACGCGGTGACGCCCTCGCCGCCGGCGTCCGGGTAGGTGTAGGCGTTGTCGCCCGCGGTCTCGGTCTGGTCGATGCGGTCCAGGCCCCACGACGGCGGGTTGTCCTGGGTGGCGTCGATGGTGAACTTCTTGTTCTGCACCACCTTGGCGACGGCCGGGTCGGCGGCGAGTCGCTTGGCCTCGGTCTCCGAAAGGCCGCTGGCGGAGAAGCCGTTGATGCTGGAGGTGTAGTTGCGCTTGAGCTTGCCGCCGTACTCCTCGGCGAGCTTGGACTTGTCGGCCTTCTTCCCGTCCAGCAGGACGATGTAGCTGCCGGACACCGCGGTCTCGGCGTCCGCGCCGTAGACCGTGCCCATGGGAGCCGGTGCGGCTCCCGCGAACGAGGTACCGAGAAGGGTGACTCCCGCGGCGGCCGCCACGGCGGTGATCGCGGCGGTCAGCTTGATGCGACGGGTGCGCTGGTGCTTTGCCATGAAGAGGGCACTCCTCGTCATTCTTTGTGGGGGGATTGGCCCTCGGCCGGACGATCTCCGGGGGCTGGCTCGAAACCCTGACCGATTGACGAGCACAGTTCAAGGCCTTCATGGAGGTGCGACTTCCTCAACGAGGTTGCGTAAGAGGAAATCGGCCATGGCTGGTCACACGGGCCGTGAAAGGCCGACGGGCGTCCGGCTCGCCCGGACCGACAGATTCCGGGCCGCGCCAGGAGGACGTCCGAACTGCCCATATCACCTGCTCAGAGCCGCCCTTGGGGTACCTGGAGCCGGCCGCCCGAGCGTCGCCCGCGCCCCACCGCGAGCCCTATGGGGCAGGAGTGACCATGCGTGAAGACACGTGAAGACCCGTGAAGGTGTGCGCGCGGGGCGTGAACACCCGGTTCCGGGTGTGAAATCGCCAGGGCGTGCGTGCAGATGCGTCGACCGCACCCGTCGTGACAGAGGCTTCACAGAGCCGAAACACAGCTGTCCCGCCCCGGAAAACCGCAGGGTGCGGCACACGGGGCGGGACGGAGAACGTCCGGACAGCAGTCAGCCGACTCCGCTCAGCGCGACAGTTCGGCCTCGATGAGGTCGGCGGCCCTCGGGGTGCCGCCCTCCCGCGCCATCTGCTCGCTCAGACGCTCGCAGCGATCGGCGACTTCGGGGTCGCCCACGAGGGCGAGCACGGCCGCGCGCAGACTCGCGGCGTCGGCCTCCTCCATCGGCAGATGCCGGGCCACACCCAGCGACTGGAGCATGTCGGCGTTGCCGAACTGGTCGACGGCCTGCGGGACGGCGACCATCGGGGTGCCGGTGGCGAGGCCTTCCTGGCTTCCGCCCGCGCCGGCGTGGGTGATGAAGGCGTCGGCCTGCTCGAGGACGGCCAGCTGCGGCACCCAGTCACGTACCTCCACGTTGCCGGGTACGTCGCCGAGTTCGGCGGGGTCGACGTGCGCGCCGATCTGGAGCACCACATGCCAGCCGGGCAGAGCGCCGAAGGCTTCGACGCACTCGCGGTAGAAGGCGGGCTGCTTGGTGAACGAGGAGCCGAGCGACACCAGCAGCACCTTCTCCGCACCGGCCGGCCGGACCCACTCCCCCTGGTCCGCGCGGTCGCCCTGGCAGGCCCCGACGAAGGTGTACATCTCGCGGTTCACCCGGTCAGCGTTCGGCTGGAGCGCCTCGGGGATCAGGACGAGACCGCGGCGCGGGCGGGCCACGAAGTCGTCGCTGGAGACATGGCCGAGGCCGTTCTCGGTGAGCCAGTTCTCGAACCGCGCGTAGTACGCCTTGCCGCGCTCGGTCTGCTTCAGCTCGGCGGTCATGGGTTCGCCGACCTCCTTCTCGTACCCCTCCCACGGGACCAGGTTGGGCCAGAGGGAGACGGCGGGGACGCCCCAGCGGTGGGCGAGGACCCGGGCGGGATAGGAGGTGATGTCGTGCAGGACGAGGTCGGGTTCGTCGCCCGCGAAGGCCTCGGCGAGCCGCGGGAGCGCCTGGACGGCGTCGTTCAGGAAGGGTTCGATGTTGTCGATCAGCTCGATGCCCCAGGCCTCGGGGTCCTCGTCGGTCGGCAGGGTCGAGGTGTAGATCACGGGCTCGGCGCCGGTGGCGGCGACCTTCTCGGCGAAGGAGGCCGGGATGGCGTAGCTGACACGGTGTCCACGGTCGACGAGCTCGCGGATGACGTCGAGGCTCGGGTTCACATGTCCGTGGGCGGCGATGGAGAACATGGCGATGTGGGCACGCGGGGATTCCGTCATGCCGGAGACCCTAAGCGAGACGAGACGTCTCGTGCAACCGTTTTCCGTGTCGGCTCCTTCCGTGCCGGCTCCTTCCGTGCCGGGGTCAGCGTTGATAGCGGGCCAGCACCCGATTCCCGTCCTCCACCAGCCGTTCGCTCAGCTCGTCGGCGTCGATCGCGCCGCTGTAGTACTCCTGGAGCGCGGGGGTCGCCACCTTGTCCTTCCACTCCGGATAGCCCCGCACCGACGGGGCCGGCGCCGGCCGCAGCCCCTCCGCGAGCGCGGTGCCGACGGCCCAGCCGTGCTCGGCCGTCCGCAGCGACGGATCGGCCAGCGCCTCGGTCCCGGTCGGCAGCATCCAGTCGCCGCGCGCCAGGCGCACCATGTTCGGCGGCCGCAGCAGGAAGTCGATGAACGCGACGGCCTCCTTCTTGTGCGGGCTGTCCTCGGCGACCGACAGCGTCTGCGGGCTGACGCCCTGGACCGCGCCGCCCGTGCCGGCCGGCATCGGCAGCACCGTCCACCCGAACCCTTCGGGGGCCTGCTGGATGATCTGCTGACGGTAGGAGAACCCGAGCGGGAGCATCGCGTACTTGCCGCCGAAGAACCCGGGCAGCGCGTCCGATCCGCCCATGCCCAGCGCGCTGCGGGCCGCGCTGCCGTCGGTGTTGACCTGGTCGTGGATGGTGCCGGTGACCACGCCGTCGCCCGGCTCGAAGCGCAGGACCGCCTTGTCCTCGTCGTCACGGTGGAAGAGCCGGCCGCCGCCGGACAGACCGAGGTTGAGGGTGACGGAGACCGGCTCCTTGAGCGGCCAGGCGATCCCGTACCGCCCCTTGCCCGTCAGCTCCTTCGTCACCCGCCGGAACTCCTCCCAGCTCCAGGGGCGCTCCGGGGTCGGGATGCGGGCGCCGGAGGCCTTCAGCAGGTGCGTGTTGGCGATCAGGACCCGGGGCTCCTGGAGGAACGGCACCCCGTGGACGCCCTCGCCGAACGTGGTGGTGCGCCAGGACTGTTCGGGGATGTCGGCCTTGAGCCGGTCGGGCAGGAAGGGGCGCAGGTCGGCGAGGTAGCCCCCGTACGCGAAGTCGGCCAGGTCGTCGGAGGCGTCATGGATGACGTCGGGGGCCTCGCCGCCCTCGAAGGAGGTGAGCAGCTGGTCGTGGACGCTGTCCCAGCTGCCCTGGACGTAGTCCACCTGGACGTCGGGGTGGGCGGCGTTCCACTCCTTCACCAGCTGCTTGTTGGCGTCGACGGACTCCTTCTGCCAGGCCAGCGACTGGAACCGGAGCCGGATCGTGCCGTCCGGGTCACGTCCGTCGTCGCCGCCTCCGGAGCAGCCGGTGAGCAGCAGGGCCAGTACGGCGACGGCGGCGACGGCCCGCCTGATCGGCGCGCGCATCAGTTCTTCACCGCCCCGGCCGTCATCCCGCCGGTGATCCGCCGCTGGATGAAGGCGAAGAGGACGAGGGAGGGCAGGGTGGCGAGGAAGGCGGCGGCGGCGAGCGGGCCGAGGTCCGCCACGCCCTCCGCGCCGAGGAAGTGGGTGAGGACGACCGGCAAGGTCTGCTTCTCCGGGGTCTTGAGCAGGACGAGCGCGAAGAAGAACTCGTTCCATGCGGTGATGAACGCGAACAGCGCGGTGGCGACGATGCCGGGGGCGAGCAGCGGGGCCACGACCGATACGAGGGTGCGCACCCGGCCCGCCCCGTCGACGGCGGCGGCCTCCTCCAGCTCGGTGGGTACGGCGCGCACGTATCCGGCGAGCATCCACAGCGCGAAGGGCAACGACCAGACGACATAGACGAGGATCAGGCCCCACAGGGTGTTGATCAGATGCAGGTTCTTCAGGATCAGGAAGAGCGGAATGATCACCAGGACGAACGGGAACGCCTGGCTGACCACGACCCAGCCGGTCGCCGCGGTGGCGAGGCGGCCGCGGTGGCGGGCCATCACATAGGCCAGCGGGGTGGCGATCACGACGGCGATCACGGCCGCGCCGACGGCGGCGAGCAGGGAGTTGGCCGCGGCCTGGAGCAGCGGCTGCTCGTCGAAGGCCTGCCGGAAGTTGTCCAGCGTCGGCTGCTCGGGGATCCAGGTGGGGTGCAGGGAGCCCAGTTCAGGGGCGGGCTTGAAGGCGGTCGAGATCAGCCATACGAACGGGAACGCGAGGAAGACCAGATACGCCAGGAGGGCCAGGTACTGCCCGGTGCGGGCGGCCCGGCCGGTACGCAGCCCGGTGGACTCACGCCCGGAGGCCGCGCGTCTCATCGGCCCTCGCCCCATCGGCCCTCGCCCCATCGGTCCTCGGCTCATCGGTCCTCGCCTCCCCTGAGTCGGCCGACGAGATGGACGGCGAGGAGCACGGAGATGACCGCGACCATCACACAGCCCATCGCGGCGGCATAGCCGAACTGCCCGTAGCGGAAGGCCTCCTCGTAGGCGAAGAGCATCGGCAGCCGGGTCCGGCCGCCGGGCCCTCCGCTGGTCAGGACATAGACCAGGGCGAAGGAGTTGAAGTTCCAGATCAGGTTGAGCGCGGAGATGGCGAGCGCGATCGGCTTGATCGCGGGCCAGGTGACCGTACGGAACCGGCGCCAGGCGCCCGCCCCGTCCAGGGCCGCCGCCTCGTGGAGTTCGCGCGGGGTGTTCTGGAGTCCGGCGAGCAGGGCCACGGTGGTCTGGGGCATGCCCGCCCAGATGCCGACGAGGATGACGGCGGGCAGCGCGGTGGCGAGGCCGGTGAGCCAGTCGCGGCCGTCGCCGAGTCCGAGATCGCGGATGGTCTCGTTGAGGATGCCGGCGTCCGGGTTGTAGACGAGCCGCCACATGATGCCGACGACGACCTCCGGCATCGCCCAGGGGATGATCGCCAGCGCCCGGGCCAGCCAGCGCATCCGCAGGTTCTGGTTGAGCAGCAGGGCGAGGCCGAGCGCCAGGAGGAACTGCGGGACGGTGACGCCCACGGCCCAGATGAGGCCGATCCGGAACGAGTCCCAGAACAGGGTGTCGTGCAGCAGGTCCTGGAAATTGAGGGTGCCGATCCACTCGGTGGAGCGGGTCCGGCCGGACTGCGCGTCGGTGAAGGCGAGAGCGATGCCGTAGAGGAGCGGTCCGACGCTGAGGATCAGGATCGGGAGGAGCGCGGGCAGCACCAGGAACCAGGCGGCCCGGTCCCCGAACGCCTTGCGCTCCGGATGCTCCGGTCGCCCGGGCCGCCGGAACCTCCCCGCACGCCCGCCCCTTCCACCGTGCCCGCCCTGCCCGTCCCGTCCGTCCCGGCCGTTCCGCCCGTCGTGCGGGCCGTCCGCTCCGGACCGCTTCGTCGCGGTCACCGATGTCACGAAGAAGACCCCTCTGTCCTGTAAATCACTGATGCGCCTGAGGTGGACTTCATCCCGTTCTGACGTTCCGGGAGGCCTCCGTCATCGTGCTGACGGTCCGTCGGTTCGTCAAGGTGGCCGCCAAGGGTGCGAAAATCGCATCCATGAACGAGATGCGAGCGCGCGAGGTGCTCACGGCCGCGGGTTTCCCCGGCACGGCGGAGCTGCTCGCGCTGGGCGAGAACGCGGTCTTCGCGGCCGACGACCTGGTGGTCAAGGTCGGCCGGGACGCCACCGGCCACCCCGAGCTCCGTGAGCGGGCCGAGCGCGAGGTGGTCCTCGCCGACTGGCTCGCCGCGTCCGGTGTCCCGGCCGTCCGCGCGGCCGAGCGGCGTCCGCGCCTGGTCGAGGGCCACCCCGTGACGCTGTGGCACCGGCTTCCCGACCCCGTACGCCCCGCCGAGCCGCGCGACCTCGCCCCGCTGCTCGCCCTGGTGCACGCGCTGCCCGCCCCGACGGAGTTCACCCTGCCGCGCCGCGAACTGCTGGGCGGTGTGGAGCGGTGGCTGAGCCTGGCGGGAGACGCGATCGACCCGGCGGACGCCGACTACCTCCGCGAGCGCCGCGACGGCTTCGCGGCCGCGGCCGCCGCTCTCGTCCCGCATCTGCCCCCGGGCCCGATCCACGGCGACGCGCTCCCGCGCAACGTCCATGTCGGACCCGGCGGCCCGGTCCTGGTCGACCTGGAGACCTTCTCCGCCGATCTGCGCGAACACGACCTGGTCGTCCTCGCCCTCTCCCGCGACCGCTACGGCCTCGACCCGGCGGCCTACGGCGCCTTCACCTCCGCGTACGGCTGGGACGTCCGGGAGTGGGAGGGGTGCGCGGTGCTGCGCGGCGCCCGCGAGACGGCCAGCTGCGCCTGGGTCTCCCAGCACGCCCCGGCCAACCCGAAGGCGCTCGTCGAGTTCCGCCGCCGGGTGGCCTCGCTGCGCGACGGCGATCCCGAGGTCCGGTGGTACCCCTTCTGAACGACCCGGCGAGCTCCGAGCGGCTCAGCGGTACATCGATTCAGCGGCTGCGCGGGATCAGCGGCCAGGACGACTCGACGACCGCCGCCGGGTCGGCCGTGCGGCGCAGATAGGCCTGGAGCGAGGCCGACTGCTCGGCGGCCGCCCGGATCTGAAGGGCGTGCAGCTCGGCGGGCGGCAGGGCGCCGACCGGCCGGTGGCGCTCTCCCATCCGGCGCACCACGCGCACCGCGGCCACCGCGTCGGCGCTCGCGTCATGGGCTCCGTCGAGCGTGACCCCGTAGTGGTCGCACAGCGCCTGGAGGGCCCGCTTGCCCTTGCGGTACTTGTCGACGTGCTTGTCGATCACCAGCGGGTCGATGACCGGCGAGGGCGCCCCGCCGACCCGCTCCTCGACCGACGGCAGCCCGTACCTGCGGCATTCGCGGTCCAGCAGCGAGAGGTCGTAGCGCGCGTTCATCACGACCAGCGGGATGTCCGAGCGCAGCACGTCGGCCACCGCATGGGCGATCTCCTCGACCGCGGAGGCGGCCCGCGCCCCGTGTTTACGGGCGTGGTCGGTGCCGATGCCGTGGATCGCGGACGCCTGTTCGGGTATCGCCACCCCCGGGTCGAGCAGCCAGGTCCGCTGCTCGGCGACGGCCCCGTCCGGCTCCAGCCGGACGAGTGCGGCGGTGACGATCCGGTCGTTCTCGACGTCGGTCCCCGTCGTCTCCAGGTCGAAGCCGACCAGTGTGCCCTGGTGCCAGCTCATCCCGATACCTCCTTCATGGTGCTCCCCCGTGGTGCTCCCCTCGAGTGATGACCACCTTCGCACGGGCCACTGACAGGGCCTGCGGGCGGCTGCACGTCAGGAGACCGGCCGGGAGTCCGTCCAGACCGACTCGAACTCCTCGCGGTACGTCTCGAAGAGGCCGTGCTCGCTGTCCTGCCCCGCCCGCACCACCGTGCGTCTGCCTCCGCCGCGCAGCACCAGCACGGGCGCCTCCATGCCCCGGGCGCGGCGCAGATAGGGCTGGACGACGCCCACCGCGTCCGGTCCGTCGCCGTCCACCAGGTAGGCGGTGAAGCGCGGTGTCTCGTCGAAGACCTGGATCTCGAACGCGCCCGGGTCGCGGAGCTTGGAGCGGACCCGGCGCATGTGCAGGATGTTCATCTCCACCGAGCGGCTCAGCTCGCCCTTCTTGAGGCCGAGTTCCCGCTCGCGGCGGCGCACCGCACTGCTGGCAGGGTTGATGAACAGCAGCCGGACCCGGCAGCCCGACTCGGCGAGCCGGACGAGCCGGCGGCCGGAGAAGTTCTGCACGAGCAGGTTGAGGCCTATGCCGATGGCGTCGAGCCGCCGTGCCCCGCCGAACAGGTCCTCGGCGGGCAGCTGGCGCTGGAGCCGGACCCGGTCGGGGTGGACGGAGACCACGTCCGCGTACCGGTCGCCGACCAGCTGCTCCACCGCGTCCACCGGCAGCCGGTCGGCCGAGGGCACGCCGGCCCCGCTGCCGAGGATGTCCAGCAGCCGGGCCGAGGCGCGTTCCGCCTGGGAGAGGACCGCCTCGTTCAGCGCGCGGTTGCGGGAGACGACGTTACGGGCGACCTCCAGCTCGTCGAGGGCCAGCTCGACATCGCGCCGGTCGTCGAAGTACGGCTCGAAGCACGGCCAGTGCTGGACCATCAGCTCCCGCAGCTGCGGCAGCGTCAGGAAGCTGAGGACGTTGTCGTCGGCCGGGTCCAGCAGATAGCCCTTGCGGCGCGAGACCTCGCGGACGGCGACGGCGCGCTGCACCCACTCCTGCCCGGCCGGTCCGGCCGCGGCCACCACCCACTCCTCGCCGTGCACCGGCTCGTAGATCGGACGGAGGACGGCTGCGACCACTGCCCGAAGGCGCTGTTCGACCAGATTCAGCCAGATATAGGCCCGTCCGGCCCGCTGGGCGCGGGTGCGCACCTCGCCCCAGGCCTCCGATCCCCAGTCCAGCTCGGCGCCTATCTCCATGGGCTGCGCGAGGGACACCGCCCCGGGCGGGGCATCGGTCGATTCCCCCTCGTGACCTGCGTCACCTGGGGGTAGCTCGAACCCTCCCGAGCTCACCCGCGTACCGCCTTCCACTCCCCCACCCAACGATCAAGGAAGGGTACTCCGGGAGCGTGATCCGACGCAGCCCGATGCGCAGGCGACTTTCTCAACTCCCCCACTGCTCAGGCTTGTTCCTTGCGGCGAGATCGGGTGGAGTGAGCGGATTCATAGTGATTGGAGCCCCTGCCACCGGTCGGGAACCGGACGCCCGCCGGGCGACACGGTCCGGATGCGTGTCCGGGGCGGCACGGGAGTGTCCGAAGTTGACCGGTGCGGGCCGAACCGGGCGACGGGACCCGGCCGCACCGCGCGACGTCCTAGGTGAGCACCGCATTTTCGGGGAGTATTCGGGAAGTAACGGGCCGAGGAAAGCCACCGCACCCGGATCAGAAGTGGAAGAGTCTTCATCATGCAGGTCTGGCCGGGACACGCTTATCCCCTCGGCGCCACGTACGACGGCGCCGGTACCAATTTCGCGGTCTTCTCCGAAGCCGCCCACCGGATCGAGTTGTGCCTGTTGCACGACGACGGTTCGGAGACGGCGGTGGAGCTCCGCGAGACCGACGCGTTCGTGCGCCACGCCTATCTGCCCGGGGTGATGCCGGGTCAGCAGTACGGCTTCAGGGTGCACGGACCCTACGAACCCCAGCGCGGGCAGCGGTGCAACTCCGCGAAGCTGCTGCTGGACCCGTACGCCCGTGCGGTCGCCGGGAAGATCGACTGGGGCGAGGCGGTGTACGGCTACCCCTTCGGGAGGCCGGACGCCCGCAACGACCTCGACTCCGCCCCGCACACCATGAGCTCGGTGGTGGTGAACCCCTACTTCGACTGGGGCGACGACCGGCGTCCCCGGACGGACTACCACCGCACGGTGATCTACGAGGCCCACGTGAAGGGCCTGACGATGCTGCACCCGGGCCTCCCGCCCGAGCTGCGCGGTACGTACGCGGGCCTCGCGCATCCGGAGGTGATCGCCCATCTGACCGAACTGGGCGTCACCGCGATCGAACTGATGCCCGTCCACCAGTTCGTACAGGACCACCGGCTGTCGGACATGGGGCTCACCAACTACTGGGGCTACAACACCATCGGCTTCTTCGCCCCGCACAACACCTACGCCTCCTGGGGCGACCGCGGCGAACAGGTGCTGGAGTTCAAGCAGGCGGTGAAGGCGCTGCACCAGGCGGGGATCGAGGTCATCCTCGATGTGGTCTACAACCACACCGCGGAGGGCAACCACCTCGGGCCCACCCTCTCCTTCCGCGGCCTCGACAACGCCTCCTACTACCGTCTGACCGACGATCAGCGCTACTACATGGACACCACCGGCACCGGGAACTCGCTGCTCATGCGGTCCCCGCACGTCCTCCAGATGATCATGGACTCACTGCGGTACTGGGTGACCGAGATGCATGTGGACGGCTTCCGCTTCGATCTCGCGGCGACGCTCGCCCGCCAGTTCCACGAGGTGGACCGGCTCTCCTCGTTCTTCGACCTGGTGCAGCAGGACCCGGTGGTCAGCCAGGTGAAGCTCATCGCCGAGCCGTGGGACGTCGGCGAGGGCGGCTATCAGGTGGGCAACTTCCCGCCGCTGTGGACCGAGTGGAACGGCAAGTACCGCGACACGGTCCGCGATCTGTGGCGGGGCGAGCCGCGCACCCTGGCTGAGTTCGCCGGGCGGCTCACCGGCTCCTCCGACCTCTACCAGGACGACGGCCGACGCCCCCTCGCCTCGATCAACTTCACCACCTGCCACGACGGCTTCACCCTCCACGACCTCGTCTCGTACAACGACAAGCGCAACGACGCCAACGGGGAGGACAACCGGGACGGCGAGAGCCACAACCGCTCCTGGAACTGCGGCGCGGAGGGCGAGACCGACGATCCCGAGGTCCTGGAGCTGCGGGCCCGCCAGATGCGGAACTTCATCGCCACGCTGATGCTCTCGCAGGGCGTGCCGATGCTGAGCCACGGCGACGAGTTCGCCCGTACGCAGCAGGGCAACAACAACGCCTACTGCCAGGACAACGAGCTCGCCTGGGTGCACTGGCCCGATCCGGACGAACCGGCCGACGCGCCGGCCTCCACCCTGCTGGAGTTCACCCGGGCCATGGTGTGGCTGCGCCGCGACCACCCGGTCTTCCGGCGTCGCCGCTTCTTCCACGGCCGGCCGGTGGAGGGCACCCACGACGAGCTGTCCGACATCGCCTGGTTCACGCCCGAGGGCGAGGAGATGACGCAGCAGGACTGGCAGGCGGCCCACGCCAAGGCGATGACCGTGTTCCTGAACGGCCACGCGATCTCGGAGCCGGGGCCGCGCGGCGAGCGGATCTCCGACGATTCGTTCCTGCTGATGTTCAACGCGAGCGCCGAGACGCTGGAGTTCGCCGTCCCGGTCGACCACGGGGAGCAGTGGCAGGTCGTCGTGGACACCGCGCGGCCGGACGGGGTGCCGCCGGGGACGGGGCCGAAGGTGGCCGAGGGCGAGCAGGTCACGCTGATCGGGCGCAGCCTGACCGTGCTGAAGCGGCCCGCCTGAGCGGTGGGCGGCGAGAGACGGCTGGAGTGAGTGTTCCGCCCGGGGTGACACGGATCGCCCCGGGCGGGGTACGTAGAGATCCATGACGCCCTCCGCCACGTACCGGCTTCAGCTCCAGCCCGACTTCCCGTTCGCCGCCGCCGAGAAGGCCGTGCCGTACCTCGCCGAGCTCGGCGTCTCGCACCTCCATCTGTCGCCCGTGCTGGAGGCGGTCCCCGGCTCCCGGCACGGCTACGACGTGGTCGACCACAGCCGGGTCCGGGCGGAGCTGGGCGGTGAGGAGGGGCTGCGGTCGCTCGCCTCGGCCGCCCGCGAGCACGGGCTCGGTCTGGTCCTGGACATCGTGCCCAACCACATGGCGGCCTCGCCCCGGCACAACCACCAGCTGTGGGAGGTGCTGCGCGAGGGCCCGGCCTCCCCGTACGCCCGTTGGTTCGACATCGACTGGGCGGCGGGCGGCCACCGGGTCCTGCTGCCGGTGCTCGCCGGGCCGCTCGGCCGGGAGCTGGAGCACCTGGCCGTGGACGCCGACGGAGAGGTGCTGCGCTACCACGACCTGGAGTTCCCGTTGCGCGCCGACACCGCGGGCCTTCCGCTGCCGGAGCTGCTGGATGCCCAGCACTACCGGCTCGGCTGGTGGCGGCTGGCCCGCACCGAGCTGAACTACCGGCGCTTCTTCACCGTCCCGGAGCTGATCGGGGTGCGCGTCGAGCATCCGGAGGTCTTCGACGCCACGCACGCCAAGGTCCTCGAACTGCTCCACGACGGAGTGCTGGACGGCCTGCGCATCGACCATCCGGACGGCCTCGCCGCGCCCGCCGCCTATCTGGAACGGCTGAACGAGGCCACCGGCGGCCGCTGGACGGTGGTGGAGAAGATCCTCACCGGCGACGAGCGCCTCCCGGCGGACTGGGCGGTCGCGGGCACCACCGGGTACGACGCGCTGCACCGGATCGACGGGCTGTTCACCGATCCCTCCGGCGCGGCGGAGCTGCTCGGCCACTACCGGGAGTTCGCGGGCCCGCCCGCCGACCGGGGCGGCGACTGGACGGCCACGGTACGCCGGGCCGCGTACCGGGTGGCGGCCCATGAGCTGGCCGCAGAGACGGCCTGGCTGACCCGGCAGGCCACCGGGATCTGCGACCGGGACCCCGCGCTGCGCGACCACGCGCCGTGGGCGCTGCGGACGGCGGTGCGGGAGCTGCTGGTACGGGTCCCGGTCTACCGCCCGTACGTCACGGCGGGCGAGCCGCCGACCAGGATCGCCCGGGAGACGCTGACCGACGAGGCGGTGCGGGAGGCGAAGGCGGTGTTCTCCGTGCCGGAGGAGGCGGCGGCCGTCGACGTCGTACGGGATCTGGCGCTCGGGCGGCTCGGCGGCGGGGAGGAACAGGCCGCGTTCTGCGCCCGGTTCGCCCAGACCGCGTCCGCGCTGCACGCCAAGTCGGTGGAGGACACGGCGTTTTACCGGTACGTACCCCTGACCTCGGCCACCGAGGTGGGCGGAGCCCCGGAACGGCCGGCGGTGTCGCCGGAGGAGTTCCACGCCTTCGCCGCCCGGACCGCCCGCGACCGGCCGGCCACCGGCACGGTCCTGACCACGCACGACACCAAGCGCAGCGCGGACGTCCGGGCCCGGATCGCGGTGCTGACCCAGTGCCCTGAGCGGTGGGCGGCGCTGGTGGCGCAGCTGACGGCGGCGACCGCCGTCGTTGCCCCGGATCCACAACTGGCGTGGGCGGCCTGGCAGTCGGCGTACGGCTGCGCGGGGCTGCCGGCCGAGGAGCTGTTCGAGCGGCTGGAGCCGGCCCTGCTGAAGGCGGTGCGCGAGGCGGGCCTCTTCACCAGCTGGACGGAGCCGGATCCGGCGTACGAGCGGGCGGTGTCGGAGTTCGTCGCCGCCGGTCCGGGCGACGGATCCGGCGTGGCTCGGACGCTGATCGCCGAGTTCGCGGACGCGCTCGCCCCGCATGTGCGGGCCCAGGTGCTGGGGGCGGCTCTGGTGCATCTGACGATGCCGGGCGTGCCGGATCTCTACCAGGGCACGGAGAGCGAGTACCTGGCCCTGGTCGACCCCGACAACCGGCGGCCGTTCCGGCGGCCCGAGGTACCGGACGAGAAGCAGGCGCTGACGGCGGTCGCCCTGGGGCTGCGGCGCGAACTGCCGGACGCGTTCGGCGAGTCGGGTACGTACGTGCCGCTGACGGCCGATGGTCCGGCCGCCTCCCATCTGCACGCGTTCTGCCGGTCGGGCGAGGTGGTCACGGCGGTGACCCGGCTGTCGCTGCGGCTGGCCGAGGGCGGCGGCTGGCGGGACTCGGTGCTGGAGCTGCCGGCCGACGGGCCCTGGCGGGATCTGCTGTCGGCCACACCCGGCCGCGAGTTCCCGGGCGGCGCGGTGGCGGCGGCGGAGCTGTTCGCCGAGCGGCCGGTGGCACTGCTGCGGCGGGTGCGGGACTGACGACCGGGGGCCATGGCCCCGCCCGTCAGGACGGGCGTACGAGCAGGGTTCGCGGGCCCCGGGTCAGCAGGCCGCCCGCCACCGGGCGGAAGCCCTCGGCCCAGCGGATGCCGGGCATCGCCGTCAGCAGGGCGCGCAGGCCGTGTTCGGCCTCCAGTCTGCCGAGGAGCGCGGCGGGGCAACCGGCCGGGCCGATGAGCAGCGGGTCGGCGTCGGTGCGCAGCGGGTCGAAACGGTCGGGTGCGCCGAACCGGGCCGGATCGCGGCCCGCCGCGCCGATGAGGCACGCGACGGGCGCGTCGGCGGGAAGCGTGCCGCCGCTGACGGTCACCTCGGTACGGGTGCGGCGCAGCACGATCTGGACGGGCGGATCGCGGCGCAGCGTCTCGGTCCAGGCCCGGCCCAGCAGCGTGCCGGGCCCTGCTCCGGTCCCGGGTACGGCCGTCGCGGCGGCCAGCAGGTCGGGGTCGTCCAGCATGTTCGCCAGGAACGAGGCGAGGGCGTGTTCGCGGAGTGCGGTGGGCCCGGCGCAGTCGTCGGCCGCCCCGCCGGTCCGCCGCTGGAAGGCGTGCCGGGGCAGGGTGCTCAGGTCCGGGTAGGAGAGCCCCGCCGCCGCGGCGGCGGCCCCGGCGGGCAGCCACCGGCAGAAGTCGGCGACCAGGTCCGCCCGCTCGCGCCCGGCGATCCGGCGGGCCAGGACGTACGCGGTCCGCTCGACGGCGGGTGCGGCGGCGCTCCACGGCACGGCGGACGGGCGGCAGACCAGGCTGCCCCGGCAGAGGCCGAGCGGGACGGGCGCCCGGCCGCGCGGGGTGCCGTCGTGCGGGTAGCCGGTGAACCGGGGGTCGGTGAGGGCCAGGGCCACGTCCGTGTACCGGCTCAGCAGCCAGGCGCCGAGGCCCGGGTCGTAGCCGAGGGGGTAGTGCGTGCGCAGCAGGCGGTAGAGACGCAGCCGGTACGGATCCGTCGTGGCCCCCGGCGTCAGCAGTCCCGGCTGCCCGCCCGCGAGCCGGTGCGGACGGCGGGCGGCGGGCAGGGATTCGGGGCGTTCGACGGACATCTCACACCCCCTGGACATCGGTGCGCCGGCTGCCGACGCGCGTTCTCTCAGGGGACCACCGCCGGGGGCGCGCCGCAGTCGACGTACGCCCGTTCGGGTGAGGCGGCGGTGGGGTGCGGAGGGCGTATCCCGGTGACCGGCAGGGTGGCGAGCAGCTCGGTGAAGGCGGCCGCCGCCCCGGTCAGGGGGACGCGGGAGAAGACGGCGAGGGCGCGCAGCCAGGGCGGGTCGACGCTCAGGACCGCGCAGTTCTCGCCGAGAGCGCCGCGGACGGTGTGGCCGGGTGCGGTGGAGACCCCGACCCCGGCCGCCGCCATCCGGATCGCGGTCGAGGTGTTCCTGACGCCGGCCGGACGCGGACTGCACCAGCAGCACTGAAGCCCGGGCCGGGCACGGGCCCGGCGTCCCGGCGTGGGGTCGGCCGGGCGAGAGGCCGCGCCGGACGGACGGGACGCCCGGACCTCGCGGCGGGCGGCCGGAATCAGGCGGACGGGAGGCCGGGACCCTGCGGCGGGCGGTCGGAGCCCTGCTCCGGGCGGCCGGGCCCGTTCGACGGGGGTTCGGGGGCGTGCGGCGGGAGCTGGGACGGGGCGGCGGCGGACGGCCGTGGTGCGTGCGGCGGCAGTTCGGGCGGGCGGGCGGCGGACGGCCGGGACTCGGGCGGGCGGGGGGCCGGGGCGGTGAGCCGGAAGCTCATCCGGCCGAAGCTCACCTGGTCGCCGTCGCGCACCGGAATGGAGCCGACGAGCCGCTGGCCGTTGACGCAGGTGCCGTTGGTGGAGCCGAGGTCGCGCAGCACCCAGCGGCCGTTCTGCGCGGAGAGTTCGGCGTGCAGCCGGGAGACCGTCTCGTGGTTGAGGCGCAGCCCGTTCGCCGGGTCGCGGCCGATGAGCAGCGGATGCGGGCCGGGCGCGGGGAGCAGCAGCTTGGGGAGCCGCTCGGTCTGCCAGGCGCGGCGCAGTCGCCCGGGGAAGGCGGAGATCCCGCCGACCGCCCGGACCAGGCCCTGGGACCAGCGGCCGCCGCCGTCCAGGTCGGAGGTGAGGGCCGCCAGCTCCTCGGGGCGGCGGGCGACGAGGGCGAGCTCCATGCGCCGCATGAAGGTGTCGTGCGACAACTTGCCCTGGGCGGCACCCTCTCTGAGCAGGCCGAGAACACGGTCGCGCTGGGCGTCCGACAGCCGCGCGGGACTCGCGTGGAACTCGAAGGAGGATGTCACGTGGACGATTGTCGGGCCGAAGGGGCCGGAGTGTCCAGACGAGACCCTGTTACCTCCCGCGCTGACCTGCGCCGCTTCCTCACGCGACGGCCCCGGGCCCCCTTGCTAGGGTCTGCCGCTCATCCACCACGAGGAGACCGTGTGTCCCCTGCGCCATCCCGCCCGACGATCCGTCCGCTGTCCGGACCCGGCGAACTCGGCCTGTTCAGCCGCCTTTCGTATGTTCTCGACCACGAGCTGGCCGACGATCTCGCCACCGGACGCCGCCTCCCGGAGTGGATGTGGGTCGCCCTGGACGGCGAGCGGGTCGTCGCCAGGGCCGCCTGGTGGACGAACGCGCCGGGCGGCGATCCGCTGGCGCTGGACTTCTTCGACCTGGACGACGCCCTGCCCGTCCCGGAGCGGGTCGAGATCGGCGTCGGGCTGCTGGAGACGGCGACGGAGGCCGTGGTCCCGGCCGGTGCGCGGCGGCCGGAGTACGGGCGGTTCGTACCGCCGGACTGGCGTGGGGACCCGGTGGCCCGGGAGGTCGTCGGGGCCCGGATCGCGGCGGTGGCGGCGACCGGGGCGCGGATGCTGGTCGAGCGGCTGCGGCTGGAGTGGCGGGCCGGTACGCCGGTGCCCGGGGACTCCGGCCGGCTGGTGTTCCGTCAGGTCACCGGCCGGGAGGACCTGCTGGCGCTGATGACGCCGGTGATGGAAGGCACCCTCGACGCCCACGGGCAGGAGGACCTGGCGTCCGGGCTCGACGCCCGCGCGGCGGCCGAGAAGCACTACGACGAGGAATTGGCGGGGTACTCGACCCCGATGGCCTGGTGGCGGATCGCCGAACTGCCCACCGGCGAACCGGTCGGCTTCGTGATCCCGGCCCGCAACAACTACCACCCGATCATCGCGTACATCGGGGTGCTGCCCGCCCGGCGCGGCCACGGGTACATCGACGATCTCCTCGCCGAGGGCACCCGGGTGCTGGCGGCCGAGGGCGTGGAGCGGATCCGGGCGGCGACCGATCTCGGCAACGTACCGATGGCCAGGTCCTTCGAGCGTCTCGGGTACGTCACCTTCGAGCGGGCGTTCAATATGGTCTGGGACGCGGAGAAGAGCGAGGAGCGCACCGGATGAACGCGTGGTCGGCGTTGGCGGCGGACGAACCGGTGGGCGTCACGGTCCTGGGCGTGCTCGTCGCGCTCCTGGTGCTTCTGGTCCTCGGCGGGCTGGCGATGGTCGTCTTCGTCAGCCCGCGCAAGCACCGCACGCCCGAGGACCGGCGCCGGGCCCGCGAGCGCAAGGCCGCCCACCGTCGGCAGGCCGCGCTCCGCAAGCGCCGCGAGGCGTTGCAGCGCCGGAGCCGCGACCGGGAGTGAGGGGCCTCGGGCACGCCCCGGAGGCAGGATCCCGGATTCTCGCCGGATATGCGGTGGACGGCGGGCGTCGACGTTGGCTAGGGTCGGCATCGACATCCGACGCCCGTCGTGGAAGGAGGCGAGAGACATGCGCGGGAACAGCCGCACCACCATCCGCAGTACATCTTTCTCGCGCTCCCGCCCCGTCCGCCGGGCGGTGTCGGACCTCGTCTGACCGGGAGCGCGGCATTCCGTCCCGGAGGACACCTTCATGACCGATCTGGTCATCCGCGCGCTCACCCCGAGCGACGCCGCACTTTTCACCACGTTCCAGGACAGCCCCTTCGTCGGCCGGGCCGCCTTCGGCCACGGTTACACCTCGACGGCCGACGGCGGCGAGTACCGCCCCGACTGGTCCTGGGTCGCGCTTCGCGAGAACACCGTGATCGCCAGGGCCGCCTGGTGGGGCGGGCCCGACGACACCGAGCCGGTCGTGCTCAACTGGTTCGACTTCGCGGACGGGGAGGCGGAGGCGGGCGCCGAACTCCTGCGCCGCGCCCCGTTCGACAAGGAGTACGAACTGATCGCGCCCGCAGGATGGCGGGACGACCCGGCGGCGCGGGCCGCCGTCGAGGAGCGGGTCGCCGCCGCGACGGCGGCCGGGATGAAGCCGCTGGTCGAGCGCTACCGCTATCGCTGGACCCCCGACTGCCCGCTGCCCGAGCGGACGGGCCGGCTGACCTACCGCCCGGAACCGGACGACGCCGTCATCCTCGATGTGCTGCGCCGCGTCCACTCGGCCACGCTCGACGCCCATGCCCGCAAGGCCATCGAAGGTCCCGGCGGCCTGGAGGCAGCGGCCCAGGAGGAGTTGGACTTCTTCCACTGGTGCCCCTCGCCGCGGGAGTGGTGGCGGCTCGCGTACACCCCGGACGGAGAGGTGGCGGGCATCCAGGTGCCGGCGCACAACCCGTCGGGGCCCTGCGTCGGCTTCATCGGGGTCGTCCCCGAGGCCCGCGGGCACGGCTACGGCTACGACCTGCTGGTGGAGTGCACGCGCTTCCTCGTCGAGCAGGGCGCGGAGTTCGTCGCGGGGGCGACGGACCAGGGGAACGCGCCGATGGCCGCCGCGTTCGCCCGCGCCGGGTACCCCGTCACGCAGGAGTGGGTCCATCTGGCGTGAGGGCCCCGGCCTCCTCGGCCAGCCACTCCAGGCGGAGGCGCTGCTCGGCGGGGATCGTCGCGTCCTCGCCGCGCGGCCCCACGTTGAGCAGGACGTTCCCGCCGTCGGCCGCCGTGTCGCGGACCAGTGAGGTGAGTGCTTCGCGGCCGATGAAGGCGTCGGCCCCCGAGGCCCGGTTGTAGCCGAAGCTGTGGTCGACGCCCCGGGTGATCTCGTACGGGTCGGAGCCCTCGTAGCGGGCGTACTCCGGGGTGCGGAAGTCGAAGACGGGCGGTGTGCGCGGGACGAAGCCCTCGCCCTGCGCCACCGTCCGGCGGTCCCACCAGTTGTACAGCGCCTTCGCGCCCGGCAGGTTCAGGCCCCGCCAGTGCGGGGCGTAGGGCAGCAGGCGGTCGTTGACGACACCGTGCGGGACGGTGAAGCGGTAGAAGTCGACCAGTGAGCGGATCTCGGCGGCGGAGGCGGGCCAAGCGATGTCGTTCCAGAGGATGTCGGGCCGGTAGCGGCGGATCAGCTCCCGCAGCTGCGCGTCCGCGTAGGCGGGGTACCTCCCGCGCGGCACGGCGGAGAACATGTCGGCCGCGGTGCCGATGGGCCGGTCGTCGAAGGTCCAGTCGAGCCCGCCGGAGTAGTAGACGCCGAAGCGCAGGCCCTCGGCCCGTACGGCTTCGGCGAACTCGCCGACCACGTCCCGCGTCGTGTGCCAGCCGGTGCGGTGCGGGTTCTCCGTCTCGGAGGGCCAGAGGCAGAACCCGTCGTGGTGCTTGGTGACCAGGACCGCGTATCCGGCGCCCGCCTCGCGGAAGGAGCGGGCCCAGGCCGCCGGGTCCCAGCCGGCGAGCCCGTCCTCGAAGTCGTGGCCGAAGTCGGTGTAGGGGCGGGTGCCGTAGGTGGCGCGGTGGTGGGCGGCGACCGGGGAGCCGGGGAAGCGGAGCGCGTTCTCGTACCACTCCGCGTACGAGGTCCAGCCCAGCGGCGCACGCCGGCCCGCCGCCGGGAGTTCGCCGACGGGGACGTAGGGCGGGGCCCAGCCGGGGACGGAGGCGGGTGTCCAGTGAACGAAGATCCCCAGTCGGGCCCGGGACCACCATGAAGCGACCATGGCGGGAGTATCGATCATTCGGGCGGTGTCGCGTAAGCCCCCTCGACCGCCGGGTTCCGCTTCCGCGGCTGCTCCTGTCGCTGCTCCTGTCGCTTCTGTGCGCGGATCAGGTCGCGGTACCAGGCGTACGAGGCCTTCGGCGTACGGGCCAGCGTCTCGTAGTCGATGTGGACGAGGCCGAACCGCTGCGAGACGCCCTCCGTCCACTCGACGTTGTCGGTGAGCGACCAGGTGAAGTAGCCGCGTACGTCCACCCCGGCGTCCATCGCCGAGCGCAGGGCGGTGAGGTGACTCTCCAGATAGGCGATGCGGCGGTCGTCGGCGTGCGGTTCCTCCAGGGCGCAGCCGTTCTCGGTGATGTACAGCGGCGGGAGGCGGTCGCCGTAGCGGGTGTGCAGCGAGGTGACGATCTCGGTGAGGCCCTCGGGGACCACGGGCCAGCCGAATCCGGTCTTCTCGTACCCCTCGATCTCCCGGATCCCGAAGGGAAGTTCGGCGGGCATCGTGAAGCCGGAGAAGGTGTCCAGGGCTTCGGGCCGGGGCGCTCCGACGAGGGTCGGGTTGTAGTAGTTGACGCCGTACCAGTCGAGCGGGGTGGAGATGACCTTCAGGTCGTCGGCGACCGGCCCCGGCATCAGGGCGGCGAGCCCCTCGTCCGGGTAGCGTCCGGTCAGAATCGGGTCGGCGAAGAGCCAGTTGGTGAGCGTGTCGTACAACTCCGCGCCGAAGCGGTCCTCGTCGGTGTCCCCGGCCGTCCAGACCGGGGCGTGCGAGAGGGCGGCGCCGATGTTGTCCGCGCCCGCCGCGCGCAGGGCGCGGACCGCGAGGCCGTGGGCGAGGAGCTGGTGGTGGGCGGCGGGCAGGGCGTCGAAGAGCAGGGTGCGGCCCGGGGCGTGCTCACCGAGCGCGTAGCCGAGCATCGTGACCTCGGCGGGCTCGTTGATCGTGATCCACATGGGGACGCGGTCGGCGAGGCGTTCGGCGACGATGCCCGCGTACTCGGCGAAGCGGTGGGCGGTGTCCCGGTCGAGCCAGCCGCCCGCCTCCTCCAGCGGGAGCGGGGTGTCCCAGTGGTAGAGGGTCGGGGCGGGGGTGATGCCGTGGGCGCAGAGCTCGTCGACGAGCCGGTCGTAGAAGTCGAGCCCGTCGGCGTTGACGGCTCCGCTGCCGCCGGGCACCACGCGGGGCCAGCTGACGGAGAACCGGAAGGCGTCCGCGCCGAGCCCGGCCAGCAGGGCGACGTCCTCGCGGTAGCGGGCGTGGAAGCCGGTGCCCCGGGTGGTGTCGGTGCCGTCCTTGATCCGGCCCGGCTGGGCGGCGAAGGCGTCCCAGCCGGAGGGGCCCTTGCCGTCCGCGTCCACCGCCCCCTCGGTCTGGAAGGCGGAGGCGGAGGCTCCCCAGAGGAAGCCGGGCGGGAACATCGGCAGGGTCATCGCGGCCTCCAGCAGCCGTGCGTATGAGCGGAACCGTCACGTGTCGGCACAACCAGTACGGGTGCGCGAAATCCGTATGAGCGGCAACGCGCCGGGCAATGATCAGGACCAGACCTTAATCGCCGGTGGCGGGCGGCAACAGAGCCTGTCGCGTGGAGCGTGAAGCCCGGCCGCCGGCCGTGCGCGCCCCGCCCAGGGACGAGGAGTGGTGGATGCAGTTCGAGGTGTGGGCCCCCGAGGCGGACTCGGTCGTGCTGGAGGCGGCGGACGTCCGGTCCCCGATGGAGCGTGACGCGGGGCGCGATGGCTGGTGGACGGCCGAGGCGGAGGCGGCCGACGGGGACCGGTACGGGTTCCGGGTGGACGACGGGCCGCTGCTGCCGGACCCCCGGTCGCGGCGTCAGCCGGACGGGCCCGACGGCCCGAGCGCGGTCGTCGACCAGGAGGTGTACGCCTGGCGCAACGGGTGGGCGGGGCGGCGGCTGAACCGGGCGGTGCTGTGCGAGCTGCATGTGGGGACGTACACGCCGCAGGGCACGTTCGACGCGGCGGCGGCGCGACTGGGCCATCTGGCGGAGCTGGGCGTCACCCATGTGTCGCTGATGCCCCTCTGCCCGTTCCCGGGGGTCAACGGCTGGGGCTACGAGGGCGTCTCGCTCTGGGCGGTGCACGAGCCGTACGGCGGACCGGAGGGGCTGAAGCGTTTCGTCGACACGGCGCACGGGCTGGGGCTCGGGGTGGTCCTGGACGTCGTCCACAACCACCTGGGCCCGTCCGGCAACCATCTGCCCGCCTTCGGACCGTACTTCACCGACACCCACCACACCCCGTGGGGCGCGGCGGTCAATCTGGACGCGCCGGGCTCCGACGAGGTGCGGGCGTTCCTGCTGGGCAGCGCGCTGGCCTGGCTGCGCGACTACCGGCTCGACGGGCTGCGTCTGGACGCGGTGCACGCGCTGGCCGACACCCGGGCGCTGACCTTCCTGGAGGAGCTGTCGACGGCGGTCGACGCGCTGGCGGTGGAGCTGGGGCGGCCGCTCGGGCTGATCGCCGAGTCCGATCTCTGCGACCCGCGCACCACCACTCCGCGCCCGGCGGGCGGCCTCGGGCTGCACGCCCAGTGGAACGACGACTTCCACCACGCCCTGCACACCGCGCTGACCGGCGAGTCGCAGGGCTACTACGCCGACTTCGCCCGCGCCCCGCTCGCCGCCCTCGCCAAGACGGTGACGTCGGCGTTCTTCCACAACGGGACGTGGTCCAGCTTCCGGGGCCGGACCCACGGCCGCCCGGTCGACGTGTCCCGTACCCCGGCGCACCGCTTCGTCGGATACGCGCAGACGCACGACCAGATCGGCAACCGCGCGCTCGGCGACCGCCTCGCCGCCTCCCTCTCCCCCGGCCTCCAGGCGTGCGCCGCCGCGCTCGTGCTGACCGGTCCGTTCACGCCGATGCTGTTCATGGGCGAGGAGTGGGGGGCGCGCACCCCGTGGCAGTTCTTCACCGACCATACGGAGCCGGAGCTGGCCGAGGCCGTACGCAACGGCAGGCGACGGGAGTTCGGCGCGCACGGCTGGGACGAGGAGGAGATCCCCGACCCGCAGGACCCGGCGACCCGCGACCGCTCGGTCCTCGACTGGACCGAGCCGGAGCGCGAACCGCACGCACGGCTGCTCGCCTGGTACCGCGAACTGATCGCGCTGCGGCGTACGTTGCCCGATCTGCACGACCCCGACCTGGCGTCGGTGAAGACCGCGTTCGACGAGGACGCGCGGTGGTTCGCGTACCGCAGGGGTGATCTGCGGGTCGCGGTGAACCTGGCCGACAGGCCGGCGGCGATCCCGCTCGGCCTCGGCCGCCACCGCCGTTCCGGAGGACGGGTGCTGGCGGCCTGGGAGCCGGTGGAGGCGCCGGGGGCGGACGGGGTGCTGCATCTGCCGCCGGAGTCGTGCGTGGTGCTGGCGGACGACTGAACGCCCTTGAACACCCCGAACTCCCTTGCAGGCGCGCCTACTCCACGACGGCCAGTTCGCGGGCGGTGGCGTTGAGCCGCCGCCCGCCGTCCTCGGTGACCGCCACGATGTCCTCGATCCGGACGCCGAAGCGGCCCGGGAGGTAGATGCCGGGCTCCACGGAGAAGCACATGCCGGGCACGAGCGGCTGCTCCTCGCCCTCGATCATGTAGGGCGGCTCGTGGGTGGTGACGCCGATGCCGTGGCCGGTGCGGTGGATGAACCGTTCGCCGTAGCCGAACTCGGTGATCACCGCGCGGGCCGCCCGGTCGATCTCCTGGCAGGCGACGCCGGGCCGGACGGCGGCACAGCCCGCCTGCTGGGCCTCGCGGACGATGTCGTGGACCCGCTGCTCCTCGGCGGTGGGCTCGCCGACATGGACCGTACGGGAGGTGTCGGAGCCGTAGCCGTGCTTCAGCCCGCCGAAGTCGAGGACCACCATGTCGCCGCGCTCGATGGTGCGTTCGCCCGCCTCGTGGTGCGGGTTGGCTCCGTTCGGACCGGACCCGACGACGGTGAAGTCGACCTGGGAGTGCCCGAACTCCCGCAGCAGCGCGGCGAGATCGGTGGCCAGGTCGACCTCCCGGCGGCCGGAGAAGCGCACCTTGAGGATCTCCTCGTACGTGGCGTCGGCGGCGGCGCCGGCGGCCGCGAGCCGTTCCAGCTCGGCCGCGTCCTTCACCGCGCGGAGCATCGGCAGGGCCTCGGTGAGCGCGGCGTAGGAGGTGCCGGGCAACTCCCGCTGGAGGCCCAGCAGATGCATCGCCCAGGCGTTGTCGCTGACGCCGAAGCGGCCCTCGGCGTCCAGCAGCGGGGCGGTCACCGCGTACGGGTCCTTGCCGTCGGTCCAGTCGCGCAGGGTGAGGGCGGGCGCCCCGGTGGCGGCGGCCGCGTCGGGGGCCTCCAGGGTCGGGACCACCAGGACCGGGTCCTGGCCGGCCCGGAGCACGAGGAGCGTGAGGCGTTCGGTGCTCACGGGGCGGTAGCCGGTGAGGTGGACGAGGTCGGGGCCCGGCGCGACGATCACCCCGGCGAGCCCGGCCTCGGCGGCGGACTCGGCGGCCCGTGCCATCCGGGCCCGGTAGTCGTCGGCGGTGAAGGGCACGGGCGGGACGGGCTGCTGGGCGGACGGGGTCGGGCTGGACATCGGGGCCTCCTGGCGGTGCGACACGGCACACAGCATCCTGCCCGCCCGGCGGGGCGTACGCGACCGGCTTGCCGGCGTGTGTCGGACGCCCCGGCCGGGTTCCGGGAGCGCCCGGCGGGTCAGAGGCGCACGACCAGGTCGGCCCGGTCCTGGCCGCCCGCCACCAGCCGGGCGTTCGCCTCGTCGGAGCGGGCCACCCACTCCTCGGCGTCCGGCCGGGGCCTGCCGTGGCGCACATGGCGGTCGACGAGGCGGCGCACCCGGACCTCCGGGTCGAGCTCCAGGAACCACACCTCGTCCAGCAGCCCGCGCACCGGCGCCCACGGCCCCTCGTCGAGCAGCAGGTAGTTGCCCTCGGTGACGACGAGCGGCACGTCCGGCGGTACGGGCAGCGCACCGGCGACCGGCTCCTCCAGCGACCGGTCGAAGGCGGGCGCGTAGACCGCGTGCTCCGGGTCCGGGTCGCGCAGCCGCCGCAGCAGGGCCGTGTACCCGGCCGCGTCGAAGGTGTCCGGCGCGCCCTTGCGGTCGGCGCGGCCCAGGCGGTCCAGCTCGGCGGCGGCGAGGTGGAAGCCGTCCATCGGGACGAGGGCGGCGCGTCCGTCCAGGGCCGCGACCAGCCGGTCCGCGAGAGTGGACTTGCCGGCTCCGGGCGGGCCGGCGATCCCGAGGACGCGCCGTTGTCCGGCGTCCGCGAGCGCGCGGGCCCGGTCCGTCAGTGCGGCGAGGCCGCCGTTGCTCGTACCGTCCACGATGTCCATGCGGGGCATTGTGCGGCGGCGGGGAGCTCCGGCGTTAGTGTTACGTATAACCTCATCGCTGGAAGGACTCCCTCGCCATGTCCCACATCGCCCTGGTCACCCTGGTCGTCCGCGACTACGACGAGGCGCTCGCGTACTACCGCGACGCCCTCGGCTTCGAGCCGGTGGAGGACACCGACCGGGGCGACGGCACTCGCTGGGTGGTGGTGCGCCCGCGCGGGGCGGCCTCGGGAACGGGGCTGCTGCTGGCCCGGGCGAAGGACGAGGCGCAGACCGCGGCCGTCGGGGCGCAGACAGGCGGCCGGGTCGGCTTCTTCCTGCACACCGAGGACTTCGCGGCCGACCACGCGCGGATGAGCGCGGCCGGGGTGCGGTTCCTGGAGGAGCCCCGGCACGAGACGTACGGCTCGGTCGCGGTCTTCGAGGACCTGTACGGCAACCGCTGGGACCTGCTCCAGCCGGCCGCCTGAGCCCGTCCGCCCGCGTCCGGGCCCGTCCGCCCCCGCTCCGGCCCGGGTCAGTGCCCGCCCCGGCCCTCCAGGTAGGCCAGCACCGCGAGGACGCGGCGGTGGACGGTGCCGTCGTCCGGCTCCAGGCCGAGCTTGGCGAAGATCGAGCCGATGTGCTTGCTCACCGCTCTTTCGGAGACGGTGAGTTCGGCGGCGATGGTGCCGTTGGCCTTGCCCTGAGCCATGTGTTCCAGGACCTCGCGCTCGCGGGCGGTGAGGCTCTGGAGCGGGCCCGCCGAGGACTTGCGGGTGAGGAGCTGGGAGACGACTTCCGGGTCGAGCGCGGTGCCGCCCGCCGCCACCCGGTCCAGCGCCTCCAGGAACTGTTCGACCCGGCCCACCCGGTCCTTGAGCAGATAGCCGATGCCCCGGGCGCCCTGGGCGAGCAGCTCGGCGGCGTACGTCTCCTCGACGTACTGCGAGAGGACCAGGATCGGCAGGTCCGGCAGTTCGGCGCGGGCGGCGAGCGCGGCCCGCAGGCCCTCGTCACGGAAGGTGGGCGGCAGCCGTACGTCCAGGACGGCGACGTCCGGGCGGTGTTCGAGCAGGGCGGGCAGGATCTCCGGGCCGGCCGCCGCGTCGGCCACCACCTCGTGTCCGGAGCTGGTGAGCAGCAGGATCAGGCCCTCGCGCAGGAGGGCGTTGTCCTCGGCGATCACGATCCGCACGGCAGCTCCACTTCGATGTCCGTCGGCCCCCCGGCGGGGCTGCTGACGCGGGTGGCGCCGTCCAGTGCGGCGACCCGCCGCCGGATGCCCACCAGCCCGCTGCCGGCGCGTTCGTCCGCGCCGCCGCGACCATCGTCGCCGATGGACACCCGCAGCAGGCCGGGGGGCCGGTCGATGCGGACCCGGGCGGCGGTGGCGCCGCTGTGCTTGCTGATGTTGGTGAGCGCCTCGGCCACCACGAAGTAGGCGGCGGCCTCGATCGCGGCGGGCAGCCGCCGGCCGTCCTCCACCGCGTCCAGGTCCGCCGTGACGGGTACGGCGACGTCGGCGGCCAACGCCCGTACCGCACCGGCCAGTCCACGGTCGGTCAGCACCGGCGGGTGGATGCCGCGCACCACGTGCCGCAGCTCGGCGAGCGCGGCGTCCGCCCCGTCCTGCGCCTCGTCCAGGCGGGCCCGCGCGGCGGCCGGGTCGCGGTCGAGGAGCTGTTTGGCGAGCCCGATCCGCATCGACAGGGCGACGATCCTGGCCTGGGCGCCGTCGTGCAGATCGCGTTCGATGCGCCGCAGTTCGGCCCCGTGCGCGGCGACCGCACCGGCCCGGCTCTCGGTGAGGTGGGCGATCCGTTCGGTGAGTTCGGCGGCCGGCGGCGGGGCGAGCAGGGCCAGCGTCCAGCCCGCCGAGAGGTCGGCCAGCACCGGATGCCAGCGCAGCGCCCAGCCCGGCCGCTCGGGCGGCTCGGTGCCGTACTCGTCGGCCCGGAGCCGGTCCACCAGTCCCACGACCGGCAGGACGATCCCGTCCACCAGCAGGGCGACGGGCCACAGGACCATCGCGAGATAGCCGAGCCCCATCCCGAAGAGCGTCTGCACGGGCAGCCAGAGCGCGAGCCGCCAGGTCGTCCGGTCGGTGAGCGTCCACCGGACCCGTTCGGACAACTCACCGCCGGGCGGCGGCGGGTAGGAGGCCGGCCGGTGTCCGGGCCCGAGCCGGGCCGCCGCCCGGCGGCTCTCCGCCCCGGCGGCCCGGCGCAGCAGCGTGGCGGCCTCCGGCAGGGCGGGCAGCCCGATGATCGCGACGGCGAACAGGAGGGCCGCCACCACCAGGAACGCGCCGAGGTAGGTCAGCATCGCGATCCCGATGCCGAGGAAGAGATAGCGCGAGGCGTCCCAGGAACGCCGGACGGCGAGCGTGAGAGGGGCGGACGGGGAGCTGCTCATGGCAGCCCACGGTACGGGTGCGGGCCCACCGCCGGAGGGGGGCGGGCCCCCGGCCGGGGGTGCAGCTGGCTCCACCCCCGGTCCGGTAGTGCGCACCCTCGCCCGGCCGCGCCCCGGCTCATAGCGTTCTAGCAGGTCAAACGGTATGTGGACGGTGGAGGCGAACAGTGCGCACGACGATGGTGGAGCAGGCGGCCGCGCTCGGTCTTGAGGGGGTGAGCCGGAGCTACGGGCGGCGCGGAGGCAGCCGGTGGACGACGGCGCTCGACGCGGTCAGCTGTACGGTCCCGGCCGGGAGCTTCACCGCCGTGGTCGGCCCCTCGGGTTCGGGCAAGAGCACCTTCCTCCAGATCGCGGCAGGCCTGGACCGGCCGACCTCGGGGACGGTGCGGATCGCCGGCATCGATCTCGGGTCGCTCTCGGAGGCGGCGCTGACCCGGCTGCGCAGGGACCGGATCGGGTTCGTCTTCCAGTCGCACGCGCTCAATCTGGTGCCGTCGCTGTCCATCGAGGAGAACGTGGTGCTGCCGCTGGTGCTGGGCGGTGCGGATCCGTGCGGACCCGAGGTCCTGGCGCGGGGGCGGGAGTTGCTGGCCCGGGTGGGTCTGGCGGGGCGCGGCGGCGACGGGCCCCCGACGCTGTCGGGCGGCCAGCAGCAGCGGGTCGCGGTGGCCCGGGCGCTGGTGACGGAGCCCGAGGTGATCTTCGCGGACGAACCGACCGCCTCGCTCGACCCGGAGTCCGCGGCGCTGGTGCTGGCCCTGCTGCGGGACGCCGTACGGATCGAGGGCCGCACGGTCGTGATGGTCACCCATGATCCGGTGGCGGCGAGCTGGGCGGACACCGTGCTGACGATGGACGGCGGCCGGCTGCGATGAAGTCGCGTGCGATGAGGTCGGCTCCGATGGAGTCCGCTGCGGTGGAGCCCACCGGGACGCGTTCCGGTTCCTCCGCGGCACGGGAGCGTACGGGTACGGCGGCCCGGGAGGCGCGGGGCGTACGGCGGGGGTCGCGGCGGGCGTCGGCGTTCCTGGCCCGGCGGTCGCTGGCCACGCACCGGCGGGCCTGGGCGGCGGTGATCGTGGCGACGGGCGCGGCGGCCGCGCTGATCGGCGCGTTCGCGTTCGTCGTCGGCTCGCTGCTGGTGGCCGCGCCACCGGTGCAGCGGTACGCGGGCGCCGACGCGATGGTGGCGGCGGACCAGAAGGTGTCGTACACCGCGAAGCCCTGGGGCGGCGAACCGCAGACGGCGACGGCGTATCTGCCCGAGCGGGCCCGGCTGGACCGTTCGGTGCTGGCCGCCGTGGCCGGGGCCGACGGGGTGGCGAAGGCCGTCGCGGACGACTCCGTGCCGGTGGCCACCGGCGACGGGCGGCCCGCGGTGGGCCGCTCCTGGCCGTCCGCCGCACTCACCCCGTACGAACTGGCTAAGGGGCGGGCCCCGCGGGACGCGACCGAAGTCGTCCTGGACGGCGGCCTGGCGGCCGACGGCCCCGCCCCGGGCGAGCGGATCGTACTGCGGGCCGACGGGACCGCCCGGACGTACACCGTCAGCGGCATCGCCCGCACCGGGCACGGCGGCGACGGTCCCCCGGCCGTGTTCTTCACCGAGCCCCGGCTGACCGCCCTGGCCGGGCACCCGGGCCGGATCGACGCGATCGGTGTCATCGCGGAGCCGGGCGTCGCGCCGAAGGCGCTGCGCGACGCGATCGGCACGGTGCTGCCCGAGAACGCGGGCGTCGCCGGATCCGACCGGGGCGTACGGGTGCTGACGGGGGCGGAGCGCGGGGAGGCCGAGCAGGTGGACGCGCTCGGCGGGCGCGGCGACCGGCTGGCCCTGCTCGGGTCGATCGGCGGGACCGTGCTGATGGTGGCGCTCCTCGTGATCGCCTCGACGCTGTCCCAGGCGATCCATCAGCGATCCGGGGAGCTGGCGCTGCTGCGGGCGGTCGGTGCCTCGCCCCGTCAGCTCCGGTCCGCGATCGGCCGTGAGGCGGGCCGGGTCTCCGCGCTGGCGGCGCTGCTGGGCGGGCTCGGGGCCGTACCGCTGGGGCTCGCGATGCGTGCGCTGCTGACCACCGGGACGCTTCCGCTGCCGGTGCCGTGGTGGCTGCCGCCCGCCGCCGCGCTGGCCGGCGGGCTGCTGGTCGCGCTGCTCGCGCGGCCGGTCGCTATGCTCGCCGCCCGGTCCATCACCCGGCTGCGGCCCGCCGCCGCGCTGGGTGCGGCGACGGCGGACGAGCCGAGCGGGCCCGGACGGTTCCGCACGGTCGCGGGCGTGGTGCTGGCCTTCGCCGGGGTCAGCTCGGCGGGCGTGGCGACGACGCAGAGCGGTCAGGCGGCGGGCGCCGCCGCCTCGGGCGCGGCGCTGTCGCTGGTGATCGCGGTCGCCCTGCTGGGGCCCCGGATCGCCCGGATCGCCCTGGGAGTGCTGGGCCGTCCGCTGCGCCGGGCGGGCGGGGTCTCGGGGTTCCTGGCCGAGCGGGCGGCCTCGGCGCACACCCGGCGGCTCGCCACCGCCTTCACCCCGATCGTGCTGGTGGTCGCGTTCGTCTGTGTGCAGCTCGCCGCGGGGCCGACGCTGGAGCGGGCCTCCGACCAGCAGGCGTCCGCCGCGCTGCGGGCGGACCTGGTGGCGACGGGCGGTGCGGCGGGCCTGCCCGCCGGGGTGGCCCGGGCGGTGCGGGAGGCGCCGGGGGTCACGGCGGCGACCGGGGTGCTGCGTTCGGCGGTCGTCCTGGCCGACCGGGAGGCGGGCGAACCGGTGCTGACCCGGCTGCCCGTGCTGGGCGTGGAGGCGCGCGGCCTGTCCGGCACGCTCGACCCCCGGGTCACGGCGGGCGACCTGGACCGGCTCACGGGGCGGGACGCGGTCGCGGTCGGGGCGGACCGGGCGAAGAGCCTGGGTGTCGGCCCCGGGGACCGGGTGGCGCTGCGGCTCGGCGACGGTACGCGGGTGGAGCCCCGGGTCGTCGCGGTGTACGGACACGAGCTGGGCCTGGGCGAGTTCCTCTTCCCGCGCGAGGCGCTGGCGGGCCATGTCTCGGCGGCGCGGGACCAGGTCGTCCTGATCCGGACCGGGTCCGGGGCCGGGGCCGACGCGGTCACCGACGTGCGGAAGGCGCTGGCTCCGTACGGCGGCGGGGTGGCGGTGCGGGCCGCCACCGCCGACGACGTCAGGATCGCTCCGCCGGTCCCGGACGAGGACAACGCCATGATCGTCATCGGCGTAGGCGTGATCGGCGGCTTCGCGCTGCTGGCCGTGGTGAGCACGCTGGCGCTGATCACGATCGGCCGCCGGGGCGAGTTCCGGCTGCTGCGGACGGTCGGCACGGGCCGTCGGCAGCTGCGGCGGATGCTGGTGCTGGAGACCGGCCTGGTGACGGTCGCCGGGCTGGTGATCGGCACGGCGGTGGCCGCGGTCCCGCTGACCGCGTTCGCCGTCTCGGTGGCGGGCACGGCCCCGTACCTCCCGCCGGCGCACTACGGAGTGATCGCGGGGGCGGTGGCGCTCGCCGCGGCGGCGGGAACGCTGGTCCCGGGCGCGTCGGGCGGACGCTTCGTCCTGGGGCGCGGGGTGCGGTGAGGAAGACGGGGCGGGGTCACGGGTGGCGGACGGCCACCCCTGGCCCCGCCCCGTCGCCATTCGGCCCGCAGCCGAGGCGCGGCCGGACACCGTCCGATGACCATGGGTCCATGGAGGCCGAGGAGTCCTCGGGGAGTGCCGCGCCCGCCGAGCGGCACGCCGGCTGGAACGAGCTGTTCTTCGATCTCGTCGTCGTCGCCGGGCGGGACAGCCGGCCCATCTGCCGCACGACGGCCCGCAGCCGGCGGATCCCGGCCTGTACGGGATCCTCTACCTGGCCTTCTGGACCACCTGGGCCGGATTCGCCGTCCACGGGGACATCGCGGCCTCCGCCACCCGGGTCCGTACGCTGCTGATCGCGATGTTCGGCATGGCCGTGATGGCGGCCTCGGTCCACACGGTCCTGACCGAGGTCGGGCACGGGCCGGGCCCGCCGACCGGGGACGGGCGCTCAGGCGCGGGCCAGCCCCGCTTCCCGTACGGCCACCGCCTCCATCGCGTCCAGCACCGGCCGGATCAGCGGATGGCCCTCGGCCCCCTGCCGTACGGCCGCGAAGACCCGGCGGGTGGGGGCGCTGCCCTCGACCGGGCGGACGACCACCCCGGTCAGTTCCATCCCGCGCAGCGCGGAGCGGGGCACCAGGGCCACTCCGGCGTCCGCCCCGGCCAGGGCGACCACGGCATGGAAGTCGTCCGACGAGTGTTCGAGGCGCGGGGCGAACCCGGCGTACTCACAGGCCAGGACCACCACGTCATGGCAGGGGTTGCCCGGATACTGTCCGATCCACTGGTCCTTCGCCAGGTCGGCGATCGGCACCTGGGCCTGGTCGGCGAGCCGGTGGTGCACCGGGAGCACCACGTCGAACGGCTCCGAGTACAGCGGGACGCGGGTGAGGCGGCGGTCGTCCTCGGCGGGCGCGCCCCGGTATTCGACGGCCACCGCCACGTCGACCTGCCGGTCCAGGACCATCGGGACGCTCGCGTCGCCCTCCGCGTCCTGGACCTTGACCCGGATGCCGGGCGCGGTGCGGGCCAGCTCGGTGAGGGCGGGGGCGAGGACGAGGCCGATGCCGGTGGCGAACGCGGCGACCGTGACCGTACCGGCGACGCCCGCGCTGTAGTCGGCCAGCTCCGCCTCGGCCCGTTCCAGCTGGGCCAGGACCACATTGGTGTGGCTGAGCAGGATCTCCCCGGCGGCGGTGAGCCGGGCGCCGCGCGCGCCGCGTTCGACGAGGCGGTGGCCGGTCTCCTGCTCCAGGGCGGCGAGCTGCTGGGAGACGGCGGAGGGCGTCAGGTACAACGCGGCGGCGGCCGCGGTCACGGTGCGGTGGTCGGCCACCGCACGGAGGATTCGCAGCCGCCGCGCATCGATCATGTGCCCATTGTCCCAGGTCGGGGCGAGTACCCGATCCGGTGAGCGGTTACGCCTCCGCGTCCAGGGCGGCCCGCGCGTCGACGAACGCGTCCACGGCGCGGTTCACGTCGGCGGTGGAGTGCGCGGCCGAGAGCTGGACCCGGATGCGGGCCGCGCCCTGCGGGACGACGGGGTACGAGAAACCGATCACGTACACGCCGCGCTCCAGGAGCAGTTCCGCCATCCGGCCGGCCTTGCCCGCGTCGCCGATCATGACGGGGGCGATGGCGTGGTCGCCGGGCAGGATGTCGAAGCCCTCCGCGGTCATCCGGGTGCGGAACAGCTCGGTGTTGGCGGCCAGCTGCTCGCGCAGGTCGCCGGCGGACTCCAGCAGGTCGATGACCTTGAGGGAGGCGGCGGCGATGACCGGGGCGAGGGAGTTGGAGAAGAGGTACGGGCGCGAGCGCTGGCGCAGCAGGGCGACGATCTCCGCGCGGGCCGCGACGTAACCGCCGGAGGCTCCGCCGAGCGCCTTGCCGAGGGTGCCGGTGATGATGTCGACCCGGTCCATCACTCCGTGCAGTTCGGGCGTGCCGCGACCGCCGGGGCCGACGAAGCCGACGGCGTGCGAGTCGTCGACCATGACCATGGCGTCGTAGCGGTCGGCCAGGTCGCAGATCTCCTGGAGCGGGGCGACGTAGCCGTCCATGGAGAAGACGCCGTCGGTGACGATGAGGCGGCGGCGCGCCCCGGACGCCTCCTTGAGCTGCGTCTCCAGGTCGGCCATGTCGCGGTTGGCGTAGCGGTGGCGCTTGGCCTTGGAGAGCCGGATGCCGTCGATGATGGAGGCGTGGTTGAGGGCGTCGGAGATGACCGCGTCCTCCGGGCCGAGCAGCGTCTCGAAGACTCCGCCGTTGGCGTCGAAGCAGGAGGAGTAGAGGATCGTGTCCTCCTGGCCGAGGAAGGCCGAGAGCCGCTGCTCCAGCTCCTTGTGGACCTCCTGGGTGCCGCAGATGAAGCGGACCGAGGCCATTCCGTAGCCCCAGCGGTCCAGTGCCTCGTGGGCGGCGGCGATGACCTCGGGGTGGTCGGCGAGGCCGAGGTAGTTGTTGGCGCAGAAGTTGAGGACCTCGCCGGCGCGTCCGCCGGAGGTGACGGCCACGGTCGCGGACTGCGGGGTGCCGATCACGCGCTCGGGCTTGTGCAGCCCGGCGGCGCGGATCTCGTCGAGGGTGGTGCGCAGATCGTCGCGTACGGAGTCGAACATGCGGATTCCTTAAGGATGCGAGGAGAAGCTCGAAGATCAGACGGTCAGACGGTCAGACGGTCAGACGGTCAGACGGTCCAGTCGAGGATGACCTTGCCGCCGAGGCCGCTCGCGGCGTCGTCGAAGGCCGCCTCGAAGTCGCGGAAGCCGTACCGGCCGGTGATCACGGGGGCGAGGTCGAGGCCGCCCTCCAGCAGGACGGACATGGCGTACCAGGTCTCGTACATCTCGCGGCCGTAGATCCCCTTGATGGTGATCATCGAGGTGACGATGCGGGACCAGTCGACGGCGAACTCCTCGGCGGGCAGGCCGAGCATCGCGATCCGGCCGCCGTGCGTCATGTTCGCGACCATGTCGCGCATCGCCTCGGGGCGGCCGGACATCTCCAGGCCGATGTCGAAGCCCTCGCGCAGGCCCAGCTCGCGCTGTCCGTCGGCGATGGTGCGGTCGGCGACGTTGAGGGCGAGACTGACGCCGACCTTGCGGGCGAGGGCGAGGCGGGCCTCGCTGACGTCGGTGATGACCACGTTGCGGGCGCCGGCGTGCTTGGCGACGGCGGCGGCCATGATGCCGATCGGGCCCGCGCCGGTGATCAGGACGTCCTCGCCGACCAGCGGGAAGGAGAGCGCGGTGTGCACGGCGTTGCCGAACGGATCGAAGATCGCCGCGATGTCGAGGTCGACGGGGACGCGGTGCACCCACACGTTGGACGCGGGCAGGACCACGTACTCGGCGAACGCGCCGTCCCGGCCGACGCCGAGGCCGACGGTGGAGCGGCAGAGGTGGCGGCGGCCGGCCAGACAGTTGCGGCACTTGCCGCAGACGAGGTGGCCCTCGCCGCTGACCAGGTCGCCGACCGTGATGTCGGCGACGTCGGAGCCGAGGGCCGCGACCTCGCCGACGAACTCGTGGCCGAGTACCAGCGGGGTGGTGACCGCCTGCTGGGCCCAGCCGTCATAGGCGCGGATGTGCAGGTCGGTGCCGCAGATGCCGGTGCGCAGGACCTTGATCAGGACGTCGGTGGGGCCGTACTCCGGCTCCGGCACGTCCATCAGCCACAGTCCGGGTTCGGCCTTCTGCTTGACGAGTGCCTTCACGGCTGCGGCTCCCTGACGTCGGTACGCGAAGTGGATACCCCGGGCCTCGGGGCATGTCGGAGGAACCCTGCGGCCCGGGGTGGATCTTGGGTGTCACCCACCATGGTGGGGGTTCGGCGGGACGGGACGGAGCATCTCGAAAGGCTCCACGCGCCGTCCCCGGCCGTCACCGAGAAGGCTGCCGTACGGCGGGGCCCCGGGTCCATCGAGGATTTCTTAAGCGCCGCCGCAGGAGATCTTCACACCTGGCCGTGGCTTCACCGACCGCTGCCGTTCCCCGGCCTTCGTTTCCCCGGCTACAGCTCTCCGTACGGGCCCAGGAAGCGGGGGCGGCCCTGCTCGATCCGGTAGAGGAAGATCCCGTTCTCGTACCGCACCTGCCGGGTCGAGGCGTCGAAGGCGAGGGTCCGCGCGATCCCCCGGTGCTCGGTCCGCACGAGCCGCCCGCCGATACCGCTGCGGACCTCGCCCGAGGCGCTGGTGGTCCCGGCGGCGCGGGCGATCAGGCCGACCGCGTCGTACGCCTCGGCGGCCCAGGTGGCGGGGGGTGCGCCGAAGCGCTTGCGGTGGGCGGCGGTGAACGCCGCGGCCGCCGGGAGGGCGGCCGGGTCGGCGTACGCCTCGGCGAAGACCCAGCCCTCGGCGGCCTCGCCCGCCCCGTCGAGGAAGGCGGGCCCGAGGGCCGGTCCGACGGCGGCCCGGGTGCCGGTGAAGCCCTCGTCCGCGAGTGCGGTGGCCAGGCGGGCGGCCCGGGACGCGTCGCCGCTCCCGAGGACCACGGCGTCGGCCTTGCCGGTGACCGCCTTGCGGACGACCGCGCCGAAACCCGCGTTCCCCCGGGCCAGGGGGTGTTCGAGGAGCGTGACGCCGGTGAGGGCGGCCTCGCGGAAGCTGACCCCGACCTCCCCGGCGAGCCCAGGGTCGGCGGCATCCTCGACGAGCAGGATGCGGGTCGCGGGGCGGGTGCGGATCAGATAGCTGATGAGGCCGGTCGAGAGCATCCGGTCGAGGGGGCGGGTCACGCAGAGGTGGAGGCCGGTGCCGGACTCTACGGTGCTGGAGCCCGCCGCGACGACGACGGTGGCCAGCCGCGCCGCGCCGTACCGCTGGACGAGGTCCTCACGCAGCAGTTGCCCGGTGGGGCCGAGGACGGCGACGACCGAGGGGTCCGCCGCCATCCGCCCGGCCACCCGGAGCGCCGCCGCCGCATCCCCCGTGTCGTCCTCGGTGCGCAGGGCTAGCCGGAACGCCTTGTCGGTACGGGAGTTGTGGTCGGCGACGGCGAGCTGCGCGCCGCGCTGGTGGGCCAGCCCGGTGGCCCGGCCGGGTCCGCCGAGGTCGGCGTGGAGCCCGATCCTGTACGTGGCCGGCTCCCCGGATCCCGTCGCGGAGCCGCCCGCCCCCTCGTTGCGCCCGCGCAGGGCGAACCAGGTGGCGGTGGAGCCCCCGGCGAGGAGAACGGCCCCGGCCGCCCCGGCGGTGAGCAGCCTCCGCCGGGTGGGACCGCCCGCCTGCCCGGCGGTTTCGTCCCCGGCCGGGGCGAGCGTGACGGGCAACGGCTCGGGATCCGGCAGCGCGAGGGCGGCCGCGGACCGCTCGGCGATCAGGGCGGAGAACCCGGCGGGCATCTGCCAGGGGGTGGGGGCGGTGTCCGGGTCGGGGGCGGTGTCCGGGTCGGGGGCAGTGTCCGGGTCGGGGGCAGTGTCCGGGTCGGAGGCAGTGTCCGGGTCGGAGGCAGTGTCCGGGTCGGGGGCCGTGCGGGGGGTAACGCACGGGTCCGGGGTTTCCCGGCGGTCCGGGGACACCCGCCGGTCCGGGGTTTCCCGGCGGTCCGGGGACACCCGCCGGTCCGGCGTTTCCCGGCGGTCCGGGGACACCCGCCGGTCCGGCGTTTCCCGGGGGTCCGGGGACACCCGCGGGTCCGGCGTTCCCCACACGCGCGGGTCGGGCACCCGGTCCGGGCTCGCCCCCGCGCCCCCGGGCCCGCCGGGAAACGCTGCCCCGTCCGTCTCCAGCGCGTCGCGGACCCGGCTCGCGGTCGGCCGGGCTGCCGGGTCCTTGGCGAGGCAGGCGGCGATCAGGGGGGACAGGCCGGGCGGAACGCCCGTCAGGTCCGGCTCCTCGTGGATCGTGCGGAACAGGGCGCCCGCCCCGCCGCCCGCGCCGAACGGCGGCCGGCCGGTGGCCGCGTACCCGAGGACGCAGCCGAGCGAGAACACGTCGCACGGCGGCCCCAGCGGCGCGGCCGACGCCTGTTCGGGGGCCAGGTAGCCGGGCGTGCCGATCACCGCGCCGCTGGTGGTCAGCGCGGTGGCGCCCTCGTGGCGGGCGATCCCGAAGTCGATGAGGCGGGGGCCGTCGAGGGCGAGGAGGACGTTGCCGGGTTTGACGTCGCGGTGGATCAGCCCGGCCTCGTGGACCGCGACGAGGGCCGCGGCGAGCCGGCTGCCGAGCGCCCGGACGGAAGTCGTGGGCAGCGGGCCGCCGGCTCCGACCACCTCGGCCAGCGAGGGCCCGGGGACGAACGCGGTCGCCAGCCACGGCTCGCGGGCCTCGGTGTCCGCGCCGAGCACCGGGACCACCCACGGGCCGGTGATCCGGGCGGCGGCCTCCGCCTCGCGCCGGAAGCGGGCCCGGAAGCCGGGGTCGGCGGCGTGCTCGGCCCGGATCACCTTCACGGCGGCGAGCGCCCCGCCCGCCGAGCGCGCCAGGTAGACCACACCCATGCCGCCCGCGCCGAGCCGGACGAGGGCGCGGTACGGGCCGACGGTGCGCGGGTCCTCGGAGGTGAGGGGCCGCACGTCAGCTCTTCGGCTTCGGGGCCGGGCCGAGATAGCGGTGGCGGCCGTCCTCCACCCGGTACAGATGGGCGTCCTGGCCGACGAGTCGCTGACGTTCCTCGTCGAACGCGTACGTGCGGGAGATGCCCTCGTACCGTGCGGCGGCGATCGCGGCGGTGAGCGCGGACCGGGTGGGCCCGCCGTCACCGGAGGGCGTGGCGCTCGCCGACGCCCCCTTGCCACCGGCGGTCGCGCCCTTCGTCCCGGCCGTCGCCGCCTTGGAGGCGGCGACGGCGAGGGCGGCCAGTTCGCGGGCGACGAGCCCCGCCACGTCGTACGCCTCGGCCGACCAGGCGGCGGGCGCGGCGTCGAAGCGCTTGTGGTGGGCGGCGGCGAAGGTCGCGGCGGCCGGGGCGCCCGCGTCGGTGAACGGGGCGACGAACTCCCAGCCGTCGGCCGCCGCGCCCGCCAGCTTCAGGAACTCCGGCCCCATGACGGTGTGCTGGGCCATGCGCGGTCCGGCGAAGGACTGCTCGGCCAGGATGCGGGCGACCCGGGAGGCTCCGGTCGCGTCGCCGGCGTAGAAGAGCGCGTCGCTGCGGTGGGACAGGAGGTCGGTGACGACCGGGTCGAAGACGCGCGTCCCGGCGGGCACCACCCGGGGGTAGGTGGTGCCGGTGGTGAGGTCGGGGGTCATCAGGTTGGTCGCATAGCCCGCCTGGTACGCCGCCTGTCCGCCCGCCCGGTCGATCAGGATGCCCAGCTTCTCGACGTCGGGGCGCAGCAGGAGCCGGTTGACGATGGGGATGGAGAGCGAGGCGTAGGAGGGGGCGGCCTGGAAGAAGGAGCCGTTGGCCCGCTTCGGGAAGGCGATCTGGAGGGCCGACACCGTCAGAACCGGCAGCACGGCCTCGTCGTACGCGGGGAGTGCCGCCCCGGCCGCCTCGTCGCTCGTGGGGCCGATGACCGCGATGACCTCCGGGTCGCGGGCGAACTCCTCGGCGACCCGGGCGGAGCGGTCGGCGTCGCCCTGGTCGTCGAGGACCTTCACGGCGAGCCGGAAGGGCCTGCTGTCGAGGGAGTTGAAGCGGTCGACGGCGAGCCGGACACCGCGTTCCTGGGCCCGTCCTGCGGCGCTCAGGGGTCCGGTGAGGTCGGCGTGCACGCCGATGATCCAGCGGCGCCCGCCGGGTGCCCCGTCTCCGCCACCACCGTCGGATCCGCCACCGGTGAGGTGTACGGCGGCGAAGGCGCCCGCTCCGACGGCCACCGCGCCGCCCGCCGCGAACAGCAGGAACCTCCGGCGGCCGGGGGCGGGTTCGGGCGGGCCGGGCTCCTCGGTGACGGTGGCGTCGATGTCGGGCAGGGCCAGCAGGGCGGCGGACCGGTCCGCGATGATCCGGACGACGTCCTCGGGCAGCCAGTCGGGGGCCGTCCCGGCGGGTATGTCCTCGGCGATCAGGGTGTCGAGGCCGGCGGCGGCCGGACGTTCGCCGGGGTCCTTGGCGAGGCACCGCTCCAGCAGCGCGCGCAGCCCGGGGTCCTCGATGCCGTCGAGGTCGGGTGCGTCGTGGACGGTGCGGTAGAGGACGGCGTCGACCGCGCCGCTGCCGAAGGGCGGCCGGCCGGTGGCCGCGTACGCCAGGAGGCAGCCGAGCGAGAAGACGTCCCCGGCGGAACCGGCAGGACCGGCGGACCCGGCGGTGTGCCCGGCCGTCTGCCCCGACGCCTGCTCGGGCGGGAGGAAGCCGGGGGTGCCGACGATCAACCCGGTGGCGGTCAGGGCGGTGGCGTCGGCGGCGCGGGCGATCCCGAAGTCGATCAGCCGGGGGCCGCCGGCCGTCAGCAGGACGTTGCCCGGTTTGACGTCGCGGTGGACGAGCCCGGCGGCGTGCACGGCGGCCAGGGCGCGGGCGAGCAGCCGGCCGAGGACGGTGACGCTCCGCACGGGCAGCGGTCCGCGCCGGGCGACGACGTCGGACAGCATCGGCCCGGGCACGAACTCCGTGGCGAGCCATGGCCGTTCGGCCTCGGTGTCGGCACCGGTGACGGGCACGGCCCAGGGGCTGTCGACCCGGCGGGCGGCCTCGGCCTCGCGGCGGAAGCGGGTCCGGAAGTCCTCGTCCCCGGCGTACTCGGGCAGGATCACCTTGATCGCGGCGAGCGCTCCGGCGTCGGTGCGCCCGAGGTAGACGACGCCCATGCCGCCCGCGCCGAGGCGCCCGAGGAGCCGGTGGCCGCCGATCCGGGCGGGGTCGGTGGGTCGCAGGTCATCCATCGCCCGGCCTCAGCTCTGCTTCTCGACGGCGGATTCCAGCCGGACCAGCATGGCGGCCTGCGCCTGGACCACCAGATCGTCGACCTCCCGCTCGGTGCGCCCCTTCGCCCCCTTGCCGGTCACGGCCACGGTGAACCGCAGGGTCTGCGCCTGCTGCCAGGCGTAGTGGTGCGGCCCGCCGAGCTCCGAACTCTGGTACTGGCCGCGCTCGCTGAGCGCGTCCTCGGAGTTGGTCTGGGTGACCTCGCCGCCCAACAGCGCCGCGGCGACCATGGAGCCGATCAGTTCGCCCTCGCGCAACTGCTGGGTGGGGCAGCGCATGGTCTCCTCGATCGACTCCGCCATCTCCCAGGCCGCGTCCTCGCGGGTGCGGTGCACGGTGACGACGGCGGCGAGGCGCACGGGCCCCTTGGCCTTCTCCGCGGGCAGCTCGAACGACCGGGTGAGGGTGGCGAGGACGCTGTGGGCGGGCTTCTGCTGCTGCCAGACGCAGTCCTCGCCGAGCACGGGCCAGGTGGCCGGGCCGCTCTCGTACGGGCTCCGCTTCACCACTCCGGGGCCGAAGCTGTCGGGCCCGGCGATGACACGGTCGATGAACTCGCGTGCCGCGGCCTTGGTCTTGGGAAGCCGGGCAGGGTCGGGTTCGAGCGTGGCCGTCGCCCCGGGTGCCGGTCCGGTCCCGGTTCCGCCACCGGAGTCCGCACCAGCGCTCGCACTCGCAGATGCGTCGCGCTTCTCCACATCCCCGGAGTCGCCCGCCGCCCCGGAGCAGCCGGCGAGCAGCGCGGCCGTCAGGGCCAGCGTCGGAGGCAGCGCGAAGCGAACCCCTCTTAACGGCACGTGACAGGTCACAACGTTTCCCCGTTCCTCCTCGACGCCGCGTCGATCATAAGTAAGCCCGGCGCGACATGCGGGGGCTGCAGGACGACTGTTACCGCGTCGGGACCGGGGCGGCACCGCCCCGGAACCGCCCGGACGAGGCCGTCAGGCCGTCTCGGCGAGGAAGGCGCCGATGTGTTCGACGAGGGCGGCAGGCCGGTCCTGAGGAAGGAGCGTGCAGTTGTCGGCCACCTCCACCAGCCGCCCCTGCGGCAGGATCTCGGCGAGCCGGCGCCCGTGCTCGATCGGCATCACCCTGTCCTGGGACCTGTCGTCGAACTGCCGCCTGCCGGGCGACGACGGCAGTTTGACGACAGGCCCTAGCTCGCCCAGATCACCAGCGCGGGACGGTCGACCGTACGCAACTGCTTACTCCACCGCGGCAGTTCGGCTCTCTCGGGTACTCCGAGCACATAGGCGCGCAGGTCGCGCCGGATCTCCGGCGCGCTCTGCACCGGCCGGAACGGACAGGTCGGCCCCGGTCCCCATGGGCCTGCGATGTCCGCCGAGCGGCAGGGTCGGCACGATGCACCGCACCTGGTCCCCGAGTCCGGCGACGACGACGTCCCACAGCGGTCCGTCCATGGCCACGCCGTGCAGGAGGTCCACCACGGGCCCGTCACCACCGGTGTCGTGGTACTCGATCACGCCCGCCGAAAGCCTCACGTCGCCCATGCGGTCGACATAGTCCGGCCGGCCTCGGACCAACCCCGGACCGACCTCGGGCCGGGGCCTGACGCAGCGTAGGGAATACCTCCCCGTCCTTGATAGCGTCGCCCCCGCGGCTGCGGACTTCTCCCCCGACCCAGCCGTACGGGGGCAGGCACGGGGACCGGGCGCGGCAGGACGAAGAGGGCCGACAGATGAGCCTTGCACAGGTGCACTACACCTCCGCCGCGCCGGGGGCCGAGGGATCCGAGGGAGCGGCGGGCCGGTTCACGTCGGTCGGTCCCGGCGTGTCGGGTGCGCTGCTGGCGGAGATCGAGCCCTTGGTGCGCTACGAGCTGCCCGGAGGCGTTCCCGACCGGCCGTCCGACAGTGAACTGCGCTCGCTGCCACAGGCGTTCGGCTACGCGGTGCTGTCCGACGGCAGCCGGCTGGTGGCGCGTTCGGCCCCGGTACGGGACACGGGCGGCGGCAGCGACTCGGGGCCGGGGTCAGGACCGGGGTCGAGGCAGGGCGTCCGGTTCCACGCGCACGCGGTGCACCTGCCGCCGGGGGTTCCGCTGCCGGGCGACCGGCTGCCGGTCGAGGCGTGGCGCTCGCCGCTCTGGGTGTCGACGACGCCCGCCGGGGCGATACCGGACCCGCTGACGCTGCCGCCGGGCCCGGCGGCGGTCTCCGAGGGCCTGGACGACTTCGCCGTCTCGCGCGGCCCCTGGCTGGCGGCGGTGCTGGCGGATCTGCGCCGGGCGAGCGAGGCGGAGGCCGCCACCGGGCGACCGGTGGTGCTGGTGGAGCGGCAGTGCGCGGACGTGGCCCGGTGGCTGGGGCTGGCGTCCGTCGCCCTGCCGAGGGAGCACGCGGAGCGGCTGACGTTCACCACGTACACGCGGCGCCCGGGCAGTTCGGCGTCGCGGGTGGTGGGGGTGGGGCCCGAGGACGCGGCGGCGGCGCGAGCGGCGGGCCTGCGGGTGCACGAGTGCGCGGGGCAGGCTCCGGTGGCCGGTACTGACGACGACGTATGGGCGACGACGGCGGCCCGGGTCTGGCGGAGCCGGTCGCCGGAGCTGTTCCGGGAGGCGCGCGAACTGCCCGGAGAGCCCTTCGCCGCGGGCCCGTTGGCGGTGACGGCGCTCTGCGCGGGGATCGCGCTCGGCCCGGACGGACGTGCGGCGGCGGCCGGTTGGGCGGCCGACCGCCCCTACGCCCTGGACGCGAAGCGCACCGGCCAGCTGGTCGAGGCCCTCACCTCTCCCGGTATCGACGACCGTACGGGCCCCGAATTCGACGCGGCCGGGCGGCTGTTCGGCGCGCTGGAGGGCCGCAGCCCGGCTTCGGTCACCGCGCCGCTCGCGGCGATGCTGGTCACCGAGGCGGTACGGGGCGGCAACGGCTCGCTGGAACTGCCGCGCCGGGACGCGTTCGCGGGCCCGGAGGGGGCGGAGGTCGCCGGGCGGCTGGGCCCGGAGATCCTGACCGAACTGGCCGACACGGCCGGATCGCGTTCGGTGGCGCGCACCGTACAACTGCTGCGGGTGGCCCGGCTGCTGGGCGTGGACGGCGCGGATCTGCTGCCGGGCGTGGTGGACCGCCTGGCACCGGCGCTGCTGGCGGAGGCGGCGGAGGAGGAAGGCGGAAGGGAAGGTCCTGAGAGCGCCCCGGCCTTCGCGCCGGCCCTGCTGGAACTGCTGGACGAACAGTTCGAGGTGCGGACGGCACTGCTCGGCGCACTGGACCGGATCGCGCCCCAAGACCCCGGGGCAGTGGCCCGGTTCCTGGAACGGGTCACGCTGCCGTTCACGGGCACGCAGGCGCTGCCGCATCTGCGGATGTGCGCCGAGGTGCCGGGCGCGATGGCGACGCTGGGCGGTGACCGGGCGGCGGTGTGGCACCGGGTGCTGCGGGCGGCGGGCCTCTCCCCCTTCGCCGAGCCGCTGGTGCTGCGCACGGCGGTGGGCCTGGTCTGGGAGGACCGCGCCCCGACGGTGGAGGAGGCCCGCCTGCTGCTGGACGCGGCCACCTCGGACTCGCACCGCGCGGCCGGTACGTGGGCCCGCCTGGTCGACGCGGCGCTCGGCGCGTCCGCCGCCGGTACGGACGAGGCGGCCGGCCTCGCCCATGACCTGCTGCGCGGCTACCCGACCGAGATCGGCGGCCGCGAACGGGCCGGCCTCCTCCTGCTGGACCTGGTCCGCGAACTGCGCACGGGCGCACCGGATCCCGGCTGGGCGGAGCGGGTCCGCACCCTGTGCGCCCGGGCGGAGCCGGTCGAACCGGCGCTCCGGGAGCGGGCGTACGCCGCCCTGGCCGAACGCCTGCTGGCCCCGGACCGCCCGGGTGCCGAGCTGTACGACTTCGTCCACGGCGACGACCCCGACCTGATCGCCGCGTACGACCGCACCGCCCGGACGGAAGCCGTACGGGCCCGGCTGCGCACCCAGCCCGCCTACGCGGCGGACTGCTTCACCGTCTGGACCGCCCACCCGCACGCGGGCCGCACGTGGCCCCCGGTTGCCGCCGCCCTCCTGGACGAGGTCCTGCGCCCCGCCGTCCGCGCCATGTCGGCCGAGGACGTCGCGGAAGTCGAGGCGACGGTGGGCCGCACGGGCAGCAGCGGCCGGGCCGACGCCTTCCGCGACTGGAACCGCGTCAGCGCCCTGGGCCGGCTGGGTCGCCGGATCGCGGGACGGGTGCGGCGGGGCTGAGCGGGGTTCCCGGCAGGAGCCCTGCACGGGGCCCTTGCGCATGTCTCGAAATCGCACGTGCATACGCCGCCTCTGTGTGCCCGGGATAGGTTGGCGTCCCGTGGGGGCGGATCCGCGCCGCCGTGCTCCGACCAGCCGTTCATGGGGGAACCGTGCTGACCTTCGACGATGTGGTGAACGCGCCCGTCGGGAAACTCAAGACAGCGGCTGACGACTGGACCACGACGGTGGCCAGGCTGGAGGAGCTCGCCGAGGATGCCCGAACGGGCATGAAGGCGAAGGCGGCCAAGGCCCGGTGGGAAGGCGTCAACGCCGGGGTCACCAAGGCGTTCGTCGGGAAGACCGCAGCGGAGTTCGAGGACGCCGTGGCCCAGGCCCGGGGCATCAAGTCCTTGCTGGTGGACGCACACACATCCTTCGCGTATGCCAAGAAGACGCTGATCGCCCTACGGGACGAAGAGGGCCCGGCGGCAGGTGTGGTGATCAGCGCGAAGGGCAAGGTGTCGGCGCGGCACGACCTGGCGGACGACCGGACCGCACAGCACGATCCGGACTATCCGGAGGCACTGCGCAAGCAGAAGGCAGCCGTCGCGTCCTGGCAGCGGAAGGTCGACCGGATCGTCGAGGACTGCTCGGATGCCGACGAGTCCTTGAAGCGCGCCCTCGAAGCGAACATGAAGAGCGGGCACGACTTCAGCAAGCCCGCCTACAAAACGCTCGACGCGGAGCAGGCGGGCCATGCGTCGGAACTGCTGAAGACGGTCACGGGCGAGGGCGGCACCGCCCGAAACCTCGATGCGCTGCGCGAACTCGAAGACATCATCGACGACAACCGCGGCGACCCGGAGTTCGCCACCGCCTTCTACTGCAGGCTGGGCGCGGAGGGAACGCTGGAGGCGTACACACGGATGTCCCTGGACGCCACGTCGCTCGGCCCGGCGGGCGCGGACCGGGTGGGCCTGGTCCGCAACATCCAGAGCGACATGGGCGCGATGCTGGGCCTGGCCACGACCCCGTCGGTGCCGAACCACCTGGACCCCGCCTGGACCTCGCAACTCCTCAAGGCGGGCCGCAAGGAGATCGACGTCTCCGGGTACGCGGGCGTCGGCGCGAAGGTGTACGGCTACCAGGCACTCGGGGCGCTGCTGCGGGAAGGAACGTACGACCAGCAGTTCCTGACGTCGGTCGGCCGGGACATGATCGCCATGGACAAGAAGGACCCCGAGATCTGGTCCCGGAACCTACCGTACAACCAGGACATGGCGATCAACCTGGGCGCGGACGGCGGGAAGGGCTTCAACCCGGTCACCGGCCTCATGGAGGCGATGAGCAGGCATCCCGCGGCGTCGGCGCAGTTCTTCAACGAGAACCTGCGGTCGGACACCAACAACGACGGCATCGTCACCCTGCTGGACGTGGAGACCCGCGGCAAGGACGCGCAGAGCGTGGTCGACTACATGCTCGACAAGAAGCCTGCGGACGACTGGTACGACACCACGGCCGAAAGCGGCACCACGCTCGGCCAGACGGCCATGGGCAACGCCTTGGAGGCAGCGGTCACCGGACGCGTCCCGGGCGACGACGACGCGCCGCCGGTGCGGCACTCCAAGGACATGAGCGGTGTCATGGAGAAGGTCGTCGAGAAGATCGGTACGAACCCGGAGCTGGTGTCGGCCGAGGCGGGTGACCCGCCCGGCCCGCTGAGCGCCCTGGCTCCGCGGTTCGGCGCCATGGCGGCGGAGTACATGCCGGACTTGCAGGCAACCGCGGAGAACGCGGCGGGCCAGATCAAGCCATTCGGCGAACCGGCCGAATTCGAGAAGCACCTGATGACGAGGTTCCTCGGCTCGGTCGGCCAGGATCCGGACGCCTACGGTGCGATCACCCACGCGCAGCAGGCCTACACGACGGCGCTCGTGGGCGACGCGTTCCGCCATCCCGAGCGCCATGCGGACATGGGCGAGGCGATCCGCAACGCCGTTCATCCCGGCGGGGAGATCGCGGGGATGATGGCGGAGGCGAGGGCGCATGCGATTGTGGATCTGAAGACGCACGAGATCGACGAGTACAACCAGGGCGTCGAAGACAACGCGAAGTGGACGAATCGAATCATCGACCTCGTCGGAGCGAAATACCTCGAACTGCTTCCCTTCGGCGGGGACGCCATCACGTGGATTCAGGAGGACGTCACGGAATCAGTGGTGAACAACGCGAAGGAAGAGAATCTGGACGGGGCCGCCCTCGAATCGGGAGAAGGGTACGCGAGGGCAGAAGAGGCCGCGAAGAAGGCCGCAGCAGCCGCTGTGGTCACGGGCGGTAAATCCGCCGGGCTGACACCCGAGGAATACAACACCTACCGGGGATCCGCTTCCACGGCAACGGCGGATGCCTACTCCAGTGGTCACAACATGTCCGAGAAGAACCGCCCCTGAGGGAGCAACCATCCGTGCGCCGCACCAGACGACTCACAGCAGCCGTCACCCTGTCGATGGCACTCACCGCAGGGGTGGCGGGCTGCGCCGAAGAGAAGGCCAAGACAGCACCGAAGCTGCCGAATCAATTCTGCTGGAACGCATTCGATCGCAGTGAGGTACAACGCATCCTGCCGACCGGCGACCAGCTGACTCAGGACACCGAGGACTTCTTCTTCACCGATCGCGACAGGTCCATCAGCTGCCTGATCGGAGTTGACGGAATGCGCGGATTCGGTGCGCACGCACGCTTCGAGGACATCGAGGACATCATCGAATGGAGCTCCTTCGACCAGTTGAAGCCGGACTCGGTTCACGTCGGAAAGAAGGCGATCGTCTGGAATACCGGAGGGATCACCTATTTCCCCTGCAAGGCGAAAGCCAACTCCGGTCCGTCGACCGCAAAATTCCTTCAGCTCACCATCTACGTCAGCGGCACCCGAGTCGAGAACCAACGTAAGACCCTCCCCGGCCTCCTCGAACAGTTCACCGCCTTCGCCCAGAAGGAACTCAAGTGCGCATGACCTCACGGGGCACACGGCGATCAGGCAACACCTTTATTCACACGTAGAGGCGAGAGCCTTGGCGGCGGGCGCCTCCGAGCGCGACGCGACGGTGGGACGTGCCGCCTTCAATGCCGCCACGAGAGCATCGACGCTCTTCCCGGCGAGTTCGTCCTCCAGTCGTCGCCGTACGGCACCGTGCTTCACATCCCGCCAGCAATACGGCGGAGACGGCGAAACCCAGAAACCGAAGATACGCACACGGCTCATCACGGACTACCCCCACGTATGCGCTCAAGCGCGCCCGGGGCGACGCAGAGCGCCCAAGCCTCCCGCCCCGGACCAGCCCCGTCAGGCGCGGTCGTGGAGCGTGACGTGGTAGCCGTCGGGGTCCGCGAAGGTGAACGTCCGGCCGAAGGGGCCGTCGACGGGGGCCGAGACGACGGCGTGACCGGCGGCGGCGAGCGCGTCATGGATCGCCTGGACGTCCGTGGCGTGGAGCCAGAGCGCCACCCCGATGCCGGGCTGCGCGACGGACGCGAGGTCCGTGCCGGGGATGATCTCGCGCAGTGCGAACGCGATCGGCTTCGTCTCGAAGACGACGGCGTGCGGAGGTCCGGCCTGCGAGCGGACGAGGCCGAGGTACTGCTCGTAGAACGCCTGCGAGGCGTCGAGGTCGCGCACCTGGAGCGAGATGAAGTCGGGGCCGGTGGCGGGCATGATGACACTCCTTCGTTCATGTCAGTTTTATGACACGAACACCGTATGTCAGACTCCTGACATGAGTCAAAAGGGCGCCGGGATCGACCTGGACAAATCGCTGGGCTACCTGCTCAAAGAGGCTTCGAGTGCGCTGCGGGCAGCCATGGAGGAGGTGCTGCGCCCCCTCGGGATGACCGTGACGCACTACTCCTGCCTGGAACTGCTCGCGCAACGGCCGGGCATGTCGAACTCCGAGCTCGCGCGCGGCGCGTTCGTGACGCGTCAGTCGATGAACGTGCTGCTCCAGGCCCTGGAGCGGGACGGCTATGTGACCAGGCCCGCGGAGGCGGCCGTCGGAAAGGTCCTTCCCGCGCAGCTCACGCCCCGCGGCCGGCAGAGCCTGGAGAAGGCGACCGTGGCGGTCCGGTCCGTCGAGCTCAGAATGCTGGCCGGTATGACCGAGACCGAGCAGGCAGGCGCGTTCCGGAACCTGCGGAGCATGATTCATTCCCTGCGCGAGGGCGACCGCGACGGCGGCGCTCAGCAGAGGCGAGCCGAGGACCCTCAAGGCAACAGGTAGACGGCGGCTCCCGTCTCAGGCCGACCGGTCGGCCTGAGACGGGAGCCGCCGACTAGAATCGGCTTTCATGTCGAAGCCTGACGAGTTGCTCACTGACGTCGTAGCCCTGGTGGAGTCCGGGCACAGCAACCAGATGTCCCTGACCGTGGTCGCCGGGGGTGCTGTCATCACCGGCCGCCTCGCCCCGGAGGCGGTCTGGAGGCAGCGGGTCTCCGAGGTCCTGGCGGACTCGGCCCGGCTGAGCGAGTTCTCCGCCGCCTTCACCGCCACCGCGCACAAGGAAGGGCCGCCCACACATCTGCATTTCCATGTGGCGCGGATTCTCCAGGGGACGGTGGGAATCCCGGAGACGGGCGGGATGTATCGCGTGGCGATCGAGGACGTCAGCGCCTGGACCATGGGCGACTTCAGCTACTCCGACCACTGACCCACCCACGCCCCACAGCCCTCTGCCCCTTCGCCGGCCGTAACCAGCGCCGGTCGTCACCCAGCGCCGGCCGCCCGAACCAGCCCCGCGCCCGCCCGTCAGGCGGCCGCGGGGCTTCCGAGCAGTGCGGAGGCCTGTTGGAACGGGCTGAGTACGCGCCGAGGCGCGACAAGTGCGCTCTCGGGAGCGGCGGTTGCGACCGTTGCGGCGCGGCCGGTGCAGGTGAAGCCGAGTCGGCTCATGGCCCGGAGGACTTCGCCCGCGCTGAAGTCGCGGCGGTCCTGGCGGGTGATGACCTGCCCGACCTGCTTGACCGGGTAGGTGCGGCGGCCGATGATCACGGACTCACCGCTGACCTGCTCGGGCTTGATGCCCCTCATCGACTCCAGGACGCCGCTCTTGGTGAGGTCGAAGGGGAAGCGGGCGATGACACAGCGCATGTTGCCTCACAGGGTGAAGGGCGAAGGAAAAGCGGCGAGGAAGCGGCGAAAGCCGCGAGAAGGGGCGAGGAGCGGTCGCGCAGGCTAGGCGGCCGCGAAGGACGACTGGCGCCCCGTCGCACGTCGGGTGGCGGAGGCGGAGCTGCGCCGTCCGCGCGGAACCGCGCTGCGCCGGCGCCGCTCGGCCACCGGCGCGGTGATCGTCACGGGGATGCCGGAGGGGGCCTGGGATCCGGTGATCCGGCCGAGCGCCTCCTCTCCGGAGCGGACCTGGGTGGTCAGGGGCACGATCCCGGCGGCGGTCATGAGGCGGGTCATGTCGCGGCGCTGGCCGGGCGTGACCAGGGTGACGACGCTGCCGGACTCCCCGGCGCGTGCGGTACGGCCGCCGCGGTGGAGGTAGTCCTTGTGGTCGGTCGGCGGGTCGACGTTGACGACGAGGTCGAGGTTGTCGACGTGGATGCCGCGCGCCGCGACGTTCGTGGCGACGAGGACGGTGACGTGCCCGGTCTTGAACTGGGCGAGAGTACGGGTCCGTTGCGGCTGGGACTTCCCGCCGTGCAGGGCGGCTGCCCGTACGCCGCTGTGCAGCAGGTGGTCGGTGAGCTTGTCCACCGCGTGCTTGGTGTCCAGGAACATGATCACCCGGCCCTCGCGCGCCGCGATCTCCGTCGTCGCCCGGTGCTTGTCGCCGCCGTGGACGTGCAGCACGTGGTGCTCCATCGTCGTGACGGCCCCCGCGGACGGGTCGACGGAGTGGACGACCGGGTCGGTGAGGTAGCGGCGGACCAGGAGGTCGACGTTACGGTCGAGGGTCGCGGAGAACAGCATGCGCTGGCCCTCGGGGCGGACCTGGTCCAGGAGCGCGGTGACCTGCGGCATGAAGCCCATGTCGGCCATCTGGTCGGCCTCGTCCAGCACGGTGATCGCGACCTGGTCCAGGGCGCAGTCGCCACGCTCGATGAGGTCCTTGAGCCGCCCCGGGGTGGCGACGACGACTTCCACGCCGCTGCGCAGCGCGTTGGCCTGCCGGCCGAGGGACATGCCGCCCACCACCGTGGCCAGGCGCAGCTTCACCGAGCGGGCGTACGGGGTGAGCGCGTCGGTGACCTGCTGGGCCAGCTCACGCGTCGGTACGAGGACCAGAGCCAGCGGCCGACGGGGTTCGGCGCGCTGTCCGGCGGTACGGGCCAGCAGGGCCAGGCCGAAGGCGAGGGTCTTGCCCGAGCCGGTGCGCCCCCGGCCGAGGACGTCACGGCCCGCGAGGGTGTTCGGCAGGGTCGCGCCCTGGATCGGGAACGGAACGCTCACGCCCTGCGCGGTGAGCGCGGCCAACAGCAGGGCGGGCATGTCGAGTTCGGCGAACGCCTCGACGGCGGGCAGTGCGGGGGTGAGCGTCTTCGGCGGTGCGAACTCGCCCTGGACCACGACGGGCCGCCGACCGCGGCCGACCGGACGCGGGCTGCTCGGGCCGCCGGTACGGCTGCGGTTGCGGGAGGTGCGGGAGGTGCGGTCGTTCGTACGGGTGGAGTTCACAGGAAACCTTCCTTGATACGGCACGTACCAAGGAATTCCCGCAGCGGAGAAACAGCGCGGGGAATCACAGGAACGGGCCGAAAGAAACGTGCGAGAAATGCCGACGCGCAGACGAAACAGGCGCGCAGGCGGAGAAGAGACACGAAATGTCAGAAACGAGAAATGAGGTGCGAGGTGCGAGGTGCCAGGTGCGAAGTGACGAGAGCGCGATACGCGCGATCGTGCTGGATACGGGTGAGGTCAGGCAGGAACGATGTTCTCGGCCGTCAGACCCTTCTGGCACGACATGATGTCGAAAGTGACCTGCTGACCTTCGAGCAGTTCACGGAAGCCGTCGGCGGCTATGTTGGAGAAGTGGGCGAACACATCGTCCCCGCCGCCGTCCTGCTCGATGAAGCCGAAGCCTTTGGCCGCGTTGAACCACTTCACAGTGCCGGATGCCATGTCGTGTCTCCCTTGGGGCAGTACACCGGCCCGTGAGGTACGGATGCCGGGTCGCCGCGGTGATGCCCCACCCGGAGAACGATGTCCGGAAAAACGGAAGCGACTGCACCGGCCGAAAATCGGCGGCGGCGCTCGAAGTTTGGGAACAGCAAGACTGCAACTGGAAACGACAGTAGCACGCCGTGGTGATCCGGATGCCGAGAATAACCCCACTCCCCCACTCGAAGCAAAAACCCTCTTCACCCGACGAGCCGAAACCTCATGCGGCGGCCACAGATATTGCCCCACCTGGAGCGCAGCGTTTCAGGTCCGAAGAATCAGAAAAAGAGCCCACGGTTACACTCCGACATTTTTCGATAACCTGGGTGAGCAAAGGGCGTGAGCAACAGCCCGAGAGCGCTTCAGGAGGCAGACCATGATCCATGCAGCCGAAATCCGTGAGTGGCGCGACCGGAACGTCATCGACCCGGAGGGCCACAAGATCGGAGTGCTCGAAGCGGTCTACGTGGACACCACCACCGACGAACCGGCCATGGCCACCGTGCGCATCGGGCTCCCCACCCGTCACCAACTGGCCTTCGTCCCCCTCGACGAGGCGATCGTCGGCCCCGACTACGTCAGGGTCGCCTACGACAAGGCGCTGGTGAAGAAGGCGCCGTCGATCGGCATGGACGACATCCTGCCCGCCGAGGCGGAGGAAGAGGTCTTCACGTACTACGGGCTGCCCTACCGGCCGGGCGCCGGCGGAGAGCGGCAACTCGCCCGCCGCTGACCGCACACGCCCACCACCCGTCCCGGCCCGGCCCGCCCGGCAGCCCAGCGGTACGCACCGACAGGACAGGCCCGCCGGTATCGCGGCCGGACCCGTCAGCACAGCAGGTCCAGCTCCGCCCGGACCGTCTTGCCCGGGTTGCGGTCGAAGACCGCCCAGCGGTCCGCCAGGGCCTCCACGATCAGCAGCCCGCGCCCGCCGTCGGAGCCGCCGTCCGGCACGGTGATCTCACCGGGGCCGGGCGGCCGGCGCTCGCCCCGGGTGTCGGACACCTCGATCCGCAGAAGGCCGGGCGCGGCCGGATCGCCGGGCATGTACGACAGCCGCAGTTCGAAGTTGCGGCCGGGCACCCGGCCATGGGTCGCCGCGTTGGCCGTCAGCTCACCGATGATCAGGGCCGCCGACTCCGATGCGTCACTGAGGTACGGGATGCCCCAGGTGTGCAGCTTGTGGAGGCCGACGCGGCGGGCGAGCCGCGCGCCGCGTGGATCAGCGCAGTACTGACGGTTGAACACACTTACGGTTACGGAGGGTTGGGTCTTCGTAGACGCTTCCATGCCCCCAGATTCCGGGCCCCGGACCCGCTCCACCAGGTCAGCAACCCGTACGCTCAGTCAGCGTACGGGTGCGAAGGGTGGACGGTACGGGTCACTTTCCGTGAGCATGGACGGGTCTCGGACCAGGACTGGCGCACGGGGAGGTGGCCGTACATGACGCACGGCACGGACGGCATCGACAGCACTACGTACGGGACCTTCGGCAACGGCGGCGGGCGCAGCGGCGAACCCGAACCGCAGTACATCCTCAAGATGTTCGGAGAGGTGGTCAAGACCTTCCGCAAGCGGGCGCGACTGACGCAGGAGCAGTTCGCCCCGCTCGTCGGGTACTCACCCGAGACCATCGCCTCCATCGAACAGGGCCGCCGCCTCCCGCCTCCGGACTTCGCGGAGCGCGCGGACAGCCTCCTCGACGCGTTCGGGGTGATCCTGGCGGCGGCGAAGCATCTGACGCGGCGCAAGGGGCTGGCGAGTTGGTTCCGGCAGTGGGCACAGCTGGAGTTGGAGGCGCTGAGCCTGTACACGTACGAGTGCCGCTTGATTCCGGGGCTGCTGCAGACGCCCGCGTACGCACGGACGCTGTTCGTCGACCAGTTGCCACCGCTCGCCGACGAGCAGATCGAGGCACAGCTCGCGGCTCGGCTGGAACGTCAGGAGCTCCTGCGGAACCGGCCCAACACCGCGTTCAGCTTCATTCTCGAAGAGCACCTGTTCCTGCGGGACTTGGGCGGCGAGGAGGTCACCAGGGAGCTGGTCGACCACATTCTCGACCTGTCCGAGCTGCGCAATGTGGATGTCCAAATCATGCCGCTGGTGCGGCATCACCACGCGGGACTGCATGGGCCGATGCGGCTGCTGGAGACGCCGGATCACCAGTGGTTCGGCTATCTGGAAGGGCAGGAGCACGGACAGTTCGTCTCCGACCCCAAAGTGATCAGCGCGCTCCAGATGCGGTGTGCAAGTATGCGTTCACAGGCTCTCTCGTTGGACGACTCCAAGAGCCTGATGCGGCGGATGCGAGGAGCGAGATGAGCACCACACCCCTGGTCTGGTTCAAGAGCAGCTACAGCAGCGGCTCGGGAGACTCCTGCGTCGAGGTCGCCCTGGAGTGGCACAAGTCGAGCTACAGCAGTGGCTCCGGCGACGACTGCGTCGAGGTCGCCGCCTGCCCCTCCACCGTCCACGTCCGCGACTCCAAGCTCGACGAGAGCCCGCAGCTCGCCCTCGCCCCGGCCGCCTGGACGTATTTCCTCGCCTACGCCGCCCAGGGCTGACGAAGATCGTCCACCGGCCGGCCGTGGAGGACATGGACGACGTGGAGCGCGCGACAGTGACCCGCCGGCTCTCCGGCACGGTCGAGATCCCGCGTCGGTCGACCGCCGAACCGACCCGGGCGCAACAAGCCCGCCCGCAGGACTGATCGCACCGCCGGACCGCGCTCTTTTGCGGTGAGCGCTCCCCGGTCCGGCCGGAAGCGGGCTGTGCCGTACCCCTGTGAGCAGGCCCGAGTTGGGAGCGGTAGCGTCCGTGACCATGACAAAGAAGGCAGTGGGGAATGCCGGCCAGTGGGGCTGCATGTCGATCGTCGTGCTCGCGTTGCTGGCGGCCGGGATCTGGGTCGGGCTGCTGGGCAGGGACATGATCGTCGACACGCCGCCGGCGCTCTGCGGCAGCCAGGTCATCGAGGAGGGCGAGACGTGTGAGCGCCACTCCCGGTCCACGGGCGGGACGACGGACTCGTTCGGCGCCGAGGAGGCCGTGGGCCGGCAGGACTCGGCGAAGGACTTCTTCGGCTGGGTCGTCGTCGCCATCGGTGGCGCCCTCGGCCTGGCCGGAGTGGGTCTCGCGGTACTGGCGGTCAAATACCGGAAGGACGACCGGCCGGAGGGTGGGGCGGCAGCGGGTTCCGCGTAGCGGCCGCCGGTCTCGGCGCGAGCTCGCCTGCCCGGGTCATGCCTTCGGATCGCCCGTCACGGGCAGGCACTCGGCGAGCAGGCCGACGACATCGCGCCAGGCGCGCCGCGCGTGTTGTGGGTGGTAGCCGACGCCGGGGACCGTGGGGTGGTCGACCGGCGGGTGGTGGAAGGCGTGCAGGGCTCCGCCGTAGACCGTGAGACGCCAGTCGACGCCCGCGGCCTGCATCTCGGCGGTGAACGCGTTCCGTTGCTCGGGCGGCATGATCGGGTCCTCCGACCCGACCCCGGCCCACACCGGGCAGCGAATGCGCGCCGCCTCACCCGGGCGGCCCGTGGTGGTCGCGTTGACCGTCCCGATCGCGCGCAGGCCGACGCCGTCGCGGCCGAGCTCCAGCCCGACCGCGCCCCCGGTGCCGTAGCCGACGGCGGCGATCCGGTCGGGGTCGGTCCGCGGTTCGGCGCGCAACACGTCGAGCGCCGCATGGCCGATGCCCCGCATCCGGTCGGGATCGGCGAGCAGCGGCAGGCAACGGGCCAGCATCTCCTCGGGGTCGCCCAGATAGCGCCCGCCGTGAAGGTCGAAGGCCAGCGCCACATATCCCCGTTCGGCGAGCGCATCGGCCCGGCGGCGCTCGACGTCGCTCAGCCCCATGCCCTCCGGCCCGAGCAGCACCGCGGGCCGGCGGCCGGCACCGGCCGGGAGCGCGAGGTGCCCGATCATCGTCAGACCGTCGGCCGGATACTCGACCGTACGCGTCGTCACCGTCGTCGTCATGGGACCGGACTGTAGTGATCGTCGAGCCCGGTCCGGCCGGTGTTCTGCCGACGGCAGAGCAGCGAGGCCAACGGCGTCAGGCCGGAAGGCCCTCCCTTCCACCATGCCGGTCCGGCACCGCACGATGTCGGAAGCGACTCCCGGTCCTGAGCCGACGGCGACGGCGACGCGACGGCGGCACCGATTGTGGTCACCGCTCCTCATGGAACAGAGAACAGCCCACCGAACCGGGCGGGACCACTATGCTCGCCGTACCGGACTGTTGAATGCTCATCAATCTCGGGGGAGTTCACTTGCGCCGTTCGTTCGCGAACTCGATCCGCCCGCGTGGTCGCGGCCACTCGGTGGTGCCGTGTCGCTTGGCATCCCGCATGTCAGAGCCGGGGGCCGGCACCGGAGCGATGCCGAGCTTCGGAAGATCCGTGCCTCGCCCAGCCGCGCGCCACGTGGCCGGCCACCGGGAGCACGAGTAGTCCGGATCCTCATCGGCGTGACTACCGCCAGGTAGCACCCGGAACCCTTTGCCCGCGTTTCACCCACCCAGGGAGATCCATGTCTACAATCCGCTCCATCCGTCGCGTGCTGCGCAGAGCAGCGGTCCCCGTCGTCGGCGCCTCGTTGGCTTTCGGCGTCACCGTCACCACCGCCACTCCGGCTGCGGCCAGCGGCTCCTACAGCGGCAGGGCGTACGTCTACGGCAGCGGCGCGGTCGGCGACGACTTCGATGACGAGGGCGTCGTCAACGTCAGGACGCACCGCTCCTCGAACGTCGCCTGTCTCTGGCAGACGATTCTCTGGGCTAATGGCTACTTGCCCTCGTCCGGGATCGATGGTGTCTTCGGCGACCAGACTGATTCCGCAACGAGGAAATTCCAAGCGGACAAGGGCCTTAGCGCGGACGGATCCGCCGGCCGGAACAGCTGGACAAAGGCCGGCGACAGAATCGCGCAGCGCGACAACCAGAACGGGTGGCGGTATGTGGTGTTTGACGGCGTGAAGGGTTCCAGGAGCTCGTACAGCTCGCACGATTTCGTGTTGCAGCGTTCGCCCGACGGGAACTACCGCTTCTACCCGCCCAACGGGGGCGGCCCCTACTGGTCCACCTACAACTCCCGCAGCTGCTGACATCGGGGGCCGGTAGGCGGTCGGATGCCCACGGCAGCCGCTTCACCGGCCCCGCTTCCCCCAGGTCTTCGAGCCACGTCTGACGGCGTAGCAGCACGGACGGGTGCCGTAGAGGCTTCGTCATCCTCGACGGGACGCACCTGCCGGCGACTCCTGCGGAAGCCCCGCTGCAGCACCAACCGCATCACCGACCTGGCGAAAGCCGTCCTCGTCCTTCACCACGCGTCAACGTGAGGCTGGAAAATGCTCACTGGCATCAGACGGGTGGCATCAGATCGCTCTCGCTGATGGTGTACGTCAGCGAGGGGTAGACGAAGTCCGTTTCCTTGTTCTCACGGCGCCGCAGTCGGTAGAACTCGCTTTGCTGCTCGTCGTCGGCCGTCGTGAGACGCACACCCTGCGGAAGGTGCGCGTGCCCGTCGCGAAAGCGGACCAGCGTCTTCGACGTCCGGAACGTGACACCCAGCCAGGTGTTGTCCGCCGTCCGGTCGGGTGCGTCCAGGACGATCTTGTGCTTGAGTCGCCGATTCGATGCGACGGAGAACACGACGACGCTGTTGTGGACGAGAGGAATCTCGAACTTCTCGCCGCCGGACTCGCCACCGGAACCCGCGCCGGAACCCACACCGGAATCCGCACCGGACCCTTTCGCTTCGAAGATCAGTTTCCTCGGCGGGCTCGCCTCCGGGTGCTGATAGCAGGAGAAGACGGCGATGAACGACTCGTCGGCCAGATCAAGAGCTTGGTCGGAATGGAAGCCCATGGTCCTGTAGGCGTTCGTGTAGCTCTCGATGAGGGCGTTGTTGAACGTGGCGGCCGAGATCTCCGCGCGTTCCTGGATCTGTCGCGCCAGCCGCTCGTGCACCGGCCGGAAACGCTGCGTCGGGCTTCCGTACCGCGTGGTGGTGCGCACGAGCGGCACACCACCCGCCTCGTCGATCCTGGCCAGCGTGGCGCCCCGCCGGCCCTTCCCCACCTCTTCCCAACGGGCCGATTCCGACAGCTCCGTGAAGAGATCCGGCGCGATAGGCAGCGCGTACGAGCGGATCTCGTCCGAGAGGCTAGACCCGGGGCGCATCGTAGTCTCCGGAGTTCATGCTGAAGAGGAACCTGCCGCCGTAGTCGATGAAGGACGCGGTCCTGTTCTCCTCGGCGTACAGCCTGCGCAGATCGTCCATGCCGTCCTCCGTGGGCGGCCCCAGCTTCACCAGGCCTCCGGCCTTCTTGAGGAAGGTGTCGCCGTCCTTGTGCACGGCTTCGGCGCTCGAACAGCGCACCACATATCCCAGGCGGGTCGGCAGCAACTCGGCGTCCAGACCCGAGGGCCGGATCTCGTGCGTGTACCGGCGGTTGGTGGACAGCGGCATGAAGAAGACGGAGCCGGGATAGAGCGTCAGCGTGAACTGCTCCGGGAGCGCGGTCTCTTCGGGCCCCTCTCCTCCCTCTGCCGACTTCTTGAGGCGGAAGTGCAGTCTGGTCAGGCCGCTGGCACGCTTCACGCCGTAATCGAAGGGGTCTTCGGCCAAGGGGCGCAGCTTGTCGAGCCCGTCGTAGAACGTGCAGAAAGCCATGATGCCGTTGGCGGGCATGTCCTTGGTCTTGTCGGCATGGGCCGAGATCCTGGCCTTGGACTGCTTGCGCTCGGGCGTGGCGAGGGTGTTGTGGTAGACCTGCGCGAGGACGTGATTCAGCAGCGCCTGATTCCGGAAGACGTCGGCGGCCTCGCGGTTCAGCGCATCGACGATGTCCGTGTCGGTCGGGCGGAAGCTCTCGGTCGGCCCCGAGAAGTTCGTGGAGCACCGGAGCAGGCGGAAATGCAGTCCGTCACCGTCTTCCGTGACGGGCGTGAGATAGATTCCGCTGCGGTGGGCGGTTCCGGGCTTGGTGGACTCCGTCAGGGACTGGAATGCGTGCTCCGCGCTGATCCGTCCGAAGTGATCGGCATCGCGCTCGAAGAAGCGCCGGTAGTACACGCCGACTCCGTGCACGCGGAGGGGCACCCTGCCGATGCCGACGACGGCCCACGGTGCGTCGGCGCGCTCGTCGTAACCGGTCGACAGCTCGCGGACGACGAACACCCGGTCGGCCGGGCGCAATGGGTGGGCGCTGATTCCGGAGACATCGCCACACAGGTAGACGGTCTTCCGCGCGAGGTCCGGCGCCCCGGAGGCAAGGTGCTCCGGAGTGATCGTGGAGCCGAAGAAGTCCCGGACCGCGTCGTCGTCCTGCAATGCCGAAGGAGCGATCAGGACGTTGTTCGCGTCCTCGATACAGGCTTCTGATACCTCTGCTGTATGCATCGGGCGTGATGCTCTCATGGGGTCTCGAAAGCCGGCAACGAAGTTCTTCGCGTTCTTCGCGTTCTCCGTTGTACGCCGGGCATGCTCGCCGTCACCGACCGCGGCGGCGCTCACCGCGCTCGTCGTCGTCCGCGTCTCGACCGGCGGCTCCACCGTGCGGATCAGGCTGTCCGACGCGTACGGGTCCGGGGCGGGTAACGTAAAGAGGTAATGATCTGACTCATGGGCCTCCTGGCGGGCTGCGTGAACCCAGGAGGAACCACATGACGACCAACCGCGGACGCAAGGACGTCATCCGCGACCGGATGGCCGCCACCGGCGAGTCGTACAACGTCGCCGCCCGCAACCTCAAGGCCATGAAGGACATGGGCGCCACCCGCGACGCCGTCCTCGTGCAGCGCTGGAAGCCCGCCGACAGCTTCGACGTGCCGTGTCCGTGCGGCGGGACCTGCGAGCCGGGCGAGACCTGCGACCACTGCCACGCCCGCCACCGCCATGTGAAGCGCTACCCGGGCTCCACCACCGAGGTCGAGACCTGGGCCGACCGCTACGAGTGCACCGGCTGCTCCTCCTCGTACACCCTGACCATCCACCTGGCCGGGCGGCCCTGGGGCGTCGCGGAGACCGTCGTGCAGGGCGGGTCGGCCGAGGAGATCGTGCAGGCGACGGTCTTCCCGGGCGTGATCCACCCGCTGCTGCGGTCCGAGGCGGAGACGTCTTCGGACGGGTGATCCCCCGCCGTGGGGGTGACAGCACTGTGCCCCCGCTCCCTCCCGCGTATGCCGGGAGGGAGCGGGGGCACAGGTGTGAGCCCGGCCGGGCTCAGCTCTCGTCCGGCGCCAGGGTCAGCGAGATCGAGTTGATGCAGTAGCGCTGGTCCGTCGGGGTCGGGTAGCCCTCGCCCTCGAAGACATGGCCCAGGTGCGAGCCGCAGCGGGCGCAGCGCACCTCGGTGCGGACCATGCCGTGGCTGCGGTCCTCGATCAGCTCGACCGCGTCGGTGTTCTTCGGGTCGTAGAAGGACGGCCAGCCGCAGTGCGACTCGAACTTGGTGTCGGAGCGGAACAGCTCCGCCCCGCAGGCCCGGCAGGAGTAGACGCCCGCCGTCCTGGTGTCGGTGTACTCACCCTTGAACGCGGGTTCGGTGCCGGCCTGGCGCAGCACCGCGTACTCGGCGGGGCTCAGCTCCGCCCGCCACTGCTCGTCCGGCTTCTCGACGTCGTACGACACGTCCCGCTCCTCAGCTCGACAGGTGGTCGCTCGATCCGGTCGCCACTCGGCTACCGGCCGCTCGACAGGTGGTCCAGGATGCGCGGGCCGAGGTCGGTGACATCGCCCGCTCCCATGGTGAGAACGAGATCGCCGGGCTTCGCCATTCCCGCGACGGCGGCGGGCACGTCCGCCTGGTCGTGGACGGCGGTGACCTCGGCCCCGGCCTCCTTCGCCGCGTCGATGATCAGGGCGCTGGTGATGCCCGGGATCGGGTCCTCGCGGGCCGGGTAGATGTCCAGGACCACGGAGGCGTCGGCCAGCGCGAGGGCCTGGCCCATCTCGGTGCCCAGCTCCTGGGTACGGGAGAACAGGTGCGGCTGGAAGACCACCAGGATGCGGGCGTCGGCGGCCGCGCCGCGCATGGCCTCCAGGTCGGCGGTCATCTCGGTGGGGTGGTGGGCGTACGAGTCGATCACCTGCACGCCCGCCGCCTCGCCCTTGAGCTGGAGGCGGCGCTTGACCCCGGTGTACGAACCGAGGGCGGAGGCCAGGTTGTGCGCCGGGATACCGAGGGCGACGCCGGCGGCGAGCGCGGCGACCGCGTTGTGGGCGTAGTGGGCGCCGGGGACCGAGACCGTGAAGGTGAGGAACTTCCCGTTGAGGAGGACGGTGACCTCACTGCTCAGGCCGCGCGGGTTGACCTTGTGGACGCGTACGTCGGCGTTCTCGGCGGAGCCGTACGTGACGACCTTGAGGTCGGACAGGTCGCGGACCCGGCGGGTCAGCTCGACCGCGCCGGGCTGGTCGGCGGAGACGACCAGGGTGCCGCCGGGGACGATCTTGCCGACGAAGGTCTCGAAGGAGTCGTAGATCTCGTCCATCGAGGCGTAGTTCGCGTGGTGGTCCAGCTCCACGTTGAGGACGATCGCGACCTCGGGGTCGTACTTCTGGAAGCTGCGGTCGCTCTCGTCCGCCTCCGCGACGAAGATGTCGCCTTCGCCGTGCGTGGCGTTGGTGCCGGGGCCCTCCAGGTCGCCGCCGATGGCGTACGAGGGGGCCAGGCTCAGCGAGGAGAGGGCGACGGCCAGCATCGACGTCGTCGTCGTCTTGCCGTGGGTGCCGGCCACCGCGATGGCGCGCAGGCCGTTCATCAGCGAGGCCAGCGCGTCGGAGCGGTGCACCACCGGGATGGCCAGCTCGTTCGCCCGGAGCAGCTCCGGGTTGTCGGCGCGGATGGCGCTGGAGACGACCACGCAGGACGCGTCGTCGGCCAGATGGCCTGCCGCGTGTCCGATGTGCACGGTCGCCCCCAGCACCCGCAGCGATGCGACGGTGGCGGACTCCTTGGCGTCGCTGCCCGCCACCTTCGCCCCGCGCTGCGCGAGGATCTTCGCGATGCCCGACATTCCGGCGCCGCCGATGCCGATGAAGTGCGGTCGTTCCATGGCGGCGGGAATGCCGGGTGCCATCTGTGCTCCTAGGGTCCGTGACGTGGTGGCGCGGTACCGGCTTGCCTCCGGGGGCCGCGCGGCTTCAGCCTATTCGCTGTGCGCGAAGAGCTTGAGCACCGGGACGCCCACCTTGTGCCGGGCCCGGGAGGCCCAGTCGCGGTGGAAGAACTCCTCCACGTAGTGCGGGGCCGTCAGGACGATCACCTCGTCGGCGCCCGCGTCCTCGACCACGGTCTTCAGTTTGTCGAGCGGGTGATCCTCGATCACCTGTCCGACCGCTTCGGAGCCCGCCTCGCGCAGCGCCCGTAGGGAGTATTCGAGGCCGATCTCGGCGGGTTCGCGGGCCTCGTTGCCCTCCGGCTCCTCGCCCTCGCGGACCGCTTCCTTCAGTTCCCCCATCGCCACGTCGTCGATCGCGCGCAGCAGGACATCGGCCTGGTCACCGCGCGGCTGCAACAGAACGACGAACGAGATCCGCTCCTCGCCGTGGAGGGTGGTGACGAAATCCACGTCCTCGGGAGTGAGCGGCTTCTCGATCATCAAAACGCTTGTGAACACGACAGGCGCCCTTCCGCTTCTTCGTCTCGTCGACTGCCGGCTCGACCGTCGACGGTCGTTTGCTGAAACCATCCTTCCCCGCGCTTCCACGGGGACTGCAGGGATAAGTGTGCCCAGCCGAAGCTAACCGGAACGGGAAATTCCGCTAACTGTCAGTCCGACGGTACCGAGTGAAGAGGAAACCGGCCTCTTCCAGCAGCGATGCCAGGAAAAAACGTTCCGGCACGGCGACCCCGGGGCCTCCGGCGATGCGCTGGGCGTCACCCGCTGTGAGCATCGGGGAGATCGTCAGGCACAGCTCGTCCAGCACACCGGCGGCCACGAACTGGCCGAGCAGCCGGGGTCCGCCCTCGGTGAGCTGCCGGGTCAGCCCCCGGTCGGCCAGCTCGCGCACGGCACGCGCCGGGTCCACCCGGGTGCCGTCCCCCGCGATCACCACCTCGGCACCCGCCTTCCGGGCCGCCGCGATCCGGTCGGCGGGGGCTCCGGCGCCGGTCACCACGAGGGTGGGGACGAGCGGCTCGGTGAAGAGCGGCAGCGAGAAGTCCAGGTCCAGGGAACCGGTCACCACGGCGACGGCGGGCGCGGGCCCCTGCCCGGCCGCCGCGCGCCGCGCCGCGAACGCCTCCCGGGCACGGGCCGGACGGTACCCCTCCTGCCGTACGGTCTCGGCCCCGGCGATCACCACGTCGGCCAGGCCCCGCAGAGTGCCGAAGATCCGCATGTCGGCGGCGCAGGAGATGGGCTGCGAGCGGCCGTCGTGCTGGGCGGCCCCGTCGAGGGTGGAGACCATGTTGGCGCGCAGCCGGGGAGTCCCGGCGGCGAGGCCGGCGGGGTAGGCGTACGCCTCCGCCAGCTCGTCGAGGCTCCACTCGCGGTCGGGGGCGGCGGGGCCCGTCGTTGTCAGGTCCGTCACAGGGAACAGGCTTCGCATGGGTTGCAGTCTGGCACGGGCCTTAGGGTGGAGAGTTGTGTCGTCATCCACCGCGTTTCCGGGGCAGAGCCCCCTTTCCGAAACGGCCCCGCTGTCCCTGTGCGCCCGTGAGCCGCACGTCCCCGCAGACCGTCTGGTCGCCGAGATGGTGCCGCCGCCGCGCTTCGATTCGGTGCGCTTCGACACGTACGTACCCGACCCGAACCAGCCCAGCCAGAGCGAGGCCGTCACGGTCCTGGCGGGCTTCGCCGCCGGGCTCGGCGGGGCGCACGCGACGGGCGCCGGGCGGCGCAAGTGGTTCAGCAAGAAGCCGGCCGCGCCGACCGGGCCGCGCGGGGTCTATCTGGACGGCGGTTACGGCGTCGGCAAGACCCATCTGCTGGCCTCCCTCTGGCACGCCACGCCCGCCGAGCCGTCGCTGAAGGCGTTCGGCACGTTCGTGGAGCTGACCAACCTGGTGGGCGCGCTGGGCTTCCAGCAGACCGTGCGGACCCTGAGCGGGCACCGGCTCCTGTGCATCGACGAGTTCGAGCTCGACGACCCGGGCGACACCGTGCTGGTGTCCTCGCTGCTCAGCCGGCTCGTGGAGGCCGGGGTGGCGCTCGCCGCGACCTCGAACACCCTGCCGGGCAAGCTCGGTGAGGGCCGGTTCGCCGCCGCCGACTTCCTGCGCGAGATCCAGGGCCTGTCCGCGCATTTCCGCCCGCTGCGCATCGACGGCGAGGACTACCGGCACCGGGGGCTGCCCGAGGCCCCGCCGCCGTACGACGACGAGCAGGTCACCCGGGCCGCGTACGCCACGCCCGGCGCGTCCCTCGACGACTTCCCCGGGCTGCTGGAGCACCTGGCCCGGGTCCACCCGAGCAGGTACGGCGCGCTGACCGACGACATCGGCGCGGTCTGCCTGACCGGGGTGACGGCGGTGCCCGACCAGTCGACCGCGCTGCGCCTGGTGGTGCTGGCCGACCGGCTGTACGACCGGGAGGTGCCGGTGCTCGCCTCCGGGCTGCCGTTCGACAAGCTCTTCAGCGACGAGATGCTGAACGGCGGGTACCGGAAGAAGTACTTCCGGGCGATCTCCCGACTGACGGCACTGGCGCGTGACGCGAAGGGGCTGGTGGCGCAGTAGGTTCGGGGGCGTAACGCAAACGGGGCACCACGCGCCGCGAGGAGCCTCTTGTTGTCCCGTACCACCGCGCACACCGTCCGAAGGGATCCAGCATGGCTACCACGCGTCAGGCGCACACGAACTGGGAAGGCAACCTGATCGAGGGCAAGGGGGTCGTCACCTTCGACTCCTCCGGCATCGGTGACTATCCGGTCTCCTGGCCCTCCCGCTCGGAGCAGGCGAACGGCAGGACGAGCCCCGAGGAGCTCATCGCCGCCGCGCACTCCAGCTGCTTCTCGATGGCGCTCTCCCACGGACTCGCCGGGGCCGGTACGCCGCCCACCAAGCTGGAGACCAAGGCCGAGGTGACCTTCCAGCCCGGTACGGGCATCACCGGCATCCACCTCAGCGTCGTGGGCGAGGTACCCGGTCTCGACGAGGCCGGCTTCGTGAAGGCCGCCGAGGACGCCAAGGCGAACTGCCCGGTCAGCCAGGCGCTGACGGGCACGACGATCACGCTGTCGGCCTCGCTGGCCTGATCTTCCGCGGACGGCTGCTCCCAACGGGGCCCGTCCCAGCGGCAACACGGGGCGCGGGGGTACGCATGGTTCCCCCGCGCCTCCGTGCGTGCTACACACGTGCGGGTCACTTCACCTGTCCGCCAACAGGGAGTCACCTCATGTCAACCGCACCCCGCACCACCGCCACCCGACGTCAGGTCCTGGCAGGCAGCGGCGCAGCCGCCGCGGTCGCCTTCACGGGGGCCTTCTCCGAACTCTTCGCGGGCACGGCCGCCGCACGCGGCCACGGCGGCTACGGCCCCCTCGTCCCCGACCCGGACGGTCTGCTCGACCTGCCGAAAGGATTCCGCTACCGGGTGCTGTCCCGGGAGGGCGAACCGCTGCGCTCCGGCGAGGGGCCGGTGCCCAGCAACCACGACGGGATGACCGCCCTGCGCGGCCGCAACGGGCGGATCCACCTCGTCCGCAACCACGAGAACCGGCACACGGCCGAGATCGGCGTACCGACCGTCGAGGGACTGACCTACGACCCGGCGGCCAAGGGCGGCTGTACGTCGCTGGAGCTGGACGGCCGCAACAAGGTGCTCGGCGAACGCGTCGCCATCGCGGGTACGGCGGTGAACTGCGCGGGCGGGCCCACCCCCTGGCGCACCTGGCTGACGTGCGAGGAGACCGAGGACAAGGCCGGAACCAACGGCTACACCAAGGACCACGGCTTCATCTTCGAGGTGGACGGCGCCGATCCGCACCGCACCGGGGCCGTCCCGCTGACCGCGATGGGCCGCTTCCAGCACGAGGCGATCGCCGTCGACCCGAAGTCCGGGATCGTGTACGAGACGGAGGACGCGTTCGAGAAGCCGTTCGGGCTCTTCTACCGCTTCCTGCCCGAGAAGCCGCTCGGCGGCACCGGTTCGCTGCGGGCGGGCGGGGTGCTGGAGGCGATGCGGGTGCCGGGCGTGCCGGACCTGTCGGCCGTGCAGGAGACCGGCGCGAGCTTCGACCGGATCGAGTGGGTTCCCGTCCCGGATCCGCTGGCCTCCGGGACGGCGATCCGCTTCCAGGACTTCGGGCCGAAGGGCATCACGCACGCGCAGAAGCTGGAGGGCTGTTACTGGGGCGACTCCTCGGTCTACTTCGTCTCCAGCTTCGCCCACCGCGACGAGGGCTCGGCGGCCGACCACTACGGGCAGGTGTGGCGGTACGAGCCGAAGAAGCGGCGGCTCACCCTGGTCGTGCTCTTCGGCCCGGACACCGACATCCAGCTGCCCGGCGAGTCCCCCGACAACATCTGCCTGGCGGCCGACGGCGGGCTGATGGTCTGTGAGGACGGCGGCGGCGCGCAGCACGTGCTCGGGGTGACGCGGCGCGGCGAGGTGTACGCGATGGCGCGCGGGCGGCAGAACATCGGGACGCCCGAGGAGCCGGAGTGGGGCGAGTTCGCGGGCGTCACGTTCTCGCCGGACGGCTCGACGATGTACGTGAACTGCTACACGCCGGGGACGACGTTCGCGGTGACGGGCCCTTGGTGCTGAGGTAGCCCGCTCCGGCGCTCCGACGGAGTGCCGGGCCCGCCGGAGCGCCGTCAGAAGATATGACCATCTTGTCGGATATTTTCCGTGAGTGATCACTGCTGCACGGAAGACGACGACACTGACGGTCCTGGGGGCGCTGACCGGCGCCGCCCTGACCGGGTGCGGGGGCACACCCCCCGCACCCGCTCCCCCGGCCGCTCCCACCCCCCTTTCCAAGGCCTCCGCCCCTGCCTCCGCAGCACCGGAGAAGCCGCCCACGATGGCCCCCGGCCCGGCGGGCCGCATCCCGGTCTTCGAGCGGAGACCGGCGGGCGGGGGTACGGCCGCCCGCTCGGCGGAGAAGGTCGTGGCGCTGACGTTCGACGCCGACATGACGGCCGATCAGGGCCCCCGGGCGGCCTCCGGCGAGCGTTTCGACAACCCGGAACTGATCGCGCTGCTGCGCCGGCTGAAGGTGCCCTCCACCGTCTTCATGACCGGGCGCTGGGCCGAGGAGTACCCGGCGCAGGCGAAGGCCATCGGCGCGGACCCCCTGTTCGAGGTCGCCAACCACTCCTACAGCCACCACGCCTTCAGCGCCCCCTGCTACGGCCTGCCGGTGGTCGAGAAGGCCGCGATGACCCGCGATGTGGAACGCGCCTTCACGGCGTTCCGGAAGGCGGGCGTACGGAACGTGGTGCCGTACTTCCGCTTCCCCGGCGGCTGCTACGACAACACGGCACTGCGCGCACTGGCCCCGGCCGACGTGACGGCGGTGCAGTGGGACGTGGTCGGCGGCGACGCGTTCGCGACGGATGCGGGGGCGGTGGCCGAACAGGTGCTGGACGGGGTGCGGCCGGGGTCGCTGGTGGTGATGCACTGCACCCGCAGCGCGGCCCCGGCCACCGAGGCGGCGGTACGCCGGGTCGTGCCGGAGCTGCGCGAGCGCGGCTACCGCTTCGTGAAGGTGTCGGAGCTGATGGAGGACGGCGCCCGGTAGGGCGACAGGCTCCGACCGCCGGCAACGGCAAGCGTCGGGGGCGTCGTGTCAGCGTCCGAGCTGTGGGCCGATCTCGGTGCGGGACGAGACTCCCAGCTTCCGCAGGGCACGTGCCACGTGGTGCTCGACCGTCCGGTGCGAGAGAACCAGCTCGCGCGCGATCTCACGGTTCGACAGCCCCAGTGCGGCCAGCCGGGCCACCGCCCTTTCCCGGGGCGAGAGATGGTCGCCGTACCCCAGCGCGCCGGGTCTGCGGACGGTGACCTGGCCGTGCTCCCGCAGTCCGCGCTGGCACCGCAGCACATCCCATACGGCACCGAGATCCTGGTAGCCCGTGATCGCCTCGTGCAGCACCGTGCGCCCGCCCGCCGCCCCGGTGGCCAGCAGGTGGAGGCCCAGAGCCTCCCTCACGTACGCGGCTTCGTAGGGGCGCTCCAGCTTCGTCCAGGCGTCCGCGGCGGCCGCGTACAGCGCGTCGGGCGTACCGCTTGCGGCCCGCGGGCCGTCCGTGGCGGTGAGCAGGGCCCGGCAGCCGAGCAGGGCGGCCCGGGCGGCCGGAGCGTCCCGGTCGGCGATGCCCTCCGCCAGCTCCGCGACGAGGCGGTGGGCCTCACCGGGGCGGCCGTCCCGGATCAGGGCCTCGACGGCCGGGGGCGCGAGCGCCGTCGCCCACACCCACGCGCCCGTACGGCGGACGTGGTGCAGCGCCCCCTCCACCGCCTGGACGGCCCGGGCGGGGCGGGCGGCCGCCAGATGGACCCGGGCGACGGCGGCCGCGGCGGAGGTCAGCACGACGCCGGTGTCCAGCGCGGTCGTCCGAACGGCCTGCTCCAGGAGGCGGCGCGCCACATCCGTCTGCCCCTTGGTGTGGAGGCGGAGCAGCCCGCAGACCAGCAGGGCCTCCGCGTGGAAGTCGGGCACGTTCCGGTACTGCTCCTCGGCACGCCCGGCCCGCTCCAGGAGCCCATTCCACCGGCCGGCCGTGAAAGCGGCGACCACGTCCGTGGTCTCGACAAACGCTTCGAGATACGGGGCATGGTTCGTCCGCACCGCCTTCCAGGCCCGGGCCTGGAAGGCACGGGCACGCTCCGGGTGTCCCAAGGAGGCGGCGGCGCCCGCGAGGTTGGCGTGCACCCTGGCCACCGCCTCACCGGTGAGGGTGCCGGGCAGGTCGGCCACCGCCTCCCACGCCGACGGGTCGCCCATCAGGGCCAGGGCGGTGGCGCGGTTGGCCAGGACCGCCGAGCGCAGGTCCGCCTCCTCGACCCGGGGCAGCAGCCGCTCCGCCTCGGCCAGCAGACGCCGGTGCTCGCTCATCGGCCAGCCCTTGAGCGAGGGGATGGCGGTGATCGCCAACGCCCGTGCGGCCTGCCCGGTGGAGACGCTGAGGAGATCGGGAACCGCGCGCGCTATCTCCTCCAGCGCCTCAAGACCGGAACCCGACTGGTTGCGCAGCAACAGACCCAGGAGCAGCCGGATCTCACCGCTCGGGCCGGGTCCGAGCGAGCACCGGCCGAGCACCTGCCGCAGGGCGGCGGGCACCTCCGGGCCGGGGCGTGCGTTCAGCGCGACCCGGGCGAGCTTCAGCGCGATCCGGTCGCGGGCGACGGGCGAGGGGCCCCCGCGCAGGGCATCGAGATAGTGGGCGGCGGCCGTACCCGCGTCGCCGCCGCCGGCCGCCCGGTCCGCGGCCGCCTCCAGGCAGCGCGCCGCCTGCGCGCCGCGGCCGGCGCACCGGTAGTGCCCGGCCATTCCCGCCAGCGGAAGGGGGCTCGTGTGCCGGGCCAGGGCGCGGGCCGCCCGCAGGTGGAGTACGGGCCTCTCCGGTTCGGCGACCGCCTCGTAGGCGGCCCGGCGCGCCAGGTCGTAGGGAAAGGTGTAGGAGCCGCAGGCCGCCCGCAGGCATCCTTCCCTCAGGGCGGCGGCGAGCGCCCGGCGCGTCTCCGGCTCGTCCAGCCCCGCGACGGCCCCCAGAAGTTCCACGGGCGCGGGGTCGCGGAGGACGGCCGCCGCGGCGACCACCCGGCGCCCCGTCGGCGGAAGGTGACGCAGGCGCTCCACCACCACACGGCGCACGGACGCGGGCAGGGGCGGGTCCGGCTCCTCCGCCGTCTCCGTACGCGGCTCCGTGCGGGCAGGCCCTTCGCGCAGCACCTCCTCGACGACGTAGGGCAGGCCGCCGGTCCAGCGGTGCAGTCGCTCGGCGAACTCCTCCGGCACCGCTTGCGCGCCGAGCAACCCGGCGGCCAGCACCCCGGTCTCCGCCGCCGACAGCGGTGCGAGGTGCCGCTCGGCCACCGTGACATGGGCCGGGGCGCGCAGCGGGAACGGGAGCCCGCCGCCGCCCTCGGCATCGGTGTGGGGAACGGTGTGGCCGCGGGCGGTGAGCACGAGCCCCAGGCGCGGCGGCGGGTCGGAGACGACCGTACGGAGAAAGGCGCGGGTGGATGCATCGGCCCACTGGAGGTCCTCCACGACCAGGACGACGTCCCCCAGAGACGCCGTCAGCGCGTACAGGGCGCGCAGGACGCGGTGGTGTTCGGCAGCCGGGTCTCCCAGAGGAAGCGGGGCGGGCGGGAGGCGATCGGCGAGGTCGGGCAGCAGCCCGCGAAGGGCCCCGGTCACCGTCGGTAGCTCCGCGGGCAGGGCCGCCGCCAGCGCCTCGGACGAGCCGATCGCCTCGATGATCGGTGCGAACGGGAAGGACGGCCCGTCCGACTCCTGGCAGCGGGCGATCAGGGTGACGACACCCGGTGGCGTGGCCCGCCGGAGGAGTTCCCGTACGAGCCGGCTCTTCCCCACCCCTGCCTCGCCGGTGAGCACCACGACGGCGGGTCTGCGGTCGAACTCCGCGCGGACGTCGTCCAGAAGGGCGGACCGTCCGATCAGGACACCGGGGACGGAGGGCGGCGACTGGGCGTTCACGGCTTCCTTCCGCGTCCCTGGGCGGCATCGGCACGACGGGCGGACGCGATGCGGGCAGACGCAAAGCGGGCGGAGGCGGTCCGACCGCGCGGACACGATCCGGCCGGGCGGACGCGGTCCGACCGGGCCGCCGGACGGCCTCATGATGGCCCGTCGCGACGTCGGTGGATAGAGGGGGGACGGCTGCGGCGCGTGTTGCGGGCGCCGCGGCCGCCCCCTCCGGCCGGACCTGCTCGGACGCGGAATCAGAACTGGAGCGACCAGGCGTTGATGTACCCCGTGTCGTTGACCCAGTTGTCGGTGACGCGGAGCTTCCAGACGCCGTTGGCGGGCTTGCCGGAGGCGTCGACCGTGAACGCGCCCTGGACATTGTCGGCGCTGTCGGCGGAGTTGAAGTTCTTCAGGACGGCCGTGCCTCCGCCCGGGGGCAGCAGTTCGACCTTGAGGTCGCCGCGGAAGGTGTGGCGGATGTCGACGGTGACCGAGAGGGTGGCGGGGGCGTTCCCGTCGATGCCGGTCACGGTGATGGGTGACTCGACGGTGGCGTTGTCGCGGATCTGGACCTGGCCGGCGCTCTCGAACTTCCTGCCGGGGGGATCGGTGGGGTCCTCACCGCCGCCGGTGCCGGTGAACAGCAGGCGGTTGGGCGAGCCGGGGCGGGCGTCGCTGATCTTGTCCGGGGTGGCGTCGGCGACCAGCTTGTCGCGGACCTGGGCCGGGGTGAGGGACGGGGAGGCGGCCAGGACGAGCGCGGCCGCGCCGGCCGTGTGCGGGGATGCCATGGAGGTGCCGCTCATGGACTGGTTGGCGCCGTCGCCCGCGTTGGAGGTGGAGATGATCTTGTCGCCGGGCGCGAAGATGTCGAGGCAGGTGCCGTAGTTGGAGGCCTGGCCGTTGCTCCAGCCGGTGGCGCGGGCGTCCGAGCTGTTCGTGGCGCCGACCGTGATCGCCGCCGGTGTGGACGAGGGCGAGTACTGGCAGGAGTCGGCGTTGTTGTTCCCCGCCGCGACGACCCAGGTGATGCCGGAGGCGATGGAGTTGCTGACCGCGTCGTTGATGGACTGGGTCTTGCCGCCCCCGACGCTCATGTTGACCACTGCGGGCTTCTTGGCGTTCTTGGTGACCCAGTCGATGCCGCGGAGGACCGGGTCCCAGGTGGTACCGGACGAGCCCTGGCAGTTCAGCACGCGAACGCTGACGATCTTGGCGCCCTTGGCGACTCCGTAGGAGCCGCCCGCGACGGTCCCGGCCACATGCGTACCATGCCCATGACAATCGGATGCGTTGGAGTCGTTGTCGATGAAGTCGTAACCGCTGGCGGCCCGCCCGCCGAAGTCGCTGTGGCTCAGCCGCACCCCGGAGTCGACGACGTAGACGGTGACGTCGGAGGCGTCGCCGGGATAGCTGAAGCTCCTGTCCAGCGGGAGGCTGCGCTGGTCGATGCGGTCCAGGCCGTACGAGGGCGGATTGGGCTGGGTGCCGGTGGCGTAGGCCGCTCCGTCCGCCTCGACCCGGGCCACCGAGGGGTCGGCGGCCAGGCGCTTCGCCTTCTCCTCGCTCATCTTCACCGAGAAGCCGCGCAGGGCGGTGGTGTAGGTGCTCCTCACCTCGCCCGCGTGGCGCTTGGACAAGGACTTCGCGACGGAGGGTATCTCCGCACGGGCCACGGAGTCCTTGAGGGTGACGATGTAGGAGCCCTCGACCGCGCCGGGGCGGTCGGCACCGACGATGCGACCTTCGCCACCGCCCGGCGGTGCGGGCGCGGCGGCGGCTCCAGCGGTCGAAACGGCACCGGCGAGCAGGGCGGCACCGGCGCCGACGGCCAGCAGTCTCCGCACAGTGCGAGATGGACGATCCACAGTTTCTCCTCATGATGCGTCAGGCCCGGTCGGGCCTGGTGGGGGTGGTCAGCTCGGCACGGGGGCACCGCGGAGAGGCGGGGTGACCGGAGGTCAGGTCCGGCGGCCGTGGGACGTCCTGCGACGAGACCCGCCGTTCGACACCCTCGGGCCACCCAGAGTGTGCGGCGCTCGGACAGCGCCTATCAATGCGTGGCGCTACCTAAAAGAAGAGGGGGAGGCATGCGTGCCGGCCGCGCCGGATCGCTGAACCCGCCCGGCGCGATTCGGCCGGCGACCACGGGCCCGTTTCCGCGAGTCCTGAGAGACTCATCCCATGATCATCGAACGTGCGTACGCAAACGTGGCCTCGTGCGACCGGTCGGAGTGGCCCTGGTCCGTGCCGTGTGTGCGTCAGCTGCTGGAGGAGGGACTGCGGATCACCACGCCGGTGACCTTTCTCGTCGGCGAGAACGGCTCGGGAAAGTCCACCCTGGTGGAGGCCATCGCCGAGGGCTTCGGTCTGGACTCCTGGGGTGGCTCCCACGACTGGCGCTACGCCAGCCATCGGCCCAAATCGGTGCTGGGTGAGCGGATCCGGCTCGACGCGACTGCGTACGGCCGGCGCATGATGGGCAGCTGGTCAGCCCGTAAGGGGTTCTTCCTGCGCGCCGAGACGGCGCTGGACGCCCTGGACCGGGAAGGATTCGCACCGGACTCGGTCAGTCACGGCGAGGGCTTCCTCGCCGCGTTCCGGGGCAAGTTCTTCCGGCCGGGGCTCTATGTGATGGACGAGCCGGAAGCCGCGCTGTCGTTCTCCTCCTGCCTGGAACTGCTCGGCCACATCGACCAACTGGTGAAGAACGGTGGCCAGGTCATCTGCGCCACCCACTCTCCCCTCCTGACCGCTTTTCCCGGCGCGGACATCGTGGAGATCGGCGAGCACGGCATGCGCCGCGTGGCCTGGAGCGACTTGGCTCTGGTCGATCACTGGCGCCGCTACCTGGCCGACCCGCAGTCCTATCTGCGGCACGTTCTCGGCTGAACCGGTTACGGGAGCTCTCAGCCGGAACAGGCCGTGCGGCCCGCCTCCTGCCAGGCGCAGACCGGGCAGAGCGTGGCGCCCTTCGTCGACTCCGGATACTCGGTCGGCTCACGGCACAGCACGCACTCGGCGTACGGAGGGCCCTCGGCGGCTCCGGCGGGCGGGGCGGGCGCGATCGGTCCCGGGGCCTCGCAGTACGAACCGTGCGTGTCGTCCGTGTCGTCCGTGTCCACGTCCACGAGCCTACTCATCCGCCCGGCTCATCCGCGCCGGGCGGCGAGCCAGCAGACCGCGAGCGCCACCGCCCCGGCGAGGGCCGCCGCCCCGAGCAGGGCCAGGGCGGGTGGCTGGAACGTCCCGGTCCGTGATCCCGTGACCAGGGCGGTGACCGCGTAACGCGCCGGGGATCCGGTGGTCACCAGCGCCAGGAGCGAGCCGAGCACCGCCGCCGCCACGGACCAGCCCCGGCGGACCGTCACCGGACGGCTGCTGAGCGCCCCCACGACCGCGCCCAGCAGGACGCAGCACAGGGCGGCCGCCAGTCCGGCGAGCGCGGCGGACGGTCGGGAGACCGCGTGGGCGCCGTCGTCGGTGGACGGGCTGCTGACGAGCAGGACGACGACGGTGCTCACCACGGCGAGCGCCGCCGCGCAGCCCGTGGCGGTGAGCAGCGCGACCAGGTGCACCCGCCGGGGGCCCACGACGGCCGAGGCGACCGTCCGGGCGGCGGGCGGCTCCTGGGTGACGCAGAGGTGGACGGCCCACGCGGTCACGGGCAGCAGGGCGGCGGCCTCGACGCCGAGCGAGCCCAGCACGGGCTGCCCGCCCTGCACGCCGACGGCGAGGACGGCCGCGTACAGCAGGAGGGGCGCCAGCCAGCGCTGGGAGCGGGCGAGCAGGGCGGTCTGGTAGCGGAGGAGGGCGGTCATGATGGTTCGGACACCTCTGCCGCTGCCTCGGGGGACCCGGTTGACGTGGGTGACTCGGCCGGTGCGGGGGCTTCCCCGGTCTCCGGCCGCACCGAGGTCTCCGGCAGCACGGGGGCTTGTGCCGGGGCGACCTGTCGGATGTGCCACGGCGGGCGGGCCGTGAGCAGGGCTGCCAGGAGCGCGTCGGAAAACGGGGCGGGGACGGTGAGGCGTACGACGGCGGAGCCCGCGCCGTGGACGGGGCCGTCACCCGGGACAGGGCTGTAGTAAGCGGTGCCGCCGCCCGGGACGGGGCCGCCGCCCGGGACGGAGACGGCCGCACCCGCGCCGAAGCCGCCCGTCCCGCTCCTCCGCTCCCGGACCGGGTCGCCCGGCAGGGCCGCGGGCAGCGTCGCGCCCGGTGGGCCCGCCGCCTCGATCAGGACCCGGGGGCCGGGGTCGGGGCCGGGCGCTGTCGCAGCCGTCGCCCGGTGCACCCCGCCGTCGGCGGTTCGCAGGGTGAGGTCCGCCGCCCCGGCCAGGCGTCGCGGGTCGTGGTCGACGAAGACGACGGTGGCGCCGGCCGCCACGCGTTCGGCCACGGCGCGGTCCAGCTCGGCGCGGGCCGCGGTGTCCAGGCCGGTCCAGGCCTCGTCCAGAACCAGCAGGTCCGGCGCGGCCAGCAGCGCCTGGGCGACGGCGACCTTCTGGCTGGTGCCCTTGGAGAGTTCCGCCAGCGGGGTACGGGCGTGATCCGCCGCGCCGAACCGGGTCAGCCACTCCCCCGCCCGCCGCTTCGCCTCGGCCGTCCGCAGTCCATGGATCCGGCCGAGGTGGACGAGGTAGCCGGTGGCGGTCAGCGGCAGCGCAGCCGGGAAGCGCTCGGGAACGTATGCCGTACGGGCCGGGCGGCCGGTGATCCGTCCCTCGGCAGGGGCGTCGATCCCGGCGAGCAGCCGCAGCAGGGTCGACTTGCCGACGCCGTTGGCACCCTCGACCCGGACGAGCGCCCGCGCGGGCAGCACGAGGTCGACCCCGCGCAGCACCCAGGCGCCGCGGAGACCGTACCGGTGGCCCACTCCCTCGAGGTGCAGGGTCAGTTGGAGGTCTTCTCGGGCCGGGCCTCGCTGGGCCGCACGATGACGAAGCCCTCGCCCTGGAGCATCAGCTGAACCGCCTCGCCGGAGCCGCCGCGCACCATCGAGCCGACGCTCTGGGAGCGGTTGAGGCTGGTCGCGAGCTGCTGGCTCCAGCCGACGACCGCGTCCGTGTCCACGTACACCGGCTGAGCGGCCGTCACGGGAATCACGATCGGCGTGCCCTCGCACATCAGGCCGAGCTTGCCGTGACCCGTGAAGACGCTGTTGAAGAGGCCGCCTCCGACCATTCCGGCGCCCTTCACCGTCTTGATCTCGTAGGAGAGCGTCGGGTCGAAACACAGGACGTTGCGGCCGTTGATGGTGATGGAGTCGCCCTGGTCCAGCTCCACGATGAAACAGTTCGCCGCCTCGTGCGCGAACCATGCCTCGCCCTGGCCCCGGACCGCCATCAGCGCGAGGCCCTCACCGGTGACCGCGCGCTTGAGCAGGCCGCCGATGCCCTGGCCCTTGCGCTCGAACTGGAGGTTGCCGCGGAAGGCGATCATCGAGCCCTGCCGGGCGTGCATCTCCCCGTTGACGGCGTACTTGATCGACTTGGAGTTCTGCAGGGTCATACCGGGGGCGATGGCCGGCTGGGCCATGTGCTCGCTGGAAAAGAGATCGCTCTTCATGCGGAGCATCCTCACCCGGAGCCGGTCGTTCCGCCAAGAAGGTGAACCGACCACCTGGCAGACTGGGGCGGTGACCAGCAACGACACCCCTGTCTCCGAAAGCCCGTTCCACAACGGTCCGACCGACCGCGACCAGGCGCCGCAGTTCGTGCTGCCGCTGGTGCTCCACCTGGAGAAGACGGACCCGCCCGCCCGCACCGACGCGCTGCGGACCGCCGCCCGCGCGGTGCTGACGATCCTCTCCGACGAGCGGTCCCTCGGCGACGGCGAGTGGGCCGCGGCGATGCGGGACTGGCAGGACGCCCGGATCCGCAAGGTCGTGCGCCGGGCGCGCGGTGCGGAGTGGCGCAAGGCCGCGGCGCTGGACGGCATCACGGTGACGGGCGAGGACGGCGCGGAGGTACGGGTGTTCCCGCCGATCCCGCTGGACGGCTGGCCCAAGGAGCTGGCCAAACTCCAGGTCTCGGGCACCGACCTGGAGGACCCCGAGCCGCCCGCGGCACCCGATCTCTCGGGCCCCGTGCTGTGGCTGAACCCCGAGGTGGACATGTCGGCGGGCAAGACGATGGCCCAGGCCGGGCACGGGGCGCAGCTCGCCTGGTGGGAGCTGTCCGACGCCGAGCGCAAGGCCTGGCGCGAGGCCGGGTTCCCGCTCTCCGTCGCCACCCCGGGTGCGGAGCGCTGGCGGGAGCTGACGGCGAGCGGGCTGCCGGTGGTGCGCGACGCGGGGTTCACCGAGATCGCCCCGGGCTCCTGCACCGTGGTCGCCGACCATCCGGCGCTGCGCCGCTGAGCGGGGCGGTGACCACGACGGATCGCCCGTGTCGCGGAGCCGCCGAGCGGGACGCGACCACATCGTCGCCGCGCTGAACGTTTCCGGTCCCTTCTCCGTATCTCCCGGTACTGCCCTTTCGGCATTACCGCCAAGTAGCCTGCGCAGCCGGTCGACTGGCGGTTGATTGACGCCTGTTCGATCGACGCTGCCACGCCTCGGCCCCGGGAGACACCTTGTTGCGACGCATCAACGGAACGGCCCTCATCATCGCGGCGCTGGTCGCCACCATCGGCGCACTCGCGTTCCCCGTCTGGTCCTACGCGGACCGTTCGGGCACCGGCGAGGCGAACCTCAACGCCTCCAGTGTCGCGACCCAGTGGGGGCCGCTCTCCGCGACCGACCGGGACTTCCTGGTCAAGGTGCGGCTCGCCGGACTGTGGGAGCTGCCCGCCGGGCAGCAGGCTATCGAACGGGCGCCCAGCGAGGCGACGAAGGCCGCCGGGGACCACCTCGTCGTCGGGCACGCGGACCTGGACCGGCGGGCCCGGGACGTGGCGGCGAAGCTCGGGGTGGAGCTGCCCAACCAGCCGACCGCCCAGCAGCAGGAGTGGCTGCGGGAGCTGACGGCGGCCAGCGGGGACGAGTACGAGCGGAAGTTCGCCAACATCCTGCGCGCCGCCCACGGCAAGGTCTTCGGCCTGATCGGCCAGGTCCGCCACACCACCCGGAACACGCTGATCCGGCAGCTGGCGAGCGACGCCAACCAGACCGTGCTGGACCACATCACCATGCTGGAGGCCACCGGCTTCGTCGACTTCGACGCCCTGGCGCGCGAAGCGGCGAGCGGGTCGACCGCCAGTCCCTCGGGCCCGTCGATGCCCCGGGACGGCCAGGTCCCGCTGGCCCCGGTACCGGCGACGCCGACCGGGGACCAGTCCTTCACCTCGCGCCCGGTGCCGCCCACGATGATGCCGATGCCATAACGAGGCCACCGGTCCCGGAACCTCAAATCCAGCTCTGAACGTCCCCTCTGTCGGGTTCGGCACCGTTCGACGGGGTCATGACCCCTGGACAGAGCGACGGGGCGAAGCCTGGGTGAGCAGGGGGACAGCATGGAGCTGGGCATCGGCATCGGCTGGCGGCCGGAGATCGCGGACGAGGTGGAGGCGCTGGCGGGGATCGACTGGGTCGAGGCCGTCGCGGAGAATCTCTGCGCCGACCATCTCCCGGACTCCCTGGTACGGCTCCGGGAGCGCGGGGTGACCGTCGTGCCGCACGGGGTGGCGCTCGGGCTCGGCGGCGCGGACCGGCCCGACCCCGGCCGCCTCGCCTCTCTCGCGGCGCGCGCCGAACTGCTGGGGACGCCGCTGGTGACCGAGCACATCGCGTTCGTACGGGCCGGAGGGCCGCTGACCGCGTCGCCGAGGCTGGAGGCGGGGCATCTGCTGCCGGTGCCGCGCACCTGGGACGCGCTGGACGTGCTGTGCGAGAACGTGCGGATCGCGCAGGACTCGCTGCCGGTGCCGCTCGCCCTGGAGAACATCGCGGCGCTGATCTCCTGGCCGGGCGAGGAGCTGACCGAGGGGCAGTTCCTGGCGGAGCTGGTCGAGCGGACCGGGGTGCGGCTGCTGATCGACGTGGCCAATCTGCACACCAACCACGTCAACCTCGGCCAGGATCCGGCGAAGGCGCTGGACGAGCTGCCGGTGGAGGCCATCGCGTACGTGCATGTGGCGGGCGGGGTGGAGAAGAACGGCGTCTGGCACGACACGCACGCCCATCCGGTGTCCGAACCCGTCCTGGAGGTGCTGGCCGAGCTGCGTTCCCGGGTCGACCCGCCGGGCGTGCTGCTGGAGCGGGACGACGCGTTCCCGCCGGGCGCGGAGCTGGCGGGCGAACTGGACGCGATCCGGGCGACGCTGCGGCGGGCGGCGACCGTACGCGTGCCGGCCGCGGCCGGTCAGCGTACGGGCGTCGCCGACCCGGTATCGGCCGGAGCCGGTGAACGTTCGAGCACCGCCGCAGCCGGTGAGCGTACGGGCGTCGCCGACCCCGCGCCCGCCGAAGGCCGCGCCGTAGCCGACCCCGTGCCCGCCGGCACCCGTGACCGTACCGCCGTCGCGCAGACCGCGCTGCTCTCCGCGCTGGTGGCCGGAACTCCCGCTCCCGAGGGCTTCGACCACCGGCGGCTGCGGGTGCAGAGCCGGGCGCTGGCCGCCAAGCGCGCCGATGTCGTCGCCAAGGTGGCCCCCGAACTGCCGGAGATCCTCGGCGACGGCTACCGTGCCGGGTTCCTCGCGTACGCCGGCAGCCGGCCCATGTCCGGTGGGTACCGCCGCGACGCCCTGGACTTCGCGGAGCATGTGCTCATCGCGGGCGGTCCCGCCGATCCGGCGGCCCGGCGCCGGCTGACGTACTGGTGGCGGGACCGGTCGGGCGCCCGGCCGCCGGGCCGCGCCACCCGTCTGGTCCGGGCGGCCCGTGCCGTCCTCGGGGGGAAGTGACCGCTGTGAACCTCTTCGCTCTGCTGGCGACCCTCGGGATCGTCGTCTCGTCGGTGCTGCTCGTCGTCAAGGCGGTGGCCGAGCGGTCCCGCCGCCCCGCTCCGGGTCCCGGCGTCGCCCTTCACGACCTGTACGAGGTCGCGTTCCTGAACGGCGGTCCGGCCAGGGTGGTGGACACCGCTCTGACCGCCCTGCACGCGGACGGCCGGCTGGCCGTCGGCGGGCCCGGCATCGTCGCCGTACGGCGGGCGCAGGCGAACGACCCGGTGGAACGTGCGGTGTTCCAGGAGCTGGCCGCCGCCCCGAGCGGCGCGCTGCACGTCCTGCGGGAAAGGGTGATGCGCCACCCGGCCGTCCAGGAGGTCGGCGACGGGCTCGCCGCGCGCGGGCTGCTGGTGCCGCCCCACCGGGTCCGGCCGCTGCGGCGATGGGGGCTGATCCAGGGGGTGGCATGCCTCATCGCCCTGCCGTTGAGCCTGGTGGTCACGTTCGTCCAGCTCGCCGTGGTCGACACCATGGACTTCCCGGTCCCGTTCATCGTGAAGGTCCTGCCCGCGATCGTGATCGGCGCGTTCACCGGCCTGATCGTCGCGGGCACCTCCGCGAGCCGCATCACGAAGTCGGGGCAGCACGCCGCCCTGGCGTTCCGGGCCGCCTACGCCCATGTGGTGACCCCCGCCCACCTCGTCGCCACTCTGGGACTCCGCGCGCTGCCGGACCCGGTGTTCCAGGCCCAGCTGGTGGCCGCGGCACGGCTGAGCGCTCCGCGCCGGCGGTCCTCGTCGTACGTCGCCGGGTCCACGGCGGCGGGCGTCACCGCCGTCGGCGTCGCGACGGTCTGGTGCGCCGCGTCCAGCCCCGGCGGCTCCAGCTGCGGCGGGTCGACCGGGGGAGGCTCCGGATCGAGCTGCGGCGGCGGGTCCGGGTGCTCCTCGGGGCCCGGATGTTCCTCCGGGTCCGGGTGCGGAGGCAGCAGCGGGTCGAGCTGTGGCAGCTCGGGCGGCTCCAGCTGCGGGGGCGGGGGCGGGGGCGGGGGCTCCAGCTGCGGCGGCGGGTCCTGAACCGCTCCTGACCCGAACAGCTCCTGATCCCGGCGAACCGGGCTCACTGTAAGGTTGTTGACCGACCATCAGGGTGGTTCCCGGTGACATTCCGGGGCGGTACTGGACATCGGCGGCCGTCCGCCCGACCATCCCTCTCCGCATCCGCAGAGAGGCCCCGCGCGTGAGAACAGCTGCGCTGTACACATCGATCGGCTCCCTGGTCCTGTCCGCCCTGGCCGCCGCTCCCGCGAACGCCTGGGAGGCGCCGGGCTCCGCCGAGGCCCGGGGCACCGCGATCGCCGCCGCCCGAGCCACCGCCGCCGGGATCGACTTCGCCGCCTGTCCCGAGGAGGAGATGCTCCCGGACTCCCTGAAGTGCGGCACGGTGAAGGTGCCCCTCGACTACGCCGAACCGGACGGGCGGCAGCTCGAACTGACCGTCAGCCGCACGCCCGCCACCGGTCCGCCGAAGGAGCGGCAGGGCGCGTTCGTCTACAACCCGGGAGGCCCCGGCGCGTCCAGCATCACCTTCCCGCTGGCCGGGGAGCTGCCGGAGTGGAAGGAGATCGCCGAGGCGTACGACCTGGTCGGCTACGCCCCGCGCGGCGTCAACGGCTCCTCCGACCCGCTGTCCTGCCAGGACCCCGCCGCGTACACGAAGGGCCCGACGGACGCCCCGACGCACCCGACGCAGGCGTACAAGGAGCGGCGCGTCGCCCGTGCGAAGGCGTACGCGCAGGGCTGCGCGGAGCACGCGGGCGCGACGCTGCGGCACTACACCTCGCTGAACAACGCCCGTGACCTGGACGTCCTGCGGGCCGCGCTCGGCGAGAGCCGGCTGACTTTCATGGGGGCGTCGTACGGGACGTACTTCGGCGCGCTGTACGCGACGCTGTTCCCCTCGCACGTACGGCGGATGGTCTTCGACTCGGTGGTCGATCCGGACCCGGAGCAGATCTGGTACCGCTCCAACATGGACCAGTCGCTGGCCTTCGAGACGCGCTGGGAGGACTTCCGGCGCTGGGTCGCCCGGCACGACGACGTGTATCACCTGGGGGCCACCCCGGAGGCGGTGCAGAAGCACTACGACCAGGTGCGCGCCGAGCTGGCGGTGAAGCCGGCGGGCGGCACGGTGGGCCCGGGGCAGTTGCATTCGGCCTTCCTGGGGGCCGGTTACTACGACGACTACTGGGCGATGCGGGCGACGGCCCTGTCGGAGTACGTGCGGGGCAACCCGGAGCCGCTGGTCGCGCAGGCCTCTCCGCGTGCGGTGGCGGCGAAGGACAACGAGAACGCGCAGGCGGTGTACACGGCGGTCGAGTGCAACGACGCGCCCTGGCCGGAGGAGTTCGAGGTCTGGGACCGCGACCACACGGACCTGGCGCGGGTCGCTCCCTTCGAGACCTGGGACAACGCCTTCACGAACCTGCCGTGCGCCTTCTGGCCCGCGCCCCGGCAGCGGCCGCTGGAGGTGGGGACGCGGTGGGGCGAGCTGCCGCCGGCGCTGATCCTGGCGGCGGAGCGGGACGCGGCGACGCCGTACAAGGGGGCGTTGGAGCTGCGGAAGCGGCTGCCCGGGTCGTCGCTGGTGACCGAGCGGGGCGCGGGGACGCACGGCATCGGCGGGGCCGGGAACACGTGCGTGGACGACCATCTGCGCCGGTATCTGCTGACCGGCGAGGTGCCGGGGCGGGGTGCGGACTGTGCCGCGCACCCGGAGCCGAACCCGGTGTCGCTGGACTGACCGGGCGGTGAGCACGGAGCGGGGGCCGCCGCACCTTCACGGTGCGACGGCCCCCGAAGCCGAACCCGGTGTCGCTGGAGGGGCGGACGGCACGATCGGTGCCCGGTGCCCGTCCCTCTGATCTTCCGGGTTGGGGTGGTGCGGGACTCGCTGGTTATGCGAGCCCGGCCACCAGGTCTGCGACGCTCTTCCTGCGGCCCGTGTAGAACGGGACCTCCTCGCGCACGTGGAGCCGTGCCTCGGAGGCGCGCAGGTGACGCATCAGGTCGACGATGCGGTACAGCTCGTCCGCCTCGAAGGCGAGGATCCACTCGTAGTCGCCGAGCGAGAACGAGGCGACGGTGTTGGCACGGACGTCCGGGTAGCCCCGGGCCATCTTGCCGTGGTCCGCGAGCATGCGGCGGCGGTCCTCGTCGGGCAGCAGGTACCAGTCGTAGGACCGGACGAAGGGGTAGACGCTGATGTAGTCGCGCGGCGTCTCGTCGGCGAGGAACGCCGGGATGTGCGACTTGTTGAACTCGGCGGGGCGGTGCAGCGCCATGTTCGACCAGACCGGATCGAGCGCGCGGCCGAGCTTGGTGCGCCTGAAGAGGTTGTACGCGTCCTGGAGCTGGTCCGAGGTCTCGGCGTGCCACCAGATCATGAGGTCCGCGTCGGCCCGCAGACCGGAGAGGTCGTAGGTGCCGCGGACGGTGATGTCCTTGGCCGCGAGCTGGTCGAACAGCTCCTGGACCTCGTCGGCGTATCCCGCGCGGTCCAGCGGGAGAACGTCGCGCAGTTTGAAGACCGACCACAGGGTGTAGCGGATGACCTCGTTGAGGTCCTTGGCCTTCTTGCCGGCGTTCGGACTCTTGCTTGATGTCGCAGTCTCAGGAGCACTCATACGGCTATTGTCCCGCCTCGCTCCCCGTGCCCCGAACCAGGGTCGGCGTGGCGATGATCTCCCTGATGATCTCGTCGGCCGCCCGGTGGGCGCTCGCGACGCAGGCGGGGATGCCGACGCCGTCGTAGACCGCGCCGCAGACCCGCAGGGCGGGCAGCTTGGCGACCTCGTCGCGGATCCGGGCGACCCGGGCGAGGTGGCCGACCGGGTACTGCGGCAGGCCGCCGATCCAGCGGGTGACCTCGCTGTCGACGGGCCGGGCGGTCAGTCCGGTGGCCGCGGCGAGGTCGCGCAGGGATACGGCGACGAGCTCCTCGTCCTCGCGGTGGAGGTGGTCCTCCTCGCCGTACCGGCCGACGGAGGTACGGAGCACGAAGAGGTCGGGGGCGGCGTCGGCGACCCACTGCCATTTGTTGCTGGAGAAGGTGGACGCCTTGATCGTGTGCCCGTCGACCGGCGGTACGAGGAAGCCGGAGCGGCCGCGCAGGGCCTCGTGGGCCTCGATGTCGGTACGCCGGAAGGCCAGGGTGACCAGGGCCATCGAGGCGTACTCGACGCCGGACAGCTCGGCGGAGGCGGCCGGGGACTCGGCGGCCAGCAGGGTGCCGGCCGACCAGGCGGGGGTGGCCAGGACGATGCCGTCGGCGGCGATCGTCCGGGTGTCGGTGCGGACGGCCCAGCCCGCTTCCGTACGGGTCAGACCGAGGACGGGCGTCTCGGTGAGGATGTCGCCGCCCCCGGCCCGTACGGCGTCGCCGACAGCGGCCGGGAGGGTGCCGATGCCGCCCTCGATGCCCTGGAAGACCGGGCCGGTCTGCTGCCGGGCCGCCGCGCGTTCCTGGATGCGGCCCACGGCCTCCAGCAGCGGGCCGCCCTCCTTCACCGCTTCGAAGAGCTGGGGTACGGCGGCGCGCATCGAGATCCGGTAGGCGTCGCCCGCGTAGACCCCGCCGAGGAGGGGCTCCACCAGGCGGTCCACGACCTCGCGGCCGAGCCGGTCGGCCACGTACGCGCCGACCGCGACGTCCTCGCCGACGGGCGTCGGGGTGAGGTCGCGCTCCTCGGCGATCCGGGCCAGGCCCTCGGGTGACAACACCTCGCCGAGGACCGCCGGGTCGCCGGGGACGCCCATGACGTGGCCCTTGGGCATGGGGCGCAGCGCGTCGCGCGTCCAGAGCGAGGCGGTGGCGGTGGCGGGCGGCTGGAGGCGGCCGGCGAGGCCCACCTCCCGGGCCAGGGCGACCGCCTCGGGGCGCCGGGCGAGCATCGACTCGGCTCCCAGGTCGACCTGGACGCCCGCGATCTCCCCGGTCATGAGCTTGCCGCCGAGCCGGTCCGTCGCCTCCAGGAGGGTGACCCGCACTCCGGTGGTGACGAGACGGTGGGCGGCCGCCAGGCCGGCGATGCCGCCGCCGATGACGACGACGTGGCCCGGGGGCGTTTCCGCACGCTGTTGAGAACGCTGCATGGGTCCACTCTCTCAAACCCGTGCCGCGTCCCGACCGTGACCACTTCGAAACCGGTGGGCGGCAACCCGTCCCGGGGTCGCCACGTCGAACCGGCGATATCAACCAACGTCCTGGGGGGACCAGTTATGGATGGGGAAAGCAGAAACGGCCGGTCGTTCGTCCGCGCACGTGCGGTACTCGTGGCCGGCGCTCTCGGCCTGCTGCTCGCCGTCGGCGGCTGCGGGGTGTCGTCCGACGCGTCGGACAGCGGCGCGAAGGCGGCGGACGGAAAGGCCGCGCCGCGCGAGGGGTTCACGGACGAGGACGGGGCGGCGGCCTCCGCCGCCCCCGAGGAGCAGGCGGGCGGGAAGGCGGCCGGGAAGAAGGCGCCGCCGAAGCCGGGGGGCGCCCATGTGATCCGTACGGCCACGCTCTCCGTCGAGGTGAAGAGCGTGCCGAAGGCCGTCGCCACCGCGCGCGGCGCCGCCGAGGGCGCGGGGGGCCTGGTGGCGTCGGAGAACACCGAGCGGCTCGACGACACCTACGAGACCTCGCACCTGGTGCTGCGGGTGCCGCAGGAGCGTTTCCAGGAGGTGCTGCGGGAGCTGTCCGGCTCCGGGAAGCTGCTGTCGCGCACCTCGAACGCGAAGGACGTCACCGACCAGGTGGTCGACGTGGACAGCCGGATCTCCACCCAGCGCGCGAGTGTGGCGCGGGTGCGGGAGCTGATGGACCAGGCGGAGCGGATCAGCGATGTGGTGGCCCTGGAGGGCGAGCTGAGCAGCCGTCAGTCCGATCTGGAGTCGCTGCTGGCCCAGCAGGCGAGTCTGAAGGACCGCACCTCGCTGGCGACGATCACGCTGGACCTGACGCCGCCGGACGCCCCGGACGACGACGGGGACAAGGAGGACGACCCGGAGTTCCTCCAGGCGCTGGGCGGCGGCTGGGACGCCTTCGTGACGGTGCTGCGGTGGGTCGCGGTGGCGTTCGGGGCCGCGCTCCCGTTCCTGGTCACCGCCGCCGTCGCGGTGCTGGTCTGGCGGGTGCTGCGCAGGCGCTGGGCGGCCCGCAGGACCGTTCCGGCGGTCACGGCGCCCGCGGCGGGGAAGGACGAAGGCGCCTCGGACTCCTGAGCCGCTCGGGCGTCGTAGCGTGGGGCCTTGACCCGCCGGTTCGCCGAATCGGCGGACCGGCGGAAGGGACCCGGCATGGCAACGGAGCGACTGGTGGTCATCGGCGGTGACGCGGCGGGCATGTCCGCCGCGTCACAGGCCCGCAGACTGAAGGGGCCGGACGCGCTGGAGATCGTCGCCTTCGAGCGCGGCCACTTCGCCTCGTACTCCGCCTGCGGCATCCCGTACTGGGTGGGCGGCGACGTCGAGGAGCGCGACGACCTGATCGCCCGCACCCCCGAGGAGCACCGGGCACGGGACATCGATCTGCGGATGCGGACCGAGGTGACCGAGCTGGACGTGGCCGGGCGGCGGGTGAAGGCGCTGGACCTGGAGAGCGGGCGGGCCTCCTGGACGGGCTTCGACAAGCTGGTGATCGCCACCGGGGCCCGTCCGGTGCGCCCGGCGCTGCCCGGCATGGACGCGGCCGGGGTGCACGGGGTGCAGACCCTGGACGACGGGCAGGCGCTCCTGGACTCGCTGGACGCCCTGGGCGGCAAGGAGACCCGCCGGGCGGTCGTGGTGGGCGCGGGGTACATCGGCGTGGAGATGGCCGAGGCGATGCTCAAGCGGGGGTTCGAGGTGACCGTGCTCAACCGGGGCGAGCAGCCGATGGCGACGCTCGACCCGGACATGGGGCGGCTCGTCCACGACGCGATGGACGGTCTTGGCATCACCACGGTCAACGGGGCGGCCGTGACGAGGATCCTGACCGGTCCCGACGGCCGGGTCACCGAGGTGGCGACGGAGGCGGGCACGTATCCGGCGGACGTGGTGGTCCTCGGCATCGGCGTGGAGCCGGAGACGGAGCTGGCGCGCGAGGCCGGGCTGCCGGTGGGCCCGCACCGCGGGCTCCTCACCGACCTGTCGATGCGGGTGGTGGGCCACGACGACATCTGGGCGGGCGGCGACTGCGTGGAGGTCCAGGACCTGGTGGCGGGCCGCACCCGGCACATCGCGCTGGGCACGCACGCCAACAAGCACGGCCAGGTGATCGGTTCCAACGTCGGGGGCGGCTACGGCACGTTCCCGGGTGTGGTCGGTACGGCGGTGAGCAAGGTCTGCGACCTGGAGATCGCCCGGACCGGGCTGCGGGAGAAGGACGCCCACGCGGTCGGGCTGCGCTATGTCACGGCGACCATCGAGTCGACGGGGCGGGCGGGCTACTACCCGGGGGCGAAGCCGATGACGGTGAAGATGATCGCGGAGCTGCGCACGGGCCGGCTGCTCGGGGTGCAGATCGTGGGCCGGGACGGGGCGGCGAAGCGGGTGGACGTGGCAGCGGTGGCGCTCACGGCCGGGATGACGGTGGAGCGGATGACGGCGCTCGACCTGGGCTACGCGCCGCCGTTCTCGCCGGTCTGGGACCCGGTGCTGGTCGCCGCGCGCAAGACGGTGGCGGCGGTGCGGGGCGCGGGGGGCTGAGCGCCCCGGGGGCCGGTTCTTCCGGCCGGCCCCCGGTACGACCGGTCGTTCAGCGCGCGGTCTGCTCGTGGACGTAACCCACGAGGCGGGTCAGCGCGTCCGGGTCCATGGTCGGCATGACGCCGTGGCCCAGGTTGAAGATGTGGCCCTCCAGACCGGCGGCGGCGTCCAGCACCTCGCGGGTCTTCTCCTCGACGGCCGGGGTCGGCGCGTACAGCACGGCCGGGTCGAGGTTGCCCTGGAGCGCCTTGCCGGGACCGACACGACGGGCGGCCTCGTCCAGCGGGACCCGCCAGTCGACGCCGACGACGTCCGCGCCGGCCTCGCCCATCAGGCCCAGCAGCTCGCCGGTGCCGACGCCGAAGTGGATCCGGGGGACGCCGTAGGGGGCGACGGCGTCGAAGACCTTCGCGGAGGCGGGCAGCACCGCGCGGCGGTAGTCGGCGGGGGCCAGCGCGCCGACCCAGGAGTCGAAGAGCTGGACGGCGGAGGCGCCGGCCTCGATCTGCACCTTGAGGAAGGCGCCGGTGATCTCCGCGAGCCGGTCCACGAGGTCGGCCCAGAGCTGCGGGTCGCCGTACATCATGGCCTTGGTGCGCTCGTGGTTGCGCGAGGGGCCGCCCTCGACGAGGTAGCTCGCCAGCGTGAACGGGGCCCCGGCGAAGCCGATGAGCGGGGTGGCGCCCAGCTCGGCGGTGAGCATCCCGATGGCCTCGGTGACGTACGGGACGTCCTCGGGGGTGAGGTCGCGCAGCCGGGCGAGGTCGGCGCGGGTGCGGATCGGCTCGGCGATGACGGGTCCGACGCCGGGCTTGATGTCGAGGTCGATGCCGATGGCCTTCAGGGGCACGACGATGTCGCTGAAGTAGATCGCGGCGTCGACCTTGTGGCGGCGTACCGGCTGCAGGGTGATCTCGGTGACCAGCTCCGGCATCATGCAGGAGTCGAGCATCGCGATGCCTTCGCGGACCTTCAGGTACTCGGGCAGCGAGCGCCCCGCCTGGCGCATGAACCAGACCGGCGTGTGCGGGACGGGTTCGCGGCGGCAGGCCTTGAGGAACGCCGAGTCGTGGGTGGCGTGGCGGACCGCGTCGAGGCTGGCGGAGGTCGTCGTCTGCTGGCCCGAAGGGCTGTCGTTGGCACTCACGGACAGAATCTTCGCACGCGTGCCGAAGGAGCCCGGCCCCGCACGGGTGTCTCTCCCTGCGCGAGGCCCGCCTTCCGCCTACTCTTCCCCGCATGGCTCCGGCTCAGGGACAATTTTCCGATCATTCCGACGGCGTTGAAAGCGAGGAACGCGCGGAGGGTCCTTCCGTACCGCCCGCGTTCCAGGCGGCGGTCGAAGCGCTGCGCTCCGCGCGCCTCCGCCCGGAGCTGGAGGTGGAGGTGACCAGGCCGCCCCAGCGCCTCGCGCCGCACGCGTACGCCCTGGAGGCGGCGGTGGTGGACGGCGAGGACGATCTCGCGGACGGCAGGCTGGTGCTGCTGCACGATCCGGCGGGGCACGACGCCTGGCAGGGCGCGTTCCGGCTGGTGACGCTGGTCCGGGCGGAGCTGGAGCCGGAGATGGCTGCGGACCCGCTGCTGCCGGAGGTGTGCTGGTCCTGGCTGACGGGTGCGCTGGACGCGCGCGGCCTGTCGTACGGAGAGGCCGGCGGAACGGTGACACGCGCCGGATCGCACTACTTCGGTGCGCTCTCCGCGCGCCGTCCGGCGACGCAGATCGAGATCCGCGCCTCGTGGACGCCGCGCGAGGGGCGGGGTGGGGTGCCGGACGCGGCGTCACACCTGATGGCCTGGGGTGATCTGCTGTGCCAGATCGCGGGGCTGCCGCCGTCGGATCCGGCGGACGCGGCGGTGGTGACGCTGCCGCAGCGGCGCGGGCCGCAGGTTTCGTAACACTCCGTCACCCGTTTCGCACAAGCGCCGGATCTCTTTTCGTACAATCGATCGCGCGTCCTATTTGCCCGAATTGTTACTCACCAAATCGTGATCTTCCCCTAAAGGAGGACGGGTCCGCTGCCGAAGAGGTCAATGACCCTTCAAGCACGGTTCGCCCCCCGGCTTCATCCCCCGAGCCGGCCCGTCCCGCCACTCCCCCCAGGAGGCCTGGTGTCCGTTCTCCTTGAGCAGCCCGCAAGCCTGGTCGCCTACCGCCCGAACAAGCCGACGGCCATGGTCGTCGTGGCCGACCCGCGCGTCCGTTCCACCGTCACCCGCCATCTGTGGGCCCTCGGAGTACGTGACGTCATCGAAGCGTCGTCCATCGCGGAGGCACGCCCCCGCGTCGGCAACCCGCGCGACATCTGCATTGCCGACGTCCACCTGCCCGACGGTTCCGGGCTGACCCTGCTGTCCGAGACCCGCGCCGCAGGCTGGCCCAACGGTCTCGCCCTCTCCGCCGCCGACGACATCGGCGCCGTTCGCAACGCCCTCGCGGGCGGGGTGAAGGGCTATGTCGTCACCGGCACCCGAACCAACATCGGCCACCCCACCCGCCCCGGCGTCGCCCCCATCGGCGCCAACGCCGCCCGTATGCACCGCAGGCCTCCCGGTTCCCCGAGCCACCCGGGCGGCTACCGCGAACTGTCCGGACGTGAGGTGGAGGTGCTCCGCCTGGTCGCCGAAGGCCAGTCCAACAAGGCCATCGGCGTCTCGATGGGCCTCTCCGCCCTGACCGTCAAGTCCCACCTCGCCCGCATCGCCCGCAAGCTGGGCACCGGAGACCGGGCCGGCATGGTCGCGGTCGCCCTGCGGACGGGCATCATCCACTGACCGCACCCCGCCGGGACGTGCACCGATGCGCCTCCGGCTGGAATACGTGCATGGCCGCCCGTCGACGGAACGTTCCGTCGACGGGCTCCGTGCATACACAGATACCCTTGACACGTGACCGACGCCCAAGAGACCGCAGCAGACACTTCACTGCGAACCACCGGGGGCGCTCCCCCGGACGACGTCGCCCCGGCGCCGATCCCCTTGCTCGAACCTCGCGAGGGCATTCCCCCGGTGGTGACGTCCGACGACGCCCTGGCCCGGGTGATCGCCGCCTTCGCCGCGGGCACCGGCCCGGTGGCCGTCGACGCCGAGCGCGCCTCGGGCTACCGCTACGGCCAGCGCGCCTACCTCGTACAGCTGCGCCGCGACGGCGCGGGCAGCGCCCTGGTCGACCCGGTCGGCTGCCCCGACCTCTCCGGCCTCGGCTCCGCGCTCAACGGCGCCGAGTGGATCCTGCACGCCGCCACCCAGGACCTGCCGTGCCTGCGGGACATAGGCATGACCCCCACCTCGCTGTTCGACACCGAGCTGGCCGGACGGCTCGCGGGCTTCCCGCGCGTCGGCCTCGGCGCGATGGTGGAGAACGTCCTCGGTTACGCCCTGGAGAAGGGCCACTCCGCGGTCGACTGGTCCACCCGCCCGCTGCCCGAGCCCTGGCTGCGCTACGCCGCACTCGACGTGGAGCTGCTGATCGACCTGCGCGACGAGCTGGAGGAGGAGCTGGAGCGGCAGGGCAAGCTGGAGTGGGCCCGCGAGGAGTTCGACGCCATCGCCGCCGCGCCGCCCGCGCCGCCCCGCAAGGACCCCTGGCGCCGGACCTCGGGCATGCACAAGGTGCGCCGCCGCCGTCAGATGGCCGTCGTCCGGGAGCTGTGGACCACCCGTGACCAGGTCGCCCAGCGCCGCGACGTCTCGCCGGGCAAGGTGCTCGGCGACACCGCGATCGTCGAGGCCGCGCTCGCGCTGCCGAACGATGTGCAGGCCCTGACCGCGCTGCCGGGATTCGGCCACCGCATGGGCCGCCGTCAGCTGGAGCAGTGGCAGGCCGCCGTGGACCGGGCCAGGGCGCTGCCCGAGTCGGAGCTGCCGCAGCCCGGTCAGCAGCCGGCCGGCCCGCCGCCGCCGCGCTCCTGGGCCGACAAGGACCCAGCCGCCGCCGCCCGGCTCTCGGCCGCCCGCACCGCCGTCTCCGAGCTGGCCGAACGCCTTCGCATGCCCCAGGAGAACCTGATCACCCCGGACACCGTGCGCCGGGTCTGCTGGGAGCCGCCGAAGAACCCGACCCCGGGCGCCGTCGAGGACACCCTCGCCGGGTACGGGGCGCGGAACTGGCAGATCCAGCAGGTCGCCCCGCTCCTGGTCCGGGCGCTGAACGCCGGCGCCTGACCCCCCGGGGGCGGACGCGGGAGGGGGCGGCCATGGGGACCACGACGTACGGCGATGGGATACGCGACTTCGAGGCGGCGCGCCGTGAGCGGGGCGAGCGGGGCGATCCGGACTGGAGCACCGGCGTCCCGCCGCACCCCGCGATCCGGCGCAGTGTGCAGCGCTTCCAGGTCGGCGAGGACGGCGACGGGGCCGAGCTGATCACCGAAGCGGAGGCGGCCGGTGACGCGGAGTACGCGTCGGCGGTGCGGATGTTCGTCGCGGAGGAGCGAAATCACGCCAGGTTGTTGGCGCTCCTGCTCGCCTCGGGCGGCGCGCCGGTGATCGCCTCGCACTGGAGCGACCGGATCTTCGTGGCGCTGCGGCGGGCGCTGGGGCTCCGCCTCGAACTGCTGGTCCTGATGATCGCGGAGGTGGTCGCGCTGCGGTACTACCGCGCGCTGCGGGACGGGGCCGGCGATGCGCTGACGCGGGAGGTGGCGGGGCGGATCCTGGCCGACGAGGAGCGGCACGTGCCCTTCCACTGCCACCGGCTGCGCCGGGCGCTGCGCCCGCTGCCGCCGCCGGTGCGGGTGCTGGTGACCTCCGGGTGGCGGGCCGGCCTGGCGGCGGCCGCGCTGGTGGTGGCGGTGGACCACGGACCGGCGCTGCGGCGGCTGGGAGTGGGCCGGTTCCGGTTCGCCCGTGAGGTGGTCCGGTCCTCGGGGCCGATCGCGGCGACGATGCGGTGAGGAGTGTGACCTTCGACGCTCCGGCCGTGGGGGGTGGGCAGTCTGGTTACCCGCAAGTAGCATGATGGCAGGCGGTGCGCCCCCGTGGCGTGCCCCGCAGCAGTGCCATCCCGCACCCTGGAGGAGAGCCACCGTGCCTCGTACCATCCGGGACGTCGTCTTCGTCGACGGCGTCCGCACCCCGTTCGGCAAAGCGGGCCCGAAGGGCATCTACCACGAGACCCGCGCCGACGACCTCGTCGTGAAGGCCATCCGGGAGCTGCTGCGCCGCAACCCGGACCTGGACCCCAAGAAGATCGACGAGGTCGCCATCGCCGCGACCACGCAGATCGGGGACCAGGGCCTGACGCTCGGCCGTACCGCCGGAATCCTGGCCGGTCTGCCGCAGTCCGTCCCGGGCTACTCGATCGACCGCATGTGCGCGGGCGCGCTGACCGCCGTCACCTCGACGGCCGGTTCCATCGCGTTCGGCGCGTACGACGTCGTCGTGGCCGGTGGCGTCGAGCACATGGGCCGCCACCCGATGGGCGAGGGCGTCGACCCGAACCCGCGTTTCGTGTCGGAGAAGCTGGTCGACGAGTCCGCCCTGTTCATGGGCATGACGGCGGAGAACCTGCACGACCGCTACCCCACGATCACCAAGGAGCGCGCCGACGCCTACGCGGTGCGTTCGCAGGAGAAGGCCGCCAAGGCGTACGCCAACGGCAAGATCCAGCAGGACCTGGTGCCGGTATCGGTGCGCCGCACCAACGCCGAAGCCGGTGAGACGGGCTGGGGCCTGGTCACCGCCGACGAGCCGATGCGTCCGGGCACCACCATGGAGTCCCTCGCGGGCCTCAAGACCCCCTTCCGCGCCCACGGCCGTGTGACGGCCGGTAACGCCGCGGGGCTCAACGACGGCGCCACCGCCTCGCTGCTCGCCGCCGAGGACGTCGCAGTCGAGCTGGGCCTCCCGGTCAAGATGCGCCTGGTCTCCTACGCCTTCGCCGGCGTCGAGCCGGAGGTCATGGGCTACGGCCCGATCCCGGCGACCGAGAAGGCGCTGGCCCAGGCCGGTCTGTCCATCGAGGACATCGGTCTCTTCGAGATCAACGAGGCCTTCGCCGTTCAGGTGCTCGCCTTCCTGGAGCACTACGGCATCGCCGACGACGACGCCCGGGTCAACCAGTACGGCGGCGCCATCGCCTACGGCCACCCGCTGGCCTCCTCCGGCGTCCGGCTCATGACGCAGCTGGCCCGCCAGTTCGAGGAGCAGCCCGAGGTCCGCTACGGCCTGACGACGATGTGCGTCGGCTTCGGCATGGGCGCCACGGTCGTCTGGGAGAACCCGCACTTCAACGCTGACGGAGGCAACAAGTGAGCTCCACCACTGAGCTTCTGAAGGGTGCGGCCGAGCTGTTCCCCGGCGAGGTCGTCACCCAGGCGCACGTACGTCACCTGGACCTGCCGTTCGGCGCGGGGCGGTTCGCGCTCATCACGCTGGACAACGGCCTGGACCACACCAAGCCGACCACCTTCGGACCGCAGTCGCTGGCGAACCTGAACGCCGCGATCGACCAGGTCGAGAAGGAGGCCGCCGACGGCACCCTCACCGGTGTCGGCATCACCGGCAAGCCGTTCATCTTCGCGGTCGGCGCCGACCTCAAGGGCGTCGAGCTGCTGAGCCGTCACGAGGACGCGCTGGCCATCGGCAAGGGCGGCCACGACGTCTTCCGCCGCCTCTCCGGTCTCGCGGTCCCGACGTTCGCGTACTACAACGGCGCGGCCATGGGCGGCGGTGTCGAGGTCGGTCTGCACTGCACCTACCGCACCGTCTCCAAGGCGCTGCCGGCGTTCTCGCTGCCCGAGGTCTTCCTCGGTCTGGTCCCCGGCTGGGGCGGCTGCGCGCTGCTCCCGAACCTGATCGGCGCGGACCGCGCGGTCTCGGTGATCATCGAGAACTCGCTGAACCAGAACCGTCAGCTCAAGGGCAAGCAGGTCTTCGAACTCGGCATCGCGGACGCGCTGTTCGAGGGTGCGGACTTCCTGGAGCAGTCGCTCGTGTGGACCGCGAACGTGCTCAAGGGCTCGGTCACGGTTGAGCGCGCCGAGGTCGACCGCGGCGAGGCCTGGGACGCGGCCGTCGCGCGTGGCCGGGCCATCGCCGACTCCAAGGTGCACGGCGCCGCCCCGGCCGCGTACCGCGCGCTGGACATCATCGCCGCGGCCAAGGACGGCGACCTGTCCGCCGGCTTCGACGCCGAGGACCAGGCCCTCGCGGACCTGATCATGGGCGGCGAGCTGCGCAGCGGCATCTACGCCTTCAACCTGGTCCAGAAGCGCGCCAAGCGCCCGGCCGGCGCCCCGGACAAGAACCTGGCCCGCCCGGTCACCAAGGTCGGCGTCGTCGGCGCGGGCCTGATGGCCTCGCAGCTGGCGCTGCTGTTCCTGCGCCGCCTGGAGGTCCCGGTCGTCCTCACGGACATCGACCAGGAGCGCGTCGACAAGGGTGTGGGCTACGTCCACGCCGAGATCGAGAAGCTGCTCGGCAAGGGCCGCATCAACCAGGACAAGGCCAACCGCCTCAAGGGCCTGGTCTCCGGTGTCCTCGACAAGGCCGAGGGCTTCGCGGACGCGGACTTCATCATCGAGGCCGTCTTCGAGGAGATCGGCGTCAAGCAGCAGGTGTTCGCGGAGGTCGAGGCGGTCGCCCCGGCGCACGCGATCCTCGCCACCAACACCTCCTCGCTGTCGGTGACCGAGATGGCGTCGAAGCTGAAGAACCCCGAGCGCGTCGTCGGCTTCCACTTCTTCAACCCGGTCGCGATCCTCCCGCTGCTGGAGATCGTGCGCGGCGAGCAGACGGATGACGCCTCGCTGGCGACGGCGTTCGGTGTGGCCCGGAAGCTGAAGAAGACCGCGGTGCTGGTGAAGGACGCCCCGGCGTTCGTCGTCAACCGCATCCTCACCCGCTTCATGGGCGAGATCCAGAACGTCATCGACGAGGGCACCCCGGTCGGGGTCGCGGAGAAGGCCGTCGAGCCGCTCGGCCTGCCGATGTCCCCGCTGGTGCTCCTGGAGCTGGTCGGCCCGGCCATCGGCCTGCATGTCTCCGAGACCCTGAACCGCGCCTTCCCGGAGCGCTTCACCGTTTCGCAGAACCTCGCGGCGGTCGTGAAGGCCGGCAAGCGCGGCTTCTACGTCTACGATTCCGGCGCTCCGGTCCTCGACCCCGAGGTCGCGGCGCTCCTCAAGCAGGGCGACACCGTCCTCACCGAGGAGCAGACCCGCGACCGCGTGCTCGACGCGGTGGCGCAGGAGATCGGCCTGATGCTGGACGAGGGCGTCGTCGCCGAGGCCCAGGACATCGACCTGTGCCTGATCACCGGTGCGGGCTGGCCCTTCCACCTGGGCGGCATCACGCCGTACCTGGACCGTGAGGGCGTCTCCCAGCGGGTGAACGGCAAGCCGTTCCTCGCGCAGGGCGTGGCGAGCGTTCCGGCGTAACCACTCCGCCCGGAACCAACGCGCTCGGGCCGTACAGGACTTGCTCCTGTACGGCCCGAGCGCGTATCCGGCCGAGCCGGCCGACATCCGGACGCCCATTCCCGCAGACAACTGTTCTATAGTGCTCGGTCAGTCGAACATTCACGGACCGGTCACACCCCCACCCGAGTCCCCACACACTCCGCTGCCCTCCTGGGCGATGAGACTTGAGGACTCGACACCATGAGCAACGACGAGACGACACCGACACCGGGCTCCCGCGCCTCCCGACGCCAGGCGCGACCCCGCAGGCGCCGCCGCGGCCTCAAGATCACCCTCGGTGTCCTGTGCGTCCTGCTGCTCGCCACCGGCTCCACCGCCTACTGGCTCTACAGCCGGCTCGACGGGAACATCAAGGGCGTCGACATCGACAAGGCGCTCGGCGAGGACCGCCCGGAGAAGCTGCCCACCAGCGGGCAGAACCTGCTGGTCCTCGGCTCGGACTCGCGGGCCGGGGCGGAGAACAGGGAGCTGGGCGGCGGCGGGGCCGTCAGCGGCGCCCGCTCCGACACCGCGCTGGTGGTGCACATACCCGAGGGCCGGTCGGAGGCCGTCGCCGTCTCCATCCCGCGCGACACCCTGGTGACCCGGCCCGAGTGCGCCGGCGACAACGGATCCACCGTGTCTTCCAAGGAACGCGTCATGTTCAACTCCGTCTACGCGCAGGTCGGTCCGGCCTGTGTGGTGAAGACGGTGGAGAAGATGTCCGGCGTCCGGATCGACCACTATCTGGAGATCGATTTCTCCGGGTTCAAAGACCTGGTCGACGCCATCGGCGGCGTCACCGTCGACGTACCGCAGGACATCCACGACAAGGCGTCGGGGCTGAACCTCACCGCAGGTCCGCAGAGGCTGGACGGCACCGAGTCGCTCGCGTACGTCCGCACCCGGCACGGCATCGGCGACGGCAGCGACCTCGGCCGCATCGGACTCCAGCAGCAGTTCCTGCTGGCCCTGCTGAGCGAGGTCAAGTCGCAGGACCTGCTGGGCAGTCCGGCGAGCTCCTACCGAATCGCCGACTCGGCCACCAAGGCGCTCACCACCGACTCCGGGCTCGCCTCGCTCACCTCGCTGGCGGAGTTCGCCCGCTCCATGAACGGCGTCGACCCGGGCTCGATGGAGACGATCATGCTGCCGGTGGCGTACGACAAGGTCGACCCGAACCGGGTGATCGCCGCTGAGCCGCAGGCCGGTCAGCTGTGGAAGGCGATCCGCGAGGACGCCACGATCCCCGGGGACGCGAAGAAGTCCCCCGCCACCGGCGGCTGACGGCCCGTCGTACCGCTCTCCCCGTGACACCCTGCCGGGATGAGCGAGGACGAAGCGGTGCTGGTGATCGTGGACGGCGCCAATGTGGTCGGGTCCGTGCCCGACGGCTGGTGGCGCGACCGGCACGGGGCGGCCGTCCGGCTGCGCGACTCCCTGGTCCCGTACGCGGCGGCCGGGCTGCCGGGGCTCCCCGGCCCGGTGGAGATCGTGCTGGTGGTCGAGGGAGCCGCCGGGGGCGTCGACTCCGTGCCCGGGGTGCGGGTCGCATCGGCCCCCGGCAGCGGTGACGACCTGATCGCCGAACTGGCGGCCACCGCCGGCCCGGACCGGGAGTGCGTCGTCGTCACCGCCGACCGCGGACTGCGGCAGCGGGTCGAGGCGTACGGGGCCCGGTGCGTGGGGCCCCGTACGGTACGTCCACCGCGCCGGCCGGGAAACGAGAGCATGTCGGGCTGATGAAGATTTCGGGGAAAGGCTGCCCTTTCAGGATCGAAGAGGCAGGCGCGGCTCCTGCGGCAGGGTGGACTCCTGTACGGTCGTCCCCGACCCCGTGCCGTCAAGGCGTGCCACGAGCCCCTGCACGCCGGCCCGCGCCCCGCGCTGTGTCCCGTCGGTACGCACGGTCGCACCCGAAGTCGCTTGCCGTGTCCGGCGCTTCACTCACTCGGCCTGCGGAGACCGGCCGGGTGAGGCCCTGGGCGAGGTGCACTCGGCGCCGGTTCTCGACATGGCTCCTGATCCAGACGTGAGTAAGGAAAGCGCATGGCGCAAGAGCACGATCCTGATGGTCACATACCACCGCGGCAGACCACGTCCGGGACGAGCGGTGGTTCCGGAACTGGGGCCTCCGCGAGTTCACCGGTCTCCGTCCGTCGGGCGGTCACCATGCGAGGCAGTGCGGGGGAACCCGGCGACGCTCTGGCGCCGGCCGCTCAGCGCGGCCGCTCCGAAACCCCGTCCTCGTCGTCCGACCCGGATGCGAGCGCACAAGGCCCGACGAGCGAACCCGAGCAGGAGAAGGAAGCCGAGCAGCCGGCCTCGCAGAGGCAAGGGGCGGAGGCCCCTGTCAACGCCGCAGCCCTCCGCAGTACCGGCACTCCGAAGCCTTCGGAGAGGAAGCCCTCGGCAGACGCATCGGCCGCTGCCGGAGGAACGGGCGCGGCTTCGGCGGCGGAGCCTTCCTCGGAACCGGCCGCGGCAGCCGCCTCCGGCGGATCCCCGGAAGCCGCGACGGCAGTGGCGTCTCCGGGCGGTGGTGCGGGGACGCACACGGACGAGGAGCCACCCGGCAACAGGCCCAAGAAGCCGATGCTGGCCGCCGCGGCGATCGTCGGCGCGGTCCTGATCTCGGTGCCGTTCCTCGTAGCGGGGCAGGACGACGACCGCAAGCCCGAGAAGGACCAGACCCAGAACGCGGCGGGCACGGTTCTGGACGCTCAACGTCCCCCTGCCCCGGAGACCTACACCAGCGAGTCGCCGAAACCCTCCGTGAAACCCAGCAAGAAGGAGACGGTGAAGCCCTCCGTCCCGCCGGCGCCCAAGCCGGTGGTCGTGCCTCCCTCCCCGAGTCCTTCGGCGAGCAAACCGGCGGCGAAGAAGCCGGAGAAGAAGGCGGCGACGGGCCCACCACCGGGGACGGCGGCCGCCGCACTGGCCGGCCTCGCCAAGAGCGACCCGCAGGGGCGGCACATCTGCTATCGCGCCTTCGTCTCCGGTCAGGGCTGGCAGACGGCCGTGTGTGACGGGACGATGACCGGGACAACGGGTCAGGGCAAGAAGATCACGGCCCTCAACATCGCGGTCTGGAACGTCGAAGGCTCCTCGGCCAACGCTCTGCTTCACGAGGAGGGTTCCTCGAACGCGAAATGGGCTCCGAGCTGGACAGCGGTCGTCGGTGACGGCAAGAACAACTACATCGGCAGTTCGAAGCCGGGCGCACCGTTCCTGACGGGCTTCGCCATGAACGTCGGCAAGGGCAACGTCTGCCACACCGCCAAGATGCAGAACGGCGGCTGGGGGCAGCAGTTCTGCAAGAACGGCCGACCTGAGTACATGTTCGTCGGCACCACCGACAACAACAACTGGTTCGAGGCCGTCAAGCTGACGGTGTGACGGCCTCGGCCGATCGCTCTCCCGCGCAAGGGGGAGCCCCCGGGGCCACACCCGGGGGCTCCCCCTTGCGGCATCGGCACGTCGTCGGCCCCTCTCACGACGAACTCCGGTGTCCTTCTTCGGCCATCCGGCTGTGGGAGCGCCCGTACACGAAGTAGATGACCACCCCGAGGACCATCCAGGCGCCGAAGCGCACCCAGGTCTCCACCGGAAGGTTGAGCATCAGCCAGACCGAGGCGGCCACCGAGACGATCGGGAGCACCGGCACCCACGGGGTACGGAACGCGCGGGGCAGGTCCGGCTGGGTACGGCGCAGGACCAGGACACCGAGGGCGACGACGACGAACGCGAAGAGCGTGCCGATGTTCACCAGGGTGGCCAGTTCCTCGATGCTCGTGAACCCGGCGATGATCGCGATCAGCACGCCGAGCAGGATCGTCGGGCGGTAGGGCGTGCGGAAGCGCGGGTGGGTCTTGGAGAAGAAGCTCGGCAGCAGCCCGTCGCGGCTCATCGCGAAGAAGACCCGGGTCTGGCCGAGCAGCAGGATCATGCAGACCGTGGTGAGACCGACCGCCGCGCCGAAGCTGATCAGCCCGGCGTAGAAGGGGTGCCCGGTGGCCTTGAAGGCGTCGGCGAGCGGGGCGCTGACGGAGAGTTCGCTGTAGTTCTGCATACCGGTGACCACGAGCGAGACCGCCACGTAGAGCACCGTGCAGATGACCAGCGAGCCGAGGATGCCGCGCGGCATGTCGCGCTGGGGCAGCTTGGTCTCCTCGGCGGCGGTGGCCACCACGTCGAAACCGATGAAGGCGAAGAAGACGATGGAGGCGGCGGTGAAGATGCCCATCACACCGAAGTTGGTGGGCTCGTAACCGAACATCAGCTGCACGAGCGGTGCGTCCCAGCCCGAACCGGCGGGCTGGGACTCGGCCGGCGGGATGAAGGGCTTGTAGTTCTCGGCCTTGATGAAGAACAGGCCCGCGACGATCACCATGAGGACCACCGCGACCTTGATCGCCACCACGACCGAGGTGACCCGGGCGGACAGCTTCATACCGACGACCAGGATGACGGTCAGCACCAGCACCAGGGCGAAGGCCAGGATGTCGAAGCCGAATCCTTCCGCCACGTCCGGACCCGAGAGCACCTCGGGCATCGTCCAGTCGACGTTGTCCATCAGTGAGCGGACATAGCCGGACCAGCCGACCGCGACGACCGCGGTGCCCAGCGCGAACTCCAGCACCAGGTCCCAGCCGATGATCCAGGCCACCAGTTCGCCGAGCGCGGCGTACGCGAAGGTGTACGCGGAGCCGGCCACCGGGACGGTGGAGGCGAATTCGGCGTAGCAGAGCGCGGCCAGCGCGCACACGACGCCCGCCACGGCGAACGCGATGGCGGTTGCGGGGCCCGCCGTCTCCTTGGCGACCTGGCCGGTGAGGACGAAGATGCCGGTGCCGATGATGACGCCGACGCCGAAAACCGTCAGGTCCAGGGCGGAGAGGGACTTCTTGAGCGCGTGTTCCGGCTCCTCGGTGTCCTGGATCGACTGTTCGACGGACTTGGTGCGGAACATGCCGTTTCCGCGGGGTGGTGTGACCTGCGCGCTCACCTGCGTTACCTCCACGCATTCGTTGTGAACGCCATGATTCGGACCGGTTCGGCGCGGGATCGCGCCATCCGACCCGTTTCACGCGGATGGGCCGGGCAACCACCCGTACAGGGGCGGTTCGCCCGGCCCATCCGGCCGTACGAAGGCGAGCGCGTCAGTCGCGGGCGGGCTCGACCGCGCAGCTCTCGAAGCGGCCGTCGAGCTTGGCGACCAGTCCGGTGACCTGCCGGGCGATGTCAGGTGCGGTCAGTCCGATCTCGGCCATGACCTCGCCGCGCGAAGCGTGGTCGAGGAAGACCGGCGGAATGCCGAAGTCGCGCAGCGGTACGTCGACCCCGGCGTCGCGCAGGGCCTGGGCGACGGCCGAACCGACACCGCCGGCGCGGCTGTTGTCCTCGACCGTGACGACGACCCGGTGGCGCTCGGCGAGCGGGGCGAGCGCCTCGTCGACGGGCTTGACCCAGCGCGGGTCGACGACAGTGGTGGAGATGCCCTGGGCGTCCAACAGGTCGGCGATCTCCAGGCACATCGGGGCGAGCGCGCCGACGGAGACGACCAGGACGTCCGGACGGGAGGCCTTCGGCCGGCGCAGGATGTCCATGCCGCCGGCCTTGCCGACCTCCTTGACGGCGGGGCCGACCGCGCCCTTGGAGAAGCGGACCACGGTCGGCGCGTCGTCGACGGCGACGGCCTCGCGCAGCTGGGCGCGGACCTGGTCGGCGTCGCGCGGGGCGGCGATCCGGAGGCCGGGCACGCACTGGAGGATCGACATGTCCCACATGCCGTTGTGGGAGGCGCCGTCCGTGCCGGTGATGCCGGCCCGGTCCAGGACGAAGGTGACGCCGCACTTGTGCAGGGCGACGTCCATCAGGACCTGGTCGAAGGCGCGGTTGAGGAAGGTGGCGTAGACCGCGAAGACCGGGTGGAGTCCGCCGGTGGCGAGGCCCGCCGCGGACACCGCGCCGTGCTGCTCGGCGATGCCGACGTCGTAGATCCGGTCCGGGAAGGCTTCCTCGAACTTGCCGAGGCCGACGGGCTGGAGCATGGCCGCGGTGATCGCGACGATGTCCTCGCGCTCCTGGCCGAGCTTGAGCATCTCCTCGCCGAACACGGAGGTCCAGTCGAGGCCGGAGGTGGAGATCGGCAGGCCGGTGTCCGGGTGGATCTTGCCGACCGCGTGGAAGCGGTCCGCCTCGTCCTGGAGAGCCGGGGTGTAGCCGCGGCCCTTCTCGGTGAGGCAGTGCACGATGACCGGCCCACCGAAGCGTTTGGCGCGCTGGAGCGCGGATTCCAGGGCCTCGATGTCGTGGCCGTCGATCGGGCCGACGTACTTCAGGCCGAGGTCCTCGAACATGCCCTGCGGGGCGATGAAGTCCTTGAGGCCCTTCTTGGCGCCGTGCAGAGTCTCGTACAGCGGGCGGCCGACGACGGGCGTGCGCTCCAGGATGTCCTTGCCGCGGGCCAGGAACCGTTCGTAGCCGTCGGTCGTACGGAGCGTGGCGAGGTGGTTGGCCAGGCCGCCGATGGTCGGGGCGTAGGAGCGCTCGTTGTCGTTGACGACGATGACGAGCGGGCGGTCCTTGGCGGCGGCGATGTTGTTCAGCGCCTCCCAGGCCATACCGCCGGTGAGCGCGCCGTCCCCGATGACCGCGACGACGTGGTCGTCCTTCTTCAGGACCTCGTTCGCCTTGGCGAGGCCGTCGGCCCAGCCGAGGACGCCGGAGGCGTGGCTGTTCTCGATGACGTCGTGGTCGGACTCCGCGCGGGAGGGGTAGCCGGAGAGGCCGCCCTTGCTCTTGAGGCGGGAGAAGTCCTGGCGGCCGGTGAGCAGCTTGTGGACGTAGGCCTGGTGGCCGGTGTCCCAGAGCACCCGGTCCCGGGGCGACTCGAAGACCCGGTGCAGGGCGATGGTGAGCTCGACGACGCCCAGGTTGGGGCCGAGGTGTCCACCGGTCTTGGACACCGCGTCCACGAGGAAGGTGCGGATCTCCTCCGCGAGCTGGTCCAGCTCACCGAGGCTGAGCCGGTCCAGGTCGCGCGGTCCCTTGATGCGGGTCAGCAGATCCACCCGTGCCTCCTTGCGTTTGAGCTGATCGAGCGTGCCGATCCGATGAGTCTAATGTTCCACCGCCGGACGTGGGCAGCGGGAGCCTGTGTTCGAACACCGCCGTCCGGGCACGCGCAGGTGCCCGGCACCCCCGTGGGGTACCGGGCACCTGCGCGGTTCCGCGGTCAGGCGCGGCCCGCGGTCTTCTGGGTCTTCCGGGTGACGGAGTCGATCACGACCGTGGCGAGAAGCACGGCGCCGGTGACCATGTACTGGATCGGCGTGGCGATGCCCTCCAGCGACAGTCCGTACTGGATGGAGACGATGACCATGACACCGAGCAGCGCGTTCCAGGTGCGGCCGCGGCCGCCGAAGAGGCTGGTGCCGCCGATGACGGCCGCCGCGATGACGTTCATCAGGAGGTCGCCGGTGCCGGAGCCCTGGTTGGCCGCCGCGATCTTGGAGGCCCAGAACAGGCCGCCGATCGCCGCGAAGGTCCCCGCGATGGAGAAGACGGAGATGCGGATCGCGGTGACGTTGATGCCGGCGCGCCGGGAGGCCTCGACGCTGCCGCCGAGCGCGAAGATCTTCCGCCCGTAGGCCGTACGACGGAGCAGGAAGTCCGTGCCGACCAGGACGATCAGGAAGAGGACCAGGGCGAGCGGCAGGCCGCGGTACTGGTTGAACATGTACGCGGCGGCGAAGGCGAACACCGCGAGGACGGCGGTGCGCACCACGATGTCGGCGATCGGGCGGGCCGGGATGCCGGCCGCCTCGCGGCGGCGGGTGTCCAGGAAGGCCGCGGCGAAGTAGCCGACGACCGCGATGGCGGCGAGCCCGTAGGCGGCGGCGACGTCGGTGAAGTAGTACGTGGTCAGCTGGCCGACCACGCCTTCGCCGTCCAGGTTGATCGTGCCGGAGTCGCCGAGCAGCTGGAGCATGAAGCCGAGCCAGAACAGCAGGCCGGCCAGGGTGACGGCGAAGGCGGGCGCCCCTATCCGGGCGAAGAAGAAGCCGTGGATCGCGCCCATCACCGCACCGCTGACGATGGCGACGAGGATCGCCAGCCATTCGTTCAGGCCCTGGGTGACGCTGAGCACCGCGACGAGGGCGCCGGAGACACCGGAGACGGAGCCGACCGAGAGGTCGATCTCGCCGAGCAGCAGGACGAAGATGATGCCCACGGCCATCATGCCGGTGGCGACCATGGTGACCGCGATGTCGCTGATGTTCTTCGCGGAGAGGAACTCGGAGTTCATGCTCTGGAAGACGATGGCGATGATCGCGAGGCCGACGACCACCGGGATCGAGCCCAGGTCACCGCCGCTGATCTTGCGCTTGAACTCGGTGAGGTATCCGGCGAGGCCTTGTTCGCGGATGAGCAGACGGGGGTCGACGACCGTCGCGGCGCCGTCGGCCGCGTCCGGGTTGCCGGCCGGCGGCTCGTCGGACTTGTCCAGCGAGGTGCTGATCTTGTCCACCGTGTTGGTGGTCTCGTCGGTGGTCACTTGGAAACCTCCGCGTTGCGCGCCGCACGTCGGGTCACCGCGTTGTCCGTGGCGCCCGTGATGGCGGAGATGATCTCTTCCTGGGAGGTGGTCTTCACATCGAAGACACCGTTGTTCCGGCCCAGCCGGAGCACGGCGACCTTGTCGGCGACGGCCTTCACATCCGCCATGTTGTGGCTGATGAGGATGACCGCGTGACCGCGCTCACGCAGCCGCTCGACGAGGTCGAGGACCTGGGCGGTCTGCTCGACGCCGAGGGCGGCGGTCGGCTCGTCGAGGATGACGAGCTTGGGCTCGCCGAGCATCGACCGGGCGATGGCCACGGTCTGGCGCTGGCCGCCGGAGAGCGAGGCGATCGGGATGCGGACGCTCGGGATGCGGATGGAGAGCGTGGAGAGCAGCTCACGGGAGCGGCGCTCCATCTCGACCTCGTTGAGGACTCCGAACCTGCGCAGCTCGCGGCCGAGGTAGAGGTTGCCGACGACATCGATGTTGTCGCACAGCGCGAGGTCCTGATAGACGGTCGCGACGCCGAGGTTCTGGGCGTCGTGCGGCTTGTCGATCTGCACGGCCCTGCCCTCCCACTCGATGACACCGTCATCGATGGGGTGCACTCCGGCGATTGTCTTGACCAGCGTTGATTTACCGGCGCCGTTGTCGCCCACCAGGGCGACCACCTCGCCGGCGTGGACCTCAAGCTCTACATCGGTGAGTACCTGTACGGCACCGAAGCGCTTGGAGACCCCTCGCAACGCCAACACGGGCGTAGCGGACACATGAACCATCTCCTTCGCCGCCTGACCGGCGGGGATGCCGCGCCCGGGGGAAGGCGCGGCGGTGTCGAGCAAAGAGAACAGATGAGGTGTGAGCGTTCCGTCCGGCGCCCCGCCCGGTAGCGGGACGGTTGGTGTGCGGGGCGCCGGACAGGCTTCGTGCGCGCGCGGGCCGGGGTGCGGCGCTCGCGTACGCGGGCGGTGGGGCCGCTCATGCCCTCGCGCGGGCGCGGTGGGCGTTGCGGCGGGCGGGACCCGGCGGCTCGGGGGCGGGCCGGTTCCCGGGGGGTCTGTCGTCACCTTCCCGTCGCCGCCCGAAGGGCGGCCGGACGTCGCCCGGCGGACGGGAAGGTGACGACAGGCCCCTCAGGGCCTACTTCAGACCGATCTTGTCGCAGTCGGCCTTGTACTTGGCCGAGCAGATCTCGTCCAGCGTCCAGATGCCGTCCTTGATGACGGTGTCCTGGATGTTGTCCTTGGTCAGCGAGACGACCGGGACGAGGACCGTCGGGATGCCCTTCGTGCTGGCGCTGTCGACCTTCGAGGTGGCGATGGAGTCGAGCTTCTCGCCCTTGGCGAGTGCGACGGCCATCTCCGCGGCGACGATGCCCTCGGCGGGGTAGGACTTGTAGACGCTCATGAACTGCTCACCGGAGACGATGCGCTGCACGCCCGCCAGCTCGGCGTCCTGGCCGGTGACCGGCGGGAGCGGGTCGATACCGGCGGCCTTGAGGGCGGTGATGATACCGCCCGCCATGCCGTCGTTGGCGGAGTAGACGCCGTCGATCTTGTCCTTGCCGAGCGCGGTGATCGCCGCTTCCATGTTGGCGTTGGCGTTCTCCGGCTTCCACTCCTTGGTGTCGTACTCCTTGCCGTACTTCACCTTGCCGTCGAGGACGGACTTGGCGCCCGTCTTGAAGAGCGCGGCGTTCGGGTCGGTGATCGCGCCGTTCATCATCACGATCGTGCCGCCGTCGGCCTTGTCGCCCAGGGCCTCCAGCAGGGCGGTGCCCTGGGCCCGGCCGACCTCTTCGTTGTCGAAGGAGGTGTAGGCGTCGATGGGACCCTCGGCGAGGCGGTCGAAGGCGACGACGGGGATGCCGGCGTCCTTGGCCTTCTTGACGCTGTTGGCGATCGCCTTGGAGTCGACCGAGCCCAGGATGAGGGCGTCGACCTTGTTGGTGATCATGGTGTCGACCTGCTGAGCCTGCGTGTTCGCATCCTGCTTGGCGTTGGCGTAGGTGACCTTCGCCTTGCCGTCGGTGAGCTCGTCGATCTTCTTCTCGATGATCGGCCGGTCGAACTTCTCGTAACGGGCCGTCTGGTTCTCGGGGAGCAGCAGACCTATCTTCAGGTCGTCGCCCTTCTTCTCCGAGCTCTTTTCGGCCTTGTCGCCGGACTCCTTGGCGCTCCCGCAAGCGGCCAGCGAGATCGCCATCGTGGTGGCGGCAACGGCAACGGCGGCACGACGCATACGCGTGTTCATTCTCGAACCTCCCTGACGAGGCCGCGACGTTGCGGCCGAGGTGGCTGGAAGTCAACTCGGCCGCAGCGTCAGCGTCAAGGAGTAAATCCTTAACGAGATGACAACGGTGCCATTCGTTATCTAAGTGAAGGCAGGAGTCGCTGCGGGGAGGGTGCTCTCCAAAAGGGTTGAATCCCCCATCTCGCTGAGCACCAGGGCGAGGGCGCCCAGCACTTCGGCACGGCCGCCGAGCGCGCCGGGGAGCACCGAGAGCTGCCGGGCGGCGCTGGGGATCGCGTAACGCGACACGGAGTCCCGTATGGGCCCCAGGACCAGCTCCCCGGCCTCCGCCAGCGAGCCACCGAGCACCACCCGGCTGGGGTTGAGCAGATTGCACAGGTTGGCCACACCGCTGCCTATGTGGCGGCCCACGTCGCCGATCACCCGGCGGCAGCCCGGATCGCCCTCCCGGGCCAGCTGGACCACCCGCTCCATGGTGAGCCCGGGGCCGTGGCTGGGCTGGAGCAGCGGCAGGACGTAGCGGGCGGCGGTGAAGGTCTCCAGGCAGCCGCGGTTGCCGCAGCGGCAGACCGGGCCCGACTCGTCGAGGGTGATGTGCCCGATCTCGCCGGCCGTGCCGCCCGGGCCCCGGTAGATGGTCCCGTCGATCACCAGACCGGCGCCGACGCCGCTGGCCACCTTGATGTACGCGAGGTCCTTGACGCCCCGCCCGCTGCCCCAGACCAGCTCGCCGAGCGCTCCGAGGTTGGCGTCGTTGTCGACGTACACGGGCACGCCGAGGCGGCCGGAGAGCTCCTCGCTGGGGTTGATGCCCGTCCAGCCCGGCAGGATCGAGGTGGAGCCCAGCGTGCCGGACTCGACGTCGATGGGGCCCGGCACGCCGAGCCCGATGCCGATCACCTTGTCCGGGCCGATTCCGGTGGCCTCGATCAGCCGCTTGACCAGGACTTCCGCGCGGTCGAAGCCCTCCGCGGACGAGGCGTCGACGTCCAGCGGCTCGGACTCCTCGGCGAGCACCTGGTGGGCGAGGTTGCCGACGGCGACGCGCAGGTGCGTGTGGCCGAAGTCGACGCCGATGACGATGCCCGCGTCGCCGCTGAGGGAGACGCTGCGGGCCCGGCGGCCGCCCGCCGAGGTGGGGGTGACCTCGACCGTCCCGCCGTCCTTCAGTTCGCGGACGATATTGGAGACCGTGGCTGCGGAGAGCCCGGTGCTCCGGGCGATCTCCGCCTGGGTGAGCGATCCCGCCATCCGTACGGCCCGTACGACCCGCTCCAGATTGGCCCTGTGCAGCGATGTCTGCGACCCGGGAGTCTCCATCGACTCATCCACTCCTGCCCTTGGCGGGCGGTCCCTGAGGACCGCCCCGGCCGGGGCCGCAGCGATGAGACCCCGGCTTCCTCCAACATGTGAACTCTAAGCTGACCGTTTGGGGGTACCTCCCGTCAAGACCTGAGCGGGCAGGGGCTCACGTGCGCGGGAACGGCCCGGTGCCCCGGCGGAGGATTCCTCCGCCGGGGCACCGGGCCGTGTCCAGAAGGTGATCTGCTACTTCAGGGCGCCCGCCGTCAGACCGGAGACGACCTGGCGCTGGAAGATGATGTACGCGGCCAGCACGGGCAGCATCGCGATCACCAGGCCGGCGAAGAGGCCGGAGTAGTCGCCCTTGTAGCCCTGGCTGGAGGCCAGCTCCACCAGGCCCTGGGCCAGCACCCGCTTCTCCGGGTCGGTGTTGAGCACCGTCGGCAGCATGTACTGGTTCCACTGCCCCAGGAAGTTGAAGATGCCGACGCTGATCAGGCCGGGCTTGGCCATCGGCAGCATGACCTGGAAGAACGTGCGGGTGTGCGAGGCCCCGTCGATGATCGACGCCTCCGCCACCGAGGTCGGCAGCGTACGGAAGAACGAGGTCAGGAAGAACACGGTGAACGGCAGCGAGTACGCGATGTACACCAGGATCAGGCCGTGGATCGTGTTCAGCAGCCCCATGTTGTCCATGACGTAGAACAGCGGGACCAGCGCCAGCATGATCGGGAAGCTCATGCCGCCGACGAACAAGAAGTAAATGAAGCGGTTGCCCGGGAACTCGAAGCGGGCGAGCACATAGGCGGCCATCGACCCGAGGACCAGGGTGCCGACGAGCGAACCGCCCACCACCAGGACGGTGTTCAGGAAGTACTCGCTCATGTGGGCCTGGCTCCAGGCCCGGCCCCAGCTGTCGAAGTTCAGCGAACGCGGCAGCGACCACGGAGTGTTGAAGATGTCCGAGTCGGTCTTGAACGAGGACATCACCGCCCAGAACAGCGGCAGGACGACCATGATCGCCCACAGGATCAGCATCCCGTGCGAGAAGACGTTGAGGACTTGGCCCTCACTGCTCTTCGCGGGGGCCGACGAGCCCTTGGAGACCGTCCCGGCGCGCTGGGCCGGGACCTTGGCCGCCTCGGCGTCGGACGGGGAGCCGGAGGGCCCGGAGGGAGGGGTGTCAGTGGTCTTCATCAGAACTCCAGCCGCTCGCGCCGGCCCACCCGCATGACGATGGCGGCGAACGCCAGGGTCACGATGAGCAGGGCGACACCGATCGTGGTCGCGTAGCCCGCCTGTCCGTCACGGAACGCCGCCTGGTAGACGTACAGCGGCAGGACGGTGGTCGAGTAGTCGGGCCCGCCGGGGCCGACGCTCATGATGTGGACGATGGCGAAGCCCTCGGCGCCGAGCGCCAGGATGCCCATGTAGACCCAGCCGGACTGGACCGTGTCCCACAGCAGGGGCAGCGTGATCCGGAAGAAGGTCGTGAAGCGGCTCGCCCCGTCCAGCAGGGCGGCTTCGTAGAAGTCCTTGGGGATGGAGGCCATGCCCGCGGAGAACAGCACCACGAAGAAGCCGGTCGTGCACCAGACGAGGACCGCCATGATGCACCACAGGGCCAGCTTCGGATCGCCCAGCCAGTCCGGCACGTCGCTGATCCCCACGGCCTTGAGCGTGCCGTTGATCATGCCCTGGGCCGGGTCGAAGGCGAACTGGAACAGGATGGCCACGATCGCGATCGAGAGCACCTGCGGGAAGAAGTACGCGATCTTGTAGAAGCCCGAGCCCCGTACGCCGGTGACGGCGGCGCCCTTGCGGCGCCGCCCGCCCACGTTGAGCATGAAGGCGAAGAAGAGCGCGAGGCCCAGCGTCACCAGCGGCAGCAGCACCGCCAGCAGCACACTGTGCTGCAGCGATTTCCAGAAGATGTCGTCGTCGAGCATCTTGGTGTAGTTGTCGAACCCGACCATCTTGAAGTCGGGGCTCAGACCCGTCCAGTCCGTGAACGAGTAGTAGATGGACTGGATGAAGGGCCAGATGACGAAGATGACGTACAACGCCATCGGGACCACCAAGAACCCGACTATGAACCGGTATTTACCGTGTTGCATCGTTACCGACTCCGACCTTCCCGTGCTGCCCGCCGCTGGTGACGCGTGGTCACTGGTGCTTGAAGTGCTTGATGGACTGGTCCTTGGCGGTCGCGTCGGCGAAGGCCTGGATCTTCTTGATGGTCTCGGCCGGCTTGGCGCGGCCGGCCATCATCTCGCCGAGCGCGGCGACACCGATCTGCTCCTTCTGGAGCTTCACGTACCAGTCCTGCAGGCGCGGGTTGACCACGTTGGTGCCGGCCTTCTGCAGCGCCGCGACACCGGACTTCAGGCCGTCGGAGAGCTCGATGCCATCCGTGCCGCCGTTGAAGGCGGAGAGCGACTTGGTGCTCGTGGTGAAGGACTTGGAGGAGGCCTCGCTGAGCATGATGCGCAGCTGCTCCATGCCGCCCTCGGGGTTCTTCGCCTTGCTCGGGACGATGAACGGCTCGCCGCCGGACGCCCAGAGGGTGCCGAAGGGCATCTTGTCCGAGGAGTCGAGGCTGGACGGGGCGCCCACGGACAGCTTGAAGTCCTTGGGGATGATCGCCGCTTCCTCGTTCTCGACCCAGGAGCCGTTCGGGATGAACAGCGCCTTGCCGCGGGCCCAGGCGCCCTGGGAACCGCGGTGGTCCAGGCCCGGGGTGCCCTTGAGGATGTAGTCCTTGGCGACGAGCTCGTAGTACGCCTCGAAGGCCGCCTTGACCGCGGGGTGCTCCCAGGCCTTCGGCTCCAGGTTGTCGATCGCGTCGAGGACCTCGACACCGCCGATCTTGGCGATGAAGGGGTACAGCGAGAAGGGGAGGTAGTAGGGGTGCTTGCCGGGGTAGGTCCAGCCGGCGATGCCCTCCTTCTTCGCCTTCGCGCAGAGCGCGAGCATGTCGTCCCAGGTCTCCGGGTACGTGGCGTCGAGCTTCTCCAGCGCGGTCTGCGAGTACCAGACGCCGTAGACCGTGTACGCGTAGTACATGATCCAGACCGGGTCGCCGTCGAACTGGCCCATCTCGATGATGCCCGGCCGCAGGGTGTCGCGGACCTTCTTGGCGGGGTCGTCGATGGAGGGGGCGTCGAGCAGCGGGGTCAGGTCGGTGAGCTGCTTCTTGCCGACCAGGACGCCCATGTCCATCTGCTGGGCACCGGAGTTGTCGATCAGGTCCGGCGGGGTGCCACCGTTGAACCGCGGCTGAAGAACCGACTGGATCTTCTGCGTCGCGGAGAACTTGACCTTCGCCTCGGGGTAGGTCTTCTCGTAGACGGCCTTGGCGTCCTCGGCGTACTTGGTGCCGAAGCCACCGTCGAAGATGACGATCTCCAGCGGCGCGCTGCCGTTGACGGCCAGCGGGTTCTTCTCGGTCTTTTCGCCCTTTTCGACCTTGTTGTCGCTGCTGCTGTCGCCGCTCGCGCAGGCGGACAGGAAGCTCATCGTCGGAACAGCGATCAGGCCGAGTGCGGCAGAACGCTTGATCAGATCGCGACGGCCAAGGCCCTCATTGTTGTGGGCGGAGGTGGATCCCATGCTCAAGTCCTCGCCTTCTCCAGGACTCAGGCGGTGTACCGGTCACCCGTAGAAAATTCGCCTCAGGCGAAGGGCCCCGCCACCGCGGTCAGTTGCGCTTGGGTCGTGCAGATATGCAGATGTACCGGACAGGGCCGGTGCAGTGGGGATGCGGGGAGACCGTACAGCGAGGACACCCCTGGCGTCCTCGCGACCGTCTCTGTTTCCCCCGTGCGCACGTCCGCGCGAAGCGGCCGTGCAGATGCCGACAGGTATAGTCCACTTGTCGCCAACTGAGCAAGATCGAACGCAGGTTTGGGCGGCAGTCTTTCCCGAGTTGAGACCTCACGGATACCTCGGCGCCGCGCCCCCTCCTCCCGCGGCGGCTATTTCCCCATTCGGGCCGATTCGCCGACGCCCCCTGCGGCAACACCCTTGACACGTCCTGTCACTTGGATCCCTACTGGACCTTGCATCCCGCTATGACAACGTTGTCCATGCATTTTCCCGGGGAGGAACGGCTCGGCATGCAGCCACCACGCGGCCTCAACCACGGCTCCGACAAGGCCCCTCACGCGGTCTCCCGCCCCGCCCCGCGCCGGAGACGGACCCCCACAGCAGCCGCCCTGGCGGCATCCCTCGCCCTGGTGGTGATCGCCCCCGCGGTCGCCACCGCCCAGCCCGCGTCGCCGGACCGGAAGCCCTCCGGCGAGCGGACGTTCACCACCTCCTTCGAGGCGGACGAGAAGCAGCCGGAGTGGCGCAACACCGTCGAGGAGGGCCCCGACGGCAAACCCCGCTCCTCCGGTGTCGACGGAGGCTTCTCCTCCGGCATACCGGGCAATGTCACCGACCGGGTCACGGAGCTCCGCGCGAGCGCCGAGAACACCGCCGGCGGCGAGGTCAAGGAGAACCTCGTCGACGTCGAACCAGGCTCCAAGTGGCTGACGTTCGCGAAGACCGGCTGGGTCGAGTTCGATCTGGACGAACCGGTCAAGGTCGTGACGTACGCGCTCACTTCGGCCAACGACCACGCCGAACGCGACCCGAAGGACTGGACGCTCAAGGGCTCGGCGGACGGCAAGGAGTGGACCGACCTCGACACCCGCAGCGGCGAGACCTTCGCCAAGCGGCACGAGACGAAGAGCTACGACTTCGCGGGCGACACCGCGTATCAGCACTTCCGGCTGGAGATCACGGCGAACGGCGGCGCGGACGCGCTCCAGCTCGCCGACGTTCAGTTCTCGAACGGTGACACCTCCGCGCCGGTGCCCGACGAGATGCGCAGCCAGCCCGACCGCGGCCCCTCCGGTTCCCCCACCGCGAAGTCGGGCGCGGGATTCACCGGAAAGAAGGCACTGCGTTACGCGGGTACGCACACGCCCGACGGGCGCGCCTACTCGTACAACAAGATCTTCGACGTGAACACGGCCGTCACCAAGGACACCGAGCTGTCCTACCTCGTCTACCCGCAGATGGGCGAGACGGACCTGAACTACCCGGCCACGCACGTCGCGGTGGACCTCGCCTTCACCGACGGCACGTACCTGAGCGAGCTGAAGGCCACCGACAGCCACGGCGGTCTGCTCACCCCGCAGGGCCAGGCGGACGCCAAGCGCCTCTACGTCAACCAGTGGAACAAGGTCGCCGCCCGCCTCGGCACGGTCGCCGCGGGCAAGACGGTCGACCGGATCCTGGTGGCGTACGACTCCCCCAAGGGCCCGGCGAAGTTCCAGGGCTGGATCGACGACATCACGATCGCCCCGAAGAAGCCCGAGAAGCGCAAGGCGCATCTGTCGGACTACGCGCTGACCACCCGCGGCACCAACTCCAGCGGCGGCTTCTCGCGCGGCAACAACATTCCGGCCACGGCGGTCCCGCACGGCTTCAACTTCTGGACGCCGGTGACCAACGCCGGGTCGCTGAGCTGGCTGTACGACTACCAGCGGGGCAACAACGAGGACAACCTCCCCACGCTCCAGGCCTTCGGCGCCAGCCATGAGCCGAGCCCGTGGATGGGCGACCGGCAGACCTTCCAGGTGATGCCGTCGGCCGCGTCCGGCACCCCGGACGCGTCCCGGACGGCCCGCGCGCTGCCGTTCCGGCACGAGAACGAGACCGCGACACCGCACTACTACGGCGTCACGTTCGAGAACGGCCTCAAGGCCGAGATGACGCCGACCGACCACGCGGCCCGGATGCGGTTCACCTATCCGGGCAAGGACGCCAGCCTGATCTTCGACAACGTCTCGAACGACGGCGGCATCACGCTGGACGCCGAGAACCGTTCCTTCTCCGGCTACACGGACGTCAAGAGCGGCCTGTCCACCGGTGCGACCCGGATGTTCGTGTACGGCGTCTTCGACGCCCCGGTCACCGACAGCGGCAAGCTGAAGGGCGGCGGGGGCGACGACGTCACCGGGTTCTTCCGCTTCGACGCGGGCAAGGACCGCACGGTCAACCTGCGGCTGGCCACCTCGCTGATCGGCGTCGACCAGGCGAAGCAGAACCTGGCCATGGAGATCCCGGAGTCCTCGTCCTTCCGGAAGGTCCAGCGCAAGGCGCAGAGCGCCTGGGACGACGTCCTGGGGACGGTCGAGGTCGAGGGCGCCAACGCCGACCAGCTGACCACGCTCTACTCCAGCCTCTACCGGCTCTACCTCTACCCGAACTCCGGCCACGAGAAGGTGAAGGGCAAGAACAGGTACGCCAGCCCCTTCTCCAAGGCGACCGGTGAGAACACCCCGACGCAGACCGGCGCGAAGATCGTCGACGGCGAGGTGTACGTCAACAACGGCTTCTGGGACACCTACCGCACGACCTGGCCCGCCTACTCCTTCTTCTCCCCGAAGAAGGCCGGCGAGCTGGTGGACGGGTTCGTCCAGCACTACAAGGACGGCGGCTGGACCTCGCGCTGGTCCTCCCCCGGCTACGCGGACCTGATGACCGGCACCAGCTCGGACGTGGCGTTCGCCGACGCGTACGTCAAGGGCGTGAAGTTCGACGCCGAGGCGGCCTACGACGCGGCGCTCAAGAACGCCACCGTGGCCCCGCCGTCCTCGGGCGTCGGCCGCAAGGGCCTGGATACCTCGGTCTTCACCGGCTACGCCGACACCGCCACCCACGAGGGCCTGTCCTGGTCGCTGGAGGGCTACGTCAACGACTACGGCATCGCCCGCATGGGCCAGGAGCTGTACAAGAAGACGAAGAAGGCGCGGTACAAGGAAGAGTCCGAGTACTTCATGAACCGGGCGCAGAAGTACGTCAAGCTCTTCGACGACAAGGCCGGGTTCTTCCAGGGCAAGAAGCCGAACGGCGACTGGCGCCTGCCCTCGGACCAGTACGACCCGCGCGTCTGGGGCTACGACTACACCGAGACCAACGGCTGGGGCTACGCCTTCACCGCCCCGCAGGACAGCCGGGGCCTGGCCAACCTGTACGGCGGCCGCGCGGGCCTGGGCAAGAAGCTGGACACGTACTTCTCGACGCCGGAGACGGCGGGCCCTGAGTTCGTCGGCAGCTACGGCGGGGTCATCCACGAGATGACCGAGGCGCGGGACGTGCGGATGGGCCAGTACGGCCACAGCAACCAGGTCGCCCACCACGCCACGTACATGTACAACGCGGCCTCGCAGCCGTACAAGACGCAGGAGAAGGTCCGCGAGGTGCTGGGCCGGCTGTACATCGGCAGCGAGATCGGGCAGGGCATCCACGGCGACGAGGACAACGGCGAGCAGTCGGCGTGGTTCCTCTTCTCCTCGCTCGGCTTCTACCCGCTGGTGATGGGCAGCGGGGAGTACGCGATCGGCTCGCCGCTCTTCAAGAAGGTCACCGTCCGCATGGACAACGGCCGCAAGCTGGTCGTGAAGGCGCCGAAGAACAGCGACAAGAACATCTACGTGCAGGGCGTGAAGGTCAACGGCAAGAAGTGGACCTCCACCGCGCTCCCGCACGACGTGCTGGCCAAGGGCGGCACGCTGGAGTTCGACATGGGCCCGAAGCCGTCGGCCTGGGGCACGGGCAAGGACGCGGCCCCGGTCTCGGTGCAGAAGGACGACAAGGTCCCGACGCCCAAGGGCGACGCGCTGAAGGGTGACGGCGCGCTGTTCGACGACACCTCGGCCACGTCGACGACGGTGGAGTCGGTGGAGCTGCCGGTGGCCTCGGCCACGAAGGGCGTCCAGTACACGCTGACCTCGGCGGCGGCGGACAAGGCCCCGAAGGGCTGGACGCTCCAGGGTTCGACGGACGGCGAGAAGTGGACGGACATCGACCGCCGCTCCGGCCAGTCGTTCGCCTGGGACAGGCAGACCCGGGTGTTCTCGGTGGCCAAGCCGGGCTCGTACCCGAAGTACCGGCTGGTGCTGACGGGTTCGGCGACGCTCGCGGAGGTGGAGCTGCTCTCCTGATCCGTACGCGATGAGCGCAGGCGGCCGGTGTCCCGTGGCGGGACACCGGCCGGCTGCGTTCCTCATCCGTTGCGCGGGCTCCCGGGCGGAGCCGGTCAGCGGTCCTGGAGGCTCTCGGGCAGGGCGAGGTTCAGGGCGACGACGACCGGCCGGCCGTGTTCGGTGCCGAGCCGGGAGACGGCACCGGTGGCGAGCTGGAAGAGCCGCCCCTCGGCCGGGGTCAGGCCGAGGTAGCGGGCGGTGAGGACGCGCAGGAAGTGCGAGTGGGCGACGAGCGCGATGTCCTCCTCGTCCGCGACCTCCTCGGCGGCCGACCGGACACCCGCGAGTACCTGGTCGGCCCGCTGCCCGATCCGGGCGGGGCTCTCGCCGGGGTGCTCGTCGGAACCGGGGTCGACGCCGTCGGTCCACAGGTTCCAGAAGGGCCGGGTGCGGCGGATCTCCCGGGTGGTGACGCCCTCGTACCCGCCGTAGTCCCACTCCCGCAGCTCGGGAGTGACCCGGGGGTCGGTGAGTCCGGCCAGTTCGGCGGTGCGGCGGGCCCGGATCATCGGGCTGACGAGCGTGAGCCCGATGTGCCGGTCGGCCAGCAGCGGGACGAGCGCGCGGGCCTGGCGCTCGCCGACGTCGGTGAGGGGGAGGTCGGTGTAGCTCGTGTGCTGTCCGGAGCGTGACCACTCGGTCTCGCCGTGCCGGATGAGGATCAGCTCGCCCATGGGGTCCGTTCGCTTTCTGTACCGATGATGCCGGTGGTGTCGGGTGCGGCGGGTGGGGACCGCGGGTCCGGGTCCCCGGCCCACGATCGCATCCGGGAGCGGCGGGAAGCCGGAGGCACGTACGGTTGGGCCTTCACTTGATCGATTTCCCGTGGGGGGACCTCATGTCCGACGCTTTTCCGCCTCCGCCGACCGACCCGGAGCCACAGGCACCGCAACAGCCCGCGTTCACTCAGCCGCCCTCACCGTGGGCGCCGCCCGCCGCGCCGCCGCAGGGGCAGCGGCGTACGGGGCTGATCGTGACGTTGTCCCTGATCGGCGGGCTCGTCGTCGCCGGTGCGACGGCGGGCCTGGTCTACGCGTTCCTGCAGGAGGCCTCGGAGTCCTTCGCCCGGGCCGAGGACCGGGTGACGTCGCGGTACGACACGACGGGGCCGGAGGACGGCGAGGGCTGGGAGGAGTTCGAAGAGCTGGAGGACGCCGAGGGCTTCGGGGAGTTCGAAGAGCCGGAGGCCGACGGACCGCCCGCCGAGAAAGACGCCACGATCACGAAGTGCACGCGGGACTCGCTGATCAACTGGATGTCCGCCGACGTCAAGGTGGTGAACGGGAGCACGAGCCCGGCGTCCTACGTCGTCTTCGTCTCGTTCGTGGACCGTGACGGTGATGTGGTGACCGAGGGCCTCGCGGTCACGGACGACGACGTCGCCCCCGGCGCGACCGCCAGGATCGAGGCCCAGGGCCTCGGCGAGGTGCCGGCGGGCACGAAGTGCCGGATCGACCGGGTCGAGCGCGAAGCGATGACCGGCTGACCCGAGGGCTCAGCACGGCGGAAGGGCCGCACCCCGGGAAGTCCCGGGATGCGGCCCTTCTTCACTCGGCCGCCGGATCGACTAGCTGCGGATCAGGCTGCGGAGCACGTACTGCAGGATGCCGCCGTTGCGGTAGTAGTCCGCCTCGCCGGGGGTGTCGATGCGGACGACCGCGTCGAACTCCACTCCGGTGTCGGTGGTGACCTTGACCGTACGGGGGGTGGTGCCGTTGTTCAGCTCGGTGACGCCGGTGAAGGAGAAGGCCTCCTCGCCGGTGAGACCGAGGGTCTCGGCGGTCTGGCCCTCGGGGAACTGGAGCGGGAGGACGCCCATGCCGATGAGGTTCGAGCGGTGGATGCGCTCGTAGGACTCGGCGATGACGGCCTTGACGCCCAGGAGCGCGGTGCCCTTGGCGGCCCAGTCGCGGGACGAGCCGGAGCCGTACTCCTTGCCCGCGAGGATCGCGAGCGGGATGCCGGCGGCCTGGTAGTTCTGCGAGGCGTCGTAGATGAACGACACCGGAGCCGCGTCAGCAGTCGCAGCCTGGGTGAAGTCGCGGGTGTAGCCGCCCTCGGTGCCCGGCGCGATCTGGTTGCGCAGGCGGATGTTGGCGAACGTGCCGCGGATCATGACCTCGTGGTTACCACGGCGCGAGCCGTAGGAGTTGAAGTCACGGCGCTCGATGCCGTGCTCCGTGAGGTACTTGCCGGCCGGGGTGTCGGCCTTGATGGCGCCGGCCGGGGAGATGTGGTCGGTGGTGACCGAGTCGCCGAGCTTGGCGAGCACCCGGGCGCCGGTGATGTCCTCGACCGGGGTCGTCTCCATCGTCATGCCCTCGAAGTACGGGGGCTTGCGCACGTAGGTGGACTCGGAGTCCCACTCGAAGGTGTTGCCGGTCGGGATCGGCAGCGCCTGCCACTGGGCGTCGCCCGCGAAGACGTCCTGGTAGGACTTGTTGAACATGTCCTCGCCGATGGCGTTCGCCACGACGTCGTTGACCTCGGCCTCGGAGGGCCAGATGTCGGTCAGGTAGACCGGCTTGCCGTCCTGGTCGACGCCGAGGGCGTCCTTGGTGATGTCGACCTTCATCGAACCGGCGATGGCGTACGCGACGACCAGCGGCGGGGACGCCAGGTAGTTCATCTTGACGTCGGGGTTGATCCGGCCCTCGAAGTTACGGTTGCCGGAGAGCACCGAGGTGACCGCGAGGTCGTTCTCGTTGACCGCCTTGGAGACCTCCTCCGGCAGCGGGCCGGAGTTGCCGATGCAGGTGGTGCAGCCGTAGCCGACGAGGTTGAAGCCGACCTTGTCGAGGTACGGGGTCAGGCCCGCCTTGTCGAAGTAGTCGGTGACGACCTTCGAGCCCGGGGCGAGGGTGGTCTTGACCCACGGCTTGCGGGTCAGGCCCTTCTCGACCGCCTTCTTCGCCACGAGTGCGGCGGCGACCATGACGTAGGGGTTCGAGGTGTTGGTGCAGGAGGTGATCGCGGCGACGGTGACGGCGCCGTGGTCGATCTCGTACGTCGAACCGTCGGGGGCCGTGACGGTGGTCGGCTTCGACGGGACGCCGTTGGAGGACGCCGGGGAGTCGGAGGCCGGGAAGGACTCCTTGCCCGCCTCCTCGTCGTCGGCGACGTAGTTGCGGACGTCCTGGGCGAACTGCGCCTTGGCGTTCGCGAGGACGATGCGGTCCTGCGGGCGCTTCGGGCCGGCGATGGAGGGGACGACCGTGGCGAGGTCGAGCTCCAGCTTCTCGGAGAAGTCCGGCTCGGCGGCCGGGTCCAGCCAGAGGCCCTGCTCCTTGGCGTACGCCTCGACGAGGGCGACCTGCTTCTCGTCGCGGCCGGTCAGGCGCAGGTACTTCAGCGTCTCGTCGTCGATCGGGAAGATCGCGGCGGTGGAGCCGAACTCCGGCGACATGTTGCCGATGGTGGCGCGGTTGGCCAGCGAGGTGGCGGCGACGCCCTCACCGTAGAACTCGACGAACTTGCCGACGACGCCGTGCTTGCGGAGCATCTCGGTGATGGTCAGCACGAGGTCGGTGGCGGTGGTGCCGGCCGGGAGCTCGCCGGTCAGCTTGAAGCCGACGACGCGCGGGATGAGCATGGAGACCGGCTGGCCGAGCATCGCGGCCTCGGCCTCGATGCCGCCGACGCCCCAGCCCAGCACACCGAGGCCGTTGACCATGGTGGTGTGCGAGTCGGTGCCGACGAGGGTGTCGGGATAGGCCTGGCCGCCCCGGACCATGACGGTGCGCGCCAGGTGCTCGATGTTCACCTGGTGGACGATGCCGGTGCCCGGGGGGACGACCTTGAACTCGTCGAAGGCGGTCTGGCCCCAGCGCAGGAACTGGTAGCGCTCCTTGTTGCGGCCGTACTCCAGCTCGACGTTCTGGGCGAACGCCTCGTTGGTGCCGAACTTGTCGGCGATGACGGAGTGGTCGATGACCAGCTCGGCCGGGGCCAGCGGGTTGATCTTCGCCGGGTCTCCGCCGAGCTCCTTGACGGCCTCACGCATGGTGGCGAGGTCCACGACACACGGAACGCCGGTGAAGTCCTGCATGATCACGCGGGCCGGCGTGAACTGGATCTCCTGGCTGGGCTGCGCCTGGGAGTCCCAGCCGCCGATGGCCCGGATGTGGTCGGCGGTGATGTTCGCGCCGTCCTCGGTACGGAGCAGGTTCTCCAGCAGGACCTTCAGGCTGTACGGGAGGCGCGCGGAGCCCTCTACCTTGTCCAGCTTGAAGATCTCGTACGACTCGTCGCCCACGCGCAGCGTGCTGCGGGCGTCGAAGCTGTTCGCCGACACGACAGTCTCCTTCTTCAATGTGCGCGTCTACCGCGCCGCGCCTCATTGGCAGCCGGCGCCGCGTTTTGCCACCTACGGCCCCGGCCATCCGCTAAGGTAAGGATTAGTTAGGTAACCCTTACTGGGCGGCGGCCGTGGTGCGCCTCGGCAGATATCTCGATGTCGAGATAACTCTAGTACATAGCCGCCGCTCGGTCATGCCCAGGTGCCCCTGACCGGCGATCGGCCGGACGACGTGACCGAGGACCGCTCGGCGAACCACTGCTCGGCACCGTAGGCCTCGAACCGCTCCACCTCGATGAACCCCAGCTTCTCCGCGAGGCGCATCGAGCGGACGTTGGCGGTCCGGGTGGCGAGCACCACCGGCTCACCGGGCACCGCACCGGCGAACCAGCCCAGCACCGCGGCGCACGCCTCGGCGGCATACCCGTGTCCCCACGCCCGCGGCAGGAAGAGGTAGCCGAGCTCGGCCCTCCCGGCGGCTTGGGCAAGGTGCCCCGAATCCCTGGTGAGCGTGACCTGGCCGATCATCGCCCCGCCGAGGTCGACCACGAAAAGACCGGAACGCCGTGCGGGCGCCGCGGGTATCGCGCGCTCCAGTTCGTCACGCGGCCGAGCGCCACCCAGGTAGGCGCCCACCTCCGGCGAGGCCAGCAGCTCGATAAACGCCGGCCGGTCCCGGGCCTCGGGCTCGCGGAGCAGGAGCCGCTCGGTCGTGATCGGTGCGGGCGGCCAGGGGACGGATCCGAGTTCAGGCATGGCGGGCAACTTATCGCAGGCCCGCGAGAGCGGTCCGGGGAAACGGTGTGGAGGAGAAGGCCCGGATCGCGCATCCGTTCCGGGCCGGCGACGGAGTCGCCGATAGAGTCCCGGTGAGTACGACATCACCGGGGGGCCTGATGACGGCAGCGGACGCACCACCGATCGTCTTCGTGCACGGGACACGCTTCGGCGCGGGACAGTGGAGTACCCAGCTCGCCGCACTCCGGGAGGAGTTCCCGGTGGCCGCCGTCGATCTGCCGGGCCACGGAGCGCGCTCGGCCGAGCCCTGGAGCCTGGGCGCCGCGGCCGAGGTCATCGCCTGCGCCGTGGACGCGCTCGGCCGCGGGCCGGCCCTGGTCGTCGGGCGCTCGCTCGGCGGGTATGTCGCGCTGGAGTTCGCCCGGCGGCGTTCGGAGCAGCTGCGCGGACTGGTCCTCGCGGGTGCCAGCGCCTCCACCCGGGGGCCGTGGACGACGCCGTACCGGTGGGTCGCCGGGCTGGTTCCCCGGATACCGGCGGACCGGCTGGCCCGGTGGAACGACCGGCTGCTGCTGCGGCGCTACCCGAAGGACGTGGTGGAGGCGACCATCCGGTCCGGATACGCCTTCCACACCCTGCCCGCCGCCTGGGGCGAGGTGCTGGGACGCTTCGACGCGGGAGCGATGCGCCATGTGGCGGCTCCGGCGCTGATCCTCAACGGCGAGAAGGACAGCGTCTTCCGGTCCGGCGAGGCGGACTTCGCCCGCGCGCACCCGGACGCCCGTGTCGAACTGATCCCCCGGGCCGGGCATCTCGCGAACTTCGACGCCCCGGACGCCTTCACCGACGCCGTCCGCCGCTTCGCCCGGCAGCTTCCGGGCGACGGCTGAGAACGCCCGAGCGGATCGCTCCGGCGCCTCACCCCGTCCGGGTCAGTCGAGACAGAACTCGTTGCCCTCGACGTCCTGCATCACGAGGCAGGACTCGTTCTCCTCGTCGGCGACCAGCAGTTCCACCCGCGTCGCCCCGAGCGGGAGCAGTCGCGCGCATTCGGCCTCCAGTGCGGCGACGCGCTCCTCGCCCACCAGCCCGGTGCCGACCCGTACGTCGAGATGCACCCGGTTCTTGACGACCTTGCCCTCGGGAACGCGCTGGAAGTACATCCGCGGGCCCACCCCTGTGGGGTCCTGGCAGACGGCTCCCGCGTCCCGCTTCTCCGGTGGCAGGGAGAGGGCGTACGCGTCCCACGTGGTGAACCCCTCGGGCACCGGCGGGAGGACGTACCCCAGCACCTCGCACCAGAAGCGGGCGACGCGCGAGGGTGACGCGCAGTCGAAGGTGATCTGGACCTGTTTGATCGACGGCATCGGGCCACCGTAAAGGGGCGCCGTTCGACGAGCATCCGAATTTCCTCGCCGGACGGGTCACTGCGCGAGCCACCGTGCGAGTCGCCCTGCGAGCCGCCGTACAAAAAGGAGAGGCGGACCCGGGGCGCGCTGAAAGGATCACCCCCGTACGCACTCGCACGCGACGCCCCACCCTGCAGGAGACGCACCCACCGTGACCCGCACCAGCGCCGTTTCGCTGATCCGTTCCCGTACCCTCTCCGGCGTTGCCGAGTACGCCTACGCGGCCACGGCGCCCGCCGGGTCCCGGCTGATCTTCCTCGCCGGTTCGTGCCCGCTCGACGAGCACGGCGAGACCGTGGCCGTCGGGGATTACGCCGGCCAGGCGGCGCAGGCCGTCGCGAACTTGCGGACCGCGCTCGCCGACGCCGGCGCCTCGGTCGAGGACGTCATCAGCACCCGGGTCCTCGTGGCGTCGGCGCGGCAGGAGGATCTCGTGGCCGCCTGGCAGGTGGTCCGGGACTCCTTCGGCGACCACGACGTGCCCAGCACCCTGATGGGCGTCACCGTGCTCGGCTACGCCGACCAGCTCGTCGAGGTCGAAGCCGTGGCCGCCGTCCTCGACGAGCCGGAGCCCGAAGGACCGGCTTGCCCGCCGTCGGCGTAATGACGGGGTGAGCCTCCGCGTCCCCTCACCCTGAGGCGGGTGAGCGATGCCCGAGCCCGAGCCGCCGCCGAGCAGGCCGACGAGAAGAGCGCGGACCGCCTGACGACCCTGTCCGACGGGATCTTCGCCATCGCGATGACCCTGCTGGTCCTGGACCTCCACATCGAACCGGGCCTGGACAAGGACGAGTTCACCGATGCGGTGCGGCAGGCGCTGCCGGACCTCGGTGCGTATGCCCTGAGTTTCACGATCCTGGCCGGGTTCTGGCGCGACCACCGGCTGATCGTGCGGCTTGTCCCGCGCTTCGAGGGGGTGGCGCTGCGGTTCGCGCTGATGTGGCTGGGCGCCATCGCTCTCGTCCCGTTCCCGACGGCCCTGCTGTCCGAGTACGCCGCGCGCCCGCTGGCCGTGGCCGCCTACGCGGGCATGGTCGCCGTCACGAACCTGCTGGAGCTGGCGATGTTCCTTGCGGGCCGGCGGCAGACGGAGCATGCGACGGAGGCCTCCCGCAGCGAAGTGGGCCAAGCGGTCACCGCCGATCTGGCCTCGACCGCCGCGCTCTTCGCCGCGACGGTGCCGGTGGCCTTTCTCGTCTCGCCTCCCGCGGCCATGTGGTGCTGGCTGGCCCTGGTCCCCATCAAGCTCATCCACCGCAAGCGCGCCACCGCCCGTCGGCACGGCCGGGCGAGCTGAACACCGGCAGGGGCGGGGCCGGACCCGTCCCCGTACGGACGCACCGACCGCGCCGTCTCCGCTCGCGCGGGCGACGATGGGGAGACCCGGCCGCGCGGAGCCGGTACACACCTGTCACTCGAACGGCACACCCCCACATCATCCTCATCTCATATCTGAGATAACCTGCCGCCATGTCAGACGACTACCTCGTACGTATCGGCAAGCTCATCCGTGACGCCCGCCAGCACCGGGGCTGGACACAGACCCAGCTGGCCGAGGCGCTCGCCACGAGCCAGAGCGCCGTCAACCGCATCGAGCGCGGCAACCAGAACATCAGCCTTGAGATGATCGCCCGCATCGGTGAAGCCCTCGACAGCGAGATCGTGTCGCTCGGTTACGCCGGGCCCATGCATCTGCGGGTCGTCGGCGGCCGGCGGCTCTCCGGGGCCATCGACGTCAAGACCAGCAAGAACGCCTGTGTCGCGCTGCTGTGCGCCACGCTCCTGAACAAGGGCCGCACGGTTCTGCGTCGGGTGGCCAGGATCGAGGAGGTGTTCCGGCTCCTGGAGGTGCTGAACTCCATCGGAGTGCGCACCCGCTGGGTCAACGACGGCGTGGACCTGGAGATCGTGCCGCCCGCACAGCTGGACATGGAGGCGATCGACGCCGACGCCGCGCGCCGCACCCGCTCGATCATCATGTTCCTCGGCCCGCTGCTGCACCGGATGGAGCAGTTCACCCTGCCGTACGCGGGCGGTTGCGACCTCGGCACCCGCACGATCGAGCCGCACATGATCGCGCTGCGCCGGTTCGGCCTGGAGATCGCGGCCACGGAGGGGCTGTACCACGCGCAGGTCGACCGCTCCGTCTCGCCGGGCCGCCCCATCGTGCTCACCGAGCGCGGCGACACGGTGACCGAGAACGCCCTGCTGGCCGCCGCCCGGCACGACGGTACGACCGTCATCCGCAACGCCTCCTCCAACTACATGGTCCAGGACCTGTGCTTCTTCCTGGAGGCGCTGGGCGTACGGGTCGACGGCGTCGGCACCACGACGCTCACCGTGCACGGGGTCCCGCAGATCGACGTGGACGTGGACTACTCCCCCTCCGAGGACCCGGTCGAGGCGATGAGCCTGCTGGCCGCCGCGGTGGTGACCGAGTCCGAACTCACCATCCGCCGGGTGCCGATCGAGTTCCTGGAGATCGAGCTCGCGGTCCTGGAGGAGATGGGCGTCGACTGCGACCGCACCCCGGAGTACGCCGCCGACAACGCGCGCACCCGCCTGGTGGACCTGACCGTGCGGCCCTCCAAGCTGGAGGCCCCGATCGACAAGATCCACCCGATGCCGTTCCCCGGCCTCAACATCGACAACGTCCCGTTCTTCGCGGCGATCGCCGCCGCCGCGCACGGCCAGACCCTGATCCACGACTGGGTCTACGACAATCGCGCGATCTACCTCACCGACCTCAACCGTCTCGGCGGCCGCCTCCAACTCCTCGACCCCCACCGGGTCCTGGTCGAGGGCCCGACCCGCTGGCGCGCCGCGGAAATGATGTGCCCGCCCGCCCTGCGGCCCGCCGTGGTGGTACTGCTGGCGATGATGGCGGCGGAAGGCACCTCCGTACTCCGCAACGTCTATGTGATCAACCGCGGTTACGAGGAACTGGCCGAGCGGCTCAACTCGGTGGGCGCGCAGATCGAGATCTTCCGGGACATCTGAAAGCCTGCAGAAATGACACCGTCACACCCCCTCTGACCTGCACAAATGCGAGTCGAGGTGGGGTGTGACGGAGTCCCTGGGACTTTTCTGGGACTTTGAACCAGGAGCGACGGCTTACGACACCGCGCTCACCCCATGATGAGTCATCGAAAAGACGTCACAAGGACTCGACAGAGGAAGAACCTCAGGTCAGAGGCCATCCGCCCACGCTGCGGGCGGGCCTTCAGTCACCTGGAGCGTCAGAGATCTGCGGGGATTACAGCGCCGTTGGTGAGCCCGGAGAGTCGCGTGGCCGACGTCTGCGCCGGCTCCCCGTCCATCGGAGAGCACTGATCAGGACCCAGCCGCCCACGCGGAGCGTGAGAGCCAGCCCGGCCCCGGACAGAACGACGACCGCCGTGGCGACAGATGGGCCGGGCGGCCGTCGCAGCGGCTGGGGCAGGTCAGTGACTGGAGAGTTCGCCGGTGAGCTTGCCATGCAGGTCGGCGCTCGGGCTGTTCAAGCCGATGATCTCCACGCTCTTGCCTCGCTGGTCGTACTTGGTCTCGACGCATCCAACGCCCTGTCCTGACCCGCGCGTCCCACCGCTCACGGCCCGCACACGTCGTCCTGAGATCGTATGGCGTGCGGGGCGGGAAGTCGGCCAGTTCCACCTCAGGAGGCGCTTTCCGGGGATGTCGTGCCGTGGTCCGCGTCGTCGGCCCCGGTCGGCGGGTCACTGAGGAGGGAGACGCCGAAGGCGTGCAAGCGCTCCATCGCACCCCTGTCCGGCGATGTCCGACGGGCCAGGGCGTTGTGGATCTCCTGGTAGACCGATGCCTCCAGACCGCAGCGGCGGCAGTCCTTCAGGTGCGCGGCAACCCGGCGTGCGGTCTTCTCGTCCGTCTCGCCGTCCAGGTAGGGCTGCAACACGCGTGCGGCCTGAAGGCAGTTCATCCGGCGCTCGGCCGCTGAACGCCGCCATGGAAGCTTGATCACATCACACCTCGCTTCGGTGCCAGTCCGGCCGTGGCAAGTCGCGCCCGAATCCGCTTCCGTGCCCGGTGCAGCCGGCTCATCACGGTGCCTTCCGGTACGTCCAGCAGGTGGGCGGCCTCCGCGTAGGTGAGGCCGTCGATGTCCACCAGCTGCACCACGTGACGGTGTTTGTCCGGCAGGGCACACAGTGCCTCGTCCACCACCTCGTCGAACGCCTCACCCACCACGATCTCTTCCGCCGATCCGCTGGGACCCGCAGAGCTGAGCCGGTCCAGGTCCGTGTCAGGGTCGTCCAGAAGGTGGGGACGGCGGCGACGGTGGCGGTTGATCTCGGCCCGCCGCATGATCGTCAGCAGCCAGGCGCGCGGGTGCTTCCCGTCGAAGCCCTCGATGGCCCGGTAGGCGCGAAGCAGCGTGTCCTGCACGAGGTCCTCGGCGTCCGCCGGCTGCGCGGTGAGTGTCATCGCCACACGCAGCAGCACATCCACCTCGGGCAGCACGTAAGCGGCGAACGCCTGCCCCTGTGGGTCCCCAGAGCCCGGCGGCGCTGTCACTTCGTCTTCCACACGGCGGAAACCCCTTCGGTCAGGGCCCGCATTCCCCATTTCTCCGTTCTCCTTGTGCTCGGGTGCCGCCGTGGCCGACGTCTGGGCCGGGCGGCGTGCGCGGCCTGGAATGTCGCGTGCGGCTGAAGGGGTTTCCGCTGCATGGAGAGGCAGCACGTTCCCGGACCAGGGCGAGTGTGGGCCGAGTGCCGGGAGAGGTTTCGGCATGCTCGGCTGCGGGGCGAGGTGGAGGCGTACGCCGACGGGCAGCTCACCGGTGCGCACCGGATGCGGGTGGCCGCCCACATCGCCTGCTGCTGGGCATGCAGTGGCCGTCTGCAACTGCTGCGGCTGGTCAAGGCGTCCCTCAGGGCTAGTCCCCATCGGACACCGCCCACCCTCGCATCGGCCCGGGTACGGCGCTTCGCTCGGCACCTCAGCACGCCGCCGGACCAGGACCGGCCACGCCATTGATGGACGGCGGTCCGGCAGGCGAATGCCGGTCGGGGACCACCCAGCGGTGTGCGACGGGCAGACGCAGTCGGAGGTGTTCCGAGAGGGCGGGTGACGTGCCCGGCGGCAGGAGCACGTGTACGGGGCCTGCGGCCGTGTCAGCCACGAGAGCCGTGAATGCTCCTTCCGGGCGTGCGCTGTGCACCACGGCGGCCACGGTGTCCGGGCCTGTGCCGACCTGGACGGCTTCGGGGCGGATCACCAGGTGCCCGGGGCCGCGGTGGGCGACGGTGTCGGGCAGGTCGAGCTCTCCCAGGAGGCAGGCGAAGCGTCCCTGCGGTGTGACGTGGCCGGCGAGCGCGGTGGGGCAGCCGAGGAAGCGGGCCACGGCCAGGGAGGCCGGGCGGGCGTAGAGGTCGGCGGGCTGCGCCTGCTGAAGGAGACGGCCCTGGTCGAGCAGGGCGACGGAGTCGGCGACCGCGGCGGCTTCCGTCTGGTCGTGGGTGACCAGGACGGTGGTCACGGCCAGCTCCCGCTGGACCGTGGTGAGCAGGTCGCGCATGGTGTGCCGCAGGCTCGGGTCAAGGGCGCTGAATGGTTCGTCGAGGAGCAGTACGGCCGGTTCGGCGGCCAGTGCGCGGGCGAGGGCGACGCGCTGGGCCTGGCCCCCGGAGAGCTGGCGAGGGTAGCGGGCTGCGAGTGCATCCAGGCCGACGCGTTCCAGCTGGGCGAGTGCTGCGGTGCGGGCGTCCCGGCGGGACCGGCCGCGCATGCGGGCGGGGAAGGCCACGTTGTCCAGCACCGTACGGTGCGGCAGGAGCATGGGCTGTTGGAAGACCACCGCGACGCCACGGTGCTCCGGCGGAATCCGGGTCACATCGGTGCCACCGAGGTGCACGGCGCCCCGGCTGGGTGTGAGCAGTCCGGAGGCAACCTGCACGGTGGTGGTCTTGCCGCAGCCTGAAGGGCCGAGCAGTGCCAGCAGCTGGCCGTCGGCAACATCGAGGTCGAGACCGTCCAGAACGGGTTCGCGGTGCCCGGGATAGGTGACGGTGATCCGTTTCAGACTCAGACCGGGGACGGGAGCGGAGGACGAGGAAGTCATGACGGTCAGCGCTCGATTTCCGGGGTGGCGAAGGAAGGAGAAGGGTCGTGGTCGGGGTCGGCCCAGACTGCCCTGTTGCGGCGAAGCAGGGCCGCACCCACACCGAACAGCAGGACGGGTGGGGCGACGGTGAGTGTTCCCAATACGGCGGTCAGTGCCTGGTTGCCGCTGCCCGCGGCCGTGGCGAACAACAGGAGCGGAAGGGTGGTGACGACCCCGCCGCCGACCAGAACAGTCATCAGGTACTCGCTCCACGACACCAGGAAGGCCAGGGTCGCCGCAGCCAGCAGGGCCGGGGAGAGTGCGGGCAGGGTGACGTGGCGGAGGACGGCGGTACGGGACGCCCCGAGGGTGCGGGCGGTCTGCTCCATGCGCAGGTCGTAGGTGGCGTAGCCGGCGATCATGACGAGGACCGTGTAGGGCAGGGCGGGCACCAGGTGAACGAGGGCGACCCCGGTCGGGTGGTCGGACAGTCCGGCCCGGACGAACACTTCCTGGACACCTACGGCCAGTGCGAACGGGGGGACCAGGACGGGGGCGAGCAGCAGCAGGCGCACCAGTCCCGCGGCCGGTGGGCGGTACAGGACCAGGCCCCGCGCGGCCAGGGCTCCGAGCGCGGTGGCGGTCAGCGCAGTGGTCAGCGCGAGTGCCAGCGAGGTGCCGGTCGCCGCGATAACCTGCTGTTGGGGGGCGGCAGCCTGACCCCATGCGCGGAGGGAGAACTCCTGGGGCACGAGCGCCGGGTATACCCATCGCCCGGCGAAGGCCCAGATCAGCAGGGGCAGCAGGGGTGCTGCGATCCAGAGGGTGAGCACCGCGAATGCCGCCGTGCGCAGGGCTCGCCTCACGATCCGGACCTTGCTCGGAGCAGTCGGCGGGAGATCGTTGCAGCGGCGAGGGCCAGGAGGGCGATCACCATGCCGATCACGACCGCGAGGGCCAGGGCGGCGGGCCGGTCGTCGAGTTCCGCCGAGCGGTAGAGCTCGACGGCCTCCACCGGCAGCGCACGCGGGACGGTCGCCCCCAGCAGCGCCGGGGTCTCGTAGGCGGCGAAAGTGAACGCGAACACCAGCAGGCACGCCTCGGTGAGAGCCGGGGCGAGCAGCGGCAGCGTGACGTGTCTCAGCCGGCGCAGCCGTCCCGCCCCCAGGGTGCGTACCGCGCTCTCCAGATCGCGTACGGCCGGTGTGTACGCCGCCAGCAGCATGATCGTGATGAAGGGGGCCTCTTTCCACACGTATGTCAGGAGAACGGCGCTGGGATTGGGACCGGCGACGAGCGCGGGGAAGTCCGCGGGTCCGTCGGTCCACCCGCCGGCGTGGGTGAGCCTGGGGATGAGCCCCGACCCGGAGAGCAGCAGTCCGAACGCGGAGGCGGCGAGCAGGTGCGGAACGGCGAGCGTGGCGCGGGCGGCGGTCTCCAGGGCGGCCCGGCCACGACGGGAGGCGCTGACCGCACCCACCACGGCCAGTGCCAGCGCAGCGGACACAGTGGTGCTGAGCGTCGCGATCTTCAGGCTGAGCAGCAGGGAATCGGCGAAGGCCGGGTCATGCAGGAATCCCTCGTAGGCGGAAAGGCTCCAGCCACGGCCCAGGCCATCAGCGAGGCTGCCGCGGCCTGCGAGCAGCAAGGCACCACCTGCGAAGGCGACGACGGCCAGAGCCGGAGCCGCCAGTAGCAGCCCCCGCCATCGCGGCATCGGCACGGTCACGAGGCGGGGGCGACTTCCTGCTTCCAGCCCTTGTCCAGCGGCCCCACCCAGCCACCGCTCAGTTCGGGGCGGGCGTTTCGGGACAGTTCCTCGATCGGGAGAGTGGTCTCCGGCGTGCTCAGCGAAGCGAACCTCTCTCGCCACTGCTCGGGGAGCCGTTCCTGGTCCAGCACCGTGTAGGCGCCCCAGCCGCCGGGACGGGCCTTGGCGTACTGCAGCTCGGGCGAGAGCATCAGGTCGGAGAGCACGAGTGCCGCTTCCCGGTGGGCGGCGTTCTTGGGCACCGCGAGATAGCTGGTGTTTCCCAGGGTTCCGTCCTCGGGTACGAACACCCGCGCGCTCGGGGGGAACTGGCCCTTGTCGACGAGGGCGGGGACCTCCGCCGGGTTGTAGGTCATCGTCATGTCGACCTCGCCGTTGGCGAAGAGGTCGTTCAGCGCCGCCTGGTCCTTCGGGTAGGTGGTGCCCTGACGCCACAGGGCGGGCTTCAGCATGTTCAGGTCCCTCCACAGACCGGGGGTGACCGCTTCGTACGTCCGCTTGCTGTAGCCCGGGGTGACGGGCTCGTCCTGGGCACCGGCGAGCAGGATCTGCCGCACGAAGGCCGAACCGGTGAAGTCCGGGGGCGCCGGATAGGTGAACCGACCGGGGTTCTCCTTGATCCATTCGGTCAGGGCACCCATGGTGCGGGGCGGTTCGGCGAGCTTGGCCGAGTCGTGGACGAACGCGAACTGGGCCCGGCTCCACGGCGTTTCGCAGTCGTCGACCGGGGTACCGAAGTCCTGGGTGAGGGTGGGATCGGTACCGTCCACGTACTTCTGATTTGGCATCAGGCCGGTGTATCCGCACAACCACAGGTCCGCCTGTTTTCCGGTCCGGAAGTTCTCGCCGTTGACCCACACCAGGTCCACCGCGCCGCCGCCGTCCTTGCCGGCACGCTGATCGCCGAGGATCTTCTGCACGGCGTCCTGGGTGTCTGCCACGGGGACGCGCTTGACCGTGATTCCGAGCTTCTTCGCAGCGGGGGCGACTTCGTCGTCGATGTGGGAGTTGGCTCCCTTGTCGCCGCCGAACATGAACAGGTTGACGCTCTGGCCTTTCGCGGCGGTGCGCAGCTGAGCCCAGTCCTTCGCGAGCGGCTCCGCCTCACTGCTGCCGGGGCCGGAGCAGGCGGCCGTCAGCAGCCCGGCCACGACGGTTCCGGCGGCCAGAGCTGTGCCTCTGCCGACGCGCCGCCCGGTGTGCCGCGTCCGTATCCGCATGTGCGCTGCTCCTTAGGCTGTTCTTCCGGTGCTGTCTCCCGCGCGACGCGCGACGGGCTTGCGAACATCATCGCGCGGAAAGGGAACACGGCCGGGTGCTCGCAGACTTCCCTTTGCGTCCGCCGGTACGGTGCCGGTGTGGCGGAAGGAGACGAGCGATGCTGGACGTGCGCGCGAGAGCACTGCTGAGCGGCCCCCTGGACCGGGCCGCCGCCTTGCTGGACCGCCCGGCCGTCACGCCCGATCGTCTGACTGCGCTCGGCCTGCTGACAGGTCTTGCTTCGGCCGGCTCCGCTGCGGCCGGCTGGTGGCCGGCCGCCGCCGCGCTGTGGCTGCTGTCCCGGCTCGCCGACGGTCTGGACGGTCCGCTGGCCCGTCGCCGCGGCACGGCGGACCGCAGTGGAGCGGGGGGATTCCTCGACATCTGTGCCGACTTCCTGGTCTACGGAGCGTTCGTCGTCGGTGTCGCCGTCGGTGTGGGCGGTCCGGCACTGCCGTTCTTGCTCGTCCTGCTCGCCTACTACGTCAACGGCACGGCCTTCCTGGCCTTCTCCTCCATCGCCGAGCGCACCGGGCGTCGCGACGACCGCCTGTCCCGAGGCCGGTCGCTGAACTTCCTGGGCGGCCTGGCCGAAGGCGGCGAGACCATCGCCGTGCACACCCTGTGGTGTCTGCTGCCCGGCTTCGCCCACACCATCGCCTGGGTGTGGGCCGCGGTGGTCGCTGTCACCGCGGCCCACCGAGTGGTCACCGGCTATCGGCAGCTGCGCTGACCCCCGTGCCGCGGGAGCGGATGAGCCGTGCGGCCCACCAGCCGCCCGCGCTCAGCGCGAGCAGGGCGGCCAGCGCGATCCACAGCCCGGGAGAGCCGGGGTCACCCAAGGATCCGCCGAGCCCGGTGTAGACGATGGTGCCCGGGATGATTCCCAGGGCTGTGGCCGCGACGTAGGAGGAGAAGCGGACACCGGCCACCCCTGCCCCGTAGTTGATCACGGAGAAGGGAAACAGCGGCACCAGCCGCACCAGCAGGACGGCTACGAACCCGCGGCGTGTCAGGTAGTCGTCCAGCCGGGCCAGCCGCCCCGAACCGGCGTAGCGGGCCACCACCGGACGCCCCAGCCAACGAGCCAGGCCGAACGAAAGGGCCGCACCCGCAGTCGCCCCCACGAGCACCGCACCGGCCCCCACCGCAAGTCCGAACAGCGCGCCGGCGGAGGCGGTGAGCACAGAGCCTGGCAGCAGAGCCGTCACGGCCAGGGCGTAGACGACCGCGAAGACGACCGGCCCCCACACTCCGAGCGAATCGACCCACTGGCGCACGTCGCGCAACAGGTCCCCGCCGCCCAGCGCCACCCAGGAGCCGAGTACCACCAGCAGGACCACGAGGAAGGACAGCCGTACCCACGGCGCGCGCGCCGCCCCCCGCGCCGTATCGTCCAAGGCCATGTCGGACGGAGAAGGGCTTGTTGCTGACGAGGGGGCTGCCGGGCGGTTCATAGCGGCTCCTGTGACGGTCGTTCAGTGGGAAGGTCGGCCACCACACGGCGCAGCGGCAGCTCCAGGCATCGTCCCGAGTCCGCCCAACGCGCCAGGGAACGCTTGGCGGCCCGGGCGCGGTCCTGTGTCAGGCCGGGCAGGTACAGGGCGTCCGCCAGCAGTGCGGCGGAGTCGGCGGAGCCGATCGCCAGAGTGAAGACCCGCCGCTCATCGGCGCGAACGCGGAAGCCGGTCGCGCGCAGTAGGGCGGCCAGCCCGTCGCGGGCCTGCGGGTTGGGCCAGGGTTGGCGCACGGCTCTCAAGGCCGCCATCACCCGGACCCAGCCGAGCATGCCGGACGGGGAGAGCCCGGACTGTGAGGGCACCAGCGCCGCGAGCGTCCCGCCGGGCCGGAGCACGCGCCGGATCTCCCCCAGTGCCTGTGGCAGAGGCGTGACCACTGGCAGACACATCGCCGCGCAGACCGCCCCGACGCTCGCGGAGGCCGCTGGGATCGCATCCGCGGCGGCCCGCACCAGCGGTCCGCGGCCCCGGCGAGCCGCTTCGGCGAGTTCCGCCGCCGACAGGTCGATCCCGGTCCAGTCGGCGTCCGGCAGCTCTGCCCGGGTGGGTGCCGAACCACAGGCGAGGTCGAGGACCACGCCCTCGGTACCCCGGAGCGGTTCGGCCAGCCAGGCGTAAGGGGAGACGTCGGACAGGGAGAACAGCTGCTCCGTGATACTGGGGTGCGCTTGGTGGTACGCCGTGATGAAGCGCCGCCAGTCCGGTTCGTCCATCCGGCCTCGCCCCTCTTCCGAACCATGGGTGCAGGTCGCCCCGCCGTACTCGCCCCCGGGAACCCTGCCGAGCCTGTCCCGCATTCCGTTTCGGACACGTCGGACACGCCGGAAGCGGACGGATAACGCGGGACTGCCACCATGACGATGATCGTGGGGCAGGGAGAGGGAAGGTCCCGGCTGTGTCACCGGGTTCCCCTCACACCCCACAACCGCGTGCCGGCCGCCCCACGACGGCGCACCGACAGGAGAGCCCGAACCATGAACAGGTACGACCTGGTGGTCATCGGCGGCGGAAGCGCCGGCCTGACCGCAGCCCGCACCGCCGGGCGCTTCGGCGCCCGCACGCTGCTCGTCGAGCGCGACCGGCTGGGCGGCGACTGCCTGTGGACGGGGTGCGTACCTAGCAAGGCGCTCCTCCACGTGGCCGCCGACGTCCAGGCGGCCCGCCGTGCCACCGCCTACGGGCTCCCTCAAGTGGCCGGCCCGGCCGACCTCGCGGCGGCCATGGGAGCGGTGCGGCGGGCGATCGGCGCCATCGAACCGCACGACTCGGCCGAGGCGCTCGCCCCGTACGGAGTCGACGTCACCCACGGCACGGCGTCCTTCACCGGTCCGGGCACCCTGACCGCGGGCGAGCGGGTGGTCTCCTTCCGGTACGCGCTGATCGCCACGGGCTCCTCGCCGGCCCTGGCGCTGGTGCCCGGCCTGGCCGAGGCCAAGCCGTTGACCAGCGACACCGTCTGGGAGCTCGCCGAACTCCCCCGCCGTCTCGTGGTACTCGGCGGCGGGCCCATCGGCTGCGAGCTGGGCCAGGCGTTCGCCCGACTCGGCTCGCAGGTCACACTCGTGGAGGCGATGGACCGCCTGGTGCCCCGCGAGGAACCCCGGGCCTCCCAGAGGCTGCGCGAACGGCTCCAGTCCGAGGGCGTCACCGTGCTGACCGGCTACCGCGCCGAGCGAGTCTGCACCGACGCCGTCCACGGACCTGGTGGTCCTCTGCCGTACGACTCGCTTCTGGCCGTCACGGGCCGCCACGCCGACACCGTGGGGCTCGGCCTGGAGGCTGCCGGTGTGGAGCTGACCGAGACCGGTCACGTTCGGACCGACGCCCGGCTGCGCACCGCCAACCACCGCATCTACGCCGCCGGAGATGTCACCGGCCGCTCGGCCTTCACCCACCTGGGCGGCACACAGGGCGGAGCGGCCGCCGTCGACGCTCTGCTGGGCGTGCGCCGCCCCATCGACTACCGGGCGGTGCCCCGGGTGACGTACACCGATCCCGAGATCGCCGGCGTCGGCCTCACCTCCGACGAGGCACACGCGAAGTACGGCGACAGCGCACGCATCCACACCCTGGAGAACGACCGGGTCGACCGGGCGGTCGCCGACGGCCGCACCGAGGGCTTCACCACCCTGGTCCTGGGCCCGCGCGGAAGAATCGTCGGGGCCACGGTCGTGTCACCGAGGGCCGGAGAGACCATCGCCCATCTCGCGGCGGCGGTACGCCTGGGCTGGACACCCTCCGACTACGCCCGCACCGTGCACCCCTACCCCACCTACGCCGACGGGCCCTGGCACACGGCGCTGGCCGACGTCTACGCCCGTCTCGCCCGCGGCAGCGGCCTCACCGGCTCGTTGCTGAAGGTCCGCAGAGGGGTGGTCCGTTGATCCTCCAGTTCGTCTTCCTCGAACACCGCGGCGGTTCCGGCGTGTGCTCCGCCGCCCTGTCGCAGAGGCCGCCGTGCGCCTGGCTGCTGCGGTGTGAACTGTTCAACCCTCCGGCGCCCTCAGCCACGGTCACCGCAGCCCGGACCGGACGGGGGAGCCAGTGATGCGGATCTTCAGGGCACTGCGGTTCCTCGAACGCACCACCCGTCCCTACGACTCCGAGTTCGCGAAGGCGATGGAGCTCCGCTGGAAGGAGCTCCCCGACACCGCCCGGACCCCCGGCCAGATCCTCGGCCGGCACGGCGTCGGCTGCGAGGGCACCCACGGCGTCTTCCCCAAGTGCAACCTCAAGTGCACCCCCTGCTACCACTCCAGAGACGCCAACCAGGTCCGCGTCGACGGCCCCCACACCCACGAACAGATCACCGCCCAGATGCACCTGCTGCGCGAACTACGCGGCCCCCGCGCCCACACCCAGCTCATCGGCGGCGAGGTCAGCCTGCTCACCCCCGACGACCACGCCGCCGCCCTCGCCATCATGCGGGACCACGGCCGGGAACCGATGAGCTTCACCCACGGCGACTTCGACGACGAATACCTCACCCGCCTCGCACTCGGCCCGGACGGCACACGGCGCTTCGACCGGCTGTCCTTCGCCGCGCACTTCGACAAGTTCATGTACGGCCGGCGCGGCATCGAACGCCCGCCGGACGAGGAGTCGTTGAACCCCTACCGCGCCCGGTTCGCCGCCATGTTCCGCCGCCTCCGGCGCGAGCACGGTGTGCGGTTCTTCCTCGCCCACAACATGACCGTCACCCCCGGCAACCTCGACGAGATCGCGGAGGTGATCCGCGACTGCCACGCCATGGGCTACGGCATGTTCTCCTTCCAGCCCGCCGCCTTCCTCGGCGACGACCGCCGCTGGAAGGAGAAATTCCGAGAGGCGACCCCGGACGCGGTATGGGCGGAGATCGAACGCGGCGCCGGAACCCGCCTGGACTACCGGGTCTTCGAAAACGGCGACGTGCGCTGCAACCGCACCGCCTACGGCTTCTACGTCGGCCACCGCTGGTATCCGTTCCTCGACGGCGACGACCCGCGCGACCTCGCCGTCCGCGACGCGTTCTTCCGCTACTTCGGGAAGATGACCTTCACCGGCACCCCGCCCGCCCTCCTCGCGGCCAGGATCGTGCGGGTGGCGGTCCGCCATCCGTCCACCGTGGTGACAGGGGGTCGCTGGCTGGGCCGTACCGCCCGCCGCGTCGGGCTGCTGCGGCTGGTCCGCCACCGGATGCGGGTCCACCCGGTCACCTTCGTCATGCACCAGTTCATGGACGCCGACGTCGTCGCCCCGGCCTGGGAGATGATGCAGCGCGGCGAACAGGCCGAAGAACCCCGTCTGCGCGAGACCCAGGAGCGGCTGGCCGCCTGCCACTACGCCATGGCCCACCCCGAGAACGGAACCCTCGTCCCCGCCTGCGTGCAGCACGCCGTCCTCGACCCTGCGGAGAACGCGGCGCTGCGCACCCTGCTGCCGATCGTCGAAGTGCGCACGACCGCGCGTCACACGCCCGACGCGCCGAAGGTGAAGTAACCGCGTGGCGACAGTGATCTGCGTAGCGCTCGGCGGGGCCGTGACCGGAACGCCGTTCCGGTCACGGCCCCGCGCTCAGGGGCGCTGGGATCGGTCAAGCGCCGCAGCAACCGCCAGCCGGTGCTTCGTCCACGGCTGCGTCAGCGGTCGGCGCACCGGCACCGAGCTGAACCAGGGCGGGTTCCGGCGTCACGCGGCAGACCACGGCGTCGAACTCTGCGGCGGCCGGGTCGTCGAAGAGTCCGGCCCGGCCACAGACCCCGGTTCGGGGACAGTGAGTTCGACGCGGTCGGCCGCGGCCTTCTCGCCGAGGGCCGACAGGCCGGTCAAGGAGTCGGACGTCTGCATCACCCTGGGCTGCGGCGACACACCTAACCCGTCTTCCCGGCAAGCGCCACCCGGACTGGGAGTTGGAGGATCCGGTGGGCCAAGGCGTCGCCTCGGTACGCCCGAACCGCGACGAGACCAAGGTCATCGTCGAGGGCCTGATCAACGAGATTGCGCCGGAGCCAGCGGCATGAGCGCGATACGCGACGTCGTCACGGCGAACTTGCGCTCGAAGGCATCGGTGACTGCCCGCCACACCTCGTGGTGTGGCGGGCAGCGCTCTTCCGGCCCTGTCAGGGGGCGCTGATCCCGACGTCGGCGGAGTTGAGCGGCTTGTGGACCACGGTGCCGGTGGACAGTTCGTCCGCCCCGACATCGGCCGTTCCTCTGCGTGACTGACCGTCCATGTCCTCGGTGAGGAAACCGTAGTTGCCCGACGAGGCGTTCACAGCGGGGCTGCCGGTGCCGAGGCGGTACACCTCACCCTGCTTGGCCAGGAGCGGGTTCACGGTCCGGACGCCGGTGGTGATCCCGATGGCGGCGGAACCGGTGGGCCAGCCGATGTTGCCCGCATACGTCATGTTCTTGGGCGTCTTCAGCTCGTTGAAGAGCTTGCCGGAAGAACCGACGACGATGTTGTCGGCGACCAGGCTGTCGACCGGGGCGAGACTGTAGTTGGCGCCGATCTCGATGTTCGAGACGTTGTTGACGAAGGTGTTGTGCACTGCCGTGGCCCGGTACACCCGCCAGTGCGAGGAGAGTGCGCCCGAGGTGTCCACGTCTCCGCCGTCAAGTTGCAGCGCCGCGTCGTAGCCGCTGCCGGTCAGTCCTTCGAAGTGGTTGTTGTAGATCTTGTGGTCCTGGCCGTAGACCCGGACGCCACCGGTACCGGTCTTGCCGCCCCCGAAGAAGAAGTTGCCGTGGACCTGACTGCGGTTGCCGTGGCGCAGGGACACCGAACCCTGTGACGTCCGGAAGGTGTTGTACCGGACGGTGTTCGCGTTGCTCTTCACGGAGACGATCTCTGGGTCGCCGTCGCAGTTCTCGAAGAGGTTGTTCTCGACCGTGGTGAACCCGTCCGACTTGGAGATCGCACTCCAGCCGACCCGGATCGCCTCCATCTCGTTGGTGGCGCGCGGACCGATGTTGCGGAAGTGGTTGTAGTCGATCTGGTCGTACTGCGACTGCTGGGTCGAAGACCCGTCGATGGTGATGAAGTTGCCGAGCTGGTGCTTCTCCTCGAACAGGTTGTGATCGATCCGGTTGCGGTGGCTGCCGGCTCCCTGGATGATGATCCACTTCAACGAGCTCGACTCGGTGAGCCGGAAGTGGTTGCGAGTTAACCGGATGTGGTGCGAACTGCTGATCTTCAACGTGTTGCGGTTCGTCCACTTCAGCCCGGAGAACGTCACGTACGACGAGCTGAGAACCTCGAGCTGCCCTCCGGTGATGATCGCCTTGCCCTGTTGGGCGGCCATGATCGTGATGGGTGCGCTGGAGGTGCCGTTCTTGGCGTTGAGCTTGCCGATCGAGTAGGAGCCGTTGGCGAGGACGATCGTCTGGCCGGCCACGGCGTTGGCCATCGCGGTGGTCAACTGCGTCGACGACGAGACGTTGACGATGGTGGCGTTGGCCTGTGGGGTCGAGTTCCCGCTGGGGGTGCGCGACGACGTATCGCCGGTGGAGGCGAGAGCGGGTGCTGCGGTGGTGAGGGCCGCGATCGTGATGGCCGCGACGGTGATCGCGGCGTAGGTGCTGAGCCTTGGTCTGTTCATGTCGCTTCTCCGCACGGTAGAGATGGGCATGCGATGTCGAGCAACCCAGCGCTGGACAAGAAGGCCGTCCCGGTGCTGATGGGACGGCCTGCGGTGCTTGCGCGTCAGGGCTGTGGTCACGCCGGCCGGCGGAGGCCGGGTGACAAGGAGATGGCAGTCGATGACCCGTATCGGTGATGTGCGAATGCGCGGCGCAGACCGTGGGCCACGGTGTCTCTCACACCGCGCACGCCAGTGGCATACGGGGCGGAGATCCGCGCCGCTCGTTGTACCGTGCTGCGAGGTGCCGGGCCTCCCACTCCGAGGCCCGGCACCCCCTTGCGTCAGGAGTGGGTGACCTCCAGCTTGTAGATGCTCACCTGGCCGTAGTTGGAGCTGCTGCACGGGGAGGAGTTGTCGCAGTTGGCCTGGGTGTACGCGCCGGCCTTGAAGTAGTTGCCGGAGGCCGTGTGCGCGATGGTCGTCTGGAGGACGCCGTTGTAGTACACCTTGATCTGGCCGCCGCTGACGACGAACTTGCCCTCGAAGACCGTGTTCAGCTTGTAGTTGCTGGTCACGAGCTTGTGGTGGGTGGTGTCACCCTTGGTGATGTAGAGGCTGGTTCCTTCGAGGCGGAAGACCGTGACGTCGTCGTCGCCGTCGTGGATCTGCGCGCCGACGACGTGCGGCTTGGTGCTCGGGAGCTTGTTGAAGGCTTCCCGGAAGGTGAGGGTGTGGGTGCCCGAGGTCGCCGACCAGGAGGCGTTCTTCGTGCCGTTGCTCGTCATCTCGCGCAGTTCGGAGCGCGCGTAGCTGGAGCCGGAGGTGGTCACGCCGTTGACCGGGGAGCGGAACTGCACTCCCGTGCACGCGGCGTTCACCATGAACCACGGGTTCGAGGAGTAGGTGGCGAGTGCGGGCTGCTTGATCTCGGTCGGCGAGCCGGAGGACCCGGTCGGCAGGGTCTCCTTCCAGTTGGTGAGGTTGAGCTTCTGGGCCGGGTAGTCGCAGGGGGCGGCCGCGGCCGCGGTGCCGGAGGCGACGACGGGCGCGGTCAGTGCCGCGAGGGCGGACAGTGCGGCCACGCCGGCCGTGGTGAGCGTGCGCTTGCGAGTGAGACGCATGTCAGCTGTTTCCTTACGGTTGGTTGTGTCGGGTGCCGTGTGTGGTGCGGTCAGCAGGGGCGCGACGGGGCGTGCTCGTTCCCGTACGTTCCTGTCGCGTCGCCGCCGGTGTTGCCTGCCAGGGTGTTTCCGCACACCTGGCCCTGCGGGGTGGCTTCGAACTTGATGCCCCCCGCAGCGTTGGAGAGGAGGGCATTGCCGTAGATGTGGTTACGGGTGCCGTCCGTGGGGGTGTCTCCGCCGACGCGGACCCCGGCGCCGACGTTGTCGTGGCTGCGGTTGGCCCGGAAGGTGTTGCCGCTGCCGCGTGCGTCGAGACCGGCCGACTTGGGGTCCTTCTGACCGGTGCAGTCGTTGCGTTCCACGAGATTCGCGGTGGAGTTCTCCTTGATGTCCACGCACTCGTTGCCCTGCGTGTTGATCCGGTTGTGGTGGATCCAGTTGTCACGGCTGACGTCCGGCCGGTCGTCGGGCGCACCGTTCATGCCCTGCTGCTCGGGCGCCGTCCCCAGGTAGATGCCCTCGCCGACCTTGCCGCCGTCGTCGAAGCGGAAGTCCCACACCCCGCAGCCGGTGATCCGGTTGTGGGCGACCTCGGCACCGGTGATCAGGTAGCGCAGCCGCACGCACTCCTCCCCCGCGTTGCGGAGGTTCATACGGGTGATGCGCAGACCGCCCACCCCGTCACCAGCAGTCGTGCTCATGACATATATGAGCTTCTTGCGGTAGCCGGACTTCTGCGTGGGGTCGCCGATGAGCCCGTCGACGGTGAAGCCGGTGAGGCGGACGTCGTCGTGCTGGATCTCGGCGACCGCGCGGCCGATACCGGAGCCCTGGACGACGGCGGACGGGGGGCCGGTGACGGTGACGCCGGGACTCCGGCTGACGAAGTCCTGGAGGTAGCGGCCAGGGGCCAGATGGACCGTTGATCCCTGCCCGGCCGCGTCCAGTGCCCGCTGGATGCCGGCGAAGGGCGAGCTGCGCGTACCGGTGTTCGTGTCGCTGCCGTGCGGAGAGACGTAGTAGTCGTGGACGCTCCTGGGCACGCCCGCGGATGCGGCGGGCGCCGCCGCCAGTAGGGCACCTAATGCGGCTGAAGCGGCGATGCAGCGGGTGAGTCTCATACCGGTCTCCTCGTATCCGTGGGTGTGAGCAGGGAGAGGGCCAGGAGCAGGGGAAGGGTAGGGCCGAGCAGCAGGGGTCCCAGAGGGATCGGCAGCACGGCGAGCGGGGCGAGTACGAGGACGAGCAGCAGGGCGACGGTTCGCCGTGGCGAACCGAAGGCCAGGACGGCCGCCCTGCGGCGCGGGTCTGCGTCGGCGCCGACCGCGCAGACGGCGGCCAGCGACAGGGCGTACACCGCCGACACGGCCATCAGTCCCACCTGGACGGGAAGCAGCACCAGGCCCGTCGCGCTTCCCGTGTCCAGGAGGAAGAGGCAGTTCAGGGTGAGGACGGCGAGCACGGCGGTGGCGACGAGGCTCTCTCTCCACAAGGCGCCCCAGAGCCGTGGGAAGGCACGCAGCGTTCCGGTGAAGGGACGTCCGGCCCCTTCACCACGCCAGTCCTGCAGCGCGCTTCCCGCGGCGGCCAGCGCCGGGAGCCAGGTGACGACTCCCAGGGCCAGCAGACAGAACGCGGCGCCTGCCAGCGCCGGCTGTGCGACGAACTCCATCGCCCGCAGTGCACCGCGTTCCCAGCCCTTCATGGCGTACTCCCGGTTCTCGGTCGGTCAGATGCTCAGAAGGCCCGTGAAGGGCTGATCGGCCCGCAGTCTGTTGCTGCCGTCGAACTCGATGCTGCGCGCCCGTACGGCCGCGATGTGCGTACCGGAGAGGAGAACCGCCGCCGCGTCGGCGCGTACGCGCTCTGTCTCGATGACCCCTGTGCTCGGCGCGAGGAGGACGAGTTCGCTCTCGGCGCCCTCGCCTACGGACACCGCGTGTCCCTGGTCCGAGGGCAGGAGAACGGCAGGTCCGGGCTGCGGGTCGAGCGACCCGGTGCTGTCGAGGACGGTCAGGAACGTGGCCGTTCGGCTCCTGGTGGTGGTGAGCCGCAGGGTGTGCATCGTCTTGCTGACCTTGAGGCTCGGGGTGCTGGACGTGGGGTTCGCCTCCACCTCGGTGCGCTCCTGAGCCGCCGCGGCGTCCGTGGGCAGGAGCCGGGTGAGCCGTGCGCTTCCGGGCCCCGACTCCAGCCGCCAGCCGTCCGGGTCCAGCTGGGTGGTGGGCCAGTCGGTGTGCAGCAGGTAGGCCCACTCGCGAGGGGAGTCGGCCTCGAGCTCGTCGAGGATGACGACACGCCCGCGCGGAGTCACGACCAGCGTACGGTCGAGGGTTCGCACTCCCAGCCGTTCGGAGAACATCGCCGCGGACTCCGACGTGGCATGGGCGAACCCGCCCTCCGCGAGCACGTCCCGTACGCTCGCCCGGCGCTCGTACGGTATGCCCTCGTACACGTGGTAGCGGCCCTCGTCCGCCCACCCCTGGCCGTCGACCAGGATCAGGTTGTGGTGCCCGGCGCGCTTCTGGTTGCTGTACCCCTCGTCCACCGCGAGGAAGGCGCCGTGCGAGTGCAGGACGAAGGCGCCGGCGTCCGGGTGGTGGTGGCCCGCGCTCATGGCGTCCCAGCCGCCGGCGGCCTTCAGCCTGTGTCCCTCCTCCCAGGCACGGTGGCCGCCGCCGGGCGCGGCCTTGAAACTGACGCAGGTGGCGGCGTTGTCCCAGCCCGTGCGCGCCGTGATCTGCCCGAGGTCCGGGAAGTACGTGGTGAGGGGCTCCCGGTCGGGAGCGACGGGCACGACCTCCGGGTCGTACCAGAGCAGTTCGAGGAAGGCTTCGGGCATGACACCGGGGCGCACACCCGACTCGTACGCCTCACGCCAGAAGTGGCGCTCGGCGACCAGGTCGCCCAGCCACTGCGCCGTACTGTCCCGGTAGGCGGAGGCCAGGCGGTAGTAGAGGGCGACGCTGTGGCCGCTGCGCCGGTCATGGCAGTCGCCGTGGTCGATGTTCTCCTCGAAGCCCGGCGCGCTCTGGTGCAGGCGCCAGTGCGTGGTGTTGCGCAGGAAGCCGCCCGCCGACCAGAGATCGGCCCCCTCCTGCTGCTGCACGAGGTCGGTGTGGATGGCGAGCCAGGGCACGCCGTACCGCCAGTAGACGACCCCTTCGGAGTCCGAACCGTCCTCGGGAAGCATCCCCAGGACCGTCTCAAGATTCGCCCGGGCCGCCTTGGTCCACTCGGAACGTCCCAGTGCGTAGCCCGCGGTGGCGATACCGGTCCAGCAGATCCAGTTGTGGTTCTGCCAGTAGGCGCTCGACCACCAACTGCCGGTGGTCTCCACGGCGTACGAGTGGAGCCGCTCTCCCTGGAGTTCCAGTTTGGCCCGCAGGATCTCCCGCCGTTCCGGCTCCAGGTCCTCACCCAGCCACGAGTAGGCGAGCGAGAGACCGTGCAGCAGCCATCCCGCGTCCAGGTCGTGGTCCGGCATATGGGCTCGCCCCCAGTGGGGGAAGGCGACGCAGGTCGAGATCCAGCGCCATGCCTCCTCCAGATATCCTCGCTGCCCGGTGAGACGGTAGGCGAGTGCGAGGTTGGCGGCGGCGGGCCCGAAGTAGGTGATGCTCGCCTCGGGGTGCTCCGTCGGCGGCGACTGCCTGCGGTACCAGTCGCACTGCTCGTACAGCCGTCGCCACTGGGCGGCACGCGTACCGTTCAGCTCGCTTCGGAGCAACTCGAGCCGGCCTTCGAGGAGCAGCATGTGCGGACTCACCTTCCGATGGAGTGGGTGGCGACGGTTCCGTCGGCCAGATCGATGTGAACGGTTCGCTCGGACAGGCTCACCCGGCGGACGGGTGGCGTCGCTTCTACGGACTGGTAGACGGAGACGAACACCGCACTTCTGCCGGTCGTGGACCAGTCGACGCCCCGGCATGAACGCGCCGGGTCGTCGGCGGGGCCAGGGTGGGCGACGACGGTGAAGTCGGCCGGTGTACGCGACACGTGCTGGCCGGTCATGACGGCGCTCCCGCTGTCGCCCCAGACGGTGCGGGCACGATCAGGGCCTTGAGCCACGACGTCGAGATCCGTTCCAGGCCGCAACTGGGCCGTGAGCCGGCGCTCGGTGTCGGCTTCAAGGACGAGGATGTCGAGGAGGTACCGGGGGTCCGTGACGACCCGCCGACTGGCGGCCACACCTTCGTAGGCCCCGGTGCATCTCCCGGTGTCGCCGTCGAGAACGGCATCGCAGGGGGCCTGCTCCGAGTCGTCGACACAGAACGTCGGGTGGGCCTTCGTGCCGGCGTAGTACGTCCGATAGCTCCGGTGGGCGTAGGGGACCTGGCCCGGATCCGGCTGCCAGGCGGTGCCGTCGTCGGCGTAGAGGTAGAGGGCCAGTTTGTCCAGATGCCCGTGCCCTCCACCGTGCGGTCCGGAGTCCAGCAGCGCGTGGACTCCGGCCGTACGGAACACTGCGTATCCCGCGTCCGGGAAGGTCCGCCGGACGGTCAGGGCGGACAGCGAAGGAACGGTGAACCATCCCGCGAGGTCCGCGGGTAGCTCGGTTGCGGTGTCTTTGTCCGCGGCGCCCGCCACCGCGGACAGCGGGGCGCCGGCGAACAACTGATCTGCCAGTGTCGCTACTTCGCGTATCTCGGCGGACTGCGCTTCGCGCCGGTACGGGCCGTCGTGCAGGGCCGGAAGAGTACCGGCGGGAGTCGCGATGCCGGCCAGGGCCGTGATCATCGCGCCCAGCACTCCGGCAATATCCCGCGGCAGCTGTTCGGGACTGCTGCCCCGCAGGGCGAGCAGATAGGCGTGCAGGACGAAGAGGTGGTAGTAGGTACTGCCCTCCCACTCCCAACCGTCCTCGTGCACCGCCGTGCGCATGTGCTTGAACAGGCCGTAGTGGCTTGCCAGTTTCACGGTGTCGGGTTCGACACCCTCGACGGCGAGTGCGGCCGACCGGCAGCAGGTCTCCGCAGCGGCGAGCCATGCCGTGTAGTTGGAACGGCTCTCCCCCTTGTGCCGCAACTCCGCGCGGGCCTCGCCAGCGCAGTCCCCGAGCGACCGGAGGAAGGGCAGCAGGGCACCGAGTTCGGCGCGCATCCCCCGGTGCTCGGCGAGCGTGCGCACTGCATGGGAGACGGCCACCGCCCAGATGGCTTCGGTGAGGGCTTGGTGGAAGAGCCTGCCGTGCAGCATCCATCCGGCTGCCCCCGGGTGGGTGCTGGGAAGACCGGCGTACAGCTCCGCGTACTCCAGAAGCAGCCGCAGGGCCTCGGAGCGCTCGGCTGGCCCGCCGCAGGCGAGATGCCGCAGGCGCTGGGCGGCGGCTTGATGGGCCAGCACGGTCCGCGCACCGCGCACCGCCTCGCTGTCCACCCGACAGCCGTACCGGCATGCGGCTCCGGTTCTCGGGAAGGGATCACCGAGCAGATCGCCGTGGTCGAGCTCGACACCATGGGCCGGGCACACGTAGGCGTGCCACCAGCCGCCCCTCTCGCGTGTGATGGTCAGCGCGGCCATACGCCACCACCGATGTCGAGGGTCGCTGCGGTGATGTAGCCGGCCTCGTGCGAGGCGAGGTAGACGGCCGCACCCGCGACGTCCTCCACGGTGCCACCACGGCCGATGGGAAGTTTCTCGACAATGCCTTGCTGAGCCTCGGAGGAGGTGAACGTGTTGTGGAAGCTGGTCCCGCCGATGTACCCGGGGGCGAGCGCGTTGACGGTGACGCCGGTGCCTCCGACCTCCTTGGCCAGCCCCTTGGCAAAGCCGATCACTCCTGCCTTGGCCGCGGCATAGGCGGCAGCTCCGGGGCCGCCACCGTCGTGGGCCGCCTGGGAGGCCATCAGGATGAAGCGGCCCGCGGGGCCCGCCTCCTTCACATACGGCAGCGCCGCCCGGCACGTGCGGAAGACGGAGAAGAGATTGACATCGACCACGCTGCGGAAGTGCTCTTCGCTCATCTCTGCGACCGGAACCCGGCCTACCAGGTGCCCCGCATTGGCCACGACGATGTCGAGTCCGCCGAGAACGGCGACACTCTCGTCGACCAGTCGTGTGACCTCGCCGGGGTCGGTGACATCAGCGGCGAGACAGGCGGACTTGCGCCCCATCGCGATGATCTCGGCCACCACCGTCTCAGCGGCATCGGCGGAGTGTCCATGATGAACGATCACGTCCGCGCCCGCCCTTGCCAGCCCGAGCGCGACCGATGCGCCGATGCCGTGGCCTGCGCCGGTGACGAGCGCTCGGCGACCTGTGAGATCAAAAGACATGAGAATTCTCCATGGTTATGTAGAAAAGTAGGAAGAGGGGCTATTTGATGCCTGAGTTGGCAAATCCCTGGACGAAGTAACGCTGGGTGAAGAGGAACAGCACCACCATCGGAACGGTGGCCAGCGTCGTGCCCGCCATCAGATACGCCCAGGCGTTCTGGTCGGCCTGCTGGAAGGCGGACAGACCCACCTGGATGACGCGCAGATCGGTGTCGCTGGTAATGATCAACGGCCAGAGGAAGTTGTTCCAGCTGCTCTCGAAGGTGAGCAGTCCGACGGTGGCGATAGCCGGCTTGACCAGCGGCGTCATCACCCGTGCGTAGATTCCGAACTCACCCATGCCATCGATGCGGGCGGCCTCCTCCAGCTCACGCGGCAGGGAGAGGTAGAACTGGCGGAAGAGAAAGATGGCGAACGGCGTCAGCGCCCCAGGAACGATCAGACCCCACCAGGAGTCGAGCCAGCCGTGCCCGCCCCGCCCCAGATAGTCGTTCCCGCCGAAGAACGGAATGCCCTTGGCTATCAGGTACTGCGGAACGATCTTCGTATACGTCGGAATCATCATGGTGGCCAGCACCCCCATGAACACCACGGTCCTGCCTCGGAACGGCACGCGGGCCAGGGCGTACCCCGCCATGGACGCCAGAGCGAGATTGAGCGCCGTGTGTCCGAGCGAAATGAGCAGGCTGTTCTTGAAGTACGTGCCGAAGGGGGCGTATTCGAGCGCTTCGGAGTAGTTGCTCCAGTCCCATACCTGCGGCAGCAGGTTGGGCGGATAGGAGGCGAGGTCGGGATCCGTCTTCAGCGAGGTGATGACCATCCACAGGAAGGGGACGACCATCGCGAGCGATACCGTGACGAGCACCAGGTGCAGTGCCGTCCTCCGCAACCGACGGGCCAGCAAGGGACGATCCGCGAGCACAGTTCCGCGAGCCGTGTCCGTGTCCCTCCGAAGGAGCTTCTCAGCGGACATCGTCTTCCTTTCCGGTGAGACGCCGGCTGATCAGCATCAGCACCAGCAGGAACGCGAACAGCACCACGCTCTGGGCGCAGGCCGCGCCCATGTTGAACTCCTTGAACGCCGTTCGGTAGATCTCGTAGGTCATGACCGTGGTCGAGTTGCCGGGCCCACCATCCGGTGTCAGCACGTAGAGCTGGTCGAACGCCTGGAAGGAGTCGATGATCGACACCACCAGGACGAAGAACGTCGCCGGTTTCAGCAGGGGTAGCGTGATGGAGAAGAACTGCCGGACCTGCGAGGCCCCGTCGATCCGGGCCGCTTCGTACACGTCCTCCGGCATCGCCTGCAGAGCGGCCAAGTAGATGAGCATCTTGATGCCGATGCCCTTCCAGATACTGACGACGATCACCGCGGTGAGCGCCCAGTCCGGGTCGGCGAGCCAGGCCGGCCCGTCGATGCCCACCCAGCCGAGCATGGTGTTGACCACACCGAGCCGTGGTTCGAACATCCACATCCACACGAGCGCGATGGCCACCGTCGCGGTGACGTGGGGCATGAAGACGGCGGTGCGATACCAGGCGGCTGCCCGCATCTTCACGCTGAGCAGGATGGCCAGGACCACCGCGATGGCCATGGCGACGGGCACGGTGAAGAAGGTGAAAACCACCGTGTGCCAGATGGAGGCGTTCCACGTCTCGTCGTTGAAGATCTCCTGGAAGTTGTCCAGGCCGTTGAACGTGACCGTGCCGGCAAGTATGTCGTAGTCGGTGAAGGCCAGGGCAAAGGTCGCGACCACGGGAATTCCGATCCACCAGACGAGGTGGATGACCGAGGGCGTAAGCAGAAGCACGGCCGCCCTGCGCCGGTCATGGCCGAACTTCTTCGTACGCGGCGGGCGACCGCTCCAGGGCGAGGACCCCGAGTGCTTGGTAGAACGATGCACTGGCGGCCCTTCCCTGCTCGTGTCTGCAGCCGGGCGGGTGGACGTCGGCATCACGCCCCCTTGGCGATGATCGCCTCGGCCTTTTCGGCAAGTCCGTGGAGGGCCTCGGCGGGAGTGGCCTTGCCGAGCAGCGCGCTCTCCAGCGCCGGCTTGAACTCCTCACGAATCTCGAGCCAGGTCGGCACCCCGCCCTCGGAGAAGGCGTGGTCGAGGTTGTCCACGGCGAAGGAGACGAGCTTGTTGCTCTTCACGTACGAGGAGTCGGCCGCGCTGAGGACAGCCGGGATGTTCCCCCGTTGCTCGGCCGCCTGGGGCGACACCTTCTCGCCGGACAGGAACTCCACCAGCTTCTTGGCCTGCTCGGGGTGGCTTGTTTTCGCCGACATGGTGGCCAGCGTGCCACCCTGGAAGAGCGCGGGACGCTGCTGGTTCAGCATGAACCCGGCGACCTTGTCCTCGGCGATCAGCTCGGGCGCGCTCTCGGAGATCTGGCGCCACATGTCGTTGTGGCCGATCATCATGGCCGACCGCCCCTGCACGAGGGGAGCGACGACGGCCCCCTTCTGGGTGAACCCGTAGTCCTCGATCTTGTCCGTACGGATGATGTCCACCATCCACTGGAGGGCGTCCACCGCTTCGTCGGAGTCGAGGACCGGTTTGCCGCCGTCGAACAGGTCGGCACCGTGGGCCCACATCACAGGAAGGTAGGTCTGGCGGAGGTCGTTGCTGAGGATGTCGACGCCGGCCCGCGTCAGCTTGCCGGACTTGCGGACCGTCAACTCCTTCGCGATCTCCTTCAGTTCAGTGAGGTCCTTGGGCGGGGCATCGATGCCCGCCTCGGCGAAGATGTCCTTGCGGTAGATGCCCATCCTGGTGTCGAGCAGGATGGGCCGGGCGTAGACCTTGCCGTCGTATACACCGGGCTGGGTCACGCGGGGGTTGTACAGCCGAGCCAGTTCATCCTCCGTCGTCTCCAGGTCGGCCAGAACCCCCTTCTCCGCGAAGGGTGGTATCCAGCCGACACCCATGAGCATGACGTCGTAGGGCTGGCCGCCCACGATCGAGGTGGTCAGCTTCTCGTTGAGCTTCCCGTACTCGGTGTAATCGACCTGGATGCTGACGCCGGGGTTGCCCTTCTTGAAGTCGGCGAGCAGGGACGTGAGGAGCTTCTGCCCGTCCGCGCGGTCGAAGATCGGCGTGAGCAGGCGGAGCGACGCACTGCCACCGCCCGACTTGCCGGGGGCAGCCCCGCCGCACGCGGTCAGTGCAGCTCCGGCGACCGTCGCGGCGCCCAGACCCAGCAGGCTTCGTCTGGACAGGGAAGAGGGATGTGAACGCATAACTGACTCCCGACAACAGAGCATGCACTGGGTGGGTGAGACTTGCGTTGATTGCGGTGCACCGATTTACTGGTGCATCGATGCATGAGACTAGGAACACCCATACTTGATGTCAACATCGTGGAAACAATGGGTTTTCAAGGAGAGCGGGGGCCAACTGTGGCCGGAACAACGATTTACCAGGTGGCGCAGGAGGCGGGGGTCTCACCCAGCACGGTGTCCAATTTGCTCAACGGCCGCACCGGCAAGATGCTCCCGGAGACCAGGGCACGGGTCGAGTCGGCGATCCGACGTCTGGGCTACCGCCCCAACCGGGCCGCCCAGCAGCTGCGTACCGGGCGGATCCAGATGCTCGGGCTCATCGTGCCGTCGGTCGCCAACCCGTTCTGGGGCACGTTCGCGCGTCACCTCGAAGCCGCCGCGCTGGCGGAAGGTTTCTACATGCTCCTGTGCAACAGTGAGCGTGACCGCGATCGTGAGCGCCACTACATCGAGGAACTCTGGGGCGACGGCATCGGTGGCGTGGTCCTGTGCTCCTCGCTCCCGTCACTCGACCACGTGAAGCCGACTGTCGAGGCAGGGCTCAGGCTGGTGGCCTTCGACCGCACCGCCCAACCCGGCGACCCGCACAGCGTGGTGAACATCGGGACGGACAACGTGCTCGGAATGCGCCTGGCCACAGAACATCTGCTGGGGCTCGGACACCGCAGGCTGGCCTTCGTATCAGGATCGATCGGCAGCATCAACCGGGCCGAACGCTACAGCGGGTTCCGACAGGCCATCGAGGCCGCCGGCCTGTCCCCGGAGGCCGGGATCGTGTGGTCGGGAGCGGACACCCTGGACTTCGACGACCGGGACACCGCTGAGCTGGGACGCTCAGCAGCGCGCGAGCTCCTCGCGGCCGCAAACCCCCCGACCGCCATCGTCGCCATCAACGACATGTGCGCCCTCGGCGTCATCGCGGGCGTGAGGGAGGCCGGCCTGACCGTGGGACGTGACATCTCGGTTGTGGGTTACGACGACATCATGCTCGCGAGCATGGCGATGCCCGGGCTCACCACCGTACGGCAGCCGGTGGAGGAGATGGCGTCCACCGCGTTCACCAGGGTGAGGCAGGGCATGGAGAACTCCGGTGACTCGGCAGGGCACTCCGTGCTCCATCGGCCCCGGCTCATTGTCCGTGACTCGACCGCGACGCCGGCTGCCTCCACCGTGAAGGCTCCCGTGAACCAGGGCGGAAGACTTTGAACGAGCACCTCTGAACCAGGAGCCCCGGGGGAACCGGCCGGGCGCGAAGCGGGCGGCCACCTGGGGCTACGGACGCTGGAAGCGAACAGCGCTCTCCTCAGCGGCAGCGGCCGGTCCACTGGCCGTAGCGCACGAACTGGCCGGAGGCCGACACGACATCCACAGCAGAGCCGGTCCCGGGAACCGGCGCTCCCGACATGCCTGGCACCACTGCCGAGCCCTGGAGGCGATCCAGTTGAGTACGGGACGAGGAGTCGAATCCTCTTCCGCGGCCGACCCCGGTGACTCCACCGAAGCCCCACGCTCCGGAGGATCCCTGTTCTCCTCACTGAAGGTCAGAAACTACCGATTGTTCTTTCTCGGCCAGGTCGTCTCCAACAACGGCACCTGGATGCAGCGCATCGCCCAGGACTGGCTCGTACTCAGTCTCACGGGCTCCGCGACCGCCGTCGGCATCACCACCGCGCTGCAGTTCCTGCCCCTGCTCCTCTTCGGACTGTACGGCGGCGTCCTCGTCGACCGCCTGCGCAAGCGCCCCGTGCTCGCGCTGACCCAGACAGTCATGGCGTTCGCCGCTCTCGCCCTGGCTGCCTTCACGCTGACAGACAGCGTCCAGGTATGGCACGTGTACGCCGCCGCGTTCGCGGGTGGCCTCGCGACCGTTCTCGACAACCCTGCCCGCCAGTCCTTCCTCTCCGAGCTGGTCGGCCCGGATCAGCTACGGAACGCCGTCGGCCTCAATTCGGCGAACTTCCAGTCCGCCCGCCTCATTGGTCCCGCCGTAGCGGGGCTGCTGATCACGGGCATCGGCACCGGATGGGCGTTCCTGCTCAACGGTCTCTCCTTTGCCGCTCCCCTGACCTGCATGCTGCTGATGCGCACAGCTGAACTGCGTACCGTCGAGCGTGCCCCGCGTGGCAGGGGACAACTACGCGAGGGCCTTCGCTACGTCGCCGACCGCCCGGAGCTGGTGTGGACCATTGTTCTGGTCGGGTTCGTCGGTACCTTCGCCCTGAACTTCCCTGTCCACCTCTCCGCCTTCGCCGACGACGCCTTCCATGCCGGTGCCGGTACCTACAGCCTCCTCAACACTCTGGTGGCGGCCGGCTCCCTGGCCGGTGCGCTGCTCGCCGCCAGGATGGGAACGGCACGGCTGAGACTGCCCTTCCTGGCCGCGCTGGCTTTCGGCATCGTGGAGATCGCGGCCGCACTGACGCCGTCCCTGTGGAGCTTCGCTCTGCTCATGCTGCCCATGGGGCTGTTCGCCATGGTCGTCAACGTCAGCACCAACACCACCATCCAGACGTCGACGGACTCCACGATGCGGGGCCGTGTGACAGCCCTGTACATGATGGTCCTACTGGGGGGTGCACCCGTCGGCGCTCCGGTCGTCGGATGGATTTCCGACACGTACGGACCTCGCGTCGGCCTTGTGACAGCCGGCGCCGTGGCCGCCTGCACCGCCACGACAACAGGGCTCGTCCTGGCCACGGTCGGCGGCCGTAGAGTGGCAGTCGGGTGGAGCAAGCATCGCCTACGGGTTCGGATCGTGCGCCGGGAACCAAGGGCGGAGAGAGAAGGCCCTGCATGACTCGAGCATCTACGCACGGGAATCCGGGGTGCATCCGGACCCGCGGGCAGAGCGCATCACATCCGACCTGGTCAGCCTTCGCCCTTGCGGCGCGCCGCCTCGTCCACGAAGGCCACTGCCGTGAACGGACCGGGCCCGCCCGGGCGGGGATCAGCTGCGTCGACACCGCTCCGAGTTCCCGCACGCCACTCCGCCTCGAGGATGCCGAACACCAGGGAGTCCCGCCAGCCGTCCCGGATCCATGCCGTGTGTCGGTGGTGCCCCTCGTACGTCATTCCGAGCTTTGCCAGCACCCGGGAGGATCCACGATTCCGCGGGTCGCAGGTGGCGTGGATCCGGTGAAGCCCCAACTGGTCGAACCCGAGCGAGAGAAGCGAGCGCCCGACTTCGGTGCCGATGCCTCGGCCCCATACCCGCGGATGCACGAGGTAGGAGATCTCACCCTGCCGCCGTCTGTGACTACGCACATACAGCTCGCCCATACCGACGACGGCGCCCCCGCAGCGGGCCACATGGGCGAACCGCCGCCGAGGTTCGTCCGACCGCGCCGCGACGGCGGCCTTCACGAAGTGGCGCGTCTGGTCCTCGGTGTTCGGCCCCCAGGGCTGGAAACGACAAGCCTCGGCGAGGCTGGCCCATGAGTGGACGTCCTGCCAGTCGTCGAACGCGATCTCGTCCAAAGTCACCGAGGGCCGGCTCATGGGCCGATCATGCCAGATGGATCGGACACGGCGGAGCAGTCGAGAAGCAGGCACTGATCGCCCCTGGACAGTGATCGCAGAAGGCGGCGGAGCGGATCGGCGGTGCGGGCGGTGCTATGCCTGCTGCTGGTTGAGGGCGGACAGGGCTGCGTCCAGTCGCCGGGTGGCGTCTTCAGCAAGGGGCTCGAGGGCGTCCTGGCCGGTCAGAGTGACCATCGTGGCGGGGTCGAGGGCCTGGACCACGATGCGCGCACCGTCAGCTCGGACGACGACATTGCAGGGCAGTAGCAGGCCGATGGAGCGGTCCACCTCGATCGCCTGATGGGCGAGCGGCGGGTTGCAGGCGCCGAGGATCAGGTAGTTCTCCATGTCGTGGCCGAGCTTCTCCTTCAGCGTGGCCCGCACGTCGATCTCGGTCAGGATGCCGAAGCCCTGCTCGGCCAGGGCCTCGCGTACGGCCCTCACGGCCTCCTCGAAGTCGCTCTCCACGTACACGGTGCGGCTGTAGGTCATCGCCATCGCCTCTTCCTCGTCCGCTGGTCCCACTTCGCGCGGGGATCTCCGGGTACCCGCCCGGTGACGGCCCACCCACGGAATATACCCCCCGGGGTACAAGTGTTACGGTGAAGACAGATACCCCCTGGGGTAATTTCCATGCGAAAGGAGTATCCGCGTGTTCTTCGTTGACACCATTGAGCTGGAAGGTCTCGGCAACCGCAGCTATCTGGCCGGCGGTGAGCGCACGGCGGTGGTGGTGGACCCGCCGCGTGACATCGACCAGGTCCTGGCGACAGCCGTCCGGCGCGGTGTGCGGATCTCACACGTGGTGGAGACGCACATCCACAACGACTACGTCAGCGGCGGCCTGGAACTCGCCCGGATCACCGGCGCTCGGTACCTCGTGCCGGCCGGTGCTAACGTCCCGTTCACGCGGGTGGCTGTCGCCGACGGCGACACCGTGGAGATCGACACGGTCAGCCAGGTGACGCTGGTGGCGATCGCGACCCCCGGCCACACCCCGCACCACATCTCGTACGCGCTGCGCGAGGCGGGGCGCCCGGTGGTCGTCTTCACCGGTGGGTCGCTGCTGATCGGCACGGTAGGTCGGCCGGACCTGGTCGAGCCGCGGCTGACCGAACAGCTCGCCCGCGCCCAGCACGCCTCCGCCCGCCGTCTGGCCTCCGGCCTTCCGGACGAAACGGCGGTGCTGCCCACGCACGGCTTCGGCAGCTTCTGCTCCTCGGCCCAGTCCGAGGGGGAGGAGAGCACCATCGGCAAGGAGAAGAGCGTCAATGCGGCGCTCACCGTCGATGTGGACACCTTCGTCGCCGACCTGCTGGCCGGGCTGGAGGATGTGCCCGCCTACTACGCGTACATGGGCCCGGCCAATACCGCAGGTCCGGCGCCGGTGGATCTGACCCCGCCCGTGCTCGCGGACCCCGCCGAGATCGCTACGCGGCTTGCGGCCGGGGAGTGGGTGGTCGACCTGCGCAACCGGGTGGCCTTCGCCGAGGGGCACGTGGCGGGGGCGTTCAACTTCGAGGCCGACGGCAAGATCGCCACCTACCTCGCCTGGATGATCCCCTGGGGCAAGCCGGTCACCCTGCTCGCCGAGTCGGCCGAGCAGCTCGCCGACGCCCAGCGCGAACTGGTGAGGGTGGGCATCGACCGGCCGGCCGCCGCTGCCACCGGTGGCCCAGCCTCATGGCTTCCCGCGGGACAGGCACCCGTCTCCTTCCCGCGTTCCACCTTCGCCGGGCTCGCCGCACAGGACAGCGACGGGGTGGTGGTCCTGGACGTGCGCCGCGACTCCGAGCGGGCGAACGGCTGGATCGAGGGATCGGTGCACATCCCCATCCACGAGCTCCACGGGCGTCTTGCCGAGGTGCCGCAGGGAGAAGTGTGGGTGCACTGCGCCGGCGGAATGCGCGCCGCGATCGCCGCATCCCTGCTGGACGCGGCAGGCCGGGCTGTCGTCGCCGTCGACGACGGCTTCGACGTCGCCACCGACGCCGGCCTGCCGCTGACCACCGGCTGACCCTCACCCCAGCACGAGAAAGGGGAGAACGTCATGTTCCTCTCCCGCCGCAGCCAGTCCCGCGTCAGCGTGGAACAGGCCCGCAGCCGTACCAGTGGCCCGGCCCCGGACGCGGTCCTGCTCGATGTCCGCGAAAAGCCTGAGTGGATCGCCGGCCATGCCCCCGGCGCGGTGCACGCCCCGCTGTCGAAGCTCGTCGCCGGCAGTGACCTGCCGCCCGGAGCGTCGGGCCGGCCGCTCGTGGTCATCTGCCGCAGCGGACACCGTTCCCAGCAGGCAGCCAAACTCCTCACCCGGCGCGGAGAGCAAGCAGTGGATGTCAAGGGCGGCATGAACGCGTGGGCCGCGTGCGGATACCCGGTCAGCGACGAACGCGGGAACAGCGGCCGGATAGCGTGAGTGCCCTCGTTCTCGCCCTCATCGCCGGAGCCGTCATCGGCCTCGCCCTCGGAGCCCTGGGCGGCGGCGGCAGCGTCCTCGCCGTGCCCGCCCTGATCTACCTGCTCGGCTTCACCCCGGCTGCGGCCACCACCGCCAGTCTGATCATCGTGGCCGCGACCTCCGCCACCGCCCTGTACGCCCACACACGCGACGGCCACGTCGCCTGGAAAGCCGGATCACTCTTCGCCGCCGCGGGCATCATCCCCGCCTACCTCACCGGAGCAGCATCCGGCCACGTAGCCGACGCGGTCCTGACCATAGCGTTCGCGGTGATTGCCGCACTGGCGGCCGTGCGCATGTTTCGCCCCTCCACGTCAGAGCCGGCAGGCCGGACACGGGCCGGTAAGGCAGCCGGGGCAGGCGCAGGACTCGGCGCGGTGACCGGATTCCTCGGCGTCGGCGGCGGATTCCTCGCCGTCCCCGCCCTGGTAGGCGTCCTCGGCCTGACCATGCGCCGCGCGGTGGGCACCAGCCTGCTCGTCATCACCGTCAATTCGCTGGCCGCTCTGACCGCCCGCGCGGGAAGCGGTGGCGGCCTCGACTGGGCGCTGATCGGCCCCTTCACCGGAGCGGCGATACTCGGCGCCTGGGACGGCAAACGCCTCAGCGCCAAGGTCTCCGGCGACGGCCTTCAAAAAGTCTTCGCCGGCGTGCTCCTGGCAGTGGCCGTGTTCATGCTCATCGACGTGATCGCATGAACACACCAGCCACTGCCGCACTCAGGCCAGCGACAGGAACAGCTTCTCCAGCCGGGCCCGCATCTCGTCCCGGTCGCCGGCCGCCTGCCCGCCCTCAGCCATGCAGTGCTGCAGGCCGGTCGCGATGATCGCGAACCCGGCCCGGTCCAACGCGCGGGAGACCGCCGCGAGCTGCGTGATCACATCCTCGCAGTCCCGGCCTTCCTCGATCATCTTGATGATCCCCGCGATCTGCCCCTGAGCCCGCCGCAGCCGGTTCAGCACCGCCTTCAGCTCGTCGGCCGCCATCTCAAGCTCCACCATCCACCTCCACCGAAGGAAATACCCCTAGGGGTATCATACCCGGGTACGGACATCCACCCCCGGGAGGACCACGGAAGGACCACTCCGCACATGAGCACCACCCCCACCGCCCTCATCCCCGCCCAGGCCGCCGCATGCCTCGACGACTACACCGTCATCGACGTGCGCACCCCCGGCGAATACACCGCAGGCCACCTCCCCGGTGCCCACAACATCCCCCTCGACCACCTCCACACCGCCCTGCCCGCCCTCAAGGCAGCAGCCAACGGCGGCAACCTCCTCATCGTCTGCGCCTCCGGCAACCGCTCCACCACCGCCTGCGCCGAACTCGCCGCCGGCGGCATCCCCGCCACCACCCTCACCGGCGGCACCACCGCCTGGGCCGCCGCGGGGCACGCCCTCCACCGCCCCGAAAACGCACAGGCCCCCTGGCCCATGGAGCGCCAGGTCCGCTTCGCCGCCGGATCCCTTACCGTCCTCGGCCTCGCCGCGGGCCTCCGCTGGCGCCCCGCCCGCTGGCTGTCCGCTGCCATCGGCACCGGCCTCGTCCTCTCCGCCGCCACCAACACCTGCGGCATGGCCGCCGCCCTCGCCAAACTCCCCCACAACCAGCCCCGCACCACCGACCTGGACGCCACCCTGCGAGCCCTGCAGGACTGACGCACCGTCGACCACGAAGAGCTGACGGCCAGTTCGCCTGACCCCGCTCAGTATCCTTCGGCCGTCACACCTGCCCGCCGAAAGACACTGCCACCCGTGTCCGGTCACCCGCGAGCGCACGATCCGCGGGGCCGGGCGCGGCTGGACCGAGCCGGTCCGACGCTCGGCCTCCGACCACCCCGACGGCGATGCGCCGACCACGTGGCGTGTCCACCACGGCGGGAACGCCATCCGGAATCCGCCCCGAACCGGTCGACCAGAGACTGCACCGGCGGGATACCTCCGGGGTGCGTACGCGGATGTACATGGTCCGGGAAGTCGCGTCGACGCCCGTGACGGACGCCCCCGGCTCGTCGGCGAGCCACTGGTCCACTGTGTGCTTGGGGATGCCGGTCCATGCACTGAGCCGGAACGGGAGCTCCGTGGGGCCGTGAGCGGAACGAACATGCCGGCGAACAGCAGGACCGTGGCGTCCTATGTGCTGCGGGCAGGCCGTCCGGCCGCCCTGTCGGCCTCCACGCCGTAGGCGAGTGAGCTCGCGCCGGGCTCGCGCGACAGGCCGCTCACCGTAGGGCGTGCGAGGGATGCACGGCCTCGTCGGCTCAGTGCCGTCGGCGGCCGAAGAGTCGTCGTCGGTCATCCCGCAAGGCATCCACTGAGCGCGAGGCGTTCGACCTCGAGGCTGCAGCACTCTCGTCGAGAACGAGGCGGCCGACGAGCCCGCACTGCCGCACAGAGCCGAAAGGCGCCCGTCAGCCGTGGGAGTCCCCTGGGACCTTTCTGGGACTTTCAGCCCCATCAACCGGCACGAGTATGAAAGAGCCGAACGGCCATTCGTGCACGTCAGCAGCCTCCACACTCCCATCACAGCAGGTCACGGCACTCGCTAGTCTCTTCCGGGACATCTGACGGCCGCATGCCACCGCAGGCCCTCTCCGGCCTGCTGTTCAGCGGGGCGGAGAGGGGTGCGGGTGAACGACCTCCGGGCGTCGCGCTCTGCCCGTATCGATCTGTTGTCACCCACGTCCGACCGGCTCCCGGGCACGCCGCTGATCAGGCTCACCGGGGCCGGCGGCATGGCCGGTGTGGCCATCCGTCACCTCAACCACCGGGAACGGCGCAAGCCGCACGGCAACCCGCACCAGGACTGAGGGCACCCGCCCCCGCAAGGGGGCAGCGGGCCCTCTCCCGCCGGGAGCCGGGCCCGTGGCTGCCGCCGTCGAGAACCGACCTACGGCTGCATCGGGGCGGTGCCCTCGATCATGTGCAGGGTGGATTCCAGCGAACGGATCTTCCGCGCGGTCGGCCCCGCCCGCTCCGCGATCCTCAGCAGCCCGGCTTGGTGTGCGTCCGCTCGGAATCCGGCCATGCGGTGTGCAGTTGCTCGTAGAACTTCCGGCCGTGCGTCTTGATATCGGCGATCTTCGGAACACTGGCCGCCCAGTCCGTCGGCGCTGCCGCGCGGGGCGTCTGCCGGCGGGTCCGGACGCTCGGTGACCCGCCGGAACGCTTCGACATGCGCGTTCTCGAGGGCTGACCCGAATCTCCGCCGGGGCGTTGACCGGAGCATCGCGCCCCCTCGGGCGAACACCGGTGGGGCACCCTCCTTGCCTTGTGCAATGTCACACCGTACATTGCGAGTTCCGGTCCACGGTCGAGGAGGAACGAGCATGACGGATGCGCGTCAGGGGCAGATCGTGGCCGATGAACCGGACGAGAACAGGGCGCGGAAGAACGGCCTGTACGGGGAGGTGAGCAGCGAGCTCGCCGAGAACATGAGGCAGGGCTGGGCGGACACCGAGCGTCATGACCTCGAACCCGTGGCGCAGGCGGCGTACACCGCGCGCCGCCGGGCGGCGCTCTCCGCCCGGTTCCCCGGTGATCTCCTGGTGATCCCCGCCGGAAACCCGAAGGTCCGCGCCAACGACACGAACTATCCGTTCCGGCCGTCCTCCGACTACGTCCATCTGACGGGCGACCAGTCGCAGGACTCCGTACTGGTCCTGGAGCCCGGCCCGGGCCGCGAGCACCGGGCCATCGCCTATCTGCTCCCCCGGTCCGACCGCGAGAACGGCGAGTTCTGGCGCGACTACCACGGTGAGCTCTGGGACGGCCGCCGCAACAGCCTCACCGAGAACGAGCGGCTTCTCGGCCTGCCCTGCCGCGATGTCCGCACCCTCACCGAGCGGCTCGCCGCGGCCACCGGCCCGATCCGGCTGCTGCGCGGCCACGACGCGGACGTCGACGCCGCCCTCGCCGACAGGGTGACCGCCGAGCGCGACACCGAGTTCCGCGCCGCGCTGTCCGAACTGCGCCTGATCAAGGACGCGTTCGAGATCGCCGATCTGCGCCACGCCTGCCGGGCGACCGTCCGTGGCTTCGAGGACGTGGTACGCGCCCTCGGCACGGACACACCGACCCCGGAGCGGGTCGTCGAGGGCACCTTCTGGATGCGGGCGCGGATCGAGGGCAACGACGTCGGTTACGCGTCGGTCTGCGCGGCGGGACCGCACGCCACGACCCTGCACTGGGGCCGCAACGACGGCGAGACCCGCCCGGGCGAGCTGCTGCTCATCGACGCCGGAGTGGAGAGCCGCAACCTCTACACCGCCGACGTCACCCGGACCCTGCCGGTCGACGGCCGCTTCACGCCGGTCCAGCGCCGGGTGTACGACGCGGTGTACGCGGCGCAGTCGGCCGGTATCGCCGCGGTCGGGCCCGGCGCGAAGTACCGGGACTTCCACCATGCCGCCCAGCGGGTGCTGGCCGAGCACCTTTCTTCCTGGGGCCTGTTCGGCGGGCGGTCGGTGGACGAGGCGTACGAACTCGGGCTGCACCGCCGCTGGACGCTGGCCGGCACGGGGCACATGCTCGGCCTGGACGTCCACGACTGCGCGAAGGCCCGCACCGAGCTGTACGTGGACGGGACGCTGGCGGCGGGCATGGTGCTCACCGTGGAGCCGGGCCTGTACTTCCAGCCGGACGACCTGACCGTACCCGAGGAGCTCCGCGGCATCGGCGTGCGGATCGAGGACGACGTCCTGGTCACCGAGGACGGCAACGAGAACCTCTCGGCCGGTCTTCCACGGGCCGCCGACGAGGTGGAGGCGTGGATGGCCCGGCTGCGGGGCTGACGACGGGAACGGGCACACGACCCGGACACCTGATGGCACAGGTGCCGGATGACGGGAGGGCGTGCGATGGAACAGCGGGACGGCTCGCGCGGGGCCAGGAACCACGACCGTCGGACACCGGCCGTGGTCGCCGAGGTCTTTCGGCAGGGGTGGGCGGACACGGACCGGAGGCTTCCGCCCGTCTCCGGGGCCGCGAGCGCGGCCAAGCGGCGTGCGGCGGTGTCCGAGCGGTTCCCCGGCGAGCGGATCGTCGTCCCGGCGGGCGGGCTCAGGACGCGCAGCAACGACTTCGACTACGCCTTCCGGCCGCATTCCGCGTTCATCCATCTCACCGCCGAGCAGGGGACGTCGGCGGTGCCGGACAGCGTGCTCGTCCTCGAACCCACCGGCAGCGGGCACGAGGTCACCCTGTTCACCCGGCCGCGGTCACCGCGCGACGCCGGTCCGTCCGGGGCGGAGTTCTACAGCGACCGGCAGCACGGCGAGTTCTGGGTCGGCCGCCGCCGTACCCTCCGGGAGACCTCCGACGCCCTCGGCGTCGACGCGGCCGCCCGGGACGGCCTGGAGCGGGCGCTCGGCGGTGGCGTACCGACCCGAGTGGTGCGCGGCACGGACGCGTTCGTCGACGCGCTGGTCCCGCCGTCCGCACCGGCCGACGCCGAACTGCTGTCTTTCCTTTCTGAGTTGAGGCTGGTCAAGGACGAGTGGGAGATCGAGCAGCTGCGCGCCGCCGTGGGGCACACGGTCGCCGGCTTCCACGACGTCGTCGGTGAACTGCCCCGCGCCGGCCGCCTCGCGCGGGGTGAGCGGTGGGTCGAGGGCACCTTCAACCGGCGCGCCCGGCTGGAAGGTTACGGCCTGGGGTTCGAGACGATCGCGGCGGCCGGCGCGCACGCTTGTGTACTGCACTGGATGCACAACGACGGTCCGGTACGGGAAGGGGAGCTGCTCCTGCTGGACGCGGGTGTCGAGGCGGACTCGTTCTACACGGGGGACGTCACCCGGACCCTGCCGGTCGGCGGCCGTTTCACGGATGTCCAACGCCGCGTGTACGACCTGGTGTTCGCCGCCCAGTCGGCCGGCATCGCGGCGCTGCGGCCCGGTGCGCCGTACGGCGCGTTCCACGACGCCGCGACGCGCGTCATCGCCGAGGGGCTGGACGCCTGGGGCCTGCGGCCCGGCGGCGGGGCGATCCCGCACGAGCCCGGCCTGTACCGCCGCTACACCGTCTGCGGCACGGGCCACATGCTCGGCCTGGACTGCCACGACTGCGCGGCCGCCCGCAGCGAGACGTACTCGGGCGGTGTGCTGGAGGAGGGTCATGTGCTCACCGTGGAGCCCGGGTTGTACTTCCAGCCCGACGATCTGACGCTTCCCGAGGAGCTGCGCGGCATCGGCGTGCGGATCGAGGACGACTTCGTCATCACGGCCGAGGGCGCGCTGTGCCTGTCGTCGGATCTTCCGCGCGGTGCGGACGCGATCGAGGCGTGGATGCACGCTTCTCGGTGACGCCACCGAGGCCCTGAGCGGCGCCCGGACACGCCGCGTTGGCTCAATAGCCGTCTTCTTTCGCACACTTGTGATCGAGGTCAGGCCACCTTTGTGCGGTCGGTGCGCAGATTTTTCAGAGATTCCCCCATCCGGAGGAGCGCACTACGGCATAGGATCATGCCGCGTGCCCCTGGGGCCTCTGCTGCCCCACCAGCATCGCTGACCCCGTTTGCACGACCTCACCGACACCCCCACAACCCGTTAACAGGTATCTGAGTGTCACCGATATTCGAGCCCGGTTCCGGCCACGGAGCCGCGCAGTGAAAATCAATCGTCGCCTCGTACTCCTCGTCACCGCACCGCTCACCGTCGCCGTCGCCTTCTCGGTTCTCGCCCTCGCACCGGCGACGAACCAGGCGCTCCAGGCAGGCCGGCTGACCTCGATGGTCGATGCCGCCGACGGAGCGAGCGAGCTGGCCCACCGGTTGCAGCGTGAACGGGCGGCGGCCACCGCCCTGATCTCCGAACAGGGGGACGCGGAAGCCTTCCGGTTACGTGCGAGCGCCACCGACAAGAGCATCGCCACGTTCCGCAGCCGGACCAAGGGTCTCTCCTCGGTGCCCGGCAGCGCACAGGGCGCCCTGGACCGTATCGAGCGCTTCATCGAGGAGATGCCCGGGCTGCGCGCCCAGGTACGCTCGGGCAGCAGCACCGTCTCCGCACTCGCCTTCGGCTATCGGATCGTGATCGCCGACCTCAACAGCTACCGCGACGGCATCGCGCAGGCGGACGGCGTCGACGCCGACATCGCGGACCGGATCCGTGCCGCGGCCGCCCTGTCCGAGGCCGCCGAGCACACCGCCCAGCAGCAGGTCACCGTGGCGAGGGCCCAGGCCGCGGGCGGTTTCACGACCGCCTCGCAGCGGACCTTCGACGCCGGCCGGCTGGGCTACACCGAGTCGATCGGCGTCATGTTCGACCTCGGGCCCGGCGAATGGCGGACCTGGCTGGAGCGCACCCTCTCCGGGGCGAAGGCGCTGGAGGCCCGCCGGCTGGAGGACGAGATCGGGCGCACGGGCACCGGCAAGGACATCACGGTCACTCCCGAGGAGTGGCAGAAGGCCGCCAACGACCGTCAGGGCCTCCTGCGTTCGGTGGAGAAGCGGGTCGACGCCGCCGTCTACGCCCAGGTCTCCGACGCACGCACCACCCTCGTCTGGACGGCCGGCGCGGAAGTCGCCCTGGTGATCCTGACCCTGGTCGGCGTCGTCGTCGTCGCGATCCGCCTGGGCCGCGTCATGATCCGGCGGCTGCGCGATCTGCGCAACGCCGCGCACGAGGTCGCCCACTCGGGGCTGCCCGCCGTGATGAACGAGCTGTCCCGGCCGGGCGCGCTGCGCGGGGCGACGCCCGAGGAGGTGGCCCGGCGGACCGGCGACCCGGTCAGGACCACGGGCCAGGACGAGATCGGCGAGGTCGGTGAGGCGTTCAACGCCGTCCACCACGAGGCCGTCCGTCTTGCCGCGCAACAGGCTCAGACGCACGAGCAGTTGGCCGAGACGCTGGTCGGGGTCGCGCGCCGGGGAGCCCGGTTGACCGCGGTCATGGTGTCCGAGCTGGACACCGTGCAACGCGACGAGGCCGACCCCGTACGGATGAAGACCCTCTTCGCTCTCGACCACCTCGCGGTCCGCATGGAGCGCAACACCAACAACCTGCTGGTGCTGGGTGGTTACGGCAACGCCCGGGTGCGGTCCGCCGATGTCGGGTGCTCCACCGTCATCGTGGCCGCCGCCCAGCAGATCGAGCGTTTCGACCGGGTCTCGCTCGGCGTGATCGAGTCGGGGATCGGCGTCACCGCCCGCGCCGTGCACGACGTGGCGCACATCCTGGCGGAGCTGCTCGACAACGCGACCCGGTACTCGCCCCCGGACAAGCAGGTCGGGGTCGCCGTCTGGCGGCTGTGGGACCGGGCGGTCGTGCAGATCGTCGACGAGGGCGTGGGCATCACGGCGGAGCGCCGCGCGGTCCACAACGCCGCGCTGCGCGAACCGCAGGCGGGCATCGGCGACGTACGGTCCATGGGTCTGCACGTGGTGGCACGGCTCGCCGCGCGCCATGGCATCGTTGTCGAACTGCGCGACTCCTCGGGCCCCGGCACCATCGCCGAGGTCACGCTGCCCGCGAAGGTGCTGGCCCTGGACTTCAAGGAGGACCAGGGGCCGTCGCAGGGCGGGCTCGGCAGCGATGTCGGCTACGAGGCGCCGCGCCCGATCACACCGCCGGGGCCGAGCGGTCGCCGCCGGCCCACCGCGGCGGACACGCGGCCCGGCCACGGGGGCGCCCCGGTCGGCTCGGGGATCGCCGGCCGTGAACGGGGGCACGACACCGCGCCCGCCGCCGCGCCAGCGCACGGGCACGGGCACGACACGGCGTCCGTACCCGCGTCCGCCCCCACGGGTGAGCGGGGGCACGACACCGCTCCCGCACCGCATCCCGTGCACGACGAGCCGGTGTCGCGGGTCGCCGGGGTCAGTTCCTCGGGGCTGCCGCTGCGGCAGCGCAGAACACCTCAGCAGTGGCCCGCCGGGGGCAAGCGGGCCGGCGCCGAACAGCGGCCCGGCACCGGTGCTCCGCGACCGTCGCCCCGCCGCCGGGATTCCCGGCAGGTCTCCGACGTACTGGCGGCCTACGCCCAGGGGATCAACCGGAGCACGAACCACCGGGGGCGTTCCGCCCCGGACGACAACACCGAACGGACCGAGAAATGACCACCTCCTCCGACCTGAGCTGGATCCTGAGCGATTTCGCCGGGCGTCTCCCGGAAGTCACCCAGGCGATAGCGGTGTCCGTGGACGGACTCGCGCTGGCGTACACCGGCGTGGAACGCGACGACGCCGAGCGGCTGGCCGCCATCGCGTCCGGCGTCGTCAACCTGCTGTCCGCAGCGGCCCAGTTGACCAATACCGACCCCGTGGAGCACAGCCTCACCGCGATGGAGGGCGGCTACATGTTCTCGATGGCCGTCTCCAGCGGCGCCTCGCTGCTCGTGACCACCACCAGGGACGCGGACATCGGTGAGGTCAGCTACATGATGTCCGAATTGATCAACCAGGTCGGCGACTCGCTGTCCCCCCAGGTCCGCGACGCGAGCCTGCCGCCGGCGCGCTGACCTCCGGCCCGGCCTCCCCCGGCCTCCCCCGGCCTCCCCCGGCCGCGCCCGGTCCCGACCGGGACCCCTCGATCCTGCCGCCCCCCGCCACGCCCGCTGCCCCTCCACCCCTGATGAGAGCCCTCATGTTCCCCTTCGCCCCATCGAGTCCCCGCCACCGCAGATTCCGTCCCGTCGGCGCCGCCGTCCTGGCCCTCGGCCTCGCGGCCGTCACCGGGTGCAGCGGCGACAGCGGCTCCTCCGACGACACCGTGAAGGTCGGCCTGGTGGCCTCCCTGTCGGGCACGTACGAGCCGGTCGGCACGGAGCTGCGGGACGGCTTCAAGCTGTATCTGGACACCCACGGCAACAAGCTGGGCGGCCGCAAGGTCGAGCTCATCGTGGCGGACGAGGGCGACGGCCCGCCGACCGCCGTGCCCGCGGCCACCAAGCTGGTAAAGAAGGACAAGGTCGACGTGTTGACGGGCCTCGTCGGCGGCGGATCGGTCAACGCGGTGCTGCCCCTGACCCAGCAGGCGAAGATCCCCTTCCTGGGGTCGAACGCCCGGCCGCCGGTCAAGGACATCGAGTACGTGTGGACGACGAGCTTCCTGTCCGACGAGCCGGGCAAGGCCATCGCTCCGTACATCAAGGAGAAGGTCGACGGACCGGTCTACGCGATCGGCCCGGACTACCAGGGCGGTTACGACGAACTCCGCGGCTTCACCGATGAGTTCAAGCGGGTGAAGGGGAAGCTCGCCAATCCGGACGGCAAGACCACCTGGACGCCGTTCCCGAAGACGACCAACTTCATGCCGTACTTCGCGGAGATCGCCAAGACGGACGCCAAGGCGGTGTACTGCTTCTACGCCGGCAAGGCCGCGATCGACTTCGCCAAGCAGTACGCCCAGTCCGACATCGCCGATCTGCCGCTGTACACGGCGTTCGTCACCGAGGGCAGCGTGCTCCAGGCCCAGGGGCCCGCGGCGAAGGACATCTACTCCGTCCTGAACTACGCGGCGGACCTGGACAACGAGGCGAACCGCAAGTTCGCCGCCGACTGGACCGCGGAGCACGACACCCAGCCCACCACCTACGCGATGTCGTCGTACGACGCGGCCGCCGTGCTGGACAAGGCGATCGCCGACGCGGCGAAGGACGGCGACGTGACGCCGCAGACCATCAACAAGGCCATCGCGGGTCTCGGCCAGATCGACAGTCCGCGCGGCGCCTGGGAGTTCGGCGACAAGGCGCACTCGCCGGTGCAGACGTGGTATCTGCGCCAGGTGCGGCCGGACGGCTCCCAGCTGGCCAACGTCATGGTCCAGGACCTGGCGACGCTCGGCAGCTGACATGGATCTCCTGGATGCCCACCTCGTACCGGCGGTGGACGGAGTGGCCTTCGGGCTGCTGCTGTTCGTGGTCGCCGCCGGTCTGAGTCTCGCCTTCGGCACGGCGGGTGTGCTGAATCTGTCGCACGGCACGCTGTACGCGATCGGCGCCTACACCGGGGCCGAGCTGAGCGACGGGACCTGGGGCGGGCTCGTCCTCGGTCTGGCCGCCGGAACCGCCGCGGCGTGCGTCGCCGGGGCGGGGCTGTCCGCCGCGACGGCTCCGCTCGCCCGGCGTGGGCATCTCGCGCAGGCACTGCTGACGTTCGGGCTCGCCCTGATCGGCGGTGATCTGCTCATCCAGTTCTTCGGGGCGGACGAGCTCCCCGTACGCGTACCCGAGGCGCTCGACTCCTCGGTGAGGCTGCTGGGGCACCGCTACCCCGCCTACCGGCTCTGCTTCATCGTGATGGCCGTGCTGCTCGCCGCGTTCGGTACCTGGGTGCTGACCCGGACCCGGATGGGTGCGGCGGTACGGGCCGCCGCCGACGATCCGCAGATGCTCGCGGCCACCGGGCTCAGCCCCCGGGCGGTGCACACCGGCGTCCTCGCGGCGGCGGGTGCGCTGGCCGGGGCGGCGGGTGTGCTCGGGGCGCCGATCATCGGCCCCGGGCCCGGCACGTCCGAGAACGTGCTGATGCTCTCCCTGGTGGTGGTCGTGCTCGGCGGCCTGCGCTCGCTGTGGGCGACCTTCTTCGCGGCGGTCGCCGTGGGCGAGGTGCAGACGCTGGGCGTCTCGCTGGCGCCCGAGCTGGCGCCGTATTTGCTCTTCGCCGCGATGGCGGCGGTGCTGGTGCTGCGCTCCCGCTTCGCGGAACCGGCGACGGGGCACGGACCCGAGGGCCCTGTCGCGGACCCGATCGCCCGGCTGCGGGGCGCTCTCGCGGCCCGGCTGCGACGGCCGTCGGGCAATGCGGCGAGGTCGGCGAAGGCGTCGGAGGCGGACCGGGGCCGAGGTCAGGACCGGGCCACGGACCGGAGCGTCACGGCCCCCCGAGCGGGCGGGAACCGGGTGCCGGTGTGGGTCGGCCGGCTGCCGGGCAGGGCCGCGTGGTGGCAGGCGGCTCCGCTGCTCGTGCTGCTCGTGGTGCTGATCGCCCTGCCGGCCCTGCTCGACGCGTACAGCATCTCGCTGGCCGGTTCCGCACTGGCCCTGGGGCTGCTCGCGGTCAGCGTCACCATCCTCACCGGTTACGCCGGGCTGCCCACCCTCGGGCAGACCGCGCCGTTCGCCGTGGGCGCGTACGCCACGGCGAACCTCGCGGACGCCGGGTGGACGGTGGGCCCCGTCCAGATCGTCCTCTCGGCGCTCGCCGCCGCCGTCTTCTCGGCGGTGGTGGGGCCGGCGGTGATCCGGGCCCGCGGCACCACCGTCCTGATGATCACGCTGGCCATCGGCGAGCTGACCGGTGCGGTCGTCAACCAGCTCAAGTCCGTGACCGGCGGCGCCGACGGTCTCGTCGGTTTCCCGGCCACGCAGGCGCTCTGGGGCGGGGACGGGATGCTGGAGGAGAGCGAGCTGTACACCTACGCGCTCGTCGTCGCCGTCGTCGCCGTGGCCCTCACCCTGCTCGTCCTGCGTTCCCCGGCGGGGAAGCTGCTGACGGGCACCCGGGGCGCCGAGGCGCGGATGCGCGCCTCCGGGCATCCGGTGGGGCGCTATCTGCTGGTGGCCCACATCTGCGCGGGCGCGCTGGCCGGTGTGGGCGGTTCGCTGATGGTGACCGTCCAGCAGTACCTCTCCCCCGCCGACGTCGGGTTCGAGATCGCCGCGTTCGCCCTGCTGGCGGTGGTCATCGGCGGTACGACGTCGGTGATCGGCGCACTGCTGGGCGCCGGGCTCATCGTCGCCACCCGGGACTGGGTCGCCGGTTCCTGGCCCGGCCACGGGCCGCTGCTGCTCGGCGTGCTCTTCGTCGCCACGGTGTACGTGCTGCCGCGCGGTCTTGCGGGTCTGCGCCGCGGATCCGGCGGCGGGCCGTCCTGTGACGCGCCCCGGCCACCGGATCAGCCGCCGCCCGTCCCCACCTCGGCCCCCGCCGGGAAGGTCTCCCCATGACACCCGAACCGACCACCGCGGCACCGGCGTCCGCCCCCGCGACCACCCCGCCGCCCGTGCTGGACCTCACCCGGCTCACCCGCAGATACGGCACGCTCACCGCCGTCGACGACGTCGGCCTGCGGCTCCCGGCGGGCGCCCGGCACGCCGTCATCGGCCCCAACGGCGCGGGCAAGACCACCCTGCTCAACCTCATCGCGGGCACGGACCGACCCGATCACGGCACGATCGCCCTCGACGGCGCCGACATCACCCGTACATCCACCGCCAGGCGCAGCCGTCTCGGCATCGCCCGCAGCTTCCAACAGCCTTCCGTGATAGCGGAGTTGTCGGTGCTGGACAATGTCGTCCTGGCCGGCTGGCCGCACCATCCGAAGCGCCGCGGGGCGTGGCGCAGCCCGTCCCGCTACCGGCAGCACACCGAGTCCGCGGGCCGCCATCTGGAGACCGTGGGACTGGCGGACCTCGCCCGTCGCCCGGCCTCCACCCTCTCGCACGGGCAGCGCCGCATGCTCGACCTCGCCGCCGCGCTGGCGGGCGCGCCCCGGCTGCTGCTCCTGGACGAGCCCGCGGCCGGACTGACCGACGGCGACATCGGCCGGCTGCTCGGCATCCTCGGCGGTCTGCCGGCGAGCGTGGCGGTCATCCTGGTGGAGCATCATGTCGAGGTGGTCGCCCAGATCGCCTCGACGGTCACGGTGTTGGCCGCCGGGAAGGTGCTCGTCACCGGCGAGACCCAGGAGGTGCTGGCGCACCCCGAGGTCCGCGACGCGTACCACGGCTCCGGCTCGACGGCAGCAGTCGGCGAAGCGGCACCAGTCACCGAAGCGGATCCCGCCACCGAAGCGGCGCCCGTCACCGAAGCGAGAGGATGACCGGCCCCCGATGCTCGAACTCACCGGCCTGACCGCGGGCTACCACGGCGGCACCGTCCTCCACGCGCTCGACCTGTCGGTGTCCGCCGGCACGGTCCATGCCGTCGTCGGCCACAACGGCGCCGGCAAGACCACCCTCGTCCACACCGTCGCCGGGCTGATGCGCCCGAGCGCCGGAACCGTCACCCTGGACGGCCGCGAGGTGACGGGCCGGCCCGCGCACCGGATCGCCCGCGCCGGGATCGGGCTCGTACCGCAGGGCCGCCGGGTGTTCGCCGGGCTCACCGTCGAGGAGCACCTGCGGCTGTCCTACCGTCCGCCGCGCCGGGGCGACACGACGCGCCCCAGCGTATGGACCCCCGCGCGGGTCCTGGAACTGCTGCCCCGGCTGGGCGAGCGCCGGGGCAACCGGGGTACGGATCTGTCCGGCGGCGAGCAGCAGATGCTGGCGCTGGCCCGCGCGTTGCTCGGCTCGCCACGGGTGCTGCTGCTCGACGAGCCGACCGAGGGCCTCGCGCCGGTGCTCGTCCGGCAGGTCCACGAGCTGGTGACGACGCTGGCGGCCGAGGGCATCGCGGTCCTGCTGGTGTCGCCCAGCCCCGCCCAGGCCGCCGAGTGCGCCCGTACGCTCACGGTCCTCACCTCGGGGCGGGTGACGCTGCGCATGGCCGGTGCGGACGCCCGCGCCGATGCCACCGCGCTGCACGCGGCGCTGGAGCTGGCCCCGACGGCGGCCTGAGACACGACGGCCGTACGGGCACGGGCGCGGTACGGGCACGACGCGGTACGGGCACGAGCGCGACGACCCCCGCGGGGTCACCGCACCCGTGCCGCGCGCACTCCGCGCCCGCCTACCCGGCCTTCATGCTGTGGCCGCCGAAGCCGCTGCGCCGGTCGGAGCCCTTGTTCTGGCCCTGCCACCACGCGTCGAACTCGGCCTGGCCCATGGCGGACCAGTCCGGGGTGTTCTCGACCTGCGCGTCGCCCATCCGGCGGGCGAGCGCGACCATGGCGGACCCGACGGGCCCGCGCCCGGCGTCGTAACGCTCCAGGACCTCCTTCCAGCTGCTCCCGGCCTTCCAGGCGGCCTCCAGCGCGGTGGCGTCCTGGAGCGCCTTCACGCTGCCGCCGCCGATGTGCGGGCGGGCCACGCTGGCGGCATCGCCGACGAGCGCCATCCGCCCGGAGGTGTAGTGCGGCACCTCCAGGTCGTAGATGGGCTGGATGAAGGTGGTGTCGGCGGGGGTGCGGAGCACCCTGGAGGCCCAGTACGGCGGGAAGTTGTCGGCGACCAGGGCCCGAAGACGCTCGGTGAGCTCGGAGTTGAGCCGGCCCGGCGGCAGCGAGGTGGGGGTCCGCAGGTCGGGATGGAGACCGTCGGCCTGCGGCGGCGCGGTGTAGAGAACCCAGTTGAGCCGGTGGCCGCCGACGCCGTCCGGGATGCGGTAGATCATGCAATGACCGCCGGGGAAGACGATGTTGTGCGCGTCGTCGCCGTCCGACGGAAGGTCCGCGACGTCCGACGAGGTCCCGCGCCAGCCGATGTACCCGGCGTACGTGGCGTCCGCGCCGGGGAACATGGCCTCGCGGACGACGGAGCGGTATCCGTCGGCCCCGATCACCACGTCGAAGTGCTCCTCGTACCCGTCCGCGAGCCGCAGCGTCACACCGTCGGCGTCCGGCTCCACCCCGGTGACCACCGCGCCGGACCGGTAGGTGACCTCCTCGGGCACCCGGCGGCGCAGCTCGCTCCACAGCGAGCCCCAGCTGTAGGCCCGGAAGGGGAACGGCTGCTCGCCGACGGCCCGGCCGTGGTCGGCCTCGCCGTCGCGCACGCTCCACACCCGCCGGGTCAGCGGCGCCCAGGGCATCTCCGGCGCGACGTACCCGGCCTCCCGCAGTTCCTCGTACCGGTCACTCTGGAGGGCGATGCCCACCCCTCGGTCCCGGAGCCGGTCGTCGGCGCGCTCCAGGACGGTGACCCGCTCCGCTCCCCCGCGCGACGCGGCCAGGGCCGCGGCACACCCCGCTATGCTGCCGCCGACCACGGCGACACTGCCTCCACGCATGACTGGCGCTCCACTCACTCGGTGTTCCGGCTGTTCCGGCCGCCCGGCGGACGCGCTTCTCATGGCGGCGCGGCAGGGCGTAAATCGCCCTGTTTCAGCGACTGTTGACCGGCCCATGACCTGAGGTCAGGGGCCGGACCGGATCCTATCGGGCGAGGAGTGCCCGGCCCCGTGCGGTGCGTGCCCGGCCGGCGGGCCGGCGGGGTCGCATGCTCCGAACGGCCGCGCCCGCGCTGCGCACGCACCCGGCCACCCCTACTGTCTGTGCTGACGTCGTCACCCGGGGAGCCGGTCGTCGCCGTGGCCCGCACCCGGCGGGGCGCCCGTCCCGCCCCCGTACAGGAGGAACCCATGCCGGAGCTGTTCATCGATGGCCAGTGGACCGCGGCCGCCGAGGGGCGGAAGCGGGAGATCCGCTGTCCGGCCGACGGCACGCCGGTGGCCGAGGTCGACGAGGGTGGGGCCGAGGACGCCGCCGCGGCCGTCGCCGCGGCCCGGCGCGCCTTCGACCAGGGGGTCTGGCCGGGGACACCGGCCGCCGAGCGGGGACGGCTGCTGCTGCGGGTGGCGGAGCTGCTGGAGCGGGACAAGGACGTCTTCGCCCGGGCCGAGTCGCTGGACACGGGGAAGCGGCTGGTCGAGAGCGCCTACGACATGGACGACATCGCGAACTGCTTCCGGTACTTCGGCAACCTCGTCGCGGCCGGGGACGCGGGCCGGGTCGTCGACACCGGGCTCGCGGACGTCGACAGCCGGATCGTGTACGAGCCCGTCGGCGTCTGCACGCTCATCACGCCGTGGAACTATCCGCTGCTCCAGACCGCCTGGAAGGTCGCCCCGGCGCTCGGGGCCGGCAACACGTTCGTGCTCAAGCCGAGCGAGCTGACCCCGCACACCGCCATCCTCCTCATGCGGCTGCTGGCCGAGGCCGGGCTGCCGGACGGGGTCGCCAATCTGGTGCTCGGGGCGGGAGGTGTGGTGGGGGCGCCGCTGACCGAGGATCCGCGGGTCGACCTGGTGTCGTTCACCGGCGGGCTCGCGACCGGGCGGCGCATCATGGCGGCCGCCGCGCCCACCGTGAAGAAGGTCGCCCTGGAGCTGGGCGGCAAGAATCCGAACATCGTCTTCGCCGACGCCGACTTCGACACCGCCGTCGACTACGCGCTGATGGCGGTCTTCCTGCACTCGGGGCAGGTCTGCTCCGCCGGGGCGCGGCTCCTCGTCCAGGACGAGCTGCACGACCGGTTCACCGACGAGTTGGTGGCGCGAGCGGGCCGGATCCGGCTCGGCGGGCCGTTCGACGAGGAAGCGCGCAGCGGGCCGCTGATCTCCGCCGCGCACCGCGACAAGGTCGAGGCGTACGTGGCCGAGGGCATCGCCGAGGGCGCGGTGCTGCGCTGCGGGGGCGCGCGGCCCGAGGATCCGGCGCTGGCGGGCGGCTTCTACTACCCGCCCACCGTGCTGGACGAGTGCGCCACCTCGATGTCCGTGGTGCAGGACGAGTCGTTCGGTCCGGTGCTCACGGTCGAGCGGTTCCGGGACGAGGACGACGCGGTCCGGCTGGCCAACGACACCGTGTACGGGCTGGCGGGCGCCGTCTGGACGCAGGACGGCGGGCGCGCGCACCGGGTGGCCTCGCGGCTGCGGGCGGGCACCGTGTGGATCAACGACTTCCACCCCTACGTGCCGCAGGCGGAGTGGGGCGGTATGAAGCAGTCCGGCTTCGGCCGCGAGCTGGGTCCGGCCGGTCTCGCCGAGTACCAGGAGGCCAAGCACATCTGGCGCAACGTCGCGGCGGTCCCCCAGCGGTGGTTCGAGTGACCACGGGTACGGGGCCGGGGCCCGGTTCCGCGCCCGGAAGCGGGAAGTGGTCGCAGACAGGGCACGACGGCAACGCGATCGGTGAGCTGATGTCCACCAAGGCACACGACGACAGCCTGCCCGCCGGATCGAAGCGTGATCCCGGTGGTGAACATCCACCAGCCGCAGGCCCTCTCGGTGATCATCAACATAGCGATCGCCATCCGGTTCGAGGCCCGGGGCGACCTCGCAGCCCTTTCCGCTCCTCCCCCGCCTCCGCCCCGCCGGCCGCCTGAGCCCTGGAGACCCGATGTCCGAAGCAAGCCCTGTACCCGCGTTCGATTACGTCGTCGTCGGCGGCGGTACGGCCGGCGCCGTCATCGCCGCCCGGCTCACCGAGGACCCGGACGTCACCGTCTGCGTCCTTGAGGCGGGCCCCTCGGACGTCGGGGACGACAGCATCCTGCGGCTGGAGCGGTGGATGGCGCTGCTGGAGTCCGGTTACGACTGGGACTACCCGGTGGAGCCGCAGGAGATGGGCAACAGTTTCATGCGGCACGCCCGCGCCAAGGTGCTCGGCGGCTGCTCCTCGCACAACTCCTGCATCGCCTTCTGGGCCCCGGCCGAGGACCTCGACGAGTGGGGTGCGCTGGGCTGCACCGGGTGGAGCGCGGCGGACTGCTTCCCGCTCTACCGGCGTCTTGAGACGAACGACGCGCCCGGCGACCACCACGGCCGCTCCGGTCCGGTCACCATCCGGACCGTGCCGCCCCGCGACCCGTGCGGTACGGCTCTGCTGGAGGCCTGCGCGGAGGCGGGCATTCCCACCGTGCCGTTCAACACGGGCTCCACGGTGGTCCGGGGCGCGCACTGGTTCCAGATCAACGCCCGCGAGGACGGCACCCGCTCCTCGGCCTCGGTGTCGTATCTGCACCCGGTGCTGGGGAAGCGGCCGAACCTGGAGGTACGGACCGGGCTCCAGGCGAAGCGGCTGCTGTTCGACGGCGACCGGTGCTCCGGGGTGGAGTATCTGGAGCCCGACACGGTCCACAGCGGTGCGGTGCAGGCGCGGCGCGAGGTGATCGTCTCCTGCGGGGCGATCGACTCCCCGAAGCTGCTGATGCTGTCCGGCATCGGCCCGGCCGGGCATCTGCGGGACACCGGCGTGGACGTACGGGTGGACTCCCCCGGCGTCGGCTCGCACCTCCAGGACCACCCGGAGGGCGTGATCATGTGGGAGGCGAAGCGGCCCATGGTCACCACCTCCACCCAGTGGTGGGAGATCGGGATCTTCGCCGACACCGAGCCGGGGCTCGACCGGCCCGACCTGATGTTCCACTACGGCTCGGTGCCGTTCGACATGAACACCTACCGGCGCGGCTACCCGACCTCGGACAACGCCTTCTGCCTGACCCCGAACGTCACCCGCGCCCGGTCGCGGGGCACGGTACGGCTGCGGACCCGGGACTTCCGGGACAAGCCCCGGGTCGATCCGCGCTACTTCACCGATGAGCACGACGTACGGGTGATGACGTACGGACTGCGGCTGGCGCGGGAGATCGTCGCGCGGCCCCGGATGGCCGACTGGGCGGGCGCGGAGCTGGCGCCGGGGCCGGGCGCCACCACGGACGCCGAGCTGCTCGACTACATCCGCGAGACGCACAACACCGTGTACCACCCGGCCGGCACCGTCCGCATGGGCCCGGTCGAGGACGTGGAATCGCCGCTCGACCCGCAGCTGCGGGTCAAGGGGGTCCGGGGTCTGCGGGTGGCCGACGCGTCCGTCATGCCGTTCCTGCCGACGGTCAATCCGTGCATCACCACGATGATGATCGGCGAGAAGTGTGCCGATCTGATCAAGGAAGGGCCCCTCCCCGTCACCGGTTGAGCATGCGTCGCCACCGCCCAGATATTCGCACACTTGCTCGAATAGCGTTACGCTCACCCCATGGCCGTACACCTGCAGAGCTCACTTTTCGACCAGGAGGCCGAGGTCGGCACCCGCCCCCTGAGCGGGCTGCACCGTACCGACCTGGGCCACGGGGCCTGGATCGACGTGCTGCCGCAATGGCTCCGGGGCGCGGACACGCTGTTCGAGACACTGGTACGCGATGTCGCCTGGCGGGCCGAGCAGCGCGTCATGTACGAGCGCGTGGTGGCGGTCCCCCGGCTGCTGGCCCACTTCGGCCGCCACGACCCTCTTCCGCATCCGGCGCTGGAGGCCGCCCGTACCGAACTGAGCAGGCACTACGCGGCCGAGCTCGGCGAACCGTTCACCACGGCGGGGCTGTGCTTCTACCGGGACGGGCGGGACGGGGTCGCCTGGCACGGGGACACCGTCGGGCGGGGAGGCACCGAGGACACCATGGTCGCGATCCTCTCGCTGGGCGCGCCCCGGCACCTCGCCCTGCGGCCGCGCCGCCCGGGCCCCGCCCCCGTGCGCAGGCCGCTCGGCCACGGCGACCTGATCGTCATGGGCGGCAGTTGCCAGCGCACCTGGGAGCATGCGATCCCCAAGACCGCGCGGGCCGTCGGGCCGCGCGTCAGTGTGCAGTTCCGGCCCGACGGGGTGCGCTGACGCCGGTGCCCCGCAGGCCCGGACCGGGTCACCGCGGTTGTGCCGGTCCCGGGCAGGGCGGATTCTGAGGGTAATGAAACGGGCCGGGGTCGCGCCGTGAGCGCGGCGAACACGGCGGAGAGCGCCGATTTCCGTGGCCCCCTGGACATAACCAGGGCGGCCACGATGGTCCTGGACGCCGAGAGCACCGTCATCGGCTGGAGCCCCGCGGCCGCCGAGCTGCTCGGCTACGGGCCCTCCGAGGTCCTGGGGCGGCCCCTTGGCACGTTCCTCTCGGCGCACCCGGTCACGGCCGGCGGCGCTTCCCCGGACGGGCCGCCCCGTCCGTCCCCGCCGCCCGAAGCGGTCGAACCGGCCCCCGTCGCCGCAGCGGCCGCCCCCGGTCTCGGACCCTCGTCCCTCGTCGGCAACGAGATCCACGTGGCGCGCACCCGCGACGGCCGTGAGCTGCTGGTGGCGACGGCGACCTGTCCGCTGCCGGGCGGCACCGCGGGCAGCGGGACTCCGGGCGCGCCGGACCGGATCATGGTGGCGGCCGAGGTGGGCGAGCTGCGCCACTGGGAGTCCCGGATCGCCCTGCTCCAGGGGCTGGCCACCCAGTCGCCCGTCGGACTGGCGATCTACGACACCGATCTGCGGCTGACCTGGTGCAACACCGCCTACGAACGGGAGATCGGGCAGCCGCTGGCCGCGTTCCGGGGCATGCGGGCCGATGAGCTCTACTCCGACGGCTCCTTCGTGAGCCCGGGCTATCCGCAGACGCTCGACGGCGTCATGCACCAGGTGATCGACACCGGCGAGCCGATCCTCGACCTGAACTTCCGGGGGCAGCCGCCCAGCGATCCGGGGAGGGACCATCTGTGGTCCTGCGCCTACTACCGGCTGGAGGACGCCCACGGGCATGTGTTCGGCGTCTGCGAGGACGCCTTCGACATCACCGACCGCTACCGCGTCCAGGAACGGCTGGCCCTGCTCGTCGAGGCCGGCCGCCGGATCGGCACGGTCCTGGACGTGGCCACCACCGCCGAGGAGATCGCCGAGGTGGCCGTGCCGGACTTCGCCGCCGCCGTACGGGTCGATGTCACCCGGGCCGCGATGACCGGGGAGACGGCGGCGGTGGGCAGCACGGCGGACATGTCCCTACTGCGGGTCGCGGAACGGTCGGAGCCGGGCGCCGGTGCGCCGGACCTCGCCCTGCCGGAGACCGTCCCGCCGGAAGCCGCACAGGCCCCCGACGCCTCCGGCGAGGCCCCGGCAGCCTCCCGCGAGACCCCGGCGCCGTATCCGCCGGTCGGCTATCCGCCCGGTTCGCCGCAGCACCGCAGCCTGTCCTCCGGCGGGCTCGTGCTCGACGAGGGCACCCTCGTCGTCCCGCTGCGGGCCGGGGGCGGCATCCTGGGGCTCGTCACCTTCGAACGGGGCGCGGGCCCCGACGCCTCGGGCCGGGCGCTCGCCCCCGACCGGGCGACCACGTTCGACAACGGCGAGGTCGCGCTGGCCGACGAGCTGACGGCCCGGACCGCCGTCTGCATCGACAACGCGCGCCGCTACACCCGCGAACGCACCGCCTCCCTCGCCCTCCAGCGACAGTTGCTGCCCCACCATCTGCCGCCGCAGTCCGCGGTGGAGACCGCCTACCGCTATCTGCCGGCCGACGACGTGACCGGTGTCGGCGGGGACTGGTTCGACGTGATCCCGCTGTCCGGCACCCGGGTCGGTCTCGTGGTGGGGGACGTGGTCGGGCACGGGCTCCAGGCGGCCGCCACCATGGGCCGGCTCCGCACCTCCGTACGGGCCTTCGCCCAGCTCGACATGGCCCCCGACGAGCTGCTGACCCGGCTGGACGACCTGGTGGGGCAGCCCGCGGAGGACCGGTCGGACGCGTACGGCGGGGCGGTCGAGACGTACGACGTGATCACCGGCGCGACCTGCCTGTACGCGGTCTACGACCCGGTCTCCCGGCGCTGCGTCATGGCGCGTGCCGGGCATCTGCCTCCGGCGATCGTCGAACCCGGGGGCCGGGTGTCGTTCCCGGACCTGCCCGCCGGGCCGCCGCTGGGCCTGGGCGGCCTGCCGTTCGAGTCGATGGAGATCGACCTGCCGGTGGGCAGCCTGCTGGCGCTGTTCACCGACGGCCTGATAGAGGCCCGGGACCACGACATCGGGCAGGGCCTCGACACGCTGGGCGGGGTGCTCGGCGGCGGTTGCGCGTCGCTGGAGGAGCTGTGCGACCGGGCGGTGTCCGCGCTGGTGCCCGGCGGCACGAGCGCCGACGACACGGCCCTGCTCCTGGTCCGTACCCGCGAGCTGGACGCGGAACAGGTGGCCGACTGGGAGCTGACCGCCGAACCGGTGTCGGTGGGCCGCGCCCGCGAGCTGGCCACCGGGCAACTGGCCGCCTGGGGGCTGGAGGAGCTGTCGTTCGCGACCGAGCTGGTCGTCAGCGAGCTGGTCACCAACGCGGTGCGGTACGGGGGCGGGCCGCTGGGGCTGCGCCTCATCCGGGACCGCACCCTGGTGTGCGAGGTATCGGACACCGGTCACACCTCGCCGCACCTGCGGCACAGCGCGGAGGACGACGAGGGCGGGCGCGGCCTGTTCATCGTGGCGCAGCTCGTCCAGCGGTGGGGCACGCGGTACACCCCGACCGGGAAGACCATCTGGACCGAGCAGACCCTCCCGTCGGCCGGAGCCGGCTGACCCCTGCGGCCGGTACGGGCCACTTCGTTGACAACCCAACAGACGTGAATCCAGGTGTGCCTTCCCCAGATCGACTGGGTGTCCGGCCCAGGACGGCGAGGAGGTCGCCCTCACCGCGGAGGCGGAGGGCACCCCGGAGCCCACGGTCCGCCGGCAGGTCAGCACGGACGGCGCGCAGACCTGGAAGAACGTCGAGGGCGCGACGGAGTCGGCGCTCACCTTCACCGCGCGCACGGCCCAGGACGGCTACCGCTACCGCGCCGAGTTCCGCAACGACGTCGGCACCACCCGGACCACCGCTGTCACGCTCACGGTCACGACGGCCTCGGGCGGCGGCAGCCTGGCCGCCACCGGAGCAACTGTGATGTCGGTAACTCTCGCAGCAGCCGGGCTCGTTGGCGCCAGGCTGCTGGTCCACCGGCGCGCCAAGCGGCGCACGGACGGAGCGTTCAGACCCCGTAGAGCCCCTCTCCGTCCGCTCACCACCCCTGGCGGCACGGCGAGGATCACGCGAACCCCCTGGCCGGGCACCCGCCCGCCAGGGGGTTCGTGCGTTCCCGGCACGGTGCAGCGGAGCCGGAGCCTCCGCTCGCCGCCCGTGCCCGCCCGCCGGGCACAAGCGCTTACCCGTCTGCCACTCCCTCAACATCCGTACACAGAAGGCGACATCGGATGGTTCCAGCCGATCGGAGGTGTCTGGACCGAGCCGTCTGAACTTCACGGGAACTCCAGCGAAATGGCACGTGTGTGGATATCGTGCACCGGGCGAGGGCGCATCCGTCAGTCCATGGGATCGACGGATGCGTCCCGTTTGTGGGGGTGCGACTGTGACTGGGGGGTTCATGGGGCATGTCGAAATACCGGAAACCGACCTATCCGGACCGGTGGGGCTCCGGGGCGCGCCGCGCCCCCGCACCGCCGCCTCCCGGAATCGCACGGCGGCCCTGGAGCAGCTGTGGAGGGCCCCGACGGCACAGCGCGACCCGGCCGGCCAGGCGCCGGTCCGGCGGAGGAAGGCTCCCGGGCCGGCCCTCGCCGCACTGACCGACCTGCTGGGTCTGGCCGGTCCGGCCTGGCTGCTGCTGCGCGCGGGCGACCAGCCCCGTCCGGTGGCGGCCGCCGCGGTGGCGGGGCTGATGTGGGCCGGGTTGCGGGGCGCCCGGGGGCGGTACACCGACCCGCCGAGCACCGAGCCGGGCGGTGCGCTCGGAGCGGTCGGGGACTGGCTCGTACTCATCGGTCTGCTGGCCGTGCTGCACACCGCGGCGGGGAGCCCGGTGGACCCGGCCACGGCCGTGGTGGCCGTGGCGCCCGGGCTGCTCGTCGCCACCGCGGTGGCGGGGCTGCGCCGGTGGCCGCTCTCCGGACGCCGGGACCACCGGGTCCGCAGGGTGCTGCTGGTCGGCGAGGCGGCCGGCGTGGACCGGGCGGCCGGGCTGCTCACCTCCCGTACGGATCACGACTTTTCGCTGGTCGCCGCGATACCGGTGGGGTCCGCCCGGCTGGAGCTGGACGGGGTGCAGATGCCGGGGCGCCTCGCGTCCTGCCCGGCCGACGACGATGTGAGCACGGTGCTCGGCGGGGTCTACGCCCATGCGGCGGACCTGGTGCTGGTGGCTCCCGGGCCCCAGCTGACCGGTGACCGGCTGCGGCGGCTCGGCTGGGGGCTGCACGACGGCGGCGTCGCCCTGTCCGTGCTCTCGGAGCTGTCCGGGGTGGCGGCGGAGCGGGTGCGCCCGGTCACGGCGGCCGGGCTCACCCTGCTGCACGTAGCGCCGCCGTTGCGGGGCGGCCCGCAGGCGGTGTTCAAGAACGTGCTGGACCGCACGGGCGCCCTGGTCGGACTGCTGGCCCTGGCGCCGCTGTTACTGGCGGTGGCGCTGAGCGTCCGGCTGTCCTCGCGGGGGCCGGTCTTCCACCGGCAGATCCGGCAGGGGCAGCACAACCGGCCGTTCACCATGTGGAAGTTCCGCACGATGGTGGCGGACGCGGAGGAGCTCAAGGCACAGCTCTCCGCGGCCAACGAGGTCGACGGGCCACTGTTCAAGATACGCGGCGATCCCCGGGTGACACCGGTCGGACGGCTGCTGCGGCGCACCTCGATCGATGAACTCCCGCAGCTTCTCAATGTGTTGCTGGGGCATATGTCGCTGGTCGGTCCGCGGCCGCCGCTGCCGGAGGAGGCCTCGCGCTACGACGAGCGGGAGCATCGCCGGCTCGCGGTGAAGCCGGGGCTCACGGGCCTGTGGCAGGTGAGCGGCCGCTCCGACCTGAGCTGGCAGGAGACGGTCTCGCTGGACCTGTGGTACGTCGACAACTGGTCGGTCGCCGCCGACCTGGGACTCCTCGCCCGCACCGTGCGCGCCGTCACCGACGGCCGCGGGGCGTACTGAGGGCGGGGCGGGCGTGCGGATGCGGGGATCGGCACCGGTGCGCCGCCGCGAGAGCTCTCGCGGCGGCGGACCATCACTGCCCGGACGGGAGTTGGCCGAGCCACCAGGCGTAGGTGCGGGCGACGCCGTCACGCAGCGGGATCTGCGGCTTGAAGCCGAGGGAGGAGAGGCGGGTCACGTCGAGCAGCTTGCGGGGCGTCCCGTCGGGCTTCGACGTGTCCCATCCGATGCGTCCCTGGTAGCCCGTCACATCTCGTACGGTCTCGGCGAGTTCCCGAATGGTGAGGTCCTCGCCGCAGCCGATGTTGACGGGTTCCTCACCGTCGTAGGCCTCCAACAGGCGTACGCACGCAGCGGCGAGGTCGTCGACATGGAGGAACTCGCGGCGCGGGGAGCCGGATCCCCAGAGGGTCACCTCGGGGGCGCCGTCGCGCCGCGCCTCGTGGAAGCGGCGGATCAGCGCGGGCAGGACGTGCGAGGTCTCCAGGTCGAAGTTGTCGCCTTGCCCGTAGAGATTGGTGGGCATGGCGCTGATGTAGGAGGCGCCGTACTGCCGCCGGTAGGACTGGGTCTGGACGATTCCGGCGATCTTGGCGAGGGCGTACGCCTCGTTGGTGGGCTCCAACTCGCCGGTGAGCAGGGCATCCTCGCGGATCGGCTGGGGTGCGAGCCGGGGGTAGATGCACGACGAGCCGAGGAAGAGCAGCCGCTCGGTCCCGGCCGCGTGCGCGCCGGCGATCACGCTGAGCTGAATACGCAGGTTGTCCTCCAGGAACTGCACCGGATACGTGCTGTTGGCCATGATCCCGCCGACCTTGGCGGCGGCCAGCACCACGACGTCCGGGCGGACCTCCTTCAGATACGTCTCGGTCCGCGCGGCGTCGCGCAGATCGAGCAGGTCGCGGCCGCGGGTGAGCACCTCGTGGCCGTCGTCGGCGAGGCGGCGGGCCACTGCCGAGCCGACCAGGCCACGGTGTCCCGCGACGAATATGCGGGAGCCGGACCGCAGTAGGGAACGGGCGGATTCCTGGGGCGGGACGGGGAGTTCGGTCGTCATGGCTCGGATTGTGCCAGCAGAAAAGGACTGCGGTGACCCTTTGCCGCAGAACGCTCCAATTCCGATATGTCGGTGAACATCGCCGTCGAGGCGATCAGCAGAGAAGGGGGAATCGTGGCGAAGACCGCGCTCATCACCGGAGTGACCGGCCAGGACGGTTCATATCTGGCCGAGCTGTTGCTCGACAAGGGGTACACCGTGCACGGGCTCATACGGCGTTCGTCGAGCTTCAACACCGAGCGGATCGACCACATCTACCAGGGTCCCGAGGAGCCGGAGCGCTCCTTCGTCCTGCATCACGCGGACCTCTCCGACGGTGTCGCGCTGGTGAACCTGTTGCGCGACATCCAGCCGGACGAGGTCTACAACCTGGGCGCGCAGTCGCATGTACGGGTGTCCTTCGACGCCCCGCTGTACACCGGTGACGTCACGGGGCTCGGCACCATCCGGCTTCTGGAGGCGGTCCGGGCCAGCGGTATCCAGACCCGGATCTACCAGGCCTCGTCCTCCGAGATGTTCGGCGCCAGCCCGCCCCCGCAGAACGAGAAGACCCCGTTCCACCCGCGCAGCCCGTACAGCGTGGCGAAGCTCTACTCCTACTGGGCCACGGTCAACTACCGCGAGGCGTACGGCATGTACGCGGTGAACGGGATTCTCTTCAACCATGAGTCGCCGCGCCGGGGCGAGACCTTCGTGACCCGGAAGATCACCCGGGGCGTCGCCCGGATCAAGGCGGGGCTCCAGGACCGGCTGCATCTGGGCAACCTGGACGCGGTCCGGGACTGGGGGTATGCCCCGGAGTACGTGGACGCCATGTGGCGGATGCTCCAGTGCGACGCCCCCGACGACTATGTGGTCGCCACCGGCGAGGGGGTCAAGGTCAGCCAGTTCCTGGAGTACGCCTTCGAGCACGCGGGCCTGGACTGGCGCGAGCATGTGCGCTATGACCCGAAGTACGAACGCCCCAGCGAGGTCGACGCGTTGATCGGCGACGCCTCGAAGGCCGAGGAGCAGCTGGGCTGGAAGCCCGAGGTGAAGTCGCGGGAGCTGGCCCGCATCATGGTCGACGCCGACATCCGCCAGCTGGACGACCAGCTGACCGGGGCCGCCGTCCGGGTGGACCGATGACGGGGCAGGACCGCTGCCGGTCCGCCATTCCCTTACCGGACCGACCGACCGTGTGACCGCCGACGCCCGAACCGGGCCGGCGGCCACCCATGACCCCCGGCCGGCGCCTTCCGCGCCCGTGACCGGGACGATCACCGGCGCCACCGCCGATCTCCACCGACCGCTCGGTGGAGCTCAAAGGCGCCGGCCATGGGCGGGGCCCCGGCCCCGCCTCCCCACTCGCCCCGGTCCACGGCGGGACGCACCGTCCCCGACGCCGGTCGGGCGAGGCAGGATCCGCGGCCTTTCGGCCGCAGCTCGAATCTCACCTTCGGAGCTGAATGATGAACGGAAGTACGGGGCGCAGAGGCGGAGGACGCGGCCGTGTGCGGGCCGTGTCCGCCGCTCTCGGCCTGCTGGCCGGAGCCCTGACCGCGACCACGGTCGGGGCCGCCGGAGCGGCGGCGCTGACACCACCGGTCGCCATCACCGCGGACGACCTCTCCACCTGGCAGACCAACGGCATCGTCTGGTCGATGGCCGCTGGCGACGGCGTCGTCTACGCGGGCGGCACCTTCTCCACCCTGCGGCCCCCCACCGCGACCCCCGGCACGAACGAACAGCCCGCGGTGAACTTCGCCGCGTTCGACGCGGCGACCGGGGCGCCCACCGACTGCTCGCTGTCCTTCACCATCTCCTCGGGAACAGCGACCGTGCGGGCCCTCGCACTCTCCCCGGACGGCGAAACACTGTACGCGGGCGGCCAGTTCGGTGGGGTCAACGGTGTCGGCGTGAGCAACATCGCGGCGATCGACACCGAGACCTGCACCGTCAGCAACACCTTCAAGATCGGGGTCTCGGCGACCGTGCGCGGGCTCGCCGTCACCGACGACACGGTCTATCTGGCCGGCGACTTCACCACCGTCGGCGGGCAGACCAGGAGCCACTTCGCCGCCGTCACGACCGGAGCCTCACTGCTGCCCTTCACGGCCGACGCCGACGAGGTCGCACGGGCCGTCGAGGTGACCCCGGACGGGCAGAACGTGCTGCTCGGCGGGGACTTCTTCCGGATCAACGGCACGAACACCCACGCCCTGGCCGTCGTCGACGCCACCAGTGGACAGCTCACCAAGTCCTACCCGGGGTTCATCCACAACAACTCCACGGTCCAGGACATCACCACGGACGGAGCCGGCTTCTACACCGGCAACGAAGGCACCGGCGGCGGTGTGTTCGACGGACGCATCGCGCTGAACCTCAGCGACTTCGAGCAGCGCTGGCGGGACACCTGCCTCGGCGCGACCCAGGCCGTGCTGGTGCACTCCGGGGTGCTGTACAGCGGCAGCCACGCCCACGACTGCGCCAGCATGGGCGCGTTCCCGGACCAGCCGCGCAAGCATCTGCTGGCCCAGTCGGTGGACGACCCGAAGCTGCTGCCCTGGTTCCCGGACACCAACGACGGGATCGGGGAGCCGGTCGGGCCGCGCGTGATGAGCCAGACGAGCAGCGGCGGGCGCCACTACGTGTGGGTGGGCGGCGAGTTCACCACCGTCAACACCAAGCCGCAGCAGGGGCTGACCCGCTTCGCGGACGGCCCGGACACGGGCGTGCCGTGGGTGCCCAATGTCAGCCTCTCCACGCTGACCCCCGGGCAGATCGACGTGAACTGGCAGACCAGCTTCGACACCGACGACGGTGAGCTGACCTACCGGATCTACAAGGACGGCTCCAACACCCCGATCCACACGACGACCGGCTACTCGGTCTTCTGGGACCGGCCCCAGCTGACCTGGACGGACACCGATGTCGCCCCGGGCGAGACCCACTCGTACCGGATCACCGCGAGCGACGGCACCAACACCAGCGCCAAGTCCCCTGCCCGGTCCGCGACCGTGGCGAGCGCCACGGAGGCGTACCCGGCACGGGTCAGGTCGGACGGGGCGAGCCTCTACTGGCGCTGGGACGAGGGCACCTCCACCTTCGCGCACGACAGCAGCGGCAGTCTGAACAACGGGTTCATGCGCAACGGCCCCGCCTACCGGCAGACCCCGGCGGCGGTGGCCGGTCCCTCGACGGCGATCGGGTTCAACGGGAGCGACGAGTACGCGTACAGCAACCGGCTGCACACCCAGCCGGCCCGGTTCACCATCGAGACCTGGATCAGGACGACCACGACCCGGGGCGGGAAGATCGTCGGTTTCGGCAACAAGACCCAGCAGAACAGCACCCGTCACGACAAGCACGTCTACATGCGCAACGACGGGCGTCTCGTGTTCGGCGTCCAGAGCGGCGGGGCCCGCACCGTCGTCACCTCGGGGGCGTACAACGACGGCCAGTGGCACCACGTCGTCGCCACCCAGGGCCCGCTGGGGCAGGGCATGTCGCTGTACGTCGACGGGCAGCTGCGCGCGTCGAACATCCTGGTCTCCGGCAACGATGGCCAGCCGGGCTACTGGCGGGTCGGCGGGGACAATCTGTCCGGCTGGCCGAGCCGCCCCACCAGCAACTTCTTCGCCGGGCAGATCGACGAGACCGCCATCTATCCGACCGCGCTGAGCGCTTCCCAGGTCAGCGCGCACTACGCCCTGAGGACCGGCTGAGAGATGAGAAACCCGTTCCTGGCCTGCGCCGCCGTCGTGCTGACGGCGGCGGCGCTGGCCGCCTGCGGCTCGTCCGCGGACGGGAACGACCCGGAGGCCGCGGGCGCCCAGCGCCCCGCGGCCTCCGGGTCCGCCGTCCCCGGCCCGTCCGCCACCACGGCCGCCGAGCCCGCCGCGCCGCCCACCGAGGAGCCGGCGGTCCCGGGGGCGTCCGCTCCGGCCGCCACGGCCGAGGGCCCGAAGACGCCGGTCGACGAGATCACCCCCGCCACGGGGACGTTCACCGAGAAGCAGAAGGAGTATCTGAAGGACCGGGTGCCGAAGGGCATGGACCCGGCGGCCGTGCTCCAGACCGGCCAGGAGACCTGCGACAAGCTGCGCTACCTCGTCAAGGCCGACCGGGACACCGCGGTCGGCGCGATCGTGACGGGCGAGATCCCGGACGCGAAGGACGCGGTCGCCGGGCTCTGCACCCGGCATCAGGACCTGGTCGACGAGGCGGCGTACGGCTACCCGGACGGCCGGCACTCCGGGAAGAAGCTCCGGCCGGGCGTGTACCGCTCGGCCTCCCCCACCACGGACTGCTCCTGGCAGATCGAGGGGGCGGGCGGCAAGGAGCTGGCCTCCGGCACGTCCGGCACCGGGAAGTCCCGGAAGATCACCATCCCCGATTCCGCAGTTACGTTCACGTCCACAGGCTGTTATGCCTGGCTGCCCGAAGGAGCCGCGGGATGACCGCAGGTACGCCGAAACTCCCGATAGCCGTGGCCATCCCCACGAAGAACGAGGGTCTGAACATCGCGGAGGCGGTGAAATCGGTGCTGGGCCACTTCGAGGCGGTCGTGGTGGTGGACTCCCACAGCACCGACGACACCGTGAAGATCGCCGAGGAGTGCGGGGCCGAGGTGGTCACGTACACCTGGGACGGCGGGCACCCGCGCAAGAAGCAGTGGTGCCTGGAGAACGTCCGCACCGACCTGGACTGGATCCTGCTGCTCGACGGCGACGAGCGGCTCAGCCCCGGGCTGCTGGCCGAGCTGCGGGCGGCCTTCCGCGATCCGTCGTCGCCGAAGCCGGCGGCGTACGACATACCGCTCGGCTACTGGTTCTCCGGGAAGCGGCTGCGGCACGGATACACCATCCGCAAGCGGTCGTTGACCGACCGGACCCGCTGCCACTACCCGGAGGTCGGGGACCTCGACGCGCCGGGGATCGGGGAGGTGGAGGGCCACTACCAGCCGGTCGCGGCGAGCGTGGGGACGCTCGCCCACCCCATCGAGCACCAGGACCTCGATCCGGTCACCGCCTGGTTCGAGCGGCACAACCGCTACTCGGACTGGGAGGCCTGGCTGGAGCAGCACCCCCAGGTGAAGGAGCAGGTGCGCCAGGTCAAGTCGCGCCAGGGGCAGTTGTTCCACAAGGCGCCGTTCAAGCCGGTGGTGTCCTTCGCCTACATGTATCTCTACAAGCGGGGGTTCCTGGACGGCCGGGCGGGCCTGGACTTCGCGCTGGCGATGAGCTTCTACCGCTGGCAGATAGCGCTCAAGTCCCGCGAGAAGCCCGTACGTTGACGCCTCGGCCGATCCGTTGACACGTCAACGCTCACCCTCGCCTCCGGCGGACCACGTCCTCGTAGGTCCGCCGGAGGGTGGCGGTGACCGCCTCGATGGTGAACTGCTCGTTGACCAGCTCCCAGGCCGCCTTGCCCGCCTGCTCGGCGGCCTCCGGCTCCAGCAGCTCCAGGATCGCGTCGGCGACCTTGCGGGCGTTGGCCGCGTCCTCGCCGACCCGGCTGTCGATCACCCGGCCCGAACCCGCCCCCGCCACATCGGGGGCCTGCCCGCAGGTGCGGGTGATGACGACCGGGGTGCCGACCGACATCGCCTCCAGCACCGAGACCGGGAACGGCTCCTCGATCGCGGGCAGCACGTACACATCGGCCTCACGGTCGGCGGCCAGCACCTCGTCGTGCTCCAACGGACCTACGTGGTGCAGGGATTCGGCCACGCCGAGCTTCCGGGCGAGCGCGAGGGTGCCGGCCAGCGCGCCGGTGTCGGGACCGGCCAGCACGAAGCGGGCGTCCGGGTGGCGGGCGAGGACGTGCGGCATCGCGGAGACGAAGTCCTCGGGCCGCTTGCGCTCCTGGATCCGGGCCAGATACAGCACGGTGGGCGGGCGGCCGGGCTCGCGGGCGGGCTTGCGCTCCTGCGGTCGGACCCCGTTGACCAGCCGTACGGTGCGGGTGAGCGGGACGGGGGCGGCGACGGCGTTCACGTCGAGCCGCTCCATCTCGGTCAGATGCAGGACGGCGTCCGCCTCGCGCAGCACCCTGCGGACCCCGAGGAGGTCGGTGAGCTGGGCGACCTTCTTCTCGGTGGGGTCGATCATGCCGTGGGTCTGGACGACCAGGGGCGTACGGGTCGCGAGTGCGAGGAGCGCCGCGGGCAGGGTCACCAGGTCCCGCATCAGATGGACATGGACGAGGTCGGCGCCGCGCATCATGCGGTGCGCCGTGCGCAGCAGCCCGGCGGAGGTGATGCCGCTGACCTCGAACATCGGGAGGAGGTGCCGCGCCTGGAAGAGATGGACGAGAACTCCTTCTACTTCATTGGGCAGTTCACCGCAGGGGAAGCCGTCGCCGAGGGCCATGACGCGTGCGTCGTCGCCGTTCGCCCGCTGGACCTTGGAGAGGTTGAACGCCACGCGCGTCGGACCGCCGAAGGCGTGATCCGGGGTGTGGAGCGTGACAACGTGCAGGATTTTCACCAGAGTTCCCCTCGACTATGGCCAAGTATTCACAGCGTAGTCATCGGCCCCCCTCAAGTGGGCTGATTCGTTAGAGTGTTCAGCGGTTCACTGATCCCGGGGGGGCGCATGACGTCGGTGCACACGTCGGCGCGGGAGCAGGCCGCTCCCACCGCCGTGGGCCCCCGAGGGCCCGGGGTTCCCGGGAGCCCTCCGGAGCGGCCGATCGCCTGGTCGATGCTGTCGCGGGCGCTGTCCGTGCCGCTCATCCTGGGCCTGGTCTGCTTCCTGCCCGCGGTGATCGCCGCCCAGCCCGGCGACGGGGTCCGGGACACGGCGTACTGGCTCCAGCTGGTGCTGACCTGCTATGCGGGCGCCCGTCTCGCGACGATGATCCTCTCCACCCGGCGGCGGCTGCTCCAGGGCGTCTTCTGGATGTTCGTGTACATCGCGATGGGCGTGGCGCCGTTCGCCCAGGTGGTGATCGGTCAGACGCCGACGCCGATGGTGGGGCCGCGCCAGGACCTGGTCACGGCCATCGCGATGGTCCTGGTGGGGTGTGCCGCCTACGACCTGGGGGCGCTGCTGGCCTCCCGGCGCCCGCTGCGCCGCCGGAACCCCTCCGTGCGCGGCTCGGGCGGCGGGCCCGCCGTCGCTCATCCGCTGCGGCTGCGGCTGCTGGTGCTGGTGGCGTTCACCGCGAGCGCGTTCTACGTGATGAAGCTGGGCGGGCCCGCGGTCTTCTTCGCCAGCAGGCAGGAGATCAACGAGACCGTGGCGGCGAGCGGGGTGGTCACGGAGGGGTCCAATGTGGGCTCGGCGTTCCTCAAGGGCTTCGGCCAGGTCCCGGCGCTGCTGGCGCTGCTCTTCTACACCCGCCGTCTGGCCACCTCCTACCGGGCCCGGCGCAGACCGTCGACGGTGCTGGTCTGGGTGGCGCTGGTGGCGCTGAACCTGCTGGTGAACAACCCGATCTCCAACGCCCGCTACTGGTTCCTGACCGTGGTGGTGGCGTTCGTGTTCGCCGCGTTCCCGAGCAGTGCGGCGGTCTACCGGACGGTGCTGACGGCGGGCGTGGTGGGGGCCCTGGTGCTGTTCCCGTACGCGGACAGGTTCCGGTACGAGGAGGGGAGCCAGCGGTCCGTGCAGTCGACCTCGGTCTTCGATCCGCTGGTGACCAAGGACTACGACCAGATGGTGATGTTCGCCAACACCATCTCGTGGGTCGACACCCGGGGCCACACCTACGGCCGCCAACTGGCGGGCTCCGGTCTGTTCTTCGTGCCGCGCGCGGTGTGGAGCGGAAAGCCGGAGGACACCGGGGTCCGGGTCGGGCAGTGGATGGGGCTGCGGATGACCAACCTCTCGGCCCCGCTGTGGACGGAGTTCTGGGTCGATCTCGGCGCGTCCGGCGTGATCGGCGGGATGGCGCTGATCGGCTACGCGTCGGCCCGCACCGACCGCCGCTACGCCCTGGCCGTGACCCGGGCGGGGCCGGGCCCCGGGAGCGTGCTGGCCATCGCCGCGCCGCTGATCGCCGGATACACCTTCATCCTGCTGCGCGGCCCGCTCCTCCAGGCGGCGGGGAAGCTGGCCATCGCCGCGCTGTGTCTGGTCGCGATCGCCACGTTCACGGAGCTGCGGGCAGGGCGTCGGCGCTGACGTCCTCGCCGCGGGCCGGGCTGCGCCGGCGCAGCCGCGCCACTCTGATCCAGGTGGCGACGGCCTTGCAGAGCGAGCCCAGGGACAGCCCCCAGGCCGCGCCCGGGACGCCCCCGACGGCGTAGCCGCCCGCGAGGAACGCCACGGCAGTGAGCGAGAAGACGACCTGGATGGAGAGCGTGGTGCGCGGGTCGAGCATGCGAAGGGCGAGCAGGCCACAGGTGCCGACGGCCATCGCGGCGTACTGGCTGCCCGTCGCCGGGAGCAGTTCGGCGGCCACCGGCCATGTGTCGCCGAGGAGTTGGCGGCCTGCGGCGTCGGGCAGCAGGGCCAGCACCGTGGCCCAGAGGGCGGCGGTCGCGGCGAGGGCGGCGGCGAGGGCCGCGGTGGCCCGGACCCGGCGGCGCGCGTCGTCGATGCGGCCCAGCAGCGGCGGGCCGAAGGAAGTGGCCGAGGTGTAGAGCACGTTCAGCGGGCCGAAGAGGGTCGTCGCGCCGCGCAGCGCGCCGACGAGCAGGGGGTTGCCGACCGCGCCGAGACCCAGGACGGAGAGCTGGCCGGTCGCGTTGCCCACGCCGAACTCGACGGTGAAGCGCTGCCCGAGGTGGCCGCGCCGCAGCATCGGGCGCAGCCGCAGCGGGGATCCGGCGGTGGCACGGCGCAGGAGGGCGGCGGAGAGCAGGAGTGCGGGCAGGGCGGACAGGCCCCAGACGGCGATCAGGCGGGCCGGGGAGGCTCCGTAGTCCTGTACGGAGAGCGCCCCGAGCACGCAGGCGAGCCGCAACAGGTCGGAGGCCAGCGCGAGATGGGGCCGCTGGAGCGTGGAGAAGGCGTACCGTACGGCGTCCTGTCCCAGCACCACCGGGAGGACGAGGCCGAGCATCAGCAGGGCGCGGGCGGTGTCGCCGGGGACGAGGGCGCAGACAGCGGCGAGCGGTGCGCCGAGCGCGGCGGCGGCGAGCACGGTGAAGGTGACGGCGGACCGGCAGGCGCCCCGGGTCTCCTCCCCAGCGCCGCGCCGGAGGACCAGCGGCTGCCCGGTGTACGCGCCCGAGACGCCGAGGAGCACCGTGAAGACCAGGTAGACCGCGGAGAACCGGGCGAAGTCGGCGAGGGTGGAGAGCCGGGCGGCGGCCACCAGCACCAGGATGTTGGTGAGCGCCGCCACGCCCTGGTCCGCGACGGAGCAGAGGACGGCGGTGCGGGCTCTCACCGGCGGGCGGCCGGCAGGTTGACGGAGCGCAGGCCGAGGGTCGCGGCGGGATCGCCGGTGAGTTCGGGGGCGTCCGCCTCGGCGGGCGGGGTGCCGCCCCGGCCTCCACCACCGTCGCCGCCGCCGGTGGAGCGGCGGCGGGCGGACTTGGCGCGGCGCTCGGCCCGGCGCAGGCGGCCCCGGCGAGGGTGGAGCAGGGCGCCGAGCACGGAACCTCCGGAGGCGCCGATGATCTCGCGGATGCGTTCCAGGTCGCTGCGGTGCACCTCGCGCGGGTCGCAGACGATCATGACGCCCTCGACCCGGTCGACCAGAGCGACCGCGTCCGCGTAGGACAGGACGGGCGGGGCCAGGACGATGACGACACCGCCGGGCCGGTCGGCCTCGGCGACGATGCGGCCGACGGACGGTGAGGTCAGGGCGCGCGGGACGTTGTCGGCGGTGGTGCCGGGGATCAGGGCGAAGGCTCCGGAGCCGGGGACGTCGACGTTCGAGCGGCCGCCGGTGGGCCAGCTGCCGTCGCTCTCCTCGGCGGCCCAGCGCGGCGGCCGTACCTCGTGGGCGGCGGAGCCGAGGTCGTCGGCGAGGGACGGGGTGCGCAGATCGGCCTCGACGAGCAGCACGTCCCGTCCCATCTCGGCGAACGCGGCGGCCAGGTTGGCGGCAGCGGCGGCGGCCGCCGCGTTGTCGCCGCGCGGGGAGGTGACCAGCAGACGGCGGCTCTCGGCGAAGGAGGGGTCGTAGGCGAGCCGGAAGGCGACGGCGCGGTACTCCTCGGCGAGCCTGGAGCCGCCGCGGCCGATGGCGAGCAGACTGCCGGAGGCGGCGCGTTCCCGGGGCAGGGTGCCGAGCAGGGGTGCGCCGAGCGAGTGGACGAGCTCGCGGGTGGAGCGTACGGCGGGGTCGAAGACGAGCCGCACCCAGGAGAGCAGCAGCCCGAGCGCGAGACCGACGACGCCGCCGAGCCCGAGGAGCAGGGGCAGTCCGGGGCCGGTGGGCGAGCTGGGGGCGACGGGCTTCTTGTTGAGGTAGCCGGGGGTGGTGTCCAGGGCCTTCAGCTCGGATATCTTCCGGCTCAGCTCGGAGATGGAGACGATGATGTTGGCGCGGGCGCTGGTGACGTCGTCGGCCGCTGCCGCACCGGCCTGCTCCTCCAGCAGGTCGCGCTTCTCCTCCAGTGGCTTCAGTTGGGCACGGTAGCCATCGGCCATGTTCTCGATGCTCTCCTCGGTGCGCGCCTTGCGGTGGGCCAGGTAGGCGTTCGCGAGGGCCTCGGCGCGGGCGCGGGACTGCTCGGGGGTGTCGCCGGTGTAGGAGAAGCGGAGGGTGAGGGTGTTGGGCGGGTTGGTGACCTGGAGTCCGGCGAGCAGCTTGCGGGCCGTGACGTCGTCGCCCGCCTTGAGGAGAGTTCCGGCGGCCAGGGTGCCCACGGTGTCGCTGACGGCGGTCTGGCGCTCGGAGCCGATGTTGATGCCCTTGTCGGCGGTGGCTCCGGCGGCGAAGGGGTCGGAGATCGCGGAGCGGACGAGGACCTCGCCGGTGGCGGTGTAGGTGTCCTCGCCGCCGAGGGCGAGATAGCCGCCGCCGAACAGGCCGATGACGACGCCGGTGGCCAGCAGGGAACGGTAGCGCAGGAGTTGACGGAACTGGTCGCGCAGGAGCGCCGGCTCGTCCTGGTCGTCCGGGGCGCGGTGCTGTGGCGTCATCGGCGGGAGCTCCCTTGTGCGTCCGGCAGGACCTCGGCGAGGAGGTCGTCGAAGCGTGCGAGGCCCGCCTCCCGGCTCAGATGGCGGGCGACGTAGCGCGGGCCCTCGCCGCCGAGGGCGTCGGCTGCGGCCGGGTCGGCGGCCAGCTTCCGGACCGCTTCGAGCAGGGCGGCCGGGTCCTCGGGGGCGACGAGGAGCCCGGCGCCCGAGCGGCGGACCTCGTCGGCGGTGCCGCCCTCGTCGGCGACGGAGGCGATCACGGGGCGTCCGGAGGTGAAGTAGGAGGTGAGCTTGGAGGGGACGCTCATGTCGAGGACCGAGGCGCGCTGGGTGACCGCGAGGACATCGGCGGCGGCGAGGACGTCGGTGAACTCCTCGGCCCCCGCAGGCTCCAGGAACTCCACGTTGGGCAGCCGGTCGGCGCGGGCGCGCAACGCGTCGCGCTGGTTGCCGTCGCCCATCAGGACGACGCGGAGGCCGGGGGCGAGGCGGGCGGTGTCCACCAGGACGTCCAGACCCTGCTTGAGGCCCATGTTGCCGGAGTGCAGGATCACCGGGACCCCGTCGGGCCAGCCGAGCCGGGCGCGGGTCGCGGCGCGGTCGGCGGTGGGGCCTTGTACATGGGTCCAGTTGGGGACGAGGCGGATGCGGCCGGGATCGACGCCGAGGGCCCTGACGCCGGGGACGAAGCTCTCATGGATGACGCCGACGAGGGCGGCCCCGCGCAGTGCGTACCGCTCGGCGGCCGCGGCGACGGCTGCGGCCCTGCCGCCACCCCGGATGCCGCTCTGTGCGGCGGCTGCGCCCATCAAGTCCTGGACGACGGGGAGATGGGGGACGCGGTGGCGCCGGGCGAGGCGGGCTCCGATGACGCCGCCGGCGAGGCTGGGCATCTGGGAGATCACGGCGTCGGGCCGGCCGGGCGGTGGTGCGATCAGCCCGGTGGCGAGCACACTCGCCTCGAACGCGGCTCGCTTGAGAGCGGTCTGACGAGGCGGCACATAGTGCCCTCGTCGGTGCACTCCGACGCCGCCGCGTATCTCCACCGTCCGCCAGACGCCTCGGTAGTTCTCGTCGAGCCGCCAGGACGGGTAGTGCGGCATACCGGTGAGCGCCCGTACGCGGGCGCCGGACGCGGCCCAGTGCTCAGCCAGTTGGGTGGCGTACGGACCGATGCCCGTGAGCTCCGGGGCGTAGTTGGTCGAAACCACGAGAAGCCGGCGGCCTCGCAGCGGACTGGGCCTTGATGTTTCGGACATCGGACGATCGCCTTCCCCCCACGACAACCGCTGCCCCCACCGGGGAACAGCCCCTGCCGAGCTTATCCGTTCACGGCTTGCACAAGTGTTCTTCACAGTATGGTCGTTGGAACATCACCGGATCACGTTCACCGTGGGGGGAGAGATACGGATGGTGCAGCACAGGGTGGGTTACGCACCCGGGGTGTACGACCTGTTCCACGTCGGGCACCTCAACATCCTGCGGCACGCCCGCAGTCAGTGCGACTACCTGGTCGCGGGGGTCGTGTCGGACGAGATGGCGGCCCTGGCCAAGGGGCACACGCCGATGATCCCGCTCCGCGAACGACTGGAGATCGTCCGCAGCGTGCGGTTCGTGGACGCCGCGTTCGTGGAGACCGTGCCGGACAAGGTCGAGACCTGGCAGCAGGTCCGGTTCGACGTGATCTTCAAGGGCGACGACTGGCGGGGCACCGAGAAGGGCCAGAAGCTGGAGCGCGACTTCGCCGAAGTGGGCGTGGAGGTCGTCTACTTCCCGTACACCGTGCACACGTCCAGCACCCAGCTGCGCCGGGCGCTGGACGTGCTCGTCAGCCGGCCCGGAGCGCTTTCAGCTCCCTGAACCACTTGGCGAGGAAGGCCGCCAGGAACAGCGTGTGCACCACCGCGAGCGCGGCGTACCCGGCGCGGAAGGCCCCGGGTGCGCCGAGCAGCAGGAACACCAGGCAGAACACGCCGTAGTCGGCGGGCAGCAGCGCCACGGCCCGCACCCGGGACACCCGCTCCGCGGGCGCCGCCCAGGACGGTCCCCGGGCGCTCGCCGCCGCCTTGCCCAGCTGTTCGCGCAGCAGCCCCGCGCAGAAGGTCACCACGGCGGCGAGCTGAAAGCCCAGTGGCAGCAACAGCCAAACTTCCGAGGGCAGTTCGCCGAAGCGGTAGAAGGAGATCAGGACGGCGGTGTGGACGAGCACCAGCTTCCCGCAGTCGACGACATGGTCCAGCCACTCCCCGTCCGGCCCGCCCCGCCCGGTGAGCCGGGCGAGCTGCCCGTCGGCGGAGTCGAAGGCGAAGCCGATCGCGAGCGCCGCGTAGACCAGCACGGCGAGCGTCCACGACGGCTCGACGAGCGCCACCGACGCCAGCGCACCGTAGGTGAACAGCGCACTGGTCAAAGTTACTTGATTGGGCGTCATCCCCGCCCGATGAGCCCCGGCCGCGAGCACCCGCCCGGCGGGCCGGTTCACGTACCGCGAGTAGAGCGAGACGCCCTTGGCGCTCTTCTGTGCGCCGCGCAATTCGCGCAGCACGGTGCCCGTGCTTCCCACTACGCCCCCCAGCGTCCGGCAGTGCCCGCATCATGGCACGCGGGCCCGGAGCCGTGGGGTGTTTGGCCGCGACGGAGTGCGAGTACGCGCTTACTTCCCGTCGGTGAGCTGCTCGTCGAGTTCGTCGAAGAGCAGCTCGCTGTGTTCGACCTGGCCGGTGCGGTACGCGGACCGGGCCACCAGGTGCGAGGCCACCGGCCCGGTGAGCATCTGGAAGAAGGCGATGAGGGCGAGGGTGGCGAGCTCCATGCCGCCACGCAGTCGCAGAGCGACCCCGGCCAGCACCAGGATCATGCCGAGGGTCTGCGGCTTGGTCGCCGCATGGCTGCGGGAGAGGACGTCGGGCAGCCGGAGCATGCCGATCACCCCGAGCAGACAGATCGCGGCGCCGACGAGGAGCAGCACGGCGCCGGCCGTGTCGACGATCTGAAGCCAGAGACTCACTGCGGGCCCTCCTGGGTGTCGCCGTGGTGCGGGTGGCGGGGCCTGCCGCGGGGCCGGTCCCGTACGGCGATGAAGCGGGCGATGCCCACCGAGCCGGTGAATCCGAGGAACGCCAGCACCAGCATGATCGGGAAGTAGAACGGGTCGCGCGCGAACGCCGACTTCGCGGCGAGCCCGGCGATGATCAGGGCGGCGCAGACGTCCAGCGAGATCGCCCGGTCCAGCATGGAAGGGCCGCGCCAGATCCGGGCCAGCAGCAGCGCCCCGGCGACGAGGATCAGCACGACGGCGGTGGTCAGCAGGATCCGGTCGACCTGTTCGGGTGCGGTCATGGTGCGGGCCTCCCGGCGGCGAGCTGGGGCGGTGGCGGGGGTTCGGCGACCCTCGCGATCTCGTCGGGGGTGCCGAAGGCCCGTACGGTCAGTTCCTCGATCCGCCAGACCTGGCGCCGGGCGGCTTCGAGCTCCTCGGGGCGGTCGGCGTCCAGGACGTGCAGGAAGACGGTGGCGGTGGCCCGGCGCACCTCGATGATGGAGCCGCCGGGGACGTTGGAGACGGCGACGGCGGTGGCGGCGAGCATCAGGTCGCTGCGGCAGCGCAGCGGGACGCCGATGACCGCGGCCCGGTGCGGCAGGCCGAAGAAGATCTGCCGGGTGACCTTCACCCCCGAGGTGTACATGTCGTGGAAGAGATAGCCGGCCAGGCACACGATGCCCCAGAAGTGGAGCCGCAGTCCGAGGTCGACCCGGGGCAGCGGGAAGGCGAGGCAGACGAGGACCGAGACGACCAGGCCGGTCAGGACGTTGGCCCAGGTGAGCGTCGACCAGAGCAGGACCCAGATGACGGTGAGCCAGGCGATCAGCGGCAGGTCGATCACCCGTCGGCGGCGGGTGCCGAACTCACAGCTCAACGGCGGCAGATCGGCGTTGCTGAACGAGAAGCGCAGAATGCGTCTCACCGTCCCAGCACCTCCTGGATGTAGGGGGTCCGCTGGAGGAGTTCGGCGGCCGTGCGGTCGGTGAAGGCGGTGAGCGGATCGGCGAACACGGTGAAGGCGAGGCCGATCGCGATGGTGGCGGCGGTGGCAGCGATCATCGGGGCGGGCAGTCGGCTGGTGGTGGTGACGGCTCGTCCGTGCAGGGTCGCGGCGACGGCCTGACCGGCGGGCGGGGGCGTGGCTCCGATGCCCTCGTCGCCGGTGCCGAACACCCCGTCCGGACCGGGGTCGCTGTCGTCGTCGCTGTCGTCGCCGGACTCCAGGACCGTGCCTGCGGCGGCCTGTCCGGGCGGGGCGGCCCGCCAGAAGGCGAGGTTCCAGACCTTGGCGACCACGTACAGCGTCAGCAGGCTGGTGGCGGCCGAGCCGGCCACCAGGACCCAGGCCCAGCCGCCGCCGTCGGCGACGCCCGCGCGCATCAGCCCGAGCTTGCCGATGAAGCCGGACAACGGCGGGACCCCGGCGAGGTTCATCGCCGGGACGAAGAACAGCAGGGCGAGCATCGGCGCCGCTCGGGCCATTCCGCCGAGCCGGGTCAGTTCCGTGGTGCCGCCCCGGCGTTCGATGAGCCCGGCGACGAGGAACAGCGTCGTCTGGACGGTGATGTGGTGGGCGACGTACACGATGGCCCCGCCGTACGCCTCGCGGGTGGCGAGGCCGATACCGAAGACCATGTAGCCGATGTGGCTGATCAGGGTGAAGGAGAGCAGCCGCTTGAGGTCGGTCTGGGCGACCGCGCCGAGGATGCCGATGACCATCGAGGCCAGGGCGATGGCCATCAGGAGGTCGCCGAGGCGGTTGCCGGGGAAGAGGAGGGTCTCGCTGCGCAGCATGCAGTAGACGCCGACCTTGGTGAGCAGTCCGGCGAAGACGGCGGTCACCGGGGCCGGGGCGGTCGGGTAGGAGTCGGGGAGCCAGGCGGCGAGCGGGAAGACGGCGGCCTTGATCGCGAAGACGGTCAGCAGCATCGCCTGGATCAGGGTCTGTACGCCGACGGGGAGGTCGGCCAGCCGCACCGCGAGCTGGCCGAAGTTGGCGGTGCCGGTGGCCGCGTACGTCATGGCGATGGCGGTGAGGAAGAGCATCGAGGAGAACAGCGAGATGATCACGTACGTGGAGCCCGCCCGCATCCGGGGTCCGGTGCCGCCGAGGGTGAGCAGGACGAAGCTGGCGACCAGCATGATCTCGAAGCCGACGTAGAGGTTGACGAGGTCGCCCGCGAGGAAGGTGCAGGAGACCCCGGCGACGAGGATCAGATAGGCGGGGTGGAAGACGGCGAGCGGGGTCTCCTTGTCCCGGTCGGTCATGCCCTGGCCGAGGGAGTAGACGAGCACGCAGAGCGTGACGGCCGAGGAGACCGTGAGCATCAGTCCGGACAGCCGGTCGGCGACCAGGGTGATGCCGAGCGGCGGGGCGAAGTCGCCGAGGTGGACGGAGAGCGGGCCCTGCCGGTCGGCGGCGACCATGAGGATCGCCGAGAGCGCGGTGACGGCGGTGAGCACGGCCACGCTGATGAAGCGCTGGAAGCGCCCCAGCCGGGTGCCGAAGGCCAGGCTCAGGCCGGTGGCGCACAGCGGCAGCAGCACCGGCAGCGGGACGAGCGCGTTCATCCGTCGGCTCCTCGGTCACGGGGGTAGCGGTCGTCCGCCTTGGCGTCGCCGTCGCGTGCGTAGTCCTCGGGGTCCGCGCCCAGCACGTCGTTCCACAGGTTGCCGGAGGCGTCGCGGCCCCGGGCCTGGCGGGCGCGGTCGGCGCGGAGCCGGTCGCGGAGCCGGCGGCGCTCCTCCCGGTAGCGTTCGCGCTCCTCGGCGGTGGGTTCGGCGCCCGACCGGAACTGCTCACGCAACTGGTCCCGTTCGCCGAGGACTTCGGCGCGCAGCACGATGCGCCGGTCCTCCAGGTCGTCGTGGACCTCGTCGGTGCCGGTGATCTGGTGGCTGCGGTAGGCCATGGCCAGCAGGAACGCGGTGGTGGCCAGGGTGATGACGATGGCGGTCAGCGCGATGGCCTGCGGCAGCGGGTCGGTGACCCGGCTGAGGGACACCCCGTACAGCAGCGGGGCGGCGCCGGCCCGGCCGGTGGAGGAGAGCACCAGCAGGTTGATGCCGTTGCTGAGGACGACGGCGCCGAGCAGGATGCGGGTCAGCGGGCGGGTGAGCATGAGGATGCCGCCGACGGCGCAGAGCACGACGGCGGTGGCGATGAGCGAAGCACTGACGATCATCGCCGGGGCCCTCCCGCCTCGGGGCCGCCGTCGGGGGTGAGGACGCCCGCCGCCCGTTCGATCTGCCGGTCGACCTTGGCGCCGAGGGCCCGCACGATGTCCAGGACGACGCCGAGGACCAGCAGATAGACGCCGAAGTCGAAGAGGACCGAGGTGCTCAGGTGGTATTTGCCGAAGACCGGCAGATGTCCGTAGTACGTGAACGCGTGCAGGACGGTGCCTTCCGCGAGTCCGATGAGGCCGACGCCGGTGGAGATGAAGAGGCCGAGTCCGGTGAAGAGTCCGGGCTGCAGGGGTGCCGCCTCGGCGAGTTCGAAGCGGCCGCCCGCCAGATAGCGGGTGATCAGGGCGACCCCGGCGACGAGTCCGGCGACGAAGCCGCCGCCGGGCAGGGACTCGGCGCAGAACAGCAGATAGACCGAGAGCACCAGGATCGGGTGGAACAGCAGCCGGGCCACCACTTCGAAGACGATCGAGCGGTGCTCGGGGGCGAGGGTGGCTCCGGCGGCCAGCCAGCTGCGTTCGGGGGCGGCCTCGTCGCCGACCGGCAGTCGGGAGGAGTGGTGCGCCGAGAGGGACCAGGCGGTGCGGCCCCGCAACTCCTCCTGGGCCATGGTGCCCTCGCTGCGGCGGTGCAGATAGATGAGGCTGGTGACACCGACCGCGGCGGCGGCGAGCACCGCGGACTCCCCCATCGTGTCCCAGGCGCGCAGGTCGACGAGGATCGTCGCGACGACGTCCTTGTACCCGTGGTCGGCGACCTCCTGGACCATGGCGGCGCCGGCCGGCGGGGCGGTGCGCGCGGCGGCGGCGACCCACATCCCGACGCCGACGGTGGCCGCCGCCGCGAGGGCGACGGGGACGCGGGTGGCCCGCCGCCAGGTGCTCACGGTCTCCTGGAAGTGGACGGGCATCCGGCGCAGCACCAGCACGAACACGATCATCGCGACGGTCTCCATGCAGAACTGGGTGAGCGCCAGGTCGGGCGCTCCCTGGACGACGAAGAGCAGCGCGGTGCCGTATCCGGTCAGCCCGGCCAGGACGACGGCCTTCATGCGCCGGCGCACCGTCAGACAGAGCAGAGCGGCGGCACAGGTCAGGGCGGCGACCGCGCCCTGGAGCGGGTTGTCCCAGACCCGGGGGCGTACGGCCCCGTCCCAGGGGGTGTCGACCAGGAGGACGGCGAGCTGGCCGCCGAGCATGACGAGCAGGGTGGTGGCCAGGTACACCGAGAGCGAGCCTCGCTGGATGAAGCCGGTGACCTGCAGGGCGAGACGTTCCTGCCCGAGCAGCAGATGGCCGAAGACGCTGTCGGCGGTGGGCCAGGCGATCCGCCGCGAGAGCCGGTTGACCCGGGCGCGCCCGAGGAAGAGCACGGTGCCCGCGGCCCAGGCGAGCGCCGACAGGAGCAGCGCGAGGCCGAATCCGTGCCAGAGGGCGAGGTGGTACGGGTCCGGTTCGGGCGGGAACGTGTCGGCGTACGCGCCCAGCAGCCGGTCGGTCCAGCCGACGCCGGGGCCGAGGACCAGGCCGAGGACGGCGAGCAGGGCGGGCGGTGCGAGGAAGGCCCGGCCGACGGAGTGGACGGGGGTGTCGGGGACGCCGCGCTTGCGGGCGAACGCGCCCCAGACGAACCGCAGGGTGTACGCGGTGGTCAGCGCGGAGCCCGCGACGACGACGCCCAGCGCCCACCGGTCGGCGGCGGAGCCGTGCAGCAGGGCCTCGAACGCGGCCTCCTTCGCGGCGAAACCGAGCAGCGGCGGCAGGGCGGCCATGGAGGCGGCGGCGAGTACGGCGACCCCGGCGACGTACGGCAGCGAGCGGCCGACCCCGGAGAGCTCCCGCAGATCACGGGTGCCGGCGGCGTGGTCGACGATGCCGGTGACGAGGAACAGCGGGGCCTTGAAGAGGGCGTGTCCGAGGATCATCGCGACGGCGGCGAGCGCGGCGTTGCGGTTGCCGGTCCCGGCGAGCAGGGTGAGGAAGCCGAGCTGGCTGACGGTCCCGTAGGCCAGGACGAGCTTGAGGTCGTTCAGGCGCAGCGCCCGCCAGCCGCCGAGCAGCATGGTCGCGCCGCCCAGGACGATGACGACGGGTTTCCAGACGGGGACGTCGGCGAAGGCGGGGGCGAGCCGGGCGACCAGGTACACCCCGGCCTTGACCATCGCGGCGGCGTGCAGATAGGCGCTGACGGGGGTCGGCGCCGCCATGGCGTTGGGCAGCCACATGGAGAACGGCCAGATCGCGGACTTCGACAGGGCCCCGCAGAGCACCAGGACGACGGCGATCGACACGGCGAGCGTCGTCTCGGGCGGATCGGCGAGGATCGCGGAGATCCGGTAGGTGCCCGCCGCCTGGCCGAGGATCAGGAAGCCGACGAGCATGGCGAGGCCGCCGAAGGTGGTGACGACGAGAGCCTGGAGGGCGGAGCGGCGGCTGTGCCGGTGTTCGCTGCCGTGGCCGATCAGCAGATAGGAGAAGACCGTGGTCAGCTCCCAGAACACATAGAGCGTGATCAGGTCGTCGGCGAGGACCAGGGCGAGCATCGCCCCGGCGAAGGCGAGGAGGTTTCCGGCGAAGCGGCCCAGTTGCGGGGTGTCGTCGGTGAAGTAGGAGGCGCAGTAGAGCAGGACGAGTGCGCCGACCCCGGCGGCGAGCAGCACCATCAGCTCGGACAGCGCGTCCAGGCGGAGGCCGAGGGCGACCCCGTAGTCCGGGATCCACTCCCAGGTCCAGGTGTCCGCGGCTCCGGAGGCGGCGGTGCTCCAGCGGGTGAAGGCCCAGACGGTCGCGGCGGCCGGGGGCAGCGCGAGCACGACGAAGGCCCGTCGGCCGAGCCGGTGCACCAGCGGGCCCGCGCAGGCCGCCAGCGCGAAGTGGGCGACGATGAGCGCGATCACAGCGGGGTGTCCGGGTCGGGCGGCGGGGCATCCGGAATAAAGGGCACTAAATACAGATATATCCCTCAGTCCGGTTCACCCGACCGGCGCGCCGCGCACCTCCCGGCCGCTGTGTCCGGGGCCCGGTCGCGCGGACCGGCTCAGCCGTGCTTGGCGCAGGGGCCGCTGTGGTCGCAGTACGGCGTGTTGCCGGTGGCGCCGCAGCCGCAGAGCATCACCCGGGTCTCGTGGCGGGGGCCGTACGGGGTGGCGACTTCGAGGTCGCCACGCAGGTGGAGCACCCCGTCGGCGTGCAGCGACACATGGGTGGGGACGTCGGGGACCTCGTCGGGCATGCCGTCGGTGCGGTGGTACTGGAGGGCGCCGCTCGGGCAGCGGTGGATGACGTCGGCGACCTCGTCGGCGGAGGCGTTGTCGGGCTGGACCCACGGGCGGCGGCCGACGTCGAAGACGGCGGGGAGCCCGCTCACGCACTCGGCGGCGTGCAGACAGCGGTGCGCGTCGAAGCCCACGACGATGCCCTCGCCGTCGTAGGACCGGGCGGCGGGGCGCGGGGGCGGCTGGCTGGGCACCGCTGACTCTCCTGGGCGGGTCGGTATCCGGACCCGTTCAGCCTCACCCCGCCGCCGCGCCGCCGCCACTCGGGGGCCGGGGCCTCACGGCAGGACCGCGACCCCGTCGATCTCGACCATCGCCTGCTCGTCCCAGAGCCGGGCCACCCCGATGACCGCCATCGCCGGGTAGTCGCGCCCCGCGAGCCTGCGCCAGATCCGGCCCAGCTCGGCCGCGTGAGAGCGGTAGTCGGCGACGTCGGTGGCGTAGACGGTGACCCGGGCGAGGTCGGCGGGGGCGCCGCCGGCCGCGTGGAGGGCGGTGAGCAGATTGCCCAGTGCGACGGCGAACTGGTCGGGCAGCGTGGCCCCGACGACCTTGCCGTCCGCGTCGAGCGCGGTCTGCCCGGCGAGGAAGACCAGATGCCCGCCGGTGGCGACGACGGCGTGCGAGAAGCCGGTGGGCGGGGGGAGTTCGGCCGGGTTGATCCGGTGGGACGGACTCATGCGGGCGGCTCCTGGGTCGGGGACGCGGGCTGCTGGGCGGGGGGTTCAGGCGCTGGGGCGGGCGGTTCGTGGGGGCCGGGCCGCTGTGCGGCGTTCGCGTACAGCTCCTTGGCGATGATGGTGCGCTGCACCTCGCTGGCGCCCTCGTAGATGCGCGGCGCGCGGACCTCGCGGTAGAGGTGTTCGAGCAGATGGCCCCGGCGCAGGGCCCGGGCGCCGTGCAGTTGGACGGCGGCGTCGACGACGTACTGCGCGGTCTCGGTGGCGTACAGCTTGGCCATCGCCGCGCGGCGCGGCACCCCGCTCTCCCCCGCGTCGTACGCGGCGGCCGCCGCGTACACCAACAGGCGGGCCGCCTCGGTGCGGGTGGCCATCTCGGCGACCTGGTGCGAGACGGCCTGGAGGTCGCTCAGCGGACCGCCGAACGCGGTGCGGTGGGCGGTGTGCTCCAGGGTCGCGTCGAGGGCGGCGCGGGCCATCCCGACGGCGAAGGCCCCGACGCTGGGCCGGAAGAGGTTGAGGGTGTTCATGGCGACCCGGAAGCCCCGGTCGGGCTCGCCGAGGACGTCGTCGGCGGTGACCGGTACGCCGTCGAACTCCAGGGTGCCGATGGGGTGCGGGGAGAGCATGTCGAGGGCGGAGCCGGTGAGTCCTGGCCGGTCGGACGGGACCAGGAACGCGGTGATGCCCCGGGAGCCCGCGCCGGGGGTCGTCCGGGCGAAGACCACGGCGAAGTCGGCCTCGGGGGCGTTGGAGATCCAGCACTTCTCGCCCGTGAGCGCCCAGCCGGCCGGGGTGTGCTCGGCGGCCAGGCTCAGGGCCGCCGCGTCGGAGCCCGCGCCCGGCTCGCTCAGCGCGAACGCGGCGACGGCCCGCCCGGCCCGGACCTCGGGGAGCCAGCGCTCGCGGTGGGCGGGGGTGCCCGCCTGGACGATCGGGGTGGTGCCGAGCCCCTGGAGGGCGAGCGCGGTCTCGGCCTCGGTGCAGCCCCGGGCCAGGGACTCGCGGAGCAGGCACAGATCAAGAGCCCCGGAGCCGAACATCCGTTCCAGCAGGCCCAGCTCGCCCAGGGCGGCCAGCAGCGGGCGGTTGACGTGGCCGGGCTCGCCCTTCTCCGCCAGTGGTCGCAGCTCCTGTGCGGCGAGGGTGCGCAGCTCCTCGCACCAGGCGGTTTGTTCCGGTTCGAGGGAGAATGCCGTCATGGCGGCGCCTCTCTTGTCGCGTCGTTTCGCGCGTCCTGTCGCGTCGCGCGGCAGCTCGTCGCGTTGCATCGCACGTCATGCCCTTGTGCACCGCACGTCATGTCTCATCGCGGACCGTTGGCTCATGTCTTATCGCGGACCGTTGACTACCGTCACCCAAACGATACGCTCCAGAGGCGACAAGGGGGCGATCCTTCATGGAGCCGAATTCCTCGCCGAACACGCCCACAGCCGCCGCCGACGCGTCCGTACGCGTCCCCGGCGCGCCTCACGAGCCGGCCGGTCGCGCCACCGGCGCCCACATCGACACCTTCGCGCGCGACCATCTCCCACCGCCGGACCAGTGGCCGGAACTCCTCCTGGACGATCCGGCGCCGCACTACCCCGACCGGCTGAACTGCGGGCACGAACTGCTGGACCGCACCGTCGAGGAGTACGGCGCCGACCGCCCCGCCCTGCGTTCCGGCGACGGAACCGTCTGGAGCTACGGCGCACTGCGGGAGACCGTGGACCGCGTCGCCCATGTGCTGACGGAGGACCTGGGCGTCGTACCGGGCAACCGGGTGCTGCTGCGCGGGCCGACCACGCCCTGGCTGGCCGCCTGCTGGCTCGCCGTCATGAAGGCGGGCGCGATCGCCGTCACCGTACTGGCGCAGGCCCGCGCGAGTGAGCTGGCCACCATCTGCTCACTGGCGCGGATCAGCCACGCCCTGTGCGACGCCCGGTCGACGGCGGATCTGACGGAGGCGGACGTGGCCGGTCTGCGGGTCACCGTGTTCGGCGGGGACGGAACCGCGGACCTCACCCGACTGGCCGCCGCGCACTCCGGCTCCGGCCCGTACCGCGCGGTGGACACGGCCGCCGACGAGGTCGCGCTCATCGCGTTCACCTCGGGTACGACCGGGCGCCCCAAGGGCTGTATGCACCTCCACCGGGACCTGCTGGCCATCGCCGACACCTTCTCCGCCCAGGTGCTGCGGCCCTCGGCCGACGACGTGTTCACGGGCAGCCCGCCGCTGGGCTTCACCTTCGGCCTGGGCGGGCTGCTGGTCTTCCCGCTGCGGGCCGGGGCGTCCACGCTGCTGCTGGAACAGGCGGGCCCGAAGCAACTGCTGCCCGCGCTGGCCCGGCACCGGGTCTCGGTGCTGTTCACCGCGCCGACGGCCTACCGCACGATGCTCGGTCAGCTGAACGGCCACGACCTCTCGGCGCTGCGCCGCTGTGTGTCGGCCGGGGAGAACCTCCCGGCGGCGACCTGGCAGGCCTGGTACGAGGCGACGGGGCTGCGCATCATCAACGGCATCGGCGCCACCGAACTGCTGCACATCTTCATCTCGGCGGCCGATGACGCGATCCGGCCGGGCATGACGGGGGTGCCCGTGCCGGGCTGGCAGGCCCGGGTGGTGGACGAACACGGCGACGAACTGCCCGACGGCGAGGCGGGCCTGCTCGCCGTGCGCGGCCCGGTCGGCTGCCGCTATCTCGCCGACCCCCGGCAGACGGAGTACGTCCGACACGGCTGGAATCTGACCGGCGACACCTTCGTCCGTGAACCGGACGGCTACTTCCGCTACGTGGCCCGCGCCGACGACATGATCATCTCCTCCGGCTACAACATCGCGGGCCCCGAGGTGGAGGACGCCCTGCTGCGCCATCCGGAGGTCGCGGAGGCCGCCGTGGTGGGCCGGGCGGACGAACTGCGCGGCGAGATCGTGGTGGCGCATGTGGTCCTGACGGAGGGCTCCAAGCAGACGGCCGACTCGCTGCGCGCCCATATGAAGGCCCATCTGGCCCCGCACAAGTGCCCGCGCGTCTTCGTGTTCGAGGAGTCGCTGCCACGCACCGCGACCGGCAAACTCCAGCGGTTCCTGCTCCGGGAAGACACCCCCTAGAGTGATCACGTGGCCGAGCTGCGCACCCCCCGCTCCCTGATCATCACGCTCTACGGCGCCTACGGCCGTCCGGCGGACGGTTCGCCGTTCGCGGTGTCGGAGCTGATCCGCCTGCTGCACGCGGTGGGCGTCGACGCCCCGTCCGTACGGTCCTGCGTCTCGCGGCTGAAGCGGCGCGGGCTGCTGGTGGCCGCCCGGGCCGGGGACGGCTCGGCGGGCTACGCGCTGTCGCCGGACGCCCGGCAGCTGCTGGACGACGGCGACCGGCGGATCTACCGGCACCCCGCACCACGGCTCGCCGACGGCTGGGTGCTCGCGGTGTTCTCCGTGCCCGAGGCGGAGCGCAGCAAGCGCCATCTGCTGCGCTCCCGGCTGGCCCGCCTCGGCTTCGGCACGGCCGCGCCCGGGGTGTGGATCGCCCCGGCCGGTCTGTACGAGGAGACCCGGCACACCCTGGAACGGCTCGAACTCGCCCCGTACGTCGATCTGTTCCGCGGCGAGCACCTCGGCTTCGCCGCCACCCGCGAGGCGGTCGCCCGCTGGTGGGACCTGGGTGCGGTGGCTCGCCTGCACCACGACTTCCTGGAACTGCACGAGCCGGTGCTGCGGGACTGGGAGGCGGCCGGGGACGCCGACGACGAACCCCGCCCGCAGACCGCCTACCGGGACTATCTGCTGGCGCTGGACTCCTGGCGGCAACTCCCGTACGCGGACCCGGGTCTGCCGCCGGAGCTGCTGCCCGCGGACTGGCCGGGCGGCCGGTCGGCGGAGGTGTTCGGCCGGCTGCACGAGCGGCTGCGGGACGCCGGGGAGCTCTTCGTGAGGGAGTGAGGGCGAGGCAGCCCTCACGCGTGGAACGGACGAGCGCGTCGGCTGTCAGACGCGGACCAGCTCGGCAGCGCCGAAGGAGACGTTGAACCGGTCGCACCAGATACTGACGCTGGTGAAGTCCGCCGGGTCGAGGCCGGCGGGCAGCCGGTAGTTGTGGGATCCCTTGTTGCCCTTCAGCTCGCCGAGGCTCTCATGGAGCCCGTCATCGAAGACGAACCACCCGGCCCGCCCCTCCTTCACCGGTGCATCGGTCAGCCACACCCTGAGATCCGGGCCGTTGCTGGTGTCGAGGTTCTCCAGCCTCACGATGTGCGAACCGTCGGCGAGCCGCAGCAACTCCACCGTGCCGGAGGTGGCGTGCTCATGGCTGATCAGATCGCCGGAGGCCACGGTCACCGGCGCGGCCCGTTCGGGGCCGGGAGCCTTCTGCGGCGTCGCCGACCGGCCCGCGGAGGTGTCAGCGGACTCCGCGGCCGTCACTTCGGGCAGGGCTTCCTGAACGGTGTCGTCCTGCCAGAGTGTCCACGGCTTGAACCAGTAGAGCCCCACCCCCACCAGTGCCACGGCCACCACAAGAGCCCCTGCGACCATCGGCCGCGTCAGCATTCCCCGCACCCGCCCCATCCTGTGCCCCTCCGCTCATCTGGGCCGGTCAGCTCCACCGGCTCCGGACTCCCATTCAATACGGCCGGCCCCGCCCGCGGCGATCACTTCCACATGACGAGAGTCTTACGGCAACGCCGCCGCCGACCGCGGGACGGGACGCCGGGGAGCTGTTCGCACGGGGTGGGGCCGCAGCGGAGGGAAATCCGGGTGCCCCGGCCGCCCGCCCCCGGGCAGGATGAGGCATGACCTGGACCTTCACCGACGATGTCGACAGGTTCCTCGCCTCGGCCGGCGCCTCGCTCGCCGCGCGGCCGGTCGAGCACACGGTGGCGCTGACGGTCACCGAGCGGCTGAAGCGTTCCGGCGCACATCACTTCGGTGCGGGCGATCCCGTGCTCGGCTGGTGGCGCGGGGCCTTTCGTTTGGATCAGGCTGGATCAGGGAGCGGGGGCCGGTGCGTGCAGCTGCAAGGCGGAGGAGGGAGTCACTGCGGAGCATCGGCGACTGACGACAACGCCGCAGATGTGTGTGCCGGCCCCCGCGAGCCCGGCCTGATCCAAACGAAAGGCCCCAGGTGCGGGGGTTCGCCGACGCCACCCCGCGGTCGCGGGAGGAGGCCGAGGAGCTGGCCGGCCTGCTGGAGCGGCTCGCCGCCGGATACCGCGAGGGCCACCACGGCGCGCCGCACCGCGCCTCTGTCACACGTGCCTGGTCAGCCCAGCGTGAGCCGGGGCTTCGGTGCGTCGGTGCGGCCGGTGGGCGGGGTGCGGCTGCCCGCGCCGTACGGGAGCGGCCAGGGCGCGCCCGGTCCGCCGTAGCCCTGTTCGGCCGCCGCGTGGAGGGTCCAGTGCGGGTCGTACAGATGGGGGCGGGCCAGGGCACAGAGGTCGGCGCGGCCCGCCAGGAGCAGGGAGTTGACGTCGTCCCAGGAGGAGATCGCGCCGACCGCGATGACGGGGACGTCCACGGTGTTGCGGATCCGGTCGGCGTACGGGGTCTGGTAGGAGCGGCCGTACTCGGGGCGCTCCTCGGGCACTACCTGGCCGGTGGAGACGTCGATGGCGTCGGCCCCGTGCTCGGCGAAGGCGCGGGCGATCGTGATGGCGTCGGCCGCTCCGGTGCCGCCCTCGGCCCAGTCGGTGGCGGAGATCCGGACGGTCATCGGCCGTTCCTGCGGCCAGACTTCGCGCACGGCGTCGAAGACTTCGAGGGGGAAGCGGAGCCGGTCCGCCAGTGATCCGCCGTAGGCGTCGGTGCGGTGGTTGGTGAGCGGGGAGAGGAAGCCGGAGAGCAGATAGCCGTGGGCGCAGTGGAGTTCGAGGAGGTCGAAGCCGCTGCTCGCGGCGCGCCGGGCCGCCGCCACGAACTGCTCACGGACGGCGTCCAGTCCGGCCCGGTCCAGCTCCGCCGGGACCTGGTTGACGCCGGGCACGTACGGGAGCGAAGAGGCGGCCTTCAGGGGCCAGTTGCCGCTCTCCAGGGGCTGGTCGATGCCCTCCCACATCAGCTTGGTGGAGCCCTTGCGGCCGGAGTGGCCGAGCTGGACGCCGATGGCGGTGCCGGGCGCCGAGGTGTGGACGAAGTCGGTGATCCGCCGCCAGGCGGTGGCCTGTTCGTCGGCCCACAGACCGGTGCAGCCGGGTGTGATGCGGCCCTCGGGGCTGACGCAGACCATCTCCGTCATGATGAGCCCGGCGCCGCCGAGCGCGCGGGCGCCGAGGTGGACGAGGTGGAAGTCGCCCGGGAGTCCGTCGGTGGCCGAGTACATGTCCATGGGCGAGACGACGACGCGGTTGCGCAGCTCCAGGCCGCGCAGCCGCAGCGGGGTGAACATCGGCGGGGTGCCGGGCGGGCAGCCGAACTCCTCCTCCACGGCGGCGGTGAACGAGGCGTCGCGCAGCCGCAGGTTGTCGTGGGTGACCCGGCGGCTGCGGGTGAGCAGGTTGAACGCGAAGCGCCGGGGCGGCTGTTCCACATAGGTGGCCAGCTCCTCGAACCAGCGCAGGCTGGCGGCCGCGGCGCGCTGGGTGGAGGCGACGACCGGGCGGCGCTCGGCCTCGTACGCGGCCAGCGCCGCCGGCAGGTCCGGCTGTTCCTCGACGCAGGCGGCCAGCGCCAGGGCGTCCTCGACGGCGAGCTTGGTGCCGGAGCCGATCGAGAAGTGGGCGGTGTGGGCCGCGTCGCCGATGAGCACCGTGTTGCCCTGGGACCAGCGGGAGTTGCTGACCGTACGGAAGGCGAGCCAGGAGGACCGGTTGCCGTGGAGGGGGCGGCCGTCCAGGGCCTCGGTGAAGAACTTGGCGCAGCGGGCGGTGGATTCGGCCGCGTCACAGGTGTCGAGCCCGGCGGCGCGCCATACCTCCTCGCGCATCTCGACGATGACGGTGGAGGCGTCCGCCGCGTACGGGTAGCCGTGCAACTGCATGACGCCGTACGGGGTTTCGGCGATCTCGAAGCGGAAGGCGTCGAGCGCGAAGTCGGCGGCGAGCCAGATGTAGCGGTTGCGGTGCCCGGTGATGCTGGGGCCGAAGGCGTCGGCGTGCGCGGCGCGGGTGGCGCTGTGCACCCCGTCGGCGGCGATGACCAGGTCGTGGTGGGCGGCCAGCTCGGCGGCGGGCGGGGCCACGGTGCGGAAGCGGAGGTCGACGCCGAGGCCGGCGCAGCGTTCGTGCAGGATCTCCAGGAGCCTGCGGCGGCCGAGGGCGGCGAAGCCGTGACCGCCGGAGGTGTGGGTGCGGCCGCGGTGGACGATGTCGATGGTGTCCCAGCGGACGAACTCGCGGCTCAGCGCCCGGTAGACCTCGGGGTCGGCGTGTTCGATGCCGCCGAGGGTCTCGTCGGAGAGGACGACGCCGAAGCCGAAGGTGTCGTCGGGGGCGTTGCGCTCGAAGACGGTGACCTCGCGGTCCGGGTCGAGGCGCTTGAGGAGGGCCGCGGCGTAGAGCCCGCCGGGGCCGCCGCCGATGACCGCGATGCGCCGCACGCGGTCCGGCACGGCGGCGTCCGGGCGCCGGGTCGCTCCTGGGGCCGGCACGGCTACCGCCCCTGCCACTTCGGCGGCCGCTTCTCGGTGAAGGCGGCGTGGAACTCGGCGTAGTCCTCGCCGTGCATCAGGAGGGCCTGGGTGTTGGCGTCCAGCTCGACGGAGGCGGCCAGCGGCATGTCCAGCTCGGCGGTGAGCAGGGCCTTGGTCTGGGCGAGGGCGAGGGCGGGGCCGTCGGCGAGGCGGCGGGCCAGCTCGGCGGCGCGCTCGTCGGCCTTTCCCTCCTCGGCCAGCTCGCTGATCAGGCCGATGCGCTCCGCCTCGGGGGCGCGGACGGCATCCCCGAGCATCAGGAGCCGGGTGGCGTGGCCGAGGCCGACGACCCGGGGCAGCAGATAGGCCGCGCCCATGTCGCCGCCGGAGAGGCCGACCCGGGTGAAGAGGAAGGCGAAGCGGGCCGAGGGGTCGGCGACCCGGAAGTCGGCGGCGAGGGCCAGGACGGCGCCGGCGCCCGCCGCGACCCCGTGGACGGCGGCGACGACGGGGAAGGGGCACTCCCGCAGGGCTCGGACGACCTGCCCGGTCATCCGGTTGAAGTCGAGGAGCTGGGCGGTGTCCATGGCCAGGGTGGCGCCGATGATCTCGTCCACGTCTCCGCCGGAGCAGAAGCCGCGCCCCTCACCGGCGAGGACGAGGGCGCGGACGGAACGTTCCCGGGAGAGTTCGGCGAGGAGGTCGCGCAGATCCGCGTAGGCGCCGAAGGTGAGCGCGTTGAGCTTCTCGGGCCGGTCGAATGTGACGGTCACCACACCGTCGTCCCGGGTCAGCCGCAGATATCGCCATTCCTCGGTGCTCGGGGCGGAGCTGGGAAACGGGCTCATGGAGGGGTCCCCTTCAGCGATCGGGCTGGTGCCGGCCGTGCGCGGGTCGCGTTCCGCCTCCGAAGTTATCACTCATACGTGACTGCCGTCACGAGGTCGCAATACTGCATCCATGAGACTGTTGTGGCGAAAGTCCCCTTTGCTCCGGCCGACCGCCTCTATGGCTGGACCGGAGCGGTTCGTAAGGTTGAATCCAGGAAGTCCCGACACGAGTACGGCGTGAACCCCGCAAGAACGCGTACCCGAGGGCCGAGACCTCCCGCTTCAGGAAGACCCGCTCCCGAACGGAAACCCTGCCGTGCCGCCCGACGTCCCCGTTCCCGCCTCCTGGCGCATCGCCCTGCCGCACTCCACCGCGGCCGTGCCGATCGCGCGCGCTCTCGTCCGTACGGCACTGTCGGACATCGACGCCCCGGCCGACAGCGACACCGCCGAGCTGCTGACCGCCGAGCTGGTGGCCAACGCGGTCGAGCACACGCGGGGCGGCGAGCCCATCGAGCTGGTCGTGGAGCTGCTGCCCACCGGCTGTCAGGTCGAGGTGCACGACCGCGACCCCGCCCCGCCGGGCGACCTCTCCCGGCCGCAGCCGGGCTGTGAGGTCGACCCCTGGCAGGAGCACGGCCGCGGCCTGCTGCTGATCCGGACCCTCAGCTCCGCGTGCGGTCACCGCACCACGGAGCACGGCAAGGCCGTGTGGTTCACGCTTCCGGCGATACCGGCGCAGCCGGGTCCGTCCCCGGGGAGCTGACCAGCCGGGAGCGCTTGCGGCCGTAGCCGGCGTACAGGAGCGAGCCGACGACCAGGAAGACCGCGAACTGGACCCAGGTCGTCCAGCCGGTCCCGTACATCAGATACAGGCAGAACACGACGCCCAGCAGCGGGCTGACCGGGTAGAGCGGCACCCGGAAGGTCCGCTTCAGCTCGGGGTTGCGGCGGCGGAGCACGACCACCGCGATATTGACGGCGACCATCGTGGCGAGCGTGCCGATGGTCGTCAGGTTCACGACGACGTCGAGCGAGACGAACGCGGCCGGGACCGCGAAGACGCAGGCGACGATCCAGGTGTTGACGACCGGGGTGTGGGTCTTGGGCGAGACCCGTTCGAAGACGCGCGGGATGAGTCCGTCGCGGGACATCGACATCAGGATGCGGGTCTGCCCGTACATCACGGCGAGCACCACCGAGGCGATGGCGACGACCGCGCCGAAGGCGATGATGCCGCCGCCGACCGAGGAGTCGGTGACCTCGTTGACGGCGATCGAGAGGGCCGCGCTCTTGTCGGCGACGGCGTCCGAGCCGATCGCGCCGATGGCCGAGAGCGCCACCGCGCTGTAGAGCAGGGTGACGACGCCGATGCAGATCAGGATGGCGATCGGAATGTTCCGCCGGGGGTTCTTGACCTCTTCGCCGGCGGTGGTGATGGCGTCGAAGCCGATGTAGGAGAAGAACGCGAGCGACGCGCCGGCGGTGATTCCGCCGAGCCCGTGGGTGGCGAACGGCATGAGGTTGTCGTCCTGGAACGCGCTGAACGCCACGGCGCAGAACGCGATCAGGATGCCGATCTTGAGGACCGCCATGGCGGCGGTCGCGGTGGCGCTCTCGCGGACGCCGCGCACCAGCAGGGTGGCGGCCATGGCGATCACGACGACCGCGGGCAGGTTGACCACTCCGCCGTCGCCGGGCCCGGAGGACAGGGCCGCGGGGAGTTCCCAGCCGAACAGACTGTTCAGCAGCTCGTTGACGTACTGGCTCCAGCCCACCGCCACGGCGGAGACCGAGACGCCGTACTCCAGCAGCAGACACCAGCCGACGAGGAAGGCGGTGCGCTCGCCGAGGGCCGCGTACGCGAAGGAGTACGAGCTTCCGGAGACCGGGATGGCGCTGCCGAGCTCCGCGAAGGACAGGGCGGTGAAGATGCAGGTGATCGCCGCGAGGACGAACGAGATCACGACGGCGGGCCCGGCCTTGGCGACGCTGTCGGAGAGCCCGACGAAGATGCCGGTGCCGACGATCGCGCCGACGCCGAAGCAGACGAGCTGGAAGAGGCCCATCGTGCGCTTGAGGCCGTGGCCCTCCAGGTCGCCGCCGGATTCGGCGATGAGCTGCTCGGGGCTCTTGCGGCGCAGGCCCGACGGGTGGGGGCCGGAGGGCTTCGGGGTGCCGGATCGCGGCAGACCGGTGCTCATGCGGGACGTTCTCATCTCTGGTGGTGCAGTGGGGGGACGGCCCCGTGCGCCGGCGCGCGGCGGCACAGGCAGGGCGTGTCCGGCGGATCAGGACCGGATAGGCCGCGGCGTCTGGTGCGGTGCATCGCAAGGCGCCGGAACGCCCTCATCGCGGAGCGATTCGGGTGTTTCGGCAACGCCGCGAGGTGCCGTGCCAGGCGTCGTGGCCCCGGTCATGATCTGCCAGACACGCCCCAAGGGGCTCGGGCCCCGCAGGGGGTCTCCCCCGGGTCCGAACCCCACCAAGAGCCGACATCGTAGCCACCAGCACGCATGTTCACCCAATCCGGTGTATGAGCATGCGAACCCCTGCCCCGTATGCGTACGCACCGCTGCCCCGTATGCGTACCGGGTGCCGTGCGGGCGTGGCTACTTTCCGGCCAGCGTGGCCACCAGTACGGCCTTGATGGTGTGCATCCGGTTCTCCGCCTGGTCGAAGACGACCGAGTGCGCGGACTCGAAGACCTCGTCGCTGACCTCCAGCTCGGTCAGCCCGTACCTGGCGTGGATGTCCCGGCCCACCTGGGTGCCGAGGTCGTGGAAGGCGGGCAGGCAGTGCAGGAACTTCACGTCCGGGTTGCCGGTGGCCCGCAGGACGTCCATCGTCACGGCGTACGGGCCGAGCGCGGCGATGCGCTCGGCCCACACCTCCTTGGGCTCCCCCATCGAGACCCAGACGTCGGTGGCGACGAAGTCGGCGCCCCGCACGCCTTCGGCGACGTCGGCGGTGAGGGTGATCGTCGCGCCGCTGACCTTGGCGAGCTTCCGGGCCCGCGCCACGACGGCCTCGTCCGGCCAGTAGGCCTCGGGGGCGACGATCCTGACGTCCAGGCCGAGCAGGGCACCGGTGACCAGGTAGGAGTTGCCCATGTTGAAACGGGCGTCGCCGAGGTAGGCGAAGGCCGTCTCGGTGACGGGCCCGTCACCGTGCTCGGCCATGGTGAGCACGTCGGCGAGCATCTGGGTGGGGTGCCAGTCGTCGGTGAGCCCGTTGAAGACCGGCACCCCGCTGTACGCGGCCAGCTCCTCGACGGCCTGCTGGCTGTCGCCCCGGTACTCGATCGCGTCGAACATCCGGCCGAGCACCCGGGCGGTGTCCTTCACGGACTCCTTGTGGCCCATCTGGGAGCCCGAGGGGTCGAGGTAGGTGGTGGAGGCGCCCTGGTCGGCGGCGGCGACCTCGAACGCGCAGCGCGTACGGGTCGAGGTCTTCTCGAAGATCAGTGCGATGTTCTTCCCGCGCAGCCGCTGGACCTCGACCCCGGCCTTCTTGGCCGCCTTGAGCTCGGCGGCCAGCGAGACCAGGCCGAGAAACTCCTCGGAGGTGAAGTCCAGCTCCTTGAGGAAGTGGCGGCCGGTGAGGTCTATGGCCATGATGACTGCTCCTGGGTCGGGCGGGGATCGGCGCACTGCGCACGGCAGAACTGGAAGTCTATACGATGGACCGCATCCCTATACAGCCCCCATGGTGGTGCGCGTTCTCGTAGCCCTTCAGGCCACCGGGTCCCGCTCGACCGGGCAGCTCATACAGCGCGGCCCGCCACGCCCCCGGCCCAGCTCGCTGCCCCGGATCTCGATGACCTCGATGCCCTGCTTGCGCAGATAGGTGTTGGTCGTGGCGTTGCGCTCGTACGCGACGACGACACCGGGCTCCACCGCGAGGACGTTGCAGCCGTCGTCCCACTGCTCGCGCTCGGCCGCGTGGACGTCCTGGGTGGCGGTGAGCACGCGGATGGAGTCGAGGCCGAGTGCGGCGGCGATGGCCCGGTGCATGTGCTCGGGCGGATGGTCGGTGACCTTCAGCTCCCGGGGGCCGCTGCCGGGCTCGATGGTGTACGAGCGGAGCATGCCGAGACCGGCGTACTGGGTGAACGTGTCGCCGTCGACCATCGTCATCACCGTGTCCAGGTGCATGAACGCGCGGGCCTTCGGCATGTCGAGCGCCACGATCGTGCGCGCCGAACCGGCGTCGAAGAGGCCCCGGGCCAGCATCTCCACCGCCTGCGGGGTGGTGCGCTCACTCATCCCGATCAGGACCGCGCCCTGCCCGATGACCAGGACGTCACCGCCCTCGATGGTCGAGGGGTAGTCGTCCTGGCCCTCCGACCAGTGGTGGAAGGCGCCCGCCTCCGAGCCGGTGAAGAGGGGGTGGTGGCGGTAGATGGCCTCGAAGTGGACGGTCTCACGCTGCCGGGCCGGCCAGCGCATCGCGTTGATGGAGACCCCGTCGTAGATCCACGCCGAGGTGTCGCGGGTGAACAGGTGGTTGGGCAGCGGGCCCAGCAGGAAGTCGTCCAGGTCCATCACATGGAAGCGGACCGAGGTCGGCTCGCTGTGCCGCTCCAGGAACTCCCGCTTGGTCATGCCGCCGACCAGCGCCTCCGCCAGCTCCTGCGAGGACAACTCCTCGAAGGCGGCCCGCAGATGCTCGGTGGCGAGCGGGCCGTACTCCTTCTCGTCGAAGACCCGGTCCAGCACGAGCCGCCGGGCGACCGGGATGTCGAGGGACTCGCGCAGGAGATCGCCGAAGAGGTGCACCGCGACCCCACGATCGCGGAGCACATCGGCGAACCCGTCGTGCTCCTCCCGGGCGCGGCGCACCCACAGGACGTCGTCGAACAGGAGCGCGTCCTTGTTCCTGGGGGTGAGCCGTTTCAGCTCCAGATCGGGGCGGTGCAGTATGACGCGGCGCAGCCGCCCGGCTTCGGAGTCGACATGGAATCCCATGCCTTCATCCTCACCGCGCGGAGCGCCGTTCACCCGGCGAACGGCTCATCGGTTCGTTCAGAGCCGGGGGTCCACCGGCTCCGACTCCAGGGCCAGGACGGCGAACACCGCCTCGTGGACCCGCCACAGCGGCTCGCCCTCCGCCAGCCGGTCCAGCGCCTCCAGGCCCAGCGCGTACTCCCGGAGCGCCAGCGAGCGCTTGTGGCCGAGGAACCGGGAGCGCAGCCGCTGCAGATTCTCCGGACGGGTGTACTCGGGGCCGTAGATGATGCGGAGATACTCCCGGCCACGCACCTTGATGCCGGGCTGGACGAGCCGGCCCTTGGCGTCCCGGACGAGGGCGCCGAGCGGCTTGACGACCATGCCCTCGCCGCCGCGTCCGGTCATCTCCAGCCACCAGTCGACACCGGAGCGCACGGAGGCCTCGTCGCCGGTGTCGACGACGAGCCGGCGGGTGACCTGGAGCAGCCCGGTCGGGTCGTGCTCCACCAGCCGGTCCAGCCAGGCGAGCTGCTCGTCGTGCGGGACGCCTGTCATCGAGCGGCCCTGGACGGCGAGGATCTGGAACGGGGCCAGGCGCACCCCGTCCAGCCCTTCGGTGGGCCAGCAGTAGCGCCGGTAGGCCTCGGTGAACGCGGCCGCGTCGTGGGCCCGGTCCCGCTGGCGCCCGGTGAGCTCCGCCACCTCGACGCCCCGGGCGGCCGCCTGCTCCAGGGCGGCGACGGCCGTCGGGAAGACCGCGCCGGAGGCCGCGCCGACGGCGGCGTACTGCGAGCGCAGCAGCCCGCCGGCCTTGAGCGACCACGGCATCAGTTCGGCGTCCAGGAGCACCCAGTCGGTGTCCCACTCCGCCCAGAGCCCGGCGGCGGTGACGGCGGTACGGAGCCGGTCCAGGACCGCTTCGGTCATGGCCGGGTCGTCCAGGAAGGGGCGGCCGGTGCGGGTGTACAGCGCGCCGGTGGGACCGGTCGTGCCGAAGCGCGCGGTCGCCGCCTCCGCGTCCTTGCAGACCAGGGCGACGGCCCGGGAGCCCATGTGCTTCTCCTCGCACACGACCCGCTGCACACCGTCGGCGGCGTACTGGGCGAAGGCCTCGGCCGGGTGCTCCAGGAAGCCGTCCTCGCGGGAGGTGGCGGTGGGGGCCATGGTGGGCGGGAGGTACGGGAGGAGCTGCGGGTCGACGGCGAACCGGCTCATCACTTCGAGCGCGGCGGCGGCGTTCTCCTCACGCACGGCGACGCGCCCCATGTGCCGGGTCTCCACCACCCGGCGGCCCTGGACGTCGGCGAGGTCCAGCGGCCGGCCCTCCCGGCCCCCGGGCGCCTCGGTGGCCAGCGGCTTGGCCGGCTCGTACCAGACCTTCTCGGCGGGTACGTCGACGAGTTCGCGCTCCGGCCAGCGCAGCGCGGTCATCTTCCCGCCGAAGACGGCCCCGGTGTCCAGGCAGATGGTGTTGTTGATCCAAGAGGTGCTGGGCACCGGGGTGTGGCCGTAGACCACGGTGGCACGGCCCCGGTACTCCTCGGCCCACGGGTAGCGCACGGGCAGGCCGAACTCGTCGGTCTCCCCCGTCGTGTCCCCGTACAGCGCGTGCGAGCGGACCCGGCCGGAGGTGCGGCCGTGGTACTTCTCGGGCAGCCCGGCGTGACAGACCACCAGCTTGCCCTCGTCCAGGACGTAATGGCTGACAAGCCCGTCGATGAACTCCCGCACCTGCCCCCGGAACTCGGGGTGTTCGGCGTCCTCGCGCTCCAGCTGCTCGACGGTCTCGGCGAGTCCGTGGGTGAGCTGGACCTTGCGGCCCGCGAGATAGCGGCCGAGCTTGTTCTCGTGGTTGCCGGGAACGCAGAGGGCGTCGCCCGACGCCACCATGGACATGACGCGGCGCAGCACCCCGGGGCTGTCGGGGCCCCGGTCGACGAGGTCGCCGACGAAGACGGCGGTACGGCCTTCGGGGTGGGCGCCGTCCACGTAACCGAGCTTGCCGAGCAGGGTGTCCAGCTCGGAGCGGCAGCCGTGGATGTCCCCGATGATGTCGAACGGGCCGGTGAGGTGGCGCAGGTCGTTGAAGCGGCGCTCCAGGACGACTTCGGCGCTCTCGGCCTCCTCCTCGGTGCGCAGGACGTGCACCTTGCGGAAACCCTCGCGCTCCAGGCCGCGCAGGGAACGCCGCAGCTCGCGGCGGTGCCGCTGGATGACGTGGCGCGGCATGCCGGCCCGGTCGGGGCGGGCCGCGTTGCGCGCGGCGCAGACCTCCTCTGGGAGGTCGAGGACGATGGCGATGGGCAGGACGTCGTACTTCCGGGCCAGCTGGACGAGCTGCTTGCGGCTCTCGGACTGGACGCTGGTGGCGTCGATCACGGTGAGCCGTCCGGCCTCCAGGCGCTTGCCGGCGATGTGGTGCAGCACGTCGAAGGCGTCGCGGCTGGCGCTCTGGTCGTTCTCGTCGTCGGCGACCAGGCCCCGGCAGAAGTCCGAGGAGATGACCTCGGTCGGCTTGAAGTGCTTGCGGGCGAAGGTGGACTTGCCCGATCCGCTGGCGCCGATGAGAACGACGAGGGAGAGGTCGGTCACCGGCAGGGTGCGCACGGGGCTCTGGGCGGCGGCGGTGGCCCGGCCGACGGTCTCGGCGGTCTCGGCGGTCTCGGCGGTCTCGGCGGTCTCGGCGGTCTCCGCGCCGGTGGTGCTGTGGTCGCTGTTCATGCGGCTTCCGCCTCCTTCTTCTTCTCGGTCTGCTCGGTCTTGTCGGTCTTGCCGGTCTGCTCGGTGGTGCGGGTGAACACGGCCATCTGGGTCGGCGGCCCCACCTCGGGGTCGTCCGGCCCGACCGGCTCGTACCGGACGGTGTATCCGTGCCGTTCGGCCACCTGCCCGGCCCAGTCCCGGAATTCGGCGCGGGTCCACTCGAAGCGGTGGTCGCCGTGCCGGACGTGTCCGGCCGGGAGGGTCTCCCAGCGGACGTTGTACTCGACGTTCGGCGTGGTCACGAGCACGGTCCCCGGTCGTGCCGCGCCGAACACCGCGTACTCCAGGGCCGGCAGCCGGGGCAGGTCCAGATGCTCGACGACCTCGCTGAGCACGGCCGCGTCGTAGCCCGCCAGCCGCTTGTCCGTGTAGGTCAGCGAACCCTGCCGCAGGGTGCCCCGGTCCGCCTGGCGCTCTCCCATCCGGTCCAGCTTCAGCCTGCGCGAGGCGATGGTGAGGGCGCGCATCGAGACGTCGACGCCCACGATCTCGGTGAACCGCACGTCCTTGAGGAGCGCCTGCACCAACTGGCCCTGCCCGCAGCCGAGGTCGAGCACCCGGCTCGCCCCGGCGGCGCGCAGCGCGTCGAGGATCGCGGTGCGCCGCTGCGCGGCGAGCGGCACCGGCTTCTCCTCGGTGTCGGTGTTCTCGTCCACCGCGTTGTCGACGCTCTCCACGTCGAGGTCGTCCGACTCGGCGAGCCGGACCAGCTCCAGGGCCTGTTCGGCCTGGCGGGTGAGCCCCCAGCGCCGGGACAGATAGCGCCGGGTGATCAGCGTCCGCTCGGGATGGTCGGCCAGCCAGCCCTCCCCGGCCCGCAGCAGCTTGTCCACCTCGTCGGGTGCGACCCAGTAGTGCTTGGCGTCGTCGAGCACCGGCAGCAGGACATAGAGCTGTCGCAGCGCGTCGGCGAGCCGCAACTCGCCCTCCAGCACCAGGCGTACATAGCGCGAGTCGCCCCACGCGGGGAACTGCTCGTCCAGCGGTACGGCCGTGACCTCGACCCGCTCCCAGCCGAGCGGCGCGAACAACTTGCGCACCAGCTCGGCACCGCCCCGGGCGGGCAGGGCGGGCACCTCGATCCGTAGCGGCAACGGGCTTCCGGCCCGCTCCGGCATGGCCCGGCAGACACCGCCGAGCGCGGACTTGAACACGGCGGAGATGGCGACCGACACCAGCGAGGACGCCGCGTAGGGGCGGTCGTTGACATACTGCGCGAGCGCCGCGTCGGGCGCGCCTCCCCGGCCCTTGCCCTTGCCGCGCCGCACCAGCGCCACCGGATCCACCTCCAGCAGGAGTGCGGCCGTGCAGCGCTCGGCGGACGCCTCGGGGTAGAAGACGTGCGCGGTGCCGTGCGAGGTGGAGAACGTCTGCGCCTTGTCGGGATGCTTGTGCAGCAGGAAGCCCAGATCCGTGGCGGGGCGTTCAGGGGTGCCGGTCGTACCGATTGTCAGGAACACCTGTCCGAGTATGATCCTCACCCCCCGCCCCCACCAGGCATTTTCGCCGTACTCCAGGACACCCCCGCGACGCACCCGGGACTTCCCGGGGCTTTCCTAGCTCTCCAGCCGCCCGGCCAGCTCCGTGATCAGGTCCGGCCCCACCCGGCAGCAGCCCCCGACCAGCCGGGACCCGGCCCCGGTCCAGGCCCGCACCCGCCCCGGATCGAAGGTGGACCGCCCGGTCCACCCGCGCGCTCCGGCGTCCCAGCCCTCCCCGCTGTTCGGATAGACCACCGCGGGCCTGCCCGTGACCGCCACCGCCTGCTCCACGGCCTCCTGCGCCTCCTCCGGCTCGCAGCAGTTGACCCCGACCGCGAGGGCCGACGCCCGCCCCGCCGCCACCGCGAACGCCTCCTCCAACGGCTGGCCGGCCCGGGTCCGGCCGCCCGCCACGCTGTAGGAGAGCCAGTACGGCAGTCCGGTCTCCTCGGCCACCCGGACGAGCGCCTCGGCCTCGTCCAGGTCGGGCACCGTCTCCAGCGCCAGGGCGTCGGGCCCGGCGGCGGCCAGCGCCGCCACCCGGGGGCGGTGGAACCGCTCCAGCTCCCGGACGCTCAGCCCGTAGCGCCCCCGGTACTCGCTGCCGTCCGCGAGCATCGCCCCGTACGGCCCGACGGATGCGGCGACCCAGGTCCGCCGCCCGGGTCCGGCCCGGCGCGCCGCGGCGGCGGCGCGCCGGGCCAGCTCCACGCTGCGGGCGAGCAGGGCGTCTGCCCCGGCCCGGTCGATCCCGTACCGCCCGAACCCTTCGTAGGTGGCCTGATAGCTGGCCGTGATGAGCACCTGTGCCCCGGCCCGGAGGTAGGCGAGGTGAGCGGCCTCGATCTGTTCCGGCGCGTCGGCCAGCAGCCGGGCCGACCAGAGCGCGTCGGACAGGTCGCAGCCCTGCGCCTCCAGTTGGCTGGAGAGCCCGCCGTCCAGCAGGACGGGCCCGGCGTCCAGTGCCTCGGCGAGCGTGCTGCCGGTACTCACGGCCACCACCTCCTCCTTCGTTCGGGTCAGGTCAGGTCAGGTCAGGTCAGGTCAGGTCAGGTCAGGTCAGGTCAGGTCAGGTCAGGTCAGGTCAGGTCAGGTCAGCTGGGACTGGATCTGCGAGGAGATCAGTTCCAGATGGTCCAGGTCGTCGAGGTCGAGGACCTGGAGATAGATCCTCGACGAGCCGATCGCCCCGTAGCGGCCGATCTTGTCGACGACCTCGGCGGGCGATCCCGCCAGCCCATTCGCCTTGAGCTCCTCCACGTCCCGGCCGATGGCCGCCGCCCGGCGGGCGACCTCGGCATCGTCCTTGCCGGTGCAGACGATCAGCGCGTTGGAGTACACGAGGTCGTCCGGTGAGCGCCCGTGCGCCTGCGCGGCGGCCCGGACCCGGCCGAACTGCTTCTCGCTGTCCTCCAGCGAGGCGAACGGAATGTTGAACTCGTCGGCGTACTGCGCGGCGAGCCTCGGCGTGCGCGTCGCGCCGTGGCCGCCGATCAGGACAGGCACCTTGGCCTGGGCGGGCTTGGGCAGCGCGGGCGAGTCGGTGAGCTGGTAGTAGGTCCCGTCATAGCTGAAGGTCTTGCCGACCTCCGTCGCCCACAGGCCGGTGACGATCGCGAGCTGCTCCTCCAGGCGGCCGAACTTCTCCTTCGGGAACGGAATGCCGTAGGCCTTGTGCTCCTCCTCGAACCAGCCCGCCCCCAGGCCCAGTTCGATCCGGCCGCCGGACATCTGGTCGACCTGGGCGACCTGGATGGCCAGCACCCCCGGAAGCCGGAACGTGCCGGCGGTCATCAGCGTGCCGAGCCGGATCCGCCGGGTCTCGCGCGCCAGCCCGGCCAGGGTGATCCAGGCGTCCGTCGGTCCGGGCAGGCCGTCGCCGGAGCCCATGCGGAGATAGTGGTCGGAGCGGTAGAAGGCGTCGAAGCCCAGGTCCTCGGCGGCCTTGGCGACGGTGAGCAAGGTGTCGTAGTCGGCCCCCTGCTGGGGCTCGGTGAAGATGCGAAGATCCATGCCTCCATCCTGCCCCTCCGGCTCCCGGTCCTCCTGACCGGCCCGGCCGGGCCCCTCGATATCTCCACCTCTCCCCGGGCTCCTCAGGGCCCCGCCGCCGACGGCGCGGGGCCGCGTATGCCGCCGTAGGGGCCGTCGCGCTCCCTCTCCCGCTCCGCCAGCCGTCTCAGCATCCCGTGCACACGGTCCAGTGATTCGTCGGCCGCGTCCATGGCCTCGATGCACTGCCAGTACAGACCGTCCTCCCCCGTGTCGCAGGCCACCCCGACCAGCGCGATGCCGGCCTCGCCCAGCAGCAGCGCGAGTCCCGCCAGGGCCGGCCGCACATCGGCGATCCCGGACAGCTGGGCCGCCCTGGCGCCGCCGGAGAGCACCGACGGATGGTCCAGCGCCGAGCATCCGGCGCCGATCTCCCCCAGCGCCCGCGCCTCGCTCCGTAATTCCACCGGGCCGTACAGCGCCAGCCGGCTGCCGATCGCCCGGGCGATCGCCTGTGCCTGCCAGGCCTCCGCCATGACGTCCAGCGCGCCCCGGCTGCCCGCCAGAGCCCGCCGACCCGCCTCGATGAGTCGCTCCGCTTCCATGTGTCTCCCCCGTCCGTACGAAAACCCGCTCACCTCATTCATTACCCACAGTGAGGTAGACAGCACCGTAAGGCCAGAGGAAATCGGAAATCTGTGGACAGGAAGTCGAATGTGGATATCTCGATCACTCCGAAGAGTGACGATCGCGGGGTTCCGGAGCGCCCGGCACGGGGAATCGCTTCTCGTTCCGCTCCACCTTGGCCGCCAGCGCCGCCGTCGGGTCGATGCCCAACACCTCGCAGAACTGCAGGAGATAGGCGAGCACGTCCGCCACCTCGTCGGCGACCCGGTGGGCCGATCCGGGGTCCTCCATGATCCGCGCCGACTGTTCGGGCGTCAGCCACTGGAAGATCTCGAGCAGTTCGGAGGCCTCGACGCTGAGCGCGGCCGCCAGGTTCTTCGGGGTGTGGTACTGCCCCCAGTCCCGCGCCGCCGCGAACGCGGCCAGCCGCCGCTGGAGTTCTGCCACATCGATGTCCGTCACAGCCCCAGGTCTATCACCGGCCACCGACAGCGCCCTCTCGCCCGCCCGCGGAAGCGGAGGCACGTGCGCGGCCGGGGGCGGCGGTCCGAGCCGGCTGCCGCCCCGGCTGCCGCTTCCTACGAGTGGGCGATACCCGCGGGCGTGACCCCCTCGACCTCCATGCCGACCGGCGCGAGCAGGAAGACATTGCGATCGACGCGGTGCATGCCGCTGCCGAGGCCGAAGACCACACCGCTGCTGAAGTCGAGAATCCGCTTCGCCACGTCCGTTTCCGCCGCCGTCAGGTCGAGCAGCACCGGCACCTGGGCGACCAGGTACTCGGCGACCTCGCGCGCGTCCGCGAAGACCTGCACCCGCAGCACGACGAGGCGGCGCTGTTCGGCGGCGCGCTCGTCCGGGACGGTGCGGTGGTCGATCCGGGACGGCCACTCGTCGCGGCCGCGCAGCGGTACGACCTGGGCGAGCCCCTCCCACTGTTCGTCGGTGGCGTCGTATCTGTCGTACCTGTCGTACCTGCTCACGCGGCCACCCCGTCGTCGAGCCGGTCGGGTCGCCGCCGGCTGCACTCACTGTTCATCGGGCAATCCTCTCGTCCCTCACCCGTTCGGCGTACCAACGACACGGCGAAGTCGGCCTCTGTGTCACTTCCGGTACTCACCCGTATCGCTTCCGGTTCCCACCCTTATCGCATCCGGCCTCCCGCACCTGGCGCTTCCCGTACCCGGGGGACGCCGGTTCAGACCGCGATGACCTGAACCCCGGCGTCGGCGAACCGGTCCCTGGCCTCCGCCGCGATGTTCGAGTCGGTGACCAGGACGTCGACGAGCCCCAGGTCGCAGACCCGGGCGAAGGCCCGCTTGCCGATCTTCGACGAGTCGGCCGCGACCACCACCCGCTGGGCCCGTTCCGCGAGCAGCCGGTTGACGCTGGCCTCGCCCTCGTGGTGGACGTACGCGCCGCGTTCGATGTCGATGGCGTTCACCCCGAGGACGGCGACGTCCAGGGTGATCTCGTTCATCACGCCGACGGCGAGCGGGCCCGTCAGTTCGTACGACTGGGGCCTCGCGACCCCGCCCGTCACGACCATCTTGATCTGCGGCCGGATCGCCAGCTCGCTCGCGATGTTGAGGGCGTTGGTCACCACGGTCAGCGTCGGGTGTCCGCCCGCCACCGTCGCCTCGCCCACGATGTCCTGGCGTACCGCCAGCGCCCTGGCCACCTCGGTCACGGTCGTCCCGCCGGTCAGGCCGACCACCTCGCCGACGGCGACGAGGCCGGAGACCGCGCGGCCGATGGCCTGCTTCTCCGGGGCGTGACGGCCCGTCTTGTAACGGAGCGCCAGTTCGTAGGAGACCCCGTGCGCGACCGCGCCGCCCCTGGTCCGGGTGAGCAGATGCTGTTCGGCCAGCTGGTCCAGATCGCGGCGGATGGTGGCGGCCGAGACGTCGAGCGCCGTCGCCGCCTCCTCGACGTCCACCCTGCCGTGCTTGCCGACCAGTTCCAGCAGCGCGTCCCACCGGGCGTCCCTGGACAAGAGCGTCTCCTCACCGTCCGGCGCGGGCACCGCGTTTCGCGGGAACGCGGTCGCCGGTGGCCGGACCGCCGCAAGCGTCGCACAGGGTCCCTCGCGGGCCCCTCACCCACCTGCACCTTGCTTGTTTTTGCTTGATAACTGCATGTACCGTGCAGAATTCTACATGCGAGCTTCATCAGCCCCTTTCCCGTGGCCCACCTCGTTCCCGTGGAGTGCAGACGTGTCGTATGCCGAGACCGAGACAGCCAGTCAGCCCGCATGCTGGCGGCGCGCCGCCGCCCTGGCCGACGGCCCCGAGGCCGCAGCCCTGCCCGTCGCGGGCGAGCGGATCGCGGTCGTCGGCTGCGGTACCTCCTCCTACATGGCGCAGGCATACGCCGGGCTCCGCGAGGGCTCGGGCCAGGGCGAGTCGGACGCCTTCGCCGCCTCCGAGTTCCCCTTCGGACGCGGTTACGACCGGGTCGTCGCACTGACCCGGTCGGGGACCACGACCGAGGTGCTGGCGCTGCTGAACCGGCTGCGCGGCACCTGCCCCACGGTGGCCGTCACGGCGGACCCGGAGACTCCGGTCAGGGCGGCGGCCGACGATCTCGTCGTCCTGGACTTCGCCGACGAACGGTCCGTCGTGCAGACGCGTTTCGCCACGACCGCCCTCACCCTGCTGCGGGCCCACCTCGGCCTGCACTCCGATTCCGTGGTCGCGGACGCGGAGACCGCGCTCGCCGAGCCGCTGCCCGAAGAGCTGCTGCGGAGCACCCAGTTCTCCTTCCTCGGGCGGGGGTGGACGGTCGGTCTGGCCCATGAGGCGGCGCTGAAGATGAAGGAGGCGTCGCTCTCCTGGACCGAGTCCTACCCCGCGATGGAGTACCGCCACGGGCCCATCAGCATCTCCACCGCCGGAACCGCGACCTGGATGTTCGGTGAGGCCCCCGAGGGGCTGCCGGAGCAGGTGCGCGCGACGGGCGCCCGGTGGGTGGACGACGCCCTCGACCCGCTCGCCGACCTCGTACGCGTACAGCGTCTCGCCCTCGCCCGCGCGGCCGCGCAGGGGCTCGACCCGGATCTGCCGCGCCACCTGAGCCGTTCGGTGGTGCTCGACGGGGCCTGAGGGACCATGGACCCATGCACCTGACCCTGTCAGCGGCCCGGGAGCTGTCGGCCGGCACGGAGCCTCAGGGGGGTATCGCCGGCTGGGCCGCCGGTCTCGTCGAAGCGTTCGGCGGGCCCGGCGCGGGTGCGGCCATCGCGCTGGAGAACGTGTTTCCGCCGCTGCCCAGCGAGATCATCCTGCCGCTGACCGGGTTCGCCGCCTCGCAGGGCGTGCTCAGCATCGCCTCGGCCCTCTTCTGGACGACGCTCGGCTCGGTCGTCGGGGCGGTGGTCCTGTACGGGGTCGGGGCCGTGTTCGGGCGGCAGCGGATGCACGCCTGGTGGGCGAAGCTGCCGCTGGTCAAGTCGTCCGACCTGCTGCGGACGGAGGCGTGGTTCGCCCGGCACGGCACCAAGGCGGTCCTGCTGGGCCGGATGGTGCCGGTGTTCCGGAGCCTGATCTCGGTGCCCGCGGGCGTGGAGCGCATGCCGCTGAAGGTGTTCGTGGCGCTGACGGCGACGGGGAGCCTGGTGTGGAACACCGTGCTGGTGATGGCCGGATACTGGCTCGGCGACCGGTGGGACGTGGTCGGGGCGTACGCCGGTGTCGTGTCCAAGGCCGTGCTGGCGCTGACCGTCGTCGCCCTGATCGGTTACGTCGCGCTGCGCGTCCGGGGCCGCAAGCGTGAACGCCCCTGACGGCAGGGCTCGGCCCGGCACGGCCGCAGGCGCTGCCCGGACCGCCCTGGCCGCCCGGTCGACGAGACACCCCCGGGAGGGCGTCTCGCGCACGACCGCTCCGGACCCGACGTAGGCCTCACTCCTCGAAATAGGCGTCCAGGACCTTGTCCAGCTCGGCCGGCCAGCCCTTGAGTTCGCTGCGGCTCGCCGCCTCGACCTCGGCGTTGAACCAGCGGAGGGTCGAGAGGTGGACGGTCACCGTGAACCTGCGGCCGAAGCGGGCCGGGGTGGTCTCCACGGCGCCGATCTCGTCCCAGCCGAACTCGGCCTCCTGGTCGTCCAGCCGGAACCGGACGCCTTCCCGGGCCACCCGGATCGAACCGCGCCGGTCGCTGACCTCGAATACGGGGCCCTCCTCGGCCCCGTCACCCTCGGTCCCGTCCTCCGCTTCGGCGGCGTCCGCGGCCGCTTCCGTCTCCGCATCGGCCCCGGCCCCGGCTTGCGCGGCCGCCGCCCCGGACTCGTCGTCGCGGTCCGACTCCGACGCCGATTCCGACACCGCCTCCGATCCCGACTCCGACTCCGGAGCGGCGTCCTCCGGACCGTCCTCCGATTCCGCTTCGGGCTTCCGGGTCGCGACGGGCGCCGCCAGTCCGGGCAGGGGGATGAACGCCGGGTCGGTGCCTGCGGCGAACTCGGGCTTCTTGTTCGAATCTATGCTCTGCTCCACGGCGGGCAGTATGGTCGACGAACCTGTACGTGACCAGTCGCCACCGCCGCGGCGCGGCTCCCGGCCCCCGCCGCCCGGGCGAACTCCCGTCCACGGAACGGCCGAAGCCCTGTCACCAACCGTCCACCGTGACCTGCGCCGATCGGGTCGTGGTCCTCGACGAGGGACGAGAGTGCCGCCGTGTTTCGGCATGCCGGGCCCTCAGAGCACGCCCTTGCGCCACTCCCGTACCAGCAGATAGCCGAGGTAGGCGCCGCCGATGGCCATGGTGTAGATCCCGACCGGCAGATCGTCGAAGAGCGCCAGCTGCTGGGAGCAGAGGTCCGCGAGCACCAGCAGCAGACCGCCGGTCAGGGCGGAGAGCAGCAGATGCGGGCCGGAGGAGCGGGTGAGGCGTTTGGCGATCTGGGGCGCGGTCAGGGCGATGAAGGCGATGGGGCCCGAGACGCTGACCGCGGCGGCCGAGAGGGCGATGGCCAGGAGCACGGCGAGGGTCTTGGCCTTCTTCGGCTCGGAGCCGAGCCCCTCGGCGATGTCGTCGCCCATCTCGCCGATGTCGAGCCGCCGGGAGATCAGCGCGGCCGGCAGGGTGGCGGCGAGCAGGACCAGCCAGACGGTGGTGGCGTCGGTCCAGGAGCGGGCCGTCAGGCTGCCGTTGACGTAGGCGGTGAGAACGGAGGCCTTGTCGCGTTCGAGGGCGTAGACGACGTACTGGGTGACAGCCGCGCCCATCGCGGCGACCCCGATCCCGGCGATGACGAGCCGGGCGGGGTTGCGGAAACCAGTTCCGGTGGAGACGTACACGAGTGCCATCGCGAGGATCGCGCCGATGAGCGCGCCGACGGGTACGGGGACGGTGTCGGGGAACATCAGCGCGCAGAACGCGGCGCCCGCGCCCGCTCCGGCGGAGAGCCCGATGACATCGGGGCTGCCGAGCGGGTTGCGGGTGACGGACTGGAACAGCGCGCCGGACAGGCCGAGCGCCGCGCCGACCCCGATGGCGACGGTGAGACGGGGGCCGCGCAGCCGGTTGAAGACGAACCGGTCCTTGCCCTCGGCGTCGCCGAGCAGCGCGGCGGGCAGGTCGGCGAGGTCGATGCCGAGGCGTCCCCAGGTCAGCGTCGTGACGGCGGCCGCGAGAAGGAGGACGAGGAGCCCGGCGCCGGCGGCCGCGGAGGCCCGGCGCACGGGTATCGCCACGGTGCGGCCGATGACCAGATAGCCGCGGGGGGCCTTGCGGACACGGGTGGTCCGGTCGGTGACGGTGCGGTCGGTGACGGTCATGAGGTGCCCCTCATCCTGCGTACGGCGATGAGCAGCGCGGGTGCGCCGATGAAGGCGGTGACGACGCCGACCATGAGTTCGGTGGGGCGCATGACGACCCGGCCCACCACGTCCGCGAAGAGCAGGAGGGTGGGGCCCAGCAGGGCGGAGAAGAGGGTCTGGACGCGGAAGTCGACGCCGACCAGGGCCCGTACGACGTGCGGGACGGCGAGGCCGACGAAGGCGATCGGGCCGACGGCGGCTGTCGCGGCGGCGCTGAGCAGGGTGGCGGCGAGCAGTCCGCCGCCCCGGGTGCGCCCGGGGTGCGAGCCGAGGGCGACGGCGGTCGCGTCGCCCAGGGCCAGGGCGTTGAGGCCGGGGCCGAGGGCGAGGGCGAGCAGGAAGCCGACGGCGGCGAAGGGCAGGACGGACCAGAACACGTCGAAGTCCCGGCCGCCCAGGGCGCCGACGACCCAGTAGCGGTAGCTGTCGAAGACCTGCGGCTTGCTGAGCGTCACCGCCTGGATGAACGCCATGAGTACGGCGGTGAGCACGGCCCCGGCGAGCACCAGGCGCACCACGCTCGTCCCCGTACCGGCGGAGCCGATGACATGGACGAGGACTCCGGCGACCAGCGCTCCGGGCAGCGCCCACCACATGGTGTCGGTGGCGCCGGAGGCCCCGAGCCAGGCGGTCGCGGCGACGATGCTCGCGGAGGCTCCGGCGTTGATGCCGAGGAGGCCCGGTTCCGCCAGCGGGTTGCGCGAGACGCCCTGCATGAGGGTGCCCGCGACCGCGAGGCAGAGTCCGGCGAGAACACCGAGGACGGTGCGGGGGTAGCGGCTCTCGATGATGACGGTGATGTTCGGGTCGGCGCTGCCGCGCAGGACGTCGAGCACATCGCCGAACGAGGTGGAGCGGCTGCCGAACATGACGCTCGCGCAGAGCGCGATGGCCAGCGCGACCAGCCCGAGGAGCAGGAGGAACGCCGTCCGAGCGGCGCCGGTACGGGAGGTACCGGCGCCGCTCGGCGGTGCGACCGTGGTGGTTGCCATGGGAGTGGAGTGTGCCTGGTGGCCCTGGTGTTCCGGATACCCGGCCGGGGTTACTTGCCGGCGGTCTTGACGGCCTGGTCGATGATCGGCAGGTAGCGCTCGATCGTCCAGGGCACGGTCAGCGGGTTGATGATCGAGGAGGCGGTGACGAAGGAGTTGTCGTTGCTCGCGACGACGGCGCCCTTCTTGATCGCGGGGATCGCGCCGTACAGCTTCTGGCCCTCGATCTCCTTGCGGTTCTTCTCGTCCGTGTAGAACGTGAAGATCAGGTCGCTGTCCTTGAGCTTCTCGGCGTTCTCCAGGCCGATGAGGGCCGAGTCGGTGCCGGGGGTCTCCTTGAAGCCGTTGACGACCGGGTCGACCTTCAGGCCGAGCGAGGAGACCATCTTGACGCGCTGCTCCTCGGGCTTGAAGACGCCGAGGGTGCCGGGGCCGGAGTTGTAGATGTAGGAGAAGGTGACGTCCTTGTAGTTCGGCCGGGTGGCCGCGGCGTCGGCGAGCTGCTTCTCGATCTTCTTCTTGAGGGCGTCGGTGTCCTTCGTCCGGCCGAGCGCCTTGCCGATGATGTCCATCTGCTGGTCCCAGTCGGTGCTCCACGCCTGGTCCGGGTAGGCGACCGTGGGTGCGATGTCCTTGAGGACGTCGTACTGCTTCTGCGTGATGCCCGACCAAGGGGCCAGGATGACGTCCGGCTCCAGCTCGGTGATCGCCTCGAAGTCGATCTCCTCGCCGCCCGTGAACTGCTTGGGGAGCTTGTCGCCGGACTTCTTCACGGCCTCGTTGATCCACGGTAGGTAGCCGGACTTGTCACTGCCCCACGGGTAGCTCTCGATGCCCACCGGGGTCTGGCCGAGGGCTATCGCGGTCTCGGCGGAGCCCTGGCCGAGGGTGACGATGCGTTCGGGCTTGCCCTTGATCGTCGCGGTGCCGAGCGAGCTCTTGATCGTGACGGCCGCCTCGTCCTTCTTCTTGTCGCCGCCGTCCTCCGAGGAGCAGCCGACCAGGGCGACGGCGAGGGCGACGGTGGTGGCCGTGGCGGCGAGGGTGTGGCGACGCACGCGGGTGAAGCCGAGCATGGAGGGTCCTCAGGTTGGCCGAGCAGGTGAAGGTTAGGTAAGCCTAAGCCAGCCGCGCCGGCGCTCCGACAGGCCCCCCTTCCGCCTTCCGGGAAGCCCGTGCCACGCCTCGGGTCCGATGACTCGGCGGAGGCCGCCGCCGGCGCCCGAGAAACAAGGGCGCGACATCATCCTGAGCCATGCAATCCGCATAGGGATGATCTATGTGAAGACGATAATTCCGCACCGTCGAGTCCGGTGCCCCACGCCTGCGCATCGCCACGGGCAAGCACGGCGATCCGCGTACTGGCCCCGCAGGCAACGTCGTTGCCCAGCACCGGCGCGACGGCACCCTTCCTGAAGGTGCCCGGGTTCACGACGCTGACGGCCCGTCGTACGGCCGCCGGACCGAGTCTCGCGCCCGGCCCTCCCCGAGGCGACTCCGGTGGAGAGCGGCTGAACCGCCCCCGGCGGCCGAAGCCGCCGGCAGGGCCTCTCGTCCGTACGGCGGAGCGCGGCACCCGTGCGCTGATCGTTATGTGGCCGGTTCGAACACTCCCGGGACCGCCGGGCCTGTGCGGTGACCCTCACCCCGGAGGCGGGGCCGGGGCCGGCGGAGGCGGAGGGCGGGGTGCCGCGGCTGCTGGACCGCGCCTTCGGCTCGCTGACGGCCGCCGAGCGGCGGACCCCGACCCGGCTGGTGGGCAAGATCCTCGATGTGAGCTGACGCCCCGACCGGAGGGCGCGGCTGTCCGCTCAGTGACCGTGACCGGCGGATTCGCCGTGCTCCGGCGCGGACTTCTCGGGCGCGGCTCCTCCGGCGTGCACGGTGAAGGCGGCCGTACGGACCTTCCCCTCGTGCCGGAAGTCGAGGAAGAGGCGGTAGGCCCCCTTGCTCGGAGCCGTCGCGGTGAAGGAGACCTCCGGCCCGGGCTCCGTCCGGCCGTCGCCCGGCTCGCCGTTCGGGTGGACGTGGAGGTACGCCAGGTCTCCGGCGCGCAGGGCGACGAGGTGGCCGTACGCGCCGAGGTAGGGCTGGAGGTCGGTGACCGGCCTGCCGTCCTTCTCGACCTCCAGCTTCAGCTCGCTGCCCGACCCGGGGCGCAGCGCCCCGTCGAGCGTCACCTCGTACCCGTCGACGGTCACGGTCCGCTGCTCGCGCGGCAGCGGCTCGGGGCGCGCGCCGCCCGATACGGCGAGGTCCGCGCCCAGGGTGACGCCCTCGGCGTTCTCCACGTCCGGGGTGAAGTCGGCGAAGACCCGGTAGCCGCCGGCCTCGGGCAGCTCGACGGGGGCGGACCAGGTGCCGTCGGCGGCCCGCACGGGGTGCAGGTGCCGGTAGGTGGTGAGGTCGCTCGACGCCACGATCAGGTGCAGCTCCTTGCCGTGCTCGCGGCTGAACGCGGTCACGTTGCGCGAGGTGTCCTCGTCCACGACCGCGAAGCGCAGCTCGGCCGGCTCGCCCGCCTCGACGCGCTTGGTGCTGAGGTCGAGGGTGAATCCTCCGTCGGAGACCTGGAGACCGCCGGACAGCTCCGCCCCCTCCCCCGCACCCTTCTCCGCGCTCTCCTCGGCCGCCGGGTGGTCCTTCGCACCGTGGCCGTCCTTGCGGAGAGAGGATCGGAGCCAGGAGAATCGCCACCATCGGGCAGGCCGGAGCAGGGGGAAGCGGGACTTCATGGGGACGTTGGTCGCGTTACTGGCAGTGCTGGGCGGAGTGGCCGCGTGCTGTGCGGTGGTTCTGGTGCGGCGCGGCCGCCGCGGGCCCACCGAGAACGCGGACGGATTGCTGATCGAGCAGGAGGCCCGGCTGCGGGCGCAGCAGCTGCGGAGCAACGGGCGGGACTACCGGGCCCACCCGCACGGAAGTCCGGGATCCACCTCAGGACCGGGCCGCCGCTGACCTTCGGCGGCCCAGGACCGCTACCGGCCCGGGGCGCGCGTCGTCACCGGCCCTCGCCGCTCGTCTCGCCCGTCTCGCTCATCGCCGCCAGGGTGCGCAGCAGGGTGTCCGTCTGCTCGTCCATCGGGAAGAACGACTCCACGGCGAGTTCCGAGAGGGTCACGTCGGCGGGGGCTCCGAAGGTGGCGATCGTGCTGAAGAACGCCATGTCGCCGAGCGGCGTACGGATGCGCAGCGGGACGACGATGCCCGTCGGGTCCACCGGCCCGGGGTCGGTGTCGAGGTCCGGCGGGGCCGGGCAGGCGGACACCTCCTCGTACAGCTCCCGCAGGTCGCTGTGGCCGGTGGTGTCGACCTGGTGCCGCAGCCGGCCGAGGGCGTGGGCGCGGACCTGGGCGAAGTTCAGACACTGCGAGGCGAGCCCCTCCGGGTGGAGGATCAGCCGCATCACATTGCCGCCCGACTCCGTCAGGTGCGGCGGCACGGTGCCGAGCAGGAGGGACATCGCGCCGTTGTGGTCGACGATGTTCCAGATCCGGTCGATCGCGGCGGCCGGATACGGTTCGTGGCCGGCCAGCATCGCCCTGACCGCGGAGCGGACCATCACCATCCGCTCGCTGTCGAGCGGCGACTCCCGGTAGGCGGGGGCGTAACCGGCCGCCAGCAGCAGGCCGTTGCGGTCGCGCAGCGGGACGTCGAGGTGTTCGGCGAGACGGAGGACCATCTCCCGGCTCGGCCGGGCGCGGCCCGTCTCCACGCAGGAGAGGTGCCGGGTGGAGGTATCCGCCAGCAGAGCCAGGTCGAGCTGGCTGAGTTTGCGACGCCGCCGCCACTCGCGCAGCAACAGGCCTACGCGGGGCGGCTCTTCGGTCTCCATGACCTCACCGTATCCGGGGGCCGCGGCCACCCGTCCATGACCTCGGAGGTCATGGAGCCCGGGACCTGCGGCGTGGCACGGTGTCAACGCCCCACCCACCCAAGGAGGTCCGAGATGACGTACGCCCTTTCCCCGTCCGCGGCGACGGCACCCGCACGGGACACCGCCCGGTTTCTCCGTCTGGTGCTGCGCGTCGACGGCGTGAGCACCGCCGTGATGGGCGTCGTACTGATCGCGGCCGCCGCGCCGCTCGGCTCCGCGACCGGGATGCCGGTGGCCTTCGCCGTGGCGTTCGGCATCTTCCAGATCGGCGGGGCGGCCTGCCTCGCCCTGATCGCGGGCTGTCCGGTGATCCCGCCCGCCCTGGCCAGAACCGTCGTTGCGGTGAACGCCCTGTGCGCGGTCGGGTGCGTGGTGACGGCCTTCGCGGACTTCGTGCCGCTCAACGGGTTCGGGACGGTGTTCCTGCTGATCGGCGCGCTGATCGTGACGGTCTACACCACGCTCCAGTACACAGGACTGCGGCGGATGACCGCCGCGTCCTCGCCCCGGTAGCCCGGCGTGGCGTCACCGCGGCCTCCCCGGCCGTTCCTAACGTGGCGGGGCAATCTCCGACGGCAGGACGGACGCCCGCGATGGCACCACGCACCCACTGGCTCTTCGGAGACCAGCTCGGCCCGCATTTCCTGGACCCTCGACACGGCGGTCCGGACGAACACGCGCCCCTCCTGATGATCGAGGCCCGGTCCGCCCTGCGCCGCCGCCGCTTCCACCGGGCCAAGGCCCATCTCGTCCTCTCCGCGATGCGCCACCGGGCGGCCGAACTGGGCGACCGCGTTCGCTACGTACACGCCCGGACGTACGCGGAAGGGCTGGCGGAGGCGGGTTTCGGGGGGCGGCGGGACCGCATGACGGTCTGCCACCCGACCTCCCGGGCCGCGCTGGACTTCGTGACAGCGCGGGACGGCATCGACGTGCTTCCGGCCCGGGGGTTCCTGCTGGCGCAGAAGGAGTTCGGCGCGTGGGCGAAGGAGCACGGGGGCGACCGGCTGCGGATGGAGGGCTTCTACCGGTGGGTGCGCCGGGAGCACGACCTGCTCATGGACGGCGACGCGCCGGCCGGCGGCACGTGGAACCTCGACCACGACAACCGCGAGCCGCCGCCCCGGGGCGTGCAGACCCTGGACGTACCCGCGCCCTACCGCCCGCGCGAGGACGAGATCGACGACGAGGTGCGCCACGACCTCGACCGCTGGGAGCGTGACGGCGAGGTCACGTTCGTCGGCCGCGACGGCCCCCGCCGCTTCCCCGTCACCCGGCGGGAGGCGCTGGCCGCGCTCCGGCGCTTCGTCGCCCACCGCCTTGCCGGCTTCGGCCGGTACGAAGACGCGATGCTCGCTGCCGACCCCGTGATGAGCCACAGTCTGCTGTCCGTCCCCCTCAACCTGGGCCTCCTCGACCCCGCCGAGTGCGTCGACCGGGCCGAGCAGGCGTGGCGCGCGGGCGAGGCGCCGCTCAACAGCGTCGAGGGCTTCGTCCGGCAGATCGCGGGCTGGCGGGAGTACGTGTGGCAGCTGTACTGGCACTTCGGCGAGGAGTACCGGCACCGCAACGCGCTGCGCCACCGGGCTCCGCTGCCCGACTGGTTCCTCGATCTGGACGCCGACGCCGTCACCGCGAACTGCCTGTCCACCGTGCTGGCCCAGGTCCGCGACACCGGCTGGACGCACCACATCCCACGGCTGATGGTGCTGGGCAGCCGGGCTCTCCAGGACGGCTGGGACCCGGCCGCCGTGACCGACTGGTTCCACCGGTGCTTCGTCGACGGCTACGACTGGGTGATGCTGCCCAATGTCGTCGGCATGTCGCAGTACGCGGACGGCGGCCGGATGACGACCAAGCCGTACACCTCCGGCGGCGCCTACATCAACAAGATGAGCGACCTGTGCAAGCCCTGCGCCTACCGCCCCACCGACCGCACCGGCGAGCACGCCTGCCCGTACACAGCGGGCTACTGGGCCTTCCTGCACCGCCACCGCGAGTCCCTGAGCTCCAACCACCGGATGGCCAGGGCGGTCACGGGCCTGGACCGGCTGAAGGACCTCGACGGGCTTCTGGAGGAGATCGCGGAGCGCGGCGACCGGGAGCCTTGACAGCGCCGACTCCCAGGGGCCGTGGTCTCAGGCCGTCAGGGCACTCCGGGAACCATGCCGCCCGTTCGGCCTCGCGCTCACGTGCCTTGCGCTGATCGGTGAGCTGGGCCCGTAGCCGGCAGGTGACGTTCATCGACCGGACCCGCAAACGGGCCTTCGTCGAACCGGCAGACGGCGGCGGGGTCGCCAAGTGGAGCAGTGGCTCGGTTCTCGGCCTCTCCTACCACCTCACCCGTGCGATGCGTACGGTGCTCCTCGGCGAGGATCCTCCGGTCTCCCTCACCCGTCGAGCCGAGGTCTGTCTGGCGGGGTGGCGGGAGGACGAGGCACCTGAACTCGTGCACCCGACACGATCTCTGGTCAGCCGTCATGGTTCGGATGTCCGTTGGTGGACCTGGGCCGGTTACCGTGCGAACGCGACATTGGCCGCGACGCTGCCGTCCATCGCCGATCCGGTGCAACGTCCCACGGACTGCTACGTGCGCCTGCGTGAGGACCTGACGCCCGGCAGGTGGCGGGAGGGTCACCAAGTCGCGTGCGACAGCCCTGCCCTCGTTCTTCAGGATGTCGATCGCCGCGCCGTACACGGTCTCAAATTCTCTGCGGCCCTGCCAGAACGGCTCGCGGTGGCCACGGTCGCTGCCCGTCTCGCCGACTTCGAGGGAGCCCGCGCAGCTCTCGGTGAAGCCGTGCAGTTCCACCACGGCTTCACTTCATGAGCTCTCAGTCCCCCGCCAGCTCGTCCGGTGCGGACCGGGCGACGTCGGCGAGGGTCGTGAGGGCCCGGGAGAGGACCTCCCGGGTGGGCGAGGCCAGGCCGAGGCGGATCGCGTGCGGGCCCCGGTGGCGGCCGGCGGAGAACGCGGCGGCCGGGGTCACCGCGATGCCGTGCCGCGCGGCGGCGGCGACGAAGGTGTCGGCGCGCCAGGGGCCGGGCAGCTCCCACCAGCGGTAGCAGGAGACCGGGGCGCTGCGGGTGCGGAAGTCGCCGAGGTGGCGGTGGGCGATCTCCTGCCGCGCCCGGACTTCGCGCTGTTTGGCCCGTACGAGCGCGTCGACGGTGCCGTCCGCCTGCCACCGCACCATCGCCTCCAGGGGGAAGCGCATCGGCGTCCACCCGCCGGAGCGCAGGGCCCCCGCGAGCCGGCCCGCCAGCGCGGCGGGGGCCACGGTGAAGCCGAGGGACAGACCCGGCGACAGGCGTTTGGAGAGGCTGTCGACGAGGACGGTGTGCTCGGGGGTCCGCGCGGCGAGGGGCGGCAGGTCGTCCCGGAGGAAGGCCCAGACGGCGTCCTCGATCGCATGGATCCCCGAGGTCAGCAGCACATCGGCCAGCAGGTCGAGCCGCCGCTCGGGCATGGTGATCGAGAGCGGGTTGTGCAGGACCGGCTGTACGTAGACGGCGTGCAGCGGATCCGCGCGGTGCGCGTCCTCCACCGCTTCCGGGATCAGCCCGTCCTCGTCCATCGCGAGGGGCACGAGGGTGACGCCGAGCCGGGCGGCGATGGCCTTCAGCACCGGGTAGGTGAACTCCTCGACGCCCAGCCGGGCGCCGGGCCGGGTCAGTGCGGCGACGGCGGCGGAGATGGCCTGGCGGCCGTTCCCGGCGAACAGGATCCGTTCCGGATCGGGCCGCCCGCCGCCCCGTGCGAGGACCTCGGCGGCGGCCTCGCGGGCGGCGGCCGTGCCGTCCGGCCCGACCGGGCGGAGCACCGACTCCAGGTGGTCGGAGCGCACCAGCTTCGCCAGGCCGGCGGCGAGCAGCCCGGCCTGTTCGGGCACGACGGGGTGGTTGAGCTCCAGGTCGACCCGGCTGTCGGCGGGCTCGGACAGGGCGGGCGCGGGAGCGGGCGCACCGGGCGCGTCCGTGACGAAGGTGCCGCGCCCGACCTGGCCGACGGTGAGACCGCGGCGGGCGAGCTCCTGGTAGACGCGGACGGCGGTGGAGTTGGCGATGGCGTACCGCCGGGCGAACTCCCGCTGCGAAGGCAGGCGTTCCCCCGCCTTGAGCCGGCCGGCCGCGATCTCCGCCGCCACGAGGTCGGCGACGGACCGGAAGTCCTTCACGGGTTCGCCTCCTCGGTGAACGGCATCGAACGTGGTGAGCGGCATCGAAACACATCATTGCACCGAGTGCAATGTCCCCTATTGAACCGAGTCAGATCACCTACCTAGACTCCCATTGCACCGAGCCGCGCGGCCGGGACCGGGGGCTCGAACAGGCATGAGCTGGCATGAGCTGGCATGAGCTGGCATGAACGGAGCGGCGGACACGCATGGTTGAGCTGAGCGGGGTGCTGGGGGTCGCGCTCGTAGCACTGGGCATGGTGCTCACCCCGGGCCCGAACATGATCTATCTCGTCTCCCGGAGCATCACCCAGGGACGTCGTGCGGGAGTGGTGTCGCTCGGCGGGGTGGCCGTGGGCTTCCTGGTCTATCTGCTGGCCACGAACCTCGGTCTGTCGGTGGTCTTCCTCGCGGTGCCCGAGCTGTACGTGGCCGTGAAGCTGGCAGGCGCCGGCTATCTGGCCTACCTGGCCTGGTCCGCCCTGCGGCCCGGCGGTATCTCCGTCTTCGCGCCCAAGGACCTGCCGCACGACTCCTCGCGCAGGCTGTTCACGATGGGCCTGATGACGAATCTGCTCAACCCCAAGATCGCCATCATGTATCTGTCCCTCATCCCGCAGTTCATCAGCCTGGAGGCGGGAAACGTCCTTCTCCAGGGCTTTCTGCTGGGCTCCGTCCAGATCGCGGTGGCTCTCACCGTCAACCTGTGCATCGTCCTGGCGGCCGGAGCCGTCGCCGTCTTTCTCGCCCGCCGCCCCTCCTGGCTCCGCGCCCAGCGCTATCTGATGGGCACCGCCCTGGGCCTGCTGGCCGTGTCGGTGGCCATCGACTCCTCGGCTCCGGCGACCTCGGGCTGAACGGTCGTCCGGGGCCTGGGCATGACCGGGGTCAGAGCATGATGAGCAGACGGGTATCGGCTTTCAGCTTCCTGTTCACCGAGCGGCTCTGCACATAGACCTCCAGCTTGGGGTTGTTGCCGGCCTTCACCGAGACGGTCCCGCGGACACCGGTGCCGAACAGGAGGTTGCGCGCGGCCTCGCCCGTGTAGGCGCGGTCGGTGTCCTTCTCGACCACGATGACCTCCTTGTCGGGCTGCACCTGGACGCGCGTGCCCAACTGGTAGTAGCAGGAGCCGCGTTCGTAGCTGACGCCCGGGTGCGAGTCGACGAAGGCGCGGATCTCCATCTCCTTGTCGACCTTCAGGAGGCGGTACTTGTCGGCTGCGACCGGTTCGAGAGTGGCCCGCACATCGTCCACGGATATGTCCTGGCCGACGGCGAACAGATTCTTCGTACCGCGCACGCCCTGCTCGCGGCCCCGGAGGAAGCTGGTGGCGGCGGCGCGCACGGTGCCGATCGCGTCCTCGACGCCCTTCTGGGAGTCCGCGTCCCAGATGGCGATGTTGCCGGCCGGGAAGCCGTAGTTCTGGGCGGTGCGCTTCGCCAGGGAGTTGGGGACGAGGATCGCGGAGGTCCAGTGCCCCGGGAGTCCGTTCATCTTCGCGGTGATCCGGTCGAGCCAGGGGCCGAGGATGCTCATGTCGCCGTCGTGCCGCCGGTCGCCGCCGGAGGCGTTCTCCTCGCCGTCCGTCACGACGATCTGGAGGAAGCTGTGCTCGCCGTACTCCTCCCAGATGTGCCCCAGGTCGTCCAGGGACTTCAGCGAGGCCTCGATGAGGGCGGTGGCGCCGTTGTTGACCTTGTACAGCCCGCGCATGGACGGAAGATGCTTCACGTCCATGTCCCAGACCAGGTTCTCCACCCGGTGGTCGAAGGAGTAGAGGCTGATCCGGGTCTCGTGGCCGAGGCTGTCCGACTCGGCCTTCAGCCCCGCCACGAACTCGTCCACGACACGGATCAGCTGACCCTGGTGCTGGTACATCGAACCGGAGGCGTCCACGACCAGAGCGACGTGATTCACCTTGTGCTGGATCCTGTTGGCGGACATGGCTGTTGCCCCTTCTCCGGTGTTCCCCGACTCCCCCGGTGCGTTCCCCGAGCGATGTCTTCGACTGTAGGGGGAGGCACTGACAGTGGGGCCGGGCGCGAGTGGCGCCCGGCCCCGGCCGGAGGGTGCGGCGGGCGGATCAGTAGGCGGTGGTCAGGGTGGCCCCGCCGAAGGTGCTCGCGGCGTGCAGGCTGATGTAGTGCGCGCCCGCGGGCGGGTTGGTGACGGTCAGGGTGTGGGCGCTGCCGGGGCCGGTGTCGCGGCTGGTGTGCGCGGAAGTGGTGGCCCAGCCGGTGCCGCTGTAGTAGAGGTCGGCGTCGCCGGTGCCGCCGCTGACGGTGATCTTCAGCCGGTCGGTGCCGGCCGGTATGTACAGGTAGTGGTAGGCGTAGTTGCCGGTGGTGGCGGAGAGGTCGCTGCGGCGGCAGTTCTCGCCCAGGACACGGGTGTCGGGGTCGGTGCACTCGGAGACGGGGGTGGTGGTGCCGTCGCCGCAGTCACCGGCCGCGCAGCTTGCCAGCCAGGTGCGGAAGTCACGGTCGTAGCGGGTGCCGACGGTGCTGGTGAGGTAGGTCCGGGCGGCGGCCCACTCTCCGGTGCGGTAGTGGCCGAGCACCGTTTCCATGTCGGCGGGGTGCTGCTCCAGCATGTAGCGCACGGCGAGGTAGCCCCAGCGGTACACCCGGGTGGTGTCGTGGCTGTAGTCGGTGCCGAACAGGGTGCTCAGGGCGTAGGTGCCCTTGCCCGCCTCGGTCATCGCCGCGGCGTAGGGCTCACCCCGGTAGTGGTAGGAGATGTACTCCGCGAAGCCCTCCACCCACCAGACGGTCGGGGTGCTCATGCCCTCGGCGAAGTCGCCGTACATGGTGAACCGGCCGTCGAGGTAGTGGGTGTACTCGTGGTTGAGGTTCCAGATGTGGAAGTCCGGCCGCAGCCATTCGGCCTCGTAGGCGATGAAGCGGGGCTGGTTGCCGACGACGGAGGGGTCGCCCTCCAGGTACATGCCGCCGTTGTTGGTGTCGATGCCGTACATCGCGCCGGCGTACGTCTGGTAGTCGGCGCTGGAGTCGTAGGCGATCACCTCGATGGAGGTGTTGTTGTCGTCGGCGACCGGGCCGTCGTCCTTGGCGATCCGGTGGAAATAGGCGTCCTGCTCGATGAGGCTGGTGCAGCCGGCGTTCAGCTCGGCGGGCGTCATCTGCTGGGCGAGGATGCGGATGCCGGGGCTACAGGTGTGACGGACCGGCAGGACCTCGCGCTTGAGGCGTTCCTGGAGGTCGCAGACTCCGTAGTCGGAGCAGTTCGCCTTGTCGTAGTGGTCGGCCATCTCCGCTATGCCCACCCAGAGCGGGGCGGTGGGGCCGGTGACGGAGGTCTGCCGGAGCAGCGCGGTGGCCGGCGGGCGGGCCTTGCCGCGCAGGCTCGGGTGCTGGAGGAAGCGGGCCAGTTCCCGTCCGGCGTTGGAGGTCAGATACGCCTGGTCGCCGCCCAGCAGGTCGATGTGGTCGGCGGCGAAGCGGTACAGGGAGTCGATGAGGCTGGGGTCCGCCTCGACGGCGCTGACGAACGCGGGCACCTGGTGACCCCGGAAGGTCACCGTGTACACGTTGTTGGCCGCGGCGAGCATCCGCGAGTAGGCGTTCCAGGAGGAGTCGTAGTCGGCCAGCATCCGCTTGACGACGTGGAGGTAGCGGGCGTTCTCCTGGGCGCTGTCGATCAGGATGACCGCCTCGGAGAGCGTCTCGCCGTTCTCGTCGGTGACATCGTGCGAGCGGGGGCTCGCGAAGAAGGTGTCGAGACCCGAGCGGATGGCGGTCGTCAGGGCGCTGCCGTACGGTCCGACGACGTCCGGGTTGTACCACTGCACGTAGTACCCGGCGCGGAGGTAGAGGACGAGCTGCGGGGTGCCGGTGCTCGCGTCGCCCGGGTAGTAGGCGGCGTTGTCGCGCAGCGCGTAGGCCACGGTGACCATCTGGGCCTCACGGAAGGCCAGTTGGGCGTTGCTCCCGGTCAGGCCGAACAGGGTGTTGACGCAGTCGATGGTGGAACCCCTGATCTGCCGGACCAGTTCGCTTCCGGTGCGGCCGGTGAAGTCGGCCGGGTCGCACGCGGCGGCCGCCTTCGCCGAGGGCTTCTTGCCCGCGTCCTGCTTCCGCTGGGCGTCGTGGTGGCCGTAGGCCTCCTTGAGGGCGGACTTGTCGGCGCTCAGCGGGGGGAGCTGGGAAGCCTTCAGCCGGTCCTTGAGCTGGTGACCGGTGTCCGCGGTGGGGGACTGCTGCGCCAGCGGCGCGGGGTCGGCCGACCCGGCGGGGCGGGACGGTTGCGACGTGTTCGATGCCGTGGCGGCCGAAGGGGAGTTCGGCTGCGCCTGGGCCGGCTGCGCGAGCAGCGCGACGCTCATCGCCCCGGCCAGAGCCAGGGGCAGAACGGCACCCACACCTCGGCGGACGAGTGTGGTTCTCACGTTGTTTCCTCCCATGAGGGATCGGAGGCACGCACCTGCGTGACCGATGGGATGTCCGGGGCGTGGGCCGGGGGTGTTGTCGCGCCGTGCTGTCGGCCGGACGGGATGGGGCCGATGTCCGGAGTTGACATGCCCACGACCTGTGCCATGTACCATTGCACAGGTCACACTTCATGGGGAAGGCGTGGGACCGAATCCGATGCGGCTTCCCGGTGAACGCAGCCCGGCGGGCCGGCCCGCCCCGGCCCGCCGGGTGCCGCTCAGCCCGTCTCGGGGAAGTGGCAGGCGGCCGTGCGCGCGCCGGAGCCGACGACCTGGAGCAGCGGCCGCTCGGTACGGCAGACGGCCTGCGCCTTGGGGCAGCGCGGATGGAAGCCGCAGCCGCTGGGCAGCGCGGCCGGGCTCGGCGGGTCGCCGAGCAGCAGGATCCGCTCGCGGCGGCGCTCCGCCGCCGGGTCGGGCAGCGGGACCGCCGAGAGCAGCGCGCGGGTGTAGGGGTGCGCGGGGCTGTCGTACAGCTCGTGTTTGTCGCCGATCTCGACGATGCGGCCCAGATACATCACCGCCACCCGGTCACACACCCGCTTCACGACGGACAGGTCGTGGGCGATGAAGAGGAACGACAGCCCCAGCTGCTCGCCCAGACGCTCCATCAGATTGACGACCTGGGCCTGGACGGACACATCGAGCGCGGAGACCGGCTCGTCGGCGACGATCAGACAGGGGCCGGTCGCCAGGGCCCGGGCGATGCCGATGCGCTGGGCCTGACCGCCGGAGAACTGGTACGGGTGCCGGTCCAGGTGCTCGGCGCCCAGACCCACCAGATCGAGCAGTTCGGCGGCCCGGTCCCGGGCCGCCGAGGCCGTGGCGCCCTGCACCAGCAGGGGTTCGGCGATGATGCGGGCGACGGTCTGCCGCGGGTTCAGGGAGGCGTGCGGATCCTGGAAGATGATCTGGAGGCGCCGCCGGACGGGCCGCAGCTCGCGCGGGGAGAGACGGGTGATGTCGCGGCCCTCGAACTCGACTGTCCCCGCGGTGGGTTCGAGCAGCCGGACCAGCATCCGGCCGGTCGTGGACTTGCCGCAGCCGGACTCCCCGACCAGCCCGAGGGTCTCCCCCGCCGCGAGCTCCAGATCGACACCGTCCACCGCGCGGACCGGCGCGGCGGCGCGCCCCAGGACGCGGCGGCCAGGGAACGCCTTCACCAGACCGCGTACGGACAGCAGGGGCGCCGCCCCGTCACCCTCGGCCGAACGAACCTGCGAGTGCGCGGAGTTGGTGTACGTGGGTTTCATCGGGCCTCCTCGGCCGGTACGGGCACCCCGCCGGCCGGACCGGGGTACGGGGCGGCCGGGGTGGGCGGCAGGGGCAGATGGCAGGCGACCAGCCGGCCGCCGCCGGGTACGTCCCGAGGGCGGGGGCTCTCCTCGGTACAGCGGGCCCGCTCCGGGGCGGTGGCGGCGGCCGCCCGGGGGCAGCGCGGCGCGAAGGGGCAGCCGGCCCGTGGCCCGGCCGGGGACGGCGGGGAGCCGGGGATGGCGCGCAACGGGGCGTCGTCCGGGTCGTCCAGGCGGGGCAGCGAGTCCAGGAGGCCCCGGGTGTAGGGGTGCGCGGGGCTGTGGAACAGGTCGTCCACCGGGGCCTGTTCGGCGCCGCGCCCGCCGTACATCACGAGCACCTCGTGGGCGACGCGGGCCACCACGCCCAGGTCGTGGGTGATCATCAGCACGCCGAGTCCGCGTTCCTGCTGGAGCCGGGCGACGAGTTCGAGGATCTGCGCCTGGACGGTGACGTCGAGCGCGGTGGTCGGTTCGTCGGCGACGAGCAGTTCGGGTTCGCAGGACAGGGCCATGGCGATCATGGCGCGCTGGCGCATGCCGCCGGAGAACTGGTGCGCGTACTGCCCCGCCCGGCGGGCCGGTTCGGGGATGCCGACCTCGCCGAGCATGTCCACGGCGCGTCTGCGGGCGACGCGCCGGCCGCTGCCGAAGTGGTGGCGGTGGGCCTCCGCGATCTGTTCGCCGACCGTGTACGCGGGGTGCAGTGCGGACAGCGGGTCCTGGAAGACCATGGCCATCCGGCGTCCGCGCAGCCGGCCGAACCGGCGGTCGGTCAGGCCGAGGAGCTCCTGTCCGGCGAGGGCGACCGATCCGCTGACCCGTGCCCGGCGGTGCAGGCCCATCACGGCGAGGGAGGTGACCGACTTGCCGGAGCCGGACTCGCCGACCAGCCCCAGGGTGCGGCCGGCCGCCACGGTGAAGGAGACCCCGTCGACCGCCTGGACGGTGCCGACGGGGGTGTCGAAGGCGACCCGCAGGTCCTGGACGCGCAGCAGGGGCGGGTCCGGTTCGGTGGTGGGCGGCACGTCAGTTCCTCACCCTCGGGTCGACGACGGCGTACAGGAGGTCGATGACGACGTTGGCCGCCACGATGAAGAAGGCCGCGAGCAGGGTCACGCCGAGCACGACGGGCTGGTCGGAGCGTTGCAGGGCGTCGTAGAAGAGCCGGCCGACGCCGGGGATGCCGAAGATGGACTCGGTGATGACCGCTCCGGCGAGCAGGGCGCCGAGGTCCATGCCGAAGAGCGTGAGCACCGGCATCATCGCGGAGCGCAGTCCGTGCTTGACCACGACGGTCCGGGCCGGCAGGCCCTTGGCGCGGGCGGTCCGGATGTAGGGCTGCGCCATCGTCTCGATCATCGAACTGCGGCTCTGGCGGGCGTACATCGCGGCGTAGAGCAGGGCGAGCGCGATCCACGGCAGCAGCAGATTGGCCGCCCAGGCAAGAGCGTCGTCGGTGAGCGGGACGTAGGCGGGGTAGGGCAGCAGCCCGGTCAGCCGGACCAGGCCGTAGAGCAGCATCATCGCGGTGAAGTAGACGGGCAGCGATGCGGTGGCCACTGCGCCGACCATCAGGGTGCGGTCGAGGAGGCCGCCCTTGCGCAGGGCGGCGGTCACCCCGGCGGTCAGCCCGAGCACCAGCCACAGGCAGGCCGCGCCGAAGGCCAGCGACACGGAGACGGGCAGCCGGTCCATCAGCAGGTCCCACACCGGCAGGGCGTTCTCGTAGGAGTAGCCGAGGCAGGGGAAGCCGCACGGCAACGCGTGCGGGCCGCTGCCCAGTTCGCGGCCGGCGAAGATCCCGACGAGGTAGTCGCCGAACTGGCGCCACACGGGCTGGTCGAGGCCCATGAAGTGACGTACCTCCGCGAGGCGTTCGGGGCTGCACGTCTTGCCGCAGGCCGCCGCGGCCGGGTCGGCGGGCAGCAGGTAGAAGATGACGAAGGTGACGGCGCAGATGGCGAGCAGGACGCCGGTCACGCCGAGGATCCTGCGGACCAGGTAGGCGATCACGGGCGTCCTCCCTGGGGGTCGAGGATGTCGCGCAGCGCGTCGCCGAGGACGGTGAAGGCGAGGACGGCGACGAAGAGGAAGACGCTGGGGACGACGAAGTACATGGGGTCCGTCTCGTAGTACGCGACGGCCTCGGCGATCATCTGGCCCCAGGAGGGGGTGGGCGGGCGCACGCCCACGCCGAGGAAGCTGAGCGCCGCCTCGGTGCTGATCATTCCGGGGATCAGCAGGGTGGTGTACGCGATGACGGGCCCGGAGATGTTGGGCAGCACCTGCCGGGTGAGGATGCGCCAGGGCCCGCTGCCGCAGGCGCGCGCGGCCTCGACGTACTCGCGGTGGCGCAGCGAGAGGGCCTCGGCGCGCACCACGCGGGCGATGCCGGGCCAGCCGAAGACGCCGATGACGACGGTCATCAGCAGGACCCGGTCGACGTCCTGGGCCACCGACATCATCGCGATCATGAAGATGAGCGAGGGGAAGGACATGGTGAGGTCCATCAGCCGGCTCAGCACGGTGTCGACGCGGCCGCCGAAGTAGCCGGCCGCGATACCGGCGGCGGTGCCGGTGACGACGACGATCGCGGTGGCGGCGAAGGCGATCAGCAGGGAGACCTGGGCGCCGTGGACGACGCGGGCGAACAGGTCGCGGCCGGTGACCGGTTCGACGCCGAGCCAGTGTTCGGCGCTGATGCCGCCGAGGGTTCCGTGGGGCAGGCCGCCGAGGTAGGGGTCGATGGCGCCGGCGTCGAAGGCGGTGGGCGACCAGCCGCCCAGCCGGCTGAGCAGAGGCGCGGTGAGGGCGACCAGGACGAGCAGGGCGGCGGCGATCAGGGCGGTCCGGCTGCCCCGGTCGCCCCACAGGCGGCGCCAGGTGGCCCGCCAGGGGGCGGCGGGCAGGGCCGGGGAGCGGGGTCCGCCGGCAGTCGGGGCGGCAGCCGGTCCGGCGGGCGGCCCGGCGCCCGGTCCCGTGGGCGGTCCGGCGGTCTGCTTGGTGACGGGAGTCATGGCGATGCGTCCTCGTTCCTTCGGTCCCTCAGCCCTTTCGGCCCCTCCGGCCTCTTCAGCCCTTGCTCCGGGACGGGTCCTTCAGCCCGATCACCGCGAAGTCGAACTGGCCGGTCCAGGACGGGTGTCCGAAGGCCCCGGCGATGTTGTCGCCCACCAGCAGCGGCTTGCGCTCCCAGAGCAGCGGGACGGCCGGGGACGAGCGCTGGATCTCCTGGTCGAGCGCGGTCCACGCCGTGTTGGCGGCGGCCGCGTCGGGCATCGCGGCGATCTCGTCCATGCGCTTCTCCACGGCCTTGTCGCGGAACTGGGAGACATTGCCCTGGTTGCCCTTGGGCCTGATGGTGCGGCCGTCGAAGACGAACGGCAGGAAGGTGGCGGCGGACGGGTAGTCCGGGCACCAGCCGCTGATGGCCATGTCGGGGGCGCCCGCGGTATCGCCGATGGTGTCGTAGTAGACCGAGGGGTCGACGGTCTCGATGCGCAGCCGTATGCCGACCCGGGCCAGGCTCTGCTGGAGCGCCTCGGCGCGGGTCTTGTCGCCGGTGGACACGGTGATCGTCGTGTCGAACCCGTCGGCCCTGCCCGCCTCGGCGAGCAGCTTCTGGGCCTTCTTCGCATCGCCGGTGGCCGGTCCGTCGTGGACCGGGTCGGCGGGCCGGCCGCCCGTCAGCGACGGGGGCAGATAGCCGGTGGCGACGTCGTTGAGGGCCGGTCCGCCGTTGGCGGTCACCTGGGCCTCCTTGTCGACGGCGTACTGCATCGCCTGACGGAGCTTCGGGTCGTCGAAGGGCGCCCGGGAGGTGTTCAGCGCGAGCATGTCGGTGCAGCCGGTGCGCTCGGCGGAGAGCCGCTGCCGGATCGCGGGCTTCGGCAGCACCTTGGCGACGCTGGAGGGCTGGAGGTCGGACCACTCGACCGCGGAGGCGTCGGCGCCCGCGCTCTCGATGATCCGGTCGTCGATCTGGCCGCCCTTGAGGCCCTGGATCACCACGATGCGGTCGGGGTACGCCTTGCGCACCGGGTCGGTCGCCGCGTCCCAGTGGGGGTTGCGGACCAGCACCAGCTTCTTGCCGCGTGCGTAGCTCTCGATGCGGTACGGACCGGAGGAGAAGGGCCGCAGGTCGTACTGGACGCCCTTCTCCCGGGACGCGGGCACAGGGGAGAAGGTGGGCAGCGTGACCGTGTAGGAGAACTCGGCGACGGGCCTGCGCAGCGAGAAGACGATGGTCCGGTCGTCGGGGGTCCGGACCGAGTCGAGGTGCTTGCCGTCCAGCGGACCGGCGTACCCGTCGGTGCCGGCCAGATAGCGCTGGGCGTAGTCGGGGCCGCCCGCGAGGTCCGGGGCGAAGGAGCGCTCGACGTTGTACTTGATGTCGCGGGCGCGGATCGGGGTGCCGTCCTCGTAGGCGAGTCCCGGTTTCAGGGTGAAGGTCCAGGTGCGGCCGCCGTCGGAGGACCTGCCGAGGTCGGTCGCGAGGTCGGGGACGATCTCGCTGCCCTGCTTCCCGGGTGCGGCCCGGAAGGTGGTGAGGGTGCGGTAGATCAGCCGGGTGCCGAAGTCCATGGTCGGCATGACCCAGTTGCGGGCCGGGTCGAGATGGGCGAAGTCCTGGTTGGACAGCACGGTCAGGGTGCCGCCGCGCTCGGGGGTGCCGCCGATGACGGTGCCGGTCGCCACCCCGGGCTGCCGCTCGTCCGGGCCGCGGTCGTCACCTCCCTGTGCGGAGCAGGCTCCCAGCAGGGCCAGGGCGAGCGAGGCGCTCAGGGTCGCGGACAGCGTGCGGGTGCCACGGGACATGGGTGCACTCCTCGTACGGGAAGGGGACGCGGCGGAGCGGAACGGGCCTGACCAGGCCGGAACGTGCCGGAGAAGGGGTGAAGTGAGCCGGGCCGGAGCGCCCGGCGGCGATCCGGGCGGCCGCCCGCGACCATAACGTGTGACCCGTAACATAGTAATGTGAAATTGCACAGCCAAGACGTACGTCGCCCCGTTACCGAAACGTGTCCCCTCGGGCCCGGGCCGTTCGCCGGTCTCCGCGCTCCTCGACCGCCCTCCGGAGGGCGCCGCGTCGCCGCGCAACGTGACATTGTATAGTGCGGTGACAAATCGTGAAGGGGAACGCATGAGTGAGCTGAAGTCCCGCAAACTCATCTCGGTGCAGGAACATCTGCGCGACCAGGTGGCCAACGCACTGCGGGCCGCGCTGATAGCGGGTGAACTTCAGCCCGGCGTGATCTACTCCGCGCCCACCCTCGCCGCCGAGTACGGCGTCTCGGCGACGCCCGTGCGTGAGGCCATGCTCGACCTGGCCCGCGAGGGTCTGGTCGAGGCGGTGCGCAACAAGGGCTTCCGGGTCACCGAACTCTCCGAGCGCGACCTGGACGAGTACACCGAGATCCGCGCGCTCATCGAGATCCCCACCATCGGCCGCGTGACCCGCACCGCCTCCCGCGAGCAGTTGGAGGCGCTGCGCCCGGTGGCCGAGGAGATCGTGACGGCCGCGCAGGGCGGCGACCTGATCGCCTATCTGGAGTCCGACCGGCGCTTCCATCTCGAACTGCTCGCCCTCGCCGGGAACACCCGCCTCGTCGAGACCGTGGCCGACCTGCGCAAGCGCTCCCGGCTCTACGGGCTCACCGATCTGTCCGAGGAAGGGTCGCTGGTGAGTTCGGCGCGGGAGCACACCGCGCTCCTGGACATCATGATCGCGGGAGACGCGGAGGCGGCCGAGGCGCACATGCGCGGCCATCTCGCGCATGTGCGGACGCTGTGGGCGGCCCGGAAGCGGGAGGCCGAACGCGCCGCACCGACCCGCAAGCTCGGCGCGCGCTGACGCGGACGTCCGGTGGGGGCGGGGTGCGTCGAGGCGGAGGCCTGACGGGGCGGCGCGGGCTGACGCGTAACCCCTGTGCAGTCGGCGGGCGTTCAGGCCGAGGCCCGACGCGGTGGCGTTCGCTGATGCCGTAGTCCGCCGAACGCGGCGCGCGTCGAGGCCGATGCCCGGGCGCCCACCTCAGCCGCGCTTGACCACCACGCCCACCTTCCGCCGGTAGGCGGCGACCGCGATCACCAGGTCCTGCCAGCCAGCCCCGCAGGTCTTCACGACCAGCGGGCGGTCGGCCGGGACGGCGGCGGCCCGGGCGCCGGGCAGATCCGCCAGGGTGAGCAGGTCGTCCGGGGCGAGCATGTCCTCGCGGATCGCCAGGACGACGTCGCCCGCCTCCCGGAGGGCGATCTCACGGCTCTCCACCACGACGGTGGCGCGCCCCATCAGCACGCTGTCGAGCTCCCGTACGTCCGGTTCGTGCGAGCCGACCGCCAGGACCACCGCGTCGTCGCGCACCAGCCGCCCGTCGACCACCGGCCGACGCGCGGACGTCGCGGTGACGACGGCCTCCGCCCGCCGCACCAGGGCCGCCACTCCCCCGTCGTCCGCCGCCAGGCGCCGGTCCGCCCAGCCGGGAACGGGTCCTCCGCGCCGGGTGACGACCGCGACCTCGGCCACCGGCACATGGGCCCGTACGGTGGCGACGTGCCCCTCCCCCTGGGGGCCGGCGCCGAACACCACCAGTCGCAGCCCCCGGTCCTCGTCCCCGTCCTCGCACCCGGCCGCGAGCGCGCGCAGCCGCTCCAGGCCGGCCGCGACCGAGACGGCGGGGGTGCGCAGGGTCGTCAGCGCCACCCCGTCCAGCAGGGCCACCGGCGTCAGGGTCGCGCTGTCGTGCAGCAGATACGTGGCGTTGATCCGACGCAGGCCGCGCGCGGCGTTGCCCGGCGCGACGGTGGCGACCTTCACTCCGTACCAGCCGCCGTGCTCGGAGGGCATGAGCAGCCCCTGACCGTGCGCCAGCGGCACCACCGCCCGCGGTACGTCACCGTCCGGGTCGAGCCCTGCGGCCAGCGCCTCCCGGACCGCGGCGACGGCGGCCACCGGACCGAGCGCGGACACGTCCGCCGCGTCGAGCGTCACCGTCATCGCAGCACGAACCCGGGTACGAGGGTGTCGTCGGGATCGACGGTGAAGCGGCCGGTTCCGGTGGCGTACGCGGTGCCCGTCACGGCCGGGACGACCGCGGGCCGGCCGTGGACCGTGACCGTCCGCTCGATCCGGGCGCGGAAGGCGGAGCCCACCACCGACTCGCGCCGCAGTTCGTCGCCGGGGCGCAGTTCCCCGGCGTCGGCGAGGAGCGCCACCCGGGCCGCGGTGCCCGAGCCGCACGGCGAGCGGTCGACCTGGCCGTCCGAGAACACCGTGACGTTGCGGTGGTGCAACCGCCTTGTGCCGTCCGGGAGTTCGACCGGGGCGGCGGCCTCTTCGGTGAAGACCGTTCCGTAGACGCCGGACAGCCGGTCGTCGTCCGGGTGTTCGGCGGCCCGGACGGCGTTCAGCGCGTCGCGGATCTCGCGGCCGGCCGCGATGAGCGCGGTGACGTCCCCCGGCCGGACCCGCAGGCCGAGGCCGAGCCGGTCCACCGGAAGCACGGCGTACATCGCGCCGCCGAAGGCGATGTCCACGGTGAGGCTCCCGTACGAGGTCGCCGCCTCGACGCCGCGCGCGTGGACATGGCCGGGGACGTTGACGAAGGTCACGTCCGCGACCCGGCCGCCGGCCGTGCGCACGGCCGCCGTCACACGGCCGGACGGGACGTCGATGACGACGTCCGTCGTGCCGTCCGGCGGCGCGGCGACCAGTCCGGTGGCGACGGCCCAGGAGCCGAGGGCGATCGTGCCGTGGCCGCATGCCGTGGAGAAGCCGTCCTTGTGCCAGAAGAGCGCGCCGAGGTGGGCCCCGGCGTCGTCCGGCGGGACGAGGAAGGCCCCGTACATGTCGGCGTGGCCGCGCGGTTCGCCGCACAGCAGGGCCCGGGTCCACCGCGCGCCCGCGTCGGCGATGGCGACCGTACGCCGCTCGGAGACGGTGAGCCCGGGCCCGGTCAGGACCGGCGGAGCCTCGGGCACGATCCGGAAGGGTTCGCCCCCGGTGTGCCAGTCGGCGGTTCGGATCGGCGTGGTGTACGGACGTGCCGTCCCGGTCGGACCGGAGGCAGGGTCGGCGGAAGGGCCGGTGGAACGGGCGGCGGCAGGGTCGGCCGTCATACGGTGAAACCCGTCGGGTAGGGGTCCGTGGGGTCGAGCAGATACTGCGCGGTTCCGGTGATCCAGGCGCGGCCGGTGACGGAGGGCAGGACGGCGGGCCGCCCGCCGACCGTGCTTTCGCCCAGGATGCGGCCGGTGAAGCGGGAGCCGATGAAGGACTCGTTGACGAAGTCCTGCCCGGCCTTCAGCAGCCCCCGCGCGTGCAGTTGGGCCATCCGGGCGCTGGTTCCCGTACCGCAGGGCGAGCGGTCGAACCAGCCGGGGTGGATCGCCATGGCGTGCCGCGAGTGCTCGGCGGTCGATCCGGGGGCCTCCAGATAGACGTGGTGACAGACGTCGATGGCCGGGTTCTCCGGATGGACCACCGGGTTCTGTTCGTTGATCGCCTTCATGACGGCCAGGCCCGCGTCGAGCAGCCGCCCCTTCTCCGACCGGTCGAAGGGGATGCCGAGGTCCTCGGTGCGCACGACGGCGTAGAAGTTGCCGCCGTACGCCATGTCGTAACGGACCGGGCCGAAGCCCGCCACCTCGACCACCTGGTCCAGCGCGTGGCTGTAGGAGGCGACGTTCTCCAGGGTGACGGACTCGGCGCGGCCGTCGCGCACGGCGACCCGCGCGGTGACGAGACCGGCGGGGGTGTCGAGGCGGATGAGGGTCTCCGGTTCGACCGCCTCGACCATGCCCGTCTCCACCAGGACCGTCGCCACGCCGATGGTGCCGTGGCCGCACATGGGCAGGCAGCCGGAGACCTCGATGAACAGCACCCCGAAGTCGGCGTCCGGCCGGGTCGGAGGCTGGAGGATCGCGCCGGACATGGACGCGTGTCCGCGCGGCTCGCACATCAACAGGGTGCGCAGCCCGTCCCGTTCGGCCATGAACCGCTGCCGCCGCTCCGCCATGGTCGCGCCCGGCAGCACGCCCACCCCGCCGGTGATCACCCGGGTCGGCATGCCCTCGGTGTGCGAGTCGACCGCGTGGTAACAGACCTTCGAGCGCACGTCAGTTCACCCCCGCGTCGATGAGGGCCTGGGTGGCGGAGCGGACGACGGCCTCGGTCTCCGGGTCCAGGGCCTGCCGGGGCGGGCGGCAGACTCCGCCGGTCCGGCCGATCATGTCCTGGCCGAGCTTGATCGCCTGGACGAACTCGGTCCTGCTGTCCCAGCGCAGTACGGAGTGGAGCCTGCGGTAGAGCGGCAGCGCGGTGTCGAGATCGCCCGCCAGTGAGGCGTTGTAGAGGTCGAGGCAGGCGCGCGGGAAGACCTGGGGGTAGCCGGCGACCCAGCCCTTGGCACCGGCGACGGCGACCTCCAGGAGGGTGTCGTCGGTGCCGATGATCAGGTCGAGATCGGGGGCGAGTTCGTTGATCGCGTAGCACCGGCGGACGTCTCCGGAGAACTCCTTCACGCCCACGATGAAGCCCTCGGCGTGCAGTTTGGCCAGCAGCTCCGGGCGCAGGTCGACCTTGGTGTCGATGGGGTTGTTGTAGGCGGTGACGGGAAGTCCGGCGGAGGCCACCATCGCGTAGTGCTCCAGGACGGCGCGGTCGTCGGCCCGGTAGGCGTTGGGCGGCAGGCACATGACGGCCTGGCAGCCGGCGTCCTTGGCGAACAGGGCGTGCCGCCGCGCCTCGATCGCGCCGTACGCCCCGACTCCCGGCATCACGGTGAAGCCCTCGGGGGCGTGGGCCACGGCGGTCTCCACGACGCGGTCGCGTTCCTCGTACGTCAGGGTCTGGTACTCGCCCAGCGAGCCGTTCGGGGCGACGCCGTGCAGGCCCTGATCGGCGAGCCAGGCGACGTTGTCGCCGTAGGCGCCGTGGTCGACGGCGAGGTCCTGGCCGAAGGGGAGGCTGGTCGCGACGATGACGCCGTGCCAGGGCATCCGGGTACGGGGGGAGGTGCGGTCCATGGGAACTCCTCAGGTGGGATCGGAGGCGGGATCGGGGGTGGACTCGCCGGCGTCGGCGAGCGCACCGAGGGAGACGGGGGTCGCGATCAGCCGCTCGGCGGGGGCGTAGGGCTGGTCGCGGGCCACGAGGCAGTGCACGGCGGGCCCGCACATCCGGCCCTGGCACCAGCCCATGCCGGCCCGGGTCAGCTGTTTGACCTGCCGGTGGTCGGCCGCCGCGTCGTCGGCGCGGGCGGACCGGACCGCACCCGCGGTGACCTCTTCGCACCGGCAGACCGGGGTGTCGTCGGTGAGCCAGGCGGGCCAGGCCGGTGGCAGGGGATGTGCCTGTGCCATCGCCCGGGCGAAGGCGCGGTGCCGGATCACCGCCCGGCGCTCCGCGGCGAGCCGCCGGGCGTTCGGCAGGCCCGGCGCGGAGAGGTCGGTGAGGACCGAGACGGCGGCGACGCGGCCCTCGCTCACCGCGAGCGCGGCCCCGCCCACACCGCAGGTCTCCCCCGCCGTGTAGAGCCCGGGCACCGTGGTGCGCTGTCCGTCGTCGACGGCGGCGGCCATGGTGCCGTCGCCCGCGTCGGCGAGGCCGCAGCCGAGCGGGAGCAGAAGGTCCAGCTGGGGTACGAAGCCCCAGCCGACGCCCACGGTGTCGGCCGCGATCCGGCGCTCCGTACCCGGCAGTGGGTTGCCGTCCGCGTCCAGGGAGGCGGTGCGGACGAAGGCGACCCGGCCCTCTGCTCCTGCCCCGACTCCGGCCTGTCCTTCGGCCTGTCCTTCTGCTCCTCCTTCGGCGCCGATGATCGCGGTACGGGTGCGGACCGGGATCCGGTGCCGGGCGAGGGTGCCCGCGTACCGGGCGGCCTCGGCCCACTTGGCGGGGTTACGGAGCAGGGCCGCGGGGTGCCGCAGCCAGGCCGAGGGCGCCGCCGCCTCGCACACCGCGACGACCTCGGCCCCGCGCGCGGCGAGGGCCGCGGCGACGGGCAGCAGGAAGGGGCCCGTACCGCCGAGGACCACCCGGCGGCCGGCCACCACTCCCCCGCCCTTGAGCAGCGCCTGAAGCCCTCCGACGGTGAGCACACCGGGCAGGTCCCAGCCGGGGAAAGGGAGTTGGCGGTCGTAGGCGCCGGTCGCCAGCAGCAGGGCCGGGGCGCGCAGCACGACGGTCCGCTCCTCGGGCGCCCGGCTCCGGTCCACCGCGTGGACGGCGAATCCGTCGTCCACGCGGGCCGTGGTCCACACATGGTGGTTCAGCAGCAGCGTGAGCCGGCCGGTGCGCTCGTGGGCGGCCAGCGTGGCGCACAACTCCCGGTAGGCGCCCAGACCGTGGTGGAGGTCCGCGGTCGGCACGGCCTCCTGCGCCGGCAGCGGTGGGTGGCGCCAGAACTGGCCGCCGAGAGCGGCCCCCGAGTCGACGAGGACGACCCGCAGTCCGCCGTCCAGGGCGGTGGCGGCGGCGGCCAGACCGGCCGGGCCCGCGCCCACCACCACGAGGTCGCCGGACTCACTCATCGCCGTCCTCCCCGGTCGTGACGGCCATGCCCGGACGGGCCTGGACCAGACAGGCGCGCTGTCCGCCCGTACCGTCGACGGTCACCAGGCAGTCGAAGCAGACGCCGATCCCGCAGAAGATCCCCCGGGGCCGCTGCCCGCCCCGGGTGGTCCGCCAGGCGACCCGGCCCGAGGCGACGAGCGCGGCGGCCAGGGTCTGTCCGGGGACGAACGGCAACGGCTCGCCGTCCACGGTGAACGCGGTCGTTGCGGTCACTTCGGCACACCTCCGGTGGTGAGGAATCGGTGGGGCAGCAGGCCGGTGTGGGCGGCCGGATCGGCGCCGCGCCAGGGCTTGCCGAGCAGATGAGCGGTGACCAGGGCGCCGGTCGCGGGGGCCAGGCCGATGCCGGCGCCCTCGTGGCCGCACGCGTGGACGACGCCGGGGACGCGGGGGTCCGGGCCGACGACCGGCAGATGGTCCGGGCAGTACGGCCGGAAGCCCCGGTAGGCGCGGATCAGGTGGACGCCGCGCAGGAACGGGAAGAGGCGGCATGCCTGGGCGGCGAGCGCCGTCACCACGGCCGGGTTCATCGCGGTGTCGAAGCCGACGCGTTCACGGCTGGCGCCGATCAGGATGGTGCCCGCGCGGGTGCCCTCGACGACGCACGAGGTCTCCAGACCCGCGTCGCTGGAGGCGACGTTGGCGACGTAGTCGGCGGAGTAGACCTTGCGCCGGATCATCGGCGGCAGCGGTTCGGTGACGAGGACGAAGCCCCGGCGCGGCAGGATCTCGACGGGTGCGCCGAGCCGGCGGCCGACCTCGCCGCCCCAGGTGCCGGCGGCGTTGACCACGGCGTCGGCGGGCAGCACCGTGCCGTCGGCGGTACGCACTCCGGTGATCCGGCCGTCGGCGGCGGTGACCGCGGCGACGGCCTCGCCGGTGTGCGTACGGGCTCCGCGGCGCACGGCGGCGCGCAGAAGGCCGGCCGCCGCGAGAACGGGCTGCACCTGGGCGTCCTGCGGGTAGTGGACGCCGCCGGGCAGACCGGGCGCGATATGCGGTTCGAGGTCGCCCGGGCGCTCGACGGGTTCGGTACGGACGCCGGATTCCGCCTGCCGCGCGGCGAACGCGTGCAGGACGGTGAGGGCTTCGGGCGTGCTCGCGACGACCAGGCCGCCCTTGGTCTCGAACTCGACGCTCTCCGGGCCGAGTTCCTCCGCGGCCTCGTCCCACAGATCGCGGCTGAGCCGGGCCAGTTCCAGTTCGGGTCCCGGCTCCTTGTCGGAGAGGAGGATGTTGCCCTCGCCCCGGCTGGTCGTGCCCGCGCCGACGGGGCCCCGGTCGAGCACCGTGACGTCGAGGCCGGCCTCGACGGCGTGGAACGCGCAGGCGGCGCCCACGATGCCCGCGCCGACGACTACGACTTTCATGGCCACCCCTTAGCGCGCCATCACGGCCGCCCGCTAGTGCAATGTCACATGCCATTGCTTAGGCTATACATCCGGACGACCCGAGGACAACGCCGCCGCCCCGGTGACTTTCACCCGGGCACCCGCCGCCCGCGCGGAAGAGTTCGAGGCGCGTACGGCGCCCCCTCGCCGACCTGGTCCTGATGGAGCGTCACGAACGCGAGGGCGGGCCCCGCGACACATGCTCGGCTCGGCCCCCGAGCGCCGCGCAGGGCACCCGCGTACGGCCGCTCGCCGCCGAAGGAGTACGGACCTTCCTGCGGCCCACCGGGCCCACCGGGCCCAACCGGGGCGGCCAGGCCCACCGGGGCGGCCGGGGCGCAAGCGGCAACGCCCGACGCCGGACGGGCCCCGGAAGAGGCGCCCGCCGGCGCCGGGCCCGCCGCCTCCGGAGCAAGCACCGGGAAGGGAACTGCTCCGAAATGCCGTGCCGGGCTACCCGCCGGCCGTCCACCCCGCGACCAGCCCGCCCAGGGCGTCGATGGCCTCTTCGGTGTCGCGTCCGTCGTCCGCCCGGGCGTGCCGGGCCAACTCGACGTGGACGAAGCGGGCGTGTTCGCGGTCCGCCGAGCGGCCCTGGACGTTGGCCCGGCCCTCCAGCGGGCAGCGCGCCGCCCAGGCCCGGCAGACCCGCAAGCCCTTGTCGTCCATGCGGTCGGCCATCGCCACCACCTCGGCGGGCGCCGCCTCGACGGCCCCGGTGGAGACGACGGCGTCGTAGGGGCGGTCGGCGGAGTCGGCGAATCCGTGCAGCTGGACGCCGGGCACCCCGCGCTTCTGCAGCTCCACGACGATCGCGTGGAAAGCACTGTCCTCGCGGTGGGCGACATCGGCCGCGCCGTTCTCGCCGGCCCGGCGGTGGGCGCCCGCCAGAACGAGAGCGCCGCCGGGGTTCTCCTCGAGAAGCCGGACGCCGAGGACCTCGGTGTCGCGGTCGGAGACGGGGTGCGGGACCTGGGCGTTCCAGCGGACGGTGGAGTCGGCGTTCAGATACAGCCGGCCCCAACGGGCACTCCGGCCCGGTCCGGTGGCGGCGATCTCGTCGTAACGGCGGCCCGAGTCGGTGTCGGTGAGGCGGGTGAGGCCGAGGCCGAGCGGGGCGAGCTGCCGCTCCGCCTCCCGGGCGTCACCCGACAGCAGGCTCCCGACGGCCTTCGCCAGCCGTACGCGCTGCGACTTGCCCGGCGGACCGTAGGGAGCATCGGCACGGAGCTTCGCCGTGTACCCGAGCACGCGGCTGCGCAGGTCGACCAGTTCCCGGGCGCGCGGAACGGAATCCTCCGAGGTCGGGGACGCATCGGTCTGGCAGCCGACCAAAGCCAGGAGCAAACCTAGTGCGATGAAAGTGCGCAGCAAATGTGACCATCCCGTGATGACAATCCGAAGGTCGGCCATGAGGGCCATGTAAGTATGACTTAGTGACAATCCGTAATTCTCTCGGCATGAGTCGTTCACTGGCCCTCCTGGCGATGGCCGTCGGCCTGACCGTGTCGTGCGGCACCGAGCCGGCGCAGCCCCAGGCCAAGGCCGGTGGGCGCAGCTTCACCGTAGCCGCGGCCGGTGATGTCCTCATCCATCCCGAGCTGGTCGAACAGGCCGCGAAGGACGCGAAGGAGAGCGGGCACGGAGAGGCCGGACTGGACTTCGGACCGCTGCTCGCCGGGGTGAAGCCCGTGATCAGCAAGGCCGACCTCGCCATCTGTCACATGGAGACGCCCGTCGGGAAGCCCGAGGGGCCGTTCCAGGGATACCCGGAGTTCCTGGTTCCGCCGCAGATCCTGACCAGCCTGAAGGACGTGGGGTACGACACCTGCTCAACGGCCTCCAACCACACCTTCGACCATGGACTGAAGGCCGTGCGGCGCACGCTGGACACCATGGACAAGGTGGGCCTCGGGCACAGCGGGTCGGCGCGGACGCCGAAGGAAGCGGAGCAGATCAACATCCTGGACGTCAACGGCGTCAAGGTCGCTCACCTCTCGTACTCCTGGGAGTCCTTCCTCAACCCCACACCCAAGAAGCAGAGCTGGGCCTTCAACCGTTCCAGCACGAACGAGATCAAGAAGGCCGAGAAGCGGGCCCGCTCCCAGGGCGCCGAGGTGGTGCTGCTCTCCGTGCACTGGGGTCTGGAGCACTACAACGAGCCGAGCGTCCCGCAGTTGGACATGGCCCAGCGGCTCACCGAGGAGACCGGCGTCGACCTGGTGATCGGTCATCACGCCCATGTGGTGCAGCCGATCCAGAAGGTCAACGGCACCTGGGTCGCGTACGGCCTCGGCAACCAGGTGGCCCGGCACTCCTCGCCGACCGGCCTCACCGAGGAGGGGGCCATCGGCTGGTTCGAGTTCCGCGAGACCGCCGACGGCTGGGACGTCTCCGCCCGCTACCGCACGACGCAGATGGACATCCCGCCCGAGGTCGAGCCCGGGGAGAAGGCTCCCGAGGGTGCGGTCGAGAACCTCCGCCTCGTCGATGTCCAGCAGGCCCTGGGCAACCCCGAAGGGCTGTCCGAGGACCGGATCGCCCGCTACCGGCTGGCCGAGGACCGTACGCGCGGCTTCCTCTACAACCGGGGCGCGCCGGGCGGTGACGGCCTGAAGCGGCTGTCGCTGGACAAGTGATCAGGCCCACATTTTTCTGCACGCTGACAGAAACAACCTATTAGGCGCTTATCCGTCTTTTATGTGACAGCGTCTCGCAGCCATGCGACAGCGGTGCTTCCTCCGGGCACTGAGCACCCGCAGCGACCAAGGAAGAAAACCGGTGACATCGACTCCTGCCGCGCCCCTCGTGCCGAAAGGCCGGCGGCGCATCCGCAGACGTGCGGACATGCCGCTGCTGGGCGGCATCCGGCCGCCGATCGCGTTGCTCTGCGTCCTGATCCTCGCCCTCGCGGGTCTCACGGCCAAGGTGCTGGGACCCGGCGCGGAACCGGTCGTGCCCAAGGCGGTGCTCTCCTCGCAGCAGTACTTCGCCCAGGACGGCGCCATCGCCCTGCGCGCCTCGATCGACGAGCGGGTCACCGACCTCGAACGCACCGCCACCGCGCTGAACGCGGGCAGCACGACGGACCCCGAGCGCGTTCTGTCGGACCTGAGCAAGGCGTACCAGAAATGGACCGGCACCACGGTGCTGGACCTGGGCACCGGCAAGGTGCTCGCCGCCCGCGGCGAGCGCATCCCGCTGGCCTGGGTGGACAAGGACGTCCTCACCGGCGACAAGGCCCTCACCCCGCGCATGGTGCGGCTGGAGACCGGTGACGTACGGCTGATGACGATGGCCGTGCTGGAGGGGAAGGAGGGGGCGCAGCAGCTGCTGGTCGCCTCCAACAGCCTCTCCGTGCCGCCCATCAACCTGGGCCCGTTCCGCAGCATGGCCGTCGTCGCGCGGGGCGGCGAGATCCTCGCCACCGCCGGCTTCGAGCAGTCCGAGGCGCTCAACTCGGACGCGGAGCGCAAGGAACTCACCTTCCTGCAGAAGCAGATGACCCGGCTGTCCGACCAGGCGGCCGAGGAGACCGAGGAGAACCCGGTCAGCGCCCGGGAGCCCGGCTCCCGCGGCTACCCCGGGGTGAGCGGCACCCTGCTGGGCGGGGCGTACAACGGCCGGGTCGCCACCATGGGGTACGCCTCCCTCGCCGCCTCCGACCCGGAGGACGGGGAGAGCGTCGCCGCCGGCCTCGGCCTCACGGTCGTCGCCATGCTTCCCGTGGTCCAGCAGCAGACCCTCGCCGAGGACAACCGGCAGCTCTTCGGTCTGCTCGCGGCGGGCGCGCTGGTCCTGCTCGGACTGCTCTCGGTCGCCGTGCTGTGGATGACCGTGCAGCGTCCGCTGCTCGGCCTGTTCCTGGAGTCCCGACGCCTCGCCCGGGGCGATCTGATCCGGCCGGTCACGGTGCCCCGCTGGGGCGAGGCCGCCCGGATCGGCGCCGCGCTGGAGCGCATCCGCGGGCAGCTCGGCGGCGCGAGCGCCCAGGACGGGGCCGCCGGTGCCCGTCCGCCCGGCAGGTTCCGGGGCGGTGCGCGCGGACCGCTGGTGCTGACGGCGGTGCTCCTGCTGCTGTGGTGCGTCCCCGTCGGGCTTCTGCTCAACCGCACGGACGGGACCGTGAGCATCCCCGCGGTCATGGTCAACGACCAGCGCGACCGCACCGATCTGGTCGCCGACCGGGCCCGCCGGGCGCTCAACGAGGCCCAGGCCGACCTCGTGTCCACCTCGCGTCTGCTCGACACCGAGGACGTCGCCGCCACCGAGAACCTGCTGAAGGGCGCCCTGCGGGAGCACTCCCGCTATCAGGCGCTGTACGTCGTCGGCAAGGACGGCGTCGTCGTCGCCCGGGCCGGCGGCGACCCCCATCCGTGGACCACGGAGAAGGACTCCTCGCTGGTCCGTGTCTCCGGCCAGGGCGAGAAGAAGCCCGTCGTGCAGGCCGGGGCGCCCGTGCCGGAGCACGAGGGCATGACCCTGGTCGGCGAGGTGCGGGTGGAGTTCCTCAACTCGCTGCTGAAGCGGCCCGGTCTCGGCGAGGTCCGGATCGTGAACACCGAAGCGCGGACGGTCGCCGCCAGCGACGGCTTCCGCGCCTTCGAGGGGCTGCCGAACGACGTGCTGCCCGACCTGGTGCGCGCCGCCAACGTGCAGGTGGGCGCCGGGCCGTTGGAGAACGGTCTGCTCATCCGGGACGGTGGCGCGGTCACCGTGGCCGCCGCCGCGCCGTTCACCGGCGGAGGTGTCGCCTCCGACGTCGGCTGGACCGTCGTCAGCTGGCAGAACGCCGCCCGGTTCGAGATCACCGCCTACGAGCGCGAGGACCGCAGCGTGCTCGCCAGTCTGCTGGGCCTCGCCCTGATCGTGGTCTGCCTGGGCTGGATCCACCTCGTCGTCGTACGGCCCCTGCGGGCCCTCGCGGCCGGTGCCGAGAAGCTCGCCGACGGAGACCTCAAGACCGTGCACTACCCCCGCTACCAGGACGAGGTCGGTGCTGTCGTCCGGAGCGTCGAACTGATCCGCCAGCAGTTGCAGGCCCGCCGGCAGACCCAGGCGCGCCGGCCCGCCGAGTCCCGGCCCGGCGCCGGAGGAAGGTGACCAAGCGTGCTCTATCTGTACTTCGTCCTGTTGACCGGCAGTCTGTTCCTGCTCGTCGCGGGCATCGTGGAGCAGCGCCGGCACTACGCCGCGCTGCACACGATCCCCTCGCGGGTGCTCGTCAACGGCATCCGCGGCAAGTCCTCCATCACCCGGCTCTGCGCGGGCGCCCTGCGGGGCGGTGACCTGATCACCGTCGCCAAGACGACCGGCACCGCCGCCCGCTTCATCCACCCGGACGCCACCGAGGAGCCGGTCTACCGCAAGTTCGGCATCGCCAACGTGGTGGAGCAGATCGGCATCGTCCGCCGGGCCGCCACCTACCGGCCCGACGCGCTCGTCATCGAGTGCATGGCCGTGATGCCGGCGCTCCAGGAGGTCAACCAGAGCAAGCTGATCCGCTCGACGATCGGCGTGCTCTGCAACGTGCGCGAGGACCACCTCGCCGAGATGGGCCCCACCCTCGACGACGTGGCCCGCTCGCTGTGCCGCTCGATGCCCGAGGACGGGATCTGCGTCACCGCCGAGAAGGAACGTTTCCACATCCTCCAGGAGGAGGCGGACGCCCGGAACTGCCAACTGGTGTACGCCGATCCGGAGACCGTCAGCGACGAGGAGCTGCGCGGCTTCAGCTGGTTCACCTTCAAGGAGAACGTGGCGATCGCCCTGGTCGTCGCCGATCTCCTCGGCGTGGAGCGCGAAGTCGCCCTTCAGGGCATGTACGACGCCCCGCCGGACCCGGGCGTGCTCTCGGTGGAGCGGTACGTGGCCCCCGACGGCAACCGGCTCGCCTTCGCCAACGTCTTCGCGGCCAACGACCCCGAGTCGACGCTGATGAACATCAACCAGCTCCTCGACCTCGGCGCCATCCGCCGCCCGCTGAACGTGGTGATCAACTGCCGCCCCGACCGCGTGGAGCGCAACGGGCAGATGGGCGAGATCATCCCCGACCTCCAGCCCGACAACGTCTTCGTCATCGGGCACCCCGCCAAGAGCGCCATCGACGCCATCCCCGCCGACTGGCAGGACCGGGCGGTCGACCTGGGCGGTGAGAAGCGGGCCGCCGAGGAGTTCATGCCGGCGATGCTCGGCCGGATGTCCGACGGCGCGTCGCTGGTGGCCATCGGCAACATCCACGGCCAGGGCGAGGAGCTGTTGGAGTGCCTCGCCGAACTGCCCGCCGACGAGAGCGAGATGGACGAGGAGACCCCGGGCCCCGTCGCCGCCACCCCGGCGCAGGCGCCCCGGCTGGACCCGTTCGCCTCGTACCACCCGGCGTACGAGGAGCGCTACCAGGCCTCGCAGACCCAGGAGATCCCGGTGGTCCGCATCCCGGTCCAGCCCTCGGATTCCTACCGGCGGCAGCCCGAGCACCACGAGCAGTACGCACAGCGGGAGCCGTACGCCCAGCAGGAACGGCATGCGCAGCAGGAGCCGTACACCCGGCAGGGCCAGGAGCAGAACCGGAGCCAAGAGCAGGACCGGAGCCAGGACCGACCCTTCGAGTTCTTCGGCGGCGCGCGGCAGCAGCAGCCGTACGAACCCGCACAGCAGACCTGGCCGCCCCACGACGAGCCGCACGACGAAGCCCGGAGATCCCGTTGACCACCGCCGCACTGACCCCCGAGATGGCCGCCCTGGGTATCGCCATAGGGCTGTTCTTCTCGCTGCTGTGCTACCTCACGACCAACCTCTCGCCCGGCGGCATGATCACTCCGGGCTGGCTCGCCCTGACGCTGATCGAGGACGTCCAGCGCGCGGCCATGGTGCTGGGCGTCACCGCCCTCACCTACGCCGGCACCAAGGTCATGCAACGACTGGTGATCCTCTACGGCAAGCGGCTGTTCGCGTCGGTGGTGCTGCTCGGCGTGCTGCTCCAGAGCACGGTGATGATCCTGCTCTCGCTGGAGTTCCCGCTGCTCTACGGCAACCAGACGCTCGGCTTCATCGTGCCCGGCCTGATCGCCTATCAGCTGGTGCGCCAGCCCAAGGGCCCCACCCTGCTGGCCACCGGCACGGTCTCGCTCATGGCCTACATCGTCGTCGCCGCCGGGCTGCTGCTCGGCATCATGCCCGCTGTCTGACAGCCCGCCCACGAACAACCGAGGAGTAACCGATGGCAGGGAAGAAGAAGTCGCGGCCCGTCGTCTCGGGTCTGGTGGTGCTGGCGCTCGTCGCGACCTCCGGCTACCTCACCCTGGAACTGCGCAAGCAGGAGATACCCGGGGTGACCGAGGTCCGCAACGTCGGCGTCCTGGACGGCGGCAAGGCCTCCGGCGCCTCCGACGACAAGGGTGAGGCCGCCTGGTCCCGGCTGGAGAACCCGGCGCGCTCGGTGCTGCGCGGCTCCGACGGCCAGATCAAGGCGGTGTTGACCGACGGAGCGCGCCTGGCCACCCTCACCGGCCCGGCCCGCACCTTCACCGAACCGGCCTCCACCTCCTCCAAGGTCTCCACCACGGACTGGGTGCGCCTGATGCCGGAGCCCTGGAAGAAGGGCGCCGAGAAGCAGAAGTGGTTCAAGGACTGGTACGCGGAGTACGAGGACAGCAAGGAGGACGACCTCTTCGCCGTCTCCTTCCAGTACGTGGCCGGCGCCCCGCAGAAGAAGGACGAGCAGGGCGTCGCCTACGCCGGTGACGCCAACTTCGGGCCGCTGAACACCACCGGCGCGGAGGGCGGCGACCTGCGCCTGGAGCAGTCCGACTTCTACGACTACCTCGGCCTGCCCTACCCCTTCCGCGACGGACAGACCGGCACTCCGGAGTCCATGCGCGCCAAGTCCCTGGACTGCTCGGGCTTCGTACGGATGGTGCTCGGCTACCGCACCCGCTACCCGCTGATGTCGTCGGACACCTCCGGCGACGGCCTCCCGCGCACCGCCAACGGCATGGCCCGCTCCGACGAGGGCGCCGACGTGCTTCCGCTGACCGGGGTGACGGCTGACGACCGCCCGTCCGCCATCGACCAGCTCCAGCCCGGCGACCTCGTCTTCTTCAAGCTGGACGCCCGTACCAAGGACCGACTGGACCACGTCGGCATCGTCCTCGGCTACGACACCGAGGGCCACCTGATCTTCGTCTCCAGCCGCGAGGAGATCAACGGCCCGACCATCGGCGACGTCGGCGGGGTCTCCCGGCTGGACGGCAACGGCTACTACGCGAAGACCCTGCGCAGCGCGAAGCGGCTGTGAGGCCGTGGGCCCCGCCGCCACGGCGGCGGGGCGCGGCGGTCCGGACTGTCGGCTGAGCTCACCCCCGTGAAGCTCGACCCCGGCCCGACCGGTGCCGCCACCCACCCCCTCGACACTTCAGTGGTGACGAAGCATTGGTAACGTACACCAGAGTGACTGCCCGGCGTCAACCAAAGTGTCGCCGGGACCGGCCCAAGGGGCTTCGAGAAACACTGTGGTGGGCGTAAGCTCGGCATCACGCCAAGGAGGTCGTGTACGTGGAGGATGACCGGTCACCCACCTTCGCCCAGCTCCTGGACCACCTCTTCCGCGAGGTGCACCCTCCGTCCCGGGGGCCGTACACCTACGCGGAGGTCGCCGAGGGAATCCGCAGGGCGGCCACATCGGAGGGGCGCGGGGTGACGGCGAGCGCCATCCAGCAACTGCGCACCGGCGCCAAGCGGAACCCGACGCGGCACACCATCAAGGCCCTGGCCGACTTCTTCGGCGTACCGGCGGGCTACTTCGTCGACAGTGCGGCGGCCGAACGCACGAAGGCGGAGATCGGTCTCCTCGCCGCCATGCGCGACCAGGACGTCCGCAAGGTGGCCCTGCGCGCCAACGGCCTGAGCGTCGACAGCCTGAAGATGCTGTCCACCGTGATCGAACAGGCCCGGAAGCTCGAAGGACTCACCACCGACGACGGCGCGCACGACCTGAACCTGGACGACTGACCGCGCACCCCGCCCGCCGGGTGGCGTCTCGAACATGTCAACATTGGTGCGCTCGCACGGTCTTCAGGGGGTGATCCGCCCCGGGCCGACCACCCGACCGGCGCCACCGGAGTGAGGACATGGACTTCGAGCAGCTCCGCGCCGCGTGCGAGGCGCGCGTCGAGGCGCTTCGGCTCCCGCACCGCTTCAGCACCCGCGACCTCCGTGACGCCGTGGCCGAACAACGCGGACGCCCCATCGTCCTGCGGCCCCTGAGCACCCTGGGCGCTCCGGACGCCCCGTGCGGCATCCGCCTGGAGACCCCGGACGCGGACCTGTTGTTCTACGAGGAGGCCACCTCTCCCCTCCATCAGAACCACATCCTCGCCCACGAGATCAGCCACATCATCTGCGACCACGCCGGCAGCCTGGAACTGGACCGGGACACGCTGCGCGCGATCGGGTTCGACCCCGCCCTCGTGCGGCGCATGTCCGGCCGGACCAGCTATACGAGCGAGGACGAGCGCGAGGCCGAGGTGATGGCCAGCGTGATCCGCCAGCTCATGTACCGGGGACGCGAAGCCCCGTCGAGCCGGCCCGCCAGCGGCGCCGAGAGCTGGGACGCCCTGTTCGCCGAGCCACACAGGAAGAAGCGCCACCGGAAATGATCAACACGCTGTTCACGGGGACGGCCGTCGTCCTGCTGTGCTTCGCCGTCTACTGGGTACGAGGCCGCGGCGGGCACCGCCCCACGGGCACCTGGGCGATGGCGGCGCTGCTGACCTCGTTCGCGCTCGCCTTCGCCTCCTACACACCCGCCGTGGAGCGTGCGGTCGAATCGGTGGTCCCGCACGTCGCCCGGCTGCTCAGCAACACCTTCACCCTGACGGCGGCCACCTCGGTCCTCGCCTTCCTCTTCCAGCTCAATCTGGACCGCGAGCGGGCCCATCGGCAGATCCGGCTGCGCGTCATCGCCCTCGCGGTCTCCGTCGCCGGCATGACCGTCTTCTTCGCCGCCGAGCAACTCACGGGCCGGAACCCGGTGTTGTACGCGTGCTACGTGCTGATCTACATCTCCTACCTGGCGTACACGGCCAAGGACTTCCTGCTGCAGACCTGGGCCCACTCCAAGCGGTCGACCCGGCGCAGCCAGCGCTGGGGCCTGCGCACGACCTCCGTCGGATGTGGCTTCGCCCTCGTCTACGCCGCGTACAAGCTGTTCGCCCTGGTCTCCATCGGCCTCGGTCTGGGGCTCGTTCCCGACCACGCCCGGTGCTCCACCCCGCTGACCCCCTTCCGCTGCGCGTTCAGCGTGACCGCGCCCGCCGTCGCCGTCCTCCTGATCACCGTCGGGCTCACCCTTCCCGCACTGCTGTGGCCGCTCAGCCAACTGCGCCGCCGCCGCTGGGAACGGGCGTCGTTCACCGCACTGGAACCGCTGTGGCGGGAGGTCACCTCGGCGGTCCCCGAGGTCGTGCTCGACCCGGGCGACACCGAAGTGGACGCCCACGACCTCGACTTCCACCTCCACCGCCGGGTCATCGAGATCAACGACTGCGTGCTGGCCCTGCGCCCGTACCGCCGGGCGTCGGTACGGGACGCCGCGGCGGCCGGGGCAGCCCGCCGGGGCACCGCCGAAACCCCCGAGGGCGAGGCCGAGGTGGAGGCGGCGGTCATCGCCGCGGCCGTCGACGCCAAGCGCGCCGGGCTCCCCCTCGACGGCGACGAGGCGCCGCCCGCCGCCGGCACCCGCTCCCGCAAGGGCGACCTCCCGGCGGAGACCGCGTGGCTGCTGCTCGTGGCGGAGGCCTACGCGCGGCGCCCGGCAACCGAGCACGTAGGAGCGGCCTCGTGAGCACCCCTCGGCAGGACCCCCTGCGCGACCCGCGCTTCTTCGCCGACCCGTACGCCACCTACGACCGGCTGCGCGAAGGCTGCCCGGTCCAGCGCGTCCCCACCGGCTCCGGCGGACACCAGGGGTATCTGATCACCGGCCACGCCGAGGCCCGTACGGCGTTCACCGATCCCCGGCTGTCCAAGGACACGGCCAGCTTCTTCGCCGACCGGCCCTCCGACCGCGACCTGCATCCGGCGGTCTCCCGCAACATGCTGGCGAGCGACCCGCCCGCGCACACCCGTCACCGGCGGGTGGCGGCACCACTGTTCACCACCGGCCGCGTCCGGGAACTGCGCCCCCACATCGCCCGCGTCGTCGACGGCCTCACGGCCGCGTGGCGGCCGGGAGCGGAGGTCGACCTGGTGGCGGAGCTGGCGGTCCCGCTGCCGGTCACCGTCATCTGCGAGCTGCTGGGGGTGCCGGAATCCGACCGCGCTCCGCTCGCCGGCTGGTCCCACGAACTCTTCGACGCGACCGACACCGACCGCGTCGACGCCGCGTCGCACCGGATCGGCGACTACCTGACGCACCTCGTCGGCACGGCCCGTGACACCCCCGGCGACAGCCGGCTCCACTCCTTCCTGCGCGACTGCGACGAGGGCGGCCTCGACCGGGACGAGGCCGTCTCCCTGGCCGTCCTCCTCCTGGTCGCCGGGCACGAGACCACCACCCAGTTCATCGGCAACGCCCTCCTGGCCCTGCTCCGGCACCCGGAGGCGTTCGACCGGCTGCGCCGTGACCCGGCCCTGATCCCCGGCGCCCTCGACGAACTGCTCCGCTACGACTCGCCGGTGAGCGTGGCCACCTTCCGCCACAGCACGGAGGAGCTGCGGGTCGGCGGGGCCGACATCCCGGCGGGCTGCCCGGTGCTCATCGCCCCCGGGGCGGCCAACCGCGACCCGGCGCAGTTCCCCCGCCCGGACCGCCTGGACCTCGACCGCGACGCCACCGGCCACCTCTCCTTCGGCCACGGCATCCACCGCTGCCCGGGCGCCCCGCTGGCCCGGGCCGAGGCGGAGATCGCCCTGCGCACCCTGCTGACCCGCTTCCCGGACATGCGCCTGGCCGTCCCGGCTCCCTCCCTGACCTGGCGCCGGACCCGCCTCACCCGGGGCCTGGCCGCCCTGCCCCTCGTCCTCGGCTGACCCGCCCCGACGGGGAGCGTGTGCCACCGCGTGCTCTCCCCGTCGGTGCGGTCCTGCCTACGGCGTGGCCGTGAGGAGCTCCGTCGTGATGCTCATGTGCAGCCGACGGGTGTGATCGACCGTCCGTACCGGCCCGGTCAGCGTGACCCGGGCGGTGAGCCGCGGGTCGTCGCTCGACGCGCTCAACCGCAGTTCCAGATCGCCCGGTTCGACGATCCGGTGGCCCTCTCGGCCGGTGAAGGACGCGAGGTCCGCCGGCACCGTCGCCCGCACCCCGGCCGCCTGCCCCGGCCCCAGGTCGATACGTACGTACCCGATGAGCCGCTGCACCGGCTGGACCACGGAGGCGACCGGGTCGTGGAGATAGACCTGCACCACTTCGGTCCCCTCCCGCGCACCCGTGTTGCGGACCGTGCAGGAGAACGTGAACTCCCCTTCCGTCGTGGCCCGTCCGCGCTCCACGACGAGGTCGCCCCACGCGAAGGCGGTGTACGTGAGACCGTGCCCGAACGCGAACGCCGGGGCCGGGTCGACGCTGGACACATCGCTGGCGTGGCCGAGCCGCGCCGCCAGGTAGGTGGACGGCTGGGAGCCCGGGTGGCGCGGCACACCGACGGGCAGCCGGCCGGACGGCGCGGTGCGGCCGCTGAGCACCGAGGCGATGGCCGTCGTCCCCTCCTCGCCGGGAAAGAACGACTGCACGATCGCGGCCGCCTCGTCCACCGCCCGCCCGAGGGCGTACGGGCGTCCGGCGAGCAGGGTGACGACGACGGGCGTGCCCGTGTCGAGGAGGGCGTCGAGCAGCTGCTGCTGGACACCGGGGAGGGCCAGGTCCTCCGCGTCACAGCCCTCCCCGCTCGTACCCCGCCCGAAGAGCCCGGCCCGGTCGCCGAGCGCGACGATCACGAGGTCGGCGCCCCTGGCCAGTTCGACGGCCTCGCCGAACCCGTCGGTGGCCGTGCCGTCGATGTCCGCGCCCCGCGCGGTGACGAGCTCGCTGTGGGGGAACTCCGCCGCGCATGCCTCGCGCAGGGTGGGCAGTTCGATGCCGAGTGGTGTCCCGGGGTGCTGACCGCCGACGTGGACGGGAAAGGCGTAGCAGCCCAGGACGGCCGTGGGGGTGTCGGCGTTGGGCCCGATGAGGGCGATACGGGCCGGGGCTCCGGCGGCCGCGTCCGCCGTCAGGGGCAGGGTGCCGTCGTTGCGCAGGAGGACGACGGCCTGTTCGGCGACGCGGCGGGCGAGCGCGCGGTTCTCGTCGGTGTCGAGACGGACGGTCCCGCGCAGCGCCTCCGAGTTCCCGCCCACGGAGCCGCTTCCGCCCGTGGCTGCGGCGAGCACCGGCGGCTCCGGCCTCCAGTCCGCGTCCAGCAGCCCCAACTGGGCCTTCTGGACCAGGACCCGGCGTACGGCACGGTCCACCAGGGCCTCGGACACCAGGCCCTGGGCGAGCGCCTCGGCCAGCGGGCCGCCGAAGGCCTTCACGGTCGGCAGTTCCACGTCCACACCCGCGCCGAGTGCGGCGCCGGCCGCCTCCCCGAAGGTTCCCGCCACCCCGTGCAACGTCTTCAGGAAGGCGATGCCGAAGTAGTCCGCGACAACGGTCCCGTCGAAACCCCAGGTGTCCCGGAGCAGACCGGTCAGCAGCTGTCCGTCGGCCGCGGAGGGGATGCCGTCGGTGTCGGTGTACGCGTGCATCACCGACCGTACGCCGCTCTCGCGTACGGCCATCTCGAACGGGGTCAGGATGACGTCGGCCCGCTCCCGCGCCCCCATGCCGACGGGGGCGAGGTTGCGGCCCGCCCGGGAGGCGGAGTACCCGGCGAAGTGCTTGAGCGTGGCGACGACTCCGGCCGACTCCAGTCCCCGTACATACGCGGTGGCGACGGTTCCCACCAGATACGGGTCCTCTCCGATCGTCTCCTCGACGCGCCCCCAGCGTGTGTCGCGTACGACGTCGAGGACCGGGGCGAGCCCTTGGTGCACGCCGACGGAGCGCATGTCACGGCCGATCGCGGCGGCCATCTCACCGATCAGTTCCGGATGGAAGGTGGCGCCCCAGGACAGCGGCACCGGGTAGGCCGTCGCGCCCCAGGTGGCGAAGCCCGCGAGGCACTCCTCATGGGCGAGCGCCGGGATGCCGAATCGATTGGCTCCGGCGATCCGCTCCTGGGTGCGTGACAGCGAGAGGGCGCCCACGGCCGGGTCGACCGGAGCCGTTCCGAACGGCCGGGTCAGCTGGCCGAGGCCGTGCGGAAGAAGCTCGTCTAGGTCGACGGCCTCCTCCATGTCGTGCTGGAACGGCGCGACTTCGCCGCCCTCGTCGGATGCGCCCACCCAGACGCCGACGAGCTGGGAGATCTTCTCCTGGAGGGTCATGGCGTCGATCAGGGCGTCGGCCCTGGCCTCGGGAGTGAGGGCGGGATCGTGCCAGGGCCCGGTGCGGTGGTCCGTGGCGCCGGCTCCCGGCGCCACGGAGTCGGTGGTCCCGGCGGCTTTCCGCACACCGGCGTTGTCGATGTTGGCGGTCACTTTCCTCCGACCCCCATCAGCCCCTGTACCAGGGCACGACGAGCGAACAGGTAGACGATCAGGATGGGGAGCATGGACAGGACGACCGCGGCGAGCAGGCCGGGGGTGTCGACGCCGTGCTCCGTCTGGAATTCGTAGAGCCCCATGGTGATGACCTTGGTCTCCGCGGACTGCGTCAGTACGAGGGGGAAGAGGAAGCCGTTCCACGCCTGGAGGGCGGAGAAGACGACGATCGTCGCGAGCCCGCTCCTGGACAGCGGCAGCACCAGCTGGAAGAAGACGCGCCGGGACGAGGCGCCGTCCATCGTCATCGCCTCGTACAGATCGGGGGTGATGTCACGCATGACGCCCGTGAGGATCAGGGCGCACACCGGCATGGCGAAGGCCGCCGTCGGCAGGATGACGCCGATGAGGTTGTCGTAGAGACCGGCCTCGCTGATGACGAAGAACATCGGCACGATGACCGCCTGCGAGGGGATCGCCAGCCCCAGGAGGAACAGCCGGAAGACCGTGGTGGTCGCACGGCCCCGGCTTCTGACGATGGTGTACGCCAGCGGCGGTACGAGAAGGACGACGATGCCCACCACGCACACGGTGACGACGACCGTGTTGAGGAAGTACTGCGCGAAGCCGCTGTTGAGGTCCTTGATGTAGTTGTCGAGCGTGAAGTGCTCGGGGAAGGCCAGCGGGCCGTTCGCCGCGTAGTCGGGGCGCGACTGGAACGTGGCGATGAGCATCACGTACAGCGGCAGCCCCACGACGAGGAGCCAGACCACCGAGCCGAAGCCGGCGAGGTGGTTGGGACGGCTCTTGCTCACAGTCCCTCCATGGTGCTGCGCATCCTGTCGTAGCCCGAGATCCGCACCACGATCAGCGAGATGAGCGTGGAGACGAGGACCAGGAGAAGGGCGATGGCGGACGCCGATCCGTAGTCGAAGCTCTTGAACGCCTTCTGGTACATGTAGTACGCGCTGATGGTGGTGTCGCTCCCCGGTCCGCCCTGGGTCAGGATGAGCACGGTGTCGAAGGTCGTGAGCCCGCCGACCACCATCAGGATCATCGAGGTGATGATCGCGTTGCGCAGCTGCGGCAGCGTGATGTGGAAGAACTGCCGCACCCGGCCCGCGCCGTCGATCTGCGCCGCCTGGTAGAGGACCTGCGGCACCGCGCGCGCCGCGCCCTGGTAGATCAGCGTGTGCAGCGGGGTGAACTGCCAGGTGCTGACGAAGACCAGAACGCCGATCGCGCCGGCCTGCACCCCGAAGAGGTTGCCGTCGCCGAACAGCCAGGTGGCGTGCGCGGGGACCCCGAGGTTGGGGTCGAGGAGAGCGCGCCACAGCACGGACACGGCCGCGATGGACAGCAGCATCGGGACGAAGTAGATGGCGGACAGGACGGCCCGGTTGCGCTGGTGTCCCGCCGCCCAGACCCCGAGCAGAATGCTCAGCGGGGTCTGCACGGCGACCCCGAGCACGGTGAGCAGGACGCTCAGCCAGAGGCTCTTGATCATGACGGGGTCGTCGAGGAGCTTCTTCCAGTTGGCGAGGCCGGCGAACTCCGGGTCGCTCAGACCGTCCCAGCTGGCGAAGGAGAGTACGGCGACCATGATCAGCGGGACGATGGCGAAGAGGCCGAAGAAGACGGCGGCGGGGGCCGCCCAGAGGAACCCCGGCCGGCTCGCTCCGATACCGACAGGTCCGTCCTTCGTGAAGGCTCTCCCGGCCGTCCCCTTGTCCCCGGGACTTTCGGATACGACGGCGGTGGGATTCATGTCATGGGTTCCGCGTCCGGATTCGAGTGAGGTCACGAGGTCGGCAGCGCCTGCATGGCCTCGATGAAGGCGTCCTCGTCCATCGAGCCGTTGAAGAACTGCTGGAGGGCCTGGTACATGGCGGTGGCCGCCGACTGGGGGTACGCCTGGTCCCAGGAGAGCTGGAACGCCGGGGCCTCCTTGACCATGCCGTACTGGAACTTCGCGAACTCGGGGCTGGCGGCGGTGTCCAGGAGGCCTTCGGTGTTGGTGGTGGTCGGCAGGTTGCCGATGGAGAGCTGCGCCTTGACGAACCGGTCCGAGTACATGAGCTTCAGGAACTCGGCGACGGCCTGCGGGTGCTTCGTCTTCTTCACCACGGAGTAGAAGTTGTTGGTGTTGCCGACGAGGTTCGCCCGGTCTCCCTTGCCGCCCTCGACGGAGGGGAAGGCGCTGTATCCGAGGTCGCTCTTCGCGAACTCCGGGTGGGCGTCCTGCTGCGTGGAGTACTCCCACGAGCCCATCAGTTCGAAGCCTGCCTTGCCGGTCGCCAGGAGCGTGGGGGAACCCTGGTCGGTGAACTTCACCGAGTCGTAGTTGGTGCCGAAGGCCCCGGCGTCCACCAGCTCCCTGATCATGCTCAGCGCCTTCCGGCTGTCCGGGCTCGCCCAGGCGTCCTTGTCGCCGTCCAGCGCCTTCTGGAAGAGCTCGGGCCCGGCGATGCGGTCGTAGAGGTACTCGAACCACATCAGCGTCGGCCACCGGTCGCCGCCGCCCAGCGCGATCGGGGTGACGCCGTCGGCCTTCAGCGCCTTGACGGCCGCCAGCAGGTCGTCCCAGGTCTCCGGAGGTTCGACACCCGCCTTCTTGAGGACCTTGCCGTTGTTGAACAGCAGGACGGGCTGCGTGCCGCGCATGGGGATCCCGTAGGAGACGCCGTCGACCACCGCGCTGTTGAACACGGACGGCAGGAAGTTCGCCTTGAGGCCGGGGTCGTCGGCGATGAAGGGATCCAGCGGGAGCAGCAGACCGGCGTCGACGAACGGCTTGATGCTGCCGCCACCCCAGTTGAAGAAGACGTCCGGCGCCTGCTTGCTCCTGATGATCGTCTGCAGTTTGGCCTGGTAGTCGGCGCCCGGGATCGTGTCCAGGACGACCTTCACCTCCGACGTCTCGTTGAAGGTGGCGACGAGCTCCTTCTCCACCTTGTTCGCCGCGTCCCCGTAGACCAGGACATGGATGGCGCCGTCACCGGCCGCATCGGAGTCTCCCCCGCACCCGGTCAGGGACAGGGACAGCACCAGGGCCAGGGCGGCACCACCGACGACAGCGGTCCGCGAGAACCGTGCGCGTTGTTTCATCGACTCGCCTCTCGAAACTGTTTCGGCGTCATTTCCGAAACTTGTGAGTCGGGACGCTAGGACTCCCCCTCCAAGGGGTCAACCCTCAGTCGCAGCGTTACTGAAAAGTTACGGACGGTGGGGGGTCGAGGCGTGCTTTATGCTCCTCGGCATGCGCGATGACGAGGAAATGGGCCGCATCACCCTGGCCCAGGTGGCCGAGCGGGCCGGCGTCTCCATTTCGACAGTTTCGAAGGTCCTCAACGGACGGCAGGACGTGGCGGCCCCCACGAGGGTCAAGGTGGAGCGCCTGCTGGAGGCCCACGCCTACCGTCGCACCACGCGGTCGGCCCGCGAGGCGCCGCTCATCGAGATCGTGTTCCACGAGCTGGAGAGCATCTGGGCGATGGAGCTGATCCGGGGGGTGGAAAACGTCGCCAAGGCCCACAACGCCGGGGTCGTCCTCACCGAAAGCGGAACCCGCCACGCGCCCGGCCCGGAGTGGATGGAGGCGATGCTCCAGCGCAGGCCGCTCGGCGTCGTCCTGGTCTTCTCCACGCTGCCCACCGAAGTGAAACAGCAGCTCAGGTCCCGCTCGATCCCCTTCGTCATCATCGACCCGGCGGGCGACCCCGACCCCGACGTCCCCTCGGTCGGCTCCGCCAACTGGAACGGCGGACTGGCCGCCACCCGCCATCTCATCGAACACGGACACCGGCGCATCGGCATCGTCACCGGCCCGAAGGACATGCTCTGCTCCCGCGCCCGGCTAGACGGCTACCGGTCGGCGATGACCATGGCAGGACTCGAAGTGGACCCCGACCTCATCCTGTTCGGCGACTTCCACGTGGAGGGCGGCTACGACCGCGCCACCGAGATGCTGTCCCGCCCCCACCCGCCCACCGCGATCTTCGCGGGCAGCGACCTCCAGGCCCTCGGCGTCCTGGAAGCCGCCCGGACCCACGGCCTGCGCGTCCCCGACGACCTCTCGGTGGTCGGCTACGACGACGTGTCGATCGCCCGCTGGGCAAGCCCGGCACTGACCACGGTCCACCAGCCACTGCGCCGGATGGCGGAGGAGGCCACCCAGATGCTGATGCGGCTACGGGCCGAGGAACCGGTGTCCACCCGGCTGGAGCTGGCGACGAGCCTGGTCGTACGCAAGAGCACGGCGGCGGCGCCGGAAGGGAGGTAGGGGGTGGGGGGGCACGGCCCGTGCCGGTGAAGGGCCGTGGTGCCACACCGTGCTGCCGGTGGCTTCCCGCCGACCGGAAGAACCGCGGATCAGGCAGCCTTCGTCGCGGGCTTCAGGATCGCCACGGACTCCGCGGCAGGAGGCGTCGTGCCGACGACGTCACGTTCGGCCACCCGTGACCCTCCAGAGACGTCGACTCACCGGGGACGGAGGGCCCGCCGCGGCGTCCAGGCTCACTGGGGGCGGCAGGTCCTGAGGTAGCTGAGGAACGATGCCTGCAGCCCGGTCACATGTGTCTCGTGCATGAGTGCGCTGGTGACGGATCCGCCGCGTGCGGTGAGGCGGTGGAGGAACGCGGCTGTGTTCTGTGTCAGGTTCTGGTAGACCGCCAGGTCTCCGAGCATCTCTTGCTCGTTGAGGGTCACGTGCAGCTTGGTGGCAGGCAGGGTGTCACCCATGGCGTCAAGGCGAGCGAAGACCTGACTGTCCGCATTGACGATGCCGGGGCTGCCCGCGCCGATGCTCTCGAAGAAGGTGCTGTTGGTGAGCCAGGCGTAGAGGCTGAAGAGTCCGCCGTAGGAGTAGCCGAAGAGGCCGTGACCGCTCGGGGCTGTGCCGTAGTCGCGTTCGATTCGCGGGTGCAGGTCGTCGGTGAGGAAGTTCAGGAACATGTCCGCGCGGCTGTCGCTCAGTTCAGCAACGTAGGCGTCGGCCTGCTCGCGCGTCATCGTGCCCGCCTCGACCCCCATGTCCACCGCATCGGTGAACTCCTTCGCGATGGGCTCACCGGGGGGCACGAGGTCGCGGTTGCGCAGCCGCTCCCAGTGCTCCGCTTCCTCGCCCGCGTAGCCCACGCTGACCTGGACGTAGGGCTGAATGGACTGCATGGGGTCCAGTTGCGTGACGATGAGCGGGGCGGTCATGCCCACGGCCCAGTTGCCGTCGAGCACGTACACGACGGGTGCTTGTGCCGCGGCGGGGTCGTAGTTCGGTGGCGTGGTGACCCAGACGCCGTAGTCGTGCCCGCCGCTGGAGCGCATCTCGAAGTAGTCGGTGTGGGGGAGACAGCCCTGCCACATGGTGCTCATCTGAGGTCCTTCACGATCTGGCCGGCCTGGATGACGAGGACGGCGTTGGTGGGGTCGGAGAACAGTTCCGGGTCTTCGAGCGGATTGCCGTTCCACAGCACGAGGTCTGCCTGCGCGCCGGGAGTGATGACACCGGCCTGGCCGGACAGGCCGAGGATCTCGGCGTTGGTCCGGGTCGCCGCCAGGAGCGCTTCCATCGGCGTCTCCAGGGCTGCGCGCAGGCTGAGCTCTTTTCCGCGACGACCCTGGGCCGGACCGATGAGATCGGAACCCAGCCCGATCCGTACTCCCACGTGCTTGGCGACATCGAGCGCCTGCGTCATCTGCTCGCGTGCGCCCCTGGCCCGGTCACGGGTCGACTCGGCGAGACCGGCTCCGGCGGTGTCGTTCAGCAGCTGCTCGACGACGGCGAACGTGGGCACGAGGGCAACCCCGCGAGCGGCCATCAGGGCCGCTGTGGATTCGTCGAGGCTGGTGCCGTGCTCGACACAGCGCACCCCGGCCTGGACCGCGTTGCGTATGCCCTCGTTGTTGTGGGCGTGAACGGTCACATAAGTGTTCCGCGCCTCAGCTTCCTGAACGGCGACAGCGATCTCTTCGACCGTGAACTGGGTGTCGGTCAGTCGATCATGTCCGCTCACCACTCCGCCGGTGACGCAGAGCTTCAGGAAGGAGGCTCCGCGGCGGAAGGCTTCGCGGACGTTGTGCCGCAGCTCGTCCGCGTTGCCCGCCATCATGGACAAGGCGCACAGGCCGGGGATGTGATGGCTACTCCACAGCTCGGTGGGTTCCCATGCGGCTCCGTAGTAGCCGTGCCCGCCGATCTGGCACTGAACAGGTCCGCACGACAGGACACGCGGCCCTCTGACCTTGCCCTTCGCGATCGCGGTGACGACACCGCCGTCGATCCCGCCGGTGTCGCGAACCGTGGTGAAACCGGCGTCGAGGGTCGCACCGGCGGTGGCGAAGATGTCCGCCGCGATCTCGGCGGCACTGATCTGAAACGAGAAGTGCGGCTGGATCGGGCTCGACAGACCCAGGTGGACGTGGGCGTCGATCAGGCCGGGCGTCATCGTCAATCCCTCGGCATCGATGCGCTCGCCGCGCACGTCGGAGGCGCTGAGTCGAGTGATGCGGCCGTTCTCGACCGTGACGCCGAGCTTGCTGGGATCACGCCCCGAACCGTCGATGACTGTCGCACCGACCACATGAGCAGACCCCATCGGCTGTCCTCCGCCGTTGCGAACTTTCTTTTCCAATGGATAAACTGTGGGAGTGATCCTGTCAACCTCGCAACGCCACGGCAGCGCGCGCGAACGACTTCTGGCACGGCTTCTCGACGCCTTCGGTGAAGCCCTTCCCTCGCCGGAGACGTCGCTCCGTGAGGTCGCCGCCCGAATCGAGACCAGCCACGCCCTGTTGCGCTACCACTTCGGGTCGCTCCCGGGCGTCCTGGCCGCCCTGCTCACGGCCCAGCGATCCCGTGACAACGAGGCACTTCTGGAGACCGCCAAGGAGGGCACCTTCGACGATTTCGTCGTGGCGATCTGGCGTACTTACACCCGGCCGGAACAGCTGTCGCGTACCCGCGGCTTCTTCTACGTCGTCGGACTGGCCGCGCACGCCCCCGAGGACTTCCGTGATTTCGTGGAGTCGATCGACGACCTGACCGGGATGCTGTCCTCACTCGCGGCACGCGAGGGGCACGAAGCAGTACAGGCGCGGGAGCTGGCCACCGCCACCATTGCCGCGATCCGCGGCCTCCTCCTGCAGGAACTCCTCACTCCCGGAACCCTCTCGCAGGACGCGATCACCTTGATCCTGCGCATGAGCGAGGACCGACCCGCTCCACGGTCTCGAACAACGGCGGCCCGGCGACGCGCCGAGCCACCCCAGGAACCGTCTGGTCCGTCGAGAAGAAAGTGAGTCGGGACATGGGTGAGAGCACAGATGCAGTCGTGGTCGGGGCCGGGGTCATCGGATCCTCCATCGCTCTCGAACTGGCGCGGAGCGGCCTGCGGGTGGTCGTGGTCGACAAGTTCGGTGGTGCAGGCAACGGCTCCACCAGCGCCTCGAGCGCCGTGGTCCGCTTCACCTATCCCACGATCGCGGGCGTCACTGCCGCGTGGGAGTCCCGTCACTGCTGGGAAGCGTGGCGCGACCATCTCCAAGCACCCGCCGGTGAACCGCTCGCAGCGTTCCACCGCTGCGGCGTCACCCTGCTGGACGTGGACTTCGCACCCTGCGGCATGTTCACGCGCCACTTCGACAAGATCGGTGTCCCGTACGAGAAATGGGATGCGCAAGAGCTGTCCGAGCGGCTGCCCGCCGTGGACGTGGGCCGGTACTTCCCGCCCCGCCCCGTGGACGACGACGAGTTCTTCGCCGACGCGTCCGCCCGGCTCGGTGCTCTCCACACACCCGACGGGGGTTTCGTCGACGACCCGCAGCTCGCCGCCCGCAACCTTGCTGCGGCCGCCCAGCGGCACGGAGCCGCCTTCCGCTGGAGAACCGAGGTCACCGCCGTCATGCGGTACGGGGGCCGCGTGCGCGGGGTGCGCCTCGATGAGGGAACCGAACTGTCCGCCGGGGTGGTCGTCAACGCGGCCGGCCCATGGTCCAGGCAGCTGAACCGGCTCGCCGAGGTGGGCAGCGACTTCAGCGTCGGTCTGCGGCCGCTCCGCCAGGAGGTGCACCACGTAGCGGCCCCCGCCGGCTACCACGATGTCGGCCGTCAGGCACCGGTGCTGGCCGATATGGACCTCGGCACGTATATACGGCCCGAGGGCGGGGAGTTCCTGCTCGTCGGCGGCACGGAACCCGAGTGCGACCCGCTGGAATGGCTCGACGATCCGGACGACGGAAGCCCCTTCCCGACCGTCTCGCAGTTCAGGACGCAGGTGACGCGGGCGGCTCGCCGACTGCCTGGCCTGGGCGTTCCCAACCGACCCAGGGGTGTGGCGGGCGTATACGACGTGACCGACGACTGGACCCCGGTGTACGACCGAACCGAACTTGCCGGCTTCTACGTGGCCATCGGCACCAGCGGCAATCAGTTCAAGAACGCACCGCTGGTGGGCCGCCTCATGACCACCCTGATCCACGGTGTCGAAAGCGGGCACGACCACGACCGCAGTGCGCTCACGCACACCTGCGAACACACCGGCCGGACCATCGACCTCGGTGCGTTCTCACGCCGACGCCGGGGGACCGCAACCACGGGCACGGTCCTCGGCTGACGCCGGGCCGCCGGAGGCCGATCCGGTGAGCTCGCGGCCATCCACGGGGACCGGGCGCGCGCGTCTGCGCCCTCAGCACGAAGCGGCGGCGGCCGGCGGATGTCCGCCGGCCGCCGCCGTGTCTCACGCGAGCGCGAGGAAGAGCTTCTCCAGTTCCTGCTCGCTCATCGGGGGCGCGCCCTCCTCGCTCTCGGCGAGGCACTGGCGCATCCCGCTCGCGACGATCTTGAATCCGGCCCGGTCGAGGGCGCGGGAGACGGCGGCGAGCTGTGTGACGACGTCCTTGCAGTCGCGGCCGGCCTCAATCATGGCGATGACGCCCGCGAGCTGCCCTTGAGCGCGCCTCAGCCGGTTGAGGACCGCGGTCGCCGCCTCTTCTTCCACCTTCACCGAGTTCCTCCTTCTCACCGACCATCGACTCAACAATACCCCTGCGGGTATAACGCTAGGGGTGTGCGGCCGATTCCCGGGAGCCTACCTGGGGCGCGTCCATGGCGGGCCGTGGGCGGCGTACCCGCACTGCACCCCAGGCCACCGCTGTCGCTGCCGCGAGGCCGATGGCGGTCCAGGTGAGCGGGCCGGCCCAGATCGCGCGGGGCAGTTGCTGGCCGAGGACGAAGACACCCATGACGACGACGAACCAGCCGAACGCCTTGCGGAGGGTGTCCTGGGGGATGCGTCCCGCGAAGCGGCTGCCGATCAGGCTGCCGACGACGGCCGCGGCGGTCACCATCAGCGCCAGGCTCCAGTCGATCTGCACTCCGTTGAGATGGCCGGCGAGTCCGGAGAAGGACTTCATCGCGATGACCAGGAGCGAGGTGCCGACGGCGACGCTCATGGGCAGTCCGCCGAGCAGGGCGAGGGCGGGAACGACGAGGAATCCGCCGCCGGAGCCGACCAGGCCGGTGACCGCGCCGACGACGAGGCCCTCCACGATCACGTGCCTGACGGGCAGTTCCGCATGTGCGGGCTTGGCCTGCTTCGGCTTGCGGGACTTGCGGAGCATGGCGACGGCGGTGGCGAGCATCATCAGCGCGAACGCGACGAGCAGGACGGTTCCGGGGACGTACTCGGCGAGGCGTCCGCCGCCATAGGCGCCGGCCATGCCGACCGCGCCGAAGATCAGACCCGTGCGCCAGCGCACCCGACCCGCGCGAGCGTGCGGGACGACCCCGACCAGGCTGGTGGCGCCGACGACGAACAGCGAGGTGGCGATGGCCTCCTTGGTGTCCATCCCGGCCAGGTAGACCAGGATCGGCACGGTCAGGATGGAACCGCCGCCACCGAGGATGCCCAGGCTGACGCCGATCAGGACGGAGGCTACGAGGACGAGCGTGATCACGAGCGGTCCCGCAGCGAGGCGATGACGGTGCGGATGTCGGTGCGCGGGCCGCGGTTGTAGGGCAGCTTGGCCAGCATCATGCCCATCGCGCAGGTGTTGCTGAGCGCGGCGAACGTCAGCCCGGCGCCGATCGCGGTGCCGATCAGGTGCGCTCCGGGCACGAACACGCCCACGACGCCGGTGACGAGCACGATCGATCCGGCGATCAGGCGGACCTGGCGCTCCAGGTCCCAGCGCACCTCACCGCGGTTCACGGGAGCACCGGCGGCCTCCCAGGCCATCATGCCGCCGTCCAGCACCCGCAGGTTCGGCAGGCCGGCCTCGGCGAGGGCCTGCTCGGCCTGGGCGGCGCGGGCACCGGAACGGCAGACGAGGACGACGTCCTCGTCGAGGTGGGTCAGGAGTTCGGCGCGGTGCTCGCGCAGGGTGTCCAGCGGGACGTTGTAGGAGCCGGGGATGTGCGCGGTCCGGAACTCGCCCGGGGTCCGCACGTCGAGCAGACGCGGTCCACCAGGGTCCTTGATCAGCTGCCGGAGGGCGGCGGGGGTGAGTCCGGCGGTTCGGGAGGCGTCGGTCGTCATGAGAACTCCGTCGTGGTGAGATGAATCTGTACGCGAATACGGGGCGGGGTATATCTGAGGTCAGGGTCGGGGCCGGCGCCCGCGCGAGGAGGGCCCGCGCGAGGAGGGCCCGCGCGGGGCAGATGCTCTCCCCCGCGCGGGCGCCGGCGGTTCGTCGCGGCCGGGAAGGGCCGTTCTGCGGGCGTGCCGGCCGGTCAGACGGTCGCGGGGGTGTTCGGTGAGGCCCAGGCGGCGTAGCCGCCGAGGATGTCCGAGACGTCGGCGAAGCCGTGGTGGCGCAGCACGCTCGCGGCGATCGACGAGCGGTGGCCGCCCGCGCAGTGCAGGACCAGGGGCCGGTCGCGGGGAACCTCGTCCAGGCGGCGGGGCAGCTCGCCGAGCGCGATGTGCAGGGCGCCGTCGATGAATCCGTTGTCTCCGCGCTCGCCGCAGTTGCGGACGTCGATGACGACCGGCGGGTTGTCGCCCGCCAGGGCGGCACGAACCTGGGCGGCGGTGAGGCGGCTGGCCGGGGTGACCTCGTCGGCCAAGGCGGTCAGGGCGTCGTCCGGGGAGCGCAGGTAGCCGACCACGCGGTCGAAGCCGATCCGGGCGAGGCGCGTGACGATCTCCTCCTCGCGGTTCTGCGGGGCGAGCACCAGCAGGTCGACGTCGGCGGGCAGGACCGTGCCGGCCTGCTCGGCGAAGCGGCCGTCGGCCGGCACGTTCACCGAGCCGCGCAGGTGTCCGGCAGCGAACTCCTGCGGGTCACGGGCGTCAACGACCACGGCGCCGGAAGCGCGCAGGCCGGTGAAGTCCTCGACACCCAGCGGCCTCGGTGCGACGGCCGGATCGAACAGGTCGCGCTCCTTGCGGTTGAGCTCGGCGTCGAACGCGAAGTAGCCGGGAGCGGCGGACTGACCGGCGGTCACGATCGCCACGAAGTCCTCCTGCGACATGGGAGCGCAGGCGTAGTTGGTGGCCCGCTGCTCGCCGATGGTGGACTGCTTCTCGGTCGAAAGGTTCTTGCCGCAGGCGGATCCGGCACCGTGCGCGGGGAAGACCCGCACCTCGTCCGGCAGGCCCATCAGCTTGTTCTGGACGCTGTCGTAGAGCATGGCGCCGAGTTCGTCGGCGGTGACACCGATGGAGGCGAGCAGGTCGGGGCGGCCCACGTCGCCGATGAAGAGCGCGTCACCGGTGAGCACGCCGTACGGGACGGTGTCCTGGCCGTGCTCGTAGACCAGCACGCTGATCGATTCCGGGGTGTGCCCGGGGGTCTCCATGATCTCCAGGGTGACGTCGCCGAGGCTGATCGGCTCGCCGGCGGCGAGCTTGCGGATCGGGTACTCGGTCTCGGCCCGGCGTCCGTAGCCGATCCAAGCGCCGGTCTCGGCCGCCATCTCGAGGTGTCCGGCGACGAAGTCCGCGTGGAAGTGCGTGTTGATGACGCCGACCACGGTGAAGCCGCGAGCCTCGGCGTCCGCCAGGTACTCCGAGACGTCCCGGCGGGGGTCGACGACCACCGCCTTGCCGGTGGTCTCGTCGGCGATCATGTACGACGCCTGGGAGAGGCAGTCGAGGTAGTACTGGGCGAAGAACACGGAAACCTCCGTAGGCGATGACTCGGATACCCTGGGGGGTATCCGAGAGGTCAAAAGGCGGCCCGCTCCCGAAGGGGCGGGCCCGCGTGAACGGGGCAGGGTCAGGCGACCCCGGGGGCGGACCCCGTCACGACCGGGCGGCCCGTGCCGGCCCAGCCCCGGGTCCCGCCGGCGACGGAAACGGCATCCACCCCAACGGCGACAAGGCGGTCTGCGGCCCACCGACTGCGGTTACCGCTCGCACAGATCACATACACCGTTCGCTCCTTGGGCACACGGGGCAGCGCGGCGTCCGGCGTGGACAGCGGGGCGAGGTGCGCACCAGGCACGTGCGCCGCCCGGTACTCCTCCGGCTCCCGCACGTCGAGAACCACGGCGCCGGCAACCCAGGCCGCGGCGAAGGTCTCCAGGTCCACTTCACGAGCCATGAGCGAGATGCACCTCCAGATACCCCCCTGGGTATTACGCCTTCGACGGTAAACGCCTCCCGCCAGGGCTGTCAAATACCCCCCTAGGTATCTGACAGCCAATGGATCGCGGGAGCTCGGAACAATCCCGCCCTTACGCCCGCTGAATCTCCATATACCCCACCGGGTACAGGGGGAGAGCGGAGCCCATGCCGACCGTCGAGCTGACCAAGGAGAACTTCGAGGAGACCGTCACGGACTCCGGGACCGTGCTGATCGGCTTCCGGGCAGGACGGTGCGGCCCCTGCCGCATGTTCGGCCCCGTCCACGAGCGGGCGGCCGAGCGTCACCAGAACATCGTCTTCGGCAAGGTCGACACCGAGGCGCAGCCGGAACTCGTCGGCGCCTTCCGGATCGTCCATGCCCACCCGATGGCCGTCCGGGGTCGATTCCGTCAATCCGCTCATGAACGAAGCCCCGGGTCAGCGACCTGGGGCTTGTGCGCGCTCCCGCCCTCTCGGGACACGCCACGCCTGGTGCGTGCCTGAACTCGCCGGACACCCCGCCCTGGGACGGCAAGGCGGGCCGGGCTGCTACGGGCCGGCCGTTGAGGTGTTGCGGCCCCCTCCCGATCCTCGGATCACTCAGGCCACCTCGCCGGCATCCTGACGTGGTGCGGAACGTCGAACCAGTCTTTGGTGGCCGTCGCGACCGAGAGGACGAGCAAGAGAGCACCCGCCAGGGTGGCGGCACCCCACGCCGCGTGGCTCGCCAGTGCGGCGATCGCGCTGCCGACGAAGGTCACCCAGCCGACGACGACGGCGCCGAGACGGACCTTCCTGCCGCCGCCCGTGAACTTTGTCGCGAGAACGAACGAGGCCACGGCGAGCAGCGCGAACAGGGTCGCCGCGAGGAGGAGCATGCCCAAGATCAGCCCGCCCAGGGCGCCGGTCTCGAACATCGCGGCGACCACCCCCAGCCACACGACGGCGACGACGCTCAACGCGCCCACGGCGAAGAGCACGACACGAGCGGATCTGGCCGTGCCGGGCATCTGACTCATGCGCATTCCTTTGATCGGACGCTCGCCGACGGCACGCGCACAGCGCAGCCGGCCACCCACCGCAGTCGCCGGTCCTCCCCGTGCGGCGCCTCACCTCGACGGCCACGGCTCAGCAGGATACGAGCGGAGGGGCCGCCCGCAAAGGGGTCGGCTCCGGCTTTCCGTCGGCCAGACAGGACCCGCCGCCGGGCGCACCACGGGTGACCGGGTGGTCGGGGCGACTCGGACCGCTCACTCAGGTAGTTGCGGATAGGCCAGAGCTGTCGCGCCGGCGGCATGGAGTCCCGGCGTACCGGCGGAAGGGAGAATCGCGATTCTCCCGGCTCGCCCGGGCCAGGAACCAGTGTCGCGACACGTCCTCCACCGCCACCCTCGCCGTCTCGGCCCGGCACCTGCGGTGAGCGCGGCCAGACGTCACGCCCAGAGGGCCTCGGCGAGGGCCACTCCCAGGAAGACCGCGCCGAGGCCCGCGACCACGCCGGCGATCACGTTGACGCCTGCGTAGAACTTCGCGCCGTCCTCGGCCAGTCGCAGTGTCTCGTAGGAGAAGGTCGAGTACGTGGTCAGCGCCCCGCACAGCCCGGTGCCGACCAGCAGCTGCACCTGTGAGGACGCTGCCCCGGCGGTGACCGCCCCGGTGACCAGACCCAGCAGCAGACAGCCGACCACGTTCACGGTGAAGGTGCCCCAGGGGAAGACGGTGTCGTGCCGTTTCTGTACCGCCCGGTCGGTCAGGAACCGCAGCGGGGCGCCGACCGCGCCGCCGAGGACCACCAGCAGCCAGTTCACTTGTCCTTCTCCCGCCCCACGTACCGGATGATCTCGCAGTCGTCGAGGATCACCAGCCCCTCTTCCACCAGCTCATCGAGCTCCGGCAGGAACGTGCGGATCTTTTCCTCGGCATCCACGATGACCACCGCCACCGGCAAGTCCTCGCTCAGCGACAGGAGCCGCTGCGTGTGGATCAGGGACGATGCGCCGAACCCCTCGATCCCCCGGAACACGCTCGCGCCCGCCAGCCCGGCCTTGCGGGCCCTGTGCACGATCTCCGTGTAGACCGGTTTGTGGTGCCACAGATCGGTCTCCCCGATGAAGATCGTCACCCGCAGGGCTCTGCCCGTCAGCCTGGTCATCGCTGCCTCCTCTCCAGTACACGGCGGGTCACCCACACGGCGGTCCACACCGCCACCAGCGCCGCTACGACCGTCAGCGCCAGATACGCCAGCCCCGCACGGGGCTGGCCGCCGGCCACCAGCTTCTGGATGCCTACCGCGTACGTCGAGAACGTCGTGAACCCGCCCAGCACTCCGGTGCCGAAGAACGGCCGCACCAGCCGGTGCGGCGCCCACACATCCGAGATCACGACCATGAATACGCCGATCACCGCACATCCGACGGCATTCACGGCCAGAGTCGTCCACGGGATCGAACTCGCAGCAGTCGGCCATATCAGCGACGCCCCGTACCGGGCGGAGGCCCCGACCGCACCCCCGAGTGCCACCACCGCGATGACCGGCGACAGCTCCCGGGCGGCGTCACGTCGCCGCTCGCGGATGGAAGGATCGACATCAGGGTCGGCGGGCTCGCCGGCCGGCCGAGACGACGGGGTTCCCATGGACACACGTCTCCTACCTGCAGGGCACCCGTACTCGGGCGCGCGCCATCGCAAGTAGGGACCGTTGGCGGCGCGGATGCCGCGGTTCGGGTACGGCGGGCCCCACCACCGCGCGGCAACACCACGAGATCACCGCTCCCACCAGACTAGCGGCCGACCCTGCCCACTCGCCAAAGCCGGGCACCGTCGGCCCCTCCGGCCAGGTGGTGCAGGACGGCGCAGCCTCATCCGGCACCACTCCCCCGACCCCGCCCAGCGCTTGTGGACCGTGAGCCAGGGGGCCTGCCGACGCGCGGTGCGCACATGACGGGCGCCACCCTTCGAAATTACCCCCCGGGGTAAAAGTGTTAGGGTGAGCGGTATACCCCCGGGGGTAATTTAGCGTGAAGGGAGTGTCACCGTGTTCTTCGTCGACACCATCGAGCTCGAGGGTCTGGGCAACCGCAGCTACCTCGCCGGTGGCGAGCAGGCGGCGGTCGCGGTCGATCCGCCTCGCGACATCGACCAGGTACTCGCGGCCGCCGCACGACGAGGCGTGCGGATCACTCACGTCGCCGAGACGCACATCCACAACGACTACGTGACCGGCGGCCTGGAACTGGCCCGCATCACGGGCGCCGTCCATCTGGTGCCGGCCGCTGCGCGCGTCTCGTTCGCCCGGACCCCGGTCGCCGACGGCGACACCGTGGACGTCGACGCCGAGCTGACTCTGACCGCCGTGGCGACCCCCGGGCACACTCCGCACCACACCGCCTACGTCCTCGGCGAGGCGGCCCGGCCTGTGGCCGCGTTCACCGGTGGTTCCCTCCTCATCGGCACGGTGGGCCGGCCGGACCTGGTCGAGCCGCGGCTGACCGAGGAACTGGCCCGCGCGCAGCACGCCTCGGCCCACCGTCTGGCCGATGCCCTGCCCGACAGCACGGCGGTCCTGCCCACGCACGGGTTCGGCAGCTTCTGCTCCTCCGCGCAGGCCGACGGCGACGCGACGACGATCGGCAGGGAGAAGGCGGCCAACACAGCTCTGACCGTGGACGTGGACACCTTCGTCGCCGACCTGCTCACGGGTTTGGAGGACATACCCGCCTACTACGCGCACATGGGTCCGGCCAACGCGGCCGGCCCCGCGCCGGTGGACCTCACCGCGCCCGCCGTCGCCGATCCGGAGGAGATCTCCGCGCGGCTCGCGGCCGGTGAGTGGGTCGTGGACCTGCGCAACCGGATCGCGTTCGCCGACGGACATGTCGCGGGTTCGTTCAACTTCGAGGCGGACGGCAAGCTCGCGACCTACCTGGCCTGGATGATCCCGTGGGGCAAGCCCGTCACCCTGCTCGCCGAGTCGTCCGGGCAGTTGGCGGCGGCTCAGCGGGAGCTGGTCCGGGTCGGCATCGACCGACCGGCAGCCGCCGCGACCGGCGGTCCCGCGACCTGGCTCCGCGACGGCGAGAGCGCCGCTTCCTTCCCGCGCGCCACCTTCGCGGAACTGGCGGCCGAGGACACGGCCGGAGTCGTCGTTCTGGACGTGCGCCGCGATTCCGAGCGTGCCGAGGGCCGGATAGCGGGATCGCTCCACATCCCGATCCATGAGGTGCACCGCCGTCTCGGCGAAGTCCCGGACGCGACGGTGTGGGTGCACTGCGCGGGCGGCATGCGCGCGGGCATCGCGGCATCTCTGCTGGACGCCGCCGGACGACGGGTCGTCGCCGTGGACGACGGTTTCGACGCCGCCGCCGAGGCCGGACTGACCGTCATCACCGGCTGAGCCGGCAACGCCTGGCCGTCCAGGCAAGGTGACAGCTCCGAACGAGAGACGAGAGACGAGAAAGGTGACATCGACGATGTTCCTCTTCCGCAGAAGCCGACAGCGCCTGTCCGTGGACGAGGCACGCACACGCACCGGCGGGGAGCGGCCCGAAGCCGTGCTGCTGGATGTACGGGAAAAGCCCGAATGGAAGTCCGGGCACGCCCCGGACGCGGTCCACGCCCCACTGACCGGTCTGGCTGCGGGGGCTGCGCTGCCCGCATCCGCGCAGGGCCGTCCGCTCGTGGTGATCTGCCGCAGCGGTCGCCGCTCGCAGCAGGCCGCGAAGCTCCTGGCGGAACGGGGTGCGGACGCGGTGGACGTCAGGGGCGGCATGAACGCCTGGGCCGCTGCCGGGTACCCGATCGTGGACGAACGCGGCAACGGCGGCTCGATAACGTGAGTGTCCTGATCCTCGCCCTGGTCGCCGGGGCCGTCATCGGCCTGGCCCTCGGTGCTCTCGGTGGCGGTGGCAGCGTGCTCGCGGTCCCGGCGCTGATCTACCTGCTCGGGTTCTCCCCGGCGGCAGCGACCACCGCCAGCCTGATCATCGTCACCGCCACCTCGGCCACCGCCCTCTACGCCCACGCCCGGGACGGCAACGTCGCCTGGAAGACCGGTGCGCTGTTCGCGCTCGCGGGCGTCGTACCGGCGTTCCTCGTCGGATCAGTTGCAGAGCGCGTCCCGGCGGCGCTGCTCACCGGGGCTTTCGCGGTCGTCGCCGCGCTGGCCGCGGTGCGGATGCTCCGGCCGACCGGGTCCGAGCCGCCGGAGCGGATACGGCCCGCGAAGGCGGCCGGCGCCGGGGCCGGACTCGGAGCCGTGACGGGACTTCTCGGCGTCGGCGGAGGGTTCCTCGCGGTTCCCGCCCTGGTGGGCGTTCTGGGCCTGCGGATGAAGCAGGCGGTGGGCACCAGCCTGCTGGTCATCACCGTGAACTCGCTGGCCGCGCTCACCGCACGGACGGGGACGGGCGGAGACCTGCGCTGGGAGGTGATCGCCCCCTTCACGGGTGCGGCGATCCTCGGCGCCTGGGACGGCAAACGCCTCGCGGCCAAGATCACCGGCGAGACGCTGCAACGGATCTTCGCCTACGTCCTGCTGGCGGTGGCGGTCTTCATGCTCGCCGACGTGATCGTCTGAGCGGTGCGGATGACCGGCGGGCCGTCCGGCGCCAGGCCGTGTATCGAAAGCGGATCTTGAGCGAGCATGATCTCGGTTCATGGGGCGGGGAGATCGCACGGACGAGCAGTGCGCGATGCTGGAGCCGTTGTTGCCGAAGGGCACCAGGACGGGGCGGCCGCCCGTCTGGCCTCGGCGGCAGTTGATCGACGGCATCGGATTCCGGGTCCGTACCGGTGTGCCGTGGCGAGATGTGCCCGTGGAGTACGGGCCGCGGGGCCGGATCTACGACCTTTTCCGCCCATGGCAGCGGAACGGCACCTGCAACAGGGTCCTCGCCCAGCTCCAGTCCCTGGCCGATGCAAAGGGTGCGATCACGTAGGACCTCAGCTACGTTGCGGTCCGATACGAGGCGACCGTCCTTCTCGCGGCCATCAACGAGTGGCTGTGACCACTCATGCAGCGCGCTGCATGCAGACCAGTTGATCCCGCTCGTCCCATGACTCGGCCACGGTGAAGCCGAGTCGTTCGTACAGCGCGATGGCCCCGGCCCGCCATTCCCACACCGAGAGCCGGACGGTGTCCACGCCGTTCTCCTTGGCGTGGACGAGCGCAGTTCCGAGCAATGCGGACGCAATGCCCCGGCCACGGAATTCAGGGTTGGTCCAGAGCCTCTTGATCTCCGACGGCTCGTTGGCCGGGGAGGTCAGCACCAGACAACCTGCGGCGGCGTCCCCCAGGAGAGCCACCAGCACCACATCACCAGCGAACGCGGTCCGAGGGTCTGTGATCTCTGCCCGGTAGCGATCCGGCAACCCGTCCACCGAGGCAACCGATTTCCCCTTCTCGGCCTCAGTCCGCAGATGGTAGGCCGCCAGCAAGCCGGCCAGGCCGTCCTCGATCGGAGGGGTCCGGCCTGGCCAGCGGACGATGGCAACCTCGCGGTGATCAGTCATGGCACCAGGATCACATGGCCAGGACCACGTTCCGCGCGAGCCCAGGAACCCCGGAACAGCACTTCCACGCACGCCCTGATCCGGGGGGACCCTCGGCGCACTCGGCGACAACGCGCCATCCGTCTCCACGCCATCCGGCTGACGGAGTCGTGAGCCCCTTACGCATCCGGGGCGAGATCCTCCCCGGCCCGGACCGAAGCCGAAGCGTGGATCGCTGGGGGTCAGTACGCGCGGAGCGCCCCGCCCCGCTGAACACATCGCCCCGGCTGCCCGGCGTCCCCGCACCACAAGCCGACGACCCCAGGCCCTTTCTCGGGCACTGGCGCCCGTACGGCCCTGACACAACACACACCGGACACCCCCACCTAGCATTACGGAACGTCACTGCCCTACCAGGGACGGGCAGGGTCAGCCGATAGCTCGGCAGCCAGTGCCCCAACCACCTCGAGGCAGCTACGGCTACACGGTTGAGGGCTTCACCCGGCGACCACCGGGCACGCATGACGATGCATCAGAAACTGCGCCGCTCGTGCGTCGAACATGCGTCAAGACACCGCACCTAACACACGTAACGCCCATAGCGCAGACCCAGTCGGATGCGTGGCACCACGCCGGCCCCGAGCGACGCCTTGTGCCTGATTGCCCAGCCACCTCACGCAAGGTCGGACAGCAACAGCGCCAGTTCCCTCTCCTCCTCGACACGTACGCCGAGTTCCGCGACGGCTTCCGCGAGTGCGGGTTCCCACGGGGTATCTGTCGGGGCGCCGGCGAGTGATGACGGAGTGGGTGAGGCGTTACGGGCCACGGCCGCGCGGTAGTCCGCGGCCGTGAAACGCCAGGGCCGCCACGGGACGCGGCGGTGAAGGACTCCGGCGATGCGAAGCCCGCCCCAGTCGAAGTCACCGTGGTAGTGCAGGGTCGCACCGTGTTCGTGCAGTCCACGGAGCAGAGTAAGTGCGGCTGCGGAGGGCTGCCCCTGGAGACAGACCAGGGGCGGGCACGCGGGGCCGAGGGTGTCGGCCGCCGCCGCGAGGACGGTCGGGTTCTCGCAGATCCACACCGCCGGAGGGGCGCCGGACGGCGGCCGGCGGGTGAGCTGGCGAAGGGTGAGCACGAACGGTTCGCCTTCCTCGGCCATCCGGTCCAGGGCCGGGGCGCCACGTAGGTTCAGGGTCAGGACGGTCGAGGACAACTCGTCCCGGAGCAGTCCCGCCGAGGCCCACGCCTCACGTCTCCATTCGGCGCCCTGGCCGTCGGGGAAGTCGGTCAGTGCGCGGGCCCCGGACAGGGTGAGCGTGGCCAGCGGTGTGCCGTCGTCGAGGGCGTGGGCCGAGCCGAGGACCTGGGCGGCGAACGCGGGCAGCGAGACGGCCGGATCGGCGGGAAGGACGCGCAGAGCGGCGCACACCCCGGCGAGCAGGGTGCGCGTGGTGTCGGGGGTGCGGCCGAGGCGTCGTGCCAGGCCGTCGGCCCGTACCCGGGCGGCCCAGTCCGCCAGCGGAGGGATCGCTGCGGTGAGCTCTTCGAGAGGGGCATGCGCCCCCTCCCACGCGGTCTCCTCCTCGTGTCGGGCCTGGGCGAGCGGGACGACAGGGCCGGTGAGCGCCTCGACGGCGGCGGCCAGGCCGCCGGGGCTGGCGCCCGAGCGGCGTAGTACGGCGTCGACCGCGTCCAGCCGTACGGTCAGCGACCTGCCGCCGCCGGGGGCCCGGGCGAGAAGTCGTTCGGCCGCCGCCCGCTGGGCCGGAGTGGGATCGCCCAGGGACACGGAACCACTCAGAGACTGCCCGGCCACCAGCCGTCGCCGCGCTCGCTCGACGAGCCAGGAGAGGTCCGGTGTGCCGAGCAGCCGGGCGAGCCGCGGACTGTCGACCCCTTCGGTCCCGGGCTCAGGCCCGTGGGTCAGTTCCACAGCGGCTCGGGCTCCTGGCGGCCGGGAGTGTCCTGGGGCGGGTGCCGTACGGGGTCCTCGCGGCGCTGCCGTCGCGTACCGTCCCACTCCCAGCGGGTGACGAGAACCGCCGCCACCTCGTCGATCCGGGACAACTGGGCGATGGCGATGCCGGGCACCTGCGGGTAGCAGGCCCACTCCCGTTCGCTGGTCATGACCACATCGAGGTCGAAGGCGCTCAGCAGGCCGAGGCACTTGGCGCGCGAGTCGTCGTCCACGCCGGCGAACGCCTCGTCGAGGGTGACCAGTCGGGGCGCGTGCGGGCTGCCCGCGCTGGCGTAGTGCGAGGAGGCGGCGGCGAACAGCGGTACGGACACGGCGAGGACGCGTTCGCCGCCGGAGGCGGGGCCGGTGGCCGGCACCCAGCGCCCGTGCTGGTGGCGTTCGACGCCGAACTCGTGCCAGGAGCGGTAGTCGAGCGCGGCGGTGAGGTGTTCCAGCCGGCTGCCCGAGCCGTCGTCGGACTGCTGGCGGGCGATCTGGGCCTGGAGGAACTCGCCCACCGCCGCACGGTCCTCCGGAGTCCAGGCGTCCGCGGACTGACGCAGCCTCTCGCGGGCCTGAGCCAGTCCGGACGGGGCCTTGCGCGAGGCCCGCCACACCAGGCGGAGTCTCATGCCGGTCGAGGTGGGGCGGTCCTCCAGTTCGGTGTTCATGGTGCGCACCTGCCGTTCGGCGGCACCGATGAGTTCCTGAAGGGTGCCGGCGACCTCGGTGATCAGGTGGGTTTCGAGGATCTCGCGTTCGTGCGCGGACAGGATGCGGGTGAGCTCGCCGACCTCCGTGGCGAGCGCTTCGGCGAGTTCGGGCACGGCGCGCTCACGGCCCTGATACACGATGTCGACGACCATGCCGTCCTCGACCATGCGGGCAGAAGCGCTGTGTCCGTGCCGGGACAGGGTGTCCTGCAGCGACTTGTGTTCCTCGCTGAGCCGGCGCTGAACGCGTTCCCAGGCGGCGTCCGTGTCGTCGACGGACGACAGACCGGAGTCGATGGCGCGGGCGAACACGATGGCCGGGGTGGCGGCCCAGGGGCCCTCGTCCGAGGCGGGGACGGTGAGCTCGGGCAGCGCGACCGCGACCAGGCCGGTGGCCGTGAAGCGCTGGAGCGCGGCGATGGCCTCCGCACGTGCGTCAACGACTTCGGCGAGGTCCTTGTCCAACTGCTCGATCCGCCCCTCGGCCCGGCTCGCCTCCCGGTCCGCCTGAGCGTGACGCTGGCGGGCGTTCCTCTGGTCGGTCTCACAGATCCGCTGTGCCTCGATGGTCTCGGCGAGGCGCCGTTCGAGTTCGGCGACGGCGGCGCCGACGGTGGAACGCAGAGTCCGGTGCCGCTCGTCGGCCGCCGCCGCCTCGCGCGCCGCCTCTTCCGCCCGCTGGGCGAGGTCGACGACCCGCCGCTCCGCCTCGGCCGCGTCGGCACGCTCGTCGTCCACCTGCCGTGCGGCCTCCCCTTGTTCGCGCAGCGCGGGCCACAGAGCCGCCAACGCGGAGGCGAGGGAGCCGAGGGCGTGACGCACAACGGTGAGTCCGGCCCGGTCGGCGGGCAGCCCCAGATCGTCGGCAGCCTCGGCGAGTTCGACGGCGGCCCGCTCGGCGTGCCCGGCCGCCTCGGCGACCTCGGTGACACGCCCTTCATACCGGGCACGGGCCTTGCGTACGGTCTCGGTCGCAGCGCTCACGAGCGCGTGCGCCCGGGTGAGCGGCGACTCGTCGGGGACGTCGGCGAGCTCGGCGTCGAGCGTGCGACGGCGTGCCGCGATGGCGTCGGACCGAGCCGCGACGGTCCCTGACTCCTCGCCCAGGGAGGCGAGTTCGATGCCGAGCGCGGCGACGCGGGCCCGGCGCGCCGCCTCGCGCGCGCCCTCGCCGATGTACGCGGCAGCGGGCTTGGCCCACGTACCGGTGAGCGCGCCGACCCGAAAGCGCCCGTCGGGTGCCACCCATGTCGCGGCTTCTGCCCCGCCGCCGAGACCGATGGCGGCGAGCAGTCGGGTCACCGTCGCCTCGTCCACAGCGGCGGCCCGCCGTTCGCCGTGGTCCACGGCCGGGCACAGCACGTCCGCCAGCGAGGGGCCGCTCGCCGGCCCGTGCGACGGGGAGAGCAGGACGTCGTGTCCGTCCACCGCAAGGGCGGAACCATCGGGCAGCACCCAGGCGTCGAGGAGGCCGGAGGCTTCGAGCGCAGCTTCGAGCCCGGCTCGGTCCGCTTCGGGCAGTTCGTCACGGAAGTCGACCAGGCGCCAGAACGGCGCGCCCGGCAGCGTTTCACGCAGGCCGGGAGTGCGCGTCGCCGGGGGCTGGGGCTCGCGTCCGGTACCGGCTTTCAGCGCGGCGAACTCCCGACGGACCTCGTCGGTGCGCTCTGCCAGCTCCGTGGTCTTGCGGGCCGCTTCGGCCGCCTGGTCGGCGAGGTCCGCCGAGCTGGCGGTGTGCGCCCGGGTGGCGTGGACCCGCGCCGGGTAGGGGCCGGCGAGGTGATGGGTCCACTCCTGGAGTTCGTCCAGGAGGCCGGTCTCGTCGGAGTAGGACAGCTCCTGCCAGGCGCGGGCGCGTTCGCGTACGTCGTCCAGGAGGGCCCGGCCTGCCCGCGTCGCGTTCTCCTCGGCCTCGGCGTGCGTCTCGGCGGCCTGCGTGAGGTCGGTCTCCGCTTCGTCCAGAAGGCCGGACGCCCGGCGGTGCGCGTCTGCGGCCTGCCCGGACGCTTCGAGGCGGTCATCGACGTGGGCGAGAGCCCGCTGGGCGCGGGCCACGGCGTCCTCGACGGCGCGCCGCGATCCGGGCTCGGGCAGCAGGTCGTCCGCCGGCAGGGCCACGTGCGCGGCGGCTGCCTGCTCCCGCACCTGGGCGTAGGTCTCTTCGGCCCGGCCCCGCGCCGCACGCAGCCGGTTGTCGGCGGTCCCGAGCCGCCCGAGCGCCTTGGTGTGGAGGGCGTCCGCCTGCTCCCGGTCCTCCCGCGCCCGGTCCGCCGCCCGCGCCGTTCGCGTCACGGCCTGAGCAGCGTGCTCCAGCTCCCGGGCGTCGCGCATCTCGGGCGCCTCGCGCAGCGCTTTCTCCTGGGCCCGCAGGCGTTCCCCCGTCTCGGCCAGGGAGCTGATCTCCTCTTCGGCCGCTGCTCGCTTCTCCTCGGCGCGGGTCCGGTGTTCCTGGCCCTCGGCCAGATCGCGTTGCACACGCTCGTAGCGGGAGTGCTCGGCGCGCGGGAGCCGGGCGCGGCGCCGAGTCGCGATCCGGGCGTACCGCCGGTAGTGGTCCAGAAAGGCGGAAGCGGCCCGCTCGGCGGCGGACGCGGCGGCCAGCTCGTCCTTCTCCTCGTCCAGGGACCGGAACGCCTCGGCCACGTCGGCGATGACGGCCTGGTCCATGGGCGGCAGCGCCTCGGTGAGGGCCCGGGAGAGGGCGGCTTCGTTGGGCCTCTTGGAGAGCTGGGGCTGGCGCAGTTGGATGAGTAGGTCGACCAGGGCGGCGTACCGCTGCTCCCCGAGGCCGAAGAGTGCTTCGTCGACGGCTCGGCGGTACACCTTGGCCTGGTCGTACACCATGCCGTGTCCGGCGACCGCCTCGGCGAGCCGGTCCCGTGACAGGGCCGTGCCGGTGGCGTCGAGCAGCCGGAAGGTCTCCTCGGTGCGTTCGGTGGAGCCGTGGTCGACGCGCTGGCGGGTGACGGCGTACCAGTGTCGGGCGATACCCCGCCCGCTGACGGCCTTGAGCCCGCACAGCAGCGTGCGGAAGTGCTGCTCGCCGGTCGTGTCGTCGAGCCTGCCGAACTCGATCCAGGTGTAGCCCAGTCGTTCGGTGTGCGGGTGCTCGCCGCCGAGGAGCAGGTTCCACTCCATCCGCTTGCCCGGGTCGCCGTCGGGTTCGACGCGGCGTGGGCTGAGGTCGCCGTCGAGCAGGAACGGCAGGGTCAGGGCGAGCACCTTGGACTTGCCGGTGCCGTTGTTGCCCCGGAGCAGCAGGCGTCCGTCCCGGAAGTGGAACTCCTCCACGTCGTAGTGGAACAGGTCGACGAGTCCGGCGCGCAGGGGCTGCCAGCGGGAACGCAGCGGTGTGGGGAGGCGGGTCACGAGGCGGCCTTTCGCTGCGGAGGCACGGTGGCGGAGGCGGGTTCTCGGATGACGGTCTCGCCGACCGCGTACCGGGCGAGGGCGGGGCGGGCCGCGATCCCGTTGGGCGTACGGGTGGCCAGGCCCAGGGCCGTGAGCCGGGCGACGGCTTGTTCGACGAGCTCGGCTTCCATGCCCGGATCCCGCGCGGACTTCGACCAGAAGCCGCCGTGCTGGGCAGCAAGTTCACGGACACGAAGTGCCAGGCCGTCGAGGGTCACCGGGCCGGCGGCCGAAGCGAGGTGCTCAGCGAGCAGCAGGGTGACATGGCCATGGGTGCCCTGTTCGGGCATGCGGAGGTCGGTGAGGTCGTCGTCGGGGTCGACCATGGCGATCCCCTCGGCCCGCACCTCGGCGACCAGTCCGGTCATCTCTGTGATCTTGGCGATGAGGAAGCCGCGCTGCCGGGTGAGGTAGCCGAGTTCGGCATCGGTCAGGTCCTCGTAGTAGAGCACCGGGTCGTCGAGCAGTCTGCGGGTGAGCGAGCGGCGCACAGCACGGAAGCGCAGTTCGTCGCTGTCCAGGGCGGTCTCGGCAACGAGCTCGGCGAGGCGGTCGTCGAGGGATTCGGCATGGACGGTGGAGGGGCCGCGGCGGGAGGCCAGAAGACCGGCGAGTACCCGGCGTTCGACGTCGTAGAGGACGTCTCCCGCCCCGCTGACATACGCATCTTCCTCGCCCGCCACCCGGCGCAGCACGCCGAGGTCGAGCAGGAGCCGTACGACGGCGGCGAGGTCGCGGCGTTCGTCACGGCGCTCCAGGGCGAACTCGATGCCCGTCGCGGCGAGTCGGGGATCGGCGACGTCGAGGACGATCTGGTCGGCGAGGCGCCCGAGGGCGATCTGGGCCTCGCCGCGTTCGAGGGCGGCGAGCGCGAGGCAGAGCAGAACGTAGCGACGGCGGGTGAAGGGGGTGGCGCCGCGGCTCGCCTCGCGCGCCGGGTGCGTGGCGTCGGTCAGTACGCCGGGGATCTTGCGCAGCCGTGCCGTCTCGGCGTCCACATGGAGGGACCAGCCGGTGTTGCGGTCGAACCACTCACGGAGTTCGGGCGCATGCCGGCGGACAAGGCGGAACTCGTCCGCGTCGCGGCCGCGCGCGAGGAGGAGAGGATGCTTCAGCAGGGCGCGCGCAGCCTTGCGCAGGTCGGCGGCGTGCTGGCCGTCCAGCACCTCGGCGAGGGAAGTGGTCATCGGCCGGGGGCTCCGTCCGTCGGGGTGCCGTCCGTCAGGTCGACGATCTCGATGAGGTGGTCCGGGCCACTGAAGACTCCGCCGAGCGTACGGACTTCCGCTGTGGTGCCGTCGGCGAGCGCGGTGAGCCGGATCTCCATGGAGCCGTCGTTGCTGGTGGTCACGGTGTGCCTCATCCCTGGGCGCCATGTGGCCAGGGCGTCGCCGAGAAGGTGCAGGAACAGGCCGAAGGAGGCCGGGTCGAGGTCGCCGAGCTCGGACAGGCGCGTGACGCCGTCGGTGACGAGCCGGACGCGGGCGGCGGCCGTCTCCGCGGCCTGCTTGGCGGCCGCCTCGGCCAGAGCGCGCCGCCGCGTCTCGCGGTCCTCGACCTTGCGGGGCTTGCCGCGCCGCTCGTAGCTGCCTGTGCGGCGCAGTTGGGGGCTGATCCGCAGCGGCTCAGCGCCGGCCCACGGTGTGGCGGCCGGAACGGGCTTCGCGGCCCGCGCGGCGAGAGTGTCGGCGTCGACGGTGAGGTGCCGGGCCGGGTAGAGACCGAAGGCCGTTCGCCACAGCCGGTGCCGGGCGTCGTCGTCGGGTGCCTCGGCGAACCAGCGGGCCAGGGTCCGGAAGTCGGCGGACCGGTCCGAGCGCCCTGCCCGGCGCTCGTGCAGCGCCCGTACGACCGCCAGGAGCTGTGGAATCGCCCCCAATGCCCGGCCGCGCAGGAGCCGGGCCTGCGACTCGCGCCCGTCCCTGCTCATGAACCACGCGCCGAGCCCCTCCCAGCGCGCGGCCCACCGCTCGTACACCTCCCGCTCGGCGTCGGCGGTCTCCTCCGGCGAGGCGTCGGCGGCCTCGCGCCGGGCGGCGGCCCTCAGCAGCGGATCCACCCGACCGTCCTCCTCCAGCTCCAGGATCAGCCGGGCGATCCGCCCTCCCAGCGTGATCAGGTCCTGGATGAACCGTTCCAGATACTGGATGAGCCGGTCCTTGTACGCGAGGAAGACCTCCTCCTCGACGTCGTGCAGGTCGATGGTCCGCTGGAGCGACCCCATGAAGGCCCGCGCGTTGTCGGCGAGCGCGGCGAAACGGCTGGCCAGCGTGTCGAGGGCCAGGTGTGCCTTGGCCGGGTCGGGCTCCTCCTCCGCGGCCAGGACGAGGAGGGCACGCAGCTGGGTGACGATGTCGTGCAGCGCGACGACCTGAAGAGCGCCCCGCCGGCCGAGCGCCTCGTCGTAGACGGACAGCGCCGCCTCGGCGGCCTCCCCCTCGCGCGTGAGCTGGTAGATGAACCGCTTCCGGTAGAAATCCTCGACGGCCGTGACCCGCGCGGTGTCCGGATCGGCCCGCAGATTGCCCCAGACGACGAGCCTGTCGAGCGCGGCGGCGACCGCCTCCAGTTCGGCAGGGCGGATGTCCGCCGGCAGTGCGGCGTGCACCTCCTCGGGGCGCAGATGCACCGCGAACCGCTCCTTGGCGACGAGGAACACCCGCATCACGTGGCGGTAGAGCGGGGTGTTCGGCACAGTGAGGTGGGCGAAGGGGCCGAATCGGTCCGGCTCGGCAGCCGGACCGGCCGAGGGGGTGGCGGTCATCGCCCCCCATTGTCCCCCACCCGGGGCAGCCACCGGCGGGGACGAACACTCCTGTCTGATTCCCGTAGGAGTGGCCGGAATAATACGGTTCGGGCCGTTCACCTCCGGACCCCGCCACAGGGCGCGGCGCGCCCCACCTCCGGGAACACCCCACCTCAGCGCGCCCTCGCCGAACCACCGCCGTCGGCGGGCAAGAAGGCGTCACTCGTACGGTCTCGCAGGCATCGCAGCGGGCCGAAGAGCCCAGAGGCCCCGCGGCCCCGCCGTGAGCGCGAGTGCCGGCACCTCCTCCATCGAACGGCTCCTCCCCGGCGAGGAGCTCGGCCCCGGCTTCGCCGAGATCGCCCGCCCGAGGATCATCACGCGCAGCTCCGCCTGCCCCACGCGCATCGATGAGTTCCCGTCAGCGTGTAGCGGCGCCGCCCTTCGGACGGTCAGCCCCGTGAAAGTGCCGAGCAGGCCCGTGAACAGTGATGCCGAGCCAGCGCTTCAGCCGGGGGTCACGAGCAGGAGTCCCTGTTCGTGAGATGCCACGCGAAGGGCCCGGCTCCTGAAGGATCTCGGCGAGCGCGATGTGTTCAGGGCCGTGCGGATACCGGACAGCCGGATGCGGTTCTGGAGATCCTGCTCGCGGGAGTGGGCGATGGCCGTGGGGCGCAGGACGCCCTCGGCGCGCCAGCCGACCACCACGCCGGAGCCGAGGGCGACGAGATACAGGCCACCGCTGTCGTTCGGGCCGAGAGCGTCCGGCACCCGGCCTCCGTCGGCCGGGTACGCGCTCGTCCTGAGCACGTTCCTGATGGGCGCGACCGACTTCGTCGTGGCGGGTCTGCTGCCTCAGATCGCAGGCGATGTGCAGGTCAGCGTGGCGCGGGCAGGTCTGCTGGTCACGGTCCCCGCCGCCGGGACGACCGTCGGGCGCACCTCTGACAGCAATGCTGACGCTGCGGCCGCCCCTGTGTTCGACGCTGATCATCACGCTGGGATCTTCGCGAGCTTGAAGGGGCCCAGAGCGTCAAACGAGCGTCACGGCGGACAGTGCCGGGTCGGTGTCGGGCCACCCCGGCCTCGCGGGCGAGTGAGCGGGATCCTTCGGGATGATCCGGTTGCCGCAGTCTGTTCAGCTTGAGCAGCACGGAGGAGATCGCGCGGTCTACCAGGATTCGTGGTCTCGCCTGGACACGCCCCACTCTCGTCGGCGCAACAGGTCCTCCGCCCACTGCGGAACCGCGACCGGCATGCCCGCGATCGCCACGGTCATGTCCGGTCACGATGCACGTGCGGCTCTGTCACCCGTTAAGCGCCACGCACTCCCGGAGCACCGGTTCCAGGCGCAGCTGGGTGTCCTCGCGATCGAAGACCTGGAGGGCGTCGAGGAAGTCGACGATCCACCGTGCCTCGTCCTCATCATCGATCTTGAGTGCGACGGCGGTCACCGCGCCTTCCAGGTCGAAGAGGCCGTCCTTGAACTCGTCGGTGAGGGCCCGGTATCCGGCGGCCAGTAGCTGATCCTCGTACACGCCGGTCGCCTCGGCGAATGCGCGGGCTTGGGCCCGGTCCGCGCGGAGGTCGGCCAGACGGCGCAACACCTCGTCGGGGTCGCCCAATTCCTCGTGCAGGCGGTGGGCCCGGTCCACCAGGAGCGGCCAGCCGCCGGTCAGTTCGTGGAGACGGTCCAGGCGGTCCTCCGTGTGGAACACGTTGATGCGCTGGGCCCAGCCGCGCAGGCTGCGATGGTCGTGCCTACGCAGCACCACCGGTGCGGCCGAGGTGGGCTCGGTTCCCGTCAGCAGGGAGCGCCACAGGGTGAGCTGAGCGGGGTCGGTGACGATGACGACCGCGCGGGTGACCCCCGAAGTGGCGGGCAGCAGCGTCTCGGCCAGGTCGACGGCTTCGCGGCAGGTCTCGGGCCGGACCGGATCCCGGTAGTTGACGAAGTCGCTGATGACGACCCGTCGTTCTCGGGGGCGTCCGCCGGTGAGTTCCTGTTTGTAGACGCTGGGCTTGCCCACGGGTGGCAGCGTCCAGCCGTCGATCGGTCCGGCGATCGTACGCAACGTCCGGGCGACGTCGGTGACTCCGGTGGCGGTGCTGCCGAGGACGACTCGGGTCCGGTTGGACCGCTCGCCCAGGAGGTCGTCGAGCTGGGTGTTGGTCAGCGGAGCCGGCCGCTCGTCGGGGAGCTCGGGGCGGCCCTCCTGCACGATGCTCTCCTGCAATTCACAGTCCTGTTCGGCCCTAAGCAGACGTGCCTCCACCTCGTGCGAGGTCCCGATCATGCGCAGGGCGTTGGGACCGCGCAGATGCCAGCCCAGTCCGTCGTGGTTGGGCGCGAGGATACCGAGACCCACCATCTCTGAGAGGTAGGCGCGGAAACCCTCAGTGTCGAGCTGTTCGAACCCCTTGCGCCAGTACGTCTCGCACTCCTCGCGCAGCTCGGTGTCGCTCAGCCGCACCTCCAGGCCGTGATGGCGGGCGTGGTACGCCAGCACATTGGCGATCACGTCATAGCGGTGGTCGAGGCTCAGCGTGTCCTTGAAAGCCGCCGAGATGCCTTCCCGGAGCGCGGCGTCCGACTCCACGATCTCGATGTCGGTCACCTCCACCTCGTAAGGGGGTTGCCCGGCGCCGCGCCGAGTCCGTCTGCGGTGCATCAGCTCGACCAGTCGGTGCCCGAACATCTGCAGCAGGAACGGCTGGTACGAGCAGTAACCGAGCACACGGTTGACGAGATCCAGGTCCTTGAACTCGAACCCGAGCGCCCGCATCGGCACGACCAGCAGCTCCGCAGCCGACTGGGGAGCCAGCGGGCCGATCACCTTCGGGGTCTGAGCGAGGTGGCCGAACGGCCCGTTACTCGCGAGCTTGGAGAAGCGCTGCACGGAGTGAAGTCCCGCAAAGACAACCTTTGCCGCGTCCTTGGTGTCGGACCCGAGGCCCTTGAGCTTCTTGGTCTGGTCGAACCGCGGGGCGTCGGCCTCAAAGAACTGGTCGCACTCGTCGAGCAGGATCAGCAGTCGGCGACGGGAGTCGCCATCCAGCCAGGCCCGGATGCCGGCGCGCACCCGCTCGGAGGTCTCCTGTCGTTTTCCGCGCCCCTGCGGCCGGTCATCGAGTACCTGTGCCGCGGTCAGCTCTCTCAGGAGGACGCTCCACAGCGCCTCCGGCCCGCGCGAGCTGCCCTTGCCGATGTTCTCCTGGTCGAGGTTGACGTACACCGTCTGGTGATATCCGGGGCGCTGCTCCGTGAACAGTTCCCCGGCGTCGGCGAGCAGCGCCGACTTGCCCAGGCCCCGGCCGCCGTAGATGACCTGGGTGCCGCGCGGGTCGAGGATGCTCTTGCGTTCGGCGTCGCGGCCGTAGAACATCTCGCCGCCGATCCGGCCGCGCTTCTCCCTGATGTACGGGTTGACGCCGGAGAAGGGCAGCAGGGTCTGCGTGGCGGCGCTGACCTGGCGGTTGCCGCAGGCCGCGAGATAGGCGAGGGCGGCATCGTCCACCACGAGCAGCGGCTGCAACCGGTCGGAACCGGCGGCGAGTTCGACTCGTGCCTCACGGCTCAGCGTGCCGAAGTAGACGACGAGAAGGCTCGCTCCACTGGTGTCGCGCTCCGCCCAGCTCATGACAACCTTGGCGGGCGGCCTGCCCCAGACCATCATCACCCGCAGGTTGCCGCCCTGCTCCTTGATCTGCGAGCCGAACGCGGGCGCTTTCGCTCTACCGTTGATCTCCACGCCGGTCGCTTCGAAGAGACGGTATTCCCGCCGGTGCTGGGATCGGTCGTCGAGCGGCCTGGCGCTCTTGGCGTCGTAACCGAGGAGCTTGAGGAGAGGCGGCACCTGTCGCGTCGGAGCCACCTGGAGCCGGTCCTTGCGTTCGGTGACGGCAAGCGCGCGCCACTCGCCGAGGGCATCGGCCGCCAGCGCCGCCTCGTCGGTGGAGAGGCTGCCGTAGTCCAGGACGGGGACCATCGGATGCTTGCCGCCGGACCGGACCAGCTCGACGAGCTCATGGTCGATCCCTCCGGGCAGGCCGTCGGGCACGGCCGGGAAGAACTCGGTCAGATGGGACTCGCCACCCTCGATCTCCGGGACCGGCTCGCCGATCTCCAGGAAGTAGACGAGGTCGGCAGCGGTGGCCAGGTCGTTCGTCTCCAGGCGCCGCAGGACCTGGGCCCGCTCCTCCACGGAGGGGTCCAGGGCGTCGAGCCGAGCCCGGATTCGATCCGCTGCCTGCTCCCGGAAGGCCGGCAGGCGACCCCGTACCGTGTCGAGCGCCTGCCGCACGTGCAGCAGGTCGTGTCGGTCACCTCTGTCGAGGCTGTTCTGGGCGTCGGCGAGCAACTCCTGAAGGCCCAGGTCCTGGTCCTCGGTCACGGCACCGTCGGCCTGCGCACGGTGCAGTTCGGCGACGAGTGCGTCGTGTGCCTTCCGCAGCTGCGCACGCCGGGTGGTCTCTCTGTCGTCGATCTCGGCTTCCGCAGGCGGGACGAACTCCCCCGCCCCAAAGGCAGGCAACAGCCCACGGCCGGCCAGCTCGACGATGTCACGGGCCGCGGTGAACGCGTCGTGGGAGAGCCGCTCGTCCAGAGCCTCCTGCCAGCTCCGGTGGACCGCGGTCAACAGTTCGTCGGGCGACGGCCGCTCGTCACGGGTGTCACACACCTTCAGCAGCTCCGCGTCCAGAACGAGCGCTGGGTCGACGGGACCACCGGAACGCGTGGTCACGGTGGCGTCAGCCAGCAGCGCGAACAGGTCCTCCATCGAGGCGTGGGCCGCCCAGGCCATCGCGCCCGAGAGGGCGTCCGGGCGCCGCGCCAACCGCTCCAGTTCGCCCAGCGCCGCTTCCCTGCCGTCCAGCAGGGACTGGCGCAGGGAGGAGATCTCCTTGACCGACCGGCTGCCGTCGGAACGGTCGCCGCGACGGGTGCCGTCGACCGCCAGGCACCACTCCTTGACCAGGCTGACGGCCCGCTCCACGAGATGCACCAGATCCTGCCGCCCGGAGCCCTGGAGCGGCTTACCGCTGGACGAGCGGTACTTGCGGTCCATGCGGTCGATCTCGCTGTTGACCTCGGCCAGTTTCGACAGCCGATCGGCCTGCTCCCGCACCTGCTGCAGCGCTTCGCGGTCGTCGCCGACGACAGTCGTGAGCAGCGATCCGAGCATCCCGTCATCGGGGGCAAGCCAGCGTTTGGCGATCTCCGTCGCCCGTGCGAACCGAAGCCGCTGCGGCGAGAGCAGGGCACGGCTCTGATCGCGCAGTTCCCGCAGCCGGACCTCGGTCTCGGAGACGTCGGCGACCAGCGGCGAGGCGATCAGCAGGGCGCCGCTGAGGGCACGGTCGGCGACGGCGGCCGCCGCCTCCCCCAGCCGGTCCGGGAGCCTCGGCACCAGCGCCTTGAGCTGAGCGCCTGCAGCGTGGTCACCGGTGATCAGCGCGGTACGCAGCAGGGCGGGCAGCAGGAGAAGTTCGCTGCCCTCGGTGTCCTGGCCCGCATATCCGCCGTACTCCTGGAGTAGGTCCGCCGTCAGCCGGGCACTCTGGCTGTCCCCGGAGGTGAGCAGCGCGGCGGCACCGGCCAGGCGGATCGCCGCCACCTGGGGCTCGGGGTGGCCGACGGCCCTTGCCACATGGTGGGCGAGTCCGAATCGCCGCTCCACGACCAGCTGCACCAGGGCCCCCTCAACTGCGGCCTCATCGGTGGCGTCGTCCGACGCCGGGGCCGTTGCTCGGACGGGCGTGTCATCAACGGGAGAAAGCGTGGGTGCAGCGGGTGCCTGGACGGGCGCGCCAGCGGACGTGGGGAGTGCCGAGTCGCTGTCGGCGGCAGGCCTGGCGTCTGCCTTGGGTGCGTGGACCGGCACGGCGGTCGTCGTGGCTTCCGGCTCGGCGGCGGGCTGGGCCGCGATCGCCTCGGTCGATGCGGCCGACTGCACGGTTTCGTGTTCTGCGGTCGTCTCGGCGTCGGCGGGCTCGGCGGTGCCGTAGGCCTCGTCGGACCCGGCGGGGTACGGGTCAGCGTCCACCGGCTGGTCCAGTGTCAGCTCGGGAGCGATGAGCACGGCCATGGCGCACGTCGGCAGGACCCGTACGACCTGTCCCTGCAGTGCCAGGATCTCCGTGGCGGCATCCGCCTGTCGTCCCAGCCTGATGAGCCGGGCCAGGGCGGCGAGCGCGGCGCTCTCCTCGTATTGCAGCTCCTCCCACACCGGCACGTCCAGCAGGCGGCGAGCCGCCCCGCGCACGGCCTCGGCGGCAGCGGCGGCAGCGGCGGAGCAGTCCGGGCGGCAGGCGACATCCAGCAGTTCCCGCAGCGGCTCGCGGGCCTGGAGATCACGCTCCCGCGCTGTCCGGTGTGCGTGTGCAGCGCGCGTGATGTCCTCCAGACGACGAGGCACCCCCTCGATGCCCGCGGCCCGGAACACCGCTTCCACGTCGTTGAAAACAGTGCTCAGCGCAGCAAGCCGAGCCAGGTCCTCGTCCTGCGGAGGGCGGCCGTCCATGACCGCTTCGGTGACCTTCTCAGCGGCCTGGCGGGCCCCCGCCAAGGCGGATTCCAGCTGCTGACATGCTTCCTCGGGAGCTGTCCCGGCCTTGGTCCCGGTGCAGTCGGACGCGGTAGCGGTCTCCTCGTGCGAAGTACCGGTGTCCGCTGCCGCGGCCCGTGATGCGGGGGCGCTGGTGCCCGGCCGGTCGGCGACGGCAGCGGCCCCTGGTTCACTCTCCTCCGCGAGCGCCAGCCCGTCGTCTTCCGCCGCACCAAGAACGAAATCGGGGTACGCCTCCACTAGAGGCCGCGCCGCGGCAGCGACGGCGGCGAGCCGGGCAGCCTCCTCGTCGTCGGCCGTCGCCCCGAACCAGTCCTGGTCCGCCGCCCAGGCAAGGATGTGGGCATCGGTGACGGAGGCGTTGCACCATGCGAACACGGTGGCCCGGACCAGCGTGGCGCCCCACCGGGCAACAGGGTCGGGTACCGGCTCCCCGTCGTGCGCCAGGACGAACTCGCCCATCTGTTTCATCACGGTGACCGTGAGTCCCTTGATCCCGCATGTGCAGGCGTGCTGCCGCAACTCGCGCCGCAGCCTGGTGAGGACGTCCCGGCACAGGGCACTGCTCACCCGTCGAGGGGCCGACATGCGAATGCCCAGACTGGTGAGCAACTCCTGGCGGTGTTTGGGCCTCAGGGAGTTGAAAGCGAGTTCCACCATGTCCGCCGTGAGGTCGTTCAGGGCGGCCACGGCCGGGGCTTGCAAGGCGTTGAGCGCGGCGGCCAAGCCTCCCAGGACCTCGGCCGAGACGCTCGGCGGGGACCACGGCGGCCCTGTGACTACGCGGTAGCGGTCCTGCATGTACACGCACTCCGTTTCCGTTGGTGACAGGAAGATGTCTGTGGGTGACGGGAGGGAAAGAGAGGGCCGGAGCCGTGGACTCGCGAACCCGTGAAAGGTCAGCGGCCGCGCGCGTGCTCGGTCACGAACGTGTAGCCGTACGGCAGTTCCCAGCCGTCCGCCTTGCCGAGCCTTCGGCAGTGCTCCCGGAAGGCCGCGCGCTGAACGTCGCTGGGCAGGCACCCCGGCCGCAGGCGTCGCAGATGACCTGCGACGAACTGAGCGCCGCGCAGTCCCTCACCGCCCGGTTCGCCACCGCCCCAGGGACGTATCACCCGCGGCCTGGCTGGGCGGTAACCAATGAGGAGAATGGTCCGCTGTCCGTCCCGCGGCGGGAAGTGCGGCTGCCCCCAGGCGTCCCGGCTGCCCAGAGCCGGCTCCAGAAGACGTTCCGCGAGCAGTTCCGCGACGGCCGAGTCCAGGGCGGCGGCCTGCGACCGGGCCGGTCGGCGCCCATAGACCGCGCTCGGCAGGACCGACCGGTCCATCAGGGCGTGACCGTCCGGAGTGAGCAGACCGCAACGGCGCACGGTGCGCATCACCAGTTGCCGGGGACCCAGCCCGACCGCGCTGTCACCGTGGTGGCTGCTGCCCGGCACGTCCTCCCTGGTGAGCACGCGAGGGTCGTAACAGTGCCCCGTCTCACGGTCACCGGCCTGCGCCCGGTCCTTCAACCGCCTCGTGGCCAGCCGAATCACCGTGTCGCCACGGAGCCGGCGCAGCTCCAGCATCAGGCCGGGGAAGAAGTCACCGGGCCAGACGATTCCCGCCAACCGACCCGAGTCGTCCCCGAGTTCGGCCGCGACGTACTGCACCGCCTCCTTCTCGTCCAACGTCTCACCAGCATGGTCGAGTTCGAGGCGAAGCGTGGGGTGCGCGCCGCGGGGCCGGCGAAAGTCCTGCGCGACGAACGGGTGCAGGGGAAACCAGCCGCCGATGAGATGGGCCAGCCGCAGGGGCGCCCTCCAGACGATCTCCTGCGCGTCGCTTCGCAGGAGATCGCCGGTGCCGAGGGCGTCGTCGTCGGCGAGGGGCGCGTCTACCGGTTCAAGCTCCACTTCCGTTTCCGGCTCCGGCGGTGCGGGCAGTGTGGAGTTCCAGCCTCGCCCGGCCGGGACCAGGGGGCCTCCGGGTGCCTCTGCGTCACCAGGATGGTGGGACCGCCACACCCCTCCTCCCTCGAAAGCGTCATCGAGGGTGATCCGGGAGCCGTTGCCGAACAGGCCCTGCTCGCTGTCCCCTTGGACCACGTCGGCAAGCGCCACGTTCGACCGGCACACCGCAGCGGCGTACCCCACGCCCCTGAGCCGTTCCTCCGCCCCGGGAAAACCGCGGAGCCGTGGTCCGACCGCCGTGTACACAGCGACCGGAGCGGCGAGGCCGTGTCGCCGCCTCGCCGGGGTAGCCGCGCGCTCAACCGCGGCCACGAGAGATCTGAGGTCGTCGCCGCCCAGCGGTCCGGTGTCCCGCCAGCAGTCCGCGAGGGAGGTACGGGTCAGGGCATAGTGGCCCCAGGTGCGCAACACTGCACTGGAGTTGAGGACACCCCGCACCGTGTCGAGGAGACCGAGCAGTCCCGCCCGCAGATCGTCGTCGTGCGTGCCGCCGACCAGGGAGGCAAGGGAAACAGGGACGAAGGGGCTGAGAAGCTGTTCCCGAGCCGTCGTCAGGAGATGGTCCGCGTAGGCCGTCAGATCGTCGCGCCGGGTTGCTTGCAAGGACGGATAGCGCACGTCGACGACGACATGCCCGTCCTCATTGATCCATCGCCCGCGCGTGCGTAAGCGATGAAGCTGGGCCGGTGACAGACTCAGTGCCGGACCGAAGGCGTGGAGGTCCGGCACCAGCAGCTCCCTGCGCCGTGGTTCGGCGTCTGTACCCGGTCTACCCGGGCCCTCGGCGCCCGCGGGCGCCCCCGACACCCAAGCCGGTACGTCACCGAGCGCGTCCACCTCCGCGTGCGCGCCCTCTCTGTAGACGATTTCCGCGTAAAGCGGGTCCGATCCGGTGGCGACACACACCATGGCCCCGACCGGGAGCACGGGAGCGCACTCACCGAAAGTGATGACCGGAAAATCATCGAGGCACAGCGGGCTTCCGCCGTAGCCGTCGCCGCCGAGCTCGTACCCGAAGTACACGGCGTTGAAGGCGACCGTGGTGTGCACCGGCGCCGGACGGGCCGCGACAACAGCTTCGAGATAGCGCCGCAGTCGACTGCATTCCCGGCCGGGGACGGCGTCGTAGCCCCCCGTCATGGCAGACGTCAGGAGAGCCTGGTCACCGTACGGATCCGGCACCCCTGTGCGCTCGCGTTCTCCGACCCCTCTTGCTGACACATACGGGTCCCCACCCATGACACCTCCGCCGCATTACAGGTCGCCCAGCCCACCTGCGGTGTTCCCGCAGAGTATGCCCATCCTTGAGGTTCCTGTGGCACTTTCATCACTTTGCGATGGCCCACGACGATCGACTCCGCCTACCGCATTCACACATTCCGTATGGAGCGTCAACGCCACGAACACGGCCCGGCCGGAGAGGTACACCAGCGCCCCCACCTGTCGCAGCAGCAGCAAGGCTCTTCCCACCAGGGGCGAGCCGGCCGGGCAATGGGCCAATCTCGTAGCGGCCTGACGAGAAAGATCCACCACCCCGTGGACGGCAACGGCCACCCGCCGACGGTCGTGGTCCCCCACGGCCAGGTCCATGATGCGCAACAGGCACAGCCCGGTGCATGGGCTGCTCGTACCGCCGCACTCCACCATCCCCGTCGACACCGGACCGCCGGTCACCTTCCTGATGTGGCCGCCCATCGCCGCGGTCCGTGCAACTCGACGCACGGACCGCATACGACCTCATACATGAGCTGACGCCCTATCAAAGCGAATGCCCCATGAGCGTCAGGGACGCCTTGCGCGGACCCTGTGAAGACCTGGGGCAACACTCGCCCACCCTCCCTTCCCGGATTGGAACCGCAGGTGTCGAGCACACCCGGCTAGGCCCGAGCAACCCACGAAAACCGCAGGTCAGATCCCCTTTGCAGTAAACTCCAGAATCGCCACGTACTCCACATGAGGCGCCCTTGCCTCGTCGAACGTCAGGAAACGGGGAACCAGGTCGCGAGGCGCTTGGCGATCGCCGGTACATCGACGTTGTCCTGCGCGACTTCCTCGACGAACGGGCCGGCCACGGAAACGGGGGGCGGGACGGTACTCACGCTCACGCCGTTGAACCGCAGGAAGACACGCATGGCGAGCCAGGCGGTGCGCTTGTTGCCGTCGATCAGCGCGTGGTTGCGAGCGACGGAGTGCAGCAGTGCCGCAGCCTTCTCGTGCAGCGTGGGATACAGCTCGGCCCCGAACACGTTCGTCCGGGGCCGCTCGATCGCCGACACCAGGAGACCCATGTCACGCACGCTGTGCTCTGTGCCGTTGACCGTGCGGGCGATGGCCAGAATCTCGTCGATCTGGATGTAGCGCAGGTCCGTCACTTCAGGTAGTCCAGGATCTCCGCATCGCTGTCCATCAGCTCTGCGAGGACGTCATCGACCTTCAGCTCGGCCCGGTCCTGGGCGTTACGGATTGCCTCGATGGCAAGTTCCTGCTTACTGCGGCCCTCCCGACGGGCCCGCTCGGTGAGCTTCGCGTCAAGGTCCTCGGGGAGTCGAAGTGTCATCGCCATACAGGAATGATACCAGGCCGGTATCAAGTGGCACGGTCGGGCGACGCTCGGCTCCGCGGAGCGTGGGACCAAGCAGCCGTGCGCATCGCTACCGCGGAGGCCCGAAGACTTCCGTCGCGAGCGTCATCCGAGCGTCAAGAATCCCGCGAGAGCCACTTGAAGGCGTCGCCGTTGCAAGCGCCTCGCTCACGAATTCGCAGGTCAGAGAGCTCTCAGAGATCGATCTGTCCGCTCGAACCGCTGCACGGAGGGAAACAGGTCGAGCAACCCACCCGGACATCAAAAGCGCAGGTCAGGAGCCCTTGCCCGCAGGTTCGAGGATCGCAACGCACTCCACGTGGTGCGTCATCGGAAACAGATCGAACGCCCGCAGCGTCCGCACCTTGTACCCCCCGTCCCGGAAGTACGCCAGGTCCCGGGCCAGGGCCGCCGGGTCGCAGGCCACGTAGGCGATCTTGCGGGCGCCCAGGCCCGACAGGTGCTTGACGACCTGCTTGCCGGCGCCCGCGCGCGGCGGGTCCAGGACGATCAGGTCGCATTCCGTGATGCCCGTGCGGGGCAGGACCTGGTCGACCTTGCCGTGTTCGATGCGGACCCGGTCGAGGTCCTTCAGGTTGTGGCGGGCGTCCTCGACCGCTCGTTTGCCGGACTCGATGCCGAGGACCGCGCCCTTCTCGCCGATGCGCTGGCCGATGGCGCCGGCGAACAGGCCGACGCCGCAGTAGAGGTCGAGGGCGGTGTCGTTCTTGCGGGGCAGCAGGCCCTGCATGACCGCGCGGACCAGGGTGTCGGCCGCCTGCGGGTGGACCTGCCAGAAGCCGCCGGAGCCGACGCGGTAGGTGCGGTCGTCGGCGCGTTCGCGGACGAAGGCGCGGCCGTGGACGCGGTGGACGCCGCCGTCCTTCTCGTCGACGCGGAGTACCGAGACCGGCTTGTCCAGCTCGACCAGGGGCAGTCGGCCGCCGGGCTTCGGGGTGAGGATGACCTGGCGGTCGTTCGAGCCGGTGGCGGTGATGGCCTCCACCGCGGCGATCTGGGGCCACTCGCGCTTCTCGACGCCGAGCTCCGAGACACCCGGCGCGGCGATCAGGCAGCGGTCGATCGGCTGGACGTCGTGCGAGCGGTGCTTGCGGAGGCCCGCGCGGCCCTCGGCGTCGACGGCGTACTGGACCCGGGTGCGCCAGGCCGGCACCTCGCCCGCGGGAAGCTTGTCGCCGTCGGCCGGCATGACCGTGCCGTCCCAGCCGGCCTCCTCGGGGGTCAGGCCCGCCAGGCGCTGGAGCTGCTCGGCGATCACCTCGCCCTTGAGGCGGCGCTGCGCGCCCGGCTTGGCGTGCTGCCAGTCGCAGCCGCCGCACATGCCGGGACCGGCGTACGGGCACGGCGCCTCGATGCGGTCCTTGGACGGCTCGATGATCCGTACCGCGTCGGCCCGCAGGAAGCGGGAGTCCGTGTCGCCGTCGGTGACCTTGGCGATGATCTTCTCGCCGGGCAGCGTGTGGCGGACGAAGAGGACCTGGTTCTCGGCGGTGCGGGCGATGCAGTGGCCGCCGTGCGCGACGGGCCCGACCTCGACCTCGTACTCCTCCCCGACCAGCGACGACGTGGGTTCGTTCTGCATGAGGGAAGGCTCCAGGAAGAAGGGGAGGAAGGGGTGCAACGGGTCGCGCCCTGCGGCCGGACGACAGCCCACCAGTCTACGCGGGCGCGGTCGGGGCGCTTACCACGACCGGCCGCCGCCTCCCGTCGTCCCGTGCCCTCACTCCTTGCGGTTCGGCTCTTTGTTCCCTCGCCCCACCAGACCCCGGCGCACCGACCCCGGAGCGCTCCAGTCCGCGCGCCTGCGGGCCCTCTTCTTCGCGGCCTCGGAGGACTGGAGCTGGTACGGCACCGAGGTCACCATGACGCCCGGTGTGAAGAGCAGTCGGCCCTTCAGCCGCAGGGCGCTCTGGTTGTGCAGCAGGTGCTCGTACCAGTGGCCGACCACGTACTCGGGGATGTAGACGCTGATCACGTCGCGCGGGCTCTGGCGGCGCAGGCCCTTGACGTAGTCGATGACCGGGCGGGTCACCTCGCGGTACGGCGAGTCGAGGATCTTGAGCGGGATGTTGATGCCGCGTCGTTCCCAGTCCTCGCGCAGCGCCTTCGACTCGTCCGGGTCGACGCTGATGGAGAGCGCCTCCAGGTGGTCGGCGCGGATCAGTTTCGCGTAGGCGAGGGCGCGCAGCGTGGGGCGGTGGAGCTTGGAGACGAGGACGATGGCGTGGACGCGGGAGGGGCGCACGGTCTCGTCCATGGGCGTCTCGTCGGCGGCGATCTCGGCGGCGACCCGGTCGTAGTGCTTCCGGATCGCGGTCATCGTGCCGTAGAAGATGACCATGCCGAGCAGGGCCACCCAGGCGCCGTGGGTGAACTTGGTGGCGAGGACGACCACCAGGACCATGCCGCAGAAAAAGGCGCCGAAGGCGTTGATGGCGCGGGAGCGAACCATGTGGCGGCGCTTGGCCTGGTCCTGTTCGTCGGTCAGCAGGCGGTTCCAGTGCCGCACCATGCCGGTCTGGCTGAGGGTGAAGGAGACGAACACCCCGACGATGTAGAGCTGGATCAGCTTCGTGGAGTCGGCGCCGTAGACCAGGACGAGCAGGATCGCCGCACCGGCCAGCAGCACGATGCCGTTGGAGAAGGCGAGGCGGTCGCCGCGGGTGTGGAGCTGGCGCGGCAGGTAGCGGTCCTGGGCGAGGATCGAGCCGAGCAGCGGAAAGCCGTTGTACGCGGTGTTCGCGGCGAGGAAGAGGACCAGGGCGGTGGCAGCCGCGAGAACCATGAAGAGGAAGGAACCGTGGCCGAAGACCGCCTCGGCGACCTGGGCGATCACCGGGTCCTGGGTGAAGTCCGCGCCGACCGGGACCCCGTCGCGGATCAGGTCGGCCGCCGGGTTCTCGGCCATCTTGACGTCGGTGGCCAGGGCCAGGCCGATGATGCCGCAGAACATGGTGACGGCGAGCAGGCCCATCATGGCGAGCGTGGTCGCGGCGTTCTTGCTTTTGGGCTTGCGGAAGGCGGGCACTCCGTTGCTGATCGCCTCGACGCCGGTGAGGGCGGCGCAGCCGGAGGAGAAGGCGCGCAGAAGCAGAAAGACGAGCGCGAAACCGGCCAGTCCCTCGTGTTCGGGTTTGATCTCGAAGTCGGAGGTGGGGGCGTGCATCGTGTCGCCGAGGATCAGTCCGCGGAAAGCGCCCCAAAGGATCATGAGGAAGACGCCGGCCACGAAAAGATAGGTGGGGATGGCGAAAAGCTTCCCGGACTCCTTGACGCCGCGCAGGTTCATCAGCGTGAGCAGGACGATGGCGCCGACCGCGCAGAGCGTCTTGTGCTCGACGACGAACGGGACAGCGGAGCCGAGGTTCTCGACACCGGAGGAGATCGACACCGCGACGGTGAGGACGTAGTCGACGAGCAGGGCGCTGGCGACGGTCAGTCCGGCCTTCGGGCCGAGGTTGGTGGTGGCGACCTCGTAGTCGCCGCCGCCGCTCGGGTAGGCGTGGACGTTCTGCCGGTAGGAGGCGACGACCGTGAACATGAGCACGACGACCGCGAGGGCGATCCAAGGGCTGAAGTGGTACGCCGACACCCCCGCGATGGACAGCACGAGGAGGACTTCTCCGGGTGCGTACGCCACCGAGGACAACGGGTCGGACGCGAAGACGGGGAGCGCGATGCGCTTCGGGAGAAGGGTCTCCCCGAGCTTGTCGCTGCGCAGCGCCCGGCCGATCAGGATCCGTTTGGGCACGTCGGTCAGTTTGGACACGGTGAGGATCGTAAGCGCAGCCCGTGGCCGAAACGCACGCCCTTTCGACGTGGCCCCGCAATCTCCTGCGGTCGGCCGAGAAAACCCGGCCATTCCTTAACGCGATCTTTGCGTCCGCCCACCCCGTTTTGCTTTCCCTTTACCGGAGTGCGCGAGGATACGGACCCGCGGATGAGGCAGGGACCTCCCCGGCGCATAAGCTCGACTCCGGGCCACACCGCGGGTGTGTGCCCCGTTGTTTGCCCAGCAAGCCAGAGAGAAGTGTGAGCAGCGTGTTTTCGCAGGTCAGCCGGATGACCAGGACGGCGGGGTAGGCGCACAGTGCACATCGTCATCATGGGCTGCGGGCGCGTCGGTGCCGCTCTCTCGCAGACCCTGGAACAGCAGGGGCACACCGTCGCGGTGATCGACCAGGACCCCACGGCGTTCCGCCGCCTCGGCTCCGGATTCGGCGGCCGCCGGGTCACCGGGGTCGGTTTCGACCAGGACACCCTCCGCGAGGCGGGCATCGAGGACGCCGGGGCGTTCGCCGCGGTCAGCAGCGGCGACAACTCCAACATCATCGCGGCCCGGGTGGCCCGCGAGATGTTCTCCATCGAGAACGTCGCGGCGCGGATCTACGACCCCAAGCGCGCCGAGGTCTACCAGCGTCTCGGCATCCCCACCGTGGCGACCGTGCGCTGGACGGCGGACCAGATGCTGCGGCGGCTGCTGCCGTCGGGCGCGGAGCCCCTGTGGCGCGATCCGAGCGGGGGTGTGCAGCTCGCCGAGGTGCACACGACGCCGTCCTGGATCGGCCACAAGATCAGCACGCTCCAGGAGGAGACAGGGGTCCGCGTGGCCTTCCTCACCCGGTTGGGCGAGGCCATACTGCCGACCTCGCAGACCGTCCTCCAGGAAGGCGACCTGGTCCACGTGATGATGCGTACGGACGAGATCGCCCAGGTCGAAGAGGCCTTCGCCCAGGGTCCCGAGGAGGACGGTCACTGATGCGTGTGTCGATTGCCGGGGCGGGTGCGGTGGGCCGTTCCATCGCCGCCGAGCTGCTGGAGAACGGGCACGAGGTGCTGCTGATCGACAAGGCGCCGACCGCCATCTCGGTGGAGCGGGTCCCGATGGCCGAGTGGCTGCTCGCGGACGCCTGTGAGATCACCTCGCTGGACGAGGCGGCGCTGCAGCGGTGCAACGTGGTGATCGCCGCGACCGGGGACGACAAGGTCAATCTGGTCGTCTCGCTGCTCGCCAAGACCGAGTACGGCGTGCCGCGTGTGGTGGCCCGGGTGAACAACCCGAAGAACGAGTGGCTGTTCAACGAGTCCTGGGGCGTGGACGTCGCCGTCTCGACGCCGCGTCTGATGTCGGCCCTGGTCGAGGAGGCCGTGAGCGTCGGCGATCTGGTCCGGCTGCTGCGCTTCAGCCACGGCGACGCCAACCTGGTGGAGCTGACGCTGCCGCCGGAGTCGGCGCTGGCCGGTACCCGCGTCGGCGATGTGGCCTGGCCCGAGGACACCTCGCTGGTGACGATCATCCGCGGTACGCGGGTGCTGACGCCGGGCCCCGAGGAGTCGCTGGAGGCCGGTGACGAGCTGCTGTTCGTGGCCGCCCAGGCGCGCGAGGAGCAGTTGGAGGACCTGTTGTCGGTCCGGCGGAGTCCTGAGGACGGCTGAGCAAGCCACCACCATGTGAAAGGGGCCCGGAACCGCTGAGCGGTTCCGGGCCCTTCCGTCGTACCGTGCGGGCTCAGGCCTCCGGGTCGCGGAGCGCGGCCGCCGCCGCCTTGCGCTCCTTCTCGGCCTGCTCCTCGGCCTCCATCTCGGCGAAGACGTCGATGGGCGCCGGCGCCTTCGCGAGGAAGACCCAGGTCAGATAGACCGCGAGCAGGAACGGCGGGATCTTCAGCGCGATCAGCACCCAGCCGAACTGCGTGGTGTCGGCCCACCAGTAGAGCGGGAAGAGGATCGCGCACTTGGCGAGCAGGATGAAGCCCCAGGCGTAACTGGCCTTGGTGTACGCCTTCTTCCGGCCCGGGTTACGGGTCCGCCAGGAGAGGTTCTCCTTGAAGACCGGGCCGAGGATCAGGCCGATCAGCGGCACCCCGGCGGCGGCTGTGGCGATGTAGGCGACCGACAGGCCCAGGGTGTAGAGCATGCCCGGCAGATAGAAGTCCTTGGCGTTGCCCGTCATCATCGCGAAGACGACACCGAAGGCCACCCCGAAGACGCCGCTGAAGGCGTGCTTGACGGTGTCCCGGCGGACCAGCCGGACGACGACGAGGGCCAGGGAGACGGCCAGGGCGGCGATGGCCGAGACGTGGAGGTTCTTGTTGATCGTGAAGATCGTGACGAAGAGCAGCCCGGGCAGGACTGTCTCCACCATGCCGCGCACCCCGCCGAAGGCCTCGAAGAGGGCGGCCTCGGTGACGGCCTTCGCCTCGGCGTCCTGCTGGGCCGCGTGCCTCCCGCCGGTGTGCTGCGGGTCGGTGCGGTGGGGCTGGTCCGTGTCGGACGTCGGCTTGTCGAGAGACGTCACCGGCTACTCCTTGGCGAGCGGTCGGAGTTCGTATGTGGGGTTGAACAGCACCCGGCGGCCGTGGCTCATGGCGACCCGCCCCGAGGCGATGATTCTGCGGCCGGGCTCTATGCCGACGATGGAGCGGCGGCCGAGCCAGACCACGTCCAGCGGTTCGGTGCCGTCGAAGAGCTCCGCCTCCAGGGCGGGCACTCCGGCCCGGGGACGGAGGGTGACGGTCCGCAACGTACCAGCCACCTTCACGATCTGCCGGTCGGAGCACTCGGAGATCCGGGTGCATCCGGTGGCCTGCGCGTCTTCCCGCAGCTCCTGGGACTCCAGGTCCTCCTGGGAGCTGGACAGCCGGTCGAGCATACGGCGGAATCGCCCGGAAGGTCGCGCCGCCTTCCCGGCCTTCCCGGCTTTCTCGGATCGGGGAACAGCACTCATACCCGAAGAGTACCGGTCCCGCGGGCGGTACACGCGGGCCCGCGGGGACCACTCGAAAGGGTGAGCCGGTGCGGGGTCAGCCGCGCTCGAAGCGGTAGCCCATGCCCGGCTCGGTGACGAAGTGCCGGGGGTGCGAGGGGTCCGCCTCCAGCTTGCGGCGCAGCTGGGCCATGTAGACCCGCAAATAGTTGGTCTCGGTGCCGTAGGAGGGGCCCCAGACCTCCTGGAGCAGCTGTTTCTGGCTGACCAGCCGGCCCCCGTTGCGGACGAGGACCTCCAGCAGGTGCCATTCGGTGGGGGTGAGCCGTACGTCGCGGCCGCCCCGGTGCACCTTCTTCGCCGCCAGGTCGACGGTGAAGCCGGCCGTCTCGACGAGGGCGATGTCCTCGGTGCCGCCCTCCTGGCCGAGCGGTTCCGCACGGCGTACGGCGGCGCGCAGCCGGGCCAGCAGCTCGTCCATGCCGAAGGGCTTGGTGACGTAGTCGTCCGCCCCGGCGTCCAGGGCCTCCACCTTCTCGTCGGAGGTCTGGCGCGCGGAGAGGACCAGGATCGGCACCCGGGTCCAGCCGCGCAGGCCCTTGATCACCTCGACCCCGTCCATGTCGGGCAGCCCGAGGTCGAGCAGGACCACGTCGGGGTGGCGGGCGGCGGCGAGCTGGAGGGCGGTCGCCCCGTCGGGCGCGGCGTCGACCTCGTACTGGCGGGCCTTCAGGTTGATCACGAGGGCGCGGACGATCTGCGGCTCGTCGTCGACCACAAGCACCCTGGTCATCGCGGTCCTGCCTTTCTGCTGTACGGGAAGGGGGGAAGGGCTCTGCTGTACGGGAAGGGGGCCGGGCGGGCGCGGGGGCGGGTCACGAGGTGACCTGGGCCGGCAGTTCGGCGTCGGCCCGGGCGCCGCTCGGCGCCGCGGTCAGCGTCAGGACCATGGTCAGCCCGCCGCCGGGGGTGTCCTCGGCGTCCAGCGTGCCGCCCATGGACTCGGCGAAGCCCCGGGAGACGGCGAGGCCGAGGCCCACGCCGGCGCCGCGCGGGGCGTCCCCGTACCGCTGGAAGGGCTCGAAGATCCGCTCCTTGGCCTCGTCGGGGACGCCCCGGCCCCGGTCCACGACCCGTAGCTCGACCCGGCCGCCCAGTGCGCTGGCGGCCACGGCGACGGGCTCCGGGCCGGGGTTGTACTTGACGGCGTTCTCGACGATGTTGGCGACGACCCGCTCCAGGAGCCCGGGGTCGACGGCGACCATCGGCAGCGTCTCGGGGATGTCGAGGTCGACACTGCCCTCCGGGACGCCGCCGAGCGCCATCGGGACCACCTCGTCGAGGTCGATCTCGCGGATCAGTGGGGTCACGGTGCCGGTCTGGAGGCGTGACATGTCCAGCAGGTTGCCGACGAGGTGGTCCAGCCGGTCGGCGCCGTCCTCGATGCCTTCCAGGAGCTCCGCCTCGTCCGCCTCGGACCAGGCGACGTCGTCGGAGCGCAGCGAGCTGACGGCGGCCTTGATCCCGGCGAGCGGGGTGCGCAGATCGTGGCTGACGGCGGCGAGCAGCGCGGTCCTGATCCGGTTGCCCTCGGCGAGCCTGCGGGCCTGCTCGGCCTGCCAGACCAGGCGCTGGCGGTCCAGGACGACAGCGGCCTGGGCGGCGAACGCGCCGAGCACCCGGCGGTCCTCGGCGGGCAGCACCCGGCCGGACAGCGCGAGGGCCATGTTGTCGCCGACCGGCATGTCCACGTCGGCCTCCTCGGGGCGGGTGACCGGGGCCGGCCCGACGGATCCGGCGCAGGTCCACGGCTCCACGTCGCTGCTGCGCTCCAGCAGGGCGACGGACTCCATCGCGAAGGTCTCCCGGACCCTCTCCAGCAGGGCGTCCAGGGCGGTCTCACCGCGCAGCACGCTGCCCGCGAGGAAGGAGAGGATCTCCGACTCGGCGCGCAGCCGGGCGGCCTGGTGGGTGCGCCGGGCCGCGAGGTCGACCACGGAGGAGACCGCCACCGCCACCGCGAAGAAGATCACGATGGCGACGAGGTTCTCCGGGTCCTGGACGGTCAGGGTGTGGGTGGGCGGGGTGAACCAGTAGTTCAGCAACAGGGAACCGACGGCGGCGGAAGCCAGCGCGGGTCTCAGTCCTCCGAGCAGGGCCGCGGCCACCGTCAGGAAGAGGAACAGCAGGACGTCGTTGGCGAGGCCGGGTGCGTCCTCCATGCCGCGCAGCACCACCGCGAGCAGGACGGGGCCGACGACGCCGACGAGCCAGCCCCAGATGATCCGGGCGCGGCCGAGCCGGGCGCCGCGGGCGATGGGCAGGCCGCGGCCCTTGGCGACCTCTTCGTGGGTGACGATGTGGACGTCGAGGTCGGGGCCCGACTCGCGGGCGACGGTCGCGCCGACCCCGGGTCCGTAGATGTACTGCCAGGCCTTGCGACGGCTGGAGCCGAGCACGATCTGCGTGGCGTTGACGCCGCGGGCGAACTCCAGCAGGGCCGCGGGTATGTCGTCGCCGATGACGTGGTGGAAGGTGCCGCCGAGGTCCTCGACCAGGGTGCGCTGGACGGCCAGCTCCTTCGGGGACGCGGAGGTCAGGCCGTCGCTGCGGGCGATGTAGACGGCGAGGATCTCGCTGCCGGAGCCCTTGGCCGCCATCCGGGAGGCGCGGCGGATGAGGGTGCGGCCCTCGGGCCCGCCGGTCAGTCCGACGACGATGCGTTCGCGGGCCTGCCAGGGGGTGCGGATGTTGTGCTCGCCCCGGTACTGCTGGAGGTATTCGTCGACCCGGTCGGCGACCCAGAGCAGGGCCAGCTCGCGCAGGGCGGTGAGGTTGCCGGGGCGGAAGTAGTTCGAGAGGGCCGCGTCCATCTTGTCGGGCTGGTAGATGTTGCCGTGCGCCATCCGGCGGCGCAGCGCCTGGGGCGACATGTCGACCAGCTCGATCTGGTCGGCCCGCCGGACCACCTCGTCGGGCACGGTCTCGCGCTGCCGGACGCCGGTGATCGACTCGACGACGTCGCCGAGCGACTCCAGGTGCTGGATGTTGACCGTGGATATGACGTCGATCCCGGCCCTGAGGAGTTCTTCGACGTCCTGCCAGCGCTTGGCGTTGCGGGAGCCGGGGACGTTGGTGTGGGCCAGCTCGTCCACCAGGACCACGGCCGGGGCGCGCTCCAGGACGGCGTCGACGTCCATCTCGGTGAAGACGGCGCCGCGGTAGCCGATCTCGCTGCGCCGGACCTGTTCCAGGCCGTTCAGCAGCACCTCGGTGCGCGGCCGGGCGTGGTGCTCCACGAAGGCCGCCACGCAGTCGGTGCCGCGCTCGACCCTGCGGTGCGCCTCGGAGAGCATCGCGTACGTCTTGCCGACGCCCGGTGCCGCGCCCAGGTAGATCCGGAGTGTGCCGCGTCCCATGGCCCCATTGTCTTCTTCCGTCCGGCGGCGTCCTGTCGACGGCCGGTGGCGCCCGGTGCGGCCGCCGGACTCGACGCTACTCCGCCGCGGGCCGTGCTTCGGTCCCGGGAGTGCAGGTGGGGGGCGTATTGACGGAACTCTGATGCGCGCCGGGAGGGCCCGGGAGAGCAGGGCCGGGGCTCAGGCCTGTTCGACGATATGGCCGTCGCTCAGCTCCAGGACCCGGTCGGCCAGGCCCAGCAGCTGGGGGTCGTGGGTGGCGACGAGGGCGGTGACGTTCTCGCTGCGGACGACCGCGCGCAGCAGTTCCATCACGGCGAGCCCGGTCTCGGCGTCGAGCTGCCCGGTGGGTTCGTCGGCGATCAGGAGGGCGGGGCGGTTGGCCAGCGCGCGGGCGATGGCGACGCGCTGCTGCTGGCCGCCGGAGAGTTCGCCGGGGCGCTGCTCGGCGTGGTCGGCGAGGCCGACGAGGGAGAGCAGCAGCGCGACCCGCTCGTCGCGCTCGGCCGGGTCGGCCTTGCGCAGCCGCAGGGGCACGCCGACGTTCTCGGCGGCGGTGAGGATCGGGATGAGGCCGAAGGACTGGAAGATGAAGCCGACCCGGTCCCGGCGCAGCTCCAGCAGGCCCTTCTCGCCGAGCCCCGCCAGCTCGGTGCCGTCGACGGTGATCCGGCCGCCGTCGGGGGTGTCCAGGCCGCCGACCAGATTGAGCAGGGTGGTCTTGCCTGATCCCGAGCGGCCCTTGAGCGCGACCAGCTCACCGCGGGGGATCTCGAAGGAGACCCCGCGCAGGGCGTGCACGGCCGCCGCCCCGCTGCCGTACGAGCGGTGCAGGTCCTCGACGGTGACCATGACCGTACGGGCCGGGTCCTCGGCCAGGGCCGTGCCGGACTGCCCGCTGGTGCTCTCGGTCATGCTGTTCCCCCGTCGTACGTACGTGGCCCGCGTCGTCGCCCGCCAAGTATGTGTGTGCGGGACAGGGCCGGGCAATGGCCGGTGGGCCGCACCCGGGGAAAGGGTGCGGCCCACCGGCCTGTGCCGCGAGCTGCCGCGGCGTGGCACCGGACGCTGCTAGCGGACCTCGGTGATCTCGGGGCCGCGCTGGAGCTGGCCCATGCCGCCGGAGAACTTCGAGCTCTCCTGCTCCTCCTGCTGCACGCCCTCGGGCACCATCTGGGCGTCGTTGGGGAGCTTGAGGACGATCGGGTCGCGGGGGGCCATCGGGCCCTCGCCGCGGACGACCACGGTGTCCCGGAAGATCGTCTCCAGCAGCCCGGCGGCCTCCGGCTGGACGGCGCCCTGGCCGGAGATGACTCCGCGCAGGAACCAGCGCGGCCCGTCGACGCCGACGAAGCGCACGAGCTGCACCCCGCCCGTGCCGTCCGGCAGCTGTACGGGGACCTGCGCGCGCAGCTCCCAGCCCAGCGGGCCCTCGACCTCGTCGATGGTGCCGCCCTGCTGGGTGATGCCCGAGGCGATCTCGTCGCGGACCTCGCCCCAGATGCCCTCCTTCTTGGGGGCGGCGAAGGCCTGCAGCTGGACCGCGCTGTCGCGCAGCACCACGGTGGCGGCGACGATCGCGTCCCCGGCCACCTCGACGCGCAGTTCCATGCCCTCGACCCCGGGGACGAAGATGCCGCCCAGGTCGACCCGGCCCTCGCCGGGCTGGGAGACCTCGGAGCTGTCCCAGGGTCCGTCGGGCCTGGGGGCCGGCGGAAGATTCATCCGACGGGTGCCCTTCGCGGCACCGTCGCTGCCCTCGGGCTCGTCGGCGACCTGCTCGGCCTCGCGCACCTCGTCCGCCGCGTCCTCGGCGGAACCACTCTTCTTGCGACGTCCGAACACGTCACTGTCCTTCCCGGTCGGATACGACCGAAGCGTAGCTGTTCCCACCGTGGGTGATCCCGCCCTCGGCGCCGTCCACCGACGCGTGGCCGCCGGTGGACCCGAAGCCCCCTTCGGCCCGCGCCGAGCCGGGAAGTTCCGCCACCTCGTGGAAGCGCACCTTCTCGACCTGCTGGACAACCAATTGGGCAATCCGGTCGAACCGTTCGAATCGCACGCTCTCGCGTGGATCGAGGTTGACCACGATCACCTTGATCTCCCCACGGTACCCGGCATCCACGGTCCCTGGGGCATTCACGAGGGCCACTCCGCAGCGGGCCGCGAGGCCCGAGCGCGGGTGCACGAACGCGGCGTACCCGTCGGGCAGGGCGATCGAAACACCGGTGGGCAGCACCGCGCGCTCGCCGGGGGCGAGTTCGGCGGCCTCGGTGGTGACCAGGTCGGCTCCGGCGTCGCCCGGGTGTCCGTACGCCGGAATCGGCACGTCCGGGTCGAGGAGGCGGATCAGTACGTCGACGGGGCTGCGGGTCACGGGTTCACCTCGAAGGCGCGGGCGCGCCTGACCTGGTCGGGGTCGGACATGGCCGCCTGGATCTCGGCGGGCCGGCCGTTGTCGATGAAGTGGTCGACCTTGACCTCGATGAAGAGGGCGTCGGCCCGGACCGCGACGGGGCCGTCGGGGCCGCCGATCCGGCCGGTGGCGGTGGAGTAGATCTTCCGGCCGTGCACGGCGGTGATCCGGGCGTCGAGGTGCAGCACGGTGTCCACGGGGACGGGGCGGACGAAGTCGGTCTCCAGCCGTCCGGTCACCGCGATCGTGCGCAGCAGCCAGTTCAGCGAGCCGAGGGTCTCGTCCAGCGCCGTGGCGAGCACACCGCCGTGGGCGAGGCCGGGGGCGCCCTGGTGGGCGGGCTGCACGGTGAACTCGGCGGTCACGCTCACGCCTTCACCGGCCCGCGCCATCAGGTGCAGTCCGTGCGGCTGTCCCCCGCCGCAGCCGAAACAGTGTTCGTAGTGCGCTCCGAGGAGCTCGCCGGGAGCGGGCGCGTCGGGGTGCCGGACCGGCGCGACGGCGTCGGCCGGGGGTGTCAGAGCTGCTGATGTTCCACTCACAGGCGCAGACCTTACCCGCGCGGCAGTGCGCCGGTCGCGCCGTGCCAAGCTTGGTTCCATGCAGCCTTCCGCAGCGCCCTTCGACGAACGTCTCACCGCACCCCGCTCCTGGTGGTTCATCGCCTTCGGGATCGGTATCGCCTGTGCTCTGATGCTGCTGCCGCTGGGCACCCTGCCGCTGCTCGCCGGACTGGTCGGCGGCGCGGCCGCGGCCGCGGTCCTGGTGAGCAGTTACGGCTCCGCCCGGATCCGGGTGGTGGCGGGGGCGCTCGTCGCCGGCGACGCCCGGATCCCGCTCTCGGCGCTCGGTGAGCCCGAGGCGCTGGACGCCGAGGAGGCGCGGGCCTGGCGCACGCACCGGGCGGACGCGCGGGCGTTCATGCTGCTGCGCGGCTATGTGGAGACGGCGGTGCGGGTGGAGGTCACGGATCCGGAGGACCCGACTCCGTACATCTATCTCTCCACCCGGGATCCGCAGGGCCTGGCGGCGGCGCTGAGCGGCGCCAAGGCCGCCTGATACAGCGGCCCGCCGGTCAGGGGCCCTCGATCTCCTTGGGCAGCTCGGCCGGGTGGAGCGGCTGCTCCAGCGGAGGCAGCGCGGCCAGCCGGTCCCAGGGGATCTGCTGCCTGCGCAGGTCGCCCCTGACCTTGTCGGCGAGTTTGCGGGTGTCGCGGCGGTTCATCACGGCGCCGACGGTGGCGCCGATCATGAACGGGATCAGGTTGGGCAGATTGCGCGCCATGCGCTTCATGATCTGCTGGCGCAGCTCGCGCTTCATCTGGCCGCCCAGGGCGGCGTTGAGCGTGGTGGGCCGGGTGACGTCGATGCCGCGCTCCTCCGTCCACGACGTCAGATACGCGGTGCTGCGCTGGCCGAGATTGCCCGGGGGGCGGAGGCCGTAGACCTCGTGGAGCTCGGCGACGAGCTTCATCTCGATCGCGGCGACGCCGGTCACCTCCGCCGCCAGCTCGGCGAGCATGGCGGGCGGTACGGGCATCATGGCGGCGGCCCCGATGCCTGCGCCGACGGTCGCGGTGCCCCGGCAGGCTCCCGTGACCAGCTTGTCGGCCAGCTCCTCGGGCCCCAGCCCGGGGAACTGCCTCCGCAGGGTGGCGAGGTCGCGCACCGGCACGCGCGGGGCCGTGTCGATGATGCGGTCGGCCAGCTGTGCGGCCAGTGCCTTTGCGCTCTCCCCGCCCTTGCGTACGCCCCGTTTCACTGCGTGCAGGCGACCCCCGGTCGTGGGATCCGCCTGGTCCTGCTCGTCCTGCTCCCCGGCCCGGTCCGGCAGTGCTGCCGCCCCGGCCACTTCGAGCGAGGCCCAACGGCCTCGCTCGTCGTCGGAGCCGCCGGAGTGATCCGGCAGGGCGGCGGACCGCTCGGCAGACGCGTGAACGCCTTCTGCCGGGCCTGTGCCGCCTGTACCGTCCTGATGGGCCTGCCGACCGTCCCGACGCCACGGGCGCCGCTTCCGGAACGGTGTCTCGCCCGCCACGGCCGACTCGACCTCAGTCGCAGTCGCGGCAGATGGGCTGACCGTTCTTCTCGCGGGCCAGCTGGCTGCGGTGGTGCACCAGGAAGCAGCTCATGCAGGTGAACTCATCGGCCTGCTTGGGCAGCACCCGGACGGCCAGCTCCTCGTTGGAGAGGTCCGCGCCGGGCAGCTCGAGTCCCTCGGCCGCGTCGAATTCGTCGACGTCGACGGCGGATGCCGTCTTGTCGCTCCGACGCGCCTTGAGCTCTTCGAGGCTGTCCTGGTCCACGTCGTCGTCGGTCTTGCGTGGGGTGTCGTAATCCGTTGCCATGTCGCTCTCCCCCTCTTGGGTGTCTACGGGTGTCTCAGCGCACGTAACGCGTGAGAGGCCGGACTTGTGCCCGACCTGAGGCGGAGATTTTGCCTCACATCAAGGTCTGTTACTCAATCGACACCCAACCGGTCGCCTCGGCGAGGCTCGGCTTGGGTGGCGATGGGGACCGTACACGGTCCCGACTGCGCAGTTCACAGGCGCTACCCCGTGTACTTCCCGTGATAACGATCCCCGAAAACCCGGACGATTACCGGCTTTCCGACAGAGTCGCGATCACGGAGCGTAGATGGTCGGAAAATCGACTCTGTGATCGATCACACACGACTCGCCCGGGAACGGGTCCTGAAAATTCCGCCCAAAGCGAACATGAAGATTCGGTGCAGAGTCACATCGTGCAGCCTCTCAGACCGGCAGGGTGACGCGCATCACGAGACCGCCGCCCTCGCGGGGCTCCGCGATGATACGGCCTCCGTGCGCCCGCGCGACGGACCGCGCGATCGACAGGCCGAGCCCTACCCCCTTGTCGCTGCCCGTGCGCTCCGTACGCAGCCGCCTGAAGGGCTCGAAGAGGTTGTCGATCTCGTACGCCGGGACCACCGGGCCGGTGTTCGAGACGACCAGCAGGGCCTGCCCGTCCCGTACCTCGGTGGTGACCTGCACCCAGCCGTCCTCGGGCACGTTGTAGCGCACGGCGTTCTGCACGAGGTTCAGCGCGATCCGCTCCAGCAGGACCCCGTTGCCCTGGACCACGGCCGATCCCCGCTCGCCGCGGATCTCGGTCTTCCCGGCCACCGCCTCCGCCCGGGTCTGGTCGATGGCGCGCTCGGCCACCTCGGCGAGGTCGACCGGTTTGCGTTCGACGATCTGGTTGTCGCTGCGGGCCAGCAGCAGCAGGCCCTCCACCAGCTGCTCGCTGCGCTCGTTGGTGGCCAGGAGGGTCTTGCCCAGCTGATGGAGCTCCGGCGGGGCCTCCGGGTCGGAGAGCGAGACCTCCAGCAGGGTGCGGTTGATCGCCAGCGGGGTGCGCAGCTCGTGCGAGGCGTTGCCGACGAACCGCTGCTGCGCGGTGAAGGCCCGCTCCAGCCGGTCCAGCATGTCGTCGAAGGTGTCCGCCAGCTCCTTCAGCTCGTCGTCCGGGCCGTCCAGCTCGATCCGCCGGGTGAGGTCCGTCCCGGCCACCCGGCGCGCGGTCCTGGTGATCCGGCCGAGCGGGGACAGCACGCGTCCGGCCATGGCGTAGCCGAAGGCGAAGGCGATGACGCTGAGGCCGAGCAGGGCGAGGAGCGAACGGTTGAGCAGGGTGTCCAGAGCCGCCTTGCGCTGATTGTTGACGCAGGCGTTCATCGCGGCGTTGAAGGCGTCCGGGCTGGCGTTCGAGGGAAGGTCGCAGATCTCGCTGGTGACCTTGCCGCTCACGATCTCGAACGGCAGCTCGCTGCCCACGTGCAGCGCCTGCGCGGCCAGCATGTAGATGATCGACAGCAGCACGATGCCCGCGATCAGGAACATCCCGCCGTACAGCAGCGTGAGCCGTATCCGGATGGTCGGGCGCAGCCAGGGGTACGAGGGGTCCTGCTGCTTGGGCTCCCAGGTGGGCTTCGGGGGCGCCGCGGGGGGCTCGGGGGTGGTGGCCATGGTCCTCAGATCCGGTATCCGGAGCCCGGCACGGTGACGATCACGGGCGGTTCGCCGAGCTTGCGGCGGAGCGTCATGACCGTCACCCGCACCACGTTGGTGAAGGGGTCGGTGTTCTCGTCCCAGGCCTTCTCCAGCAGCTGCTCCGCCGAGACGACCGCGCCCTCGCTGCGCATCAGGACCTCCAGCACCGCGAACTCCTTCGGGGCGAGCTGGATCTCCACCTCGTCGCGGAAGACCTCGCGGCGGTTCGGGTCGAGCTTGATGCCGGCGCGCTCCAGGACGGGCGGCAGCGCCACCGTCGTACGGCGGCCCAGCGCGCGCACCCGGGCGGTCAGCTCGCTGAAGGCGAAGGGCTTGGGCAGATAGTCGTCCGCGCCCAGCTCCAGGCCCTCGACCCGGTCGCTGACGTCGCCGGACGCGGTGAGCATGAGCACCCGGGTGGGCATGCCGAGCTCGACGATCTTGCGGCAGACGTCGTCGCCGTGCACCACCGGGAGGTCCCGGTCCAGCACGACGACGTCGTAGTCGTTGACCCCGATGCGCTCCAGGGCCGCGGCACCGTCGTAGACGACGTCGACGGCCATGGCCTCCCGGCGCAGTCCGGTGGCCACCGCATCGGCGAGCAGCTGCTCGTCCTCGACGACGAGTACGCGCACGGCGCAGTCCTTCCTTCGGTCCTTCGATGGGTTCACAGATCGAGCGGCCCACGCGGGGCCGCTCGGACACGGGCAGCAATGCCGACTGTGCGCCTCCATCCTGCCCGCAACGCGTATAAACCGGCGGTAAGACGGCGGCGGGCCGGACCTTCCGGCGGCGCCCCGCCCGGAAAGCGGCGGACTTCCGGGCCAGTTGAGGTTTCTCTGAGCCATGGCGTGGGGAAGAGGGGTTCACACCCGCGATCACGCCTGTCACGTGGCCTGCCACGGCCCGCTCCTTTTTCCCCGGAGCGGCGGCGCGATCACCCGCTCCTCCGGCTCCCCTGGCCGGGGGACCCCGGGCACACCCCGTGCCACCGACCCACGATGAGGGGGCGCATCATGGACGCTTTCACCGCAGGTCTGCTGCAACGCATCAAGACGACCGAGTCCGGCCTCACGCGGGCGCGCGAGGACGGCGACGACTTCCTCGCGGACGTCGAGCAGGGCGAGCTGGACGATCTTCGCCGGCTCGCCGCCGAGCACGGCGTGGAAATCGGCGCCACCAGCGTCTGAGCCGTATGCCACGGGGCCCCGGACACCGTCATGGTGTCCGGGGCCCCGTGGCGTGTGCGACGGCCTCAGGACCCTCGTCAGGGCCTTCGTCAGGCCTTCCGCGGGCCTGGGGCCTGTCAGTCGTGCCAGGCGCCCAGTTCGTCGAGGGCGGCCTGCAGCGGCTCGAAGACGCCCGGGGTGGCGGCCACCGTCAGGTCGCCGTCGGCGGGCAGCCCGGGGCGGCCGCCGGTCAGCGCGCCCGCCTCCCGGGCGATGAGGTCGCCCGCCGCCAGGTCCCAGGGGTGCAGTCCGCGCTCGTAGTAGCCGTCCAGCCGGCCCGCCGCCACATCGCAGAGGTCGACGGCCGCCGAGCCGCCGCGCCGGATGTCCCGGAGCCTCGGGATCAGCTGCCGGGCGACGTCCGCCTGGTGGGCGCGGACGTGGGCGACGTAGTTGAAACCGGTCGAGACGAGGGCCTGGTCCAGCGGCGGGGCGGGCCGGCAGCGCAGGGGTTCGCCGTTCGCGAACGCACCGCCGCCGAGGACCGCCTGATACGTCTCCCGGCGCATCGGGGCCTCGACGACGCCCACGACCCGCTCGCCGTCGCGCTCGGCGGCGATGGAGACCGCCCAGGTGGGCAGGCCGTAGAGGTAGTTCACCGTGCCGTCGAGCGGGTCGATGACCCAGCGGATGCCGGTGCTGCCCGGGGAGCTGGCCCCCTCCTCGCCGAGGAAGCCGTCGTCCGGGCGGAAGTCGGTGAGGTAGCCGGTGATCAGCTTCTCGGCGGCGATGTCCATCTCGGTGACCACGTCGATGGGGCTGGACTTGGTCGCGGCCACCCCCAGGTCGGCCGGGCGGCCGTCGCGCAGCAGGGCTCCGGCGCGGCGGGCCGCCTCCAGGGCGAGGTCGAGCAGTTCGGACAGGGCGGGGTCGGTCACGGGTGCTCCCAGGGGGCTCGACGGGGACTGAGGGCTCTACGCGTACGGGCTGTCGGCGCCCGCGGCCGCCGGCTTCGGGGCCCTGGCGGGGCAGCAGCCGACCGGACAGAGGTCGTGGGAGGGCCCGAGGGAACCCAGCGCACAGCGCTCCACCGCCCGGCCGCGCTCACTCGCGGCGCGCTCCAGGACCAGGTCCCGCACGGTGGCGGCGAAGCGCGGGTCGTCCCCGACGGTGGCGGACCTGCGGACCGGCAGACCGATCTCGGCGGCCTTCGCGGTGGCCTCGGTGTCGAGGTCGTACAGGACCTCCATGTGGTCCGAGACGAAGCCGATGGGCGCCATCACGACGGCGGGGACGCCCTCGCCGTGCAGGGTCTCCAGGTGGTCGCAGATGTCGGGCTCCAGCCACGGGATGTGCGGGGCGCCGCTGCGGGACTGGTAGACGAGCTGCCAGGGGTGCTCGACGCCGGTCTCCTCGCGCACCGCCTCGATGATCAGCCGGGCCACGTCGAGGTGCTCGGCGACATACGCGCCGCCCTCGCCGTGCGCCTCCACCGGGCCGGAGGCGTCGGCGGCGGAGGTGGGGATGGAGTGGGTGGTGAACGCGATGTGCGCGCCCGCGCGGACGTCCTCGGGGAGGTCGGCGAGCGAGGCGAGGACGCCGTCCGCCATGGGTGTCACGAAGCCGGGGTGGTTGAAGTAGTGCCGCAGTTTGTCGACCCGGGGCACCTCCAGGCCTTCGGCCTCCAGGGCGGCCAGCGACTCCGCGAGGTTCTCGCGGTACTGGCGGCAGCCGGAGTAGGAGGCGTAGGCGCTGGTGGCGAGGACGGCGATCCGGCGGTGTCCGTCGGTGGTCATCTCGCGCAGCACGTCGGTCAGATACGGGGCCCAGTTGCGGTTGCCCCAGTAGACCGGGAGGTCCAGGCCGTGGTCGGCGAAGTCCTTGCGCAGGGCGTCGAGCAGGGCGCGGTTCTGGGCGTTGATCGGGCTGACACCGCCGAAGAGAAAGTAGTGCTTGCCGACCTCCTTGAGGCGTTCCTCGGGGATGCCGCGGCCGCGGGTCACGTTCGCCAGGAACGGGACCACGTCGTCCGGGCCCTCGGGACCGCCGAAGGAGAGCAGCAGCAGGGCGTCGTAGGGAGCGGGATCGCGCAGATCGGACATGACGTCGATCCTGCCACCCGCCGGTGACCGGACGGCAACCGACATCCGACGCCCCGTCGGGAAGAGCGACAAGGCCGCGAAAGCCGGGGCTCGTACACCTGCTTCCGCTCCCCCGGGCCGCCCCGTGATCCGGTGTCCGGCGTATCCGCCCGGCCGTAAGCTGTATGGGCCAGCTATACGCCTGACAGGCACGACCGGAGTACCCCTTGCCCAGCCCCTACCGCGTCATCTTCTCCGCCCCCGGTACCAAGGGGTTCTCCGCCGCAGGCTTCTTCGGCCGGATGCCGTTGTCCATGATGGGCATCGGCGTCGTGACGATGATCTCCCAGCTCACCGGCCGTTACGGGCTGGCCGGGGCGCTCTCGGCGACCCTGGCGATGTCGGCGGCGGTCTGCGGCCCCCAGGTCTCCCGGCTGGTCGACCGCTACGGGCAGCGCCGGGTGCTGCGCCCGATCACGCTGGTGGCGGTGGCGGCGGTGGCGGGTCTGTTGATCTGCGCCCAGCAGGGGGCGCCGGAGTGGACGCTGTTCGTCTTCGCGGTGGGCGCGGGCTGTGTGCCGAGCGTGGGATCGATGGTCCGGTCGCGCTGGGCGGCGATCTACCGGGGCTCCAGCCGGGATCTGCACACCGCCTACTCGTGGGAGTCGATCGTCGACGAGGTGTGTTTCATCTTCGGCCCGATCATCTCCATCGGTCTCTCCACCGCCTGGTTCCCGGAGGCCGGACCGCTGATCGCCGCCGCCTTCCTGCTGGTCGGCGTGTTCTGGCTGACCGCGCAGCGCGCCACCGAGCCGGTGCCGCACCCGAAGTCGCAGCACACCGGCGGCTCCGCGCTGCGCTCGCCGGGACTGCAGGTCCTGGTGGCCACCTTCGTGGCGACGGGCGCGATCTTCGGCGGCGTGGACGTGGTGACCGTGGCCTTCGCCGAGGAGCGCGGCCACAAGGCCGCGGCCTCCCTGGTGCTGGCCGTCTACGCGCTCGGATCGTGTCTCGCGGGGGCCGTGTTCGGACTGCTGCACCTCAAGGGGAACCCCTCGACCAGGTGGCTGGTGGGTGTCTGCGCGATGGCCGTGAGTATGATCCCCCTCCAACTGGCCGGGAACCTTCCGTTGCTGGCCGTGGCGCTCTTTGTCGCGGGCCTCGCCATCGCACCGACGATGGTCACCACCATGGCCCTCGTCGAAGCGCACGTACCGCGCACCAAGCTGACCGAGGGCATGACCTGGACCAGTACCGGGCTCGCCGTCGGAGTGGCGCTCGGCTCCTCGGCCGCCGGCTGGGTGGTCGACGCCGCCGGGGCGAAGGCGGGGTACGCGGTGCCCGTCGCGGCGGGAGCGCTCGCGGCGGCGGTGGCGTTCCTGGGGTATCGCCGGCTGGCCGGGCCGGCTGCGACGGGAGGGCGCGGGGAAGATGACCGACACCTACGCACGGACGACGAGCGCGTGGCGTAACTGGGCGGGCACCGTCACAGCCCGGCCCGCCCGCACCGAGTCCCCCGCGTCCGTGGACGAGCTCGCGGACGTGCTGCGCCGGGCCCGGGAGGACGGCCTGCGGGTGAAGCCGGTCGGCACCGGCCACTCCTTCACCGCGGCGGCCGCCACCGACGGGGTGCTGATACGCCCCGACCTGCTCACCGGGATCCGGGACATCGACCGTGAGGCGATGACCGTGACGGTGGAGGCGGGCACTCCGCTCAAGCGGCTCAACACCGCACTCGCCCGCGAGGGCCTCTCGCTCACCAACATGGGCGACATCATGGAGCAGACGATCGCCGGGGCGACCTCCACCGGTACGCACGGCACGGGCCGCGACTCGGCGTCGATATCCGCGCAGATCCGGGCGCTGGAGCTGGTCACCGCCGACGGCACGGTGCTGCGTTGCTCGGCCGGGGAGAACCCGGAGATCTTCGCCGCGGCCCGGGTCGGGATCGGCGCCCTCGGGGTGATCACGGCGGTCACCCTCGACGTGGAGCCGATCTTCCTGCTGACGGCCCGTGAGGAGCCGATGACCTTCGACCGGGTCACCGCGGACTTCGACGCCCTGGTCGCCGAGAACGAGCACTTCGAGTTCTACTGGTTCCCGCACACCGGCAACTGCAACACCAAGCGCAACAACCGCAGCGCCGGTCCGGCCGCCCCGCCCGGGCGGGTGAGCAGCTGGATCGACGACGAGCTGCTGTCCAACGGCGCCTTCCAGGTGGCCTGTTCGCTCGGCCGCGCGGTCCCGCGGACGATCCCCTCGATCGCCAGGCTCTCCAGCCGGGCGCTGTCGGCGCGTACGTACACCGACATCCCGTACAAGGTGTTCACCAGCCCGCGCCGGGTGCGGTTCGTGGAGATGGAGTACGCCGTTCCGCGCGAGCAGGCGATGGCGGCGCTGCGGGAGCTGAAGGCCATGGTCGAGCGGTCACCGCTGAAGGTCAGCTTCCCGGTCGAGGTGCGCACCGCGCCGGCCGACGACATGGCCCTGTCGACCGCCTCGGGCCGGGACAGCGCGTACCTCGCCGTACACCTCTACAAGGGCACGCCCCACCGCTCGTACTTCACGGCGGTCGAGCGGATCATGACCGCGCACGCCGGCCGGCCGCACTGGGGAAAGATCCACACCCGGGACGCGGCCTATCTGTCGGAGGTCTACCCGCGCTTCGGCGAGTTCACCGCGCTGCGCGACCGGCTGGACCCGGACCGCCTGTTCGGCAACGACTATCTGCGGCGCGTGCTCGGCGACTGAGCCCAGCCGGCCACCGGTACGCCGTCGGCCCCGGCTTCCTCCTGGTCGGGAGGGAGCCGGGGCCGATGCGTGTCGTGCCCTCTTCTGGTACGCCGTCACTCGGCGCCGGCGCCGGGCGGGGCCTGCTCGCCCTGTCCGGGGGCGACGCCCGTGCCGGTCGAGGGTGCCCCGGTTCCGGCGTCGCCGGAGGCCGACGGGGTGGGCGGTGTCGGGTCGGGCGTGGTCCCGCCGCCGGAGCCGGAGGGCGTCGGGGTGGGGGTGGGCCCGGTGGTCGGGTTCTCACCGCCCGTGCCCGTACCGGGGTCCGGGCTCGCGCCGCCGCCGTCGCCGCCGTCCGTCGCGGGGGCCGATCCGGTGCCGTCGCCGGGGGTCGGCTGCCGCTCGTCGGCCCCCTTGTCCTGTCCGGTGTCCCCGGAGGGCGTGGGGTCGGCGGGCCCGGGGTCCCGGTCGCCGCCACCGCGGACGACTGAGCTGAGCGTGGTGCCCTGGCCGCCGCTGAGGTCGCTGCCCGAGATCGCCTCGTACGCGGTGATCCCGGCCATGGAGACGGCGAAGACCGCGGCCGCCGCGAGCGCGGGACGCTTCCAGCCGCGCATCCGGGTGCCGTGGGTGACACCGTCGCCGAACGCGTCGTCGGCGACGGGCTCGCCCGCTCCGGCCCGCGGGAGCAGCTGCGTACGGTCGTCGGCCCGCGGGATCGCGTACGTACGGTCGTCGGCGCCGGAACCATCGGCCGGCGGGACGCGGAGCATCCGGGTCCGCGCGTCGCCGAGGTCGAGCAGCTGCGTACGGTCCGGGTCGACGGGCCTCAGCAACCGGGTGCTCTCCGCGTCCGGGACCACCTCCGGGACCGTGCCCGGGTCGACCGTGGGCAGCACCGTGGTGGCGTCGTCGGCCGGCTCCGGCTCGGACCGCCGCGCGGCGGATCTGTGCGCCGAGGGCGTCGTCTCCTTGGTGTGCACCGTCACCTGGCGGCCCTCCGGGTGGGTCACCTGGACCGTCACCTCGCGGATCTGCTCGCCGGTACGGCGGAAGAAGTGCTGGAAGACCGAGCCGCCACAGGTGGCGACGACGCTCATCACGCCCGCGCCGACGATCGTGCCGTACACGCCCAGCTGCGAGGCCGCCACCGCTGCCGCGACGGCCGCCACGGCGCTCCCGGCGACCTGCGGGAGACTCAGATCTATGCGCCTTTCCTTTGGTTCTGTGTCACTTTCCGGCTTCTGAACCATTACCAGCCCCTGCTTGACATCTCTCCCACCATGCAACAGGAAGGGACAAATGAGCGAAGTGGATAGTTCCGTTTCCGGTGATTGTGTGAAGCACAACACGCATCAGGGGCATTTCACGGAGAACCGGGTATCCCAACTCCCGCGTCCGGTGAGAACTTCGGCGGCGCGCCGCTCCACCCCGGTGGCCCGAATGGAGTACTGTGACGAACCCTGGGGCGGAGTCCGACGTGGGAATCCGCAGTCACCGGAGGGGGCCGAGGGCGGCACTCGAACCGGGGGCGTCACGGCAGCACACGGGTGCTTGCTGCACAGAGCGGCCCAAATCGGTTGCTTTGGGCCGCAATGGGTAACCGTGTCATGGTGGTGCACCAGGACGAGCGCCCGACACGCCGGGCAACTTGGCAAGGTTGTGACAGGCTGCACCCGGGCAGGTCACACTCGACTAGCGGAAGCAGCGACGCACGTGACGTCGGCAGGCACCACCCGGGAGGTTCCCATGCCCGAACTGCGTGTCGTGGCCGTCTCCAACGACGGCACACGACTGGTGCTCAAGGCTGCGGACAGCACGGAGTACACGCTTCCGATCGATGAGCGGCTGCGTGCCGCCGTGCGCAACGACCGCGCACGGCTCGGCCAGATCGAGATCGAGGTGGAGAGCCACCTCCGGCCCCGCGACATCCAGGCCCGCATACGGGCCGGTGCCTCCGCGGAGGAGGTCGCCCAGTTCGCGGGCATTCCCGTCGACCGTGTACGCCGCTTCGAGGGCCCCGTGCTCGCGGAGCGCGCCTTCATGGCCGAGCGGGCCCGGAAGACTCCTGTGCGCCGTCCCGGCGAGAACACCGGCCCCCAGCTCGGCGAGGCGGTGCAGGAGCGTCTCCTGCTGCGCGGCGCCGACAAGGAAACCGTCCAGTGGGACTCGTGGCGCCGCGACGACGGCACCTGGGAGGTCCTGCTGGTCTACCGGGTCGCGGGCGAACCGCACTCGGCGAGCTGGACGTACGACCCGCCCAGGCGGCTGGTCCAGGCCGTGGACGACGAGGCGCGCTCGCTGATCGGCGAGACCGACGACGTCGCCGCGCCCGAGCCCAGCTTCCCGTTCGTGCCCCGGATCGCCCGGCTGCCGCGCGACCGGCCGCTGGACCGGAGCCTCGACCGGCAGATCGAGCGGCCCGCCCCGGCCGCCGCCGAGCCCGAGGAGTATGTGAGCAGTGCCTCGGCCGGTGAGCGCGACTCGCTGACCAGCCTGCTGGAGGCGGTGCCGAGTTTCCGTGGCGACATGGTCGTCCCGGAGCGGCCCACGCAGCCCGAACCGCCCGCGCTGGAACCGGCGGAGGAGGCGGAGGCGGACGAACCGCCCGCCGCCGCTTCGGCGGGTGCGGGGTCGGCGTACGCGGATGTGCTGATGCCCCGGGCGGTGGCCGGCCACCGCGACCGGCTGACCGGGACGACGGACCGTCAGGCCGAGGCGGACGGAGTCCGGCCGGGCCGCCGGGCGGCCGTGCCGAGCTGGGACGAGATCGTCTTCGGCACCCGGCGCAAGAAGCAGGACTGACCGGGAATGACGACCGGTGGCAGCGGGGTCCGTTCGCGTTCGCGTACGGACCCCGCTGCCTTACCGCCCGCCCGTCGTGCGGCGGGACTACTGGGGCTCGGGGCCCGTGGCGACCCGCCGGGAGGGGTCCGAGGACCACTCGGACCAGGAGCCGGGGTAGAGGACACCGGTGAAGCCCGCGATCTCCAGGGCCAGCACCTCGTGCGCGCCGGAGACCCCGGATCCGCAGTAGACCCCGACGCCTTCGGTGCTGTCCGCCGCACCCAGCCCGGCGAACCGCTCGGCGAGCCGCTCGGCCGGGAGATAGCGCCCGTCCGCGTCGACGTTCGACGTGGTCGGTGCGGAGACGGCGCCGGGGATATGGCCGCCGACGCGGTCGATCGGCTCCACATCGCCCCGGTAGCGCTCCGCCGCGCGCGCGTCCAGCAGCAGACCCGACCGGGCGAAGGCCGCCGCACTTTCCGCGTCCAGCGTGGGCAGAGCCCCCGGCTTCGGCCGGAAATCGCCCTCGACCAGGCGCGGGGTCTCGGTGGAGAGCTCGCCCGTCCAGGCGGGGAGGCCACCGTCCAGGACCCGCACGTCTCCGTGTCCCGTCCAGCGCAGCAGCCACCAGGCGCGCGCCGCGGCCCAGCCCTGTCCGCCGTCGTACACCACGACGGGGGTGTCCTGGCCGACCCCGGCCCGGCGCATCACGGCTCCGAAGGCCTCCGGGTCCGGGAGCGGGTGGCGGCCGCCGTCGCCCGCCGGAGCGGCCAGTTCCGTATCGAGGTCGACGTAGACCGCGCCGGGCAGATGACCGGCCTCGTAGTCGGGGCGGCCGTGGGGGCCGCCGAGCTGCCAGCGGACGTCCAGGAGCACCGGCGGCCGCGCTCCGGCCGACTCGCTCGCATATTCGGATGCGGTGATGATGGGCTTCATGGGTGCCATCCTCGCGCAGCGGAACCGGCGCCCGTAACAGCATCGGAAGGAGCGGCCGTCGGGAATCCGGCCGTCCTTCGTCGAGAACCCGGACGACGCGGCGCGGCCGGTGCGCCTCCCGCGTCGGGGGGTGCAAGCATCTGCACGGGACACACGTACCGCCTCCCGACCCGGGACGGCGTCCCTGTCCCGTTCCCCCGCACGGCCACCACAACGGTCCGAGGAGAGAGAAGACGATGACCGAGGCTGCCGCCCGACGCACGCCCGGAACACCTTGCTGGGTGAGTCTGATCGTGCACGGCCTGACCACGACCCAGGAGTTCTACGGAGCCCTGTTCGACTGGGAGTTCCGGCCGGGCCCCGAACCGCTGGGCCCCTACGTCCGCGGACTGCTGCACGGCAAGGAGGTCGCGGGCATCGGCCAGCTGCCGCCCGACCGGCACCTCCCGATCGCCTGGACCACCTACCTCGCCACGGACGACGCGGACGCCACCGCCGAGGCGATCCGCTCCTGCGGCGGGACGGTCGCGGTCGGACCGCTGGACGCGGGCGAGGCCGGGCGGCTCGCCATCGCCTCGGACCCGAGCGGGGCGGTCTTCGGCATCTGGCAGGGCTCTCGGCACATCGGCACGATGACGGCGGGCGTGCCCGGCACCCCCGTCTGGAACGAGCTGGTGACCCGCGAGACCTCGATGGTCGCGAAGTTCTACCAGACGGTCTTCGGCTACGAGACGGAGGCGGTCGTCTCGGCCGACTTCGACTACCAGACCCTGCACCTGGACGGTGTTCCGGTGGCGGCCCTGCACGGTGTCGGCCACGCGCTGCCGCGCGACCGGGGGCCGCACTGGATGACGTACTTCGAGGTCGCCGACACCGACCGGGCGGCGGCCCGCGTGGTGGAGCTGGGCGGGCACGTCCTGCAGCCGCCGCGCGAGGGGTCGAGCGGGCGGCTCGCGACGGTCGCGGACCCGGAGGGGGCCGTGTTCACGGTCATCAGGTCGGCCGGGAGCGAATCCGCGGACCGCTAACTTGATCTTTAACCTCGGAGCCTGAACGCGTCCTCGTACTTGATCACTCGGACCGGTAACTGCCTTACATGCGGGGGGCCTTCGGCTGAGCATGTGATCCGACCAAGGAACACACAACGCTCAGCACGAAGGCCGTGGGGATGAGTCTGGCGCATCATGTTGTCCGGCAGGATCCGTTTGCGGGACTGTCACGCTTCCGGGGCGAGTTCTACTCCTGTCTGACCCGGCGTGCGGATGCTCTGTTCGAGCTGGCCGACGCCGTGTTGTGTGCGGACGGTCCGGTCCGGTCGCTGGTGGAGCTGTCGCTGGTGGGCGAGCACCGTCGTGGGCATGGCGGGCTTTACGACGCCCTGGCCGCCGGCCGGATGGAGGTGGCCCGGCTGCGTCGAGCACTGGCCGCGGTGCCGTTGCCGCGGGCAGCGGACGGGCGGCTGGTACTGGCCGCAGACATCACCTGCTGGCTGCGACCCGACGCGCACACCTCACCGCAGCGGATCCTGTGTCACACCTACGGACGCGGCAAGGACCAGCACATTCCCGTCCCCGGCTGGCCGTACTCGATGATCTGCGCGCTGGAGACGGGTCGCAGTTCGTGGACCGCTCCTCTGGACGCACTGCGTCTCGCACCGGGCGACGACGCCGCCACGGTCACCGCCGGGCAGATGCGTGAACTGATCGAGCGGCTCGTCAGCGCCGGCCAGTGGCACCACGGCGACCCGGACATCCTGATCGTGGTCGATGCCGGCTACGACGTGCCCCGCCTGGCCTTCTTGCTCAGGGATCTGCCAGTGCAGGTGCTGGGCCGGATGCGCTCGGACCGCGTCCTGCGCCGGGCAGCACCAGCACGTGAGCCCGGCACGCGGGGCCGCCCGCACCGCCATGGCGGTGAGTTCGTGTTCGGCGACCCCGCCACCTGGAACACCCCAGACGCCCAGACACTGACCGAGACCCGCCTCTACGGCGCCGCTGCCGCCAGGGCCTGGGACCGGCTCCACCCGCGGCTGACCCATCGCTCCGCCTGGACCGCCCAGCTGGGTACGCTGCCGGTGATCGAGGGGACAGTGATCCTTCTCTGTGTCGAGCGCCTGCCCAGCGGCGCCACCCCCAAGCCGGTACGGCTGTGGTGGTCGGGCACCGACGCCACCACCGCCCAGGTCGACCTGCTCTGGCAAGCTTTCCTGCGGCGCTTCGACATCGAGCACACCTTCCGCCTGTTCAAGCAGACTCTGGGCTGGACCTGTCCGAAGATCCGCACCCCGGAAGCCGCCGACCGCTGGACCTGGCTGATCCTCGCGGCCTTCACCCAGCTACGGCTCGCCCGCCCTCTCGCCGCTGACCTCCGCCGGCCGTGGGAGAAACCGGCCCCGACCGACAGGCTCACCCCTGCCCGGGTCCGCCGCGACTTCCGGCACCTCCGCCCAAAGGCCACCTGTCCCGCCGGAGCACCGAAACCCTCCCGCCCCGGTCCCGGACGACCACCCGGACGCAAGAACACCCGGCCGACCCCACGCCACGACGTCCACACAGCCCGCAAAACGGGCATCACGAAACCGAAAGCGAAGAAGTCCACTTCTCCTCGCCCACGCCGCACAGGTTTAAGATCAAGCTAAGGCCTGTCCCCGAAACGGTGCACGACGATCCAGTAGTCGTCGTCCTCGTCGGTGAGGGCGCACAGCCGCCGGCCGTCCGGGGACATCGCGATGACCATGGAGCCGGCCCCGGGTACGAGGGCGGCGGAGAGCGCGGTGTGCGGGGTGAGGCGCACCCGGACCCAGTCGCGATCGGCGCCCCGGACCAGGAAGCAGCCCTCGTCATCGATGACGGCAGCGGTCCGCGCGTGCTCCAGCCACAGCCGGTCGGCCTCCGTCGGCGCCCCGGCGCCGAGCACGCCACGGTGGCCCGCGGGACCACCTCGAAGTTGACGACAGCCTTGAAGGCCCGCGCGTACGAGGGCAGTTCCTCGGCGACGCCCTGCGCCAGGACCTCCAGCCCGGCCTTCGCCAACTGCGGCGCCGGCGCGCCCCCGCTCTGTTCGTCCGTCATCCTCGGCCACCGTTCTCGTAGGACACGCCTTTGAGCTCCCTCAGCCTGCCGCCGTGTGCAGCGGAACCGTGAGCTGCTTGAGCCAGGTTCCGGTGGAGAAGTCGCGCGCCTTGATCACGACCGTGCGGGGGCCCACCTCGACCTGGAGGCCCTGGTTGAACGTACCTCCCACCGCGACCTCACCGCCCTTGCCGTCGTCCGTCCAGCCTGTCTGGACCGCCGCGGTGTTGACGACGGTGAAGCCGTCGAGGTTCCCGGTGCCGGGTACGACCCTGCGGACCACCCAGTCGGACAGGTTGAGGTCCCAGTGGGTGTGGCCGGAGAAGAGGAACACGTCCTTGTGGCGGCCGAGGACGGACAGCAGCCGGTCGGGCTGGAGGTAGTCGCCCAGGTAGAGCTTGTTCCGGGTGCCCGACACCGTGTTGGGCAGCGGGTGGTGGGTCATCACCATGACGGGCTTGCGCCGCCGCGCCCAGTGGGCGAGCCGGTCCTCCAGCCAGGCGAACTGCGCGTCGCCGATCCACACCTCGTCCCACAGCTTCGCGTCGTGGTAGTGCGCGTAGCGCTCGGTCCCGAGTGTCAGTACGGGGACCCCGCCGAACGACGTCTCCGCGTAGACCTTGTTGCGCCCCGCGAAGTTGTAGAAGCTGCGGAAGAGCGAGCCCTCCGTGGTGCCGTTGGGCCAGGTGTCCTGGGCGAGCGTGTCCGGGTCGCTGTACTTCGGGACGTAGAACTCGTGGTTGCCGATGGCCCACGCGACGTTCCTGGGGTGCCGGTGCCGATCGAGGGTGCGGCGGACCTCCGCGTACTCGAAGTCGTAACCGCGGGGCGTGATGTCACCGGCGACGCCCAGCCCGGCGCTGTGCGGGTTGATCCGGTGCAGGTCGTCGAGGGCCTTGCCGAAGTCGGCCAGGTCGCCCTGGATGTCGCTGATGATGTTGAACCGGACCGTCTCGCGCCCACTGCCGTGGCTGTGCCTCCCGTGCTCCGAGGCGGCCGGCGCGGCGGTGGCCGACGGGGCCGTCAGCCCGGTGCCGACGGTGAGGGCCCCACCCGCCAGGAGCGAGGCGCGGCCCGTGGTGGCCATGAACGATCTGCGATCCATCGGCGGTACTTCCTTCGTGGTACGCCCCTGTACGGGGTCGGTCGAGGGAAGCCTTGCCGACTTCGGTGACGTCTCGGCGTAGGAGAGGTGGCCCCGGGCTGAAACCCGCTGGCGGCGGACCGGCGGACCGCGCGCCTCAGTCCGACGACACCGGCAGGACGTCCGGCGAGAGCGCGCCGGCGCGGGCGGAACCGCTCGTCATGCGGCGGCAGTGGTGCCGGCGGCACAGCACCTCGTAACCGACCTCGCCCGCCTGGCGGTTGACGTCGCCGACGACGACCTGGGCGCCCTCGACGACCATCTCGCCGTCCACCGTACGGGCGTTGTGCGTGGCGCGGGCGCCGCACCAGCACAGGGCCTCGACCTGGAGGGCCTCTATCCGGTCGGCCAGTTCGATCAGCCGCTGGGAGCCGGGGAACAGCTTGGTGCGGAAGTCCGTGGTGATGCCGAAGGCGAAGACGTCGAGCCCCAGATCGTCGACGACACGGGCCAGTTGGTCGATCTGGCCGGGGGCGAGGAACTGCGCCTCGTCCACGATCACGTAGTCGACCCGGCCGCCCCTGCTCACCCGGTCGACGATGTGCGCGTAGACGTCCATGCCCTCCTCGGCCTCGACGGCGTCGGTCACCAGGCCGAGCCGGGAGGAGAGCTTGCCCTCCCCCGCGCGGTCGTCGCGGGTGAAGATCACGCCCTGGAGGCCGCGTGCCGAACGGTTGTGACCGATCTGCAGGGCCAGCGTGCTCTTTCCGCAGTCCATGGTTCCGGAGAAGAACACCAGCTCGGGCATGAGAGGTCGAGCACCTTTCGGAGGGGGTGGTACGGCGGGAGGGGCTACGAGCGTACTTCGAGGAGGGGGACGAGCTGTTCCACGGGGGTCAGGGAGCCGTGCACCCCGGCCATCGCCGACTCGTGCGGCTCGTTGACGGAGGCCGTGATGATCACGTCGTCGTGGGCGGCGGCGACCACGTCGCCGATCCGGCCGTACACCCGCTCGTCGATCGTCGGACCGAACCAGCCGGCCGCGACGGCCTCGTCCCGGCTCGCGATCCAGAACTGCTCGCCGAGCACCTCGCGCCAGACGGCCAGGACGTCGGACTGCGCGCCCGGCACCGCGTACACATGGCGGGCGCGGCCCTCGCCGCCGAGGAGGGCGACGCCCGCGCGCAGCTCCCAGTCCTCGTCGAAGTCGATCCGGGACTGCTCGTCGAACGGGATGTCGATCATGCCGTGGTCGGCGGTGATGTAGAGCGCGGAGCGCGGCGGGAGCTGCTCGGCGAGGCGTCGGGCGAGCCCGTCGACGTACATCAGCTGACCGCGCCAGGCGTCGGAGTCGATGCCGAAGCGGTGCCCCTTGCCGTCGACCTCGCTGTAGTACGTGTAGACGAGCGAGCGGTCGCCGGCGGCCAGGCGCTGGGCGGCGACGTCCATCCGGTCCTCGCCGGAGAGCCGGCCGAGGAAGGAGCCGCCGCTGAGCGCGACTTTGGTGAGGGGCGTCTGCTCGAACGTCGGCGCGGAGACCTGCGCGGTGTGCACGCCCGCCGCGTCGGCCAGCTGGAAGACCGTGGGGTAGGGCTGCCAGACCTTCGGCGCGGTCCACGGCTTCCAGCGGAGCTGGTTCATCAGCTCGCCGGTCTCCGGGTTGCGCGCGGTGTAGCCGGGCAGGCCGTGCTCGCCGGGCGGCAGCCCCGTACCGACCGAGGCGAGCGAGGTCGCGGTGGTGGAGGGGAAGCCCGCGGTGAGCGGGCGGCCGGTGCCGCCGCGCGAGGTGGGCAGGAGCGAGTGCAGAAAGGGCGCCTCGTCGGGGTGGGCCTTGATCTGCTCCCAGCCGAGGCCGTCGATCAGGAAGACGCAGTTGCGGTCGGCCGGGGTCAGCTCGGGGATCACGGCGGTGAACCCCGGCACCTCCTGTCCGGCGACGAGGGTCGGCAGCAGGTCGGCGAGCGAACCGCTGCCGTACGCGGGCACGGGTGCGGTGTCGAGGGACAGCGGGACGGGGTCCTGCCAGGCGGGCTGGGCCATCAGCGGCCACTCGCCGCGGTGGCGGCCGTGGCCTCGGAGAGCGACTGGGCGAAGGCGAGGGTCTGGCGGACCGCGTCGGGGCCGTCCCCGGCCTCGCTGACCCGCAGGCTCAGGTCGTCGGCGGTGGAGCTGCCGGTGTAGCCGTGGTCGGCCTCGCAGGTGGAGTCGCCGCAGGCGGCGGGCTCCAGGTCGATCCGGGAGACCGCGCCCCAGCCGATGGTGAGGACGACCTCGCGGGGCAGGGTGCCCGGGACGTACTTCTCCGGGTTGGCCACCACCCGGCTGACCACGACGGAGGAGATCCGCTCCAGCTTCACCGACTCGGTGGAAGTGGTGGCGTACGGCGTCGGGGAGCTGGTGTCGGCGGCCTGCTCGTCGGTGTGGCTGACGATGAAGCGGTGCTCGGTCAGGACGAGGACCGTGACGTGACGGCGCACCTCGTTGGAGTCGAACGTGGTCTCCTGGTGCACCAGGTACGAAGCGACCGGTTCCCCGCCGACGGCGGCCTCCACCGCCTCGGCCACGAGGGCCGGGTAGTAGCCGCTGCGCTCGATCGCCGCGCGCAGCCCCTGGGTCGTCGTACCGGTCTTTGCCATGCGCACCATCCTACGGCGGGCCGGTGACTGCCGGGACGCCCCGGTGGGCACCGGTGGGCAGACCCACCGGCAATCGGGGGGTGGGTGAAGGAGCGGGGCCGGGTGCGTGCGGCTGCAAGGCGGAGGATCGAGGCAGGGCGGAGCCGTGGTGATGGACGACAACGCCGCAGATGCGCGTGCCCAGCCCCGCGACGCCGCCCCCCGATTGCCGGTGGGTCTCAGTAGTTCGGAAGGCGGCGGGGACCGAGGTCGCTCCGGGCGGGCGGTGGGGCGAGCCGGACGCTCGCGCCGAGCACGGTCAGTCCCTGCGGGGCGACGACGACCGGTTCGAGGGCGACGGAGACCACCTCGGGGTGGTCGTCGACCAGCCGGGACAGTCTGAGCAGCAGCTCTTCGAGCGCGGCCGTGTCGACCGGGGCCGAGCCCCGCCAGCCGAACAGCACCGGGGCCGCCCGGATGGACCGGATCAGTTCGGCGGCGTCGCGGTCGGTGGCGGGGACCAGGCGGTGCGCGGTGTCGCCGAGCAGTTCGGAGGGTGCGCCCGCGAGGCCGAAGGAGAGGACGGCCCCGGCGGCCGCGTCGATGGAGGCCCGTACGACGGTGTCGACGCCGCGCGGGGCCATCGCCTGGACGACGGGGAGCAGTTCGGCGGGCTTGCCGAGAAGGTCGGTCAGGTCTCCGTACGCCCGGCGCAGCGCCTCCTCGTCGGCGAGGTCGAGGCGGACCCCGCCGAGGTCGGCGCGGTGGCGCAGGTGGGGTGCGGTGGTCTTGAGGGCCACCGGGTAGCCGAGCAGCGCCGCCGCGGCGACCGCCGCTTCCGGGTCGGGGGCGGGCAGGGTGGGGCGTACGGCGATGCCGTAGCGGCCGAGCAGTTCGCGGGCCTCGTCGTGGGCGAGCGGGCGCCCGCGCGGGTCGGGTGCGGTGGCGAGCTGCGCCTCGATCAGGGCGGCGGCCCCGGCCTCGTCGATGGTGTCGTCGAGGAACTCGGGGACCTTGCCGGGCACGGCCGCCTGGCGCCGCCACTGGGCGTATTTCACGGCCTCGGCGAGGGCCCGTACGGCGCGTTCGGCGGCGGGGTAGGCGGGGATGCGGCCGGGGCGGGGGGCGGCTTCCTGGCTGGTGGCGGCTTCCGGGGCGGTGGTCGCTTCGGGGGTGGCGGGCGCGGCCGGGGCGGTGGTGGCCTCCTGTGCTGCGGGCGTGCCGGCCGTCGTGGCCGTGGCGGCCGCTCGCGTCCGGGCGGCGGGGGTCACCGTACGGGGGCGTGGGGCGGCCGTGCTGCTCGCGGCGGCCAGTGCCTCGGCGAGGCCGCCGATCTCGACGTGGACGACGGCCACCGGCTTGGCGGAGCCCCCGGCCACCGCCTTGGTCAGGGCCTCGGCCAGCACCTGGCCGTCGCCGGTCTCGGCCTCGCCGTTCTCCCCCACCCACGGGATGGCGGTGACGATCACGGCGTCGCAGGTGCCGTCCGCCAGCGCCTCGGCCAGGGCGTCCCGGAAGTCCTGCGGGGAGGCGGCCGTGGTGAGGTCGATCGGCGGGCGCGGGCGCAGCCCCTCGGCCAGGCAGGCGTCGTACGTCAGCAGGCCGAGGGACTCGGAGTTGCCGAGGATGGCGACCCGGGGGCCGACCGGGAGCGGCTGGCCCGCCAGCAGGAGCCCGGCGTCGACCATCTCGGTCACGGTGTCGACCCGGATGACGCCGGCCTGGCGCATCAGCGCGGAGACCGTGGCGTCGGGGATGCGGCTGACCGGGACCGCGTGGCCGGGCGGGGTGGAGCCGCTGTGCCGGGCGCCCTTCACCACCACGACGGGCTTCACGGCGGCGGTGCGGCGGGCGAGGCGGGTGAACTTGCGCGGGTTGCCGAGCGATTCGAGGTAGAGCAGGGCGACGTCGGTGTCCGGGTCCTCGAAGGAGTACTGGAGGAAGTCGTTGCCGGAGACGTCGGCCCGGTTGCCGGCCGAGATGAAGGAGGACAGGCCCGCGCCGCGCCGGTGGAGGCCGGAGAGCAGCGCGATGCCGATCGCGCCGGACTGGGTGAACAGACCGATCCGGCCGCGGGCGGGCGACTCGGGGGCGAGCGAGGCGTTCAGCCGGACGGACTCGGCGGTGTTGATGATGCCGAAGGCGTTCGGGCCGATGATCCGCATGCCGTACGAGCGGGCCTGGCGGACCAGTTCGCGCTGGAGCTCGCGGCCGTCGGCGCCCCGCTCGGCGTAACCGGCGGAGAGGACGACCAGGCCCTGGACGCCGTGCTCCCCGCAGTCGGCGACGGCTTCGGGCACCCGGTGGGCGGGGACGGCGATCACGGCGAGGTCGACCTGCTCGTCGATCTCGCCGAGCGAGCGGTGGGCCGGAACGCCGTCGAGGGTGGCCAGGCCCTCGTCGAAGGCGCGGTTCACGGCGTAGGTGCGGCCGGTGTAGCCGGCGGCGAGGAGGTTGCGCAGGACCGTGCGGCCCACTCCGCCGGGGGTGCGCCCGGCGCCGATGACCACGACGGAGTCGGGGGCGAGGAGGCGCTGCACCGAGCGGGCCTCGGCGCGCTGTTCGCGGCCGCGCTGGACGGCGAGGGACTTCTCGGTGGGTTCGAGGTCGAGGGTGAGGTGGACGGAGCCGTCCTCGAAGCTGCGGCGCTGGGTGTACCCGGCGTCCCGGAACACCTTGATCATTTTGTTGTTGGCGGGGAGCACCTCGGCGGCGAAGCGCCGGATGCCGCGCTCGCGGGCGACCGTGGCGATGTGTTCGAGCAGCGCCGAGGCGACTCCGCGGCCCTGGTGGGCGTCCTGGACGAGGAAGGCGACCTCGGCCTCGTCGGCGGGCGCGGAGGCGGGGCGGCCCCGGTCGTCGATGCGGTCGTAGCGAACGGTCCCGATGAACTCGCCGCCGATCGTGACCGCCAGTCCCACCCGGTCGACGTAGTCGTGATGGGTGAAGCGGTGCACGTCCCGGTCGGATAGGCGGGGATACGGGGCGAAGAAGCGGTAGTACTTCGACTCGTCGGACACCTGCTCGTAGAAGCTGACCAGTCGCTCGGCGTCGTCCGTGGTGATCGGCCTGATGCGCGCGGTGCCCCCGTCGCGGAGCACCACATCCGCTTCCCAGTGGTCGGGGTACGCGTGATGCGGACTCTGCTCCGGCGTGGGCTCCATGGCCAAAGCCTACGGCCGGACAGGAGGCCGGGCACAGCACCACGCACTGCATGAGAGACTGGTCTAGACAACCGTTGATATGTGAAGGGCAGAACCATGGCTGAGCGCCGCGTAAACGTCGGTTGGGCCGAGGGCCTGCACGCCCGCCCCGCTTCCATCTTCGTCCGTGCCGCCACGGCCTCCGGCGTCCCGGTGACGATCGCCAAGGCCGACGGCAACCCGGTGAACGCCGCCTCCATGCTGGCCGTGCTCGGTCTGGGCGCGCAGGGCGGCGAGGAGATCGTGCTCGCGTCCGACGCGGACGACGCCGAGGCCGCTCTGGACCGGCTGGCGAAGCTCGTCGCCGAGGGCCTGGAAGAGCTTCCGGAGACCGTCTGACCCATGCGACTCCGGGTCCGCCCGGATGCGACCGGCGAAAGAGCCGTGATCCCGTGAAGGGATCACGGCTCTTTCGCTTTCGGGAAAGATTCAGGAAAGAGCCGCACCTCGATAATGCGGGCAGCCTGAATGGCGCACCGGAATTGCCTCTCTTTGTATACGGCTCTTCTGTTAATGCCGGACGCCCGCAGTGTTTACGCCGTGTTGCGAACTTCTCACCGGCGGAACGGCGGCGGTGCGACGCCCCGCGAGATCCGGGCGGCGGAGCCGGTGGACGCCGGTGGCGCGTTCCGCGTGCTGGGCGGTCAGCGCCCTCGCCCGCTCCGCGTCGCCGCGCGCCACGGCGTCCACTATCGCGCCGCGCTCGGCCCAGGCGTCGACCGGACGGGCCGGCTGCTCGACCGCGTACATCCAGGCGATCTTGTGCCGGAGCTGGGTGAGCAGCGCGATGAGGCCGGGGCTGCTCGACGCCTGGGCGAGGGTCTCGTGGAACCACCCGCCCAGCGAGCGCAGATCCTCGCCCTCGCCCCGGCGGGCCCGCTCCTGACCCAGCCTGACCAGACCCCGGAGCACCTTCAGATGGGCCTCCGTGCGGCGCTGGGCGGCGCGTGCCGCGCCCAGCGGCTCCAGGAGCATCCGCAGCTCCAGGAGGTCGGCCGCCTCCTGCGCGGTGGGTTCGGCGACACAGGCGCCGGCGTGTCTGCGGGTGACCACGAAGCCCTCGGACTCCAGGGTGCGCAGGGCCTCGCGGACGGGGACGCGGGAGACCCCGTAGCGGCGGGCCAGCAGCTCCTCGGTGAGGCGGCTGCCGCGCTCGTAGACACCGGAGACGATGTCGTCACGGATTGCCGTGCATACCGAATGCGCGGGAATGCGCATGTCCGAACCTCCGCCTTGATCCCCGCGAAACGCGGCCGCCCGACGTCTGTTCCGTGACTCTATTGCAATCTGCCGGAATTTCCGATGGCAGGCCGGAATCCATGGAAATCTTCAGGCTGGAATTGCCGAAGGCCCCGGCGGGTGCCGGGGCCTTCGGGCGGAGGCGTGCGGAGGCGGGTCAGACGTTCAGACCGTGCGAGCGCAGGTAGCCGACGGGGTCCATGTCGGAGCCGTAGTCGGGGGTGGTGCGGGCCTCGAAGTGCAGGTGCGGGCCGGTGGAGTTGCCGGTGGAGCCGGAGAGCCCGATCTGCTGGCCGGAGGAGACGCTCTGGCCGACGGAGACGCCGATCGAGGAGAGGTGGCCGTGCTGGGTGTACGTGCCGTCCGACATCCGGAGCACGATGTTGTTGCCGTACGCGCCGCCCCAGCCGGCCTCGACGACCGTACCGGCGCCGACCGCGACGACGGAGCTGCCGGAGGCGGCCATGAAGTCCACGCCGGAGTGGCTGCCGGAGGACCAGAGCGAACCGCCGGTCTTGTAGCCGGTGGTGACGTGGGAGCCGGCGACCGGGAGGTGGAAGGCGTTCAGCCGGGCGCGCTCGGCGGCGCGGGCGGCACGGGCCTTCTCCTCGCGGATCTCCTTGGCGCGGGCCTCGGCCTTGCGCTCGGCCTCCGCCTTCGCCTTGGCCTTGGCCTTGGCGGCCTTCTCACGAGCCTCGGCGGCGGCCTTCGCCTTCGCCCTGGCGACCACTTCGGCCTGCTGCTTCTGGGCCTGGGCCTGGGCGTCGATCTGGTCGGCGAGGGTGGCGTCGAGGGCGATGGCCTGGGTGAGGCCGGTGTCGGCGACCTTGGCGGCCTCGGCGTCCGCGGCGAGCGCCGGGGAGGACAGCGAGCCGATGACTCCGGTGGTGGCCAGGGCCGCGATGCCGGCGGCCTGGGCGCTGCGGCGCGTCAGGCGGCTCGGGGCACGGTGCTTCCCGGTGGCACGGGTGAACGCCATGGAGAGGCTGATCCTTTCCTTCCTTCTCGCCTACCGGGTTAGCTGACGGGTTAGGAGCAGGAAGGTCTCCTACGGATCCCCGCGCCGGTTCACGGCACGGGCCTCCGATTCACCCCAGGGACTGCGTGTGGGTCCCCGGCTCCCCAGGCTCGCGCCTGACGGGGACTCGGCGATGACTGCCCGGCGCCGCGGATGCGGCATACGGGTGACGGACAGCCGGGCCGACGCTAGGCGGGGCGACTTCCCATCACCAAACGGACAGGGGGATTTGTCGCGCATCCCACAGGGCAGACAGGCAACCTCTCCAACAAAAGGGAGCGAAGCTCGCCAATCGGTCAAAAATGGAGGACCCCGGTGAACTTTCCGTTCGTCGGGGTCCTCTTCGCGGCGGTGTGCCACGGATGCCGTCAGCCGGTGACGACGGACACCTCGCCGATGCCGAGTGCCTTGACAGGCTCCTCGATCCGCGCGGCGTCACCCACGAGGACCGTGACGAGGCGGTCCACCGGGAAGGCGTTGACCACGGCGGCGGTCGCCTCCACGGTGCCCGTCTCGGCGAGCCGGGCGTAGAGGTCGGCCTGGTAGTCGTCGGGGAGGTGCTGCTCGACCTGGTCGGCCAGCGTGCCGGCGACCGAGGCGGCGGTCTCGAACTTCAGCGGGGCGACGCCCACCAGGTTCTGCACGGCCGTCTCACGCTCGGCGTCGGTCAGCCCCTCGGCGGCCAGCGTCCGCAGAACCTTCCAGAGGTCCTCCAGCGCCGGTCCGGTGGACTCCGTGTCCACCGAACCGCTGATCGCGAGCATCGCCGCGCCGCCCGAGTCGGGGCCGCTGGAGCGCAGCACCTGGGCGAAGGCGCGTACGCCGTAGGTGTAGCCCTTCTCCTCGCGCAGCACCCGGTCCAGCCGGGAGGTGAGGGTGCCGCCCAGGCAGTACGTGCCGAGGACCTGCGCCGGCCACACGCGCTCGTGCCGGTCGGCGCCGATGCGGCCGATCAGCAGCTGGGTCTGGACCGCGCCGGGGCGGTCCACGATGACCACACGGCCGGTGTCGTCCGCGGTGATGGGCGGCACCGGTCGGGCCTGGCCGGCGTTGCCCGACCAGTCGCCGAGGGTCTCCGCCAGCAGCGCGTCCAGGTCGATGCCGGTCAGGTCGCCGACGATCACGGCCGTCGCCGTGGACGGGCGGACATGGGCGTCGAAGAAGGCGCGCACGGCGGCCTGATCGATCCGCCGGACGGTCTCCTCGGTGCCCAGGCGCGGGCGGGACATCCGGGCGGTGGCCGGGAACAGCTCCTTGGAGAGCTGCTTGGCGGCGCGCCGGGACGGGTTGGCCTGCTCGTGCGGGATCTCGTCGAGGCGGTTGCCCACCAGGCGCTCGATCTCGCTCTCGGCGAAGGCCGGGGCCCGCAGCGCCTCGGCGACCAGGCCGAGGGCCTTGGCCAGCCGGGAGGCCGGAACCTCCAGGGAGACCCGGACGCCGGGGTGGTCGGCGTGCGCGTCGAGGGTGGCGCCGCAGCGCTCCAGCTCGGCGGCGAACTCCTCGGCGCTGTGCTTGTCGGTGCCCTCGGAGAGCGCCCGCGACATGATCGTGGCCACGCCGTCCAGGCCCTCGGGCTCGGCCTCCAGCGGCGCGTCCAGGAAGATCTCCACCGCGACGACCTGCTGGCCGGGGCGGTGGCAGCGGAGCACGGTCAGCCCGTTGGGCAGGGCGCCGCGCTCGGGCGCCGGGAAGGCCCAGGGGCGGGCCGTGCCGGCGGTGGGCTGCGGGTGGAACTCCATGGCTACTCCAGTCACGGCGGCGTCGCTCACTTGGCCGCCCCCTCGTGCGCGTCGGTGCCCTCTTCGCCCTCGGCGCCCTCATCGGCCTCGTCGGTCGGCTCGATGGGCTCGTACACCAGCACCGCCCGGTTGTCGGGGCGCAGGGCAGCCTCGGCCGCCGCGCGCACCTCCTCCGCGGTGACGTCCAGGACCCGGCCCACGGCGCTCAGGGCGAGCTGCGGGTCGCCGAACAGCACCGCGTAGCGGCACAGTTCGTCGGCGCGGCCGGCGACCGTGCCGAGCCGGTCCAGCCACTCGCGCTCCAACTGCGCCTGGGCCCGCTCCATTTCCTCGAGGGTGGGCCCCTCCGCGGCGAACCTGGCCAGCTCCTCGTCGACGGCGGCCTCGATCTGCTCCACCTCGACCCCGCCGGACGTCTTCACGTCCAGCCAGCCCAGCGAGGGCGCCCCGGCCAGCCGCAGCAGCCCGAAGCCCGCCGCCACCGCCGTACGGTCGCGGCGCACCAGGCGGTTGTGCAGCCGGGAGGACTCTCCGCCGCCCAGCACGGTGAGCGCCAGGTCGGCCGCGTCGCAGGCGCGGGTGCCGTCGTGCGGGAGGCGGTAGGCGGCCATCAGGGCGCGCGCCGGGACCTCCTCGTGGACCACTTCGCGCAGCTGCTCGCCGATGATCTCCGGCAGCGTCCCGTCGCGCGGCGGCTGCTTGCCGTCGTGGGACGGGATGGAGCCGAAGTACTTCTCGATCCAGGCGAGGGTCTGCTCGGGGTCGATGTCGCCGACCACCGAGAGCACCGCGTTGTTGGGCGCGTAGTACGTACGGAAGAACGCGCGGGCGTCCTCCAGCGTGGCCGCGTCCAGGTCGGCCATGGAGCCGATCGGGGTGTGGTGGTAGGGGTGGCCCTCGGGGTAGGAGAGGGCGGTCAGCTTCTCGAACGCGGTGCCGTAGGGCACGTTGTCGTAACGCTGGCGGCGTTCGTTCTTGACGACGTCGCGCTGGTTCTCCATGGACTCCTCGTCGAGCGCGGCGAGGAGGGAGCCCATCCGGTCGGCCTCGAGCCAGAGAGCCAGCTCCACCTGGTGGGTGGGCATGGTCTCGAAGTAGTTGGTCCGCTCGAAGCTGGTCGTCCCGTTGAGCGAGCCGCCGGCCCCCTGGACGAGCTCGAAGTGGCCGTTCCCCTTGACCTGTCCCGAGCCCTGGAACATCAGGTGCTCGAAGAGGTGAGCCAGACCGGTGCGTCCCTTGACCTCGTGGCGCGAACCGACGTCGTACCAGAGGCAGACCGCGGCGACCGGGGTCAGATGGTCCTCGGAGAGCACCACACGCAGGCCGTTGGCCAGGCGGTGCTCGGTCGCTGTCAAGCCGCCGGAGCCGGCCTGTGCGGTGGCCGTGTGACCCATGGGCATGTACGTCCCTTCGATCGCGATACTGGACTTCCTGCCAGACCTGCCACTCTAAGCAAGCGCACCGGCACCTGGCGAAGTTCCCGTTCCGTGGATGTTTCCGTCGATGGTGTCGTGGACGCCCTCGCGGGCGCGCCGCCCCGACCGCTTCGGACCGGCCTTCGGACGGGTCGAGGTCGGCGTTGTCAGTGGCGAGGTCCACAATGGACCGCGTCAGTAGCTCGTGTTGTACCGAACAAGCTCAGGTTGTCCGAACAGAATCCGTGAAGGAGTCGCAGCCGCGATGGCCCGCCGTAGCACGAAGACCCCGCCGCCGGACGACTTCGAGGAGAAGATCCTCGACATCGACGTCGTCGACGAAATGCAGGGCTCCTTCCTCGAGTACGCGTACTCGGTGATCTACTCCAGGGCCTTGCCCGACGCCCGCGACGGCATGAAGCCGGTGCACCGGCGCATCGTGTCCCAGATGAACGAGATGGGACTGCGCCCCGACCGCGGCTATGTGAAGTGCGCCCGCGTCGTCGGCGAGGTGATGGGCAAGCTGCACCCGCACGGCGACGCCTCGATCTACGACGCCCTGGTGCGCATGGCGCAGCCGTTCTCGATGCGGCTCCCCCTGGTCGACGGCCACGGCAACTTCGGCTCTCTCGGCAACGACGACCCGCCGGCCGCCATGCGGTACACCGAGTGCCGGATGGCCGACGCCACCTCGCTGATGACGGAGGCCATCGACGAGGACACCGTCGACTTCCAGTCGAACTACGACGGCCAGGAGCGCGAGCCGGTCGTCCTCCCCGCCGCCTACCCCAACCTCCTGGTCAACGGGGTCTCCGGGATCGCCGTGGGCATGGCCACCAACATGCCCCCGCACAATCTGGGCGAGGTCATCGCCGCAGCCCGGCATCTGATCAAGCACCCGGGCGCCGACGTCGAGACGCTGATGCGTTACGTCCCCGGACCCGACCTGCCCACCGGTGGCCGCATCGTCGGGCTGGGCGGCATCAAGGACGCGTACACGAACGGCCGCGGCACGTTCAAGATCCGCGCCACCGTCTCCGTGGAGAACGTGACGGCCCGCCGCAAGGGCCTCGTCGTCACCGAACTGCCCTTCACCGTCGGCCCGGAGAAGGTGATCGCCAAGATCAAGGACCTGGTCTCGGCGAAGAAGCTCCAGGGCATCGCCGACGTCAAGGACCTCACCGACCGGGCGCACGGCCTGCGTCTGGTCATCGAGGTCAAGAACGGCTTCGTGCCGGAAGCGGTGCTGGAGCAGCTCTACAAGCTGACGCCGATGGAGGAGTCCTTCGGTATCAACAACGTGGCACTGGTCGACGGCCAGCCGCTCACCCTGGGCCTCAAGGAGCTGCTGGAGGTCTATCTCGACCACCGCTTCGAGGTGGTGCGCCGGCGCAGCGAGTTCCGCCGCACCAAGCGCCGCGACCGGCTGCACCTGGTCGAGGGCCTGATCGTCGCCCTGCTCGACATCGACGAGGTCATCCGGATCATCCGGGACAGCGACAACTCCGCGCAGGCGAAGGAGCGCCTGATGGCGCACTTCTCGCTGAGCGAGATCCAGACGCAGTACATCCTGGACACCCCGCTGCGCCGGCTCACCCGTTTCGACCGGATCGAGCTGGAGAGCGAGCGCGACAAGCTCAACGGCGAGATCGAGGCGCTGACCGCGATCCTGGAGTCGGACGCGGAGCTGCGCAAGCTGGTCTCCTCGGAGCTGGCGGCGGTGGCGAAGAAGTTCGGCACGGACCGGCGCACGGTGCTGCTGGAGTCGGCCGGTTCTCAGGTCGCGTCCGTGCCGCTGGAGGTGGCGGACGACCCGTGCCGGGTGCTGCTCTCCTCGACGGGTCTGCTGGCCCGTACGGCGAACGCGGACCCGGTGGAGATCTCCGAGGACGCCCGGCGGACCAAGCACGATGTGATCGTGTCGGCGGTGGCGGCGACGGCCCGGGGCGATGTCGGGGCGGTCACGTCGACCGGCCGGCTGCTGCGGCTCTCGGTGATCGACCTGCCGCAGCTGCCGGACACGCACGCGGAGCCGAATCTCTCGGGCGGGGCGCAGATCTCGGAGTTCCTGAGCCTGGAGGCGGACGAGGAGCTGATCTGCCTCACGACGCTCGACGAGGCCTCGCCGGGTCTGGCGATCGGCACGCTCCAGGGCGTGGTGAAACGCGTCGTGCCGGACTACCCGGCCAACAAGGACGAGTTGGAGGTCATCACCCTCAAGGACGGTGACCGGATCGTCGGCGCGACCGAGCTGCGCACCGGCGAGGAGGACCTAGTGTTCATCACCTCCGACGCCCAGTTGCTGCGCTATCCGGCGGCCCAGGTACGCCCGCAGGGGCGGCCCGCCGGAGGCATGGCGGGCGTCAAGCTGGCGGCCGGGGCCGAGGTGCTGTCGTTCACGGCGGTGGACCCGGCGGCCGAGGCGATCGTGTTCACGGTGGCCGGCTCGCACGGCACGCTGGACGACTCGGTGCTGACGTCCAAGCTGACCCCGTTCGACCAGTATCCGCGCAAGGGCCGGGCGACCGGCGGCGTGCGCTGCCAGCGGTTCCTGAAGGGCGAGGACGTCCTGGTGTTCGCCTGGGCGGGCGCCACCCCGGCCCGGGCCGCCCAGAAGAACGGCACCCCGGCGAAGCTGCCGGAGCCGGACCCGAGGCGGGACGGTTCGGGCACGCCACTGCTGGAGAAGGTGGCCGTGATCGCGGGACCGCCCCTGTAGGCACGCTTTTCGTACGGCAAGGAGCGGCCCGGGGGCATTACGCCTCCGCGGCCGCTTCCTGTTCGGGGGCGTGCTCCTGTACGTACCGGAGCACGCCCCACATACCCCGTTCGACGGCGTCGGCGGACGCGTCGGAGGTGGACGCGTCGGAGGTGGACGCGCCGGGGGCCGACTCGTCCGCGCGGCAGGCGGCGAGTCCGGCCAGCAGCGCTCCGGCGTCGATGCCCGCGCCGATCATGACGAGCTGGGTGAGCCGCTGTTCGCCGCGCGCCCACGGCCGGGGCACGAAGCGCAGGAAGCGGCCCACCGCGTGCAGCGCGTACGTGTTGTCCCGGTCGCCCGCGCCGAAGTCCGCGAACCCCTTGATCCGGTACAGCCCTTCGGGCCGGGAGTCGAGGAACGCCATGAAGCGGCGCGGGTCCAGCGGCACGTCGGAGGTGAAGTCGACGCTCTCGTACGAGGCGTGGAGGTGATCGCCGTGCCCCTCGTAGTCGCCGTGCCCGCCATGGCCCTCGTGCCCGTCGCACGCCTCCTCCTCCCGCAGGAGGTCCTCGAAGGTCAGCTGCCCCGCCATCTCCTCGTGGTCCGGCCGCAGCGCGGGGTCGAAGAACAGCTCGGGGTCGATCCGGCCGTGCACGGCGGAGATCACGGCGGCCGGACCGCTCAGCTCCGCGACCGTCGCGCGCAGCCGCTCCCGCTCGGCCTCCCCCACCCGGTCGGCCTTGTTCAGGACCACGAGGTCGGCGACGGCGAGATGGCGGTCGAGCTCCGGATGCCGCTTGCGGGTGCTGTCGAACTCCGCGGCGTCGACGACCTCGACGAGACCCCCGTACCGGATGTGCGGGTTGTCGCTGGCCAGCAGCATGCGCACGAGTTCCTGGGGTTCGGCCAGTCCGCTCGCCTCGATGACGATCACGTCCAGCCGGGCGGAGGGCCGGGTCAGGGTCTCCAGGAAGGTGTCGAGTTCGCTCGCGTCGACGGCACAGCACAGACAGCCGTTGCCCAGCGAGACCGTCGAGCCGACCTGCCCCGAGACGGTCATGGCGTCGATCTCGATGGCCCCGAAGTCGTTGACGATCACGCCGATCCGGGTGCCCGCCCGGTTGCGGAGAAGATGGTTCAGGAGCGTGGTCTTACCGGAGCCGAGGAAGCCCGCCAGGACGACGACCGGGATCTGCGGAGTGCGGGGCGGGGTCAACGGGAGCCTTCCTGGGGACGTCGTCAGGGTGCCGGGACCGGCTGCGGCGGGGGTGCGCCGACGTAGCGGGCCGCCGGGCGGATGATCTTCGAGTCCTCCGCCTGCTCCAGGATATTGGCGCTCCAGCCGACCACCCGCGCCGCACAGAAGGTGGGGGTGAACATCGCACGCGGCAGCCCACACAGCTCCATGACCACTCCGGCGTAGAACTCCACGTTGGTGTGCAGCTCCCGGCCCGGCTTCAGCTCGGCGAGGATGGCCTCGACCTGGCGTTCCACCTCCACGGCGAAGTCGACGAGCGGGCCTCCGAAGCACTGGGCGAGGGACTTGAGCATCCGGGACCGGGGGTCCTCGGTGCGGTAGACGGGGTGGCCGAAGCCCATGATGCGGCGGCCGGCGAGGACCTGTTCGCGGATCCAGCCGTCGATGCGGTCCGGGGTGCCGATGGCGTCGAGGGTGTCCAGGGCCCGGCTGGGGGCTCCGCCGTGCAGCGGTCCGGAGAGCGCGCCGACCGCCGCCACCAGGCAGGCGGCCAGATCGGCTCCGGTGGAGGCGACGACCCGGGCGGTGAAGGTGGAGGCGTTGAAGCCGTGGTCGACGGTCGAGATGAGGTACTGCTCGACGGCCCGGACCCGGTCGGGCTCCGGCTCCGATCCGGTCAGCATGTACAGGTAGTTCGCCGCGTGCGGCAGGTCCGCGCGGGGTTCGACCGGCTGGAGGCCCTCGCCCAGGCGGTGGAGGGCGGTCAGGATCGTGGGGACGGCCGCGCAGGCGGCGAGCGCGTCCTCGCGTCGGCGGTCGGCCCCGATCTCGTACACCGGGCGGAAGCCGGCCGAGGCGCCGAGCAGGGAGAGCGCCGTACGGAGTCCGGCGAGCGGGCCGGAGACGGCGCTCGCGCGGGCGATGGCGGGCAGTGCCTCGCGTACCTCGGCGGGCAGGGTGCGCAGCGCCGCTGTGCGGGCGGCGAAGTCGGCGGCGGCCGCCCGGTCCGGCAGTTCGCCGTGGACCATCAGGTACCAGACGTCCTCGAAGCCGCGGGTACGCGCGAGCTCGATCGCCGAGTACTGACGGTAGTGGTAGAAGCCCTCGCGGCCGCGGACGTCGCCGAGGGCGGTGTCGGTGACGACGACGCCGGCGAGGCCGCGGGGGACGGCGGGGACGACAGGGGTGGTGGTCATGGCCGTTCTCTCCTCCGTGCATGCAACATTGATTCGACTGTCCATGCTTGACTTGAGATCTGTCAATGTTGATTGAATCAATGTCAACCTGTGGTGGCTACGGTGGTCTCCATGACGGATCAACCAGAGCCCGGCTCCCGACCGGACGCACCCCGGCTGACCACCCGCGAGGCGGCCGAGCTGCTGGGCGTGAAGCCCGAGACGGTGTACGCGTACGTCAGCCGGGGCCAGCTCAGCAGCGTGCGGGCGGCCGGAGGCCGCGGCAGCACGTTCGACACCGAGGAGGTGCGGGCGCTGGCCCGGCGCTCGGGGCGGCGCGAGCCGTCCCCGGCCGGGGGCGACCTCGCCTTCCGCACCGGCATCACGCTCATCGAGGGCGACCGCTGCTTCTTCCGGGGGGTCGACGCGACGGAGCTGGCCCGGCGGTACGGCTACGAGGAGGTCGCCGAGTGGCTGTGGACGGGCGAGCTGCGGTCCGGAGCCCGGTTCACCGCACCCGCCGCGACGCTTGCGGCGGCCCGCCGGACGGTCGGCGCGCTGCCCGCGCACAGCGGGTCGACGGACCGGCTGCGGGTGGCGGTGACCGCTGCGGCGGCCACGGATCCGCTGCGGTTCGACCTGTCGCCGGAGGCGGTGCTGAGCAGCGCCCGGGGCCTGATCCCGACGCTGGTGGGCGCACTGCCGGCGCTGGGCGGCCCGGAGGGCGAAGGGGGTTCGCTGGCGGCGGCGCTGTGGTCACGGCTCACCCCGGAGCCGGCCGACGCCGCTTCCCTCGCCGTGCTGGACGCGGCCCTGACCCTCCTCGTCGACCACGATCTGGCGGCCTCCACGCTGGCTGCCCGGGTCGCAGCCTCCGCGCGGGCCCACCCGTACGCCGTGGTCTCGGCAGGCCTCGGTGTACTGGAGGGGCCGCTGCACGGGGCGGCGAGCGGTCTGGCGCACCGGATGCTGCGGGAGGCGGTGGACCGGGGCAGCGCGGTCCCCGTGGTCGCCGATCATCTGCGGACCGGGCGGCGGGTGCCGGGCCTGGGCCATCGGCTGTACCGGGGCGAGGACCCTCGGGCGACGGCCCTGTTCGCGCTGCTGGAGGACGTACCGCAGGCGGCCGGGGCGCTGGCGGCGGCCCGCGAGGTGGTCGCCACGACGGCCCGCCACACACCGCTGCACGCCAACATCGACCTGGCGCTCGCCGTCCTCTCCGTCTCCCGTGGGATGGCGGCGGACGCGGGCGAGACGGTGTTCGCGGTCTCCCGCACGGCGGGCTGGATCGCGCACGCGCTGGAGGAGTACGGGGAGCGCCCTCTGCGGATCCGGCCGAGCGGGCAGTACGTCGGCCCCCGGCCGCCCCAGCCCCTCCCCTGGGACGGATCAGGTCCGGACCAAGGGTCGGGCAGCGCAAATTAGCTACGGATCACAGGGAATTCTCGCGCGGCGGCTGGGCGGTGGAGCCGCGGACCACCAGCTCCGGTTCGAAGAGCAGCTCGTCCGAGGGCACGGTCCGCCCGCCGATCTGGACCGAGAGCAGTTCCACGGCCGCCCGCCCCATGGCCTCGATGGGCTGGCGGACGGTGGTCAGCGGCGGCTCGGTGCAGTTCATGAAGGCCGAGTCGTCGTAGCCGACGACCGACACGTCGTCGGGCACCGAGAGACCCCGGCGGCGGGCCGCGCGCACGGCGCCCAGCGCGAGCGGGTCACTGGCGCAGATGATGCCGGTGACGCCCTGCTCCAGCAGCCGCATCGCGGCGGCCTGTCCGCCCTCCAGCGAGAACATCGCGCGCGCCACCCGCTCGTCGGGGATGGTCGTGCCTGCCTCGTCGGCGAGGATCCGGGCGGCGGCGAGCTTGCGCTGCGAGGGCACGTGGTCGGACGGGCCCAGGACGAATCCGATGCGCTCGTGGCCGAGTGAGACGAGGTGACGCCACGCCTGTTCGACGGCGACGGAGTCGTCGCAGGAGACACCGGGGAAGCCGAGGTGTTCGATGGCCGCGTTGATCAGCACGACCGGGATCTTGCGGTCGGCGAGCACCTTGTAGTGGTCGTGCGGGGCGTCGGCCTGGTGGTAGAGGCCGCCCGCGAAGACCACGCCGGAGACCTGCTGCTGGAGGAGCAGCTCGACGTAGTCGGCCTCGGAGACGCCGCCCTTGGTCTGGGTGCAGAGCACCGGGGTGAGCCCCTGCTGGGCGAGCGCGCCGCCGACCACTTCGGCGAAGGCGGGGAAGATCGGGTTCTGCAGCTCGGGCAGGACCAGTCCGACCAGCCGGGCCCGCTCGCCGCGCAGCTGGGTCGGGCGCTCGTATCCGAGGACGTCCAGCGCGGAGAGGACGGCCTGCCTGGTGGCGTCGGAGACGCCCGGCTTGCCGTTCAGCACCCGGCTGACCGTCGCCTCGCTGACTCCCACCTTCTGGGCCACCTGAGCAAGTCGTCGCGTCATGAGCGCAAGATTAGCGCAAGAAAAGCAAGAAGATTGCGTTGATGGCGAACTCCCTTGGAACACCCGCCTGCACAGCCGGAACGCTCACAGACATGGCGCCGGGATGCAAGAGGCGGGCACGGCGGAGCCCTCGGTGCACGACCGTACGAGGCCCCGAGCGAGCCCTCGAACGAGCCCGGGATACGCGGCCGCCGCACAGCCGAATTTCCGCCCCGGCCGCCCGGCCCTTACCGTCTCTACGATGAACGCCCCACCGACCTCCGGCCGAGGACCGCGCCGGTTCGGCTGGCCCCAGCGGGTCTTCTCCCAGGTCCTGCTGATGCAGCTGGCCATCATCACCGGCGTGATCGTCCTGGTCACCGGCCTGTTCCTGGCCCCACTCGGCGAGCAGCTGGACGACCAGGCGATGCGCCGCGCGCTGGCCATCGCCCAGAGCACCGCCGCCCAGCCGGAGATCGTGCGGGACCTGAGCAGCACCGACCCGTCCGACTGGGGGCCTGTCCAGTCGGCCGCCGAGCGGGTCAGGCGGGCGACCGGGGCGGAGTACGTCGTCGTGATGGACCGGCGCGGGGTGCGCTGGTCGCACCCGGAGACCGACCGGATCGGCGCGGTCGTCTCCACCGACCCCGGTGAGGCGCTGCGCGGCCGCGAGGTGATGGAGATCGACAGCGGCACCCTCGGCCGCTCGGCGCGGGGCAAGGTGCCGCTGTTCGGCTCCTCGGGCGAGGTGATCGGCGCGGTCTCGGTCGGGATCGAGTACGACAGCGTCCGCGCCCGTCTCCTCGCGGCGATCCCGGGGCTGCTCGCGTACGCGGGCGGCGCCCTGGCCGTCGGGGCGCTCGCCGCGTACCTGATCTCCCGCCGGCTGCAACGGCAGACCCATGACCTGGCGTTCTCCGACATCTCCGCGCTGCTCACCGAACGCGAGGCGATGCTGCACGGCATCCGCGAGGGGGTCGTCGCCCTCGACGGGGCCGGGCGCGTCCGGCTGCTGAACGACGAGGCGCAGCGACTGCTGGGCGTGGGCCCGGAGGCGGCGGGCCGGACGCTGGAGGAGGTACTGGGCGAGGGCCGGACCGCCGATGTGCTGGCCGGCCGGGTGGTCGGCGACGACCTGCTGGCAGTACGGGGCAGCCGGGTGCTGCTGGCCAACCGGATGCCCACGGACGACGGCGGAGCGGTGGTGACCCTGCGCGACCGGACCGAGCTGGAGCATCTGGGCCGCGAACTCGACTCCACCACGGGGCTGATCGACGCCCTGCGCGCCCAGGACCACGAGCACGCGAACCGGCTGCACACCTTGCTGGGGCTGCTGGAGCTGGAGATGCACGAGGACGCGATGGAGTTCGTCACGGAGGTGGTGGGCGTGCACCGGGCGACGGCCGAGCAGGTCACCGAGAAGGTCCAGGACCCGCTGCTGGCCGCCCTCCTCGTCGGCAAGACGACGGTCGCCGCCGAGCGCGGCGTCTCGCTGCGGCTGGCTCCCGGCACGCTGCTGCCGGACCGGGTGGTCGATCCCCGGGGCCTGGTCACGGTGGTCGGCAACCTCGTCGACAACGCCACGGACGCGGCGGCCGGATCGGACGCCGCGCGGATCGAGGTCGGGCTGCGGACGGAGGGCCGTACGGTGATCCTGGGGGTGCGCGACAGCGGCCCCGGCGTCCCGCGGGAGCAGCACGCGTCGATCTTCACGGAGGGCTGGTCCACCAAGGACCTCCCGGCGCACGGCAAGCGCGGCCTCGGGCTCGCCCTGGTACGGAGGCTCGCGGAGCGCCAGGGAGGCAGCGTGACGGTGTCGGCGGCGGACGGGGGCGGTGCGGTGTTCACGGTGGTGCTGCCGGACGCGCTGGCCGAGCCCGGTCCGGGGACCGTGACCGGAGCCGACGGCCCGCCGCCGCCCGCGCGTCCGGCCACGACGGGAGAGCGGCGGTGATCCAGGTCCTGATCGTGGACGACGACGTCCGGGTGGCGCAGATCAATGCCGCGTACGTCGCCAAGGTGCCCGGATTCCGGGTGGCGGCGCAGGCCCACTCGGCGGCCTCGGCGCTGGCGACGGTCGAGGAGGTCCCGGTGGACCTGATCCTGCTGGACCACTACCTGCCCGACCACAACGGCCTCGCCGTCGTACGGGAACTGCGCCGCCTCGGCCGTCAGGTCGACGTGATCATGGTGACGGCCGCCCGGGACGTCGCGACCGTGCAGGACGCGATGCGGCACGGCGCGCTCCAGTACCTGGTGAAGCCGTTCACGTACGCCGGCCTGCGCTCCAAGTTGGAGGCGTACGCGGCCCTGCGGCACACGCTCGACGGGGGCGGGGAGGCCGAACAGGCGGAGGTGGACCGGCTCTTCGGCGCGCTGTGGGCGGCGGGCGAGCCGGACCTCCCCAAGGGCCACTCCCCCACCACCGCCGAGCTCGTCCGGCAGGCCCTGCGCGGCGCGGAGGGCCCGCTCTCCGCCCAGGAGATCGCGGACAGCGCGGGGATGAGCCGGCAGACGGCCCAGCGCTATCTGAAGCTCCTCGAGCGCACCGGCAAGGTCCGGCTGACCCTGCGGTACGGCGAGACGGGCCGCCCGGAACACCGGTACGCCTGGGCCGCGGGCTGAGCCCTCGTCGGGCCCTCTAAGCCGCCCCGGCGCCCGTCAGCGCCCGTACCTCGGTCTCGGCGTGCTTGGCCTCGTCGGGCTTCTCGGGCGAGGTGACCGTACCGATCCAGCCGGCCAGGAAGCCGAGCGGGATGGAGACCAGGCCCGGGTTCTCCAGCGGGAAGAGCTGGAAGTCGACGCCCGGGAACAGGGACGTGGGGCTGCCCGAGACGACGGGCGAGACCAGCATCAGCACGACCGCCGGGATCAGCCCGCCGTACACCGCCCAGACCGCGCCCCGGGTGGTGAAGCCGCGCCAGAACAGCGAGTAGAGCAAAGCCGGGAGGTTCGCCGACGCGGCCACGGCGAAGGCGAGGCCCACCAGGAAGGCGACGTTGAGGTTCTGGGCGAGCAGTCCGAGGCCGATCGCGACGACGCCGATCCCCGCGGCGGCGACGCGCGCCACGGCGACCTCACCGTGCTTCTTGCGCCCCGGGCGGCGGAGCGAGGCGTAGAGGTCGTGGGCGACGGACGCGGACGAGGCGAGCGTGATGCCCGCGACGACGGCCAGGATGGTGGCGAAGGCGATGGCGGCGACCACGGCGAAGAGAATCGTTCCACCGGTGGACCCTTCACCGCCGCCGAGTTGGAGGGCCAGCAGCGGGACCGCGGTGTTGCCCGCCGCGTTCGACGAGCGGACCTCGGCGGAGCCGACGAGCGCGGCCGCGCCGAACCCGAGCACGATCGTCATCAGGTAGAAGCTGCCGATCAGGCCGATGGACCAGACGACCGAGCGGCGCGCGGCACGGGCGGTGGGCACGGTGTAGAAGCGCGACAGGATGTGCGGCAGCCCGGCCGTGCCGAGGACGAGGGCGACGCCCAGGCTGATGAAGTCGAAGCGTGAGGTCCAGTCCCCGCCGTAGCGGAGGCCGGGCGCGAGGAAGTCCTTGCCGTGGCCGCTGCGTTCGGCGGCGGTGTCGAGCAGGTTGTTGATGTTCCCGTGGAAGTGGACCAGAACGAGCACGGTGAGTGCGACGGCCCCCGCCATCAGCAGGACGGCCTTGACGATCTGGATCCAGGTGGTGGCGCGCATGCCGCCGAAGGACACGTAGATCACCATGAGCGCGCCGACGCCGACGACCGTCCAGGACCGGGCCGCGTCGCTCGTACCGCCGAGCAGCAGGGCCACGAGGCTGCCCGCGCCGACCATCTGGGCCACCAGATAGAGCACGGAGACGGTGACGGAGGAGGTGCCGAGCGCGGTGCGCACCGGGCGCTCCGCCATCCGCGCGGCGACCACGTCGGCCAGGGTGAACCGGCCGCAGTTGCGGACGAGTTCGGCGACGAACAGCAGGACGACCAGCCAGGCGACGAGGAAGCCGACGGAATAGAGCATGCCGTCGTACCCGAAGAGGGCGATCAGCCCGGAGATCCCGAGGAAGGAGGCCGCCGACATGTAGTCGCCGGCGATGGCGAATCCGTTCTCCATGGGCGAGAACAGGCGTCCGCCGGCGTAGAACTCCTCGGCGGAGCCCTGCCGGTTGCGGCCGACCCAGGTGGTGATGAAGAGCGTCACCGCGATGAACGCGCTGAACAGCAGCAGGGCGAGTGTCTGGTGGTCGCCTCTCAACGTCCGAGCCCTCTCGTCATCTCCTGGGTGTCCCACCGCAGATCGAGCGCCGCGCGGTCCCTGCGCAGCCGTGCGTGGCGTGCGTACGCCCACGTGAGCAGGAACGTGGTGAGGAACTGGCCGAGACCCGCCACCATCGCGACGTTGACCGCGCCGGCGACCGGGCGGGCCATCAGCTCGGGTGCGGTGGTCGCGGCGACGACATAGGCGAGATACCAGAGGAGGAAGGCGAGGGCGGCGGGGACCACGAAGCGGCGGTAGCGGCGGCGCACCTCGCGGAAGGCGGCGCTGCGGTGCACTTCCAGATAGATGTCGGCCGCGCTGGGGGCCGGATCCGGCCATGGTGTGCCGGACGCGTCGAGGCCGCCGGCGCCTCCCGTCCCGTCCCGGTCGCCCCGGTCGGCGACCGGCGCGTCGTCCCACGGGTCGTCGAGCCGCACTCCCGCGGTCTTCGGCCCTGCTTCCTTCTCCACCGAACAACTCCCCTGCTCCGCCGACCTTTTCGGCCGCACGGCCAACCATGGGCGGTTCGGGAAGATCGCGGGCGCGTCATTCGCCCGACTTCACCCCTTCAGGTGACAGAAGTCCCGGACGGCTGCGCGATTCCCCGGCAGAGCCCCGCGAACCGTCCACGGCCCCCGCTCCGTGGGACGGGAGCGGGGGCCGGGCGGGTGTACGGGGGTCAGGCGTCGATGCGCGAGCGGTCCAGGGTGGCCGCGGAGCTGGTGATGAACTCCTTGCGGGGCGCGACCTCGTTGCCCATCAGCAGGTCGAAGACCTGCTCGGAGGCTTCCAGGTCGCCGATGTTGATGCGCCGCAGCGTGCGGTGGCGCGGGTCCATCGTCGTCTCCGCCAGCTGATCGGCGTCCATCTCGCCCAGGCCCTTGTAGCGCTGGATCGATTCCTTGATCCGGACGTTCTTGCGCTGGAACTCCAGGAGGGTCTGGCGCAGCTCGCTGTCGGAGTAGGTGTAGACGTACTTGTCCTGCCCCTTCTTGGGCTGGACCAGCTCGATCCGGTGCAACGGCGGAACGGCGGCGAAGACCCGCCCGGCCTCGACCATCGGGCGCATGTAGCGCTGGAAGAGGGTCAGCAGCAGGCAGCGGATGTGGGCGCCGTCGACGTCGGCGTCCACCAGCAGGACGATCTTCCCGTAACGCGCGGAGTCGATGTCGAAGGTCCGCCCGGACCCGGCTCCTATGACCTGGATGATCGCGCCGCACTCGGCGTTCTTCAGCATGTCGGAGACGGACGACTTCTGTACGTTGAGGATCTTGCCGCGGATCGGCAGCAGTGCCTGGAACTCGCTGTTCCGGGCCAGCTTGGCCGTGCCGAGCGCCGAGTCTCCCTCGACGATGAACAGTTCGCTGCGCTCGACGTCGTCGCTGCGGCAGTCGGCGAGCTTGGCGGGCAGCGAGGAGGACTCCAGCGCGGTCTTGCGGCGCTGGGCGTCCTTGTGCTGGCGGGCCGCGATCCGGGTCCGGGCGGCGGCCACGGCCTTCTCCAGCACCGCCCTGGCCTGGGCCTTGGCATCCCGCTTCGTCGAGGTCAGGAACGCCTTGAGCTCCTTGGCGACCACATTGGCCACGATCCGGTTGGCCGCCGAGGTGCCGAGCACCTCCTTGGTCTGCCCCTCGAACTGCGGCTCGGCGAGCCGGACGGTCACAACGGCCGTGAGGCCTTCGAGGGCGTCGTCCTTGACGACGTCGTCCTCGGCGACCCGCAGCATCTTGGCGGAGCGCAGCGCCTCGTTCACCGTCCTGGTCAGGGAGCGCTCGAAGCCGGTGACGTGGGTGCCGCCCTTGGGGGTGGCGATGATGTTCACGAACGACCGTACGGTCGTGTCGTAGCCGGTGCCCCAGCGCAGGGCGATGTCGACGGCCAGCTCTCGGGTGACCTCGGTGGCGGTCATGTGGCCGCGGTCGTCGAGAACCGGGACGGTCTCCTTGAAGGTGCCCGTGCCGCTGAGGCGCTGGACGTCGCAGACGGCCTTGTCCTGGGCCAGGTACTCGCAGAACTCGCTGATGCCGCCGTCGAAGCGGAACGTCTCCTCGGTCTTGCCCTCGCCGTCGAGCCCGCGCTCGTCGCGGACGATGATCGTGAGACCGGGGACGAGGAAGGCCGTCTGGCGGGCGCGCTGGTAGAGCGTCTCCAGGTTGAGCTTGGCGTCCTTGAGGAAGATCTGGCGGTCCGCCCAGTACCGCACCCGGGTACCGGTACGGGTCTTGGGGACGCGCTTGCCCTTGCGCAGGCCGTTGGCCGGGTCGAACGGGCTGTCCGGACCCTGCTCGGTGAACATGCCGGGGACACCGCGCCGGAAGCTGATGGAGTGGGTCGCGCTGTTGCGGTCGACCTCGACGTCCAGGCGGGAGGAGAGGGCGTTGACGACGGAGGCGCCGACGCCGTGGAGGCCGCCGGACGCGGCGTAGGAACCGCCGCCGAACTTGCCTCCGGCGTGCAGCTTGGTCATGACGACCTCGATGCCGGAGAGGCCCGTCTTGGGCTCGACGTCGACCGGGATGCCGCGGCCGTTGTCCCGGACCTCGACGGAGGCGTCGTCGTGGAGGATGACCTCGATCTGGTCGCAGTAGCCCCCGAGAGCCTCGTCGACGGAGTTGTCGATGATCTCCCAGAGGCAGTGCATCAGGCCACGGCTGTCGGTGGACCCGATGTACATCCCGGGGCGCTTGCGGACCGCCTCCAGGCCTTCGAGGACGAGAAGGTGCCGCGCGGTGTAGTTGGAGCTGTCCCGGTCGCCGCCTGCTCCGGTCAGCATCGCGGTGGACGGCACGGACGTTTCGGCGGTCACGCGGTTCGCTCCTCGCTGAATTTCATCTGGGCCCCCGTGGGTACAGGGCTGGGCTTCGGTTGCCGCTGAGAGCCTACAGAGGCCTGGTAGAGCGGTTGTAACGCCACCCTCGGGGAATCCTCATGCTAGTCGAGCTTCTTCCAGGCTCGCATGGATGTTCGATCATTCGTTGGAGTGACGTGCACATCACGTTCCCTTCGACGCATGAACCATTTAGGCTCCGGGCACGTCCTCATGAACAAACCGGCAAGCCGGCCGGCGGGACCGACCCCCTAGACAAGCAATGCGAAACCGTAGCGCTCCGCATACGGCACATTCGCCGCCAACCGGCAACAGACAGCCACACCGAGAAGAAGTTTCGAAGAAAAGCCACGAGCGGGAACGTTTTCGGCCTGGTTGGATGTTGACCCTGGTACGACAGCTCGTCGAGCTAGAGAAGAGGCGACGTGACTACTGTTCTGACCCCCGCGAGCCCGCTGACCGCAGCAGACCGCTGTGACCGTTGCGGCGCCCAGGCATATCTGCGCGTCGTCCTGATCAGCGGCGGTGAACTGCTCTTCTGCGCCCACCACGGGCGCAAGTTCGAGCCGGAACTCAAGAAGATCGCCGCGGAAATACAGGATGAGACGGATCGGCTCACCGCCGTGCAGACGGCTTCCGCCGACGAGGACCAACACTGACACCTCGCATCCACGACGAGCCAGGGGCCGGTCCAGGACCGGCCGACGGGCGGCTCCCCCACCGGGGGAGCCGCCCGTTCTCGTCGTGACGGCCGGACCGCCCACGCGGCCCGGCCCGGCTCAGATGCGGCCCGCGGCCCATTCCAGGGCGGCGGAGACCCGGGTGTACACCCCGGGGCTGCCCGCGCGCCCACAGCCGCTGCCCCAGGACACCAGGCCGATGAGCCGCCCACGGGCCACCAGCGGCCCGCCGCTGTCGCCCTGGCACGCATCCCGGCCGCCCGCGGGATCGCCCGCACAGACCATCGCCGAGGCCTTGTAGGTGCCCTCCTGGCCACCCGGGTAGGCGCGCGCGCAGTCGCTGTCCGGCAGGACCCGCACCCGCGCGGAGCGCAGCACGGAGGCGTACGTACCGCTTCCGGTCGTGTCACCCCACCCGTAGACGTCCGCCGCCGTCCCGGCCCGGTAGGCGGCGTCCCCACCCCTGGCCATCGGGATGACGCCGTCCTTCGGTAGCGCGCGGGACAGGGTCAGCACCGCGAGGTCGCCGGCGTTGGAGACAGGGTCGTACGCCGGGTTCACCCAGATGGAGCGGACCGGGATCTCCTGGCCGCCGGAGTCGCTCAGCCGCTCCCGGCCGGCGATCACCAGCAGGTCCTTCACCCGGTTCGCCGGTCCGCCGAGCGCCTCGTCACTCAGACAGTGGGCGGCCGTCAGGATCTTCGTGGGCGCCACGGCGACGCCGCCGCAGAACTGGCCCGAGCGCGCCCCTCCGAACCGGTCCCGGCTCGACAGCGCCACCGCCCAGGGACTGTCGGCCACGGGGGCGGGCCGGCCGCCGACGATGATGCTGTCCGCGGCCGCCGGGGCGGGCGAGGCGAAGGGCAGCACGGCCGCGGCGGCGGTCAGGGCGAGCACCCCGGTCAGGGCACGGACGACGGGACGGGGCATGGAGGCTCCTGACGCTGAGTTGACAAGTAATCCACCCAGCGTGATCCAGCCGGTCCGGGTACGCACCCGAGGACACGCCGGAGGGCCCGGATCCCCTGGGGGTTCCGGGCCCTCGGCCGGTGAAGATACCGCGATCTAGTCGAGGTAGTCGCGCAGCACCTGGGAGCGCGACGGGTGGCGAAGCTTCGACATCGTCTTCGACTCGATCTGACGGATGCGCTCACGCGTCACGCCGTAGACCTTGCCGATCTCGTCGAGCGTCTTCGGCTGGCCGTCGGTGAGACCGAACCGCATCGAGACCACGCCGGCCTCACGCTCGGAGAGCGTGTCGAGCACCGAGTGGAGCTGCTCCTGGAGGAGCGTGAAGCTGACCGCGTCCGCCGGGACGACGGCCTCGGAGTCCTCGATCAGGTCACCGAACTCGCTGTCGCCGTCCTCGCCGAGCGGGGTGTGCAGCGAGATCGGCTCGCGACCGTACTTCTGGACCTCGATGACCTTCTCGGGGGTCATGTCGAGTTCCTTGGCCAGCTCCTCCGGGGTGGGCTCGCGGCCCAGGTCCTGGAGCATCTGGCGCTGCACGCGCGCGAGCTTGTTGATGACCTCGACCATGTGCACCGGGATACGGATGGTGCGGGCCTGGTCGGCCATGGCGCGGGTGATCGCCTGACGGATCCACCAGGTGGCGTACGTGGAGAACTTGTAGCCCTTGGTGTAGTCGAACTTCTCGACCGCGCGGATCAGACCGAGGTTGCCCTCCTGGATCAGGTCCAGGAAGAGCATGCCGCGACCGGTGTAGCGCTTGGCCAGGGAGACCACCAGACGGAGGTTGGCCTCCAGGAGGTGGTTCTTGGCCCGGCGGCCGTCCTCGGCGATGATCTCCAGCTCGCGCTTGAGCTTCGGCGCGAGCTTGTCGGCGTTCGCCAGCTTGTCCTCGGCGAAGAGACCGGCCTCGATGCGCTTGGCGAGCTCGACCTCCTGCTCGGCGTTGAGGAGGGGAACCTTGCCGATCTGCTTCAGGTAGTCCTTGACCGGGTCGGCGGTGGCGCCGGCGACGGCGACCTGCTGGGCAGGTGCGTCGTCCTCGTCGTCGTCGGAGAGGACGAAGCCCTTGTTCTCGCCCTCGCCCTCCTCTTCCTCGCCCTTGCCCGCCTTGACTTCCTCGGCGGCCTCGTCACCGTCGAGGAGCTCGTCGTCCTGCTTGCCGGACTTCTTCGCCGCTGTCTTCTTGGCCGCCGTCTTCTTCGCGGCGGTCTTCTTGGCAGCCGTCTTCTTGGCTGCCGCCTTCTTGGCGGGAGCGGCCGCGACGGCGTCGTCGGCCACCGCGTCCGCACTCTCGGCCGTCGGGGCGGCGGTGGCCGCGACGGTCCTGGTCACGGTGGTCTTCGCCGCGACGGTCTTGGTGGCGGTGCGCTTGACCGGGCTCTTCGCTGCGACGCTCTTGCGGGCGCGCTTAGGCGACTCCGCGGCACTGACCATCAGCGTCACACCCTCTTCCTCGAGGATCTGGTTGAGGCTGCGCAGAACGTTCTTCCACTGGGTTGGCGGAATCTGGTCAGCCTCGAAGGCCCGACGCACGTCATCGCCGGCGATCTGCCCATCAGCCTTTCCCCGCTCGATGAGCGCCATCACAGACTCGGACTCGGCGATCTCCGGCGGGAGCGTACGGGATGTGCTGGCCGACACGAACAACCTCTCGGAACGATGGAAACGGCTTCCGGCCCTGCCCTGGAGAGGGCGGGAACCGACGACCGTCGACTGGGGATGTCGCCGACGGCGCGGGTCAGGCCTCAGAACTGCACAGCGCGCCCAAGGGCTGCTGTATTCCTTCCGCGACGCTCACCTCTTAAGTCATCGCGCTGCTTCGAGGAGTGTTACGGCCAATCCGCGTGGCCCGAGTCACACCTCATTTGCGGCGAACCGGGCGATGGGCGGCATCCCCTCACAATTGTGCCGCCGGACCCGTGCGGCCCGGCGGCACGGGTCCACACTTCCGGCCGCGCCCCGGTCAGTGCTCGCGCGGCGCGGGAACCACACGCTCGACGTCGGGGTGGACGACGAGCAGCTGACGCATGGCCGTCTCGGCGGCCCCGGCGTCCCCCGAGGCCAGGGCGTCGGCGATGCGCGCGTGATGGGCGAGCGAGGTCTCGCCGGGCCGGTCACAGCCGGTGACGGGACCGCCGGAGACATGGAGGGCGGCCGAGACGATGCCGGAAAGGTGTTCGAGCATCCGGTTGCCTGCGGCCTGGATGAGCAGGGCGTGGAACTCCGCGTCGGCGCGGGAGAAGGTGATCGCGTCCCCCTGCCCCATCGCGTGCCCCATGATCTCCACCATGTCGCCGAGGCGCTGCTGGATGTCGTCCCGGCCGTGCCCGGCCGCGAGGCGGGCCGCGAGCGGTTCGATGGTCCAGCGGAGCTCGGCCAGCTCACGGCGCTGGTCGTCCCGCTGCGGACCGAAGGCCCGCCATTCGATGATGTCGGGATCCAGCAGGTTCCAGTCACTGACCGGGCGGACCCTCGTCCCCACATTGGGGCGCGCGCTGACCAGCCCCTTGGCTTCGAGGACGCGCAGGGATTCGCGTACGACGGTGCGGGAGACCTCGAACCGCTGGCCGATCTCCTCGGGAACGAGGGGGCGGTCCGCGCCGAGGTCGCCGGAAACGATCATCTGGCCCAGCTGCTGGACGAGTTGGCCGTGGAGACCGCGCCCGCGGCTGGCCGCCCCCCGTCGGCTCACCCGTCCCAACTCGGAATCGGCACCGCCCCAGGACCGGGATGCGGCACGCTCGCCGGCCTGCGCCTCCGTATAGGGATAGCGGTCGAGTTCGCCCGGGCCGGCCAGGCCGGAGTCGACGGTGCGGGCGGCGGTCATCATGGTGTGCGCAAGGGTACTCACGCATCCTTTTTCGGCGCGGCTCGCCCGCCCCTTGAGGTCTTTGGTGAAAAGCACACGAAAGGGTGATCGGCGCTCGCTCCGCAATTGACGCCATATACCTACAATCCCGGCATTTCTCAGGGAGTTGCGGGCTCCTGTCCTCGGCGTGGGACGACGGTGATCACCAACGCGCCTTTCCTCGAAGGCTGGTGAACAGATACGCGCAGATCAGGGCTGACAGCGACAGGGCGAGCGCCGTCCCGACGGGTTGAGCCACCACCCGCGCGACGGCGAGGACCCAGTGGTCGGCCTGGAGCGGCAGCTGCCATCCGGCCAGTTCGCGCAGCCTGCCCGGGAGTCCGGCGACCGAACGCGCGGACGGTGCCGCGAAGACCTTCTGCACCAGCGGAACGACGAGCACCGGAACGGCCAGCACCGCCGCGATCCCTGCTCCGGCCACCCGGAAGACGCCGGCCGCCAACAGCCCCGCCCAGGCGCAGCCGACCGTCAGAGCGGCCCAACTCACGCCCATTGCAACGGCGTTCGAAGGGACCTCGATCAAGTCCGGTCCGTATACGAGCCGGAGGCACTGCGCTCCGCACACCACCGCGAGACCGGCGAGCAGCAGGGCGAAACCCGCGGTCACGGTGAGCTTGGCCAGCAGCAGCCCGAGCCGCCGGGGCACGGTGCCGCGCGCGGCGGCAAGTGCCGGATAGCGGAACTCGTCCCCGAACGAGAGCGCCCCGAGCAGACCCGCGCCGAGCGCGGCGGGAGGCAGCGGCAGCAGGGCGGGCCACGCGGCGAGCACGCGGGGCAGCGCGGTGCCGTCGGTGCGGGCGAGCAGAACGGACACCGCGGCCGACACCACCAGAACGGCCGCCATGATCATGGCGGTTGTCCTGACGCCGAGGGAGCGGCGCAGTTCGTACCGGAGCGGGCGCAGAGGGCCACGTGCGGGGCGCACCCGGATCGGGGGCGGCAGCTCGGACAGGGCGGCGGCCGAGTCGTCGCGCTCCCCGCTCCCGCTCTCCGCCGGGGCGGCGGGTCCGGTGTCGCCGATCTCGTCGGCGAGCTGGTGCACAGGGACGCCGTGCCGGTAGGCGGTGTCGCCGATCTCCGCGCAGTTGCTGCCGTAGACCGTCAGCCGGCCGGCCGCCTCCTCGACCACTTCGACGGAGCGTTGTGCGGCCCGGGCCTCCCGGCTGACCACGGCCGCCAGCCGGGCCGCGTGCGGGGTGCGGACGGCGACCCGTGCCCGGAGCCGGGTGCGGGCGAAGTCGGCGACGTCCTGGTCGGCGACGAGGCGCCCGCCGCCGATGGTGACGACGCGGTCGGCCGTGCGGGCCGCCTCCTTGGGGTCGCCGGTGGTGTGGAGAACCGTGCCGCCCTGGGCCGCGTGCGCGCGCAACAGCCCGTACAACCAGCTGTTCTCGCGTGGGGACAGCCCCTCCGCGGGCTCGTCCAGGATCAGCGTGTGCGGGTCTCCGAGCAGCGCGCAGGCGAGGCCGAGCCGACGGTCCATGCCCACCGAGAGAGTGCCCAGACGCTGGTCCCCGAGCCCGGCGAGACCGACCACTTCGAGCACTTCGTCGGCCCGGGTGGCGGGCACTCCGGCTGCCGCGCAGAGCATACGGAGCTGCCCCCGGGCGGTCCGGGAGGGGTGGCCCGGTACATCGCCGAGCAGTACGCCCACTTCCCGTGCCGGATGGGCGATGCGGTGCAGCGGCCGCCCCCGGAAGTAGGCGACGCCCCGCCCGGCGTCCAGTTCGAGCATCAGACGCAGGGCCGTGGTCCTGCCCGAGCCCGGGGCGCCCAGCAGGGCCGTGACACGGCCGGGCGGAGCCTCGAAGGTCAGATCGTTCACGGCGGGCGGAGCGTCGCGACGGGGGGTGCTGGTGAGTCCGATGGCCTGGAGCATCGCTTCTCTCGCGTCTCTCGCGGAAGGTGAGACCGCTCGGCGGCAGGGGGTTACCCAGCAACATAACGCGACATTTCCGACTTTTGGTGCAGGGGTGAGCCGACAGGCGTTCCGCGCGGCCATCGACGGCGGAACGCCCGGTGACTCAGACCTCGGGCCGCAGCATCGGCGGATTGAGGACCGTGGCCGCCCCGGCCCGGAACAACTGCGCGGGCCGGCCGCCCTGTCGCGTGGTCGTCCCGCCGGAAGGCACCAGGAATCCGGGCGTTCCGGTGACCTTTCGGTGGAAGTTGCGGGGGTCGAGGACCACGCCCCACACCGCTTCGTACACCCGGCGCAACTCGCCGACCGTGAACTCCGGCGGGCAGAACGCCGTGGCCAGCGAGGAGTATTCGATCTTGGAGCGGGCCCGCTCCACTCCGTCGGCCAGGATCCGGGCGTGGTCGAAGGCCAGCGGCGCCGCCTGTTCGCCCTCACGTCCGGTGCCGGGGTGCAGCAGGTCCTCGACCGGCGCCCAGCGCGCACTGTTGGCATCACCGCCGGCCCGGGGCGCGGGCAGGTCCGGTGCGAGGGCGAGGTGGGCGACGCTGACCACTCGCATCCGGGGGTCGCGCGCCGGATCGCCGTAGGTGGCCAACTGCTCCAGATGCGCGCCGTTGCCCACGGCGGGTTTCGCCGGATCGTGTGCGCAGAGGCCGGTTTCCTCGACGAGTTCACGTGCCGCTGCGGACCCCAGGTCCTCGTCCGTCCTGACGAATCCGCCGGGCAGCGCCCATCGGCCCTGGAACGGGGTCTCTCCGCGACGGACGACCAACGCGCAGAGCGCGTGACGGCGCACCGTGAGCACGACCAGGTCGACGGTGACGGCGAAGGGCGGGAAGGTCGACGGGTCGTAGGGCGGCATGTCGCGATCATAGTCGTCTGCCTGACGATAAACACTCCCTTCTGCATGCTCGTGATCGGTCCGGGTGCCGCGGTCGGTTCCGGGTGACGGGTCATCGGCGCGTCCTGGTGCCGCGTCGGCCGTACCGCCGGGCCTCGCGCGGCCGTCGCCCGGCCACCGAGGGCCGGGGACGGACCGATCCCGGTGCCGCCTTTCCCCGCTCGGCACCCGGAGGCCGGGGAGCACGCCCGCGCCGCCGACCACCGTCGGGCAGCGGACGGACCCTGCGGACACGCAACGGGGTGTCACCCCGGTCGGCGGCGGTGGAGACCGATGCGTCCGCCGCCCCGGCACCGGAGCCCGGCTTCGCGCCCACGGCCTCTCCCTCGCCCGGTCCCCTGTCCGGGCCCTCGTCCACGGTCTCGCGCAGGCAGCGGCGCAGAGCCTCCGGATCGAGCCCTTCGTTGCAGGCCCGGTGCAGCAGCTGGGCGAAGGTGTAGTCGGGGTCGGCGCGCAGTGCCAGCGTCAGAGCGACCCGTGCGCCCGGCTCGTCTCCGGTGGACCAGGACACCCAGCCCGCCAGCGTGAGCGGAGCGGCCGCGTGCTCCCCGTACCGCCCGACGCAGCGCCGTGCCAGGACCCGCCACAGACGCAGCGCCGACTGTGCTTCCGCCCCCTCCATCCAGGCCGCGGCCCTGTCCCGGGTCTCCCGGTCCTGGAGCCCGAGGATGACCGCGGCTGCCTCGTCGGAGCCGATGAGCTGGTCGTCCCCGGCGTCCGCGAGCGCGGGAGGGGCCGGCTGCGCCCGTTCGATGCGGTCCATGAGGGTGCGCGCCAGCTGAAGGGTCTCCGCCGCGACCTCCCGCCTGGCCCGCTCGTCCAGGAGCCTCGGCATCAGCACCGGCACGGCCCTGTCCAGGGCCTCCTGCTGCGTGGTCACGTCGACCGGGGTCCGCCAGGGCTGAAGCCTCGCCTCCATGTCGCGCAGCGTGCCCCGGACATGGACGCCCGCATAGGTGGCGGCCGCGGCCATCACCGTGGTGCCGGGCATGGCCAGCGGATTTCCCTGCTCGGGGCAGCAGCGGGGGTCGGGGCAGCAGTAGGACCAGTAGCGGCCGTCGGAGATGCAGAGCGCTTCGAGGACGGGCACGTCGAGCGCTCCGCACGCCGTGCGCAGGCGTTGCGCGAACGGCCTGAGCCGCTCCATGGTCAGCGGGCCGCCCGAGCCGTCCGGCGAGTCCTGGCAGAGGAAGATCACGATCGCGTCGGGCCGTCCTTCACGGCGCTCGCTCCCCGATACCAGGCACTCCGCCAGCTGATCGGCGACCGGCCCCCATTCGCCGGGCGCCTGCGGAATGCCGAGCCGGAGTCGGCCGCCGAACCGGCCCCGCCCGCCGTGCAGGGCGACCATCACGACGCTGTCGTTGGGGTAGAAGCCCATGAGATACGGGAGGGCGTCGGCGAGCTCGGCGGGGCCGCGCAGGGTGATCTGCTGTTCCCCGGCCGGGCCGGTGGATTCGTGGTGCTTGTTCATGGCTTGACGGTCCCGCAGCCCGCCAGATCCCGCGACCCCTGTGGATAACGTTATCCACAGGCTCGCCCTGTCGTTCGCGGTTTGTCGTAGCCATCGGGTTGCATGGGGGCATGACCAACGCAGATCGTGCAGCGCTCAGGGCTTCGGCCGATTCCGTCCTCGCCCGCCTGGTGGGCGATGCCACCGGTACAGCCGTGCTGCGCGAGGACCAGTGGGTGGCCATCGAGGCGCTCGTCGCCGACAAACGCAGAGCCCTGGTCGTGCAGCGCACCGGCTGGGGCAAGTCCGCGGTCTACTTCGTGGCGACCTCGCTGCTCCGCGCGCAGGGCAGCGGCCCGACGGTGATCGTCTCGCCGCTGCTGGCCCTGATGCGCAACCAGGTCGCGGCGGCGGCCCGGGCCGGGATCAGCGCCCGCACGATCAACTCGTCCAACACGGAGGAGTGGGAGAGCGTCCAGGCCGAGGTGGCGGCGGGCGAGGTCGACGTCCTGCTCGTGAGCCCGGAACGCCTCAACAATCCCGACTTCCGCGACCAGGTGCTGCCGAAACTGGCGGCGGCGACCGGGCTTCTGGTGGTCGACGAGGCCCACTGCATCTCCGACTGGGGGCACGACTTCCGACCCGACTACCGACGGCTGCGGACGATGCTCGCCGATCTGCCGACGGGGGTCCCGGTGCTCGCCACCACCGCCACGGCCAACGCCCGTGTGACGGCGGACGTCGCGGAACAGCTGGGCACCGGCGCGGGCACCGACGCGCTGGTGCTGCGAGGCCCGCTGGACCGGGAGAGCCTGAGCCTGAGTGTGCTGCAGCTGCCGGGCGCGGCACACCGGCTGGCCTGGCTGGGCGACCACCTCGGCGAGCTTCCCGGCTCCGGGATCATCTACACGCTGACCGTCGCGGCGGCCGAGGAGATCACGGCCTATCTGCGCCAGAACGGACACGCGGTGGCCTCGTACACCGGGCGGACCGAGAACGCCGAACGCCAGCAGGCCGAGGACGACCTGCTGGCCAACCGGGTCAAGGCGCTGGTCGCCACGTCCGCGCTGGGCATGGGATTCGACAAGCCCGACCTCGGCTTCGTCGTGCACCTGGGCTCGCCCTCCTCCCCCATCGCCTACTACCAGCAGGTCGGGCGTGCGGGGCGCGGTGTCGAGCACGCCGAGGTGCTGCTGCTCCCCGGCAAGGAGGACGAAGCGATCTGGCAGTACTTCGCCTCCGTCGCCTTCCCGCCGGAGGAGCAGGTGCGGCGCACTCTGGACGTTCTGGCCCGCGCGGAACGGCCGGTCTCCCTCCCAGCGCTGGAGCCCCTGGTCGATCTGCGGCGGACCAGGCTGGAGACGATGCTCAAGGTGCTGGACGTCGACGGTGCGGTGAAGCGCGTCAAGGGCGGCTGGATCTCCACGGGTACCCCTTGGGTCTACGACGCCGAGCGCTATGCCTGGGTAGCCCGGCAGCGGGAGGCCGAGCAGCAGGCCATGCGTGACTACGCCTCGACGACGGCGTGCCGGATGGAGTTCCTGCGGCTGCGCCTCGACGACGAGGAGGCCGCGCCCTGCGGACGCTGTGACAACTGCGCGGGCGCCCGCTTCGACGACAAGGTCTCCACCGCCGCCCTGGACGGAGCGCGCAACGAACTGGGCCGGCCCGGTGTCGAGGTGGACCCCCGCAAGATGTGGCCCACCGGCCTGCCCGCGGTGGGCATCGACCTCAAGGGGCGCATCCCGGCGGGAGAGCTGTCCTTCACCGGCCGGGCGCTCGGCCGGCTCTCCGACATCGGCTGGGGCAACCGGCTGCGTCCCATGCTCGCGGCACAGGCTCCGGACGGGCCGGTGCCGGACGACGTCACGAACGCCGTGGTCACCGTGCTCGCCGACTGGGCGAAGGGGCCGGGCGGTTGGTCCTCCGGTTCGGCGGACGCGGCTCCGCGGCCGGTCGGTGTGGTGACCGTCGCCTCGCGCCGCAGGCCGCAACTGGTCCGGTCGCTCGGCCTGCGCATCTCCGAGATCGGCCGGATGCCCCTGCTCGGGACGGTCTCCTACGCGCCGGGCGCCGAAGACGTGATGATGTCGCAGACCAACAGCGCGCAGCGGGTGCGGGCGTTGCACGAGGCCTTGGTCGTGGAGCCGGAGCTGGCGGAGGCGTTGGCGGCCGCGGACGGCCCCGTTCTGCTGGTGGACGATCTTTCGGACACCGGCTGGACCCTGGCCGTGGCCGGGCGGCTGCTGCGGCGGGCCGGGGCCCAGGGGGTGTTTCCGCTGGTCCTCGCGGTTCAGGCGTGACAGGAGGAGTCATCCCGGGCGGGTCTGGGCAGGGATATCAGTGTCATTCCGGCTGATTCCCGTCAGCCGCAGTAATTGCTCGTTGCCGCCTGCCGGTAGGCCAGGGAGAATTGGAGACGCCCCCGCACAGTTCCTCATCGGGCCCGGAAGGGCTGTGTCGCGGCGCGCCCTCACTCGACCCTGCCCGCACCACGGGCGCGTAGCGAAGGGAGGACCGTGACCTTCGGATTCGCCCCGCCCACAGCCACTTCGACAGCGGCGTCCTCGGTTTCCGCAGACTCCGTCAACCGCCTTGCCCGGATGCTCGAACCAGCGGAGTGGGCCTCGGCGGGCATACCCCTGCTCCGCAGTCCCCGGGAAGTCGTCAGCGGGCTGCACTCCCGGCACCGGCCGGTGCCGGCCACCGCCGTGGTCGCGGTCCTCGATCATGAGGAACGGCTCACGGCGAGCGCCTCGTTCGCCCGCCGGACGACAGTGGCCGCGGACGGCTGGGAGTTCCGCAACGCCCTGCTGGCGCAGTTGCGGCGCGTCATCCCGCACGATCTGCGCCGCCGCACTCCGGTCCGTACGGCCGTCCTGCTGTACTGCCGTGACGGCGACGAACGGTGGACCGAGGAGGACGGTGCGTGGATGTGGGGCCTCCGGGACGCCTGCACCCTGCACGGGCTCCGCTGCGGGGCCTACATCACGCTCACCCGAGGGGGCTGGCAGGTGCTCGGCGAGGGAAGGGGTGGGCGACGGCCCAGTTCCCTGTCGGAGCCCTCACTGCTGGCCGACGCCGTCAGCGATCGCCGGGCCTCCCCGACCCGGTCGGGCGGCGGCGCGGCGGAGGCACTGCGCCGGACCGCCGCCCGCTGAAGGGTCACCGATCAGGCAGGCATCGAGTCAGGCCCGGTGCACGGCCCCGGAGACAGGCGGTGGCGCCTCCGGCCGCCCGTGCGGGCGGCCGGGGGCACCGGTGGGGTGTGTTCGGACCGTGTTCAGACCCCGGCGCCGAGCGCGGAGTTGATCGTCTGCGGGTCTCCGCAGACGATCAACAGCGCTGCGGCACGGTCGCGTGCGACGGGCAGCGTACGGGCCGCCGCGGTCCGGTCGGCGTCGTTGACCGCGACGACGACCACGGGCCGGGAGCCGGCCTTCTCCGCGGAGGCGTCGGCGAAGAAGACGTCGTCGCCCGCGTCGTGCTGGGCCCAGTACGCGGCTTCGCCGAAGGACAGCTCGTGGGCGGCCCACGGGTGCTGTTCGCCGGTGGTGAGCACCAGGATGTCGCCCGGTGCGCGACCGGACTCCAGCAGCAGGTCGACGGCCTCCTCGGCCGCGTCGAGTGCGCCCGCTGCCGGCGCCGGGATCAGCTGGATCTGCGGCGCGGAACGATCCTCCGTCGGCGCCGGGCGGGTGGGTGCCGGTGCGGCGGGCGCCGCGGGGGCGGGGTGGGCGCGCTGCGCCGGGGGCGCGGGGCGCGCGGGGCCGGGGCCCGGACGACCGGGACGCGGGGTGGCCGCGGAACGCGGGCCGGGTACGGGACGGGGGGTCGGCGCGGTGCGGCCGGCGGCCGGAGTGACGCGGGGACCCTGGGCGCTCTCGGGAATCTGAGGCTCCTCGAAGATCGGAGGCATGCAGGTGGTCGGTGCGAACGCCGATGTCGTCGGCGTCGGTAAAAGGGGCGCGTGTGCGCGATCAGAATTCGAAGCCGAGCTGGCCCCCGCTTTCGAATGCGGCCGCCTCGGCGGAAAAACGGACCTTCTTCAGGTGCTGCCACCGGGGCAGCGCGTCCAGATACGCCCAGGAGAGACGGTGATGGGCCGTGGGCCCCCGCTCCTCCAGCGCGGCCCGGTGCACCGGCGAGGGGTACCCCGCATTGGCGTCGAAGGCGAAGTCGGAGCAGTCCTCGGACGCGGCGCCCAGTTCGGCCATCATCCCGTCACGGTGCACCTTGGCGATCACCGAGGCCGCCGCGACCGCGATACAGGACTGGTCGCCCTTGATCACGGTGCGGACCTTCCAGGGAGCGCCCAGGTAGTCGTGCTTGCCGTCGAGGATCACCGCGTCGGGCCGCACCGGCAGTCCGTCCAGGGCCCGCACGGCGGCGAGCCGGAGGGCGGCGGTCATGCCGAGGTCGTCGATCTCCTGCGGCGAGGCCTCGCCCAGCGCGTAGGCGGTGACCCAGCTCCGGAGTACGGGGGCGAGTTCGGCACGCCGCCGGGGGGTCAACAGCTTGGAATCGGTGAGGCCTTCGGGCGGTCGGCGCAGTCCGGTGACCGCCGCGCACACGGTGACGGGTCCGGCCCACGCACCGCGGCCGACCTCGTCGACACCGGCGACGGTCCTGGCACCGGTGGTAGCGCGAAGCGAGCGCTCGACGGTGTGCGTGGGTGGTTCGTACGGCATGGCGCCTGACAGCGTACGCCGAGTGCCACGGCAGCAACACCCCGGGGCGCCGGGCATGCCGCGAATCAGCCATCGGAGACGGCTTCGAGACCTCGCGGACCCGCCGAACCCATGGGGCTCAGCGGGTCCGTCGCTCCGGCGGGACGTGCTCAGTACGGGTCGTAACCGTCGTCGTCCGGCTGATAGCCGTCGCGGGTTCCGCTTCGGCCCGCCCGGTAGCAGTCGCGGCCATCGCCCTCGACCGGCCGCTTTTCCAGAATCTCCTTCGCCCGCGCCTCGCCCCAGCTGGTCGCGTACCAGGGGGTGTCGGCGTACAGGACCTCGTTCTGGATGATCCGCAGCGCGCAGGAGCGTTCCGGTTCGGGCAGTCGGTCCAGGGCAGGCACGGCGTCGGCGGAGAGGTCCTTGACGTAGTCGATGTCGATGGCGGTCGACGTGCTGTTCTCGAAGCGCTGGACGTTCTGTTCGGCGATCAGTCCGTCCGGCGAGAGCAGCCCGAAGGCCAGGACCCCGGCCGCCGCGCTCACCGCGATGGCCCGCGGAAGGAACCGGGCCCCGAAGACTCCGGCCGCCAGGATCAGGATCAGCACCACGCCGAGCCAGAGCTCCATCGCGGCCACGGATATCCGGAGCCTGGTCAGGCCGTACTCCTCGACGTACAGATCCATGCGGCGCAGCGCGGAGGCGACGACGACGAGGGTGAGCACACAGAGGGTGCCGAGGACGGCGCGCACCAGTGTCCGGTCCCGGCTGCCGCCGCGCGGCGCCCAGCGCAGGGCCAGGGCGATCACGAGGAGGGTGAGCAGGGTGGCCCACAGCAGTTGCCAGAAGCCCTGGCGGGCGTACTCGGCGTGATCGAGACCCGTCTCCGCCCGCACCTTCTCGTAGCCCCCGAGGAGGACGACGAGCTGGAGGGTGATGAACGCGGCGAAGAGCAGGTTGAGCACCATCAGCGGAAGGGCCCACTCCGCCCGTCCCCGGGGTTTGCCGGGCCGTACGGTGAGCCCGTCCCAGCGCACCGGGGCCGCGGCGGCGTACGCGGCGGCGAGCGCGCCCGCCAGTCCGAGCGCGAACAGGAAGATCCGCCACGGTACCTCGCCGATCGAGGCGTCGGGCATCAGGCTGCCCAGCAGATCGGCGAACGCGGCGTCGGCGCTGGCGAAGAGGGTTCCGAACACCACCAGTAGCACGAGCGCCACCGCCGTGGTCCGCAGGGCTGCGCCCCAGCGCGCCCGGGAGCCGTCGGCCCGCGCGCGGATCCCCCGTACGCCCCAGATGATGCCGGGCACGACCGAGTCGAACAGGCCCAGCGAGCCGACCAGCACGCCCAGCCAGCTGCGGCTGCCGTGCAGCGCCAGCGAGCCGAGCGCGAAGGCCGACACCACGGCGAGGAAGGTGGGCCAGCCCGCGTCCCGGAGCGCCGGTATCGCGAGCAGCGCGAGCCCTCCCAGCGCCCAGGTCGCGGTCCAGGGCCGCAGCCTGCGGCCCGCGGCCCGTGCGGCGAAGAACGCGGCCAGCGCGGCGGGCACCGCCACGATGAGAAGGTTCACCCCGATTCCTTCGCCCAGCAAGAGCATGCTCAGGACGGCGGTGGCCAGGACCGACCAGAGCACGGCGGGGCGGATGAGGGGCGGAGCGGCGGGCCGGAGCCGGGCCGTCACACCGTCGTCCTTGGCGCCGGGCGCCCCTGCGGCGTACTGCCAGGGGCCGCCGGGCTTACCGGCGCCGGCGGCGGTCCGCGCGCCGACGGTCCGCGCGCGGGCCGGCTCGTGTTCGGACGCCGGTGCTCCGGATGGCTCCGCGCCTGGCGACTGCGGTTCGGACGGCCGTGGTTCGGGCAGCTGTGGCTTGTTCGCGGCCGGTGTGCCGGCGGCCTCGGCAGGCTTGGCGGCCTTCGAGGTCACCGGCGGATCCGGCTGCTCCGGTGGCCGGGGCGTACCGGTTTCCTCGGACTTCTCCGGCGGTCTGGACGGCTCGGACGGCTGATCGGACATGGGACCCCTCCCCGACCGGGTCCACGCGCGGCCCGGGGCCGTACGCCTGTCCCGGCGTCTCATTCGGCGCACGCCCTCAAGATCAACCAGGGGCGGCGTGGCCGAAAGAGTAATCCCGAACTCGCGTTCGTAGACGCTTCACCGGCACGCCGGGGCATCCTGTGGCAGGACCGTGACAGATGACGGCGGGAACGGTTTCAGCGCGGGAACGGGATCGGTGCGGCGGCCGGGATCAGTGCGGGAACCGGCATCAGCGCAGGGACGGAGTCATCCACGCCGGCGGTTCCTCCGTCTGTGCCAGCCAGTCGGCAGGCGGTGCTCCGGCCTCGCCCGAGGCGACGACACCGCCGACGATGGCGCACGTCGTGTCGACGTCGCCGCCCGCCTGGGCGGTGACCCAGAACGCCTCCTCGTAGTCGCCGAGGCTCCTGGCCGCCGACCAGAGCGCGAACGGCACGGTGTCGTGGGCGCTGGTCCGGCGGCCGTTGCCGAGGACCGCGGCGACCGTCCCGGCGTCCCGGTAGTCCAGCATGTCGCGGGCCCGGCGCAGCCCCGCGCCGACGGCGCTGCGCGGCACGAGCGCGATGACGCCGTCGAGGAGGTCCTCGGGGCTCGGCGGCCCGCCGGGGGCGGCGGCGAGCGACGCGGCGGCGGCCACGGCCATCGCGCCGACGACGGCCTCGCGGTGCTGGTGCGTGGTGTACGAGGAGATCTCGGCCTGATGCGTGGCCTGCTCGGGATCGTCCGCGTACCAGGCGCCGAGCGGGGCGATGCGCATCGCCGAACCGTTGCCCCAGGAGCCCTGGCCGTTGAAGAGCGCCGAGGACAGTTCCCGCCAGTCGCCGCCTTCACGTACGAGCCTGAGGAGCCGGTTGACGGCGGGGCCGTAGCCCCGGTCGAAGTCGTGTCGCTCGGCGAAGGAGCGGGCGAGCGCGTCCTGGTCGATGCGGTCGTGCTCGGCGAGCACGGCCAGGACCGAGCAGGCCATCTCGGTGTCGTCGGTCCACTGCCAGGGCCCGGGCGGCAGGGCCCGCTGTTTCAGCAGGGGGTAGTTGACGGGAATGAAGAACTGGGAGCCCAGGGCGTCTCCCACGGACAGCCCACGCAGGCTGGCCAGGGCGCGTTCGAAGCGCCGCGCGGAAGCAGAATCAGCGGTCATCGCCCTGCCACTCTATCCGGTGCGGCCGTACGGCTCAGGGGTTCGCCAGCGTTGAAAGGGCCGGTCGAGCGTGTAGCGGCCGTTCTCGCCGAGCAGCAGGGTCCGCGTCTCGCCGTTGCCCGGGTTGGACAGCGACTCGAACTCCGCGACCGACCAGTGGAACCAGCGCATGCAGAACAGCCGCATCGTCAGCCCGTGGGTGACCAGCAGGACGTTCTCCGGGTGGTCCGGCTCCTCGAAGCTGCGGTGCAGGCTCTCCAGGAACGCGCCGACCCGGTCGTAGACGTCGGCACCGGACTCGCCCTGGGCGAAACGGTAGAAGAAGTGCCCGTAGGCGTCCCGGTAGGCCTTCTGCTGCCGTACGTCGTCCCGGTCCTGCCAGTTGCCCCAGTCCTGCTCCCGCAGCCGGGGCTCCTCGCGGACCCGGACGCGTACCGGGTCCAGGCCGAAGGACCGGAACGTCTCGTGGGTGCGGCGGTACGGCGAGATGTAGACGCTCACCCGCTCCTCACCGAACTGCTCCCGCAGCTCCTCCCCGGTCGCCCGGGCCTGCCGCAGACCCGTGTCGGTGAGCCGGAGCGCGTGGTCGGGCTCCCGCTCGTACACCGTGTCGTCGGCGTTGCCCTCGGACTCGCCGTGCCGGACGAGGACTATGCGCTGCGGTCGTGCCATGTCCCGAGCCTAGATCCGATCGGGGCCGCACGACCGGTCGGGGCGGCAGGAGGGGGCCGCGCGGGTCGCCCGGTCCAGGGGGGGGCCGGGCCGCCCGGGTCACACCGTCCAGGACGGTTCCAGGTCCACGACGTCGCCCGTCAGCTCGATCACGTCCGTCTCGGTCTGCGCCCGGGCCACCAGCCGCTCGGCCCCCGCCGTGCGGTACTTGCCGCGCTCGGCACTCGACTTCCACAGGGACAGCGCCAGGAACTCGTTGCCGGGCGCCTCGCCGAACACACCGCGCAACATGCCGGGTGATCCGGCCATGGCGGGATTCCACACCTGCTTCTGCATCAGTACGAAGTGCTCGGCGCGCTCCTCGTGCACCCGGCTGTGCGCGACCCTGACGACGTCCGCCTCCGCGAAGTGGGGCTCGAAGCCCGTCTTCACGTCGAAGCTGCGCTCGAAGAGGGTGACCTGCATATCGCGGAACATGCCCGACTGCCCGGCTGCCAGCCGGTCGTGCCCGCGGGCCATGAAGGAGTCGTAGAAGACGCGGTTCTCCCAGAAAGCGAAGACATGGGCGACGTCGGGGCGCGTTCGGCTCCACCCGCCGCTCTGTCCTCTGAACCCCGGCTCGCCGAGCAGCCCCGCCCACTTCCGCTGTCCCCGTTCGAAACCATGACGGTCCACCACGGAACAGCGAATCCACTTCACCAGCACCGCGCCATCGTACGGCGCGGAACGTGGCGCCGGTCACGGTACCGGTGGGTGGCCCGAATCCGCCGTCCGGTACCGGGGCAGTTGGTTCAGCGGCCGGTTCCGTACATGATCGGGTCAGTCGTGTATCGGGCGAAGAGAACGGTCCACGGGCCGTCGGCCGGGAGGGGAGTTTCTTGAGTACTCCGAACAAGGACATCGAGAAGGTCGAGGTGCGGGTCAAATGGGACCCCAGCCCGCACGGGGCACCGGCCAACGACCTCGACATCATCGCGGCGACCTACCCGGCCGACGATCCGTACGGCGCCCCCGCCTATCTGGTCCACTTCGACAGCCGCTCGCCGGACGGCACCATCACGCTCAACCGCGACAGCCGGACCGGCCAGGGGTTCGGCTTCGACGAGGTCATGACCATCGAGCTGAACCGGCTGGCGGAGCGGTACGGGCGAGTGGTGGTCGGTGTCGCCATCCAGCAGCGCGAGGGCCACAAGACCTTCGGCGCCATAGGGAGCACGGCGATGGAGATCGCCGAGGGCTACACCAAGCTGGCGGAGAACGACTTCTCCGACGTGGCGTGGGCGACCGCGGCGGTGGTCGGGGAGTTCACCCGGGACAGCTCGGGCCCCTGGGGTTTCCGGTCGGCCGTACGCGGTTACGACGGCGACCCCGACGCGTTCGCCGCCGCGATGGGAAGCCGGGCCGCCGAGGGCTGACAACAATCAGTTCCGGACAACCCGGGGCGGCATGCCGAATGGGGACCGGCCAGTGGCCGGTCCCCCTTCGTGAGCCGCGGGTCAGCCAGGGCGTGTCCGCACACGCCCCGCGTCCGGTGTCAGCTGCAGCCGCTCGTCGAGCCGCAGCCCTCGCAGATGTAGCAGGAGCCGGCGCGCTGCATCTTCGTACCGCAGGAGAAGCAGAGCGGGGCGTCGGCGCTGATGCCGAGCTGCATCTCGACCAGTTCGGCCGAGGTGTGCGCCGTCTTCGGCGCGGGCTTCGCGGCGGACTCCTGGGGAGCCGCCACCACCTTCAGAGGCTCGGCGTGGACCGGAGCCGACTGGGCCAGGCTGTCCGCGTCCAGGCCGTCCGCCTCGAACGACTGCTCGTAGCTGCCGGTGTCCAGGTGGCGCTGGCGCTCCTCGGCGGAGTGGATGCCGAGGGCCGAGCGGGTCTCGAAGGGCAGGAAGTCGAGCGCCAGGCGACGGAAGATGTAGTCGACGATCGACTGCGCCATCCGCACGTCCGGGTCGTCCGTCATGCCGGCCGGCTCGAAGCGCATGTTGGTGAACTTCGAGACGTACGTCTCCAGCGGGACGCCGTACTGCAGACCGACCGAGACGGCGATGGAGAAGGCGTCCATCATGCCCGCCAGGGTCGAGCCCTGCTTGGACATCTTCAGGAAGACCTCGCCGAGACCGTCGTCCGGGTAGGAGTTGGCGGTCATGTAGCCCTCGGCGCCGCCCACCGTGAAGGAGGTGGTGATGCCGGGACGGCCCTTGGGGAGGCGCTTGCGGACCGGGCGGTACTCGATGACCTTCTCGACCGCCTCGCGGATGGTCTCCTCGGCCTTCGCGGTGACCTCTTCCTTCTCCTTGTCCTTGGTCTTGGCGGAGAGGGGCTGGCCGACCTTGCAGTTGTCGCGGTAGATCGCGAGCGCCTTGACGCCCATCTTCCACGCCTCGAAGTAGACCTCCTCGACGTCCTCGACGGTTGCCGTCTCGGGGAGGTTCACCGTCTTGGAGAGCGCGCCGGAGATCCACGGCTGGATGGCCGCCATCATCCGGACGTGGCCCATCGCGGAGATGGAGCGCTCGCCCATCGCGCAGTCGAAGACCTCGTAGTGCTCGGTCTTCAGGCCGGGGGCGTCGACCACGTTGCCGTGCTCGGCGATGTGGGCGACGATCGCCTCGATCTGCTCAGGCTGGTAGCCGAGACGGCGCAGCGCCTGCGGCACCGTGCCGTTGACGATCTGCATCGAGCCGCCGCCGACCAGCTTCTTGAACTTGACCAGGGCGAGGTCGGGCTCCAGACCGGTGGTGTCGCAGGACATCGCGAGACCGATGGTGCCCGTGGGCGCGATGACCGAAGCCTGCGCGTTACGGAAACCGTTCTTCGCGCCGAGCCGGATCACGTCCTGCCAGGCCTCCGTCGCGGCGGCCCAGACCGGCGAGTCGAGGTCGTCGACGTGGACGGCCTTGGCGTTGGCGTCGGAGTGCTGCTTCATGACGCGCTGGTGCGGCTCGGCGTTGCGGGCGTAGCCGTCGTACGGGCCGACGACCGCGGCCAGTTCGGCGGAGCGGCGGTAGGAGGTACCGGTCATCAGCGAGGTGATGGCGCCGGCGAGCGCGCGGCCGCCGTCGCTGTCGTACGCGTGACCGGTCGCCATCAGCAGGGCGCCGAGGTTGGCGTAGCCGATGCCGAGCTGGCGGAAGGCGCGGGTGTTCTCGCCGATCTTCTGCGTGGGGAAGTCCGCGAAGCAGATCGAGATGTCCATCGCGGTGATGACCAGCTCAACGACCTTGGCGAAGCGCTCGGACTCGAAGGACTGGTTGCCCAGGTCGTCGTCCTTGAGGAACTTCATCAGGTTCAGCGAGGCGAGGTTGCACGAGGTGTTGTCCAGGTGCATGTACTCGCTGCACGGGTTCGAGCCGTTGATCCGGCCGGACTCCGGGCAGGTGTGCCAGGCGTTGATGGTGTCGTCGTACTGGATGCCCGGGTCGGCGCACGCCCAGGCGGCCTCGGCCATCTTGCGGAAGAGGGACTTGGCCTCGACCTCTTCGATGACGTCGCCGGTCATCCGGGCGCGCAGCCCGAACTTGCCACCGGACTCGACGGCCTTCATGAACTCGTCGTTCACGCGGACCGAGTTGTTGGCGTTCTGGTACTGGACGGACGTGATGTCGTCGCCGCCCAGGTCCATGTCGAAGCCCGCGTCACGCAGGGCGCGGATCTTCTCCTCTTCCTTCACCTTGGTCTCGATGAAGTTCTCGATGTCGGGGTGGTCGACGTCGAGGATGACCATCTTGGCCGCGCGGCGGGTGGCGCCGCCCGACTTGATCGTTCCGGCGGAGGCGTCGGCGCCGCGCATGAAGGAGACCGGTCCTGAGGCGTTGCCGCCGGAGGAGAGGAGCTCCTTGGAGGAGCGGATACGGGAGAGGTTCAGGCCGGCGCCGGAGCCGCCCTTGAAGATCATGCCCTCTTCCTTGTACCAGTCGAGGATCGACTCCATGGAGTCGTCGACGGCCAGGATGAAGCAGGCGGAGACCTGCTGCGGCTGGGGCGTGCCGACGTTGAACCAGACCGGGGAGTTGAAGCTGAAGACCTGGTGCAGGAGGGCGTAGGCCAGCTCGTGCTCGAAGATCTCGGCGTCCGCGGGAGAGGCGAAGTAGCTGTTCTCCTCACCGGCCTTGCGGTACGTCTTCACGATCCGGTCGATCAGCTGCTTGAGACCGGTCTCGCGCTGCGGCGTGCCGACAGCTCCGCGGAAGTACTTGCTGGTGACGATGTTGACCGCGTTCACCGACCAGAAGTCGGGGAACTCGACGCCACGCTGCTCGAAGTTGATCGAGCCGTCGCGCCAATTGGTCATGACGACGTCACGGCGCTCCCACGCCACCTCGTCGTACGGGTGCACGCCGGGGTTGGTGTGGATGCGCTCGATACGCAGACCCTTGCTCGCCTTGGCGCCCTTGGTGCGGGAACCTCGTGCCGGGCCGCTCGCCGTCTCTGTCATGCCGCCTCCCATATGTGGGCGAAAACGCCCTGAAGTGCCCAGATCTTCCCAGGCACAATGTGTGTCCGTTGCCCCGGAAGCCGCACTCGGCAGCCGGAAGCACTCTCATGTCGCCCTGCCGCCGGTCCACAGAGATACGTCTGCGGGCACTGGCGTCCCGGGCGGGTACCGCTCTCAGTCGGCGGCGATGGCGGGCGCGGGGACCTCAAGGGTCTCGCCGCTCCCGCAGTCCTCGGTGGAAGGCCGCTGCTCACGCAGTTCCACGATGGCGGCCTCGAAGTCTTCCAGGGAATCGAACGCCCGGTACACGGACGCGAAGCGCAGGTACGCGACGAGGTCGAGTTCCTGCAGGGGGCCGAGGATGGCCAGGCCCACGTCGTGGGTGGTCAGCTCGGCGCTGCCGGTGGCGCGCACCGCCTCCTCGACCCGCTGGCCGAGCTTGGCGAGTGCGTCCTCCGTGACGGGTCGCCCCTGGCAGGCCTTGCGGACGCCGGAGATGACCTTGGTGCGGCTGAAGGGTTCGGTCACGCCGCTGCGCTTGACCACCATCAGCGAGCAGGTCTCCACCGTGGTGAAACGGCGGGAGCAGTCGGGGCACTGCCGACGGCGACGGATCGACGTCCCGTCGTCGGTGGTGCGACTGTCGACGACCCTGCTGTCGGGGTGCCTGCAGAAGGGGCAGTGCATGGCTCCCAACCCTCCTTCACACGCACGACTGAATAGCCTCTTCAGGGCCGTTTCCGGCCCCTGGAAGCAGTCCCCAGCATAGGCGATGACCACGGCGCGGTTGAACCGAGACCACAACTTCTGGGTGACTGGAGCAATCCAACCACTAGATCTAGGGTTGAGTCGCGTTTTCGGCCCTATCGCGTGTCGCGCGCCGGACCTCGTTTCGAGGCCGCCCGGGGGGGGAGCGTGGGCCAGAGAAGAGGGTACGGGAAACGCGTGGCCGCCGAGCCGCCGGGGCTCCGGCGCACAGGTCCGGATGAAAGACTTGGGCCGGGAGCGCGACAGCGCCTCCGCGGAGGCCGTGCGCGCCCCCCGAACTGCCGCTCATACACCTGTCGGTAGCACCGCGACACCCCTTTATTCGTTTTTCACTCGAACGTGTGTTTGGCGCAACCTTTCGAAAGCTACTACCGTTGTCCAGCTAGGGAGAACATTCGAGAGGGGCCGACGTGACCACCACCGCAGACAGTGCCACCATCACCGCCCGGGACCATCGCTCCCAGAGCCGACTTGAGCCGGTGCATGCCATGAATGACTCAGTCACGAACACGGACGGGCCCGAGCCCGCACGCCCGGGACGATCCATGCCCGGCAGGCCTCCGGGCATCCGGGCGGACAGCTCGGGGCTCACCGACCGGCAGCGGCGGGTCATCGAGGTCATCCGCGACTCCGTGCAGCGGCGGGGATACCCGCCCTCCATGCGGGAGATCGGTCAGGCGGTGGGCCTGTCCAGCACCTCGTCCGTCGCCCATCAGCTGATGGCGCTGGAGCGCAAGGGCTTCCTGCGCCGGGACCCGCACCGGCCCCGGGCCTACGAGGTGCGCGGATCCGACCAGCCCAGCACCCAGCCGACCGACACCACGGGCAAGCCCGCCGCGTCCTATGTGCCGCTGGTGGGCCGGATCGCCGCCGGTGGCCCGATCCTCGCGGAGGAGTCCGTCGAGGACGTCTTCCCGCTCCCCCGCCAGCTCGTCGGCGACGGTGAGCTGTTCGTTCTGAAGGTCGTCGGCGACTCGATGATCGAGGCCGCGATCTGTGACGGCGACTGGGTCACCGTCCGCCGCCAGCCCGTCGCGGAGAACGGTGACATCGTCGCCGCCATGCTCGACGGCGAGGCGACGGTCAAGCGCTTCCGCCGGGAGGACGGTCACGTATGGCTGCTCCCTCACAACGCCGCGTACCAGCCGATCCCCGGCGACGAGGCGACCATCCTGGGCAAGGTGGTGGCGGTGCTGCGCCGCGTCTGAGGAGACGGAAGCGTCGGTCACGGCTCGTCCGCCCCGGGATCTCTGCCTAGGACGTCGATCATGACGTCGGTCCCGGGGCATTGCCTTGCCCCGGGCCCCCTCCGTCTACGCCCCGTCCGCCTTGGCCTTGGCATCGATGGCGGCCAGTGAGCGGCGCGCCTGGTTCCGGTCCGTGGTGTACCAGAAGTCCGGCAGCGAGGCGCGCAGATAGCTTCCGTACCGCGCGTTGGCCAGCCTCGGGTCCAGCACGGCGACGACGCCCTTGTCGCCCGTGGCCCGGACCAGCCGGCCCGCGCCCTGGGCCATCAGCAGAGCGGCATGCGTCGCCGCCACCGCCATGAAGCCGTTGCCGCCGGCCTCCTCGACCGCCTTCTGCCGGGCGCTCATCAGCGGATCGTCGGGCCGCGGGAACGGGATCCGGTCCATCACCACCAGCTGACAGCTCGGCCCCGGGACGTCGACGCCCTGCCAGAGCGACAGGGTGCCGAAGAGGCAGGTCTCCGGGTCGGCCGCGAAGTTCTTGATCAGCTCGCCGAGCGTCTCCTCGCCCTGGAGCAGGATCGGCTTGTCCAGGCGGCCCCGCAGCTCCTCGGCGGCCGCCTTCGCTCCCCGCATCGAGGAGAACAGCCCCAGCGTGCGGCCGCCGGCCGCCTCCACCAGCTCGGCGAGCTCGTCCAGCATGTCCGTACGCGACCCCTCGCGCCCCGGGGTGTTCAGGTGCCGGGCGACATAGAGGATGCCCTGCTTCGGATAGTCGAACGGGGAGCCGACGTCCAGCCCCTTCCACTGCGGGACGTCCTCGCCCGCCGTGCCCTCAGGGGCCAGCCCGAGGGACGCGCCCACGCCGTTGAAGTCCCCGCCGAGCTTGAGGGTGGCCGAGGTCAGCACCACGGACCGCTCGGCGAAGAGCTTCTCGCGCAGCAGCCCGGAGACGGAGAGCGGGGCGACCCGCACGGAGGCTCCGAACCGGTCGTGCTGCTCGTACCAGACGACGTCGTACTCGGAGCCCTGGGTGATGCGCTCGGCGACGCCGTGGATCGTCTCGACCGAGGCGAGGGCCTGCTTGCGTACGGCGTTCTCGTCCTCGACCGACTTGTCCCGGGTGGCGCCGATGGCGGAGATCACCGTGCGCGCCGCGTCGCGCAGCGCCATCAGCGCGTATCCGAGGTCCTCGGGGACCTCTTCGAGCCGTCCGGGGAGCGCCAGCTCCATGACCCGCTCGAAGCCCTCCGCCGCGGTCTGGAGGGCGTCGGCCGCCTTCTCGTTGACCAGCTTCGCCGCACGGCGGACCGCGCGGTTGACCTGGGCGGGGGTGAGCTCACCGGTGGCGACGCCGGTGACCCGGGAGACCAGCTCATGGGCCTCGTCGACGATCAGCACCTCGTGCGAGGGCAGCACCGGCGCGCCCTCGATGGCGTCGATCGCGAGCAGTGCGTGGTTGGTGACGACCACGTCCGCGAGCTTCGCGCGCTCGCGGGCCGCCTCGGCGAAGCACTCCGCGCCGTACGCGCACTTCGTCGCGCCCAGGCACTCACGCGAGGAGACCGAGATCTGCGCCCAGGCCCGGTCCGAGACGCCGGGGGTCAGATCGTCCCGGTCGCCCGTCTCCGTCTCGTCCGACCAGTCCCGCAGCCGCAGCAGGTCCTGCCCCAGCTTGCTGGACGGGGCCGCCGCCTCGAACTGGTCGAAGAGCCCCTCCTCCTCGTCCTGCGGAACCCCTTCGTGGAGCCGGTGCAGACAGAGGTAGTTCGACCGGCCCTTGAGCATGGCGAACTGCGGACGCCGGCGCAGCAGCGGATGCAGCGAGTCGACCGTACGCGGAAGGTCTCGCTCCACGAGCTGGCGCTGGAGGGCGAGGGTGGCCGTGGCCACGACGACCCGCTCCCCGTGCGCCAGGGCCGGCACCAGATAGCCGAGCGACTTGCCCGTACCGGTGCCGGCCTGGACGAGCAGATGGGATTGGTCGGCGACGGCCTCGGCGACGGCTTCGGCCATGGTGACCTGGCCGGGCCTTTCCGTACCGCCGACGGCGGTGACGGCGGCGTGCAGGAGCTCGGGGAGGGATGGCTTCGTCATAGCCCGACCACCCTACGGCGCACCACTGACAACGGCGGTCACTCCCGGACCCTGGCGGAGGGATGCAACGGGTTGGGGACCGTGCCGTGGATCGCCGCGTGCGGGCGGCTGGCCCGGTCCCGATAGCCGTCGACATGCAGGCGGTTGCGGTTCAGACAGAGGCGTTCGATCTCCGGAGTGAGCATGTCGAACAGCTCGAACCGCTCCTTCAGCTCCGGGAAGCGTGCGTGGTGGCGCACGATCTCCGCCCGGACGAGTGACCAGAAGGTGTCCTCGGAGACGCCGAGCTGCTCCTCGTACAGCGGGGACAGATAGCGGAAGACGCCCACGAAGAGTCCGGAGTGGATGAACTGGGTGAGGAAGGACGGCTCCTCGGTGAGGAGGACGGCGCGCACCTCCTCGGGCATGGCGTCGTGCTCCGGCAGCGGGTGGGCGCTGATGTTGACGTCGTCGACGAAGTCCTTGATCGCGAGCCGTACGGGCACGTCGTTCTCGTCGAACACGACGATGGCGTTCTCGCCGTGCGGGGAGAAGACGGTGCCGTAGCGGTAGAGGAAGTGCAGCAGGGGCGGCAGGAGCGCGGCGAAGAGCCGCTTCAGCCAGGTCTCCGGGGAGAGGCCGGAGCGTTCGACCAGCTCGGCGGTGAACGCGCGGCCCGCCGGGTCCGTATGAAGGAGCGAGGCGAGCGTGCGGGCGCGCTCGCCCGGCGCGAGGCGGGGCGGCAGGGGCTCCCGCCAGATCGCGCCGAGGAGTTCCTTGTACTGGTAGGGCGCTTCGGGGAGGTGGTCGTACAGCGGATGTTCCACGGCGACGGAGGCGACCTCGCCGAGGAGGACGACCCGGCAGGTGTCGCGCAGGAACGGGTCGTCCTCGCACAGGCCCTGCACCCAGGCGGTGACCGCGGGCGCGGCGAGGGTCCGTTCGGTCGGCAGGCCGCGCCAGACCAGGGTGTTGAGGATGGAGAGCGGGAGCTTCACGGTGTGCCGCTCGGGCCGTTCCACGTTGGCGAAGGTGCGGATGGACTGCTGCGGGAGGCGCGCGTCGCCGTCGGTGTGCAGGGCCACGATGTCGCCGTCGGCGATGGCCGGGGCGAAGAGCGGCACGATCCACTCGTCCCACTGCCAGGGGTGCACGGGGAGGTAGAGGTAGTCCCGCGGGTCGTGTCCCCGGCTCCGCAGCTCTTCGGCGAAGGCGTCCTGGACGTCCCCGTCGAGCTCACCGGCGTACAGCTGGTCGGGGGTGGTGAGACGGCCGACGCCCCGGTACTGAGCGATGCGGGTGCTGACCGCGATCCAGGGCAGCCGGAGCGGGCTGCGGGTCTCGGGGGTGAAGCGGGCGGCGTCGGCGGCGGAGAAGCCGAGCCGCCCCTTGCTCGCCACCAGCCAGGGGTGGCCGGTCTGGTGACCCTCCAGCTCCGCGTAGTCCAGGGCGGCGAGCCGGTCCGCGGTGAGTGCGGTGTGGTCGAGCCGGGCGTCGGCGGACAGGGTCCGGGTCAGCTCGCGGATGAGGTGGCCGAGCGTCGTGCCGTCGAGACCGAGGAGCTCGCGGGCCCGGACGAGGAACGTCAGCGGGTCGCGGAACGGCCGGGATCCGGCGGCGGAGGCGGAGCCGTTGGACGGTGCGTCGACGGATCCGGTGGTGGCCGGTGAGCCGTTGGACTGCGCGTCGGTGGGCGAGGCGGCCGGTGTGCCGTCGGTGCGGGCGGCCGGGGGCTGCGCGGTGGTCTCGATCGAGTCGGGGTCGACGCGCCAGCTGCCGTAGACGCCGCGCCGGGCGGTGAAGGCGAGCATGCCCCCGTCGTCGAGGGTCAGCCGGTGGAGCCCGTCGCTCCCGGGCCCCGGGACCGGCTCGATGATCTTCTCGTAGGCGAACTCGCCGAGCATCTTGGCGAGGAGCCGTGCTGCGGCCCGGTCCCAGATCTGCCGGTCCAGCTCCGGAGGGCTGAACAGCTGCGGGGACTCGGCTGAATCACGGCTCGCGGGATATGTCGGCACGGGGACTCCTCCGGATGGAACCTATGAGGTTCGAGCGGTGTGGAAAGTGCGGCGAGTAAGTCACAGCTGAGCTCGGTACGTTCGGTCGCGGATCATCAGCGCGGCGCGTTTGTCGGGGAGATCCACTTCGGCGGAGAAGCGGAAACCGGCGCTGAGGAACGCGGATACGGACGGGGTGTTGCGCAGGTCGGGCTCGGCGACGACCCGCCCGCACCGCGGAAGGTTGTCCAGGACGAGGCCGGTGACGGCGCGGATCAGGGTGGTGCCCACGCCCCGGCCACGGCTGTTCACGCCCCCGATGAGGAGGTGGATGCCGGTGTCGTGCGGGCGGGCCGGGTAGTGGCGGGCCAGCGGGTCGAGGTCGGCGCGGTAGATCTCCCAGTAGCTCATGGGCGTGCCGTCGAGCACGCCGAGGCAGGGGATGCTGCGTCCGTCCCCTTCGAGCTGGGGCCTGAGGTGGTCGGCGGTGACGGACTCCGGTCCGGCGAGTTCCCAGAAGGCCGCCACGGCGGGGTCGTTCATCCAGCGGCTGAGGACGGGAAGATCGCGCTCCGGCCGGACGGGCAGCAGCGCGAACTCCCCCGCAGCCGTGGCCGCGGGCGGCCAGGTCCCCGGGTCGCCCAGCAGCTCCTGGGGGACCCTCGCCCGGTCCGCCCCGGTGTTCCGCTCCTCGGCGATCAGCGCGAGGAGCTCCTCGGTGAGCTTCAGGTCGAGGGTGTCCTCGACGGCGTTACGCTCACCCGCACCGCTGCCGGACCGCTCGGCCAAGCCGGGGTCGGCCAAGCCGGCATCGGGTTCCGCTGAGGCGTCGGGTTCCGCTGAGGCGTCGGCGGGAGGCACGGTGGCGCTCTCCTCTCTGGACCGGGTGCGGTCGGTGGGCTGCTCCGGAACGGGTGCGCTCGGAGTCTGCCTGGTGCGGGTGCTCAGCTGTGCAGCGGGTTGGCGATGGTGACGTAGACGGACTGGGTGTCGACCGGCCCGACCAGCTCGTCGAGGCCGTGCAGCCGGGTCAGCAGGTTCGCCTTGCAACGCAGTTGGCGGTTCTCCAGGAGATACGCGGGCAGGGGCGAGCCCAGTTCCGCGGACTCCGTGAGGAAGTGGCGCAGGACGGTGAGGAGTTCCTGTTCGTCGGCCAGGCGCTGGGCCCCGAACGCCCCGATCAGGCCGAGGACGTTGTTGATGCCGAGGTAGTAGGCGAACCGCTCGTCGGTGACGGGGTCGGAGACGAAGGTGTCGCTGACGGTGCCGATGCCGGGAAGGCGCTGTTCCAGCTCGGCGCGGCGGGAGTCACGGAAGTAGTAGCCCTGGTTGTCCCGGTAGCGGCCGCCGACGGGCCAGCCGTCCGGGTCGAGCAGCACGAGGGTGTTCTGCTGGTGGGCTTCGAGCGCGACGCCGCCGTGGGCGTCGAGCCAGAGCACGGGGCGCACGACGTGGTGCAGATAGCGCCGGAACCATTCGGCGGAGACGGCGGTGGTGGAGCGGCCGGTGCGGGCGGCCAGCCAGGAGACGGCCTCGGCGAGCCGGGAGCGCATGCCGGGACTGCCGGGCCGGGGGCGCTCGGCGGTGAGTCCCGCGATGCAGGCGGCGTCGTCGCCCGGGCCGAAGGGGTTGTGGCGGAGCACCACGTCGAGCCCGGTGACCGGTGCGCCCTCCGGGTCGTCGACGGCGAGCCAGGCGGGGTCCCGGACGATGTCGAAGCCGGGGTGCTCCCGCTGCCACTGCTCGGCGAGTCCGGTCGACAGGAGGCGGTGGACCTCGACGCCCCGGTGCAGCTCCTTGCGGAGGTTCTCGCGGCGGGAGTTGGTGATGCGTACGCCGAGGGAGAGCTTGAGCATCACCCGCGCGCCGGGCCGGTGGACGGTGCGGATGGAGGAGGTGGGGTGCCAGTGCTCGCCGTGCGGGCCGAGGTCGTGGAGCAGGCCGGTGGCGGCGAGGGCCTGGACCCCGGGGCGGTGCAGCAGATCGGCGGCCTGCCAGGGGTGTACGGGGACGGCGACGGTGCCCGGCGGCAGGGTCAGCCCTTCGGCGTGCGGGGCGAGCAGCTCCTCGGCGGTGGCCGGAGCGCCCTCGGTCCAGGCGGAGTCGGTGGCGGTCAGCGACCGGTCGACGGCGAACCAGTGGAGCGGGAAGGAGCCGTGGAGCTCGGGCGAATAGCGGCGGGCCTCCGATTCGGAGAGGCCCTCGCGGCTCTTGGGCGTGGGGTGGAGCGGGTGGCCGAGCAGCAGGGCCTGTTCGGCGGTGAGGAAGAGATCGGCCCCGGCGGGGTCCGCCGGGCTGCGCCGGCGCTGCTCGATGAAGACGGCGGTGTGGCGCACGGAGTCGGCGACCCGGCCGACCAGATCGCCCGCGCCGCTCTCGCCGCCCTCGCGGCCGATGAGGACGGCGACGGTGGCGGCGTCGGCGGGCGGGGCGTCGGCGGGGGCGTTCTCCAGGACGGGCGCGCCGAAGCGGTGGGCTCCGGTGGCGGACCAGTAGCGCACGGGGACGAGGAGGGCGGTGCCGCTGGCGGGGAAGGCGATGCGCAGGGTGTCGCCTTCGGGGCGGGGCAGGTCGGTCTCCCGGGTCCAGCAGCGCAGCAGGCTCTCCGTGCCCGCCGCGTCGGCGGCCCGCACCGGGTCCGGGTCGTCGAGCGCGTCGGGCCTCGGACCTTGATCCACCAGGTCCGGACCGGGCGCGTACGCGGCGGCGTTGGGATCACGCGGGGTTTTCTGGCGGGGCACCGTCGTCGCCTCGACCGTGCCGGGGGCGGCCGGTCCGTCCTGCCCTCGGAGCTGGGGGGTACCGGGGCCGTCGGCCTCGGACGCGGGGGTGGGGTTCACGGCGTTCTTCCTTGTGGGGATTCCGGGTTCAGGTGGTCGGCCCGGCGGTGGTCCGACGGTGCCGGGAGCGTGTCGCGGCTGCCAGCGCGTCGGCGAGACGGTCGACGACGGCACTCGCCTGCTCGTCGGTGAGGGTGAGGGGCGGCAGGAGGCGGACCACGGCGTCGTGCCGGCCGCCCAGTTCGACGATGAGGCCGCGCCGCAGGCATTCCTGCTGGACGGCGAGGGCGAGGGCCGGGTCGGGCGGCGGGGCCGGGGCGGGGTCGCCGGCTTCGGCGGGCAGGGGCGCGCGCTCGGGATCCACCAGCTCCAGGCCGATCATCAGTCCCCGCCCCCGTACGTCACCGATGCCCGGGTGATGCGCCCTCAGTTCCCTCAGGCGGGCGAGCATCCGGGCTCCCAGGACCGCCGCGCGGTCCGCCAGTTGATTCTCCCTGACGTACGCGAGCGTGGCCGCGCCCGCCGCCATGGCGAGCTGGTTGCCACGAAACGTACCCGCGTGCGCGCCCGGCTGCCAAAGATCCAGCTCAGCGCGGTAGACGATCACCGCGAGGGGCAGGGAGCCGCCGATCGCCTTGGAGAGGACCATGACGTCGGGCACGATCCCGCTGTGCTCGACGGCCCAGAACGTGCCGGTCCTGCCGACCCCGGTCTGCACCTCGTCGGCGATGAGCGGGATGGAGCGGTCCGCGGTGATCCGGCGCATGCGGCGCAGCCAGGCGTCCGGGGCCGGGTTGACGCCGCCCTCGCCCTGGACCGGCTCCACGATCATCCCGGCCGGGGCCGGCACTCCGCCCTTGTGGTCGTCCAGGAGGTGTTCGGTCCAGCGGGCGGCGAGCGCCGCGCCGTGCTCGCCGCCGGTCCCGAACGGGCAGCGGTAGTCCTGTGGGAAGGGCAGCCGGGTGACCCGTACGTCGGTGGCTCCGCCGGAGGCCTCCAGGGCGCCGGCGGTCATGCCGTGGTAGGCGCCGGTGAAGGTCAGCAGGCCGGTGCGGCCGGTGGCGGCGCGGACCAGTTTGAACGCGGCCTCGACGGCGTCCGTGCCGGCGGGGCCGCAGAACTGGATGCGAGCGTTGTCGGCGAACTGCCGCGGCAGGGTGGCGAACAGCTCGGTGGTGAAGGCGTCCTTGACCGGGGTGGCGAGGTCCAGCACGTGCAGCGGGGCGCCGGAGTCGATGACCTTTCGGATGGCTTCGAGCACGACGGGGTGGTTGTGCCCGAGCGCCAGGGTGCCCGCCCCCGACAGACAGTCCAGATAGCGCCGTCCGTCCGCGCCCTCGATGGTGAGCCCGCGGGCGCGCACCGGGACGATCGGCAGGGACCGTGCGTAGGTGCGGGCCGCCGATTCGCGCAGGGACTGGCGGCGGAGGATGCCCTCGTGCGCGGAGGGCGGCGCCACCGGTGCGGGTTCGGTCACGGACACGGCTCTTGATCCTCCTGCGGTAACAGTTGCGTTGCACGTCGGTACGTTTTCGCGCGGACGCACCAAGGGCGTGAACGCTGTCCTGGTGTCCCCCGTACGAACCAACGACGCCGTCCGCGATGGATCACGGGTAAATCGGAACATCCTCGCGGCGACGGAACCGCGGACCTGCCGCGTACCGTCACCATCGGCACCGGCATAGTGGGGGCCGCACAGCGGCGCGGAAGCACCCGCTCCGGCGCCCGAAGTGTCCGAACGCAGCACGAGTACCGAGTGACGAAGTCCCAGGGGGATCACGACATGCGACCCATTCGCCCGACCGATACCGCACGGCGCGGGAGGCGCGCACGGCGCATGCCCTCCTCCGCGCTCGCCGCGACCGCCGTCGCCGCCGTGCTGGCGCTCACCGCCACCGCGTGCGGCCCGGAGGAGGACAACGCGGGCCCCACGCCCAGCGCCTCCGCCGAACAGTCCTCCGACGGCAAGGTCACGATTCCGGACGACCTCAAGAACCGTCTCAAGGAACACGGCATCGACCCCGACAAGTGGCGGGACGGTGAGTGGAAGAACTGGGACAAGGACAAGTGGCTGCGTGAGGCCAAGGACTTCGTCAACCCGATCATCGACGGTCTGTGGGACCCGGACCGGATGCGGGAGGCCGACAAGCCCCCGGAGAATCCGGTCGACAACGACATCTCGGGCGACGACGGTGTGACGGATCCGACGCCGGCCCCGGTCCAGGCCGCCGGTGTCGCGACGCCGTACCACGACAACGCCCCGGAGTCCGGGAAGCTGCTCTTCGACGGCCCGCAGGGCTCGATGGTCTGTTCCGCGACCGTGGTGAAGGACCCGGCGAACCCCGGCAAGTCCAACATGGTGTGGACCGCCGGGCACTGTGTGCACGCGGGCAAGAAGGGCGGCTGGTACCGCAACATCGCCTTCGTCCCGGCGTACAACAACGACGGCCTGTCGCTGGACCAGCTGGAGACCGCGCCCAAGGAGAAGATAGCTCCGTACGGTGTGTGGTGGGGCCAGTGGGCCCAGACCTCCGAGCAGTGGATCGAGCAGGGCGCCGCGGTCGGCGGCCAGGGCGCGCCGTACGACTTCGCGGTGCTGCACGTGACGCCGGAGAAGGGTGCGGGCGGCAAGTCGCTGGAGGAGACGGTCGGTTCGGCGCTGCCGGTGGAGTTCAACGCTCCGGCCGTGCCGCAGATCACCGACATGACGGCCACCGGCTACCCGGCCGCGCCGCCGTACGACGGTCAGAAGCTGCTCCAGTGCAAGGACAAGCCGGGCCGGCTCTCCGTCTTCCGGAGCCAGCCCACGATGTACCGCATCGGCTGCACGATGACCGGTGGCTCCTCCGGCGGCGGCTGGGTGGCGGCGGGGCAGGACGGCAAGCCCGCTCTGGTCTCGAACACCTCGATCGGCCCGGTCACGGCGGGCTGGCTGGCCGGTCCGCGGCTCGGCAAGGAGGCCGAGGGCATCTACCGCGCGGTGAGTGAGAAGTACGCGGGTCAGTAGGGCCCGCCCGTCCGGGTCCGTGTGCGTCCGTGGCCCCCGCAGTCGTCTGCCGGGGGCCACGGACGCAAACGGACCCGGCTCCGGCGTTCGGCTCCGGCGTTCGGCTCCGGCGTTCGACATGACAAGCGCATGACAGAATGCTCGACCGCGCCCGCACACCACCGCGCTTCCGCGCATCGTGCGCCCGCGCGCCACCGTACGACTCAGTTGTTCAGGGGGATCTCTTCATGCGATCGATACGTCCGCTGCTGGCCGCCACCGGCCTCGTCGCGGCGCTCACACTGACGGCCACGGCCTGCGGCCCGGACGAGGACGCCGCCTCCGCCGCCAAGCCGTCCGCCTCCGACGGGGCGGCCGGCAAGGGCCCCGCCGGCGGCCTGCCCGGTGATCTGGGCGACGCCCTGGAGAAGCACGGTGTGGACCCGGAGAAGTGGAAGGACGGGGGGTGGAAGAACTGGGACAAGGACGGCTGGCTCCGCAAGGCCGAGGACTTCGTCAACCCGGTCATCGAGGGCCTGTGGAAGCCGGACCGGATGGCCTCGGCCGACGAGCCCGCCAAGACGATGGCGGCCGGCGACCTCTCCGCGGGCCAGGACGTCAGCGACCCGGAGCCCGCACCGGTGCAGGCCAAGCCGGAGAAGACCCCGTACCACCGGCACGCCGCTCCGGTCGGCAAGGTCTTCTTCGACTCCCCCAAGGGCTCCATGGTGTGCTCGGGCACGGTCGTGAAGGACCCGAGGAACCCGGGCCGGTCCAACCTCGTGTGGACCGCCGGACACTGTGTGCACGCGGGCGCGGGCGGCGGCTGGTACCGCAACATCGTCTTCGTGCCCTCGTACAACGACCAGGGCAAGAACGCGGCGCAGCTGCGGACCGCGCAGCCGCAGGAGATCGCCCCCTACGGCACCTACTGGGCGGACTGGGCCGCGTCCTCCGGCGAGTGGATCTCCGGCGGCGGTCCGACGGGCGGTGCGGGCGCGCCGTACGACTACGCGATCCTGCACGTGAAGCCCGAGAAGGGCACGAAGTCCCTGGAGGAGACGGTGGGCAACGCGCTGCCGGTCTCCTTCGACGCTCCGGAGGTCCAGCAGATCAGCGGCATGGGCGCCTGGGGCTACCCGGCCGGTCCGCCGTACGACGGTCTGCTGATGCACCAGTGCGTCGACCGTCCCGGTCGGCTCTCGATCGCCCCGGGCACCCCGACCATGTACCGGATCGGCTGCACGATGACCGGCGGCTCCTCCGGTGGCGGCTGGTTCGTCGCCGGTCCTGACGGGAAGTCGATGCTGGTGTCCAACACCTCGATCGGCCCGGTCACTTCAGGCTGGCTGGCCGGTCCTCAGCTCGGTGAGGACGCCCGGCGCACCTTCACGATGATGAGCGACAAGTTCGCCGGCCGGTAGTCCCGGCCGCCGACCGTACGACGAAGGCCCGGCCCCCTATCCCGGAAGAGAGGGGGCCGGGCCTTCGGCTGTCGTGCGATCGGGCCACCGTCAGTGCGCGACGGGGACGAAGGTCCCGAGCTCGGCGGCCAGCTCCTCGTGGACCTGGGCCTTGAGCAGGGTGCCCTCGGCGGTGTGCTCCTCGGAGAGCACCTCGCCCTCGGCGTGCACCCGGGAGACCAGGGCCCCCTGGATGTACGGCACGAGCACCTCGATCTCGACGGAAGGACGGGGCAGCTCGGCATCGATGAGCGCGAGCAGCTCGTCGATGCCGGCGCCGGTCCTGGCCGAGACCGCGATGGCGTACTTCTCGTTGCGCAGCAGCCGCTGGAGGACCAGAGGGTCCGCCGCGTCCGCCTTGTTGATCACGACGATCTCTCGTACGTTCACCGCGCCGACGTCCCGGATGACCTCGCGCACCGCGGCGAGCTGCTCCTCCGGCACCGGGTGGGAGCCGTCCACCACATGGAGGATGAGATCGGACTCGCCGACCTCCTCCATCGTGGAGCGGAACGCCTCGACGAGGTGGTGCGGCAGGTGCCGGACGAACCCGACGGTGTCGGCCAGGGTGTAGATACGGCCGCTCGGCGTCTCGGCCCGGCGGACGGTCGGGTCCAGGGTGGCGAACAGGGCGTTCTCCACCAGGACTCCGGCCCCGGTCAGGCGGTTGAGCAGCGAGGACTTGCCCGCGTTGGTGTATCCCGCGATGGCGACGGAGGGCACCTTGTTGCGCTTGCGCTCCTGCCGCTTGATCTCGCGGCCGGTCTTCATCTCCGCGATCTCCCGGCGCATCTTCGCCATCTTCTCGCGGATCCGTCGCCGGTCCGTCTCGATCTTGGTCTCACCCGGACCACGGGTGGCCATGCCGCCACCGCCGCTGGAACCGCCGCCGCCCATCTGACGGGAGAGCGACTGACCCCAGCCGCGCAGCCTGGGCAGCATGTACTGCATCTGCGCGAGCGAGACCTGCGCCTTGCCCTCTCGGGACTTGGCGTGCTGGGCGAAGATGTCGAGGATCAGGGCGGTCCGGTCGACCACCTTGACCTTGACGACGTCTTCCAGGTGGATCAGCTGGCCGGGGCTCAGCTCACCGTCGCAGACGACGGTGTCGGCACCGGATTCGAGCACGATGTCACGCAGCTCCAACGCCTTGCCCGAGCCGATGTAGGTGGCCGGGTCGGGCTTGTCGCGCCGCTGGTACACCGCGTCGAGCACCTGGGCGCCCGCCGTCTCGGCGAGTGCGGCGAGCTCCGCGAGGGAGATCTCCGCGTCGTGCACCGTCCCCGAGGTCCAGACGCCCACCAGCACCACGCGCTCCAGGCGCAGCTGGCGGTACTCGACCTCGGTGACGTCCTCGAGCTCCGTGGAGAGACCGGCCACGCGTCGCAGCGCGGCACGCTCGGAGCGGTCCAGCTGTTCGCCGTCCCGTGCTCCGTCGATCTCGTGGCTCCAGGCGACGTCCTCTTCCATCAGGGCGTCGGCCCGGCGGGCCTCGGTGAGGCTCTCGGTGGTGTTCTCCGTGGCGCTCTGCGCGTCCTGCGCGTCCTGGGGAAGGGAAGAAGAGGAGGTCATTGGATCCTTACGTCGATAGAAGTCTTTACGCCAGTCACAACGTGTGATCTTCCCGGATGATTCCCTTCCGGGAACTCCGGTGCGGTCCGCCGTGCCGACGCGTCGATAGTGGCACGGCTCCGCCGGGCCCGTCACGCGGGTTTCGCGCTGCTCCAGTCCGGGTGTCCGGGCATCGGCGGGGTCTTCTCGCCGTACAGCCAGCCGTCGAAGAAGGCGGTCAGATCACGGCCCGCGATGCCGGAGGCGAGCCGCGTGAAGTCCGCGGTGGTCGCCGTGGAGTCCCGGTGCACCCGGACCCAGGTGCGCTCCAGCCGGTCGAAGGCGGCCTCGCCGATCTCCTGGCGCAGCGCGTAGAGCACCAGCGCGCTGCCGTCGTACATGACCGGGCGGAACAGGCTGAGCTTCTGCCCCGGGGCCGGGCCGTCCGGGTGCGCCGGAGGGCCGCCGTCCGCGCGCCAGCCGTCGGAGAGCTCGTACGCCTGTCGCATCCGCCGCTCCAGGGTCCCGCCGCCGTTCTCCTCGGCGTACCGGGCCTCGTACCAGCTGGCGTGTCCTTCGTTGAGCCACAGGTCGGACCAGCTCGCGGGCGAGACGCTGTCGCCGAACCACTGGTGGGCCAGCTCGTGGATCATCACCGATTCGACGTACCACTCCGGGTAGCCGGGCTCGGTGAAGAAGGACTTGCCGAACAGCGAGAGCGTCTGGGTCTCCAGGGCGAAGCCGATGGGACTGTCGGCGACGAGCACCCCGTACGTCTCGAAGGGGTAGCGGCCGACCTTCTCCTCCATCCAGGTCAGATGGGCCGGGGTCTTCCGCAGCCAGGGCTCCAGCTTCTTCCGGTCGGCGGCCGGGACGACGTCGCGCACCGGCAGCCCGTGCGGTCCGGTGCGGTGCGCGACGGCGGAGCTGCCGATGGAGACCTGGGCCAGCTCGGTGGCCATGGGGTGCTCGGTGCGATAGGTCCAGGTGGTCGTGGAGCCGTGCCGGGTCTTCCCCACGGGCAGGCCGCCCGCGACCGCCGTCAGCTTCTCGGGGGCGGTGATCCGGAAGGTGAAGTACGCCTTGTCCGAGGGATGGTCGTTGCTGGGGAAGACGCGGTGGGCGGCGTCGGCCTGGTTGGCCATGGCCAGCCCGTCGGCGGTACGGACCCAGCCGCCGTCGTCGCCGGATCCGCTCGGGTCGCTGGTGTGCCGGACGGTGATGTTCAGCGGTACGCCCGCGGGAAGGCGGCGGGGGGCCTGGAGGACGAGGTCCTCGTTCTTGCTGCCGAAGTCGACGCTCTGCCCGTTGACCTCGACGTCCCGGACGGTGCCCCGGGCGAAGTCGAGGTTGATCCGGTCGAGCGGGGCGGTGGTGCGGGCCCTGATCCTGGTGACGGCGTCCAGGGGCTCGGTGTTGCTGCCGTGGTACGTGAGGGCGATGTCGTACGCGAGGACGTCGTAGCCGGGGTTGCCCAGCTCGGGGAAGAGCCGGTCGCCGATGCCCAGGGGCTCGGGTGCGGGCAGTGTGGCGGCGACGAGGGTGGCCGAGGCGGTCGCCAGCAGGGCGGCGCGCAGGCGGCGGGTCAGGAGCGGCATGGACTACCGCTATCAGCGCGGCGCCGCCCGGCAGGGGAGCCGCGCGCCGCACCACCCGAACGAGAACGCCCGGACCGTGGCCGCTCTCGGCCGCCCGTGGCTGTTCGGCCGGCCCTGACCGTCCAGCCGCCCCTGGCCGTTCAGCCGGCCGGTGCCGGGTGCTGGGCGCGGCTGACGTCGTAAACCCCGGCGACCTCGCGCATGGCCCGCATCAGGGCGGGAAGACCCGCCGCGTCGGGGAGCTGGAGGGTGTAGGTGTGGCGGACCCGCTGCTCGCTGGGCGGCTCCACGGTGGCGGAGACGATCGCCGCCTCGGCGGTGGCGATGGCCTCGGTGAGGTCGGCGAGGAGCCGGGGGCGGCCGAAGGACTCGGCGACGAGGGTGACCCGGCAGCCCGCTTCGGACTCCCGGCCCTCGGCGTCCGCCCAGCGGGCCCCGACCGGGGCACGGCCGATCTCCTGCATGGCGGCCACGGCGGGACACTCACGGCGGTGCACGGTGACCGCGCCACCGCGGACGACGAAGCCGGTCAGCTCGTCGGGGGGCACCGGCGTACAGCAGCCGGCCAGGCGCACCGGACCACCCGCCCCCTCGACGACGACGCCCGTGGCGCGGGGGCCGGAGCGGGTGCGCGCCGGTGCGGTGACCTGGGCGTCGCGTTCCGGGACGGGGTCGGCGGGGCCGGGTGTGCCCGCGCCCACGGACGTCATCGTCGAGGGGGTGGGCTTCGCCTCGTCGGGGTGGTCGGTGAGCCAGCCGGTGATCGCGATCCGGGCGGCGGGGGTGCGCACATGGTCGAGCCAGTCGGGCGAGGGGCCGGACGCGGTGTCCTGGGCGAGCAGCAGCTGCACGGTGTCGCCGTCGCTGAGGACGGTGCTCAGGGTGGCGAGGCGGCCGTTGACCCGGGCGCCGATGGAGGTGTGGGCCCGGTCGCCGTACTGCGCGTAGGCGGCGTCGACGCAGCTGGCCCCGGCGGGCAGCCCGAGAGTGCCGCCGTCGGTGCGGAACACGGTGATCTCGCGGTCCTGGGCGAGGTCGTCGCGCAGGGTGGTCCAGAAGGTGTCGGGGTCGGTGGCGGACTCCTGCCAGTCCAGCAGCCGGGAGAGCCAGCCGGGCCGGGTCGGGTCGGCGCGCTCGTCGGACGGCTCGGCGTGCTGGGCGGCCGCGTGGTCCTGGGCGTACGGGTTGCCCAGCGCGACGACGCCCGCCTCGGCGACCTTGTGCATCCGGTGCGTACGGATGAGGACTTCGGCGACCGCGCCCTCGGGGCCGACGACGGCGGTGTGCAGCGACTGGTACAGGTTGAACTTGGGGGCGGCGATGAAGTCCTTGAACTCGGAGATCACCGGGGTGAAGCAGGTGTGCAGTTCCCCGAGGACGGCGTAGCAGTCGGCGTCCTCGGTGACGAGGACGAGCAGCCGGCCGAAGTCGGTGCCGCGCAGTTCGCCGCGTTTCCGGCGGACCCGGTGCACGGAGACGAAGTGGCGTGGCCTGATGAGGACTTCGGCGCTGATACCGGCGTCGCGCAGGGTGTGGCGTACGTTGTCGGCGATGGTGTCGAGGGGGGCGTCCGGGCCCGCCACGGCGGCGATCAGGGCACGGGTGTGTTCGTACTCCTCGGGGTGCAGGATCGCGAAGACCAGGTCCTCCAGCTCGGTCTTGAGCGCCTGCACGCCGAGCCGCTCGGCGAGCGGGATGAGGACGTCGCGGGTGACCTTGGCGATCCTGGCCTGCTTCTCGGGGCGCATCACACCGAGGGTGCGCATGTTGTGCAGCCGGTCCGCGAGCTTGATCGACATGACCCGGACGTCGTTGCCGGTGGCGACGAGCATCTTGCGGAAGGTCTCCGGTTCGGCGGCGGCGCCGTAGTCGACCTTCTCCAGTTTGGTGACGCCGTCGACGAGATAGCAGACCTCGTCGCCGAACTGCTCCCGCACCTGATCGAGCGTCACTTCCGTGTCCTCGACGGTGTCGTGGAGCAGGGAGGCGGTGAGGGTGGTGGTCTCGGCGCCGAGCTCGGCGAGGATCAGGGTGACGGCCAGCGGGTGCGTGATGTACGGCTCGCCGCTCTTGCGCATCTGGCCGCGGTGCGAGGACTCCGCGAGGACGTAGGCCCGGTGCAGGATGGTCAGGTCGGCGTCGGGGTGGTGGGCGCGGTGCGCCTCGGCGACATGGCCGATGGCGTCGGGCAGCCGGTCGCGGGAGACCGGGCCGCGCAGTGCCACCCGGCCCAGCCTGCGCAGATCGATCCGGGGGCGGCTCCGCCTGCGAAGGGGAGCGCCCGGATCGGCGGCCTCTGCACTCATGGGCACCTCCGGCGGCTCGGCCGGCGGGGCGAGGACTGGATGCGCCTCGGGGCCGGTGCTTGATGCTATCGAGCCCACCACGTGGCACGGTCCAGCTCTCGCCCAGCGTGAAACGGATCACCCATTCGAGCGAAGCTCCGGCCGATCACCATTTCGAGCGAAACCGGCCGGGTGGCTGTTTCGAGCCGGCCGGAAGGGCCGGACAGCCCTTAGTCGGTGACCGTGTCCAGCCAGGCCGGGTCGATGACGCCCTCGGCGACGATCACGGCGGGGCCGGTCATGTCGATCGAGCCGTCGGGGTGCTCGGTGATGACGAGGGTGCCGCCGGGGAGATCCACCCGATACGTCGCGGGGAGGCCGGTCCCGGTGGGGTCGGCGCCGTCGCGGCGGGCGGTGGCGACGGCGACCGCGCAGGCGCCGGTACCGCAGGAGCGGGTCTCGCCGGAGCCCCGCTCATGGACGCGCATACCGACGTGGCGCGGGCCCCGGTCGACGACGAATTCGACGTTGACGCCTTCGGGGTAGACGGCCTCGGGGCTGATCGGCGGTGCGGTGAACAGGTCGCCGGCGTGGTCGAGGTCGTCGACGAAGGCGACCGCGTGGGGGTTGCCCATGTTGACGTTGCGGGCGGGCCAGCTGCGGTCGCCGACGGTGACCGTGACGCTCTCGTCGGGCAGCACGGCGCGCCCCATGGAGACGGTGATGTCGCCGTTCTTGGCGAGGTGCACCCGTTTGGGGCCGCCCCGGGTGGCGACGGTGAGGTCGCCCTCCTCGACGAGACCTGCGCGCTGGAGGTAGTGGGCGAAGACGCGCACACCGTTGCCGCACATCTCGGCGATCGAGCCGTCCGCGTTGCGGTAGTCCATGAACCACTCGGCGGTCTCCGCCATGTCCCGTGCCTCGGGGTGGGCGGCGGACCGCACGACGTGCAGCAGACCGTCGCCGCCGATGCCGGCCCGGCGGTCGCAGAGCCGGGCGACGACGGCCGCGGGCAGCGTGAGGGCGTTGTCCGGGTCCGGGACGATCACGAAGTCGTTCTCGGTGCCGTGACCCTTGAGGAAGGCGATCTGCGAGGTGCTCACAGGCCAACTGTACGAGGCGGCGCCGACAACCCGCACGAGCGGCCGGTCGTACGGGCAGCGCCGCGACGCCGTCAGCGCAGCCGGGCCACGCGCCAGACGGCGAGGGCGACCAGGGCGACGCCGGTCGCGGCGTACAGGGCGATCACCCGCCAGTCGGGGCGGTCGCCCGAGCCGCGGGTGGGCAGTCCCGGCCAGGTGTGGCCGACGCGGCGGGCCGCCATCATGCCCCAGCCGGCCGCGCAGCAGCTGATCAGGAGACCCAGCATGGCGACGATCGCGCCGCCGTCACCGAACTCGAAGGCGAGCGGGAAGGCGAACATCAGCGAGCCGACCGCGGCCAGCATGACGATGGGCGCGAGCTGCCAGATCCGCAGCTTGCGGGTGGGCCGCAGCTCGACCTCGACCTCGGGGGTCACGTCCTGCTCGTCGGGCCCGTCCGGGCTCAGCCGTCCCGCGGTCTCCCGCTGTGACGGCACCTCGTGCTCTGTGTCGCGCTGCTCCGTGTCGCGAGGGCCGGCCTCCATCGCCACGCGCCCTCCCAACTCGGACTCCACTGGTGGATCGATGCTCGATGATGGCACGATCACGGGTGCCGAATTGACGGCCGGAGCTTCCCGATGCCATCACGTGATCAGGCTGTTATCGCCCCGCTTTTGGGTTTATGCAGGTCAGGCGGCCGCCCCCGGCCGGAGGGCCTGCGAGAGGTCAGCAATAGGCCCAGGTCAGCGCCGGATTGAGCGGTCGCGACACGCCTCGACGGGGAACCAGCTCGATCACATCGAACAAGCTTGCGTGGATGGCTGGAGCTTCTTCAAGCCCTGCACATGTCGCAGACCCTCAAGCTGCCGCACCTCTGCACGATGCGCTTCCGCAACACCCGGGGCAAGCAGCGAGGAGTCGGGATTCCCCACCTCCGACACGACCGTCGAGCGCCTGAGCGAGCTCTGCAAAGGTCGCGGGACCACACCGAGGACCATCGCCGGACAACGGGAGCCCCTCGGCGAGATGCGCTCCGAGAAGTACGCGAAGGCATGGCTCGCTGCCGCAGACGTGTCTTCACGAATTTCCGAATGCGGTAAGCGGGGACCTCGGGTGTCCGCCCTGGCGCCGGGTTCTCCGCCGAACCTCCCCCGACAGCGGGTGAGCCTTGCCCTTGGCGTCTCGGACGAACACGCACTCTCCGACGGCTCGTCGCTCCCAGAGAGCGGTAGGCGACGCAAGGCCCGTTTCAGGTCACACGGGGCGCGCTCACCGAACCCGGACTTTTCCCTCACCCCCACACCTGACCGCCGGCCCACCCGCCATCCAGAGTCCCGCAAGCCCCCTGCGCAGATAACGAAAAGGGGACGACGAATCCCCGACCGGCATGGCGATTACGGGAACCCCGAACCCACCACTGACCGACCAACCGCCAATGCTCGCAATTGAGTTGACGGCACATAGGCCTTGAAGCCCGCACACGAGCGACAGACCGCGGCCGACATCCGCGCTCTACAAGATCGTTATCTGGCAGGTCTAGACCGATCCCCGGAGTAGTCGCCTAAGATCCGAACAGGGGGAATAGGGCCGCACCGGCGTGCATATTCTGAGACGCCGAGAGAGGCCCTGCACGTGTCATTTGACGCGCATACACTCCCCCGCAACGATCCATTGCTTCGCTTTCGGATCAAGCCTGAGCAATCAACCCGAGCTGGAGTGAATATAATGCGTGCTGCGACAAAGCGGGCTTCTGTACTGTTCTCCGCGTTGGCCTCCCTGGCTCTTTTCTCGCCGTCACAGCCGGCCGCCGCAGTGGAATCCTATGCCAACGTGAGTGACAACTGCGACATTCCGCAGAATAATTGCTCGTACGGTGATCTCCATTTGTATTACAACACCATTGCTCACGGTGGCTACACTTCCGCCCGCGCTTCCTTCTACGCCAACATCTACAACTATGCGGGACAGACGGTCAGCCCGAACGGTGCCGCAGTCGTTCACTACAAGTTCGTTTTCGGTAAGAGTGACAGCGGGCACAACTCATCAGGGACGGGCGTGGCGGTGAAGAACCAGGCCGGTTCTGTTGAGAACTGTGCCCCTGCCGACTCCTACCGGGTCTACTACAACTCTGGCTATGCAGGAAGTTCTCAGTTCTTCCAGCACACTTACGGCAGCATGTACTGCGCCGGAGGAAAGCAGGTCGACCTGAACGGCACACTGCACAACAACAACGCCTCACAGCACTTCGCCTAGGAGTCGATAATGGTGAAGAAGTTTCGTGTTGCGGCAGCGTGCTTCACCGTGGTGGCACTTGCGGCAGGCTGCGGGGACAACGCAGGCCCTCAAGACGTCGCCCGAAAAGGTCTCGCTTCAAGTGATCCCGACGGAATTCCAGCCCTTCCTTCCACTCCCCAACGAGGGCTCTTGAAAGGTAAGTCACTTCCGCTGGAAGACTACATGCAAACCTATGAGCAGACAGTCACCATCACCAACGCTGTCGGCGCTCTTCAGACGGAATGCATGGCCAAATATGGATTCGACTTCCAGCCGCCGCCTGCAGGGAGAACTCCGCCTCCCAACGACAATGATGTGAACATTGAGAGACGCTACGGAATAAGCGACCGGGCGCTCGCAAAGGATCACGGATACGGAATCGTGGAACGCGGGCAGCAAGCCGGCGCCGAGATGCCCGAGTTGAGCGCAGCTGCCGCGCTTGTCATGTCTGGCCGCTCCGGCAAGGGCGGTGATGCTGCACAGCTATCACACCGGGGAAAGGAAATCCCGGAGGGTGGGTGCAGCGGATGGTCCGTCCGAAAGGTCGGAGCGGACGCGATCGACATGGCATTGGCGAGCAAGCTCAGCTACGAGAGCTTGGCCGAGTCTCAGGAGGCACCTGCTGTCCGAGCCGCACTGAATGAGTGGTCCGACTGCCTGAAGGCCGAGGGCTACGAGGCTGCGACCCCTTTCGATGCCATGGACCTCGCGAAGACGGACGAGGCGGAGATATCCGTTGCGCTTGCAGATCTCGACTGCAAGGAATCAACCAACCTCCTGGGTATCTGGCTTGCCGAGGAAACAAAAATTCAACGCTCACAGATCGAGCAAAATCAACTGGAGCTGCGTGAAGCCAAGGAGAAGAACGCAGCTGCCGTGAAGGCCGCAGAAAAGGCACTGCGCAACTGACCTCGTCCGATGTCCACGGTGACGGGGGCCGAGTCGGCGGACGTGCGCCACCGTACACCGCAAGAAAAATTGAGTCCCGGCGGCCAGGGGCAGTGCGCCCTCGGAATTCGTGTTCCTCATATCGGTCAGAATGGAAAATTTCCGCAGTGTCGAAGGATGACTCGGATGTGTCGTCAAACTTGAGTGTCCGGCGCAGGTGGGCCGGTGGCGTTGTCGTCGGCGCAGTGGTGCTGTCCACGCTCAGTGTGGGCATCGGCCAGCAGATCAAGTCGCCGGCTCAGGCGATTGCGGATTCGTCCCCGCCAGCTCCGTCGGTACTGACCTCTCCTGTCGAGTACCGGGTGCTGGAGACCTCGGTGATGCTCCGCGGCACCGTAACCGCAGCACAGTCGGTGGACGTGACGCCGACAGGCGGGGCGCCTGGGGCGGCGTCGGCCGTCGTCACGAAGCAGCCGGTCTCCGTGGGCCAGGACGTCCGTGCCGGACAGTTGTTGTTGGAGGTTTCCGGGCGCCCGGTCGTCGCGCTCAAGGGCAGCCTTCCGGTCTACAGGGACCTCAAGCCGGGAGCCGACGGCGACGATGTCGCGCAACTGCAGTCAGCGCTTCAGGCTTTGGGGCACCACATCAGTGGGGATCGGCGGGGCCATTTCGGTGCCGGCACCAAATCGGCTCTGACCGATTTCTACAAGAAGCTGGGCTACGAACCGCGGCCCGCCGCCCCCGAGGGGGAGACAGGTGTCTCAGAGGCCGAAGGCGTGGTCGTGGATGCACAGCGTGCGGTGGAAGATGCACGGGATGCACTGGAGGACTCGCGGGGTACGGCCACCAACGTCGAAGCTCCGCGTACAGGTGTCGCACCGGCCGGTCCTTCCGCGTCTCCGCCGGATTCGGCGCCGGCACCTGGCGCCCTGGACCGGACCGGCGGCGTCGATACGCCGAGTGACCTGCGTAAGCAGCTTGAGCGCGCCAAGGACGACTTGCGCGAGGCACGCGAGAAGTTGTCACAGGCCGAGATGATTGCAGGGCCCATGCTGCCGGCCTCCGAAGTCGTCTTCCTTTCGGAGTTCCCGGCACGGGTGGATGGTATCGACACCAAGGTCGGTTCAACCGTCACTGGCAGGGCGCTGAAACTCTCTGCCGGCGCGTTGACGGTTCAGGGCTATCTCCAGCCTCACGAAAAGGGCCTTGTGCGGCCACGGCAACATGTAGAGGTCTTCTCCGAACTGACCGGGAGGTCCGCCGCCGCCACCGTCTCCTCCGTCTCCGAAGCAGCCGCGAGCGAACAGAGCACCGTCCCCTCGGAGAGCAATGAGCGCGCAGCGACCGGAGCCAAGGGATATCTGATGGTGGTCAAGCCCACCGAACGACTCCCCCGCGATATGGCGGGCCAGGATGTACGCCTCACCGTGCGCGCCGCGTCGACCAAGGGCAAGGCGCTGGTGGTCCCCGTGTCAGCCATCGCCGCCGGTGCGGACGGCCGGACCGCGGTGACGGTCCGGAAGCCTGACGGATCACAGCGTCGCATCGCGGTCACGGTCGGCGCCTCGGGCGACGGATACGTAGAAGTGCGTGCCGAGGGCAAGGAAGAGCTGCACCAGGGGGACCACGTACTCACAGGAGTTCGCGATACGCACGTGACCGGCAAGGCGTCACAGTGACGTCGGCCCCCACGCCTGCTGTCATCGAACTCCGCCAGTGCGGTCTCACCTACCCGGGCCCGCCTCCTGTGACGGGCTTGTCGCCCTGCGACCTTCTGGTGCGGCCAGGAGAGTTCGTCACCGTCGTCGGGCCTTCAGGAGCAGGAAAATCCACGTTCCTGAATGTTCTCGGACTGTTGGACACCCCTACCACAGGGAGTTTTCTGCTGGACGGTATTGACACGGGATCCCTGTCCGACGCGCAGCGCACGGCGTTGCGCGGCAGGCGCATCGGCTTTGTGTTCCAGTCGTTCCACCTGCTGCCGTATCGGACGGCATGCGAGAACGTGGCCATGGCCCTGACCTACGGTGGCACCGCCCGCAAGGAGAGAGCAGCGTTCGCGAGGAGCGCTTTGGAGCAGGTGGGCCTGGGCCACAGGATGGATGCTCTTCCCACCACTCTCTCTGGAGGGGAGCGACAACGCGTGGCCATCGCCCGTGCCTTGGTCGGGCGTCCGTCGCTGCTGCTGTGCGACGAGCCCACCGGAAATCTGGACTCCGCCACCGCTCAGTCGGTCCTGCATCTCCTGGACGAACTACACGATGACGGCATGACCGTCATCGTCATCACGCACGACCCGACGGTGGCGTCGCGAGGCCGGCGCACAGTCAGCATTCGAGACGGATACCTGAACGAAAAGGCGCGGCGATGAAAGCGCACCTCCGAAGGCGGCCTGCAGTGGTACGCCCTTCCCGTATGGCGCTGCGAGACCTGCTGGCCGAGGCAATGGCGGGAGTACTGCAACGCCCCGCACGCTCAGCGCTCACGTCCCTGGGCACTGTGCTCGGTGTCGGTACGTTCGTTGCGATCCTGGGTCTGACGTCGACAGCCTCATCGCAGATCGACGAACACTTCGACGCCCTGACCGCTACCGAGATAACCGTCGAGGACATCGCCCGACAGTCCAACCCCTTTGTGGAGCTGGGCTTTCCCGAAGACGCGGAGGAACGGGCGCAGAGGCTGAACGGGGTTCAGCACGCCGGCGTGCACTGGCCGGTGAATCTGGGCGTCGACGAGCAGGTGCGCTCCTCGCCTGTCACCGTGGGAACCGTCAGCCGGAGCATTCCTGTGCTTGCCGCTTCGTCCGGAGTCCTTGCCGCGGCAGAACCCACCGTCGTGCAGGGCAGGTCGCTGAACACCTGGCACGACCGGACACGACAGCGCGTCGCCGTGGTGGGGCCCGGTATCGCTTCCAGGCTCGGCATCACCACCCTGGAGACCCGTCCAGCGCTGTTCATCGGTGACGAGGCGTTCACGGTGGTGGGCATTGTCGAGACGGTCGAACGCAAGCCCGATCTGCTGCTCAGCGTGATCATTCCTCGATCCACCGCCTACGAGCTCTGGGGGCCGCCGAAAAGCGCCGCTTCCATGCTGATCTCCACCCGGCTGGGTGCGGCTCCTCAGGCGGCCGGGGAGGTGGCCATCGCTCTCGACCCCGCTCACGCCGAGTACTTCAAGGTCATTCCGCCCCCGGACCCCAGAGCCCTACGCGATGACGTCAGTGGGGACCTCGACCAGCTTTTCCTCCTCCTGGCGGCCATCTGTCTCTTCATCGGAACCATCGGGATAGCCAACACCACGCTGGTGGCTGTGCTGGAGCGCACCGGGGAGATCGGGCTACGTCGCGCGTTGGGCGCGCGCGGTCGCCACATCACCAGCCAGTTCCTGGCCGAGTCCGGGGTCCTCGGAACTCTGGGCGGGCTGGTCGGTACGTCGCTGGGGACCGTCACCGTCGTCTCTGTGGCGATGGTCCGGGAGTGGACGCCCGTCCTCGACCCCATGGTCGTGGCTGTCGCCCCGGTCATCGGACTCGCGACAGGAGTGTCCGCCGGCCTGTATCCGGCGTGGCGTGCGAGCCGTATCCAGCCCGTCGAGGCCCTGCGCCGCTGAAACCCCTTCGTTTCCGCCCTCACCCCCACAGGAAGTACTTATGCGTTTCACCCTACGGACGACCGCGTTCACCCTTGCGGTCACCGGGGCCATCGCCGCCGGGGCCTACGGCATAGCCTCCTTCATCGTGTCGGAGAACGTGCCGGACGCCGCAGAGGAGTTCTTCGCCGCCTGGTCCGACGGAGACCTCGACAAGGCTTCGAAGCTCACCACGGACCCGCATGCGGCGCTCCTGGCCCTGAAGGCGTACAAGAACCACGTGCCCACCACGGGCGTGAACTTCACCGCCCACGATGTCGAAGGGTGGCACGTTCCCTTCACCGTGACAGCGCACATCTCCACCCGGGACGCCAAAGGCAGTTGGTCGTACGAGTCGCAACTCGACGTCCGCGACGACCCGCAAGGAGGCGAACGCGTCGTGTGGAAGCCCTCCCTCATCCATCCGGAGTTGGCCGGCCACGACGGCTACACGCTGAAAGCCGTGACGACGGCCCCCGAGACATCCGTCCTCAGCCGCGAGGGCACCGCGCTGAACAAGCAGGATCAGCCCGGGCTCTCCCAGGTCATCGACCAGCTCAGGGAGCGCTACACCTCGCAAGCGGGCACAGAAACCCTCGACGTCCGCATGACCCCGCAGTTCGGCGACGGTGAGAGCACGACCATCGCGCACGTGATCAAGGGCAAGCCCGGCACGATCCGCACCACCATCGATCCCGCCCTTCAACAGGCGGCCGAGGCAGCAGTCGTCGAAAACTCCGGAGCCTCCGTCGTCGCGGTACAGCCCAGCACCGGAGAGATCCTGGCGGTGGCGACCTCAGCGAAGGGTGAAGTGAACCCTGCTCTGGAAGGTGTCGAAGCACCAGGCTCCGTGTTCGAGATCGTGACCTCCGCCGCCCTGCTGGAGCAGGGGGCGGTCTCAGCGACCTCTGCCGTGGCCTGCCCCGACCGTGCCACAGTGGCCGGAACCTCCTTCACCAACCAGAATCTGAAGAACGCCGGTACAGGCGGCACATTCACCGATGTCTTCGCGGCTTCCTGTGACACCGCGTTCGCGGAACTGGCCGGCGAACTCGCGCCGGGGGCACTGGCCAAGGAGGCGAAGAACGTCTTCGGCCTCGGTCTCAACTGGCAGACCGGCGTCACCACATCGGACGGAGCCGTCCCAGAACTCACCGGCGCGGACGGAGCGGCGGCGGCAGTCGGCCGCGGCGAAGTCCGCCTCAACGTACTCAACCTCGCGTCCATCACGGCCACGGTCAAAAGCGGCGCTTTCAAGGAACCCCTCCTCGTGACCGCCGACGTGGCAGGCACCGAACGGCTACAGGCCGAGCGCCCGCTCTCCGACAGGACCGCGCAGCAACTGCGCGCGATGATGAACCACAACGCGTCACACGGCACTGGGGCCGAAGTCATGACGGGGAGCGACGGCTCATTCGGATCCATGGCTGGGCTGGCCGATCAGGGCGCCGGTCAGGCAGCTCATGGGTGGTTCACCGCGTTCAACGGGGACGTAGCCGTCGCATCAGTAGCGCCTGCCGCCGGCCAGGGCGTCACGAGCGCCGGAATCATCACCCGCGCCGTACTCGACGCCGACCGGTGAACGCACACCGTCAGCAGCCGGTCATCGACGCGGAAAACCAGGCCGCCGCACCCTCCCTGGCCCTGACCGCCGGCCTCCTTGCCGGTCTCCACCCGGCCTGGCGCGCCTCCCGGGTTTCACCGGTCGAGGCACTCCGACGCCAAGCGTCGCCACAAGCCCCGGCCCCGACTGCGGGGCCGGCTCACCGCACCGCTCAGCCGTGCGGGAACCACCACTAGTTCTGGAGAGACTTGAGATTCCAAAGAAGAGCACGGATCCCGCTGGTGGTCGTAGCTGCCACGGCCGTGCTGGGGGGACTGGTGCAGGCTACGGCCCGGGCCGAGGAGCTCGGCCCCGACAAGCCCGTCGGCAAGAAGCCGTCCGTCCAGAAGGCGGACAGCAAGCAGCCGGACACGGTGCCCCCTGCAGAGCGTGCAGCAGTGCTGGGCAAGGACTACACGAAGTCCGGTGACCTGGCCTGGACGACGACGAGTGACGCACAAGGCTTCCATCTGCTGACCGCCCGGGAGAAGGACGGGTACACGTGGCAGACCACAGCGTCGCTGTCGGAGCCGGGCTTCGACACCGACGCCTGGATCGGCAACGCGTGTCTGACTGGCTCAGGCAAACGTGCTGTGGTGGTGTACGCGCCACGTACGTTCACCAACAAGCCGGAACTGATGGCCCGCGGCGCCTTCACGGCGGTGGTCGAACTGAACACCGGTGAGGTCACCAAACTGCCGCTGCGGGCATCACTGTCGTACTACAACCCGGGCTGCGGTGTCGGCGAGAGCGCGGTGCTGACCCAGTCCGGCGGGGAGGACAAGGCCGCGACCCGGCTGATCAAGCTGGATGCGGCAACGAGCAAGCTGTCCGAGCCCATTGTGACCGAAGGCCAGGTCACGTCCTCGGTCATCACCAAGAGCGGAGCGATCGTCGGCGCGTCTGGCCCTCAGATCGTCAGGATCGACACCAAGGGTGAGCAGACCGCGGTGGCCAACACGGACGCGGTGCCCTACAGGCTGGTGCCCGATTCGGACGGCGGGCTCGTCTTCCTGGACAAGCAGCCGGCCACGAAGAGCAAGAGCCGCAAGGCGACCACAGGGGACAAGACACGGGCCAAGCGCCTCACCGGCGGTGAAATCGGCAGGCCCGACGCCAGGAAGGCCAAGCCGTCCGTGCTGGCGGAGGGGCCGGTGGCCGACACCGGTCTCACCCGGAGTGCGGGCACCGTCTTTCTGACCGGCAAGGCCGAGCAGGTCTCCGGCAAGAAGCTGCCCAGAACGGTGCGCCACCTGGCCAAGGCGCCCAAGGACGCGAAGGTCAGCACCCACGGCGCGGCGGTGCTGACAAAAACCGCCTGGAGCGATGGCCAGGGCGCGCTGATCCAGTTCGAGGACCAGGCGACGCGTCCGGTCAACGTCGAGATGACCACGCTGGACAGCGGCAAGACGGCGGCATTCACGGTCGATCCCGAGAAGCGTCCCAGCAGCAGGATCGGTGAGGGCCGGGAACGTACACCGGCCCTGAAGGGGCCTGCGGGCAAGGGCAAGCGCACGGCGAAGAAGTCTTCCGCCGACGGTCTGAGCACCCAGCTGGTCGGCGCTCAGGTGTTGGCGGCCGGGAACCGTAATGAGGTCGTGGAGTCGGAGCGGGTGTGCTCGGTACCCCGCAACGACCCCGGGAACCAGGCGATGCAGCCCAAGCCGCGGCAGGTCGAGTGGGCGGTGAACCAGGCCATCCGGGGTGAGTTGGACCGGCATGCGACCCGCCATGCCAACTGGAAGAACCTCGGGATGCCGGTGTACTCGCCTCAGTCACTGTTTCCCCGCATGCCACTGGAGGGCGGCGGGCTGGGCGACACGGTGCCCGCGCAGGTGATGCTCGGCGTCACCGCGCAGGAGTCCAACATGTGGCAGGCCTCCCGCGTCGCTGTACCGGGAGTTACGGGCAACCCGCTGATCGGCAACTACTACGGCATCGACTACTACGACGGCGACACCTCCAACGAGTGGGACATCGACTGGTCCGAGGCTGACTGCGGTTACGGCATCACCCAGGTCACCGACCACATGCGTATGGCAGGCAAGGAGGACGGCAAGGGCGGCGCCGCCTGGGACTACCAGAAGCAGCGCGCGGTCGCGCTCGACTACGCCGCCAACGTCGCCGCGGGCCTGCAGATCCTGATCGACAAGTGGAACACCACCCGCAAGGCCGGACTCCAGATCAACAACGGCAACCCGGCCAAGCTGGAGAACTGGACGTTCGCCCTGTGGGCCTACAACTCGGGCTTCTACCCCAACAAGGGTGACGGCAGCCCGTGGGGCGTGGGCTGGGCCAACAACCCTGCGAACCCCGAGTGGGACGCCGGACGCACGCCGTTCATGGAGGACTTCTACGGCAACGAGGAAGCCTCCGACGCCGCGCACCCGCAGGACTGGCCCTACCAGGAGAAGGTCCTCGGCTTCGCCGCGCACCCGCCGTCCTATCTGGAATCCCCCGGCACGATGGTGCCCGCCTTCCGCGCAGCCTGGTGGAACGGCACCGAGGGCACGGCCAAGGTCGAAGGCTCGGCCAAGTACAACCGCGCGCAGGTCAAGCCCGCCGAGGACACCTTCTGCACGGCGGGCAACGGCTGCGATCCGGGCAAGATCGGTGACGGCACTCAGAACGAGGCCGGCGCCGGCCCCTGCACCCGCAGTGACTTCAAGTGCTGGTGGCACCTGCCGGTGGAGTGGAAGGACGACTGCGACTACTCCTGCGGTAACGACTTCACCCGCTTCCCCACCAGCTGGGCCGAGGAACCGGACGGCACCGCCTACCCGCCCAACTGTTCCACCTCGGGCCTGCCGTCGAACGCCATGATCATCGATGACCTGCCGGAGGGCACTCCAGTCGTCAGATCAGGGTGCAGCAACGCCGACTGGACCAACCAGGGTTCCTTCTCCTTCGACTTCGGCGACGGAGAATCCGGCAGCCACCCCACCACCTCATACACGAAGTGGCCGGCCAAGGTCGACCTGCACCAGCTCGGCGCGGGATTCGGCAGTCACTTCTACTTTGGCCACACCCGCAAGGATGACTTGCAGGGCAACCGGCTCAAGTTCACCGGCACCTGGACCCTGGACAAGGAGGTCAACGGCCCCGCAAAGGTCATGGTGCACCTGCCGGACCACGGCGCCCACACCAAGTACGCCACGTACAAGATCCACACGGCCAAGGGCGTGAAAACCCGGACCGTGGCGCAGAAGGGCGACAAGAACCGCTGGGCTTCCCTCGGCGCGTTCATGTTCAGCGGCAAGCCCAAGGTGACGCTGTCGACCATCACCCCGGACGGCACGGGTGACGAAGACATCGCATTCGACGCCATTGCCATCTCACCGATCAATGGCAAGTTCGTCGAGCGGAACCTGACCGCTGCGGCGATCTTCGACCCGAACCAGAATCTCGACTCCAACATGCCGGAGGAGCTGAAGACGCCGCTACGCACGATGACCACCTTGTACAACTGGGCCATGGGTCATGCGAAATCGGGGCCCGACTGGCAGAACCCGGAGGCTGACCACTTCGGCATCACCTGGCGCGCACGCTGCACAACCACAACGCCGCGGGGCGAGTGCAGCGGGCAGAAGACCTATGACGCCGCCGACCAGTGGGCCAAGGACATCAAGGCCGGCGGGAAGGAGCCGCGGGCAGATGACTCGGAGCCGTCCATGTCCATCCCGGTATGGATGGCTATGTCCAACCAGCGGCCCGACCCGTCGCAGCCCGCGAGCGTCGCGCTGAAGGACGACAACGCCTACAAGATCAAAAGTGATGTCGAGGTGAGCTTCATCGTCGACAACTCCACCGGCAAGATCGTCTCCGGCAGCGAGTCGGCAAGCTACCGGGCCCGGGTGGGCAACGCGCATCTGCCGCACTTCGTCACCAACATCATCAAGGCCATCGAGGCGGACTACGGGATCACTGCCCCGTACATCGACTACACGACCCAGGACGCTCTCGAGTACGGACGTGACCAGCAGGTGCGCCCGTACACGGACGGCGACACTCCCGGGCAGGCATACTTCCCGCACTTGCGGGGTGCGCGCGTCAACGAGGACAACACGTGCGTTGACATCCGTGCCGTCGGTGGCGGAGTCCATGGCTACCGCCCGATGGTCGCGAACAAACACGTCAACGACAATGTCAAGGCATGGGTCGACAAGGTCAAGGCGCACCCTGAGATGAACAAGGGCATCGCCGACTTCGCTGGAGACATCTACTCGATGTTCTTCAAGAACGACGGCAACAACAATGCCTTCGGCAGCCTGATCGGCAACGCCCCGCCCATCTGGCAAGACATCGCGGCCGCCTTCTGCGCGGACGGCAGCGTAAAACCGACGCACAAGGCCGACAACCGTGACGCGAACCCGTCCAACGGCATCGTCTACCAGAGCTACATGCCCGACCTGTACCTCTACATCGACGACACCATGACCGACAATCTTGGCCGTCCGTCGAGCAAGCCGATCGAGAAGGGCGACTGGAGGAACTTCGGTAACCTTCCTGCGGGCAACGGCCACGCGTACGGAAAGTGTGACGTCGTCGAGCGCGGCAGCGGCGGTAACCCGTGGATCATAGATCCGCCCGTGCCGTTTATCGGTGACGGCCCGGGCAAGCGTCCGGCCGGAGTCGTGCACTGCGACGATCCGTCCAAGGGATTCATCGAGAACATCACTCCATAGAGCCATGAGCAAGAACGTCACGCCTCAAGGCTGACGCACCCGGGGCCGCCTTCATGGCGGCCCCGGGACACCACACTGAAAGGCATGCACTATGGGATCCGGTGCGAGCGTCGTCATCGCAGTTCCGCTGTTCTTCCTTCTCGCCCTCGCGGCGATTTTCTGCGCGCTGGTCGGCTCGAAAACCTCGGCAAGGACGGGCTGGCTCTTTGCGGCGATCCTCATAGGCCTCCCGCTCGCCCTGTTCATCGCCTTCTTGATCCCCTGAGTTGGTCTTCAGGGCTCTGTCGATGTCCTCGCTCGCGTCCGGTCCAGCCGGGCCCCGGGCCATGAAGTCGGCTGACCCGACCTGAAAAGAGAAGTAGCGGCGGCCAGGAGCGGGATGGGCACCCGCAGGCGCGTGCTGCCGCCGTTGGACAGCCGATCACCACTGCTCAGGGCCCCCTCCTCGCCACTCGACCAACGCCGGCGTGGCTATCTCCTCTCCGTCGAGATCGATCCCCACCGCGCACAGGAAGTCGATGACATCGGAGACCGAGCGGGCCAGGCCGAGTTGCTTGCCTCGGACCGTTACGTATCGGCCGCCGTCCTCGTGTGCGGTGTGCACGATGACGGGAGGCGGTAGGTCCGCCTTGGCGCCGCGCACCGTCGAGTTGCGGAACACGGCGCGCGACCTGTGTGTCCGGCCGAACCGTGAAGACGAATCTGCGGGTCGACGAGTCATGTTGTCCAGGTCTCCTTTCTTCCCGGATGCGGAACAGGAAGACCAAGAACGCACCTGGTCAGCCTGCTGTTTCGCCCCAGCCCAGTGGGTGAGGCCCGGTACCTTCGTCCAGCAGCGGGGCCGGCCGTTCGCCGCCCGCCTCGTTGAAGTCGGCCAGTGCATCGATCAGCGCCGTCCGCTGGTGCGGAGCGAGACGCTGAACGATCGACGCGATCTCCTGGCGCCGGCGCGCTGTGACGTTCTCCACCGTGCGGTGCCCCTCCTCCGTGAGCCGGAGCAGCGTCTCCCGGCGGTTGTGCTGATTGGTCTGCCGGTCCGCGAGCCTTGCCGCGATCAGCCGGTCGACCATACGCATCGCCGTCGACGGCGCCACCCCCAACAGCTCCGCCAGCGTGACGAGCTTGGTGGCACCACGCGTGGAGAGCACCACCAGCATCCGGAACTGCGGCAGCGTCACACGCTCCTCGACCTCCGCCAGCGAGCGCGCCGACACCGCGACCAGCAACCGGGAGGCCGTCAGCACCGCCCCGGTCACCGCATCCACATCGTCCATACGCTCCGCGGGAGCGACTTTCCTGGCCATGACACCTTTCTACCTTGCTCCCGACGCGGTGCGCACCGCGATCAACGGCGTCCATGGCTCACCGCCGCCGGTGACGCAGCAGAAGCATCGCCGCGTCGTCGTGCAAGGGACCGTCGGCGTGGTTCACCACGTCCTCGCGAAGCGCTTCAAGACCCTCCTCGGCCTCTGCGGTACACAGCAGTCCAGCTCGTTCCCGCAGGGGGTAGAAGGTGCCGTCGGCGTCACGTGCTTCGGTGACTCCGTCGGTGTAGAGGAGAAGTTGGTCGCCCGGAGCAAGACCGGACCGGTAGGTTCGGGGTGGCTCTCCACCGTGCGCGCCCAGCCCCAGAGGCAGGGCATGGACGGGTGGGCCGGCAAGGTCGACGGAGCCGTCCGCGCGGACGATGACGGGCGGGGGATGCCCGCAGTTCAGAAAGACAGCGACCCCCTGCTCCGTGTGTATCTCGGCGAGGACGGCGGTTACGAACTTCTCTCCGTCCGCCTCGCGGGCCACTGTGCGCTCCAGCCGGGCGGCGAGCGCGGTCAGGTCGGGCTCGTCGTACGCCGCCTCACGGAATACGCCCAGGACCGAGGCCGCCGTCTCCACCGCGGCGAGCCCCTTGCCCTGGACGTCCCCGATGATGACGCGGACTCCGTACGGCGACGCCACCACCTCGTACAGATCGCCGCCGATACGTGACTCCGCGGCCGCGGATGTGTAGGAGGCAGCGGCCCTCAGCCCTCCGACATGGCGAGGCACGGGCCTTTGCAGCACGCTCTGGGCCACCTCGGCGATCGAGCGTACGCCGGCCAGCTCCGCCTCGCGCCGCATACGCGACCCCGCGGCCAAGGCGCCGGCAACCGTGACTCCGGCGACCGATGCCATCGCTGTGTAGCCACGCCTGGTATCGAAGAGCCCGTCGTACATTCCCAGGCCGGCGCACAGCAACAGAGCCAGCGCGCCGATGAGAGCTGTACGCCGCCAGGTGCCGATCAACCCTGCGAAGGCGGGGCCGAGCGCCACCAGCGGGAGGAAGCCGCCCTCCGGGCCGGCTGTGAGATCCATCCCCGCCACGACCGCCATCATCACGATCGGCAGCCAGGACAGGCCCGTCCAACCGTCCCTTCGCTTCTCGGTGATCACGGTGCTCCCAGCAGATCGGCGACGTTCAAGAGGACCGCTTCCCCTCAGCGGACAAGCTTTAGACTATGCAAAGCTTGCCTATGCTAAGGGTTGACTCTGGCTTCCGTTACGCAATCGGTTCCCTGCACTGCCCCAGGAGGCGGCTCGATGACGCCAGTACGACACACCGGCCAGGACAGCTCTCTACCGCGGCGTGGCTGGCAGTCGCGCCTCGCACGGCTGCCCATAGCTCTCTACCGCGGGGGCTTCGGGGCGGTTCTCGGCCGGCGTTTGCTGCTTCTGCACCACACCGACAGGGCCAGTGGCTGTATCCACCACACGGTGCTGGAGGTCATCGCGTACGACGCGGAGCGGGGGCACTGGACCCTGGCTTCCACTCCTGATGCGGCCTGGTACCAGGATCTCCGGGCAACGCCCATGGCGACCATCCAGGTCCGCAACCGCCACTATGCCGTCACCGCCCGCTTCCCGGACGCCGACCAAGGTACGGAGATCGTGAGGCGGCACGCCACCGCGCTCTCCCGCACTCTGCGGCGCCTGTGCGCTGCCGCGGGAATCGTCGGGAACGGAGCGGCCCGAACCCACACGCATTCCGGGCGCCCCATCGCTCCCATGCGCCTCGATGCCGCCCCCGGCCAGCGTCTCCCCTGACGCTCTCCTGGTCCGGACCCCCGGCCGGCCGAACCGAGGATCCCTCGCGTCGTCGTCGGACCCCCGCCACGACGCCGGGCCGGATCACGGCCGGATGGCGCGGCAGGTACCAGGGCCCCCCGCCCATCGCTCGCGCAACCGACTGCCCATCAGCGAAGTCGGCAAGCGGACGGCCCGCATCCGCAGTGGCTGTTCCTGGCTGTCGAAGCCTGGTGAGGCCTCGCGACTCAGGGTCCTTCCTGAACTGCGTCGATGCGGTACCGAGGGCCCCTACTGCACGTCGCTCTTCGGACATGCGATCAAGCTGTGACCGCTCGTTCGACCAACGTCAGCGCCCGGTGCGGGAGTTCCCCCCGGTCACGGTGTCCGCCGCCGAGCCACACGACACGCGGGTCGCGGCGGAACCACGAGTCCTGACGGCGGGCGAAGCGCTTGGTGGCGCGTACGGTCTCGGCCCGCGCGTCGTCCTCGGTGCACTCCCCCGCGAGCGCCGCGAGGATCTGCTGATAGCCGAGGGCCCGGGAGGCGGTGAGGCCCTCGCGCAGCCCGGACTTCTCCAGGGCGCGCACCTCGTCCACAAGTCCGGCCTCCCACATCCGGTCCACGCGCAGGGCGATGCGCTCGTCGAGTTCGGGGCGGTCCACGTCGACGCCGATCTGCACGGCGTCGTAGACCGGCTCGTCGCCGGGGAGGTTGGCGGTGAAGGGCTTGCCGGTGATCTCGATGACTTCGAGGGCGCGCACGATGCGGCGGCCGTTGCTCGCCAGGATGGACCGGGCGGCGTCGGGGTCGGCGGCGGCGAGGCGGGCGTGCAGGGCGCCGGAGCCGCGCTCGGCCAGTTCCGCTTCGAGGCGGGCGCGGACCTCGGGGTCCGTACCGGGGAACTCCAGGGCGTCGATGGCGCCCTTCACGTAGAGCCCGGAACCACCGACCAGGACGGGTGTGCGCGCCTCGGCGAGCAGCCGGTCGATCTCCAGCCGGGCCAGGCGCTGGTACTCCGCGACGCTGGCGGCCTCGGTGACGTCCCAGATGTCCAGCAGCCGGTGCGGCACGCCGTCGCGCTCGGGGAGCGTCAGCTTCGCGGTGCCGATGTCCATCCCCCGGTAGAGCTGCATGGAATCGGCGTTGATCACCTCACCGCCCAGCCGCTGGGCCAGAAAGACCCCCAGATCCGATTTTCCGGCTGCGGTGGGGCCTACGACGGTGATGACGCGGGGGGCGGAGGTGGGAGGGGTCACCCGGACAGTCTCCCAAATATCCGGGCCGCCCCGAACACGTCGGGCGGGGCGGGGGGCGCCGCCGGGTGCGGAGAGCGACGTCAAGGATGCGCTCGGAAAACGCCGGCGGGCGCTATAGGGCGAGTAAAAACGGCAGGAACGGACAGGTGACGGACAATGGGGGCGGGAGAACGCTCCCGCGAACAGTCCTCACTGCACGGAAGGTGACCCAATGGGGTTCCTGGACAACCTGAAGGCCAAGCTGGGTCCGGCCAAGGACAAGGTCGGCGACCTCGCGCAGCAGCACGGGGGCAAGATCGAGCAGGGCCTCGACAAGGCCGCGCGCACGGTCGACCAGAAGACCAAGGGCAAGTACAGCGACAAGATCGATTCGGGTACGCGCAAGGCCAAGGAGGCCGTGGACAAGCTGGGGCAGAAGGACGGGGGCACTCCGCCTCCGCCGCCGCCCGCTTCCTGACGCGGTGGCAGTACCCCGGCGGCGGGCACGGAGCCGACTGCTCCGTGCCCGCCGCCGTCCTGTTCAGGACCAGGCGGCGACGGTGTAGCCCACGCCGTACGGGGCGTCCTCGTACAGCAGCCGTCCGGCGAGCCCGGCGTCCCGCGCGGCACCGCCGAGCAGCTGCCAGGGGGCCCGGCCGGCCGCCTTGAGCTCGTGGGCGAGCGTGGCGTCGAGCGCCGCGAGGGCGTCGAGATCGGCGGAGCCGAGCGCTTCGGTGGCCCCTGCGTCGAACGCGGCGGCCCGCTCGTCGAGGTAGCCGGGCGCCTTGAGGGTGCGACAGGCGCTGCCGTCGCCCATCACCAGGAGCGCGACCCGCTCGGCACGTCCGGCGAGTGCGCGTCCGGCCGACGCGCACTCCTCGGCGGACTCCCGCTCGGCCACCGCGAGCCCTTCGACGGGAGCGCCCGTCCACCGGGCCCGGCCCAGCAGCCACGCACCCACGGTGAGGGACTGCGGCAGCGGCCGGTCCGGGACCGCCGCGCCCCGCGGTGCGTCGCCGAGCATCACATCGAGGTCCACGCCGACGCCCCGGAAGGTGCCGTGCGCTCCTGCCGGGTAGCGCCCGGCGGAGCGGTCGTCGCCCGGTCCCACCACGACGAGCAGATCCGGGCGTGAGGCGGCGAGCACCCCCACGGCGTCGAGGCACGCGTCCCGCGCGGCGTCGAGCTCGGGGGCGGCCCCGGCGGCGACCTCGGGCACCAGGAGCGGCGGACAGGGGCACACGGCGGCGGCGACAAGCATGCGGGTCAGCGTACTTGCCCGGGGTGTCGGCCGGGTCCGGGGCCACCGGCCCCGGACCGCGGGCCGGGGTCCGTCGGCGGGGACCTCAGCGGCCCGGGGCCGTCGGCCGATGTCGCGGGCCGTGGACCTCGCAGGCCCGGAGCGCCGGCCGATGCCGGGCCCGGGGCCGTCAGCCGATGCCGCAGGCCGGGGCCGCGGGGGCCGGGAGCGGGTCCGGGGCGCCGATGCCGGGGAGGCCGAGCATCACTCCGGCGGGCTTGGCGGCCGCCTCGGTGGTGCGCCTCTCCCAGGCGTCGCCCGCGCGGGTGGACCGTACGGCGAGCGGCGTGCCCTCGGCGAGCAGGTGGTGGGGGGCGGCGTAGGTGATCTCGACGGTCACCACGTCACCGGGGCGCACGGCCTCCTCGGGCTGCGTGAAGTGGACCAGCCGGTTGTCGGGGGCACGGCCGGAGAGGCGCTGGGTGGCGCCGTCCTTGCGGCCCTCGCCCTCCGCGACCATGACATCCAGGGTGCGGCCGACCTGTTTCTTGTTCTCGTCCCAGGAGATCTGCTCCTGGAGGGCGGACAGGCGCATGTAGCGCTCCTGGACGACCTCCTTGGGGATCTGGCCGTCCATGTCGGCGGCGGGGGTGCCGGGGCGCTTGGAGTACTGGAAGGTGAACGCGTTGGCGAACCGCGCCTCGCGGACGGCGTGCATCGTCTGCTCGAAGTCCTCCTCGGTCTCCCCGGGGAAGCCCACGATGATGTCCGTGGAGATGGCGGCGTCCGGCATCGCGGCGCGCACCTTCTCGATGATTCCCAGGAAGCGCTCCTGACGGTAGGAGCGGCGCATCGCCTTCAGGATGCGGTCCGATCCGGACTGCATCGGCATGTGGAGCTGCGGCATCACGTTGGGCGTCTCGGCCATGGCGGCGATGACGTCGTCGGTGAAGTCGCGGGGGTGCGGCGAGGTGAAGCGGACGCGCTCCAGGCCCTCGATGGAGCCGCAGGCGCGCAGCAGCTTGGAGAAGGCCTCCCGGTCGCCGATGTCGGAGCCGTACGCGTTCACGTTCTGGCCGAGCAGGGTGATCTCGGAGACGCCCTCGGCCACCAGGGCCTCGATCTCGGCCAGGATGTCGCCCGTGCGGCGGTCCTTCTCCTTGCCGCGCAGGGCCGGGACGATGCAGAACGTGCAGGTGTTGTTGCAGCCGACGGAGATGGAGACCCACGCGGCGTAGGCGGACTCGCGGCGGGTGGGGAGCGTGGAGGGGAAGGCCTCCAGCGATTCGGCGATCTCGATCTGCGCCTCCTCCTGGATGCGGGCGCGCTCCAGGAGGACCGGCAGTTTGCCGATGTTGTGGGTGCCGAAGACGACGTCGACCCAGGGGGCCCGCTTGACGATGGTGTCGCGGTCCTTCTGCGCGAGACAGCCGCCGACGGCGATCTGCATCCCGGGGCGCTTGGTCTTCATGGGCGCGAGGCGGCCGAGGTTCCCGTACAGCTTGTTGTCGGCGTTCTCGCGCACCGCGCAGGTGTTGAAGACGACGACGTCGGCGTCGCCGTCGGAACCTTCGGGCGCCCGGACGTAGCCGGCGCCCTCCAGGAGACCCGACAACCGTTCGGAGTCGTGGACGTTCATCTGGCACCCGTAGGTGCGCACCTCGTAGCTCTTCTGGACGTCCACTGCTTCGCTCCGGTTGCCGCTGCTCATGGGACAAGGGTAGGCGGTTGCCGGGCAGGCCCCTCCCGTAGCCTTCCGCAACCTTCCGCCGCCCCTCCCGTGGCCGTCCGCTGTGGGCCGGGCCTCACGGGGAAGCCTGGCCAGGGGGGCGGGTGAGCTGGCAGGATCGCGCGCATGTTCCACGCTCTGTCCCGATTCGGCCGCCGGCGCACCCTGCAGACGGGCGCCGTCCTCGCGGTCGTGCTCGGGCTGCTCGCGTGGTGGCTCCAGCCCCAAGGGGACGGGGGTGACCCGAGCGGGTCGCTCACCTTCTCCACCGGGGTGCCCAGCGGCGTCTACCAGCGGTACGGGGAGCGGCTGGAGGGCGCGCTCGCCAAGGACATGCCGGAGGTGTCCATACGGCTGCGGACCAGCGAGGGGTCGCAGCAGAACCTCGCCCGGGTGGCGACCGGCGAGGCGGACTTCACCATCGCCACCGCCGACGCCGTGGCGACCTATCTGCGTGACGGGCGGCCGGGGGCCCAGCGGCTGCGCGGCTGCGTCCGGCTGTACGACGACTACGTCCAGCTGGTCGTCCCCCGCGATTCCGACATCCGCACCCCCTCCGACCTGCGGGGCAAGCGGGTGGGCGTCGGCCAGCAGGGCTCCGGGGTGCGGCTGGTCGCGGACCGGCTGCTGGTGGCGGCGGGGCTCGATCCGGCCGAGGACATCACACCGGTGCCGGTGGGCATCGACACCATGCCCGTACGGCTGACGCAGGGCCGGCTCGACGCCTTCTTCTGGTCGGGCGGGCTGCCGACCGCGGCCGTGCAGGAGCTGTCGCAGCGCTTCGCCATCCGGCTGGTGCCGCTGGAGGCGGCCCTGGTCGCGAAGTTGCAGGCGGCGACCGGCCCCACCCGTTTCTACCGGTCGGCGATGATGCCCGCCGACGCCTATCCGGAGGCCCAGCAGGGTCAGTCGGTGCCGACGGTCGCCGTCGCCAATCTGCTCGTCACGACCGACCGCACGGACGCGGCGATGACCGAGGCCTTCACCCGGACGGTGATCAACAGCCGGGACCGGATCGGCCGCGAGGTGCACGCGGCGCAGCTGGTGGATCTGCGGACGGCGATCTACACGGATCCGCTGGATGTGCACGACGGGGCGAAGGACTACTACCGCTCGGTGAAGCCGTGAGCCGTCGCTGCGCGTGAACCGGCGTCGGGTGTGAACCCCGGCCTGCCCCGGGCCCCTGCCGTCCTCGGCTCAGCCGCCGGACGGCAGGTCGCGGGGGACGGAGACCGTCACCCGCAGGCCGTGCGGTGGGTGGTGCTCGTACGCGATCGAGCCGCCGCCCGCCGCGAGCAGCACCCGGGAGATGGAGAGGCCCAGGCCCGATCCGCTGACGTTCTGGTGGCGGGTGCTGCGCCAGAAGCGGTCCCCGACGCGCTCCAGCTCCGCCTCGGTGAGGCCGGGGCCCCGGTCGGCGACGACGACGGTCGCCGCGACGGCTCCGGCGGCGACGGTGACGGTGACGTCCTCTCCTGCCGGGGTGAACTTCAGGGCGTTGTCGATCACCGCGTCCAGGGCGCTGGAGAGCGCGATGGGGTCGGCCCAGGCGGTGGCCGCCGGGGCCCCGTCCAGGGTGAGGGTCACCCCCTCCCGCTCCGCCATCGGCCGCCAGGAGGCGACCCGCTCGGCGGTGAGCGGGACGATGTCGATCAGCTGGAGGTCCGCCTCGGCGTGCTCGGCCAGCGCGAGGTCCAGGAGGTCGTCGAGGACCCGGGCCAGCCGCTTGCCCTCGGTACGCACGGCCGCGATCTCCTCGCTGCCCTCGGGCAGTTCGAGAGCGAGGAGCTCGATGCGCAGCAGCAGGGCGGCGAGCGGGTTGCGCAGCTGGTGCGAGGCGTCGGCCACGAAGGCGCGCTGCTGCTCCAGCACGTCCTCGACGTTGTCCGCCATCTCGTTGAAGGAGCGCGCCAGGCGTCGGAGCTCCGGCGGCCCGGCGGAGGCGGCGACCCGGGAGCGCATGCGGCCGCCGGCGATGTCGTGGGTGGCGGCGTCCAGGGTCCGCACGGGCAGCAGGACCCAGCCGGTGAGCCGGACCGCCGCGCCGACCGCCACCAGCAGCGCCAGCGCCTCGCCGAGGCCGATGAGCAGCCAGGTCCGCAGGATCCGCGACCGCATCTCGCCGGTGGGCGAGTCGATGACGACCACGGCGACCACGTCGCCGTCGCGCACCACGGGCGAGGCGACGACGACACGGCCGTCGCGCCAGGGCCAGACCTGCGGCGGATCGTGCGAGCGTCGGCCCAGCAGCGCCTCGTCGAAAGCCGTACGCCCCTCGCCCTCGGCGGGCAGGCCCCAGAAGCTGGGGGCCTTGGCCAGGGCCCGGTCGTCCCGGAAGAAGACGCCGGCGCGGATGTCGTACACCGAGGTGTAGACCTCCAGGTCGGTCTGGAGGGTGCGGCGGCGCTCCTCGCTGTCCGGGGAGGTGTCGGTGATGGCCTGCGCCAGGGCGGCGAACCGTGCGGTGTCGTCGATCCGGTCGATCACCAGGCGCTGCTGTTCGGCCGCCGCCACGCTGACCGCGAGCGGCAGGCCGAGGGTGAGCAGGATGGCGGCCATCAGGACGATGAGCAGCGGGAGCAGACGGGAGCGCACCGGGGAAACGTACCCGCCGGTTACGCGGACGGCGCGACGAGCCGGTAGCCGACGCCCCGTACGGTCTCGATCAGGGCGGGCAGCCGCAGCTTGGAGCGCAGGGAGGCGACATGGACCTCCAGCGTGCGCCCGGTGCCCTCCCAGCTGGTGCGCCAGACCTCGCTGATGATCTGCTCGCGGCGGAAGACGATGCCGGGGCGCTGGGCGAGGAGCGCCAGCAGGTCGAACTCCTTGCGGGTGAGCTGGACTTCCTCGCCGTCGACGCTGACCCGGCGGGTCGGCAGCTCGATGGCGACCGGCCCGAGACGCAGCGCGGCGACGGGGGTCGGCGCGGTGTCCTCGCCGCTGGTGGTGCGCCGGGCGACCGCGTGGATACGGGCGAGCAGCTCGCCGGAGTCGTACGGCTTGGTGACGTAGTCGTCGGCGCCCAGGTTGAGTCCGTGGATGCGCGAGCGCACGTCGGCACGGGCGGTGACCATGATCACGGGGGTGGCGGTGCGCTTGCGGATCTTTCCGCACACCTCGTAGCCGTCCTGGTCGGGCAGGCCGAGGTCGAGGAGGATCACCCCGAAGGGCCTCTTCTCGGCGGGCAGCAGCGCGCGCAGGGCCTCCTCGCCGTTGCGGGCGTGCACGACCTGGAATCCGTGCCGGGCGAGCACGGCGGACAGGGCCGCCGCGACATGGTCGTCGTCCTCGACGAGCAGCAGTCTCATGGCCCTCCTCTCCGTGTCTCCCGGGGCCGTCCGGCTCCTCGGGTTTGTCGGCGCCACCGTTGCGCGGTGTCACCAGGTGTTATCTCACGTTTCACGCCGGTTCATCCGGAAGATCGTCTGCGAGACCTTCCGTTCGTCGACGCTTCGCGTCTTCCTTGCTCAAGGCATCCACGCCGATGAGCGGCACACCAGTCAAGAGCCTGCCGGTTACAGCAGGGTTTCCGTTATGCACCCGGTACGCCCCGGGGCGGCGCGTGGCGTCCTGTTCACGCGGAGTGTCCGGTTGCCGCCGGATCGTTATGCTCAATTTCCGCTCAGATGTAATGACGTTGGTCGCACTGCGTCATTAGTGTCCTTCTTCAACCGAGGAGGACGGAGCAAGAAGCCGATGAGCGGAGTTTCAGTGACCAAGGACGCCGAGGATGCCGCGCCCGCGGCGAACGACCTGGTCGTACTGAGCAACGTCAACAAGCACTTCGGCGCGCTGCATGTGCTCCAGGACATCGACCTGACCATCGCCCGTGGCGAGGTCGTGGTCGTCATCGGGCCTTCCGGGTCCGGCAAGTCCACGCTGTGCCGCACGATCAATCGCTTGGAGACGATCGATTCGGGAGCGATCTCGATCGACGGCAAGCCCCTGCCCCAGGAGGGCAAGGAGCTGGCGAGGCTGCGCGCCGACGTGGGCATGGTCTTCCAGTCGTTCAATCTCTTCGCACACAAGACGGTGCTGGAGAACGTCATGCTGGGCCAGGTCAAGGTCCGCAAGGCCGACAAGAAGGCGGCGGAGGAGAAGGCCCGGACGCTGCTCGACCGGGTGGGCGTCGGCGTACAGGCCGACAAGTACCCGGCGCAGCTCTCCGGTGGCCAGCAGCAACGCGTCGCGATCGCACGGGCGTTGGCGATGGACCCGAAGGTCATGCTCTTCGACGAGCCCACGTCGGCTCTCGACCCGGAGATGATCAACGAGGTCCTCGAGGTCATGCAGCAGCTGGCCCGGGACGGGATGACCATGATCGTCGTCACCCATGAGATGGGCTTCGCCCGTTCCGCCGCCAACCGCGTCGTGTTCATGGCCGACGGGAAGATCGTCGAAGAGGCGACCCCCGAACAGTTCTTCAGCAACCCGCGCAGCGACCGGGCCAAGGACTTCCTGTCGAAGATCCTTCACCACTGACGACAACGACCTACGAACTTAAGGATTGTTCACATGAAGCTCCGTAAGTCCGCCGCCGTCGCGGCCATCGCCGTCCTCGCACTGACCGCCACCGCGTGTGGTGGCAAGGAGGGCTCCGCCGGTGACAAACCGGGCGGCACGAAGCCGGGTTCCTCCGACGCCCCCGCGCTCCCCACCTACACCGCGGCCACCGGTGTCGACCTGGACTCCCCGGTCTTCAAGAAGGCCAAGGAGCGCGGCAAGGTGGTCATCGGCGCCAAGGCCGACCAGCCGTACCTCGGCTTCGAGGACCAGTCGACCAAGGAGCGCTCGGGCTTCGACATCGAGATCGCCAAGATGGTCGCCGCCGACCTCGGCTTCTCGGAGAAGCAGATCGAGTGGAAGACCGTCGACTCCGGTGTCCGCGAGACGGCCATCTCCAAGGGCCAGGTCGACTACTACGTCGGCACCTACACGATCAACGACGAGCGCAAGAAGCAGGTCGGCTTCGCCGGTCCGTACTACAAGGCCGGCGCGGACCTCCTGGTACGCAAGGACGAGACGTCGATCACCGGCAAGGAGTCGGTGAAGGGCAAGAAGGTCTGCTCGATCGTCGGCTCCACGCCGCTGCAGGAGATCAAGAAGCCGGAGTACGGCGCGAGCGTCGTCGAGCTGGCCAAGTACTCCGACTGCGTGCAGCAGCTGCTGACCAAGCAGGTCGACGCCGTCACCACTGACGACTCGATCCTCAAGGGCTACGCCGCCGCCAACAAGGGCAAGCTCAAGGTCGTCGGCAAGCCGTTCACCGACGAGCCCTACGGCGTCGGCCTGAACAAGGACGACAAGGTGCTCCGCGAGGCCATCAGCAAGTCGCTGGAGGACCGCGTGAAGGACGGCACGTACAAGAAGATCTACGAGGCCACCCTCGGCCTGTCCGGCTCGGACTACGTCGCCCCGCCGGCCATCGAGCGTTACTGACGCCCTCGGGCGCCCGGCACTGTCGGGCGCCCGGCACCTCCCGGTGCCCGAGCGCCGACACCCGTCACGGCGCCTCGCGAGTGACCCAGGCGTCCCGTACTCCGCCGCCGTACCCCTCTCCCCTGGGGCGGCGGTCGTACGGGGCGCTCCTTCCCCTGCCCCGATGCCGATGACCGCCGACGCGGAGACCTCATGAACGTACTGCTCGACAATTTCCCAGCGTTCCGCGACGGCTTCATAGGAACTGTGTCGATCACCGCCGTCAGCTCGCTTATCGCCCTGGTTCTCGGTGTCGTCGTCGCCGGATTCCGCGTCTCGCCGGTGCCGCCGCTGCGGTACTTCGGCACCGCGTGGGTCACGCTGATGCGCAACACCCCGCTGACGCTGCTCTTCCTGATCTTCTTCTTCGTCGTGCCGGAGATCCTCTTCCCGGGGATGAGCCCGTTCGTCCTCGGCTCCCTGGCCCTCGGCTTCTACACCTCGTCCTTCGTCTGCGAGGCGGTCCGCTCCGGTATCAACACCGTGCCGCTGGGGCAGGCGGAGGCCGCGCGCTCGATCGGCATGACGTTCGCCCAGACCCTGCAGATCGTGGTGCTCCCCCAGGCCACGCGCACGGTGATCCCGCCGCTGAGCAGCATCTTCATCGCCCTGACGAAGAACTCCGCGATCGCCGGCGCCTTCAGCAACGCCGAACTGTTCGGCTGGCAGAAGCTCATGAGTGACAAGGGCTACGACATCGTCCCCGTCTTCATCTGGGTGGCCATCGGGTACCTGATCATCACCTTTACCATCAGCGGCCTCTTCCGGCTGCTGGAGCGTCGCATGGAGGTCGCCCGATGAGCGCCAGCGTTCTTTACGACGCCCCGGGCCCCAAGGCCGTCGTCCGCAACCGGATCTACGCCGTCGGCGGCAGCCTCGCCATCGCGGCGCTGATCGTCGTCAGCATCCTTCGGCTGGCCGACAAGGGGCACCTCGCCCCCGAGATGTGGGACATCTTCAACTACGCGGGCATCCGGCAGAACATCGCCGACGCCCTGATCGCCACGCTCAAGGCGTTCGGTCTCGCCGCGATCGGCTCGCTGGTCCTCGGTGTGCTCCTGGTGGTGGGCCGGCTCTCCGACCACAAGCCGATCCGCTGGGCGGCGACCACCTTCATCGAGCTGTTCCGCTCGCTGCCGCTGCTGATCACGATCTACGCCATCTGGGTCGGCTTCCTCACCGACTACTCGATGTGGGCGCTCGCGGCGGGCCTGTCCGTCTACAACGGCTGCGTCCAGGCCGAGGTGCTGCGGGCCGGCATCAACTCGGTGCCCAAGGGGCAGAGCGAGGCGGCGTACGCGCTCGGCATGAGCAAGACGCAGGTCATGGTCAGCGTCCTGATGCCGCAGGCCGTCCGGTCCATGCTGCCGACGATCATCGGTCAGCTCGTGGTGACCCTCAAGGACACCTCGCTCGGCTTCATCATCCTGTACCCGGAGCTGCTCCAGACCGCGCGTCTGATCGCCTCCAACACCCAGGTGAACGGCCAGTACCCGTACGTCTCCACGATCGTCGTGATCGGCACCCTCTACATCGCGATGTGTCTGCTGCTCTCGGCGCTGGCGACCTGGATCGAGAAGCGCGGCCGCCGCGCCAAGACCGGCATCAAGGTGGCGCCCGGCGACCCGGCCGCCGGCATCCCCACGGTGGACGCCGTTCCCGGCCCGGACCTCGGGGGCGCAGGGGGCGCAGGCCCGACGGACGGCGGTGCCGGTGGGGCCGGAGTGACGAAGGGCTGACCACCCCGGGGCCCCGCCGGCCCCTCCGGGCAGGAGCATTCGAGGCAGCGGCGCACGCGTCGCTGCCTCGGTCACTTGACGCAAGCACCACCAGTGGGTTGCATACGTTCTGTGATCACGCACCCGGCTTCCTATGCCACGTTCCGCATGACCGTACGGGCCGGAGGGTACGCGCCGTGGACCCGGTGATCGTCGTCGGCGCCGGGCCCGTCGGCCTGACGCTGTCGCTGGCCCTCGCCGCCCAGGGCGTCCCCTCCGTCGTCCTCGACGAGGGGCCCGGCACGGAGGAGCCCCGTCCCGCCCGCACGGTCGTGCTGCGCGAGGACACCGCCGACCTGGTGAGCCGCCTGGGCTGCCGGGAGCTGGACCGCGTCGGGCTGCGCTGGGCCGGATGGCGTTCGATGCGCCGGAAGCAGCTGGTCCGGAACGTGCCGCTGAACGGGGGCCGCGGGCACGAGGAGGCCGAGGAGCCGCTCCCCGGGCTCCTTCCCGCGCCGCTCCATGTTCCGCAGCACGCGCTGAGCGGCGCGCTGCGTGCGGCGGTGGACAAGGCGCCGCTGGTCCGGCTGGTGCCGATGAGCCGGATCGACACGCTGGAGCAGGACCCCGACGGCATCACGGTGCACACCCGGGAGCCGGGATCGACCTGGTGGCGCGGGAGTTATCTGGTCGGCTGCGACGGCGCCCGGTCGACCGTGCGCAAGCTGCTGGACATCCGGTTCCCCGGTCGTACGGCGGTGGAGCGGCATGCCGTCGCCGCGCTCCGGGCCGAACTGCCCTGGCCCGACGAGGCTGTTCTGCACCGGCAGCCTCCCTGGCGGACCGGGGGTGCCGAGATCTCCGCCCGGCCGCTGCCGGACGGCGTCTGGCGGCTGGACTGGCTGCTGCCGCCGCGCGGCGAACTGGTCACCCCCGAAGCCCTGGTCACCCGCATCCGGGACACGCTGGCCGGCTGGTGCGGCGAGACCCCGGCGTACGAACTGCTGGACACCGGCGTCCACACGCTCCACCACCGGCTCGCCCGGCGCTGGCGCAGGCAGCGGGCGTTCCTCGCCGGGGACGCGGCACATCTGCTGGGCGCGCTGGGCACGCAGGGTCTTGACGAGGGGCTCCGGGACGCCGAGAACCTGGCCTGGAAGCTGGCCCACGCCTGGCACCACGGACCGGCGGAGCAGCTGCTCGACAGCTACCAGGCGGAGCGCCGGGCCGCGGTGGCCGCCCGGCTGCGCGCCGCCGACCAGTCGCTGCCGATACTGCGCGGCGGAGGCGGCCTGCGGACCCTGGTCCCGGGCGCCGCGCGCGGTCACGACACCCTGCTCTCCGACGGCCATCTGGGCTGTGGGGCCCTCGGTGCGCCTCCTTCGTACTCGCACTCCCCTCTTGCGCCTCCGCACGCCGAGGCGCACACCGTTGTCGGTACGCCCCCCGGTGCGCCGGTCACCGATGTGACGGTGACGGCGCCGGACGGAACGACGGCGCGGCTGCGGGAGCGGCTCGGGCAGGGCAGACCGCTGGTGATCCTGGTCGCACCGGGGACCGGCGTCTGGGACCGGCGGCACTGGCGGACGGCCGGCGTCATGCCCCGCCTCACGGACGCCGTCGCGGCACTCCCGGGGCCTACGGAGCTGCTGGTCACCGAGAGCTATCCGGGGGCATCGGCCCATACCGTTCTGCTGGTCAGGCCCGACGGACATCTGGTGGCGGCCTTCGGCGGCGTACGGCCCGCGGAGCTGTACACCGCGGCACGGGCCGCGCTGGGCGGTGCGCCACACGGCGCGCGGGAGCCCGCGGAACCGGAGGAAGGCGAGGGCGGCGAGGGCGGCGAGGGCGGACGGGACACGGACCACGAGCGGCCGCCCCGGGCACGGGCACGGGTGCACGCCGACGGGACCGCAGCGATCACCTGACCGATTGACCGGCACAGGCGCGCATGGTGTACTCCGGATCATGACCGACACCGATGTGCGCCTGTGGCGGAGGGTCCATATGGACCTCGTCCGTTACGCAGGCTGCGTGTGTCGCCCGTCCTGCTGAATCGCTTTCCGCTGCCGGTCCGTGCCGCTTTCCGCACGGCCGGGATCCCTTGCGAACTCTCAGGACGGTCCTCGTGTCTTCCCCTCACTCCGCCGTGCCCACGGCTGTCTCCGTTCCTTCCCCTTCCGCCCCCGTGGCCGCCGCTGCGTCCTCCCTCGCCGGGTCCTCTCCTGCCGGGTCCTCCCCTGCCGGGTCCTCCACTGCCGCGCCGACGGTCGCGGAGCTGACGGACTTCGTCCGCGACGCCGCCCGGGACGAGACCCTCATCGCCTCGCTCCCACTCGATCCGGAGGGCCGCACCTGGATCCGGCTCGACGGACCGGGCGGCAGCGAGGCGTGGCTGATCGGCTGGCCGCCGGGCACCGGCACGGGCTGGCACGATCACGCCGACTCGTTCGGCGCGTTCACCACCGCGTCCGGCGCCCTCAAGGAACACTCGCTGGCCGTGCGGCTGCCCACCGACGGCTGGAAGACGCTGGAGCTGACGGAGGGGGTGGACCGGTCGAGGGTGCTGGCGACCGGTCAGGGCCGGGCGTTCGGTCAGAACCACGTCCACGAGGTCCTCAACGAGTCCACCGACACCCACGCGGTCTCCGTCCACGCCTACTACCCGCCGCTGCCGCGGATCCGCCGGTTCAGCCGCACCGGTGCGGTGCTCCGCCTGGAGCAGACCGAGCGCCCGGAGGACTGGCAGTGAGCGCGGACCGGACCGGGGCGCTGAAGGACGCCTCGACGCCGGTGGGCACTGCGCCGGTGGGCACTGCGCCAGTGGGCACTGCGCCAGTGGGCACTGCGCCGGTGGGCATCGACGAGCTGCTGGAGCGGGTCCGGGCCGGCTACGACCGGATCGGCCCGTCCGAGGCAGCCGCGGCGGCGGAGGCCGGGGCACTGCTGGTGGACATCCGGTACGCGGCCCTCCGCGACCGGGACGGACTGGTCCCGGGCGCGCTGGTCGTCGAACGCAACGAGCTGGAGTGGCGGCTCGACCCCCAGGGCAGCCACCGCGCCGCCGAGGCGGTCGGCCACGACCTCCGGATCGTCGTCATCTGCAACGAGGGGTACGCCTCCAGCCTCGCGGTCGCCTCGCTGCGGCAGCTGGGTCTGCACCGGGCCACCGACCTGATCGGCGGCTTCCAGGCGTGGCGGGCCGCGGGACTCCCGGTCACCTCCGTCTGACGCCTGGGACCTGACATCTGGGGCCTGACACCTGAGTTCGGGTGTCGGGCCCCGGGTGTCGCACACCCGAACGCCACGTTCCACTGGAGCGATCGCCGTGCGTGACCGACATTCGCCTCACACAGAGGTCCGAAATGTACGGAGATGACGCACTCATGGCGATCGCTGTCCTCACCCCGGAACTGCTCGACGACCAGGCCTCCCGGCTGCACGACACCCAGGCGTGGCAGCAGATCGTCACGGGGTGGGAGTACACCGCCCCCGAGCCCGCGCTCACCCCCGCGAGTCCGGCGGAACCTTCGCCCGCGGGCCCCTTCGACTGGCGGAGCCTGCTGTCCGTGCCCGTGGACCGGCTCGTCGACGACACGCTGCGGACGCTGCCCGCCCCGCCTCCGGACGAGCGCCCGCTGCCCGGGCGGCTGGGTGCGATGCTGCCCGACCGCATCCACCTCTGGCGACGGGTCGGGCAGGGGGACCTGCGCCCCTCGACCCAGCTCGGCTACGCACGGCAGATCCTCGCCGAGTGGGGCTGGCAGAACACCCCGTACCGGCTGCGGAACGCCCGTGGCGCACGCTGCGTCTGCGGCGCCCTGATCTCGGCGCACCGCCTCGGCTACGGCTCCCGCGACACCGTGGACCGGGCCGGCGCCTGGCTGATCACGGAGCTGCGCGCGCAGGGCTGGCCCGGGCTGATCGGCCCCTGGAACCGCGTGCCGGGCCGCACCGCGGCGGACGCGCTGGCTCTCGTCGACGGGGCCGCCCGCCGCGCGGCCTCGGCCGGGCACTGACCGGCCGACGGATCCTGCCCCGCTCGCCCCGTACCGACGGACTCTCCCCCGCTGTCCTCGAACCGACGGATCCTGTCCCCCGCTCTCCTCGAAAGGCGCGTCCAGACCTCAGAAGGGCTCGTCCAGGCCCTCCGTGTCCTCGCCCTCCTCCTCCAGCGCCTGTCGCACCACCCGCAGGGCCATGCCCTCCCCGTACCCCTTGCGTGCGAGCATCCCCGCCAGACGGCGCAGCCGCTTGTCACGGTCCAGGCCCCGCGTGGAGCGGAGCTTGCGGGCCACGAGCTCGCGGGCCGTCTCCTCCTCCTGATCCGCGTCGAGCTGCCCGACCGCCTCGTCGATCACGGCGGAGTCCACGCCCTTCGTCCGCAGCTCACGAACGAGGGCACGCCGCGCGAGCCCCCGGCCGTGGTGCCGGGACTCCACCCATGCCCCGGCGAACGCCGCGTCGTCGATCAGCCCGACGTCCTCGAAGCGCGCGAGCACTTCCTCGGCCGCCTCGTCCGGGATCTCCCGCTTGCGCAGGGCGTCCGCGAGCTGCTTGCGCGTACGCGGTGTCCCGGTGAGCAGTCTCAGACAGATGTTGCGCGCCTGCTCGACCGGGTCTCGCGGCTCCCCCTTCTCGGCCCTCGACGAGGAAGGGGAGCCGCTGCTTCTGCTGCCGGAGCGGGCACGGCGGCCCGCCCCTTCGCCGAATCCGCTCCCGGCGCCCGCTCCACGTGAGCGGCGCCCGGACCGCGCCCCGACGTCGTCCGCTGCCGCCCCCCGCGCGGCGGCGGACGCGTCGGTGTGACCGTAACCGGATTCGAGGTCGCCACCGGGCTCGGCAGGGCTGCCCGGCCACTCCGTACGACGTGTCACGGCCTAGCTCTTGGCCGCCGCGGTCTTGGCCGGCTTGGCCTTGGCGGCCGCGGTGGTCGCCGGCTTCGCCGCCCCGTCGGCCGCGGGTGCCGCGGTCGCGGCGGCGTCCGCGGCGGGCTCGCCCGTCTCGGCGTCCGGACGGACGCCGACACCCAGCTTCTCCAGGATCTTCTTCTCGATCTCGTTGGCGAGGTCGGGGTTGTCCTTGAGGAAGTTGCGGGCGTTCTCCTTGCCCTGGCCGAGCTGGTCGCCCTCGTACGTGTACCAGGCGCCGGCCTTGCGGACGAAGCCGTGCTCCACACCCATGTCGATCAGTCCGCCCTCGCGGCTGATGCCCTGGCCGTAGAGGATGTCGAACTCCGCCTGCTTGAACGGCGGCGCGACCTTGTTCTTGACGACCTTGACGCGGGTGCGGTTGCCGACCGCGTCGGTCCCGTCCTTCAGCGTCTCGATACGCCGGATGTCCAGACGCACCGAGGCGTAGAACTTCAGCGCCCGGCCACCGGTGGTGGTCTCCGGGGAACCGAACATCACGCCGATCTTCTCGCGCAGCTGGTTGATGAAGATCGCGGTGGTCTTGGACTGGTTGAGCGCGCTGGTGATCTTGCGGAGCGCCTGGCTCATCAGACGGGCCTGCAGACCCACGTGCGAGTCACCCATCTCGCCCTCGATCTCCGCACGGGGCACCAGGGCCGCCACGGAGTCGATGACGATCAGGTCCAGGGCGCCGGAGCGCACCAGCATGTCGACGATCTCCAGCGCCTGCTCACCGTTGTCCGGCTGGGACAGGATGAGGTTGTCGATGTCGACGCCGAGCTTCTTCGCGTACTCCGGGTCCAGCGCGTGCTCGGCGTCGATGAACGCCACCGAGCCGCCGAGCCTCTGCGCGTTCGCCACGGCGTGCAGCGTCAGCGTCGTCTTACCGGAGGACTCCGGTCCGTACACCTCCACGACACGGCCGCGCGGGAGACCGCCGACGCCGAGGGCGACGTCGAGGGCGGTCGATCCCGTGGGAATGACCTCGATGGGCTCGTTGGGCCGCTCGCCCAGGCGCATCACCGCGCCCTTGCCGAACTGTCGTTCAATCTGTGCGAGTGCGGCGTCCAGCGCCTTCTCGCGGTCGTTGCCTGCCATGGGTTCCACCCGATTTGCTTGAGTCGATCGCTTCACGTCACAGACGCTAACCCCTGCCACTGACAATGGGCCTCGACGTCCTCCCGGCCTGTGGACAACTCCACGGTCGGGCCCGGGAAAACCCGGCCGGAATCCCATCAGAATGGATGTTCGATTTTGGTGTCAAGCGCACCACGCCGACCCCACGCGCACTACCGAGCGCTTTCCAGGACACGGTCGAGGGCCGCCCGGCCCGCAGGCCCCCATGTGGGCTTGCCGCCGGGAAGGCCCTGGTCCCCGTTCCGGCCCACGAGCATGAGGACCAGCCCTTTCAGAACGGCCAGTCCGCGGGCGCGCCGGATCGTCCCCTCGTCCGCACGCGCGTAGGCGTCGAAGAACCGCGATGCGGCGCCCGCCGGAAGGATCACCCATGCGGCCGCCAGATCCCATGCCGGATCACCGGCGAACATGTCGCCGAAGTCGATCACACCGGAGAGCGTCCCGTCCGAGACGACGACATTCGCCGGGTGCAGGTCACCGTGCACCCATACCGGCGGCCCCTCCCACGCAGGGGCTGCGACGGCATCGGCCCAGACGGCCCGGATCGCATCGGCGATGTCGCCGCCGGGGGCAACGGCCTCGAAGAGATCGCCGAAGCCGTCCGTGCATCCGCTGGGGTGGGCACCGCGGTCCGAGCCGATCGGCGCCCCGGCGGGCGCCTCCACGTGGAGCGCCCGGAGGAAGCCCGCCAAGGCCTCGGCCGCGTGGTCGCCACTGCTGATGGAGGTGTGGTCCAGGGGCTCTCCGGGGACCCACGTCATGACGGTCCAGGGCTTCGGGAAGAGCGCGGACGGTTCACCGGTCCGCACGGGGTTCGGGACCGGGAGAGGCAGGCGCGGGGCCAGGACGGGCAGCCATCGCCGCTCCTTGCGCTGCAGATCGGGGGCGCGTTCGGTACGCGGCATCCGTACGGCCAGCTCGTCCCCGACCCGCCACTGCTGGTTGTCCCAGCCGCCCGCCACTTCGCGGACGGCCAGCCCCGCGAGGTCCGGATGCTGCTCCCGCAACAGGTCCCGAACCAGCTCTGCGGTGATCTCGGCTCCGGACTCGGTCCTGTTCTCGGTCTCGGTGTCGGTCATGCGCATGCACGGTACTGGAGCAGCCGGAGCGTCTCCCGCCCTCTCGGCAGCGCCTGCGCACCGGAACGTATCGCCCTATATTCGATCGTTATGGGAGCGACCGCGGAACCCGGAACACCCCACGGAGGGCAGGCCCCCGCATCCGACCTGGCGGGCCGTGTGGCGCTCGTCGCCGGAGGTACCCGCGGGGCGGGTCGCGGGATCGCCGTCCAGCTCGGCGCCGCCGGTGCGACCGTGTACGTGACCGGCCGTACGAGCGGGTCCGAGCGCTCCGAGATGGACCGGCCCGAGACGATCGAGGAGACCGCGGCCCTGGTCGACGCGGCGGGCGGACGGGGTATCGCCGTCCAGGTCGACCATCTGGTGCCCGACCGGGTCAGGGCGCTCGTGGCCCGGATCGCGAGCGAGCAGGGGGCCCTGCACATCCTGGTGAACGACATCTGGGGCGCCGAGATCGAGTGGAACAGGCCGGTGTGGGAGTCGTCGCTCGACACCGGGCTGCACACCCTGCGGCTGGCCGTCGACACCCATGCCATCACCAGTCACTTCGCGCTGCCGCTGCTGATCGAGACTCCGGGCGGCCTGGTCGTCGAGATGACCGACGGGACGGACGAGTACAACGCGTCCCACTACCGCGTCTCGTTCTTCTACGACCTGGCCAAGGCCGCGGTGAACCGGATGGCCTTCGCCCTCGGCCATGAACTCGCACCGCACCGCGCGACGGCCGTGGCGCTCACCCCCGGCTGGCTCCGGTCCGAGGCCATGCTCCAGGCCCACGGGGTGACCGAGGCCACCTGGCGCGACGCCGTGGCGCACGCGCCCCACTTCGCGATCTCCGAGTCCCCCGCGTACGTCGGCCGCGCCGTGGCCGCCCTCGCCGGCGATCCCGACGTGGCCCGCTGGAACGGCAGGTCGCTCTCCAGCGGACAGCTCGCCCAGGTGTACGGCTTCACCGATGTGGACGGGGACCGGCCCGACGCCTGGCGGTATCTGACCGAGGTCCAGGACCCGGGCCTGCCGGCCGACGTGACGGGCTACCGCTGAGGCGGCCCGACGTGACGGGCTACCGCTGAGGCGGCCCGACGTGACGGGCTACCGCTGAGGCGGCCCCCTGTGACCGGCTACCGCCGGCGCGGCCCGTCCTCCGCTCCCCCGCGGCCGTTCAGCAGACGGCGTACCCGTGACGGCAACGGCCTGCGGGGAGCGCGGCTGCTTCCGCCGTGCACCCGTGGGTCGTCGGTGACGTCGTACCGCTTCACATAGGCGCCGAGGAACGCCTGGAGCGTGGCGACGGCGGGGATGGCGACCAGCGCGCCGACCGCACCGAGCAGGGCCGTGCCGGCGATGACCGACCCGAAGGCGACCGCGGGGTGGATGTCGACGGTCTTCGCGGTCAGCTTGGGCTGGAGCACGTAGTTCTCGAACTGTTGGTAGATCACCACGAACCCGAGCACCCACACCGCGTACCAGGGGTCGACCGTGAAGGCGATCAGCATGGGCAGAGCGCCCGCGAGATACGTGCCGATGGTGGGGATGAACTGCGAGACGAGTCCGACCCAGACCGCGAGCGCCGGGGCGTACGGCACGCCGAGGATCACCAGCAGGATGTAGTGCGCGACGCCGGAGATCAATGCCATCAGACCGCGCGAGTAGATGTACCCGCCCGTCTTGTCGACCGCGATCTCCCAGGCGCGCAGCACCTCGGTCTGCCGGGCCGGCGGCAGGACGGAGCACAGCGCGCGGCGGAGCCGGGGGCCGTCGGCCGCGAAGTAGAACGAGAACAGGAAGATCGTCAGCAGCCGGAACAGCCCGCCGATGACCGTGGTGGAGACGTCGAGCACTCCGGTGGCGCTGTTCTGGACGTACTTCTGCAACCAGTCGGAGTGCAGCAGGCTGTCCTGGACCTCGACCCGCGAGAGTTCGGTGCGGAAGGTCTGATTGACCCAGTTGATCACCGAGTCGATGTACTTGGGGAACTCGTCGACCATGTCGACGATCTGGCCCGCGAGCATCGACCCCAGCAGCACCACGAACCCGACACCGAAGATCATCAGGCAGAGGAAGACGAGGAACGTGGCCAGCCCTCGGCGTATGCCACGATGCGCCATCCGACCGACCGCGGGCTCGATGGCGAGCGCGAGGAAGAACGCGATCAGCACGTTCGTCAGCAGCCCGATGAGCTGGTCGAACGCCCAGCTGCTGAGCTGGAAGCAGGCGTAGAGCGCCAGGGCCAGCACCATCGCACGCGGCAGCCAGCCGGGCATACGGACCCCGCCGGCACCGGACGGCGGCGCGGGTGGCGCGGCCGGCGGGGTGGGCGGGGATGCGGACGGCTGGACCGGGACGGTCTCGTCTGTCGATGGCACGCGACAAGTCTGGCCCATGCCTCCGGCCACCGGTCCCCCCGCCCCGAGTCGACCTCTCCTGTTCAGCGCCTGTCCGCCGGGACGTCCATGGCCGCGCAGACCCCGCGCCAGACGTCCTTGGCGTCCCAGCCCGCGTCCAGGGCCTGGTGCACCGTGCGGCCGCCGAGTTCGGCCATCACGTGGTCACGGGCGAAGGAGTCCGCGTACGCCGCACCGAAGTGGTCGGCCATCCGCTCCCAGAAAATCGTCAACCGCATGCCACCAGTATCCCGCTCCTGAGAGTGCAGCCGACCCGCCCGGCACATGCCAGGCGCCTTTCCCCTCTACGGTCGGTCCATGGCTGGAACCGGAGCAAACACCCTCGCCCGCGCCGAGCAGTTCATCTGGCTCACGGCCCGCGTCCTCGAACAGCGGAGGTTCGCCCATGGCTTCCTCGGCGCAGGCCCCGACGCCGTCGAGACGGCCCTCTCCGCCTATCTGAACGAGGACGGCGGCTACGGTCACGCGCTGGAACCCGACCTCCGGGGTCCGGTCAGCCAGCCGCTGCACACCGCCCACGCACTGAGCGTTCTTGACTCGATCGGCCGCTGCGACGGACAGCGCGTGGAACGGATCTGTCGCTATCTGACCGATGTGTCAACCAAAGAAGGCGCACTGCCCGCTCTGCTGCCCACCCAGCGCGGCTATCCCGCAGCACCGTTCATCCCGATCGTGGACGATCCGCCGGCGGAGCTGCTCACGACCGGACCGGTCGTCGGGCTGCTGCACGCCAATCAGGTGTGGCACGCCTGGCTGTTCCGGGCGACGGACTTCTGCTGGAGCGCCGTCGATGCGCTGGAACAGTCCCATCCTTACGAGGTCGAGGCCGCGATCGCCTTTCTGGACGGCGCTCCGGACCGGGCCCGCGCCGAGGCGGCGGCCGACCGGCTCGGCCGCCTGGTGCGCGAACAGCGGCTCGCGGTGCTCGACCCCTCCCGGCCGGCGGATTACCCGGTGGCGACGGGCTACGCCCCGGGCGAGCACCACTTCCCGCACGACTACGCCCGTACGCCCGGGTCGCTGGCCCGCCGCTGGTTCACGGACGAGGAGCTGGAGCGCTCGCTCGACCACCTGGCCGCCGAGCAGCAGGACGACGGCGGGTGGCCCGTGAACTGGCGCCGGTGGGCCCCGGGCACCGCGCTGGAAGGACGTCCCCTGGTGACGCTCAGGGCCTTGGAGACGCTCCGTTCGTACGGTCGCCCGCTCGGCTGACCACCACGGAAGCGCGGCCGGGCGGTACGGGGCCACTCGCTCAGGCCAGCGCGCGTACGACCGCCGTGACCAGGACGCCCGCACCGACGACCACCAGGAACGGAGCGCGCAGGACCAGGGCGAGCGCGGCCGCCGCGAGACCCGCGGCACGGGCGTCGAGGACGAGCTGCTGGCCGTCGCCGAAGGTCTGCTGCGCGGTGAGTGCCGCCAGCAGCGCCACGGGCAGCAGAGCGGCCATCCGCTGGACCAGCGGTCGCTCCAGCACGCCCGCGGGCACCAGCAGGCCCAGGAGCTTGGCGAGGTAGCAGCCCGCCACGGTCAGTCCGATGGCGATCCAGACGTTCATGAGCGCCGCCCGCCCTTCTTCCGCTGTGTCACCGCGTCGTCCTCGTCCCCGGTGCCCGGTCCCCGCTTCGCACGTCCCATCAGGAAGAGGACGACCGGCGCCGCGAGCGCCGACAGCAGTACGGGCACACCGGCCGGCAGTACGGGCAGGAGCGTCAGGGCCAGCAGAACCGCCAGGCCCGCCGTGACGCGTTCGGTGGTGCTCTTGAGCATCGGCGCGAGCAGTGCGAGGAACACCGCCGGACTCGCCGCGTCCAGGCCCCACGCGTCGGTGTCGCCCAGCGCCTCGGCGCCCAGAGCACCCACCAGGGTCGTGAGGTTCCAGAGCACGTACAGGGTGAGCCCGGTGACCGTGAAGCCGATGCGCGCGGCTCGCCGGGTGGGCTGCGGCAGGGTGACCGCGGTCGTCTCGTCGATGACCCAGTGGGCGGCGAAGGGGCGCACCGCACGGGGAAGGGCGAGCAGTTGGGAGAGCCGCAGACCGTAGAAGGCGTTCCGCACGCCCAGGAAGAACGCCCCGGCCGCCGCGGTGTAGGGGTTGCCGCCCGCGGCCAGCGCGCCTACCAGGGCGAACTGCGAGGCGCCGGTGAAGACGAGCAGACTCAGGACGCAGGTCTGGAGCAGGCTGAGGCCGGAGCCGGCGGAGGTGACGCCGAAGGCGAAACCGGAGAGCCCGACGGCGATGCCGACTCCGAGCGCGTCCCGGACGACCGCCGCGTCCGGCTTGTCCGGTCGGACCTCGGCCGCCGGGCCGGGCGGACCGGCGGATATGGCACCGGGTGCGCCGGTGCTCTCTGGGGGTGCTGCCTGTTCTGCCACGCCCGGAACGCTACGGGGATCGTTCGGGCCGGGTCTTGTACGTTCTTGCACACCCACCGCGCCACCGGTTTCTCACTCACCGGCGCCACCGGGTTCTCACCCACCCGGCGATCGGGTTCTCATCCACCGGGCCGCAGCACACCGCGCTCGCGCTGGTAGGCGCCGGGCGGCACCCCCACGATCCGGGTGAAGTGGCGATTGAGGTGCGGCTGGTCCGTGAAGCCGACGGCGGTCGCGGCCTCGGCGGGGGCGACACCGGCGTCGAGCATGCGGCGGGCCCTGCGCACCCGGGCGTCGGTGAGCCAGGTGTGGGGCGGCATGCCGTACTCCTTCTTGAAGGCCCTCAGCAGCGCGAACGGGCCGGTGCCCAGCTCCGCGGCGAGCGTCTCCAGCGTGGGCGGGGCGGCCATGCGCTCCTCCAGCGCGGCACGGGCGCGTACGGCGTTCCGCGCGCTCCCGGCGTGCGTGGTCAGGCCGGGCAACGGGCTGCCGTGCCGGCTGAGAAGCCGGGTGACCAGGACCCGCAGCAGGCTGTCGGCCGCCAGTGCGTTGCCCTCCTCCGCCGCCCGGTGCACCTCGGTGATCAGCCGGGACGCGTGGGGATCGGTCACCCGGCTCTCGGCGAAGCCGACCGTGCCGCGCAGGGACGTCACCTCGGCCGCGATGTCGCTGACGACCTGGGCCGACGGGTAGAGCGTGGCGTACACCCAGCCCTCGGGCGCCCCGGAGCGGGCGGTGTGCGGCACCTCCGGGTTGATCATGACGACGGTTCCGGGGACCGCGTGGACGGTGCCGCCCGGCAGTCCCACGTCCTCCACCCCGCCGGTGACCGCACCGAAGACGTAGCCCTCGTGGCTGTGCCGGGGGAAGGTGTGGCGGACGTACCGGGCGCGCAGCAGATCCAGGTCGGGCAGGGCGGCGTACTGCCAGTGCCGCGCCCATTCCGCCGTGCCGTCCGCTCCCGTCATGGGGACATTCTCGCAGGTCCCGGCTGTGCGCCGGGGCGTGAACGGGCGGTCGCGGGAGGTCGCTCCGGCCGGTTGTCAGTGGCGGGGTGCACGATGGGGGACATGACCGGCTCCGCTCTCGACGCCTTCTCGCCCGCGACCCGCAGTTGGTTCACCGGGGCCTTCAGCGCGCCCACCGCGGCGCAGGAGGGCGCCTGGCGGGCCATCGGCGAGGGCAGCGATGTCCTGGTCGTAGCGCCGACCGGTTCCGGGAAGACGCTGGCCGCGTTCCTCGCCTCGCTGGACCGGCTGGCTGCCGGGCCGCCGCCCGCCGAGGCGAAGAAGCGCTGCCGCGTGCTGTACGTGTCCCCGCTCAAGGCCCTCGCGGTCGACGTCGAGCGCAACCTCCGCTCGCCGCTGACCGGCATCCGGCAGGAGTCGGTCCGTCTGGGGCTGCCGGAGCCGGAGGTGCGGGTCGGCATCCGGTCCGGGGACACCCCGCCCGCCGAGCGGCGCTCCCTGGTGACCAGACCCCCGGACATCCTGATCACCACGCCCGAGTCGCTGTTCCTGATGCTGACGTCCTCCGCCCGGGACGCGCTGGCCGGCGTCGAGACGGTGATCCTCGACGAGGTGCACGCGGTCGCCGGGACGAAGCGCGGCGCCCATCTCGCTCTCTCCCTGGAGCGTCTGGACGAGCTGCTGGCCCGCCCCGCCCGGCGCATCGGCCTGTCCGCGACGGTCCGGCCGGTCGACGAGGTGGCCCGTTTCCTGTCGCCGCAGCGCAAGGTGGAGATCGTCCAGCCCCGGTCCACCAAGGAGTTCGACCTGTCGGTCGTCGTCCCGGTCGAGGATCTGGGCGAGCTGGGCGGCTCTCCCGCCACCGACGGCGACTCCGGCCAGGCGGACAAGCCCTCGATCTGGCCGCATGTCGAGGAGCGCATCGCCGATCTCGTCCAGTCGCACCGCTCCACCATCGTCTTCGCCAACTCCCGGCGGCTGGCCGAGCGGCTGTGCAACCGGCTGAACGAGATCGTGTACGAACGGGCCACCGGCACCGCGTTCGACCCCGACAACCCGGCCCCCGCGCTCCCGGAGGCCCATGCGCCGGCGGAGATCATGGCCCAGTCCGGCGCCGGCAGGGGCGCCCCCGCCCTGCTGGCCCGCGCCCACCACGGCTCGGTCTCCAAGGAGCAGCGGGCCCAGGTCGAGGAGGACCTCAAGGCGGGCCGGCTGCCCGCCGTGGTCGCCACCTCCAGCCTGGAGCTCGGCATCGACATGGGCGCGGTCGACCTGGTGATCCAGGTGGAGTCCCCGCCCTCCGTCGCCTCCGGCCTCCAGCGGGTGGGGCGGGCCGGGCACCAGGTGGGCGCGGTCTCCACCGGGGTGGTCTTCCCGAAGTACCGCGGCGATCTGGTGCAGGCCGCCGTCGTCACCGAGCGGATGCGCGAGGGGGCCATCGAGGCGCTGCGCATCCCGTCCAATCCGCTGGACGTGCTGGCCCAGCAGCTGGTCGCCATGGTGGCCCTGGACAGCTGGCAGGCCGATGACCTGCTGGCCCTGGTCCGGCGAGCCGCCCCGTTCGCCTCGCTCCCGGAATCGGCGTTCACCGCCGTGCTCGACATGCTCGCCGGACGCTATCCCTCCGACGCCTTCGCGGAGCTGCGCCCCCGGGTGGTGTGGGACCGGGTGGCGGGTACGGTCACGGGCCGCCCCGGGGCGCAGCGGCTCGCCGTCACCTCGGGCGGCACCATCCCCGACCGGGGGCTCTTCGGGGTCTTCCTGGCCGGGGCCGACCCGAAGAAGGGCGGCGGCCGGGTCGGCGAGCTGGACGAGGAGATGGTCTACGAATCCCGCGTCGGCGACGTCTTCACCCTGGGCACCACGTCCTGGCGGATCGAGGACATCACCCGGGACCGGGTCCTGGTCTCACCGGCCCCGGGCGTTCCGGGGCGGCTGCCGTTCTGGAAGGGCGACCAGCTGGGCCGCCCGCTGGAGCTCGGCCGCGCGTTGGGGGCCTTCCTCCGCGAGATCGGCGGCCTGTCCGACGAGGATGCGCGGCTGCGCCTGCTCGCCGCCGGACTCGACGCCTGGGCCGCGGACAATATCCTGGCCTATCTGGACGAGCAGCGCCGGGCCTGCGGCCATGTGCCGGACGACCGGACGATCCTGGTCGAGCGGTTCCGGGACGAGCTGGGCGACTGGCGGGTGGTCGTGCACTCCCCCTTCGGCGCCCAGGTGCACGCCCCGTGGGCGCTCGCCCTCTCGGCCCGCCTCGGCGAGCGGTACGGCATGGACGCCCAGGTGATGCACGCCGACGACGGCATCGTGCTGCGGCTGCCCGACGCGGACATGATGGGCCTGGATCTGCTCGACTTCGACGCCCCGCCTGCCCCGGACTCCGGGAACGGCGGACCGGCGCCGGGATCCGTGGCGTACGACAGCGACCAGCCACCGGTGGCGGCCGCCGACGTCGTCTTCGACCAGGGCGAGGTCCAGCAGATCGTCACCGACCAGGTGGGCGGTTCGGCCCTGTTCGCCGCCCGGTTCCGGGAGTGCGCCGCGCGCGCCCTGCTGCTGCCGCGCCGCTCCCCCGGCAAGCGCACCCCGCTCTGGCAGCAGCGCCAGCGGGCCTCCCAGCTGCTCCAGGTCGCCTCGGAGTTCGGCTCGTTCCCGATCGTCCTGGAGGCCGTCCGCGAATGCCTGCAGGACGTGTTCGACGTCCCCGGGCTCACGGAACTGATGGGCGACCTGGAGGCGCGCCGGGTCCGGCTGGTCGAGGTGACCACCCAGGAGCCCTCACCGTTCGCCCGCTCGCTCCTCTTCGGTTACGTGGCGCAGTTCCTGTACGAGGGCGACTCACCGCTCGCCGAGCGGCGCGCCGCCGCCCTCTCCCTGGATTCCCATCTCCTGGCCGAGCTGCTGGGCCAGGCGGAGCTGCGCGAACTGCTCGACCCCGAGGTCCTCACCGAGCTGGAGCGGGAGCTGCAGTGGCTCACCGAGGACCGGCGGATCAGGGACGTCGAGGGGGTGGCCGATCTGCTGCGCGTGCTCGGCCCGCTCACCGACGGCGAGCTGGCGGAGCGGGGGGCCGAGCCGTCCTGGGCGCCGGAGCTGGCGACGGCCCGCCGGGCGATCCAGGTCCGCATCGCCGGCGCGGACCACTGGGCGGCGATCGAGGACGCGGGCAGGCTGCGCGACGCCCTGGGCACCGCGCTTCCGGTCGGCGTTCCCGAGGCGTTCACCGAGCCGGTGAAGGATCCGCTCGGCGACCTCCTCGCCCGGTACGCACGGACGCACGGCCCGTTCACCGCCGCCCGGGCCGCCGAGCGCTTCGGGCTCGGCACCGCCGTCACCGACGGCGCGCTGCAACGCCTCTCGGCCTCCGGCAGGACCGTGCAGGGCGAATTCCACCCGGCGGGCATCGGCCAGGAATGGTGCGACGCCACGGTGCTGCGCCGGCTCCGCCGCCGTTCGCTGGCGGCGCTCCGCCAGGAGCTGGAGCCGGTGCCGCCCGCGGCCCTCGCCTCCTTCCTCCCCCAGTGGCAGCACTTCGGCTCCGGCAACCTGCGGGGCATCGACGGGCTGGCCCGCGCCGTCGAGCAGCTCCAGGGCGCGCCCGTGCCCGCGTCGGCGCTGGAGAAACTGATCCTGCCGAGCCGCGTCACGGGCTACCACCCGGCGATGCTCGACGAGCTGACGACCACGGGCGAGGTCGTCTGGGCAGGTGCGGGAGCGCTGCCCGGCAAGGACGGCTGGGTCTCCCTCTACCTCGCCGACAGCGCGCCGCTGCTCCTGCCTCCCCCGCACCCGCTGGAGCTGTCGGCACTCCACGAGTCCGCGCTCACCACGCTCACCGGCGGTTACGGCCTCTTCTTCCGCCAGATCGCCGACCAGGTCCGGGCCACCACCCACCCGGACTGCACGGACCAGCAGCTGGCCGACGCCCTGTGGGACCTGGCCTGGTCCGGGCGGCTGACCAACGACACCCTGGCCCCGCTGCGTTCGCTGCTGGGCTCGGGGCGGACGGCGGGCTCCACCGCCCACCGCTCCCGGCGCAGCGTCCCGCGCGGTCGCTACGGCTCGCTCACCGCGGCTGCCCGCCCCGCGTCCCGCACCGGCCCGCCGACGGTCTCGGGCCGCTGGTCGCTGCTGCCCCCGGTCGAACCGGAACGGACCCACCGCGCCCACGCCCTGGCCCGCACCCTCCTCGACCGGCACGGTGTGGTGACCCGGGGCGCGGTGCAGGCCGAGGGGGTGGAGGGCGGCTTCTCCGCGACGTACCGCGTGCTGGCCGCCTTCGAGGACAACGGGCAGGCGCGGCGCGGCTATGTGGTCGAAGGGCTGGGGGCCGCCCAGTTCGCGATGGACGGCGCGGTGGACCGGCTGCGGGCGGCGTCCACCGCACGGGACCGCCGGGATCCGGACACCGCGCCCCAGGCCTTGGTGCTCGCCGCCGCCGACCCGGCCAACGCGTACGGCGCGGCCCTGCCGTGGCCGGAGTCCCCGGACGGCGCGGGACACAAGCCGGGCCGCAAGGCGGGGGCGCTGGTGGTCCTGGTCGACGGTGAGCTGACGCTCTACATGGAGCGCGGCGGCAAGACCCTCCTGGCCTGGCCGTCCGACCCCGAGGCGCCCGCCCTGCGCGCGGCGGCCGAGGCGCTGGCAGCCTCGGCCCGGGCCGGCGCCCTGGGCACGGTGACGGTGGAGCGGACGAACGGCGTCTCCTCCCTCACCTCGCCGCTGGGCCGGACGCTGGAGGCGGCCGGGTTCCTCGCCACCCCGAGAGGCCTGCGTCTGCGCGCCTGACCCGGGCCACCTGACCGCGCCCCTGCCCGCCGGCGGACACGGAGGCTCACTCACCGGCCCACCGCCGGACACCGGGGACGCGTTCCCCGGCCCGTCGGCGGACACGGGACGACGCACGGGCGCCCCCGGCACACGCACGGGTGCCCCGACGCACCCATCATGGAGGCATGCCCGAAGGAGACACCGTCCTGCAGACCGCCGCCCGGCTGCACGAGGCCCTGGCGGGGCAGGTGCTGACCCGGTCGGACCTGCGCGTCCCCCGCTTCGCCACCGCCGACCTCACCGGCCGCACCGTCCTGGACGTCACCGCGCGCGGCAAGCACCTGCTGACCCGGATCGAGGGCGGCCTGACGCTGCACAGCCACCTCCGGATGGACGGTTCCTGGCGGGTGTACGCCCCGGACGAGCGCTGGCGGGGCGGCCCGGGGCACCAGATCCGCGCGATCCTCGCCAACGCGGAGCACACCGCGGTCGGCTATCGGCTCCCCGTGCTGGAACTGCTCCGCACCAGCGAGGAGAGCCGGGCCGTGGGTCACCTGGGCCCGGATCTGCTGGGCCCCGACTGGGACCCTGGCCTCGCCGTGGACCACCTGCTCGCCGCGCCGGAGCGCCCTCTCGGCGAGGCGCTCCTGGACCAGCGCAATCTGGCGGGCATCGGCAACGTCTACAAATGCGAGCTGTGCTTCCTGGCCCGCGTCACCCCCTGGCTCCCCGTGGGCGCCCTCCCCGACGGCGTACTCCCCCGGCTCGTCACCCTGGCCGAGCGCCTGCTGCACGCCAACCGCGACCGCCCCACCCGCACCACGACCATCACCTCCGAACTCCGTACCCCGCCGGCACCGAACACGAGCCCCGGACCGGCCCCGAGGCCTGCCCCGGCCCTTGGCGCGGCCCCGAGCCCCACCACGGCCGCCGACCTCCGCCGCCGTACCCGGCCACCCGTTCGCGTACAGGAGCGGCTGTACGTCTACGGGCGCGCCCGCCGCCCCTGTCTGCGCTGCGGCGCCCCGATCCGCCTCGCCGACCAGGACGACCGGCCCACCTACTGGTGCCCCGGCTGCCAATCAGGCCCGACGCCCTAGTTGACGCCCCGTCAGATCCGGTCGTACGGTCCCGTCATGCCCCTCTCCGCGTACGACCTCACGGGCCGCGCCGCGTTCGTCACGGGTGCGGCGAGCGGTATCGGGCGGGCGAGCGCCCTGCTGCTGGCGGCGGCCGGAGCCACGGTGCACTGCGCGGACCGTGACGAGACGGGCCTGCGCCGGACGTACGACCGGATCGCCGACGCGGGCGGCAGCGCCCGTACACACCCCCTGGACGTCACCGACCGCGACCAGGTCAGGGCGGCCGTAGAGGCCGCCGGGCCTCTCGACATCCTGGTCGCGGTGGCCGGGATCATGCACACGAGCAGCGTGCTGGGGACGGCGGACGAGGACCTGGACCGGGTGCTGGCGGTCAATTTCAAAGGCGTGCTGTACGCCTGCCAGGAAGTGGCCCGCTCCATGACGGCCCGCTCCGCCCCCGGCTCGCTGATCACGATGGCGTCCGGAGCCGTGGACTCCGCGAGCGCGGGCCTCCTCTGCTACAGCGTCGCGAAGGCCGCCGTGGTACAGCTCACCAAGACGCTCGCCACCGAGCTGGGGCCCCACGCCATACGGGTGAACGCCGTCGCGCCAGGCTGGATCCGTACGCCGATGACCGACCGGCGCGATGCCGAGGGTCAGCACCGCACGGAGGCGACGATGGCCCGGATCTCTCCGCTGGGCCGGGTCGGCGAACCCGACGACGTCGCCCACACCGTGCTGCACCTGGCCTCGGACGCCTCGGCCTTCATGACCGGCCAGATCCTCCGCCCGAACGGCGGCGTCGCCATGCCCTGGTGAACAGCCCGAAAGACCGCCCCCACCACCGAACCCACCCCACCGGACCCGACACCCTCGCCGGCCCCACCGAACCCGGCAGCCCCGACAGACCCGCCACCCCTGGCGGCCCCACCGGCCCCACCGGCCCGACGGGCGTCACCGACCCCACCGAGCCCACCGAGCCCACCGACGCGACATGGACCGGCAACAGGCTCAGCCCCCAGCCTCCCGCCGCCACCGCCCCCTCCACCAGCCCCGCCTGCTCCGGTTGCAGCGCCAGCCGGAGCACCGCCCACCACCACAGCCCGCCGAGGACCAGCGCCGGCACCCAACGCCGTTTCATCGCTGCCTCCTGCGGCCGACGTCCTTTCCGGCAGTTTCCCCTGGCTGCGGCGGCGGTGCATCCAGAACGTCCGGCCGAAGGGCCACCCAGACAGGAGTGCCCCCGCCGATCCCGGCGGGGGCACTCCGATGCCACGCAAGCCCTGGTACGCGTCCGCAGGACAGCAGGGCCCAAGGACTACTTGTCGTCGTCGCCGAGCGAGTCCTTGATGCCCTTCGCGCGGTCGCCGGCCTCGTCCACCGCGTCCTTGGCCCGGCCCTTCGCCTGATCGGTCTTGCCCTCGGCCTCCTTGCGGTGGTCGCCGGTCAGCTTGCCGACCGCTTCCTTGCCCTTGCCCTTGAGCTTGTCCATGGCGCTGTCACCACTCACGATGTCGCTCCCTCTCGCTCGTTCACTCGGATCACTCGGTCACGCGGGTTCGCTCAGACGCCGGTCAGGCGCTTTCCGCCTGGAACATCCACGCGTGCTTCTCAAGCTCTGCCGTCAGCCCGATCAACAGGTCCTGGGTGATCGGGTCCGGCTCGTCGGTCGCCTCGATGCGCTCCCGCATCCGGCCGATGACCACGCCCAGCGCGTCCACCAGGATCCGCACGGCGTCGGTGTCCTTGATCCAGCCCTCGGGCACGGACGCGATGGCGGTCTCCTTGGCGACCGTGCCGGAGCGCCCGTCCGGGTTGACCCCGACCGCCGAGGCGCGCTCGGCGACCGTGTCGGAGTGCTGCCGGGCCGTGACGACGACGTCGTCGAGCTGAAGGTGTACGGAGCGGAAGCGCGGACCGACCACGTTCCAATGGACCTGCTTGGCCACCAGGGAGAGGTCGACGAGGTCGACCAGAGCGCCTTGCAGCGCTGTTCCCACGACCTTGAGATCGCCCTCGGACAACGTGCTCTTGACCACAGACATGTGCGCTACTCCCATCCGTCAGCTTTCACTGACCGTCTCGGTGCATCAACCCACGATGGCACATTTGAACCAAAACGGTCATGCGGGCCTTGTCCTCCGTGTGCCCACTGACCTCCGCCTCACACACAGAACGCAGAAATCCCGGCCGGCCCCCGTCAGGGGCCGACCGGGACTCCGGTCGAGCACTGGTGCCGCGTGGATCAGGCGGCGACGACGTCCACCGCTTCCGCGGGCGCCTTGATGGTCACCCGTCCCGACGGCACACCTGCGACCGAAGAGACGGAGACCGAATTGAGCATGGGACGAACCGGTACTGGGACCGGATCACTGGCAGCTGCCGACTCGGCCAGCTCAGCGAGCGAGAGCTCATCGCTCACTTCACGCATGAGCTCGGACATCCGTACGTCAAGCGCGTCGCAAATCGCGGAGAGCAGCTCGGAGGATGCCTCCTTCTGCCCCCGCTCCACCTCGGAGAGATAACCGAGCGAGACCCGGGCGGACGAGGAGACTTCGCGCAGAGTACGGCCTTGGCGCTGGCGCTGCCGACGCAGCACGTCACCCAGCAGGCGACGGAGCAGAATCATCGGTGGCTCCCTCCTCGGACCGCGTAGCCGCATCCTTCACGCCCTACCGTACCGCCTTGTGCTGCGGCCGTGCGGGGAGCGATGTCGTGTTCACTCAGGGCTGCAAACATCAATTCCCCCCGTGTTGTTCCGTATCCTGTGCCCGCGCATTCTCACCGAGTTCGCCGGCGAGCAGGTCGAGGACGCTTCGCACACTCTCATTACGGATATCCGCCCTCCCACCATTCAACCGCAGTGCCGTCACTTTCTCGACGCCGGAGGGCCCTGCCACGGCAACGTAGACGGTGCCGACCGGCTGCCCGTCCTGGGGTTCCGGCCCCGCGACCCCCGTGGTGGAGACGCCCCAGTCCGCGTCGAGAACCCGGCGCACACCGGCCGCCATCTGCAGCGCGACCTCGGGGTCCACGGCTCCGCGCTCAGCCAGGAGGGTCCCGTCCACGCCCAGGACGTCCCGCTTGAGGACGGTGGCGTATGCCGTCACCGATCCCCGGAAGGACAGGGAAGCGCCGGGTACGGAGGTCAGCTCGGCGGCGACCAGGCCGCCCGTGAGCGATTCGGCGACGGCGAGCGTCTCGCCCCGCGCTCCGAGCAGCCGGAGCACCCGGGCAGCGGCTGTCACCGCTCGGCCTCCGCGGCGTCGCGCGCCTCGGCGCCACTGCGCACGTCGGCACCGCGTACGTCAGCGCTCCGCACGTCGGCACCGTGTACATCCGTCACACGGCCCGCCGCACCGGCGGCCTGACCGGTGCCGACCGCAGTGCCCGCAGGAGCCTGCAGGGCCTCCACGGCCTCCGCGGCCCGCTCGGCGGCGGCGGCGCGCTCGGCGGCGAGGCCCTTGCGGCGCAGGACGACGGCCTGGCGTACGTAATCGAGTCCGGTGACGACCGTCAGCACGACGGCGACCATCATCACCCAGAAGCGCAGCGTCGCCAGCGGCCCGGTGAGCACCAGGACGTACATCCCGGCCGCCGTCCCCTGCGCGAGCGTCTTCAGCTTGCCGCCTCTGCTGGCCGGGATCACCGCATGGCGGATCACCCAGAACCGCATCAGCGTGATGCCCAGCTCACGGGCGAGGATCACGCCGGTGATCCACCAGGGCAGGTCGCCCAGGACGGAGAGGGAGACCAGCGCCGCGCCCATGATCGCCTTGTCGGCGATCGGGTCGGCGATCTTCCCGAAGTCGGTGACCAGGTTGTACGCCCGTGCCAGATGACCGTCGAACAGGTCGGTGATCATCGCGATGGCGAAGGCCGCCCAGGCGAAGGAGCGCCAGACCGGGTCGTATCCGCCGTCGTGGAACAGCAGCAGCACGAAGCCGGGTACGAGCAGCAACCGCACCATGGTCAGGATGTTGGCGATGTTCCAGAGGCTGGCCTGGTTGACGGCCGCAGTGCCCAGCTTGCCGCCGCGGACCGGCTTCGCGCCGGAGCCGCCTGCCGCGGATGCCGGGACTCCGGTCATCTGGCTGCCTCCGCAAGCTCGTGGTGTTCGGCCACCAGGTCGACGCCCTCGGTGCCCACTGCCTTTGCCTCGACCATACGGCCCGGCACGAGTCCCTCGCGTGTGGTGAAGACCACCTGGCCGTCCGTTTCGGGGGCCTGGTGCGCCGCACGCCCGATCGCGACCTCGCCGTCGTCCTCCGACTCCACGGACTCCACCAGCACCTGGAGGGTCTCGCCGACGCGCTCCTCGGCCCGCTGCGAGGTCAGCTCCTCGGCCAGCTGGGAGATATGGGCCAGGCGCTCCGCGATGGTGTCGGCGTCGAGCTTGTTCGCGTAGCCGACCGCCTCGGTGCCCTCCTCGTCGGAGTAGCCGAACACGCCGATCGCGTCGAGGCGGGCGCCGGTGAGGAAGCGTTCCAGCTCGGCGAGGTCCGCCTCGGTCTCGCCGGGGAAGCCGACGATGAAGTTGGAGCGGGCGCCGGCCTCGGGGGCCTTGCTCCGGATGGTGTCCAGGAGCTCCAGGAAGCGGTCGGTGTCGCCGAAGCGGCGCATCGTGCGCAGCACGCTCGGGGAGGAGTGCTGGAAGGAGAGGTCGAAGTACGGGGCGACCTTCGGCGTCGAGGTGAGGACGTCGATGAGGCCGGGGCGCATCTCGGCGGGCTGGAGGTAGCTGACCCGGATCCGCTCGATGCCGTCCACGTCGGCCAGCTCGGGCAGCAGGGTCTCCAGGAGGCGGATGTCGCCGAGGTCCTTGCCGTAGGAGGTGTTGTTCTCGGAGACGAGCATGACCTCCTTGACGCCCTGCTCGGCCAGCCAGCGGGTCTCCTGGAGGACGTCCGAGGGGCGGCGCGAGATGAACGAGCCGCGGAAGGAGGGGATGGCGCAGAAGGAGCAGCGGCGGTCGCAGCCGGAGGCGAGCTTCACCGAGGCGACGGGGCTGGTGCCGAGCCGACGGCGCAGCGGCGCCCGCGGCCCGGAGACCGGTGCGACGCCTTCGGGCAGGTCCTCGGGGGCCGGGGCGGGCGTCTCCTGGGCGTGGCCGGGCAGCGCCACGGCGGCGTCCTGCCGCTCGGCGGGGCTGATCGGCAGCAGCTTGCGGCGGTCGCGGGGGGTGTGCGAGGCGTGGATGCCGCCGTTGAGGATGGTCTGGAGCCGGTCGGAGATGTCGGCGTAGTCGTCGAATCCGAGGACGCCGTCCGCTTCCGGCAGGGCCTCGGCGAGGTCCTTGCCGTAGCGCTCGGCCATGCAGCCGACGGCGACGACGGCCTGGGTGCGGCCGTGATCCTTCAGATCGTTGGCTTCGAGCAGGGCGTCGACGGAGTCCTTCTTGGCGGCTTCGACGAACCCACAGGTGTTGACGACTGCGACATCCGCGTCGGAGGCATCCTCGACGAGGTCCCAGCCGTCCGCTGCCAAGCGGCCTGCAAGCTCCTCCGAGTCCACCTCGTTACGGGCGCAGCCAAGAGTGACAAGGGCGACGGTACGGCGTTCGGGCATGGACTCAAGACTACTTTGTCCCGGCGGCCCCCCTGCCGTGCAGGGTTGCCTGCCCTCGCCGCTGTTACTCCCCGTAGCAGGCGGACCGGGCCGGGAACGCCGACGGGCGCCCGGCGCGAGGCCGGACGCCCGTCGGACGTCTACGGGAACGAAGGGCGGCGGATCAGCCGGCCTCGGGATCGCCCTTGGTGTAGGAGAGCCGCTCGACCGGGCCGGGCCCGCGGTCCTCGACCTGCTTGCCGTTGACGAAGAGGTCGATCGCCCCGGCGTTGCCGAGAACGAGGTCGATGCGCTCCTTGTCCTGGAAGGTCTTGGACTCGCCCTGGAGCAGCAGCCCGTCGAAGAGCGGCCGGCCGTTGTGGTCCTTGGCCGAGATCCAGCTCTTGTCCCGTTCCGCGCTGAGCTTGACCGTCACCTTGTCCCGGGGGGCGGCGGCGATGGCACTCTCGGAGGGCTCGGGGTCGGAGGGCTTGGGGGCGGTGGGCTTGGCCGTGGCCTTGTCGGGCTTGGAGCCCTCCGCGATCTGTGCGGTGTTGGAGGGTTCGTCCTCGCCGTCGAAGAGCGTGAAGCCGACGAACCCGACGACGGCGACGATGGCCGCGACCATGGCCGCGGTCCAGTTGGGCCGCCGGGGCTCGGAACGGATGCGTTCCGCTTCGAACAGCGGTGCCGCGGGGGTCGGTGCGGGACGGCCGCCGTGATCGGCGTCGTACTTCTCGACCAGCGGTTCCGGATCGAGGCCGACCGCACGGGCGAACGTGCGGATGTGACCGCGGGCGTAGACGTCGCCGCCGCAGCGGGAGAAGTCGTCCTGCTCGATCGCGTGCACGATGGGGATGCGCACCCGGGTGGAGCTGCTGACTTCCTCGACCGTCAGACCTGCGGCGATACGAGCCTGCTGGAGGGCACGACCGATCGAAGGCCGGTCGTCTTCGGGGGAGTTGCCGATGGACACGGGGGCGCCTTTCGAGCGTGAGCCACCTGCTGGATGTTCAGTCTAGGGGGGGTACGAAAGGGAGGGGCAACCGGGAGGGACGACTTGTACGCCATCGGGCTCGCCGGACGGCCCCGCCACCGGCTCCGAGGCGGAGCGGGAGCGGAACACAGCCCCGATCGAGGACTGGGCAACCTGTAGTGGGCCGAACGGGGTGGGGGTACGGGTGAGGTGACGACGGAGCGGGCTGCGGGGAGGAGCACGGTTCCGTCCCTCCCCTCAACTGGACGTACGACCGTACGAAACGGTTGCCCACAAAACCTCTACGGAGCGAATTCCGTTACGGAGCGGATTCCCCGCGGATGACGGCCAACACCCCGTCGAGCTCGTCGGGTTTCACCATGACGTCCCGCGCCTTGGATCCCTCGCTGGGCCCGACGATGTTGCGGGACTCCATGAGGTCCATCAGCCGGCCCGCCTTCGCGAAGCCGACCCGGAGCTTGCGCTGGAGCATCGAGGTCGATCCGAACTGGGTGGAGACGACCAGCTCGGCGGCCTGGCAGAGCAGGTCCAGGTCGTCGCCGATGTCCTCGTCGATCTCCTTCTTCTGCTTCGTCCCCACCACGACGTCGTCCCGGAAGACCGGGGCCATCTGGTCCTTGCAGTGCTGGACGACGGCGGCGACCTCGTCCTCGGTGACGAAGGCGCCTTGCATGCGGGTGGGTTTGTTGGCGCCCATCGGGAGGAAGAGCCCGTCGCCCTTGCCGATGAGCTTCTCGGCGCCGGGCTGGTCGAGGATGACCCGGCTGTCGGCGAGGGAGGAGGTCGCGAAGGCGAGCCGGGAGGGCACGTTCGCCTTGATCAGGCCGGTCACCACGTCGACCGAGGGGCGCTGGGTGGCGAGCACCAGGTGGATGCCGGCCGCGCGCGCCAGCTGGGTGATGCGGACGATCGAGTCCTCGACGTCGCGCGGGGCCACCATCATCAGGTCGGCCAGCTCGTCGACGATCACCAGCAGATACGGATACGGGGACAGCTCGCGCTCGCTGCCCTCGGGCGCCTTGCACTTGCCGTTGCGCACCGCGTGGTTGAAGTCGTCGATGTGCCGGTAGCCGAAGTTGGCGAGGTCGTCGTAGCGCAGGTCCATCTCCCGCACGACCCACTGGAGCGCCTCGGCGGCCTTCTTGGGGTTGGTGATGATCGGGGTGATGAGGTGGGGGATGCCCTCGTACGCGGTGAGCTCGACGCGCTTGGGGTCGACGAGGACCATCCGCACGTCGTCCGGGGTGGCCCGCACCATGATCGAGGTGATCAGGCAGTTGATGCAGGAGGACTTGCCGGAGCCGGTGGCGCCGGCGACCAGGACGTGCGGCATCTTGGCGAGGTTGGCCATCTCGTAGCCGCCCTCGACGTTCTTGCCGAGCGCCACGAGCATCGGGTGGTCGTCCTCGGCGGCGTCCGCGAGGCGCAGTACATCGCCGAGGTTGACCATCTCGCGGTCGGAGTTGGGGATCTCGATGCCGACGGCGGACTTGCCCGGGATCGGCGAGATGATCCGCACGTCCGGGCTGGCCACGGCGTACGCGATGTTCTTGGCCAGGGCCGTGATCTTCTCGACCTTCACGGCGGGGCCGAGTTCGATCTCGTAACGCGTGACCGTCGGGCCCCGGGTGAAGCCGGTGACCGCGGCGTCGACCTTGAACTCCGAGAAGACGTTGGTCAGCGAGGCGACGACCGCGTCGTTGGCGGCGCTGCGGGTCTTGCCCGGTCCGCCGCGCTCCAGCAGGTCGAGCGAGGGCAGCGAGTACGTGATGTCGCCGGACAGCTGGAGCTGCTCGGCGCGGGCGGGCAGGCCCTCGGAACGCTCCGGTGCGGGCTTGGTCAGGTCGGGAACGGAACCGGACCGGTCGGAGGCGCCACCGGAACGGTCACCACCGGTCGGCTCGTCGGTGCCACCGGACCGCCGGCCCGCCCCGCTCTTCCCCGCTCCGTCCCGCTCGGCCTCCCGGGCGCCGGGGACGGGCGTGCCCGTGCGCTCGCGGTCCACGGAGACGCCCTGGGTCAGGTCGGCGACGATCGGCGAGGGCGGCATGCCGTTGAGCACGGCCCCGTCGAGCGCGGCGGCTGCGGCGGCCGCGACGTCCACCGCGTCCAGCGGCCGGTTCATCGCGGGCTGCACGGAGGGCCTGCGGGACCTCCTGCGCTTGGTGAGCGCCTCCGCCTCGGCCTGGTCGTGGTCGTGGTCGTGCGCCGGGTCCGTGCGGCGCGCGCCACGCCGCTGGTGCCGCTCGGGCAGCGCCTCGCGCCACTGTTCGTCGTAGCGCTCGTCGTCGTTCTCGTACTCCTCGCCGGCCTCGGGCAGCGGTTCCACGATGCCGAGGCGGACGCCGAGCTGACGCAGCCGCTGCGGGATGGCGTTGACCGGGGTGGCGGTGACGACGAGGAGTCCGAACACGGTCAGCAGCACCAGCAGCGGTACGGCGAGGACCTCGCCCATCATGAAGATCAGCGGCTTGGAGGTGGCCCAGCCGACCAGCCCGCCCGCGTCCTGCATCGCCTCGGTGCCCTCGTCCCGGCCCGGCGAACCGCAGGCGATGTGGACCTGGCCGAGGACTCCGATGACCAGCGCGGACAGCCCGATGACGATGCGTCCGTTGGCCTCGGGCCGCTCCGGATAGAGGATCAGCCGTACCGCCATCGCGCCCAGCAGTATCGGCGCGAGCAGATCGAGCCGGCCGAAGGCCCCGGTCACCAGCATCTCGACCAGGTCGCCGACCGGCCCCTGGAGATTGGACCAGGTGCCCGCGGCGACGATCAGTGCCAGTCCGAGCAGCAGCAGCGCGAGGCCGTCCTTGCGGTGGGCGGGGTCAAGTCCCTTGGCGCCACGCCCTATCGAGCGGAACAGCGCGCCGACGCCGTGCGCCGCCCCGAGCCAGACCGCCCGCACCAACCGGTAGATGCCCCCGGTGGGTGACGGCGCGGGTTTGGGCGCGGGCTTCTTCGCCGCCGCCTTCTTCGCGGGGGCCTTCTTCGCGGGAGCCGCCGACTTCTTCGGCGCGGTCTTCTTGGCGGGCGCGGCTTTCTTCGCCGGGCCCGAGGTACGGCCGACGCGCTTCGCGGTGCCCGCCGTGCCCTGGGAACCCTTGCCGGACGTACGTGAGGCCATGATGCCGAGGTTACCGCTGTCGTCGCCCGTGAACACGTTCGCCTACTGGTTCACTCGACCGTGTCGCCTCCGGACGGCCGGGAACTGACGCCGCCTCACGGCAGCGGCAGCGGCAGCGGGTCAGCCCTGTGCGGGCAGCACGCCCGTGCCCCCGCCGGTGCCCGGCTCCAGCGCGTCGAGCGCGCGGCGCAGGCCGGTCAGCTTGCGTTCGAGGTGGGCCGCGGTGGCGACCGCCGCGGCGTCCGCCGATTCGTCGTCGAGCTGCTTGGAGAGCGCTTCCGCCTGCTCCTCGACCGCCGCGAGCCGCGCGGAAAGCTCGGCCAGCAGACCGGCCGGCTCCTTCTCGTGCTCGCCACCCGCGTGGCCGTCGCCCTCCAACTGGAGCCGCAGCAGAGCGGCCTGCTCGCGGAGCTTGCAGTTCTTCATGTACAGCTCGACGAAGACCGAGACCTTGGCGCGCAGCACCCACGGGTCGAACGGCTTGGAGATGTAGTCCACCGCACCGGCCGCGTAGCCGCGGAAGGTGTGGTGCGGACCGTGGTTGATCGCGGTGAGGAAGATGATCGGGATGTCCCGGGTCCGCTCCCGCCGCTTGATGTGCGCGGCGGTCTCGAAACCGTCCATGCCCGGCATCTGGACGTCCAGCAGAATGACCGCGAAGTCGTCCGTGAGCAGCGCTTTGAGCGCCTCCTCCCCTGACGATGCCCGGACCAGTGTCTGATCGAGCGCAGAGAGGATGGCCTCCAGCGCCAGCAGATTCTCCGGCCGGTCATCGACCAGGAGGATCTTGGCCTTCTGTACCATGGCCCGCCCTCCTCGCCCCGGAAATGCACCGGGTGCCGCCCCAGGGGACGACTCCCTTGCGCCGTCCGTCCTTGTGCCGGTCATGGTAGCCGCACCCCGCCCGTCACCACACCCTGTCACCGCGATGTCACTGTGCACATACCGCAAACGCGGTGGGAGACCAGAAGGTTCCCCGAATGCAGCGCGTTCACACCCGTTCGAGCACAGTCGGTCAACAAATCACGCCAATTCGTTCAGTTCTCGATCACTCTCCGTGCATCCACTGCTCCATCACCGCGAGCAGGTGATCGGGATCGACCGGCTTCGTCACATAGTCGGAAGCCCCGCAATCGATGGCCTTCTCCCGGTCGCCCTTCATCGCCTTCGCGGTGAGCGCCACGATCGGCAGCCCTGCGAACTGCGGCATCCGCCGGATCGCGGTCGTCGTCGCGTAGCCGTCCATCTCGGGCATCATGATGTCCATCAGTACGACCGTCACATCGTCGTGCTGCTCCAGCACTTCGATGCCCTCACGGCCGTTCTCCGCGTACAGCACCGACAGTCCGTGCTGCTCCAGCACGCTGGTGAGTGCGAAGACATTGCGGATGTCGTCGTCGACGATGAGCACCTTCTCGCCGCGGAAGCGGAACGTCCGCCGGGGCGCCGGCTCCTCCGCCGCGGCCTGGCCCTGAACCTGCCCCTCGCCCTGGCTCCCCGGCACCCGCCCCTCCTGCTGCGAGGCGCTCTCGGACGGGGTGCGGCCGGCCGGCAGCGCGGCCCTGCCCGCCGCTTCCCCGAGCGCCTTGCGCCGCCGCCGGAACATACCGGCGGAGTTGGCCGGATCGCCGTACGGAGCCGACTGGCCCTGCGGGGACTGCGGCTGCCCCATCTCGCCCGTACCGCCCAGCACCTCGGCGGAACCGGAACCCACCGGCGGGTAGCCCTGGGGCGGCAGTTCGGCGCGGTGCAGCGGCAGGTACAGGGTGAAGGTGGAACCGCGCCCCGGCTCGCTCGCCGCGTGGATCTCGCCGCCGAGCAGCCGTGCGATCTCCCGGCTGATGGAGAGACCGAGGCCGGTGCCGCCGTACTTCCGGCTCGTCGTGCCGTCCGCCTGCTTGAACGCCTCGAAGATCACCAGCATCTTGCTGGACGCGATCCCGATCCCGGTGTCGGTCACCGAGAAGGCGATCAGATCGGCGTCCGCGTCCCGCAGCGAACCCGCCTCCAGCAGGTGTTCACGGATCGCGTTGGGCACATCGGCGCCGGCGGGCCGGATCACCAGCTCCACCGCGCCGCTGTCGGTGAACTTCACCGCGTTGGACAGCAGGTTGCGCAGCACCTGGAGCAGACGCTGCTCATCGGTGTGCAGCGTGGCGGGAAGCTCGGGCGACACCCGTACGGAGAAGTCGAGCCCCTTCTCCGCCGTGAGCGGGCGGAAGGTCGCCTCCACGTAGTCGACCAGCTGGACCAGCGCGATCCTGGTCGGGCTGACGTCCATCTTGCCCGCCTCGACCTTCGACAGGTCCAGGATGTCGTTGATCAGCTGGAGCAGGTCGGAACCGGCCCCGTGGATCGTCTCGGCGAACTCCACCTGCTTCGGCGAGAGATTGCCCTCGGCATTGTCCGCCAGCAACTTGGCCAGAATCAGCAGTGAGTTGAGCGGCGTACGCAGCTCGTGCGACATGTTCGCCAGGAATTCGGACTTGTAGCGCATCGAGACCGCGAGCTGCTCGGCGCGCTCCTCCAGCACCTGCCGCGCCTCCTCGATCTCGGTGTTCTTCACCTCGATGTCGCGGTTCTGCTGGGCCAGCAGCTCGGCCTTCTCCTCCAGTTCGGCGTTGGACGCCTGAAGTGCCTTCTGCCGGTTCTCCAACTCCTGCGAACGGTCGCGTAGTTGCTCGGTCAGCTCCTGCGACTGCTCCAGCAGCTTCTCGGTCTTGGTGTTGACGCTGATCGTGTTGACGCTCGTCGCGATCATCTCGGCGAGCTGGTTGAGGAAGTCCCGCTGGATATGCGTGAACGGCTGGAACGAGGCCAGCTCGATCACGCCGAGCACCTTGCCCTCGAAGAGCACCGGCAGCACGATCACGTGCGCCGGAGGGGCCTCACCCAGACCGGAGGAGATTTTCAGATAGCCCGGCGGCACGTTGTCCACCTGGATCGTCCGCTTCTCCTCGGCCGCCGTCCCGATGAGCGTCTCACCGGGCCGGAAGGAGGTCGGCATCGAACCCGCGGAGTAGCCGTAACTCCCCCGCATCCGCAGCTCGTACGCGCCGGCCTCACCGTCGTCCGGACCCACCTCGTCCGAGTCACCCGCGGCCATGGCCAGGAAGAACGCACCGTGCTGCGCCGAGACCACCGGCGTCAGCTCGCTCATGATCAGCGAAGCCACGTCGTCCAGATCGCGGCGGCCCTGCATCAGACCGGAGATCCGGGCCAGGTTGCCCTTCAGCCAGTCCTGCTCCTTGTTGGCGAGCGTGGTGTCGCGCAGGTTCGCGATCATCGTGTTGATGTTGTCCTGGAGGACCTGGATCTCACCGGCCGCGTCCACATCGATCTTGAGGTTCAGATCGCCGCGGGTCACCGCGGTGGCGACGGCCGCGATGGCACGCACCTGACGGGTCAGGTTCCCGGCCATCTCGTTCACCGACTCGGTGAGGTCGCGCCAGGTGCCGTCCACGTCCCGCACCCGCGCCTGACCGCCCAGCTGCCCCTCGGTGCCCACCTCGCGGGCGACCCGGGTCACCTGCTCGGCGAACGAGGACAGCTGGTCGACCATCGTGTTGATGGTGTTCTTCAGCTCCTGGATCTCACCGCGCGCGTCGATGTCGATCTTCTTGGTCAGGTCGCCCTTGGCGATGGCGGTGGTGACCGTGGCGATCTGCCGCACCTGACCGGTCAGGTTGGAAGCCATCGAGTTCACGGACTCGGTGAGGTCCTTCCACGTACCGGCGACTCCCGGCACCCGGGCCTGGCCGCCCAGCTCGCCCTCGGTGCCCACCTCACGGGCCACCCGCGTGACCTCGTCGGCGAACGAGGAGAGCGTCGTCACCATCGTGTTGACCGTGTCGGCCAGCTCCGCGACCTCGCCGCGCGCCTCCACGGTGACCTTCTTCGTCAGATCGCCGTTGGCGACCGCGGAGGAGACCCGGGAGATGTTCCGCACCTGGCTGGTCAGGTTGTTGGCCATCAGGTTGACGTTCTCGCTCAGGTCCTTCCAGATGCCGGTCGCCCCGCGCACCCGCGCCTGACCGCCCAGGATCCCTTCGGTGCCCACCTCACGGGCCACCCGGGACACCTCGTCGGCGAAGTTCAGCAGCTGGTCGACCATCGTGTTGACGGTCGTGACCAGTTCGAGGATCTCGCCCTTGGCGTCGACGGTGATCTTCTTGGAGAGATCCCCCTTGGCGACCGCGGTGGTGACCTCGGCGATGTTGCGGACCTGGAGGGTCAGGTTGTTCGCCATGCCGTTGACGGACTGGGTGAGGTCCTTCCACGTACCGGACACGCCCTGCACCTCGGCCTGTCCGCCGAGGATGCCCTCCGTACCCACCTCACGGGCGACCCGCGTCACCTGCTCCGCGAAGTTGGACAACTGGTCCACCATCGTGTTGAGGGTGTTCTTCAGCTCCAGGATCTCGCCCCGGGCGTCCACGTCGATCTTCTGCGACAGGTCACCGCGCGCCACCGCCGTGGCGACCTGCGCGATGTTACGGACCTGAGCGGTGAGGTTCCCGGCCATGCCGTTCACCGAATCGGTGAGATCGCGCCACACTCCGGCCACACCGGGCACCTGCGCCTGACCGCCGAGCCGGCCGTCCGTGCCCACCTCTCGGGCGACCCGGGTGACCTGGTCGGCGAAGGCGGAGAGCTGGTCGACCATCGTGTTGATGGTGTTCTTGAGCTCCAGGATCTCGCCCCGGGCGTCCACGTCGATCTTCTGCGACAGGTCGCCCCGCGCCACCGCCGTCGTCACCTGGGCGATCTGCCTCACCTGGGAGGTGAGGTTGCCCGCCATGAAGTTGACGGAGTCCGTCAGTTCCTTCCACGTACCCGAGACACCGTCCACCCGCGCCTGACCGCCGAGGCGGCCCTCGGTACCCACGTCGCGGGCCATCCGCGTCACCTGGTCGGCGAAGCTGGACAGCTGCGCCACCATCGTGTTGACGGTGTTCTTCAGCTCCAGCATCTCCCCGGCCACGTCCACGGTGACCTTCTGCGACAGGTCACCGTTGGCGACCGCCGTGGTGACCTGCGCGATGTCCCGGACCTGACCGGTGAGGTTGCGGAACGCGGTGTTCACCGAGTCGGTGAGGTCCTTCCACGTGCCGGCAGCCCCCGGCACCTCGGCCTGGCCGCCGAGCCGTCCCTCGACGCCGACCTCCCGGGCCACCCGGGTCACCTCGGAACCGAACGACTGGAGCTGGTCCACCATCGTGTTGACGGTGTTCTTCAGCTCCAGCATCTCCCCGGCCACGTCGACCGTGACCTTCTGCGACATGTCACCGCTGGCCACGGCCGTGGTGACCTGCGCGATGTCGCGCACCTGCGTCGTCAGGTTCCGGAAGACCGTGTTCACCGAGTCGGTGAGGTCCTTCCAGGTCCCCGCGGCGCCCGGCACCTGCGCCTGACCTCCGAGAAGCCCCTCGCCACCGACCTCGCTCGCCACCCGCGTCACTTCGTCCGCGAAGGTGCGCAGCGTCTCGGTCATCTGGTTGATCGTCTCGGCGAGCTGGGCGACCTCGCCGCGCGCGCTCACGGTGACCTTCTGCGTCAGGTCACCGCTGGCGACCGCCGTCGTCACCTCGGCGATACCGCGTACCTGGGAGGTGAGGTTGCCCGCCATCGTGTTGACGGAGTCGGTCAGGTCCTTCCACACGCCGGCCACACCCGGCACGGTCGCCTGACCGCCCAGCTCGCCCTCCGTGCCCACCTCACGGGCGACGCGCGTCACCTCGGAGGAGAACGAGGACAGCTGGTCGACCATCGTGTTGACGGTGTTCTTCAGCTGGAGCATCTCGCCGGCCACATGGACGGTGACCTTCCGCGACAGATCACCCTTGGCGACCGCCGTCGTCACCAGCGCGATGTCCCGCACCTGGGCGGTCAGCCGGTACGCCATGGTGTTCACGGAGTCCGTGAGGTCCTTCCAGGACCCGGACATCCCACGCACCTGCGCCTGACCGCCGAGCTTGCCCTCGGTGCCCACCTCCACGGCGACCCGGGTCACCTGCTCGGTGAAGACCGACAGCTGGTCGACCAGGTTGTTGACCGTACGGGCGACCTTCAGGAACTCGCCGCGCAGCGGCCGGACCGTCTCGTCCGTCGTGTGCGACCGCAGCTCCATCCGCTGCTCCAGATCACCGTCGGCGACCGCCGACAGCACCCGGCCCACCTCGGACACCGGTCGCGCGAGATCGTCGACGAGCTCGTTGGAGGCGTCGATCGCGGCGGCCCAGGAGCCCTCGCAGGCGCCCGTCTCCAGCCGCTCCGTGAGTTTGCCCTCGCGCCCGACCACCCGCCGGACGCGCGCCAGCTCACCGGTGAGGTGGAGATTCCGGTCGGCGACCTCGTTGAAGACCGCCGCGATCTCCGTCATCACACCGTCGCCGGAGACGGTGAGCCGCCGGCGGAAGTTGCCGTCGCGCATCGCCACGAGGCCCGCGAGCACTCTGTTCAGAGCTGCCGCGTCCACTTCGACGGTGCCATTGCGCTGCTTTTTCACGGACTGTCCGCCTTTTGTACGCGCCTTCGAACCCTGCGCCGCCACGCCAGACTCCACCGTGTCCCTCCCGCAGGGGTTGACCGTTTCACTCGGGCCTATCCGGAAGCTTGCCCAGTTCCACTTTGGCTCACCGCCACTGCACACCGTCAACGGGCGACCGGGCGGACGTCAAATCATGGCAACGTACCAGGCCGGAACCGGTCGGCGGGCAACCTGCACCGGTTGCCCCCCATCCCTTGCACCAGGAGTCCATACTTGTGCGCCCGCGCACCACCGCCGGACCGCTCTGTCCCGAACTCGGCCCTCGTGTACCCGGCACCCTTGAGATACGTCTAGCCTGGCAAGCGAATCGAAGCGGCGATAAACGGGCACAGGACTCGGGGAAGCGACGAGACACCAATATGGGGAGTGCTGTGATCACCGCGCGCGCGGCCGCCACCTTCGAACCGGTCGGACGCTCCGTCGCGACCGCCCGCGCCTTCGTCCGGGACACGCTCCAGGGGTGGGGCTACAACGATGTCGTCGACGACGCCGTCGTGCTCACCAGCGAGCTCGTGACCAACGCCGTCGTGCACGCGGGGACCGCGGCCGACGTGCTGTGCCTGCGCACCGAGGACGGCGTCCGGGTCGAGGTCTCCGACCACTATCCGGAACGCGAGGTCCCGCTCCAGAGCAACGGCCTCGACTTCGGCAGCCCCGACCGCGAGAACGGCCGCGGTCTGCTGCTCTGCGCCGCCCTGGCCTCCCGCTGGGGCGTCGAGTACTCCCCCACCCGTAAGCACGTCTGGTTCCAGCTGGACCTGCCCGACCGGCCGGTGGGCATCCGCTCCGCCGGCCCGGTCCTGCCCACCTCGCTCCTCCCCGTCACCGACCAGCGGGTCCGGGTCGCCGTCGTCCAGATCGACAGCACCGGCGCGATCAGCGCGTGGAACGACGACGCCGCGTATGTCTTCGGGCACACCGCGGAGCAGGTCACCGGCAAGCAGTTCACCGACTTCGTGGCCTGGCCGCACACCCCGGGGACCAACACCGGCATCGCCGCCGCCCTTCAGCTCTCCCGCTGGGAGGGCAGTTACGGGATCCGTGGCGCGGACGGCCGGACCATCGCCGTCTACGCCTCGCACCTGCGGGTCCGCGACAACGACGGCGCCCCGTCCACGGTCTGCCTCCTCGTCCGCGACGACGAGCGCGCCGTGCTCCAGAGCCCGGTCCGCGCCCCGGTCTCCGACGCCTCTCCCGACAGCCGCGCCGCGGACCCGTTCGAGGTCTTCATCGGCTCCCCGGCCCCGGACGACCTGGACGGCCTGCTCCAGCGGACGGTCGAGCGGGCCCGGGACATGCTCGACGCCGACGCCGCGTTCCTCCTGCTCGCCACGGACGACGAGACGGAGCTGGAGGTCCGCGCCACGACGGGCCTGCCCTCGGCCCGCCAGCGCTTCGCCCGGGTCCCGGTCGAGGCCGGTACGGGACGCTACGGCTCCGCCCGTATGCCCGCCGTCCACGAGGACCTGACCGCCGTCCCCGGCGCCGTCCCGCTCCTCACCGACACCGGGATGCGCTCGGTCGTCACCGTGCCGCTGAAGGTCGAGGGCCGCCTCACCGGCTCCCTCGGCGTCGCGGCGGAGGGCGCGGGCCGCTACTCCAACGAGGAGGCCCTGCGCCTCCAGTTCGCCGCCGACCGCATCGCGCTCGCCGTGGAGTCCGCCCGCCTCGGCGAGCTGGAACGGCTGCGCCGAGGCTCGCTGTCCTTCCTCGTCGAGGCCTCCGACCTGCTGGCCGGCACGCTCGACCGGGACCAGACCCTGGCGCTGATGGCCCAGATGACGGTCCCGACGCTGGCCACCTGGTGCGCCGTATACACGATCGCGGACCAGTCGTCCGAGCCGTACCTCTCGTACGTGCTGCACGAGGACGAGGACCTCATCGACGGCCTCAAGGCCCTGCTCTCCAAGATCGCCCCGCCGGATCCGGTCCCGACCCCGGGCGCCCGCGTCTGGGCCGCCCCGTCGGAGGCGGGCCACCGTGCGGCCCTGTCCACGTCCACCCGCAGCCTGCAGCACGACGCCCCGCTGAGCATGAGCACGGCCACCCGCACGACGCTCGCCACGGCCCAGGCCGTCGGCGGCGAGACGGTGGTCCTCCCGCTGGTCGCCCGCAACCGCGTGATCGGCATGCTGACGCTCGGGAAGCCCTCGGACGACCACTTCCGCCAGGAGATCCTGGAACTGGCCGAGGACCTCTCCCGCAGGGCCGCCCTGGCCCTGGACAACGCCCGCCTGTACTCGGAGCGCATGGCGATCAGCCAGTCCCTCCAGCGCAGCCTGCTGCCCCCGGGCCTCCCCGACGTGCCGAACGTCGAGATCGAGGTCATCTACCGCGCCGCGGGCGAGGGCAACGAGGTCGGCGGCGACTTCTACGACGTCTTCCCGATCAGCGACGGCGCATACGGCTTCGCCATCGGCGACGTGTGCGGTACGGGCCCGGAGGCGGCCGCCGTCACGGGCCTGGCCCGCCACGCGCTGCGTCTGCTCGCCCGCGAGGGCTTCGGCGGCCCCGCGGTCCTGGAGCGCCTCAACGCGGCGATCCTCGACGAGGGGGCCCGCAGCCGCTTCCTGACCCTTCTGTACGGCGAGCTGTGGCCCCAGGAGGACGGCAGCGCCCTCCTGAAGGTCGTCTGTGCCGGCCACCCGCTGCCGCTGCGCCTGCGCCAGGACGGCTCCGTGGAGTCCGCCGCGGAACCGCAGCCCCTGCTCGGCGTCATCGAGGACCTCGACCTGTACGAGCAGGAAGTCGTCCTCAACCCCGGTGACGTCCTGCTGTGCGTCACGGACGGCGTCACCGAACGCCGCGAGGGAAGCCGCATGCTGGGCGACGACGGCCTCGCGGACGTCCTGTCGACGTGTACGGGCCTGACGGCCGGAGCGGTCGCCTCACGCATCCTGCGGGCCGTGGAGCGTTTCGCCGCCGAGCCGGCCTCGGACGACATGGCCATCCTCGCCATGCGCGTCCCGGAACCGCCCCTCGTCTGAGCCCCGCTCCACCAACGCGAAAGGCCCCCGCCAGATGGCGGGGGCCTTTCGTTATGTTCTGAGCCCCAATGCGGAATCGAACCGCAGACCTTCTCCTTACCATGGAGACGCTCTACCGACTGAGCTATTGGGGCCTCGTTGCGCTGTGGCAACGAGGTAAACCATACACGGGATCCGGAGATGCTCATAATCGCGCCCGGCCCCCGCCTGACGGCTCCGCACCCTCTCCCACCAGGCCATACGGTCAGGGTGCAAGGCGCTCGGGGTACCGGCCCCGTGCAGCACAGGCCGGCCGATCGCACCTGGAACGCAGGAAAGCCCCGCACCAAAAGGTGCGGGGCTTTCCCGGAAAAATTGTTCGGCGGCGTCCTACTCTCCCACAGGGTCCCCCCTGCAGTACCATCGGCGCTGAAAGGCTTAGCTTCCGGGTTCGGAATGTAACCGGGCGTTTCCCTAACGCAATGACCACCGAAACACTATGAAAATTTGAACACCGGATGTTTACACGGCTGTTCATTATTTCAGAACTAACACAGTGGACGCGAGCAACTGAGGACAAGCCCTCGGCCTATTAGTACCAGTCAGCTCCACCCGTTACCGGGCTTCCACATCTGGCCTATCAACCCAGTCGTCTACTGGGAGCCTTAACCCTTCAAGAGGGTGGGAATACTCATCTCGAAGCAGGCTTCCCGCTTAGATGCTTTCAGCGGTTATCCTTTCCGAACGTAGCCAACCAGCCATGCCCTTGGCAGGACAACTGGCACACCAGAGGTTCGTCCGTCCCGGTCCTCTCGTACTAGGGACAGCCCTTCTCAATATTCCTACGCGCACAGCGGATAGGGACCGAACTGTCTCACGACGTTCTAAACCCAGCTCGCGTACCGCTTTAATGGGCGAACAGCCCAACCCTTGGGACCGACTCCAGCCCCAGGATGCGACGAGCCGACATCGAGGTGCCAAACCATCCCGTCGATATGGACTCTTGGGGAAGATCAGCCTGTTATCCCCGGGGTACCTTTTATCCGTTGAGCGACAGCGCTTCCACAAGCCACTGCCGGATCACTAGTCCCGACTTTCGTCCCTGCTCGACCCGTCGGTCTCACAGTCAAGCTCCCTTGTGCACTTACACTCAACACCTGATTACCAACCAGGCTGAGGGAACCTTTGGGCGCCTCCGTTACTCTTTAGGAGGCAACCGCCCCAGTTAAACTACCCATCAGACACTGTCCCTGATCCGGATCACGGACCCAGGTTAGACATCCAGCACGACCAGAGTGGTATTTCAACGACGACTCCACAACCACTGGCGTGGCCGCTTCAAAGTCTCCCACCTATCCTACACAAGCCGAACCGAACACCAATATCAAACTATAGTAAAGGTCCCGGGGTCTTTCCGTCCTGCTGCGCGAAACGAGCATCTTTACTCGTAGTGCAATTTCACCGGGCCTATGGTTGAGACAGTCGAGAAGTCGTTACGCCATTCGTGCAGGTCGGAACTTACCCGACAAGGAATTTCGCTACCTTAGGATGGTTATAGTTACCACCGCCGTTTACTGGCGCTTAAGTTCTCAGCTTCGCCGACCCGAAAGTCAGCTAACCGGTCCCCTTAACGTTCCAGCACCGGGCAGGCGTCAGTCCGTATACATCGCCTTACGGCTTCGCACGGACCTGTGTTTTTAGTAAACAGTCGCTTCTCGCTGGTCTCTGCGGCCACCCCCAGCTCACCGAGTAAATCGGATCACCAGTGATGGCCCCCCTTCTCCCGAAGTTACGGGGGCATTTTGCCGAGTTCCTTAACCATAGTTCACCCGAACGCCTCGGTATTCTCTACCTGACCACCTGAGTCGGTTTAGGGTACGGGCCGCCATGAAACTCGCTAGAGGCTTTTCTCGACAGCATAGGATCATCCACTTCACCACAATCGGCTCGGCATCAGGTCTCAGACTATATGCACGACGGATTTACCTACCGTGCGTCCTACACCCTTACCCCGGGACAACCACCGCCCGGGCTGGACTACCTTCCTGCGTCACCCCATCGCTTACCTACTACAAGTCTGGTTCATCGGCTCCACCACTACCCTCAACTCCGAAGAGATCGGGCCGGCTTCACGGACTTAGCATCGCCTGATTCAGTACTGGGCGTTTCAAAGCGGGTACCGGAATATCAACCGGTTGTCCATCGACTACGCCTGTCGGCCTCGCCTTAGGTCCCGACTTACCCTGGGCAGATCAGCTTGACCCAGGAACCCTTAGTCAATCGGCGCACACGTTTCTCACGTGTGTATCGCTACTCATGCCTGCATTCTCACTCGTGAACCGTCCACAACTCGCTTCCGCGGCTGCTTCACCCGGCACACGACGCTCCCCTACCCATCCACACAGGCGTTGGCCCTATATGTGTGAATGACACGACTTCGGCGGTACGCTTGAGCCCCGCTACATTGTCGGCGCGGAATCACTTGACCAGTGAGCTATTACGCACTCTTTCAAGGGTGGCTGCTTCTAAGCCAACCTCCTGGTTGTCTCTGCGACTCCACATCCTTTCCCACTTAGCGTACGCTTAGGGGCCTTAGTCGATGCTCTGGGCTGTTTCCCTCTCGACCATGGAGCTTATCCCCCACAGTCTCACTGCCGCGCTCTCACTTACCGGCATTCGGAGTTTGGCTAAGGTCAGTAACCCGGTAGGGCCCATCGCCTATCCAGTGCTCTACCTCCGGCAAGAAACACACGACGCTGCACCTAAATGCATTTCGGGGAGAACCAGCTATCACGGAGTTTGATTGGCCTTTCACCCCTAACCACAGGTCATCCCCCAGGTTTTCAACCCTGGTGGGTTCGGTCCTCCACGAAGTCTTACCTCCGCTTCAACCTGCCCATGGCTAGATCACTCCGCTTCGGGTCTAGAGCGTGCAACTCAAACGCCCTATTCGGACTCGCTTTCGCTACGGCTTCCCCACACGGGTTAACCTCGCTACACACCGCTAACTCGCAGGCTCATTCTTCAAAAGGCACGCAGTCACGACTGACAGCACAAGTACTGCCAGCGACGCTCCCACGGCTTGTAGGCACACGGTTTCAGGTACTATTTCACTCCGCTCCCGCGGTACTTTTCACCATTCCCTCACGGTACTATCCGCTATCGGTCACCAGGGAATATTTAGGCTTAGCGGGTGGTCCCGCCAGATTCACACGGGATTTCTCGGGCCCCGTGCTACTTGGGTGTCTCTCAAACGAGCCGTTAATGTTTCAGCTACGGGGGTCTTACCCTCTACGCCGGACCTTTCGCATGTCCTTCGCCTACATCAACGGTTTCTGACTCGTCTCACAGCCGGCAGACTATGAAAGAGAGATCCCACAACCCCGAATGCGCAACCCCTGCCGGGTATCACACGCATACGGTTTGGCCTCATCCAGTTTCGCTCGCCACTACTCCCGGAATCACGGTTGTTTTCTCTTCCTGAGGGTACTGAGATGTTTCACTTCCCCTCGTTCCCTCCACACTGCCTATGTGTTCAGCAGCGGGTGACAGCCCATGACGACTGCCGGGTTTCCCCATTCGGAAACCCCCGGATCAAAGCTTGGTTGACAGCTCCCCGGGGACTATCGTGGCCTCCCACGTCCTTCATCGGTTCCTGGTGCCAAGGCATCCACCGTGCGCCCTTAAAAACTTGGCCACAGATGCTCGCGTCCACTGTGCAGTTCTCAAACAACGACCAGCCACCCATCACCCCACCCTTCACAGGCGAGTTCACTGGGGCCGGATCAGAAGGACAGCCATTCCGGCCGCACCCTCAGACACCCAACAACGTGCCCGACACAACCGATCTCTCACCACGTTCCACGCCGAAGCAGTACTAGCAGTAATCAACCTGTCGTGCCGAATAGTCAACGTTCCACCCATGAGCAACCAGCACCGAACATTCGCCGGTGTACTGGCCTCTGACCAAACCGAAGCCTGGTAAGAAGTGCTCCTTAGAAAGGAGGTGATCCAGCCGCACCTTCCGGTACGGCTACCTTGTTACGACTTCGTCCCAATCGCCAGTCCCACCTTCGACAGCTCCCTCCCACAAGGGGTTGGGCCACCGGCTTCGGGTGTTACCGACTTTCGTGACGTGACGGGCGGTGTGTACAAGGCCCGGGAACGTATTCACCGCAGCAATGCTGATCTGCGATTACTAGCAACTCCGACTTCATGGGGTCGAGTTGCAGACCCCAATCCGAACTGAGACCGGCTTTTTGAGATTCGCTCCGCCTCGCGGCATCGCAGCTCATTGTACCGGCCATTGTAGCACGTGTGCAGCCCAAGACATAAGGGGCATGATGACTTGACGTCGTCCCCACCTTCCTCCGAGTTGACCCCGGCAGTCTCCTGTGAGTCCCCATCACCCCGAAGGGCATGCTGGCAACACAGAACAAGGGTTGCGCTCGTTGCGGGACTTAACCCAACATCTCACGACACGAGCTGACGACAGCCATGCACCACCTGTATACCGACCACAAGGGGGGCACCATCTCTGATGCTTTCCGGTATATGTCAAGCCTTGGTAAGGTTCTTCGCGTTGCGTCGAATTAAGCCACATGCTCCGCTGCTTGTGCGGGCCCCCGTCAATTCCTTTGAGTTTTAGCCTTGCGGCCGTACTCCCCAGGCGGGGAACTTAATGCGTTAGCTGCGGCACCGACGACGTGGAATGTCGCCAACACCTAGTTCCCAACGTTTACGGCGTGGACTACCAGGGTATCTAATCCTGTTCGCTCCCCACGCTTTCGCTCCTCAGCGTCAGTAATGGCCCAGAGATCCGCCTTCGCCACCGGTGTTCCTCCTGATATCTGCGCATTTCACCGCTACACCAGGAATTCCGATCTCCCCTACCACACTCTAGCTAGCCCGTATCGAATGCAGACCCGGGGTTAAGCCCCGGGCTTTCACATCCGACGTGACAAGCCGCCTACGAGCTCTTTACGCCCAATAATTCCGGACAACGCTTGCGCCCTACGTATTACCGCGGCTGCTGGCACGTAGTTAGCCGGCGCTTCTTCTGCAGGTACCGTCACTTTCGCTTCTTCCCTGCTGAAAGAGGTTTACAACCCGAAGGCCGTCATCCCTCACGCGGCGTCGCTGCATCAGGCTTTCGCCCATTGTGCAATATTCCCCACTGCTGCCTCCCGTAGGAGTCTGGGCCGTGTCTCAGTCCCAGTGTGGCCGGTCGCCCTCTCAGGCCGGCTACCCGTCGTCGCCTTGGTAGGCCATTACCCCACCAACAAGCTGATAGGCCGCGGGCTCATCCTTCACCGCCGGAGCTTTTAACCCCGTCCCATGCGGGACAGAGTGTTATCCGGTATTAGACCCCGTTTCCAGGGCTTGTCCCAGAGTGAAGGGCAGATTGCCCACGTGTTACTCACCCGTTCGCCACTAATCCACCCCGAAAGGCTTCATCGTTCGACTTGCATGTGTTAAGCACGCCGCCAGCGTTCGTCCTGAGCCAGGATCAAACTCTCCGTGAATGTTTACCCGTAATCGGGTGCACACATCACGAGAGCGGAACAACCGGTCGGAATAAGACCCGCTGTTCACAACGTCCTCGCTGTGTAATTGCCTACCCGGTCACCGAAGTGAACCCGGTAGGACTTTCAAAGGAACCACCAACCTGCCGAAGCAGGCCGGGGTATCAACATATCTGGCGTTGACTTTTGGCACGCTGTTGAGTTCTCAAGGAACGGACGCTTCCTTCGGTCCCGTTTCACCGGGGCCCTCCGGGCGCTTCCCTTCGTTCTTGCGTTTCCGACTCTATCAGACTCTTTCGTGTCCGATTCCCGGCCGAAGCGGGTCAAGCAGTTCTCGCTTTCCAGGTCCTTCGCTTTCGCGTTTTCCCTTTCCAGCGGTTCCAACTTTACCAGACTCTTTTTCGTTCCGTTTCCGGTCCGAATTCGATTTCCGGTGGCCTGTGGAGTGGCCTTGCCTTTCGGCGGATCCGACTTTATCAGAGATTCTGAGTCGGAATTCCCGCCTCGTTCGGGAGTTTCCAGGCGCATGAGTGCGCGCGGTGCTTCCCGTTCAGGCGGAGACGTAAACGTACTGGAGCGGGGCTCCCCGATGCAAATCGAGGGCCCCGCTCCAGGTCAGGCGGTTGCGAGGGGTCAGACCTCGACGACGACCGGAAGGATCATCGGGCGCCTACGGTACGTGTCGGAGACCCACTTGCCGACGGTCCGGCGGACCATCTGCTGGAGCTGGTGGGGCTCCATCACGCCGTCCTGTGCCGACTTGTCCAGGGCTTCCTGGATCTTCGGGGTCACTCCGACGAAGGCGTTGTCGTCGATGCCGGAGCCGCGGGCCTGGATGTGGGGGCCGCCCACGATCTTGCCCGAGGAGCTGTCGACCACGATGAAGACCGAGATGATGCCCTCGTCGCCGAGGATGCGGCGGTCCTTGAGGGAGGTCTCGGTGACATCGCCGACGGAGAGGCCGTCGACGTAGACGTAACCGGCCTGGACCTTGCCGACGATCTTGGCCTTGCCGTCGATGAGGTCGACGACCACGCCGTCCTCGGCGATGACGATGTGGTCCTTGGGTACGCCGGTGAGCGCGCCCAGCTCGGCGTTGGCCCGCAGGTGGCGCCATTCGCCGTGGACCGGCATCAGGTTCTTCGGCTTGCAGATGTTGTAGAAGTACAGCAGCTCGCCGGCCGAGGCGTGGCCCGAGACGTGGACCTTGGCGTTGCCCTTGTGGACGACGTTGGCGCCCCAGCGGGTCAGGCCGTTGATCACGCGGTAGACCGCGTTCTCGTTGCCGGGGATGAGGGACGACGCCAGGATCACCGTGTCGCCGGGAACGATCCGGATCTGGTGGTCGCGGTTGGCCATCCGGGAGAGGGCGGCCATCGGCTCGCCCTGCGAGCCCGTGCAGACCAGCACGACCTCGTCGTCCGGGAGGTCGTCGAGGGTCTTGACGTCGACGACCAGGCCCGCGGGCACCTTCAGGTAGCCGAGGTCGCGGGCGATGCCCATGTTGCGGACCATCGAGCGGCCGACGAAGGCGACCCGACGGCCGTACTCGTGGGCGGCGTCCAGGATCTGCTGGATGCGGTGCACATGGCTGGCGAAGCTCGCCACGATGATGCGCTTCTGGGCGTTCGCGAACACCGTGCGCAGGACGTTGGAGATGTCCCGCTCCGGCGGTACGAAGCCGGGAACCTCGGCGTTCGTGGAGTCGGAGAGGAGGAGGTCGATGCCCTCCTCGCTCAGCCGGGCGAAGGCGTGCAGGTCGGTGAGACGGCCGTCCAGCGGAAGCTGGTCCATCTTGAAGTCACCGGTGGCCACGGCCATGCCCGCGGGGGTGCGGATGGCGACGGCCAGCGCGTCCGGGATCGAGTGGTTGACCGCGATGAACTCGCAGTCGAAGACACCGATGCGCTCGCGCTGCCCTTCCTGGACCTCCAGGGTGTACGGGCGGATGCGGTGCTCCTGGAGCTTCGCCTCGATGAGCGCGAGGGTCAGCTTCGAGCCGATGAGCGGGATGTCCGGCTTCAGGCGCAGCAGATACGGGACACCACCGATGTGGTCCTCGTGGCCGTGCGTGAGGACGATGCCCTCGATGTCGTCCAGGCGGTCCCGGATCGTGGTGAAGTCCGGGAGGATCAGGTCGATGCCCGGCTGCTCCTCTTCGGGGAAGAGGACGCCGCAGTCGACGATGAGCAGGCGGCCGCCGTACTCGAAGACCGTCATGTTGCGGCCGATCTCGCCCAGGCCGCCGAGCGGGGTGACCCGCAGGGCGCCCTTCGGGAGCTTCGGCGGGGTACCGAGTTCAGGATGCGGATGACTCAAAAGACTCTCCTTACCACGCACGCCACGTACCGCTGAGGCACGTGGCGCGCATGTCATTCGTGCACTTGCTGTTGTCTTGGGGTGATGCTCGATGCGAGTCGCCTCGCGTGTTCAGTTGTGAAGTCTGTGATCAGAGCTGTACCCCGCCGGCGGCGAGATCGATCTTGAGCTGGGCCGTCTCCTGGGCGGTGAGCTCCACCAGGGGCAGGCGCAGCGGTCCGGCAGGGAGGCCCTGGAGGGTCAGGGCGGCCTTCGTGGTGATGACCCCCTGGGTGCGGAACATGCCCGTGAAGACCGGGAGCAGCTTCTGGTGGATCTCGGTGGCCTTCTGGACGTCACCGCTCAGGTGCGCCTCGATCAGGGCCCGCAGCTCCGGGGTGACCATGTGGCCGACCACGGAGACGAAACCGACCGCGCCGACCGAGAGGAGCGGCAGGTTGAGCATGTCGTCGCCGGAGTACCAGGCCAGTCCCGATTCGGCGATGGCCCAGCTGGCGCGGCCCAGGTCGCCCTTGGCGTCCTTGTTCGCGACGATCCGCGGGTGGTCGGCCAGCCGGACGAGGGTCTCGGTGTCGATCGGGACGCCGCTGCGGCCGGGGATGTCGTACAGCATCACGGGCAGGCCGGTGGAGTCGGCGATGGCCGTGAAGTGCCGGAGCAGGCCCTCCTGCGGCGGCTTGTTGTAGTACGGCGTGACGGCGAGCAGGCCGTGGGCGCCTGTGCGCTCGGCCGTCCGGGCGAGCTCGACGCTGTGGCGGGTGTCGTTGGTGCCGATGCCGGCGACGACATGCGCCCGGTCGCCGACCGCTTCGAGCACCGCTCGTACGAGCTGGTCCTTCTCCGTGTCACTGGTGGTCGGGGACTCACCGGTGGTGCCGTTGACGATCAGGCCGTCATTGCCTGCGTCCACCAAGTGGGCGGCGAGCCGCTGGGCGCCGTCGAGGTCGAGAGCGCCGTCCGCCGTGAAGGGCGTGACCATAGCGGTGAGGACCCGCCCGAAGGGGGTCTGCGGAGTGGAGATCGGAGCCATGGGTAACACGCTACTCGCTGCTCAGCGCGCGGGGTCCCCTCGGGGGGACGGGGAAGAGGAGCCCGGCACTGCCTGCTCGGGGGTTCAAGCAGTGCCGGGTCCGTTTGATCAGCCTAGATGAACTTCTCGAAACGCCGCAATACGGACACCGCCTACGGGGCTACGCGTCCATTTTTGTTGAAGGCCGCATGAGTCAGCGGCATGAGCTGCTCCCAGTGGGCTTCCATCTGCTCGCCGACCATCTCGATCTCGCGCTGCGGGAAGGACGGGACCTTCGCCAGCTCGTGCTGCGTGCGCAGGCCGAGGAAGTGCATCAGGGAGCGTGCGTTGCAGGTGGCGTACATCGAGGAGAACAGGCCGACCGGCAGGACCGCGCGGGCGACCTCACGGGCCACGCCCTCCGCCAGCATCTCCTGGTAGGCCGCGTAGGAGGCCCGGTAGGACTCCTCCATGGCGCGGGTGGTGACGTCGTACTGCTCCTCGGTGCCCTCGACGAAGACGTACTTGCCGGGGCGGCCCTGCTGGACCAGCTTGCGGGAGGTTCCGGGCACGTAGAAGACCGGCTCCAGCTCCCTGTAGCGGCCCGATTCCTCGTTGTACGACCAGCCGACGCGGTGCCGCATGAACTCGCGGAACACGAAGATCGGGGCGCTGACGAAGAAGGTCATCGAGTTGTGCTCGAACGGGCTGCCGTGCCGGTCCCGCATGAGGTAGTTGATGAGCCCCTTGGAGCGCTCGGGGTCCTTCGTGACCTCTTCGAGCGACTGCTCGCCGACGGTGGAGACCCGGGCGGCGAACAGCACGTCCGCGTCGCGCGCGTCGCTCTTCACCAGCTCGACGGTGACATCGCTGCGGAAGTGGGGCTTTGCGGGTTCGGGGGTGTCGGTCACCGACAGGGGTCCTTCCAGGGGCATCGCTCGGGCGGCGACCACTTTACGGGCCGAGGGACCGTGCAGGTACGTCGCGGTCTCGGGCAGCCGTTCGTGGAGTTCCCCCAACAAGTACGGCGATTCGGGCACCGATTCGGGCTGTCGTACGTCTGACTCAATAGCAGCACCCGTCATGCAGATCAAGGAGAGTTTCCTCATGTTCCGCCGGCGTGAAGCCGTCCCGTTCTCGTTCGTCGCCGAGTCCGACCGATTCCGCAGTAATGTCACTCCCCCTCCCTCCGCCCGCGTCACCGTTCCCGAGCTGCTGGGGCGGTCCCTCGTCGGGCTGACCGTGGTCGCCGGTCTCGTGGGCTCACTGCTGCTGGGGCTTCCGGCCCTCGACTCCGGGCAGTCCGCGCAGCACGGCAAGCAGTCCACCGCGTCCCAGGGCCGCTGACTCCCCCGTCGTCGGCCACGTGAGCCGCTGACTCGTACGGACCCCCTGGGGTGGTCGGGTCGGTGGCACCCTCGGTAGCCTCACCGGGCACAGCAATCGAGCGTGCTTGTGAGTGAGGATGAGTCGTGCCCCTGCCCTTTCTGACGGCCGACCGCGCATTCGATGCGAGCGCGGAGGACGTTGCGCTGCCGTTCGACGACCACGACAGCTGGCGGCGGCCCTACCGCCCCGGCCCGTGGCGGGTCGCGGCGGCGGCCACCCTGTTGTTGCTGGCCTCGTTCGTTCTGCTCGCGGCCATGATCATCGGTGTGGCCGGAGCGCCTTCGGGCGCCACCGTGTGTCTGGTTCTGGCCGGTGCGGTGATCGCCGCTGCCCTGCGGTTGCTGCGGGTCGGCGCGTGGGTCAGCCGCCACGGTGTGCGGCGTGTCGGCTTCTTCGTGACCACCACGGTGGCCTGGAGCGGCACGTCGGCGGTTCGTACGGTCCAGCAGCCCGTGAAGTGGATGGGCTTTCCCCGTACGGTCCAGGGCCAGGCGCTCGTCGTGGTCCGGCGGAGCGGTGAGACGCTGCCGCCGCTGGCCACCGATCACAACGCGGATTTCCTCGGGCGTGAGGAAGCGTTCGAGCGGGCGACGGATGCGGTGGAGGCCTGGGCGGATGAGTATCGGCAGGGGTGAGGTTCTTCCTGCCGTCGCCTGTACGTGAGTGAGCCCGGGGCCGTTTGTCGGTCCCGGGCTCATCTGCGTACGGCGGGAAAGATGTCCTCGATCGCCGGACGGGCTTGATCGGTGTCCTCAAGCACCGGACGGGCTGGAGGGTGCGGGGGTGTCCGGTGCGCTGGAGGGGGCGGGATGAGCTGAAGGGGAGCGCGGGCCGGAGCGGTGCAGGGCGATGGCCCTCTGCATGGCCTTGCGGGCTCTGGGGGTGTCCCTCGCGTCCTGGTAGGCGACCGCCAGTCTGAACCAGGTGCGCCAGTCGTCCGGGGCGTCCTCGGTCTCCTCGCGGCGCTTGGTGAAGACCGCGTCCGCCGCGTCCCGGTCGATGCGTCCGGACGGCGTGCGGGCCAGGTCGTCGACCGGCAGGCCGCCCTCCGCGTCCAGCTCGGCCGCCAGGGCGTTGGCGCGGCGGACGAACTGGGTGTTCTTCCAGAGGAACCAGACGCCGATCACCGGCAGGATCAGCACGGCGATGCCGAACGTGACCGTGACGAGCGTGCCGTGCCGGATGAGCATCAGGCCGCGGCTGCCGACCAGGACGAAGTAGAAGACCAGGACGGCGGCCGTGACGAGGTAGGTGATCTTTGCGCGCATGGTGGGCTCAGTCAGTTCAGGTCGAGGAAGTGTTCCAGGCCGAACGTGAGGCCGGGAGTGGTCGCCACGCGGCGGACGCCGAGCAGGATGCCCGGCATGAAGCTGCTGTGGTGCAGGGAGTCGTGGCGGATGGTGAGCGTCTCGCCCTCGCCGCCGAGGAGCACTTCCTGGTGGGCCAGCAGGCCGCGGAGCCGGATCGCGTGGACCGGGACGCCGTCGACGTCCGCGCCGCGCGCGCCGTCCAGGGCGGTGGCGGTGGCGTCCGGCTGGGGCGCGCTGCCCGCCTCGGCGCGGGCCGCCGCGATGAGCTGGGCGGTGCGGGTGGCGGTGCCGGAGGGGGCGTCGGCCTTGTTGGGGTGGTGGAGCTCGACGACCTCGACCGATTCGAACCAGCGGGCTGCCTGCGCCGCGAACTTCATGGTCAGGACGGCGCCGATGGAGAAGTTCGGGGCGATCAGGACGCCCGTCCCCGGGGAGTTGTCCAGCCAGGTGGTCAGCTGCGCGAGCCGTTCGTCGGTCCAGCCCGTGGTGCCGACGACGGCGTGGATGCCGTGCCGGACGCAGAAGTCGAGGTTGCCCATCACCGATGCGGGGGTGGTGAGCTCGACGACGGCCTGGGCGCCCGCGTCGGCGAGGGTCTCCAGCTTGTCGCCGCGGCCCAGGGCCGCCACCAGCTCCAGGTCGTCGGCGGCCTCGATCGCCCGTACGGCCTCGGAGCCGATACGGCCCTTCGCACCGAGAACGGCTACGCGCAGCTTACTCATGGTGATTCCTTAAGGGATTAGGAGACCGCTTCGTCGAGGCGGTCCGCCTGCTTGTCCTTGAGCGGGCCGATGACCGAGAGCGAGGGGCGGTGGGTGAGGAGCTCGCCCGCCACCTCCCGTACGTCGTCGGGGGTGACCTCCGCGATGCGGGCCAGCATGTCGTCGACCGACATCTGCTCGCCCCAGCACAGCTCGCTCTTGCCGATACGGTTCATCAGCGCGCCGGTGTCCTCCAGGCCGAGGACGGTGGAGCCGGAGAGCTGCCCGATGGCGCGGGCGACCTCGTCGTCGTCCAGGCCGTGTGCGGCGACCCGGTCCAGTTCGTCGCGGCAGATCTTCAGGACGTCGTGGACCTGGCTGGGCCTGCAGCCCGCGTACACCCCGAAGAGGCCGCAGTCGGCGAAGCCCGAGGTGTAGGAGTACACGCTGTAGGCCAGGCCGCGCTTCTCCCGGACCTCTTGGAAGAGGCGCGAGCTCATGCCGCCGCCGAGGGCGGTGTTGAGGACGCCGAGCGCCCAGCGGCGGTCGTCGGTGCGGGCAAGGCCGGGCATGCCGAGGACCACGTGGGCCTGCTCGGTCTTGCGGTTGAGCAGCTCGACCTTGCCCGCGGTGCGCAGGGTGCGGGAGCCCTCGCGGGGCGCCATGGGCACCGCGTCCGTACGGGAAAGGGCGCCGGCCTTCTCGAAGGCCTTGCGGACCTGGCGTACGACCGTGGCGTGGTCGACGTTGCCCGCGGCGGCGACGACCAGGTGCGTGGGGTCGTAGTGCTTCTTGTAGAAGCGGGCGATCTGGCCCCGGTTCAGCGCGTTGATCGTGTCGACGGTGCCGAGGACCGGGCGGCCGAGGGGGGTGTCGCCGAGCATGGTGTGCGCGAACAGGTCGTGCACGCAGTCGCCCGGGTCGTCCTCGGTCATCGCGATCTCTTCGAGGATGACGCCGCGCTCGGCGTCGACGTCCTCGGGGGCGATCAGCGAGCCGGTCAGCATGTCGCAGACGACATCGATGGCCAGCGGCAGGTCGGTGTCCAGGACCCGCGCGTAGTAGCAGGTGTACTCCTTCGCCGTGAAGGCGTTCATCTCTCCGCCGACCGCGTCGATCGCGGAGGAGATGTCGAGGGCGGTGCGCTTGGCGGTGCCCTTGAAGAGGAGGTGTTCGAGGTAGTGGGTCGCGCCGTTCAGGGTGGGCGTCTCGTCGCGGGAGCCGACGTTCGCCCAGATGCCGAAGGTGGCGGACCGGACGGAGGGCAGGGTCTCGGTGACGATCCGCAGACCGCCGGGGAGGACGGTCCGGCGGACCGTTCCGATGCCGTTGCTGCCCTTGAGAAGCGTTTGGGTACGGGCGACGGCCCGCCCCTCCGAGGAGGTGCGGGCCGTCGTCGCGGAACTACGGGACGTCACTTGTCGGTGTCGTCCTTCTTCTCGTCCTCTTCGCCCTCGATGACGGGGATGAGGGAGAGCTTGCCGCGGGAGTCGATCTCGGCGATCTCGACCTGGACCTTGGCGCCGACGCCGAGCACGTCCTCGACGTTCTCCACGCGCTTGCCGCCGGCGAGCTTGCGGATCTGCGAGATGTGCAGCAGACCGTCCTTGCCCGGCATGAGCGAGACGAACGCACCGAAGGTGGTGGTCTTGACGACCGTACCCAGGTAGCGCTCGCCGACCTCCGGCATGGTCGGGTTGGCGATCGCGTTGATCGTGGCGCGGGCGGCCTCGGCCTGCGAGCCCTGCTGGGCACCGATGTAGATGGTGCCGTCGTCCTCGATCGTGATGTCGGCGCCGGTGTCCTCCTGGATCTGGTTGATCATCTTGCCCTTGGGGCCGATGACCTCACCGATCTTGTCCACCGGGATCTTGACGGTGATGATCCGCGGGGCGTTCGGGGACATCTCGTCCGGGACGTCGATGGCCTCGTTCATGACGTCCAGGATGTGCAGACGCGCGTCACGGGCCTGCTTCAGCGCGGCGGCCAGGACCGAGGCGGGGATGCCGTCGAGCTTGGTGTCGAGCTGGAGCGCGGTCACGAACTGCTTGGTGCCGGCGACCTTGAAGTCCATGTCGCCGAAGGCGTCCTCCGCACCGAGGATGTCGGTGAGGGCGACGTAGTGGGTCTTGCCGTCGATCTCCTGCGAGATCAGGCCCATGGCGATACCGGCGACGGCGGCCTTGAGGGGCACACCGGCGTTCAGCAGCGACATGGTGGAGGCGCAGACCGAGCCCATGGACGTCGAGCCGTTGGAGCCCAGCGCCTCGGAGACCTGGCGGATCGCGTAGGGGAACTCCTCGCGCGTCGGCAGGACCGGCACGATGGCGCGCTCGGCGAGCGCTCCGTGGCCGATCTCGCGGCGCTTGGGCGAGCCCACGCGGCCGGTCTCGCCGACGGAGTACGGCGGGAAGTTGTAGTTGTGCATGTAGCGCTTGCGGGTCACCGGGGAGAGGGTGTCCAGCTGCTGCTCCATCCGGAGCATGTTGAGGGTGGTGACGCCCAGGATCTGGGTCTCGCCACGCTCGAACAGCGCCGAGCCGTGCACGCGCGGGATGGCCTCGACCTCGGCGGCGAGCGTACGGATGTCCGTGACGCCACGGCCGTCGATGCGGACCTTGTCCTTGATGACGCGCTCGCGGACCAGCTTCTTGGTCAGCGCGCGGTACGCGGCGGAGATCTCCTTCTCGCGGCCCTCGAAGGCCGGGAGCAGCTTCTCGGCGGCGATCTCCTTGACGCGGTCCAGCTCGGCCTCGCGGTCCTGCTTGCCGGCGATGGTGAGCGCCTGCGTCAGCTCGGAGGTGACGGCCTTGGCGAGCGCCTCGAAGACGTCGTCCTGGTAGTCCAGGAAGACCGGGAACTCGCCGACCGGCTTGGCGGCCTTGGAGGCGAGGTCGGACTGGGCCTTGCAGAGCGCCTTGATGAAGGGCTTCGCGGCGTCCAGACCGGCGGCGACGATCTCCTCGGTGGGAGCCTCGGCGCCGTCCTTGACGAGCTGGATGGTCTTCTCGGTGGCCTCGGCCTCGACCATCATGATCGCGACGTCGCCGTCCTCCAGGACGCGACCGGCGACGACCATGTCGAAGACGGCGTCCTCGAGCTCGGTGTGCGTCGGGAACGCGACCCACTGGCCCTTGATCAGGGCGACGCGGGTGGCGCCGATCGGGCCGGAGAAGGGCAGGCCCGCCAGGATGGTGGAGCAGGAGGCGGCGTTGATCGCGACCACGTCGTACAGGTGGTCGGGGTTGAGCGCCATGATCGTCTCGACGATCTGGATCTCGTTGCGCAGGCCCTTCTTGAAGGAGGGGCGCAGCGGGCGGTCGATCAGGCGGCAGGTGAGGATCGCGTCCTCGGAGGGCCGGCCCTCACGGCGGAAGAAGGAGCCGGGGATCTTGCCGGCCGCGTACTGCCGCTCCTCGACGTCCACCGTGAGGGGGAAGAAGTCGAGGTTGTCCTTGGGCCGCTTGGAAGCGGTGGTGGCCGACAGCACCATGGTGTCGTCGTCCAGATACGCGACGGCGGAGCCGGCGGCCTGCTTGGCCAGGCGGCCCGTCTCGAAGCGGATGGTGCGGGTGCCGAAGGTGCCGTTGTCGATGACGGCCTCGGCGTAGTGGGTCTCGTTCTCCACTAGTGATTTCTCCATACTCGTCGTCTTTCGTCCGCACGCCCGTATGGCGCGGGACGGTGCGGGAGAGGCGCACCGTGGATGCGGGCCGGTCTTCGATCGAAGCTCCCGGGCATGTTCCCGGGGGCCACTACCGAGGACCGGCGGCGGCGTCGTAGCGCCTCTCCCTCGTTCTTGCTCGTTCCTGCGGGTCGCGCGTGATGCGTCGCGCGGGTCTTGCGGGTCGTGCGGGTGTCGCTACGCCCAGGTTACTGAGCTTGACACCGGTCGTGCACGTACGGCAAAGGGAGCGGTCCCCTCGAACGCGGGCACCGCTCCCTTTCCACAGCGTCCTTACTTGGCGCCGCCGGCCGCGCCACGACGGATGCCGAGGCGGTCGACGAGCGCACGGAAGCGCTGGATGTCCTTCTTGGCCAGGTACTGCAGGAGGCGGCGACGCTGGCCGACCAGGATCAGCAGACCACGACGGGAGTGGTGGTCGTGCTTGTGCGTCCGGAGGTGCTCGGTCAGGTCCGAGATCCGGCGGGAGAGCATGGCGACCTGGACCTCGGGGGATCCGGTGTCACCCTCCTTCTGGGCGAACTCGGACATGATCTGCTTCTTCGTAGCGGCGTCGAGCGGCACGCGTACTCCTCTTGGTGTTCGAAGCGCCCACGAGTGCCCCTGGTCTTGATCTCAGGAGAGCTTCCGTGACTCGGAGGCGAAGGTCCGATGAGCGCAGCCCCCAGGATGATCCGAGGACGCGTACACAAACGGCCACGGGACAGACTACCAGCCGTCCGGGTCATGCCCCGCCGCCCGCCGCTGGTCAGGCGGCGGGGCGGCGGGTGATCAGCCGGTGAGGGCGCGGGCCCGGACGAAGACGTCGAGGACCGCCAGGCAGAGCGGGACCAGTGAGAGCAGCACCACGCTCTCGGTCAGGTCGAGGAGACGGCCCCAGAACGGTGAGAGGCCCTTGCGCGGGATGACCAGGCCGATCGCGGTGAGCAGGGCGGCTCCGGCGGCGACGGCGGCGGAGAGCCAGATCGTACGGATGTCCAGGGCGCCGCGGTCGCCGTAGCGGACCAGCTCGTACAGGAGGTCGGTCGGCGGGTTCAGGGAGAGGCCGAGGACGAGGAGCCCGATGGCCCCGATGCCGGCCACCAGGACGCAGGCGACCTGGGAGGTGTAGCGGAAGAGGCGGGCGCGCAGCAGCATGGCGAGGCCCGCGGCCAGGGCGAGGATCTGGCCCCAGATGCTGTCGGAGAAGCCGAGGACGGCGGCCGAGCCGACGACCACGGCCGCGCAGCCGCCGACGAGGCCGAGGAGCATCTCGTGGCCGCGGCGGGCCTGGGCGGCGATGCGCTCGGCGTCCACGGGCTCCGGGTCGCCCTCGGGGGTGTTCGGGTCGGTGTCGTCGTAACCGGCCGGAGCGGTGCGCGGCGAGGCGTAGCCGATGGGCAGGCGTGCGAAGCGGGCGGAGAGGCCGGGCAGGAAGGCGACGAGTCCGAGGGCGACGGGGGCGCAGACGGCGGCGGTCTCGGTGGCGGAGGCCTCGGTGAGGATCGCGACGAAGGTGGCCAGGGTGCCGACGGTGGCCAGGAAGGTGGTCGCGACGAAGGGCGCGTCGCCACTGGGGGTCAGGGCGACCAGGACCACCGAGGCGATCAGCACGGCGACGCAGCCGAGCAGGAACTGCAGGCGGCCGGGCCCCTGGCCGGCGTCCGGGCCGATGATTCCGGAGCCGGCGATGAGGACGAGCGGGAGGGCGCCGAGGCCGAGGGCGACGGCGGTGGAGCGGTCGCCGTAGACCCGGGCGCGTACGCCGGCGAAGGCGGTGAGGAGCAGCCCGGCGGATCCCGCGATGATCCCGGGCAGGCTGTGCATGTCGTGGCGCACCGGGTCGGCGAACCAGATCACGAAGGCCATCAGGACGAGCAGCAGAACGCCGCCGACCAGGCCCGCGCCGCGCAGGAGTTCGTCGCTCCACAGGTGGCGGTCTCGGGTGACGGCGGAGGCGACGGCGTCGGAGACGTCGTCGAAGACCGCGGGCGGCAGCGACTGGGCGAAGGGGCGCAGGCTGAGGATCTCGCCGTCGAGGACCTGCTGGGCGCCGAGGCTGCGGGCGCCGTCCAGAACCGTTCCGTCGCGGCGGACGAGGTGGTAGCCGGTGGGTGTTCCGGCGGCCTGGGTCTGGCCCGTGAGACGCAGGATCTCGGGGTAGACGTCGGCGACGGCGATGTCTTCGGGCAGGGCGACGTCGATCCGGCTGTCGGGTGCCACGACGGTGACGCGGCAGAAGCCCGTAGCTGCGGTCGTACTCACGTGTCTGGTCCCCCTGATTCGCGGTTGCGCACGGTGCGCGCGCCACCCTACCGGGAGGGTGCCGGGCGGCCTGCAAGTAGGATCGCCGTCGCGCGGACGGAAGTTGTGCGCGCACGCAGCCACGGGGGCGTCGGTGCGGATCAAGACCGGCCTTCCGCCCGTCCGTATCGAGGGATTGATGTTCCGGTGAGCCAGATCGTCGTGAAACGACCTCCGCGGTCCCTGCCGCCGGAAGTACCGGCGGACGAATTGACGTTGGAGACCCCTCCGGAGCTGCCGCGCGGGCAGCAGGAGGGCATGCTGATGCAGATCCTGCCGGTGCTCGGCATGGGCTCGTCGGTGGTCTTCTTCTTCTCTCCGCAGGCCCCTCCGTTCATGCGGATCATGGGTGTTCTGATGCTCGTCTCGACGGTCGGCATGGTGGTCGCCCAGCTTGTCCGGTATCGCCGCGGTACGCAGGGGCAAATGGCAGATGTCCGCCGTGACTACCTCAAGTACCTGGCGCAGACGCGGCGCACGGTCCGGCGGACGGCGCGCAAGCAGCGCGATGTGCAGCTGTATCTGCACCCGTCCCCCGAGCAGTTGTGGTCGGTGGTGGCGGAGGGCTCCCGGCTGTGGGAGCGGCGCGTGGGCGACAAGGACTTCGCGCAGGTGCGGATCGGCCTCGGCGCACAGCAGCTGTCGACGCCGCTGGTCGCTCCGGACACCGCGCCGGTGGACGAGCTGGAGCCGATGTGCGCCGGCGCGATGCAGAGGTTCCTGGCGGTGCACGGATCGCTGGACGGGCTGCCGATGGCGGTCTCGATGCGGGCCTTCTACCACGTGACGGTCTCCGGTCATCCGGAGGCGGCGCAGTCCACGGCGCGTTCGATGGTGGCGCAGCTGGTGACGCTGCACTCCCCCGAGGATCTGATGGTGGCCGTGGTGGCGGCCCCGGGTGCGGTGGAGCGCTGGGACTGGACGAAGTGGCTGCCGCACGCGCAGGTGCCGGGTCAGATCGACGGGGCCGGTACGAAGCGGCTGTTCGGCGACGACCTCGGGGAGCTGGAGCAGCTGCTGGCCGGCCGTCTGGAGGGCCGGCCGCGGTTCGGCCGGGACAGTCAGCCGGTGCTGGACCAGCCGCACATCGTGGTGGTCCTGGACGGCGGGATGGTGCCGCCGGACTCGCTGTTCGCGGCGGCCGAGGGACTGCAGGGCGTGACCATCGTCGAGGTGATCTCCGGCGATCTGGACGAGCAGCGCGGCGGTCTGTCGGTGGTGGTACGACCGGGACTGCTGCGGCTGGAGTCGGGGGCGGGTCTGGCGTACGAGGGTGTGCCGGACACCCTGTCGCTGCCGGCCGCCGAGGCGCTGGCCAGGCAGCTGGCGCCGCTGCGGACGGGCGGGGGCGACGACGACGAACCGCTGCTGGCGAACCTGGACTTCACGGATCTGCTGAATCTGGGTGACGCGGGTTCGGTCGATGTGGCGCGTACCTGGCGGCCCCGGTCGGTGTCGGAGCGGCTGCGGGTGCCGATCGGTATCGGCGAGGGCGGCGCGCCGGTGATGCTGGACCTCAAGGAGGCCGCGCAGGAGGGCATGGGACCGCACGGGCTGTGTGTCGGCGCGACGGGTTCCGGCAAGTCGGAGTTGCTGCGGACGCTGGTGCTGGGTCTGGCGGTGACGCACTCGTCGGAGACGCTGAACTTCGTGCTCGCGGACTTCAAGGGTGGCGCGACCTTCGCCGGTATGTCCCAGATGCCGCATGTGGCGGCGGTCATCACGAACCTGGCGGACGACCTGACGCTGGTGGACCGCATGGGCGACGCGATCCGCGGTGAGCTCCAGCGGCGGCAGGAACTGCTGCGATCGGCGGGCAACTACGCCAACATCCACGACTACGAGAAGGCGCGGGCCGCGGGCGCGGCGCTGGAGCCGCTGGCCTCGCTGGTTCTGGTGATCGACGAGTTCTCCGAACTCCTCACCGCCAAGCCGGACTTCATCGACATGTTCATCCAGATCGGCCGGATCGGCCGTTCGCTGGGTGTGCATCTGCTGCTGGCCTCGCAGCGTCTGGAGGAGGGCAAGCTGCGCGGTCTGGACACCTATCTGTCGTACCGGATCGGTCTGCGGACCTTCTCGGCGTCGGAGTCGCGTACGGCGCTGGGTGTGCCGGACGCGTACCACCTGCCGTCGGTGCCGGGTTCCGGCTATCTGAAGTTCGGTACGGACGAGATGACCCGCTTCAAGGCGGCGTACGTGTCGGGGACGTACCGCACGGGCGGTGCGGATCTGTCGGTGGGGCAGCTGTCGGTCGACCGGCGGCCGGCGGTGTTCTCGGCCGCGCCGGTCCCGGTGGTGTACCGGGCGCCGGATCCCGAGCTGCTGGCCGCGGAGGCGGCGCGGGCGCAGGCGGAGGACGACGCGCTGGCGGACACCGTGCTCGATGTGATCGTGCGGCGGCTGGAGGGCCAGGGGGTGCCGGCGCATCAGGTGTGGCTGCCGCCGCTGGACCGGGCGCCGACCCTGGACCAGCTGCTGCCGGGGCTCGCGCCGACGGCGGACCGGGGGTTCACCTCGACCGAGTACACGCGTCCGGGCGGGCTGGTCGTGCCGCTGGGTCTGATCGACAAGCCGTTCGAGCAGCGGCGTGAGGTGCTGTACCGGGACTTCTCCGGTTCGGCCGGTCATCTGCTGATCGTGGGTGGTCCGCAGTCCGGCAAGTCGACGCTGGCGCGTGCGCTGATCTCGTCGTTCGCGCTCACGCACACCCCGGCCGAGGTGCAGTTCTACGGGCTGGACTTCGGTGGTGGCGGCATGGTCTCGCTGGAGGGGCTGCCGCATGTCGGCGGGATGGCCTCGCGGCTGGATCCCGAGCGGGTACGCCGTACGGTCGCCGAGGTCGCGGGGATCCTGAACCGGCGCGAGGAGTTCTTCCGGGCCAATTCCATCGACTCCATGGCCACCTATCGGCGCAGGCGTGCCCGTGGTGAGCTGCCCGGTGAGGCGTGGGGCGACGTGTTCCTGGTCATCGACGGCTGGAGCGCGTTCCGGACCGAGTACGAGATGCTGGAGGAGGTCGTCACCGATCTCGCCTCGCGCGGCCTCGGGTACGGCATCCACCTGATCGCCACGGCGGCGCGGTACATGGAGATGCGCGCGGCGCTGAAGGACCAGATGCTGGGCCGGCTCGAACTGCGTCTCGGTGACACCATGGACTCCGAGTTCGACCGCAAGGTCGCGGCGAACGTCCCCACGGGGGTGCCGGGCCGCGGTCAGGTGCCGGAGAAGCTGCACTTCATGGGTGCGCTGCCACGTATCGACTCGGTCAGCGACGCTGCGGACCTGTCGGAGGGCACGGAGGCGTTCGTCTCCACGCTGAAGGCCAACTGGTCGGGCCCGTCGGCGCCCGCCGTACGGCTGCTGCCGCGCAAGCTGGACGCGGACCGGTTGCCGAAGGGGTTCGAGTTCCCGGAGCGGGGCATCGCGATCGGCATCGACGAGACGGCGCTGGAGCCGGTGTTCGTCGACTTCGAGACGGATCCGTTCTTCCTGATCTTCGGCGACAGCGAGTCGGGCAAGACGAACCTGCTGCGGCTGATCGCCAAGCAGATCGCGGAGCGCTACTCCCCCGACGAGGCGAAGCTGGTCGTCGGCGACTACCGCCGGGCGCTGCTGGGCGCGCTGCCGGAGCAGCATCTGCTGGAGTACGCGCCGATGGCGAGCTCGATGCAGATGCACATGGAGGCGCTGGCCGGGGTGTTCTCCCGGCGGCAGCCGCCGACGGACGTGACGCCGCAGCAGCTGCGCGACCGCAGCTGGTGGACCGGTCCGCAGATCTTCATCATCGTGGACGACTACGACCTGGTGGCGACGAACGCGGGCAACCCGCTGGCGGCGCTCGGGGAGTATCTGCCGTTCGCCCGGGACACCGGGGTGCGGTTCATCATCGCGCGCAGTTCGGCGGGTGCGTCGCGGGCGATGTACGAGGGGTTCATGCAGCGCATCAAGGAGCTGGGCGCGCAGGGTGTGGTGCTCTCGGGCGATCCGGCCGAAGGCGATCTGATCGGCACGGTGCGCGGCCACGCGATGCCGCCGGGGCGCGGGTACTTCGTCTCGCGGCGGCGCGGGGCGCCGATGGTGCAGATCGGGCGGCTTCCGGAACAGCACTGAGACAGACCCGAGACCCGGGGCCGTACACCGGAACGATGTACTGGTGCCCGAGGGATGATCCAACGGTGCGTACGAAGGGCCGCACCGGCCATGACCGGCGGATAGGGGGATGGTGATGGGTTTCGACGAGGAGTGGGCGCAGCTGCGGGCCGAGGCCACGCAGCGGCAGGCGACGAACATGCAGCTCAACGGGGTTCCCGACGAGCCGGGCCCCGGCTTCGGGAACAACGTCCTGGCTTCGACGCCGCAGGAGAAGGCTGCGGCGTCCCGGACGATCCAGGACGAGCTGTTGGGCAGCACCGCCAAGGCCACGAACACGGCGGACGAGTCGTCGAAGGCTGCGGCCAGGGAGTTCACCGACTGGGCCACGGGGCCGGCCATCAAGAAGCTGGACGAGACCTGGGACAAGCAGGTGAAGACCTTGATGAACCGGCTCCAGACGGAGAGGGACGGTCTGAGCGGGACGGCGAAGAACTTCGCCGGGCTCGAACTGGACGTCAGATACCAGTTCAACTCGCTCCCCATATCCCCGTACGGCGCGGGGACTTCGGTCGGCGACGGAAAGCCCTAGGGCCGCGATGTCGGCTTCCTCTTCGCCTCCTCCTTCCTGTACGTGCAAGACGAAAGGTCCCCCTCCATGGAACGCACACGGCTCCGACGCGGCGGCACTCCGGGTGTGCTGCTCGCGGCGGCACTGCTGACCGGCTGCGGGCAGGGCGACGACGACGGTGCGTCCGGTACCGCGGCGGACGGGACCGTGAGCGTGTCCGCGCTGCGGGCGGCGGTCGACGAGGTCGGGCCGGACGGAGCGGACACGTGTCCTCTGCCGTACGACATCGCCGAGGCGGCGAAGAAGGCCGGACTGTCCGGGAGGGCGGGTGCGGGGCCCGCGCAGGGCGACGACTCGGACGATCCCGCCGTCACCGGCGAGTCCAAGTGGGCCGTGGACGGGCCCGCCGGCTTCGCGACCCATCCCGGAGCGCTGATCAGTTGTCTGTTCCATGTCGGCGGCGAGAGCGTCGAGGTCCACACGGTCGCCACGGAGTCGCGGACGGCCGAGACCGTGCTGACGCCGGTGATCATGAACATCGGCGAGCTCTCGCTCTATGACAGCACGTCGTACCTGGAGCGGACGGCGTCCGCCGCGCCCGGTGAGGCGGTGGCCACCGAGAACGGCGGCTGCGTGACCGTTCGGGTGAAGCCGGTCGACGCCGGTGACGCCGCACTGGTGGTGACGGCGGGCGAGGGCGACGGCGCCGGGCCTGGCCGCGAGAAGCTCACCGCCCTCGCATCGGCGCTGCACGCTCAGCTCGGCTGACCGGGCGCCGCCAGCGGACGGCCCGGTTCCCGCCGCCCTTCCGCTTCGACGAACACCGCATCAAAGGGGGAGAGATGCTCACCTACAGCGAGGTCATGACGACCGACCTGGGCAAGCTGACGACGGCCGCGGACAAGTGGGACGACGTGGCCGCGGAGATCAAGAAGGTCGAGACCCGCTACAAGGACAGCGTCCAGCGCATCACGATCGGCCCGTCCTGGTTGGGCCGGAGCGCGAGCGACGCGGGGCTCAACTTCGCCGCCACGCGCTACGAGTACACCGCCGCGCAGACCCAGGCCAAGGCCATCGCCTCGCTGCTTCGCGACGCGCACAACGACTTCGTACGGCTGAAGCGGAATCTGGAGAATCAGCGCGCCGCGGCGGTCAAGGCGGGCATGAACGTCTCCGAGGGCGGTGTCGTCTCGTTCGACTACCAACGCCTCACGGAGGGCGAGCGGTCCGCCGCCCGGCACGACCCGGACTACATGGAGAGCATCCGCAAGGCCGTGGCATCCTGGTCAAAGGCGCTCGACGACTGCGTCAAGGCGGTGGACGACGCGGACCAGGGCGTGAAGATCGCGCTGGAGGCCGTCACCAAGGACGGCTACGGCGACAAGAACGACAACACGCTCGGCATCGGCTTCAACGGGAACGCGAAAGGCGACGTCGAGGCGTACGAGGCGGCGAACACCGCGGACATCGCCACCCGCCTCAACAACGGCGACGACGTCTCCGCGGCCGAGATCGCGGAGTTCCAGCGCTCGGTGCGGGACAACAGCCACGACAAGCGCTTCTCCGAGACGCTGCTCAACAGCCTGGGCCCGGACGGGCTGATCAAGACCAACAACAAGCTCAACGACCGCGCCTACGACTCGGACACGAAGAACAAGAGCCAGTACCTGGAGATCCAGAAGGGGTTGGCCAACACCGTCGCCACCGCCACCCAGGTGCCGGGCAGCGTCAAGGACGCGCCGCCCGGATCGAAGGCGTTCAAGGACTGGGTGGCGTCGGACCAGGGCAAGTTCTACCGGGAGTTCACCGGTGAGCTGCACCGCGAGGGCACCACGAACACGGCGAAGAACACCAACCCGCTGTACGGGTACCAGTCGTTCGTCAGCCTGATGCAGCACGCCGACACCAAGTTCGACGATCAGTTCCTCTACGAGATGGGGGACAAGATGATCGAGGTGGAGGGGGACAAGCCGGGAATCTTCACCAAGTGGGGCCCCGGCCACGACGGAATCACGACCGACGCCATCGACGGCCTGCTCGGTGTGATGAGCAGGAACCCCGACGCGGCCACCGCGTTCTTCGACCCGGACGGTAACGGCAGCGGGGAGAACCACGTCGGCAACAAGCATCTCGCCTATCTGGTGGGCGACGGCGACAACGCCCGTGACTGGCCCCGCCACACGGTGACGGGGATCGCCAACGTCACCTACGACGACCCGACCAGCAGGATGGGTCTGGGGCTGGCCCTGGAAGCCGCGGCGACCGGGCGCGAGCCATTGGCTTCGGGGCAGGACCCCTGGCCCGAAGCCAAGCACACCGAGGAGCAGGCCCGGGTCATGAACGGGATCCTCGACCAGCTCGCCCCCGGCGAGAACGACGGCACCGACGCCGAAGTACCCGCGAACCTCCGGCGCCCCGTCGCGAACGCTCTGGCGGAATACGCGTCGGACACCCACGAGATCCTCGGCCTCGTGAACGAGGACTACAGCAATGCCGCGGCCGAGGGGTATTTCGACGAGGGCGGGAACGGTCACCTGGCGACCAATTCCAAGGACCTCACCCAGGTGATGCGGGGGCTGTCCGAGGATCCGGACGCCTACGCCGCGCTGCACAAGGCCGAAGCGCGGCACATCAACAACGAGCTCGACCGGATCCCCGAGGGCGCGACCGGTTTCGCCCAGAGCGGCAACTGGGACCGGGCGGGGGCGGTACTCGGCACGTACACGGCGATCCGCGAGGACGTCATCAACGACGAGCGGATGGCCGGGTACAGCGAGGCCGACTGGAAGTCCAAGGTGGCGTACCACATCATCGGCGGCATCGTGACCCCCATGGCCATCCCCACAGCGGGTGGTTCGCTCGTGGTCGGAGACGCCCTCCAGCGCGGTGTGGACACCTGGGCCTGGCAGTGGGGCAACGACATGAAGGGCGGGCACGACGCCAAGGCCAACGCCGCCGTCGCCGACCTGTACCTCCAGGATTCCAGCCAGATCACCAACACCGTCCAGGGCTGGGCCAATGGGCGCAACGACCTCGACCTCACGAACGCGACCGACAAGGACACTGTGACCACCCTCAAGACGACGATGCTGGGCGGCTCCGACCGAGGCGAGAAGCAGGCCCACAAGTACCTGTCCGATACGTCCAACTGACCCGCGCCCACGTTCGGCTCCGCCTGCCCCGAGGAAACGTCCATGCCCGACACCGCCCAGCGCCCGCGCAGTTCCCGCCGCACTCGGCGAGGCATCCTGACAACGGTGAGCGTCGTCCTGGCCGCCGGGGCCCTCGCCACGGGAACGTGGCTGGTGACCGCGGACTCCGATGACGGGCCGACGGACTGCGGGCGTCTGGTGGAGCAGCAGCGGATGCGGACCGCTCTCGGTGCCCAGGCGCCGAAGGGCCCGGGGTGCAAGGAGCTCGGGTCGGCGATCGTCGCTGTCACCGGCGGCGATGCCCCGGGGCCGCGCACGGCGGAGCAGGCCGGTGCGATGAAGAACGTGGTGCTCGCGGTGGAAAGCGCGGCAGGGCGGGACGGCGGAGCTGTTCCCGCGCCACTGCGCCGACCGCTCGGGCAGGCGCTGCAGGGGTACGCCGGTGACCTCTACGAGATCCTTCACGGCCTGAACCCCGCCTACGTCAACACTGCGGCAGTCCCCTCGTCCGGTCCCTGGGAGGACGAGACGGGCGCGCATTTCGCCGTGCCCGCCGACACCGCGCTCCGGGCCGTCCGCGCCGTCTCCGACGAACCGGCGGAGTATGCCGCGCTCCGCTCCGCGCTGGACGACGAGGGCGTACGACGGCTCGCCGCCCTGGCAAAGGACGCACGGGGAAGCGCGACAACGGCCGTGGCCGCGACCGACGCCCGCGTCACGGGAGCCCTCGCCGGAGTGGCCGACCAGGTGGCCAAGAGGGCGAGCGGAGGCGCGGACCGCTGGTACGGGGAGGTCTTCGCGACTCTGACCGAAGGCAGCCGACAGGTCCCGTCGGCGGCGTCGGACATCGGCGGTCACCTCACGGGGTCCTGGAAGTCCTCCTTGCGGGCAGCGGCGGAGCCGGACCGTGCGGATCTGCTGCTTCAGCGCAGTGAGCGGCTGTTCGCCCTGTGGGCGGATGCCCGGAAGCTGCCCGCCCCGGAGCGTGACGCGACGCTTCTCAACTGTCGTAAGAACGCGCAGGGCGGCTTCGAGGACGCCGTCGCCGCGCTGAGCGGAGACTGATGCGTGTCCGGTTCGGGGCCTGCGCGACCACCGGCAGAACCCCGGCGGGCAGGGCAGGGGATGAGTGACGGGAGGGGCCTCGTGGACCGCTCTGGGAAGTGGTCGCATCCCAGGATCCTTGTCGCCTGGCTCACCGTGCTCGCCGTGGCAGCCGGGGGCCTGTGGTTCTTCCTCGGCCCGGAGGCGAACCGCGACCAGGCCGGCCGCGAGGAGCTGGGCCGTGACGCACGCGTGCGGACGGCTCTGGGCGAGGCTCACCGGCCGGACGGCCGGCAGCGATCTGGCCGGCACGTACCTGACCGACACGACCAACTGATCCGCAGCCCGCACTCATCCGGTTAGGAACTCGCATGTCCGGAGCGTCCATGAATCCTTCGCTCAGTCGTAGACGCCTCTACACCGTGCTCGCCGGTCTCACCGCCCTTGTGCTTGCGACGGGTGTATGGCGTCTCGTCGTAAGTGGTGACACCACCTCGGACTGCGGGTCCCTGGCCCGAAACCCAGCCATGGTCTCCGCACTCGGACAGGGCCACTCCGGGGATATGACGTGCCCGGAGTTGGGCGACGCGGTGAAGGCGGCCACCACGGGTGACAGCTCCGGGCCTCGGCCCGAAGAGCGGGCCAAGGCTATGAAGAAGGTCTTCAACGCGGTCAGCAACAGCGTTGAAGACGGCCATGGTCTTCCGGCTGGGATTCGTCGGCCCCTCGCCGAAGCCCTGGCGGGCTATACGGATGACCTCCAAGAAGTCCTGGATGGTACGAACTCGCGCTACCACAACGCCGGGGGCCCCTCCGGGGCCGTGTGGAAGGGATCGGACGGGTTCCACGTCTCCGTGTACAAGACGTCGCTGGTCCCCGTACTACGCGCTCTGTCGGAAAGCCCCGAAGCGTACGCCGTGCTGCGCAATGCCCAGACCGACTGGGGAGCACGCACGCTCTCAGCGGCCCCGGCGGATTCGTCCGATGCCGCTCTGACGACGCTTGGCACGGTGAACGCCGCCGCGCTGGGCACTTATGACGGCATCGCGGCGGACGTCGTCCGGGCGAAGAAGGGAACGTCGGGCGAGGAGTGGGCGGACACCGTCTACGGGGCCCTGCGCGAGCCGTCGCGCTTCCTGCCCCGTGCCCTGCCGTCCACCGCGGTGTCCGACGAGATCACCAGGAGCTGGCGCGAAACTCTCACCACCGCTCCGGGCGGCGGACGGATCGATCATCTGAAGAAGCAGGGCGCCCACACGTGCAGGGCGTGGAGCGACGCCCACGATTTCACGGCGGAGAAGCGTGCCGCCTACGTCTCCGACTGCCGTGAGCGGGCGGAGGACTCCTACCAGGACGTGGTTCGGAGTCTCTCGTGACCACCGCTGTCGGGCCGATGGCCGACAAGACACGAGCGGGCAGGACAGGGAGTGGGTGAGGGAATGGGGTTCTTGAACCGCTCAAGGAGGCAGTCGCTTCCCAGGATCTTCGTCGCCGGGTGTGCGGTACTGGCCGTGGCGGCAGGGGGCCGCTGGTTGTTCCTCGGCCGGGGGCTCGGCGGTGACGCGTCCGGCTGCGAGGAGCTGGGCCGTGACGCACGCGTGCGGACGGCTCTGGGCGAGGCGCACCGGCCGGGCATGGCATGCGAGGAGCTGGGCCGGGCCATGAAGCGGGCGGCCGTGCCCGGTTCTTCCGCGGACGGGCACACCCGGGAAGCCGCCGCCGCGATGAAGAACATCCTGCCGGCCGTGGACGACGACATCCGGCGCAGGGAGCAGCTGGGTGTCGACGCGGCCCTGCGGCGGCCTCTGGCGGAGTCGCTCGCCTCCTACGCGGACGTCAACGTCATGCTCACCGACCCGACGGACTCCGTCTATGTACGGGAGAGTCTCTTCTCCCGTGGGCCGTGGGAGGCGGAGGACGGTTTTCACCTGGCGGTGAACGACGACACGCTCGTACGGGTGATCAGGGCCGTGTCCATGGACCCGGCGGCGTACGCGGTGGTCCGTCAGGCGCGGACCTCCTGGGAGGCAGGGCGGCTGGCCGCGTTCCCGGCCGGTTCCGAGGTGCTGCGGTGGAGCGTCGGCGCCCGGGCGCTGGGGAAGCTGGACGGTGTGGCCGACCATGTGCGAGAAGGGCTCTCCCAGGACGAGGCCCGGGAGTGGAACGCCGCCGTGGTACGGAAGTTGAGCGCCGGGACGGCCACGCGGGAAGCGGCGGCGCCTGCCGCCGAGCGGATCGAGCGGGCCTGGCAGCGCGCGCTCACCCGGGCACCGGAGTCGGAGCGGGACGCGGTCGTGGAGCGTCAGTGCGCGGTGATGCTCGACGCGGCCGGTCTCACCGCGGCCACGGACCAGTGCCTCAGCAACGCGTCCGGGACCGCCTCACGTGCGCTGAGAGTCCTGCGCGCGGTGTGACCTGCTGTGCGGGGCCCGGCCGATGGCCGATCTCCGTCCCCGCGCGCCGGGGACGGAGATAATCTGCGACGGGGCGATGAGCACGTTCCCGCAGCGCGAGAGAGAGGCAGCCGATGGGCACCCAGCAGGAGAAGGACGAGCTGTACGCACTCGACATCTCGGGGGTGGAGTGGCTGAGCGCCCCGGGGACGGAGGAGGCGGAGGAGCGGGTGGAGATCGCTCATCTGCCGGGTGGTGCCGTGGCGATGCGGTCCTCGCTGGATCCGGACACCGTGCTGCGCTACACGGAGGCCGAGTGGACCGCCTTCGTACTCGGGGCGCGCGACGGGGAGTTCGACCTGAAGTAGCCGGTACGGCACGCCAGAGGGGCACGCTCACGGTGGAGCGTGCCCCTCTCTGCCGTCCGCACGCGATGGTGCGGAGGGTGGTTCAGAACGCCTCGGTGAACAGGCGCGAGGACTTGACGTCCGTGGAACGGTAGCTGTCCTTGCCGTTCTCGATGATCTGGGCGACCGACTTCAGGCGCAGGTGCATGTCGTCGGCGCGCTTCTTGTACTTGCCCTGGAGGATGACGTACTCGGCGTGCGCCTCACCGTCCCAGGTGCCGGTGACGACCTTGAGGGCGGCGTCCATCTCCTGCAGGTCCTTGGCGATGTTGGCCGAGACCTGGCGGATGCGGTTCGCCATCTCCTGGACGCTGTCGTACCTGACCTTGGTGTTGCTCGGATCCCCGGCCATCGGTGTCTCCCCTGTGTGCGGCGGTAATGGGTGTGGTGGAACGGCTCAGATGCCGTTGAGCGCGGAGCTGTTCTTGGCCTTGGCGAAGGCCGCGTAGACCTCTTCGTCATTGGCGTTGCTGAGGTTCTTGGTCTGGCCCACGGCGTCCAGGAGCACCCTGAGGAGGCGCCGGATGACGTCGTGGTCCTCGTTGAGCTGGATCTGCGCGGACGCGAATCCCGCGGCTCCGACACCCGTCCAGCCCGCGCTCGCGGTGGCGAGGATGTCGGCAAGTTCCCGGGACTGCCGGGACACGGCGGTGGCCGTCTCGATGATCTTGTTCTTCGCCTGGACGACCGGGTCGTCGGCCAGTCCGAAGTTGGCCGAGGGGTTGGGCGTGCTCATCCGAGGTCCTCTCTCTCGCTTTCCGGGCCTGTCCGCGCGATGCGGGCAGGTTCTCTGTCCCCCGTGTGATCCGGATCAGGAGTGGGGTTCAGGCAGGTCCCTGAGGTGCGTGGCGGTGTTCCCACGCCCCCGGACATCGGACTCGGCCACTTCTCGTTCCCCCATCACACACGTGAAGTCTGCTACCACCCTAGCCACTTCGTCATCTCACCCCAACTGCGGTTTATCGGGAGAGAGCTACCTCACCCGCCGCCCCTCCCAACGCAAAGTGCTCCGTCGCCGGACATCACGGACGACGGTCGCGGTGCCCGCCACGACGGAGACGAGCACGGCCGCGAGGGCGAGCGCGTAGGTGGCGTAGCGCTCGCTGCGCTCCTGCGGCGTCTCGGACATGGCCAGGTGGGCGGGCTCGGGTGCGGGGGCCTTCGGCATGGGGGGATCGGGCTTCGGCGCGGGCTGCGGGACGTCGTCCTTGTCGCCCGCGAGGGCGCGGACCGGGTCGACGACGCCCCATCCGACGAACGGGTCGTGGCCGGTGACGGAGCGTTCGGCGGTCTGCTCGATCCGCGCGATGATCTCGGCGGGCTTCCAGGACGGGTACTTGGCGACGAGGAGGGCGGCCACTCCGGCGACGTACGGGGCGGAGAAGCTGGTGCCGTTGTCGCTGCACTGTCCGAAGCCGGGCACGGTGGAGATGATGTCGACGCCCGGTGCGGCGACCCCGACGAACTCGCCGGCCTGCGAGAAGGCGGCCCGCTCGTTGTTGCGGTCGGAGGAGGCGACGGCGAGGACTCCATCGAAGGCCGCCGGATAGGTGTTCTTCTGCTTGCCGTCCACACCGTCGTTGCCCGCGGACGCGACGACCACGATCTCCGCCCGGATCGCCCGTGCCACGGCCCTGCCGAGCGCCGAGTCGGCGGTGAGCGGCTTGGTGGTGTCCTGCGAGATGTTGATGACGTCGGCCTTCTTGGCGATCGCGTGGTCGATCGCGGTGGCCATGGTGGTGTCCTTGCCGCTGTTCTTCTCGTCGTTCTGCCGGATCGGGATGATGGTGGCCTCGGGGGCCAGGCCCACGAATCCGGTGCCCTTGGCGGGGCGTGCGGCGATGATGCCGGCGACCTTCGTGCCGTGGCCGATCGTGTCGCCGGTGCCGTCCGCCTTGCCGCCCTTGAGGAGGTTGCGTCCGGCGCTCGTGTCGACGGCCGGCTTGAGCTGCGGATTGACGTTGTCCACGCCGGTGTCGATGACCGCGACCCGGACGCCCTTGCCCTTGGTGTCCTGCCACAGCTCGTCGAGCAGGACGCGCTGGAGCGACCAGGGCCGCCCCTCGAACTGCTTCTTCATCGGGAAGGAGCACTCGCCGCTGCCGTCGATCCCGAGGCCCACGGCACCGGGTCCCTCGACGGCGTACGCGGCGTGCGGCACGGCCAGGACCGCCAGTGCGGCGGCCGTCACCATCGGCAGCCGTGCGGTCTTCCGGTCCACCATCTGTTCCTCTCCCCCGAGTTGTACGGTATCGCGCGTCCGGCCCGGCGGCCGGTCAGGAGCCCTGCGGCTGGCGGGCGCTGTTGGTGTCGAGCCGCGGCCCCTTGGAGAGCCAGTCCGACCACTCGATCGGGACCAGCGACGGTGTCACCTTCTCGTAGCCCAGGCGGATCTGGGCCTGGCTGGGCTCGGGCCGGCCGTCCTGGGTCTTCTGGCCTCCGGCGCCGATGTCGGAGCGCTCGGCGTCACTGTCGCCGTTGGCCTGCACGGCGTACCGCAGTCCGGTGTCGGTGACCAGGAACAGCGAGCCGTCCGGCCGCGTCTGGCCGGTCCGCATCTGCGTGTAGAGGAGACCGCTGCCCGGAGTGACGTAGGTGCTGGTGCCGCCGGCGTTGATGTCGGCGGGATAGGCGGTGCCGGCCCAGGTGGTCAGTGTGGTGCGACCGCGCTCGTCGACCTTGGTCAGCACATTGCAGACGGTGTCCCGACTGCCCTCGCCGCCGGTCGAGTTGACCTGCGCCGCCTTGCGCTCCGGCCAGCGCCGGCCCTGTCCGGCGAACGTCTCGCCGTCCGGGACGAAGTCCTGGAGGCCGACCGCGCGGGCCTCGCTGTTGAGGTTCAGCTCGGCGGTCTGCGGCGAGTTGATGAGCAGCCAGGCGGTGAACTCGGAGATCGGCTGGACCTTGCCCGCCAGGACCACGTAGTGCTGAGTGCCCTCTCCGGTACGGGTCTTGAGCACCATGCCGATCTTGTTCTCCCCGGCGGAGAGCTGCCCCTGCACGCCCGCCGGCGCACCGATGTCACCGGGAATCTCCGGGAAGGCGACCGGGCTGCCCTTGTGGAGGGTCGCGAGCCAGTCGTCGGTGACGGGCTGCGGTGCGCGGCTGCCGACCAGCGCGTTGGTGAGGATGCCGTTGTCGGCGGCGGTCTCGTTCACCAGGTACTTGGTGCCGGTCGCGTCGACGAGGTAGCGGGCCTTGCCCTTCTGGCCCTGGACGTACAGCACCTGACCGCCGCTGAGCTGCTTGGCGCCCTCGGTGAGCTTGTTGTCGCGGCCCGCGAAGACGAAGGCCGCCTTCTGCACGGTGTTGCCCTTGCCGCCCGGCTGTACGCAGACGGCCCAGCGCTTGCCGGTGCCGGCGTCGGTCGCCTCCGGCAGCCGGTCCGGCGCGTACGGAATGCCGAGGATCGGGCCGCGCGGCGGCTTGCCCGCGTCCAGGACGTTGTCGGCGACCTGGATGACGCCGAACTCCTGCGGGGTGAGCAGCAGCCGGGCCGAGGCGAGGTTGAGCACGGGGTGGAGGAGGTTCTTGCGGTCCTTGCCCTTGCCGGTGGGGAGCACCACGTAACGGGTGGTGGACTTCTTGCCGACGATCACCTTGGATCCGGCCTTGTCCCAGCCCTTGGGCGCGGTCGGCTTGAACATGCCCCAGGCGCCGAAGCCCGCCAGCACCAGCGCACCGACGATCAGGCTGGGAACGACGGCGCGCAGCGGCCGGGGGGCGCCCTCCTCGGTACCGGTGGCCGACGGTTGGAGGAATGCGGCGACCGTGCGCTTCTTCGCAAAGGTGTACGCGTTGAGCTCATCCCGCCGTGATGCCATGAGTCTGTCTGTCTCCCGTGTCTCCCCGCGCGGCCCCGGGAGCGGGCGATGCCCTCGCTCCCGTGCCGGACCCCCGATGCCGGACCCTGCTGCCGGACCGGCCCCCTACTATGCCTGCTGACGCCCGGCCCCGGTGGGCCGGGTAGGGTGATCCAGCCCCCAAGCCCCCGGCGGGGCAGGGGCGATCGGGTTGACTTGGGGCCTTACGAACGGGGGAATGCCGGAATGATGGCATCCGCAACGCGGACACGTCAGGCCGGGCGCGGGGCCTCTTCGGGGGTCCGCGGAGCAGGGGGGCCACCGGCGGGACGCCGGGGTTCGCGCTCCGCCGCCCGGGGCCCGTCGAGCCCCGCGGCCCGGACCGGCGGAGCGGCCGCCCCACGGCTGAACGGACGTGCCGGACAGTTCGGTTCGTTCCGTTTGCAACAGCTCGTACTCATCGAAATCGCCGCCGGTCTGCTGCTCACCGCCTGGGTGATCGATCCGCTGATGCTCGCTCCGGCCGGGATGATCGCGGCGGTGCTGGTGCTGCTGGCCGTGGTCCGCAGGCACCGCCGGTCGCTGCCGGAGTGGCTGAGCACGGTCATCGCGCTGCGGGCCCGTACGCGCCGGGCGGCCTCGTCGACGCTGCCGCCGGACGTCGAGCCGGGGCTGGCGCCGGCCGTCGAGTGCGATCCGGCGCTGCGCACACTCTCCTTCAGCGACGGCGACCGGCGGCCGGTCGGGATCATCGGCGACGGTACGTTCGTGACGGCGGTCGTGCAGGTCGAATCGGACGCCACGGCGCTGCGGCCCGACCGCTCGGCCCGTCCGCTGCCGTTGACGCTGATCCGGGACGTGCTGGAGGTCGACGGCATCCGGCTGGAGTCCGCGCAGGTCGTCCAGCACACCCAGCCCGCTCCCGCACCGCACCTCCCGCAGCAGTCCGTCGCGGCGCGCAACTACGCGCCGCTGCAGGCCCAGACCGGTTCCCCGGCGCTGCGGATCACCTGGATCGCCCTGAAAGTCGACCCGGAGCTGTGCCCGGAGGCCGTGGCGGCACGCGGCGGCGGCATCGTCGGCGCCCAGAAGTGCGCGGTACGAGTGGCGGACCAGCTGGCGAGCAGGCTCACCGGCGCGGGATTCCGGGCGACGGTGCTGACCGAGCAGGAGCTGACCTCCGCGATCGCCACGTCGGCCTGCGTCAGCCCGATGGCGATGACCCACGCCAGCCGCGCCGAGACGCCGGGCCGGCGGACCCAGGAGACGGCGCGCACCTGGCGCTGCGACGACCGGCGGCACACCACCTACTGGGTGGCGCGCTGGCCGCAGTTGGGAGGCGGCGGTGCGTCGATGCCGCAGCTCGTGGCGCTGCTCACCTCTCTCCCGGCGCTGGCCACCACGTTCAGCCTGACGCTCGCGCAGGGCAACCGCTCCGAGGTCTCGGTCACCGGCCATGTCCGGATCACCGGCCGCAGCGACGAGGAACTCGTGGCCGCGCGCCATGAGTTGGAGCGCACCGCACGCGGCGTGAAGACGGCGCTGGTGCGGCTGGACCGCGAACAGCTGCCCGGCGTCCTGGCCACGCTGCCGCTGGGAGGGACCCGCTGATGCCGGCGGCGGAGAAGACGGCAGCGGAGCGGCCGACGGCGAGGAAGCCTGCGGCGCAGAAGACGGGGAAGAACGCGGTCATGGTCACCGGGACGTACGGGAGCAGGTACTGATGTCCACTCCGACGAGGCCCGCCCAGGCGGCCGGCCGTGCCCGGCGCGGTTTCGGGTTGATCGGCCCCCGCCGCGGCCGTCACACGGTCTCCCTCGACGAACTGGCCACGCTGGGGCTGCCGGTCGGCGACGACGGCACGGTGATCGGGGTCGACGCCGAGGGCCGCCCCGCGGTGATCGGCATCAACCGGCCCACCCCGTACGAGGTGACGCTGATCGGCGGTATCTGGACCGCCCAGGTCCTGGCGTTGCGCGCCGCCGCGACCGGGGCCCGGATCGCGGTGGAGACGGGCCGGGCCCAGGCCTGGACGTCGCTGGCGCAGGCGGCGGGCGGCGGGCAGCCGTGCATGTCGCTGCACGACGTCGGCCGGGTGCCGCCGCAGGGCGCTTCCGCCGGTTCGCCGGTGGTCGTCGTCCGCGACTGCGGGATGCGGCCGCCGCGCGGCCGGGTGGTGTCGGGGCCGTGGCAGTCCGTGGTGACGCTGCTCCCCTATCTCAGCCCGGTGGCGCCGCGGCTGATGAAGAAGTCGGCGCTGGTCGGCGTCCAGCGGGTCTCTCCGGACGAGGCGGCGCAGATCGGCCGCATCATGAACCTCTCGCCCGCCGAGACCCAGGCGCTGTCCACCCTGGCCGACGGTGTCACCCTGTGGTGCACGGACCGGGACCGCCAGTTCGTGATGACCCAGGCCACGGACGCCGAATCCGGGCTGCTGGGCGCCGCACGCCGGATGGACTGAGCGGACGGCGGCCCCGCGCTCCGGCCCGGAGACGCTCGTCACCGTCCCGGCCGGCGTGCGCGGGTCCTGTGGGGACTTTGCACACCCGTGCCGCTCTTGGACCGTTCTCGTACCGCTCCCTGTTCGCTCCTGGCCGGCCGGTGACGTAACGGACAGGTTGAGCGATGCCGAACGGCCTGCCTGAGTTCACCGGATGGCGATTAGGGTGGGTGGGGCGCGGCAGAGGAAACCTGCGAGCAGGTGATGCGCGTCGCAAGGGGGAGAGCCGGGCGGACCGGTACGTCGGGAACGGTCGCCCCCACCCACCACGGCACAAGGGTGCTCGACCACATCAGGAGGCAAAGTGAACGGCGATCGGAACGAGATCCGCGACGGATGGGACCTGCCCGTCGACGAGTCGTCCGACGCGGATCCCGCCGAGATGACGGGTGAGTTCACCATCGACTACACCCCTCCCGCCTGGTACACGCAGAACGCGGCGGGGGACTCCTCGGGCGGAGCGGGCTCGCATCTGGCGCCCCCTCCGCCGCCGGTCGGGACACCCGTGGCCGCGCCCGACCCGTCGGCGGCGCCCGGCGGATTCGACCCCAACTGGGCGCCCGCACCGCCGGCACCGACGCCGGCCGAGCCGGTGGCTCCCGCGGTTCCGGAGGCCCCGGTCTCCCCCGCCGTACCGGAGACGCCGCAGGCACAGACCCCGGCCGTACAGACGCCGCCCCCTCCGGTCACCGACGCGACCGGGAACACCGGTCCGTTCGGCGGCGGCGATGTGGAAAGCGGCGCGACGATGCGGTTCTCGCCCGCCGCGCTCAAGCGGGAGATCGCGGAGCGCGAGGCGGAGGCCGCCGCCCAGGCCGGTGCGGAGGCCGCCGCCCAGGCCGGTGCCGGAGCGAAGGACAAGGAGGACAAGGAGGACGGCAGGGACAGGAACGACGAGAAGGCCGATGCCTCCGTCTCCGAATCCACCCCCGTCTCCCCTGTATCCGCCCCCGCGTCCCCCGTCTCCGTCACGTCCTCGGAGGACGCGTCCCCGTCCGGTAAGCCCTCCGAGCCTTCCGCCTCTCTTCCCGCGCCCGGCGACACCGACTCCTTGGCCGTCTCCCGTACGGACGCGGGCTCCGCGGATTCCGAGGACGGCGACGCGGCCGGGGCGAGCTCCGACGAGGCCCCGGGCCCCGTCGCCGTAACCGACGCCGTCGCGGACGCGGTCCCCCAGGACGCCCCGCCGCAGCACGCGCCGTCGACGCCCGCCGCCGACGCCCCGCAGCCCGCCGCCGCGCCGGTGCCGTGGTCGCCGCCCGCGCAGGGCGGTGCGCTGCCGCCGCTGCCGCCCGCCTTCCGGCCCGCCGCTCCGGCGCCCTCCGCGCCGCAGCCGGCGGCGCAGTGGCCCGGTTCCGCACCGGCGAACGAGGCGCCCGGCGGCTACGGCTTCCCGCAGGCCGCCCAGGCACCCCAGCCGCCGCAGGCACCCCAGCCGCCGCACCAGCTGCAGCCGTACCCCGGCCAGCCCGGTCAGCCCGGCGTACCGCTGCCCCCGCAGGCGCACCCCCAGGCTCCCCAGGGCGCGGGCGGCTACGGCTTCCCGCCGCAGGGCGGCTACGGCTTCCCCCAGCCCGGACAGCCCGGCCCGGCGCCCCAGCAGGGCCAGCCGGGGCAGCCCCTCAACCCGCCCCAGCCCAACGCGCCGTTCCCGGCCCAGGGCACTCCGAACCTCCCCGCGCCCGTCGCCCCGCAGCAGCCGGAGGCGTACGGGCAGCAGCAGCCCCCGGCCCAGGGCCGGCCGCCGCACCAGCAGCAGCCGCCCGTCGACCCGCGTACGGGCGGGGCCTGGCCCACCCCGGTCGCGCACGACCAGCGCGAGCGGTCGGTGCCCGGCGCCCCGCTCGGGTACACCGCGGCCGTCGAGCTCTCCTCCGACCGGCTGGTGCGCGGCAAGCAGAAGGCCAAGAGCAGCCGTAACCCCTCCGCCGCCTCCCGGTTCAAGCTGGGCGGCAAGAAGGAGGAGGCCGAGCGGCTGCGCAAGCTGGAGCTGATCCGTACGCCGGTGCTGTCCTGCTACCGGATCGCCGTCATCAGCCTCAAGGGCGGTGTCGGCAAGACCACCACGACCACCGCCCTCGGTTCGACGCTGGCCACCGAGCGGCAGGACAAGATCCTCGCCATCGACGCCAACCCGGACGCGGGCACGCTCGGCCGACGGGTGCGCCGCGAGACCGGGGCGACCATCCGCGACCTGGTCCAGGCGATCCCGTACCTCAACTCGTACATGGACATCCGGCGGTTCACCTCGCAGGCGCCCTCCGGTCTGGAGATCATCGCCAACGACGTGGACCCGGCGGTCTCCACGACGTTCAACGACGAGGACTACCGGCGCGCGATCGAGGTGCTCGGCAAGCAGTACCCGATCATCCTCACCGACTCCGGCACCGGGCTGCTCTACAGCGCGATGCGCGGGGTGCTGGACCTCGCCGACCAGCTCATCATCATCTCGACGCCCTCGGTCGACGGCGCGTCCAGCGCCTCCACGACGCTGGACTGGCTCTCGGCGCACGGGTACGCGGACCTGGTGCAGCGTTCGCTCACCGTCATCTCGGGCGTCCGCGAGACCGGCAAGATGATCAAGGTGGACGACATCGTCCAGCACTTCGAGACGCGCTGCCGCGGTGTCGTCGTCGTGCCGTTCGACGAGCACCTGGCGGCGGGTGCCGAGGTCGACCTCGACATGATGCGGCCCAAGACTCGTGAGGCGTACTTCCACCTCTCGGCGCTGGTGGCCGAGGACTTCGCGCGGGCCCAGCAGCAGCAGGGGCTGTGGACGGCGGACGGCCAGAACCCGCCGCCGCAGTACGCCCCGCCGCTGCCCGGCCAGCAGGGCTACCCGGGACAGGGCCAGCCGATGCCCGGCCAGCAGATCCCGGGGCAGCCAGGAGCCGGACAGCAGGTTCCCGGACCGCCCGGAGCCGGCCAGCAGATCCCGGGCCAGCCGATGCCCGGTCAGCAGCCGTACGCGCCGCAGCAGCCCCAGGGTGGGCAGCAGCCGTACGGCGGGCAGCCGCCGTACGGGGGATATCAGGCGGCGGGTCAGCCGGGTGCTCCGCAGGCCCCCTACCCTCCGCAGGCGGCGCCGGGCGGACCGCAGAACGGGTGGCAGCAGGCGCCGCCGCCGCAGGCCGGGCCGGGTGCGCCCGGGGCCGGTGTGCCGCAGCAGGGACAGCCGGAACAGCAGGGCGGTCAGGGCAACCCGGCAGGCCAGCCCGATCCGCACGGTCCGGTGCCTCCCGCCGGCTGGCAGCAGACGCCTCCGCAGCCGCCGCCGGCGCCTCGGCAGTAAGCCCGGCGGCAGGCCGCCACCCGGCCAAAGTGGTTTAGACCAATGAGGGCTCGCATCGCTCACGCGGTGCGAGCCCTTCCGCATTCCCGCAGCCCACACGCGGTTTGACACACCGTTGACGAGCCTCGACCACCGCTGATAAACCTTCGCTTCACCAACTGGCGAACCAGAGATCTACCCGCCTTCTCCCAGCGAGTGATGACGCGAGGTCCCCGTCCATGGTCACAAGAGTCCCCACCCGCTCCTCCCGGCCACGCCGACGTCTGCGCCTCCTGCTGGCCTCCGGCGCGGCCGCCCTGGCGCTCGCCGCCGGGTCCGTCGTCCCGGGAAATCCGCTCGCGCCCACGCCCTCCGAGGCCCGCGCCGACGACGGGAAGACGACGCTCACGGTCGCCGTCGCGCAGAGCGTCGACTCGCTCAGCCCGTTCCTCGCGCAGCGGCTGGTCAGCACGAGCATCCACCGGCTGATGTACGACTACCTCACCAACTACGACGCCAAGGACAACAAGGCGATCCCGGGCCTCGCCACCGCGTGGGAGCCCTCCGCCGACAAGCTGACGTGGACGTACACGATCCGCTCGGACTCGAAGTGGTCCGACGGGCAGCAGGCCACCGCCGAGGACGCGGCCTGGACGTTCAACACGATGATGACCGACGAGGGCGCCGCGACCTCCAACGGCAGCTTCGTCGGAAACTTCGAGGAAGTGACCGCGCCCAGCAAGGACAAGCTGGTCATCAAGCTCAAGGAGCCGCAGGCCACGATGGCCGCGCTCGACGTCCCGATCGTCCCGAAACACCTCTGGGACAAGGTCGACGACTTCTCGAAGTTCAACAACGACCAGGAATTCCCCATCGTGGGGAACGGTCCGTTCATCCTGACGGACTACAAGGTCGACAGCTATGTGAAGCTCAAGGCCAACAAGGACTTCTGGCGCGGCTCGCCCAAGTTCGACGAGCTGGTCTTCCGCTACTACAAGGACCAGGACGCGGCGGTGGCCGCCCTGCGCAAGGGTGAGGTCTCCTTCGTCGCGGGCAGCCCCAGCCTGACGCCCGCCCAGTCCGCCTCGCTGGAGAGCGCCCCGGACATCAAGGTGAACGACGCCCCGGGCCGCCGCTTCTTCGCGCTCGCCGTCAACCCCGGAGCCCGGACCAAGGACGGACAGAAGTTCGGCGACGGCCACCCGGCGCTGCTGGACCAGAAGGTGCGGCACGCGCTGTTCATGGCGGTCGACCGCAAGACCATCATCGACAAGGTCTTCCAGGGCCACGCCGTCGAGGGCGAGGGCTACATCCCGCCGCGCTTCGGCGACTACTTCTGGAAGCCGGCGGACGGCCAGAAGCTCGCCTACGACCCGGCGAAGGCGGCCTCCCTCCTCGACGAGGCCGGGTACAAGAAGAACGGCGCGGGCAAGCGCGTCGGCAAGGACGGCAAGCCGCTGGACTTCCGTATCCTCTGCCACGCCACCGACCCCAACGACAAGGCGATCGGCAAGTACCTCCAGGAGTGGTGGGGCGCGCAGGGCATCGGGCTGAAGGTCGACTGCCTCGACAACGTCTCCGACCCCTGGTACGCCGGTGAGTACGACCTCGCCTTCGACGGCTGGTCCGTCAACCCGGACCCCGACTTCGTCCTCTCCATCCACACCTGCGCCGCCCTGCCGTCCAAGGCGAAGGAGTCGGCCGCGACCGACAACTTCATCTGCGACAAGCAGTACGACGAGCTCTACAAGAAGCAACTGGCGGAGTACGACCCCGCCAAGCGGGCGGATCTGGTCAAGCAACTGGAGTCGCGGCTGTACGACACCGGGTACATGAACGTCATGGCGTACCCGAATGCCGTCGAGGCCTACCGCACCGACCACATCGAGTCCATCACCACCATGCCGTCGGCCGCGGGCAACATCTACGGCCAGGACGGCTACTGGAGCTGGTGGTCGGCGGTCCCGGCCGCCGGGGCCTCCTCGTCCGGTTCCTCCGACTCCGGTGGCTCCTCCACCGGGGTGCTCATCGGGGTCGGGATCGCCGTCGTCGTCCTCGCCGGTGGCGGACTGCTGTTCGCCATGCGTCGCCGCTCCACCGCGGAAGACCGTGAATAGTCCATGAGCTCAGAAAGCACTCCCGCGCTGTTGAAAGGCGCGGCAGGCGTGGAGAGCACCGAATCCGGCGGCCCGGCTCCGGCCGGGCCGTCGGCCCGCTCCCCGCGCTCCCGCTCCACCGCCGCCTACGCCCGCTATGCGGCGGGCAAGCTCGCCGGTGCGGCCGTCTCCCTCTTCGCCGTCCTCGTCACCAGCTTCTTCCTCTTCCGGCTGATCCCCGGCGACCCGGTCAAGCAGATGACCGGCGGCCGTCAGGTGTCGACCGAGCAGATCGCGGCGATGCGCCGCGAGTTCGGCCTCGACCTGCCGCTGTGGCAGCAGTTCACGCAGTACTGCGGCAAGGCGCTGACCGGCGACTTCGGTACGTCGTACCAGTTCCGCGCCCCGGTCATCGACAAGGTCGCCGAGGCGCTGCCCGCCACCCTGCTGCTGACCGGCACCGCCTTCGTGATCTACACGCTGCTCGGCATCTGGCTGGGCGCGCGCTCCGCCTGGCGCAACGGCAGCGCCGGGGACCGGGCCAACACGGCGTTCGCGCTGACGCTGTACTCGGTGCCCTCGTTCTGGCTCGGTCTGCTCCTCATCATCACGCTGTCGGTGGGCATCGGCCCGATCCCCGGGCTCTTCCCGACCGGCGGGATGGAGTCCGGGAACACCGAGGGCTTCGACCGGGTGCTGGACATCGCCCACCACCTGGTGCTGCCCGTCGTCACGCTGGTCGCCGTGGAGTACGCGCGGACCCTGCTGGTGATGCGTTCCTCGCTGCTGGACGAGATGGGCAGCGACTATCTGACCACCGCCCGCGCCAAGGGGCTGCGCGACGACCTCGTGCGCCGCAGGCACGCCGTGCCGAACGCGATGCTGCCGACCGTGACGCTGCTCTTCGTGAACCTCGGTACGACGGTGGCCGGCGCGATCCTGGTGGAGACGGTGTTCTCCTGGCCGGGCCTCGGCGGCCTGTTCTACCAGGCGCTGAGCGTGCCCGACCTGCCGTTGGTGCAGGCGTTGTTCTTCGTGTTCGCCGCCGCGGTGATCCTGATGAACACGCTCGCCGATGTGATCTATCCGCTGCTCGATCCCCGGGTGGGCCGATGACGACGTCGATGGAGAAGCCCTCGAAGACCCCCGGGGAGGTCCGTGGACCGGGCCCGCGGGCGCTCACCCGGGCCCGGCGGCGGCAGGCGGTGGCCCGCTTCTGGCGGCAGTACCGCACGCACCGGGCCGGGCTCGTCGGCCTCGCCGTGCTCGCGGTGATCGCCCTGCTCGCGCTGACCGCGCCCCTGCTGGTGGGGGCCGACTCGCAGAGCGTGACCAACGCTCCGGGCGGCCCGATGGAGGAGCCGAGCGCTGAGTTCCCGCTCGGTACCGACCAGTTCGGGCGCAGTCTGCTGGCTCTCATGCTCTGGGGCACCCGGGTCTCACTGACCGTCGGGCTGCTCGCCGCGTTCCTGTCGGTGGCGATCGGCACCCTGGTCGGGATCACCGCGGGCCACTTCAAGGGCTGGTACGCGACCGTCGTCATGCGGGTGACGGACTGGTTCCTGGTCATGCCGACCCTGGTGCTGGCCATCGCGCTGGCCACGGTCCTGTCCCGGTCGGTCTGGACGACGATCCTGGCGATCGGCGTGACGACCTGGCCGACGACCGCCCGGCTGGTCCGGGCCCAGACGCTGTCCGTCGAGTCCCGCCCGTACATCGAACGCTCCCGCGCGCTCGGCGGCGGACACCGCCACATCATGTCGCGGCACGTCCTGCCCAATGTGATGCCGCTGGTGCTGGCCCAGACCACGCTCGTGATCTCCACCGCCATCCTCACCGAGGCGACCCTCGCCTTCCTCGGGCTCAGCGATCCCACGATCGTCTCCTGGGGCGGTCTGCTCCAGGACGCCCGCGAGGCCGGCGCGGTCAGCTCCGGCAACTGGTGGTACCTCGCTCCGCCCGGACTCGCCATCGCCGTCGTCGCCCTCGCCTTCACGCTGTGCGGCCGCGCCATCGAGTCCGTGCTCAACCCCAAACTGGGGGTGTCCCGTTGACCGCCGCCACCACGACCACCACACCGAACCCGGACCCGTCCGGCTCGCCCGGCACGACGAAGCCCACCGGTGATCCGCCGCTCCTGGAGGTGCGGAACCTGACCGTCACCTACGGGAGCGGGGCCGACGCCGTGCCCGCCGTACGGGGCGTCGATCTGCGGGTCGAGGCCGGGCAGAAGCTCGGCATCGCCGGGGAGTCCGGCTGCGGCAAGTCGACGCTGGCCCTCGCGCTGCTGCGGCTGCTGCCGACGACGGCCACGCTGTCCGGCGAGATCCTGCTCGACGGCGAGGACATCCTGACCATGAAGTGGGGCCGGCTGCGGGCGGTCCGCTGGGCGGGGGCGTCGATCGTCTTCCAGGGCGCGATGCACTCGCTGAACGCCGTGCACCGGATCGGCGACCAGATCGCCGAGCCGATCCTGCTGCACGGCAGGGCCACGCCCGCCGCCGCCCGCAAGCGGGCCGGTGAGCTGATGGAGCAGGTCGGGCTGCCCGCCGCCCGCGCCCAGGCCTATCCGCACGAGCTGTCCGGCGGGCAGCGGCAGCGCGTGATGATCGCCATGGCACTGGCCTGCGATCCGCGCCTGATCGTCGCGGACGAGCCGACCACCGCCCTCGATGTGATGATCCAGGCGCAGATCCTGCGGCTGATCGAGCAGCTGGTGGCCGACCAGGACGTCGGGCTGATCATGATCAGCCACGACCTCGCGGTGCTCGCCGACACCTGCGACCGGCTCTCGGTGATGTACGCGGGCCGGGTCGTCGAAGAGGGCCCGGCCCGGCAGGTGTACGCGGACGCCCGCCATCCGTACGGAAAGGCGCTCTCCGCCGCCTTCCCGAGGATCGGCGACCCGTATTCCCGGCACGCCCCGCGCGGGCTGCCGGGCGACCCGCCGGACCCGGCGGCGCTGCCGGGCGGCTGTACGTTCCATCCGCGCTGTCCGGTGGCGCTCGACCCCTGCGCCACCGAGGACCAGGAGCTGCGGGAGGCCGGGGCCGAGCGCAGGGCGGCCTGTGTGCTGGTCGGAGCGGACCGCGCACGGCACGGGGACGAAGAAGCGAGGAGCACCCGATGAGCACCACCCCTCAGGCCGGGCTCTCCCCGGCCGGCACCGCTCCCCTGCTCAGCGCCGAGACGCTGAAGGTCGCCTTCCCCGGCCGGCGCGGGGCCGCCACCGCCCGGGCCGTCGACGGCGTCGACCTCGACATCAGGCCCGGCGAGATCGTCGCGCTGGTCGGCGAGTCCGGCTGCGGCAAGACGACGCTCGCCCGGTCGCTGCTCGGCCTGGTGCCGCCCACCTCGGGGCGGGTCACCTTCGGCGGTGCACCGCTCGACTACACGGGCCGGGCGCTCAAGGCGTACCGCAAGCGCGTGCAGCTGGTCCTCCAGGATCCGAGCGGCTCGCTCAACCCCCGGCACACGGTGTACGACGCGGTGGCCGAGGGGCTGCGCATCCACGGGTACGCGGGCGACGAGCGGGCGGCCGTGTCGGAAGCCCTCTCCCGGGCCGGTCTCCGCCCGCCGGAGCGGTTCTTCCTGCGCTTCCCGCACGAGCTGTCGGGCGGTCAGCGTCAACGCGTGGTGATCGCCGGGGCGTTGGTGCTGGAGCCGGAGCTGATCGTGGCCGACGAGCCGGTGGCCTCGCTGGACGCGTCGGTACGGGGCGAGATCCTGGCGCTGCTGCTGCGGCTCCGCGACGAGCTGGGGCTCTCCGCGCTGGTGGTCACCCACGATCTGGGGCTCGCCTGGAACATCGCGGACCGGGTGGCGGTGATGTATCTGGGCCGGATCGTCGAGACGGGCCCGGTCGAGCAGCTGCTCACGGCCCCTCAGCACCCGTACACCCGAGCCCTGCTGTCGGTGCTCCCGGAGGCGGAGGGCGAACCGGTCGTACTGGCCGGGGAGCCGCCGGACCCCTCGAAGGTGCCCTCCGGCTGCCGGTTCCACGTCCGCTGCCAGGTGCTGGCCTCGGGCGAGGCGGAGCGGGCGGGGGTGGCGGAGGCGTGCCGCACGGTGGATCTGCCGGTACTGAACGGGGGCGGGGACACCCAGGTGGCATGCCACTGGGCGGCGGCGTGCGGTGAGAGCGCCGAGCTGCCGGCGAACTGAGGCCGGTGCTCCTCAGCGGGTCCGGTAGCGGGCGTGGATCAGCCCACTTGCGGCGAAGGCACGCTCCTCGACGAGTTCGAGGTCGAGGCGCACACCGTCGGGGAAGAACCGTTTGCCGCCGCCGACCACGCTCGTGGTGACGAAGAGGTGGTACTCGTCGACCAGGCCGGCCGCGATGGCCTGGGCGGCGAGGTTCGGGCCGTCGACGGTGAGGTCGGCGTCCGCCCCGGCCTTGAGCCGGCGGAGCGCGTCCGGGTCGAAGGTCCGCTCGATCCTGGTCCGCTCGCTGGACACCGAGTCGAGCGTCGTGGAGTACACGACCTTCTCGGCGGCCTGCCAGTCGCGGGCGTACTGCACGATGTGGGGCGGCTGGTCGGGCTCGGTGTGCGCGGTCTCCCAGTAGACCATCGTCTCGTACATCCGCCGGCCGTAGAGGTAGGTGCCGACGGGGCGGAAGAGGTCGTTGACGAAGGTGTCACCTCCGGGTCCTCGGCCCCGGCGCCGAGGCCGCCCTCCGCCGCCTCGGCGTAGCCGTCGAGCGAGGTCATCATGGAGTAGATGAGCTTGGCCATGGGGTCCTCCGGCTGCGCGTGCAGCGGTCTGCGCGTACAGGTCTGCGGATGTTCCGGTGTGATGACCTCCCGACCGGCCGGAACTCATCGGTCCCGGTGGATCGCGCCGGTCAGATCGCCGAGCGGGCGGCCCGTGCCGCCCCAGCGGTGCTGGATGATCTCGGCGGCGATGGAGACGGCCGTCTCCTCCGGCGTACGGGCTCCGAGGTCGAGGCCCACGGGTGAGGCGAGGCGCGCGAGATGCGCCTCGTCCACCCCGGCCGCGCGGAGCCGGGCCAGCCGGTCGTGGTGGGTGCGGCGGCTGCCCATCACGCCGATGTACGCGGCGGGCGTGCGCAGGGCCGCGACGAGCAGGGGCACGTCGAACCTGGGGTCGTGGGTGAGGACGCAGATCACCGTGCGGGCGTCGACCTCGGTGGACTCCAGGTAGGTGTGCGGCCAGGCGCGGACCACCTCGTCGGCGGTGGGGAAGCGTTCCCGGGTGGCGAAGGCGGGGCGGGCGTCGCAGACGGTGACGCGGTAGCCGAGGAACGAGCCGATGCGGGCGGTGGCCGCCGCGTGGTCGATCGCGCCGAAGACGAGCATGCGCGGCGGCGCGGCGTACGTCCGGACGAAGACGGCGACCTCCTGCATCCGGCGCCGGCCGTGCGCTCCGTACCGCTGGATGCCGGTGAGCCCCTGGGCCAGCAGGCCCCGGGCGTCGTCGGTGACGGCGGCGTCGAGCCCTTCATTCCCCAGCGTGCCGGTGGTGGGCCCGGCGTCGGCGGGGCGGACCACCAGGCGGGCGCCGGTCTCCGCCTCGCCGGACAGAACGGTGGCCTCGGCCACCGGCCGGTCGGCGGCGATCAGGTCGAGCAGGTCCGCGAGCTCGGCCCGCTCGCCCTCCGAGGCGTACGCGCGCACCAGGACCTCGATGGTGCCGCCGCAGGTCAGCCCGACACCGAACGCCTCGTCGTCGCTGATCCCGTACGACACCACGCGCGGCCCCGCCCCGGCGAGCACCTCGCGGGCCACCTCGTACAGATCGCCCTCGACGCAGCCGCCGGAGACGCTGCCGAGGACCGTGCCCGCCGCGTCGACGGCCATGACCGCGCCGGGGTCGCGGGGCGCGCTGCCGTGCACTGCGACGACGGTCGCCAGGGCGAAGGGGACGCCGTCGGCGCACCGGGCACGGAGATCGGACAGGATGTCGCGCACCCTGTCAGCATCCGCCGTCCCGGGGCGGGACGCACGGTGGGCGTGGGGCCTGTCGTCAGTGCGCTCGGTCGTACGCGGCGATCAGCTCGCTGGAGCGCTTCACATCGGCGGCCATGGCGACCAGGAGGTCGTCGATCGTGTCGAACTTCAGCATGCCGCGGACGTACGCGAGGAACTCGACGGCCACGTGCAGCCCGTACAGGTCCAGGTCGACCCGGTCGATGGCGTAGGCCTCCACCGTCCGGTCGACGCCGTCGAACTGCGGGTTCGTGCCGACCGAGATCGCGGCGGGCATCGACTCGCCGTTGACCTCCAGCCAGCCGGCGTAGACGCCGTCGGCGGGGATCGCGGTGTGCGGCAGGGTCTCGACGTTGGCCGTCGGGAAGCCCAGCTCCCGGCCGCGCTGCGCGCCGCGCACCACGATGCCCTCGACGCGGTGCGGGCGGCCGAGGATCTCGGCCGCCCCGGCGACATCGCCCTCGGCGATCAGCCGGCGGGTGAGGGTGGAGGAGAACGGCTGCCCGCCGCCCGCCTCGCCGGTGACGTACAGGTCGATGACCTCGACGGTGTAGTCGTAGGTGGTACCCAGCTCGGTCAGCAGCGCGACGTTCCCCGCGGCCTTGTGGCCGAAGCGGAAGTTGGGGCCCTCGATGACGGCCTGGGCGTGCAGCCGGTCGACGAGGACCTTCGCGATGAAGTCGGCGGGCGACAGCTTCGAGAACTCGGTGGTGAACGGCAGGATCAGCAGGGCGTCCACGCCCAGCTCCGCCATCAGCTCCGCGCGGCGGTGGTGCGGGGCCAGCAGCGGCGGGTGGCTGCCGGGGCGGACGACCTCGCTGGGGTGCGGGTCGAAGGTGACGACGACGGACGGAACGCCCAGCTCACGGGCGTGTTCGACGGCCCGGCCGATGATCAGCTGGTGTCCGCGGTGCACGCCGTCGTAGGAGCCGATGGTGACGACGCTGCGCCCCCAGTCCTGGGGGATGTCCTCCAAGCCACGCCAGCGCTGCACTGTGACCGCTCCTCGCCCGAACCTGTGTACGTGTGTATGTCGATTACGCAGGTCTAAGACTGCCATGCTCACGCCCCGCCGCCTGCATCGGCATCGACATCGGCGGACGTGATGTCTCCAACGCCTCGACGGTGCGCCGGGCGCTCGGGCCCACGACCGCCGCCCACTCCTGCGGGGCGTCGGCCAGCCAGCGGGTGACGAGGGCGGCGAATCCGGGCACCTCGCGGGCGAGTTCGACCAGGCCCCGGTCGAAGCGGGCGGCGCCCTCGGGGGTGCGGACCAGCAGCATTCCGGTGCGGTGGACGAGGGCGCGGGTACGGATCTCCGAGCGGCGCCCCGAACCCTCGGCGGCGGCCCGGAGCAGGGCCTCCAGCACATCCGGGTCGCGGCCGGTGACCTGCTCGAATTCCAGCAGCACCTCCAGCAGCTCGGCCCGCAGCGGCCCGGACGCGGGGCTCCCGGCCCCGGCGAGGACCCGGGCGAGCGCGGCCCGCACCGGCGGCGGGGCGGGGCGGTCCCGCAGCAGCCCGGTGACCAGGGGCAGCAGGAGCGCCCGGGCGGCGGGACCGTGCTCCAGGCGGAGGTCGACGTACTCGGCGGCGTGCGTGCCGTCCTCGGGGTGGGCGTCGATGTACTCCCGTACGAGCCCGGCGACGTGCAGCGCGAGCGCGGGCGTGTCGAGGCCGGCCAGCGCCCGCAGCACCGCTCCCCCGCCGTCGCCGGGTCGGGCGAGGCGGGCGCGGAGGGCGGCGAGGACCGGCTCCGGGTGGGCCGGGAACACCTCGGCGAGCAGTTCGACGGAGAGCCGGGAGTCTCCGGCGGCGAACGCGCGCAGGGCCGCCGGGAGGTGGCTCCTCCTGGCCACCGGGTCGCGGACGAGGAGAGTGAGGGCGGCGGCGTGCAGCTCGGCGTCCTCGGCCCGGTCCAGCAGCACGAGGGCGGCGGAGCGCAGCAGGGCCCGGTCGCCCTCGGCGGTGACCCGCTGCTGGAGGAGCCCGGCGTAGCGGGCGGCGGCGGAGCGGCGGGCCGGGCGGTCCTCGTCGCGGGCCCAGCGCTCGACGGCCCGGCAGAGCACGGTCGGCTCGTCCTCCGCGAGGGCCAGCAGCAGTTCCCCGGCCCGCTGGTGCGGGGTGGCGATCAGCGCGTCGGTCAGATCGTCGAGGGCGAGGTCGCGGCGGGCGTAGAGCAGGGCCTGCGCGGCGGTGGCGACGGTGGGGCGCAGGGGGACGCCCGGCGCGTCGGGGCCCACGAGCAGCGGGCGTTCGTCGGTGAACCAGCGGCACAGCAGCGGCTGCACGGTCGGCGCGTCCAGGGCGAGGCGGCGGGCGACCGCGTCCAGATAGCGTTCGTCGCCGTCGGTGCGGGGCAGCCCGTCGGCGGGCACCAGACGGCGGAGCAGGTCGATCCGGTCCTCCTCGGGCAGTCGCAGCCGCCGCCAGAACCAGGGCCCGAACTCCCCGTACGCCCCGAGGTCGCCGGGTCCGTCGGGGGCGGCGGAGCGGCGGGTGATGCGCCCGGCGAGGACCCGCAGGACGCCGAGGTACGGGCGGGCGTCGGGCACCCGCAGCAGGCTGCCGTTCAGCAGGTGGGCCGCCCACCAGGCGGCGTCCTCGTCGCGCGGGCCCTCGTCGGTCCACAGCCGGTCCAGCGCCTCGATCAGGTCGGCCATCCGGTGCGCGAGCGCGGCGGTGCCCTGGCGGCGGCCGAGGAGCACCATCGCCTGGATCACCGGCCCGATGCGGTGCCGGGGCACGGGCAGGCTGCGGGGCTCGCCGCCGCGGTGCGGGTGCGGGACGGGGCCCGTACTCCCCCGGTGCCAGCGGTGCACCAGGGAGCGCAGGGCGGCGTCCAGGTCGAGGTGGGCGCCCTGCACCCAGTCGCCGAGCTCCTCGTGGGCGAAGCGGTAGCCCGCTCCGGCGGGGACGAGGACGCCCTCGGTGAGCACGGCGGAGGCCCAGCCGGTGCGCCAGGGGAAGATCTCCTCGAACGCCGCCCGGTCCAGCTCGCCCTGGCCGGGTCCCAGACAGCGGCGGGCCGCCTCGTGGACCTGGCCCGCGACCCGGGCGGCCAGCCGGCGCACGGCCGCGCCGCGTGGCTGTTCGTCGGCGGCGGCCGCGATCCGGACGGCGGCGCGCACGCACAGCAGGTCGAGGTGGGCGCCGAAGACGTCCTCGGTGTCGGGGCGGCCCGGCACCCCGGGCGGCAGGGCGGCGCGGACCTCGGCGAGGAGCCGCAGGGTCAGCGGGTGCCGGTCGTGGCCGGGGGCGAGGGCGGTGGGCGGGATGCCGTACGCCTCCTTGGCCCGCTCGGCCTGCTCGGGGGTGAGGTCGCCCAGGCGCAGGGCGGGCGGCAGCCGGCGGGCGGGGTGCCGCGGGCGGTGCAGGGCGTCCGGGGGCCAGAGGCCGCCCGCGGTCTCCCAGTGCTCGGGGCGGCAGGCGACGACGAGCCGGACGCCGTGCTCGCGCAGCCAGCGCGCGGTGCCGGCCGTCCAGTCGGCGAGCCGGTGGGCCAGCAGCGGCGGCATCTCCTCGGGCCCGTCGAGGACCACCAGGAGCGGGTGCCCGGCCTCGGCGGCGAGCCGGGCGACGCGCTCCGGGGTGGCGGTGCCCATGTCGCCCCGGGCGCCCGCGGCGGAGACGATCCGGGCGGAGCGGATGAGCGTACGGCTCGCGGCGTCGGCGACGGAGGTGTCGTCGGCCAGCAGGTCCGCGCCGCGCAGCCAGAGGGTGGGCGCGGGCGCGCCGCCGTCGGCGCGGCGGGCGGCGAGGGCGGCCAGCTCGGTGGTGCGGCCGGTGCCGGGCGCTCCGACGAGGCCGAGGACCGGCCCCGTACCGGCGGCGAAGGCGGCGAGCTCGGCGTGGACCTCGTCGCGCTCGACCGGTGCGGTACGGGCCCCCGGACCGTCCGCCGAGCCGACGGAGGTGGCGGTGAGCTGGAGCGCCCCGGCGAGGTTCAGGTCGGGGCCGTAGGCGGGGGCGGCGGTGGCGTTGCGGCGCAGCAGGGCGTCCAGGGTGTCGTCCACGCCCCGGACGATCGGCAGGGCGAGGCCGGCCGCCTCGTGCGGGGCGGTGAGGGCGGTGCAGAGGATGCCGAGGACCGCGCCGGTGGCCGGGTCGGTGACCGGTCCGCCGATGGCCGCCCCGCCCGAGCGCAGGGCGTCGCGCCCGTCGGTGCCGAGGGCCAGCTCCAGGGCGGCGGGGACCGGGTGGGCGGTGCCGTCCGGTGCGGTGCAGACGGCGGGGATGGTGCCGAGCACCCGGGCCTCGCGCCGTCCGTGGGCGGCGATGTCCACGTAGCCGCCCGGCTCGGCGCGGTCGCGTCCGGCGATGGGCAGCGGTTCGGCGTCGAGGGTGTCGGGGCCGCCGGTGCGCAGGAGGGCCAGGCCCAGGGCGGGCAGCGCGGTGATGTCGTCGGGGGCGACGGAGCAGGTGCGGCCGTCGGTGCCGTGGAGGAGGAGCGGGCCCGGGGAGGTGACGGCCTGATGGGCGGTGACGACCGTGCCGCGGTCGTCCGCGACGAATCCCGTCCCTCGCGGCCGGCCGGCCTGATCACAGATTCTTACCAGCTTCGACCGGTCCCCACTGCCCATGGTCCGACGGTAGGCCGCCGGTGATCTCCCGGAGCGCACGGACGCGGAAAGCGCCCCCCACGCCCCCGGTATTCACTCCGAGCGCCCGTCCGTTGGGGTGAATAGGCGTGTCCCCCGAGGAGCAGGGATGGTGCCGGGGAGGGGAAACGTGGAGCGGGCGCCGGTTGGGGGGTGGTGCCCGCTCCACAACGATCGGTCGGCGCGTCCGCCGGACACGCCCCGGGTCAGGCGAAGACGGCGAGGCTCTTGGCCTTGCCCTTCTCCTCCTCGACGAGCACGAGGAACGTGCCGTCGGGCCCGAAGACCGCGACCGGCCCCTGCGGATGCGCGGGCATGTCCAGCCGTACGCCGTTGAGGAGCAGCTTGGCGCGCTTCTCGTCCACGTCCCAGCGGGGGAACGCGGAGGCGGCCGCATCGGCGACCGGCATCACGGTCAGCGCCTCCTGGTGCTGATCGAGCGTCCGGGCCGCGTCCAGTCCGTACGGGCCGACCCGGGTGCGGCGCAGCGCGGTCAGATGGCCGCCGACGCCGAGGCCGGCGCCGAGGTCGCGGGCCAGCGCCCGGATGTACGTCCCGGAGGAGCAGACGACGGAGACGACCAGGTCGAGAACGGGGGTGCCGTCCTCGGCGACGGCCTCGCGGACGTCGTAGACCCGGAAGGAGGAGACGGTCACCGGGCGGGCCGGGATCTCGAACTCCTCGCCGCCGCGCACCCGCGCGTAGGACCGCTTGCCGTCGATCTTGATGGCGCTGACCTTGGACGGCACCTGCATGATCGCACCGGTCAGGGCGGCCACGCCCGCGTCGATGCCTTCACGCGTCACACCGGAGGCGTCGGTGGACGAGGTGATCTCGCCCTCGGCGTCGTCGGTGACGGTGTCCTGGCCGAGCCGGATCGTGCCGAGATACTCCTTCTCGGTCAGCGCGAGGTGGCCGAGCAGCTTGGTGGCCCGCTGGACGCCGAGCACGAGCACTCCGGTCGCCATCGGGTCCAGGGTGCCGGCGTGGCCGACGCGCCTGGTGCGGGCGATGCCGCGCATCTTGGCGACGACGTCGTGCGAAGTGAAGCCGGACGGCTTGTCGACGATGACAAGGCCGTCCGGCGTGGTGGTCTGCTCGGTCATGCGGAGGCGGGGCCCTCGTTCTTGTCGGTCGAGCCGGGGGTGTCCGCCTCGTCGTCCTCGTCCTCGGGCTTGCGGTACGGGTCGGCGTCGCCGGCGTAGCTCGCGCCCGTGGACACCTGGCGCACCTCCGCGTCCTTGGCCCGCGCCTTGTCGAGGAGGTCCTCGATGGTGCGGGCGTTGTCCGGGAGGGCGTCCGGGACGAAGGCCAGGCTCGGCGTGAACCGGACCCCGGTCTGCCGTCCGACCTCGGTACGGAGGACGCCCTTGGCGCTCTCCAGCGCGGCGGCGGAGGCCGCGCGCTCCTCGTCGTCGCCGTAGACCGTGTAGAAGACCGTGGCCTCCCGCAGGTCGCCGGTGACCCGGGCGTCCGTGATCGTCACGAAGCCCAGCCGCGGATCCTTGATTCGCCGGTCCAGGGTCTCCGCGACCACGACCTGGATGCGATCGGCCAGCTTGCGGGCCCGCGCGTTGTCGGTCACCGGTCCGTCACTCTTCCTTCTGATTTCGCTCGACTGTCAGTCTTCGTCACTGTGCAGCCGCCGTCTCACCGACAGCAGCTCCACCTCCGGGCGTCCCGCGACCAGCCGCTCGCAGCGGTCCAGTACGTCCGTGAGGTGTCCGGTGTCCCCGGAGACCACGGCAAGGCCGATCTCGGCCCTGCGGTGGAGATTCTGTCCGCCGGTCTCGGCCACGCTCACCGCGTACTTGCGCTGGAGCTCGGCCACGATCGGGCGGACGACGGAACGCTTCTCCTTCAACGACCGTACGTCGCCGAGGAGCAGATCGAAGGACAGGGTCCCCACATACATGCGTGTCCGGATGTCCCGCCGGTTCGGGTTCGCGCCCCGCCAGAGCTTGCCGGGGACACCAGAACCGTACCGGAACGGCCGGAGCCGATCGACGGAAATACGCCCCGTCGACCGGCTCCGACCGTGTTGGCCGGGTTCCGGGGGCGAACCCCCGGGACCCGGCCCAATCCTTGCGGATCAGCCTCGCGGCTTCTCGCGCATCTCGTACGTCGCGATGACGTCGTCGATCTTGATGTCGTTGAAGTTTCCGAGGTTGATACCGCCCTCGAAGCCTTCGCGGATCTCGGTGACGTCGTCCTTGAAGCGGCGCAGACCGGAGATGTTGAGGCTCTCCGCGATGACCTTGCCATCGCGCAGCAGGCGCGCCTTGGTGTTGCGCTTGACCTCGCCGGAGCGGACCAGCACACCGGCGATGTTGCCCAGCTTGGACGAGCGGAAGATCTCGCGGATCTCCGCCGTGCCGAGCTCGACCTCTTCGTACTCCGGCTTGAGCAGGCCCTTGAGGGCCGCTTCGATCTCTTCGATCGCCTGGTAGATGACCGAGTAGTACCGGACGTCCACGCCTTCGCGCTCGGCCATCTGCTCGGCACGCCCTGCGGCGCGCACGTTGAAGCCGATCACGATGGCGTCGGAACCCGTCGCCAGGTTGATGTCCGACTCGGTGACCGCACCCACACCACGGTGCAGGATCCGGATGTCGACCTCTTCACCGACGTCGAGCTGGAGCAGCGAGGACTCGAGAGCCTCCACCGAACCGGACGCGTCGCCCTTGATGATGAGGTTGAGCTCCTGGACCAGACCGGCCTTGAGCGCCTCGTCCAGGTTCTCCAGGGAGAACCGGACGCCCTTGCGGGCGAAGTTGGCGTTGCGCTCACGGGCGGCACGCTTCTCGGCGATCTGACGGGCCGTACGGTCCTCGTCGACGACCAGGAGATTGTCGCCGGCGCCCGGGACGTTGGTGAGACCGAGCACCAGGACGGGGGTCGAGGGACCCGCTTCCTGGACGTTCTGACCGCTGTCGTCGAGCATCGCCCGGACACGGCCGTACGCGTCGCCCACGACCACCGTGTCACCGATGCGCAGCGTTCCGCGCTGGACCAGGACGGTCGAGACGGCACCGCGACCGCGGTCGAGGTGGGACTCGATCGCAATACCCTGCGCGTCCTGCTCCGGGTTGGCCCGCAGGTCGAGCGAGGCGTCGGCGGTGAGGACGACGGCCTCCAGAAGAGCCTCGATGTTGAGGCCCTGCTTGGCGGAGATGTCGACGAACATCGTGTCGCCGCCGTACTCCTCGGCCACCAGACCGAACTCGGTGAGCTGACCGCGCACCTTGGTCGGGTCGGCGCCCTCGACGTCGATCTTGTTGACCGCGACCACGATCGGCACCTCGGCCGCCTTGGCGTGGTTCAGCGCCTCGATCGTCTGGGGCATCACACCGTCGTTGGCCGCCACCACGAGGATCGCGATGTCGGTCGACTTCGCACCACGGGCACGCATGGCGGTGAACGCCTCGTGACCCGGGGTGTCGATGAAGGTGATCTTGCGGTCCTCGCCGTTGACCTCGGAGGAGACCTGGTAGGCACCGATGTGCTGGGTGATGCCGCCGGCCTCGCCCGCAACGACGTTCGTCTTGCGGATCGCGTCCAGCAGTCGGGTCTTACCGTGGTCGACGTGACCCATGACGGTCACGACCGGCGGACGCGAGACCAGAGCCTCTTCGCCGCCCTCGTCCTCGCCGAACTCGATGTCGAAGGACTCGAGCAGCTCGCGGTCCTCCTCCTCGGGGCTGACGATCTCCAGGACGTAGTTCATCTCCTCGGCGAGAAGCCGGAGCGTCTCGTCGGAAACGGACTGCGTGGCGGTGACCATCTCGCCGAGGTTCATCATCACGGCGACGAGCGACGCCGGGTTGGCGTTGATCTTCTCCGCGAAGTCGGTGAGCGAGGCGCCGCGCGACAGCCGGACGGCCTGTCCGTTGCCGCGAGGCAGCATGACGCCGCCGACCGACGGGGCCTGCATGGCCTCGTACTCCTGGCGCCTCTGCCGCTTCGACTTACGGCCACGACGCGCCGGACCGCCGGGACGGCCGAACGCACCCTGCGTGCCACCACGGCCACCGGGGCCGCCGGGACGGCCACCGAAGCCGGGACGACCGCCGAAGCCGCCGCCGCCACCGGGACGACCGGCACCGCCGCCGCCACCGGGACCGGCCGGACGACCGGCGAAGCCGCCGCCGCCACCGCCACCGGGACGACCGGCGAAGCCGCCGCCACCGGGACGACCGCCACCACCGGCACCGCCGGGACGACCGCCACCGCCGGGACCACGGCCACCGCCGGGGCCACCACCGGGACGCGGGCCCGCGGCGGGACGCTGCGGCATCATGCCCGGGTTCGGGCGGTTACCGGCGGGACCGCCGCCGGGACGCGGAGCCTGCGGGCGGGGCATGCCGCCCGGAGTGGGACGGGCACCGCCCTGACCCTGACCACCCTGCGGACGCGGGGCGCCGCCGGGGCCGCTGCCCTGGGGGCGCGGGGCGCCGGGGCGCTCCGAGCCGCCACCGGGGCGCGGGGCACCGCCGGGACGGGGCGCCGAGGGGCGCGCCATGCCGGTGGAACCGCCGGAGGTGAAGGGGTTGTTGCCCGGACGGGGACCGGCCGGACGGGCGCCGCCGGGGCGCGGTGCGCCCTGGCCCGCGGGACGTGCGGGGCGGTCGCCGCCACGCTCGCCGCCACGGCCGCCGTCACGCTGGCCGCCGTCGCGCTGACCGCCGTCACGCTGGCCGCCGGCCGGAGCCGGACGGGCGGGGGCGGGACGGGGACCCGGGGTGGCACCCGCGGGACGCGGGGCCTGGGGCTGCTGGGGGGCAGCCGGCTGGGCCGGAGCCGGAGCCGAGAACTCGGCGGCCGGGACCGGGGTCACCGGGGCCGCCTTCGGCGCGGGCTTCGGGCCCGGACGGGGGCCCGCCGACGGCGCGGAGGGCGCCGCCGGGGTGCTGCTCGGGGCCTCGGCGGCGGCCGGCTTGGGAGCCGGTGCGCCGGGCTTGGGGGCAGCGGGACGTGCCGCAGCGGCCGGGGAGGGCGCTGCGGGCTTCGCGGGCGCCGCCTTGCGGGGCGCACCAGGCTTGGCAGCGGACTTGCCGGCGTTGCCGCCGGGCCCCTGCAGTGCGTCGGTCAACTTACGTACAACCGGCGCCTCGATCGTCGAGGACGCCGAACGGACGAATTCACCGAGTTCTTGGAGCTTGGCCATGACGACCTTGCTCTCGACGCCGAACTCCTTGGCGAGTTCGTATACCCGGACCTTAGCCACTTCGCTCCTTTTAGGTCCGGGTTACCGCCGGACCGTCGCTACTTCATGGGCGTACTCATCGCGTACTCATCGAGTGCTCATCGCAATCTCGACCTACTTCCAACTCGCGAGGTACCTGACCGCACGGGGTCCCGTGCCGTTCACTTTTCTTACGGTGTCACCCGCTCGACGAACCGCGTGAGTGCCGCGGTGTCGAACGGCCCCTTGGCCTTGAAGGCCCGGGGGAACGCCCGGCGGCGAACCGCCAGGTCGAGACAGACAGAGACAGGGTGCACGTAAGCACCCCGGCCGGGCAGCGTACCGCGTGGATCAGGGGCGCAGGCGCCCTCGTCCACCACGATGCGCAGCAGCTCGCTCTGGGCCGCTCGCTCCCGGCATCCCACACAGGTTCGCTCGGGGCAAGCGCGGGCTTGCGTCCGGCCAGACACGTTTAAGTCTACCTCCCCGTACCGACGTCACCCCTTGGGGGCAAAAATCGAACGGATGTTGTCGTGATCTCAGCGACGTACGGCCAAGATCTATTCCCTGGACCCGCTCCGGGTCAACGCCTTTCCGAGCGCTCGCGGGCCCGCTCGGCCCGCTCGCGGTCGGCGTTCTCGCGCTCCTCGTCCGTCTCGGTGTCGGGACGGATGTCGATGCGCCAGCCGGTGAGGCGGGCGGCGAGCCGGGCGTTCTGGCCCTCCTTGCCGATCGCCAGCGACAGCTGGTAGTCCGGCACGGTGACCCGGGCGGAACGGGCGCCGAGGTCGACGACCTCGACCTCGCTCACCCGGGCGGGCGACAGGGCGTTGGCGACCATCTCGGCCGGGTCGTCGGACCAGTCCACGATGTCGATCTTCTCGCCGTGCAGCTCGGCCATGACGTTGCGCACCCGGCTCCCCATCGGGCCGATGCAGGCGCCCTTGGGGTTCAGGCCGGCGCGGGTGGAGCGTACGGCGATCTTGGTGCGGTGGCCGGCCTCGCGGGCGATGGCCTCGATGACCACCGAGCCGTCCGCGATCTCCGGGACCTCCAGCGCGAAGAGCTTCTTCACCAGGTTGGGGTGGGTGCGCGACAGCGTCACCGACGGACCGCGCACGCCCTTGGCGACCCGTACGACATACGTACGAAGGCGCAGACCATGGGTGTACTCCTCGCCCGGGACCTGCTCCTGGACGGGCAGCATGGCTTCCATCTTGCCGATGTCGACCAGGACGTTCTTGGGGTCCTTGCCCTGCTGGACGACGCCCGTGACGACATCGCCCTCGTGCCCCGCGTACTCCCCGAAGGTGCGGTCGTCCTCGGCATCGCGCAGCCGCTGCAGGATGACCTGCTTGGCGGTGGTCGCGGCGATCCGGCCGAATCCGGACGGGGTGTCGTCGAACTCCTTGGGCTCCTGGCCCTCTTCGAGGTCGGCCGGGTCCTCCTTGGCCCACACGGTGACGTGGCCGTTCTCGTCGAGCTTCACGCGCGCCCGGCGGTGGCTGCCGTCGGTGCGGTGGTACGCGATGAGGAGGGCCGACTCGATCGCCCCGACGAGCACGTCGAAGGGGATCTCCTTGTCCTGCGCCAAGCCCTTCAGAAGCTTCACATCGATGTCCACGGCTACGCCTCCTCTTCCTTCTTGTCCTTGCGGTTGAATTCGATCTCCACGCGCGCCTTGGCGATCTCGTCGAAAGCCAGGCGGCGGGCGGTGGGCTTGCGGCCCTTGACGCCGGGCACTTCGAGGTCGAGCCCGTCCTCGTCGACGGCGAGGATGCGGGCGACCAGCTCACCGGATCCGTCGCCGGCCAGGTGGAACCTGGCCAGCCGGCCGATGGCGCGTACGTAGTGGCGGTGCTCGGTCAGCGGGCGGTCCGCGCCGGGGGAGCTGACTTCGAGGACGTACTCGTCGTCGCCCATCGCGTCGGTCTCGTCCAGCTTCGCGGAGATCGCGCGGCTCAGCTCCGCGCAGGCGTCCAGCTCCACGCCCTCCTCGGAGTCCACGATGATCCGCAGCACTCCTCGGCGGCCGGCCCGGGACACCTCGATCTCCTCGAGGTCCAGCTGCTGCGCGCTGACGAGCGGTTCCAGCAGCCCGCGCAGCCTCTCGCTCTGGGTGGTGCTCATCCGGGTGACTCCTCGGCCGCGTGTGCTGTTGTGGGGATCGTCGTGCGTCAGGTCAAAGGGTATCCGGTCGCCAGGGGTGTTGCCGTCCGCCTGCCGCTCGGCCGCGGGTACGCTCGCCTGCGGTGATCACATGAGGACAGATCCTGTCAGGACCGGTCCAGGCCCGAAGGAGAAACGTGCGGCGCACGGGGACGACGCGCAGGGGGGCGCTCACCGCGACGGGAGCCCTCGCCCTGGGTGCGGTGCTGACCGGCTGCGGGGGCGGCGACGGGGCGAAGGAGAGCGGGAGACCGGCGCACTCCGGCGCACGGGCGACCGCCGCGAAGGCCGAGAGGACGCTCCGCGAGAAGGCGGTGCGCGACGGCGCCCTCCTGCTCGCCCAGTACGACCTGGTGGCCGGGGCCCATCCGGCGACCGCCGCGGGCCTGGCGCCCCTGCGGGCGGCCGTGCGGGAGCACGAGAAGGCGCTGGCGCCGCCGCGCGAGAAGAGCCGCCCGAAGACCGACGCTGCTCCCGCGGCACCCGGGCCGGTGTCCACCGAGCCGAAGGCGGCGGTGAAGGAGCTGGCGGCCGCCGAACGCCGCCGGGCGGACGCGTACACCGAGGCCCTGCTGACCGCGGAGCCGGAGCTGGCCCGGCTGCTGGCCTCGGTGGCGGCCGCCGCCGCGGCGCACGCGTATCTGCTGACCGAACTGGCCGAGGAGACAGCCGCATGAGCACCCGTTCCGTACGGCGATCCGATGACGACGCCGACTCCGACTCCCCCGAGCTGACCGCCGTCCAGGCTGCCCTGGCCGCCGAGCACGCCGCGGTGTACGGCTACGGGGCGCTGGGCGGCCGGCTCGACGGGAAGCGGGGCGCCGAGGCCCGTGCCGCGTACGACGGGCACCGGGCCCGACGGGACGCGCTGACACGCACCGCCCGGGACCTGGGCGGGCGGCCGGTGGCCTCGGACGCCGCGTACGCTCTGCCGTTCGCCGTCGCGGACGCGCCGTCGGCGGAGCGGCTGGCCGCGGTGCTGGAGGACCGGATCGCGGGCGCGTACGCCGATCTCGTACGCGCCACCGAGGGCGCCCGGCGCAAGGACGCCGCGGGCGCGCTGCGGGAGGCCGCGGTGCGGTCGGCCCGCTGGCGGGGCGGCAACGTAGCCTTTCCGGGGCTCGCGGAGCGGGCCGCCGGTGCGGATCCGGCCGCGACGGGCCCGGTGGAGGCCGCCGGCGCGGACGGCGCGCGCTGAGACGAAGGACCGGAAAGGGAACACACGACGTATGGGTTTCGAACCGCCGCCGCGCCTGGTGCGCGCGCTCGGTGAGATGTACGGGGACGGTGCGGCGGCCGACTGGCTGGCCGGGCTCCCCGCGCTGACCGAACAGGCGCTCACCGCCGGGGACGACCTCACCGCGGAGCGGGTGGCCGCCCCCGGCGGGCGCAGTTCCCTGGTGGTTCTGGTGCGGCGGGCCGACGGGACCCCGGCCGCGCTGAAGATCGCCCCGCCGGTCGCCGGTCCTGAGCTGGAGCGGGCCGCGCTGGAGCACTGGAACGGCTGGGGCGCGGTGCAGCCGCTGCCCGCCCCGGAGCTCGGCGCGTCCGGCGCGCTGCTGCTGGAGCGGCTGCACCACGAGGTGTCGCTGCGCTCGCTGCCGGAGGCGAAGGCCCTGCTGGAGGCGGCGGGTACGCTGCGCCGGCTGTGGGTGGAGCCGCCCGCCGGGCATGCCTTCGAGAGCGTGGCCGGGCGGACCGGGCGGCAGTGCGCCGGGATGCGGGCGGCGGCCGAGGCCGATGCGGAGCTGGCCCCGCTGGTGGACGCGGCACTCGCGGCGCGGGCGGAGCTGGTCGAGGGCTCGCCCGAACTGCTGTTGCTGCACGGCAACTTCCGGCAGAGCAAGGTGCTGTCCGGGGAGCGGGCGCCGTGGCTGACGGTGGGTCCGGAGCCGTTGGTGGGCGAGCGCGCCTACGACCTGGCGCGGCTGGTGCGGGACCGGGTGGAGGATCTGATCGCCTCCCCGGGCGGACCGGCGACGGCCCGGCGGCGGGTCAAGAAGCTGGCGGAGTCGCTGGAGGTGGAGCAGACGCGGCTGCACGGCTGGACGCTGTTCCGGGCGGTGGAGTCGGGCACCCGCGCGCTGGCCGAGGGGCGGCGGCAGATGGGCGAGGTCAATCTGGAGTTCGCGGGCTGGCTGTAGCGGTCCGGCGTACGTACGAGGAGGGCCCCCGCGCTGCGTTGCGCGGGGGCCCTCCTCGTATACGAGGTACCGGTCAGGCCAGGTCGGCCGTCAGACGGGCGATCGCCTCGTCGACGGTCAGCTCCTCGCGCTCGCCGGTGCGGCGGTCCTTCAGCTCCAGGACGCCGTCGGCGGAGCGGCGGCCCGCGACGAGGATCTTGGGCACGCCGATGAGCTCGGAGTCGGTGAACTTCACGCCGGGCGAGACGCCGGGGCGGTCGTCGACCAGGACCCGCAGGCCGGCCGCGTTGAGCTTCTCCGCGACGTCGAGGGCCAGCTCCGTCTGGAGGGCCTTGCCGGCGGCGACGACGTGGACGTCGGCCGGGGCGATCTCACGGGGCCAGCACAGGCCCTTGTCGTCGGCGGTCTGCTCGGTGAGGGCGGCCACGGCGCGGGAGACGCCGATGCCGTACGAGCCCATCGTGACGCGGACGGGCTTGCCCTGCTGGCCGAGCACGTCGAGCTGGAAGGTGTCGGCGTACTTGCGGCCGAGCTGGAAGATGTGGCCGATCTCGATGGCGCGGTCCAGGGTGAGGCCGGTGCCGCACTTGGGGCAGGGGTCGCCCTCCTCGACCACGACGACGTCGAGGTACTGGTCGACCTCGAAGTCGCGGCCCGCGACGACGTTCCTCGCGTGCTTGCCCTCCTGGTTGGCGCCGGTGACCCAGGAGGTGCCGGGGGCGACGCGAGGGTCGGCGAGGTAGCGGACCTTCTCCAGGCCCTGGGGGCCGACGTAGCCGCGTACGAGGTCGTCACGGCCGACGAAGTCCTCGGCGGTGACCAGCTCGACGACGGCGGGGGCGAGGTGCTCGCCGAGCTTGCCGAGGTCGACCTCGCGGTGGCCGGGGACGCCGACGGCGACGATCTCGCCGTCCACCTTGACCAGCAGGTTCTTCAGGGTGGCGGAGGCGGGGACGCCGAGGTGCGCGGCGAGCGTCTCGATGGTCGGGGTGTCGGGGGTGTCCAGCTCCTCGACCGCGCCGTGCGCCGAGCCGTCGACCGGGGCGAGCGCGAAGGTCACGGCCTCGGTGTTGGCGGCGTAGTCGCAGTTCGGGCAGTCCGCGAAGGTGTCCTCACCGGCGGCGGCGGGCGCCAGGAACTCCTCGGAGGCCGAGCCGCCCATCGCCCCGGAGACGGCGGAGACGATGCGGTGGTCCAGGCCCAGGCGCTCGAAGATCTTGATGTACGCGGCGCGGTGCAGGGCGTAGGAGTGCGCGAGGCCCTCGTCGGTGGTGTCGAAGCTGTACGAGTCCTTCATCTGGAACTCGCGGCCGCGGAGCACGCCGGAGCGGGGGCGGGCCTCGTCGCGGTACTTGGTCTGGATCTGGTAGAGCATCACCGGCAGGTCCTTGTAGGACGTGCACTGGTCCTTGACGGTCTGGGTGAAGATCTCCTCGTGGGTCGGGCCGAGGAGGTAGTCGCCGCCCTTGCGGTCCTTGAGGCGGAAGAGCAGGTCGCCGTACTCCTCCCAGCGGCCGGACGCCTCGTAGGGCTCCTTGGGCAGCAGGGCGGGCAGCAGGACCTCCTGGGCGCCGATGGCGTCCATCTCCTCGCGGACGACGCCTGAGATGTTGTCCAGGACCTTCTTGCCGAGCGGCAGCCAGGACCAGATGCCGGCCGCGTTGCGGCGCACGTACCCGGCGCGGACCAGCAGCTTGTGGCTGAGCGTCTCGGCGTCCGCCGGGTCGTCGCGCAGTGTCTTGATCATCAATCGGGACATGCGCTGGACCTGGGCCATGGTGAACTCCTGCTCGCGAAAGTGGTGAGCCCGAGGTTAACCGGGCGGCGCGGGCGGGCGGTAATCCATTCAGCTCGGGCGCAGCAGCGGCAGGGGCGCTCCCATGACCGCGTACGGCTGCGGCGCGCTCGGGAAGACGACCTGGCGGGCCAGGTCGCGGTAGCCCAGCGAGCGGTACAGCGTGCGGGCCGGGCTGTCCTTGTCGATCGCCGAGAGGATCGACCGGGGGTGGCCGACGGAGTCGGTGATGGCGGTGATCAGGGTGCGGCCGATGCCGCGCTGCTGGTGGTCGGGGTGGACGTGGAGCTCGGTGATGACGAAGGAGTCGTCGAGCCAGCCGTCGGAGCCGGTGGCCCGCAGATAGGGCTCGACGACGGTGGACCACCATTGGGCGCGGTCGTTGGGCAGCCCGTAGACGAAGCCGACGAGCCGCCCGTCGGGGTCGAGGGCGCCGAGGGCGCGGGCGTGCGGGTGTTCCAGGTGCCTGAGGACGATGTGGCGGCGTACGTCGATCTCGTCCTGGCTCAGCCCGAAGGCGGCCGCCTGGACGTGCAGGGCTTCGTCGACGCGGGCGGCCAGGTCGACGGGGCCGATCTCGACGTCGGGTGCTTCGGGGCCTTCTGCGGGAGCTGCCATGCCGGAACCCTACTGGCCGGGGCGGGCGCCCGGGTGAGCGCGGCGGTTCAGAACAGGACGCTCATGAACGCGCCGACCTCGCGGAAGCCGACGCGCCGGTAGGCCTTGCGGGCGGGGGTGTTGTAGTCGTTCACGTACAGGCTGACGACGGGGGCGACATCCGCCAGGGCGTAGCGCAGGACGGCGGCCATGCCCGTTTCGGAGAGGCCCTTGCCGCGGTGTTCGGGGGCGACCCAGACGCCCTGGATCTGGCAGGCCCGGGAGGTGGCCGCGCCGATCTCCGCCTTGAAGACGACCTTGCCGTCGTCGATGCGGGCGAAGGAGCGGCCGGTGCCGATGAGTTCGGCGACCCGGGCCTGGTAGAGGAGGCCGCCGTCGCCGGCGAGCGGGGAGATGCCGACCTCCTCGGTGAACATCGCCACGCAGGCCGGCATCAGGATCTCGGTCTCGTCCTTGCGGATGCGGCGGACCAGCGGGTCGGGCGTGACGTCGGCGGAGAGGCTTTCGGTGACCATGAGGGGCTGGTTGCCGCGGACCTCGCGGGCGGGGCCCCAGCTGGGTTCGAGGAGTCGCCAGAGCTGGGTGGTGGGTTCGGCGGGGCCGACGATGGAGGAGCAGCGGCGGCCGGCCCGGCGGGCCCGGTCGGCGAAGGCACGGACGGCCTCGGGTCCGGCGCAGATGGGGACGAGGTTGGCGCCGGAGTAGCACAGGGAGCGGAGCCTGCCGTCGGCGTACCAGCCCCACATCTCGCCGCCGAGGCGCCATGGATCGAGTCCCGCGACCTGCACGCGGGACGTCACAAAGGCGTTGGCCACGGGCTCGCTCTCCAGAATGGCGAGCGCGGCGCCGAGGTCGCTGGGTTCGAGGACCCGGGTGGTGGTCTGCGTCAACACGAGGGGGCCTCACCATGCGGTCTGCTGATTTCCGCACTGTAACCGACACGGCCCTCGAACGCTGCTCGAGTCCGGGAGCCCGCTTTCCGGGACGGGCCCCGGTACGCCGCCGCCCCGCCGGGCACGGGGCCGGGCGGGGCGGTGAAGGCGTGGAAAGGGGCTGGTCAGGCGCCGATGGAGACCTGGGGTTCGCCGGACGCGATGCCGTCCTTCTCCATCTGCTCGGCGATCTTCATGGCCTCTTCGATGAGGGTCTCGACGATCTTCGACTCGGGGACGGTCTTGATGACCTCGCCCTTCACGAAGATCTGGCCCTTGCCGTTGCCGGAGGCGACGCCGAGGTCGGCCTCGCGGGCCTCGCCGGGGCCGTTGACGACACAGCCCATGACGGCGACGCGGAGCGGGACCTCCATGCCCTCCAGACCGGCGCTGACCTGGTCGGCGAGCTTGTAGACGTCGACCTGGGCGCGGCCGCAGGACGGGCAGGAGACGATCTCCAGGCGGCGCTGCTTGAGGTTCAGCGCCTCCAGGATCTGGAGTCCGACCTTGACCTCCTCGGCCGGCGGGGCCGAGAGCGAGACGCGGATGGTGTCGCCGATTCCCTCGGAGAGCAGGGCGCCGAAGGCGACGGCCGACTTGATGGTGCCCTGGAACGCCGGCCCGGCCTCGGTGACGCCGAGGTGCAGCGGGTAGTCGCTCTGGGCGGCGAGCTGGCGGTAGGCGTTGACCATGACGACCGGGTCGTTGTGCTTGACCGAGATCTTGATGTCGCCGAAGCCGTGCTCCTCGAAGAGCGACGCCTCCCAGAGGGCCGATTCGACGAGGGCCTCGGGGGTGGCCTTGCCGTACTTCTTCAGGAGCCGCGCGTCCAGGGAGCCGGCGTTGACGCCGATCCGGATAGGGGTGCGGGTCTCGGAGGCCGCCTTCGCGATCTCCTTGACCTTGTCGTCGAACTGCTTGATGTTGCCCGGGTTCACCCGGACCGCCGCGCAGCCCGCGTCGATCGCGGCGAAGACGTACTTCGGCTGGAAGTGGATGTCGGCGATCACCGGGATCTGCGACTTCCGGGCGATCGTGGCGAGGGCGTCGGCGTCGTCCTGGGTCGGGCACGCGACCCGGACGATCTGGCAGCCGGACGCCGTCAGCTCGGCGATCTGCTGGAGCGTCGCGCCGATGTCCGACGTACGTGTCGTCGTCATCGACTGCACGGATACGGGTGCGTCGCCGCCGACCGCGACCGTGCCGACCTGGATCTGTCGGCTGACCCTTCGGTCGGCGAGCTTGGTCGGAACGGCCGGCATTCCGAGAGAAATCGCAGTCATGCGCTGTGCATCCCCAAGGTGTGGATCAAGGTCCCGAGATCGGCGGGCTCCAGCCTTCGAGGTTACGGCACCGGAGCCGGGACGGCCGCACCGTGTCGACATGTCCACCCATTGGTGAGCGGCCGGACACAACGCGTGTGCCCGGCCGCAACCCGTGGGGCGGAAGGGACGATCAGGTGATCTTGACGGGGTTCACGATGTCGGCCACCAGGACCAGCAGCGTGAAGCAGATGAAGAGTCCGGCGACCACATAGGCGACCGGCATCAGCCGGGCCACGTCGAACGGGCCCGGGTCGGGGCGCCGGAAGACCTTGGCCAGATTGCGCCGCAGGGACTCCCAGAGCGCGCCCGCGATGTGCCCGCCGTCGAGCGGGAGCAGCGGGAGCATGTTGAACAGGAACAGCGAGAGGTTGAAGCCCGCGAGCAGGAACAGCATCATCGCGACCTGGTTCTGCGCCGGGATGTCGAGGTTCATCACCTCGCCGCCGATCCGGGCCGCGCCCACCACGCCGACCGGCGAGTCGTCGGCGCGTTCGCCGTCGCTGAAGGCGGCGTCCCACAGGGCCGGGATCTTGGAGGGCAGGGCGATGATCGAGTCGACGCCGTTCTCGATCATGTCGCCCATGCGGACGACGGAGTCGCCGAAGCCGAGCGGCACGATCTCGGTCTGCGCGGCGAAGCCGAGGTAGCCCGCCGTGACGTACTCGTTCGGGATGACCTCGCCCCGGCTGTCCTTCTTGGCGACCTTGTTCTCGCGCAGGACCGCGTTGAGCGTCACTTCCTTGCCGTCGCGTTCGACGACGATGGCGGCGGGGCCGACCGTCTCGCGGATGCGGTCCGACAGCGTCGCCCAGTCGTCGACCTCCGTCCCCGCGAAGGCGACGATCTTGTCGCCCTCCTGGAGCCCGGCGGCCTTGGCGGGCGATGCGGCGTCGTCGGCCTTGCAGGTCTGGCGCTTCTCGCTCTGCGCGATCACGCACTGCTGGACGCCGCCGACCTCGGTGGTCTGGGTCTGGAAGCCGAAGGTCATCGCGACGCCCATGAAGATGGCGACCGCGAGGATGAGGTTCATGAAGGGGCCGGCGAACATCACGATGACGCGCTTCCACGGCTTGCGCGTGTAGAAGAGCCGCTTCTCGTCGCCCGGCTCCAGCTCCTCGAAGGCGGCGGAGCGGGCGTCCTCGATCATGCCGCGCCACGGGGAGGTGGAGCGGGCTTCGAGACGGCCGTCGGGGCCCGGCGGGAACATCCCGATCATGCGGATGTAGCCGCCGGCCGGGATGGCCTTGATGCCGTACTCCGTGTCGCCCTTCTTCTTCGACCAGAGCGTCGGGCCGAAGCCGACCATGTACTGCGGCACCCGGATGCCGAACATCTTGGCCGTGGAGAGGTGGCCCAGCTCGTGCCAGGCGATGGAGAAGAGCAGCCCCACGACGAAGACGGCGATCCCCAGGACCGTCAGCAGGACCGAGGTCAGACTCATGCGCGCGCCTCCGCTGTCGCTTTCGCCGTCAGTTCCCGGGCCCGTGCGCGGGCCCAGGTTTCCGCTTCGAGGACGTCCGCGACGCTGAGCGAGGTTCCCGGGGCGGGGGTGCCGTGTTCGGACACCACAGCGGTGACCGTATCCATGATTCCGTTGAAGGGCAGCTGTCCGGCGAGGAAGGCGTCGACGCATTCCTCGTTCGCCGCGTTGAACACGGCGGGTGCGGTGCCGCCGAGCGTGCCGACGTGCCGGGCGAGACCGACCGACGGGAAGGCCTCGGTGTCCAGCGGGAAGAACTCCCAGCTGGAGGCCTTCGTCCAGTCGAAGGCCGGGGCGGCGTCCGGGACGCGCTCGGGCCAGCCGAGGCCGATGGCGATGGGGCCGCCCATGTCCGGCGGGGTGGCCTGGGCGAGCGTGGAGCCGTCGCTGAACTCGACCATGGAGTGCACGTAGGACTGCGGGTGCACCACGACCTCGATCCGGTCGAACGGGACGTCGTAGAGGAGGTGTGCCTCGATGACCTCGAGGCCCTTGTTGACCAGGGTCGCGGAGTTGATGGTGATGACCGGGCCCATCGCCCAGGTCGGGTGGGCGAGCGCCTGCTCCCGGGTGACGTCGGCCAGTTCCGCGCGCGTACGGCCCCGGAAGGGTCCGCCGGAGGCGGTGACGACGAGCTTGCGGACATCGGCGCGGGTGCCGGCGGCCAGCGCCTGGAAGAGCGCGGCGTGCTCTGAGTCGACCGGGATGATCTGGCCGGGAGCGGCGAGCGCCTTCACCAGCGGGCCGCCGACGATCAGCGACTCCTTGTTGGCGAGGGCGAGCGTGCGGCCCGCCTTCAGCGCGGCCAGGGTGGGGGCGAGCCCGATGGAGCCGGTGATGCCGTTGAGCACGGTGTGGCAGGCGCTTCCGGCGAGGGTGGTGGCCGCGTCGGGTCCGGCCAGGATCTCGGGGAGCGGTTCGCCGGCCCCGTACCGGTCCCGCAGCGCCTCGCGCAGGGCGGGGACCGCGTCCTCGGCGGCGACGGCGACCGTGTTCACCCGCAGCCGGCGGGCCTGCTCGGCCAGCAGGGCGACCCGGCCGCCTGCGGCCGAGAGCGCCGTGACCCGGAAGCGGTCGGGGTTGCGCAGGACCAGGTCGATGGCCTGGGTGCCGATCGACCCGGTGGAGCCGAGGATCACGAGATCCCGGCGGCCGTCCGCGGCATCGAAGACGAGATGCGGATCGGCGAGGGGGGCAGGGCTGTCGCTCATGCCCCCCATTGTTGCCGCTCCGGCTGTGTGCGGGGACAGCGCGTCCCGGTGGGCCGCGCTCCGGTCACGGGATCGGGGCCGGGCGTCCACCGGATCGGGGCCGGGCGTCAGGCCTGCGGGCACCCGGCGAAGTCCTGGAACACCTCGTGGAAGCGCGGGAAGGTCTTGCGTACGCAGCCGGGGTCGTCGTACGTCAGGCCCGGGGTGCGCAGTCCGGCGACGGCGAAGGACATCACGATGCGGTGGTCGCCGTGGGTGGCGATCTCGGTGGGCTTCGGCGTGCCGGGGTGGATCTCGATCCGGTCGGGCCCGGTGTGCACGGTGATGCCCATGGCGCGCAGGTTCTCGGCGCACGCCTCCAGCCGGTCGCACTCCTTGACCCGAGTGTTGGCGACGTCCTCGATCGTGACGGGACCGTCGGCGTACGGCGCGATCGCGGCGAGGGTCGGCATGGTGTCGGAGATGTCGCGCATGTTGACGGTGATCCCGCGCAGCCGGCCGGTGGAGCGGACGGTGGTGGCGTCGGCGCCGACGCTGACCTCGGCGCCCATGCCCCGCAGGACGTCGACGAAGCGGAGATCGCCCTGGAGCGCGCCGGTGCCGAGGCCGGGGACGGTGACCTCACGGCCGGTGAGGGCGGCGGCGGCGAAGAAGTAGCTCGCGGTGGAGGCGTCGGGCTCGACGGCGTAGGCGGTGGCCCGGTAACCGCCGGGAGGGACGGTGAAGGTGTTCCCCTCCCGCTCCACCTCCACGCCGAAGTCGCGCATCATCGCGAGGGTGATCTCGACGTACGGCGCGGAGACCAGCTCGGTGACCTCGATGCGCAGGCCCTTCGCGGTGAGCGGCCCGAGCATCAGCAGCGCGGTGAGGTACTGGGAGGACTCCCCCGCGTCCAGGGTGAGTTCGCCGCCCACGATCCCGGCGGCCCGGACGGTCAGCGGGTGGTGCCCTTCCGCTTCCCCGTGGCGCAGGTCGACGCCGAGGGCGGTGAGGGCCCGGGTGAGCGGGGCGAGCGGGCGGCGGCGCATCTGGGCGGAGGCGTCGAAGCGGTACGTGCCGGAGGCGGCGGCCGCGACGAGGGTGGGCAGGAAGCGGGCGGTGGTCGCGCCGTCGCGGCAGTAGACGTCGGCGTCGGTGGCCGCGGGGCCGCCCGGGCGGCCCTCGACGCGCCAGCGGTCGGCCTCCTGCTCGACCGCGTAACCGAGGTTCTTCAGCCCTTCGGCGAAGCCCTCGGTGTCGTCCGAACGCAGCGGTCGCAGCAGGGTGGTGGTGCCGTCGGCCGCGGCGGCCAGGAAGAGAGCGCGGGCGGTGACGGACTTGGAGCCGGGGATGTCGATGACGGTCACGGCGCTCATCCTGCCCTGCGGCGGGCGGGGTGTACGGGGTACGTCCGGTGCGTGGACGCGGCGGACGCACCCGACGTATCCCGTACGGGGCCGCGTCTAGCGCACCGGTCGGTGCTGGTTCTCCTGGACGGAGGGGCCGGGGGTGGCGTCCGCGATCCAGGGGCCTTCGCCGCTGGGGTCGACGACGCCTTCCTCCAGCCAGGTGTACGTCCCCGACAGGACGCCGTCGACGACGCGCCGGTCGAGGTCGTCGGTGTTGGACCACAGCCGGGTGAACAGCTCCTCGACCCGGATGCGGGCCTGCCGGCAGAAGGCGTCAGCGAGCTGGTACGCCTCCCGCCCGTGCTCCCCCGCACTGCGCAGGTGCTCGGCGCGGACGCAGGCGGCGCTCATCGCGAAGAGCTCCGCGCCGATGTCGACGATCCGGCCGAGGAAGCCCTGCTTGGTCTCCATCCGCCCCTGCCAGCGGGACATGGCGTAGAAGGTCGACCGGGCGAGCCTGCGCGAGCACCGCTCGACGTACCGGAGGTGACCCGAGAGGTCGCGATGCCCGGAAGGACTGAACTCACCATACGTACGCGGGAGTTGTCCGGCGCCCGTCACCAGCTGGGGCAGCCAGCGGGCATAGAACCCGGCGGCGTTGGCGCCCGCCTTCGCCTTGGCGGAGAGCGGCTTGTCGGGGTCGATGATGTCGCCCGCGACCTTGAGGTGGGCGTCGACGGCCTCGCGGGCGATCAGCAGATGCATGATCTCGGTGGAGCCCTCGAAGATCCGGTTGATGCGCATGTCGCGGAGCATCTGCTCGGCCGGGACGGCCCGCTCGCCGCGGGCGGCCAGCGACGCGGCGGTCTCGAAGCCCCGCCCGCCGCGGATCTGGACCAGTTCGTCCGCGATCAGCCAGCCCATCTCGGAGCCGTACAGCTTGGCGAGGGCGGCCTCGATGCGGATGTCGTTGCGGTCCTCGTCGGCCATCTGCGAGGAGAGGTCGACGACGGCCTCCAGGGCGAAGGTGGTGGCCGCGATGAACGAGATCTTCGCGCCGACCGCCTCGTGCTTGGCGACGGGCCGCCCCCACTGCTCGCGTACGGCGGACCATTCGCGGGCGATCTTCAGCGACCACTTGCCCACGCCCACGCACATCGCGGGCAGCGAGAGCCGGCCGGTGTTGAGGGTGGTCAGGGCGATCTTCAGCCCGGCCCCCTCGGGCCCGATCCGGCAGGCGCCGGGGACCCGGACCCGGTGGAAGCGGGTGACGCCGTTCTCGATGCCGCGCAGCCCCATGAAGGCGTTGCGGTGCTCCACGGTGACGCCCGGTGCGTCGGCCTCGACGACGAACGCGGTGATGCCGCCGGGGTGCCCCTCGGAGGCGGGCACCCGGGCCATGACCACGAGCAGATCGGCGACGACCCCGTTGGTGGTCCAGAGCTTCACCCCGTCCAGGACGTAGTCCGGCCCGTCGGGCACCGCGGAGGTGGCGAGGCGGGCCGGGTCGGAGCCGACGTCCGGCTCGGTCAGCAGGAAGGCGGAGATGTCCGTGGTGGCCAGCCGGGGCAGGAAGACGTCCTTCTGTTCCTGGGTGCCGAAGATCTTCAGGGGCTGCGGTACGCCGATCGACTGATGCGCGGAGAGCAGCGCACCAATCGCGGGGCTGGCGGAGCCGACGAGGGCGAGCGCCTTGTTGTAGTACACCTGGGTGAGTCCGAGCCCGCCGTACTTGGTCTCGATCTTCATCCCGAGCGCGCCGAGCTCCTTGAGCCCGCTGATCACCTCGTCGGGGATCCTCGCCTCGCGCTCGATCCGCGCACTGTCGATGTGCGCCTCGCAGAACGCCCGCAGCCGCGCCAGGAACTCCTCGCCGCGCCGGATGTCGTCGGGCGGCGGCAGGGGGTGCGGGTGGATCAGGTCGAGCCGGAAGCGCCCGAGGAACAGCTCCTTGGCGAAGCTGGGCTTGCGCCAGTCCTGCTCCCGCGCGGCCTCGGCGACCTGCCGCGCTTCGCGTTCGGTGACCTTGGGGGCCTTGGGGACCTGGGGGGTGTTGTGTGGTGCGGACATGAGGGACCTCACCTCGCCGCTCGTCGCTGCCGAGCTGCTGCTGTCGGGCTGCTTCCGGGTCTGCTTGTGGTCCGTATGTAACCCGTGTACCCGTGGTTCGGCACCCGCACCAGCCCCCGCGCACGAGGTGGGCCGCCCGGGCGAAGTCCGTCGTCCGTACTGTGGTGCGGCACTTCTCCTGCCCCTGGAGGCTCCCGCATGTCTCTGATACCACCGCTGCTGGGCGGCGCCGTGTTCCTGGCCGGCCTCGCGCTGGCGACCGACCACCGCGGGGCGGCCCGGTGGGTCGTGGAGGTTCTGCTGAACCCGGCCTACGCGGAGCCGAGGCTTCTGCGGCGCTACGCCCGGTGGGGAATCGAACATCCGCAGCTGGACTTCCACCGCGATGCCCTCCGGCGGCGGCAGCTCGTGCGGATCTGGGGAGGACTCGTGTCCGCCCTCGGCCTCCTCGTGCTGACGGTGAGCACCGTGTTCCTGGTGCTCGGCTGACGGCCGATCGCGGCGGGCGTGCCACGTCCCGCGCCGGGGAGCCGGACCCCGGAAGAGACAGGAACGGCCTGAGCCCCCGCACAGTGGGCTCAGGCCGTTCCTTTGCGCGCCCCCGCCCGCACCCGCTGTCCGGGCGGGGGCGCGGGCGGGGGTCGTCCGGGGTATTACAGGGCGAGGCCCGTGAGGACCAGGACGCGCTCGTAGGTGTAGTCGTCCATGGCGTAGCGGACGCCCTCGCGGCCGACGCCGGACTGCTTGGCGCCGCCGTACGGCATCTGGTCGGCGCGGTACGAGGGGACGTCGCCGATGATCACGCCGCCGACCTCCAGGGCGCGGTGGGCACGGAAGGCGGTCTGGAGGTCGTGGGTGAAGACGCCTGCCTGGAGGCCGTACTTGGAGGAGTTGACGGCGGCGAACGCCTCGGCCTCGCCGTCGACCTTCTGGAGCGACATGACCGGGCCGAAGACCTCTTCGCAGGAGAGCTTCACGTCGTCGGGGAGCGAGGCCAGGACCGTCGGGGCGTAGGTGGCGCCGTCGCGCTTGCCGCCGGTGAGGAGTTCCGCGCCGCCCTGGACGGCCTCGTCGACCCAGGACTCGACGCGCTTGGCGGCGTCCTCGCTGACGAGCGGGCCGACGTCGGTGGTGGCGTCGGCCGGGTCGCCGGTGACCAGGGCCTCGACGGCGGCGACGATCTTCGGGACGAGCCGGTCGTAGACCGAGGCGTCGGCGATGACGCGCTGCACCGAGATGCAGGACTGGCCGCCCTGGTAGTTGGAGAAGGTCGCGATCCGGGTCGCCGCCCAGTCCAGGTCCTCGTCCGAGGCGTAGTCGCCGAGGACGACCGCCGCGCCGTTGCCGCCGAGCTCCAGGGTGCAGTGCTTGCGGGGCACCGACTCCATGATCGAGTAGCCGACCGGGCCCGAGCCGGTGAAGGAGATGACCGGCAGCCGCTCGTCCTGGACCAGCGCGGGCATCTTGTCGTTGGGGACCGTCAGGACGGACCAGGATCCGGCCGGGAGGTCGGTCTCGGCGAGCAGCTCGCCCAGGATCAGGGAGGAGATCGGGGTGGCGGGGGCCGGCTTCAGGATGATCGGGGCGCCGACGGCAATGGCCGGGGCGACCTTGTGGGCGCTGAGGTTCAGCGGGAAGTTGAAGGGCGCGATACCGAGGACGGCCCCGCGCGGGAAGCGCCGCGTCAGCCCGAGGCGGCCGGTGCCGCCGAGGTCGGTGTCGAGCCGCTGGGCCTCGCCGCCGTTGAAGCGGCGGGCCTCCTCGGCGGCGAACCGGAACACGGACACGGCCCGGCCGACCTCGCCGCGCGCCCACTTGATCGGCTTGCCGTTCTCCGCCGAGATCAGCTGGGCGATCTCCTCGGTGCGCTCCGTCAGCCGCCGCACGACGTGGTCGAGGGCCGCGGCCCGGACATGCGCCGGGGTGGCGGCGAACTCGTCGCGTACGGCGTGGGCGGCGGCGACGGCCTCCTCGACCTGGACGTCGGTCGGCACGCTGACGGTGCCGACGAGGCGTCCGTCGTACGGGTTGGTGACGTCGAAGCTGTCGGCACCGGTGGCCCGGCGGCCGGCCACCCAGAAAGCGTGGGGCGAAGTCATGGAGGTTCCGGCCCTTCGGAGGTCGTGAGTTCGGAGGTCGTAAGGAGGTGGTGATGACGTGATCACGTACGTCGTGGCGCCCGGGAAGGCTCCCCTCTGTGGTCCCACGGTAGGGCGGACACGCGCTCAAGGCGTTTGTCCGGCGTGGAGCGGAACGGGTGCCGGGTGCTCCGAATTGGCGGAGCGGTCGCCCGGTCCGGCCGCGCCCGGCCTCTCCGTACGCCGCAGCAGATCCGGTACGAGGGTGAGCAGGCCGGTCACCGCGAGGCCCGCGCCGAGCCAGAGCGGGCCCGCAGGCCGAAGCGGTCGAGGCCGAGGCCGCCTGGCGTACGGCGCCGCCACTGTCATCGGCAACGCCGTCGCCGGCCGGCTGCACTCCAGGGTTTTGTACCGATCGTTGCAATACGGTTCGGGCCGGTCGCTCAGCCCTCGGCGGTCGCGGTCGCCGCCGTCGTCTTGAGGGCGAGCCACAGCTCCATGCGGACGTCCGGGTCGTCCAGCGAGCGGCCGAGGATCTCCTCCACCCGGCGCATCCGGTAACGCAGGGTGTGCCGGTGCACGCCCAGGTCGGCGGCGGCGGCGTCCCACTGGCCGTGGCGGGAGAGCCAGGCGCGCAGGGAGGCCACGAGGTCGCCGCGGCCCTTGGCGTCGTGCTCGTACAGCGCACGGAGCATGCCGTCGGCGAAGGCCCGTACCGCGTCGTCGGCGAGGAGCGGCAGGACGGATCCGGCGGCCAGCTCCTCGTGCTCGACCAGCGCCCTGCCCCGGCGGCGGGCGACGGAGAGGGCCTGTTCCGCCTGCTTGTACGCGGCGGAGACGGCGATCGGACCGGAGGGGGCGGAGAGCCCCACCACGACGTCGCTGTCCTCGGCGCCGCCCTCGCGCGGGGCGCGGTCGTCCTGGGCCTCGGCGTAGGAGGCGCAGGCGGCGACGGCGGATCCGCCGTCCGCGGCGAGCACGACGACGCGCTCGCCCTCGGGGACCAGGAGGAGCGCCTCGCCGGTGCGGGCGGCGGCGGCCTCCATCGTCTCGGTGAGGAGTTCGGGCCCGGCGGGCGCGGCGGCCTCGGCGATGAGCAGCCGGAACGGGGCGTCGAGCAGGTCGCCGTAGAGGTCTCCGGCGACGGCCCGCGCGTGGTCGGGCTGTCCGGCGAGGAGCATCCGCAGGACGGCGGCGCCCAGGCGCTGTTCGGCGCCCTGGAGGGAGCGGGAGCGGGCGGTGGTGAGGGTGAGCAGGGCGACGGCGGAGTGCACGGCATACCGCTCGGCGGTGCCGAGTGCGGCTCCGGTGCCGACGGCGAGCGCACCGCGGGCCCGACGGCCGGTGCCCAGCGACTGCAGCTCGACCCGGTCCTCGCTGTCGGCGACGACGATGCTGGCGGGGGCGGGGCGGTCCCGGAGGCGTTCGACGTCGGGGGTGAGGCGGGCGGCGCGGCGGGCGGCCCAGTCGGGGGCGGCGGCGAGGACCGCGCCGGAGGTGTCGTACAGGGCGGCCCAGCCGTCGATGTGGGCGGCGAGCCGGGCGAGGAGATCGGCGGGCCCGTCCCCGGCGAGCGCGGCCCTGGTCAGTTCGCGCTGGGCCTCGAAGCCGGCCGTGACCGCGCGGTACTGGTCGGCGGCGATGGCGGCGGAGACGGCCTTGCTGATGGCGAGGAACGGGGTGCGGCGGGGCACTTCGAGGAGCGGCAGGCCCGCCTCCTCGGCGGCTTCGACGAGCGCTTGCGGGATGTCCTCGTAGTTCACCCCGACCCCGAATCCGACCCCGGCGACCCCGGCCCCGGCCAGCCGCCGCACGTATCGCCGCATGGTCTCGGCGTTCTCGGCGTCGAGGTTGGTGGCGGTCACCAGGAGGAGTTCGCCGCCGTCCATGTACGGGACGGGGTCGGCGAGCTCGCTGGCGTGGGCCCAGCGCACAGGCGTGTCGAGCCGGTCCGTGCCCGCCCGCACGGTGAGCTTGAGCGCCGAGTGCTGGACGAGCGAGGCGAGCGTGGGGGGCATGGGCGGGGAACCCTCAGGTCGGGGACGAGGTCGCGGGTGCCGCCGTACGGACGACCGGATCCCCGGCCGCGACGACGGTCCACATTGCGCCGTCCCGTATGAACGGCTGCCTCCGATTCTGCCAGGCTGGCAGGGTACCGGTAACCGCTCTCCGTCGGCCGTCGCGTTACTTCCGGGTAGCCGTCTCAGCCGTCGAGGTGGACGAGGAGGGGGGGTGCGTGTTCGCCCTGGACGGTCGTGAGGGAGAGGACCGCGTGCCCGGCCGGCACGGAGTACGCCAGCTCCGAGGCCGACCAGCGCTCCCGCTCGACCTGCCGTACGGTCACCGCGTCCGTGGTCACGGCCTTGCCGGTGACGAGCTTGCGCAGGGCGTGCAGGGCGCGGGTGAACGGCTGGTCGGCGAAGACGGTGTGCTGGGCGACCTCGCGGGTCTCGACCCATTCCTTGCCCCAGGCTTCGGCGAAGCGCTTGCCTTCCCAGGTCGTGATGCCGGGGAACGTCATCAGACAGCCGACCGCCCCGAGCAGCGCGGCGTGCAGATGCGGGCCCACATCGTCCAGGGATCGCACGGCCAGGACGGCTCCGGCGTTCAGCTGCCGCAAGCGCTGCACCGCCCGGACCGCATCGGTGGTCATCGCGCTCGCGGCGTCGTCGAGCACGAGCGCCGCGAAGAGCGACGCGTCGCGACGCGCACCGACGCTGGAGACGAACTGCGCGAAGATCAGCCGGGTGAGAATGCGCGAAGCCTCGGGGTGGCTTCGCTCCGGCAGCACGATCCGGACGCGGACCGGGTGCTCCAGGGCGCGCAGCGAGAAGGGCCGTGACCGGCCCCGGGTGTCGAAGAACGCGCTGAAGGCGGGCCGGTCGAGAAAGGCGATCCGGTCGGCGAGCACCCCGCTGAGGTCCGCGGAGGTACCCAGCTGACGCTCGCGCGCGTCGACTTCCCGCAGATAGGAACGGTGCTCCTCCGCATGGAGCTCACCGCGGAGCAGGTCCAGCGCCCGACGGCCGCCGTCGAGGATCTCCCGGAGCTCCGGCAGCGACGGAAAGCGGCCGTGGGCGGCGTTGAAGGGTCCGATCAGCTGGCCCAGTGTGATGGCGGCCCGGCGGCTGTCCACGTCCGGCAGATCACCGGTGAAGGCCTCCGACAGGAGCATCGCGGCTTCGTCCGGGTCGGTGATCCCGCCGTACAGATCGAGGTCGTACACCGAGTCGGCATCGCCGATCTTCACCACGACGTCGTAGGAATCCTCGGGTCCCAGCTCCGCGCCCTCGGCCGAGACGACGACCACGGCCGCCCGCCCGGACAGCGCCTGGAGGGACAGGGACTCCACCACCGGCCGCACCAGGCGTCGGGTCCGGTCGGCGCCGTGGGGGCCGACGGCCAGGAGCGAGGTGCCGAGGACGGAAGGGTCGAGAGCCGCTCCCGCACCTCGCCGGGCGGAAGGGTTGCGCGGGTGTTCCGCGTAGACGCCCACCTTCACCTGAGCGGTCAGCAGATCGTGGGTGGCTGCGCGGACCGGGAGGTCGCGGTCGCCGGAAGGATGCAGGCAGGCCGCCGCCCCCTGCTTCATCACTCCGTCGACGAAAACCCCGGGGGAAAGCGCGCCCGCCTCCACCCGCGACCACGCATGGTCGATCCTCGCGCAGTCGACGTCGCTCAACCGTTTGCCCGCGACCTCGGCAGCCAGCCGGTCGGCGGCTCCGGGCTGCCCCGCCGCCCGCAGCCGCGGCCACCCGGCGGGGTCTTCCCCGGTCTCGGGTTCCGCTTCAGGGGCGACCACGGCGGCGGGGCCGGGCTTCCGGAAGGCCCGCAGCCACCCGCCCGTCCGGGCGAACGGCCACAGCACGACGCCCGCGACCAGAAGGTTGACGGCGATCCCCAGCGCGGCGGCGGTCTCCGGGTCTCCACGGAGCGCGGACATCGGGATCAGCAGATGGACGATCGCGTAGAAGAAGGGGAGCAGGTTCGTCCCGAGGACGATCCACACCGCCAGAAGTCCGGTCACCATCCCGGCCAGCGCCCGGCCCGGCTGCGGCCGGTCCAGCACGAGCCTGCGGTACAGCGCCGGCCAGTTGCCGAGCCGGCCGCAGAAGTAGATCAGGACGGCGGCGAAGAGGCTGTTGTAGACGGCGCTGGCCGTGCGCGCGGACTGTCCGGGTTCACCGCGCCACCAGTCGGAAGGGGTGAACAGTTTCAGGGGCAGGCGCTGCACCGCGATGTAGTCGGTGCTCCAGACGGCCCACGCGAAGACCCCGCAGGCGATCGAGATGAGCGCGCCCACGACCAGAGCGCGGGTGGGCACCTCGCCGGGGCCTCCGGCCGGCTTCGGCCGGTACTCGTACCGCCAGAGGCCCGGCTCCGCGTCCGCCCGATGGGCCCGCATCCAGTGCCGCACGTCGAAGACCGCGGCGGGCGACCGGGGCGGGAGCGGAGGCATGGGAGGCGGAGGCGGGGTGGGACGGGGCACCCGGACGGCGGCATCGCTGTCGGGGGAACGGCCGAGCCATCGCGCGCCGGCATCCTCCGCACCCTGCCCGCCCTGCTCACGCTGCGGGTCGTACGTGCCCTCGGTGCCCATTGCCACTGCTCCCCTGACGTGCCAAGGCGGTATCTCGGTGCAGTCGCTCAATCTAGTACCCGCATTCAGCGCTTCATGGTCATTCCCGGTACCCGGACCGCCTCATCCCGCCATCTGTCCGCCAAGGACAAGGACACGCCCCCACCACTCCCGATCGGAGCATGCCCGCACCCCTCCCCCACCCCTAGCCTGCGAGGACAAGAGCGTCCGAAACATCCCCCAGGAGCCCCTCATGACCGCAATCCCGCAGGAGCGCCGCGTCGTCACTGCCATCCCCGGCCCGAAGTCGGCTCTGCTGCAGGCTCGCCGTGTCGCCGCCGTCGCCGCAGGTGTGGGCTCCACCCTGCCGGTGTTCACCGCCCGTGCGGGCGGCGGGATCATCGAGGACGTGGACGGCAACCGGCTGATCGACTTCGGGTCCGGGATCGCCGTGACCTCCGTCGGCGCGTCCGCCGAGGCCGTCGTACGCCGGGCCTCCGCGCAGCTCGCGGACTTCACCCACACCTGTTTCATGGTCACGCCGTACGAGGGGTACGTCGAGGTCTGCGAGCAGCTCGCCGAGCTGACGCCGGGTGACCACGCGAAGAAGTCCGCGCTGTTCAACTCGGGCGCCGAGGCCGTCGAGAACGCGGTGAAGATCGCCCGCGCCTACACCAAGCGCACCGCCGTCGTCGTCTTCGACCACGGCTACCACGGCCGCACCAACCTCACCATGGGCATGACGGCGAAGAACATGCCGTACAAGCAGGGCTTCGGCCCGTTCGCGCCCGAGGTCTACCGTGTCCCGGTCGCCTACGGCTACCGCTGGCCGACCGGTGCCGAGAACGCCGGGGCCGAGGCGTCCGCGCAGGCCATCGACGCGATCACCAAGCAGATCGGCGCGGACAACGTCGCCGCGATCATCATCGAGCCGGTGCTCGGCGAGGGCGGCTTCATCGAGCCCGCCAAGGGCTTCCTCCCGGCGATCGCGCAGTTCGCCAAGGACAACGGCATCGTGTTCGTCGCGGACGAGATCCAGTCCGGCTTCTGCCGCACCGGCCAGTGGTTCGCCTGCGAGGACGAGGGCATCGTCCCGGACCTGATCACCACCGCCAAGGGCATCGCGGGCGGTCTGCCGCTGTCCGCCGTGACCGGCCGCGCCGAGATCATGGACGCCGCGCACGCGGGCGGCCTGGGCGGTACGTACGGCGGAAACCCGGTGGCCTGCGCCGGTGCGCTCGGGGCCATCGAGACGATGCGCGAGCTGGACCTGAACGGGAAGGCCAAGCGGATCGAGGAGGTCATGAAGGGCCGCCTCGCCGAGATGCGGGCGAAGCTCCCGAACGGCGACATCATCGGCGACATCCGCGGCCGCGGCGCGATGATCGCGATCGAGCTGGTGAAGTCCGGCACGAAGGACCCGAACCCGGAGGCGGCGGGCGCGCTCGCGAAGGCCTGCCACGCCGAGGGGCTGCTCGTCCTCACCTGTGGCACGTACGGCAACGTCCTGCGTTTCCTGCCGCCGCTGGTGATCGGCGAGGACCTGCTGAACGAGGGCCTCGACCTGATCGAGCAGGCTTTCGGCCGGCTCTGATCCGTCGAAGATCTCAGCGAACCGGAATGCGGGCGGAGCGGCCTTTCGCCGCTTCCGTCCGGCATCCGGGTGAGGGCCTGTGAAGAACGTGTGCGGGGGCGATGGCGGGAGGCGGTGGCGACTATCAGCCGCTCTTCCGCTGCCGTACGGTTTATGCAGATGAGAGAAACACCTCGGCCCCGGGAAACCGCGGTCGACTCCGGACCGGGGCTTCCCCAGCGCCGTCCGGGGCGTGTGTTCGCGCACACCGGAGCCTCCGGCTCCGGGACTCCTCACCGATCGGACGGCCGCCCGCCCCACACCCCCCGGGGCGCGCGGCGAACCGATCTCGCCGGCCATCCCGGAACACCCCCCCCTGTTCCCGGGTGGCCGGCCCCCCTCGTTTCCGGCCTCCTCGGTCCGCTCGCGGTCCTCTTCGCGCTGATCACCTGGCAGGTCGCCGTCGACGGTCCGCTGCTGCGGCTGGACGAGCGTGTGGGCCCGAAGCTTTTCGGGCAGGGCCCGGCCGCGCTGACGCAGGTTCTCTCCGATCTCGGCGGGATGGCGGTGGCGCTTCCCGTGCTGACCGTCGTGATCGCGTACGCGCTGTGGCGTCGTGCGCTGCGGCTCGCCGTGTACGCGGCCCTCACCATGGCGGCGGTGCCCGCGCTGGTGATCCCGCTGAAGGTGGCCACCGCCCGGCAGGGCCCGCTGACCGAGGCGGTCAACTACTACCCGTCCGGCCATACGGCGACGGCCGCCGTGGCGTACGGGGCCTCGGCCCTGGTGCTGCTGGCACTGCCGCGCCCGGCGTGGCTGCGGGCGGCGTCCTGGCCCCGGACGTGGATGATGCCCGTCGCCGCGATCCTGTTGACCACGGCGACGGGCATCGGTCTGGTGCTGCACGGCTACCACTGGCCGCTGGACGTGCTGGCCAGTTGGTGCCTGGGGCCGTTGGTGCTGGCGCCCCTGTGGTGGGTCAGTTGCCGAAGTAGCCGTCGAAGTTCCGGCTGAACTCCCAGTCGTTGAAGCGGTCCCAGTTGATCGACCAGGTCATCAGGCCGCGCAGGTCGGACCAGGTGCCGTGGGTCTGGTACGAGCCGCAGGAGGTCTTCTTGATCAGGCAGTCGAGCGCCTTGTTGACCTCGGCCGGTGAGGTGTGGCCGTTGCCCGCCTGGGTGGAGGCCGGGAGACCGATGGCGACCTGGTCGGGGCGCAGGCCCGGGAAGACCCGGCTGGTGTCGCCCGCCACCGGGAAGCCCGCGAGGAGCATGTCGGTCATCGCGATGTGGAAGTCGGCGCCGCCCATCGAGTGGTACTGGTTGTCCAGGCCCATGATCGGGCCCGAGTTGTAGTCCTGGACGTGCAGCAGGGTCAGATCGTCGCGCAGTGCGTGGATGACCGGCAGATAGGCGCCGGCGCGCGGGTCCTGGCCTCCCCAGGGGCCGGAGCCGTAGAACTGGTAGCCGAGCTGCACGAAGAAGGTCTCCGGCGCCATCGTGAGGACGAAGTCGGAGCCGTACTTCGCCTTGAGCGACTTCACCGCGGAGATCAGGTTGACGATCACCGGTGAGGTGGGGCTGCGGAAGTCGGTGTCTCCCGTGTTCAGGGAGAGCGAGTGGCCCTCGAAGTCGATGTCGAGGCCGTCCAGACCGTAGGTGTCGATGATCTTGGAGACCGAGGTGACGAAGGCGTCCCGGGCGGCGGCGGTGCCGAGCTGCACCTGTCCGTTCTGGCCGCCGATGGAGATCAGCACCTTCTTGCCCGCCGCCTGCTTGGCCTTGATCGCGGCCTTGAACTCCGCCTCGGACTCGACGTTCGGGCACTCGGCGACCGGGCAGAGCGCGAAGCGGATGTCGCCGGAGGTGACGGAGGTGGGCTCGCCGAAGGCGAGGTTGATGACGTCCCAGGAGTCGGGCACGTCCGCCATCCGCGTGTAGCCGGAGCCGTTGGCGAAGCTGGAGTGCAGATAGCCGACGAGCGCGCGGGCCGGGAGCTTGGTGTCGCCGCCTCCGCCGCCCTCCGTCGTGGTCGCGGTGATGGCCGCCGACTTCGCGGACTCACCGGCCGCGTTGGTGGCGGAGACCTGGAAGCTGTACGCGGTGGAGGGCGTCAGGCCCGTCACGGTGGCGGAGGGGCCGGTGGCCGTGGCCACCTTCGTACCGCCGCGGTAGACGTTGTAGCCGCTCGCACCCGATACGGCGTTCCAGGAGAGCGCCACGGACGACGAGGTGAGCGCGGTGGTCTTGAGGCCGGCGGGGACGGCCGGGATCACGACGGGCTCGCCGCCGGGGCCGATGAGGGTGAGGTCGTCGACGTAGTGGTCCGGGGTGCCGTACCAGCCGTGGGTGTAGACGCTCACGGAGGTGGTGGTGGGTCCGGTGGTGAAGGTGGTGGTGAGCTGCTTCCACGCGTCGGGGGACTGGGTCCAGGTGGAGACGTCGGTGGTGCCGGTTCCGGACGCGCCGAGGAAGACGTGACTGCCCTGCACCCAGGCGCCCAGTGTGTACGAGGAGTTGGGCTTGACCGCGATGGTCTGGGAGCACTTGGCGTGGTCGCTGCCGGCCGGGGTCGCCTTGAGCGCGTGGTCACCGCTGCGCTTGGGCGCGGTGACGGCCGCCCCGCTCTGGTTGGCGCAGTTCCAGCCGTCCAGGCCCGCCTCGAAGCCGCCGTTGCGCACCAGATCCGCGTCGGCGGCGCTCACCGTAGGGGCGGAGGCCACCAGAGTGGCGACTGCCAGCAGGGTGGCCGAACAGACGGCCAGAAGTCCGGAAGATCTGACGGTTGGTCCGGTGCGTTCCACAACAGCCTCCGCGCAGGGGGGAAATGGGGGGTGTGGCGTGCGCACAACATGGTCCAGACCAATCAGGTTGTCAAGACCTCTGGCGGCCGACTCAGCTCTCCGGCCGCTCCTGCCGGGCGTCCCGGGCGGCCGCGCCCGCCGCCTCGTGCATCGCGAGTTCGAGGATTCCGGCGTCGGTGAGGGTCCCCGAGCCGTCCGGCGGAAGCAGCCAGCGCACTTTCCCGGTGGCCCGCCCCGGATACGGGACGACGATCCAGGTGCCCTGGCCGCAGCCCCTGATCCCGGTGCCGATCCAGCGGGAGACGGTGCCCGGCGGGACGAAGAAGCCCATGCGGGACTCGCCGAAGTCGGCGAGGACGGGGCCCGGTCGGGCGATCAGCCGGGTGAGGACGTCGAGCGTCGGATAGCCGAGATCGCCCGGAAGGATCAGGACGTCCCAGCGCTTGCCGGCGGGAAGGAGCGCGATCCCCTGGGGATTGCGCTCCCACTCCCACCGGCAGGCGGCCGGGTCCGGTGCCACCGCTGTGAGCCACTCGACCGCGGCCTTCGTTTCCGAGCCAGTCATGACCAGCCTCCCGTCGACGTGAGCACCGGCAGGGGTTCTGCGGTGCGTACACAGGCGAGAGAGCGGTCGGCGCCGACTATGACGCGGGTTGAGGCTACTAGTTGGTAGTGAACTGGGTCACAGCCGTGATGGCCTGGGTCAGCTGTCGAAACCGAGGCCCAGTCTGTCCATGGTCTTCAGCCACAGGTTGCGGCGCCCGCCGTTGCTGTCGGCGCGGGCCAGGGACCGTTTGGTGATCTCGATACCGGCCCAGGCGAAGGGCTCCGGCGGGAAGGGCATCGGCTTGGAGCGGACCATCTCCAGCCGGGTCCGCTCGGTCTCCTCGCCGGAGAGGAGGTCGAGCATCACATCGGCGCCGAAGCGGGTGGATCCGACGCCGAGTCCGGTGAATCCGGCGGCGTACGCGACCCGCCCCTGGTGCGCCGTTCCGAAGAAAGCGGTGAAGCGGGAACAGGTGTCGATCGCACCGCCCCAGGCGTGCGAGAAATTCAGCCCGGAAAGCTGCGGGAAACAGGTGAAGAACTGCTCCGCCAGTTTCAGGAACGTCTCCGGGCGCTGATCGAGATCGACCCTGAGCCGGCCCCCGTACGGATAGATCGCGTCGTATCCGCCCCACAGGATCCGGTTGTCCGCGGAAAGCCGGAAGTAATGGAATTGGTTGGCGCTGTCGCCGAGCCCCTGGCGGCCCTTCCAGCCGATGGATTCCAGCTGCTCGGGGCTGAGCGGCTCGGTCATCAGCGCGTAGTCGTAGACCGGCACGGTGTACGGCCGGACCCGCTTGACCAGCGACGGGAAGATGTTGGTGCCGAGCGCGACGCGACGGGCGAAGATCCGGCCGTACGGGGTGCGGACCGCCATCCCCGTACCGGAGCGGACGAGGTCGAGGCCGCGGGTGTGCTCGTGGATCCGTACGCCGAGCTCCAGGCAGGCCCGCTTCAGGCCCCAGGCGAGCTTCGCCGGGTGCAGCATCGCGACGCCGCGCCGGTCCCAGAGGCCGCCGAGGAAGGTGGGCGAGTCGACCTCGACGCGCAGGGCGTCGCGGTCCAGGAAATCCACGCCCGTGATGCCGAGCTTCACGATCTCCTCGTGCCATTCCCGCAGCTCTTCGAGCTGATGGGGCTCGGTGGCGACATCGATCTCGCCGGTCCGCTCGAACTCGCAGTCGATGCCGTAGCGGGCGACGGCGGCCTCGATGGCGTCGAGGTTCCGCTCCCCCAGCTCCTCCAGCTTCGCGATCTCGTCGGGCCAGCGCTCCACACCGTTGGCCAGGCCATGGGTGAGGGAGGCGGCGCAGAAGCCGCCGTTGCGGCCCGAGGCGGCCCAGCCCACCTCGTGCCCCTCGATGAGGACGACATCCCGGTCCGGGTCGCGCTCCTTGGCGATGAGCGCGGTCCACAGGCCGCTGTAGCCGCCGCCGATGACCAGGAGGTCGGTGTGCTCGTCGCCGGTGAGGGCGGGAAGCCCGTCGGGTTTGGCCGGGTCGTCGAGCCAGTAGGAGACCGGCTTGGCGCCGGCGATCGATTGTGCGGCAGTACGCATGGCAGCTGGGGCCATGGTTTCCAACTCCTTCAGGACTTTCAGGTTCGAGCGGTGCTCTTTCGCCGGTTCGCGATGAGCTGGCCGACGAGAACCATCAGTACCGCAATGACGAACATGGCGGTGCCGATGACATTGATCTGCACGGGCGTGCCGCGCTGTGCCGAACCCCAGACGAACATGGGGAACGTGACGGTGGAGCCCGCGTTGAAATTCGTGATGATGAAATCGTCGAACGAGAGCGCGAAGGCGAGCAGTGCCCCCGCCGCGATTCCCGGTGCGGCGATCGGAAGGGTGACCCGTACGAAGGTCTGCACGGGACCGGCGTACAGGTCGCGGGCGGCTTCCTCCAGTCTCGGGTCCATCGACATGACGCGCGCCTTGACGGCCGTCACCACGAAGCTGAGGCAGAACATGATGTGCGCGATCAGCACGGTCCAGAAGCCGAGCTGGGCGCCCATGTTGAGGAAGAGCGTGAGCAGCGACGCGGCCATGACGACCTCGGGCATCGCCATCGGGAGGAAGATCAGCGAGCTGATCGCGCCGCGCGCCCGGAAGCGGTAGCGGACCAGTGCGAAGGCGACCGCCGTGCCGAGCGCGGTGGCCCCGAGCGTCGCCCAGAAGGCGATCTGCAGCGAGAGGGAGAGCGAACCGCAGAGGTCGGCGACGCCGCACGGATCCTTCCAGGCGTCCAGCGAGAACCGCTGCCACTCGTAGTTGAAGCGGCCGTTGGGCTTGTTGAACGAGAACACCATCACGACGATGTTCGGCAGGATCATGTACGCGAGGGTCAGCAGACCCGCGATGACGACCAGGTTCCGGCGTATCCAGCGCAGTACGGGCATCAGACCAGGTCCTCCGTCCCGGAGCGGCGGATGTAGAAGGTGACCATCAGCAGGACGATCGCCATGAGGATGAACGAGAGCGCGGCGGCCGTCGGATAGTCCAGGACCCGCAGGAACTGGCTCTGGATGACGCTGCCGACCATCTTGGTGTCGGTGGAGCCCAGCAGTTCCGCGTTCACGTAGTCGCCGCTGGCCGGGATGAAGGTCAGCAGCGTGCCGGAGACGACGCCGGGCATGGAGAGCGGGAACGTCACCTTGCGGAAGGTGCTGGCGGGGGTGGCGTAGAGGTCGCCCGCCGCCTCGTGCAGCCGGCCGTCGATCCGCTCCAGCGAGGTGTAGAGCGGCAGGATCATGAACGGCAGGAAGTTGTACGTGAGGCCGCAGACGACGGCCATCGGGGTGGCGAGCACCCGGTTGGACTCGGTCCAGCCGAGCCAGCTGGTGACGTCCAGGACGTGCAGGGTGTTGAGCACGTCCACGACCGCGCCGCCGTCGGCGAGGATCGTCTTCCACGCCAGCGTACGGATGAGGAAGCTGGTGAAGAACGGGGCGATGACCAGCACGAGCACCAGGTTGCGCCAGCGGCCCGCCTTGAACGCGATGAGGTAGGCGAGCGGGTAGCCCAGCAGCAGACACAGGATCGTGGCGGTGCCCGCGTAGAGCAGGGACCGGATGAACTGCGGGTAGTACTCGCGCAGTGCGTCCACGTACGTCTGGAAGTGCCAGGTGACCTCGAAGCCCTGCTCCAGCGAGCCGGTCTGTACGGAGGTGGAGGCCTGGTAGACGAGCGGCAGGGCGAAGAAGACGAGCAGCCAGAGGATGCCGGGCAGCAGCAGCCAGTACGGGACGAGCCGTTTGCGGGTGGAGGGCTTGCGGAGCTTGAGCTCCCGGGGCTCCTCGGGGTTGGGGGACGGCGCGGGCGGCGCCTCGGTGAGGCTCACTCCGCGTCCTCCACGCTCGTCGCGCCCGCGTCGATGTCCTGGGCGGCGTCGAGTCCGAAGGTGTGGGCCGGGTTCCAGTGCAGGACCACCTCGGCGCCGACTTGGAGTCCCACACGCCTGTCAACGTTCTGCTCGTACACCTGGAGGGCCGTTCCGGCCGGGCTCTCGACCACGTACTGGGTGGAGACGCCGATGAAGCTGGAGTCGGTGATGCGGCCGGTGACGCGGTTGCGGCCGGCGGCTATGCCGTCCGCGTCGTCCGCGTGGGCGAGCGATATCTTCTCGGGCCGGATGCCGAGGAGCAGCCGTCCGCCGCTGTTGGTGGGGGCCGAACACCGCTCGCGGGGCAGGGTGAGCTTTTCGCCGCCCGCGGCCACCACCGGATCGCCGCCCGTGGACACGACTTCGCCCTCGATGAGGTTGGAGGTGCCGAGGAAGTTGGCGACGAAGGTGGTGCGCGGGTTCTCGTAGAGGTCGGCGGGCGCGCCGAGCTGCTCGACGCGGCCGCCGTTCATCACCGCGACGGTGTCGGCCATGGTCATGGCCTCCTCCTGGTCGTGGGTGACGTGCACGAAGGTGATGCCGACCTCGGTCTGGATCCGCTTGAGCTCCAGCTGCATCTGGCGGCGGAGCTTGAGGTCGAGGGCGCCGAGCGGTTCGTCGAGCAGCAGGACCTGCGGGTGGTTGATGAGGGCGCGGGCGACGGCGACGCGCTGTTGCTGGCCGCCGGAGAGCTGATGCGGTTTGCGGCGGGCGAAGTCGCCGAGCTGGACCAGTTCCAGCATGTCGTCGACCTGCTTCTTCACCGACTTGATGCCGCGCCGCCGGAGTCCGAAGGCGATGTTCTCGGTGATGTCCAGGTGCGGGAAGAGCGCATAGCTCTGGAAGACGGTGTTGACCGGCCGCTTGTACGGGGGCAGGTCGGTGATGTCCTTGTTCCCGAGGAAGACCGTGCCGGTGGTGGCCTCCTCCAGACCCGCGATCATCCGCAGGGTGGTGGTCTTGCCGCAGCCCGACGCGCCGAGCAGGGCGAAGAAGGAGCCCTGCGGCACGGTCAGGTCGAGCGGGTGTACGGCGGTGAAGGTGCCGTAGGTCTTGCTGATTCCGGCGAGGCGGACATCGCCGCCCGCGGTCTGCTGCTGTGTCATGGGTCGCAGTCCCAGTGTGTTCGGGGAAGGAGTTCGAGAAAGGGGTGACCAGGCGCGGGAGCGTGCCGGGTCAGGCGCCGATGAGTTTGGCGAACTTCTCTTCGTACGCGGTCTCTTCCTCGGTGCTCAGGGAGCGGAAGGAGCGGGACTTCGCCGCCATCTCCTTGTCGGGAAGGATCAGCGTGTTGGAGGCCATCGACTCGTCGATCTTGGCGAGTTCCTCGCGTACGCCGTCGACCGGGCAGACGTAGTTGATGTACGCGGCGAGCTGGGCGGCGACCGGTGGCTCGTAGTAGTAGTCGATGAGCTTCTCGGCGTTGGTCTTGTGCCGGGCCTGGGCGGGGACCAGGAGGCTGTCGCTGGAGGTGATGTATCCGGCGGCCGGGATGGCGTACTCGATGTCCGGGTTGTCGGCCTGGAGCTGGATGATGTCCCCGGCCCAGGCGACGCAGGCGGCGATGTCGCCCTTGCTGAGGTCGGCGGTGTAGTCGTTACCGGTGAAGCGGCGGATCTGCTTCTTGTCGACGGCCTTCTGGAGGCGGCCGATCGCCCCGTCGAAGTCGGCGTCGGTGAACTTCCCCGGGTCCTTGCCCTGGTCGAGCAGGGTCATGCCGACGGAGTCGCGCATCTCGGAGAGGAAGGAGACCCGGCCCTTGAGCTTCGGGTCGTCGAGCAGCTGGGTGACGGAGTCGACCTTGCGGCCGCCGGTCGCCTTCTTGTTGTACGCGATGACGGTCGGGATGCCGGTCCACGGATAGGAGTAGGCGCGGCCGGGGTCCCAGTCGGGGCTGCGGAACTGGGCGGAGACATTGGCGAAGGCGTGCGGAAGGTTCGACGGGTCGAGCTTCTGCGCCCAGCCGAGCCGGATGATGCGGGCGGCGAGCCAGTCGGTGACGCAGATGAGGTCGCGCCCGGTGTCCTGCCCCGCCGCCAGCTGGGGCTTGATCTTGCCGAAGAACTCGACGTTGTCGTTGATGTCCTCGGTGTACTTGACCCTGATCCCGGTGCGTTCGGTGAACGCCTCCAGGGTGGGGCGGCTCTTCTCGTCCTCGCTGACGTCCATGTACTCGGTCCAGTTGGAGAAGTTCAGCACCTTCTCCTCGGCCGAGTGGTCGTCGGCGGCCACTGCTCCCTCGGCGCGCCCGGCGGGCGGGATGCCGCACGCGCCGAGGGTGGCTATGCCGCCGACGGCGAGCGCGCCCATGCCGGAGGCGCGCAGCAGGGAGCGGCGGGTGAGGGCGCCCCTGCCGCTGGTCAGGGATCGCCTCATGGCCGCCAGCTGGACCGGCGTGAGGCGCTCGGGCTCGTAACTCTCCATACTCGTTTGCCCTTTCGGGTGGGAGGCCGCCGGGGCCCGCCGTCGTGGACGGGCCCCGCTCGTGCGGCAGCTGCTATCGGTCCCCGAAGATCGTGCGGTGCCAGTCCTTGCGGGCGACCGCGGTGTTGTCGTACATGACGTGCTTGACCTGCGTGTACTCCTCGAAGGAGTACGCCGACATGTCCTTGCCGAAGCCGCTGGCCTTGTAGCCGCCGTGCGGCATCTCGGAGAGGATCGGGATGTGGTCGTTCACCCACACACAGCCCGCCTGGATCTCGCGGGTGGCGCGGTTCGCGCGGTACAGGTCGCGGGTCCAGGCGGAGGCGGCCAGTCCGTACGGGGTGTCGTTGGCCAGCGCGATGCCCTCGTCGTCGGTGTCGAAGGGCAGGACGACCAGGACCGGGCCGAAGATCTCCGACTGGACGATCTCGCTGTCCTGGGCCGCGTCCGCGACGAGGGTCGGCCGGTAGTACGCGCCGTCGGCGAGGTCGCCGCCGGGGGCCTCGCCGCCGGTGACGACGCGGGCGTAGCCGCGGGCCCGCTCGACGAAGGCGGCGACGCGGTCGCGCTGGGCATGGCTGATGAGCGGGCCGAGGTCGGTGGACGCGTCGAAGGGGTCGCCGAGCCGGACGGTCTCCATGAGCGCGGCGACGTCCCGGACGAAGGCTTCGTAGAGGGGGCGCTGGACGTAGGCGCGGGTGGCGGCGGTGCAGTCCTGGCCGGTGTTGATGAGGGAGCCGGCGACCGCGCCGTGGACGGCGGCCTCCAGGTCGGCGTCGTCGAAGACCACGAAGGGGGCCTTGCCGCCGAGCTCCAGGTGGAGGCGCTTGACGGTGGCGGTGGCGATCTCGGCGACACGCTTGCCGACGGCGGTGGAGCCGGTGAAGGAGGTCATCACGACGTCGGGGTGGCCGACGAGGTGCTCGCCGGCGTCCTTGCCCGCGCCGGTGACGATGTTGATCACGCCGTCGGGAATGCCCGCCTCGGTGGCGGCCTGGGCGAACATCAGCGAGGTGAGCGGGGTCAGCTCGGCGGGCTTGAGGACGATGGTGTTGCCCGCGGCGACGGCCGGGAGGACCTTCCAGGCGGCCATCTGGAGCGGGTAGTTCCAGGGGGCGATGGAGCCGACGACGCCGATCGCCTCGCGGCGTACGTAGGAGGTGTGGTCGCCGTCGTACTCGGCGGCGGCCTTGCCCTCCAGGTGGCGGGCCGCGCCCGCGAAGAAGGCGGTGTTGTCGACGGTTCCGGGAACGTCGAACTCGGTGGAGAGCTTGATCGGCTTGCCGCACTGGAGGGATTCGGCGTACGCGAAGTCGTCGGCCTGCTCGGCGAGGACGGCGGCGAAGCGGTGCATCGCGTCGGAGCGTTCGCCGGGCGTCGCACCGGACCAGCCGGGGAAGGCGGCGCGGGCGGCGGCGACGGCCGCGTCCACGTCGTCGGGGCCCGCCAGCTCGTAGCGGAGCACGCTCTCGCCGGTCGCGGGGTTCACCACCTCGTGGTGGCGGCCGGATGTGCCGGGGAGCAGCTTGCCGCCGATGTACTGCGCACCTTCCGCGAAGCGGTCCTGAACCTGGAAGCCGTTGCTCATGACGCTCTCCTCCGCCGCTGTACCCGCTGGGCGGGGTCGGCGTAGCTTCTTCGTGAATTGAGTGCCGATCCTGACAGAGGGGTTCAAGCCCAACAAGTGATTCCGTTGTTGCCTTTTGGTTACGCGACGGAATCTGTCGACCATGTGTCGTGTCGGTGCGGAAATCCCCGTACGGAGTGTCAGTGGCGGATGCCACACTCACATGCATGGGACCGATCGATGAGCTTCTGGCGGACGTGGCGCGGGGCAGGCGGGTGAAGTTTCTGCCGTTCTGGGGACACCGGCCGCGTCCGGACGGACGGATCGGCGCGAGCTGTCTGAGCCAGTGGTGGCCGTCGCCGTTCACGGTGGACCACGTGACGTACGCCAGCGCCGAGCACTGGATGATGGCGGGCAAGGCGCGGCTCTTCGGCGATCCGGAGGCGGAGCGGGCGGCGGTCTCGGCGAAGAGCCCGGCGGCGGCGAAGAAGGCGGGGCGGCTGGTGCGCGGCTTCGACGAGGACGTGTGGATACGGGAGCGGTTCGCCCTCGTCGTGGCGGGCAGCGTGCACAAGTTCGGGCGGGACCCGGAGCTGGGCGGCTATCTCCTGTCCACCGGTGACCGGGTGCTGGTGGAGGCGTCGCCGCTGGACCGGATCTGGGGCGTCGGGCTCGCGGCGGACGACGAGCGGGTGGAGCGGCCGCAGCAGTGGCGGGGGCTGAATCTGCTGGGCTTCGCACTGATGGAGGCCCGGGAGAGGCTGCGGGCGGGCGCGACGGGGTGAGCCGGGGTCGCACTTCTACGGCGACCGGCCGGGCAGGGATCGCTCCCTGCCCGGCCGGTCGTCGTAGCGTTCGGCGCGGGGACTGCCAGGACCTGGCGTCGAACTGCCGCCTGCCGGGCGACGCCTGGCCATAGGGCCCATCCGGTCCTGATCCGCCGGACACGCCCTAGCTGTATTGCCCCGGGAGGTTGTGGACGGGTGATGCAGGTCTCGGCTGAGGCTGCTTGAACGGGTGAGGGCCTTCCGGGTTCGGTGTGGATTGCGACATCTCCACCGAACGATCAGAAGGCCCTCATGCCCCACCGTAATGCACCGCTGACCGAGACCGGACGCCTGCGGCTGGCCCGCTGCGTGGTCGAGGACGGCTGGCCCCTGCGCCGGGCCGCCGAACGCTTTCAGGTCTCACCCACCACCGCCCAGCGGTGGGCCGCCCGCTACCGCATGTTCGGCGAGGCCGGGATGACCGACCTCTCCTCCCGCCCGCACCACAGCCCCCGCCGCACCCCGACCCGCACCGAACGCCGGATCATCAAGGTCCGCATCCTGCGACGGTGGGGACCGGCCCGCATCGCCCACCTGCTCGACCTGGTGCCCTCGACCGTCCACCGGGTCCTGACCCGCTACGGCCTGGCCCGCCTCACACACCTGGACCGCGCGACCGGCCGCACCATCCGCCGCTACGAACGCGAACGCCCCGGCGAACTCGTCCACGTCGACATCAAGAAACTCGGCAACATCCCCGACGGCGGCGGCCACAAGGTCCTCGGCCGCCAAGCCGGCCGAAAGACCCGCAAGAACGCCGGCTACAGCTACATCCACACCGCCGTCGACGACCACTCCCGCCTCGCCTACAGCGAGATCCACGCCGACGAGAAGAAGGAAACCGCCACCGGCTTCTGGACCCGGGCACACGCCTACTTCACCAGCGTCGGGATCACCGTCGAACGCGTCCTGACCGACAACGGCTCCTGCTACAAGTCCCACACCTGGCGCGACACACTGGCAGCGGCCGGGATCACCCACAAGCGAACCCGGCCCTACCGGCCCCAGACCAACGGCAAAGTCGAACGCCTCAACCGCACCCTGCTCGACGAATGGGCCTACGCCCGCCCCTACCGCTCAGAACAGGAACGACGCGACGCGTTCCCCCAGTGGCTCCACACCTACAATCACCACCGCGGACACACCGCACTCGCAGGCAAACCACCCGCCAGCCGCGTCCCTAACCTCACCGGGCAATACACCTAGCGGCGGTCCTCCACGACAAGTGACGTGGCGAACGGGTCGTCGTAGGTGTCGCCGTATTCGCTGTCGCCGTCGCTGTCCGTGTTCGTTGCGGCCCAGATGATCAGGCCGAGGATCGCGGCGCCGACGACGATGCCGACGGAGCCGAGAATGACCCCGGCGAGCGCCATGCCCCGGTTGGTGGCCTCGCCGCGCTTGGCACGGCCGAGGCCGATGATGCCGAAGATCAGCGCGAGGATGCCGAGGATGATGTTGACGCCGTACATGCAGAAGCCGACCACCGAGATGATGCCGATCACCATCGCGGCGGTGCCCAGACCGTTGTTGGGCGCCGGGCCCCAGGCGGCCGGACCCATGCCGTAGGCGCCGTAGCCCGGGTAGCCGCCGTACGGCTGCGCGGGCGGGGCCGGGTAGCCGTAGTGGCCGGCGGCGGGCGGCGGGGCCGGGTGGCCGGGGCCGTTCGGGCCGATCGGCGGCGGCGGTACGTCCGAGGGCGCGGGCCCGAAGCCGGGCTGCGGCTGGGGTATCGGCCCGGTGCCGTCCCCCGCGGCCGGCATCGACGTCACGGTCGGCTGGTCGTGGACCGCGGGCGGCGTGTGCGCGGCGGGCGGCGGCGTCTGCGCACCCGGCTTGTTCAGCTCCACCCGGCCGCTGTCCGGCGGTGCCCACGGATCGCGCGGCGCGGCCCCGCCCCCGGGCTGCTCTGTGTTGTCTGACATGGGCCTCCCCCATCGTGGTCCCGTCATGCTACGGCCAGGCCCGACGGCCTCGGACCCCGCCTACGATGATCGGTGCGGCCGGTACGCCCGGCCCGACGTCACGCCGAACCGGGAGATTTCCGATGACCGATCCGCATCCCTTCATCGCCGGGCTGCCCAAGGCCGAGCTCCATGTCCACCATGTCGGGTCGGCCTCGCCCCGGATCGTCGCGGAGCTGGCCGCCCGCCACCCGGACTCCGGGGTCCCCACGGACCCGGAGGCGCTGGCCGACTACTTCACCTTCACCGACTTCGCGCACTTCATCGACGTCTATCTGTCGGTGGTGGATGTGGTCCGCACCCCCGAGGACGTCCGGCTGCTCACCTTCGAGGTGGCGCGGGACATGGCCCGGCAGAACATCCGGTACGCGGAGCTGACGGTGACCCCGTACAGCTCGACCCGCCGGGGCATTCCCGAGGTCGGGTTCATGGAGGCCATAGAGGACGCCCGCAAGGCGGCCGAGGCCGAGCTGGGCGTCGTCCTGCGCTGGTGCTTCGACATTCCGGGTGAGGCCGGGCTCCGGTCGGCCGAGGAGACCGTCCGGCTCGCGGTGGAACACCGGCCCGAAGGGCTCGTCTCCTTCGGCCTCGGCGGGCCCGAGATCGGGGTGGACCGCCCGCAGTTCAAGCCCTACTTCGACCGGGCCATCGCCGAGGGCCTGCACTCGGTGCCGCACGCCGGGGAGACCACCGGGCCGCAGACGATCTGGGACGCGCTGACCGCGCTGCGCGCCGAGCGCATCGGGCACGGCACCAGCTCCGTGCAGGACCCGAAGCTGCTGGAGCACCTGGCCGAGCACCGTATCGCCCTGGAGGTCTGCCCGACGTCGAACATCGCCACCCGCGCGGTCGCCGACATCGAGCAGCACCCGATCCGGGAGATGGTCCAGGCCGGGGTGCTGGTGACCGTCAACAGCGACGACCCGCCGATGTTCGGCACCGACCTCAACAACGAGTACGCGGTGGCCGCCCGGCTGCTGGAGCTGGACGAGCGCGGCATCGCGGACCTCGCGAAGAACGCCGTGGAGGCCTCGTTCCTCGACCAGGCGGGCAAGCGGAAGCTGGCCGAGGAGATCGACACGTACACGGCGAACTGGCTCCGGGCCCCCGGCCGCTGACCCGGTCGTCGACAATGGCCCCATGGCCAACTCCGTCACCAGCGTTACCGCCGTGGGACATCGCGGCGATCCGTATCTCGCCCGCGAGAACACCCTGCCCTCGATCCGCTCCGCCCTCGAACGGGGGGCGGACGCGGTCGAGATCGACGTACGGGTGACCCGCGACGGGGTGCCCGTGCTGCTGCACGACGCGACGCTGGAGCGGCTGTGGGGCCACGACCGACGGCTGGAGAGGATCGACCACGCGGAGCTGAAGGAGCTGACCGGCGGCGGGGTGCCCACGCTCCGCGAGGCGCTGCTCGCCGTCGGGGCGCACCGGGTGATGGTGGACCTTCCCGGCTCCACGGACGCCTCGGTGAAGAAGATCGTGGGGACGGTCCGGGAGTGCGGGGCGGGCGAGCGGGCGTACTACTGCGCGAGCGCGGACGCGATGCTGCGGGTACGCGCCGCCGACCCGTCCGCCGAGATCGCCCTGACCTGGACCACGCTGGCGCCGCCGCGTCCGGAGCTGCTGGCCGCGGTGAAACCGCGGTGGCTGAACTACCGCTTCGGCCTGGTGAGCCGGGAACTGACGGACCGGGCGCACCGGGACGGACTGCTCGTCTCCGCGTGGACGGCCGACACGAAGCGCACGATGCGCCGGCTGATCGAGCGTGGCGTCGACTCGATCACCACCAACCGGATCGACACGCTCCACCGACTCCTCGCCAACTCGCCCGGGCACGGGGGTTCTTGATCGGTCCGGCATGATGGAGAGTCCGCACCGCCCGCCGCCGCACCGCCCCACGCGACACGCGGGCCCCTCCGTCACCGAGGAGCCACACGTCATGGAGCCCCACCCGCGGACAGCCACCGCCCGGATACGTTCCGACGTCGCGCACAACGCGCGGGTGTGGAACTACTGGCTGGGTGGCAAGGACAACTACCCGGTGGACCGGGCGGTGGGAGACCGGGTCACCGGGATGTACCCGAGCATCGGTGAAGTGGCCCGCGCGGACCGGGCGTTCCTCGGCCGGGTGGTGCGGCATCTGGCGGGCGACGCGGGCATCGACCAGTTCCTGGACATCGGCACCGGGCTGCCGACCGGGAACAACACCCATGAGATCGCCCAGCACACCGCGCCGCACACGCGCATCGTGTACGTCGACAACGACCCGATCGTGCTGGCCCACGCCCGCGCGCTGCTGACCAGTTCGCTGGAGGGCGCGACCGAGTACATCGACGCGGACGCGCGCCGCCCGGAGCAGATCCTGCGGGCCGCCGAGCCCACCCTGGACCTGGGCCGGCCGGTCGCGGTGATGATGCTCGGCATCCTGAACTTCGTGCTGGACACGGACGAGGCGCGGTCCGTCGTGCGGACCCTGATGGCGGCCGTCCCGTCGGGCAGCCACCTGGTGCTGACCCACCCGACGCTGGAGCTGGGCGGCGAGGGCAACGAGGCGGCGATGCGCTTCTGGAACGAGAACGCGACCCCGCCCATCACCGCCCGCAGCCGCGAGGAGTTCGCCTCGTTCCTGGACGGTCTGGAGATCCTGGAGCCGGGCATCGTCTCCTGTTCCCGCTGGCGGACGAACCCGCGGGAGCCGGAGGTCGCGCAGTTCGGTGCGGTGGCCCGGAAGCCCTGAGGCTCAGGCGGTCACCGCGCGGGGCTCAGGCGCTCGCCGCGACCGGCGCCGGGTTCGCGGCGGCCGCCCGCTCCAGTACCTCCAGCCGCTTGATCATGCGGCGGACGATCAGCAGCGGGATGACGCCGAAGACCCCGAAGGACATGTCGATCACGCTCCACCAGAACGGGATGGAGCGGATCGGGCCGCAGATCAGGGCGAGCGGGATGATCCCGGCGCAGGCGATCATGCCGAACTCGATGACCCAGATGTTGCGGACCGGGTCACGGTAGGGGCCGTAGAAGGCGACCGCGATGACCAGGTGGGCGAAGGCCAGCCAGTCGGTGCCGTACAGCATGAAGGGCGTGTCGCGTTCGATGGTGTCGAGCCCTTCGCGGACCCGGGTGATCCACTCCATCAGGCCCGGGAAGTGCTCGGGGACCGGGGAGGCGGAGGCGCCGAGCAGGTCCTCCGTCCAGCGGAGTTCGGTGACGAGCGGGAAGGCCGTGAGCCCGCTCAGCACCAGACAGACGATGAAGAAGACCAGCCACCTGCGTATCCCCCGTGTGAGGGCCTGTCGCTCGCTCATATCCGCAGCGTACGCCCGTGTTTACCGCCCCTTTACGACACCCCTGTTACCGCTTCACAAGCCGACGATGCCGTTCCACTTCTTGGCGAAGTCCATCCGCTCCTCGGAGGTGATGTCGCGGGCGATGGCGAGCCGTTCGCGCATCGCGTCGTCGGGAAAGATCAGCGGATCCTCGGCGAGCGCGGCCGTCTCCTCGTCCTTGGAGGAGGCGAGGACGTCACGGGCGGCGGGCACGGGGCAGACGTAGTTGACCCAGGCGGCGAGTTCGGCGGCGACCTCGGGGTCGTAGTAGTGGTCCACCAACTTCTCCGCGTTGCGCTTGTGGCGGGCGAGGTTGGGGATCATCAGGGACTCGGCCCAGAGTTCGGCGCCCTCCTCGGGGACGACGAACTCGATGTCGGGGTTGTCGGCCTGGAGCTGGATGACATCGCCGGAGTAGGCCTGGCAGGCGAGCACATCACCGGTGGCGAGATCCTTGATGTAGTCGTTGCCGGTGAAGCGGCGGATGTGCTGGGAGCGGACGCGCTTCCGGGTCTGCTCGCAGATCTCGTGGAAGTCGTCGGCCGTCCAGCGGGTGATGTCGACGCCGTTGCCCTGCATCAGCAGCGCGAACGACTCGTCGAGCCCGGAGAGCAGGGTGACCCGGCCGCGCAGATCGTCCGCCCAGAGGTCGCCCGTGGACCGGATCTCGCGGCCGAGCTTCTTGCGGTTGTACGCGATGCCGGTGATGCCGGACTGCCAGGGGACGCTGTGGCGGCGCCCCTCGTCGAAGGCGGGGGTGCGCAGTTGGGGGTCGAGGTACTTGGCGACGTTGGGCTGCTTCGCCCGGTCCATCTCCTGGACCCAGCCGAGCCGGACGAAGCGGGCGGCCATCCAGTCGCTGATGACGATCAGGTCCCGGCCGGTCTGCTGGTGGTTCATCAGGGCGGGGCTGATCTTCCCGAAGAACTCGTCGTTGTCGTTGATCTCCTCGGTGTACGTCACGGAGATCCCGGTCCGCTTCGAGAAGGCGTCGAGGGTGGGCCGCTTCGACTCGTTGTCGTCGTCGGTGTCGATGTAGAGCGGCCAGTTGGCGAAGTGCAGCGTGTGGTCGGTGGCCGAGCTGTCGTGTCCGGCGCGGTCCCCCGGCTCGACGAAGGCGGCGGGCACCCCGCAGCCGGCCAGGGTTGCGCCGGCCGCTCCCGCCCCGAGGGCACGCAGCAGGGAACGGCGGGACATGGGGTTCTTCCTGATCGCTCGCACCCGCGCAGAATGCCGGTCGGCGCTCGCGCGGACAATGGACCAAGCGTCCAGCGGGACGGGCCCGCCCCGCACACCTTGTCCAGGCACGCGTACGGCCCCGGGCCGGCGCCCGGGGCCGTACGGCGCGACGACGATCCGAGAGTCAGTCCTCGATGGACGTCATGACGTGCTTGATGCGGGTGTAGTCCTCGAAGCCGTACGCGGAGAGGTCCTTGCCGTAGCCGGACTTCTTGAACCCGCCGTGCGGCATCTCGGCGACCAGCGGGATGTGGGTGTTGATCCACACGCAGCCGAAGTCGAGGTTCTTGGACATCCGCATGGCGCGGGAGTGGTTCTGCGTCCAGACCGAGGAGGCGAGGGCGTACTCGACGCCGTTGGCGTACGCGACGGCCTGGTCCTCGTCGGTGAAGGACTGGACGGTGATGACGGGGCCGAAGACCTCGTTCTGGATGATCTCGTCGTCCTGCTTGAGGCCGGAGACGACGGTCGGGGCGTAGAAGTAGCCCTTGTCGCCGACCCGGTGGCCGCCCGCCTCGACCTTGGCGTGGGCGGGGAGGCGCTCGATGAAGCCGCTGACCTGCTTCAGCTGGTTGGCGTTGTTGAGCGGGCCGTACGCCACGTCCTCGTCGTCCGGCTGCCCGGTCCTGGTGTCGGCGGCGGCCTTGGCGAGCGCGGTGACGAACTCGTCGTGGATGGACTCGTGGACCAGGACGCGGGTGGCGGCCGTACAGTCCTGGCCCGCGTTGAAGAAGCCCGCCTCGGAGACGCCCGAGACCGTCTTGGCGATGTCGGCGTCCTCGAAGACCACGACGGGCGCCTTGCCGCCGAGCTCCAGGTGGACGCGCTTGACGTCCTTGGCGGCGGACTCGGCGACCTGCATGCCGGCCCGTACCGAACCGGTGATGGAGGCCATCGCCGGGATCGGGTGCTCGACCATGGCGCGGCCGGTGTCCCGGTCGCCGCACAGGACGTTGAAGACGCCCTTGGGCAGGATCTGCCCGATGATCTCGGCCATGAGGACCGTCGACGCCGGGGTGGTGTCGGACGGCTTGATGACGACCGTGTTGCCCGCGGCGAGCGCCGGGGCGAACTTCCATACGGCCATCATCATCGGGTAGTTCCACGGCGCGACCTGGGCGCAGACGCCGACCGGCTCGCGGCGGATGATGGAGGTCAGGCCCTCCATGTACTCGCCGGCCGAGCGGCCCTCCAGCAGCCGGGCGGCCCCCGCGAAGAAGCGGATCTGGTCCACCATCGGCGGGATCTCTTCACTGCGGGTGAGGCCCAGCGGCTTGCCGGTGTTCTCCGACTCGGCGGCGATCAGGTCCTCGGCCCGCTCCTCGAAGGCGTCCGCGATCTTCAGCAGGGCCTTCTGGCGCTCGGCGGGCGTGGTGTCGCGCCAGGCGGGGAAGGCCGCCGCTGCGGCCTCCATGGCGGCATCGACGTCGGCCTGGCCGGAGAGCGGCGAGGTTGCGTAGACCTCTTCCGTCACCGGGCTGACCACATCGATGGTCCGCCCGTCCGCGGCGTCCCGGAACTCTCCGTTGATGTAGTTGCGCAGACGGCGCACCTCGGTGGTCACAACCACCCCTCCTGTCGGCTGTCCGATGGGTGAGACATCCACCCTAATCGGTTCGGCGACGCTTTCGACATACCCACCCGCCCCCAACTTCGGATTCAGTCGGTTTCAAGCATCTGCTCAACGAATTTCATCGATCTGGGGTTGCGAGACAGACGAGGAGCGGTGCATGGTGGGTCCGTGGCCAGTCGCAGCGCAGACTCCAGGACAGGGAACGGATCACCGGCAGCGGTCGATGCCGTCTCCCTCGCAATCATCGAGCAGCTCCAGGAGGACGGACGGCGTCCGTACGCCGCGATCGGCAAGGCCGTCGGCCTCTCCGAAGCGGCGGTGCGCCAGCGCGTCCAGAAGCTGCTCGACCAGGGCGTGATGCAGATCGTCGCCGTCACGGACCCGCTCACCGTGGGCTTCCGGCGGCAGGCGATGGTCGGCATCAATGTCGAGGGCGACCTCGACCCGGTGGCCGAAGCCCTGTCGGCCATGGCCGAGTGCGAGTACGTGGTCATGACCGCGGGCTCCTTCGACCTGATGGTGGAGATCGTCTGCGAGGACGACGACCACCTGCTGGAGACGATCAACAAACGCATCCGGACCCTTCCCGGCGTGCGCTCCACCGAGAGCTTCGTCTACCTCAAGCTCAAGAAGCAGACCTATATGTGGGGAACCCGATAGCCGTGAGCAAGGACCTCAGCCGAACCGCGTACGACCACCTGTGGATGCACTTCACCCGCATGTCGGACTACGAGAACGCGCCCGTTCCCACCATCGTGCGTGGCGAGGGAACGTACATCTTCGACGACAAGGGCAAGCGCTACCTGGACGGTCTCTCCGGCCTGTTCGTGGTCAACGCCGGTCACGGTCGTCACGAGCTCGCCGAGACGGCGTACAAGCAGGCCCAGGAGCTCGCCTTCTTCCCGGTGTGGTCCTACGCCCACCCGAAGGCCGTCGAGCTGGCCGAGCGGCTCGCCGACTACGCCCCGGGCGACCTCAACAAGGTCTTCTTCACCACCGGTGGCGGCGAGGCCGTCGAGACCGCCTGGAAGCTGGCCAAGCAGTACTTCAAGCTCAAGGGCCAGCCGACCAAGTACAAGGTCATCTCGCGTGCCGTCGCCTACCACGGCACCCCGCAGGGCGCGCTGTCCATCACCGGCCTCCCGGCTCTGAAGGCCCCCTTCGAGCCGCTGGTCCCCGGCGCGCACAAGGTGCCGAACACCAACATCTACCGCGCCCCGCTCTTCGGCGACGACCCGGAGGCCTTCGGCCGCTGGGCCGCCGACCAGATCGAGCAGGAGATCCTCTTCGAGGGCCCCGAGACCGTCGCGGCCGTCTTCCTGGAGCCCGTGCAGAACGCGGGCGGCTGCTTCCCGCCGCCGCCCGGCTACTTCCAGCGGGTCCGCGAGATCTGCGACAAGTACGACGTGCTGCTCGTCTCCGACGAGGTCATCTGCGCCTTCGGCCGGCTCGGCACGATCTTCGCCTGCGACAAGTTCGGCTACGTGCCGGACATGATCACCTGCGCGAAGGGCATGACCTCGGGCTACTCCCCGATCGGCGCCTGCATCGTCTCGGACAAGATCGCCGAGCCGTTCTACCAGGGCGGCAACACCTTCCTGCACGGCTACACCTTCGGCGGCCACCCGGTCTCCGCCGCGGTGGGCCTCGCCAACCTCGACATCTTCGAGCGCGAGAACCTCACCCAGCACGTCCTCGACAACGAGAACGCCTTCCTCACCACGCTGCAGAAGCTGCACGACCTGCCGATCGTCGGCGACGTCCGCGGCAACGGGTACTTCTACGGCATCGAGCTGGTGAAGGACAAGGCCACCAAGGAGACGTTCACCGACGAGGAGACCGAGCGCGTCCTGTACGGCTTCCTCTCCAAGGCGCTGTACGAGAACGGCCTGTACTGCCGGGCCGACGACCGCGGCGACCCGGTCGTCCAGCTCGCCCCGCCGCTGATCTCCGACCAGTCGACGTTCGACGAGATCGAGGGCATCCTGCGGACCGTCCTCACGGAGGCCTGGTCGAAGCTCTGACCGTCGCCAGGTCCCCCGGCTGATCGCCGCCCGGCGGTCATTTCATACGGTTCACCGGCCCGGATACCCCCCTTCGAGTGAGAAGGGGGGTATCCGGGCCGCGTGCTGTGCGCTCACACCGGTCCGACTATCTACGGTGCCCAGTGACCGATCGGCCGCGTCTTCGTTCCCCCGTACGGGGGAAGGGAAATCTGACCTGAACCGAGGTGTACGCCATGGTGGCCCCGCCGGACAACGACGTGATCTGGGCGCGCTCCCTGCACCACTCCCACAACGGATCGCCCGGTCTCGGCGGTGTCTCCATCGGCGTCCGGGACGCCGAGATCCTCGCCGTGACCGGCCCGCGCGGCAGCGGGAAGACCACCCTGCTGCACTGTCTCTCGGGCCGGCTGGTGCCCCAGCAGGGCGAGGTCTGGTTCAACAGCGTCCCCGTCCACACCATGGCCCCCCGGGTCCGCGAACAGCTGCGCCGGGAGCGCTTCGGCTGGATCGCCTCCGATCCCGAGCTGGTCCCGGAGCTGACCGTCTGGGAGAACACCGCGCTGCCCCTGCTGCTCCGCGGCGTCTCGCACCGGGCCGCCCGCAAGGCCGCCACGGAGTGGCTGGAGCGCCTGGACATCGCCGCCTTCGCCAAGAAGCGGCCGCACGCCCTGCTCCAGGCGCAGCGCCAGCGGATCTCGGTGGCTCGCGCGCTGGCCGCACAGCCGACCGTGATCTTCGCGGACGAGCCGACCGCGACCCTGCACCGCGCGGACCGCACCCAGGTGCTGCGCACCCTGACCACGGCGGCCCGCTCGCACGGCATCACCGTGGTGCTGGCCACGCACGACGCCGAGGTCGCCGCGCTCGCCGACCGGGCCGTGGCACTGCTGGACGGCCGCCGCGTCGCCACCGTCGGCCTGCCCGCGGAACCGGAAGCGGAGGGCCGCGCGGCGTGCTCGCTCTCCGTCTAGCCCGCGGTTCCCATCCCCTCGTCCTGGTCCGGCGGCTACTGGTGGCCACCGCGTCGGCGGGCGTCGGATTCCTCCTCCTGTGCGCCCTCGGGTACGCCGCCGCGCACCCCGCCTCCGCCGGTTCGGTGCTGCGGCTGCTGTGGTGCTTCGTCCCGCTGGCCGCCACCGTGCAGTTCGCCGTGGCGGTCGCCAGGACCGACCCGAGCACCCGGCCCCGGCCGGGTCTCTCGTCCGTAGGCCTCGGCCCGGTCCGGCTCTCCGCGCTGGCAGCGGTCTCCACGGCCGTCTCCACCACGCTGGGCTCCATGGTGGCCCTGCTCTTCTTCCTGCATCTGCGCGGCGATCTGACCGGGATGCCGTTCGACGGGGGCGCGGCGGAGTTCCTCGGCGCGGGCACGCCGCTGCCGCTGGCCGCCGCCCTGATGCTGCTGGCGCTCGTGCCGGTGGCCGCGTCGACGGCGAGCGCGCTGGCGCTGCGGTCGCGGCCCGACCCGGTGCGGGACACCTTCGGATCCGAGGAGCTGCCCGAGCCCGCACCGGCTCCGGCCGGGCTGCCCTGGGGCGTGGCGCTGACGGCGGCCGGGCTCGCGGTGGAGGCGTACGCGTCGCGGGAGGCGGCGGGGAGTGCGTTCCCGCTGCCCGGCCGGTTCGACGCCACCCCGGTGGCGGTGCTGATCGGGTGGACGCTCACGGCGATCGGTCTGGCGATGGCGGGCCCGAGCCTGACGTATCTGTGCGGGCGGGCGCTTCAGGCGGTACGCCCCGGGGCCGTACGGCTGCTCGCCGGGCGGGTCCTGATGGACGAGGCACGCCGGATCGGCCGCCCGCTCGGGATCGTCTGCGCGGTGCTGTCCGCGGCGATCGCCGCTTCGGCGCTGTACGGGGGCGACGAGCGCCCGTACGGCCCGCTCACCGCACTCGGCGCGGTGCTGGTTCTCGGCTGTACGACGGCGACGCTGCTGACCTCGGCGCTGGAGGCCAAGCACGCCCGCGCCCACACCGTCGAGGCGCTGCTCAGGATGGGCGCTCCGGCCGCGACGCTGCGCAGGGCGACGGCCCTGCGGGCGGGCGCGCTGCTGGCCCTGTTCGCCCCGCTGACCTGGGTGATCGCCCAGCTGGCGGCGCTTCCGCTGGCGTAGCGGACCGCGTCAGGGGTGGGCGGCGAGGCGGTCGGCCAGGGCGTCGAAGAACGCCTCCCAGCCGTCCTCGGCCGCCGCGTACTGCTCGGGGGTGAGGTTGCCGCCGCGCTGCTGGAAGGCCAGTTCGGTCCGGCCGCCCCCGAGATCGCTGAAGGTGACGGTCACGGTCTCGCCCTCGGCGTCCTCGGGGGCGGAGCCGTCCTTCAGCGTGAAGACGAGACCGTCGGGCTCGCTCACCTCGCGGTAGGCCCCGTGGAAGGGCATCTCGACGCCCGGCATCACGATGACCAGGCTCCATGAGCCGCCGGGCCGTACGTCCATCGCCACCCGGTCCAGCGGCACGTCCGCCTCGCCCCCGTACCAGGCGGCGAAGTCCTCGGGTGATGTCCAGGCGGCGAAGACCCGCTGCTGCGGGGCGTCGAGGACGCGGGTGAGGTCGATGCCCTCGCGGGTGCCACCGGTCATGATCACGGTCCTTGTCCGATCCTGCCGTCCCCACGGCGCCCGGACGGCCGGCCGCGGGATGGTCCGCCTCCAGCTTGCCCGGAGCGCCGCCTGCTTGCCACGCCGCGCTCAGGACTGCCCGGGGTCCGCCAGCACCACCGTCTCCGCCGCGTCGAAGCGGACGCCCACGACCGCGCCCTCGTCCGGGGTGTCCCGCAGGGCGCACTCGGCCTCCAGCACCGGCGCGTTCTCAGGCAGCAGCCGTACGGTCACGTGGTTACCCCGGAAGGTGCGGACGCCGACCGTGCAGCGCAGGCCGTCCTCGGGGGCGCCGATCCGGACCCCGGCGGGGCGGACCAGCAGATCGACCTCGCCCTGCGGGGAGCCTTCCGGCACCGGGACCTTGCCCCAGGCGGTGGCGGCGGCCTGTCCGGTGACCGTCGCCGCCGTGACGTTGTCGAAGCCGAGGAACCGGGCGACGAAGGCGGAGGCGGGGCGCTGCCAGACGTCCAGCGGGCTGCCCTCCTGCGCGATCCGGCCGTCCCGCATCACGACGACCCGGTCGGCGAGCGCGAACGCCTCGCCCTGGTCGTGCGTCACGGCCAGCACGGTCGTACCCAACTCCTGGAAGAGCGTGCGCAGTTCGACGACGAGCCGTTCGCGCAGGCTCCGGTCGAGCTGGCCGAGCGGCTCGTCCAGCATCAGGAGCTTCGGGCGCGGGGCGAGCGCCCGGGCCAGGGCGACGCGCTGCTGTTCGCCGCCGGAGAGGGCGGCGACCGCACGGCGTTCGGCCCCGGGCAGCCCGACCAGCTCCAACAGTTCACGCACCCGGGCGTCCGACTCGGCCCGCCCGGCCCCGTGCATCCGCAGCCCGAAGGCGACGTTGGAGCCGACGTCCCGGTGCGGGAAGAGCTGGTGGTCCTGGAACATCAGGCCGAGGCCGCGCCGGTGCACCGGGACACCCGCCTGGTCCTGGCCGGCCAGCAGCACCCGGCCGCCGTCCATGGGCTGGAGCCCGGCGACGGCCCGCAGCAGGGTGGACTTCCCGCTGCCACTGGGCCCCAGCACGCAGACGATCCGATGGTCGGCGACCTCCAGGTCGACCGCGTCGAGTGCGGCTCGCTTCCCGAACCGTACGGTGGCGGCCTGCAAGCTCAGCATGTCGTTCAGAACTCCCCGGATCGGTCGGTGCGGATACGTTCGAGGAGCAGCAGCGACACCGCGCACACCAGCATCAGAATCGTGCTGAGGGCCATCGCCTGCCCGTAGTTGAGCTCCCCCGACCGGCCCAGCAGCCGGGCCACGGCCACCGGCAGGGTCGGGTTGTCGGGCCTGGCGATGAAGACCGTCGCGCCGAACTCCCCGAGGGAGACGGCGAAGGCGAAGCCCGCCGCGACCAGCACCGCCCGTCGCACCAGCGGCAGATCGACCTCCCGCCAGGCCCGCAGCGGCGAGGCCCCGAGCACGGCGGCGGCCTCCCGCAGCCGGTCGTCGACGGCCCGCAGCACCGGCAGCATGGTCCGTACGACGAAGGGGACGCCGACCAGCGCCTGTGCCAGCGGGACCAGGATCCAGGAGGTCCGCAGGTCCAGCGGCGGCTTGTCCAGGGTGATCAGGAAGCCGAAGCCGACGGTCACGGCGGAGACCCCGAGCGGCAGCATCAGCAGGGCGTCGAAGCCCCGGACCAGTCGCCCGGCCCGCCGGGTCAGGGCCGCCGCCGCGAGCCCGCCGATGACGAGGGCGATGAGCGTCGCGACGAGCGCGTACCGCAGGGAGTTGCCGACGGCCTCCAGCGGCGGCACCAGGAAAGTGGAGGAGCCGCCCGCCCCGACCGACTGGAGGGCCTGGTAGTAACCGAAGCCGTAACCCCCGGGGCCGTCTGCTCCGTCGAGGGATCGCTCCACCAGCACACCGAGCGGCAGCAGGATCAGCAGCAGTGCGGTGAGCAGGACGCCGCCGAGCAGCGCCCACTGTCCGGGGCCGCGCGGCCGGCGGGAGGTCTGCGCCGGGTCGACCAGCTTCAGCGCCCGCTCCCGGCGGCGTACGGTCGCGGCGTGCACGGCGAGGATTCCGCCGACCGCGGCGAACTGCACCAGGGTCAGCACGGCGGCCGTCGGCAGGTCCAGCAGTTGCGCGGTCTGCCGGTAGATCTCCACCTCCAGGGTGGAGTACGCCGGTCCGCCGAGGATCTGTACGACGCCGAAGGAGGTGAACGTGAAGAGGAAGACCATCAGCGCGGCGGCGGCGACGGCCGGGGCGAGCGCGGGCAGCGTCACCCGGCGGAAGGCGGCGAACCGTCCGGCGCCCAGCACCCGCGCGGCCTCCTCCTGGCGCGGGTCCAGCTGGGACCAGAGCCCGCCCACCGTGCGGACGACCACGGCGTAGTTGAAGAAGACATGGGCCAGCAGAATCGCCCACACGGTGGTGTCGAGACGGACGCCCCACAGCTCGTCGAGGAGCCCGCCGCGCCCGAGCAGCGCCAGGAACGCGGTGCCGACGACGACGGTGGGCAGCACGAACGGCACGGTGACGACCGCCCGCAGCACCTGCTTGCCCGGGAAGTCGAAGCGCGCGAAGGCATACGCCCCGGGCAGCGCGATCAGCAGGGTGAGCGCGGTCGAGGCGAGGGCCTGCCAGGTGGTGAACCAGAGGACGTCGAGGATGTCCGGGCGGGCCAGTACGTCACCGATCCGCCCGAACTGCCAGTCGCCGCCCGCCTTGAGGCCGCGGCCGACGATCGCGGTCACGGGGTAGGCGAAGAACACCGCGAAGAACGCGACGGGCACGGCCATCAGGCCGAGCCGCACCGCGGCTCCGCGCCGCCCGGCCCCCCGGACGGGCGGCGCGGAGCGGGCGGTCCTCTCCTTGGGCCCTACTTCAGGACCAGCGACTGCCACGACTGGATCCACTGCTCACGGTTGGCGGTGATCTTCTCGGGCGCGACGGTGGGAGGCGTCTCGACACTATCGCCGTGCTTCGTGAACAGCTCCGGCAGCTCGGCGTCCTTCACGACCGGGTTCACGAACATGTTGAGCGGCATGTCCTCCTGGAACGTCTTGCTGATCATGAAGTCCAGCAGCGCCTTGCCGCCCGCCTCGTTCTTCGCCCCGGTCAGCAGCCCGGCGTACTCGGTCTGCCGGAAGCAGGTGCCGGTGGCCACCCCGGTGGGGGCCTCCTTCGGCTGCGGGTCGGCGTAGAGCACCTCGACGGGCGGGCTGGAGGCGTAGGAGACGACGAGCGGCCGGTCGGCCTTGGCCTTCTTGCCGCCCGCGGAGCCGGAGAACTCCTCGTTGTACGCCTGCTCCCAGCCGTCGACGACCTTGACACCGTTGGCCTTGAGCTTCTTCCAGTACCCCTCGTAGCCGTCCTCGCCCTCGGCGGCGATGGTGCCGAGGAGGAAGCCGAGACCGGGCGAGGAACTGGCGGCGTTCTCGGTGACGAGGAGGTTCTTGTACGCGGGCTTGATCAGGTCCGCGAAGGTCTTCGGCGGCGCGAGCTTCTTGTCGGCGAAGTACTTCTTGTCGTAGTTCACGCAGATGTCGCCGGTGTCGACGGGCGTGACGCGGTGCTTCTCGTCCGTCTGCGTGTCCGCCGTGACGGTGTCCAGGCCCTTGGCCTCGTACGCGGTGAACAGGCCGTTGTCGAGGGCGCGGGAGAGCAGGGTGTTGTCGACGCCGAAGAAGACGTCGCCGCGCGGGGAGCCCTTGGTCAGGATCTCCTGGTTGAGCGCGGCCCCGGCGTCGCCGCTCTTGAGGATCTCGACCGTGTAGCCGGTCTCCTTCGTGAACGCCTTCAGCACCTTGTCCGAGACGTTGAAGGAGTCGTGGCTGACCAGGGTGACGGTCTTGGAGCCGCTGCCCTTGGAGGCGCCGGAGCCCGCCGAACCGTCGTCGCCGCCGCAGCCCGCGAGCACGGTGACGCCGAGGGCGGCGGCGAGCGCGGTCGCCGCGTACTTCGTGGTGGTGTTCATCTGATTCCTCCTGGAGGTGACCAGGAAGAGACGCGGCCCCGCCCGCTGTCCGGCGAACCGGAAGCGGGCAGGGCGCAACAGCTTGAGTAAGGTCCGAACTTCCTACCCGGAATGACCCGGGCGAGGTTCAGAGGGTCTGCGGCCAACCTGTCCTTGGTGCCGCACTCTCAGCGCTGTGGCGCTCCCCTGTCGGAATATGAAGTTGATTTCGGGCCCAGGCTACACCGGCGGTTTTCGGCCGGACCGTGAGGCCACCGGTCTTCACGAGGCCGCCCGGGAGTCGCTAGCGCTCGGAGGCCGCCAGCTGACCGCAGGCTCCGTCGATCTCCTGACCCCGGGTGTCCCGGACCGTGACGGGCACGCCGTGGGCCGCGATGGCCTCGACGAACGCCTTCTCGTCCTCGGGACGCGAGGCGGTCCACTTGGAGCCGGGCGTGGGGTTGAGCGGGATCAGATTGACGTGCACCCGCTTGCCCTTGAGCAGCCGGCCGAGCAGGTCGCCGCGCCAGGCCTGGTCGTTGATGTCCCGGATCAGGGCGTACTCGATGGAGATCCGGCGGCCGGACTTCTCCGCGTACTCCCAGGCGGCGTCCAGCACCTCGCGGACGTTCCACCGGGTGTTGACGGGGACCAGGGTGTCGCGCAGCTCGTCGTCCGGGGCGTGCAGCGAGACCGCGAGGCGGCACTTGAAGCCCTCGTCGGCGAAGCGCAGCATGGCCGGGACCAGGCCCACGGTGGAGACGGTGATCCCGCGCTGCGAGAGGCCGAGGCCGTCCGGCTCGGGGTCGGTGAGCCGGCGGATCGCGCCGACGACGCGGTTGTAGTTGGCGAGCGGCTCGCCCATGCCCATGAAGACGATGTTGGAGAGCCGCGCCGGGCCGCCGGGCACCTCGCCGTCGCGCAGGGCGCGCATGCCGTCGACGATCTGGTGCACGATCTCGGCGGTCGACAGATTGCGGTCGAGGCCGGCCTGTCCGGTGGCGCAGAAGGGGCAGTTCATGCCGCAGCCGGCCTGCGAGGAGATGCACATCGTGACGCGGTCCGGGTAGCGCATCAGGACGGACTCGACGAGCGTGCCGTCGTGCAGCTTCCACAGGGTCTTGCGCGTGGTGTCGTCGTCGCAGCTGATGTGCCGGATCACGGACATCAGATCGGGGAACAGCGCCTCGGCGAGCTTCTCCCGCGACGCGGCCGGGATGTTGGTCCACTGGGCCGGGTCGTGCGCGTACCGCGCGAAGTAGTGCTGCGAGAGCTGCTGGGCGCGGAACGGCTTCTCACCGGTCGCGGCGACCGCTTCCTTGCGCTCGGCGGGCGTGAGGTCGGCGAGGTGCCGCGGCGGCTTCTTGGCTCCGCGGGGCGCGACGAAAGTGAGTTCTCCGGGCTTAGGCATGGTTCATCCAGTGTCGCAGACACGCCGAGGTGCCCCGGGTCGTCGCCCAGCTCAGCGACGACCCGGGCGGGCCGGTACCGGGCGTTGATGGTGGTTGTGGGTCGTCGTTGGCTACCCCTCGACGGCCCACAGACGGCCCGGCCCCACGCCCCCGTCCGCAGGTCAGGGCCGTCAGCCAGCGCTGCCGGCCGGGACGGTACCCACGGCCAAGAGGTGCGAGCTGGCGGCGAGCAGTTCCGGGTACGGCTCTGCCATACGGGCCGCGTCCATGGCTGAGGCGATCAGCTCATCCGTGGGACCGTCGCCCGGCTGCTGCTCTGCCGCCTTCACCAGCGACCAGGCCGGGCCCTCGATGCCGAAGACCTGCACGTTCTCCAGCCCGGAGGCGACCAGCTCCGTCACCAGGTCTTCGGCCCGGTGGAAGTACGACAGGGTGAACCCCCGCGATCCGTCGTAGACCGCCGTCTCCAGAATCTTGGAGACGGAGTTGTGAATCCGCTCGGTGTGCAGGTGGGCGTACGTGACGTGCTCGAAGAGCGACGCATAGCGATTGATCGCGGCGGCGGCGACCAGTCCACCGGGCTTTGCCACGCGTGAGGCTTCCGCGAGCGCCCGTTGCCGGTCGGCGGGGTCGGGCAGGTGGTACAGCGGCCCGAGGAGCTGCACGACGTCGAAGGTGTCATCCGGCTCGGGCAGGTCGCGGGCGTCCCCGACGACCGCCGGGCACACGGCCGACGCGGCCTCAACGTGACGGGGCACCGGATCTACCAGGGCGACGTCGTAGCCGTCCTTCACCAGCCATTCAGCGTGAATCCCGGTCCCCCCGCCCACGTCGAGCACGCGCGCCGGCGCGGGGGGCAGAAAGCGTCGGAGGAGTTCCTGAGTTCTGACCAGTTCCATCCGGCCGTCTGCCGAGCTGCGCAGACGACTGTCCTCGTTGACCGTCTCGCCATAGAACCGCATCACGGAGGGAGCCAATTCGAGATTCGACATGGTCGCAGTATCGTGTGTACCGGTGGACCAGTCCAGCGCAGGAAATAGGGGAAGCCATGGCAGTCCTGAAGTACGAAGAGATCGCAGAGTTCCTGCGCGCCCGCATCGCCGCTGGTGAGATCGAGCCCGGGGACACTATTCCGTCCGGCCGAGAGCTGGCCGAGCAGTGGGATGTGTCACGCGCCACCGCGATCAAGGCAGTCGATGTACTGCGAAACGATGGTGTGGTCGTGGCCAAGCAGGGGACCGGGTTCGTCGTCACGGAAACGCCCGTGGCACGTCCCGCCGGCGCTCGCCGTGCCGGGTCGGCGCGCATCTTGGGCGGGATGCCGTTCCTTCGCGTCGGCGAGCCCGACTGGGCGGAACCCCCCGCCCGGGTCGCCGCCACCCTTGGACTCTCACCCGGGGCGAAGGCGCTTCGGCGCGTTCGCGTGCTCCAGCTCCCGGACGGAACGCCGAATAGCTGCGTTGAGGCGTGGTTCCCTCCGGAGGTCGCGGAGGTTTCGCCGCGCCTGGCAGACACCGCCCCGATCGCGGAAGGGACGACGCGATACGTCCGACGTCAGACCGGGCGGGGCCCGGCAGAAGGCGTGGACGTAACCACTGTGCGCGGCGCGTCGGAGACGGAAGCGGACCGCCTAGGGGTACCGGAGGGGACGCCGGTAGCCGTACTGCTGCACACCGCGTACGACGAGCAGGGGAAGCCGCTGGTCTGCGAGGAAGGCGTCACACCGTCCTCACTGTTCGAACAGGTCGACACGTACGCAATGTAGGCAGAAAACGGCAAACGAAACTGCTGGACCGGTCCACCGGTTCAGCTTTTTTTGTTGCCTCGAAATGCCGCTCCACCTGCACTTTCTGTCGCCGCGACACGACGAAGCGTGAGTCCGTCGCTTGACTGGACCGGTCCACCGGTCCAGTCTCTTGGTTGTGGCCATCGCCCGATCCGGAACTTCCGGAAAGGGCGGTGAACCACGCAGAAGGGGCCTTCTTTGGGCTGCTTCGACCTGCACGAATGCAGAGGGCGGGGACGCTGCAATCCCGCTAAAGGCCAGGTAGGACGCAATGGGCTTCGGCCCGACTGGCGAGGTGGCCCGGCGACCGCGAGCAACGGCCGGAGAGTGGGGACGCGGTCCCCCTTGCAGTGCATATCCCCTGTTCAGCGGCATGAAGGAGTCATCAAGTGAGGCAGTTACATGTCCGGGCGCTCCCGTGACAGGCCGGTAGGGCAGCGCCGTTCCACCCTCGCGCGTCAGGCCCTGCGGGGCCTGCGGGCAGCCGGTCATCTTCCACCGATTCGCGGCGTCTCTCGCCGCGCCGGTTGCCTCCTCTGCCCGTCCAGTCCGCTTCACGCGGTGCTGTACGGGCGGGGCCGAGGGGAGCCGGATGGCTCCAACGGCGAGACCCCCGGGGTGGCACCCCCGAGGGTCTCTGCGAGCCGTTCCTGTCTGAGAGGAACTGACCCGATGAAGAGCATCGCAGCACTTCAGGCCGCCGTTACGGCCGCCGCCCCGTTCGACGGTGAGCCGTCGGACGCCGAGCTGGACGCGATCGAGACCGAGTCGCCGCTGATCCTGGCGGAGGTCGCCCTTCTCGACGCGCAGATCATGACCATCGACCGTACGCCGACCGAGCTGGACGAGCGGCGTATCCGCCGGGCCCGCCGGCGGGTGCTGGCCACACGCCGGGACCTGGCCAACCGCACCGCCGCCGAGACGGACACCACGGTGTCGGGCGGTGCGGCATGAGCGGTCCGACGATGAGCATGCTGTCCGCCACCGTGGTGGTGCTGGCAGAGCTGACGAAGCAGTTCCCGGACCTGCCCGCGCCGATCGTTCAGGCCTCCCCGCATTTCGCGGATCAGGTCGAGCTGTCGTTCCACGATGACGGGCTGGCCTCCTTCGAGGTGTGGCGGTCCGCCATGGAGATCACCCACCTCGCTGTGGACTACCGCACGCGGGAGTCTCTGATGTGGGTGCAGGCGTGCACGCTCGTGGACGGGGTCACGGTCAGCCTGATCGGCTTCGGGATGGTTCCGACGCCCGCACCGGCTGAGGGGGCGGCGTCGTGAACAGTGTTCAGATCCGTTCAGCGGAACGCGCACTCTCGGTCGGCACGTGGCTGATCGTGGGCGGGGCAATGCTGTTCTCCATCCTCACGGTCACGCCACTGATGGAGCGGCACAGCCCGAAGGGGTGGGAGTGGACGGCCCCGATCCTGCCGCTCGTCGTGGACGCGGCGGTCGTCATCGTGGTCCGCCTGGATGCGGTCCTGGCAGCGTTGGGTGGGCACGGTGGCCGGTGGCCCATCGCTCTGCGGTGGATGACCGGGGCCATGACCCTGGCCCTGAACGTGGCCGACTCCGCGCTGAAGAAGGACCTGGTCGGGGCCGCTGTCCACGCGGTCGCACCGCTCCTACTGATCGTCACCGCAGAGACCGGACTCGCCTACCGGCGCGCCATCACCACCGCCCAGGCCGCCCGCGAAGCCCAGCTCAAGGCAGAGCGCGCCGAACGCGAGCAGGCCGCCACCGAACGCCGCGAGGCACACGATCGGCGGCAGCGTGAGGAGCGGGAGCACGCCGCCCAGTTGGCGCGTGAACAGCGTGAGCATGAAGCGCTGATCGCCCGTGAACAGACCGCCCGCGAGGACGCGGCGCGGCGTGAGGAGCGCGAGCGGGCGGAGGCTCGGGAGCGGGCTGAGCGTGAGGCCCGTGAACACCGTGAGCGCCAGCGTGAACAGCAGCAGGCCGAGCGTGAACGCCTTGAACGCGAGGCTGCCCAGCGCCGGGAGTTGGAGGCTCGGGATCGGGAGGCTCGTGAGCGCCGTGAGCGCGAGCGTGAACAGCAGCAGGCCGAGCGTGAACGCCAGGCGCTGCTGTCCGCCGGGCCTGCTGTGGAGAAGCAGGGTGAGGAGCGGGCGCGGGCCACGGTCCGGGCCGCGTTCGGGGCCGGGCTGTCCATCCGGCAGGCCGCCGAGCTGTGCGGCTGGTCCACCGGCTGGGTGACCGCCCGCTACCAGGAGCACCGCGACAGTGCCGGGCTCGTCCTTGAGGGCGCGTCATCGTGAGCGCGCTTCCTTGCTACCGGTGGCGGCTCGCCCCCGAAGGTCTGGCGACCCGCCGTCAGCTCCGCACGCTGGGGTTGCGGCCGGGTGGTCAGGACGTCGTCGCGGAAGTCCACCGGCCCCGGCGTCGCCGTGGGCCGCTGGTCGCCTACCTCTACAGGGTCGACCGGGCAAAGCCCGTACGCCCCATGACCCCCGCCCGCGCCGCCGCGCTCGCTGCGGCGATGCTCGCCCGCCGCACTTGCCCCAACTGCCGCACCGACGTGGGGTACTGCATCCCGCGCTCGCTCGGCATGTGCGTCACCTGCCACGACACCCCGCCGACCAGGAAGGACACGCCCCCATGACCCCCGCCGAACACGTCCTGCCGACCCGGCCCACCGCACCGCCCGCCCCCACCACGGGCACGGTGCAGCTCCACGCCGAGCGGGCCGGGACGGTCGTCTACGTCCCCGGCCCGGACGGGAGCATGGTTGCCGTGCTGCGTGAGCACCTGCCCACCGCCCCCGCCGTCCACCAGCCGCGTGACCTGACTCCGCAGCCGTTGTTCGACCCGCGCGCCCAGCGCATCGCCGCCGGCGGACTGCTCGCCGGCGGTGCCGGGTGGGGTGCCGGTCAGCTTCTCCTCGGTGCCGGTCAGCTCGTCAGTGCCGCCGCCGGGCTGGGGTCGCTCGTGATGTGGGCCGCGATCGCCGTCGTCGCCTCCCGCATCGCCCCCGCCGTCCTCGGTGGCGGGCGGCCCGCGACGGTGCACAACACCACCGTCCACAACCGGTGGTTCGGCCGCTCCACCCACTGAAACCGCCCAGCGCCCCACAGGTGCGCCGGACCCCCTTCCGGGTGGGTTGAGACCCCCCGGCCCCTGTTCGGCCGCCAGGACCCCCGTAGCGACGCAGCGTGACGGAAGTTTCCCGTCTCGCGCGCACACGCGTAGGGGCCCCTGTCGGAAACCAGGAAACCGGAAACTCCATCACCGCGCGTACACACACCCGCGTGTGGGGGCGGGCCATGCCGGGCCCGCCCCCACCGACTCATAGCCCTTGGAGAGGAACCCGTGAGTCACCCATCAGCCTGGCAGACCCACCGCCAGTACGCAGCCACCGCCGCCCGCTGGACCGCCGACCGCTGGTCCAAGGAATCCGACCGCCGCCGCACCCTCCGAGCCACCCGCAAGCCCTTGGTCCGCGACGCCCGCGCCGCCCTCGCACAGGCACAGGCCACCGACCCCCAGAAGGTCACCACCCTCGTCCACCGCGCCGAGCGCGAACTCGCCACCGCCAAGCGGCACGTGCCCGACCCGATGTGGCTGGTCGCCTCCAAAGCCGCCGCCGTCACCGCCGCGACCGGATACGTGGGGCTGCCGCTCGTGCCGGGGCGGGTGTGGATGTGGGCGGCCGTCGCCGTGAGCGTCGCCATCGCCGGAGCAGTCTTGTGGGCGATGCTCCACCGCCCCGCGGCTTCCCCGATCGAGCCGACCGCCGAGGAACGCGACCTGCTCAAGCGGCTCCAGCCCGAGCACTGGCGCGAGCACGCCGAACAGCGCGGCCTGGCCGGGACGCTGACCGGCCGGCCGCGCCTGACCGAGTCCGGGATCGTCGTCGCGGTCCGCCTCGACGGACAGTGGACCACCACCAAACTGCGCGGCTCCGAAGACCACATCCGCGCCCTGCTCGGTGCCCGCACCGGGCTGCGGTTCCAGATCAAGGCCGGGAAGCAGGGCGGCTGGGCCGAACTGACCCTGCGCACCCGCAGCGCCGCCGACGGCGACGACCTCCTGTGGGCCCCGGAGCGGCGCTCGCTCGGCATCGACACCGTCACCGGCGAACACGTCACCGTCCCCCTGGGGGAACGGCTGCTGATCGCGGGCCGGTCCGGGGCGGGCAAGAGCGTCGCGTCCCGCCCGCTCCTGTTCGACGCCTCCGAGGGCGACACGAACGCGCTGGTCATCATCGACCTCAAGCGCGTGGAAGGCCGGTTGTGGGACCACCGGGCCCGCGTCGCCTCCACCCCCGAAGACGTCATCGCAGTGGTGGACGAGCTGGAAGCCGAGATGCACGACCGGCTCAACGTCCTGCCCAAGGGACAGGACACCTGGGGCCCCACCCCCGACCGGCCCCGCATCACCGTCGTCGTGGACGAGGGCGCGGAAGTCGTCACCGCCGCCGACAAGGTCCCCTTCCCCGAGGAGGACGGCGACGGGAAGACGAAGGTCCGCACCCGCAGCGCCCTGCCGGGTCTGGAGTCGATCGCCCGGATGGGGCGGGCGGCGTGCATCGACCTGTGGTGGATGACGCAGAAGCCCACCATCGGCGACGGCGTCCCCAAGCAGATCGCCCCGCAGATCAGCACCTCGATCTGCCTTGCCGTCCGCACCCCTGCCGAGGCCCGCGTCGTCCTCGGTGAGGACGCACAGGCCAAGGGCTGGAACGCGGACGAGCTTCCCGCGCCCGGCGTCGCGCTCATCCGCGACGGCAAGCGGGGCCCCGATCCGGTCAAGGTCCGCTACATGGACAAGGCCGTCGTCATCGCCCTGCCCGACCAGCCCATCTGGTCCCGCACCACCACACCCACCACCGCCACCGGGACGGCCCCGACGCTCACCCTCGTGAAGCCGACCAGCGCCGCCCCGGTCGTGGCGGCCGTGGACGGGACGGACGCGCGAATCCTCGACGCGATCGAGACCGCCGGAACGCCGGTACGGCAGAAGGACTTGGCCGAGACCACCGGGCTGTCCAAGGGGACGGTGTCCAAGGCCGTCAAGCGCCTCACCGACACCGGCCACATCACCCGCCGGCCGGACGGCGGACTCACCGCCGACAAGGCCGCCTGACCACACCAACCAAGGAGGGCGGCCCCCGTCTCGCCAAAGCCGGGGCCGCCCTCGTCCAGAAACCCACTCACGAGAACTGGAGACACCAGCATGACCCAACCCACCCCCATCCGGCGAGTGCCGGACGGGACCTTACGAGCCGTGGCGCTGTGCGCCGGCTATGGCGGACTGGAGACCGCGCTGAGCGCCGGTGTCGGTGCGGTCCCGGTCGCCTACGCCGAGAACGACCCCTACGCCGCCGCCGTGTTCGCCGCCCACCACCCGGGGGTGCCGAACCTGGGAGACATCACCCGCACCGATTGGGAGCGGGTCCGTGACCTGTACCGGCCCAACGTCGTCGGGGCGGGGTTCCCGTGCCGCAACATCAGCAACGCCGGACGGAAGGATGGGATCAGTGGCCAGTGGTCGAGGGTCTGGAAGAACGTCGCTGCGGCTGTGGGCGTCGTTCGACCGCGCTACGTCTTCCTGGAGAACGTGGCGGCGCTCCGCTCGCGGGGGCTGGACGTCGTCGCCCAGGACCTGGCCGCGATCGGGTATGGCGTCCGGTGGACATGTCTACGAGCTGGTGACCCCGAAGTCGGGGCCCCGCACGAGCGCGACCGGTGGTTCGCAGTTGCCCATCCCGCTGATGCCGACCCCCACCACCTCGGACGGCACTGGCGGCCCCGGCACGTCTCCCAAGCGCAAGGGTGGGCTGAACCTGCGCACCGCAGTCACCCGGCTCCCGGCACCCCCGCCCGAGTCCTGAGGCTGGTCCCCACGCCGGCCGCGCGGGACTGGCGGTCGGGTGCCTCCAACCTGATGGACTTCAACGCTCGCCCGCTGAACGAGTTCGTCGTCAACCGGCTCCCCTACAGCGGGAGCTGGATCTCCACCGACGGCATCGACTACGGGCCCGCCATCCGCCGCTGGGAACACATCACCGGCCGCCCCGCCCCCTGCCCCACCGAACCGGGCATGCGCGGCAACCGCCGCCTGTCGCCGTTCTTCACGGAATGGCTCATGGGCCTGCCCGCCGGCTGGGTCACCGACATCCCCGGCATCCCGCGTAAGGAACAGCTCCGCATCCTCGGCAACGGCGTCATCCCCCGCCAGGCACACCACGCCTATGGACAGCTCCTCGGAGCCACTCCCGCCGCCTGGACCAACCCGTGGGCGGTGGCCGCATGAACACCCACCTCCTCAACGCCGCCCTGAACGCGGCCGAACGCGGATGGCATGTCTTTCCCCTGCGGCCGGCCGACAAGCGGCCCGCTCTCCACGGCGAGACCGCGTGCTCCGGTACCGGCGACTGCGCCGGCGGGCACCGGAAGTGGGAGCATCGGGCCACCACCGATCCCGACCGCATCCGCAAGGCGTGGTCGGTCGGCGCGTTCAACGTCGGCCTGGCCACGGGCCCGTCCGGGCTGGTCGTGGTGGACCTGGACCCGGTCAAGGCCAAGGACCCGAAAGGAACGCCTGACGGCGTCACTTCCCTGCAAGCGCTCTGCGAGCGCGCCGGGCAACCCGTCCCCGCCACCTACCGGACCCGGACCGCGAGCGGTGGACACCACTTGTACTTCACCGCCCCCACAGGGGTCCGGCTCGGCAACAGCGCGGGCAGGCTCGGCAAGCACATCGACACCCGCGCCCACGGCGGCTACGTCGTCGCCGCCGGCAGCACCCTCCCGAACGGTGCGTACGAGGTGGTCGACCCGGCCGAGCCCGTACCGCTCCCGGAATGGCTGTACGACCTTCTGACACCTCGTCAGTCGTCCCGGGCATTGACGGCCGCGCCCATGCCGGTTCGGGCCTCTCGTTACGCCGCAGCGGCCCTCAGGGCCGAAACGGCGGCCGTCGCCGGGGCTGGGGAGGGTGTGCGGAACTGGACGTTGGTTCGGGCCGCCCGTGCTCTGGGGCGGTTCATCCCGTCCGGCGACCTCGGCCGCCATGAGGTGGAGCAGGCTCTTAATTCGGCGGGATTGGCGGCCGGCCTCCGGGAGAACGAGTGCCGCGCCGCCGTGACCAGCGCTCTGAACTGGTCCATCGCCAACAACCCCGGGCGGCCGGCATGACCACCGCCCCGAATCACCGCCTTAAGAGCCTGGCTGCCACCCCGAACAGCCCGCAGGCCGCAAACCGGGCCGCAGGACCGGCCGGTGGTGGCGTGCCGAAAGGCGTCGCCGAAGGCGTCCGCGTTGCTGTTCTCCCTGACCCGCACACGGTCACGGTGACCGGCATCCGCCCCGGCCTCACCGTGCGCGGGCTCGGCCGCAACCAGATCCCCGCCGCCGACTGGCTCTGCGCCTGCGGCCACCACGAACGCGCCCGGGGCCGTGACCGCGTCACCGAACTGACCACCCGCGCCCGCGTCGACCACTGCCCGCGCACCGAGCAGCACCGGAGGAACGCCGCATGAACACCCCCAACCAGCCTGCCGGGCCCACCATCGACGGTGCGGCGCTGCTGACCGAGGTGGAAGCCTTCCACCGCCGCTTCAACGTGTTCCCCCGCGAAGCCGCCTACGTCGCCGTCGCCCTGTGGGACGCACACGCCCACCTGCTCGAAGCGTTCGACTCCACCCCGCGCCTGGCGTTCCTCTCCCCGGAACCGGGCTCGGGGAAGTCCCGGGCACTGGAGGTGGTGGAGACCCTGGTCCCGCGCCCCATGCTCGCCGTGAACGCACGTGCCGCCGCCCTGTTCCGGTCGGTCTCCGACCCCGCCGGGCGGCCGACGATCCTGTTCGACGAGATCGACACCGTCTTTGGCCCCAAGGCCGGGGACAACGAGGAACTGCGCGGCTTCCTCAACGCCGGTCACCGCCGCTCCGGAGTCACTTACCGGTGCATCGGAGACGGCGGCAACCAGACCGTTGTCGAGTTCCCGTCCTACACCGCCGTGGCAGTCGCCGGTCTCGGCTACCTGCCCGACACCATCACCACCCGATCCGTCATCATCCGCATGCGCCGGCGGGCCCGCAACGAACACGTCGAGCCCTTCCGGGCCCGCCTCCACGAGGCCGAGGGCAACGCCCTGCGAGACCGGCTCGCTCAGTGGGCCGACACCGTCCGCGATGACGTGGCCGGACGGTGGCCCGAGATGCCCGAAGGGGTCACCGACCGGCCCGCCGACGTGTGGGAGCCCCTGCTGTCCGTCGCGGACGCCGCCGGGGGCGACTGGCCCCAGCGCGCCCGCGCCGCCTGCGTCGAGCTGGTCAACGCCGCCCGCGCCGACGACAAGGGATCTCTCGGTATCCGGCTGCTCACCGACCTCCGCGACCACGTGATGGCGGGCATCGACAGGATGCCGACCGTCGCCATCCTCGACCGGCTCTGCGCCCTGGACGAGGCACCGTGGGCCGACATGAGCGGACGCCCGCTCGACTCCCGGGGCCTGGCCAAGATGCTCGGGGAGTACATGACCAGCGACAACACCCCCGTCAAGGCACGCAACATCAAGACCGCCGGAACCGTCCTCAAGGGCTACTACGCCCTGGATCTCCACGACGCGTGGCAGCGGTACTGCCCCCCACCCCCCTCAGGGGCCGCTACCTCCGCTACCTCCGCTACCCCGCAGGTCAACGCCCTGGAAACGGTAGCGGCAACCCTCTTCCCCTCCGCTACCTGAGCGCTACCCGCTACCGGACCCACTCCCTCCACAAGCGGGTCCGGTAGCGGCACCCATCCGCTACCGCTACCCCATCCGCTACCTCAAACAAGCCCCTGACCAGGGCGGTAGCGGAGGTAGCGGAAGTAGCGGACCTGAGTGAAAGGGGGCGACGCCCCCGCATCCCCGCGCCCGGGAGAACCCATGACATCTGACCCCCGCGCCGCCCTCCGGGGCGGGCTCCCCGACCGCTACTTCACCCCCGAGGACATCGCCGCCCTGCTCTCCGTCCCGCTCGAAACCGTCTACGCCTGGCGCAAGAAGCGCACCGGCCCGCCCGGCTTCCGCATCGGCAAACACCTCCGCTACGACCCCACCGCCGTCCACGCCTGGATCAACACCCTCACCGAAGCCGAGCACGCTGCCGCCTGACCCACACCACAAACACCCACAGGGGCGCGACCACACCGGTTGCGCCCCTGACGCATCCCCGACAGGAGCACCACGTTGGCCGGCCACATTCAAGACCGCTGGTACAAGACCGAACCAGGACCCGACGGAAAGCAACGCCGGGTCAAAAGCGACCGATACGGCTCCGGACTCCGCTACCGGGCCCGCTACGTCGGCCCCGACGGCACCGAGAAGTCCAAGAGCTTTCCCGACCGGCAGAAGCGTCTTGCTGAGCAGTGGCTCGCCAACGTCGCCTCTGACATGTCTCGGGGCCAGTACATCGACCCTCGCGCGGCCCGAGTCACGTTCAAGGGCTACTCCGAGAGGTGGCTCAAGGCGCACAGCGCGGACCTGTCGAGCCAGATCGTCACCGAGCAGCGGCTACGCCTGCACGCCTTCCCCATCCTCGGCTCACGCCCGCTCGACTCCTTCCGGCCGGAACACCTTCGCGACCTGGTGAGCGCCCTTGAGGCCAACCCTGGCGTGAGCGGGGCATACGCACGCAACATCTACGGCGACGTTCGAGCCGTACTGAGTGCGGCCGTGGACGACGGTCTCCTCCCCCGCAACCCGTGCTCCGCAAAGTCCGTGCGCCCGCCATCGGTCGAACGGCGGCGGGTCATTCCTTGGCTGCCCTCACATGTCCAGGCGGTCCGCCGTGCCCTCCCTGAGCGCTACCGGACCATGGTGGACACAGGCGCTGGTTGCGGGCTCCGGCAGGGGGAGATCGTGGGACTCGCTGAGGACGCCATCGATTTCGAGGCTGGCATTCTGCGGGTCGTTCGGCAGGTGAAGCTCATCCAAGGCAAAGCCGTGTTCTCTCCACCGAAGTGCGGCAAGGAGCGGGACGTCCCGCTTCCGTCCTCGGTGGCCGAAGCCCTGCGATCCCACATGGGGAACTGCAAGCCGGTTGAGGTCACCCTCCCGTGGCGGAAGCCTGACGGCCCGCAGGTGACGACCCGTCTCCTGTTCACGAACACAGCATCCGGAGTCGTCTGGCGCAGCAACTTCAATATCCAGGAGTGGAAGCCAGCCCTTGCGATGGCAGGTCTCATCCCGGACGCACACAACGGCAAGTACGAGTCCGCTCGCGAACACGGCATGCACGCGCTTCGGCACTTCTATGCGTCGGTGCTGCTGGACGCTGGCGAGAGCATCAAGGCGGTCAGCCAGTACCTCGGGCATACAGATCCGGCCCTCACACTACGCGTGTACGCCCACCTGATGCCTGCTAGCCAGGAACGGACTCGCAAAGCAGTCGATGCTGCCCTGATGTCAGCACCGAGGACCCCGTGATGCCGAAGAAGGACCCTCCGTCGCGCAGCGATGCGAAGTGCCACCTCACGGCGGGCCGTCCATGCCTGACGCTCCCGAGTGAAGGCGCTTGAGCAGTTGTCGCGCACTCTCCTGCCCCTAGTGCATGCCTGGGAGTATGCTGATCTGTTCAGCGCTCAGCAACTCACAGCCGGAGGTATAGCGTTGGCCGATATCAGCAAGTTGGCGAACCAGCTCGACCTGCTAATCAAGGAAGCCTCTCAGATCACGCTGAGGGACGATTGGACTTATCGCGCTTCCGAAGCAGCGAGAGGGCGCATCCTTTCGAACCGCCTCGAAGCCGCCATCGAGCGCATCGCCCTACCGGGATCGGCCTACGTAGAGCAACTAAACCAGCATCGCACCAAGCCGCTCGCGTACAAGCTTGATGAGCTGATCGCCATCGCCGACGGTCTTCACGCCGACATCGCGGCTGGGTGGACTGCGTCATTTGTTGAACTGGTGCACGCGGGTACCTATAGCGACTACTTGGAGATGTCACAAGAGTTGCTCGGCAAGGGATACAAGGACCCGGCGGCGGTTGTCACAGGCACCTCACTTGAGGTCCACGTGCGTGCCCTATGCGTCAAACACCAAATCGACACGGAGCTACCCGACGGCAAACCGAGGAAGGCTGACAGCATGAACGCCGACCTCAAGAAGGCCGGCGTGTACGACGGGCTGCAACAAAAGCAGATCACCGCCTGGATGGACCTACGAAACCAGGCCGCGCACGGAAACTACGAGAAGTACGACGAGCATCAGGTGCGCCTCTTCATCCACGGCGTTCATGCGTTCATGATCAAATATCCCGCTTAGGCACCGTGCCAGCCGGGCGGGGCGGCGGAACCCCCACGGCCCCGAGACGGCCCAGGGGCATGCGAATGGCCCGCCCAGGGAAGCAAATGTCCTGGTCAGTGGCCAGTCGCGGCCAGACAACTACCAGTTCTCCGGGCTTAGGCATGGTTCATCCAGTGTCGCAGACAGACGGATGAGGGCCCGCCGCCCTGTGGACGACGGACCCTCACTCGTGGAACGTGCAGGTGGGACGGGGTGCCGAGGTGCCGGGAAGCTCAGCCGGAGCCCACGAACAGCACCAGCAGCAGCCAGACGACCGGTGCGGTCGGCAGCAGCGAGTCCAGCCGGTCCATGATGCCGCCGTGACCGGGGAGCAGGGTGCCCATGTCCTTGATCCCGAGGTCCCGCTTGATCATGGATTCGCCCAGGTCGCCGAGGGTGGCGCTGACGGCGACCGCGAAGCCGAGCAGCAGCCCCTGCCACCAGGCGCCGCCGTCGATCAGGAACTCCATGCACAGCGCGCCGGCGACCATCGCGAAGGCGACGGCTCCGAACAGGCCCTCACGGGTCTTGCCGGGGCTGATGCGCGGGGCGAGCTTGTGCTTGCCGAAGCGCCAGCCGACGGCGTAGGCCCCCGTGTCGCTGACCACGGTGAGGACCAGGAAGGTCAGCACCCGCCACGATCCGTCGTCCGCCGTCAGCAGGAGAGCCACGAAGGTGGCCAGGAACGGCACGTAGAACGCCGCGAAGACCCCGGCCGTGACGTCCTTCAAATACCCGTCCGGCGGTTCGGTCATCCGCCAGACCAGCACGGCGAGAGCCGTCAGGGCCATCGCGATCCAGGCCCCCTCGGGACCCCGTGCGTAACCGGCGACGACCATCGCGGCTCCGCCGACGGCCAGCGGCACCAGGGGCGCCTTGATGCCCTTGCGTTCCTGGAGGCGGGAGGTGAGCTCCCACAGGCCGACGACGACGGCGATCACTATCACGCCGATGAAGACGGCCTTCACGATGAACAGCGAGAGGCCGATGACGGCGCCGAGACCCACGCCGACCCCTATGGCGGCGCGCAGATCACGCCCCGCACGCTTCTTCTGCGGCGGGGGCGGCAGCGGGGTGGACATGGGCTCCTGCGGCATCTCGTCACGGAACAGGGGGCCGCTGACGTGAGCGGCATCCCTGTCCCGGTCGTCGCGGTCGGCTGCGTCTCTACCTGCGTCGGGAACGTCCGGCACGTTGGGCATGGGCCGAGTCTGCTGGGCATCACGCACATCGTGGGCAGGACCCGCCGGGGCGGCGCTCATCTCGGGCGTGCCCCAGTAACCGGCTCCCTGCGGGGCGCCCCAGGAAGAGTCGTTCATCAGACTTCGAGCAGCTCGGCTTCCTTGTGCTTGAGCAGCTCGTCCACCTGCGCGACGTACTTCGCGGTGGTGTCGTCGAGCTCCTTCTCGGCGCGGCGCACCTCGTCCTCGCCGGACTCCTTGTCCTTGACGAGCTTGTCGAGGTTCTCCTTGGCCTTGCGGCGGATGGAGCGGATCGAGATCTTGGAGTCCTCGGCCTTGGTCTTGGCGACCTTGATGTACTCCTTGCGGCGGTCCTGGGTGAGCTCGGGAAAGGTCACCCGGATGATGTTGCCGTCGTTGCTCGGGTTGACGCCGAGGTCGGAGTCGCGGATCGCCTGCTCGATGTTGCGCAGCGCGGTCTTGTCGAACGGCGTCACGACGGCCATCCGCGGCTCGGGAACCGAGAACGAGGCCAGCTGGTTGATCGGGGTCAGCGCGCCGTAGTAGTCGGCGACGATCTTGTTGAACATCGCCGGGTGCGCACGGCCGGTACGGATCGCGGCGAAGTCCTCTTTCGCGACGACAACGGCCTTCTCCATCTTCTCCTCGGCCTCGAGGAGGATTTCTTCGATCACCACGTGCTCCTGCGTGTCTTGGGTGGGCCCGGCGTCGTCATCGCCGCGCCCTGCGGGTCCTGCGTCGCGTCCTCACCTGCACGGTGTCCGACCGGCAGGCCGTTGTCCATCCTGGGGGGCCGTCAGGCCCGGGTACTCGCGTCGCTCACGAGCGTGCCGATCTTCTCACCCTTGACCGCACGAGCGATATTGCCCTCGGCGGTCAGCTCGAAGACGAGGATCGGGAGCTCGTTGTCGCGGCAGAGCGTGATGGCGGTGGCGTCGGCGACCTTCAGGTCGCGGGTGATCACCTCGCCGTACTCCAGAGCGTCGAACTTGACCGCGTCGGGGTTGGCCTTGGGGTCGGAGTCGTAGACCCCGTCCACGCCGTTCTTCCCCATGAGCAGCGCCTCGGCGTCGATCTCCAGGGCGCGCTGGGCGGCGGTGGTGTCGGTGGAGAAGTACGGCATGCCCATACCGGCGCCGAAGATCACGACGCGCCCCTTCTCCAGGTGCCGGACGGCCCGGAGCGGGATGTACGGCTCGGCGACCTGGCCCATGGTGATGGCGGTCTGGACGCGCGAGTCGATGCCCTCCTTCTCCAGGAAGTCCTGGAGTGCCAGGCAGTTCATGACGGTGCCGAGCATGCCCATGTAGTCGGACCGGGCCCGGTCCATGCCGCGCTGCTGGAGCTCGGCACCACGGAAGAAGTTGCCTCCTCCGATGACCACCGCGATCTGGGCGCCGTCGCGTACGACGGCGGCGATCTCGCGGGCGATGGTGTGCACGACGTCGGGGTCGACGCCGAGGCCACCGCCACCGGCGAACGCCTCACCGGAGAGCTTCAGCATGAAGCGCCCGGAGCCCTTGTCGTCGTGCTTGTCGTCGGCCTGAATGGCGTCCGCGCCCTTGTCCATGGAAATTCTCCTCGTGCACATACGAAGAAGGCCATTGCCGGTGGGTCTGGTGTCCCTACAGCGGCAATGGCCTCCTCGTCAGATCTGCGGTCGTCCGGCGTGGGTGCGGCCGTCGACTGCGTCAGACCCTATCGGGTCCGGCGCTGTTCGCCCGGACGGACTCAGATGCCGACCTTGATGCGCGAGAAGCGCTTCAGGGTGACACCGGCCTCGTCCAGGACCTTCTGGACGGACTTCTTGGCGTCCAGCGCGTACGGCTGGCCGAGGAGGGTGGCCTCCTTGAAGAAGCCGTTGACGCGACCCTCGACGATCTTCGGGAGCGCGGCCTCGGGCTTGCCCTCGGCACGCGTGGTCTCCTCGGCGACGCGGCGCTCGGCCTCGACGACCTCGGCCGGGACGTCCTCGCGGGAGAGGTACTTCGGGGCGAAGGCGGCGATGTGCTGCGCGATGCCCTTGGCCAACTCGGCGTCGGCCTTGTCCAGCTCGACCAGAACACCGATCTGCGGGGGCAGGTCGGGCATGGTGCGGTGCATGTACACACCGACGTAGGCGCCGGTGAACTGCGCGAAGCGGTCCAGGACGATCTTCTCGCCGAGGTTGGCGTTGGCCTCGTCGACGTACGCCTGGACGGTCTTGCCGGCCTCGATCTCGGAGGCGAGCAGCGCCTCGATGTCGGCCGGGGAGGTCGCGGCGACGTGCGCGGCGAGCGTGTTGGCGACGGCCTGGAACTTGTCGCCCTTGGCGACGAAGTCCGTCTCGCACTTCAGCTCGAGGATGACGCCGGACGTCTGGTCCTCGGAGATCAGGGAGACGACGGCACCGTTCTCGGCAGAACGGCCCTCGCGCTTGGCGACGCCCTTCTGGCCCTTGATACGGAGCGCCTCGACGGCCTTGTCGACGTTGCCGTCGGCCTCGTCGAGCGCCTTCTTGCAGTCCATCATGCCGGCGCCGGTGAGCTCGCGGAGCTTCTTGACGTCAGCGGCGGTGTAGTTCGCCATGAGTCTGTATGTCTCTCTCGAAGTCTGAAAGATCTACGGGTGAACGGCGGGGGCGACGCTTGTGGCGTCGGCCCCCGCCGTCAGTAGCCGTGACGGGTGTCAGGCCTGCTCGGCGTCCGCGTCGGCGGCCGGAGCGTCGGCGGCCGGAGCCTCGGCGGCCGGAGCCTCGACAGCGGCCTCGGCCTCGGCGACGGCCTCGGCCGGCTTCTCGGCGTCGGCGACCTTCTCGGTCTCGGCGGAGGACTGGACCTCGGCGGCAGCCGCGGTCTCGTCCTTCTTGTCGCCCTCGAGCAGGTCGCGCTCCCACTCGGCGAGGGGCTCGCCGGCGGCCTTCTCGCCCGGCTTCGAGTCACCGGTGGCGGCACCGGAGCGGGCGATGAGGCCCTCGGCGACGGCGTCGGCGATCACGCGGGTGAGCAGGGTGACGGAGCGGATCGCGTCGTCGTTGCCCGGAATCTTGTAGTCGACCTCGTCGGGGTCGCAGTTGGTGTCGAGGATCGCGACGACCGGGATGTGGAGCTTGCGCGCCTCACCGACGGCGATGTGCTCCTTCTTGGTGTCGACGATCCAGACGGCGCTGGGCACCTTCTGCATCTCGCGGATACCACCGAGGGTCTTCTCCAGCTTGGCCTTCTCGCGCGAGAGGACCAGGAGCTCCTTCTTGGTGAGGCCGGAGGCGGCCACGTCCTCGAAGTCGATGAGCTCGAGCTCCTTCAGACGCTGAAGGCGCTTGTAGACGGTGGAGAAGTTGGTGAGCATGCCACCGAGCCAACGCTGGTTGACGTACGGCATGCCGACGCGCGTCGCCTGCTCGGCGATGGCCTCCTGGGCCTGCTTCTTCGTACCCACGAACATGATGGAGCCGCCGTGGGCGACGGTCTCCTTGACGAACTCGTAGGCGCGGTCGATGTACGACAGCGACTGGAGCAGGTCGATGATGTAGATGCCGTTGCGCTCGGTGAAGATGAAGCGCTTCATCTTCGGGTTCCAGCGACGGGTCTGGTGACCGAAGTGGACGCCGCTTTCCAGCAGCTCCCGCATCGTGACGACGGCCATGGCCGTACTCCTTGAGGTACTCGGTTATCGCGACCGCAGGTTTGCGCTCGCGCCTGACGCCCCGACGCGCCGTGCCACGAGGGACCGAGGAGCGCGGCCACCTCCGAGAAGAGGGAGGTGGCGGGGCGTGCGAAGTCGACCCGGTGACCCGGATCGCCGTAAGAAGTGTACGGGACCGGCTGAGTGCCGGGTGACCGCGATGTCCACAACCGCGTGACCGGGAACTTCACCACCACCACATGACCGCGATCTTCACGGTCGGGTGACCGGGATGTCCACAACCGGCGAGTAGTCCACAGGAACGGTCCGCGATCCCCGGAATCCCGGCCTCCGGGCCATCGTGGCGACATGCGCCATCAGCCCGCCCCGCACCGCTCCCCCGCCCACCGCACCCTGCTCCCGCTCGTGCTCCTGCCCCTGCTGCTCTCGCTGCTCGTGCTGTGCGGGCTGCTTCCGACCGGGCCGCCCACGCCTGGCCCGGCCGTCGCACCGGCCGGAGTCGTGGCGGCCTTGCCGGGCGCGGACGCCGACGTGGACGAAGACGACGACGCTGACACCGACGCACACGCAGACACAGACACAGACACAGACACCGATGTGAGCGCCGACGACGACGGCCGGAGCTGGCCGCTGGCCGGGAGACCTGCGGTGTTGCGGGGGTGGGAGCCGCCCGTCGGTCCGTACGGGCCAGGCCATCGCGGCGTGGACCTCGGGGCCGGGCCGGGCGCCCGGGTGCTGGCGGCCGCCGGGGGCCGAGTGTCGTTCGCGGGGCGGGTGGCGGGCCGCGGGGTGGTCTCCGTCGAGGTGGCCGGCAGCGGTTCGCCGCCGCTGCGCACCACGTACGAACCGGTGCGGGCGCTGATCGAGGAGGGCGCGCGCGTACGGGCCGGGCAGCCGGTCGGAGTGCTGGAGAAAGGGCCGTTCCACTGCGCGGAGGGCTGCCTGCACTGGGGCCTGCGGCGCGGGGACGCCTATCTGGACCCGCTCTCGCTGCTGCCGCCCGCACTGCTGCACACAGGCCCCTCGCGGCTGCTTCCGGTGTTCGGTGTGCCGGAGCCGGAAGCCGTCCGGGTCAGTCGCTCAGGCCGCCGGTCACACCGCGCAGGACCATCGCGACGACGGTGTCCGCGATGACGCCCGGCTCCTCCGCGACGCCCAGTTCGATACGGCGCACGGCGGCGTCGACCGAACCCTGCAGGAGCATGGCGGCCAGCCTGGGCTGCTCGTTGCCGAGGTCGGCCAGCGCTTCGACGATCATGGCGATCAGTCCGCCGTGCGCGGCGCGGATCTTCTCCCGGGCGCCCGCGTCCAGCTCGCTCGCGGAGATCGCGACGACCGCGCGGTGGCGGCGGTCCCCGACGAGGTCGAGCTGCCGGCGCACATACGCCTCGATCTTCGCCTCAGGCGTATCGGCGCGCTGCATGGCGTTCTCGACCTCGGCCGCCCAGACGGGGAAGTCGACGGCGCACAGCTCCTCGACGACGGCGGCCCGGGAGCGGAAGTACTCGTACACGGAGGACCGGGCGAGGCCCGTGCGCTCGGCGAGTGCGGGGAAGGTCAACGCCTCCGTGCCGCCCTCGGACAGCAGGGAGCGCGCGGCGTCCAGGAGGGCGCCGCGCTGCATGGTCCGGTGCTCGGCCACGGAGGCCGCTCGAATCCTGGGCACGTGTCCACTCTACGGCGGCAGACGTGCGGGGGAAGGGCACGGCCTCCGACCGGATGGCCGGAGAGGGCCGGGAAGAAGCCGGGAAGAAGCCCGGGAAAGGGCCGCGAAAGCGTTGTCAGCGGCCCGCGTCGGCGAGCTTCGCGCGGAGCTGCAGCACGGACTTGGTGTGGATCTGGCTGACCCGGCTCTCGGTCACCCCGAGGACGTTGCCGATCTCCGCGAGGGTGAGGCCTTCGTAGTAGTAGAGGGTCACCACGGTCTTCTCGCGGTCGGGGAGGGTGTTGATGGCCCGCGCGAGCAGTCGTCTCAGCTCACGGTCCTCGGCGACCTCCACCGGGTTGTCGGCGGCGGTGTCCTCCAGCGTGTCCATCAGGCTCAGCCGGTCGCCGCCCTCGCCGCCGACGTGCAGCAACTCCTCCAGGGCGACCACATTCGCCAGCGACAACTGGCTGAAAACCGCATGTAGTTCCTCCAGCGCGATGCCCATCTCCGCGGCCACCTCGGCCTCCGACGGCGTGCGCCGGAACTGCGCCTCCAGCGTGGCGTAGGCACGCTCCACGTTCCGCGCCTTCTGCCGGACGGACCGCGGGATCCAGTCCAGCGCCCGGAGTTCGTCGATCATCGCGCCGCGGATCCGGGTGATCGCGTACGTCTCGAACTTGATGGCCCGTTCGATGTCGAACTTCTCGATGGCGTCGATCAGTCCGAAGACCCCGGAGGAGACGAAGTCGGCCTGCTCGACGTTGGACGGCAGCCCCACGCTCACCCGGCCCGCGACGTACTTCACGAGCGGCGAGTAGTGCAGGATCAGCTGCTCCCGCAGCCGCTCGTCGCCCGTGGTCTTGTAGGAACGCCACAACTCGTCGAGGGAGGAGGGAGCGGGAGGGCGCACAGTGCCACGCGCAACCGGTGGTACTGCCGCGCGGTCAGACCCGGAGGTGTGCTGGGGCATGTGATGCCTTGAGCCGTTCTGCCGTGAAGTGCTGGGGGACTTTTGTCTGGGGCGGAATCCTTGTGAGCGTAGCGTGACTGAGGCGTCGCAGTCCGCGCAGGACGGGAGTTCCATGCCGCGTGATGGTGTGCCGCCGTTCACGCCGCCCGCGCCCGCCGGGGGCCGGGACCGCCACCGTGGGTGCGGGTCCCGGGCAGGTCACCGATCGATCGTGCGAGGTCATCGGCCTTACCTTTTCACCCGAATGCTCCAGGTCAAGGACCGCCTCGCCGCGCGTCGTCGTTGCGTACCGAAGGAAGCGTCAACCGCCAGCCGTCGCCTTCTCGTTCGACGAACCCCAGTGAGTGCAGTTCGTACAGTCGACCGAGCGTTTCGTCTGCCGAAGTCCCCGCGGTGCGGGCGAGGTCACGGGGGTGGCTGGCACCGCGGTACGGAAGCGCTTCGAGGACTCTCGCGGTGGCCGCGTCCAGGTGGTCCCTGGGCAGCACCGGGCCGCGTCGGACCGGCGGGAGGTCGCCGATGTCCCCGACCAGCTCGACGACTTCGTCGGCGTCGGTGACGAGCACGCCCTCGCCTCGCAGCAGCTCGTGGACCCCTGCCGACAGGCTGCTGGTGGCGGGTCCGGGCACCCCCATCGCGAAGCGGCCGAGCCGTTGGGCCTGGCGGGCGGTGACCAGCGAACCGCTGCGGTATTCGGCCTCGACCACGACCGTTCCCCTGGTCAGCGCGGCGATGACGCGGTTGCGCAGGATGAATCTGCTGCGGGTGGGGTGCGAGGTGGGCGGCAACTCGGCGACGACGAGACCCTGTTGGGCCAGCCGCCCGAGCAACTCGGCGTGCCCGCGCGGGTAGGGTACGTCGACACCGCAGGCCAGCACGGCCGTCGTCGCCCCGCCCGCCGCGAGCGCGCCCCGGTGGGCGGCACCGTCCACCCCGAACGCCGCCCCCGACACCACCACCCAGCCGCGCTCCGCGAGCCCGGAGCCGAGGGTCGCCGCCATGTGCGCCCCGTACGGGGTGCAGGCTCTCGCACCGACAACCGCGACCGAGCGCAGGGACCACAGCCGCAGGTCGGGCCGCCCCCGCACCCAGAGTCCGACGGGCCGCGCGTCGCCCAGGTCGTCCAGCTGGCTCGGCCACTCCCGGTCCCCCGGGCAGACGAAGCGTCCGCCCACCGCGGCGACCGCGGCCAGATCCCGTTCCGGCTCCGCGGCGGCCGCCCGCAGCCGGTAGCCACCGAGCCGGAGAGCGGTCATCCCCGGCAGCCTCTCGGCGGACCCGTCCTCGACGGTGAGCCGCCGCAGCAGCTCGACCGCGCCGGTCCGCCGCAGCCAACGCCCGGCCCGCTCGTCCCCCGGCTCCAGCACCCGCGTCAACGCGGCCCTGGCCACCCGCTCCCGCTGCCGGCCTTCCACCCGGTCGCCATCGTGACCGCCGCTCCGGCCGCGGCCTTCGCCCCGGTCTCCGTCGCCGTCCCGGCCCTCCCGGTCCGCCTCCGCGCCACCCCCGTACCCTCGTCCCGGTCCGCACCCCGGCTCGTGCTCCCGCCCCGGCTCCACCCCGCCCTTCGGTTCGAACCCGCGCTCCCGGCCCGCTTCGCGTCCCTCGTCCCGCTCCGGCCCGTGCCGGCGCTCTCCCATCACTCCGGTCACCGCTCCCCCGCCCCCATCGGCACCCCGCGCTGGATGCCCGTCCGCAGTTCCAGGGCGACCGCCACATCGGAGTCGTCCGGGCGGTCCGCACCCCGCAGGTCCGCCACGGTCCAGGCCACCCTCAGCACCCGGTCCAGGCCCCGGGCCGTCAGGGTGCCGCGCTCCAGGTCCCGCTCCGCCGCCGCCAGCGCTCCCGGAGCCGCGAGCAGCCGGGTCCGCAGCTCATGGCCGGGCACCTCGCTGTTCGTGGTCCACGGGGTGCCGGCCAGCCGCTCGGCCGCCCGCGCCCTGGCGTCCCGTACCCGTGCGGCGACGACGGCCGTCGACTCGCCCCGGCCGCCCTGCCCCAGCAGGTCCGCGCGGCCGACCGGCTCCACCTCGACCCGCAGGTCCACCCGGTCGAGCAGGGGCCCGGACAGGCGCGCCTGGTAGCGGCGGACCACCGAGGGCGGGCACTCGCAGCCCGCGCCGGTGAGCGTGTGCCGGCCGCAGGGGCACGGGTTGGCGGCCAGCACCATCAGGAACCGGGCGGGCAGCCGCACCACTCCCGCCGCCCGCGCGACCACGACATGACCGGACTCCAGGGGCTGGCGCAACGCGTCGAGGGCCTTGCCCGAGAATTCCGGGGCCTCGTCGAGGAAGAGGACCCCGCGATGGGCCAGGGACACCGCCCCGGGCCTCGGGATGCCGTTGCCCCCGCCGATCAGGGACTGCATGGTCGCCGAGTGGTGCGGGGCGCAGTACGGCGCCCGGGAGACGAGCGGTTCACCCGGGGGGAGGATGCCCGCCACGGAGTGGACCGCCGTCACTTCGAGGGATTCCTGCCGGGTCAGCGGCGGCAGGACCGCCGACAGCCGCTCGGCCAGCATGGTCTTGCCCGCGCCCGGTGGACCCGAGAACAGCAGATGGTGTCCTCCGGCCGCGGCCACCTCCAGGGCCCGGCGCGGACGCGGCTGCCCCGCGACGTCCGCCAGGTCGTGCCGGTGCCCGTCACCGCGCGCGGAGGCCGGGGCGAGCCCCGCGCCGAGGCCCGTGCCGGGGATCATGAGCCCGGCGAGCATGGCGTCGGGGCGCCCTTGGTCGTCCGCGGGTTCCTCGGACACCGGTTCGTCGCACAGAACCGCGATGAGCTGGCGCAGGCTCCGGACCCCGAGGACCGAGACCCCCGGCACCAGGGCCGCCTCCCCGGCCGACTGCTCGGGGACGACGACCTGCTCGTACCCCGCTTCGGCCGCCGCGAGGACGGCGGGCAGCACGCCCCGTACCGGTCGCACCCGGCCGTCCAGACCCAGTTCGCCGATCATCACCACATCGGCGATCGCGGCGGGGTCGATCCGCTCCGCCGCACCGAGGACAGCGCAGGCGACGGCGAGGTCGAAACCCGAACCGCTCTTCGGCACGGAGGCCGGGGAGAGCCCGACCGTGAGCTTCTTCTGCGGCCACTCGGACCCGGAATTGACCACCGCGGCCCGCACCCGGTCCCGGCTCTCCACCAGGCTCTTGTCCGGCAGTCCGACCAGGGTGAAGGCCGCCACCCCCGGCTCCAGGTCCGCCTGGACCTCCACCACCACACCCTCGACGCCCACCAGCGCCACGGAACACGCTCGTGCGAAGCCCATCAGGACACCCCCCGGGCGTGCTCCGTGACCGGGGCCCCGCGCCGGGGCACGATCACGCCGATCAGGTCGATGCGGACGCCGCCGGACGGGGGCCCGCCGTGCCGGTCGAGCCAGATCTCGGCGAGCCGTCGCAGCCGGTCCGCCTTGACCGGGCCGACCGCCGCCATGGGGTGTTCGAAAGTGTCTGACCTGCGGGTCTTCACCTCACAGAAGACCAGGGCGTCACCGTCTCTGGCCACGATGTCGATCTCTCCGGCGCGGCAGCGCCAGTTGCGCTCGACCACCGCCATTCCGGCTTCGGACAGCAGCCGTGCCGCCAGATCCTCGCCGTACCGCCCGAGTGCCCCCCGTGCGTTCATATCGGCACCACCTCCGGCACCGACTGTGACCCGGCCCGCCCGAAGATGTGGATCTTGGTGGACAACTCCGCGGATGTGGAAAACCCGGCCACCCACACGGGTGACCGGGTCGCTCACTGCAACGCGCGTATCGGCGGCCCCGCACCGGGGGCCGCGCGGGGTCAGCCTCCCGGAAGTTCCAGATCGCTCTTGTTGAGCTCTTCGATGTTGACGTCCTTGAAGGTCAGCACGCGGACCTGCTTGACGAACCTCGCGGGCCGGTACATGTCCCAGACCCAGGCGTCCGCCATGGACACCTCGAAGAAAACCTCACCCTGGACCGAGTGCACCTGCATCTCGTAGTCGTTGGTGAGGTAGAAGCGCCGTTCGGTCTCGATCACATATTTGAACAGACCGACGACATCGCGGTACTCCCGGTAGAGCTTCAGCTCCATCTCGGTCTCGTACTTCTCGAGGTCCTCGGCGCTCATGGCATGTTTCCCCTTCAGCCGTGCGTGCCCCCATTGTGCGTCAGCCTCCGGCGCCCTTGAACGATTAGACGATTTCGGGGGCCAGAACCAACGGATCACGCGGGGGACCCTCGTCGAGAAGCGTGCGCAGCAGCTCGGCGAGTCTGGTCGGGTACACCGTCTCACGCGTCGCGAGCAGTTCGGCGGAAGTCCACCACCTCAGACCGGCGACGCTGCGCAGTTCCAGGTCGGTGAGGCCCTGCGGGGCGGTGGCGGTCTGCGTCGTGCGGGCCAGGTAGTACCACTCGTCCTGGTCCCAGCGCCGCCCGTCGAACGGGAAGGAACAGATCCGGGTCCAGAGCAGCGGGCCCAGCTCGATGTCCGTGATGACGGTCTCCTCGGCGAGCTCGCGGCGGGCCGCCTGCTCCCGGGTCTCATCGCCCTCCAGACCGCCTCCCGGGGTGAACCACCAGGTGTCGGCCGGGTCGTCCGGCTCGTGGCCGTGCAGAAGCAGTACGCGGTCGTCGGGGTCCAGCAGGACCACTCGGGCGACCCTGCGGTTCTCCGAGGTCACCGGGCCCCTCCGGCGACCGTCCTCCGGCGGGCCAGGCGCCCCGCCACGGGCCCGTACACCGCGCCACCGAGGATCAGGACCACTCCCACCAGGATCGCGCCCAGCTGGAGCGGCAGGGGCCCCGCGGCGGACACCCCGCCGGGCAGCGCGGCGAACGAGGAGGGCCGGCTGATCATGCCGTTCATCGGCCAGGCCACCGCGTCCACCCGGGCCTGTACGGCGCTCAGCGGTACGGAGCCCTCTCCGGCGTCCTGGAGGTGGACCCGGGAGTCCAGGGAGGTGGCCCGTTCGTCGCCGAGCAGGAAGATCTGGCCCTCGGGCACGGTGGCGGAGAAGTCCTGGGGCGAGGCGGGGGCCGCCGCGCCCGGAGCCGCCGGGTCCCGGTCGAGATACGGCTCGTCGACGGGGGTTCCGTTGACGGTGAGCCGCCCTTCCTTGTCGCAGCAGGCCACCTCGTCGCCGCCGACCCCGACGACGCGCTTCACCATCGCCGTGGCGCCCCAGACCTCATCGGTGAAGACCACCACGTCACCGCGCCGGACCTCGGCGCCGTCTATCCGCTCGGCGAGCACCCGGTCGCCGGGGTTCACCGTCGGCGCCATGGAGTCCGTCGGGATGGTGTACGGCTGGTAGACCACCGCCGCCCAGACGAAACCGCCGAGGAAGAGCACACAGCCGACGGCCACGGCCAAGCCCGACATCATGGCGCCGAGCCGGCCGCGGCCGTCGTCCTTGCGTTGTGTACCGCTCATCCCAGCGCTCCCCCGTCGGAGATCGACAATCGCTGATCCGAGCGGCACCCTACCCGGCGGTACGCCCGGCGGTCAGCCTCCGGCGGCGCCACAACACGAGGGGCACCGCTCCGGCTACGCCCAGTGCCGCCGGGGCCATCGCAGCGGCCGCGTTCAGACCGGGCTGGTCGAAGGTGTCCGGGACCGGGAGGGTCGCCCAGCGGCCCAGCGGCCAGGCGACGACGACGGCGCGGCCCACGACCTCGTCCGTGGAGACCGTGCCCTCTCCGGGGAGCTCCTGGTGGTAGCGCGAGTCCAAAGAATTCTGCCGGTGGTCGCCCATGACGAAGATCCGGCCGTCCGGCACCTTGATCGGGCCGAAGGGCTTGTCGTTGCACGGGGTGTTCCCCGGGAAGATGAACGACTTCTCGTCCAGGCTCTTCCCGTTGACCGTGACGGGCCCGTTCTCCTTGCACTCCACGGTGTCGCCGCCGACGGCGACGACCCGCTTGATCAGGTCCTTCTCCTCGGAGGACGGCATCAGGCCGATGAAGCTCAGGAACTTCTGCACCGCGTTGGGCTCCGGGGTCGCGGTGTCCTCCAGCCAGCCGCCCGGATCGTGGAAGACCACGACCTCGCCGCGCTCCGGCTCGGAGCCGAACCACGGGGTCAGCTTGTCGACCAGCACCCGGTCGCCCCGCTGCAGCGTGTTCTGCATGGAGTCCGAGGGGATCGAGAACGCCTGGACCAGGAACGTCTTGATCAGCAGCGCGAGGACCAGGGCGATGCCGACGAGCAGCGGCAGCTCCACCCAGAAGGAACGCTGCTTCTTGGGACGACCGCCACGGCCGCCCGGGTTGTCGCCGTCGTCGCCAGGGCCGCCGCCCTCACCGTCCGGCGGGACCCCCGCCCCGCCCGCGGGAGACTCGTCGCGCTCCGGCCGGTCCTCGGGTTCGTCGTGTCCGGATCGTGCGCCGACCGCCAAATCCCCCACATCCACTCCTCAGTACGTGCCACTGCCGGCGCCCCATCGGACGCAGGCCCACCACTCCCATAACGAGCGGGAGTTCCGCAGGGGTCGGGAGCCGGACCATTCCATCGCGATCCGGAGGTGCCACACTATTCGACGGTGCCGGAACCGCTGCCTCCGATGCGCGCGCGTCCGGGACCGCGGTGAAGGTGTCGCGTTCTTCCAGGGTGCTCCAGTGGCCGAACGGCCAGGCGATCACGACGGCCCGCCCCACCACCTCCTGCTCGGAGACCGTGCCCCGGTCGGGTTCGTCGAGGTGGAAGCGGGAGTCGGCGGAGTCGGACCGGTGATCGCCCATCACGAACAGCCTGCCCTCGGGGACCTTCACCTCGAACGAGATGGTCGAGGGCCGGTCGTCGGGGTGGAGGTACGTCTCGGCCAGCGGTACGCCGTTGACGGTGATCCGGCCGTCCTCGCCGCAGCACTTCACGGTGTCGCCGCCGACCGCGACGACGCGCTTGATCAGGTCCTGCTCGTCGTCGGACGGCAGCAGCCCGATGAAGGTCAGCAGCTCGGTGGCCTGCTTGACGCCGATCGGCGGGTCCTTCTTCTCTCCGGGGTTCTCCTGCTGGAGCCAGCCGCCGGGGTCCTTGAAGACCACGACGTCGCCGCGCTCCGGCTTCGATCCGAACCACGGGGTCAGCTTGTCCACGAGCACCCGGTCGCCGATCCGGATGGTCTGCTCCATCGACCCGGACGGGATGACGAACGCCTGGACCAGGAAAGTCTTCAGGACGAGCGCGATCAGGAGCGCCACGACGACGAGGACGGGTATCTCCCGCATCACGGACCTGCGGCGCTTGCGCCGGACCTTCCTGGCGAGCTTGCGGCGCTCCGCCCGGGTCGGCAGCGAGCGCGGCCCGGTGGGCCTGGTCCCGGTCGGCAGGGACGCGTCGGGGTCGGGTGCGCCGCGCGGACGTCCGCGGTTACCCATGCGGCCCGCCGGGCGACCGTACGCCGCCGAAGGCGCCGGTCCCTTCCAAGGAGCCCGTCCGGGCCGGCGGCCAGCCCAGCCAGTCCACCCGGCCGGTCACCCGCTCGACGGGGACCATCCCGCCGCCGGGCGAGCCGAGATGGTCCCGGGAGTCGCTGGAGCGGCTGCGGTGGTCGCCCATCATCCACAGGGTGCCAACGGACACCACGATGTCGAAGGGCGCCCGGGAGGCGGTGTCACCGGGGTACAGATACGGCTCGTCCACCACGGTGCCGTTGACCGCGAGCCTCCCCTTCGCGTCGCAGCACACGACGCGGTCGCCGCCCACGCCCACCACCCGCTTCACGTAGTCGGTGTCGGCGGGCTCCGCGAGCCCCAGGGAGGCCGCCGCTCCGCGCACCAGTCCGGTCAGCGGGTTCGCGTCGAGGTCCTCCCGTACGAACGATCCGGTGCCGTCGAAGACCACCACGTCGCCGCGCTCGGGCTCGGCGCCGAAACGGTACGCCAGCTTGTTGACGAGGACCCGGTCCCCGACCTGCAGCGTGGGCTCCATCGAGCGGCTGGGGATCAGGAAGGGCTGGACCACGTAGGAGCTGAACAGCAGCAGGGCGACGGTGGCCAGGACCGCCCCGGTCAGCACCCGCCGCCAGGTCAGTACGGAGGCGACGCGGTCCCGCGTACGCGAAAAGCGCGACCCCTCCCCGGACCCCGCATCGGGTTCCGGGGAGCGGTCGCGCTCCGAGTGCTGTGCTTGCGTCTCCATCGCGGCCGAAGCTTATCCGGCCACGCTGTGAACGCGGGAAGCAGCTCAGTTGTCGCGCTTCTCCTTGATCTTCGCGGCCTTGCCGCGCAGCTCACGGAGGAAGTACAGCTTGGCGCGACGGACGTCACCGCGGGTGACGAGCTCGATCTTCTCGAAGATCGGGCTGTGCACCGGGAAGGTGCGCTCGACGCCGACGCTGAAGGAGACCTTGCGGACCGTGAAGGTCTCGCTGACGCCCGAGCCCTGGCGGCGGATGACAACACCCTTGAACTGCTGGATACGGGAGCGGTTGCCCTCGATCACGCGCACGTGGACGTTGACGGTGTCACCGGGGCGGAACGCCGGGACGTCCGAACGGAGGGTGGCGGCGTTGACGCCATCGAGCAGGGAAGCCATGGTTTCTGCTTTCTTCGCCGATGCCACAGGTCATCGACGGGATATCGAGAGGAGTCAGGAGTGCTGATCGCGTCGGGCGGGCGTCTTTCCCCCTGTGGCAGGGGCGCACACCGGACGTACAGCAGCGGCCTATTCTTCCACGGCGGTGGGCCTGCGCCAAAATCGGCCGCCGGGCTCCGGTGCGAAGCCCAGGATGGAGAGGATCTCGCGGTCCTTCTTGTCGAAGGCGCTCGCCTCGCACCGCTCGATCAGATCGGGCCGGTTGAGGGCGGTCCGGGCGAAGGCCTGGTCCCGCCGCCAGCGCGCGATCTTCCCGTGGTGGCCGCTGAGCAGCACGTCCGGAATGGACCGGCCGCGCCACTCGGGCGGCTTGGTGTAGACGGGCCCCTCCAGGAGGTTCGCCATCGCTCCGGGCGCGAAGGAGTCGTCCCGGTGGGACTCGGCGTTGCCGAGGACGCCGGGCAGCAGCCGGGCCACGGCCTCCGTGATCACCAGGACGGCCGCTTCCCCGCCGGCCAGTACGTAGTCCCCGATGGAGACCTCGACGACCCGCAGCCGGGTGGCGTACTCGTCGATCACCCGGCGGTCGATGCCCTCGTACCGCGCCGGGGTGAACAGCAGCCAGGGTGCGGCGGAGAGTTCGACGGCCAGTTCCTGGGTGAACGGGCGGCCGCTGGGCGTGGGCACGACGAGCACCGGGGAGTGCGCCCCGGCCTCGTAGCCGTCGGCCAGGGCCTCGTCCAGCGCCTCGCCCCAGGGTTCGGTCTTCATGACCATGCCGGGGCCGCCGCCGTAGGGGGTGTCGTCGACCGTGTTGTGCCGGTCGTACGTCCACTCCCGCAGGTCGTGGACGTGGACGTCCAGGACGCCGCGGGCGCGGGCCTTCCCGACCAGGGAGACGTTCAGCGGTTCCAGGTACTCCGGGAAGATCGTGACGACGTCGAGCCGCATCAGGCGTCGCCCTTCGGCGCCTCGTCCGCGTCCCCGGAGGCCGCCTCACCGGTCTCCTCGTCGCGGGAGGAGGCGACCACGGCCTCGCTCTCGTCGATCAGACCGGGCGGCGGGGTGATGACCGCGCGCTGCTCCTCCAGGTCGATCTCGGTGACGATCTCCTCCACGAAGGGGATCATCACCTCGCTGCCGTCGGGGCGCTCCACGATGAACAGGTCCTGCGAGGGCAGGTGCGAGATCTCGGTGATCCGGCCGATCTCGGTGCCGTCGGCCAGCACCACGTCGAGGTCGATCAACTGGTGGTCGTAGAACTCGTCCTCTTCCTCGGGCAGTTCCTCCGGGTCCACCTCGGCGATCAGCAGGGTGTTGCGCAGCGCTTCGGCGGCGGAGCGGTCGCGTACGCCCTCGAAGCGCAGCAGGAGCCTGCCGCTGTGGACCCGGCCGGTCTCGATCGTCAGCGGACCCGTCTCCGCCGGTTCGGTGGCCAGGACGGCGCCGGGTCCGAGCCGCAGCTCCGGCTCGTCCGTTCGTACCTCGACGGTGACCTCGCCCTTGATGCCGTGGGCGCGGCCGATCCGCGCGACTACCAACTGCACGCTGTTCTCCGATTGGTGGGTGGGGACGTCGGCCCTCACGGAAACGTCCGGCTCACGGAAACATCCGGAACGTCCGGGTGGCCGACGACAAAGGCCGGGGACGGCCCGAAGGCCCTCCCCGGCCCTGGCCGGTGTTCAACTCGCTGATCAGCGAACCTGGTCCACATCGACGAGGTCGACACGGATCCCACGGCCGCCGATGGCACCCACGACCGTACGCAGAGCGCGAGCGGTGCGGCCGTTACGGCCGATCACCTTGCCGAGGTCGTCGGGGTGGACCCGGACCTCCAGCACGCGTCCGCGACGCAGGGTGCGCTCGGCAACCTGCACGTCGTCGGGGTTGTCGACGATGCCCTTCACGAGGTGCTCGAGAGCCTCCTCGAGCATGCTCAGGCCTCGGTCGACTCGGTGGACGCGGGGGTCTCAGCCGCCTCGTCCGCCTTCTTGTCGGACTTCTTGGCCTTGGGGGTGATGGCCTCACCCTTGGCCTCGTCGCCGTCCGCGGACAGCGCCTCGAACAGCGCGCGCTTGTCAGCCTTGGGCTCCGGCTGCAGCAGCGGCGCGGGGGCCGGGAGGCCCTTGTGGGCCTGCCAGTCACCGGTGAGCTTCAGGATCGCGAGGACCGGCTCGGTCGGCTGGGCGCCGACGGACAGCCAGTACTGCGCACGCTCCGAGTTGACATCGATGCGCGAGGGGTTCTGCACCGGGTGGTACAGGCCGATCTCCTCGATGGCCCGGCCGTCACGGCGGGTACGGGAGTCGGCGACGACGATGCGGTAGTGAGGCGAACGGATCTTGCCCAGACGCTTCAGCTTGATCTTGACTGCCACGGAAGTGGTGTCTCCTGGTCTATGACGTGGTTGGGCACAACTAGATGCCACGTGGGGTTGCGGTACTCGGAGTGCCCGATGGACGCGTCAGCCGGAGGAGAGAGGGGTCCTGTGCGACTGTCGAGTACAGCTAGCCATTGTGCCACACCACATCGGCTCACCCCACCGCGACCGCCGCTTCCGGGATCCGGAACGGCTTGCCGCAGCCGCCGCAGACGATCGGCGCCTGCGCCAGGACCGACGGGACGACGCGGACGTTGCGTCCGCAGTCGCAGACGGCCTTGACCCGCACGCCGCCCCCGGAGGAACCGTGCCGGGCGGCAGGTCCGCGGAAGGAGCGTTTGGTGTCGGCGGCGGTGGCGACGGTGTGCGCCTTGAGGGCGCGCTGCAGCCGTTCGGTGGTCGGACGGTACCGGCGCTTGGCTTCCGGATTTAGCGTGACCAGGGAGAATCCGCTGCTGGGATGGGGTTCCTCGGCATGATCGAGGCCCAGCTCCTCGGCGATCGCGAGGAAACGTCGATTGTGGTAGCGGCCGGCGCGGGAGGTGTCTCGGACTCCTCTCGCGGCGGCGATGCCGTGGACTGCCTCGTGGAGCAGTCGCTCGAAGGAGAGCTCGGCGCCACAGGCGGACGAGGACTCTCCGATCAGGGACTCGGGCGCGGCAAGATCGGGCAGCTCGGGGTGGTACCGCTGAATGTCGGCCCACGCCTGTGCCAGCTCTGCGGCAAGTACAGGTGGTGTCGTGCTCACGTCGTGATAACGAGCCCGAGTGCTCCGGTGTTCCTATTCCGGGGCATCCCAAATAATTTGCACGTACCAGTCAGTTGCCGTTGATGCGTCCGGACGAGGGCGGGTACGCAGAACTGCGGAGAAGACGCACAGCTCGCACCAAGGTGGTGCACAGCTCGCGGTGCGCCGGGCGCTTCGGATGTGAGGTGCGCGGGCGGCCCGCGGTCCTGACGAATCCGCCCGAGAGACTACCCGCCCCGTCGCTCGACGTGCCCGGCGCGGGGTGTCGGGTAAGACTGGTCGGAGAGCAGACGCGGAACGGGGCGCACGAACGGTGCACGCAAGCACTGCCCCACACCCCCTGGACGGAACGGCGGATGCGCAGTTCTCTGGCTACGGGGGTGCGGAACATACGCACACGGGGGAGTCCACTCGGGCACGACCGACCTCTTGGCGGATTGGGGCACTTTCCATGACACCAACGCTCGTCCGGAACCAGCCGGCCGCGGACGCCTCCGCGCCGGCGGACGCCGGTACCCGCGCACGCGACTGGGCCGAGATCCAGGAACGCATGCTCGCGCCGCTGTACGAGGCGGTGTACGACCGGATGGAAGTCGGGGCCGCCACCCGGGTGCTGTCCCTCGGCTGCGGCTCGGGCCTCGCGATGCTCGTCGCGGCGGCCCGGGGTGCGCACGTCACGGGTGTGGACTCCGACCGGGAGCGCCTGGCGCTGGCCCGCGCGCGGCTGCTGCCGGACGACGGCTGGGACGACGCGCCCGCGCACTCCCCGCATCCGGCCCGCCGTCGGGCCCGGCTGCTGGAGGACGGGCGGCCCGCGCCCGCCGGCGCGGACGGCGCTCCGTACAACCTGATCACGGTCTTCGAACCGATCGGCTGCGCGGCCGGGGACTCCGAGGGGCTGGTGCCGGCGCTGCGGTCGGCCGTGCCGCTGGCCGTCCGGGGCGCCTCGGTGGTGCTGACCGGCTGGGGTCCGCCGGAGCGCTGCGCCACGGCGGCGGTGCTGCGGGTGGCCGCGCGGCTGGCGGAGTCGGCGCGTCCGCCGCGCACCGAGCCCGGCAGGTGGCGGCCCACACTCCGGGACGATCTGGAGGACGTGGCGGCGCGGGCCGGGCTGAAGCCGGACGGTTCGGGGCGGGTGTCCTGCCCGTTCGGGTACGCGGACGTGAACAGCGCGGTGCGCGGACTGCTGTCCACCGGGCTCTTCGACGCCGCCGTACGGGCCACGGACCGCTCCCAGGTGGAGAAGGAGGTCGCCGAGGCCCTGCATCCGCATCGGCGGCAGGACGGCACGGTGTGGATGCCGAACGTCTTCCGCTATCTGGTCTGCGTGACCTGAGCGCGTACGTCCGCCGGACATGCGTAAGGGGCGCCCTCTCTCAAGGGCGCCCCTTACGCATGTCTCATGCCGTGCCGCTTACATGAACTTCTTGAACTCGTCCGGCAGCTCGAAGTTCTTGTCGTCCTGGGCGGGCAGACCGAACGCGCCGCCGCTCTGGGCCGCCTGCTCACGGCGGGCCGCCGCGGCCTGCTCCTCGGCCTTGCGCTTCATGGGGTTGCCACTCTTGCGCTTGCCCTTGGCCTGCTTGACCTGCTTCTTCTGCCGGCCGGGGCCGCCACCCATGCCGGGCATCCCCGGCATCCCCGGCATGCCGCCGCCCTGAGCCATCTTCGACATCATCTTGCGGGCCTCGAAGAAGCGCTCCACCAGGCTCTTGACCGCGGAGACCTCGACGCCCGAACCCTTGGCGATACGGGCCCGGCGCGAGCCGTTGATGAGCGTCGGCTCGGCGCGCTCCTTGGGGGTCATCGACTTGATGATCGCGGCGGTGCGGTCGATGTCGCGCTCGTCGATGTTGTTGATCTGGTCCTTGATCTGCCCCATGCCGGGCAGCATCCCGAGCAGCTTGGAGATGGAGCCCATCTTGCGGACCTGCTCCATCTGCGCCAGGAAGTCGTCGAGGGTGAAGTCCTTCCCACCCTTGCTCGACTGCAGCTTCGAGGCCATTTTGGCGGCCTCTTCCTGGCTGAACGTCTTCTCCGCCTGCTCGATCAGGGTGAGCAGGTCACCCATGTCGAGGATGCGGGAGGCCATCCGGTCCGGGTGGAACGCGTCGAAGTCCTCCAGCTTCTCGCCGTTCGACGCGAACATGACCTGCTTGCCCGTGACATGGGCGATCGACAGGGCCGCACCACCGCGGGCGTCGCCGTCGAGCTTGGAGAGGACCACGCCGTCGAAGCCGACGCCGTCGCGGAAGGCCTCGGCGGTGTTGACCGCGTCCTGACCGATCATCGCGTCGACGACGAAGAGGATCTCGTCGGGGCTGACGGCGTCGCGGATGTCCGCGGCCTGCTGCATCAGCTCCTGGTCGATGCCGAGGCGGCCGGCGGTGTCGACGATGACGATGTCGTGCACCTTGGCCTTGGCGAACTCGATGGAGTCCTTGGCGACCTGGACCGGGTCGCCGACGCCGTTGCCCGGCTCGGGGGCGTACACCGCGACGCCCGCGCGCTCGGCGACGACGCTCAGCTGGTTGACGGCGTTGGGGCGCTGGAGGTCACAGGCGACGAGCAGCGGGGAGTGGCCCTGGCCCTTGAGCCAGAGGCCGAGCTTTCCGGCGAGCGTCGTCTTACCGGCGCCCTGGAGGCCGGCAAGCATGATCACGGTGGGCGCGGTCTTGGCGAACCGCAGCCGCCGGGTCTCGCCACCGAGGATGGCGACGAGCTCCTCGTTGACGATCTTGACGACCTGCTGGGCGGGGTTCAGCGCCTGGGAGACCTCGACGCCGCGCGCCCGCTCCTTCACATTGGCGATGAAGGCCCGGACCACGGGCAGGGCGACGTCGGCTTCCAGCAGGGCGATACGGATCTCGCGTGCCGTGGCGTCGATGTCCGCCTCGGACAAGCGGCCCTTGCCCCTGAGGTTCTTGAAAGTCGCGCTAAGGCGGTCGGAGAGAGTATCGAACACGGCGCTCGTCGGTCCTCAGGGTCGGGGGCGGGGCAGGTCAATCGCCCTCCAGGGTATCCGTCCCCCGGAGAACACCAAGCCCTCGCCCGGAACCTGCCGGACGAGGGCTGGTCGTACGCGGTCAGCCGAGGGCCTTCTCGACCTCCCGGGCGACCTCGGCGGCCCGGTCCGGGAACAGGGGTTCGCCGTCGGTGCCGGTGACGTAGAAGGCGTCCACGGCGTTGGCGCCGAGGGTGGAGACATGGGCGCTCCGCACCCGTACCGCACTCCCTTCCAGGGCCCGGCCGATCCGGTGCAGCAGGCCCGGGGCGTCCTGGGCGCGGACCTCGATGACGGTGGCCCGGCGGGAGCCCGCTGCGGCCACGGTGACCCGGGGCGGCGGGGCCTTCACCCCGCGCCGGCGCGGATAGGCGGCCTCGCGCTCGGCGAGCCGGGCCCGGATGTCCAGGGAGCCGTCCAGGGCGCGTACGAGGTCGGCGCGGAGCCGGGCGGCCTGCGGGAGGGAGCCGTACTCGGCGGCGACCCGCCAGCTGAGCAGCAGCAGGTCCGCCCGCTCCCCCAGCTCGTTCGGCAGCTCCACCGCGCGCAGGTCGGCGGCGCGCACGGTGAGGCGGTGCAGGGCGAGGATCCCGGCGGCGGCGGGCAGCACGCCGGGGCGGTCGGGCAGGGCGATGAGGAGTTCGACACCGACGGGTTCCACCTCGCCGTCCCCGGCGGGCTCCTCGGGCTGGGTGTGCAGGGCGAGGACGGGTTCGCCGGTGCGCAGGGCCTCGATGGCGAGGCGTTCGTGCTCGGCGCTGGGGGCCGCGTCGTCGGGTTCGTCGGGGAACTCTCCGGCGAGCACCGCTCCGACCCGTTTGACCAGGTCGGCGACGAGGGAGGCGCGCCAGGCGGACCAGGCGGCGGGCCCGGTGGCGAGCGCGTCGGCCTCGGTGAGGGCGTGCAGCAGCTCCAGGGTGGAGGCGCTGGAGACGGCCCCGGCGACGGCCTGGACGGTGGCGGGGTCGTCGAGGTCGCGCCGGGTGGCGGTGTCGACGAGCAGCAGATGGTGGCGTACGAGGGTGGCGATGACGCCCACGTCGTGCTTGTCGAAGCCGATCCGGGTGGCCATGTCGCGGGCGATGACCTCGCCTGCCACGGAGTGGTCGCCGGGCCAGCCCTTGCCGATGTCGTGGAGCAGCGCGGCGACCAGGAGGAGGTCGGGGCGGTGGACGCGGCGGGTCAGGGCGGAGGCGCGGACGGCGGTCTCCACCAGGTGCCGGTCGACGGTCCAGGTGTGGACGGCGTTGCGCTGGGGGCGGCAGTGGACGCGTTCCCAGTCGGGCAGCAGCCGGGTGATGATCCCTTCCGCTTCGAGCGCCTCCCAGACGCCGACGGTGGCCTCACCGGCGCCGAGCAGCGTGACGAGTTCCTCGCGGGCCTCGGGCGGCCACGGGACCGGCAGCGGCTGGGCGGTGGTCGCCAGGTGGCGGACGAGGTGGCGGGAGAGCGGGAGTCCGGCCTCGGCGGCGGCCGCGGCGGCGCGCAGGGTGAGGACCGGGTCGCGTTCGGGGCGGGCGGCGCGGGCGAGGACCACTTCGCCGTCCGCGTCGACGACGCCGTCGGCGAGCGGGGTGCGTTCGGGGGCGGCCTTGGAGCCGAGGCCGCCGCTGAGCATGGCGCGGAGCTTCGGGCGGACCGAGCGGGCGCGCAGGACCCGGTTGACCTCGCGCCAGGTGACGTCGGTGGCGTACGAGACGGTGCGGGCGGCCTCGTAGACCTTGCGCAGCAGGACGTCGGCGTCGAGCAGGCCGAGGGCCTCGGCGACCTGGTCCTGTTCCTGGAGGGCGAGCCGGTCGGTGGCGCGCCCCGTGGTGAGGTGGAGGGCGTCGCGGGCGTCGAGGAGGGTGCGGCGGGCCTCGGCGAGTCCTTCGCGGGGTGCGTCGGCGACCCAGGAGGCGGCGACCGCGCGCAGGGCGGTGGCGTCCCGGAGGCCGCCGCGGGCCTCCTTGAGGTCGGGTTCCAGGAGGAACTGGAGCTCGCCCGCCCGTTCCGCGCGTTCCTGGCAGAGCTCGTGGAGGGCGGGCAGGCGTTTGGGGGCCTGGTTGCGCCAGTCGGCGAGGATCGCGGTGCGCAGGGAGGCGACGAGGCCGAGGTCGCCGGCGACCGGGCGGGCGTCCAGCAGGCCGAGCTGGACCTTGAGGTCCTCGCCCGCCGTCTTCCGGGCCTCGCCGGGGGTGCGTACGGAGTGGTCGAGGGCCAGGCCCAGGTCCCAGACCGGATACCAGATCGCGTCGGCGAGGGCGGCGAGGGCCGCCGCGTCGGCGCTGCCGTCGTGCAGGAGGAGCAGGTCGAGGTCGCTGCGCGGGGAGAGTTCGCCGCGGCCGTAGCCGCCGACGGCGACGAGGGCGGCGCCGCGCACTTGGGCGCGGGTCGCGGCGGCGGTGAACAGGCCGGTGAGCCAGTCGTCGGTGAGGCGGGCGAGGGCCGTACGGCGCGGCGGCCCGGACCGCGCCTCCTGCTGGAGGAGGCGCAGCCGGGCCGCCGCGTAGCCGCTGGGTCCCGAGCCTTCGGTTTCGGTGGTCACTTCGGTACTCGTCACCCAGCTGCCTTCCGTTTGCGGGCCGTCGGTCAGAGGGCGTCCGGGCCGCGCTCGCCGGTCCGTACGCGGACGGCGGTGTCGACCGGGACGCTCCAGACCTTGCCGTCTCCGATCTTGCCGGTACGGGCGGCCTTGACGACGACCTCGATGAGCTGTTCGGCGTCCTCGTCCTCGACGAGGACCTCGATGCGGATCTTGGGCACCAGGTCGACGGTGTACTCCGCGCCCCGGTAGACCTCGGTGTGGCCGCGCTGCCGCCCGTAACCGCTGGCCTCGGTGACGGTGAGCCCCTGGACGCCGAAGGCCTGGAGGGCCTCCTTGATCTCGTCCAGCCGGTGGGGCTTCACGACTGCGGTGATGAGCTTCATGCGTCCACCTTCTTTGCCTTCGGTGCTGCCGTCGGGTCCGCCGCGGGGGCGGTGGTGCGGGAGACCGAGCCGCCGCCGGTGCCGCTGAAGTCGTAGGCCGTCTCGGCGTGCTCGACCTGGTCGATGCCGGAGATCTCGTCGTCCTCGGAGACCCGCATCCCGATGGTCTTGTGGATCGCCAGGGCGATGACCGCGGAGACGACGAGAGAGTACGCGAGGACCGCGACGACGCCGACGACCTGCTTGCCGAGCTGTTCCACACCGCCGCCGTAGAAGAGGCCGGCGGCGTCGGACTGGACGCCTCCGGTGGCGAAGAAGCCGACCAGGAGGGAGCCGATGATGCCGCCGACGAGGTGGACGCCGACGACGTCCAGGGAGTCGTCGTAGCCGAACTTGTACTTCAGGCCGACCGCCATGGCGCACAGGACACCGGCGATGACGCCGATCGCGATAGCGCCGAGCGGACTGACGGAGCCGCCCGCAGGGGTGATGGCGACGAGGCCGGCGACCGCGCCGGAGGCGGCGCCGAGGGTGGTGAAGGAGCCGTGGCGCAGCTTCTCGTAGACCAGCCAGCCGAGGACGGCCGCGGCGGTGGCGACCTGGGTGTTCAGGAACATGACCGCGCCGACGCCGTCATCGTTGCCGAGCCAGGATCCGGCGTTGAAGCCGAACCAGCCGAACCACAGGAGGGCCACGCCGAGCATGACGAGCGGCAGGCTGTGCGGCCGCATCGGGTCCTTCTTGAAGCCGATGCGCTTGCCGATGACCAGGATGACGCCGAGGGCGGCGGCACCGGCGTTGATGTGAACGGCCGTACCACCGGCGAAATCGATGACGCCCATCTCGAAGAGCCAGCCGCCCGAGCCCCAGACCCAGTGGGCGACGGGGAAGTAGACGATCGTGACCCACAGGACGATGAACAGCGCCCAGGCGGTGAACTTCACGCGGTCGGCGAGCGCACCGCTGATCAGGGCCGGGGTGAGGATCGCGAACATCAGCTGGAAGGCGGCGAAGACGTACACCGGGATGGTGTAGCCGTCCCAGAGTTCGGTGACGCCGATCCCGCTGAGGCCGACGTACTCGGAGCTCCAGCCGATGACCGAGCCGACGTCGGAGCCGAAGGCCAGGCTGAATCCGTAGAGCACCCACAGGACCGTGACGATCCCGAGGCTGATGAAGCTCATCATCAGCATGTTCAGGGTGCTCTTGACGCGGACCATGCCTCCGTAGAAGAAGGCCAGGCCGGGGGTCATGAGCATCACCAGGGCCGTGCAGATGAGCATGAACCCGGTGTTGGCGGCAGACAGCTCAGGGGCGTCTGCGGCAAGCGTCGTGATGCCTGGGGGCATCGGCGTCTCCTCGTCGTCGGTGCGGCCGCGGCGTGCGGGGGAATGCTGCGGGACCACTGGGGAAAAGGTGCGGGCCGGTTATGAGCCACGAGGTTGGCCGAGCGCCGTTTCCGGGGATGCCGCCCGATGTTTCGCGAGCGTGACGAAGAGGGATCGCGTGTTACGGCCGAATGAATCCGGGGTGGCGCGTCCGGTGCCCTGCCTATCCTGCGTCGCACGCCGCATACGGCGCGGTTGAAACGCCCGGGAGCCGGAAAACACGAAACCGGCCACGGCGGCCCTCCGTGTGACCAGGCGATGGGGGAGCCGAGTCGGGCTGTACGGAAGGGGCGCCGCGGCCGGGGCCGGTGGTGCCGGTCAGACCGCTTCGGCCGTCTCCGGCAGCTGTTCGTGGAGCAGCTCGGTGAGCCGGGCGACGTCGGCGACATCGCCGAAGTCCCTGGCAGCGGTGTCGACGGTCTTGCGCAGGCGGGTGTTCACGCGCTCGGAGCGGACCTTCTTGGCGATCTTCAGGGCGCGGGTGGCGAGCACGGTGGACTCCTCGGGCTCGCGCTGGAGGAGGTGGACGGTGGCCATGCCGATGAGGTTGAGCGCGTAGGAGCGCTGGTGCTCGTCGTCCTCGCCGAACAGCTCGACGGCCTTCTCCATGACGGGCTCGGCGAGCGAGGCGTAGGTGGGGCTGCGGCCGGCGACATAGGCCAGGTCGCGGTAGGAGTGGGCGTTCTCGCCGTTCAGCTCGGCCTCGGAGAAGAAGCGGATCCAGTCGGGCTCGGGCTCGCCGTCGAGACCGGCGTCCAGGAAGGTGTCCTCGGCCATCCGGACGGCCCGCTTGCACTTGCTGGGCTGGCCCATGTTGGCGTAGGCGCGGGCCTCCATCGCATACAGCATGGCCTGCGTACGGGAGGTGGCGCAGTCGCGGCTGCCGTACTGCGCGAGGTGGATCAGCTCCAGGGCGTCGTCGGGGCGGCCCAGGTGGATCATCTGACGGCTCATGCTGGAGAGGATGTAGCTGCCGAGCGGCTTGTCCCCGGCCTCCTTGGCGGCGTGCAGGGCGAGCACGAAGTACTTCTGGGCGGTGGGCTGGAGGCCGACGTCGTAGCTCATCCAGCCCGCCAGCTCGGCCAGTTCGGCGGCGCAGCGGAAGAGCCGCTGGGCGGTGGGGCCGGGCTGGGGCTCCTGGAGCAGGTCGGTGACCTCGTGCAGCTGCCCGACGACGGCCTTGCGGCGCAGTCCGCCGCCGCACTGGGCGTCCCACTGCCGGAACATCGCGGTGGTCGACTCCAACAGGTCCAGCTCGGGCCGGGAGAGCCGGGAGGGGCGGTGGTCGGAGGACGGGGCCTCCGGTTCGCCGGGGCCCTGGGTGGGGACGGGCACCAGCCAGCGCTGCATCGGCTCGATGAGGGCGGGCCCGGCGGCCAGCGCCAGCGAGCTGCCGAGGAAGCCGCGCCGGGCGAGCATCAGGTCGCTGCGGGAGAACTCGCTGAGCAGGGCGACGGTCTGCGGGCCGGCCCAGGGCAGGTCGACGCCGGCCACCGAGGGTGACTGGTGGGCGGTGCGCAGCCCGAGCTGCTCGACGGCGACGACGGCGCCGAAGCGCTCGGAGAACAGCTCGGAGAGGATGCGCGGGATCGGCTCGCGCGGCTGCTCGCCGTCGAGCCAGCGCCGCACCCGGGAGGTGTCGGTGCTGATGTGGTGGGCGCCCATCTGCCGCGCCCGCCGGTTCACCTGGCGCGCCAGCTCGCCCTTGGACCAGCCACTGCGCACGAACCACGACCCCAACTGTCCGTTGGGACGCTTTCCGGCATCCGTGTCGCCTGCGCCGCTGCCACTCACTGGAACGCCCCCATCCCGCTTGAAACCTCATCGCGCGAACCATTATCAGAATGCCGTGCATCGGTGCTGTCCGTCCGGGAGTTGCCCCCCGTCGACATCTCGACTTCACCGACGTCGTCGAACAGGAAATCGGGTTGCCCGCGGCATACCCGTGGGTGCACATACTCCCAGGGTTCGTGTACCGACGGTAATCCTACGATCACCCCTCCCGCGAGGGGAATTGAGGAAACGCCACCATTCGCCACCCCTTCGAATGAACCCGACTGCCGCCGGGCGCGCTTGACTTGAGCGACCAGGACCGAGGGCGAGCGGATGGAAGCACTCGGGGGCGCGTACACCGTGTTGCACTCCCTTTCGCACTACCGCGCACGCCACTCGATCGAGTTGCAGCGACGGAGGGTTACCCGAGCGACGCGGGTCGTAACCACCGGCGAGCCGGACCCGTTGGAGGGGGCATGGGCTTCACGATCGGCGGCATCCGGGAGATGCGATCCGGTGCGCGGCGACGCCACCGCGGCACCGAGGGCACGGCGGTGGCCGAGTACACAGGGCTGTGGGGCTGGGCGGTGACGCCCGGGGCCCGGGCCGCGGCCGGCTCCTGCTCGTGCGGCGATCCGGCCTGCCCGGCGCCGGGAGCCCACCCGCTGAGCTTCGCCCGCGAGGTCCCGGCGGGCACCGGCCTGGACCGTGCGTCGGACGCCTGGGCCGAGACGCCCGGAGCGGCGGTGCTGCTGCCGGTGGGCCGCTCCTTCGATGTCCTGGAGGTCGCGGAGCAGGCCGGGCGACGGGCGCTGGTGCGGCTGGAGCGGATGGGGCTGCCGTCGGGGCCGGTCGCGGTGACACCGACCGGGCGGGCGCAGTTCCTCGTCGCCCCCGGGGCCGCCGCCGAGCTGCCCGAGCTGCTCTACCGGATGGGCTGGGACGACGCCGCTCTCGATCTGCGCGCCCTGGGCCCGGGTACGTACATCACCGCCCCGCCCTCCGACCTCGGCGGCCTCGGCCCGGTCCGCTGGCTGCGGCCCCCGGTGCTGGACACGGCGGCCGCTCCCCCGCAGGCGCGGCTGCTGCTGGGGACGCTGGCGTACATCTGCCACCGCTCGTAGAAGTCCGGGAAACGGCGGATCGCAGCGGCCGGGAAACGGCGGACGGGCGGCGGGCTCCTCGCAGGAGCCGCCGCCCGTCCGCCGTACCGGATGCGAAGGGGGTCAGTCGCCGATCAGGGCGTCCACGAAGGCGCCCGGCTCGAACGGGGCGAGGTCGTCCGCCCCTTCGCCGAGGCCGATCAGCTTCACCGGTACGCCCAGCTCGCGCTGGACCGCGATGACGATGCCGCCCTTGGCGGTGCCGTCGAGCTTGGTGAGGACGATGCCGGTGATGTCCACGACCTCGGCGAAGACCCGGGCCTGGACGAGGCCGTTCTGCCCGGTGGTGGCGTCGAGGACGAGCAGTACCTCGTCCAGCGGACCGTGCTTCTCCACGACGCGCTTGACCTTGCCGAGCTCGTCCATGAGACCGGTCTTGGTGTGCAGCCGGCCGGCGGTGTCGATGAGGACGACGTCCGCGCCCTCGGCGATGCCTTCCTTGACCGCGTCGTAGGCGATCGACGCCGGGTCGCCGCCCTCGGGCCCGCGGACCGTACGGGCGCCGACGCGCTCGCCCCAGGTCTGGAGCTGGTCGGCGGCGGCGGCGCGGAAGGTGTCGGCCGCGCCGAGCACCACGCTGCGGCCGTCCGCGACGAGCACCCGGGCCAGCTTGCCGGTGGTGGTGGTCTTGCCGGTGCCGTTGACGCCGACGACCATGACGACGCCGGGGGTCTCGGCGCCGCCCTCGGTCTTGACCTCACGGTCGAGGTCCGGGCCGAGCAGGGTGATCAGCTCCTCGCGGAGCAGCGTGCGCAGGTCCTCGGGGGTACGGGTGCCGAGCACCCGGACGCGTTCACGGAGCCGCTCGACCAGTTCCTGGGTGGGGACGACGCCGACGTCGGCGGTGAGGAGGGTGTCCTCGATCTCCTCCCAGGTGTCCTCGTCGAGGTTGTCGCGGGAGAGCAGGGTGAGGAGCCCCTTGCCCAGCGAGTTCTGCGAGCGGGCGAGCCGGGCGCGCAGACGGACGAGCCGGCCGGCGGTGGGCTCGGGGACCTCCAGCGCGGGGGCCTCGGGGGCCTCGGCGACCGGGGCCTCCTCCACGGGCGCGGTGGCGTCCGGGAGGCCGACTTCGTCGATGGTGCGCCGCGCTTCGTCGCGCGGTGTCTCGGCCTCCTCGCCGACCTGCGGCTCGGCGGGAGGAGTGATGGTCGGCGCGCTCGGCGGCGGGGGCGGCAGCTTCTTCTTCTTGCGGCTGCCGACCACGAGCCCGCCGACCAGGCCGACAGCGACCAGGGCGATGACTACAGCGAGGATGACGATTTCGACGAGTTCCATAACCCGTCCAGTATCGGCCACGGCCGTGCCGCGGGTGCTGCCCCGGCTACACCCTCGGCGATCCGGTGGACCCCTATGCACCTTTTGGCCGCAATCCGGATGCCCACCCCTACACTTCTGACGCCTCGTCAGGTACGGTGCCGCCGCCCCCCTGCCCGTACAGCCGCCCGCTCCGGCGAAGGGACGCCCCCGATGGCCTTCACAGTGGTCCGGTTCAATCTCGTCGACCCGGCAGCCGAACCCGTGGCGCTCTCGGCCCGCTATCGCGCCGCCCTGGAGATGGCGGCGTACGCGGACGAGCACGGCGTCGACACGGTGCAGACCGAGGAGCACCACGGGGTGGCGAACTCCTGGCTGCCCTCCCCGTTCACCTTCGCCGGAGCGGTCTTCGGCGCCACCCGCCGGATCGCGGTGACCGTCTCGGCGATCATCGGGCCGCTGCACGATCCGCTGCGGCTGGCGGAGGACGTCGCGGTGCTGGACCTGCTGAGCGCGGGCCGGCTGGTGACGGTGGCGGGGATCGGCTACCGCCCCGAGGAGTACGAGCGGGCCGGGGTCGAGTGGGGGCGGCGCGGCCGGCTCCAGGACGAGCTGCTGGAGACACTGCTGGCCGCGTGGACCGGGGAGCCGTTCCCGTACCGGGGCCGTACGGTACGCGTCACCCCGCGCCCGTACACGCGGCCGCACCCGTTGCTGCTGGTCGGCGGCAGCTCGCGGGCGGCGGCGCGGCGGGCGGCCCGGCTGGGGCTGCCGCTGTTCCCGAGCGCGCATCTGCCGGAGCTGGAGGCGTACTACCACGAGCAGCGCGCGGTCCACGGGACGGAGGGCTTCTGCATGATGCCGGCGGCCGAGACGCCGCTGCTGCATGTGTCCGAGGATCCGGACCGTACGTGGGCGGAGTACGGCGAGCACTTCCTGCACGAGGCACGGACGTACGCCTCGTGGCAGTCCGAGGACATCCGCTCGGCGGTGCGCTCGGCGGCGACGACGGTGGCGGAGCTGCGTGAGGAGGGCGTGTACCGGATCGTCACCCCGGACGGGCTGAAGGCCCTGGAGGCGGAGAGCCTGGTGCTGCATCCGCTGTGCGGCGGAATGCCGGTGGAGGAGGGGTGGCGGAGCCTGCGGCTGTTCTGCGAGGCGGTGGGCCGGGAGAAGCCGACGGCCCCGGCTCAAGGGTGAGCCGGGGCCGTCGGTGAAGAGGAGAGGGGCAGCGGGGGGGTGGCCCATCTCCTCCAGTGCGGGGGGGTCAGCCCATCTCCTCCAGTGTTTTGCCCTTGGTCTCCTTCACGAACTTCAGCACGAAGGGGATCGAGAGCACGGCGAAGCAGGCGTAGATGATGTACGTCCCCGAGAGGTTCCAGTCGGCCAGGCTCGGGAAGCTGGCGGTGATCGCCCAGTTGGCGATCCACTGAGCGAAGACGGCCACGCCGAGGGCGGCGGCGCGCAGGCGGTTCGGGAACATCTCGCCCAGGAAGACCCAGACGACGACACCCCACGACAGGGCGAAGAAGAGCACGAAGGTGTGGGCGGCGATCAGGGCCACGGCGCCCTGCGCGGTGGGCAGCTTGCCGTCGACCAGGTCGGCGGAGAAGGCCCACGCCTCGACGGCCAGCGCGACCGCCATGCCGACGGAGCCGACGAGGGCGAGCGGCCTGCGGCCCACCCGGTCCACCAGCACCATCGCGATCACCGTGCCGATGATGTTGATGATCGAGGTGGTGAACGAGTAGAAGAACGAGTCGGTCGGGTCGACGCCGACGGACTGCCACAGCGTCGCCGAGTAGTAGAACGCGACGTTGATGCCGACGAGCTGCTGGAACATCGAGAGGCCGATACCGACCCAGACGATGGGCAGGAAGAAGAAGCGGTTGCCGAGCAGGTCCTTGAAGGAGGACTTGTGCTCGCGGTGCATGGCGGTCTCGATCTCGGTCACCCGCGCGTCGAGGTCGATCTTGTTGCCCTCGACCTCTTCGAGGATCTTGCGGGCCTCGGCCTTCCGGCCGACCGAGATGAGGAAGCGCGGGGACTCGGGGATGGCGAAGGAGAGCAGCCCGTACAGGACGGCCGGGACGACCATCACGCCGAGCATCCACTGCCAGGCCTCCAGGCCCAGGATCTTGCCGCGCTGGTCGCCGTCGGCGATCTGGAGGACGGCGTAGTTGACCAGCTGGGAGACGGCGATGCCGATGACGATCGCGGCCTGCTGGAACGAGCCGAGCCGGCCGCGGTAGGCGGGCGGGGAGACCTCGGCGATGTAGGCCGGGCCGATCACGGAGGCCATGCCGATGGCGAAGCCGCCGATGATGCGCCACATCGCCAGGTCCCAGAGGGCGAACGGCAGTGCGGAGCCGATCGCGCTGGCCGTGAAGAGCACCGAGGCGATCTGCATGCAGCGGATGCGGCCGATCCGGTCCGCGATCCGGCCGGCGGTGGCGGCGCCGATCGCACAGCCGATCAGCGCGATGGCGATGACCTGGGCGAGGGTTCCGGAGCCGATGTCGTACCGGTCGCGGATCGCCTCGACCGCGCCGTTGATGACGGAGCTGTCGTAGCCGAAGAGGAAGCCGCCCATCGCCGCGGCCGCGGTGATGAAGATGACATGGCCGAGGTGGTCCGGATGGGCCGCCCTGGGCCCGGACTCGGGTCCGTTCGCTGTGCTGGTCACGTGAACTCCTGATGCCTGGCCGCAAGTCAGACGTGGGGGGTGAGCCTTCCCAGTGGGGCACAACATCCGGCCCGCCACCACTTGAAGGCGAAATCAACTTTGCAGAGGTTATGCGTTCAAGAAGCGAAGTCAAACAGCGGGTCCTGCGTTGCCTGCCCAGGAGCGCACAAAAGGTGCATTGAACCTCTGATGGTTCGGTCGTTGCGGTAAAGGATCAGCGCAGCCGCTGGCTGATGACCTTCGAGACCCCGTCGCCCTGCATGGACACGCCGTACAGCGCGTCGGCGACTTCCATCGTCCGCTTCTGGTGCGTGATCACGATCAGCTGGGAGCTCTCCTGGAGCTCCTCCATGATCCGGATCAGCCGCTGCAGATTGGTGTCGTCGAGCGCGGCCTCGACCTCGTCCATCACATAGAACGGACTGGGCCGGGCCTTGAAGATCGACACCAGCAGTGCCACGGCCGTCAGGGACCGCTCGCCGCCCGACAGCAGGGAGAGCCGCTTCACCTTCTTGCCCGGCGGACGCGCCTCGACGTCCACCCCGGTGGCCAGCATGTTGTCCGGGTCGGTCAGGACGAGCCGCCCCTCACCGCCGGGGAAGAGCCGCGAGAAGACGCCCTCGAACTCACGGGCGGTGTCCCGGTAGGCCTCCGTGAAGACCTGCTCGACCCGCTCGTCGACCTCCTTGATCACCTGGAGCAGATCGGCCCGGGTCTTCTTCAGGTCTTCAAGCTGTTCGGACAGGAACTTGTGCCGTTCCTCGAGCGCCGAGAACTCCTCCAGGGCGAGCGGATTCACCTTCCCGAGTTGCTGGTACGCCCGTTCGGCCGCCCGCAGCCGCTTCTCCTGCTCGGGCCGCCGGTACGCCTTCGGCTGGTTACGCGGGTGCTCCGGGTCCTCCGGCAGTTCCTCGCCCTCCGCGGCGGGCGACGGCGGCACGAGCTGGTCGGGGCCGTACTCGGAGACCAGCCCCGCGGGCTCCACGCCCAGCTCCTCCAAAGCCTTCGTCTCCAGCTGCTCGATCCGCAGCCGCTTCTCCGCGCCCAGCACCTCGCCCCGGTGGACCGAGTCGGTGAGCTTGTCCAGCTCGCCCTTCAGCGCCCGGCACCGGTCGCGCTCGACGGTCAGCTCGCGCTCCCGCTCGCCCTTCGCCGCCTCGGCCGACGTCCGCTCCTGGTCGGCCCGTACGAGAGACACCTCGACGTGCGCCAGCAGCTGACGGGCGCCCGAGGCCACGGCGGAGGCGACCTCGGCCTCGTACCGCAGCCGGGCCCGGCGCTGTTCGGCACGGGTGCGCGCCTCGCGTTCGACGCGGGCGGCCCGGTCCAGCGAATCGGCGCGGCCGGCCAGCGCCTTGACCCGCTCCTCGTGCGTACGGGCCTGGAGCCGGGCCTCCATCTCGGTCTGGCGGGCGTTGGCCCCGTCGGCGGCGAGCCGGTCCCGCACCGAGGTGTCGGGCTCCTCCTCGGCCGGGGCCTCCTCGGCGACCAGCAGCCGCTCCGCCAGCTCCTCGGCCTCCTCGGTCGCCCGTTCCAGGGCCTCCTGGGCGCGGGCGGCGGAGGCGGTCATCCGCTCGGCCTCGCCCGCCGCGCCCCGGGCCTGCCCGGCGAGCCGCCCGAGCTGCTGGGCGACACCGGACTTCTCCCGCTCGGCCGCCCGGCGGCGCTCCCCCAACTCCTCGACGAGCGCGGTCCGCTCCGTGCGCCGCTCCCCCGCCAGCCGCTGGGCCTCCGCCAGCTCCTGGCACCGTACGGCCAGGTCGGCCAGCTCGGCGGCGGCCTCGTCGACGGAGGCCTGCACCTCCAGGAGGCTGGGCGCACCGGCGGAACCGCCGTGCGCGAAGTGGGCGGAGAGCACGTCCCCTTCACCGGTCACCGCGGTCAGCCCGGGGTGCGCGGCCACCAGCGCCTCGGCATCCTCCAGCGTCCCGACGACCACCATGTCCGGTACGAGGCGGCGCACGGCCCCGACGAGTGCGGCGGGCCCGCGCACGAGGTCGGCGACGGCGGGCGCGGCGAGGGCGGTGACCGTCTCGGCACGGCCGCCCGGGAGGGCGACACCGGCGGGCGGACCGCTGTGCTGCGCGGGCGGCCCGGATTCGGTGGCGTCGTGGATGCCGTCCTGGGCGGGCAGCTGAGGTTCCGTCCCGGCGTGCGCGGCAGGCGCGGGCTCCGTACCACCGTGAGCGCCACCCTGACCGGGCAGCACGGCGGCCGCGGGATGCGGGGCGCCTTCCCGTACAGGTGCCGGAGTCTGCTCACCGGACTGCTCGGGTACGGGCGTCTGTTCCGCGGACCGCTCCGGTACGGGTGTCTGCACACCGGGCCGCACCGGTACGGGTGTCTGCGCACCTGGCCGCTCCGGTCCGGGTGTCTGCTCCCCCGGCTGCTCCGGCACGTGGTGGGGCCGGGCCCCCGCGCCGTCGGCCGACACCGTGCCCAGCAGCATCGCCGCGCGCCCCGCGTCCCGTTCGCGCAGCAGCCTGATCGCGTCGGCGGCCGTGGCCGGGTCCGTGACGGCCACCGCGTCCGCCGCAGCGCCGAGGGCGGCCGCGACGGGGATCTCGTACCCGGGCTCCACGGTCAGCAGTTCGGCGGCCGGGCCGAGGAGCCCGGCCGGCCGGTCGCGGGCGCCGAGCAGCACGCCCGTGCCGTCCTTGCGGCGCAGCCCGAGGGCCAGCGCCTCGTGCCGGGCGGCGACCGCCGCCCGCCTGCGCTCGGCGGCCGTGGCCTCCTCGCGGGCCGCGCCGTGGGCGGACCGCGCCTCGGCGAGGGCCTCCTTGGCCTCCTCGTGGCGGGCGGCCAGCTCCTCGTCGACGTCGTCCAGCCCGTCGACCTCGGCCTTGAGCTGCTCGTACTCCTCCTGCGCGGTCACCGCGCGCTCCTGCGCCTCGTCGCGCGCGGCGGCCAGCCGGTCGATCTCGGCCTGGGCCGAACCGGCCCGGCTGCGGGCCGCGTTGACCTGGCCGTTCAGCCGGGCGAGCCCCTCGCGCCGGTCCGCGATGGCACGGGCGACGTCCTTGAGGCGGCGCTCCTCGGCGGCCAGCTCGCGTTCCAGGTCGGCGCGGTGGGCCGCGGTGTCCTCCAGCGCGTGTTCGGCCGCCTCCAGGGCCGCCGTCAGCTCCGCCTCCTGCTCGCGGATCCGGGCGGCCTCGCGCTCCAGGTCCTCGGGGTCGCGGCCCCGGCGCTCCTCGGCGGGCGCCTCGGAGGCGCTGCGGACCCGGGCGTCGGCCAGCGAGATCGTGCCGCGGACCCGTTCGGCCAGCTGCGACAGCTCGTACCAGGTCTGCTGGGCGCGCTGGAGCCGGGGCGCGAGCCGGCGCACCTCGCCCTCCAGCTCGGCTTCCCGGGCGAGCGCCGCGCCCAGCTCGGTCTCGGCCGCGTCCTTGCGCTTCTTCAGCTCCGCCTCGTCGGCGACCTCGTCGCGCAGCGCGTCCCGCAGGGTCACCAGGTCGTCGGCGAGGAGCCGGAGCCTGGCGTCGCGCAGATCGGCCTGGATGACGGCGGCCCGGCGGGCGACGGCGGCCTGCCGGCCGAGCGGTTTGAGCTGGCGGCGCAGTTCGTCGGTGAGGTCCTGGACCCGGGCCAGGTTGGCGCCCATCGCGTCCAGCTTCCGCAGCGCCTTCTCTTTCCGCTTGCGGTGCTTGAGGACGCCCGCGGCCTCCTCGATGAAGGCCCGGCGGCCCATCGGGTCGGCGTGCAGCACGGAGTCCAACTGGCCCTGGCCGACGATGACGTGCATCTCGCGGCCGATGCCGGAGTCGGAGAGGAGTTCCTGGATGTCGAGCAGCCGGCAGGTGTCGCCATTGATCTGGTATTCGCTGCCGCCATTGCGGAACATGATCCGAGTGATCGTCACTTCGGCGTACTCGATGGGCAGAGCGCCATCGGAATTGTCGATGGTCAGCGACACTTCGGCGCGGCCGAGCGGGGGCCGCCCGGTCGTCCCGGCGAAGATCACGTCTTCCATCTTGCCGCCGCGCAGGGATTTGGCGCCCTGTTCCCCCATGACCCAGGAGAGCGCGTCCACCACATTGGACTTTCCGGATCCATTGGGTCCGACGACGCAGGTGATCCCCGGTTCGAACCGCAGGGTGGTGGCGGACGCGAACGATTTGAAACCACGCAGGGTCAGGGCCTTGAGGTGCACGCCGCCGGACTCTACCTTTCGCTCTCGGTTTCGCTGATGAAGGTGCAGGGCACATCAGACGGTAAGCGAAGGCCGGTAGGCCCGGGATGGGGGTCGGGCAAAGAAAAAGGGACGCCGAAGCGTCCCTGTGAATCTTGCTGGCGACACGGTGGATCCAGCTGCGGTCCTGCGTGGTGCATCGCAGAGCGACCGGACAACGACGTCCCCGGTGTTGCGGGGACCCCGGTGTTCGGTGACGACGATCCGTGACGCAGGACGAATCAGAGGTGCTCCGAGGCTGCTGAGCGTGCTCGGCCCGACCGGCCCGAAGGGGCCATCATGGTCAGGTCAGCGCAGGCTCGCCCTGGGGTACGTCGATGTCGATGCTGTCGAGCAGCGACTCTTGGTGCTGGGCGGCGGCGTTCAGCGCGTCGTTCTCGTCCTGGATCCGGGTGAGCTCGGATTCCAGGTCCTGGACGCGCTGCTGGAGCCGTCGCATCTCGGCGAGGAGTCGCGGGTCGGAACCGCCGACGTAACCGAGAAGCGCCTTTGCCATGATGGATGGTCCTCCACAATGAGTGACCGACCGATGCGGTGTGGGTCGTCAGGGGATCGCACCCGCGGTGCTCGGCAGGGCTCTGTCACCACTGCGGTTCTGCTGCTAATCAGCTCTACCGAACAGCTAAGGTGCGCGGGGTTTTCAGCGTCTCACCAAAAAGTTTGACGGTCAACACGATCACACCCTGTGTACCCGGGTGTCCCGGGGGCGCGCGGCCGGACGATCATGCGGCGCGACTCTCCTGCGGGACCCCGAGGGGTGTGCGGATCTTCGTCAATGCCGCAGCCTTGCACGACATCCCGTATCTGGCAACCATCGGTCGCCATCGGGTCCCGTCGCAGGTCATTTCGGGTGCGGGGCCCCGGACGGCGTTCCGGTGACCGTTCGGGGCGCGGTCTTCACCGAGCGGATCCGAGGGGGGCCTCGCAGGGCGGGATCAGCGGATGGCGAATCCGTCGTATCCACCGCGCGGGGTGTCCCAGATCTCAGTGACGCCGTCCACGCGCCCGGGAGTGTCGTCGGACCGCAGCCAGTCCAGCAGACGGTGGCAATTCTCACGCGACCCTTCAGCCACGATCTGCACTCTGCCGTCGTCGAGATTGAGGGCGAACCCGATGAGGCCGCCGATCTCCAAAGCATTTGCCCTGGTGAACCAGCGGAAGCCTACTTGCTGTACTCGGCCGCGTACCCATACGACGAGGCGCGCTTGTTCATTCATGCCCGAACGCTAACCGGCCAATTGCTCTCGAAGCACGTCGCCCCCTTTCGCCCATGGGCTACAGTCCCGTCGCAACAGCCTCACTCGATCGGGTGAGTATCGGACGGACGCGGGCGGAAAGTCGATCAAGCGGCATTCGCTCCGCGTACGACCGAATTCGATCATCGTGGCAGTTCAGCAACGGGGCAGTCGCGTGACGTCACAACGGCGTCCGGAGCATCAGGAAGGCACAGCGCATGGGACGCCACCGACGATCCGCCGCAGGCCCCGCCGCTGAGGAGTCCGCGGCCGGGGCCGCTTCCCGGCGCCGGGGCACGCGCCGGAAGAAGTCCGCCGTGCCGATCCGCACCGGGCTCCTCGGCGTCTCGGCGGCCGTGGCGGTCGGCGCGGTCGCCGTCGCCTCCGGCCTGCTGCCCGGCGGCGACACCTCCACGTCCGGCAACACCACCGCCGCCGACCAGGTACGCAGCGGCGGCGCTCCGGACCTGCTGACGCAGGGCGGCAGCTCCACGGCGCCGGCAGACCGCTCCTCCTCACCCGCCAGCCGGGGCAGCGAGCGCCCGGAGGCGCCCAGCAAGTCCCCGTCGAAGTCGCCGTCCGCGACGTCCTCGGCCTCGGACTCCCCCTCGAAGTCGGCCGCCCCCTCCACCTCGAAGAAGGCGGAGGAGTCGAAGAAGCCGGCCGCCACCCCGTCGAAGAAGTCGAAGGCGTCCTCCTCGACACCGGAGAAGAGCACCGCCCCGGCGAGCAAGGCCCCGGCCGCGCCGAAGACCTCCGCCGCCCCGCCGCCCAGCAAGAAGCCGAGCCCTTCCCCCACCGACGCCTCCGCACGCTCCGAGGTGCTGGCTCTGGTGAACCAGGAACGCGCGAAGGTCGGCTGCTCCCCGCTGTCCACCAGCGCCCCGCTGACCTCGCTCGCACAGAAATTCAGCGAGGACATGGCGGCCCGCGGCTTCTTCGACCACACGGACCCGGACGGCGACACCCCCTGGGACCGGGCCGCCCAGGCCGGTGTACAGGGGCTCGGCGCGGAGAACATCGCCCGCGGACAGGCGGACGCCCAGGCCGTGATGGAGGCCTGGATGAACAGCGACGGCCACCGCGCGAACATTCTCAACTGCGACTACAAGACCATCGGCATCGGCGTCCACGAGGGCTCCGGCGGCCCGTGGTGGGTCCAGAACTTCGGCTTCTGACCCGCGCCGGGCCCACCTCAGGTCCACTTACTCCCGCACAGCGCTCCCTCGGGGTGAGCACTGTGCGGGAGTAAGCTTTTGATATGGCCAGCGATACGGATACGGACAGCTTCGACAGCCTCGCGTTCGACGTCTTCTCCCGCGCGTGCCCCTCGCGCTCGACGCTGGAGCATGTCACCGGACGCTGGGGCGGTCTGACGCTCGGCGCGCTGTACGAGGAGAGCCTCCGCTTCAACGAGCTGCGCCGCCGGGTCGACGGGGTCAGCGAGAAGATGCTCTCCCAGACCCTGCACGCGCTGGAGCGCGATGGGCTCGTCCTGCGGGAGGCCCAGCCGGTCAACCCGCCGCGGGTGGACTACGAGCTCACCCCGTTCGGCCGCGAGGTCACGGAGAAGCTGCTCGGGCTGATCCATCTCGTGGAGGAGCGGATGGGCGATGTGCTCTCCGCCCGAGCGCGTTACGACGAGGCGCGCGGCGGCCGCTGACAGCGCGGGCAGTAGTAGCTGGAGCGGTTCATCCAGGCGCGGCGGCGCATCGGGGTGGAGCACCGGTTGCAGGGCTCGCCCTCACGGCCGTACGCGTCGAGCGACCGGTCGAAGTAGCCGGACTCGCCGTTCACGTTGACGTACAGGCTGTCGAAGCTGGTGCCGCCCTGGGCGAGCGCCGCGTTCATGACGTCGCGGGCGTGGCCGAGCAGTTCGGCGGACTTGGGGCGGGTCAGGGTCGCGGTGGGCCGGTCGTAGTGCAGCTTGGCGCGCCAGAGCGCCTCGTCCGCGTAGATGTTGCCGACGCCGCTGATCAGCGACTGGTCGAGCAGGGCGCGCTTGACCGTCGTACGGCGCAGGCGCAGCGCGGTGTGGAAGGCGGCGTCATCGAAGAGCGGGTCGAGCGGGTCCCGAGCGATGTGCGCGATGGTGTCCGGCAGGCCGTCGGGGGTGTTGTCGTGCAGCGAGAGCCCGCCGAAGGTGCGCTGGTCGACGAAGCGCAGCTCGGTGCCGAGCGCGTCGTCGAACCGCATCCGGATCCGCAGGTGCTTCTCGTCGGGGGCGTCGGCGGGCTGCACCAGCAGCTGTCCGCTCATGCCGAGGTGCCCCAGGAGCGAGGCGGAGGCCTCCTCGATCGGCACCCAGAGGTACTTGCCGCGGCGCATCGCCGCCCCCAAGCGGGCTCCTCTGAGCCGGGCGGCGAAGTCGACGCCGCCCGCGAGGTGCCGGCGGACCGAGCGCGGGTGCAGAACCTCGACCTCGGTGACCGTGCGGCCGCTGACCCAGCGCTCCAGGCCCCGGCGGACGACTTCGACCTCGGGCAGCTCGGGCACGGTGCACCACTCCAGACACATCGACGGTAGTACGGGGGTGGGACGGGCGGAAACGCGAAGACCGCGGTGGCCGCGGGAGCCGCCCCCTGGACAGGGAAAACCCCTCGGTGCACATGGCACCGAGGGGTTCTCGTTGTGCTTCAGGCCGGAGCGGCGTCCGTGTTCGGCATCGGGTCGGCAGGGGTGTCGGCGGCCCCTCCGTCGGTCGCGGACTTCTCCGCGGCCTGCCGTGCCTCTGCGGCGGCGCTGATCTCGCGCCAGGCGGACTCGGCCGCCTGCTGCTCCGCTTCCTTCTTGCTACGGCCGGTGCCGGTGCCGTACGAGACACCACCGACGCGAGCGGCAGCAGTGAAGGTCTTCTCGTGATCCGGACCGGTCTCCGTGACGAGGTACTCGGGGACTCCGAGGCTCTCGCTCGCGGTGAGCTCCTGGAGGCTGGTCTTCCAGTCCAGGCCGGCACCGAGGTTCGAGGACCTGTCGATCAGCGGGTCGAAGAGCCGGTGGACCAGCTCCGAGGCCGCGCCGAGGCCCTGGTCGAGATAGACCGCGCCGATCACTGCTTCCAGTGTGTCGGCGAGGATGGAAGCCTTGTCCCGGCCCCCCGTGCCCTCTTCACCGCGGCCGAGCCGGATGAAGGAGCCGAGTTCGAGGCCGCGGCCCACTTCCGCAAGCGCACGCGAGTTGACCACCGCGGCCCGCAACTTGGCCAGCTGGCCTTCGGGCAGGTCGGGGTGGGTGCGGTACAGCGTGTCCGTGACCACCAGGCCGAGCACCGAATCCCCGAGGAATTCGAGCCGCTCGTTGGTGGGCAGACCGCCGTTCTCGTATGCGTACGAACGGTGGGTCAGCGCACGCACCAGAAGGGCGGACTCGAGGTGATACCCGAGCCGCCCTTCCAGAAGCGTGTGGGACGAGGCTGTGTTGACGTTGTCTGCCTGCTTCTTGGCGCTGGACAACTCAGACATCGGGCCTCTCACCAGCCGCTCAGACCTCGAGGACCTGGCGCTTGTTGTAGGTGCCGCAGCTCGGGCACGCAATGTGCTGGAGCTTGGGCTCCTGGCAACGCTCGCACGAAACCAGGGTGGGGACCGCAGCCTTCCACTGCGACCGGCGGTGGCGCGTGTTGCTGCGCGACATCTTCCGCTTCGGAACAGCCACGGCTACTTCTCCTGCTTCTCGTCGACGCCCGGTTCGGCGCCGCCCATGTTGTCCTTCTCGCCGTCCTGAACGGTCTCGGCGAGTCCTTGCAGTGCCGCCCAACGAATGTCGACGGCGTCGTGGTGATGGTCCGGATTCTCGTCCAGCCTGATTCCACATTCGGAACACAGACCGGCGCAGGTCTCCTTGCACACCGGCTGCATGGGCAGTGCGAGCACTACCGCGTCACGCAGCATTGGTTCGAGGTCGAACAAGCCGTCCTCGAGGAAGAACCTGTCCTCGTCGTCCTCGGCGTCGTCGGCCGGTTCCGCCGCACTGCTGCGGCCCCGGTCATCGGCGTCAGGGTACGAGAACATTTCCTGGAAGTCCGCGTCGACCTCTACGGTCAGCGGCTCCAGACACCTTACGCACTCCCCCTCGGCGGTCGCACGGGCGGTGCCTGTGACAAGCACCCCTTCCATGACCGATTCGAGGCGGAGGTCCAGCTCCACCGGTGCGCCTTCCGGCACGCCGATGACGCCGTCGATGCCCAGGACCGGTGAACCGGGTGCTTCCACCGAGCGGGTCAGCCGCTTCATGGCACCGGGACGCCGGCCCAGCTCGTGCGTATCGAACACGAGAGGGTTGCGGTGGTCGAGGTGGCCGTTCAGGGCTTTTCCTGCTTTCGAATCATGGGTGTCGTACTGCGAAGGAAGGGCCGTCTACGGTCCGGGACGAACCGCCTCCGTTCCGAGACGAAACGGGCAGCCGAGATCGCGGACCTATGTGCGACCGAGGATTCAGGATACTGGACGGACCGCTCAGCACCCAATCGGGTCGGCCCGCCCCGGGGTCAGCGGCCCTCTTCGTACCGGCGCAGCTGCTCCAGGTCGATCATGCTGGTGTCGAAGAGGCTGGTCTCGTCCAGCGCGCCGCCACCCTGCTGGCCGGGCCCCTGGGGCTGCTGGGGCTGTTGCTGCCAGCCGTAGTCCGGCTGGGCGGCCGGCTGGGGCGGGTAGCCGTTCGGGTCGTAGCCCTGCTGCTGGTAGGCCGCGTACGGGTCGGGCTGCTGCTGGTAGCCGTACGCGTCCTGCATGCCCTGCTGGACCGGCTGCTCCTGGTAGCCGTACGACGCCTGCGCGTAGCTCGGCTCGCCCTGCGGCTGTGCGGAGTACTGCGGCTGCTGGGGCGCCTGCCGCGGTTCCGGGGGGGCGAGCTCGGCGAGGCCGGCCAGATAGTCGGCGTCGCTGGTGTGGCCCTGGCCGCCCGCCGCGTCCTGGGCGGCGATGTGCGCGCCGAGGTCGTCGGTGGCGACCCGGCCGTGCAGCTTCTGCCGGCCCCGGCCGACCGCCTCCAGGGTCTTGGCGAGGACGGCCTCGAAGGCGCCGAACTTGGCGTCGACATAGGCGTCGGCCCGCTGCCGCAGGGTCTCCGGGTCGGCGCTGCGCTCGGGGGCCTCGGCGAAGTCGGGGTCCTGGTAGCCCTGCTCGTCCAGGCCCTGGCCACGGCCGAGGAGCTTCTCGCGGCCGCGGTCGACGGAGCCGATGGTCTTGGTGAGGACGACCTCGAAGTTGGCGAGCTTGCTGTCGACGTAGTCGTCGGCCTCGGCCCGGACCTCCTCGGCCTCGCGGCGGGCCTCGGACAGGATCCGGTCGGCCTCGCTCTGCGACTGGCGGACGATCTCGGTCTCGGAGATCAGCGAGCCGCGCTGGGTATGGGCGGACTCGATGATCCGCTCGGCCTCCCGCCGGGCCTGCTCGGCGAGCTGCTCATGGCCGCCGAGCAGCTCCTGGGCCTGGGCGAGGGAGCCGGGCAGCGCCTGGCGCACCTCTTCGAGCATGGCGAGCAGCTCGGCGCGGTTGACCACGCACGAGGCCGACATGGGCATGGATCGGGCGCTCCCGACCGCTTCGACGATCTCGTCGAGCTTCTTCTGCACGTCCACCGTGTGCTCGCCACTCTCTGCTGCTCTGTTGAAGCTGCTGCTCCGTTGGAGACGGACGGGACGACTGTAAGGCCAGTCGGCCGCCACCCGACACCTGGTGACGGCCCGTCAGGTTCTCAGCGTTCGCCGAGGCGCTTCACCAGCGCCTCGTGGACGGCCGGCGGCAGCAGGTGGGAGACGTCGCCGCCCCAGGTCGCCACCTCCTTGACCAGCGAGGACGACAGGAAGCTGTACGTCGGGTTGGTCGGCACGAACAGCGTCTCGACGCCCGAGAGGCCGTTGTTCATCTGGGCCATCTGCAGCTCGTAGTCGAAGTCGCTGACGGCCCGCAGGCCCTTCACGATCGCCGGGATCTCCCGCTGCTTGCAGAAGTCGACCAGCAGGCCGTGGAAGGACTCCACCTCGACGTTGCCGAAGTCGGCGGTGACGTTGCGGATCAGCTCGATCCGCTCGTCCACGGTGAACAGCCCCTTCTTGGACTGGTTGATCATCACCGCCACGTGCACCACGTCGTACAGCTTCGAGGCTCGGCCAATGATGTCGAGATGTCCGTTGGTGATGGGGTCGAACGACCCCGGACAGACGGCGCGGCGCACTGTGATTCCCTCGCTCTCCGGTCCGGTCATCGTGCGTCTTCGCACGTAGCGGCGGCGCGACCGTACCAAAGCGTTCCCTCGCCGTAGCGACGGGACCGCAGTGGCTCGAATCCCGCGGGCCAGCCGAATTCTCCGCCCCGGGTGCCGCGTTCCACCGTGACGAGCGCATCGGCCGTGAGCCACCCCTGAGCACGGAGTGTGAGCAGGATCTCGCGAAGATCGTCGTCGGTGACGGCGTACGGCGGGTCCAGGAAGACGATGTCGTACGGGTCCGAGGGCGCCGGTCCTGTCACGATCTGCTCGGCTTTGCCCGCCCGGACCTCGGCGTCGGGGAGGCCGAGGGTGCGGACGTTGTCGCGGACCGTGCGGACCGCCTTCGGATCGGCCTCGACGAGCAGGGCGTGGACCGCGCCCCGGGAGAGCGCTTCGAGGCCGACCGCGCCGGATCCGGCGTACAGATCGGCGACGCGGCTGCCTTCGAGGGTGCCGAGCAGCGCCTGCCAGGTGGAGAAGAGGCCCTCGCGCGCACGGTCGGAGGTGGGGCGGGTGCCGGTGCCGGGCGGGACGGCCAGGCGGCGTCCGCCGGCCGAGCCGGCGATCACGCGGGTCATGGGTGTGGGGTCCTCGGGGTCGGGGGCGTACGGAGGGGCCCGCGGGGTGCGAGGGCCGTGCGTCCACGATATGGCGTGCGGCCCGCAGCGGCCCGACCGGCAGGACGCCCCCGCGCCCTCACCCCTTGTCGAGATACTCCTCGCGCTCCTTGTCCAGCAGGGCGGCCAGCACCGTGCGCAGCTCCGGCAGGTGCTCCAGCTCCGGGTCGGCGGCGACGATCGCGACGGCCTCCTCGCGGGCGGCGGCGATGACCTCCTCGTCGTCGATGACGGTGAGCATCCGCAGCGAGGAGCGCACTCCGGACTGGGCCTGGCCCAGCACATCGCCCTCGCGGCGCTGTTCGAGGTCGATCCGGGAGAGCTCGAAGCCGTCGAGGGTGGCGGCGACGGCGGAGAGCCGGGCGCGGGCGGGGCTCGCCTCGTGGGCCTCGCTGACCAGCAGGCAGAGCCCCGGGGCGGAGCCACGGCCGACGCGGCCGCGCAGCTGGTGGAGCTGGGAGACGCCGAAGCGGTCGGCGTCCATGATCACCATGGCGGTGGCGTTGGGGACGTTGACGCCGACCTCGATGACGGTGGTGGCGACCAGGACGTCGACATCACCGGCGGCGAACCGGCGCATGACGTCGTCCTTCTCGTCGGGGTGCATCCTGCCGTGCAGCACCTCGACGCTCAGTCCGGCCAGCGCGCCCTTGCGCAGCTCGTCGGCGATCTCCAGGACGGCGAGCGGCGGGCGCTTCTCCGGGTCCTCCTCGGCGGTGTTCTTCTTCGCCTTGCCCTTCTTCCCCCCGGCCTCCTCCGCGTCGTCGCCGATGCGGGGGCAGACGACGTACGCCTGGTGGCCGTTCCCGACCTCCTCGCGGACGCGTTCCCAGGCGCGGGCGAGGAAGTGGGGCTTGTCCTTGGCGGGGACGACATGGCTGGCGATCGGGGAGCGGCCGGCCGGGAGCTGGTCCAGGACGGAGGTCTCCAGGTCGCCGAAGACCGTCATGGCGACCGTACGGGGAATGGGGGTGGCGGTCATGACGAGGAGGTGGGGCGGTTGCTTCCCCTTCGAGCGCAGGGCGTCGCGCTGCTCCACGCCGAAGCGGTGCTGTTCGTCCACGACGACCAGGCCGAGGTCGTGGAACTGCACCTTGTCCTCGATGAGGGCGTGGGTGCCGATGACGATCCCGGCCTCGCCGGTGACCAGGTCGAGCAGGGCCTGACGGCGGGCGGCCATGCCCATGGAGCCGGTGAGCAGGACGACCTTGGTGCCCCGGTCCGAACCCCCGAGCATGCCGCCCTCGGCCAGCTCGCCCATCATCTCGGTGATCGAGCGGTGGTGCTGCTGGGCCAGGACCTCGGTGGGGGCGAGCATCGCGGCCTGGCCGCCCGCGTCGACCACGGTGAGCATCGCGCGCAGGGCCACCATCGTCTTTCCGCTGCCCACCTCGCCCTGGAGGAGTCGGTGCATCGGGTGCTCGGTGGCCAGGTCGTCGAAGATCTCCTTGCTGACCTTCTCCTGGCCCTCGGTGAGGGTGAAGGGCAGCTTGGCGTCGAACGCGTCCAGCAGCCCGTCCGCGACGGGGCGGCGGGCGACGGCGGGCAGCTGGGTGTCGGCGTACCGGCGGCGGGCCAGGGCGACCTGGAGGACGAACGCCTCGTCCCACTTGAGCCGGGCCTTGGCGTCCTCGATGTCCGCCTTCGTCTGCGGGCGGTGCACCTTCAGCAGGGCCTCGGGCAGCGGGGTGAAGCCGCGGCCCTCGCGGAGCGAGGCGGGCAGCGGGTCCACCGCGTCCTGCGCGCTGGGCAGGACGGCGTCGACGGCCTTGGCGATCCGCCAGGAGTCGAGCTGCTTGCAGGCGGGGTAGATCGGCAGCAGCCGTCCGGCGAAGGCGTCCACGGCCTCGGTCGCCTCGTCTGCGTCGGAGGCGTCGAGGAGTTGGTACGTGGGGTGGGCGAGCTGCATCTTGCGGTTGAAGACGGAGACCTTGCCCGCGAACATCGCTTGGCGGCCGGGGAGCAGCTCCTTGTGCGGCTTGTGGACGCCGTGGCCGAAGAAGACCAGCTGGAGGCGGCCGCTGCCGTCGGTCAGGGTGACCTCCAGGCGTTTGCCCCGGCCGTTGTTGAACATCAGGATCCGGGCGTCGGCGACCTGGGCGACGACCGTGACGTGCTCGTCCAGCGGGAGGTCGGCCAGCGCGGTCAGCTTGCCGCGCTCCTCGTACCGCCGCGGGTAGTGGTGCAGCAGATCACCGACCGTGTGCAGGTCGAGGTGTTCGGCCATCACCTTCGCGGTGGCTCCGCCGAGCAGCTTCTTGAGAGGTTCATCGAACGAGGACACGCGATCCATTGCACACCACGGCACTGACAGCTGTCCGCCGGGCACGCACGGCCCGCCGCTACCACTCGCCGCTACTCGACGCCGATCAGCAGCGGTGCGCGCTGGTGCCCGCCCCGGTAGACCACGGTGTCCACGGCGAGATGGCCCTCGCGTACGTGCTCCTCCAGCGCGTCGGCCAGCGAGTCCGGGACGTCCTCGCCGAGGACGAGGGTGACCAGTTCGCCTCCGGCCGCCAGCATCCGGTCGAGCACGGTGCGGGCGGTGGCCGGGACGTCGGCGCCGATCACGGCCACGTCGCCGTCGATCAGGCCGAGGATGTCACCGGCCTGGCAGACCCCGGCCATGGTCCACGACTGGCGCTCGGCGACGGCCAGTTCGGCGTAGCGGGTGGCTCCGGCGGCGGCGGTCATGGCGACCACGTCCTCGTCGAAGCCCCGGTCAGGCTCGTGGACGGCGAGGGCGGCGATGCCCTGGACGGCGGCGCGGGTCGGCACGAGCGCGACCCTGACCCCCTCGGTCCTGGCCTGTTCGGCGGCCGCGGCGGCGGTGTGGCGCAGGGCCGCGTCGTTGGGCAGGAGCACCACCTCGCGGGCGTGGGCGCGGCGGATGGCGTCGACGAGTTCGCCGCTGGCGGGCGGTTCGCCGGGGCGGGCGATCACGGTGGTGGCGCCGGCCTCGGTGCAGAGCCCGGCCAGGCCGTCGCCGGGGACCACGACGACGACGGCGCGCTGGGCGGGTTCGGCCTGGACGCGGACGTCGTGGCCGCTCTCGGTGGCGAAGTGGGTGATCCGGATCCGGTACGGCCGGCCGGCCTCGACGCCCGCCTCCACGGCGGCCCCGGCGTCGTCGACATGGACGTGGACGTGCCAGAGCCCGTCCCCGCCGACCACGACCAGGGAGTCGCCCAGCGCGTCGAGCCGGGTCCGCAGCCGGGCCACCTGCTCGTCGCGGGCCTCCAGGAGGTAGATCACCTCGAACGCGGGCCCGACGCCCCCGTCCTCGGGGCAGTCGAGCGGCCCGTCCCCCGCGGCTCCGCCGGGAACGCCGCCCACGGGAAGGTCTCCCTCCATGACGCCCTCCACCGGAGTGCCGCCCGCCGGAAGCCCCACCACCGAACCCCCGTCACCCCCGTCACCCCCGTCCACGGTCATGGGCGCCTTCCCGGAACTCCCGGAACCGGTACGGGGTCCCCGTACGGGAGGCTGCCCGGTCACCGTCTCCACCAGCGCGCCCAGGACCGCCACCAGGCCGCGGCCCCCGGCGTCGACCACGCCCGCCCGGCCGAGGACGGCGAGCTGCTCGGGGGTGCGCGCGAGGGCGGCGCGCGCGCCCTCGTAGGCGGCGGTGACGACGGTGCCCAGGTCGGAGTGCTCCCCCCGGGCGGCCTCGGCGGCCTCGGCGGCGACGGTGAGCACGGTGCCCTCGACCGGGTGGGCGACAGCCTGCCGGGCCGCGTGGGCGGCACTGGTGAGGGCGAGGCGCAGATGGGCCGCGTCGCCGCCGTCGGCCAGCACCCCGGCCATGCCGCGCAGCAGCTGGGCCAGGATCGTGCCGGAGTTCCCGCGGGCGCCGATCAGGGCGCCGTGCGCCATGGCGCGTACGGCGTCGGCGGTGGCGGGTGCGGTGGTGCCGGTCTCGTGCGCGGCGAACACCGCTTCGACGGCCGCGGCGGCGGACTCGACGGTCAGATAGAGGTTGGTGCCGGTGTCCCCGTCGGCGACGGGATAGACGTTGATCGCGTCGATCTCCGCGCGCTCCCGGCCCAGCGTCTCCAGGGCCAGCGAGCACCACGTGCGTACCGCGACGGCGTCCAGGTCGTCGGGGAGCTGCGGCACCGATGGTCCTCCTTGAAGCGGCCGTGGCAACGGGCTGCACCGCAGGTTAGCCCGCCTGCCGGGGTCCCGGCAGGGACAGGGGCCGGGAGGGCGGGCGGCCGAGCCGTGGTAGTTTCGTATCTCCGAAGCAGGCGTTGTATGCTGCTCCGGTTGCCCGATGAGAGTCGGGCCATCCCTCCGGTACCGCCACTTCAGTCGAACTGATTCCGGCGCGCCGGAATTCACTGTAAGTGCATCTGAAGTCTTTGGAGTGACCCGTGGCTGCCAACTGCGACGTTTGCGGCAAGGGGCCGAGCTTCGGCAACAGCGTTTCGTTCTCGCACCGCCGTACGTCCCGTCGCTGGAATCCCAACATCCAGCGCGTGCGTGCCGTGGTCGGTCGGACGCCGAAGCGGCTCAACGTCTGCACCTCGTGCATCAAGGCCGGCAAGGTCGCGCGCTGACGTCCCCGTCGTAGCGCAGCCTTCCGGTTGCCCAAAAAGCCGGTCCATCTCGGTGGACCGGCTTTTTGCTGTGCTCAGGAGCTTTTCGCCGTGCTCAGAAGCTGATCGGGCGGCAGGGCCAGCCGGAGCCCGTCAGTCGGCCGGCCGGGTCAGCCAGCCGTGGTCGACCGGACCGATACCGCCGCCGAGCGGGAAGCCGGCCTCGATCGCGCCGGTGACGTACGTCTTCGCGTCCCGTACCGCCGTGGGTACGTCCATCCCGAGCGCGAGCCCGGAGGCGATGGCGGAGGCCAGGGTGCAGCCGGTGCCGTGGGTGTGGCGGTTGTCGTGCCGGGGGGCGCGCAGCCAGTGTTCCGCGCTCCCGTCGGTGAGCAGGTCCACCGCCTCGCCGGGCAGATGGCCGCCCTTGATCACGACCCAGCGCGGCCCGAAGCCGAGGATCTCCTCGGCGGCACGGCGCATTCCGCTCTCGTCGGTGACCCGGACGCCGGTGAGCTGGGCCACTTCGTCGAGGTTCGGGGTGGCGACGGTGGCGACGGGCAGCAGCTTCGTCCGTACGGAGTCGAGGGCCTCGGCGGCGAGGAGCGCGTCGCCGTGCTTGGAGACGCCGACCGGGTCGACGACGACGGGGGCGTCGGTTCCGGCGAGGAGTTCGGCGACCGTCTCCACGAGGGCGGCCGAGGCGAGCATGCCGGTCTTCACGGCCTGGACGCCGATGTCGTCGACGACGCTGCGGTACTGGGCGCGTACGGCGTCCACCGGAAGCTCCCACGCGCCCTGGACGCCGAGGGAGTTCTGTGCGGTGACGGCGGTGAGCACGCTCATGCCGTGCACGCCGAGGGCGAGCATCGTCTTCAGATCGGCCTGGATCCCCGCACCGCCGCCGGAGTCGGATCCGGCGACGGTGAGCACACGGGGCGGGACAGCGGTACGTATGGACATACGCAGCAATCTAACGGTCACCGGGGCTGGTGGGTGTCCTCGATGGAGCCGAAGTGGTCCCAGCCGCCCCTGCTGGTCCAGGGCGCGCCGTCGACGGTGACCTGGGGCAGGGCGGAGGGGTTGAGGACCTCGCCGATCACCTTCCAGCGGGCGGGCAGTTTCACGTCCGGCGGGAAGGTCGCCACGATCGCGTGGTCCTCCCCCCCGGTCAGCACCCACTGGAGCGGGTCGACGCCGACGGCCTGGCCGATGTCGGACATCTGTGAGGGGATGTCGATCAGGCCGGAGCGCAGGTCTATGCGGACCTTGCTGGACTCCGCGATGTGGCCGAGGTCGGCGACGAGGCCGTCGCTGACGTCGGTCATCGCGGTGGCGCCGAGTCCGGCGGCCGCGGGGCCCGCGTGGTACGGCGGCTCCGGGCGGCGGTGGGCCTCGACGAAGGCGCGGGGCGAGCGGAAGCCGCGGGAGAGCACGGCGTATCCGGCGGCGGACCAGCCGAGCCAGCCGGTGACCGCGACGACGTCGCCGGGGCGGGCGCCGCCCCGGGTGACGGGTTCGTGGTTGCGCAGATCGCCGAGCGCGGTGATCGCGACGGTGATCGTGTCGCCGCCGACCACATCGCCGCCCACCACGGCCGCGCCCGCCACCTGACACTCGTCGCGCAGTCCGTCCATCAGCTCGGCGGCCCAGGTGACGGGGAGGTCGGCGGGGACGACGAGGCCGAGGAGCAGCGCGGTGGGCACGGCGCCCATCGCCGCGATGTCCGCGAGGTTCTGGGCGGCGGCCTTGCGGCCGACGTCGTACGCCGTCGACCAGTCGCGGCGGAAGTGCCGCCCTTCCAGCAGGATGTCCGTACTGGCCACGACCCTGCGGTCGGGGGCGGCCACGACCGCGGCGTCGTCGCCGGGCCCCAGCCGTACCGCCGGAGTGGTGGTGAGCCGGGACGTGAGCTCTCTGATGAGCCCGAACTCCCCCAACTCGCCCACGGTTCCCTTCACCGAGTCTCACCTCTCCTTTATCGCCCCGGACACCCGTCCGGGCCCCCGGTCGCGAGCCGTCTGTGCTGTCGGTACCGTCAAGAGATACGTCAACTTCTGCGCCCTGTACGCCACGCTGTGGGCGTCATCCGGCCCGTAGGTCTCCCCGCGGCCCGCGGCGACGCGATAACGTGGCGTCCCTTTCCCCCACATGATCCTCGTGGCCGCCCTGGAGGTTCCGTGGTACAGGCGTACATCCTCATCCAGACCGAGGTGGGCAAGGCGTCGATCGTCGCCGAGACCATCTCCAAGATTCCGGGAGTCATCCAGGCAGAGGACGTCACCGGTCCGTACGACGTGATCGTGCGGGCCCAGGCAGACACGGTCGATGAACTCGGCCGCATGGTGGTCGCCAAAGTGCAGCAGGTGGACGGCATCACACGAACCCTGACCTGCCCGGTCGTCCACCTCTGACCCCCGTCTAGGCTGGGCCGGTGACGTCATCCGCCCGCCGTTCCCCACGCTCGATATTCCTCGGTCCGTCCGCTGCCGTGCTCGTGCTGGCCGCGGCGGGCTGTTCCCTCAGCGACGCGCAGCCCTCGGTCACGGTTCCCACACCGTCCTCGGAGGCCGCAGCGTACTGCGAGGCCCTGCACGAGGAACTGCCGGAGGCCGTCCTCGAACTGGAACGCAGCGACCCCTCCCCGGCTTCGGAGCTGACCGCCGGCTGGGGGGACGGGGCGATCGTACTGCGCTGCGGGGTCCCCCGGCCCGCGAAGATGGACGACCCCCAGTCACAGGGCGTCGAGGCGGACGGGGTGCAGTGGATGCTGGAGGAGCCCGAGGACTCCGGACCGCGGTTCACCACCACGTACCGCAAGGCGTACGTCGAGGTCACGCTCTCCTCGGCGTACGCCCACGACATCACGCCGCTGGCCTCGTTCGCCGGCCCCATCGCGAAGACGGTCCCGAACCGGCTCTGAGGCCCGCGGGCGGTTCCGTCAGCGCAGTCCGGTGGAGCGGTTCAACGCGGCCTGGATCAGCCGGTCGACCAGCTCCGGATAGTCGACGCCGCTCTCCTGCCACATGCGCGGGTACATCGAGATCGGGGTGAAGCCCGGCAGGGTGTTGATCTCGTTGATGACGAAACCGCCGTCCTCGGTGAGGAAGAAGTCGGCGCGCACCAGGCCCTCGCAGGAGACGGCGTCGAAGGCGGCGACGGCGAGCCGCTGCACCTCGGCGGTCTGCTCCTCGGTGAGCGGGGCGGGCACCAGACCGGCGGCCGAGTCGATGTACTTGGCCTCGAAGTCGTAGAAGTCGTGCGCGGTGACCGGCGGGATCTCGGCGGGCACGCTGGCGCGCGGGCCGTCCTCGAACTCCAGCACCCCGCACTCGATCTCCCGGCCGCGCAGCAGCGACTCGACGAGGAACTTCGGGTCGTGGCGGCGGGCCTCCTCGATCGCCTCGTCGAGGCCTTCGAGTCCGTCGACCTTGGTGATGCCCATCGAGGAACCGCCGCGGGCGGGCTTGATGAACAGCGGCCAGCCGTGCTCGCCGGCGAAGTCCACGATCCGCTTGCGGGCGGCGGCCGGGTCGCTCTCCCACTCGCGGGGGCGGACGACCTCGTAGGGTCCGACCGGCAGCCCGAAGGAGCGGAAGACCCGCTTCATGTACTCCTTGTCCTGGCCGACGGCCGAGGCGAGGACGCCCGCGCCGACGTAGGGCACTCCGGAGAGCTCCAGAAGCCCCTGGAGGGTGCCGTCCTCGCCGTACGGTCCGTGCAGCACGGGAAAGACGACGTCGACCTCGCCCAGCGCCTTGGGCACCGATCCCGGTTCGCTGTAGAGGACCTCGCGGCTGCCGGGGTCGACGGAGAGCGTGACGCTGCCCTCGGCGGACTCGGCGAGCCCGTCCACATCGGGGACCTTGCGGTCGGCGATGGCCATGCGTTCGGGCTCGTCCGCGGTGAGCGCCCAGCGGCCGTCCGTCGTGATGCCGATCGGCAGGACGTCGTACGTGGTCCGGTCGATGGCCTTCATGACGGCGCCGGCCGTGACGACCGAGATGCCGTGTTCGGAGCTGCGGCCGCCGAACACGACCGCCACACGGGGCTTGCGACGCTGCTGCTCAGGGCTCTCGCGGCGCTCAGGGCTCTGGGGGAGGTTCTCGCTGCTCATATCGCGATGAGCGTACCTGCTGGTAGGGGAGACGTCAGCGTCGCTCGGCCTTGGCGCTCCGCGACATCAGCTCCTTCACCGCGACGACCGGGGACTTGCCCTCGTGGACGATGGAGACGACGGTCTCGGTGATGGGCATGTCGACCCCGTGCCTGCGGGCCAGGTCGAGGACCGATTCGCAGGACTTGACGCCCTCCGCGGTCTGCTTGGTGACGGCGATCGTCTCCTGGAGCGTCATGCCGCGGCCGAGGTTGGTGCCGAAGGTGTGATTGCGCGAGAGCGGCGAGGAGCAGGTCGCCACCAGGTCGCCCAGGCCCGCGAGTCCGGAGAACGTCAACGGGTCCGCGCCCATGGCCAGGCCCAGACGGGTGGTCTCGGCGAGGCCCCGGGTGATGAGGGAGCCCTTGGTGTTGTCGCCGAGGCCCATGCCGTCCGCGATGCCGACGGCGAGGCCGATGACGTTCTTCACGGCGCCGCCGAGCTCGCAGCCGACCACGTCGGTGTTGGTGTACGGCCGGAAGTACGCGGTGTGGCAGGCGGCCTGGAGGCGCTGGGCGACGGACTCGTCGGCGCAGGCGACGACGGCCGCGGCGGGGCGGCGCTCGGCGATCTCCTTGGCCAGGTTGGGGCCGGAGACGACGGCGATACGGTCGGCGGAGACCTTGGTCACGTCCGCGATCACCTCGCTCATCAGCTCGGCGGTGCCCAGCTCGACGCCCTTCATCAGGGAGACCAGGACGGTGTCCGGCCCCAGGTGCGGGGCCCAGTCGGCGAGGTTGGCGCGGAGCGTCTGCGAGGGCACCACGAGGAAGGCGAACTCGGCGCCGCGCAGGGCCTCGGCGGCGTCGGTGGTGGCGCGGATGGAGTCGGGGAGCTCGATGCCCGGGAGGTAGTCCGGGTTGGTGTGCGTGGTGTTGATGGTCTCGGCGACCTCGGCGCGGCGCCCCCAGAGGGTGACGTCGCAGCCCGCGTCGGCGAGGATCACGGCGAAGGCCGTACCCCATGAGCCGGTTCCGAAGACGGCTGCTTTTACGGGGTGCGTCACGTGGGTCCCTTTCCCTGGGCCCTGCGCCGTTGTTCAGCACGGGCTTTGCGGTGATCGTAGAGCTCGGCGGGCGCCTTCTCGCCGCGCAGGTCCTCCAGCTCGCGGGTGATGGCCGCCATGATGACCTCGGTCGCCTCGCGCAGCACCTCGGGGGTGGGCTCCAGGCCGTGGAAGCGGCTGAGGTCGACGGGCGGCCCGGCCTGCACCTGGAGCGTCTTGCGGGGGAACAGCCGGAACTTGTTCTCCTTGGCGTACGGCGGCATCGCGAGGTTGGCGCCCCACTGGGCGACCGGGATGACGGGCACCTTGGTCATCAGGGCGACCCGGGCGGCCCCGGTCTTGCCGGCCATCGGCCACATGTCGGGGTCGCGGGTGAGGGTGCCCTCGGGGTAGAAGGCGACGCACTCGCCGCGCTCGATGGCCTCCACGGCGGCCCGGAAGGCGTCCAGGGCGTTGGTGGTCTCGCGGTAGACGGGGATCTGGCCGGTGCCGCGCAGCATCATCCCGACGAACGGGGTGCGGAAGAGGCCGGCCTTCGCCAGGAGGCGCGGCACGCGCCCGGTGTTGTACTGGAAGTGGCCGTAGGAGAGCGGGTCCAGATAGGAGTTGTGATTGACGGCGGTGATGAATCCGCCGTCGGCCGGAATGTGTTCCATCCCCCGCCAGTCGCGCTTGAACAGAACCACCAATGGCGGCTTGGCGATAACCGCCGCCAGGCGGTACCAGAAGCCGATTCTGCGGCGGGACACTCGGACACCTTCCTTAGGGACTTTGACCTGCTGGCTGGCTACTGACGGTCAAGTCTCGCCCCAGGCCCCTGCTCTGTCGAGAACACCGTACGCCTCACGTTGCGTAGGGGTCCTCCGGGTTGTCGTACCGGCAGGCGAGAATAGGTGCCGATGCGTACGGAGGGGGAGATCGCCACGAACACCGATCCGGCCGGGCCCTGGTCCCTGGTCGTTCCGCTGAAGCCGCTCGCACGGGCCAAGAGCCGCCTGGGGCGGGCGGCGGGCGAGGCTGCGCGGCCTCTGCTGGCCCTGGCCTTCGCCCAGGACACGGTGGCGGCGGCGCTGGCCTGTGCGCGGGTGCGCGATGTGGTGGTCGTCACGGACGACGCCGTGGCCGCGGCGGCGCTTTCCGCGCTCGGGGCGCGGATCGTGCCGGACGATCCGGGGGCCGGGCTCAACGCGGCGCTCGCGCACGGCGCCCGCTCGGTGCGGGCCGTGCGGCCCGCCGCCGCGGTGGCCGCGCTCAACGCGGATCTGCCCGCGCTGCGCACCGGTGAATTGGAGCGGGTGCTCGATTTTGCTTCCGCTTTTCCCAGCGCATTTCTCCGGGACGCGGCGGGAATCGGTACGACATTTCTGGCCGCCGCGAGCGGTGCGGAATTCCGTCCGGCTTTCGGTGGCCCGTCCGGGTCACGGCACCTGGCGTCGGGGGCGGTGGAAATAGCGCTGTCCGGCGTCGACTCGGTGCGCCGGGACGTCGATACGGGCGAGGATCTGCGGGTGGCCCTGGCCCTGGGAGTGGGGCCGCACACGGCACGGATCGCGGCCGTGCCCGCCCCGGCGGCCGACCGATAGGCTGCCGCCCATGCAGGCGACCTCGTACACGTACGACCCCGAGACCCGCAGCGGCAGCGTGCTGCTGGACGACGGCACCCCAGTGGAGTTCGACGCCCCGGCCTTCGACGCGGGCGGCCTGTTGCTGCTGCGCCCGGGGCAGCGGGTACGGATCGAGGGCGAGGGCGAGGGGGCGGAGCTGCGGATCACGCTGGTGACCCTGCAGACGTTCTAGAAGTGGTTCGCTGGGCCGAACGGGGCCCGGACAGCCCGCGGGCCGGGCTCCCCCGGAGGGGAGCCCGGCCCGGCGCGTTGTGAGGTAAGAGCGGGTGGCCCGGTCTCACTTCTTGCGTGCGGTGGCCTTCTTGGCCGTGGTCTTGCGCGCCGTGGTCTTCTTCGCGGGCGCCTTCTTCGCCGTGGTCTTCTTGGCGGGCGCGGTCTTGCTGGCGACGGTCTTCTTGACCGCGGCGGAGGTCTTCTTCGCCGGAGTCGCCTTCTTCGCGGCCGCGGAGGTCTTCTTGGCGGTCGCGGTGGTCTTCTTCGCGGTGACCTTCTTGGCTGCGGCGGTGGTCTTCTTCGCCGGAGTCGCCTTCTTGGCGGTGGTCTTCTTCGCGGTGGCCTTCTTGGCGGCCGACTTCTTGGCGGCGGCGGCCTTCACCGTCGTACGGGCGGCGGAAGATCCGCCCGAGAGGCTGCCCTTGGGCGCCTTCTTGACGGCCACGTCGTTCTTGGGGAGCTTCTTCGAGCCGCTCACCAGGTCCTTGAAGCCCTGACCCGCGCGGAAGCGGGGCACCGAGGTCTTCTTGACCCGGACGCGCTCACCCGTCTGCGGGTTGCGGGCGTACCGGGCGGGGCGGTCGACCTTCTCGAACGAGCCGAAGCCGGTGACCGAGACACGGTCCCCGGCGACAACGGCACGGACGATCGCGTCGAGTACCGCGTCGACGGCGTCCGCGGCCTGCTGACGGCCGCCGACCTTGTCGGCAATCGCTTCTACGAGCTGCGCCTTGTTCACGTCTTCCCCTTCGGAGACATTGCCAGAACGAAAGTGTTCAAGCTTTTTCGCACGTTAGGCAGATATATACCGCAAATCAAACACGAAACGGGCTAATCACCCTAGTGCCGCAACGAAGTCGACCGATGCGCAGTTCCACGTGTCAGTCACCTTCGGGGAATCGGCCCTCATCGAGGTCCTTCATCAACCGGTCCAGACGCCTTGCCGCGTCCGGGAGATCGTGCTTCGCCGCGGCCGTGACGACCAACAGCTTCCGGGTCAGCGCCATCCTTACGCTCTCCGGGACTTGCAGTGCACGCACCTTCGCGTGCGCTTCCTTCAATCGGTCGGCGACTTGGCCATAGAGCTTGAGTTGGCTGTCGCGTTCCATGCACCGATTGTGCCATCTGGGGCGAGTTGTCGCCCGACGGGGTCTCAACAAGCGACTGCGCCCCCTGCCGGGAGGCAGGGGGCGCAGTCCTGGAAAAGCGCTGCTCAGGCGGCAATGGTACGCGGCTTGAAGACCGGCCTGGCCGCCTCGTACGCGGCGATGTCCGCTTCGTTCTGAAGGGTGAGGCTGATGTCGTCGAGGCCGTTGAGCAGGCGCCAGCGGGCGTTCTCGTCGAGCTCGAAGTCGGCGGTGATGCCCTCGGCGCGGACCTGGCGGGTCTCCAGGTCGACGGTCACCTCGGCGGTCGGGTCGGCCTCCGTCAGCTCCCAGAGCGCGTCGACGACCTTCTGCTCCAGCACCACCGTGAGCAGGCCGTTCTTCAGCGAGTTGCCGCGGAAGATGTCGGCGAAGCGGGAGGAGACGACGGCCTTGAACCCGAAGTTCTGCAGGGCCCAGACGGCGTGTTCGCGGGAGGAGCCCGTACCGAAGTCGGGACCGGCGACGAGGACCGACGCGCCCTGGCGCTCGGGGCGGTTGAGGACGAAGTTCTCGTCCTTGCGCCAGGCTTCGAAGAGCCCGTCCTCGAATCCGTCGCGGGTGACCTTCTTCAGCCAGTGGGCGGGGATGATCTGGTCGGTGTCGACGTTGCTGCGGCGCAGCGGGACGACCCGGCCGGTGTGCGTGGTGAAGGCTTCCATGGCTATCGGACTCCGGCGGGGGTACGGGCGTCGGACAGGTCGGCGGGCGAGGCCAGATGGCCCAGCACCGCGGTGGCGGCGGCGACCTGGGGCGAGACCAGGTGGGTGCGGCCGCCCTTGCCCTGCCGGCCCTCGAAGTTGCGGTTCGAGGTGGAGGCGGAGCGCTCGCCGGGGGCCAGCTGGTCGGGGTTCATGCCGAGGCACATCGAGCAACCCGCGTGCCGCCATTCGGCGCCGGCCTCGGTGAAGACCTTGTCCAGGCCCTCGGAGACGGCCTGGAGCGCGACCCGGACCGAGCCGGGGACGACCAGCATCCTTACGCCTCTCGCGACTTTGCGGCCGTCCAGGATCGAGGCCGCGTTGCGCAGGTCCTCGATGCGGCCGTTGGTGCACGAACCTACGAAGACGGTGTCGACGCTGATCTCGCGCAGCGGCTGCCCGGCGGTCAACCCCATGTACTCCAGGGCCTTTTCGGCGGCGAAGCGCTCCGAGGCGTCCTCGTACGAAGCCGGGTCGGGGACGTTGGCCGACAGGGGCGCGCCCTGGCCGGGGTTGGTGCCCCAGGTGACGAACGGGGCGAGTTCGGCGGCCTCGATGACGACCTCGGCGTCGAACACCGCGTCGTCGTCGGAGCGCAGCGTGTTCCAGTACGCGACGGCGGCGTCCCAGTCCTCGCCCACGGGGGCGTGGTCGCGGCCCTTGAGGTAGTCGTAGGTGGTGGCGTCCGGGGCGATCATGCCCGCGCGGGCGCCGGCCTCGATCGACATGTTGCAGATGGTCATCCGGGCCTCCATCGAGAGCTTCTCGATGGCGGAGCCGCGGTATTCGAGGATGTAGCCCTGGCCGCCGCCGGTGCCGATCCGGGCGATGATCGCCAGGATCAGGTCCTTCGCGGTGACCTCGTCGGGCAGTTCGCCCTCGACCGTGATGGCCATGGTCTTCGGGCGGGCCAGCGGCAGCGTCTGGGTGGCCAGGACGTGCTCCACCTGGCTGGTGCCGATACCGAACGCCAGCGCGCCGAATGCGCCGTGCGTGGAGGTGTGGGAGTCGCCGCAGACCACGGTGGTGCCCGGCTGGGTCAGCCCCAGCTGCGGGCCGACCACGTGGACGACGCCCTGCTCGACGTCGCCCAGCGGGTGCAGCCGTACGCCGAACTCCGCGCAGTTCTTGCGCAGGGTCTCCAGCTGGGCGCGCGAGACCGGGTCGGCGATCGGCTTGTCGATGTCGAGGGTCGGGGTGTTGTGGTCCTCGGTGGCGATGGTGAGGTCGAGGCGCCGCACCGGACGTCCGGCCTGACGCAGACCGTCGAAGGCCTGCGGGCTGGTCACCTCGTGCAGCAGGTGCAAATCGATGAAGAGAAGGTCGGGCTCGCCCTCCGCGCGCCGGACGACATGGTCGTCCCAGACCTTCTCCGCGAGTGTCCTACCCATCGCTTTCCCTCCGGCCGGCGTCTTCGCCGGCCCAACTAGAGATTGGTGCGCCTCCGTCCGGACCCCCGTGCGGGGCGGTGGCTACGAGCCGTTGTGGGGCCGCCCGTACAGGTTCGCAACTTCCGCCGAAAATTGAACTTGCGTTTCACAGAGTGAGACGGGAGTATCGTCGTATGGACAACTCTAGCGGCGTCGGCGTTCTCGACAAGGCAGCTCTGGTATTGAGCGCCCTGGAGTCCGGTCCGGCCACCCTCGCCGGGCTGGTCGCGGCGACCGGGCTCGCACGGCCCACGGCCCATCGACTGGCCGTGGCACTGGAACACCACCGAATGGTGGCGAGGGACATGCAGGGCCGGTTCATTCTCGGCCCCCGGCTGTCGGAACTGGCAGCCGCGGCGGGCGAGGACCGCCTGCTGGCCACGGCCGGACCGGTGCTCACCCACCTGCGCGACATCACCGGCGAGAGCGCGCAGCTCTACCGCCGGCAGGGCGACATGCGGATCTGCGTGGCGGCGGCCGAACGGCTGTCCGGACTCCGGGACACGGTGCCGGTCGGCTCCACGCTCACCATGAAGGCGGGCTCCTCCGCCCAGATCCTGATGGCCTGGGAGGAGCCGGAGCGGCTGCACCGGGGCCTCCAGGGCGCCCGGTTCACGGCGACGGCGCTCTCCGGCGTACGGCGACGGGGCTGGGCCCAGTCGATCGGCGAGCGGGAGCCGGGGGTGGCCTCGGTCTCCGCCCCGGTGCGCGGCCCCTCGAACCGGGTGGTCGCCGCCGTCTCGGTCTCCGGGCCGATCGAGCGGCTGACCCGCCACCCGGGCCGGATGCACGCCCAGGCCGTCATCGACTCGGCAGCGCGGCTGAGCGAGGCCCTGCGCCGCACGGGCTGACCCGCCCGTCACGGCTCCGCTCCCCCGTCTCCCCCCTCTCCCCGTCTCTTCTTCTCACCGTCTTCCGGAAGGCCGCCCCAGCGCCGTGGCGGCCCTTTTTCTTTCCCGGGCCTCTCCACTCTCTCTCCGCTCAGCCGTCGGAGGACCGGTGGGCGAGGCGGTCCGCCGGCCTGCGGCCCCGCGCCCGGACGGGGGCGCAAGGGAAGGCGCGGAGATTGCGACTGGCGGAGCTGAGCGAGCGGAGCGGCGTCCCGACGGCGACGGCACGGGCCGAGGTGGCCGCGCTGCTCACGGAGTTGGGGTGGACGGCGACGCTGGAGCTCGGCGAGCTCTCCCCCGTCCACCGGTCCCCGGTCGCTTCGGTGGCCACGCTGATCCGGCTCGGATACCCGTGTGACATCGGCTACTTGACCCGGCAGGCCCGGATCATGGAGCAGGCCGCGGTGCACGATCCGGACGAGATGGAGACGTACGCCTCCGAAGCCGAGCAGGTCGAGAAGGCCGTCGCGTCGGCGGTGTGGTACGAACCGCTGCCGATGTCCCTGCGGCGGCCGGCGCAGAGCGAGGAATCGGCCCGCCGGTACGGCCTGTGACGGGGACGGCCTCACGGCAGGGGCGGCAGCGGAAAGGCCCTCCACCGAGGTGAAGGGCCTTTCCGTACTGCTCTGTTGTACCCCCGACCGGATTCGAACCGGCGCTACTGCCGTGAGAGGGCAGCGTGCTAGGCCGCTACACAACGGGGGCGTGGTTACTGCTGACTTGCGCTGGGCTACCAGGACTCGAACCTAGAATGACGGTACCAGAAACCGTAGTGTTGCCAATTACACCATAGCCCATGGTGTGACAAGTACCCCCGACCGGATTCGAACCGGCGCTACTGCCGTGAGAGGGCAGCGTGCTAGGCCGCTACACAACGGGGGCCCTAGCGATCCTGCATCGAGAGCGATGGGTGCGACCCATGATGTTCTCGCGGGAAGGATCTGTACCCCCGACCGGATTCGAACCGGCGCTACTGCCGTGAGAGGGCAGCGTGCTAGGCCGCTACACAACGGGGGCTTGTCCTGCTGGTCTTGCTCGTACTGCTTGGTCTTGCGCTGGGCTACCAGGACTCGAACCTAGAATGACGGTACCAGAAACCGTAGTGTTGCCAATTACACCATAGCCCACTGAAATGCAACCCCTGGAGGGGGCTTCACTTCTGTCTGCGCTTCCCGGCCGGATCTTTCGGCCCGCTCGGGCGGCGCAGAAAGAACATTACCCGAAGGTGTCCGGCGCTCCAAAACGGGTATCGCCTGCCAGCAGGCCGGGGAGCTGGTCGAGCCCGGTGATCGTCACGAGGTCCGGCCGCCCGCCCCTCCCCCGCCGGTCGAGCCAGATCCCCGTCAGCCCGGCGGCCACGGCCCCGCTCGCGTCGATGTCGGGTTCGTCGCCCACGTACGCCACCTCGTGCGGCTCCAGCGCGAGCGCCTCGCAGGCCGCGTGGAAGGCGGCGGCCTCCGGCTTGGAGATCCCGAGCTCCACGGCGCAGACCATCGCCTCGAAGCGGTCCCGGACACCGAGCGCGGTGAGCTTGCGGTGCTGGTTGTGGCTGCTGGAGTTGGAGAGGATCGCGTGGCGGTAGTCGGGCGCCAGGCGGTCCAGGACCGGCAGCACGTCCGGGAAGAGCGTCCAGGCGGCCTCGTAGTGGGTCAGATGACCGGCGAACCAGGCGTCGGCCTCCGCGTCCGCCATCGTCCGCGCGAGGAAGTCCCGCACCCGGTCCCGGCGCTGGCCGAGGAAGTCCGTCTCCCCGGCGGCGACGCGCGCCCAGTGCACGGCGGTGATCGTCTTCCAGGCGGCGAGGGCCTCGTCCACCGACGCGTACGCCTCGGGCAGTCCCACGCTCTCCAGGTGGAGCCGCATACCGGTCCGATCGGCGCCCGCGTAGTCGAAGATCGTGTCGTCGATGTCCCAGAGCACGGCGCGGATCGGCATGGATCTCACGGTAGCCGTCGGCGGGCGGCCGCGGAGGGGGAAAGCCGAGGAGGGCCGCAGCCGGTCGGCTGCGGCCCTCCTCGGGGCGTCGGCGCTGGTTACGCGGTCAGCTTCGCCAGCGCCGCGTCCACGCGGGCCAGGCTCTTCTCACGGCCCAGGATCTCCAGGGACTCGAAGAGCGGCAGGCCGACCGTGCGGCCGGTGACGGCGACGCGGACCGGGGCCTGGGCCTTGCCGAGCTTGAGGCCGTGGGCCTCGCCGGCGGTGAGGACGGCGTTCTTCAGCGACTCCGGGTCGCTCCAGTCGGCCGCTTCCAGGTTGGCGCGGGCCGTGGTGAGCAGGGCCACCGGGTCGCCCTTCATCGCCTTGGTCCAGGACGCCTCGTCCTCCACCGGCTCGTCGAGGAAGAGGAAGTCGACGTTGTCGGTGATGTCGGAGAGCACCGTGACCCGGGTCTGTGCGTACGGGGCGATCCGGGTCCACTTCTCCGCGTCGAAGGCCTCGGGGGCCCAGGGGGCGAAGGGGGCCTGGAGCCAGGGGCCGCAGGCCTCGGTGAAGGCCTTCACATCGAGCATGCGGATGTGCTCGGCGTTGATGTGCTCGCACTTCTTGAGGTCGAAGCGGGCCGGGTTGGCGTTGACGTCCTTGATGTCGAACGCCGCGATCAGCTCGTCCATCGAGAAGATGTCGCGGTCCTCGGCGATCGACCAGCCGAGCAGCGAGAGGTAGTTCAGCAGGCCCTCGGGGAGGAACCCGCGCTCGCGGTAGAGGTTGAGCGAGGCCTGCGGGTCGCGCTTGGAGAGCTTCTTGTTGCCCTCGCCCATGACGTACGGCAGGTGGCCGAAGGCCGGGGTGTCCTTGGCGATGCCCAGCTCGATGAGCGCCCGGTACAGGGCGATCTGGCGCGGGGTGGAGGACAGCAGGTCCTCGCCGCGCAGGACGTGGGTGATCTCCATCAGCGCGTCGTCGACCGGGTTGACCAGCGTGTAGAGCGGAGCCCCGTTGGCGCGGACGATGCCGTAGTCCGGGACGTTCTCCGGCTGGACGGTGATGTCGCCGCGGACCAGGTCGGTGAAGGTGATGGCCTCGTCGGGCATCCGGAAGCGGATGATCGAGGTGCGGCCCTCGGCCTCGTACGCCGCCTTCTGCTCGGCGGTGAGGTCGCGGCAGTGGCCGTCGTAGCCGGACGGCTTTCCGGCGGCGCGGGCGGCGTCGCGGCGGGTGTCCAGCTCCTCGGTGGTGCAGTAGCAGGGGTAGGCGTACCCGCCGGCGAGGAGCTCCTCGGCGACGTCCTTGTACAGGTCCATCCGCTGCGACTGGCGGTAGGGGGCGTGCGGGCCGCCGATCTCGGGGCCCTCGTCCCAGTCCAGGCCCAGCCAGCGCATCGAGTCGAGCAGCTGCTGGTAGGACTCCTCCGAGTCGCGCGCCGCGTCGGTGTCCTCGATCCGGAAGACCAGGGTGCCCTGGTGGTGCCGGGCGAAGGCCCAGTTGAAGAGCGCCGTCCGGACCAGGCCCACGTGGGGGTTACCGGTCGGGGAGGGACAGAAACGGACGCGAGGGGGTACCCCCTGGTCGAGCGGAGCCGAGACCTTGGGGGAGGGTGCGTTAGCCACGCTTGATCACCTTGTTGGTGAGAGTGCCGATGCCTTCGATGGTGACGGCGACCTCGTCGCCGACGTGCAGGGGTCCGACCCCTGCGGGGGTGCCCGTGAGGATCACATCGCCCGGGAGCAGCGTCATGGCCTCCGTGATGTGGACGACCAGGTCCTCGACGGAGCGGACCATGTCGCTGGTGCGGCCCAGCTGTCGCTGCTCGCCGTTGACCGTCGCCTGGATGGTGAGGTCGTGCGGGTCGACGTCGGTCTCCACCCAGGGGCCCAGCGGGCAGGAGGTGTCGAAGCCCTTGGCGCGGGCCCACTGCTTCTCGCGCTGCTGCACATCGCGGGCGGTGACGTCGTTGGCGCAGGTGTAGCCGAGGATGACGTCCTTGACGCGCTCGCGCGGGACCTCGCGGCACATGCGGCCGATGACCACGGCCAGCTCGGCCTCGTGGTGCAGTTCGTTGGAGAAGGAGGGGTACTCGATCGCGTCGCCGGAGCCGATCACCGAGGTGGTGGGCTTGAAGAAGATGATCGGCGCGTCGGGGACCTCGTGGCCGAGTTCGGCGGCGTGCTCCGCGTAGTTGCGGCCGATGGCCACGACCTTGTTGGGGAGCACGGGGGGCAGCAGCCGGACCTTGTTCAGCGGGACCTTGGTGCCCGAGAGCTCGAAGTCGGCGTACGGAATGCCCTTGATGATGTCGAGGACGAGGTCACCGGATTCCACGGTGCCCTGCCCCTCGACGGCGCCGAAGGCGACATTGCCGTCGATGGAGAACCTGGCGATGCGCACGGGATGCTGTCGCCCCTCACTTGCTGGCTGGCTGAAGACTGACGCTCCAGGCTAGCGCCGGGCGAGGCGCTGAGCGCGCATGAGGGGGACGGCCGTGCGTACGACGGGGGTACTACTGGGCGGCGGTGACCGGGGCTTCCATCAGGATGGTGCGGCGCGGGTTGGCCGTCACGTTCGGCAGGTCGGCGGCGTGCTCCGGGGCCGGCGGCGTCTGCAGCGCTTCGGCGTCCTTGAGGTGCGCCAGCGTGGTGCGCCGGGGGTTGGCAATGTTGCGGAACATCGTCGTCGTCTTCATCTGCCGTCAGGACCCTGTCGGTATGGGCGTCACTCGTCGCGGCGCCGGCTTGTCGGATTCGCCATCCCTGTAAAGCGTCAGGCTAAACATCCGATTCCCTGCCCGAGCCGGGATGAGGCGACGATCATCATGTGAGTTTGCTCACGAACTAATCGACAATTTGCCCATTTCGGACAGTCGGCCCCGTTCCAGAAAACGGACATTGCACCACTGAATCCACCATTCCGCTCCTGATCATCGCGACTGGGACACCCCCCACCCCTAGGTGACTCGCCCCCAATAGTCCGCTTTACTCACGATCACTCTCCACTGCTTGTTACCCATTCATCACAACGTGTCACCCAGGTCACAGCCCGGTACATGGGCCTTGTTGGAGATCCTGCACTGTGCTGGAATTCCACGCACCGCCGCGGGCTTCAGATCCGGCGCGCCGGGGCGCAACGCAGCGCCGAGTGGCGGCGGGAGGGGGAAGTACGCCGGTCACTCATACGACCACCATGGGGCGCGTCCAGCGCCCCACGACGCCGACACCGTTCTTGTCCGCTACCTGCGGGCGGGACGCCTGGTCCAGAGGTTGCGACGCTAGTGCAGGGACGTTTCAAGAGGGATGGCAGCGCTCCGGCGGAACAGGAGCCGCGCGGCGGGACCGACCGCGGTTCCTCGCCCCAGCACGCCCAGAACCCCGGGCCGGCCGCTGCCGGCGACAACAGCGACCGTGCGCAGCGCCCGGGCTCCACGACGGGCGGCGGCGCGGAGCCGAACACGCCCGCACAGTCGCGTGGCCCGGTCGACACGGGTTCGCGAATAGCGCTCCGTAACTGGCGCATCAGTACGCGACTGGTCTCGCTCCTCGCCCTCCCCGTGGTCGCAGCGACCACGCTGGGCGGTCTGAGGATCAACGAGTCCATGACCGACATGCAGCAGCTGGAGCACATGCAGCTGCTGACGAAGATGACCAAGCAGGCGACCTCGCTCGCCCAGGCGCTCCAGGTGGAGCGCGACCAGTCGGCCGGTCCGCTGTCGAACAAGTCCAAGCCCACCGACTACAAGGTCACCGGGCCCCGGGACAAGACGGACCGGGCCAAGGACGCCTTCCTCGACGAGACCGACTCGATCGGTGACTCCGAGGGCGACGAGGCGCTCGACAGCATCCACGCGAGCATCTCGCAGATCGCTTCCCAGCTCGGCACCATCCGTACGATCCGCAAGACGGCGTACGAAGAGGGCGCACCGAGTCTCAACACGATCGACCAGTACAACCAGCTGATCACCTCGCTGCTGAGCCTCTCGCAGGACATGGCGCAGGCGACCAGCAACCCGGACATGATCAAGCGGACCCGGGCCCTGGCGGCGTTCTCCTCCGCCAAGGAGTACGCCTCGGTCCAGCGCGCGATCATCGCCGCGGCGCTGCCCGGCGGTTCGGTCAAGGAGCCGCACCTCAACCCGAACGACCGGCAGTTCGGCTCCAACGCCCTCGCCAAGGAGTCCCGCGCCCTCACCTCGTTCAAGACGATCTACGGGACGACCGGGGAGAGCGCCGAGGAGCTCATGGCTCCCCTGGACAACGGCAACCCGGAGATCAACGCCGGGAACATGTACGCCAAGCGGATCCTGGACACCACCAACGGGATCGAGGGCAAGCAGGTCCGGTCCTACCTCGACTGGTACGACCAGAGCACCATCAAGATCAAGGCCATGGAGACGATCGAGGCCACCCTCCTCAGCGACATGGAGGCCAAGGCCCGCGAACTGCGCCAGGCCTCCCAGCGCGAGGCGATCGTCAACGGTGCGGTCATCCTCCTCGTGCTCGGCGTCTCGCTCGTCGGCGCCTTCGTGGTGGCCCGCTCCATGATCCGCTCGCTGCGCCGCCTCCAGGACACCGCCACCCGGGTCGCCCAGGACCGGCTGCCCGAGCTCGTCAAGCAGCTCTCCGAGACCGACCCGCAGGACGTCGACACCTCCGTCGAGTCGGTCGGTGTGCACTCCCGGGACGAGATCGGCCAGGTGGCCGCGGCCTTCGACGACGTGCACCGCGAGGCCGTCCGCCTCGCCGCCGAGCAGGCCCTCCTCCGGGGCAACGTCAACGCGATGTTCACCAACCTCTCGCGCCGCTCCCAGGGCCTCATCCAGCGCCAGCTCTCGCTCATCTCCGAACTGGAGTCCCGCGAGGCCGACCCGGACCAGCTCTCCTCGCTCTTCAAGCTCGACCACCTCGCGACCCGTATGCGCCGTAACGGCGAGAACCTCCTCGTCCTCGCGGGCGAGGAGCCGGGACGCCGGTGGACCCGCCCCGTCCCGCTGGTCGATGTGCTCCGTGCCGCCGCCTCCGAGGTGGAGCAGTACGAGCGCATCGAACTCTCCGCGGTGCCCGCCACCGAGGTCGCGGGACGGGTCGTCAACGACCTCGTGCACCTGCTCGCCGAGCTGCTGGAGAACGCCACGTCGTTCTCCTCACCGCAGACGAAGGTCCGGGTCACCGGTCACGCGCTGCCCGACGGCCGCGTGCTCGTCGAGATCCACGACACCGGTATCGGCCTCTCGCCCGAGGACCTCGCCGCGATCAACGAGCGGCTCGCGCAGCCGCCGACGGTGGACGTCTCCGTCTCCCGCCGCATGGGACTGTTCGTGGTCGGCCGGCTGTCGCTGCGTCACGGCATCCGGATCCAGCTGCGTCCCTCCGACTCCGGCGGTACGACCGCGCTGGTCATGCTGCCCGTCGACGTCGCGCACGGTGGCAAGCAGCCGCCGTCCAAGCAGGGTTCCGGGCAGCAGTCCGGCGCCCCGGGCGGTCTGCTCGCGGGCAACGGGAACGGCGCGGGCAACGGCCAGCGCGCGGGTCTCGGCAGCGGTCCGGGCGGTCCGGGCGGTCCGGACGCCAAGAGCCTCGGCGGTGGACCCGGCGCCCAGCGCGGCCAGGTCGGCGCAGGCGCGGGTCCCCGGGCGGCGCTGCCGTCCCGGGACGGCTCGACGGGTCGGCCGCAGGGCCCGCAGGGCGGCGGTCAGCCGAACAACGGCGGCCCGGGTCAGGACTTCCCGGCCCAGGGCCAGGCGCCCCAGCGCCAGGGCGGCGGTCTCTCCGGCGCCTTCGGCAACAGCGCCCGGCTCGGCGCGCGCGGCGCCCAGGGCGGCCCCCAGGGCGAGGCCCCGGCGCAGCCCAACCTGTTCGGGCACGGCGCTCCGCCCTCCCCCGGGCAGAACGGCCGCCCGGGCTCGTTCGCACCCCAGAACCAGCAGAGCCAGCAGGGCCCGTCCGGCTGGCAGAACCAGCAGGGCCAGCAGAACCAGTCGAACCAGCAGGGCCCCGGGGCGCAGCAGCCCCAGGGGCGCCCGGGACAGAACGGCCCCGCCCAGGGCGGTTTCCAGCAGTCCGGCGGCCCCGGCCGTCAGCTGCCGCCGCCCGGTGGACCGCGTGCCGAGCTGCCCGGGGGCAACCCGCAGCCGCAGCGTCCGGCGGCCACCAGCTGGGGCGCCGACACCCCGCGCGGCCACGAGGAGCACGACACGACCGGGCAGTTCGCCCGGCCGGCGGGCCCCGGCCAGGACCCGGCGTTCGACGCCCCGCTGAACCAGCGGCCTGCGGACGACCGGCAGGGCCCCGGTGCGACCTCCGAGTTCGCCCGGCCCGACTTCTCGGCTCCCGGGGCTCCGCAGGACCGCTCGTACCCGCAGCAGGCTCCGCAGGGCCAGGACCCGGCGAGCACCGCGCAGTTCGCGCGGCCGGACTTCGGTGTCCCGCAGCAGCCGCACCCGAACCAGCAGGGTCCGGGCGGCAACCAGCAGGGCCAGGGCGGCTACGACCAGGGTCAGCAGCAGCTGCCCGCGCCGCGTCGGCCCGGCCCGGAGGGCAACGACTTCGGCGCCCCGCGTCCGGCGCTGCCGTCCCAGCCCCAGCAGCCGGAGGCCCTGCCACCGGCCGGTCCCGGGGACGGGCGTACGCCGCTGTACGACACGCTGGAGACGAACTGGTTCCACGGTCCGGGCCAGGGCGGCCAGCAGTCGCCCGCCGAACCGCAGGCGCCGGCCGCTCCGGAGCCCACCGGTGTGCCCGTTCCGCCCATGCCTCAGCGTGGTGCGGCCGACCCCTCGGTCACCAGTTCCTGGCGGGCCTCTCCCAACGACGAACTCGTACGCCAGGCCGAACGGGTCAAGAAGCCCGCGGCCGGCGGTGTCACCACTTCCGGGCTGCCCCGCCGTGTTCCCCGCGCCAATTTGGTTCCGGGGACCGCACAGCAGCAGAATCACCAGTCCGGACCTCAGGTTTCGCGCGCGCCCGATGACGTGCGCGGTCGTCTGACCAATCTCCGCCGGGGCATCCAGCAGGGTCGGCAGGCCAACAACGGCTCGCAGACCGGCAGTATCCATCTCGGCCCCACTCACCAGCAGGAGCGTTAGTTGAGCCCCATGAGTCAGGCCGCGCAGAATCTGAACTGGCTGATCACCAACTTCGTGGACAACACCCCAGGGGTGTCCCACACGGTGGTGGTCTCCGCGGATGGCCTGCTGCTGGCGATGTCCGAAGGTTTCCCGCGCGACCGCGCCGACCAGCTCGCCGCTGTCGCGTCCGGGCTGACCTCGCTGACCGCGGGTGCGTCCCGGATCTTCGAGGGCGGCGCCGTCAGTCAGACGGTTGTGGAGATGGAGCGGGGATTCCTCTTCCTCATGTCCATCTCCGACGGCTCGTCCCTCGCCGTTCTCGCCCACCCGGACGCCGACATCGGTCTGGTCGGGTACGAAATGGCCCTCCTGGTCGACCGTGCGGGCACCGTCCTCACGCCCGACCTCCGCGCCGAGCTCCAAGGCAGTCTGCTCCATTAGACGGCCATCCAGCGGATTCACGACACGATCCCCCCAGGTAATGCCCACAACCCTCACCCGACAGGCCGCTTTAGTCCCCTCACCGGCCCCTTGCAGACGGCAAGCCGAGAACCTGCTGTCACGCCCGGAGGATTCATGACCCCGCCACCCGCCTCACCCGATCCGTACGGCGCACTGCACCACGCGTCGTACGACGGGGAAGGCGACCAGCCGCTGGTTCGTCCTTATGCCATGACCGGCGGCCGGACCCGGCCGCGCTACCAGCTCGCGATAGAGGCTCTGGTCAGCACGACGGCAGACCCGGCGCATCTGGGGACCCTGCTCCCCGAGCACCAGCGGATCTGCCACCTCTGCCGTGAGGTCAAGTCGGTGGCGGAGGTGTCGGCACTGCTGTCGATGCCGCTCGGCGTCGCCCGGATCCTGGTGGCGGACCTGGCGGAAGCCGGCATGGTGGCCATCCACCAGCCGGGCAACGGAGAGGCCGGCGGCGCGCCGGATGTGACACTGCTCGAAAGGGTGCTCAGTGGACTTCGCAAGCTCTAGCGGCGGTACGGGCCGCGCCACCACCTCGGCGAAGATCGTGGTGGCGGGCGGCTTCGGCGTGGGCAAGACCACGTTCGTCGGGGCCGTGTCGGAGATCAACCCGCTGCGCACCGAGGCCGTCATGACGTCCGCGTCCGCGGGCATCGACGATCTGACCCACACCGGGGACAAGACGACGACCACCGTCGCCATGGACTTCGGCCGCATCACACTGGACCAGGACCTGATCCTGTACCTCTTCGGTACGCCCGGTCAGGACCGTTTCTGGTTCATGTGGGACGACCTGGTCCGCGGCGCGATCGGCGCCGTCGTCCTCGTCGACACCCGCCGTCTCGCCGACTGCTTCCCGGCCGTCGACTACTTCGAGAACAGCGGGCTGCCGTTCGTCATCGCCCTCAACGGCTTCGACGGACACCAGCCCTACACGCCCGACGAGGTGCGTGAGGCGCTCCAGATCGGTCCGGACGCGCCCATCATCACCACCGACGCCCGCCACCGCGCGGACGCCAAGAGCGGCCTGATCACGCTGGTCGAGCACGCTCTGATGGCACGCCTGAAGTAGTCATTCCGCCAGACGCAAGTCGATATCGGTATACGGAAGTTGCAGTAGTCACGCGGGGGCGGCCTGTGTCGTTTGACACGATCCGCCCCCGTGTTCATAACGTTTCGACAGAGAATTGACTCCGCTCCGCCACCCGATGCATCCATTCGGTGCCACTGCGCTCACATGAGCCCCGCCTTTTGACGGGGCTCGCTCTTTATGCCCGTTTTATCTGAGGCCTGGGCCACTCGGAATCGATGATTCCGAGTGTTTGGAACGGGGCCGGTACCCGTGCTGCAATTCGACGAACTCCCCAGTAGTACGGCCCTGAACGAAATAATCCGGCACAGCGTAGGTGCCGACGCCGAGAGGTTGTTGGTCGAGTGAGGCGAAGCAACGAGGGCTCCGCGGCGCAGCCCGAGCGGGGCAACTTCACCCCGCCGTCGCGCGCTGCGGCGTCCCCTGCGGATGTGCCCGGCACGGTGCCCGCCGAGGGCGGCAGCTCCAGCCGGCTGTCCCCACGCAACTGGCGCGTGGCCACCCGCCTGAACGCGATCCTCCTGATCCCGGTGCTGGTCGGTCTGGTCATGGGCGGCTTCCAGGTGAAGGGCTCCATCGACACCTGGGGCGAGGCGCAGGAGGCCGAGAAGATCGCGGTCGTCGTGCGAGCCGCGTCCGACTACGGGCAGGCGCTGCTGAACGAGCGCGACCTCACCGCGGAGCCGCTGCTCTCGGGCGACCGTGACGCCGATGTGGTCGAGCAGACCCGGGCCACCACCGACGAGGCGGCGCGGAAGTTCGACGCCGCGGTCAAGGACATGCCGTCGAAACCGGGCCTGGAGCGCCGGCTGAAGCTGTTCAAGGGTGAGGAGCCCAAGCTTCCCGAGCTGCGCAAGGCCGCCTACTCGCAGGCCCTGGACCCGGTGAAGACCGAAGAGGGCTACGTCCAGGTCCAGCACTCGCTGATGGAGTTCTCCAACGAGCTCGGCCTCGGCACCGGCAACATCACCAGCTACGGCCGCACCGTCTACGCGATCGAGCTGTCCAAGGCTGCAGAATCGCTTCAGCGCTCGATCGGCATGCACCTTCTGGTGCGCCCGAGCCAGAAGCCGGGCACGTACAACGACCAGGTCAAGGCCTTCGGCTCGTACAACTACCTGGAGCAGATCGCCCTCGGCGAGTTCAACTCCGGTGGCACCCAGGCGGACGTCGACCGGCTCAAGCAGGTCATGGCGGGCAAGGCCGCCGAGGGCGCCAAGCAGCTCAAGGCCGCCAAGGAGCAGGCCGAGGCCGCGGGCAAGCCCTTCGTGGCGCCGCCGAGCATCGACGGTTCGGTCTTCGACGGCATGGCCCAGGAGATCGGCAAGGGCCAGGACCCCAAGGACCTGGCGGCCAAGGGCATCACGCCCGAGACCTGGATGGCGGCGGCCACCGCGAAGTTCGAGGGGTACGCCACCGTCGAGGACGAGCTCGTCACCAAGGCGGTGGACGAGGCCGCGAGCATCTCCTCCGACGCCAAGACCGACGCCATCGTCAACGGCCTCATCGTCGTCATCGCGCTGCTGGCCGCGTTCATCCTGGCCGGGCTCATGGCCCGCCAGATGAGCCGCTCGATGCGCCAGCTGCGTACCGCCGCCTTCGGCATCGCCGAGCAGCGGCTGCCCTCCCTGGTCGACCAGCTCTCGCGTACCGACCCGGGCCGGGTCGACACCCGGGTGCAGCCCATCCCGATCACCACACAGGACGAGATCGGCGAGGTCGCCCGCGCCTTCGACCAGGTGCACCGCGAGGCCGTCCGGCTCGCCGCCGAGCAGGCCATGCTGCGGGGCAACGTCAACGCGATCTTCACCAACCTCTCGCGCCGCAACCAGTCGCTCATCGAGGGCCAGCTGACCCTCATCAGCGACCTGGAGAACAACGAGGCCGACCCGGACCAGCTGGAGAGCCTCTTCAAGCTGGACCACCTGGCGACCCGTATGCGCCGCAACGGCGAGAACCTCCTCGTCCTCGCGGGCGAGGAGCCCGGCCGCCGCTGGAACCAGCCCGTTCCCCTGGTCGACGTGCTCCGGGCCGCCTCCTCCGAGGTGGAGTCCTACGAGCGCATCGAGCTGACCGGTGTGCCGGAGAGCGAGATCCACGGCCAGGCCGTCACCGACCTCGTGCACCTGCTGGCCGAGCTGCTGGAGAACGCCACCACGTTCTCCTCGCCGCAGACCAAGGTCAGGGTCACCGCGACCCGGCTGCCCGACGGCCGCGTCATGGTCGAGATCCACGACAAGGGCATCGGCCTCACCGCCGAGGACTTCGCCGACATCAACCACAAGCTGGCCAACCCGCCGACCGTGGACGCCGCGGTGTCCCAGCGCATGGGCCTGTTCGTGGTCGGCCGGCTGGCCGACCGGCACGGGATCCGGGTCCAGCTGCGCCCCTCGGGCGAGCAGGCCGGGACCACCTCGCTGGTCATGCTGCCGGACGCCATCACCCACGGTGGCGGTGGCGAACCGGGCAACGGCCAGGACGACTTCACCGTCTCCTCGATCATCCCCGAGCAGCAGCAGGCCTTCGAGCCGGCGCCGCAGCAGGCTCCGATGCGTACGGCGGCGGAGCTCGGCTTCGACGACTCGCGGTACGAGGTCCCGGCGGACCCGGGCCAGCTCGACCCGGTCAACCGCTCGCTGATGCGCGAGGAGCGCAGGGCGGCCCTGGAGGCCCAGACGGGCACGGGCGGCCCGTTCGGCGACACCTCCCAGGAGCAGCAGGGCTACGCACCGGAGCCGTACGCGGGCGACCCGTACGGCGGGCAGCAGCAGCCGCAGCAGGGGTACGCCGACGAGCACTACCGCCAGGACCAGTACGGGCAGCAGCCGCAGCAGGACCAGTACCAGGGCTCCTACGAACAGCAGCAGCAGTACGGCGCCGAGGACGGCTATCCGCAGCAGGATCAGCAGCCGCAGCAGGATCAGCAGCACCCCGGAGACGGCTTCCAGGAATCGGCATATGCCGTTCCGGACGACCGGCCGGGCCAGTACGCCGACCCGTACGCGGCTCCGGCCGCCGACCAGTCCCACCAGGACGACTGGCCTGTTCAGAGCGGTTTCCAGAACACTTATGAGCCGATTGCTCCCGCCGAATCGGAATCTGTTCCGAGCACGCCCGCGGAGCCTTCGGAGCGCGTAGGCTTCGACCGTCCGGGACCCACCCCGAACGTCGGCCACGAGCTGACCGAAGCCGGTCTGCCGCGCCGCGGCGGTCAGCAGCACTGGCAGCCCGGCCCCGGCGGCCGCGCCGACGACCAGCCCGCTCCGACTCCGCAGCGCCTTCCGCAGCAGGAACAGCGGCAGGACCCGCAGACGGACGGGGACGGCACCGACGACTGGCGCTCGACGAACGACGAGCGCTGGGAGCGGGCCGAGAAGCTCCGTGAGCCGAAGGCGGGCGGAATCACCCCCTCCGGTCTCCCCCGGCGCGTACCCAAGGCCAACCTGGTCGAGGGCACGGCGGAGCAGACCCAGCAGGGCGGCCCACAGGTCTCCCGTGCGCCCGAGGACGTCCGCGGCAGGTTGAGCAACCTGCGGCGGGGGATCCAGCGGGGACGCAGCGCGGGGTCGGACACCAGTACCACCTACAACCAGGAGCGTTAGTGTGAGCCCGATGAGCCAGGCGGCGCAGAATCTCAACTGGTTGATCACCAATTTCGTGGACAACACCCCCGGGGTGTCGCACACGGTGGTGGTCTCCGCCGACGGACTCCTGCTGGCGATGTCCGAAGGTTTCCCGCGCGACCGCGCCGACCAGCTGGCGGCCGTCGCCTCCGGTCTGACGTCGCTGACCGCGGGGGCCTCGCGGATCTTCGAGGGCGGCGCCGTGAATCAGACCGTTGTGGAGATGGAGCGGGGATTCCTCTTCCTCATGTCCATCTCCGACGGCTCGTCCCTCGCCGTTCTCGCCCACCCGGACGCCGATATCGGTCTGGTTGGGTACGAAATGGCCCTTCTGGTGGACCGCGCGGGCAGTGTCCTGACGCCGGACCTCCGCGCCGAACTTCAGGGAAGTCTTCTTAACTAGTAGACAGACAGTGCGTTTCTCGCCACCGCGCCATAAAGTGCGGTGGCGCGGCCCCACTGGGATCGGCGACCGGCAGTCGGAGGAGGAAACGTGGCAGCACCCACAGGCGGGCACCCATACAACGGTGACCAGAGGGTTCCGGGTGAGCACGGTGACGACCGTTTCGGCTTCCCTGCCGCTCCTGGCGGGCAGGGCCCCGGGCAGTATCAGCCATATCAGCAGCCGCAGCAGCAACAGCCGCAGCAGGGTGCTCACGGCGCGCAGGGGTCCGAGTGGCCTCCGCAGCAACCGGGGTCGGGGTGGCCGCAGCAACCGCAGCAGCCCCAGCGGTACGACGCGCCCCAGCGGTCGCGTATTCAGCCGGTGCAACAGCAGCGGCGGGCCCCCGAGCCCGCCGCCCACAACCCGTTGGTCCGTCCGTACGCCATGACCGGCGGCCGGACCCGACCGCGTTACCAGCTCGCCATCGAGGCGCTGGTCAGCACCACGGCCAATCCGTCCCGGCTGCAAGGGCAGTTGCCCGAGCACCAGCGGATCTGCCGGCTCTGCATCGAGATCAAGTCGGTCGCCGAGATCTCGGCCCTTCTCTCGATCCCCCTCGGCGTTGCCCGGATCCTCGTCGCCGACCTGGCCGAGGCCGGACTCGTCGCTATCCATCAGCCCGGCGGCGACGAGGCCGCCGGCGGCCAGCCAGATGTGACACTGCTCGAAAGGGTGCTCAGTGGACTTCGCAAGCTCTAGCGGCGGAGCGGCCCGCTCCACTACCTCGGCGAAGATCGTGGTGGCAGGGGGCTTCGGCGTGGGTAAGACCACGTTTGTCGGTGCCGTTTCGGAGATCAACCCGCTGCGCACCGAAGCCGTGATGACGTCCGCCTCGGCGGGCATCGACGATTTGACCCACACCGGGGACAAGACCACCACGACGGTGGCCATGGACTTCGGACGTATCACCCTGGACCAGGACCTGATCCTGTACCTCTTCGGTACGCCCGGTCAGGACCGTTTCTGGTTCATGTGGGACGACCTGGTCCGCGGCGCGATCGGCGCCGTCGTCCTCGTCGACACCCGCCGTCTCGCCGACTGCTTCCCGGCCGTCGACTACTTCGAGAACAGCGGCCTCCCGTTCGTCATCGCCCTCAACGGCTTCGACGGACACCAGCCCTACACGCCCGACGAGGTGCGTGAGGCGCTCCAGATCGGTCCGGACACCCCGATCCTGACGACGGACGCCCGCCACCGCGCGGACGCCAAGAGCGCGCTCATCACGCTGGTCGAGCACGCCCTGATGGCACGGCTGCGCTGAGGCCTCCGGGTTACGGCACCACGGGAAGGGCCCCGCACTCCTGAGGAGTGCGGGGCCCTTCCGTATGACGTGCGGCGGGCGGGCGGTCAGCCCTGCCAGCTGTGCGGGGCGCGGAAGCCCGGCGTGCGCTCCAGGCGGCGCCAGCCGGCGGTGTCACGGCCCCGGTGGGCGGGGGCGGCGGGCTGAGCGGCGGCGCGGGCCATCAGGACGGCGGTGATGGCCGCCAGCTCCTCGGGGTCGGCGTGACCCTTCTCGACGCGCAGGACGGACTCGGCGGAAGTCAGGCTCATGGTGGGGTGTCTCCGTCTTCTCAGCAGGATGTCGTGGACCGTGCGGCGGATCGCGCCGCTGCGGAGGAGGACTACTGCGGGGGGTTGCCGTGCTTGCGGGACGGCAGGTCGGCGTGCTTGGTGCGGAGCATGGCGAGCGAGGCGATGAGGACCTCGCGGGTCTCGGCGGGGTCGATGACGTCGTCGACGAGGCCGCGCTCGGCCGCGTAGTAGGGGTGCATCAGCTCGGCCTTGTACTCCTTGACCATGCGGGTGCGCATGGCCTCGGGGTCCTCGGCGTCCGCGATCTGGCGGCGGAAGATCACGTTGGCCGCGCCCTCGGCGCCCATGACCGCGATCTCGTTGGTGGGCCAGGCGTAGGTGAGGTCCGCTCCGATGGACTGGCTGTCCATGACGATGTACGCGCCTCCGTAGGCCTTCCGCAGGATCAGCGAGATCCGCGGCACCGTGGCGTTGCAGTAGGCGTACAGCAGCTTCGCGCCGTGGCGGATGATCCCACCGTGCTCCTGGTCCACGCCCGGCAGGAAGCCGGGGACGTCCAGAAGGGTGATGATCGGGATGTTGAAGGCGTCGCACATCTGGACGAAGCGAGCGGCCTTCTCGGAGGCCTCGATGTCCAGCACCCCGGCCAGGGCCTGCGGCTGGTTGGCGACGATGCCGACGACCTGGCCGTCGAGGCGGGCCATCGCGCAGATGATGTTGCGGGCCCAGCGCTCGTGGATCTCCAGGTAGTCACCGTCGTCGACGAGCTCCTCGATCACCTGGTGCATGTCGTACGGACGGTTCCCGTCGGCCGGGACCAGGTCCAGCAGCACGTCGCCGCGCCGGTCGGCCGGATCGTCACTCGGAACGGTCGGCGGGTTCTCACGGTTGTTCGAGGGCAGCATCCCGATGAGGTACCGGACCTCCGCGATGCACGTCTCCTCGTCGTCGTACGCGAAATGCGCGACACCCGACGTCTCGGCGTGCACGTCCGCACCACCCAGACCGTTCTGGGTGATCTCCTCACCGGTGACCGCCTTCACCACGTCCGGCCCGGTGATGAACATCTGCGAGGTCTCCCGGACCATGAACACGAAATCCGTCAACGCCGGGGAGTACGCCGCACCGCCCGCACACGGGCCCAGCATCACGCTGATCTGCGGAATCACACCGCTCGCACGCGTATTGCGCTGGAAGATACCGCCGTAACCCGCGAGCGCCGAAACGCCCTCCTGGATACGCGCTCCCGCGCCGTCGTTCAGCGACACCAGCGGAGCACCCGCCGAGATAGCCATGTCCATGATCTTGTGGATCTTCGTGGCATGCGCCTCACCCAGCGCCCCGCCGAAGATCCGGAAATCGTGCGCGTACACGAACACCGTCCGGCCCTCGACCGTGCCCCAACCGGTGACCACACCATCGGTGTACGGCTTCTTCGCCTCCAGACCGAACCCCGTCGCCCGGTGCCGACGCAGCTGCTCGACCTCCTTGAACGAACCCGGATCCAGCAACAGCCCGATCCGCTCCCGAGCGGTCAGCTTCCCCTTGGCGTGCTGCGCCTCGGTCGCCCGCTCACTCGGCCCGCGCCGCGCCTGCTCGCGCAGGGCCAGCAGTTCGGCCACCCGGCCTCGGGCGTCGGTCGGCTCACCCTGGGTTTCGTCCACAACGGTCATGTACCGACCCTACGAACCCCGACCCAGAAATCGTGCCGTCGACTCCGAACAGTCTCCTGCCCGGTTTCGTGGTGGGAGTGAACAGAACCATGGCATCGTGCACGCGATCCACCAGCGAAACGCCGCCTCGCCTTGTGGAGACCCCACAAATAGCGGATGTGCCGTGGGCCACATGCCCCTGAGGGGGCCCGAAGGCCCCCTCAGTATGACCCAGCACTGTTCAGCTCGGCTCCTCCACGGCTCGACCGCCATTCGGCGGAGGTTCAACTTCCGCAGTGGAAACGGGCGTTGCCCCAGTCGGCGTGGTCGTTTCCGTTGCCGTCGCCGCCGTCCTGGACGACCAGCTCGACGTACTTCGCGCCGGTGACCTCGGCAGTGAGCTTCCAGGCGGGGTCGGCCGCCCCCAGTACGGGCGACACCACCTTCTCCGTACCGTCTGCCGTGACCGAGAACCGTACGCTGCCCCGGGTGGCCTGGACGTCGTCCACGCCCACCTCGGCGGTGAAGGAGGTGCACTTCCCGCCCAGGTAATAACGGATCTTCGCCGGGGCGTGCGTGCCCAGGCCCTTGTCGTAGGCGACGCCGCCGATCTTCAGCGGCCCGCCGTCACCTGCCCCGGCCTCCCCGTTGGACCGGTCGCGCTCGACCGGGCCCCAGCCGTTCTCCGAAGCCGTCCAGTCGAGATCACTGGCCCAGCCGTCCTCGGTGGGCGGCGGCGGGAGCGTACGGACCGAGGTTCCCGCGCCGAGCGTACGACCGGCTCCCGCGACGGCGTACGTGGCCTGGGCGTCCAGCGCGTACGTGTCGTAGGGGGCGTCCACCGGCGGGGTGACCCGCCAGCTGCCGGTGACCTTCGCGCCCGGGGCAACCGAGTCGAAGGCGACCGCGCCCACGGGCTCGGCCTGCCAGCCCTCGGGCACGGTCAGCGCGAGCTGCACACCGGTGGCGGCGCTCGCCTCGTCGTTGCCGAAGGTCGCCTTCACCGTGTTCGGGGCCCCGGGCTCCAGGGTCTCGGCGTCGGCGGCCACGTCGAGCGTGCCGCAGACGGCCTCCTGTCCGGCGGGGGCCGGTCCGAGGTCGGTCACGGTGAAGTCGTCGAGGACGAAGTCCGCGCCCTCGGGTGCTCCGGCGAGCTTGCGCAGCCCGGTCCAGGTGTCGCCGCAGCCCGCGGTGAGGGTCCGGCCGAACTGCCCGGTGGTGCGCTGCTGCCCGATCGGGGTGGCCCGGGTCTCGGTCGAGGACGCCTTGCCGTCGGCGACCCGGTCGTAGCCCTCGACCCAGCTGTAGGCGCCGGCGTGGCTGGACTGGTAGGCGAACTCGACCTTGTAGCGGTGGCCGTCCTTCATCGGGACGGTCCAGGGGGCGGTGCGGTAGACGAGGCCGGTGTTCTCCTCGTGCGATTTCAGCGACTCCTTCTTCCCGAGCACGTCGTCGATCAGCTTTCCGTTCCAGCCGGACTGGGTGTACGGGGCGTTCAGCTGCGAAACGCTGGTGCGAGGGTCGGTGGAGCCGCCCGCGTCGCCCTTGAGGAAGGGGCCCCAGCCCTGGTCGACAGCCTCGAAGTCCTCGTACGCCACCGTGCCGGTGCGGGTCGCCGGGGCGTTCTCGACGATCCGTACGTCATCGGCGCGGACCTTGGCCGTGCTGCCCGCCGCCGCCTCGATCCGCAAGGTGGTGCGGCCGTCGGCGGGGGCGGTGAAGTTGACCTTGGCGCGCTGGAAGGAGGTGCCGTGCCAGTCGGACGCGGCGACGAAGTCCTCGGCCGTGGAGCGTTCGACGGCCACCGACGCGCCGCCCGCGCTCAGCACCGTACGGCGGCTCTCGCCTGGCTCGACCTCGATCAGGGCGGAGGCGGTGTAGCGCTTGCCGGGCGTGAGGCCGGTGACGGTCTGGGCGAGGGCGGCCGTGCCGGAGCCGGACAGCTCGGCGCTGTTGCGGCCCTGCTCGTCGGTGTCGCGTACGGCGGTGCCGGTCTTCTTCCAGCCCGTGAGGTCACGGTCGTTGAAGCCGGGGTCCTTGAGCCCGGTCCCCTGTCCCCAGCCGGCCGCAGTCTCCTTCGGGGCGCGGTCGGGGTAGAGGACGTAGGCCTGTCCGGCGGTGGCGGTGAGCGTGATCTTCCCGCCGGAGGGGCGCACGGTGGCCACCTTCTTCCGGCCGTTGTCGGTCAGCTCGTAGACGGTGTAGGCGCCCTTGCCGGGCACCTCCCAGCTGCTGGTGCCGCCGGTCCCGCTGTAGTGGTAGAGCTTCTTGCCGCCGTCCCACGGCAGCAGGTAGTCGGTGCCGCTGAGCACCTTGCGGCCCTGGGCGTAGAAGGTCCGCTCACCGTTCTCGACCGTGCCGCGCACCCCGCCGGTGAAGGTGATGTCGTTGCCGTCCCAGCGGGTGATCTTCTGCTGCTGGAGGTACTTGGCGGGGAGGTTCTTCTGCCAGATGTTGGCGGTGAAGGCGTTCCAGTCGGTCTCTCCGGTCCAGCCCTCGAAGTCCTCCAGGGCGCTCTGGCCGAGGACCGGGTGGTTGTTCCAGATGTCCTTCTCGCCGTTGCGGATGAACCGGATGATCTGCGAGTTCAGGCCCTTGTTGGTGGCTCCGCCGTAGTTGAGGTCGTTGGCCCAGTGCGACCAGAGCGAGGCGCGCTCGAACTTGTCGGCCCACTCGGTGCCGACGGTCCAGCCCTGCTTCTGGACGGCCTGGATCGTCTTGTCGGCGATCCAGCCGTGGCTGTAGTAGACGTCGATGTAGAGGAAGTCGAGGTTCTTGTCTGTCTCGTCGCGCAGTTGCCGGAAGCGCTTTTCCAGGTCGCCGCTGTTGATGTCGCGGCGCTGGTCGATGTAGTAGCTCTGGTTGAGCCAGTTCCAGCCGGGCTTGGTCTTGTCGACGAGCTGCTCGGAGAAGGCGTTGGCCTCCGGGTAGGACTCGGTGGCGTTGACGTGGACGCCGAAGTCGGCGCCCCACTTCTTGCCGGCCTTGAGCAGGGTGTTGAGGTCCTTCAGTCCGCCGGCCCGCTTGTTGTAGTTGCCGCCGTAGTCCGGGTGGGCGGAGTCGTGGCCCTCGGAGCCGTAGCCCTTGAGGACGGCGAGCTGGCCGAGGCCGTCGGTGGCCTTCGAGATCCGCTTGACGTCGTCCAGGGTACGCAGGAAGGGGTGGGTGGCCTGGCTGGCGAAGTTGAACGGGATATGGGTGACGACCCGCTTGGCGGTGTCCTCGCTGCCGGGCGCGGTGACGCCGATGGAGCGGAAGGCGATCGCCCCGTCCTGCCAGTCGACGGCCTTGTCGCCGTTGGCGTCCGGGGTGACGACGACCTTGGCCCACGGCAGGTTCTCGCCGCTCTCGGGCTTCGGCGCGCCCTCGCCCCGGTAGGTCCACTGGCCGGACCAGACGCCGACCCGGACGCCACCGCCCTCCTCGGTGCGCGCCTGGTGCCAGAAGCGGGCGTCGTCGCCGCCGGTGGGCCCGGAGGGCTTGTCGTACGAGGAGTTGGACTCGATCGCCGCAGCGAGGGAGCCGTTGCCGAGGATCGCGTAACTGGCCCCGACGGGCGCGGCGTCGGGCTTCGTCTCCGCGGTGACCTTGCCGAAGACGTCGGCGGTGCGGGTGGAGTCAGGGTCGAGCGTGGTGAACGCGGTGGCGGCGCCGGCCTCGGTGGACCCGACGGAGATCAGGTCGTGCCCGGGGATGTCGATGGTCCCGACCCGGAAGGCGGACGTGTCGCGGACGGCGGTGACCTTGAAGGTGGTGGCCCGCCCGGAGACGGTGAGCGAGGCGTCGATCTCGACGCCCGGCAGCGCGTCGAAGGCCAGGGTGTAGCGGGCGGCGTTGCCGCTGATCCTCGGCGCGCCCTTGAGTTTCACCGGGCGGGCGGTCCCGTTGAGGGTGACGGCGGTGACCGGCCGGGTGGAGCCGAGCAGCTGCTCGCCGCTCGCCCGGTCGGTGTACGACAGGACGCGCGGGAAGTCGTCGGCGACGGCGACGGCGAGCCGGTCGGACCGGATCACGGCGGACCCGGTGGCCTCCGCCGCTCCGGCCGGGGCGGGGGACGACGGGGCGGCGGCTGCGGTGGGGAGGGCGGCCCCCACGAGCGCCAGGACGGCTGCGGAGGCCGCGGCGACCAGGCCGGGGCGAGGGAATCTTGGCGACATGGCCCCTGAGTAGTCGCCGTGTCCGGACACCGTCAACGAACTTCGGCCGCGGGGGCCGACTCCGTCCAACAACCCCGGTGCGTTAGTCCAAGTCAGGTGGGTGCGGGGGCGTCCCGGGCGCGTGTCCACCTCTTGGCGGCCGGCTTCATCTCTTGGCGGTCGGCGTCCTCCCACGGTCACGGTTCGCACCCGCTCGGTTCCGGCAAGTACCGCTTCGGGCCGTCGAGTTGTGAAGACTCGGAACTATTGAGAGCGCTCTCAGTCGCAAGTCTTGACGCTCGTGCCGGGCCTGGCGAGAGTGGTGCGCACCGCAGGCACCCCCACGGTTCCTGACCCTCCCCGCGCCACCCCCCACCCCCGCCTGCGGCCCCCCACCATCTCGGGAGTCCCCTCGTGATTTCACGCCGAATGTTCCTGACCGGCGCCGCCGCCTCGGCTGCGGCGCTCACGTACCCCGCCTGGGGCACCGCCCTCAGCCCGCGCGCCTCGGCGGCGCCCGCCACCTGCGAAATCGCCCTGGAGAACAAGTCGTTGCCGGGCACGGTGCACGCGTACGTCACCGGCCACGAGCTGGGCACCGACCGCTGGGTGCTGCTCCGGCCGAACGGTGAGGTCTACCGCCCCGACTCCCCCGGCGCCCCGCAGACCCCGCTGCCCGTCGACTGCGCGATCCCGCTCAACGGCGCGGGCGCGGACCCGGTGGTGCTGACCCTGCCGCAGATGTACGGCGCGCGGGTCTACTTCGTCCGCGACGACAAACTGGACTTCTTCCTCAACCCGGGCCCGTCCCTGGTGGAGCCCGCCTTCGCGACGCCGACGGACCCGAACTACGGGCGGACCTGGGCCTTCGCCGAGTTCACCTTCAACACCGAGCAGCTGTACTCCAACATCAGCTACGTGGACCTGATCACCGCGCTCCCGATCGGCATCACGCTGGAGGGCGACGGCACCCACGTCGTGGCCCCGCACCCCGAGGGCGCGGTGGAGCGGATCGCGGAGGACCTCACCGCCCAGGCCGCAGCCGACGGGCAGCCGTGGGACAAGCTGATCACCCGGGGCGACGACGGCAAGGTGCTGCGGGTCGTCTCGCCGCAGAACATCATGGCCCCGTACTTCGACCGGCCCGCCGAGATGCCGTTCCGGGACCTGTTCACCGCCCAGATCGACGAGGTCTGGGAGAAGTACCGCTCCGAGGACCTGCGCATCGACCTCCAGGGCGGCCGGGGCACCCTGGCCGGCCGGGTGAGCGGCGACGTCCTCACCTTCGAGGGCGGCCACACCTTCACCAAGCCGGAGACGAAGGACATCTTCACCTGCAACCACGGCCCGTTCACCAACAACCCGGGCGACTCCGACGACAAGAAGGCGATCCTGGCCCGGCTGGCGGCGGGCTTCAACCGCTCGATCATGCTGAGCCACCCGAGCCAGCCGAACGGCACGTCGACGGCGGACTACTACAAGACCCCGGCCACCAACCACTGGTCCCGGGTGGTCCACGCGAACAGCCCGATCGGTTACGCGTTCCCGTACGACGACGTCCGCCCGGACGGTGAGCCGGACGTCTCCGGCGCGGCGCACGACGGGAACCCGCGCCGCTTCACGGTGAGCGTGGGCGCCTGACGCCCGCCCGGTAGGACCGTGTGCCCCCGTCCGTGCGGCGGGGGCACACACATGTCCGGACTCCGGGTGCGCGGACTCCGGCCCGCCCGGCATCCGATACCTCATCAATTGACACGGTGTGCGGCGTTCTTGACTTCGGCACGGCGTCCCGGGACGGTTCCGTATGCGAATGAACCGACTCCCCCGCCGCATGCTCGCGGCGGTCGCCGCCGGATTTCTGCTCACCGCGGCGGCTCCGGCGCACGCGGACCCCGCACCGCCGCCCTCCCCCGCCCCGCAGGCCTCCGGCGCACACGGCCTGCCCGCCTTCCAGAAGAGCTACGGGCTGCCTCCGACCGGCCGGATCGACACGGCCACCGCCCATCTGCTCAAGACCGCCCCGGACAGCGAGCTGCGGGCGTTCTTCGCCGCTCCGTCCGACCTCGGCCCGGAGCAGCTGGCCCACGCCCGGACGGTCATCGGCGTCGGAAAGGGGGCGGACCTCTCCGAGGAGGCGCAGATCATCGCCCTGATGACGGCGATGCAGGAGTCGACGTTCGTCAACTACACGACGGCGGTCGACCACGACTCGCTCGGTGTCTTCCAGCAGCGCCCCAGCATGGGCTGGGGTACGCCGGCCCAGATCACGCACGTACCGACCGCGTCCAAGTCCTTCTACGGGCTGCCCTCGCCCAGCGCCAACCCCGGGCTGCTCCAGATCGACGGCTGGGAGTCGATGGACCCGGGCGACGTGTGCCAGGCGGTGCAGCGGTCCGCGCACCCGGACCGGTACGCGCAGTGGGAGGACTTCGCCCGGGACCTGCTGGCGCAGGAGGGGCCGGACGCCGATCCGATCCCGTGACGCGGTGGGGGCCGCCCCTGGCGCGGGGCGGCCCCTGGGCCTCCGCCGTGGTCAGCAGCCGCCGCAGTTGTCGTACGTGACGTCCCAGTGGTTGCCCTCGTCCGCGTAGATGTTGCCGGAGCCGGACCGGTACTGACGGGCGCCGTCGCCCCGGGTGCCGATGTAGGTGAAGGCGCCGGTGACGTAGTTGTTCAGGCAGGTGCTCTTGGCGAAGTCGAGCTTGTAGCCGTTCCCGTGGGAGTACGTGCCGCCCGCGTGCCCGGTCTCGGTGCCTCCGGTGATCCTGAGCGCGCAGCCGGTGGCGCTCTTGAGGGTCTGCGCGCCCTGGGCGCTGGGCAGGTTGAGCTGGTCGAAGGACGTGCAGGTGGGGTTGGACCGGTCGGAGCAGCCGCCCGAGGACGACCAGGTGATCCCGGACGAGCTGAACCGGGAGGTCGCCTGCGCGTGGGTCAGCTTGGTCACGGCGTGCGCCTCGGTGGCGCCGCTGCCGAGGGCGCCGATCCCGGGCGCGAAGAGTGCGCCGAGGACGAGGGCCAGGGCGGTGAGGGCGGGGCGGAGTCGTGGACGGGTCACCATGGGGGGGGATTCCTCCTGCTCATGACAAAACAGTGGGCGTACGGGCGCGGGGCCGCGTACGCCGGGCAGGGAGATGGCGCCCGAGCTCTACGCGCGTCCGCCAGAGGGTGGGGCGCCTTGCCGTCGGCGACGGCGGCGAGGGCCTTGCGCGGGGCACCCGCGACGGAAAGGTTGAACTTTGAACAAGATGGAGTTACAGTCAATCTCGTTGAAGGTTAAACAACCTCCACGAACACGTCCCCCGAGGAGGAGCCATGGCTCTGTTCACCCGCAAGTCGACCGCCACCACCGTCACCGAGGCCCCCGCGGTGGACCCGGCGCTTGCCGCCCTGACCGGCACGTACACCCTGGACCCGGCCCACAGCAGCATCGGCTTCACGGTGCGCCACGCCATGGTCACCAACGTGCGCGGCTCCTTCGCCGAGCACGAGGGCACCCTGGTGCTGGACGGTACGGACCCGGCGAACTCCTCCGCCTCCATCGACGTGAAGATCGCCAGCGTCGACACCGGCATCGCCGACCGCGACGGCCACCTGGTCAGCGGCGACTTCTTCGACGCCGAGAAGTTCCCGCTCATGACGTTCCGCTCGACCAAGGCCGAGCAGCGCGGCGGCGACACGTACCGGATCACCGGCGACCTGACCATCAAGGACGTCACGCGCCCGCTCTCCATCGACCTGGAGTTCAACGGCTCCGCCACCGACGTCTACGGCAACGAGCGCGTCGGCTTCGAGGGCAGCACCGACATCCTGCGCTCGGACTGGGGCCTGACCTGGAACGCGGCGCTGGAGACCGGCGGTGTGATGGTCAGCGACAAGGTGAAGCTGACCTTCGACATCTCCGCGATCAAGGCGGCCCCGGCGGCCTGACCTCCTCCGTACACACGCGCAGCGCCCCGCACCCGGATCTCCCGGGGACGGGGCGCTGCGCGTGCGTGCGCCGGGCGGCTACTTCGCGACCTTCTCCGCGAAGAGCGGAACGACCTTCTCCAGCGCGTACGAGACGGACAGGATCGAGTCCGTGGCGAACGCCTGCGAGATGTCCTTGTCGCCGAAGACGATGTCGTTGCCCGCCTTCACCGACGGGACGGCCTTGTACAGCGGGTCATTGCCGATGTCCGTGGCGGGGATGCCGATCGGGGTCATGACCGTCAGATCGGCGTCGAGCAGGTCCAGGTTCTCCTTGGAGACGGACACGGAGAAGCCCTCGCCGGCCTGGGCCTCGGCCTTCGGGTTGTTCTTGAAGCCGAGCCGCTCGACGAAGTCGATGCGTCCGGTGCCGCCGACGTAGACGCCGAAGCCCTCGGACGTGCGCGAGCCGACCGTGATGGTCTTGTCCTTGAACTCGGGGTGGGCCTTCGCGGCGGCCTCGAACTTCTTCCCGGTCTCCGCGATCAGCTCCTTGCCCTTCTCCGGCACGCCCATGGCGGCGGCGATCATCGTGGTCTGCTGCTCCCACGAGATCTTGTACTGGTCGCCGCCCTTCGGCACGCCCACGGTCGGGGCGATCTTCTTCAGGGTGTCGTAACGGGTCTGGTCGCCGCTGGACTTGGTGTCCAGGATCAGGTCGGGCTGGAGGGAGGCGATCTTCTCGAACTCCGGCTCCAACGTGCCGATGAGCTCGGGCTTCTTGTCGTACATGCCCTTGGCCCACGGGCCGACGCCCTCGCCGCCGAACGGCAGCCAGTCACTGGCCCCGACCGGCTGGCCGCCGAGCGCGAGCACGGTCTCGGCATCGCCCCAGCCGAGCGCGACGATGCGCTTGGGCTGCTTGTCGACGGAGACCTCGCCGTACTTCGTCTGGACCTTGGCCGGGAAGGCGCCTTCGGACGCTCCGCCGGAGGCGGAGGAGGACGCGGAGCTGTCGGCGTCGTCCGACGAGCCACAGGCCGAGAGGCCGACGAGGAGGGCGGCGACGGCACCGGCCACGAGGACGGGGGTGCGGCGGGGGCGCCAGGCGCGGGGAGCGGAAGCATTCATACCCTTTAGGTTAGCCTCACCTAATGACAACGGTGCCATCGGGTTGACCCGAAGGGCTGCTCCCCGTACGTACGCGGCTCAGGCGGCCGGGTCCTTGACGTGGTGGCGGCCCAGCGGCACGACCATCGGGGTGGCCGACGCCGGGTCCTCGATCACCGAGCAGCGCATCCCGAAGACCTCGCCGACCAACTCCTCCGTGACGACGTCGACCGGCCGGCCCTCCGCGACGATCCGCCCCGCCCGCATCGCGATCATGTGGTCGGCGTACCGGCAGGCCAGGTTCAGGTCGTGCAGCACGGCCACCATGGTGACGCCCCGCTCGCGGTTGATGTCGGTGAGCAGGTCCAGGACGTCCAGCTGGTGGCTGGCGTCCAGGAAGGTCGTCGGCTCGTCGAGCAGCAGGATGTCCGTGCGCTGGGCCAGTGCCATCGCGATCCACACCCGCTGGCGCTGGCCGCCGGAGAGCTCGTCCACGGAACGGTCGGCGAGTTCGAGGACGTCGGTGGAGAGCAGCGCCTGCGCGACCGCCTCGTCGTCCTCGGAGCTCCACCGGCGGAACCAGCCCTGATGCGGGTAGCGGCCGCGCCCGACCAGGTCGGAGACGGTGATGCCCTCCGGGGCGGTGGGGCTCTGCGGCAGAATCCCGAGCACGGAGGCGACCTCCTTGGTCGGCATCTCCTGGATGGACCGGCCGTCCAGGAGCACCGCCCCGGCGGAGGGGGCCAGCAGCCGGGCCATCGCCCGCAGCAGGGTCGACTTCCCGCAGGCGTTGGGGCCGACGATGACGGTGATCTTCCCGGGCGGCACGGTCACGCTCAGACCGGGGACGATCTCGCGTTCGCCGTAGCCGAGCCGGACGTCCCGGGCTTCCAGAGTGTGTTCGGCCACGGCAGGGCCACGCCTTTCGTCGTCGTCTTTCTGAACCATCTGCTTCTCCACGTCAGCCCCCGCTGCCGACGCGGTTGGCGCGGGCCAGGAGCAGGAGCAGATACGGGGCGCCGATGATGCTGGTGACCACGCCCACCGGCAGCTGCACCGGGAACAGGTGCTGCGCCCCGAAGTCGGCGACCAGGACGATCAGCGCCCCGGTCAGGGCCGCCTGCGGCAGGGCGGCACCCCGGCCCGGGACCAGGCGGCGGGCGATCGGCGCGGCGACGAACGCCACGAACCCGACGGGTCCGGCGGCGGCGGTCGCGGCCCCGGCGAGCGCGGTCGCGCAGCCCAGCAGCGCGAGCCGGCCGCCCTCGACCTTCGCGCCGAGCCCGGCGGCCGCGTCGTCCCCGAGCTGGAGGGGGCGCAGCGCGTGGGCGGCGAGGACGGTCAGCGGCACGAGCAGGCCGAGGGCGATGAGCAGCGGCCACACCTGGTTCCAGGAGCGGCCGTTGAGGCTGCCCGCGAGCCAGCGGAACGCCTCCTGCGCGTCGGTGACCTCGGAGCGTGCCATCACGTACCAGACGATGCTGGAGAGCCCCATGCCGACGCCGATGCCGACGAGGACCAGGCGCTGCCCGGCGATGCCCTGCCGCCAGGCGAGCAGATAGATGGCGGCTCCGGCGACCAGCGAACCGGTGAGGGCGCTCGCGGAGAGCGCGAGTCCGCTGACCTGGAAGAGCAGGGCGGCGGTGACGGCGACCGCGCTGGCCCCGGCGCTGATGCCGATGAGGTCGGGGCTGGCGAGCGGGTTGCGCAGGACGGTCTGGAAGACGGCTCCGGAGAGCCCGAAGGCGGTGCCGACGAGGATCGCGAGGAGGGCCCGGGGCAGCCGCAGTTCCAGCACGACGAACTGCGATCCGCCGTCGCCGCCGCCGAACAGGGTGGCCACCACCTTGTCGATCGGCGTCACCAGATCGCCGTAGCTGAGCGAGACGCCGAACACGACGATCACGGCGGCGAGCAGGCCGGTGCCGACGAGGACGGAGCGTCGCAGGCTCCGGCCGCGTACGGCGGAGACCCGGCGTACGGCATCGGCGAGCCGGGCGTCCGACCCGGACGCGGTCTCCTTCAGGCGGGACCCGGTCACCGGGCTGCCGGGGCGGGGCGCGGTCACAGCTCCACCAGCTTCCTGCGCCGGACCAGCCAGATGAACGGGATGCAGCCGATGGCGGCGGTGATCACGCCGACCTGCACCTCGCCGGGGCGGGCGATGACCCGGCCGACGATGTCGGCGACGAGCAGCATGATCGGGGCGAGCACCATGCTGTACGGGAGCACCCAGCGGTAGTCGGGTCCGGTGACGAGACGGGCGGCGTGCGGTACGGCGAGCCCGACGAAGCCGATGGGCCCGGCGACGACGGTGGCCGCGCCGCACAGGATCACCACGGCGAGGGCGGACACCATCCGGATGGCCCCGACGCGCTGGCCGAGGCCGCGGGCCAGGTCGTCGCCGAGGGAGAGGGCGTTGAGCTGCGGTCCGAGGGCCAGCGCGAGGACGGTGCCGACCGCGATGAACGGCGAGACCTGCCACAGCACCTCGGAGCTCCGCGCGGTCAGCGCACCGAGCTGCCAGAACCGGAACTGGTCGTAGCTGCCCCGGTCCTGGAGCAGGATCGCACTGGTCACCGAGGTGAGGACCGCGGCGGTCGCGGCCCCCGCCAGCGCGAGCTTCACGGGCGTCGCGCCTTCCCGCCCGAGCGAGCCGACCCCGTACACGAGGAGGGCGGCGAGCAGCGCGCCGAGGAAGCCGAACCAGATGAACTGGGTGGCGGCGGTGAACCCGAGCAGGGTGATCGAGCACACGACGGCGACGGACGCGCCCGCGTTGATGCCGAGGAGCTGGGGGTCGGCGAGCGGGTTACGGGCGACGCCCTGCATCACCGTGCCCGCGAGGCCGAGCGCCACGCCGGCGAGCAGTCCGGCGACGGTGCGCGGGATGCGGACCTCCTGGACGATGAGCTGCCCCTTGACGGAGACGTCCGCGTCGAGGACCCCGTCGACGACATCGCGGAAGGGCACATCGCCGGATCCGACGGCGAGGCTGGCGACCACGGTGAGGAAGAGCACGGCGAGTGCGGCCAGGAGTCCGAGGGCGAGCACGGGCCGACTGCGCCTGCGCCGCGTCTCCTTGTCGCCGCCCGGCGGCTTCTCCTTCTCCAGGAGGGCCGAGCCGCTCACGCCCCGGCCTCCGGGGCAGCCGGAATGCGGTGCTGCACTTGTCGTTCCTCACACTTGTTCGTCGGCGCCGGGGGCACCCCTGGGGTACGGGAGTCGCCCTCGTCGACCGGTCCACCCCGGACGGGAAACACAAGGGAGCCCAAAGTAAGGTCACCCTAACAGCGTCAGTTCGACAGCGTGCTGCCGCACCCCACGAGCTTCGGAGCCCCTTCCTTGTCGTACGCCGACCCCGCCGACACCACAGCCCCCGCCACCGGTCCGCTGGCCGGGGCCGTGCCCTTGGGCTCGGCGGACGAACTGCGCGAGCTGCTGGGCACCCCGCACCCGATCGTCATCGACAAGGTCCACGACCGGCTGACCGACGACGACCTGGCCCTGCTGGCCCGCTCCCCGTTCTGCGCCCTCGCCACGTCCGACGCGGAGGGCAACTGCGACTCCACCCCGCGCGGCGGCACCCCCGGCTTCACCCACGTCCTGGACCCGGGCACCATCGCCCTGCCCGACCGCCCGGGAAACCGCCGCGCGGACAGCTTCCACAACATCCTGGCCAACCCGCACGTGGGCCTGCTCTACCTGATACCCGGCGCGATGGACGTCCTGCGCGTCAACGGCCGGGCCCGCATCCTCACGGACGCCCCGTTCTTCGACGCGATGACGCTGAAGGGCCAGCGCCCGAAGCTCGCCCTGGTCGTCGAGATCGACGAGATCTTCCGCCACTGCCCGGCGTCGCTGAAGCGGTCGGGGCTGTGGGCGCCTGACACGTGGGCGGGGGCGGAGGCCCAGGTCGGCGGCGAGTGACGCGCGCGACCTCGGTCGGTAGGTGAAGGCGCGACCTCGACCGGCGGGTGACGGCACGGCCCTGTCCGTCAGGTGACGGCAGGGCCTCGGTCGGCAGGCGACGGCTCGGTGGGCCGCGGCACGGACGACGACGGTCCGTACGGCCTCAGGCGCCTTGCCCTCCACTCCCTCCACGGCGGGCGGGAGCCGCACCCTCCCGACTGCCGGGAGCCGCGACCACCGGCAGCCCGTGTAAGCCTGGGCTTACGTGACGTGCGCGGGTTCTCGCGAGGCCGCGACGCCGTTTCCACCGCCGGGCCGCCCGTCTCCGCCGACGGAAGCAGCTCCACCGGCTCGCCGTCGACCGGCTCGCCGCCCCGCCCGGTAGCTGCTCCGCCCGACCCGTGGAACGGCTCCCGCCTGGCATCGACCTGTTCACCGCTTCCCCACCCTGGAGTGCGTGTTGAACACCGCCCGCCCCAGCCGCCGAGGTGTGCTGAAGGCCGCCGCCTCGCTCACCGCCATGACCGCGCTCGGCGCGGGAGGAGTCCTGGCATCCGCCTCGGCCGCCCACGCCGTCGGCGACGGCCTGCGCATCGTTGACCGCAACGAGTCCGACGCCCGGATGCGCTACTACCGCTTCGCCACCTCCGCCATCGGCTGGAACCCCGGCGTCAACGTCCTCCTCCCGCACGGCTACCACGCCTCCGGCCGCAGATACCCGGTCCTCCACTTGTTCCACGGGGGCGGCACCGACCAGGACTTCGTCGCCTTCGACCGGATGGGTATCCGCGCGTGGACCGCCGGGAAGCCGCTCATCGTCGTGATGCCGGACGGCGGGCACGCCGGCTGGTACTCCAACCCGGTCAGCTCCAGCGTCGGCCCCCGCGACTGGGAGACCTTCCACATCGCCCAGCTGCTGCCCTGGGTCGATGCCGACTTCCGCACGTACGCCGAGTACGACGGCCGGGCCGTCTCCGGCCAGGAGACCGGCAACGCCGTGGCGAGCCCGTACGGCGGATTCATCGTTCCGGGCTCCACCGTCGCCGATCTCCACCTGACCGTCAGCCAGTGGTACGATAACCGCAACTACCGGGTGAACGGTGTGGCCGGCTGATCCGCCGGCCCGGCCGACGGCCGGTCACACGGTCCCCGCCCGGGTGCGTCGCCGGTCGCGGCCTTGATCCGCCGCGCCTGCTTGACCAGTTGGGACGAGCCCGGTCGGCCCGCGAGTCCGTCGATACGGACAGACGCGCCCCTCGCCTGCGGGCTCACTCAGCCGGACACCGCGTTCAGGAGGCCGTAGAGGATCTGGTACGTGAGGAAGGACGCGGGGATCGCCACGGCGAGGCTCAGACCGCGCTCCTTCCAGGTGCGCCCCAGCAGCAGCGGAAGGCCGCAGGCGAGAGCCCCGCAGACCATCGCCTGAGGCGCGTACCCCAGGCCGAGCCAGTAGTGGAGGCCTTCACTGCCGAAGAGACCGCCGAGTGCGCCGAGCGCCATGTAGCGCCGCCAGGGTCGCGTACCGCGCCTCGACCACGCGCCCGCGATGCCGAACAGCGGCCCCGCGACACAGGCCATGGTGAGCCAGACCAGCGGAAAGGTGAGCGAGCCCATTCCGTCCCGCCCGAACTCGGCGTACCCGTAGTAGCCGACGACGAGCCCGATCTCCGCCAGGGCTCCGGCTGCCGCCAGAACGCGATGGTCGTCGGTTCGGCTCGCGAGGACGATGCCCGCGGCGAACGCGAGCGTCGTCCACACCGCGCCGGAGTTCGCCAGGTTGTTCCACGCCCCGGGCAGCCAGCCCTGCAACAGGTTCGTCAGGATGCCCCCGACGAGTCCGGCGCCGAGGCACAGAACAGACGCGCCCGGAACGTTCTTCAAGCGTAGGCGGGGTGGAGCGATCGCATCGGTAGCAGCCATGCCCCGACTATACACAGAGTCTATACACCTGGTTTATACGCGTGGTTTATAGTCGGCGCCGCTCGGGACGGGCGTGCACGGCAGGCGGCGGCAGGCGAGGGGCGAGGGCCCTGTACGGCGGTCAGTCCCGCCGCCGCGGCCAACTGTCCGGCGGGAGCAGGTCCCAGGAGTCGCGCCCCAGCCATTCGCCGAAGGTCACGGGCCGTGCGCCGCCCGCGTGGTCCAGGGACAGCGGGACGATGAGGTCGCAGGTGGCCCGGCCGTCCCACCACACGGTGCCGGCCAGCGGGCCGGTGAGGGCCAGCAGGGTGGCGAAGCCGCAGCCGTGCTCCTTCAGGACGACGGCCCCGGCGGTCTTCCGGTCCTCGAACTCACCCGCCTCGTCGTCCCACGCGGTCCAGGCCCGTGTGAACGCTTCCTCGTTGTCCGGATAGTCCTCGGCCCGCGGCTCGCGCTGGAGGAGCGCGTCGTCGGCCTCGTCGTAGGAGTCGGGGTGCGGGAAGGGCAGGGCCAGCAGATCGCGACGCGTGGCGCTGTTGTCCGCCCACCACCAGACGCCCTCGGTCCGCTCCAGCCTGGCGAACGCCTCGCCGCCGGCGCTCACCTCCAGCAGGTGCCGGCGGTACTCCGGAGGGAAGGTGACGCCGAGCTGGGCCTCCGCTTCGGCCGTCTCCGCCTCGGTGAGCGGCGGTGGCCCGGCCGGTCGCTGTACGGAATCCGGTACGAGGCGGGCGCGTAGGGCCCTCAGCAGGCGGGTCACGACCAGGTCCGGGTGGACAGCACCAGCAGATAGCCGTCCGGGTCCCGGAGCGTGACGCCCCAGGTGTCCCAGTACGGGTTGTGCGCGGGCACCCGCGTCCCGCCGTGCTGTTCGAGCCGCTCCACGAGAGTGTCCGGCACCTCTTCACCGAGGTAGACCACGAGCAGGTCCTCGGGCGTCGGGTGCGGTTCCACGGGGTCCGCCGGGTCGTGGACGAGTTCCAGGTGCCAGGCGGCGCCGGGCCAGCCGACCATGAGCAGCGAGTGGTGGCCCGGCGTGCCGTCCGCCTCGTGGTGGTACTGGACGTCGAGGCCGAGCCCCGCGACCCAGAAGCGTTCCGCCGCCGCAAGGTCGCGGGACGGGCGGGCGATGCGCACGTGAGCCGTGGCGTCTGCCGGCATCGCGCTACCTCCTGATCGGCGTGGATCGGCCGGCCGTGGACGGCCGCTCGTGCAGGGAGCTTACGGAGTGAGCGATCATGCGCGCGTCGGCCGCTCGGCCTAGGACCGAAGCCGCGTCGGCGGCTCGCGCCGTGTGTACCCGCGCCCCGCACACCTCTGTGCGCTCACTCGAACGCCACGTTCCCTCGACCCGGCCATGGCGGCCGGCATCGCACGCTGGTGCTGCTCCGCGGAAGTTCGCGGAGCAGCACGGTTGCCGTCGGCGGCGCCGGTGTCCTGCTACGCCGCGTCCACCGGGCGCGGCTCCCGTCGCATCACCCACAGCGCCGGGCCGCCGCCGGGAAGTGCCGCCTCGCCGAGCACCGTGAAGCCGAAGTGCTCGTAGAACGGCAGGTTGTCCGGCTTGGAGGACTCCAGATAGACCGGCAGGCCCGCCGCGTCGGCCTTGGCCAGTCCGGAACGCAGCAGCGCCGCCCCGTGCCCCTGGCCCCGGGCGGCCGGGTCCGCTCCGACGACCGCCAGGTACCAGTGCGGCTCCTTGGGGCCCTGCTCGGCGGCGGCCGAGACCGCGTCCCGGAACAGCGGCGCCCGGTCGCCGAGGATCTCCTCCAGCTCCGCGACCGTCTCCGCGTCGGGAACGGTCTTCTCCTGCCCCTCCGGCGCCACCCAGAACGCGGCCGCCGACGCGGTGCGCTCGCACACCCCGTGGCGGCCGTACTGCCGGGTGAAGATCGTGGTGAAGTAGCGGACCAGGTCCGGCTCGCGCGAGGCGCCGCCGGGGAAGAACCACTCCATCATCGGGTCGTCCTGGAAGGCGCGGGCCAGCGTTTCGCTGATCGACGCGGCATCGTCGAGCGTGGCCGCCCGAGGCGTGTTCGATATCGACATACAGGTCATTCTGCATGTTGATGATCTTGAGTGGTGGGCGGGGTGCCGGCTCTCCGCGCCCCGGGCATAGCCTCGCCGGATGGATCGGCGACTGGCCGCGTACGCGGTGTGCATCGAGGACGGGCGGGTGCTGCTCACCCAGGCCGTGGAGCCGGACGGCGAGCGGACCTGGACCCTTCCGGGCGGCGGGGTCGAGCACGCGGAGGACCCCTTCGACGCGGTCATCCGGGAGGTCGCCGAGGAAACCGGTCTGGAGGCCGTGGTCGAGCGGCTGCTCGGCGTGGACTCACGGGTGATTCCGGCGGGCGAGCGCCGCCGGCCCGGGGCGCCCGAGCTGCAGAACGTCGGCGTCTTCTACCGCGTCCGCGTCACCGGCGGCCGGCTCCGGCCCGAGCCGAACGGCGACACCGCCGGGTCGGTGTGGACCCCGCTGTCCGACGTCGGCCGCCTGCGCCGGTCCTCGCTGGTGGACGTCGGGATCGATCTCGCGCAGACGCTTCCGCCCTCCGGGCATGTCGGCCCCGTCCCGGTCGGCGGCCTGGTCCAGCACTGAGGAGGACCGGGCGGCGGTGGCGCGGGCCACGGAATCACCGCCCGGCCGGATCAGTGGCGGCTGGACACCCAGGCCCAGACCGCAGCCACCACCACGCCCAGCAGGATCGCGCCCGCCACGACCGCCAGCAGCACCGTCAGCCCGCAGCCTCCCGCGATACCGGCGTGCACCTTCGCCTTGAGCGCCTCGGCCTCGGCGTCCGGGTTCCGCTCGGACTCCTCACCGCCGTACCAGTCGTATCGCTGCATCGTCGCCCCCCGGGATCGCGGCCAGCCTAGAACCGGCGACCGAAACGGCCTCCTCCGGCCCCCGGTACGCGCGCGACCGAACGGGGAACGCCGCAGGACCTCACCCGTCGGCCGACGGGTGAGGTCCTGTCGTACGGCCCGGAAGCGGGCAGCGGCCCGGGCCTCAGGCCTTGCGCTGCATCGACGTGCGCGCCGGATTGGCCTGCTCCGCCGCCTTCGGGTCCTTCTCGCCCGCCTTCGCGCGCACCCCCTGCTCGATGCGCTTGCCGAGCGTGCCGTCGACGTTCGACCAGTACTGGAACGCCCGCTGGAGGACCGGCTCGGTCACTCCGTTCAGCAGGTGGCCCACCACGTTGTCCACCAGCCGGTCCCGCGCCGCGTCGTCCAGGACCTCGCGGACCATGGTGCCCGCCTGGCCCCAGTCGTCGTCCTCGGCGTGGTCGACGTACGCCGCCCGGGTGATGTCACCGTCGGCGTACCAGCTCGGCGGGGTGCCGTACCGTGCCGTGTCCGCCTCCGGGCCGCCCTTGGAGTTCGGGGCGTAGACCGGGTCGCTGGTCTTGCGGTACGCCATCGCCCCGTCCTTGGAGTACGTGTTCACCGGCACGACGGGGGCGTTGACCGGGAGCTGCTGGTAGTTGCCGCCGATGCGGTGGCGGTGCGCGTCCGCGTAACTGAACAGCCGCGCCAGCAGCATGCGGTCCGGGCTCGGGCCGATGCCGGGGACGAAGTTGTTCGGCTGGAACGCCGCCTGTTCGATCTCCGCGTGGTTGTCCGTGGGGTTGCGGTCCAGCGTCATCCGGCCGACCTCGATCAGCGGGTAGTCGCCGTGCGGCCACACCTTGGTCAGGTCGAACGGGTTGAACCGGTAGTCCTTGGCATCCTCGTACGGCATGATCTGGACCTTCAGCGTCCAGCTCGGGAAGTCGCCGTCGCGGATGTGCTCGAAGAGATCACGCGTGTGGTAGTCGGTGTCCGCGGAGGCCATCTGGTCGGCCTCGTGCTGCGTGAACGTCTCGACGCCCTGGTCGGTCTTGAAGTGGTACTTCACCCAGAACCGCTGCCCCTGCGCGTTGATCCACATGTACGTGTGCGAGGTGTAGCCGTTCATGTGGCGCCAGCTGCGCGGGATGCCCCGGTCGCCCATCAGCCAGGTGACCTGGTGGGCCGACTCCGGCGAGAGCGTCCAGAAGTCCCACTGCATGTCGTGGTCGCGGAGGTTGTTGTCCGCCCGGCGTTTCTGGGACCGGATGAAGTGCTGGAACTTCATCGGGTCCTTCACGAAGAACACGGGGGTGTTGTTGCCCACCATGTCGTAGTTGCCTTCGCTGGTGTAGAACTTCACCGCGAAGCCGCGCGGGTCCCGCCAGGTGTCCGGGCTGCCCCGCTCCCCCGCCACGGTGGAGAAGCGGATGACCAGGTCGGTGGTGACGCCCGGCTGGAAGAGCGCGGCCTTCGTGTACGCGGACACGTCCGCGGTCACCTCGAACTTCCCGAACGCGCCGCTGCCCTTGGCGTGCGGCTGGCGTTCGGGGATGCGTTCGCGGTTGAACTGGGCCATCTGCTCGATCAGGTAGGAGTCCTGGAGCAGGATCGGCCCGCCCGGGCCGACGGTGAGCGAATGCTCGTCGCTCTCCACCGGGGCGCCGGAGTCGGAGGTGGTCGGCTTGCGCGAGGTGTCGGTCATGTCGTTGTTTCCTCTTGTTTGTCTTCCGCAGACGCGTCGGCGTTGGCTCCTACTACGGCTGCCCTACTGACCCTCTGCCAATGTAGGCAAACACGGACGAATCGACCCGTCGAGAAGTCGAAGCGAACGGCCCGGGTGCGGGCGGGGCGAGACCGGGTCAGCGGGAGCGCTGTCCCGCGACCAGCCGGTAGACGAGCAGGACGATCACCGAACCGACGACGGCGGCGATCCACGTGGACAGGCTGAAGAATCCGTCGATCGAATCGACGCCGAAGATCACCTTGCCCAGCCAGCCGCCGAGCAGCCCGCCCACGATGCCGATCACGATCGTGACGAGGCAGCCCCCGGGGTCCTTGCCGGGCGTCAGCGCCTTGGCGATGAGCCCGGCGAACAGGCCGATGAGGATCCAGGCGACGATGCCCACGGAAATCTCCCTTTACGTTGCCGACGCCCGGCGCCCTCGTGGCACCGGGGACCCTCCGCGTATCCCCGTAACCGGACCTCACACATCCGCCGGGCCCCTGCCTTCACCCCGCGGCCCGTCATTCGCCCGCCTGCGTTACGCCGGACGGGAACGCCGGGCGAGGAACACGGGCCACGGGCGGCCGCGCGCCGACTGAGTACTTTCCCCCACCCCACTGAGTACGGCACCGCCTCCGCCGACCGGCCCCGACCGTGCGATTCTTCACCCACGGAACCGGGGGGTTCCGGTCGCCGGGCTTCGGTGAGGGGGTGGGACGGGAGCAGCCGTGGATCTGTTCGATGCGGAGCTGGGCGGGCGGGACGAGCCCGATGCGGGGGGCGGGGGCGGTTGCTCCTGGGTCACCGTGGTGATCCTCGGGATCTTCGCGTTGATGGCGGTGCTGGTGCACAAGGTCTTCGGGTGGACGGGGGACCTCCTCTCCGCCCTGTTCTCCTGACGGCACCCGATCAACCGCGCCGCCGGGCCGCCACCGCCAGCCGGGTGTCCTCGGTGATCAGGTCGCCGTTGACCGCGCCCGCCGCCATGAGGCCCGCCGCAGCGGCACCGATCACCTGTTCGGTGAGGCGGGTGACGTTGCCCGCGGCCCAGACCCCGGTGACCTCCGTCGCGCCGGTCGGGTCGGTCGGGATGTACGCACCGATCACCACCCCGCCCATCTCCTGCGCCACGGGCTTCAGCCCCAGCGACTCCAGGACCGCCGAACGGGCCACGAACCGGGCCTGTACCACCAGCGCCTCGCGCGGGACCACCCGGCCGGACACCAGCCGTACGCCGGTGAACCGGTCGTCCGTGACCTCCAGGCCCGCCACCTCGCCGTCCACGACCGCGACGCCGCGGGCCGCCAGCTGCTCGTACTCCTCCTCCGACGGCTCGGGTCCCGTGTGGAGGAAGAGGGTCACGTCCTCGCTCCACTGCCGCCACATCAGCGCCTGATGTACGGCGAGGGGGCCGGTGGCCAGCACGCCGATCGGGCGGTCCGCCACCTCGCGCCCGTGGCAGTACGGGCAGTGCAGCACCTCGCGCCCCCAGCGCTCCGCCAGCCCCGGCACGGGCGGCAGCTCGTCGACGAGCCCCGTCGTCACCAGCAGCCGCCGCGCCTCGACGCTCCGGCCGTCCTCCGTCGCCACCCGGAAGCCCCTCTCCCCGTCCCCGGGCAGCCGCTCGGCCGAGGCCACCCGGCCCTCGACGATCTCCGCCCCGTACCCGGCCGCCTCGCCGCGTCCGATCGCCAGCAGCTCGCCGGGCGGGGTCGACTCGCGGCCCAGGTAGTTGTGCACATGGGACGCGGGCGCGTTACGGGGCTCGCCCGCGTCGATCACCAGAACCGAGCGCCGGGCCCGCGCCAGGGTCAGCGCCCCGCTCAGGCCGGCCGCCCCGCCGCCCACGATCACCACGTCGTACCGCTGCTGCTTCATGTCGCTCCTCCTTCGTCACGCGGCTGCGGATCACCTCAGCCCGCCTCCGCTCGATGACGAGAGTGCGCCCGTGCGGCCGAAACGACAAACATCCTTGCCGAAACGGCAACTCATTCGATGCTGAACTCGCACCACACGACCTTGCCGGGGTTCCGCTCCCTCACCCCCCACTTGTCCGCCACCGCCGCGACCAGCAGCAGTCCGCGTCCGCCCTCCTCGTCGGCCCCCGGCACCCCGTCCGCCGGCCGCACCTCACCGTCGCCGCTGTCGTGCAGCTCGACGCGGATCATGTTCTCGACCCGCTCCAGGTAGATGTGGACCTTGAAGCCACGCCCCGGCGGCACACCGTGCCGGAGGGCGTTGGTCGCCAGCTCGGTCACGCAGAGCAGCACGTCGTCAGCACGCGCTTCGCACTCCCACTCGACCAGCGCCTTACGGGTGAACTTCCGTACGACCGGGATCGACCTGCGCTCACGGCAGTAGAAGGCGGCGCGGTAGTAAGGGAGTTGAGTTGTCTCGTTCATGCTTCCACGCTCACACGGTGTAACTAGGCTTCAGCAGAGCGGAGAGCCGTACAAAAGGTTTTGTACGGGTTCTGACGGGTTGACAGCGGGACCGGAACGGGGAGAGCCAGGTCATGCAACCGGGAAAGCAGAGCGGCATCAGGCGAGTTACTTCGTGGCAGCTGGTCGGGGCGCAGCTGCGCCACTTCCGCAAACTCGCCGGGCTGACACAGGCCGCCCTCGCCGAGCAACTCGGGGTGGGCGAGGACACCATCGCTTCGATCGAGCAGGGGCGTCGAGCCCTTCAGTTGGATCTGGCCGTCCAGCTCGATGAACTACTGGACAGCAAAGGCGTGTTGCGGGTCGCGGTGGAGCGGATTCCGCGGAAGGAGCGCTATCAGGCGCTGGTCAAGGACTTCGTTCAGTACGAGCAGGACGCGGCGAGCCTCTTCTCGTACCAGTCGCAGCTCATCCCTGGGCTGCTGCAGACCGAGGCGTACGCGCGCTTCATCTTCGGCTGCAACTACCCACCGATCGAAGAGGAAGAGATCGAGAAGCGGGTGGCGGACCGACTCGGCCGCCAGAAGATCCTGGAGCGCAAGCCTCGGCCGCTCCTGCACTTCATCCTGGAGGAGAGCATCCTGCACGCCCAGCTGAGCGACCCCGAAAGGATGCGGGAGCAGCTTCTCCACCTGCGGCGCTGCATGGATCTGCCGTTCGTCACCATTCAGATCATGCCCCGGAACACCCCTCGGCACGCCGGGCTCGCGGGGCCGCTCGTTCTACTGGAGACGCCCGACCACGACGGGCTCGTCTACGTCGACGGCCAGCTGCGCGGAGAGCTGTATGACGAGCCCGCCGACGTCAGCGCACTTATGCAGAGGTATGGGATGCTGCGTTCCCAGGCGCTCACCGTCGCGGAGAGCGCCCGGCTACTGGACGCACTGCTTGACGCACTGCTTGGAGAGACATGTCCCGCGCAGCACACCCCGCCCCCGGTCCGACGGCCCTCCACTGGTTCAAGTCCAGCTACAGCAACGGTGACGGCGGGGACTGCGTCGAAGTCGCCTACCACTGGCGCAAGTCCAGCTACAGCAACGGTGACGGCGGAGCCTGCGTCGAAGTCGCCGCCCACCCCGCCGCCGTCCACATCCGCGACTCCAAGGTGACCGACGGCCCCGTCCTCACCGTCGAGCCCGCCGCCTGGAGCGCCTTCGTCCACGGCAGCAGCGCCGCCCTCTGAACGCCCGGCACCGCCCCGGCCGCCGCCGCGGCCGGGGCGGTTCGCTGTCCGCCCGCTACCTCAGTAGCGCACCCACAACTCGTACACGCTCGGATTGCCCGCGAACGGGTTGCAGATGAAGACACGGCTCCAGAGGGCGTTGTCGGCGCCGGCGTTCCCCACCGCCTGGCACTCCGCGAGGCTGGCGTGATGACTGCGGAGCCAGAATCCGGGGCCCGTGGCGGAGGCGGTCGAGGCGGTGCCGAGGAGCATCGCTCCGGCGGTCGCCACGGTCACCGCGAGAGCGGCAATGCGTCTGTGCATGTCGGTAACTCCGTTTTCAGTCAACACACATGACTATGCGTCAGTGAATAGATGAGTCGGGCCGATCCGAACAGCGCGCGCCGCCAGGAGAAAGCTAGTGCCGTGACCGGAAACGATCACCGGGGTGTCCTGCGATGATCAGTGAATGAGCGAGCACGAGTGGCAGGCGTTGACCAGGTCCGAGGAAGCGTTCATGGTCAATTCATACGAGATCGACATCCTGGCTGGTGTCTGGGGAGATCTCGACGATGCCGATCAGTCCCGGCCCGTGAAGGAGCTGGCAGGGACCTTGCTCACTCTCATCGATCGTGGATGGATCGAGGTTCGTCGAGTCGCGCCGTGGACGTCCCCGTCCGGGGAGCAGGGCTTCCAGCCCGGGGGCCTGGTGCCTCGGGATGAGCTTCCGGCCGTCCTGGAGGACGCGGCCAACTGGGAGTACCCGGATGACGGCAACTGGATCGGCGCGGTGACCCTGGTGGAGACCGAAGCGGGTAAGGAGATCTCCCGTCGTTCTCCCGGGGAGATGGCCGAGTAGACCGCTGTGGCCGGGCCCATCAAACTGCTGCGACCAGTGGTCGACCGCCCCACCGAATGCCCTTCTCGCTACGGATACGGGCGCGTTCGCGCCTTTGCGCGGCCAGGACGTCAGGGTGGCGGGCGTTCTGGTTGCGTCAGCGCAGGTATCGCTGCAACTCCCGAGTCTGCACGGTGTGGTTGGGGTGGTGCGAGTTGGCCAGGGTGAACTGCCGCAGCGGCCCGAAATGCGCCTCGATCGGGTTCGCCCAGGAGGCGTTGGTCGGCGTGAAACACAGCTCGACCTTGTTCTGCCGGGCCCACCGGCGGATCTTGCTGCACTTGTGCGCGGACAGGTTGTCCAGGATCACGTAGATCGGGGCACCGTCCGGACGGGCGGCCCGGATCGATCGCAGCGCGGCCAGGGACGGGACACTCCCCTTGTGACGACGGTTGACACCCCACAGGGTGTCGTCGCCGACCGAGTAACAGGCGTGGAAATAGGTGACCCCGTGGGTGCGGTGGAAGGTCGCCGGCACCCGGTCGGGCCGGCCCTCCTTCGCCCAGCAGGACCCGGCGGTGGGACGGATGCCGAGCGGCCCGAACTCATCGAAGGCGAACGTGCGATCAGGGCGCTCGGTCAGCGCGTACTCGATCCGTTCCAGCTTGGCGTCGAAGTCCGGGGCGCTGGATTCCTTCCAGGTCTTGGTCCGCTGGAACGTCACCCCTTGGCGCGCGAGCAGGCAGCGCAGGGCCTCTCGGCCGATGCGTATCGGACGGCTGGCGTTGCGCCGCAGATGATCGGCGAGCTTGCGGATCGACCAGCGCGTGAAGGGCCGGCCGAGCTTGGTGGGGCGGGTGATGGCCGTCTGGATGACGAACTCCTCGTCGTCATCACTGAGCAGGCGGGGACGGCCTCCCGCCCACCGAGGGTCCGGGCAGGCCAGACCGATCTCGTTGAAGCGGTGGATCACGTCCCGGACGGTGTCCTCGTCCGCCTGCACCAGATTCGCGATCACCGGGACGGTGTTCCCACCCGCCGAGGCCAACACCATCATCGCCCTACGGAACCGCACAGTGCTGGTGCTGCCCCTCCGCACGATTTGCTGCAGCTTCTGCCCCTCCTGCTCGGTCAGCCTGCGAACCCTGACCAGCCCTGCCGTCCCGCCTCCCCGCACCGATCAGACGTGTCATCACATCCAACCGGCACGAGCTCCGTTGGACACCACCCGGTGATCGTTTCCGGTCAGAGCGCTAGCGAGCCGGGCACGCCCGCACAATAGGTCTGGACCAATAAGGCGTCGCATATGCCCCATGGCCGTAAACCTGCGCCTTGCCGCATATTTCAGCTGCTCCCGGGCTTCGCCATCAGCTCCACCAGGGCCGAGAAGCTGTCCGTGGAGTGCCCCGCCTCCACGCCCCGCCGGAACAGGTCGACGACGGCGGCCGGGAGAGCCGTGTCGACGCCCGCGTCGGCGTTGGTCTCCAGAACGTGCTCGGCGCCGGCCAGCCCCATGGCCAGGCGGTCGACATCGCCGAGGTGCACTCCGGCGTCTTCCCGGCACAGGACGCCCGCAAGCTGGCGACCCCGTCATCAGCGCCGTGGAGGGCGCCGAGGTCACCGCCCAGGTCAACCGGAGCGAGGAACCTCTCCTGGCGTGGGGCCGAGAACTGGCCCGCCTCATCAGGTCGTACGGGCTCGACGCGCCCAGTCGCCGAAGCCCGACCCGGACGACGCCGGTTGCCGGACTGTCTTCACGTGGTTGCCCCAACCACGGCCCACGAGCGAGGGTGGCCCGGTGACGTTGCTGCTGACCCGTTCCCAGATCACCGACCTGCTCGACCCCGACACCGTGATGGCCGGGCTTCGTGCGGGCTTCACCGCGCCCTCTCCGGACGTCCGTCCGTTGCGGATCCGTACGGACCTGCCCGGTCCGGGTACGGCGACAGCGCTTCTGCCCGGGGTGATCGACGGAATCCCGGCCTACACGGTGAAGGTCAACGCGAAGTTTCCCGACGCCGTTCCCGCGCTGCGGGGCCTCGTCTGCCTGCACGACCTGGCGGACGGGCAGTTGCTGGCCGTGCTGGACTCGGCCTCGGTCACCGCTTGGCGTACCGGACTGGCCGCGGCGCTGGCGACCCATGTACTCGCCGACGAGGGCTCCGACTCGGTGAGCGTCGTCGGCGCGGGCGTGCAGGCCCGAATGGTGCTGCGGGGTCTCGTCCGCCTGCGCACGGTGTCCCGGCTGACCGTGTGCGACACCGACCCCGCGCGAGCGGCCGCGTTCGCCGCTGAACACGAAAAGCTCCTGGGCATCGAGGTCGAGACGGTCAGCGAGCCGCGGAGCGCCGCGGCGCGCACGGACATCGTCGTCCTCGCGACCTGGTCACGCAGCCCTCTGCTGGCTGCCGCCGATCTGCGCCCGGGCATGCACGTCACCACGCTCGGCGCGGACGAGCCCGGCAAGGTCGAACTCGCCGCCGACGCGCTGCGACGCGCCCGCACCGTGGTCGACGACGTCGAGCTGGCCGTCTCCATGGGGGCGCTCGGCAACAGCGGTCTGAGCGCCGACGCCGCGCACGCGTCTCTCGGGCAGGTGCTCGGCGGTGAGCAGGCGGGCCGCGAAACGAGCGACCAGATCACCGTCTACGCGCCCGTCGGGCTGCCCTGGCAGGATCTGGCCCTGGCCTGGCCCGTCTACCGGGCTGCCGCCGACGCGGGCTCCTGCCTCGGCGTCGACTTCCTGGCCTGACCGAACAGGAGAAGGGCGGCAGGGGAGGCGATCCGCCTCCCCTGCCGCCCTTGGCGCCTTCGCCGGCCGGCTCAGCTGAACCGGGCGTCCTCCACCGTGCTGGTGACCGTACCGGCGGTGGAGGTGGTCGCCCCGGCCGCGCCGTCGACCAGCTTGCCGAGGTCGCCGACGTCGTCCAGCGCGCCGAGGCTGACCGGCGGTTCGGCGGCGTGCGCCGCGTCGCCGCCTCCCGGGGGCGGGCTGATCGCGGCGATGACCGCTCCGGTGGCGAGGGTGACGGCGGCAAGTACGCTTCGCTTCTTCATGCCGGGTTCAACGCCCGAGACCCCGCAAAGGGCACGCCCCGATCGGCGATCACCGTCACGGACACGCGCACGGACGCCGTCACACCGGGTCCGTGGGGGCACCGTCACACCGGGTCCGTGGGGGCACCGTCACCGTCACGGTGCGGCGGATGCGTCGTCCGCCCGGCGCAGCCCTCCGGCCGCCAGCACGATGGCAACCGCCCCGCCCCTCCTCGCCGTCGACGGCCGCCGGGACGCTGCCTAGTCTGTGCGCATGCTGGCCTACGCCCCCGCGGCACTTCTCTTCCTCGTCTTCTGCGTGAGCGTGCTGTTCGAACGCCGCAAGTTCAGCAACGCGGTCGTCCTGGGGCTCGCCGTGCTCTGCGCGCTGGGTGCCCTGCTGTACCGCCTGGTCAGCTCCAAGTCGCCCTCGGTGCCCTACGTCGTCGGAGCGCTGGTGGCACTGGGGGCGGTGGCCCTGCTCGTGCTGGTGTGCTTCCTGTTCCTCAACGGCGTACGCATGCTGCGCAAGGAAGGCCGGAGCCCGTCCAACCTGCTCTCCCTGCTGGCGGCCCTGGCGATCCTCGGTGTCGTCGCCCTGCTGGCGACAGCCGCCGCCGTGCGGACTCCGGTGCTGATCGGGCTGGCGACGGCGGCCGGTGGGCTGGCGCTCTACTTCGCTTTCCTGTTCCTGTGCTTCGTCTGTTACGCGTTCCTCTACGGGCGGCTCCGGGTGCGCCGCAAGGCCGACTTCGTGGTGGTGCTGGGCTCGGGGCTGATCGGCGGCTCCACCGTTCCGCCGCTGCTGGCCGGCCGCCTGAAGCGCGGGCAGTCTGTCCACGCAAGGCTCGCCAGGCGCGGCAGTCCCCCCGTGCTCATCACCTCGGGCGGGCAGGGGCCCGACGAGAAGCTGCCGGAGTCCCACGCCATGGCCGACCACCTGGTCGCCCAAGGGTTCCCGGCGGAGCTCATCGAGCGGGAGGACGGGTCCACGAACACCGAGGAGAACCTGCGGTTCAGCAAGGCGATCATGGAAAAGGCGAAGCCCGACTACCGGTGCGTCGTCGTCACGAGCAACTACCACGCCTTCCGTGCCGCGCTCACCGCACGACGGGTGGGCATCCGGGGGCAGGTGGTGGGCTCCCCCACCGCCGCCTACTTCTGGCCCAACGCGATGCTCCGTGAGTTCACCGCGATCTTCGTGGACTACCGGCAGAGCAACGCGGCGATGTGCGTGATCATCGTCCTCGGTGGCGTGGCCGCCTGGTACGCGGCATAGCCGCCCTCACGTGGACGGACGGTTGCCGGGCTCAGGAGAAGTCCAGGACCTCCCGGCCCCGCAGGCCGCCCGCTTCCAACAGCCGGTGCGCCCGGGCGGCCTCGGCGGCGGGCAGCACCCGCGCGACGCGCGGCGTCAGAACGCCGGCCTCGGCCTGACGGCAGAGTCTGTCCAGGCCGACCGTGTCGCCGATGCGATCGGGCACCATCACCGGTCACACCCTGATGCCCCGCTCGGCCGGCCCCGGCCACCCCCAAAGCTCGACGAGCGTGCCACCGTCTCTGATCGCGGGCACCAGCTCGGTGGTCCGGGCCGACCCGTCCACCACACCGGCCACGCCTTAGGGACGAGCGCACGGATGCGCTCAGCGATTCCGGCCCCGCGCTCGACGACATGGTCCGCCCCGAAGCCACGCACCGTTCCCCCGTCCCGGCTGGCCGCGTCGGGGATCACCGTCAGCCCGTCCGCCCGGGTCGGCTCGACCGCGTACCCGCCCTGGGTATCGTCCTTGCGGTGTGCCTGTGGGCGACCATCGACGCCGTCTCCGCGTCCTCCACCGGAGACGCCGGCTTCGCCGGGTTGTGGGCGGTCCTGGCCACCGCCCCGACCTCGATGATGTTCCTCGTCGCCGGTCCCGTCGGACTGATAGGCATTCCCATCGGTGCCATCGTCCAGGCCACCGCTCTCGGAGCCCTGTACCGCTCCATCACCGAACGCCGGGCCCGCGCCACCGAGGCCGGTATCACCCACGCCTGACCTCCCGGCGGTTCCACCCGTACCGGGGGACGCCTGCCACAGGAGTCCTCGCCCACCTCGGCGTTGTCAGAACCACCTGGCACCATGATCGGCGTGACCGATACAACTGAGCCTGAAGAGAATGAAGTTGCTGACGCTCCGACCACACCGGAGGAATGGCGTGTCTTCCTGGAGCGGTACGGCGAGCTGTACGTGAAGGTCCGTGCCGACGAGGAAGAGCTGGTCGACCTGCTGGACGAGGATCAGCTGGACGCTCTGGACCAGGACGAGCGGGTCGAGGCGTGGCTGGGTGAAGCCCCTGCCCGGGAGGAAGCCCTGGCAGCGTCCGAGGAGCGGCTCGGCGTGCGGTTCCCGGCCGGCTTGCGGGGATTCTTCCTGGCGAGCGACGGGTGGACGCGCCTCGACGGCTGGGTGGACGGGGTTCATCCGTGCGACCGCGTCGTGTGGATGCGGGACAGCGAGGCCGGCGGACGCGTGACCGAGATCTACGCCTCGATACCCGGCAACGAGGAGGACGTCGAGCTCTTTCGCCGGTGCATCGAGATCGCCCGGGGGGAGGACTTCTGGCTGCTCGACCCGACCGACGTCGGGCCGGACGGCGAGTGGGCGGCCCACGAGTTCACACCGAAGTACGGCGACACCACGAAGTACTCCAGTTTCTCGGCGTTGTTCCACTCCGGGTTCGAGAGCATGGAGGAGGACGAGGACTGAGTCCGCCCGAAACAAGACCCCGGGTCCCGGCTGAGGGGATCCACCGGAACCCGGGGCGCTGAGGGGAGACCGTGACGCCCGGCGCGCTGCGGAACGACCGTGCTGCCGGGCGGCTCGGAAAGCGCCGCCGGTCTCAGAACCCGCCGCCGTCGAAGCCTCCGCCCCCGAAGCCTCCGCCGTCGCCGAAGCCGCCACCGCCGAAGCCGGAGGAGTCGAAGTCGGAGCCGGAGAAGTCGCCGCCGCCCCAGTCGCCGCCCGCGCCGCCGCCGAAGTCACCGCCGCCGTACTCGGAGGCGTACGCCGGGGTGGCGAGCATCGAGCCGAGCATGGTGCCGACCAGGAGGCCGGGGAGCAGGCCGCCGCCGAAGTAGCCGCCGGCCCAGGGGCCGTACGCCGGGCCCGCCTCCCAGTACGGGCGGCGGTTGCCGTCGCCCACGTCGACCGTCCGGCTCATGGGGTCCTCGCCCCGGCTCAGCCGGGCCTCGTCCGCACCGCAGACCGGGACCTCGCGGGCCGCGCCGCCGGACGGGGTCCACACGACCTCCGTGACCGCGGTGCCGTGGCGCGGGTCGAAGAAGCACGGCGGGCGGCGGGCCGGTATCTCCGCTCCGGCGCGGCGGGCCTCCAGGACCGCGAGGGAGTACCGGCCGTCCTCCAGGGACTGGGTGACTCCGCGGACGTCGGAGGGGTGGGTGGCCTTGTCCATCCTGGTCTTGGCGGTCTCGTAGGAGTCCAGGGCCCGTTCGTAGTCGGCGCGCATGGTGTCGTCCGCGCCCTTCTCGGCGGGGTGGAAGTCCAGGCGTTCCAGGGTTTCGCCGTACGCGGTGATGTCCTCGTCGACGACCACCCGGAGCTTGTCGAGCGCGATGCGCTCCTCTTCCTCCTTGCGGCGCTTGTTGCGGCGGGAGATCGCGTACGCGCCCGCGCCGCCCGCCGCGACCAGCGCGCCGAGCGTGATCAGGCCGCCGACCGGTGCTCCGGTCCCGTCCGCCGCGCCTCCGCCGCCGGACCAGGAGGCGGGGGCGGTGCCCCGGGCCTGCTCGACGGCGCGGTCGACGAAGGCGTTGAGCTGGGTGTTCGGGTCGGCCGCGGTGGCCGGGTTCTCCACCGACGCGGTGAGGTTGTTCACCGCTCGGGTGGGCATGACCTGCGGGTCCGCGCCCGCGTCGAAGCCGTCGCCGAGCCGTATCGCGTACACACCGGTGATGCCGGTCTCGCTGCGCAGGGTCTGGAGGAGGCCTTCCTCGGGGAAGGCGGGGGTATCGGGGAGGACGGCCACGAACACCGGCTTGTCGGCGTCCGTGATCTTGTTCTCCAGGGCCTTCTCGTCAGCGACGGAAAGCTGATCGCGAGCGCCCGGGTCCACATAGACCGGGTCGTCGCGCAGGGCCTGGGCGGCGTCCTGGACGGTCGCGGCGGGCGCGGCCGACGCGGGGGAGGTCAGGGCGAGAGCCGCCGCTGCGATGATGAGCAGCAGGCCCGCCAGCAGCGCGGGAAAGAGCCTTTTCCTCATACTTCACGCTACTCCAGACGGGCGGCGAACGCCGTCGCCCGCCTGGAGCACCGCTCGGCTACGCGGCTCGGTAGGCCGTGCGCAGCTTGGCGACCGCGCCGGTCAGGTCACCCTTCAGCAGCAGGTGGTCCGCCTCCGCGAACGGCTTGGCGACCGCCTGGCCGAACTTTCCGTCGATCTTCCGCTGGACCAGCAGCCGGGCCCGTTCCACGATCGCCTTGCCCGCCGGGGTCTTCCCCAGCTTCGCCTTCTCGGCGACCTGGGCGGCCACGGCGAGGGCCGCGAGGGTGAGCTCGCCGCCGGCCGGGGGCTTCTTCAGGGTGGTCAGGCCCCAGCCGTACGGGAACTGCGGGTCGTACGCCGTGTCCCCGACGTTGATCGGGAGCTGGGCCTCCGACTTCGGCCAGGTCACCGGCAGCTGTCCGGTGAAGGCGCGCCTGCCGTAGAGGACGTCGGCCACGCCGTCGCCCTCGGAGCCCGGCAGCCAGGAGGCCACCAGCGCGTTGATCGTGCCGAGCTGGTCGCCGATGAGCTGGGGGCGGCCCGAGACGATGAGGACCGCGCACTTCATGGCCGCGCAGACCTTGTCCACGGCTGCCTTGTCGGCCGCCGTCAGCTCCAGGTCGTGGCCGTTGCCGACGTCGCCGATGCCTTCGGCGTACGGGGTCTCGCCGACGACCACCACACCGACGTCGAAGCCGTCCGTGGCGGCGGAGGCGTCGCGCGAGTACGTGACGGACTCCGGGCTCCTCGCCGCCTTCTTCATGCCCTCCAGGATGGTCGTCCCCGTGGTGGTCTTCCCGGAGGAGCCCTGCCAGCTGATGGTCCAGCCGCCGGCCTGGTTGCCGATGTCGTCGGCGTTGGACCCGGCGACGTACACCTTCTGGTTCGGCTTGAGCGGCAGGACGGCCCCGTCGTTCTTCAGGAGCACCTGCGACTTCGCGGCCGCCTCACGGGCCACCGCGCGGTGCTCGGCCGAGCCGACCTTGTCGAGGTGGGTGGTGTCCGCGTACGGCTTCTCGAAGAGGCCCAGGCGGAACTTCTGGGTGAGGATGCGGGCGACCGCGTCGTCGATCCGGGCCTCGCTGATCCGGCCCGCCGTCACCTCGTCCTTGAGCGTCTTCGTGAAGTCCTGGTACGCGGTCGGGACCATGATCATGTCGAGTCCGGCGTTGACCGACGTACGGACGTCGCTCGCGTAGTCGCCGGGAATCTGGTCGATGGCCTGCCAGTCGCTGATGACGAAGCCCTCGAAGCCCATCCGGTCCTTGAGGACGCCGTTGATCATCTCGGCGTTGGCGTGCATCTTGACCGGGCCCTGGTCGTCGCCCAGGACGTCGAGCGAGGAGTACGACGGCATGACCGTGCCGACGCCCCGCTTCACCGACTCCTCGAACGGCGACAGGTGTACGGCCTCCAGCTCCTCGCGGGTGACCTTGGTGACGCCCTGGTCGATCGTGTACGAGCCGGTGGTGGCGGAGCCGTACTCGGTGCCGCCGTCGCCGACGAAGTGCTTGGCGCTGCCGAGCACCTTGTCGTTGCGGTGCAGGTCCTTGCCGGAGGGGCTGCCCTGCATGCCCTGGATGACCGTCTCCATGGCCTCGACCAGCGCCGGGTCCTCGCCGAAGGCCTCGTAGGAGCGGCCCCAGCGTTCGTCGCGGGTGACGCAGACGCACGGCGCGAAGTCCCACGGGACGCCGGTGGCGCGTACTTCCTTCGCGGTGACCGCGCCGGTCTTCTCGGCGCTCTTCGGGTCGCGGCCCGCGCCGATGCCGATGTTGTGCGGCATGATCGTCGCGCCGACGACGTTGTTGTGGCCGTGCACCGCGTCCACGCCGTAGATCAGCGGGATCTGGAAGCGGGTGGCCCGGGTGCGCAGTTGATAGGCGTCGACCATCTTGGCCCAGGCCGCCGCCGTGTTCGGCGTGGGGACCGAGCCGCCGCCGGAGAGCAGCGAGCCGAGGTCGTAGGCGGCGATGTCACCCGGGGCGCGGAGCGCGTTGCGTTCGGCCTGGGTCATCTGGCCGGCCTTCTCGGCCGGAGACATCCTGGCCAGCAGGTCCGCCACTCGCCGCTTCACCGGCAACTTGGCGTTCTGGTACGGGAGTCCATGTGCGTCGATGACGACCTGCGGGTTCTCCCGGGGGGCCTTCGCGCCGGTGACGGTCAGCTCCAGCGGGATCGTCTTCGCCTCGGCGGGCTTCGACGCCTTCGCCGTGCGGACGGTGACCTGGTGGGTGGTGCCGGACGCGGTGCCGGCGGGGAAGGTGTGGCTGCCGGTGACCGGGGTGTAGTCCTTGCCGGCCTCCGCCGTGCCGCCCTTGGTGGCGTACGTGACGGTGACCGGCTCCTCGGTGGGGACGGAGCCGGTGGTGGCGACGGAGAGCGTCAGCTGCGCCGTCTCGCCGTTCCCGACCGGGCGGACGGCCGTGTCGGTGACCACGCTCGCGGTGAGCGCCGGGTCCGCCTTGCCGTACAACTCAACTGCGTCCAGGGCGAATTCGCCGGGTCCGCCGCCGGGCAGGGTGAGGGCGTAGCCCCACATCTCGTTCAGGCCGAGGATCTGGTCGATGCCGCCGACGGGCTGGTAGTCGGCGCGGTAGACGAAGTCCGCGAACGGGATCTCGACCAGGTGCCAGCCCTCCCAGTCGTCGGTGAAGGAGGTGGTCCACAGCTCGGACGCGCCGCCGTTCGCGCCGCCGTCCTTGATCTCGAAGTTGATCTTCTTGCCGGAGCCGGGCGGCAGCGGCGCGGTGTTCTGGCCGTACCACCAGAAGCGGATGCCCTGGTGGGCGGTCCAGTTCTGCGGCGGGGTGTCCACGGCGAACTCATGGCTGAACCCGCCGTACGCGCTGATGTCGTAGGAGCCTTCGAGGACCTTTTCGCCCTCGGGGGCGTCGGCGCGCTCGGCCAGCTTCAGCTGCGGATGGTCGTCCGCGTCGCCGCCCCAGGTGAAGATCGCGTCGGCGGGCGGGTTGTTGCCGAGCGGCACCTCGCCCTCGAAGCGGTCGACGAGCACGGGGGCCGGTTCGTCGGCGGCCGCGGCGGGGCCGGTGGTCGAGCCGGCGAGCAGGGTGGCCAGCACGGCCGCGGCGGCGAGGGCGGCCGTCGCGGGTCTGGCTCTGCCCCTACGGGGACGGAGGTGCGGGGTGCGAGACATTGTTTGGGAGCGCTCTCTTTCAGGGGGCCGATGTACCGAACGTCGTTACGGATCAGAGGTGGTGGCGCGCTGTGCGGTGCCGGCGTCGCGGGTGAGGCGGATCGTGTCGCGGTACCACTTGGCGCTGTCCTTCAGCGTGCGGACCTGGGTGTCGTAGTCGACGCGGACGATGCCGAACCGCTTGTCGTAGCCGTAGGCCCACTCGAAGTTGTCCATCAGCGACCAGGCGAAGTAGCCCCGCACGTCGGCCCCTCGGTCGCGGGCGGCGACGACGGCGGCTATGTGGTCGGCGAGATAGGCCGTGCGGTCGGCGTCGGGGACCGAGCCGTCGGCGGCGACGGTGTCGTCGAAGGCCGCGCCGTTCTCCGTGATGACCGTCGGGAGGGCGTAGTCACGCTCCAACCGCAGGAGCAGGTCGGTGAGTTCGGCCGGGGTGATCTCCCAGTCCATCGCGGTACGGGGCAGCTCGCGCTCGACCACGCGGGTGACGGGCAGACCGTCGGCGTCGGTGGGCGAGCCGTCCTCGGTGACGCCGGAGAACTGCATGCCGCGGTAGAAGTTGACGCCGAGGACGTCGAGCGGGGCGGCCATGGCTGCCAGATCGCCTTCCCTGAACGGGAGTTCGATGTGCTGGGCGGCCAGGTCGGCGACGATGTCCTCGGGGTAGCGGCCGTGGACGAGCGGGTCCAGGTAGAGCCGGGTGCCCATGCCGTCGGCGCGGCGGCACGCCTCGCGGTCGGCCTCGCTGTCGGTCTCGGGGGTGGCGGTGCCGAGGTTCAGGGTGATGCCCAGCTCCAGCGGGTCGCTCCCGGCCGCGTCCCGCAGCGCGCCGGCGGCGAGACCGTGGCCGAGGAGCAGATGGTGGACGGCGGCCATGGCGTCGCCCAGGTCGCGGCGGCCCGGGGCGTGCAGCCCGTAGGCGTAACCGAGCATCGCCGAGCACCAGGGCTCGTTGAGCGTGGTCCAGTGCTCGACGCGGTCGCCGAGTGCCTCGTAGGCGAGAGCCGCGTACTCCGCGAAGCGCAGGGCGGTGTCCCGCGCGGGCCAGCCGCCCGCGTCCTCCAGCTCCTGCGGCAGGTCCCAGTGGTAGAGCGTGATCCACGGGGTGACGCCGCGCCCCTGGAGCTCGTCGACCAGCCGCTTGTAGAAGTCCAGCCCCTTCTTGTTCGCCGGGCCCCGGCCGCCCGGCTGGATGCGCGGCCAGGCGAGCGAGAAGCGGTACGTGTCGACGCCGAGGCCCGCGATCAGCTCCACGTCCTCGGGCATCCGGTGGTAGTGGTCGCAGGCCACATCGCCGTGCTCACCACCCTCCACGGCCCCGGGCACCCGGCAGAAGGTGTCCCAGATGGACGGGGTGCGCCCGTCCTCGGCGGCGGCGCCCTCGATCTGGTACGAGGAGGTCGCGACGCCCCAGCGGAAGTCGGCCGGGAGTCCTCGCACCGGGGCGGGACGGAGGAGTCGCTGCGGGGTGGGGGCGAGGTTCATCGGTCTCCGTACGTAGGAGGGGAGGGACCTGGTCAGGCGTGCAGGTGGCAGGCGACCTCGCGGCCGGTTTCGCCGGTGGGCGGGGCCGGCCGGGGGACCTCGGCGGCGCACGGGGCGAAGGCCTTGCCGCAGCGCGGGTGGAAGGCGCAGCCGGTGGGCATCGCGGAGAGGTGGGGCGGGGAGCCGGGGATGCCGGTCAGTTCGCGCCGGGGGCCGTGGAGCGCGGGGAAGGAGTGCAGGAGCCCGTCGCTGTACGGGTGGCGGGGGTCGCGGTAGATCTCCGCCGCACCCGCCTGCTCCACGATGCGGCCTCCGTACATGATCGCGATCCGGTCCGAGAATTCGATCAGGAGCGAGATGTCGTGGGTGATGAACACGACCGAGAAGTCGAGCTGTTCCCTCAACTGGACGAGCCGTCGCAGGATCTGCCGCTGCATCACCACGTCCAGCGCGGTGGTCGGCTCGTCCATGATGACGATCTCGGGTTCCAGGGCGAGCGCCATCGCGATCATCACGCGCTGCCGCATCCCGCCGGAGAGCTGATGCGGGTAGGCGGCGAGCCGGTCGGAGCTGATACCGACGAGCTCCAGCAACTCCTCTGCCTGTGCCGTCCGTTGGCGCTTCCTCAGCTCGGGGCGGTGGGCGGCGAGGACGTCGGTGAGCTGGCTGTGGACGGTGTGCACCGGGTTGAGGGAGTTCATCGCCCCCTGGAAGACGATGGACAGCTCCTGCCAGCGGAAGGCGCGCAGCTGGTCCGGTTCGAGGGAGAGGATGTCGACCCGGTCGCCGCCGGGCCGGTGGTAGTGGACCTCTCCCCCGGTGATGACGCCGGGCGGTGACAGCAGCCGGGTCACCGCGTAGGCGAGGGTCGACTTGCCCGAGCCCGACTCCCCTGCCAGGCCGAGGACTTCGCCGCGGCGGAGAGTGAGGTCGATGTCGCGCAGGGCGTGGACGGCGCTCGCGTCGGTGCCGTAGTCGACGTTGAGTCCGCTGATGGTCAGGACCGGCTCGGCGCTCATGGGCGCGGCTCCTTGCTGCTCTGCCCGGGGTGGCCCGTGCCGGGGGTCTTCCGGGCCACGGGGGTGAAGCCGACGCGCATCTTCACCTTCCGGGAGGATCCGGTGGCGGTGCGCAGGCGGGGGTTGACGAACTCGTCGATGCCGAAGTTGATGAGGGCGAGCGCGGTGCCCAGCAGGGCGATGCAGAGGCCGGCCGGGACGAACCACCACCAGGCTCCCTGGGCGAGGGCCTGGTTGGACTGGGCCCAGAAGAGCACGGTGCCCCAGTTCCAGTGGGAGATGTCGGCGACGCCGATGAAGGCGAGGGTGATCTCGGTGAGGACCGCGAAGATGACCGTGCCGACGAAGCCGGAGGCGATGACGGCGGTGAGGTTCGGCAGGATTTCGAAGAGGATGATCCGCGGGGTGGACTCGCCGGTGGCGCGGGCGGCCTCCACGTAGTCGCGGCGGCGCAGCGACAGGGTCTGGGCGCGCAGGATCCGCGATCCCCAGGCCCAGGAGGTCAGGGCGATGGCGACGGCGATGACGATGTCGCCGGTGTCGGGGACGAAGCTCGCGACGATGATGATCAGCGGGAGTCCGGGCAGCACCAGGAAGATGTTGGAGAGCGCGGAGAGGATCTCGTCGACGGCTCCGCCGAGGAATCCGGCGCTGACCCCGATCAGGACGGACAGGGCGGTCGCGATGACGGCGGCGAGCAGTCCGACGACGAGAACGCCCCGGGTGCCGACGAGGATCTGCGAGAAGACGTCCTGCCCGGTGTGCGTGGTGCCGAACCAGTGGTCGCCGGAGGGCGGCTGGAGCAGCTGGTCGCTCATGGCGTCGGGGTCGTACGGGGCGAGCCACGGGCCTGCGACGGCCAGCAGGACGAAGAACGCCAGCAGGATCAGGCCGGTGCGGGTCTTCCCGCCGCGCAGGAACCGGAGCCGGGCCCGGCGGGTGGGGGCGGCGGGCGGGGGCGCGCCGTCGAGGACGGCGACGTCGGGGTCGGTGATGGACATGCCTTATGCCTCCTTCCGGGTGCGGGGGTCGAGGGCGGCGTAGACGAGGTCGGCGAGCAGGTTCGCGGCGAGGACGGAGAGCGTGATGATCAGGAAGACGCCCTGCATCAGGGGGTAGTCCTTGCCGCCGACGGCCTGGAGCAGCTGGAAGCCGATGCCCGGGTAGGTGAAGACCATCTCGACGAGGAGGGTGCCGCCGACGATGAAGCCGAGGGAGAGGGCGAAGCCGGAGATGTTGGGGAGGACCGCGTTGCGGGCCGCGTAGCCGAACATCACGCGCCGCTCGGACAGGCCCTTGGCCTGCGCGACCATCACGTAGTCCTCGGAGGAGACGGTGACCATCATGTTGCGCATGCCGAGGATCCAGCCGGCCACCGCGCTGAGGACGATCGTCACGCCGGGCAGGACCGCGTGGTAGAGGGCGCTGGAGATGAACGGCCAGTCGAAGGCCGGGACGAGCGCGTTGTCGTAGCCGCCGGAGTTCGGGAACAGCGACCACTTCTCGGCGAAGACCGCGATGGCGACGAGGCCCAGCCAGAAGTACGGGATGGAGGAGATGAAGGTGGTGACCGGCAGCAGCCCGTCCAGCCAGGAACCGCGCTTCCAGCCGCTGTAGACGCCGATGCCGGTGCCGAGCACGAAGCTGATCAGGGTGGTCATGCCGACCAGGGCCAGGGTCCAGGGCAGCGACTGGCCGATGACCTCGCTGACCGGGGTGGGGAAGAAGGTGAAGGAGAGGCCGAGGTCGCCGTCGAGGAGGTGGGCCCAGTAGTCGGTGTACTGCTGCCACATCGACTGCTGCTTGTCGAGGCCGAACAGGGCCTTGAGCGAGTCGATGGCCTTGGTGTCGAGCTGCCCCTGGTAGCGGCTGAGCAGGGCCTGGACCGGGTCGCCGGGCATCAGCCGCGGGATGAGGAAGTTGATGGTGATCGCGGCCCACGCGGTGACGGCGTAGAAGGCGAGGCGCTGGAGGAGGTACTTCACCGCGAGACCTCCTCGGCGCCCGTGCCCGCCGCGGCCCGGGTGTCCGTGCCCGTTGCGGCCCGGTTGCCCGCGCCCGCCGCGGCCCGGGTGTCCGAGCCGTCATAGAGCCAGCAGGCCGCCCACTGTCCGTCGGGCAGGTCGAAGCGCGGCGGCAGTTCGGTGCGGCAGCGTTCCATCGCCTTGGGGCAGCGGGGGTGGAAGCGGCAGCCGGCGGGCGGGGTGATCAGCGAGGGCGGTTCGCCGGTGCCGGTCTCCTCCTGTTCCGCCTCGGCGGCGATCCGGTCCGGGTCGGGTGCGGAGGCGATGAGGAGCTGGGTGTAGGGGTGGGCGGGGTGCTGGGTGACCGTCTCGCTGTCGCCGCCCTCGACGATCCGGCCCGCGTACATCACGAGGGTGGTGTCGGCGAAGTAGCGGGCGGAGGCGATGTCGTGGGTGATGTAGAGGATCGCCAGGTGGAGGCGTTCCTTGAGGTCGCGGAGCAGGTTGAGGACGCCGAGCCGGATCGACACGTCGAGCATGGAGACGGGTTCGTCGGCGAGGAGGACCTGCGGGTCCGCGCCGAGCGCCCGGGCGATGGCGACGCGCTGGCGCTGCCCGCCGGAGAGCTCGTGCGGGAACTTGTCCAGGAACTGCTGGGGCGGGGCCAGTTGGACCCGGTTCAGCAGGGCGGCCAGGTTCTCCTCCAGCTCGGCGTCGCCCTTGCCCGCCCGGCCGTGGATCTTCAGGGCGCGGGTGAGGTGGTAGCGCACGGTGTGCACCGGGTTCAGCGAGGCGAAGGGGTCCTGGAAGATCAGCTGGACCCGGCGTACGTAACGGCGGAAGGACCGGCCGCGACCGGCCACCACCGGCTCACCGCCCAGCCGTATCTCGCCCGAGGTGAGCGGATGGAGCTGGGCCAGCAGCCGGGCGACGGTGGACTTGCCCGAGCCGGACTCCCCCACCAGGGCCGTGACGGTGCCGCGTCTCAGCCGGAGCGAGACGTCGTCGACGGCGTGGACGCTGCGGCGCTCGCGGGCGAACAGGTCGCGGGCGGTGCGGCGCAGGGGGAAGTGTTTGGTGACTCCGCGCGCTTCGAGCACCACATCGGTGCCGTTCCGCTCGGGCTCGGGCTGATCGTTCATGGTCATGGCCGGTTCTTCCCGTCCTTCCCGTCCTTCCCCGTGCCTACTTGGAGGCGGGCTTGAGGTTGAGCACGATCTCCAGGGCGGTGGGCTGGGTGTGCTGCGGCGGGGCGTACGGGTTGGCCTCGGTGGGCCAGCCGATCCAGTTCTTCGTGGAGTACTCGGCTCCGATGGGCGCGGCGGCCGTCGGGATGACCGGGGCCTCCTCGACGAAGATCTTCTGGAGGGTGTTGAGCGCCTTGGTGCGGTCCGCATCCCCGGTGGCGTTGGCGTACTCCTTGAGCGCGGCGGTGGCCTCGGGGCTCTTGAAGCGCCCGAAGTTGCCCGTCTGGGAGCTCTTGCCGATGGGCTGGAGGATCGCCCCGTCCATGATGTTCTGGTACATGTCGTAGGGCGTCGCGCCGCTGTTGGTCCAGTGCAGGGTGGCGTCGAAGTTGCCGTTGGCGACGTCCGCGCCCCAGGCCTCGGCGGTCTGCGTCTTGACCTTGGCCTCGATGCCGAGTTCCTTGATGTTGTCCTTGATGATCGCGAGCCCGGTGATGTAGTCGTTCCAGCCGGCCGGGTCGGTGAAGGTCAGCTTCACGGGCTTGCCGGACGGGTCCTTGAGCACACCGCCGCTGAGGGTGAACCCGGCCTCGCTGAGCACCTTCTTGGCCCCGGCGACATCGGGCTTGGTGGTGGCGTCCTGGTATTCGGGCGCGAGGAAGGGCTCACCGGCGGGCAGCGGGATGCCGGTCGGGTTGGTGATCTCCGGGTAGAGCGTGGCCTGGGCCTGGATGTGGATGGCCTTGCGGTCGACGACCATCGCCATCGCCTTGCGCAGCGCCGGGTTGTCGAAGGGCTTGCGGGCGGTGTTGAACCAGAGGCCGTGGATGCCGAGACCGGAGGGGAACCAGAGCTGGTGGTTCTTGGGGTCCTTGTCGATGAACAGCTGCTTGTGGTTCGGCATGAAGACGAAGGACCACTCGACCTTGCCGGTGGCCAGCGCGGTGGTGGCCGCGCTGTTGTCGTTGTACGCGGTGTAGCGCAGCTCCTTGACCTTGGTGGTGCCGTTCCAGTAGCTCGGCGTGGCGGTCAGGGTGGTGGTCTGCGGGGTGAACGTCTTGAGCTTGTACGGTCCGGAGCCGACCGGGGTGCGGTTGGGCCAGGTCTCCGGGTTGTCGACCTTCTCCCAGATGTGCTTGGGCACGACGAAGGTCTGGATGATCTTGTTCTGGTTGACGAACTGGGACTCCTTGAAGGTCAGGACGACCTTCTCGCCCTCCACGGCGATCCCGTCGAAGGGAATGCCGTTCCCGTTGAGCGCCGGGTGCTTCTTCAGGAGGTTGAAGGTGAACTCCACGTCGGCGGCGGTCAGGGGCTTGCCGTCGGCCCACTTCGCCCGCTCGTCGAGGGTGAAGGTGACCTGGGTGAAGTTGTCCTCCCAGGCCCATTCGGTGGCGAGCCAGGGGTCGGCCTTCTCGGTGGGCTTGATCATGTTCGTCATGGCCAGCGGCTCGTAGATCATGTAGCGGTAGCCGAGGACCGCGCCCGCCGAGGTGTTGAGGAACGGGTTGCTGTTGTTCGTCTGCGGTCCGTCCGGCTTGCCCAGGGTCAGCACGCCGCTCGCGGCGCCGCCCCCCTTGTTGGCACCCGAGTTGGCGTTCGAGCAACCGGCGGCGAGCGCCACCACGACGGTGGCTGCGGCGACCGCTCTGAGGGTGGTGCGACGGCGTACGGACATGGCGACTCCAGGAAGGGGCTGCCGGGGTCGGGGAGAGCCCGGCGGGCGGAAGGGTGCGAAGCGAGCGGGGCGCGGCCGTGCGGCCGGGTCCGTCAGGGCGCCGAGTGGCGCACGACCAGTTCGGTGGGCAGCACGGCCGGTCCGTCCGGTACGGGCGTGCCGCCGAGGTGGGAGAGCAGCATCCGGGCCGCCGTCTCGCCCATCCGGCGGGTGGGCTGGCGCACGGTGGTGAGGGGCGGTTCGGTGTGTTCGGCCATCGGGATGTCGTCGAAGCCGACGACGGCGATGTCGTCCGGGACCCGGCGTCCGGCGGCCCGCAGGGAGCGGAGCACACCGGCCGCGCTGATGTCGTTGTGCGCGAAGACGGAGTCGAACGCGACGCCCCGTGCGAGGAGTTCCTCGACGGCGAGCCGGCCGCCGCGTTCGGTGAAGTCGCCTTCGACGACCAGGTCGGTGGGCAGGACCGAACGGAATCCGGCTGTCCGGTCCCGTACACAGCCGAAGTGCTGGGGACCGGTCAGGATCAGGGGCCGGGAGCGTCCGGCGGCGTGCAGGTGGCGGGCCGCGGACGCGCCTCCCTCGTGGTTGGTGGTCACGACGGAGGGGAATTCGGGGTGGTGGCCGCGATCGTCGATGAGCACGATCGGCAGGCCGTCGCGGTGCAGTTCGGTGAGGTGGCCGAGGGTGTTCTCGGGCTCCACGACGACGAGCCCGTCGAAGGCGCGCGCGGACACCTGGCTGGTGAAGCGCTGGACGGACTCGGCCCCGCGGTTGCAGGTGAAGAGCAGCAGCCCGTAGTCGGCGGCCTCGACGGTGTCGACGACGCCCTGGAGCAGTTCGCCCATCCACGGCCAGGTCAGCGAGGGCACGAGCATGCCGACCGTACGGCTGGAGCCACGGGCGAGACCGACGGCTCCGGAGCTGGGTACGTAACCGAGCTGTGCGATCACTTCACGAACACGGGCGGCCGTGGAACGGTCCACCTCGCCCTTGGTGTTGATGACCCGTGACACGGTCGTCTTGCTGACGCCGGCCTCGCGGGCGACATCGGCGATGGTGACACGCATCTGGGCCTCCGTTGGACCAGGCAAGGGCAAGGAATGAGCAGGTGGGAGCAGGGTGCGAGCAGGGTGGGGCAGCGCGGCGGACAGTGTGGTGACCTGTCGGCCGACGCGTTCGGTACCGGTTCCGGAACCGGTACCGGCGTTGCGGCTGGAGTTAACCGCGCCGATACGGGGCCGTCAATACTTCACGTCGAGATTGGTCCGGACCCATCGGCTCACCAGGCAGGACGCATTGTGCATTCATCTCTTGAACGCTTGAGAGCCGCCACCCGGTGACGGGCGGCGGCTCTCGCGTGATGCGGTGACGGCGGGCTACTCGGTGGGCTCGACGCCCGCGCGCAGCAGTCCGTAGGTGTACGCGTCCTCCAGTGCCTGCCAGGAGGCGGCGATGACGTTCTCGGCGACCCCCACGGTCGCCCAGTCACCGGTGCCGTCGCCGGTGGTGATGAGCACCCGGGTGGTGGACTCGGTGCCGGTGCGGCCCTCCAGGATGCGGACCTTGTAGTCGACCAGTTCCAGCTTGGCGAGCTGCGGGTAGATCCGCTCCAGGGCGACGCGCAGCGCCCGGTCCAGCGCGTTGACCGGGCCGTTGCCCTCGGCGGTCGCGACGATCCGCTCGCCCTTGGCCCAGAGCTTCACGGTGGCCTCGTTGGCGTGGGTGCCGTCGGGGCGGTCCTCGACGATCGCCCGCCAGGACTCCGTACGGAAGTAGCGCCGGGCCCGGCCCTCGACCTCGCCGCGCAGCAGCAGTTCGAAGGAGGCGTCGGCGGCCTCGTAGGTGTAGCCCTTCAGTTCGCGTTCCTTGACCCGCTCGACGACCCGGCCGACCAGGGCGCGGTCGTCGCCGAGGTCGACGCCCAACTCCTTGCCTTTCAGCTCGATGGAGGCGCGGCCGGCCATGTCGGAGACCAGCATCCGCATGGTGTTGCCGACCAGTTCCGGGTCGATGTGCTGGTAGAGGTCCGGGTCGACCTTGATCGCGGAGGCGTGGAGCCCGGCCTTGTGGGCGAAGGCGGAGACGCCCACGTACGGCTGGTGGGTGGAGGGGGTGAGGTTGACTACCTCGGCGATGGCGTGCGAGATCCGGGTCATCTCGGCAAGCGCGCCTTCGGGCAGCACCTTCATGCCGTACTTGAGTTCCAGGGCGGCGACGACGGGGAAGAGGTTGGCGTTGCCGACCCGCTCGCCGTAGCCGTTGGCCGTGCACTGGACGTGGGTGGCGCCGGCGTCCACGGCGGCCAGGGTGTTGGCGACGGCGCAGCCGGTGTCGTCCTGGGCGTGGATGCCGAGCCGGGCGCCGGTGTCGGCGAGGACGGTGGAGACGACGGCCTGGACCTGGGCGGGGAGCATGCCGCCGTTGGTGTCGCAGAGGATGACGACCTCGGCGCCCGCCTCGTACGCGGTACGGACCACGGACTTCGCGTACTCGGCGTTGGCGCGGTAGCCGTCGAAGAAGTGCTCGCAGTCCACGAAGACGCGGCGGCCCTGTTCGCACAGGTGGGCGACGGTGTCGCGGACCATCTCCAGGTTCTCGTCCAGGGTGGTGCGCAGGGCGAGCTCGACATGGCGGTCGTGCGCCTTGGCCACCAGGGTGATCACCGGGGCGCCGGAGTTGAGGAGCGCCTTGACCTGGGGGTCGTCGGCCGCGCTGCCACCGGCTCTGCGGGTCGCGCCGAACGCCACGAGCTGGGCGTTCTCGAACGTGATCTCCTGCTGGGCACGGGCGAAGAACTCGGTGTCACGCGGGTTGGCCCCCGGCCAGCCGCCCTCGATGTACCCCACACCGAAGGTGTCCAGATGACGGGCGATGGTCAGCTTGTCGGCGACCGTCAGGTTGATGCCCTCACGCTGAGCACCGTCGCGCAGTGTGGTGTCGAAGACATGGAAACTGTCGTCGGTGGCGTTGGCCTTGGTGGTCATGCTGATCTGGCTCCTGTCGGATGAGTGGATCCGGACGATCGGGTTCCACTTGCCCCCATCATCCCGCGCGCTTCGCCCCGCCCGGGTACGGGCCGGAAAACGAAAAAACCCCTCGCGGGTGCGAGAGGTCTGCGCGCGGGTCTGGGGCACGGTGGCCGTGCCGTACGGGGTGGTACGGGACGGTCACTGCGGACCGGCGCGCCTGCTGCCAATAATCATGACGAACGAGGACACGGCAGAAGTCTCGCACAGTGACGCGCCCGTGACACCGGCGTCTCAGGATGCGGTCGTGACGCCGGTCGCATCTCGCCCCCGGCCGCGCGGTGGGTCACGCGATGGTCCGCGCGGGGCCGGGGGGCGTCAGCGTCTCGTCGAGGAACTCCGCCACCTGCGCCAGCACCTGCTCGCGGCCCGTTCCCGGGATCCCGACCGTCACATGGATGCTGAACCCGTCGAGCAGCGCCCGCAGCCGGGCGGCGAACCGGTCGGCGTCCACCGGCCGGAACGCGCCGCGCGACATGCCCTCGGCGAGCAGCGCCACCAGATCGCGGTGCCAGGCCCCCTCGATCGCGGCCTGCCGGGCGCGGGCGTCCTCGTCGGCGTTCTGCGAGCGGCCCCAGACCTCCAGCCAGAGCGTCCAGTGCGGGTCGCGGTGGCCGGCGGGCAGATAGAGGTCGATGTAGGCGTCCAGCCGCTCACGGGCGGATCCGGCCCGTGGCTCGGCGAGGAGGGCACGCCGCTCGGCCCCGAGTCGGTCCTCGCTCCACTCCAGGGTCCGGAGCAGCAGTTCGTCCTTGGTGCGGAAGTAGTAGAGCAGGTGCCCGCTGCTCATCTGGACCTCGCGCCCGAGCCCGGCCATGGTCAGCCCGTCGAGCCCGCGCTCGGCGATGGTGGCCATGGCGGCGGCGAGGACGTCCTCGCGGGGCGGGGCGGCGTGGTGGGTGCGGCGGGGGGCGGGGGTCATGGGTTCGTTCGTACCTGCGGCTGCTGCTGGGTGATGCAGTGGATGCCTCCACCGCCGGCGAAGACCGTACGGGCGTCGACGAGGGTCACGGTACGGTCCGGGAACAGGCCCCGGAAGATCGCGGCGGCCTCCTCGTCGCGCGGGTCGTCGAAGGCGCAGAGGACCACGCCGTCGTTGCAGAGGTAGTGGTTGATGTAGGAGTAGTCGACCCACTCGCCGTCCTCGTCGCGCAGCACGGTGGGCGCGGGCACCTCGACGACCTCCAGGGCGCGGCCCCGGGCATCGGTGGCGGCGCGCAGCACGGCCAGCAGCTCCCGGGTGACCTCGTGGTCGGGGTGGGCCGGGTCGGGCTGGACGTGGGCGAGGACGGTGCCCGGGCGGGCGAAGGCGGCGACGATGTCGACATGGCCGAGCGTGCCGTACGTCCCGTAGTCGCCGGTCAGCCCGCGCGGCAGCCAGATCGCCTTCTCGGTGCCGAGGCGGGCGTGGATCTCCGCCTCGGCCTGCTCCTTGCTCCAACCGGGGTTGCGCTCCTCGCCGAGCTGGACGGTCTCGGTGAGCAGGACGGTGCCTTCGCCGTCGACGTGGATCGCGCCGCCCTCGTTGACGAGCGGGGAGCTGCGGACGGGGGCGCCGGTCAGCTCGGCGACGGCCCGGGCGATGCGCTGGTCGTGCTCCCAGCGGGCCCAGCCCTGGGCGCCCCAGCCGTTGAACGTCCAGTCGACGGCGGCCAGCGTGCGGCCGTCGGTGACGAAGGTGGGGCCGATGTCCCGCATCCAGGCGTCGTCGAGCGGCCGCACGACCAGCTCCACGTCCGGCCCGAGCAGCGCGGCGGCCCCCTCCTCCTGGCCGGGCCCGACCACCATCGTGACCGGCTCGAAGCGGCGCACCGCCCGGGCGACACCGGCCCAGGCACGACGAGCCTCGGCCAGCTCGGCGTCGGAGGCGAAGGTGGGGTTGGGCCCCGGCCACGCCATCCAGGTGCGCTCGTGCGGGGCCCACTCGGGGGGCATGCGGAAGGGGGCGGGGGTGGGTGGCATGGGGGCTCCTGGCGAGGCGATTAGAGTGTCACTCTAACCGAATGGCTCAGCTGACCGAAAGCTCTTCCGGTTCAGTTCGAGCAGCGCTCTAATCTCCGCGCACGGAAAAGGCCGCACCGGCGAGCAGCCGGGTGCGGCCTTGTCCGGGGTGGGAAACCCTCGGGGTTGCCTAGCCGAGCGGGTGCATCCAGCCGTGGGTGTCCTCGACGACACCGCGCTGGATGTCGAGAAGGCGCTCCCGCAGCTTCATGGTGACCTCGCCGGGCTCGCCGCCGCTCTGGGTCCACTCGCCGCCCTCGGACTTCACCAGGCCGACGGGGGTGATGACGGCGGCCGTGCCGCAGGCGAAGACCTCGACGAGGGTGCCCTCGGCGGTGTCGTCGCGCCACTGGCCGATGGAGACCCGGCCCTCCTCGGAGCCGTAACCGAGGTCGCGGGCGACCTTGAGGAGGGAGTCACGGGTGACTCCGGCGAGGAGGGAACCGGTGAGGGCCGGGGTGACGATCTTCTTGGAGCCGTCCTCCTGGGCGTACACGAAGTAGAGGTTCATGCCGCCGAGCTCCTCGACCCACTTGTGCTCGACCGCGTCGAGGTAGGCGACCTGGGCGCAGCCGTGTGCGGCGGCCTCGGCCTGGGCCAGGAGCGAGGCGGCGTAGTTGCCGCCGGTCTTGGCGTCGCCCACGCCGCCGGGGACGGCGCGGACGCGGTTCTCCGAAAGCCAGATGGAGACGGGCTTCACGCCGCCGGGGAAGTAGGCGCCGGCGGGCGAGGCGATGACCAGGAACAGGTACTCGTTGGCCGGCTTCACGCCGAGGCCGACCTCGGTGGCGATCATGAACGGGCGCAGGTAGAGGGACTCCTCGCCGCCGTGCGCCGGGACCCACGCCTTGTCCTGCTGGACCAGGGCGTCGCAGGCCGCGATGAACGTCTCGACGGGCAGCTCGGGCATGGCGAGGCGGGCGGCCGAGCGCTGGAAGCGGCGGGCGTTGGCGTCGGGGCGGAAGGAGGCGACCGTGCCGTCGGGCTGACGGTAGGCCTTCAGCCCCTCGAAGATCTCCTGCGCGTAGTGCAGGGTCATGTTGGCCGGGTCCAGCGACAGCGGGCCGTAGGGGACCAGCTCGGCGTCGTGCCAGCCGCGGCCCTCGGTCCAGCGGATGGTCACCATGTGATCGGTGAAGTGCCGGCCGAATCCGGGGTTGGCCAGGATCGCCTCGCGCTCCGCGTCGGACAGCGGGTTCGAGGAGGGCTTGAGCTCGATCGTGGGCGTCGTCATGAGTGCGTGTCCTTCACCGGTCTTGTGTGTGATGGACCGCGCTCACGCCCGTTTCCACCCGACGTTTTCGGTCAGATCCTAGGACGTCCGAGCTTTTCCACGAGCCACGGCCCCGCGTTCGATTATCGCTTGCGGGGGGCCGTGCACGAAATGGGGTGAATGCGGTCCAGGGGTCGATGGTGGCACCCGGGGGCCGCACAGGAGAAGCCGCCGGGTGCTTTCGCCGGCCCGGCGGCTTCGAAGTGGAGTCGTCGGGTCAGCTCGCTACGCGTACCGCGAGAGCGTCGCCGATCTCGTCGGTCGTCCGCGCAGTGCCCCCGTCGCGCTCCGCGAGATCGGCGGAGACGGCGTCCTCGATGCGCACGGCCTCGGCCTCGTAGCCGAGGTGGCGCAGCAGGAGGGCGACGGAGAGGACCGTGGCGGTCGGGTCGGCCTTGCCCTGCCCCGCGATGTCGGGGGCGGAGCCGTGGACCGGCTCGAACATCGACGGGAACGCGCCCGTCGGGTTGATGTTGCCGGAGGCGGCCAGGCCGATGCCGCCGGTGACGGCGGCGGCGAGGTCGGTGAGGATGTCGCCGAAGAGGTTGTCGGTGACGATGACGTCGAAGCGCTCCGGCTGGGTGACGAAGAAGATCGTCGCGGCGTCGACGTGCAGATAGTCGGTGGAGACCTGCGGGTATTCGGCGGCGACCTTGTCGAAGGTGTTCTTCCAGAGGTGGCCGGCGTAGACGAGGACGTTGTTCTTGTGGACCAGCGTCAGCTTCTTGCGCGGGCGGGCGGCCGCGCGCTCGAAGGCGTCCCGGACCACGCGCTCGACGCCGTACGCGGTGTTGACGCTGACCTCGGTGGCGACCTCGGCGGGGGTGCCGGTGCGCAGCGAGCCACCGTTGCCGGTGTACGGGCCCTCGGTGCCCTCGCGCACGACGACGAAGTCGATGTCGGGGCGGCCGGCGAGCGGGGTCGCGGTGTTCGGGAAGAGCTTGGAGGGGCGGAGGTTGATGAAGTGGTCGAAGGCGAAACGCAGCTTCAGCAGCAGCCCCCGCTCCAGGACGCCGGACGGCACGGACGGGTCGCCGATCGCGCCGAGGAGGATGGCGTCGTGGTTCTTGAGGGCTTCCAGCTCGGCGTCCGGGAGGGTGTCACCGGTGCGGTGCCAGCGCCGGGCGCCGAGGTCGTACTCCTTGGTCTCCAGCTTCACATCCTGCGGGAGGACAGCGTTGAGGACCTTGAGGCCCTGGGCCACGACTTCCTGGCCGATTCCGTCACCGGGGATCACTGCGAGATCGATGCTGCGAGACATGCCGGAAGCCTAACGGTGCGTCCCACCCCATGACATCCGACGTCCACCATTCGGACAGAGGGCAAGGGTGTTCGGTGTACGGGCGGGCGGAGCGGGGGCGGGCGGAGCGGCGGCTCAGTGGCCGGTCGAGCCGCCGTTGTCGCGGCGGTCGAGGGCGCGCTGGAGAGCGGCGGCGGCGTTCTTGCGGTCCGACTCCGACTGACGGGGAGTGTGGCGGACGCGGCGTGCGGTGGAGGTGGCCATGATGGATCGACTCCTTGAGATCGCGTGGATGTCGGAACCGTGCGTCGGGCGAAGGCACGACGCGGCACGGTGCCGAGGGATCAGGACCGGATTTCGAGGCGCCGGAAGGAGCGGGGAGCGTACGCCGCAGGGGTTACCTGCTTCGGGGCGCGCGCCCGCAACCGCCACAGTCGCTCGATCGAGCGATTCGTTCGGCTCCTACAAAGCTAGGACAGTCGGGCCGCTCTGTCTCCACAGTTAGTCGGACTTCCTACTATCTGAGACGGCTGACTCCACGCGTTCCGCCCGCAGCTCCCGGATCAGCGCCCGCACTGCGAGCGATCGTGCCTGCTCAGGGGTGGTGACATAGCCGATCGAGCGGGTGGGACGGTCGGGGCCGAGAGCGGTGATCTCCGTTCCGGCGGGTGCTCCGTACAGGGACAGACCGGGCATGATCGCCATGCCGAGGCCACGGGAGACCATCGAGAGCACCGCCCCGTCGTCCTCGGCCTCGACCGTCGCCCGGGGGATCCATTCCTGGGCCGACCACCAGTCGCGGGTGTACGAGGTGCAGTTCTCGACCCAGTCGACCAGCGGCAGGGTGCGGGGTGCCGCGTGTCCGGCCGGGTGCACCAGGGAGTACTCCTCCTCCAGCAGTACGCCGCCGACCAGCCCCTGCGGCACCGGCGAGGTGGTCCCGAGCGTCGCGACGGCCAGGTCCGCCCGCCCGTCCAGCACCTCGCCGGCCGTGCCCCGGCCCACCTCGCGGACCATTCGGACCACCGGTTCGATCCCCGGATGGCGGGCGGTGAGACGCTCCAGCGCCGGCGGCAGCAGATACAGGGCGGCACTGCGGAAGGCGGCGATCCGCAGCGGACCGCCCACCGTGTCCGCGCCGCCGGATCCGGCGGCCACCCCCCGGGCCTCGGCGCCCAGCACATCGAGCAGCCTGAGGATGCGCCGGGCATGCCCGGCGACCACGTCACCGGCCGCGGTGGGCGCGGCGCCGAGGCGCCCGCGCTCGAAGAGCACCGCGCCGACCTTGCGTTCACTGGCGCGTACGGAGTGGGAGACGGCGGACTGCGTCATACCGAGGGTCCGGGCGGCGGCGGAGAATCCGCGGGCGTCGGCGACGGCGGCGATGACGCGGAGTTCCTGCGGCAGGAGATCGGTCACCGTTCCGCCCGCCCCGCGCCCCGTACGCCGTGCGGTCCCGCCCCCGGACCCCCCGCATGAATGCTGTTCATGGAAAGGATTGTTCCATCGACGACGCCCCCTGTCCGGCCGTCGCGTTCCCTCCTACCGTCGTCGGCATGACGACACAGCGCACCGCACGCGCCTTCCAACTCGCCGCCCGCCCGCACGGTTTCCCGACCGCGGACCTCTTCACCGTCGAGGAAACACCCGTACCGGAACCGGCTCCCGGCACGGCCGTGGTGGAGAACGTCTACCTCTCGGTGGACCCGTACCACCGCGAGTTGATGGACGAGGGCGGCTGGGAGCTGGGCGTCCCGCTGGAGGGCCGCGCCATCGGCCGGGTGACGGCCTCGCGCACCCCCGGCCTCACGGAGGGCGACCTCGTCTTCCACCGTGCGGGCTGGCGGACCCACGCCGTGGTGACGCCCGGTGAGGGCGGCGTGCGGACGCTGCCCTCGTACGACGGGGTCCCGCTCGCCGCCCATCTCTCGATCCTCGGCGGCACCGGGCTCACCGCCTATGTGGCGCTCACCCGGACGCTGGAGTTCCGGGCCGGTCAGGACCTCTTCGTCTCGGCGGCGGCGGGCGGGGTCGGCACGGCGGTGGCGCGGATCGCGCGGCTGCTCGGCGCCGGTCGCCTGATCGGCAGCGCGGGAACGCCCGCGAAGGTCGCCCGGCTGACCGGGGAACTCGGCTTCGACGCGGCCTTCGACTACCACGACGGGCCGGTCGGCGAACTGCTGGCGAAGGCCGCCCCGGACGGCATCGACGCCTATGTCGACAACGTCGGCGGGGACCATCTGGAGGGTGCGATCTCGGTCCTCCGCGACCATGGCCGGATCGCCTGGGTCGGCGCGATCTCGCAGTACCACTCAGCCCACGAGCCGCCCGCCGCTCCGCGCAACCTGTTCGACATCGTGGGGAAGAGCCTGCGCCTGGAAGGGGTGCTGGTGCGTGACTACGGTTATGCGCAGACGGAGTTGGAAGCGCTTCTGGTGCCGCATCTGCAGAGCGGGCTGATCGCGCCGGACGTCACCGTCGTGGACGGCTTCGAGCGGACGGTGGACGGGTTCTTCGGCATGCTGCGCGGCGAGAACACCGGCAAGATGCTGATCAGGATCGCCGACTGAGGCCTGCCGGTGACCGGCGCCCGCGTGCGCGAAGGCCCGCCCGGACCAGGATGCACGGTGGTCCGGGCGGGCGTCGGGCTCGTGCGGCCGGATGGGCCGCCTATGGGCTCACGGGACTCAGTACACCGTCACGCCGTACGCCGAGAGCGCCTCGGTGACCGGCTGGTGGATGGCCGAGCCCGCGGTGCCCGAGCAGCCGGAGCTGCCGGAGTGGATGCCGAGGGCGACGGATCCGGCGAAGTGGGCGCCGCCGCTGTCGCCGCCGGCCGAGCAGGCGGTGGTGCGGACCATGTTGTAGACGGGCCCGTCGCCGTAGTTGACGGTGACGTTGACGGCGGTGACGGTGCCGCTGGTCACCTTGGTGGTGGAGCCGCTCTTCTGGATCGCCTGGCCGACGACGGCGTTGGCGGCGGAGGTGATGTCCCGGGTGGAGCCGTTGTAGAGGTCGACCGTTCCTGCGGGCGAGGAGCCGTCGGTGTAGCGGACGATGCCGTAGTCGTTGGTCGGGAAGCTGCTGCCCTCCCGGACACCGATGACCGAACCGCCCGAGCTGGCCGACCAGTTGGCCGAGATGTTGGTGCAGTGTCCGGCGGTCACGAAGTAACGGGCCCCGCCCTTGGTGACGTTGAAGGCCGCCGAGCAGCGGCTGCCGCCGCCGTAGATCGCTCCGCCGCCCAGCACCTCGCGGCGGAACTCACCGGGGACGCGCTTGATGTCGACCGCGCCGTCGAGCCGTTCGGCGACGGCTTCGAGGCGGGCCAGGTCCCGTGCGGAGACGGAGGAGTCGGCCTCGACGGCGACCCGGTTGGTGCGCGGGTCGATGCCCCAGGAGGTGCCGGTGATCTTCGCCTCGGCCTCCAGGGTCGCCATCGCGGCGTCGAGCTGGGCGGCGCTGCGGGCCACCCGGCGGACGGTGGCTCCGGTGGCGCGGGCCTGCTCCTCGGCCCGGTCGGTGGTGACGGTGACGACCAGCTTCCCGGTCTTCGCGTCGAGGTAGGTTCCGGCGGTGGCGGCGCCGAGCGCGCGGTCGACCTTGGTGTCGAGCGCGTACGCGGACGGGGCGGGGATCGCCGAGGGTGCGGCGGCGGGAGTGCCGGCGGCGGTGGAGGGGGTGGCTCCGAGGCCGAGGGCGCCGGCGACGAGCAACAGGGAAACGCCCAGGCGCGCGCGGGAGTTGCGTCTCATGGGGGAGCTCCTTCTGAGGTGACGTGTGGGGACGTACCGAGAAGGAATTTGACATGCCCATTACCTAAACCACAAGACCGCGTGACCCGGGACCGCGCCGACGGCCCCGCACCTGGGCGCACATGAAAACCGCCCCCCGGCCGGCAGGGGGGCCGGTCGGGGGGCGGTGCTCTGAGGGGGCTCCGCAGCGGAGGCCCCGGGTCCGGGGCGTCGTGCTGCGACGCCCCGGGAGGGCGTCAGCCCTGGTGGGGGTAGGTGTAGTCGGTCGGCGGGACCAGCGTCTCCTTGATGGCCCGGGTCAGGGTCCAGCGCTGGAGGTTCTGCGGGGCGCCCGCCTTGTCGTTGGTGCCGGAGGCACGGCCGCCGCCGAAGGGCTGCTGGCCGACGACGGCGCCGGTCGACTTGTCGTTGATGTAGAAGTTGCCCGCGGCGTAGCGGAGCTTGTCCATCGTGTACGCGGCGGCCGCACGGTCGCCCGCGATGACCGAGCCGGTCAGCGCGTAGTCGGAGACGGACTCCATCTGCTCCAGCATGGCGTCGTACTTCTCGTCCTCGTACACGTGGATCGCGAGGATCGGACCGAAGTACTCGGTCGTGAAGACCTCGTTCTCGGGGTCGGAGCAGACGATGACGGTCGGGCGGACGAAGTAGCCCACCGAGTCGTCGTAGGTGCCGCCCGCGATGACCGTGCAGGTCGGGTCGGACTTGGCGCGGTCGATCGCGGCCTTGTTCTTGGCGAACGAGCGCTCGTCGATGACGGCCCCGATGAAGTTCGACAGGTCGGTGACGTCGCCCATCGTGATGGAGTCGACCTCGGCCGCGAACTCCTCCTGGAAACCGGAGTTCCAGATGGAGGCCGGGACGTACGCCCGCGAGGACGCCGAGCACTTCTGGCCCTGGAACTCGAAGGAGCCGCGGGTCAGCGCGGTCTTCAGGATCGCGCGGTCGGCGCTGGGGTGCGCGACGACGAAGTCCTTGCCGCCGGTCTCGCCGACGAGCCGCGGGTAGGTGCGGTAGTTGGCGATGTTGTTGCCGACCGTCTTCCACAGGTGCTGGAAGGTGGGGGTCGAGCCGGTGAAGTGGATGCCGGCCAGGTCGCGGTGGTTCAGCGCCACCTCGGAGACGGCGATGCCGTCGCCGGTGACCAAGTTGATGACGCCCTTGGGCAGACCGGCCTCCTCCAGGAGCTGCATCAGCAGCACGGCGGCGTGGGTCTGGGTCGGGGACGGCTTCCACACCACGACGTTGCCCATGAGGGCCGGGGCGGTGGGGAGGTTGCCCGCGATGGCCGTGAAGTTGAACGGCGTGATCGCGTAGACGAAGCCCTCCAGCGGGCGGTGGTCCATGCGGTTCCACACGCCCGGGGAGTTGGCCGGGGGCTGCTCGGCGAGGATCTGGCGCGCATAGTGCACGTTGAAGCGCCAGAAGTCGATGAGCTCGCAGGGGGTGTCGATCTCGGCCTGCTGGGCGGTCTTGGACTGGCCGAGCATGGTGGAGGCGGCCAGCGTCTCGCGCCAGGGGCCCGACAGCAGCTCGGCGGCGCGCAGGATGATCGCGGCGCGGTCGTCGAAGGACATCGCGCGCCAGGCCGGAGCGGCGGCGAGGGCCGCGTCGATGGCGTCCTGGGCGTCCTGCTCGGTGGCGCCGGCGAAGGTGCCGATGACAGCCTTGTGGTTGTGCGGCTGTACGACGTTGACCCGCTCGCCGCCACCCATCCGCTTCTCGCCGCCGATGGTCATCGGCAGGTCGATCGGGTTGTCGGCGAGCTCCTTGAGCTTCACCTCCAGGCGGGCGCGCTCCGGGGAGCCCGGGGCGTAGGAGTGGACCGGCTCGTTGACCGGCGCGGGGACCTGGGTGACGGCGTCCATGATTGCCTTGTCTCCTTGGTGTCGGCGGGGGTGTGGGTCAGCCCGGGGGCTGCTCAGCCCTTGGTGAGGATCGAGCGGCCGAAGAACAGCAGGTTGGCCGGCTTCTCCGCGAGGCGGCGCATGAAGTATCCGTACCAGTCGGTGCCGTACGCCGTGTAGACGCGCATCCGGTGGCCCTCGGCCGCGAGCCGGATGTGCTCGTCGCTGCGGATGCCGTACAGCATCTGGAACTCGTACTCGTCCAGTTTGCGCCCGGCCTGGCGGCCCAGCTCCTGGGCGATGGCGATGAGACGGGGATCGTGCGACCCGATCATCGGGTAGCCCTCGCCCTCCATCAGGATCCTGGTGATCCGGACGTAGGCCTTGTCGATCTCGGCCTTGTCCTGGTACGCGACGGAGGCGGGCTCCTTGTAGGCGCCCTTCACGATGCGCACGCGGCTGCCGGCGGCGGCCAGGCGGCGGGCGTCGCCCTCGGTGCGGAAAAGGTAGGACTGGATGACGCAGCCGGTCTGCGGGAAGTCCTTCCGCAGCTCCTCGTGGATGGCGAACATCGAGTCGAGGGTGGTGTGGTCCTCGGCGTCCAGGGTGACCGTGGTGCCGATGGCGGCGGCCGCCTCGACGACCGGGCGGACGTTGGCGAGGGCCAGCTCGTGGCCGCCCTCCAGCGCTTGTCCGAACATGGACAGCTTCACGGACATCTCGGCGCGGGTGCCCAGGCCCAGGGCCTTCAGGCGCTCGATGAGCTCCAGGTAGGCGTCGCGGGCGGCCTCGGCCTGCGCGGGGGTGGTGATGTCCTCGCCGACGACGTCGAGCGTGACCTCCAGGCCCTTGTCCGCGGCGTCCTCGACGATCGGCACGACCTGGTCGACGGTCTCACCGGCGATGAAGCGGTCGACGACCTGCTTGGTGCCGGGCGCGGCCGAGACGAACCGGCGCATCCTGTCGCTGCGCGATGCGGCGAGAATCACGGGACCCAGCACGGGGCACCTCCACGAATGTACGGACGAATGGCCGTAACGGTACGAACGTGAACGGACCGGTACGGCACGGATAACCACCGTGAAATCTAGGGACCGCTCCGATCCTGTGCCATCGACACCTGTCACGCATCCGTGGCCGCCATCTCAGACATCTGTCTGAAGAAGACCGCGAACGGGTGCAGAATGGCGGAGTGACAGGCGATTACCAGGAACTGGTCGACGAGATCTCGGCCCTCCTCGACGCTCCGGCCACCCTGGAGAACCGGGACTTCGGCCTGGTCGCCTTCGGAGCCCACGACAGCGACGACGACACCGCGATGGACCCGGTCCGCACCCGCTCGATCCTGACCCGGCGCTCCACGCCCGCCGTGCGCGCCTGGTTCGAGGGGTTCGGCATCACCCGGGCGACCGGCCCCGTCCGGATTCCCGCCGCCCCGGAGGCCGGGGTGTTCCGGGACCGCATCTGCCTTCCCGTACGCCATCGGGGTGTCGTCCTCGGTTACGTCTGGCTGCTCGACGCGGACCCGGGCCCGACCGATGAGCAGCTGGCCGCCGCGATGGAGGTCGCCGCCCGGATCGGGGCGCTGCTCTCCGACGAGGCGCGGGCGGGCTCGGACCTCTCGCGGGAGTTCGGCGCGGTGCTCACGGCGGGGCCCGGCCGGCAGCACGACACCGCCGTCGCCGCGCTGGGCGAGGCGCTGGGCCGGGACGCGGAGGGGCTGCACACGGTGGTGTGCGTGACCCCGTGGGCGGACGACACGCCTTCGGTACGAGGAGTAGCCTCGGCGGCCGCGCTGGCGACGGTCACCGCGCCGGGGGCCGCCGGGCCCCGGTCCCTGGCCGCGCTCGTCCGGCTGCGCTCGCCGGACCGGCTGGACCCGGCCCTGAGCGCCGCGGACCGGCTGCGCACCGGCGCCGGACCGGCCGCCACCGGAGGGATCGCCGCGCCGCGCCGGGGTCTGGACGAGCTGACGGTCTCCTGGCGCGAGGCCACGGCCGCGGCGCGCGCGGCCCGCGCCGAGACCAGGTTCGGCCCGGTCGCCCGCTGGTCGGCGATCGGCCCGTACCGTCTGCTGACCGCCCTCCCGGGCACCGGCAACGACCCCGGGGACCCGGCGGTCGCCTCGCTGCTGACCCCGCTGCACCGGGAGCTGGCGCACACCGCCGAGGTGTTCCTGGACTGCGCGGGCCAGGCGAGCCGGACGGCCGCCGCGCTGGGCATCCACCGCCAGACGCTCTACTACCGGCTCTCCCGGATCCAGCAGATCACCGGCCTGGATCTCAACGACGGCGAGGACCGGCTGCTGCTGCACATGGCGGTGAAGCGGGCCCGGCTGTAGGCGGTCCGGCAGCGCTCACTTGCCGAAGCGGCGTTCCCGGTTGGCGTACGAGCGCAGCGCGCGCAGGAAGTCCACGTGCCGGAAGGCCGGCCAGTAGCAGTCGACCCAGTGCATCTCGGCGTACGCGGACTGCCAGAGCAGGAAGCCGGACAGCCGCTGCTCGCCGGAGGTGCGGATGATGAAGTCGGTGTGGTCGGCCACGGGTGAGTAGAGGTGCCGGGAGATGTCGTCGATCCCGAACCGGGCGACCAGCTCGGCCGGGTCGCCGCCGGCCGCGATGTGCTCCTCGAAGGCGCTCTTCACGGCGTCGACGATCTCGCGCCGGCCGCCGTAGCCGACCGCCACGTCCACCTTGAGGCCGCCGCGGCCGGTCGTGGCGGCGGTGGCCTCCTTGAGCACCCGGGCGCTGGTGCCGGGCAGCATGTCCAGCGAGCCGATCGCCCGGACCTCCCAGTCCCGGCCCTCTGCGGTGATGTCCCGGACGGTCTCCTCGATGACCTCGATCAGCGGGCCGAGCTCCTCGGCGGGGCGGCCCAGGTTGTCGTCGGAGAGCATGAAGAGGGTCACGTGCTCGATTCCGGCGGCCGTGCACCAGCCCAGGAACGTGGTCACCTTGGCGCCGCCCGCCCGGTAGCCCTCCCGGACGTCCGCGTGCCCGGCCTTGCGGGCCCAGCGCCGGTTGCCGTCGACCATGATCCCGACGTGCTGGGGGCGCGGCAGGCCCACCAGGGTGGCGGCGAGCCGGCGCTCGTACACCGCTTCGATCGGCCGGCGGAGGAACAGGGGGAGCAGCTTCATGAACCCTCTCCATCACGGGACGGCTGATGTCGAAGGACCTTATCAGCGGCTCCGGCCGTCTCCTGCCGGGCCGGCGGCGGGGCTCACAACGGGCCGTCGCCGTCCGGCGGTTCGGTGACCGGGCGGTCGCTGACCAGGGCGGCCAGCACCAGCGGCGCGTCGCCGTCGCTGTGGCCCAGCGCCAGGGCGATCCACCGCCCGCCGGGGTCCACCGGGCCCCAGACCTCCAGGTCCCCGTACAGGTCCTCGGCGAACAGCGCGGCGAACAGCGGCTCCACGGGCGAACCGGTCTGCCACCGCATCAGCGGCACATGCAGCCGCACCGTGCGGTGCGCGCCCCAGTGACGGTCCAACTCCTCGGCCAGCGCCGACAGATGGGCCTCGGCAGCCTCCTCGGCGTCGTTCCACTCGGGGGCGTACACACCGGTGAGCGGGTCGCCCTCCCAGAGCGGCACGATCCGGAAGCCCGCCCCGACGGTGACCGTCCACTCGCCGGTGGCCGGGTCGCCCTCGGCGGTGGTGGGTCCTCCGGCCGGTACGGGAGCGGCGAGGAGCGCCCCGACCTCGGCGGCCGCCCGCTCCGCGTCGAAGGCCTCGCCCGCCCGGGCGGTCACAGGACGGGCCGGTCCATCGGGCGGGGCAGCGGGGCCAGCGCCCCCGCCTCGCGCAGCCGCTCGTACACCCGTACCACCGTCGCACTGTCACCCGGAGCCGCGATGCTCAGCAACTCCCCGCCGCCGGGCAGGGGTTCGCGGACCGTCTCCAGATCGCCCGGGACCAGGGCGGCGCGGGCCGGGGAGAGATAGCCGGTCCGGCCGACGACCGGGTCGCCGACGGAGTACCCGGCGTCGTCCTCCAGCGCGTCCAGCACGTCGTCGTCGCTCACATCGCCGAAGTCCGGTTCCCACACCCGGGCGACGAGGGACAGCAGCGCCTCCTCGGGCACCACGGCCTCGTCCGGGGCGTGCAGGGTGATCGCGAGCGACTGGAGCAGGAACTCCGGTGCTCCCCCGGCCAGACCGCTGACCTCCGCCTGCCAGCCGCGCGCCCCGGTGCCGACGAGCCGCAGCCCGGTGCCGGTCAGATCCGACCAGTCGGCCGCGCTCTGGGCGGTGCGGAGTGCCGCGAGCAGGGTGTCGCCGTCGGCGGTGAATGCGGTGGCGGGCCCGTTCCCGTGGACCTGGCTCCAGACGTCGGCCGCCTGCGGGACCAGTTCGGCGAGCCCGTCGAGGGTCCGCCGCCACCGGTCGGCCAGCGCCTCGACCGGCTCCGGCCTGGGGCCCCAGAAGCCCCGCACTACGCGTCGCATGCTCGTCTCTCCTCCGTCGCCCGGCCCGCTGCGCATGCGGTCCCCCGGCCGGACGACGGCCGGGACCACCACGCGTTGCAGGCTACTCGGCTACTCGTCGAAGGCTCCCGGTTTCCTCGTGCTGTCGTTCGGCTTCGTCGGGCTGTGGACCACCTTGACCGGCAGCCCCTCGTCACGGAACGCCTTGCGCGCCGCCTTGGCCACGTCCGGGTCGGAGAAGTGCCACTCCACGGTCCGGCCGCCGGACGCCTCCACCTGGGCGCGGGCCTCGGTGACGAACTTGTCCTTGCCGGACGGGGTGAGGGTGCCGCTGTCGGTCTTGGACAGATAGCTGCCGTAGCCGTTCTTGGCCTCCAGGAACGTCTGCCGGGAGGAGTCCCATCCGTCGTACTCCACCGCGGGCTTGCCCTCGCGCGGATGCGGAACGACGTACTCCTGGCCCCGGTTGGTACCGGTGACCTGCTCCTGGTAGCGGAGCCAGGACTCGTTCTTCCAGTTCGGCGCGGGGTTGCGGTCCCGGCTCGCCCAGTAGCCGTCGCCCGCGTCGGCGTCCCCGAGCGTACGGTCCTTGAGGTCGTCGGCCCAGGACGGCGGGTTGTAGTTGCGCGGGTCGGAGGTGTCGTTGCGCTGCGGCTCGGCGTACCGCTTCTTGTCCAGCTCCGCCTTGCGCGCCCGGTCCGGCTCCTCCAGCCGCTTCTGCTCCAGGTGGGCGGCCCGCTCCGCCGCCCGCGCCTCGGCGGCGGCCGCCTTGGCCGCCTCGTCGCAGCCGCCCTCGGCGAGGACGACCCGGGCCGCGGAACCGGCCGCCAGCACACCGGTGCCCGCGCCCGGCACACCGCCGGTGCCGCCGGAGCCGTACCGCACGAGCGGCGGCCCGCCCGCGATGGCGCAGCCGGTCCGACGCGCCGCGTCCTCGGCGGTGTCCGCCGCCTCGTCGGCCTCCTTCGCCGCTTTCCGTACGCCGTCGAGGTCGCCGGCCTCCGCGGCCTTACGGGCCCGGCGGGCCGCCGCGCCCGCGTCGTCGGCGGCGCGGGCGACGGCTCCGGCGACCTTGCCCAGCACCCCGAGCTTGCCGACCTTGCCGACGACCTTCCCGACGTTGTAGCCGGGGATGAAGATCGATCCGACGTTCCAGATCACATCGGTGACGGCCCGGGTCTTCTCGCCGTTGTTCCAGCGCTCGCGGACCTCGTCCCCGACGAAGATGTCGTCGCCCACGGAGATCACGGTGTTGACGGAGGCCCCGCCCCAGTCCAGAAGAGCGCCCAGATAGTCGCCGTCGGCCCACTTGTCGCCCGCGCCCGAGGAGTCCGTGACCCACTGGTCGCCGAGCTGCTTGCCGTAGTCGACCAGACCCGACCAGGTCTCCGGCTTGAACAGGTCGATGATCCCGGAGATGTCGCCCCAGATCCCGTCGACCACGAGGCCCTTGAAGACCTGCGTCGTACGGTCCCAGGCGCAGCCGAAGAAGCCCCAGCCGCCGCAGTCCTCCTTCTCCTCGGCCTGCTCGCCGCCCTCGCCGTCGCCGTCGTCGGACGCCTGTACGTCGTAGGCGGCCTCGGGCTCCTCGTTGTCCTCGGGGAAGGTGTCCTCGCCGGTGCCGGGGCGCCCGGTGTCGTCGGTTCCGCCGGTGCCGCCGCTCGTCGTGGTGGAGCCGGAGCTGCCGGAGCTCTCGCCTCCGGTGGAGCCGGCCGTACCGCCGGTTCCTTCCGTTCCGCCGGAGCCGCCGGAGCCGCCGGACCCTCCCGTGCCGCCCGTGGCGTCGCCGCCGGTCGTGCCGCCGGTGGTGCCGCCGGTGGTGCCGCCGGTGGTGCCGCCCGTCGTCGTCGAGCCGCCGGTGGTGCCGCCGGTCGTGCCGCCGGTGGTCGTCGAGCCGTCGTCGGCGCCCCCGTCCGTACCGCCGTCCGCGCTCCCCGAGGTACCGCCGTCCGCTCCCCCGCCGTCCGTGCCGTCGCCCGGCTGTTCGCCCGCCTCGACGGAGCCGCTGCCCGGCGAGACCGGGCAGGAGCTGCCGGTCAGCGAGCAGATCGCGGACTGGAGGCCCTCGGTGATCCGGCCGCCGAGGCCGCCCACCGTCAGGGCCGCGATCAGCGCGACGACGATCAGGACCAGGCCCAGGTACTCCAGCGCGGTCTGGCCCCGGTCCCGCTTCCAGGTGATCATGTGCGGGAGCGAGAACCTCGGCGGCTGCCCGCGCTCGCCGGGCGGCAGCCGGAACCACTCCCGGCTCACCCGGCGGTTGACCAGGACGAGGATCAGGACCGGCAGGACCAGCTGGGTCAGCCCGTCCGGCGAGCCGTCGCCGAGGTTGGCGAGACCGCCGAGTATCAGCCACACCTGGACGGCGACGATGCCCCACCGCACCCGTGCGCCACCGGTCCTGACATGCCGGGCCAGCAGTGCCGCGAGCACCCCGGGCGCGGAGGCGTACAGCAGGATGCCGAGCACCTCGGCGCCCATCGCGTCCACCGCGAGCGCCGAGCCGGACAGGCCGAACGCGCCCAGCACCGTGGCGCCGAACAGGACGAGGAGAGCCACCCGGACCGCGGTGAGCGGGCCCGGGAGGTCACGCCGCGGGGCGACGGCAGGGGCCGGCCCTCCCGCTACGGGTATGCCACCGACAGCAGACATACGTGATCCGACCCCCGGTGCCCATGAGTGACATGACAACCGGTCACCCTAGGGTCGGGCGCCCCCTCACGTCGTGGGCCCCAGGACCCAACCCCGGGCCCACCCGGGCGGGTTGGCCCGCAGAAAATACGGCTGCCGGGCGCCCCCGGTGAAGGAGCGCCCGGCAGCCGGGGTCGTGCGGTGTGTCAGTCGGTGAGGTTCACCGAGCGGGCCGAGGACGCGCCGATCTCCTCGGCGATCTCGGTCAGCACCGGCTGCGGGACCGTCTCGTCGACGGTGAGGACGACCAGCGCCTCGCCGCCCTCCGCGGCCCGGGACACCTGCATGCCCGCGATGTTCAGCCCGGCCTCGCCGAGGATCTTGCCGACCGCGCCCACCACACCGGGACGGTCCTGGTAGCGCAGGACGACCATGTGGTCGGCGAGCGCCAGATCGACGTCGTGCTCACCGATCGCGACGATCTTCTGGAGGTTCTTCGGGCCGGCCAGCGTGCCGGAGACCGCGACCTCCTGGCCGTCGGAGAGCGTGCCGCGCACGGTGACCACATTGCGGTGGTCGGGCGACTCGGAGCTGGTGGTGAGGCGGACCTCGACACCGCGCTCCTGCGCGAACAGCGGGGCGTTGACGTAGGAGACGGTCTCGTCGACGACGTCCTCGAAGACGCCCTTGAGGGCCGAGAGCTCCAGCACCTTGACGTCGTGCTGGGTGATCTCGCCGTACACCTCGACGTCGAGCCGGGCCGCGACCTCGCCCGCGAGCGCGGTGAAGATCCGGCCGAGCTTCTCGGCGAGCGGCAGACCGGGGCGTACGTCCTCGGCGATGACGCCGCCCTGGACGTTGACCGCGTCCGGGACCAGCTCACCGGCGAGCGCGAGGCGCACCGACTTGGCGACCGCGATGCCCGCCTTCTCCTGCGCCTCGTCGGTGGAGGCGCCGAGGTGCGGGGTGCAGACGACCTGGTCGAACTGGAACAGCGGGGAGTCCGTGCAGGGCTCCTTCGCGTACACATCGAGGCCGGCGCCGGCGACGCGGCCCTCCTTCAGCGCGGAGTACAGCGCCTCCTCGTCGACGATCCCGCCGCGCGCGGCGTTGACGATGCGCACCGAGGGCTTCACCTTGTGCAGTGCCTCGTCGCCGATGAGACCGAGGGTCTCGGGGGTCTTGGGCAGGTGCACCGTGATGAAGTCGGCGACCTCCAGGAGCTCGTCCAGGCTGAGGAGCTTGACGCCCATCTGCGCGGCGCGGGCCGGCTGGACGTAGGGGTCGTAGGCGACGATCTTCATACCGAAGGCCGACATGCGCTGGGCGACCAGGACGCCGATGCGGCCGAGCCCGACGACGCCGAGGACCTTCTCGCTGAGCTCGACGCCGGTGTACTTGGAGCGCTTCCACTCACCGTTCTTGAGCGCGGTGTTGGCCTGCGGGATGTTGCGCGCGGTGGCCACCAGCAGACCGCAGGCCAGCTCGGCGGCGGTGACGATGTTGGAGGTCGGGGCGTTGACGACCATCACGCCGGCCTTGGTGGCCGAGGAGACGTCGACGTTGTCCAGACCGACGCCCGCGCGGGCCACGACCCGGAGTTTCCTGGCGGCCGCGATCGCCTCGGCGTCGACCTTGGTGGCGGAGCGCACCAGGATCGCGTCGACATCGGCGATGGCGGGGATCAGCTCGGCGCGGTCCGCGCCGTTGCAGTGCCGGATCTCGAAATCCGGACCCAGAGCGTCGACCGTGGCGGGCGACAGCTCTTCAGCGATGAGTACGACAGGCTTCGAGCTCACGTGAGTCCTCACAAGTCCAGTGCGGACGGCCGTCCCGACGGCCGCAGGCGGTGGAGGGGCTAGCCGCGTGGTAGACGCACGACACTGTGGGCCCTGACGCGTGTATGTGTTGAGAAGTGTAGTCATGCGACGGGCTTCGTACTGCGCCCCGATGGAAGGATCACCCGCACGAGGGTGGACGTCGTGTACACCCGTGCGGAACAGCCCCTCCGGACCCCCGTACGGAGCGACTCCTCCGGTGCTGCGGAGCGGGGCGGATTCTGTGGTCAGGACCCGCCCCGCTCCCCCGAGGCCTAGGCCTCTTCGTCGTTCACCCAGCTCATGAGCTTGCGCAGCTCACGGCCCGTGGTCTCCAGCAGGTGGTCGCTGTCGGCCTTCTTGTACTCGTTGTACTTGGGCAGACCGTTGTGGTACTCCGCCATCCAGTTCTTGGCGAAGGTGCCGTCCTGGATCTCCGCGAGGACCTTCTTCATCTCGGCCTTGGTGGCGTCGGTGATGATCCGCGGGCCGGTGACGTAGTCGCCCCACTCGGCGGTCTCCGAGATGGACCAGCGCATCTTCTCCAGGCCGCCCTCGTACATGAGGTCGACGATGAGCTTCAGCTCGTGCAGGCACTCGAAGTACGCGATCTCGGGCTGGTAGCCGGCCTCGGTCAGCGTCTCGAAACCGGCCTTGACCAGGGCGGCGGTGCCACCGCAGAGGACGGCCTGCTCACCGAACAGGTCGGTCTCGGTCTCCTCGGTGAAGGTGGTCTTGATGACGCCGGCGCGGGTGCCGCCGATGCCCTTGGCGTACGAGAGGGCGAGCTCCAGGCCCTTGCCCGAGGCGTCCTGCTCGACGGCCACGATGCAGGGAACGCCGCGGCCCTCCTCGTACTGGCGGCGGACCAGGTGGCCGGGGCCCTTCGGGGCGACCATGCAGACGTCGACGTTGGCCGGCGGCTTGATGAAGCCGAAGCGGATGTTCAGGCCGTGGCCGAAGAACAGCGCGTCGCCGTCCTTGAGGTTGTCCTTGACGGACTCCTCGTAGACCTGGGCCTGGATCGGGTCCGGGACGAGGATCATGATGACGTCGGCCTCGGCGGCGGCCTCGGACGGGGTCACCACGCGCAGGCCCTGCTCCTCGGCCTTGGCCTTGGACTTCGAGCCCTCGTGCAGACCGACGCGGACGTCGACGCCGGAGTCGCGGAGCGACAGCGCGTGGGCGTGGCCCTGGCTGCCGTAACCGAGAACCGCGACCTTGCGGCCCTGGATGATGGACAGGTCGGCATCGTCGTCGTAGAACAGCTCGGCCACTGGGTCTTCTCCTTGGTGTGCAGGTGTTGCGTCCCACCGTACGGCGGGGTGCGTCGTATGCGTTGTCGGGTCTCGCCATGCGAGCGGCGCGCGGCGCCGCTGCCGTCGCGGGTCAGGCGGAACGGTCGAGGGCGCGCAGGGACCGGTCGGTGATCGAGCGCGCGCCGCGCCCTATGGCGATGGTGCCGGACTGGACGAGCTCCTTGATGCCGTACTGCTCCAGCATCTTGAGCATCGCCTCCAGCTTGTCGGCCCCTCCGGTCGCCTCGATCGTGACGGCCTCCGGGGAGACGTCGACGGTCTTGGCGCGGAACAGCTGGACGATCTCGACGATCTGGGAGCGGGTCTCGCTGTCGGCGCGGACCTTCACCAGGACGAGCTCCCGCTGGATCGCAGCGGACGGCTCGAGTTCGACGATCTTCAGGACGTTGACCAGCTTGTTGAGCTGCTTGGTCACCTGCTCCAGGGGCAGGCCCTCGACATTCACGACGATGGTGATGCGGGAGATGTCGGGGTGCTCGGTGGTACCGACCGCGAGCGAGTCGATGTTGAAGCCGCGTCGGGAGAACAGGGCCGTGATCCGGGCGAGGACACCGGGCTTGTTCTCGACCAGGACGGAGAGCGTGTGCTTTTCGGACATGGGAGTCGTTCTCTCTCTGTCTCTCAGTCGTCTTCGTTGTCGCCGAAGTCGGGGCGGACGCCGCGGGCGGCCTGGACCTCGTCGTTGGAGGTGCCGGCGGCGACCATCGGCCAGACCATGGCGTCCTCGTGGACGATGAAGTCGATGACGACGGGGCGGTCGTTGATGGAGTTGGCCTCTTCGATGACCTTGTCCAGGTCGGCCGGGTCCTCGCAGCGGATGGCGTAGCAGCCCATGGCCTCGGACAGCTTGACGAAGTCCGGGACTCGGGTGCCCTTGGCGGCGTTGCCGTCCGTGTCCGCGCCGGAGTGCAGCACGGTGTTGGAGTAGCGCTGGTTGTAGAAGAGGGTCTGCCACTGGCGGACCATCCCGAGGGCGCCGTTGTTGATGACGGCGACCTTGATCGGGATGTTGTTGAGCGCGCAGGTGGTCAGTTCCTGGTTGGTCATCTGGAAGCAGCCGTCGCCGTCGATCGCCCAGACCGTGCGGTCGGGCATGCCGGCCTTGGCGCCCATCGCGGCCGGGACCGCGTACCCCATCGTTCCGGCGCCGCCGCTGTTGAGCCAGGTGGCGGGCTGCTCGTAGTCGATGAAGTGGGAGGCCCACATCTGGTGCTGGCCGACGCCCGCGGCGAAGATCGTGCCCTCGGGGGCGAGCTTGCCGATGCGCTGGATGACCTGCTGCGGCGAGAGGCTGCCGTCCTCGGGCAGGTCGTAGCCCAGCGGGTAGGTGTCGCGCCAGCGGTTGAGGTCCTTCCACCATGCGGTGTAGTCGCCGGTGTTGCCCTCGGTGTGCTCGGCCTGGACGGCCTGGACCAGATCGGCCAGGACCTCGCGGGCGTCTCCGACGATCGGCACGTCGGCGGTGCGGTTCTTGCCGATCTCGGCGGGGTCGATGTCGGCGTGGACGATCTTGGCGTACGGGGCGAAGCTGTCCAGCTTGCCGGTGACGCGGTCGTCGAAGCGGGCTCCGAGGGCGACGATCAGGTCGGCCTTCTGCAGCGCGGTGACGGCGGTGACCGCACCGTGCATGCCCGGCATTCCCACGTGCAGCGGGTGGCTGTCGGGGAAGGCGCCGAGCGCCATCAGGGTGGTGGTGACGGGCGCTCCGGTCAGCTCCGCGAGGACCTTCAGCTCGGCGGTGGCGCCGGCCTTCAGGACTCCGCCGCCGACGTACAGCACGGGCCGCTTGGACTGGGTGATCAGCTTGGCGGCCTCGCGGATCTGCTTGGCGTGCGGCTTGGTCACCGGGCGGTAGCCGGGCAGGTCCTGGGTGGGCGGCCAGCTGAAGGTGGTCTTCGCCTGGAGGGCGTCCTTGGCGATGTCGACGAGGACCGGTCCGGGGCGGCCGGTGGACGCGATGTGGAAGGCCTCGGCGATGGTGTGCGGGATGTCCTCGGCCTTGGTGACCAGGAAGTTGTGCTTGGTGATCGGCATCGTGATGCCGCAGATGTCGGCTTCCTGGAAGGCGTCGGTGCCGATCGCCTTGGACGCGACCTGACCGGTGATCGCGACGAGCGGCACGGAGTCCATGTGGGCGTCGGCGATCGGGGTGACCAGGTTGGTGGCGCCGGGGCCCGAGGTGGCCATGCAGACGCCGACCTTGCCGGTGGCCTGCGCGTACCCGGTGGCGGCGTGACCGGCGCCCTGCTCGTGGCGGACCAGGACGTGGCGGACCCGGGTGGAGTCCATCATCGGGTCGTAGGCGGGGAGGATCGCACCGCCGGGAATGCCGAATACCGTGTCGGCGCCGACTTCCTCGAGAGAACGGATGAGGGACTGCGCGCCCGTGACGTGCTCAACGGTGACGGACGGCTGTCCGCCGGTACGGGCGCGCGGCTGCGGGTGGTGGGCCCCGGTGGCCTGCTCGGTCATCGGCATTCTCTTCTCGAAGCTGAGGGTTTTCGCGGGTGTTTTGCAGCGTTTTGAGAGGTGTCAGTGCAACAAAAAACCCCTCGTGCCGTGAGGCAAGCGAGGGGAGCGCGCCGGGTGCGGTCCGCAGAGTGTCGTGGAGTGACTCTGCTTCAGCCGACGCGCTTTCCAAGTACGAGAATTCGGGTGCGCATGGCATTGACCCTCTCTCCGGCACGCATGACGTGTCAAGTGGGTGGGACGGGCGTCTCAGCATGTGATCCGGTGAGCAGCGGGATCGAGCCGCCCGCCATCACCGGCCGGGGGCTCGGAATGCCCGGTACGGGGAACTCCCCGCGGACCAGGGCACGTCGCAGCCGGTACTCGTCGAGCGGTCCGGAGAAGGCCATCCCCTGGCCGTGGGTACACCCCATGGCGCGCAGGGCGAGGACCTGCTCGGGCACGTCGACGCCGTCGGCGACGGACTGGAGGCCGAGATCACAGGCGATCCGCAGGAGGCCGCTGGTGATCTTGTGCAGGCGGGCCGATTCGACGACGCCCTCGACCAGATTCCGGTCGAGCTTCAGTACGTCGATGGGGAGCCGGCGCAGGGCGTTGATCGCCGCGAAGCCGCTGCCGAAGCCGTCGAGCGCGATCCGTACGCCGAGCCGGCGCAGGGCCACGAGGCGCTGCTCCAGGGCGTCGAAGGAGACCCGGGGGTCGCTGTCGGCCACCTCGATCATCAGGGCGCCCGAGGGCAGCCCGTGGCGGGTCAGCAGCGCCTCGATGGAGCCGAGGGGCGGGCCGGCGTCCAGCAGCCGGGCGGCGGAGAGCCGGACGGAGACGGCGACGGGGTGTCCGGCCCTGGCCCGGTCGGCGGCCTGTTTCACGGCCTCCTCCAGGAGCCAGCGGCCGAGCTCGGCGGTGCGGTCGTCGTCGCCGGTGACCCGCAGGAACTCCGCTGGGGTGAACAGGATGCCCTGGGCGGAGCGCCAGCGGGCCTGGGCGGCGACGGCGGCGACGGAGCCGCTGGCGAGGTGGACGACGGGCTGGTGGAGCAGGGCGAACTCGCCGTCGCGCAGGGCGGTGCGCAGCCGGGTGGCCAGCTCGGAGCGGCGTACGACGTCGGCCTGCATCTGCGGGGCGTAGAGCTCGACCCGGTCCTTGCCGCCGGCCTTGGCGCGGTACATCGCGAGGTCGGCGTTGCGCATGAGGTCGGTGGGGCTGATGGCGGGCTCGGCGAAGGCCACCCCGATGGAGGCGGCCACCCGGACCTCGCTGGGGCCGATCCGGTAGGGCTGGGACAGGGTGAGCCGCAGCCGGTCGGCGATCTCGTGGACCTGGTATTCGCGGGCGCCCTGGTCGCGGGTGCCGTCGCCCACGATGAGCGCGGCGAACTCGTCTCCGCCGAGTCTCGCCGCGGTGTCGCCGGCCCGGACGGAGTCCTGGAGGCGGCGGCCCGCCTGGACGAGCAGTTCGTCGCCCGCCTGGTGGCCGATGGTGTCGTTGACCTGCTTGAAGCCGTCGAGGTCGATGAAGAGGACAGCGGTGCCGGGGTCGCCCGAGCGGCGGCCGCCGAGCGCCTGGCGGACCCGGGCGGTGAACAGGGCCCGGTTGGGCAGGTCGGTGAGCGGGTCGTGCTCGGCGTTGTGCTGCAACTGGGCCTGGAGTCGGACCCGTTCGGTGACGTCCCGGCTGTTGAGGAGGAGGCCGCCCTGGTGGCGGTTGACGGTGGACTCGACATTGAGCCAGTCGCCCGCGCCGGAGCGGAAGCGGCACTCGATCCGGGTGGTGGGCTCCTCGTGCGGCGGGGCGGCGAGGAAGCGGCGCACCTCGTGGACGAACCGGCCCAGATCCTCGGGGTGGATGATCGAGGACAGCTCGGAGCCGACGAGATCCTCCGCCTCGCGCCCGTAGACCCCGGCGGCGGCGGGGCTGACGTAGCGCAGGGTGCCGTTGGGCGCTGCGATCATGATGACGTCGCTGGACCCCTGCACCAGGGAGCGGAAGTGGTTCTCCTTCTGGGCCAGTTCCTGGGTGAGGGAGATGTTGTCGAGGAGCATGATGCCCTGCCGGACGACCAGCGCCAGGACGACGGTGCAGCCGGTGAAGATGACGACCCGGTCCACCCGGCGGCCCTCGACCACGTTGTACAGGATGCCCAACGTGCAGACGGCGGCGGCGAGATAGGGGGTCAGCGCGGCCAGCGAGCCGGCGATGGGCCGGCTGGCGATGGCGCGCGGGGGCCCGGGGCGGCCGGCCGGCCGGGCCGCGCGCCGGGCGCCCCACGGGGCGTAGGCGAGGAGCAGCGACCCGGCGAACCAGCCGGCGTCGAGGAGTTGACCCGAGTGGTAGGTGGAGCGCAGCAGCGGCGAGGTGAACACCGCGTCGCTGAGCACGGTGAGCGCCAGGGCGGCGATGGCGGTGTTGACCGCGGAGCGGTTCACCCCGGCCCGGCGGAAGTGCAGGGCGAGCACCATCGAGACCAGCACGATGTCGAGCAGCGGGTAGGCCAGCGAGAGGGCCGCGGGCGCCACGCTGGTGTCCTGGAAGCCCGCCAGGTGCGTGGTGTGCGCGAGGGCCAGGCTCCAGGCGAGCGTCAGCAGCGAGCCGCCGATCAGCCAGGCGTCGAGGGCCAGACACACCCAGCCGGCGCGGGTGACGGGCCGCTTGGCGAGCACCAGCAGCCCGACGATGGCGGGCGGTGCGAAGCAGAGGAAGAAGACGTCGGCGAGGGAGGGCGTGGGCACGGGGACGCCGAGGATCACCTCGTACCAGCCCCAGACGGCGTTTCCGCAGGCCGCCATGAGGGAGGAGAGCGAGAACAGCAGCCAGGCGGGCCGCAGTCGGCCCGCGCCCGTCCGTGCGTAGAGGAAACAGGAGACCGCGGCGATCAGCGCCGCCGCCGCGAGACCGAAGTCCCCCATGAAGACGGCGACCTGCGGCGAGCCCCAGCCGACGGCGGCGCCCACCGAATACGCCGCGCAGACGAAGCCCAGCAGGATCCGGGACCGCATCCCCGTGGAGCCGGAGGCGGACCGCGGGGCGAGCAGGGCCCCCAGCACGCTCACCGGAGGTCTCCCCGCCCCGGGCCCGCCGGGCAGGTGCGGCCCGGCGCCCGGCGCCTCGCGGGGCGCCTGCGGCGCCGCTCGCTCCGGCTCGGCCCGGGCGGCGTCGGCGATGCCGGTCCGGGGCAGAAATCCGGCCATCCGCGGGTGCTGTGCTCCGTCGTCGCGGACGGCAGCGACCGTCCGCCCGTCCACTTCGGATCGTCTCTCCATGGCCAGCACATCGCCCGTCGCCCCCTCGCGTTCCGGTGCTCCCCCCGCGCCGTCCTTCCACGGCGCAGCCCCCCGGATCGGACGATACACCAGATCCGTCACTCAGGGCCATAGATTCTCTACGCTCCGTGACGAAAGGCGAGGTGAGCGGCACCGCGTGCATCCGAACCACCCCGTAGCGTGGCCGCCTCGGCGGCTCAGCCGGTGGTGCGTACCACGTTGTGCACCGGCTCTCCGGCGGCGAACCGGGTGAGCTGCGCGGCCAGCAGCCGCTTGGCGCGCGGTTCGAACGCCGAGGTGCTGCCGCCCACATGCGGCGTGATCAAGACATGCGGAGCATGCCAGAGAGGATGGCCCGCGGGCAGGGGTTCCGGGTCGGTCACGTCGAGTGCGGCCCGCAGCCGTCCGGATTCCAGTTCGGACAACAGGGCCTTGGTGTCGACCACTCCGCCGCGTGCGACGTTGACGAGGAGCGCGCCGTCGGGCATCGCGGCGAGGAAGTCGGCGTCCACCAGCCCCTGCGTGGACGGGTTCAGCGGGGTGGAGAGGATCACGATGTCCGCCTCGGGCAGCAGGGCGGGCAGATCGTCGAGCGTGTGTACGGGGCCGCGTGCGGTGGTCCGCGCGGTGCGCGCGACGCGCGCCACCCGCGCGCACTCGAACGGGACGAGCCGGTCCTCGATGGCCGATCCGATGGAGCCGTAGCCCACGATGAGAACGGACTTGTCGGCGAGCGCGGGGTAGAAGCCGGACCGCCACTCCTCCTTGTCCTGTCCGTGGACGAACCCGGGGAGGCCGCGCAGGGAGGCCAGGACGAGCGCGATCGTCAGCTCGGCGGTGGACGCCTCGTGGACCCCCTTGGCGTTGCAGAGGCGTACGCCGGCGGGCAGCAGGCCGAGGCCCGGCTCCACATGGTCGATGCCGGCGGAGAGCGTCTGCACCACCTGGACGGCGCCCATCTCGGCGAGCGGGCGCACCGCGATCTCGGGGCCCTTCATGTAGGGCACGACGTAGTAGGCGCAGTGGGCCGGGTCCGCGGGGTAGTCCGACTCGCCGTCCCAGAAGAGGTAGTTGAGGCCATCGGGCAGCCCGTCGATCTCCTCGGCCGGGAAGGGCAGCCACACATCGGCAGTCGTCGCAGTCATGGTCAGGAGGCTATGCGACGGGTGTGCGAACACTCCAGGACAGCGGCGCGAACTCCGGGGGCCGTCGGCACGGTCGCGGCCGGCGGGGGGCTCTCGGCAGGTTGCACAAACTCCGCCGTCGGTGATTGCCGCGATTGCGCAGAGACGGCAACCGGTCGCTCGCCCAGGATGTGCGGTCGGACACCGATGTGATCCGGACGCGCCACCCGGTCCACCCCGACGTCAGGAGTCGCCGTGCTGTGGAGAAGGAAACTGCTCGTCCCGTTGGCCGCGCTCGCCCTGGCCCTGACCGCGTCGACCGGCGCGGGCACGGCGGTGGCGGCCACGGACACCACCGTGGCCGCCGCGACGCCCTCGGCCTCGGCCGCCGGTGACTTCGGCGCCCCCGGCCCGTACGCCACCGCGGTGGAGGTCGGGGCGGTCACCACCCTGTACTACCCGCGCGACATCGCCGACAGCGACCGCCGCCACCCGGTGATCGTGTGGGGCAACGGCACCGGCGGCTTCCCTGTCGTCTACCGGGAGCTGCTGCTCCACTGGGCCGGGCAGGGCTTCATCGTCGCCGCCGCGAACACCCCGCAGTCCAACCTCGGCATCTCCATGCGCGCGGGCATCGACCTGCTCACCGGCCGGAACGCCGACCCGGGCAGTGTCTTCTTCGACCGCGTCGACCTGGAGCACATCGGCGCCTCGGGTCATTCGCAGGGCGGCGCGGCCGCCATCGTCGTCGGCGCGGATCCCCGTATCGACACCATCCTGCCGATCCAGCCCGGTCCGCTGGCCGACATCAACGCGGTGCACGTGCCCGCGCTGCTGCTGGCCGGCCAGAAGGACAGCATCGTCTTCCCCGCCCTCGTCCGGGCCTTCTACAACGCCGCCGACCATATTCCGTCCCTCTACGGCGAGTTGCGCGGCGCCGACCACTTCACGGTCGTCGGCGACCCCGGGCCGTTCGCGGCGCCGACCACCGCTTGGTTCCGTGCCCATCTCATGGGCGACCAGGCGGCCCGTGCCCAGTTCTTCGGGCCCGGCTGCGGCATCTGCACCGACACCGCCACCTGGTCCGACGTCCGCCGGAACAGCCTGGCCCTGGGCCTCCCGGCCACCACTCCGTAACCCGCCTCGACCGATCGGACCGGCATGGACATCATCGCGACGACGCGCCACGGGAAGGTACGCGGCCGCGTCGACCGGGGCATCGCCTCCTACCGGGGAATCCCGTACGCCGCCGCGCCCTTCGGGGTCCACCGGTTCCGCGCCCCCGCACCCGTCGAGCCCTGGGAGGGGGTGCGCGACGCGCTGGAGTTCGGGCCGACCGCGCCGCAACGCCCCTACCGGCCGCCGCTGGACCGGCTGATTCCCGAGGTGGACGTCCCCGGGGACGAGTGCCTCAACCTCAACGTCTGGGCGCCCGAGAGGGCCCCCGGGCCTCTGCCGGTGCTGGTGTGGATCCACGGAGGCTCCCTGCGGAACGGTTCCGCCGCCATGCCCCTGTACGACGGCGGGGCCTTCGCGCGCGACGGTGTGGTCCTCGTATCGGTCAACTACCGGCTCGGGGTCGAGGGGTTCGGCGTCTTCCCCGACGCACCCGACAACCGGGGTCTGCTGGACCAGATCGCCGCCCTGACCTGGGTGCGGGACAACATCGCGGGGTTCGGCGGAGACCCCGCGTGCGTGACGGTGTGCGGCGAGTCCGCCGGAGCGATCAGCATCGCCGCCCTGCTGACCAGCCCTCGCGCGGCCGGTCTGTTCCACCGGGCGGTCCTGCAGAGCGGCCCGCCGCACACCGTGGCACGTGACCGGGGCGCGCGGACCGTGCGCGCGATGGCGAAGACGCTACGGGTGCCGGCCACGGCGGAGGCGTTCGCCGCGGTGGACCGCGAACGGCTGCTGGACGCCCAGCACGAGGTGGTCGGCGGGGCCGATCCGATCAGCGGTGGTCCCGGCTTCCACATCGTGGTCGACGACGACGTGGTACCGGCCGATCCACCGCCTCCCTCGGTCGATCTGCTGCTGGGCTGCAACCGGGAGGAGTACCGGCTGTGGTTCGTGCCGAGCGGGGCGGTGGACCGCGTCGGCCCGCTCACGCTGCGGCTGGCCCTGCTGAAGTTCCGGATCCCCGGCCGGGTGGCGCGGCTGCACCGGGCCGGCCGGCCGGGCGCGAAGCCGGGGGTGATCCTCGGTGAGATCGCCACCGACCTGCTGCTCCGGGGGCCGCTCAACCGGCTGGCGGACTCCCGGCTGCCCGGCTCCGGGCTCTCCGCTGCCGGGACCGGCGGCTCCCCGACGGCCGCTTCCCCGCCCGGCGGCCCCGCGATCTCCGGTTCCCGGCCAGCCCGGACGTTCTTCTACGAGTTCGCCTGGCGCTCGCCGGTCCTGGAGCTGGGCGCCTGCCATGCGCTGGAGATCGGTTTCGTCTTCGACAACCTCCGGCACGGCGAGGCGCTGACCGGCCCGGACGCCCCGCAGCCGCTGGCCGACGCCATGCACCGGGCCTGGGTCGGCTTCGCCGCCACGGGCGACCCCGGCTGGACCGCCTGGGACAGCAGACGGCCGGTCAGGGTCTTCGACCACCCCGGTACGTCCACGGTGCTCGCGCCGCGACAGGAAGAGCTGCGGGCCTGGCTGTAGCGCCGTCAGGCACCCCTGAGGTCCCGGGCGACCAGCGCGGCCTGGAGCAGCCGCGCATCGGCGGGCACGTTCGGGTCGAGACCGGTCAGGGTGCTCACCCGGTGCAGCCGGTACTCCAGCGTGTTGCGGTGGACGCACAGCTCCGCGGCGCTCCGGCTGCGGTGGTGCCCGTGGTCGACGAAGACCCGCAGCGTCTCCAGCAGGTACGGATGGTCCTCCAGCGGGTCGAGCTTTGCGGCCAGCCGCAGCAACGCCTCGCCGGGACGCGCGAGCTGGTACTCCAGGAGCACGTCGTCGAGCCGGTACAGCCCCGGCGGGCGGCCCAGCCGCCGGACGAGTTCAAGCACCCGCCCGGCCTCCTCCGCCGCCCCGGGAACGGCTTCCGGTCCGGCGGCCGGGGCCGCGGCCGCGAGCACCCGCTGCCCGATGTCCTTCCCGAGCGCCTCCGGCAGGCCGGACAGATCGCGGCCGCCCGGCAGCAGCGCGATACCGGCGACATGGTCCATCAGCACCGGGACGCCCACGTGGGCCTCGATCGACGACTGCACCAGCCGGGCCGGCGGATGCGACGCGAAGGCCAGGGCGAGCACCTCGTGGCCACCGGTCACCGTGACCCCCGCGGCCTCCGCCAGTTCCTCGTACGGCCGGCCGGCCAGCAGCGCGGTCAGCAGCGCCCGCCGCACCCGCTTGTCCTCGCTGTGGATGTCCTCCTGGGCCGTGCGGTGCGCGAGTACGACGGCGGGCATCGCCGCGTGCAGACAGGCCAGCAGCTTGGCTCCGGCGCCGGTCAGCTCCTCGGGCTCCGCCGTCTCGGCCAGCGCCTGCCACCAGACTTCCGCGCCGACGAGGTAGGCGGCGATCACCGCCTCCAGCGGCACCCGCTCCTCGGCCCGGCGCCCCGACCACTCGATGAGCCGGGTCAGCTCTCCCGGGCTCATCACGCCGTCCTGACGCAGCGCCCGCAGCAGCAGATCGTTCACGGCCGCGACCGAGCGGGTCACCTCGCCCTCCAGCGTGCGGCGCGGCAACTCCCCGTAGAACGGGATCTCCGCCGCGCACCGAGCGACCACGGCAGCGGTGAGGTCACCGCTGCGAGCAGCCATCCGTGCGTGTAGGGCGGGCATCGGCGTATCGTCACATCGCCCAAACGCTTCCGTCAATCACTCCCCGAACTCCCCCGACAGGGACCTGCGTCGTGGATCGGACGGGCGCGGCCGTCCGGGTCCGGGACCGCGTTCTCGCGCCGTTCCCGGAGGAGCCGCCCGTGGACCGCGGCGGAGGGGAAAGGCGGAACGGCTCGTCCAGGAAAGGGTTCGGGGAGTTGGAGAGCAGGACAATCGGGGCGGCGGGGCTTGCCGTGGGCACGGTCGGTCTCGGCTGTATGCCGATGAGCTGGGGTTACAGCGCGTCGCAGCAGCTCGGCGACCGTTCGGTGCGGACGGTGCACGCGGCTCTGGACGCGGGCGTCCGGCTGCTCGACACCGCGGACATGTACGGCCCGTTCACCAATGAGCTGCTGGTGGGGCGGGCGCTGAAGGGCCGCCGCCAGGAGGCGTTCGTCTCCACCAAGTGCGGTCTGCTGGTGGGCGATCAGCACATCGTCGCCAACGGCCGTCCCGGGTACGTCCGCCGGGCCTGCGACGCCTCGCTGCGGCGGCTCCAGACCGATGTGATCGACCTGTACCAGCTGCACCGGGCCGACCCCGAGGTGCCGGTGGAGGAGACCTGGGGTGCGCTGGCGGAGCTGGTGACCGCGGGCAAGGTGCGCTCGCTCGGACTGTGCGCGGTGGGGGCGCGGGCCCCGCGCCGCTCGGGCGAGGGGCCGCATGAGGGAACGATCCGGCAACTGGAGCGGATCCAGCAGGTCTTCCCGGTCAGCGCCGTGGAGGCGGAGCTGTCGGTGTGGTCGCGCGAGGCGCTCGCGGAGCTGCTGCCGTGGTGTGTGGCACGCGGGGTCGGGCTGCTGGCCGCGATGCCGCTGGGCAGTGGTTATCTGACCGGGACGCTGAAGCCGGGCCAGGGTTTCGAGCCGGAGGATCTGCGGGCCAGGCATCCGCGGTTCACGGCGGAGGTGATGGCGGCGAACCAGCCGGTGGTGGCCGGTCTGCGGCGGGTCGCGGAGCGCCGGGGGGCGACCGTGGCCCAGGTGGCGCTGGCGTGGGTGCTGCGCCAGGGTCCTCATGTGGTGCCGGTGCCGGGGGCGAAGCGGGAGCAGTGGGCGGTGGAGAACGCCGGGGCGGCACGGGTGGTCCTGGAGGACCGGGATCTGGCGGAGATCGACGCTCTGCCCGCCGCCCGCGAATCGTGGGACTGATGGTGGCGGGCCGGCCCGCTCGGGCTCCGGTGGAGCGGGCGTCACGGCCCGTACGGCGGGAGAATGGGCGGATCGGGAACTCCTGGGCCTGCCGAGGTGTAGGAACAGGGTGCGGGAGCAGGTAGTCGGGCAAGCGTCGAAAGGAATCGGTTCCGTGCGTGGTGCTCAGTTCGGACCTGTGCAGCCCCGGGCGATGCGCAGGGGGGTGGTGGCGCTGGCGTCGGCCGCCCTGCTGCTGTCGGCCGCGTGTTCCGCCGACGGGGACGGGGGTGGGTCCGAGCGGCCCGCGGGTGCCCCGACCGCCTCGGAGGGCTCCGCTCCGCCGGCCTCGCCGAGCCGCTCGGCCGATCTGCCGCCTGCGAAGGGGTCGGCGAAGGTCGTCTCGACGCTGACCGAGGAGCTGGAGTCGCCGTGGGGTCTGGCCGCGCTGCCGGGCGGTGATCTGCTGGTGTCCTCGCGGGACGAGGGCACGGTGCACCGGATCGACGGCGAGAGCGGGAAGCAGACGCTGCTGGGCTCGGTGCCCGGGGTGGCCCCGGCCGGCGAGGGCGGGCTGCTCGGGCTCGCCGTCTCCTCCACGTTCGGCGCGGACCAGCTGGTGTACGCCTACTTCACCACCACGTCCGACAACCGGATCGTCCGCATGAGTTACGACGAGAAGCGCCCGGCGGGGCAGCAGCTCGGCGCTCCGGACACCGTCCTGCGCGGCATCCCCAAGGGCAGCATCCACAACGGCGGCCGGATCGCCTTCGGCCCGGACAAGATGCTGTACGCGGGCACGGGCGAGACCGGGGACACCGGGCTGGCCCAGGACAAGGAGTCGCTGGCGGGCAAGATCCTGCGGATGACCCCCGACGGCGAGCCGGTGCACGGCAATCCGGAGGCGGACTCGGTGGTGTATTCGTACGGGCACCGCAATGTGCAAGGGCTCGCCTGGGACGCGCAGAAGCGGCTGTGGGCCGCCGAGTTCGGCCAGAACACCTGGGACGAGCTGAATCTGATCGAGCCCGGCGGGAACTACGGCTGGCCCGAGGTCGAGGGCCGGGAGGGCGAGGACGGGTTCATCGACCCGGTGGCGCAGTGGAAGACCTCGGAGGCCTCCCCCAGCGGGATCGCGTACGCGGAGGGCTCGATCTGGATGGCCGGGCTGCGCGGTGAGCGGCTGTGGCGGATTCCGCTGGCGGGCGAGAAGGCGGAGGAACCTTATGCCGACCCCCAGTCGTTCCTCGATGAGAAGCACGGCCGCCTGCGCACTGTGGTGAGTGCGGGGAGCGACCGCTTGTGGCTGGTCACCAGCAACACGGACGGACGGGGCACGCCGAAGCCCGGGGACGACAGGGTCCTCCTGGTGGAAGTGGAGTAGCCGCTCGCCCGCGCGGCATGTCGGAGGGAGCACGGCCGGTGTTCAATTTCTTCGAGGAGCTTTTCGCCCCGGGACGCAAACACGTCTCCGACGAGCAGAAGCGGCTGGAGCTGAGCCGGGTGGATCTCGGCATCGGCGATCCGAACCGGGGGCCGATAGACCTGACCTCCGGGAAGGTGACCGTGCGCGCCCCGGTGCTGGACGCTGCTTCCGAGCCCCGGAACGGGCGTATGCGGCCGGTCGCGCCCGAGCAGGACGCCGTGTTGGACCGGCCCCGGGCCGGGAAGCCGGTGAGCGGGCCGGAGCGCCGGGCCGAGGAGGATCCCGAGGGGTAGGAGGGCGAGGGGGACGGCCTACGGCCCCCGGGAGAGTCCTGCGCGGCCGGGAGAGGGTCCTACGCGGCCGGGTAGAGCCGGAGGCGGTGGGCGAGGGCGGCCGCCTCGCCGCGGCTGGAGACGCCGAGCTTGGCCAGGATGTTGGAGACGTGCACGCTCGCGGTCTTCGGCGAGATGAACAGCTCCTCGGCGATCCTGCGGTTGGTGTGCCCCGCCGCGACGAGCCGGTGCACATCCTGCTCGCGCGGGGTCAGCCCGAAGGATGCCACGGCGGCGACGGCCGGGTCCCGCTCCTCCCCCGGCGCCCGTTCCCGGCCCTCTTCGCCCGGCTCGGCGGCCAGGACGGCCGGATGGATCCCGTCGTCGTGGCCGGGCGCCGTGCCGGAGCCGTCCAGGGTGATGCGGGCCCGGGCCGCCAGTTGTTCGACCGCCTCGGCGAGCGGGCGGGCGCCGAGCCGGCGGGCGGTCTCCAGGGAGCGGTGCAGCAGGGCTGTGGCGGTGGACCGGTCGCCGGGGGCGATGAGCAGCGACTCCGCCCAGCGGCGGTGGATCTGGGCCAGATGGTACGGGCGGCACAGCGGGCCGAAGGCCTCGGCGGCGCGGGCCCAGTGGCCGGGGGTGTCCGTGCCCTGCGCCCGGGCCAGCTCCGCCTCGATGAAGACGCCGTAGGCTCCCCACACGGGGACGAGCATCGGGAGGCTCTTGACGCACCGGCGGATCAGGGCGAGCAGCCTCGGGCGGTCCGGTTCGGCGGCGGGCAGTCCGCGGGCGTCCGCCTCGATCATGGCGGCGGTCTGGAGCAGCGGCAGGGCGTAGCGCTGGGTGCCGGGCGGGAAGCCCGCCTCGGCCAGCTCCTCGAACGCGGTCCGGGCCTCGGCGAGCCTGCCCTGGAGGGCGGCCAGCACCATGCCGTGCCGGACGGGGTCGATCACATGCTGGTGCTGCGGATCGCGGTGCCCGAAGAGCTTGCGGACCTGGGCGAGCAGCTCCTCGCCCTCGGCGAAATCACCGCGGGAGACGGCCAGTTCGGTACGGCGGAGGGCGGCGAGGCCCTTGCCCCTGGGGCCCAGCGCCAGCCGGGCGGCGGAGGCGGCGGCGGTCTCGCTCTGGGTCCAGTGGCCGAGGGAGAACAGGGACTGGGACTGGTTGGCGTACACCCAGGCCCCGGAGTCGGCCAGACCGTGGCTGTGGCAGATCCGGATGCCGTGGTCGGCGGCGGCGACGGCCTCCAGCGAGCGGCCCATCGCCTCCAGCGAGGAGGGCAGGTTGACGCTGACCCGGCCCAGCAGGTTCATCAGGTGCAGTTTCTCGGCGCGGTCGCGGACGGCGTACATCTCGGCGAGGCCGTCCTCGACGCTGCCCGCTTCGGCGGTGAGCCAGCCCCGGGTGAGGCGGGCGTGCAGCTCGATGTACTCGTCGCCGACGAGCCGGGCGTACTCCACCGCGCGGTCGCTGTCGGCCAGCGCCTCCGGGCCCGGTCGGTGCAGCGCCTTCCAACTGGCCACGTTGGTCAGGACGTCGGCCTGTACGGGGGACGGCGGCAGTCCGCGTACCAGTTCCTGCGCGGTGGCCAGCTCCTCCCAGCCGTCCCCCTTGTCGAGGGCCTGCGCCAGCCGGCTGCGCTGCACCAGGAACCAGGCCTCGCGCAGCGGGTCGGACTCGGAGGCCAGGACCCGCATGGCCTTCTTGGAGATGGCCAGGGCGCGTTTGCGATCGCCGCCGAAGTGGGCGGCGACGGTGGCCTCGGCCATCACGTCCAGGTAGCGCAGCGGGGTGTTCTCCGGGTCGCACGCGGAGGCCGGGTAGACCTCCGCGTAGTCGAAGGGGCGCAGGGTGGCACGCACCGCGTCGGGAACGTCGTCCCACAGCTCCATCGCCCGCTCCAGGAGCCGAAGTTGCTCGGAGTAGGCGTAGCGGCGGCGGGCCTCGACGGCCGCCCGGAGGACGGCGGGCAGGGCCTTGGGGGCGTCGTGGGCGGCGTACCAGTAGCTGGCGAGGCGGGTGGCGCGTTCGTCGTCCCGTACGAGGGAGGGGTCGGCCTCCAGGGCTTCGGCGTACCGGCGGTTGACGCGGGTGCGTTCGCCGGGGAGCAGGTCGTCGCTGACGGCCTCGCGGACCAGCGAGTGCCGGAAGCGGTAACCGTCGCTGTCGGGGGCGGGTTGCAGCAGGTTGGCGCCGACGGCCGCGCGCAGGGCGTCGTCGAGCTCGTCCTCGCCGAGTCCGGCGACGGCGGCGAGCAGTTCGTGTTCGACGAAGGAGCCGCCCTCGGCGACGATCCTGGCGACCCGCTGGGCGTGCTCGGGAAGCGCCTCCACGCGGACGAGCAGGAGGTCGCGGAGCGATTCGGTCAGCCCGGAACTGTCGCCGCAGCACTCCAGGGAGCGGGCGAGCTCCTCGACGAAGAAGGCGTTGCCGTCGGAGCGGTCGAAGATCTCGTCGACGAGTGCGGCCTCGGGCGTCTCGGCGAGGATGCCGGCGAGCTGGTGGCCGACCTCGTCGTGGCTGAACCGGTCGAGTTCGACGCGGGTGACGGTGCGCAGCCGGTCCAGCTCGGCGAGGAGCGGGCGCAGCGGGTGGCGGCGGTGGATGTCGTCGGCGCGGTAGGTGCCGACGACCATGAGGCGGCCGGTGCTCAGGGTGCGGAAGAGATAGGCGAGCAGATGCCGGGTGGAGGTGTCCGCCCAGTGCAGGTCCTCCAGGACGAGGACGACCGCCCGGTCGGCGGAGATCCGCTCCAGCAGCCGGACGGTGAGCTCGAAGAGGCGGGCGGTGCTGTGTTCGTCGGTCGCGTCCCGGTGGGCCTCGCCCAGCTCGGGCAGCAGGCGGGCCAGTTCGCCCTCCTGCCCGGCGACGGCGGCGGCCATCTCCTCGGGCAGGGCCCAGCGCAGGGCGCGCAGGGCGGTCGGGAAGGGGGCGAACGGCAGTCCGTCGGCCCCGATCTCGACGCAGGACCCGACGGCCACCACGGCTTCGCGCCGCTCGGCCGCCGTGACGAACTGCTCGACCAGCCGGGTCTTGCCGACGCCCGCCTCGCCGCCGATCAGCAGCGCCTGGGGGTCGCCGGACGCGGCCCGCCCGAGCGCCTCGGTGAGCGAGGCGAGCTCTTCGGCGCGCCCGACGAACACGGGGCTCACTGACCTGGTCTCCACGCCGCCGAGCATCGCATACGCGTACGAGGCGGCGGGATGTTTTTCGCCGACGGTGATCATGCTCCGGGCGCGGTCCGGTCCCGGCTCGGCGGTCGTCCCGGGCCCGGACACGCTCAGGCGGCCGGGGCGAAGCGGGTGCGGTCGGCCTCCATCACCTTCCCTCCCGGATCGCCGCGTCCGGTACGGCGGGCGGCGCGGCGGACGAGGCGGGCCCGGCCGATCTCGCGCTCGGCGTCGGCCCGGCGGATCAGCTCGGCGGAGGTGTAGCGGTAGAGCTCGTACGCGTACATGAGGTACTCCCCGATTCCTGGTCGTGGCAGCGGACCGGAGGGTTGCCCGGCCGGTCGGCCGGGGCCCTGTGTTCGCTGTGTGTCCACTGTCGTCGGCCAGGAGGGGGTGCCGCATCGGGCGAGTTCCGCATCTTCGCGGCGGTGGGGGCCTTAGGCGGGCTCACCCCGTGTCCGAGGGATGAGCGGGGGCCTTGGACGTGTGCCGTACGGGGCCGCACGAGGCGGCCCGGGTCAGCCGGCGGCCGGAGTGCCCGCGGTGGGCAGCGCGACGAAGAGGTCGAAGTACATGCCCACGGAGATCAGGACGCCGAGCGCGCCGAGGGCGACACCGGCCAGGGCGACCGCGCGGACCCAGGCGGGCTGCGGCCTCTCGGAGGGGACGCCGAAGGCGGGCCGGACCAGGACGAGGACGCCGACGAGCAGGGCCAGGACGGCGAAGACACCGTTGACCAGGGCGGTGGTGTGCCAGGCGTCGCCGTAGATCTCGGAGATCTGCTGGGCCGCGCTGCCGCCGCCGGAGGTCTTGATCTGGCCGATGAGCGTCTCGCGCTCGGCGGCGACCCGGCCGGTCCACGCGCCGGTCAGGGCGACGACGCCCAGGGCGGCGGAGACGACGGCGGCCGCACCCGCGCCGACGCCGTGCCGGGCCTCGGTGAAGGGGTCGGGCTCCAGGTCCTCGTCGTCGGCCTCGGCCTCGGCCTCGGCGGCATGGTCGGTCCGGTCGGCGAGGTCGTCGGAGGCCGTGGTGGCGTCGGACGCGTCCGACGGCGTACCGGTGGCGTCCTTCGCGAGCGGGTCCTTCGCCGTGGCGTCCTGTCCGGTCGCGTCCTGTCCGGTCGCGTTCTCCGCAACGGGGTCGGCGGTGCCCTCGGCGGGGCCGGTCGTCCCGGCGGGCGGGGTGGTCGTGGACGGGGTCGTCGTCCTGGAGGGGGTGGTGTTCATGCGCCGCACGCTAGGGGGCCCGGATGAGAGCCCCCTTAACGCCGGGCGTGCGCCGGGCCTCAGCGCCCCGCGCGGGCCTTCCACTCCGGGGCGAGGACGGACCAGATCTCCGAGTCGTGGCGCTCCCCCCGGTAGAAGTAGCTCTGCCGGAGCACTCCGTCCCGGGTCATCCCGAGCCGCTTCGCCACCGCGATCGACCGGGTGTTCCCGGGAGAGGCGTCCCACTCCACGCGGTGCATGCCGCGTTCGTACACCGCCCAGTCGATCAGGCGCTCGGCGGCGCGGGTGATGAGCCCGCGGCCCTGGGCTGCGGGCTCCAGCCAGACGCCGACCTCGCAGTTGCCCCGCTCGGCGTCGAAGGACGGGAAGAGGACGCCGCCGACGAGGGTGCCCGCCAGCCAGATGCCGTACAGCCTTCCGGTGTCCGCCGCCTGCTTGTCCGCGTACTTCTGGAGCAGGGCGCGCGCGGAGTCCAGGTCGGTGGCGTAGGAGGCGAACGGGATCCACGGGTCGAGCAGCTCCCGGGCCCGGTCCATGTGGGCCAGGAACTCCACGGCCTGCCAGGGCTCCAGCGGGCGCAGCTCCGCCGTGTCGTCACCCAGCGATATGGCGAACATCGTGCTCCTCCTCAGCGTGCGCGGCGCTCTCCTCCGTGGCGCGCGCCCCCGGGATCTTCGCATGGAGCGGTACGCAGTCGGGCGGCTCGATGCTGATCCTGGGCAGCTGGCGCTCCAGCCAGCCCGGCAGCCACCAGTTCGCCCCGCCGAGCATGTGCATCAGGGCGGGCACCAGCAGGGTGCGCAGGACGAAGGCGTCCAGCGCCACGGCGGTGGCGAGCGCGATGCCGAACATGGCGATGACCCGGTCGCCGCTGAGCACGAAGGCGAGGAAGACGGAGATCATGATCACGGCGGCGGAGTTGATCACCCGGCCGGTCTCGGCGAGACCGACCCGGACGGCCCGCCGGTTGTCGCCGGTCTCCAGCCACTCCTCGTACATCCGCCCGACCAGGAAGACCTGGTAGTCCATGGAGAGGCCGAAGAGGACCGAGACCATGATCACGGGCAGGAAGGGTTCGATGGGCCCGGCGCTGCCGAGGCCGAGCAGTTCGCTGCCCCAGCCCCACTGGAAGACGGCCACGACGACGCCGAAGGAGGAGGCGACGGCGGCCACGTTCATCACGGCGGCCTTGAGCGGGATGCCGATGGAGCGGAAGGCCAGGAGCAGCAGCAGGCAGCCGAGTCCGATGACGACGCCGACGAAGAGCGGCAGCTTGCCGACGATGATCTCGGCGAAGTCGTCGTAGCTCGCCGTCACCCCGCCGACATGGGCCTCCAGCGAAGTCGTGTCCTGGACCTGCGGGAGCACGTCGGCGCGGATCCGGTCGACCAGCTCGCTGGTGTCCTGCGACTGCGGTGACGAGTCGGGTACGACGGTGAGGAAGGCCGTGTCGCCGCCCGCGTTGTAGGTGACCGGGCTGACGGAGGCGACGCCCTCGGTGGTGCGTAGCTCCTCGGGCAGCGAGTCCAGCGCCAGCCGGTCGTCCGCGCCGTCGAGCTGGGCGGCGATGGTGAGGGGGCCGTTGACGCCGGGCCCGAAGCCGTCGGCGAGCAGGTCGTAGGCCTGCCGGGTGGTGGCCGTGGCCGGGTTGTTGCCCTGGTCGGAGGTGCCCAGGTGGAGTCCGAGGGCGGGCAGCGCGAGCACCACCATGACAACGGCCGCGATGCCTCCGAGCAGCTTGGGATGGCGCTCGACGAAGGCGGACCAGCGGGCGGCGAAGCCGGTGGGCAGCTCGGGCCGCGGTCCGTGTTCGGCGAGCTCGCGCCGCTCGCGGCGGCTGAGCGCCCACATCCCGATGAGCGAGAGCAGGGCGGGCAGCAGGGTGACCGAGGCCATCACGGTGAGGACGACGGTGAGCGAGGCGGCGATGGCGACGCCGTTGAGGAAGCCGAGCCGCAGGATCAGCATGCCGAGCAGGGCGATACAGACGGTCGCCCCGGCGAAGACGACGGCCCGGCCGGTGGTGGTGACCGCGTTCTGCGCCGCTTCGTCGACCGACATCCCGCGCCGGAGGCCTCTGCGGTGTCTGGTGACGATGAACAGCGCGTAGTCGATGCCCACGCCGAGCCCGATGAGCATGCCGAGCATCGGGGCGAAGTCGGCGACGGTCATCACATGGCCGAGCAGCACGATGCCCGCGTAGGCCGTGCCCACGGAGACCAGCGCGGTGGCGATGGGCAGCAGGCTGGCGGCGAGCGAGCCGAAGGCGAGGAAGAGCACGACGGCCGCGACGACGACGCCGATGCCCTCGGCTAGGTGGACGGAGGGCGCTTCGGTGAGGGCGACGGCAGTGCCGCCCAGCTCGACCTGGAGCCCGTCGGCCTCGGCGGCCTTCGCGGTGTCGACGAGGGTCTGCGCCTGGGCGGCGGGGATCTCGTCGGCGGGCTTGTCGAAGGTGACCGTGGCGTAGGCGGTGTGGCCGTCCTCGCTGATCTGGCCGGGGCCGGCGGCTCCGTAGGGGCCGGTGACCCCGCCGACGCCGGGCAGGCCCTCGATCGTGTGGAGCGTGCGGGTCATGGTCTGCTCGACGTCGGCGGCACGGACCGTGGAGCCGGTGGTGTGCCAGACGACGGTGTCGGTGTCGCCGCCGAGGTCGGTGAAGCCGCGCGAGAGGAGTTCGGTGGCCCGGCCGGATTCCGTGCCGGGGACCTCGTAGTCGTTGGAGTACGCCGAACCCACGATGCCCGCCGCGGCGGTGGTTCCGCCGAGGGCGGCGAGCCAGATGAGGACGGCGACGAGGCGGTGCCTGATGCACCAGCGGGCGATGGCAGCCAACGGATGAGCTCCCTGCGGGTTCGTGGACCTTTACCCGCAGATAACGTGATCTGCCCGCAAACGTCTCATGACCTGAGACCGTCACTCTGTCAGCAGAACGTGATCCTTTGTCCGTTTCGTGGCCATGGTCACAGGGCTTGATCTGCTCCCTACACGGGATGGATCAGGCCCTGCGACCCTCGGGGCCGGTCAGCCGGAGACGCTGGCGCGGCCGTTCTCGATGTGCCCCATGAGCCGTCGCCGGAAGCCGTCCTCCCCGTCGACGGTGACCTCGATGTCGTACCAGCCGTGGGCGTCGGCCGCCGAGTGCACGAGCGACCGGCTGCGGCCCGGCTTGACCGTGACCCGGCGGGTCCAGTCCCGTACGTCGTCCTCGTCGACGTAACCGAGCGGCCGCACCAGGAAGGTCAGGGGCTGGCGGCCGGTGTTGCGCAGGGTGAGGTGGATGTCGCGGTCGCGGTGGTCGATGCGGCTGGCCACCTCCGCTCCCCCGTCTGCCGGTCCGGCGAACTCGCGCCTGAAGCCGTTCGGGCCGGTGACCGTGAAGCGGTACGCCTCGCCGGTCAGCGGCACGGTCCAGTGCGCGCTGCCCCGGACGTCCCGGTGCTGCGGGGCCGGGAACTCGCCCGCGTACGGGTACAGCGCGAAGTGCGCCGAGGACCGGCCGGTGTTGTCGAGCTCCACCCGCAGCGCGTCGCCCGACCGCCGTGCCCGGGCGTCCGGCCGGTAGGGCAGCGGGCGCGCCGGTCGTGCGCCGGGCTCCTGCTCGGGCAGTTGCTGGACCGCCGGCGGCTTCGGCTGCCAGCGTCCGCTGAGCGGGGGGATCGCGCCGGGCTGCTCCACGGCGGGCTGCCGCCGGGCCCGGGTGAAGTCGAAGGCGGAGGTGAGGTCGCCGGTGACGCGCCGCCGCCAGTCGCTGATGTTGGGTTCCTTCACCCCGGTCCAGCGCTCCAGGAAGCGGATGACGGAGGTGTGGTCGAAGACCTCGGAGCAGACGTATCCGCCGACGGTCCACGGCGAGACGACCAGCAGCGGCACCCGGATGCCGAGGCCGGTGGGCCGGCCCTCCCAGTGCTCGTCGGTGACCTCGGGCGGTGCGACGGGCGGCGGGACGTGGTCGAAGAAGCCGTCGTTCTCGTCGTAGTTGATCAGTACGGCGGTGTGCCGCCAGACGTCCGGGTGTTTGCCGAGCGCGTCGAGGATCTTGTAGACGATGGTGGCGCTGTGCACCGGCGACGAGGTGCTCGGGTGCTCGGAGTCGATCGCCGAGGGCACCAGGTAGGAGACCGCCGGGAGCGTCCCGGCCGCCACGTCCTTGGCGAACTCGTCCGCCAGCGTTCCGGTCGGCACCCGGCGCAGCGCCCTCTCGAACAGGCTGCGCTCCCGCTTCGTGAGGGTGGCGACGCCCTCCTCCAGCAGCCCGAGGAGCCGGGTGCGCTCGGCATCGGACGCGCCCCGGACCTCGGCGTAGAAGGCCTCCATGTACGTGTGGCCGCCGGTCTTGGCCAGTGCCTTGCGGGCGATCGCCTTGAAGGTGGCGTAGAACTCGATCTGGTTGTCGGTGAAGTTCTCCCACTCGGTGTACGTGCGCCAGCTGCGCCCGGCCTTCTCCAGCCGCTCGGCGTAGGTGGACCAGTCGTAGCCGGGGTGGGTGCCCTCGCTGTACGCGTCGTTGCCGACGGCCCGTTTCCCGTTCGCCTCGAACCCGGTCTTCCCGCTCCAGAGGTGGTTGCGGTTGGGGCTGGTGGAGGTGTGGATCGAGGAGTGGTACGCGTCGCAGACGGTGAAGGTGTCGGCCAGCTCGTAGTGGAGCGGGATGTCACGGCGGTCGTAGTACGCCATCGTGGCCGCGGTCTTCGCGCTGATCCAGCCGTTCATCCAGCCGCCGCCCCAGGCCTTCGCGCCGCCGTTCCAGGAGTGGTCGAGGGCGCCGATGTACTGGAGGTCCTTCTTCTGCTCCTCGGCCGCGCCGCGCACCGGGAAGGGCAGCACGGCGGAGCCGGCCGCGCCGGGCTGCTCGAACACCGTGGAGCCGGTGGGCAGCTCGATGGCGTTGCGGTCGCCGAAGCCGCGGACCCCGCGCAGGGTGCCGAAGTAGTGGTCGAAGGAACGGTTCTCCTGCATCAGGATCACCACATGCTTGATCGACCCGAGCCCACCGGACCCCGCGTGGGCGGGCTGCGCGGCGATGGCGGCCTGGAGCGACGGCGGCAGGAACGATCCGGCCGCAGCGGCACCGAGTGCGCCGCCGCCCAGCGCGAAGAGCCGTCGCCGTGACATGTCCGTGGTCAAGAGAGCCTCCTGGTTCCGGTGGTTACAGCCGGGAAGCTAGTCAGACCGGGTGGCGTCGGGAAGGACTGCGTACGGCCCGGTGGTGAACGTCCAAGAGGTGCTGCCCGAAAGTCCAACCCGGAGTCACGGCCTCCTCACACCCCGACGAGGTGCAGCGACCCCCACAGCGCGAGGGTGGCGGCGAGCAGCGTCGCCGGTACGGTCGCGATCCCCAGCCGGGTGAAGTGGCCCAGCTCCGGGGCGTCCCCGTGGGCGTGCAGGATGCGCCGCCACAGGAGCGTGGCCAGCGAGCCGACGTAGGTGAGGTTCGGCCCGAGGTTCACCCCGATCAGGGCGGCGAGCAGCGGTCCCGGCCCGGCCGCCGCGACGATCGGCAGCAGGGCCAGGATCGCGGGCAGGTTGTTGATCAGATTGGCCAGCAGGGCGGCGACCACGGCGACGCCGAGCAGGGCGGGCAGGGTGTCGCCGTCGGGCAGCAGGGCGGCGATGCCGTCGCCGAGGCCGTTGTCGACGACCGCCTTGACGACGACGCCGAGCGCGAGGACGAAGAGGCAGAACAGCGGGTTGGCCGAGCGGACGACGCGATCGGTGTGGTCTCGCGCTTGGCGAGCGCCCGTACGGCGAGCACCAGGGCCCCCGCCAGCGCCGCCCACAGCGGCTCGGCCCCTTCGAACGAGGTCACGACGAACCCGGCCAGGGTCAGCGCCAGCACGACCAGCGTGAAGACGGGAACCGGGGTGCGCTCCGCCACGGGATCAGGCGCGTGCGCCCCGGCGGCCAGGTCGGCCCGAAAAGCGCGGCGGAACACGGCGTACTCGACGGCGATGGCGGCGAGCCAGGGCAGCGCCATCAGCGCGGCGAACCGGGTGAAGGAGAGACCGCTCGCGGTGAACGCCAGCAGATTGGTGAGGTTGGAGACGGGGAGCAGGAGGGAGGCGGAGTTGGCCAGGTGCGCGCAGGCGTACACGTACGGGCGGGGCCGCGCGCCGACCCGGGCGGCGGTGGCGAGGACGACCGGAGTGAGCAGGACGACGGTGGCGTCCAGGCTGAGGACGGCGGTGATGATCGAGGCGACGACGAAGACGCCGCCGAGCAGGGGCCGGGTCTGCCCCCGGCAGGCGCGGGCCACCCAGTCACCGGCGGCCCGGAACAGCCCCTCGTCGGCGCAGAGCTGCGCCAGCACCAGGATCGCGGCGAGGAAGCCGACGACCGGCAGCAGCTCGCCCACCTGCTCCCGGGCCTCGGGCCAGGAGACCGCACCGACCACCACGACCAGGACGGCCGCGGGCACGGCGACGGTCGCCTCCGGCAGGCCCCGGGGGCGTACGACGGCGAAGGCGAGGACGCCCAGCAGCAGGGCGAAGGAGACGAGCTCGGCGGTGACGGTGTTCAGCGGGTTCTCCCCGGACGGGTGGAGGGGCGGTGCACCCGTGACACGGGTGCACCGCCCCTCCGGGTGGTGATCGGCGTGATCAGCCCTCGACGCCGAGCTTCTCCAGGATCAGCTCGCGCACGCGCGCCGCGTCGGCCTGCCCGCGGGTGGCCTTCATGACCGCGCCGACGAGCGCGCCCGCCGCCGCGACCTTGCCGGCGCGGATCTTGTCCGCGATGGCCGCGTTGCCCGCGATGGCCTCGTCCACGGCCGTGGACAGCGCGCCCTCGTCCGAGACGACCTTCAGGCCGCGCTTCTCCACGACGGTGTCCGGGTCGCCCTCGCCCGCGAGGACGCCCTCGATGACCTGGCGGGCCAGCTTGTCGTTGAGGTCGCCCTTGGCGACGAGCGCGGCCACCCGGGCGACCTGCGCCGGGGTGATCGGCAGCTCGTCCAGACCGCGGCCGGTCTCGTTGGCGTTACGGGCCAGCTCGCCCATCCACCACTTGCGGGCCTGGTCCGAAGGTGCGCCCGCCTCGATCGTGGCGACGATCAGGTCGACCGCGCCCGCGTTGAGGATGGACTGCATGTCGTGCTCGGAGACGCCCCACTCCTCCTTGAGCCGCGCCCGGCGCAGCCGGGGCAGCTCGGGGAGGCCCTTGCGGAGCTCCTCGACCCACTCGCGGGCCGGTGCCACGGGCACCAGGTCCGGCTCGGGGAAGTAGCGGTAGTCCTCGGCGTTGTCCTTGATGCGGCCGGCCGTGGTGGAGCCGTCCTCCTCGTGGAAGTGCCGGGTCTCCTGCACGATCGTGCCGCCCGAGGACAGCACGGCGGCGTGCCGCTGGATCTCGAAGCGCGCGGCCCGCTCGACGGAGCGCAGCGAGTTCACGTTCTTCGTCTCGGAGCGGGTACCGAAGGTCTCGGTGCCGTTGGGGCGCAGCGACAGGTTCACGTCGCAGCGCATCTGGCCCATCTCCATGCGCGCCTCGGAGACCCCGAGCGCCTTGATCAGCTCGCGGAGCTCGGCGACGTACGCCTTGGCGACCTCGGGGGCACGGGCGTCGGCGCCCTCGATCGGCTTGGTGACGATCTCGATGAGCGGGATGCCGGCCCGGTTGTAGTCGAGCAGGGAGTGGGACGCGCCGTGGATACGGCCGGTGGCTCCGCCGACGTGCGTCGACTTGCCGGTGTCCTCCTCCATGTGGGCACGCTCGATCTGTACCCGGAAGATCTCGCCGTCCTCCAGCTGGACGTCCAGATAGCCGTTGAAGGCGATCGGCTCGTCGTACTGGGAGGTCTGGAAGTTCTTCGGCATGTCCGGATAGAAGTAGTTCTTCCGGGCGAAACGGCACCAGTCGGCGATCTCGCAGTTGAGCGCGAGACCGATCTTGATGGCCGACTCCACGCCGATCTCGTTGACGACCGGCAGCGCGCCGGGCAGTCCGAGACAGACCGGGCAGGTCTGGGAGTTGGCGTCCTGCTTCAGCTCCGTGGAGCAGCCGCAGAACATCTTGGTCTTGGTGCCGAGCTCGACATGGACTTCGAGGCCCATGACGGGGTCGTAGGACGCGAGCGCGTCCTCGTACGACACCAGGTCAGTGACAGTCACGGTGAAACTTTCCCTCTCAGCCCAGCAGGACGTCGTCGTCGCCGAGACGCTTCAGTTCGCGATAGAGGATCGCGAGTCCGGTGACGATGGCGGCCGCGGAGACGGCCGCGTCGACGAGGCGCAGGATGTCGTTGTCGTTGCGGGCGAGCTTCGCCTGCTTGACGACACTGATGGCGCCGAACGCGGTACTGCCCATCGCGATGTACGCGCCCGTCTTGGACTTCTTGAAGTTCTTGGCCTTCTTTGCCATGGCACTCACAGCGACGGAGCCTCCTCAAGCAGCGGATGCCCCCACTTTTCCACGAACGCGGCCTCGACGGCCGCTCCGACCTTGTAGAGCCGGTCGTCCTTCATGGCGGGGGCGATGATCTGCAGTCCGACCGGCAGACCGTCCTCCGGGGCCAGGCCGCAGGGCAGCGACATGGCGGAGTTGCCGGCCAGGTTGGTGGGGATGGTGCACAGGTCCGCGAGGTACATCGCCATCGGGTCGTCGGCGCGCTCGCCGATCGGGAAGGCGGTGGTCGGGGTCGTCGGCGAGACGATCACGTCGACCTGCTCGAAGGCCTTCGCGAAGTCCTGGGTGATGAGGGTGCGGACCTTCTGGGCGGAGCCGTAGTACGCGTCGTAGTAGCCGGAGCTGAGCGCGTACGTACCCAGGATGATGCGGCGCTTGACCTCGTCGCCGAAGCCGGCCTCGCGGGTGAGCGCGGTGACCTCCTCGGCCGACTTCGTGCCGTCGTCGCCGACCCGCAGGCCGTAGCGCATGGCGTCGAAGCGGGCCAGGTTGGAGGAGCACTCGGAGGGCGCGATCAGGTAGTACGCGGAGAGCGCCAGGTCGAAGGACGGGCAGTCCAGCTCGACGATGTCCGCGCCCAGCGACTTCAGCAGCTCGACCGACTCGTCGAAGCGCTGGAGCACACCGGCCTGGTAGCCCTCGCCGCGGAACTGCTTGACGACGCCGACGCGCATGCCCTGGACGGAACCGTTGCGGGCGGCCTCGACGACCGGCGGGACCGGGGCGTCGATGGACGTCGAGTCCATCGGGTCGTGCCCGGCGATGGCCTCGTGCAGCAGCGCCGCGTCCAGGACCGTACGGGCGCAGGGCCCGCCCTGGTCGAGGGAGGACGAGAAGGCGACCATGCCGTAGCGGGAGACGCCGCCGTAGGTGGGCTTGACGCCGACGGTGCCGGTGACGGCGGCGGGCTGGCGGATCGAGCCGCCGGTGTCCGTGCCGATGGCGAGCGGGGCCTCGTAGGAGGCGAGGGCGGCGGAGGAGCCGCCGCCGGAGCCGCCGGGGATGCGAGTGAGGTCCCAGGGGTTGCCGGTGGGGCCGTAGGCGCTGTTCTCGGTGGAGGACCCCATGGCGAACTCGTCCATGTTGGTCTTGCCGAGGATGACGACGTCGGCGTCGCGCAGCTTCCGCGTGAGCGTGGCGTCGTACGGCGGGACCCAGCCTTCAAGGATCTTGGAACCGACGGTGGTCGGCATGTCCTTGGTGGTGAAGATGTCCTTCAGCGCGAGCGGGACGCCGGCCAGCGGGCCGAGCTTCTCGCCCGCCTCGCGCTTGGCGTCCACGGCACGGGCCTGGGCGAGCGCGCCCTCGCGGTCGATGTGCAGGAAGGCGTGGACCTTCTCGTCGACCGCGTCGATCCGGGCCAGGTGGGCCTCGGTGACCTCGACGGCGGTCAGTTCGCCGGAGGCGATCTTCCCGGCGATCTCGGCCGCGGTGAGCTTGATGATGGTGCTGATGTCCGTCATGGCGATTAGTCCTCCCCCAGGATCTGCGGCACCTTGAAACGCTGCTGCTCCTGGGCCGGGGCGCCGGAGAGCGCCTGCGCGGGGGTGAGCGACGGACGGACCTCGTCCGCGCGCATGACGTTGGTCAGCGGCAGCGGGTGGGAGGTCGGCGGTACGTCTTGGTCGGCGACCTCGGAGACGCGGGCGACCGCGCCGATGATGTCGTCGAGCTGACCGGCGAAGTGATCGAGCTCTTCGCCCTTCAGCTCCAGACGCGCCAGCCGGGCGAGGTGGGCGACCTCCTCGCGCGTGATGCCAGGCATGCAGCGATCCTCAGGGGTTGGTGTGTGGTTTTGGCTGGGGGCCGGTGGCACATTTCCACCGTCCGTCCGAAGGACGGGCCGCGCGGCGTCTGGTGCGTGTTGATCGCAAGGCGCCGGAGCGCCCTCGTGGCGGAGCCACGTGGGCGTTTCGGCAACGCGGCGAGCGTGCGTGCCAGGCGTCGCGCGGCGGGTGGAAATGTGCCACCGGCCCCCTAATCCTATGGGGTCCGTCGACGCCGGGTGCCCCGGCCCGATGGGGCTATGCCTCCGCGGGCTCCGCTTCCCGGGATCTTCAGGGGGTGTCGGTCTCCGCCGTGCCGTTCACCGTGCCGTTCACCGCGCCGTTCAGCGACCCGTTCATCGAGCCGGTCGCCGAGGCGGTCGCCGACCGTGCGGCGGCCGCCGCCTGGGCCTTCAGCTCGGCGGGCCTGCGCCAGCCGTGCTCGCCGCGCGCCCGCAGCCAGGCCGTCGTCTCCTGGGGCGGCATCGCGGCCGCCACCAGCCAGCCCTGCACCGCGTCGCACCTGAGGTCCCGCAACCGCTCCCAGGTCTCGTCGTCCTCGACTCCCTCGGCGACGACGACCAGGCCGAGCGAGTGGGCCAGGTCGATGGTGCAGCGGACGATCTCCGCGTCCTCGTGGTCGACGGCGAGGCGGGCCACGAAGGACCGGTCGATCTTCAGCTCGCTGACCGGAAGCCTGCGCAGGTGGACGAGGGAGGAGTAGCCGGTGCCGAAGTCGTCGAGGGACATCTTCACGCCGTGCGCGGTGAGCCCGGCCAGGGTGTCGGCGGCGCGCTGCGGATCCTCCAGCAGCACATGCTCGGTGATCTCCAGTTGGAGCGCTCCCGCGGGCACGCCGTGGCGGGCGAGGCGGGCCGCGACGCCTCCCGCGAAGCCGGGGGTGTGGACGTCGCGCGGGGAGACGTTGACCGCGACGGGCACGAACAGGCCCTGCGCCCGCCAGCGGGCCACCTGGGCGAGCGCCGTCTCCAGGACGTACTCCGTGAGGTGCGGCATCAGGCCGGAGGACTCGGCGATGGCGATGAACTCGTCCGGGGGGACCCGGCCGCGCTCCGGGTGCACCCAGCGCACCAGCGCCTCAAGACCGGCGACCTGCCCGTCGAAGCGGACCTTGGGCTGGTAGTGCAGCTCGACCTCGGACGCGTCCAGCGCGCGGCGCAGGTCGCCGAGGAGCCCGAGCCGGTCGGGGGTGTTGCTGTCCCGCTTGGACTCGTAGACCTCCACGGCCGTGCGGTCCCGCTTGGCCTGGTACATCGCGACGTCCGCCCGGCGCAGGAGGCCCTCGGCGTCCAGGGCGTGGTCGGGGTAGACCGCGACCCCGGCGCTGGCCTCCAGGACGAGGGTCAGCCCGTCCAGGTCGAGCGGCGAGGACAGCTCGGCGACCAGATGGCGGGCGACCTGCTGGGCGCTGGTGGTGGAGTCGGTGTGCGGCAGCAGGACGGCGAACTCGTCGCCGCCGAGCCGCGCCGCCTCGGCACCGCGCGGCAGGGCGAGCCGCAGGCGCTCCGCTATCTGCAGCAGCAGCCGGTCGCCGGCCAGGTGGCCCAGGGTGTCGTTGACCGCGCGGAAGCGGTCCAGGTCGATGAGGACCAGCGCGGAGCGGGTGCCGATGGACTCCGCGTCCTCCAGCGCCGACCAGGTGCGCTCCAGCAGCCACTGGCGGTTGGGCAGCCCGGTCAGCGGGTCGCGCAGCTGCTCCTCGGCGCGGGCGCGGGCGATCCAGAGCGTGGAGTCCAGGGCGATCAGCGGCACCGCGAAGAGCGGCAGCAGGACGGGCATGGACATCGCGACGGCGCAGATCAGCGGGGCGAGCCCGAGGAGCGCGACGGCGACGAGGCCCTGCCGCAGCATCGCGGTCCGGGCGATGGTGGGCAGCCCGCCGTTGTGCGGGGCCTGGGCGTACCACAGCAGGACCCGGGTGACGAGCAGATACGTGGACGCCGTCAGGAGCAGTTCCGGGACGGCCGCGATGCCCCAGTCGAGTGGCTGCCAGGGCTCCTCGACGGTGGGCACCTCGCCGAAGGCGGCCAGCACCAGGGCGGCCGCGCCGATGCCCAGCATGTCGACCCCGCCGTGCAGCAGCCCCTGCCACCAGCGGTGTCTGCGGGCGGTCCCGACGAGCACCACGACGGCGAGGCTGACCAGCACGGCCGGCAGCCAGCCGTACAGCAGCAGCACGGCGAGGGTGAGGGCGGCCCCGGAGCCCGTGCCGCCCCACCAGCGGTCGCGGCCGAGCGCCACCAGATGGCCGACGATGATTCCGGTGAGCACGGCCAGCGACCAGCCCACCGCCCCGTCCGGGAAGAGCGCGTGGCCCTGCTGGACGGTCCGGTAGGACCCGACCGCCAGCAGTAACGCGGCGATCCCTACGACGGCGGCGCCCACGGGGGGCGTGAGGCCGACGAAACCTTGCAGCCGTGACACCGGTGCGGCGCTCTCGGTCGGTTTCATTCCGTCCCTCTCACAGCCGGCGGTGCCGATGTCCCTCGGTGGCGCCCGCTCCCGTGACGTCACGGCCCGGTCGAGCAGCCGTGCACGGCGGGCGCACCTCTCAACAGTAGGCCGCGAAAGGCGTCCGGGGGCAGCGCTCTACAGCTCTTGCCCGAATGCGAGCCGACCACCCGTCACCATCTGCTAATGGCCCGAACGGGTGGTGTGCCAGGGCCATTCGGGGAACGGCCGACCCTTCTTCACCCCTCTGCCCCGTTTCCTTCCCCGCCCGGGCCGCGCCACGCCGGGGCAGCGTCTCGAAGGCGTCTCGATCCGGAGAACAGCGGGCGACGTGCGGCCCGGCGGTCGGTTACTCCGCGTCTACTCCGCGGTGTCCGCCGGGGCCGTTCCGGGCTCGGATTCCGGTACGGGAAGGGCTGCCTCCCGGGCGCGTTCGGGTCCGTCTTCGAGCAGGATCGCGAATCCGTCCTCGTCGAGCACGGGCACCTTCAGCTGCATCGCCTTGTCGTACTTGGAGCCGGGGTTGTCGCCGACGACGACGAAGGCGGTCTTCTTCGACACCGATCCGGCGACCTTCGCGCCGAGGGCCTGGAGCGCCTCCTTGGCTCCGTCGCGGGTGTGGCCCGCGAGGGTGCCGGTGACGACGACGGTGTGTCCTTCGAGGGGGCGGGGACCCTCGTCCTCGTCGGAGCCCTCGTCCGCCATCCGCACCCCGGCCTCGCGCCACTTGCGCAGGATCTCGCGGTGCCATTCCTCGGCGAACCACTGCTTGACGGAGGCGGCGATGGTCGGGCCGACACCGTCGGCGGCGGCCAGCTCCTCCTCGGTCGCCTCGTCGATCCGGTCGACGGAACGGAACTGACGGGCCAGTTCCTGGGCGGCGACCGGGCCCACATGCCGGATGGAGAGCCCGGTGAGGATCCGGGCGAGGGGGGCGTCCTTGGCGGCGGCGATACCCTCCAGCATGGCGACGGCGTTCTTCTTGGGCTCGCCCTGCTGGTTGGCGAAGACCGTCGCGATCTTCTCCTCGCCGGTCTTCGGGTCGCGCTTGGGCAGCCCGCTGTCCTGGTCCAGGACGTACGCCCGGATCGGCAGCAGCTGCTCGACGGTGAGCGAGAACAGATCGCTCTCGTCCTTGAGGACCGGCTCGGCGGGCTCCAGCGGCCGGGTGAGCGCGGCGGCGGCCACATAGCCGAAGTGGTCGATGTCCAGGCACTTGCGCCCGGCGAGGTAGAAGACCCGCTCGCGCAACTGGGCCGGGCAGGTCCGGGCGTTGGGACAGCGGAGGTCGATGTCGCCCTCCTTCATGGGGCGCAGCTCCGTCCCGCACTCGGGGCAGTGGGTCGGCATCTCGAAGGCCTTCTCGGTGCCGTCGCGCAGATCGACGACGGGGCCGAGGATCTCCGGGATGACCTCGCCGGCCTTGCGGAGGACGACGGTGTCGCCGATGAGGACGCCCTTGGCCTTGACCACGTTCTGGTTGTGCAGGGTGGCGAACTCGACCTCGGAACCGGCCACTTCGACCGGCTCGACCTGGGCGTACGGGGTGACGCGGCCGGTGCGGCCGACGCCGACGCGGATGTTGACCAGCTTGGTGTTGACCTCTTCGGGGGCGTACTTCCAGGCGATGGCCCAGCGCGGGGCGCGCGAGGTGGAGCCGAGGCGCCCCTGGAGCGGGATCTCGTCGAGCTTGACGACGACGCCGTCGATCTCGTGCTCCACGGAGTGCCGGTTCTCGCCGTAGTACGCGATGAACTCCCGTACGCCTTCCAGGGAGTCGACGACCTTGTTGTGCCGGGCGGTGGGCAGGCCCCAGGAGTGCAGGAGGTCGTATGCCTGGGAGAGGCGGTCGATGCTCAGGCCCTCGTGGGCGCCGATGCCGTGCACCACCATGTGCAGCGGGCGGGTGGCGGTGACCTTGGGGTCCTTCTGGCGCAGCGAACCGGCCGCCGCGTTACGGGGGTTGGCGAAGGGCTTGTCGTCGGCGGCGACCAGCCGGGCGTTGAGCTCCTCGAAGTCCTCCATGGGGAAGAAGACCTCGCCGCGGATCTCGACGAGCGCCGGGATGTCCTCGCCCTTCAGGCGGTGCGGGATCTCGGCGATCGTCCGGACGTTGGGGGTGATGTCCTCGCCGGTGCGGCCGTCGCCGCGGGTCGCCGCCCGGGTGAGGCGGCCGTGCTCGTAGGTGAGGTTGACGGCGAGGCCGTCGACCTTCAGCTCGCACAGGAAGTGGTGGTCGGGGGTGCCGACGTCCTTGGCGACGCGCTCGGCCCAGGCTGCCAGCTCGTCGGCGTCGAAGGCGTTGTCCAGCGAGAGCATGCGTTCGCGGTGTTCGACGGAGGTGAACTCCGTGACATAGGGCCCCGCGACCTTCTGGGTCGGCGAGTCCGGGGTGCGGAGCTGGGGATACTCCTCCTCCAGGGCCTCCAGCGAACGCATCAGCCGGTCGAACTCGGCGTCGCTGACGACCGGCTGGTCCTTCACGTAGTACCGGAAGCGGTGCTCCTCGATCTGCTCGGCCAGCAGCGCGTGGGTCTCCCGCACGCCCGCCGGGACCGAACTCTCCTGCTCCACCCGCTGTTCGCCCGCCATCGTCCCGTCCTCCTGTGTACCCGTCATCCCCGTCACTCAGGGTTGTCCGCGAGCGACCTCGCCGCCCGGGCGCTGTGGGCGAGCGCGGTACGGGCGTACGCGGGCGACGCACCCGCGAGACCGCACGACGGGGTGATCGTGACGGACTCGGCGAGAGTCCCCGGATTCAGCCCCAGCCTGCTCCACAGCGTCCTGACTCCCATGACGCTACCGCCCGGGTCCGACAATCCCTCCGAAGCCGCGTCCGTGGAGGGCACCACGCCGAGGAAGAGCTGGGTGCCGCCCTCGACGGCTTCCCCGATCGCCTCCTCCTCACGCTCGGTGAGCAAGGAGAAGTCGAAGGAGATGCCGTCGGCCCCGGCCCGGCGCAGCAGCGCGAACGGCACTTCGGGGGCGCAGGAGTGGACGAGCGTCGTGCCGTCCTCGCCCGCCACCGCGAGGACGTCACGCAGGGCCGACTCGACGATCTGGCGGTCGACGGCGCGGTAGGTGCGGTAGCCGCTGGCGGAGCGGATCCGGCCCAGCAGGACGGCGGTCAGGGAGGGTTCGTCGAGTTGGAGGACGACCTTCGCCCCGGGCATCCGGCGGCGGACCTCCGCGAGGTGCGCGCGGAGTCCTTCGGCCAGGGATCCGGCGAGGTCGCGGCAGGCGCCGGGGTCGGCCAGCATGGCTTCGCCGCCGCGCAGTTCCAGGGCGGCGGCGAGCGTCCAGGGCCCGACCGCCTGGACCTTGAGCAGCCCCTCGTACCCCTGGGTGAACTCCTCCAGGGCGTCCAGGTCCTCCCCCAGCCAGGAGCGGGCGCGACGGGTGTCGCGGCCGGGCCGGTCGCTCGTCCGCCAGCCGCTCGGCTCGACGTGCCCGTACATCTCGACGAGCATGCCGATGGTCCGGCCGATCATGTCGGCTCCGGGCCCGCGCGCGGGCAGCTCCGCCAGGTACGGCATGCCCTGGCCGTCGGCGAAGGAGCCGGTGACGGTCTTCGCCGCCTCCCTCGCGTCTCCCCCGGGCATCGACCCGATGCCGGTCGCCGGACACCCGCTGAACTTGCTCTTCTCGCTCACCCGGGAAGCCTACGGTCACCGGCGGGGCGTCTGCTCCTCAGGGCGTCAGCGGCCGGGGCGGACGGTGAGGTCGTTGACCTCGGCGTCGCGCGGCAGGTCGAGCGCCATCAGGATCGTGGTCGCCACCGACTCGGGGTCGATCCAGCGCTCCGCGTCGTACTCCTTGCCCTCCTGCTGGTGGACCTTGGCCTGCATCGGGCTGGCGGTGCGGCCCGGGTAGACGGACGTGACGCGCACGCCGTTGGCGTGCTCCTCGTGGCGCAGGGAGTCGGCGAGCGCCTTGAGGCCGTGCTTGCTCGCGGCGTACGCGCTCCACCCGGCGTGGGCGTTGAGCCCGGCGCCGGAGTTCACGAACAGGACGTGGCCCCGGGCGGCGCGGAGCTGCGGGATCAGGAGGCGGGTGATCTCGGCGGGGGCGATGAGGTTGGCGTTGAGCTGGAAGTGCCAGGCCTTGGGGGTGAGCTCGCCGACCTCGCCGAGTTCGACGACGCCCGCGACGTGCAGCAGGGTGTCGATCCGCTCGGGCATGGCCTGCTGGCCGAACGCCCAGGACAGCCGGTCCGGGTTGCCGAGGTCGCCGACGAGGGTGCGCGCGCCGGGGTAGCGGTCGGCGAACTCCTTGGCGCGGCCCGCGTCACGGGCGAGCAGGACGAGTTCGTCGCCGCGCTCCAGGAGACGGCGGGCGACAGCGGCGCCGATGCCGGATCCGGCGCCGGTGATGAGGTGGGTAGCCATGGGGCGATCCTAGATCCGGGTCCTCTACCGGAGACCGGCGGACTCCTCCAGGTAGGCGAGCGCGCCGACGCCGTCCTTGGCGAAGAAGACCAGGTCGGTCAGGGGCAGCGGCAGGAAGCCCTCGTCCTCCATGCGCTGGAACTGCTGGCGCAGCCCGTCGTAGAAGCCCGCCGTGTTCAGCAGGACGACCGGCTTGGTGTGCTTGCCGTGCTTCTTCAGCTCCAGGATCTCGGTTGCCTCGTCGAGCGTCCCGGTCCCGCCGACCATGATCACGACGGCGTCGGCCTTCTCCAGGAGGAGCGCCTTGCGCTCGGCGAGATCGCGGGCGATGACCATCTCGTCGGCATGGGTCCGGGCCTTCGCGGCGAGGAAGTCGACCGAGACGCCCACGAGCCGCCCGCCCGCCGACTGCACGCCGTCCGCGACGACCTTCATCAGCCCGCTCTCCGATCCGCCCCAGACGAGGGTGTGGCCGCCTCTGCCGAGCAGCTCGGCGAACTCCCGGGCGGGCACGGTGTAGCGGTCGTCGAGGTCGGCGGCGGAGAGGAAGACGCAGATGTTCATGGAGCAACCGTACGATCCGCATCGGACACTCCCCCGTTCCGGGGACGGATCGACGTACGGGATCGGCGTACGGGAAGAAGACGGCCCCGTACGCCGCTGAAACAGGCATGACTGCCATCCGAGGACACCGCATCACCGTCGAACAGGGCACCGAGCACGTGCGGGCGGTGCACGAGGGCCAGGTGCTGGCCGAGAGCCGCCGCCCGCTCGTGCTCCGCGAGACCGGCTGTCCGGTCCGCTACTACCTGCCGCCCGAGGACGTCCGTACCGAGCTGCTCTCCCCGTCGGACACCTCCACCCACTGCCCGTTCAAGGGGACGCCTCCTACTGGTCGCTGCCCGGGGCCGCCGATCTCGTCTGGGCCTATCCGGACCCGAAGCCCGAAGTCGCCGCGATCAAGGACCACTTCTGCTTCTACGCGACGGAGACGGTCGCCGACTGACCTGCACCGGGGCGGTCCACGGAAGTTTTTTCCGCCGGAGCGATGAGTTTCGCGGACCGCCCCGGTCTCCTCTCCCATGGACAGGATTCTCTCCGCCGACGGCACGCCGATCGCCTACCGCCGCCAGGGCGAGGGGCCGCCGCTGGTGCTGGTCGGCGGGGCGCTGAGCACCGCCGCGGCCGACGCGCCGCTGGCCGCCCTGCTCGCGCCGCGCTTCACGGTGCTCACCTACGACCGCCGGGGCCGGGGCGCGAGCGGTGCCGCCGGGCGCTGCACCGTGGCGCGCGAGGTCGAGGATCTGGCCGCCGTCGTCGGCGCGGCCGGGGCGGGCGCTGCGGTCTTCGGGATGTCGTCCGGCGGGGCGCTGGCGCTGGAGGCGGTGGCCGCCGGGCTCCCGGTGGAGCTGCTCGCCGTGTACGAGCCGCCCTACACACCGGGCGCCTCCGGCCTGCTGTTCAAGGCCCGTTGCACGGCCCGGCTGCACCGCTTGCTGGCGGCCGGGGACCGGGCCGGCGCGGTGGAGCTGTTCCTGTCCCTGACGGGCGTCGCGGCGGAGACGGCCGCCCTGATGCGGCGCACCCCGGCGTGGGCGGAACTGGAGGCGATGGCGCACACCCTGGCGTACGACGACGCGCTGCTGGGCGACGGATCCGTTCCGGCCGAGCGGTTCGGGGCGGTCGCCGCCCGGACGCTGGTGATCTGCGGCGGTTTCAGCAGCGCCCCGGCCCGCGCGGCGACCCGCACCCTGGCCGAGGCCCTCCCGCGCGGCCGGCACCGCACGCTGACGGGCCAGATGCGCGAGGTGGCCCCCCAGGTGATCGCCCCGGTGCTGACGGACTTCTTCGCCAGGAACGTGTACACGTACCGACAGGCGTCGTGAGCCGACTGTGGACCCGAGCGTCGTAAGCCGCCCGCGGACCGGGCTCAGCCGCCCGCGGCCACCCGCTCGCGGCGGACGGTCGTCGCGATGGTGGCCGAGCCGACCACGCGGGTGCCGTCGTACAGGACGACCGCCTGGCCGGGGGCCACGCCCCTGACCGGCTCGGTGAAGGTGACGTTCAGCTCGGAACCGTCGACCAGCTCGGCCGTGACCTCGGTCTCGCCGCCGTGGGCGCGCAGCTGGGCGGTGTACGTGCCCGGCCCGGACGGCGGCGTTCCGCACCAGCGGGGCTTGATGGCGGTCAGCGAGGTCACGTCGAGGGCCTCGACGGGGCCGACGGTGACGGTGTTGTTCACCGGGGAGATGTCGAGGACGTAGCGCGGCTTGCCGTCGGGGGCCGGGTGGCCGATCTTCAGGCCCTTGCGCTGGCCGATGGTGAAGCCGAAGGCGCCCTCGTGGGTGCCCAGCTTCGTACCGGACTCGTCGAGGATGTCGCCCTCGGCCGGGCCGCCGAGGCGGTTCGCGAGGAAGCCCTGGGTGTCGCCGTCGGCGATGAAGCAGATGTCGTGGCTGTCGGGCTTCTTGGCGACGGCCAGGCCCCGGCGCTCGGCCTCGGCGCGGATCTCGTCCTTGGTGGTGAGGGTGTCGCCGAGCGGGAACATGGCGTGGGCGAGCTGCTTCTCGTCCAGGACGCCGAGCACATAGCTCTGGTCCTTGGCCATGTCGGAGGCGCGGTGCAGCTCACGGCTGCCGTCCTCGGTGAGCACGACGGTGGCGTAGTGGCCGGTGCACACGGCGTCGAAGCCGAGGGCGAGCGCCTTGTCGAGGAGCGCGGCGAACTTGATCTTCTCGTTGCAGCGCAGGCAGGGGTTGGGCGTGCGCCCGGCCTCGTACTCCGCGACGAAGTCCTCGACGACGTCCTCGCGGAAGCGTTCCGCCAGGTCCCAGACGTAGAACGGGATACCGATGACGTCGGCCGCGCGGCGGGCGTCCCGGGAGTCCTCGATGGTGCAACAGCCGCGCGCCCCGGTCCGGAAGGACTGGGGATTCGCGGACAGGGCGAGGTGGACACCGGTCACGTCGTGGCCCGCCTCGGCGGCACGGGCCGCGGCGACGGCGGAGTCCACGCCGCCCGACATCGCGGCGAGAACACGCAGGGGGCGCTGGGAAGTCTGAGTCATAGCCTCTCCAGGGTACGGGTCCCCGGGAACCGAACGCTCGCGGATATGCGTTGACGTCCACATGGGGAACAACGGGAGCACCCGGGCGTCGGACAGGCCCTCGGGCAAGTCGTCGGGCAAGTCGTCGCGGAAGAAGCCCGCCGAGGGCGTCAGCCGGCGCGCGCTGCTGGTCGGCGGCGGTGCGGTGGTGACCGCCGGCACGGTCGCCGTGCTCGCGCGCGACCAGGTGAAGCGGCTGTGGTGGCAGGTGCCGGGCATCGAGAAGCCGCGGAAGCCGGGCGAGCTGGATTACGCGGGGGCGACCTGGGTGGCCGCGTCGGAGGCGAACTGGCGGCGTGCGGACCGGCCCGACGACTTCCCGATCGACCGCGTGATCATCCATGTCACCCAGGGCAGCTTCGACAGCGCCGTGAAGGTGTTCCAGGACCCCGCCCACCAGGCCGCGACGCACTACATCGTGGGGCAGGACGGGCGGGTGGTGCAGATGATCCGCGAGCTGGACGTGGCGTACCAGGCGGGCAACCGCTCCTTCAACGAGCGGGCCGTCGGCATCGAGCACGAGGGGTTCGTGGACCGGCCGAAGGACCTCACCAAGGCGATGTACGAGTCCTCGGCGCGGCTCACCGCGTCGATCTGCGCCCGGCACGGCATACCCATCGACCGGAAGCACGTCATCGGGCATGTGGAGGTGCCGGGCACCGACCACACCGATCCGGGTCCGCACTGGGACTGGGACCGGTACATGGAGCTGGTGCGCCGGGCCGCGAGCGCGCCGCCCTCCCCCACGCCTGCCTCCTCGGCCTCCGCTTCCGCTTCCTCTTCCGCGAAGGTCTCGGGGTGAAGGCCCTCAGCTGAGTCCGGCGGTCCTCGCCCGCTCGACCGCCGGGCCGATCGCCTCGGCGAGCGCCTTGACGTCCTCCTCGGTGGAGGTGTGGCCGAGCGAGAAGCGCAGGGTGCCCCGGGCCAGGTCCGGGTCGGTGCCGGTGGCGAGCAGGACGTGGCTGGGCTGGGCGATCCCGGCGGTGCAGGCGGAGCCGGTGGAGCATTCGATGCCCTGGGCGTCCAGCAGCAGCAGGAGGGAGTCGCCCTCGCAGCCCGGGAAGCTGAAGTGGGCGTTGGCCGGGAGGCGTCCGGCCGGGTCCGGGTCGCCGCCGAGGACGGCATCCGGCACGGCCCGGCGTACGGCGGCCACCAGGTCGTCGCGCAGCGAGCCCACGCGGCGGGCGAACTGCTCGCGCCGCTCGGCGGCCAGCCGCCCGGCGACCGCGAAGGAGGCGACGGCGGGCACGTCCAGGGTGCCCGAGCGCACATGCCGCTCCTGGCCGCCGCCGTGCAGCACGGGTACGGGGGTGTGGTCACGGCCCAGCAGCAGCGCGCCGATGCCGAACGGGCCGCCGATCTTGTGCCCGCTGACCGTCATCGCGGCCAGTCCGGAGCGGGCGAAGTCGACCTCCAGCTGCCCGAAGGCCTGCACCGCGTCGGCGTGCATGGGGATGGCGAACTCCGCGGCCACCTCCGCCAGTTCACGGACCGGCATGATGGTGCCGATCTCGTTGTTGGCCCACATGACCGTGATCATCGCGACGTCGTCGGGGTTGCGGAGGATCGCCTCGCGCAGGTCTTCGGGGTGCACCCGGCCGTAGCGGTCGACCGGGAGGTAGTCGACGGTCGCGCCCTCGTGCTCGGCCAGCCAGTCGACGGCGTCCAGGACGGCGTGGTGTTCGACGGGGCCGGCGAGGACCCGGGTGCGGCGGGGGTCGGCGTCGCGGCGGGACCAGTAGAGGCCCTTCACGGCGAGGTTGTCGGCCTCCGTGCCGCCGGAGGTGAGGACGACTTCGCTGGGGCGTGCGCCGAGGGCGTCGGCGAGGGCTTCTCTGGACTCCTCGACGGTACGGCGGGCCCGGCGTCCGGCGGCGTGCAGTGAGGACGCGTTGCCGGTGACGGAGAGCTGGGCGGTCATCGCCCCGATCGCTTCGGGAAGCATCGGGGTGGTCGCGGCGTGGTCGAGGTAGGCCATGGTGGGGCCGATTCTACGAGCCCCGGGTGGGGCGCATGCCGGGCGCGTCACGGCCAGGTACCCGCGCACGCCCGTACGGGGCGCGGCGGACCGGCTCGATGGCCGGTCGGGGCCCCGGTCCGGAGCCCGATCCGGCACGGGGTGAGCGGCTCGCGGGGCCGCGTCGGGGGTGCGGGTCAGCCGCCGATGCTCCAGGCGACCGTGCCGTTGGCGGTGACCAGGACGGCGAGCACGGCGAGGTCGGCGACGCCCAGGGCGAGGCCGAGCCAGGCGCGTCCCCGGCGGCGGGTGCCGCGGGCCAGGGCCAGCAGCGCCATCACGATCGCGGTGGGCCCGAGCAGGATGTTGAAGACCAGCAGCCCGACGAGGCCGAGGACGAACGAGGCGACGGCGAGACCGTCCGCCTCGCGTCCGGCGGCCCGGCGCGGAGCGGGGTCGGAGCCGGCGCCGGACTCGGAGTCGGGGGTCCTCTCCGGCGCTGTGCCCGGGTCGACGACGTCCTTGCCGAGGGCGGCGGCGCCCGTGCGGCGGGTGCGGTCGATGAGGGTGAGGGTCATGGTGCGAGCTCCTTCGGATCGTTCCAGGAAAGGGCAGGCTCGGCGGGTGCGGGTGCGGCGGGTCAGTGGGTGCGGCGCGACGCGCGCTCGCGTACGGCGAAGATCAGCAGCCAGCAGCCGATCACGGCCGCGGCGGCCAGGGTCAGCGGCAGCGGGATGTGGGCGACCGTCCCGAGGGCGATCCCCAGCAGGAGCAGCGCGGCGACGAGGACGAGCACGGCGGAACCTCTCTGTGCGACGACGAATGACGTCCGGAAGCGGGCCGAACGCCTTTCGGAGTACGAGTGTTCACTGACTTGGAAGTCTAAACCCCCGGCCCCTTCCTCGACTCGGAGAACGGTTGTTTACTGAATGGCATGAGTCACACCTCCGTCGGAATCCGCCAGACCCAGAAGCTCAGGACCCGCCAGGCCCTCCTGGACGCCGCGCTCGTCCTGCTGGAGCACCAGAGCCTGAGCAGCCTGGGCCTGCGGGAGGTCACCCGGGCCACCGGGGTCACCCCGACGGCCTTCTACCGGCACTTCGAGGACACCGCCGCGCTCGGCGTCGCCCTGGTCGAGGAGACCCTGGGCAGCCTGCACGGGCTGATCGGCGCGGTGCTCGCGGAGACGGGCGACAGCGAGGAGCGGCTGGACCGCAGTGTGGAGGTGATAGCGCGTCATGTCGGCGCGCAGCCCGCCCACTTCCGGTTCATCGCCCGCGAGCAGCACGGCGGGGTGGGCCCGGTGCGCGAGGCCATCGCGGCCCAGCTGCGGCGGTTCGCGGAGGAGGTGGCCTGCGCGCTCGGCCAGGAGCCGGGGGCGGCCGGGTGGAGCGAGGAGGATCTGCTGATGCTCGGCGGGCTCTATGTGGACCACATGGTGATCACCACGTCGACCCTGCTGGAGGCCGGGCCCGAGGGCGAGGCGGAGGTCGTCCGGGTGGCGCGGCGTCGGCTGCGGCTGGTCTCCATCGGCCGCGAACACTGGCTGGACGAAGGCTGACCGCGGCGCCCTCGACGGCCGTGGACCGTCCTTGAGCGCCCCCGGCGGCCCTTGACCCTCCCGCAACAGGAGGCTCTACGGTCCCCCGGTATGAAGATCGTCGTCCATGACACCGCCTCCGCCCTGCTCGACCTCCTCGGCCGCCCTGTGGCCCAACGACCCGACGCGCTGCGCGAGATGTACGCCCCGTTGCAGGAGGTGATGTCCCCGGTGGGGGTCGGAGACCTGGTCGAGACGCACCGCGCGGGCAGCGGCTTCCCGCTCGACCGGGACGACCCGCGCCTTCGGCCGGCCCTGGAGCGGATGCGGGAGGCCCGGGTGTGGCAGCGGGTCGAGGAGTCGCTCGCCGCCGCACAGGAACGGCTGGGCGCGGCGGCGCCCGGGGCGCGGACCGCCGACACCGTGCAGGTGGTCCTGGTGCTCGGCGACCCGGACGACCCGCTGATGGGCCTCAACCAGGGGTACTTCGGCCTCGGCGGCATCCCGGGCGCGATCCTGCTGATGATGTGGCCCACCGAAACGGGCCTGGCCAAGATCGGGCACGCCGCCGCCCATGAGCTGCACCACAACGTCCGCTACGCCAACGTGGTCTGGGACCCGATGGCGGTCACGGTCGGCGAGCAGGTCGTGGCCGAGGGGCTGGCCGAGGCGTTCGTGCGGGAGCTGGCGGGCGAGGCCGCCATGGGCCCCTGGGCGACGTCGCTGCACGGCCCGGAGCTGGACGAGGCCTGCGCGAAGGTGGCGGCCGGGATCGATGTGGCGGGCATGGCGAACCTGTCTCCGTACGTGTTCGGCGACCGCACCGCCCTTCGGCTGGGGCAGGAACCGGTCGGGCTGCCGGACTTCGCCGGCTACGCGGCCGGGCTGCGCTTCGTGGACGCGCACCTCGCGGCCACCGGGCTGACCGCCGCCGCGAGCGTGGCCCTGCCCGCACGGGAGATCCTGGCCGACGCCGGCGTGCCGACCGCCGCGTGACCCGGCTCCGGCTGCGGGAGACTGGGCCGGTGAGCAACGAGGAGCGCCGCCCCGGGGAGCCGCCCGCCGGGGACGCCGACGGGCTGACCGTCGGGCGGACCGCCGCGCTCGTCGGGGTCAGCGTGAAGACGCTGCACCACTGGGACGCGATCGGTCTCGTGCGGCCGGGCGGACGCAACCGGTCCGGCTACCGGGTGTACGGGGACGACGACGTCGCCCGGCTCCACCGGGTCCTCGTCTACCGCGAGATCGGCATCCCGCTCGCCGAGATCGGGCGGCTCCTGGACGACCCGGAGGTCGACGCGCGCGAGCATCTGCGCCGGCAGCGGGGGGAGCTCGCGGACCGGATCTCCCGGCTGGAGCGGATGGTCGGGGCGGTGGACCGGATGCTGCTGGAGTCGAACCCCGGGATCCGGCTGACGCCCGAGGAGCAGGTGGAGATCTTCGGGGCCGACTGGCAGCCCGGCTGGGCCGAGGAGGGCGAGGAGCGCTGGGGCGGCACGGACCAGTGGGCGCAGTACACGGAGCGGGCGGCCGGGATGAGCGCCGAGGACTGGAGGGACGTGGCGGCGGCCACCGAGGACCTGACCGCCGACCTCGCGGAGGCCTGCCGGACCGGCGTCGCCGTCGGCTCGGACCGGGCGAACGCCCTCGCGGAGCGGCACCGGGCGCAGATCTCGACGTACTTCGACTGCACGTACGCCATGCAGGTCTGCATCGGCCGGACGTATGTCACCGACCCCGGGTACGCCGCGTACTACGACGCGATCGCCCCCGGGCTCAACGACTGGCTGTGCGCGGTGATCGCCGCGAACGCCCGGGCCCACGGCGTCGATCCGGAGTCCGCGAGCTGGGAGTGAGGGGCGGCGGGCCGGGTCCGGAGCAGCAGGAGGACGGAGAGCAGCCGGTCGGATTTCACCGGCCCACGATGGCCGGACCTCCGGGTGCCGCCACCGGTTGCCGCCGGCCGCGGCTACGTGGCGCGCGGGGCCTTGGCCAGCTGGCGGGACTGGGCGACGAGGCGGTCGGCGCTGTCCCAGACCTCGGCGTCCTCCTCCAGAAAGCCGCCCGCGAGGTTGCGGGTGGTGATGGAGACGCGCAGCGGGCCCGGGGCGGGGCGGCAGCGGATGTGGGTGGTCAGCTCGACGGTGGGGGTCCAGCCGGTCAGGCCCAGCTCGAAGGAGGTCGGCGGCAGGGCGTCCACGGTGAGCAGCAGCGACAGCGGGTCCGGGTCGCGGCCGTCGGCCAGGCCGAACCAGCCGCGCATCTCGCCCTTGCCGGACGGGGCTCCGATCGCCCAGCCGACGGTCGCCGGGTCGAGCTTGATGTCGAGGCGGTCGGTGATGGCGGAGCTGCCGGGGATCCTGGGCGCGCCGTCGCTCGGGCCGAGGCAGTGTTCGCGGTCGGGCATCGCGGGCGGCAGGGCCGTCGTGCGGACGTCGTCGGGGAGCGTGTCCAGGTCGCCGTAGGTGGCCAGCACCCGGATGCGCTCGACCTCGCTGCCGTCCTCGGCGTACTGGAAGAGGGAGGCCTGGCCCGTGGAGAGGGTGCGACCGGTGCGGACGGCCTGGGTCCGGATCACGGCGGGGCCCGGCACGGAGGCGGTGAGGTAGTGCGCCGTGACGGAGAACGGGTCGGGGTGCGGCAGGGCCTCGCCGAGCGCGCGGCCGAGCAGCGCGAGCAGATAGCCGCCGTTGACCGCGTGGATGATGGTCCAGCCCGCGGAGAGCTCGGCGTCGTAGACGCCCTCCTCGCGCAGGGTGACCGCGGTGTCCCGGTCGAACTCGCTGTCGCCGATGGTCGCCGGTGCGGTCCGCGCCGCTCCGGTCACTGCCTCAGTCGCTGCCTGTGCCATGGCATGCACGGTACATCCATTGAATTACTGAGCGGTAGCTTTTTCGTTGCCGAATCATGGCGGGCGGATCACGGCCCAAGCCGCCCCCAGGGCCTGTCGTCAGGCTGCCGCCGTCGCCCGGCAGGCGGCAGTCCGACGGCAGGTCCTAGCTAGGTCGCCGCCGAACCCTCCTCGGCCCGCGCGGAGGAACGGTTGTACGCACGCGGCGCCCGCCAGTGGAAGCGCAGCGCCAGCAGCCGCAGGACGAACGCGGCGATCACCGCCAGGCCGCTGGTCAGGGCGTTGAGGGTGTCGAAGCGGATGCACAGGACCACCATGGTCGCGCCGACGATCGCGGGCACCGCGTACAGGTCGCGGTCCCAGCGCAACAGCGAGGGCACCTCGTTGGCCAGGACGTCGCGCAGCACACCGCCGCCGACCGCCGTGGCCAGGCCGAGCGCCGCCGACGCGGTGAGCCCGAGGCCGTACTCGTACGCCTTGACCGTGCCGGTCACACAGAACAGGCCGAGCCCCGCCGCGTCGAAGACGTTGACGCCGACCTGGATGCGTTCCACGTGCGGGTGGAGGAAGAAGACCAGCACGGCGGCGAAGAGCGGGGTGATGAAGTAGCCGAGGTCGGTGAAAGCGGCGGGCGGGATCGCGCCGATCATCACATCGCGGAACAACCCTCCGCCCAGCGCTGTCACCTCCGCGAGGACCGCGATGCCGAAGACATCGAAGTTCTTGCGGACGGCGAGCAGGGCGCCCGAGATCGCGAAGACGAAGATCCCGACGAGATCGAGCGCATGCTGGACGGAGGGCGTGAACAGTTCGGTGAGCACCGGGCAATTGTGCCGGTACTAGACCTTCGGGCCGTCCTCCGCTTTCTCCCCCGCGTCCGCTTCGGCCTGAGCCGGTACGGCCGCGGGCTCCTCCGACTCTTCCTTGTCGGCCTCCCGGACCGCGGTGTCGCTCTCGGACACCTCCACCGCCTCGACCTCCACCGTCTCCGTCGCGGTGACCGCCTCGATGCCGGTCGCCAGAGTCTGCTTCACGGTGCCGGCCTCGATCTCGGCCGTGAAGTGGCAGGCCACCTTGTGCCCGTCGCCGGTGTCCAGCAGCGGCGGACGCTCCGTGGCGCACTTGGTCTCCTGCACCCACGGGCAGCGGGTGTGGAAACGGCAGCCGGCCGGCGGGTTCGCCGGGGAGGGCAGGTCGCCGTGGAGCAGGATCCGCTCGCGGCGGTCCTCCACCTCGGGGTCGGGCACCGGGACGGCCGACATCAGCGCCTTGGTGTACGGATGCCGGGGCCCCGCGTACAGCGCGTCGCTCGGGGCCTCCTCGACGAGCCCGCCGAGGTACATCACCCCGATGACGTCCGAGATGTGCCGGACCACCGCTAGGTCGTGCGCGATGACCAGGTAGGTCAGGCCGAGGGACTCCTGGAGCTCCTCCAGCAGGTTGATGACCTGCGCCTGGACCGAGACGTCGAGCGCGGAGACCGGCTCGTCGCAGATGATCACGTCCGGCTCCAGGACCAGCGCACGGGCGATGCCGATGCGCTGGCGCTGGCCGCCGGAGAACTCGTGCGGGTAGCGGGACATCGCGTTGGACGGCAGGCCGACCTTGGCGAGGATGTCCTTGATCTTCTCCCGGCGCTCCGCCGCGTCCTTGCCGATGCCGTGGGCGGCCATGCCCTCGGCCAGGATGGACTCGATGTTCTGCCGGGGGTTGAGGCTGCCCAGCGGGTCCTGGAAGACCATCTGGAGGCGGCGGCGGAAGGCCCGCATCTCCTCGGAGGGCAGCTTCGCCAGGTCGGTGCCGTCGAAGACGACCCCGCCGTCGGTGATGTCGTTCAGCCGCAGGACCGCGCGGCCGAGCGTCGTCTTGCCGCAGCCCGACTCACCCACGAGCCCGTACGTCTGGCCGGCCTCGATGGTCAGCGAGACGCCGTCGACCGCGTAGACGTGGCCCACCGTACGGTCGAAGAAGAGGCCCTTCTTGACCGGGAAGTGGACTTTGACGTCGTCCAGTTCGAGAAGGCTCATGCCGGGACCTCCGCCTTGGGCAGGACCGGGTTGACGCAGCGCACCTGGTGTCCGGCCGTGCGTGGTTCGGTCAGTTCGGGGGTGCCGGTGAGGCACTCCATCGTGTAGTGGTCGCACCGGGGTGCGAACGCGCAGCCGTCGGCCCAGGCGATCTTGTCGTTGATGGACCCGCGGATCGGGTGCAGCGGCTCGCCGCGCGGCGCGTCGAGGCGCGGGATGGAGCCGAGCAGCCCGTGCGCGTACGGGTGGGTGGGATGGGCGAACAGCTCGCGGCGGCCCGCCGATTCCACCGCCCGGCCGGCGTAGAGGACGTTGACCTCGTCGCAGAGGCCGGCGACGACACCGAGGTCGTGCGTGATCATCAGCAGGGCGGTGCCCTCCTGGTCGACCAGCTCCTTCAGGAGCTCCAGGATCTGCGCCTGGATGGTCACGTCCAGCGCGGTCGTCGGCTCGTCGGCGATCAGCAGCCGGGGGGCGCAGGCGACCGCCATGGCGATCAGCGCGCGCTGGCGCATACCGCCGGAGAGCTGGTGCGGGTACTCCTTGAGCCGCCGGTCCGGGTCGGGGATGCCGACCCGGTCGAGCAGGGACGCGGCTTCCTTGCGGGCCTTCTCGCCCTTCAGCCCGCGGTGGCGCTGGAGGATCTCGGTGACCTGGATCCCGATGGGGACGACCGGGTTCAGCGAGGAGAGCGGGTCCTGGAAGATCATCGCCAGCTGGCTGCCGCGCATGTCGCGGAGCTTGCGCTCGCTCATGGTCAGCAGGTTCTGGCCGTCGAACTCGGCACGGCCGCCGATCCTCGCGCCCTTGCGGGGCAGCAGCCCCATCAGGGCGAGCGAGGTGACGGACTTGCCGCAGCCCGACTCGCCGACCAGGCCCACGACCTGGCCCTGGTCGACCTCGAAGGAGACGCCGTCCACGGCCGTGGCGTCCTTGCGGCCGCGGGCGGTGAAGGTGACGCTGAGTTCCTCAACGGAGAGCAGTGACATGGGACTTCAGCCTCGCAACTTCGGGTCGAGGGCCTCGCGCATGGACTCGCCGAGCAGGGTGAAGCCGAGGGCCGTGATGATGATCCCGACGGCCGGATAGGCGGCCATCATCGGCTCGTTGTCGAAGAAGCGCTGCGCCTGGGAGAGCATCACGCCCCACTCGGGAACGGCCGGGTCGGGGTTGCCGAGGCCCAGGTAGGACAGGGCCGCGGCCTCGATGATCGCGGTGGCGAGGCTGAGCGTGGCCTGGACGATCACGGGGCTCAGCGAGTTCGGCAGGATCTGCGTGAGCACGATCCGCTTGCGCCGGATGCCGACCGCCTTCGCGGCGAGCACGTAGTCCGCACCGCCCTGGACCAGCATCGAACCGCGCAACAGGCGGGCGAAGATGGGGATCTGGACGACACCCACGGCGATCATCACGGTGGTCAGAGACTGGCCGAGGACCGCGGCGATGGAGACGGCGAGCAGCAGCGAGGGCAGGGACAGCATGATGTCGGTGAAGCGCATGATCACGGTGTCGACGCGCTGGCCGATCTTGCCGCCGAGGGTGGCGGCGGCGCCGGAGCCCACCCCGACCAGCGCACCGACGATCAGGCCGATGAGCATGGAGACGACACCGACGAGCAGCGTCTGCCGGGCTCCGACGAGCCAGCGGGAGAACATGTCGCGGCCCAGGTGGTCCAGGCCGAACCAGTTCTCGCCGCGCATGCCGACGAACTTGCCCTGGTTGGGGAAGACTTCACTGCGCCAGTTCTGCGCGGTGGGCCCGTGCGGGGCGACCCAGGGACCGACGATCGCGACGACGACGAACACGGCGATGATCGCCGCGCCGATGACGGCCATCTTGCTGGACCGCATCCTGCGGAACGCCTCGCGCCACAGGCTGGTGCCGGTGACGGTCTCGGAGCTCTGGGTCAGCTCGGCGAGACGGTCGATCTTGTCTGCTTTGTTGGTCATGATCGTCACGTCAGTGCACCCGCACTCTCGGGTCGATGATGCTGTACGCGAGGTCGACCAGGAGGTTGATGAGCACGTACACCATCGCGATGAAGAGAATGAATCCGACGAGGACCGGGTAGTCACGGCCGTCGATCGCGGTACGGATGAAGGAGCCGATGCCGCCGAAGTCGAACACGGACTCGGTGAGCACCGCTCCGGAGAGCAGGCTGCCGGTCAGCAGGCCGACCGCGGTGATCACGGGCAGCAGGGCGTTGCGCAGCACGTGGCGGCCGCGCACGGTCTTCTTGTCCAGGCCCTTGGACTCGGCGGTGCGGATGTAGTCCTCGCCGAGCACCTCCAGGACGCTGGCGCGGGTCATCCGGACGATCACGGCGAGCGGGATCGAGGCCAGCGCGACGGCGGGCAGGATCAAGTGCATGATCGCGTCCCAGCTCGCGTCGAATTCGCCGGTCAACAACCCGTCCAGTACGGAGAATCCGGTGATGTCGGTGGCGTTGAGTCCGGTGGTCAGCCGGCCCTGGCTCGGGAACCAGCCCAGTTCCACGGAGAAGATCCCGCGCAGCAGCATGGCCAGGAAGAAGACCGGGATGCAGATGCCGAGGAGGGATCCGGAGACGGAGGCGACGTCCAGCCATCCGCCGCGGTGCTTGGCCGCCAGGTAGCCCATCGGGATGCCCACGGCCACGGCGATCAGGATGGCTGCGACGCTGAGCTCCACGGTGGCCGGGAAGCGCAGGGTGAATTCGTCCCACACCGGCTGGCCGGTCTGGGTGGAGGTTCCGAGGTCGAGCTCGAAGATGCGCTTGAGGAACCGCCAGTACTGGACGTGGACCGGCTCGTCGAGCCCGAGTGCCCGGTTGATTCTCGCTACTTCGGCTTCGGTGGCCCGCTCGCCCAGGATCGCTGAGGCGGGTCCGCCGGGCAGTCGGTTCAGCCAGAGGAACAGCAGGACCGACAGGCCGAGCAGGGTGGGAATGAGCTGGAGAAGTCTTCTTACGACGAGTCGCAGCACCCCGCATGCCCCTTTCTCACGTGCGTCGATGCGGGTCCGCCCGGCCACCTGGTTGCTGTGGCCGGGCGGACCCGCTGGTGTGCGATTACTTGAAGGAGACCTCGGCGAAGTTCTCCTGCGTCAGCGGGGAGACCTTCGGCGGGTTGACGTTCTTGGCGAACGCGATGGCCGGCGGCGACGACGAGATCGGCACGCCGGGGACGTACTCCGCGATCGCCTCGTTGGCCTTCTTGTAGGCCTCGGTGCGGGCGGCCGGGTCGGTGACCTTGGAAGCGGCGTTCACGGCGTCGAAGACCTTCTGGTCCTTGAAGCCCCACTGCTTGTCCGGTCCGGCGAACCAGGTGCCGATGAAGTTGTAGCCGTCGTTGAAGTCACCGGTCCAGCCGAGCATGTGCAGGGCGCAGGAGCCCGCCTCGGTGGCGTCCAGGTAGTCCGGGGCCCACTTCATGGCCTTCGGCTTGATGGTGATGCCGGCCTTCTCCAGGTCGGCCTTCATCAGCTCGAACATGTCCTGCGGGGCAGGCATGTACGGGCGGGTGACCTCGGTCGGGTAGCAGAAGTCGATGCTGAGCTTCTCCTCGCCGGCCTGCTTGAGGAGGTCCTTCGCCTTGGCGGTGTCGAACGGGTACGTCTTCACCTTGTCCGAGAAGCCGGCGACCGTGTCGGGCATGAACTGGGTCGCGACCTTGCCGCCCTCGGGCAGCTGGGTGTTGACGAGGTTCTCGCGGTCGATGGCGTGCGTGATCGCCTGACGGACCTCGGGCTTCTTCAGCGCCGGGTTGGCCGACTGGCTCATGCCGAGGTAGAAGATGTTGAAGACGTCACGGGTCGGAACCTCGTAACCCTCCTTCTCCAGGGTCGTCACATCGGCCGGCGCGACCAGGTCGTAGCCGTCGATGTCACCGGCCTGGAGCGCCTGGCGGCGGGTCTCCTCGGTGGAGATGGTGCGGAAGACCAGGTTCTTCACCTTGGCCTTTTCGCCCCAGTAGCCGTCGAAGGCCTCCAGGGAGACCTCCTTGTTGCCCTTGTTCCACTTCACGATCTTGTACGGGCCGGTGCCGGCGACCGTGCCGGCCTCCTGGCTGTACTTCGGGTACGTGATCGCGTCGCCCTTGGCGGTCGCGTTCTGCTTCGCGTACTCCTTGAGGGCCTTCGGCGAGTGGATCGCCAGGGCCTGGAGCGAGAAGCCGCCCGGGAGGTTCGCCGAGGGCTCGTTGACCTCGATGACCGCCGTGTTGTCGTCCTTGGCGGTGCAGGACTTGTAGTTCGCCTTGGGCGTCTCGGGGTCCTCGTTCTTCGCGAACCCGCCCATGATGGTCTGCCAGTAGTAGGAGACCGCGCTGGACTGGTACGTGCCGGTCCAGTTGAACCAGTAGTCGTAGTTCGCGCAGACCGCGGCGGCGTTGAACGCCTCGCCGTCGTGGAACTTCACGCCCTTGCGCAGGTTGAACGTCCAGACCTTGCCGGCCGGGTCGCTCTCCCACGTCTCGGCGAGGCCGCCGACGAGCTTGCTCCCACCGGGCTCGTGCTCCAGGAGCGCCTCGAACGCCTGACGGGTGACGCGGAACGTCTCGCCGTCGCTCGCGAGGGCCGGGTCGAGGGAACCGGGGTCACCGGCTCCGGCGAAGACGAAGGTGTCCTTCTCGCCCCCCTTGGAGCCGCCTTCGTCCCGCTCGCTGGAACAGCCCGTGGCGATCAGCCCGACAGCGACCGCTGTCGTGATCGCCCGGACAGCCCGGGACTTGAATATTCGCATGGGTCCACCCCTGGTTCGCCATGTGGTGAGGTTTGATGGCCGCACACTACAGACGGTGCCCGCCGCAAGAGAACAGTCCGGATAGCGGTGAGACCTAGTCGAGACCCGGACAGTTAACAAACCGTCCAGTTCCGGGACATCCTCCCGGGGGAAGTTAACAAGCCGGACATCGAGGGGTGTTCGACGGAGGGTGACCGGGGACGGAGACGGCGGGCACACAGGGGCGGAGACGGCGGGCGCGCCCGACCGCTCGACCCTGGTCCGGGCCGGCCCGCCTGCGCCGGCTTCGCCGCACGCTTCCGCTCATCGGTTCACACGCGCAGGTGCGCGACAGGGAGTTCCGCAGGCGCGGCGCTGTACGCCTCGGGCACATCCACGCTGCGAACCGCCGACCACGCCGCTCGGGTCACCCGTCAGAACGCCGTCGAGGAGTCCTGCGCGGGGCCGGCCGGAGTGACCGGCCGGGCGCTCCGGGGCTCAGCGGGGCTGGGGCGGGTAGCCGTATCCGGGGGCGGCGAGGGGCGGCGGGCCGGCGGGGGCGTGGGCCTCGCGGTCGTAGAAGGGGCGGGCGTTCGCGCGCAGCCACATGCCGACCGGGTCGTACTCGTCGGACAGGGCGACGGTGGAGACGGGCAGCCCGTCGGGGACCGCCGCGACCGACTGCCGCATCATCTCGCGCACCGATTCGACGGCGGCGCGGCCGGTGTCGTAGAGGTCCAGGCCGATCGCGAGATACGGGACGCCGACCGCCGGGTGCACCCAGGCGCGGCGCAGCGAGCGGATCGCGGGGGTGCGGTGGGCGTTCTGGGTGAGCAGGGCGTAGAACTGCGGGAGCTCGATGGCGGGTTCGGAGAGCCGGAGCGGTCCGGCGGGCAGCCGGTCCAGGCCGGTGGCGATGCGCCGCAGGTCGAGCCAGGGGATGCCGACGCCGCCGCCCGGGGCGTGCGGGTTGAGCCAGATGCCCCAGCGGTCGGGGAAGAGGGCGCGGGCGATATCGCGTCCGGTGACCAGCTCGTGGGAACGGTTCCAGCCACTGGCGGAGAGCTCCTGGGCGGAGGTGACGCAGGGCGCGTACCCCAGGCCCTCGATCTCCATGTTGCCGTACTGGGCGTCCGGCGAGCCCGCCGTGCCGTGCCAGAGCAGCATCCAGATCCGGCCCTCGGCGACCGCGGCGAGCAGCGCCTCGTAGGTGTCGTAACGCCCGGGGGTCACCTGGCGCAGCATGTGCTCGACCTTCCCGGCCGCCGCGGTGCCTGACGCACTCACCCTGGGTCCCGCCCCTCGTCGATCCATCGCGTTCGCGCCACCGCTCCCGGGCACACGGGAGCGACCACGCCATCAAACCAGCTTATGCGCCACTTCTGACACCGACTTGACGCCACGGTCCGGCGGCACCCGGTCCGGTCGCCGCCGTCGGGCCTCGTACCGGTGGATCAGTGGCCCTCGCGCCGGTAGAACGGGCGCACCTTCTCCCGCATCCAGTCGCCGACGAGGTCCTGGGCCACGTCCAGCAGGACCAGGTTCACCGGCCAGGGCACCTGGACCCGGCCCAGCGCCCGGCCGATGGCGTCCATGGGCACGCTCTGGCCCGCACCGTCCCAGGTGGCGAACTCGACGCCGACGAAGAGGACCGGGTCACCGCCCTCGATGCTGGCCAGCGACCGGCGGGCGGTGCTCACCACGCCGGTGGCCTCGAACTCCTCGGACACGGCGGTGAGGAAGTCGACCGGGTCGTGCTGCCAGTCCGGTTCGTACAGCTTGACCCGGCCGCCGGTGGCGGGCCCGTCCAGGGCGGTGCGCCCGGCCCGGCAGAGCTCGGCGACGGCGGGCGGCGGAAGCGGTATGCCGACCGCGCCGCCGGGGTTCACCGCGATGCCGACCTGCGGGGGCAGGCCCCGGGCGAAGTCGCGGGCGGGTGCGACGGCGAAGGACATGTGGCTGCCGACGCAGCTGAGGAACTGGGCCTCGGAGCTGAAGACGGGGACGAAGGCCGCGCCGTCGATCTCCATCATCGGCAGGTCGAGGTCCGCGCTCGCGGGGCTGCCGCCGCTCGGCAGCGGCACCCAGACGGAGCTGCGGCCGAGCACCTCGACGAGGCGGCCGCCCGCGTCCGGGACGCCGAGCGAGGCCGTCAGCACCTCTTCGAGCTCGTTGGCGGGCCACCCCTGCTGGGGGTGCGCCGGTGCGGGTGCCGGAATGTCCACTGCCTCTGTGCCCTCTCTCGCCCCTCGGCCGCCGCGCGCGGCGGCCGTCGTGCTCCGGCCAGCACCCTAACCTTCAGCGGCTTGCGGCGGCCTCGGCCTCCGTGAAGGAGATCCGTCCGAGCGCCCCCGCAGCCGGCCGGTCCAGCAGTACCGCGGAGGCACAGCCGGCGGGCAGCAGCCCCTGCTCGGTGTCGCGGAGCAGCCGGGCCACCGCGTTCCGGTGGCGGGCGAAGGCGTAGCCGGAGACCCCGCGGCCGCGCTCGCGCTGCCCCTGCCGGGCCACCTCGGGCGTCACGTCCAGCAGGATCAGATGAAGGGCGCTGCCCCGGCTCACCGCGTGCCGGGCGAGCCAGCGGCGTACCCAGACCTGGGTGCCGCAGTCGTGCACGACGACGGATTCACCGGAGCGCAGGGCGTTCCAGAGGCCGAGGTAGTGCGCGGCGCGCACCAGGGGGCGGTAGAGGGCGTAGGGAAGTAAGCGGGGCAGGGCCGCGGCCCAGCTGTCGCGGGTGTTCTGGGAGTCAATGGCGCGGCCGCGCACGGCCCGCCGGATGAGGGTCGACTTCCCGCTGCCGGGGAGCCCGGAGACGACCACGACGTCACCGGCGGTGAAATCGAGGCAGTACGGGGCGCAGCGGACGCGCCCGCGCAGATCACGTACCACCGGCGCACCCCGTGTGAGCTGCTCTCTTACGGGTGCGCCGGGTTGTGCGGGCATCGCGTCATGCGCGACCCCCGCGGTCGGTACCGACCGCTGCAACGTCATCGCCCATCCCCCTGCCGTCGGGTCACCCACGCCTGCTCCTGAAGTGTAAAGAAAAGGCAATACGGCACAACCGACCTCGCCGTCTTCCCCCGCGTGGGGACCGGGCCCCCACTCTCCCCCGATGCGTGCGATGATGACCCCGCCAACTGCATACCGGCCGTTCGAATCCGCGCGGGAGAGTTCCGGCCACAGTGTGAGCCGGGCGCCGAAGGAGCAAGATCCTCCCTTGAATCTCTCAGGCCCCGTACCGCGTGGATGAGGCAGATCTGAAAAGCGAGCCGCCCCGCGGCTCCACCCAAGGTGCAAGCCGAGCCCTGTGAACAGGGGCGCCCCCAGGGGCATACCCCGTCAGGGGCTATCGGCGAACCTCTCAGGTTCCGATGACAGATGGGGAGGATTTTCCGTCCTGACGTCGTCATGCCCTGGAGCCGTATCCATGAGCACTGCCCCCCGTCTCACCGCCCTCGACGCGCTGCACCGCTCGCTCGGCGCCACCATGACCGACTTCGCGGGCTGGGACATGCCGCTGCGGTACGCCAGTGAGCGCGACGAGCACAACGCCGTACGCACCCGCGCCGGGCTCTTCGACCTGTCGCACATGGGCGAGATCACCGTCACCGGTCCCGAGGCCGCGGCCTTCCTGAGCTACGCGCTGGTGGGCAACATCGCCACCGTCGGCAACGGCCGGGCCCGCTACACGATGATCGTCCAGGAGGACGGCGGGATCGTGGACGACCTGATCGTCTACCGCTTGGGCGAGACCGAGTACATGGTGGTCGCCAACGCGGGCAACGCCCAGATCGTGCTGGACGCGCTGACCGAGCGCGTCGGCGGCTTCGACGCCCAGGTGCGCGACGACCGGGACGCGTACGCGCTGCTCGCGGTCCAGGGCCCGGAGTCGCCCGCCATCATGAAGGCCGTCACCGACGCCGACCTGGACGGGCTGAAGTACTACGCGGGCCTGCCGGGCACGGTCGCCGGGGTTCCGGCGCTCATCGCCCGTACCGGCTACACCGGCGAGGACGGCTTCGAGCTGTTCGTCGCGCCCGAGCACGCCGAGCAGCTGTGGCGGGCACTGACCGAGGCCGGCTCCGCGCACGGCCTGATCCCCTGCGGCCTCTCCTGCCGGGACACGCTGCGCCTGGAGGCGGGCATGCCGCTGTACGGGCACGAGCTGACGACCGCGCTGACCCCGTTCGACGCGGGCCTCGGCCGGGTCGTGAAGTTCGAGAAGGAGGGCGACTTCGTCGGCCGGGAGGCGCTGAAGGCCGCCGCCGAGCGCGCCGAGACCGCCCCGCCGCGCAAGCTGGTCGGCCTGGTCGCCGAGGGCCGCCGGGTCCCGCGCGCGGGCTTCCCGGTCGTGGCCGACGGCAAGGTGATCGGCGAGGTCACCTCCGGCGCCCCCTCCCCGACCCTGGGCAAGCCGATCGCCATGGCCTACGTGGACGCGGCCTTCGCCGCCCCGGGCACCGAGGGCGTGGGCGTGGACATCCGGGGCACGCACGAGCCGTACGAGGTCGTCGCGCTGCCGTTCTACAAGCGCCAGAAGTGATATCCCGGAAGAACCAGTAGTTTCCGGGCCTTCTCACCGCACGCAGGCGTCACAGAAGTGACGTACCTCCGTCTCACACCGCAAGACCACCGTTCATCAGCACTCCCCCGCGTACAGGAGAATTCAGGTCATGAGCAACCCCCAGCAGCTGCGGTACAGCAAGGAGCACGAGTGGCTGTCGGCCGTCGAGGACGGCGTGGCCACGATCGGCATCACGGAGTACGCGGCCAACGCGCTCGGTGACGTCGTCTACGCCCAGCTCCCGGAGGTCGGCGACACGGTGACCGCGGGTGAGACCTGCGGCGAGCTGGAGTCGACCAAGTCCGTCAGCGATCTGTACTCGCCGGTGACCGGTGAGGTGACGGCGGCCAACCAGGACGTCGTGGACGACCCCTCGCTGGTGAACTCCGCTCCCTTCGAGGGCGGCTGGCTGTTCAAGGTGCGCGTCGCGGAGGAGCCGGCCGATCTGCTCTCCGCCGACGAGTACACCGCGTTCTCCGGCAACTGAGACCTTAAGGGACCCCCTGATGTCGCTTCTGAACTCCTCCCTCCACGAGCTGGACCCGGACGTCGCCGCCGCCGTCGACGCCGAGCTCCACCGTCAGCAGTCCACCCTCGAAATGATCGCCTCGGAGAACTTCGCTCCGGTCGCCGTCATGGAGGCGCAGGGCTCCGTCCTCACCAACAAGTACGCCGAGGGCTACCCCGGCCGCCGCTACTACGGCGGCTGTGAGCACGTCGACGTCGTCGAGCAGATCGCGATCGACCGGATCAAGGCCCTGTTCGGCGCCGAGGCCGCGAACGTCCAGCCGCACTCCGGTGCGCAGGCGAACGCCGCCGCGATGTTCGCGCTGCTGAAGCCGGGCGACACGATCATGGGCCTGAACCTGGCCCACGGCGGTCACCTGACCCACGGCATGAAGATCAACTTCTCCGGCAAGCTCTACAACGTGGTCCCGTACCACGTCGACGAGAGCGGCACCGTGGACATGGAGGAGGTCGAGCGCCTCGCCAAGGAGTCCCAGCCGAAGCTGATCGTGGCCGGCTGGTCCGCCTACCCGCGCCAGCTGGACTTCGCCGCCTTCCGCCGGATCGCGGACGAGGTCGGCGCGTACCTGATGGTCGACATGGCGCACTTCGCGGGCCTGGTAGCGGCCGGGCTGCACCCCAACCCGGTGCCGCACGCCCATGTCGTCACCACCACCACGCACAAGACCCTCGGCGGTCCGCGCGGCGGCGTGATCCTCTCCACCCAGGAGCTCGCCAAGAAGATCAACTCGGCGGTCTTCCCGGGTCAGCAGGGCGGCCCGCTGGAGCACGTGATCGCGGCCAAGGCGGTCTCGTTCAAGATCGCGGCGGGCGAGGAGTTCAAGGAGCGCCAGCAGCGCACCCTGGACGGCGCGCGCATCCTGGCCGAGCGCCTGGTCCAGCCGGACGTCACCGAGGTGGGCGTCTCCGTCCTCTCCGGCGGCACCGACGTGCACCTGGTCCTGGTCGACCTGCGCAACTCCGAGCTGGACGGCCAGCAGGCCGAGGACCGGCTCCACGAGCTGGGCATCACGGTCAACCGGAACGCCATCCCGAACGACCCGCGTCCCCCGATGGTCACCTCGGGCCTGCGGATCGGCACCCCGGCGCTGGCCACCCGCGGCTTCGGCGCCGAGGACTTCGCAGAGGTCGCGGAGATCATCGCGTCCGCCCTCAAGCCGTCCTACGACGCGGACGACCTCAAGGCCCGCGTGGTCGCGCTGGCCGAGAAGTTCCCGCTCTACCCCGGCCTGAAGTAACAGCTGACCTGCGGTTCCGCACGTTCGGACGGGGCACCGCGCACACTGAACAGAGTGAGCGCGGTGCCCCGATCCGTGTCCCCGATGATCCTTCTTGTTCCGCTTGCCCCGCTTGTCCCGCACCATCCAGGCAGACAACGGCGTCTTCCAACCCCAAGGAGTACTCCCGTGGCCATCTCGGTCTTCGACCTCTTCTCGGTCGGCATCGGCCCGTCCAGCTCCCACACGGTGGGCCCGATGCGCGCCGCCCGGATGTTCGCGCGCCGCCTGAAGAACGAGGGCCTGCTCGCGCACACCGCGTCGATACGGGCCGAGCTGTACGGCTCCCTCGGCGCGACCGGACACGGGCACGGCACGCCCAAAGCGGTCCTGCTCGGCCTGGAGGGCGAGTCCCCGCAGACCGTCGACGTGGAGACGGCCGACGCCCGGGTCGAGACGATCCGCTCCACCGGCCGGATCAATCTGCTCGGCATGCACGAGATCCCGTTCGCCTTCGACGACGACCTGATCCTGCACCGCCGCAAGGCGCTCCCGTACCACGCCAACGGCATGACGATCCTCGCGTCCGACACCGAGGGCGCGCCGGTCCTGGAGAAGACGTACTACTCGGTCGGCGGCGGCTTCGTCGTCGACGAGGACGCGGTGGCCGGCGAGAACCCGATCGTCCCGGACGACACCGTCCTGCGGCACCCCTTCCGCACCGGCGACGAGCTGCTGCGCCTGTCCCGCGAGACCGGCCTGTCCATCTCCTCGATGATGCTGGAGAACGAGCTGGCCTGGCGCACCGAGGCGGAGATCCGCGCCGGGCTGCTGGACATCTGGCGGGTCATGCAGGCCTGCGTCTCGCGCGGCATGTCGCGCGAGGGCATCCTCCCCGGCGGCCTCAAGGTCCGCCGCCGCGCCGCGAACTCGGCCCGCCAACTGCGCGCCGAGGGTGACCCGCAGGCCCACGCGATGGAGTGGATCACCCTCTACGCGATGGCGGTCAACGAGGAGAACGCGGCGGGCGGCCGCGTCGTCACGGCCCCCACCAACGGCGCCGCGGGCATCATCCCCGCCGTTCTGCACTACTACATGAACTTCGCGGCGGGCGGCTGCACCGAGACGGAGAAGGAGGACAGCGTCGTGCGCTTCCTCCTCGCGGCCGGTGCGATCGGCATGCTGTTCAAGGAGAACGCCTCGATCTCCGGCGCCGAGGTCGGCTGCCAGGGCGAGGTCGGCTCGGCCTGCTCGATGGCGGCCGGAGCCCTGGCCGAGGTGCTCGGCGGCTCCCCCGAACAGGTGGAGAACGCCGCCGAGATCGGCATGGAGCACAACCTGGGCCTGACCTGCGACCCGGTCGGCGGCCTCGTCCAGATCCCCTGCATCGAGCGCAACGGCATGGCGGCGGTGAAGGCGGTCACCGCGGCGCGGATGGCGCTGCGGGGCGACGGCAGCCACAAGGTCTCCCTCGACAAGGTCATCAAGACCATGAAGGAGACCGGGGCGGACATGAGCGTCAAGTACAAGGAGACGGCGCGCGGCGGGCTCGCGGTGAACATCATCGAGTGCTGAGGGTGGAGGCCGGGTGCTGAGCATGACGGCCGGGTGCCCGGCATTGATCGGGTATCCGTGAATCCGCCTCCTCGGATATCGGCGGGCGCGGCCGTGGCATAGCTTCGGGCCGCGGTGACCGGGCTTACGGAGGGAACCTGCGCGCGTCGTCCTTCGGGGTCCCAGCCGGAAGGGCACTGCGCCCTGCGTGTGGCAGTCGGCCGGGTGCGTTCCGCTGCGCGCCGTTCCGCCGAAGGCCTTCCGTACGCCCGGCACCGGCATCCTCCCCCGCGCGCGGGCCGTGACCGCGGGCGACCGTCCGTGAAGAGGTGCGTCCGTTGTCGTTCGCCCAGAATGGGCCTGGGCGCACTGTGGTGGGTCCGGGCCACGGGACGACGGAGAGCGAGGGTGGCGACGTGATCGCGACGTGTGGTTCTGCCCTGCGGTCCCTCGTCCGCGCTTTCGCCGACCCGGACGCCGGGCCCGTGCTGTTGTACGTAGAGGGCGCCGCCGGGCTGGGCAAGAGTCATCTGCTGCGAGAGCTGGCCGGCCTGCCCGAGACCCCGGATGTGGCACGCCTGTGGTGGCGGTGCGGAGCCGGGGACGGGCAGCAGATGGCGGACGACCCCTGGGGGAAGCCGACCCTGCTGCTGGTGGACGACGTCCATCGGGCGGACGAGGACGAGCTGCGGCGGCTGCGGCGGGTGCTGGAAGGGCTGCAGCCGGGCTCGGCGGCCGCGGTGACCTATCGCCCCGAGGAGCTCCCCGTTCCCGGCCTGCCGCTGGGCGGTGCGGCGATGGCCTATCCCTTCCGGCTGACGGTGCTGACGCACCGGCCGACGCCCTGGGACCAGGAACGCGTCCGGCAGGCGGCCGCGGAGGTCCTGGGCGAGAGCGGCTGTACGGCCGAGGCCGTGGGCACGCTGCACGAACGCACCGGTGGGGTGCCCCGGGTGGTCGTCGATCTGCTGGCCCTGCTGCGGGAACAGCGGCCGGCCTTCACCGGCACGGCCGCCGAGGTGGCCGCGGCCGGGGTGCCGACCCGCCTGGCGGAGCTGGTGCTCAGCCGTACGTACGCGTTGCCCTCGGCGCACCGGCCGCTGGTCTGGGCGGCCGCCGTCCTCGACGGGCCCGCCGCCCGGGACGAGCTGATCGCGGTGTCGGGGCTCGGGGCCGTGCCCGGGAGCGACGCGCTGCTGCGGGCCCTGGAGAGCGCGGCCCTGGCGGAGCTGGGCGAGGGGCGCTACGGCTTCGCCGCCCCGCTGGCGGCCACCGCCGTACGGGACACCGTGCCCGGGCCCGTACGGCAGGATCTGCACCGGCGGGCGGCCGGTGTGCTCAGCCGCAGGCAGCCGGTGGTCTGGGCGGCCGTGGGCGAGCACCACCGGGCGGCCGGTGACGACCGCCGGTGGCTCAGGGCGGTGGAGAAGGCGGCCGAGTCGGCGGCCGCGTCCGGCCGGCACCAGGAGGCGATCACCCTCCTGGAGCGGACGCTCGCCGCCCCCGGCATCCCGCCGCAGGCCCGGGCCCGGCTGGCGCCGCTGCTGGCCCGCAACGCGGTGACCGGGCTGCGCTCGGACCAGACCGTGGAGGTGCTCGCGCAGATCGTGCAGGACGCGGACCTTCCCCCGGCCGTACGCGGTGAACTGCGGCTCGACCTGGGGCTGATGCTCTCCAACCAGATGGGCCGGTTCGCCGACGGCTGGCGGGTGCTGGAGATCGCCGCCGCCGAACTGCGCGAGGTGCGGTCCGTGCTGGCCGCCCGCGCCATGGCGGCCCTGGTCACCCCGTACTGGCCGGGCGCCTCCCTCGACGTCCACCGGGGGTGGCTGATCAAGGCCGTGGCCGCGGCGGACGACAGCGGGGACGAGGCCATGCGAACCGCCGTACTCGCCAACCATGTCGGTCTCGCCATGAGTTGGGCCGATCCCGAGGCGTGGGACCTGGTGGAGCGGCTGCCCGTGCAGAGTACTGACCCCGCGTGCGTCCGGCAGGCGGCGCGCGGTCTGTGCAACGCCGCGGACTCCGCCGTCTGGCTCGGCTTCTACCGGCGCGCGGACCGGCTGCTGGCCGAGGGGCGTGAGCTGGCCGCCCGCAGCGGCGCACCGTACACCGAGCACAGCGCGTCGGGGACCCGGCTGCTCCAGGAGTGGTGGACCGGCCAGTGGCTGGGCCTGGCACGGAGGTGCGAGGAATTCATCGCCGACACCGCGGACATGCCGTTCCTCGCCTCCGACGCCTACGTCGTACGCGGCTTGCTCGCCGTGGCCCAAGGGGACTGGGGGGAGGCCCGGTCCTGGCTGTCCCAGCGGGGTACCTTCGGGACGGAGAATCTGCCGGTGCCCCTGGGCGCGACCGCGGCCGGCGCGGTGATCCGTCTGACGCTGGCCCGCCAGGAGGTGGCGGACGCGGCGGAACAGGCGCGGGCCGCGTGGACGGTGGTGGCCGAGAAGGGGGTGTGGCCCTGGGCCGCGGAACTCGCGCCGTGGGCCGTGGAGGCGCTGGCGCGCGCGGGCGACACGACCGGAGCGCACGCCATGGTCCGCGACTTCGCCCAGGGTCTCGGGGCGGCGGACGCGCCCGCGGCCAGGGCCGCGCTGGTCTGGAGCCGGGCCGTCCTCGCCGAGAGCGAGGCGCTGGCCCAGGGGAATCCGAGTGGTCTGCTGACGGCCGCGGAGTCGTACCGGAAGGCGGCGGCGGCTTACGCGGAACTGCCCCGCCCCTACAGCCAGGCGCTGGCCACGGAGTGCGCCGGACGCTGTGTGCTCGCGGCGGACGCCGCAGGCGAGGCGGGCGGTACCGACGGGGCGGGCGGTGCGGGATCGACCGAAGGCGATGCGGCCGGCGGCGCGGAAACCGACGGCGCCGGAGCGTCAGCGGCGGGCGATGCGGCTGCCCCGGCCGGCGACGGCTCCTCCACCGCGTCCGCGATCGCCGAACTGGAGTCCTGTGCCCAGCACTTCACCGACCTGGGCGCGGTCTGGGACGCGACGCGGGCCAGAGCCCTGCTGCGCACCCGGCAGCCGGCCAGGAAGGGCCGGCCGCCCGGACGCCCGTCGCACTCCGACCAGCTGTCCCCCCGGGAGGCGGAGGTCGCGCAGCTCGCGTCCTCCGGCCTGACCAACCGGGAGATCGCCGCGACCCTGCATCTCTCCCCGCGGACCGTGGAGCAGCACATCGCCGGTGCCATGCGGAAGACCGGCGCGCTCTCCCGCCGCGATCTCGTTCACCGGCTCTGACGAGGCCCCAGGGGCAGAAAGGTCCGGCCGGCCCGGAAGCTCCGGTCGTGCTCCCATACGGCCACGGTCGCGGCCGTCCAGTCGAACACCCAGCCGGACCGCACCCCGCGCGCTCCCCAGCCGTCCGGACGCCGGCGCGGAATGGCGAAGCCGGCCTTCTGTGCGGCGACCGCCGCGTCGCACGCCTCGCGTGCGATGCGCAGGGCATCCGACCCGGTCTCCGCGCACCCGGTGAAGACGTGCAGGCCGCACCGCTCGGGCTGCAGAGCGTTCCGGGTGGGGACATTGACCTGGAAGTAGAGCTCGCCCATGACGCCATCTCCTCGGTGTCGCGGTTTCCTGCCCTTCCGGCGCGGGCTGCGACGGATGCTCGCCGACGGGGCTGTTTCCTCGCGCCGGATCCGCCCCTGGCAGGTTCTCCCAACGTACGAGGTGCGTCCGGTCCTCAATATCCGGAATGACCCGATCACCTATACGTATCTCGTGCGCGTCCCGTACGTACCCCGGCACCCCACGGGCGGTCCCGGCCGCGCTCGCCGTACATCCGGGCGACCGGAGCCCGGCGACGGCGGGCGGGCGGCGCGTCCACCGCATCCGGCCCGTACCGGAGCCGGCGGGCCGGGGCGTACAACGCCGTATCCGTGATTCCCGCCTACGGATAAAAAATGCGCACGCTCGGTCACCAGGTTCCACCCACCGACGCACAACGTCGCCATGCCCATGACCAAGGACCATGGGCACCTCCATGACATTCATCAGCCCCGGACTCGTGGCAGGATCCTTCGTACTGCTGTTCGCCAGTGGCTGCCAGTCATCTCCGGCCGAGACCGCGGACGAAAAGCCGATCACCATCGGGACGTCCAGTGTTCCGGCGGGACTGGACCCCGCCGGGGTGTACGACGCCGGCTCCTGGGCGGTCTTCACGAACATCTGTCAGAACCTGCTCACCTTCGAGCCGGGGTCGCCCACCCCGAAGCCCGACGCGGCCGAGTCCTGCGCCTTCACCTCCGCCGCACTCACCACCTATCGGTGCGAGCTCCGTGACGGCCTCACGTTCTCCAACGGAAATCCCCTCACCGCGACGGCGGTGGAGCGGTCCTTCGAACGCATTCTGCGCATCCGCGATCCGCTGGGGCCGGGACCGCTGTTCGCGGACCTTCTCTCCGTGGACGCCAAGGGTTCGCTGGTGACCTTCCATCTCGCGACCGCGGATGCCACCTGGCCCTACCCGGAGGCGGATCCCGTGTATGCGGCCGAGCGCCTGCGGTCCGCCGGCGTCACCACTCCGGTGCGCATCAGACTCGGCCACCAGACCGGTATCGCCGCCGTCGAGGCACGCGAACTGAAGGAACAGTGGGAGAAGGACGGCCTGTTCCGGGTGGAGCTGGTCGAGGAGCGCGACTTCACCACGTATCAGAAGCGCGGTCAGAAGGGCGAGTTCGACGTCAACCTCTACCAGTGGATACCTGATTTCCCGGACGCGGACACCTTTGTCCAGCCGCTGGTGGGGACCGGCAACGTCCTGGGCAACGGCTACACGTCGGCCGAGGTCGACCACGCCATCAGGGACACCCAGCGGTTCACCGACCGCGGCAAAGCCATGCAGCGGTTCCGGGCGGTCCAGGACACGATCGCGAAGGACGCTCCCCTGATCCCCGTCCGGCACAGACAGCGCCAAGTGGTGGGGCGTTCCACCGTCCTGGGCGGGCATCTCCTGGCCGATGACGCGATCTGACGACTGTGGGAACTCCGCCGGCTCTGAACCCCGGGGCCGATACGGATCCCCTCGCATTATCTGCGTATCCGTGAATGCGTCGATCCGAGTATCCCGCCGGACGCCGGGCCTCAATAGTTCGGCTCGCGGCGAGTTCTGAACTCACCGTCGGACAGGGCCCGGCGCTTCACCCCCCATACGGGTCTCTGGCTGTCATCCGGAAGGAATCAGCGTGCGCAACACTCGTAAGTACAGCCTTGCCGCCGCGGGCGTCCTGCTCTCGGCCGCCACGGTTCTGGGAACACAGACCATGGCCCAGGCGCAGGACGGGACGGCCACTCCCCGCTACCAGCCCGAGATGGTCCGGGCGTTGGCCGCTTCGCTCGGTGTGAGCGAGCAGGCGGCGGTCGACCGGCTGGACCGGCAGGACGCCCAGCAGGCCAAGCTCGCCGGACTGCGGAAGCGCGGCATAGCCGGCGACGGGGCGTTCTTCGACACCTCGGGCCGACTGACCGTCAACGCCGACGACCGGGCCGAGGCGGCCCGGATCGAGAAGGCCGGCCTCGACGCCCGCGTGCCGGCCAGAGGCCAGGCCGTACTCGACGGGATCAAGGCCGAGCTGGACCGCCTCGCCGCCGGGAAGACTCCCTCCGGTGTGGTCGCCTGGTCCGTGGACCTGCCCGCCGACCAGGTGACCGTGAAGGTCAACAACGACCGGGGCGCCGCCGCCAAGGCCTTCCTCGCCAAGGCCGCCGAACACGGCTCCGCCGTCCGGATCGTGCGGGGCCAGGAGAAACTGGAGGCCAAGGCCGCCATCTACCCCGGCAGCAAGATGACGTTCAACAACACCACCCGGTGGTGCTCCGTCGGCTACGGCGCCCGTGACAGCGCCGGCAAGCAGTACCTGGTGACCGCCGGGCACTGCGTCACGAACACCCTGCGCTACGACGGTGCGGCGTTCGCCCAGGGCTACAGGACCCGGTACGCACTCGGCACCCGCAGCGTCGACATGGGCATCCTGACCATCAACTCCGGTCACTCCATCACCACCAGCGTCGGAACCTGGGGGAACACCAACCCGGTCGCCGTCCGGGGCGGCAGCCGCGCCTCGTCCGGCGCCGCGGTCTGCAAGTCCGGTGCCACCACCGGCTGGACCTGCGGCACGATCGGCTCGTACAACAACACCGTCACCTACGTCGACCTCAACGGCGGCCCCGACACCGTCGTCAGCGGCCTCGCCACCTCCAGCGTCTGCGTGGAGGGCGGCGACAGCGGTGGCGCGTACATCTCCGGAAACCAGGCCCAGGGCATGACCTCCGGCGGCCCGACCAACCAGAAGTGCACCGGCGGGGTCAACTCGCGCGGCTCCTCCTACTTCCAGCCGCTCGACGACGCCCTCCGCCACTACGGGCTGGCGCTCAACACCAACTAGGCACCGACGAGGCGCCAACGGGATACCCCTCACAGAACCGGCCGGGGGCCGCTCGCGAGACCGGCGAGCGGCCCCCGGTCGCGCCATCGCCCCCCATTAAGGGACAAACCGCCCGATATGTTGCTAGCTTTCCCTGGTTGGCCGATGACCGCATAGACGAGGGAAACCATGAGCCATGCCGAGGCCCCGCCGCGACCGGCCGCCAAACTGACGCTCCCGACCCTGACCGCGATGGTGGTCGGATCGATGGTCGGGGCCGGAGTCTTCTCGCTGCCGCGGCGGTTCGCGCAGGAGACCGGGGTCGCGGGGGCCCTGATCGCCTGGGCGGTCGCCGGGACGGGCATGCTGATGCTCGCCTTCGTCTTCCAGGCGCTCGCCGTGCGGCGGCCGGACCTGGACGCCGGGGTCTACGCCTACGCGAAGGCGGGGTTCGGCGAGTACCTCGGCTTCTTCTCCGCCTTCGGCTACTGGGCCAGCGCCTGCGTCGGCAATGTCACCTACTGGGTGCTCATCATGTCGACGGTCGGCGCGGTGGCGCCCGCGCTGGGCGACGGCGACACGGTGACGGCGGTGGTCGTCTCCTCGGTGGGGCTGTGGGGGTTCTTCCTGCTGATCCGGCGGGGCGTGAAGGAGGCGGCGGCGATCAACCGGATCGTCACCGTCGCGAAGGTCGTGCCGATCCTCTTCTTCGTCGTGCTGACGCTCTTCTACTTCGAACCGTCCGTCTTCGCCGAAAACTTCAGCGGGACCGACGAGGCCGGCACCCTCTTCGACCAGGTCCGGGGCACCATGCTCGCGACCGTCTTCGTCTTCCTCGGCGTCGAGGGGGCCAGCGTGTACTCGCGGCACGCCAAGCGCCGCGAGGACGTCGGCCGGGCCACCGTCCTGGGCTTCCTGAGCGTGTTCGCCGTCTTCGCCTCCGTCACGATCGTCAGTTACGGACTGCTGCCGATGGCCGAGATCGCCGAGCTGCGGCAGCCCTCGATGGCCGAGGTGCTGGAGTCGGCCGTCGGGACATGGGGGAAGGTCTTCATCAGCGTCGGCCTCATCGTCTCCGTGCTCGGGGCCTATCTGGCCTGGGCCCTGATGGCCGCCGAGGTCCTCTTCGTCGCCGCCAAGGACAAGGACATGCCCCGCTTCCTCGGGCAGTCGACCGCAGCCGACGTACCGGAGAACGCGCTGCTCCTGACGACGTGTCTGAGCCAGATCGTGCTCGTCGTGACGCGCTGCTCCGACGACGCGTTCACCTTCGCCCTCGATCTGACCAGCGCGCTGAGCCTGATCCCGTTCCTGCTGGCCGCCGGCTTCGCGGTGAAGGTCGCGGCCCGGCCGGGGCGCTGGGGCGCGGTGGGGCGCTCCACCCGGCGCGAGCTGGTCGTCGCCGTCGTGGCGACGCTCTACACCGCGTTCCTGCTGTACGCGGCCGGGCCGAAGTTCGTCCTCGTCTCGCTCATCCTCTACGCCCCGGCGACCTTCCTCTTCGTCAAGTCCCGCAGGGAGCAGCGGCGCAGGCTCTTCTCCCCCGGCGAGGCGGTCATCTGCGCGGTGTCGGTCATCGGCGCGGCGGTCGGGATCGCGGCCCTGGCCGCCGGCTGGATCGAACTCTGAGCGCCCGCTCCTCACCGCGCCGTCCCCCCACCGAGTGAAAGGCCCACCGTGACACCTACCGCCCCCGCCTCCGCCCTCGGCGTCCACTCCGAAGTGGGGCGGCTGCGCAAGGTCCTGGTCTGCGCCCCCGGCATGGCCCACCGCCGGCTGACCCCGACCAACTCCGACGACCTGCTGTTCGACGACGTGATGTGGGTGGAGAACGCCCAGCGGGACCACGCCGACTTCGTCGCCCAGCTCACCGACCGGGGGGTGGAGGTCGTCGAACTGCACGCGCTGCTCGCCGCCACCATGGCGATCCCGGAGGCCAGGTCCTGGCTGCTCGACCGGAAGATCGACGCGAACGAGGTGGGTCTCGGCCTGGTCGACGACACCCGCGCCTTCCTCGACTCCCTGACGCCGCGCCGGCTGGCGGACCACCTCACCGGCGGTCTGGCCATCGCCGACCTTCCGCAGGAGTTCCGCTCCGCGTACGTGGGTCTGGCCCGGGAGGGCACGGGGGCGCGGGAGTACCTGATGCCACCGCTGCCCAACACCCTCTACACCCGGGACACCACCTGCTGGCTCTACGGCGGGGTGACGCTCAACCCGCTCTACTGGCCCGCCCGGCACGACGAGACCCTGCTGATGAAGGCGGTCTACACCTTCCACCCCGACTTCCGGGGCTCCACGGTCTGGTGGGGCGACCCCGAGAAGGACTGGGGCCGGGCGACGTTCGAGGGCGGGGACATCATGCCGGTCGGCAACGGCGTGGTCCTCATGGGCATGAGCGAACGGACCTCCCGCCAGGCGATCACCCAGGTCGCGGCGGCGCTGTTCGCGAAGGGGGCGGCCGAGCACGTCATCGTCGCCGGAATGCCGAAGCTGCGCTCGGCGATGCACCTCGACACGGTGTTCACCTTCGCGGACCGGGACATCGTCACGCTGTACCCGCGCATCATGGACGACGTCCACACGTTCTCGCTGCGGCCCTCCGACCGGGCGCCCGGCATCGCGATCACCGACGAGGGCGCCACACCGTTCACCGAGGTCGTGGCCCGCGCGCTGGGCCTGCCCCAGCTGCGGGTGATCGAGACGGGCGGCGACGTCTACGCCTCGGAGCGCCAGCAGTGGGACAGCGGCAACAACGCGGTGGCCCTGGAGCCGGGGGTCGTCTTCACCTACGACCGGAACACCCAGACGAACGCGCTGCTGCGGCGGGCCGGGGTGGAGGTCATCACGATCGTCGGCGCGGAGCTGGGGCGGGGCCGGGGCGGCGGGCACTGCATGACCTGCCCGCTGATCCGCGACGCGGTGGCGTTCTGACGGTGTACGGGTACGGGCCCCGCTCCCCGTACGAGCCGGCGCCCGGCCCCCGCGCGGGATCAGGCCGCGCAGCGGCACGAGCGCCCCGCCGGATCCGCCCGGTGGGGCGCTCGTATGTGATCCGGTTCCGGGCCGGGGGCGGGTCACTCCGCGGCCGAGACCCTCTCGCCCCCGGCGCGCGCCCGCTCCTTCGCCAGCCACGGGCCGAACTCGCTCTCCAGCACCAGCCGCCCCAGCTTGCGGTACTCCTGGAGCACCGCCGTGACGAGCTGGTCCATGTCCAGCGGCGTCCCCGACTCGGCCGCGAGGTAGGCGGCGGTCACCGCGCAGGCCCGGATCGAGCCGCCGGCCAGCTCGAAGCGGTTCGCGCAGAACTCCAGGTCGAGCCCGGGGTCGCGCGGGATCGCCGGACCCAGACAGCGGTCCCACAGGGCCAGGCGCTGTTCGGCGTCGGGCATCGGGAACTCGGCGATCACATCGAGGCGGCGGGTGAACGCCTCGTCGAGGTTGGCCCTTAGATTGGTGGTGAGCACGGCGATGCCGTCGAAGGACTCCATGCGCTGGAGGAGGTAGGCCGACTCCACATTGGCGTGCTTGTCGTGCGCGTCCTTGACCTGGGACCGCTTGCCGAAGATCGCGTCGGCCTCGTCGAACAGCAGGATGCCGTTGACGTCGGACGCCTCGACAAAGATCCGCTCCAGGTTCTTCTCGGTCTCGCCGATGTACTTGTCCACCACTGTGGAGAGGTCCACGACGTAGAGTTCCATGCCCAGTTCGGCGGCTATCACCTCGGCGGACATGGTTTTTCCGGTGCCGGACTCCCCGGCGAACAGGGCGATGACGCCTCGGCCCCGGCCGCCGCCCGGCCGCATCCGCCACTGCCCGAGCACCGTCTCGCGGTGGCGGGCGCGCAGGGCGAGTTCGGAGAGTTGCGTACGCGTCGCCGGGGGCAGCACCAGGTCGTCCCAGCCGACCGCGGGTTCGATGCGGCGGGCGAGCCGTTCCAGCCCCGCGCCGTTCTGGGCGCGGACCGCGGTGCGCAGGTCCTCCGGAGTCACCGGCCGGGGCCCGAGGACGGCGAGCCGGGACGCGACGGTGGCTGCCCTGCGCAGCTGGCCGGAGTCGAGCCGGTAGGCGGCGGCCGCCTCGATCAGGGCGTCGTCGGCGGTCGCGTGCGCGGCGGACAGGCCGACGGCCCGGCCCGCCTCGGCGAGCGCGCGCCGCCACTGCCGGGCCGCGCCGTCGGGTCCGGGCGGCAGGACGGTGACGGGCACCGGGCTCTCCGCGGTCCACAGCGGGTCCCAGGTCTTCTTGCCGTACGCGATCAGGGGTGTGGTGTCGAGCGCCGCGCAGAGCGAGCCGAGCACCCGGGCGCCCTCGGGGCGTTCGGGGGCGAGCGTTTCCAGCGGGCCGAGGATCACCCCGACCCGGCCGAGGCGGGCCTCGGTCGCCAACGCCCTCACGAGCGGGGCCGGTTCGGTGGCGGTGGCGAGCGCCGCGATGTCGACGACCAGCGGGCGCCGGCCGGCGGCGTGCAGCGCCTGGACCGCGAGGCCGCCCGGGTCGCCGCCCCGGTCGAGGAGGTGCACCAGACCGCTGCCGGTGCCGAGGGCGGCCGCGATCCGGGGGACCTCGGGGCGCTCGTCCGGTTCCGGCGGTGGCGCGGCCTCCCGGACGAGCCCGCGCAGCCGGCCGTCGGTCTCGTCGTCGCCCAGGAGATGCGCGGTGACCCGGTCCGGCACGCGCAACAGCCGTGAGAGCAGAGGTCGTTCGGGTTCGGCGATCTCCAGCAGACCGCCCGCGACGAGCGGGGCGGCGGGCGAGAACCGGAAGCGTCCGGAGCCCGCGGCGGGCAGCCCGCAGAGTTCCAGGGCCAGGCCGATGGTGGTCCGGCGCCGGGTGAGGTCGTCGTTGAGGTAGCCGTACAGCCGCTCGAACCGGGGGTCGATGTCCGGGGCCAGGGACACCAGCAGGAGTTCGACGTCCAGCGGCACGAGGCCGAACCGCTCGGCCAGTTGACCAAGCCGGCTCCCGGCAGGGGTGTCCGCCGGGGTGCCGTCCTCGTACGGCGGTACGGGGGTGAACGCGTCGCGGGTCTCCAGGATCCGGGCCGCGGCCTCGGGGGTGAGGTACTGCCCCCGGTAGGGGTCGTCGGGGTCCGGGTCGACGGACCGGCGGGCCGCGACGGCTTCCCGGACCCGCAGCTCGATCCGGCCGAGCCGCTCCCAGAGCTCCCCGACCTCGGCCAAGGGGCTCTGCTCGTACGCCTGTTGTGGTGCCAGGGTCATCGTGCCGCGTTCCCCCGCCTGCGCCGGCCGGGCGGCAGTCGCCGTTCACGGGGTGCGGCGAAGCCCGCCGCGCCGGGGTCGGACGCCCCGTCGTAGCGAAGCCGGCGGCCGGGGTCGCCGTCGTCGCCGTTCAGGTGCGGTGCGGCCTTCATCACGAGTCCTTCGGTGACCGGCGGGCCCGCGGGGGTGCGTTCGCCGGCCAGCGGTGCGACGACCCGCAGGTCGATCGCGGCCTTCAGCTCGCCGCCGAGCGCGGACCAGACGTCCGAGGCGGACGGTCCGCCTGCGCCGGGACCGGCCGCCTCCAGCTCCACGGTCAGGCCGAGTTCGGCGAGGCTGCCGGTGTGCAGCCGGGCGGGCAGCACATCGGAGCGGACGAGGGTGCGCAACACCTCCGAGAGCAAACGGTGTTCGTCCTGCGGGCGGTTGGTCCAGGCGGTGACCAGATAGGTCAGCTCGAACCAGCGCGGCGGGGTCCGCCAGCCGGTGACCACGCCCTCACCGTCGTGCACCTCGGCCGTACCGGTGCGCCGCCTGCCCGCGTCCTCGCGGATGCCGTGCAGGAAGACGCTGACGGTCGGGGCGTTGCGGCGGGCGGACCAGTCCTTCGTCGGGGCGTCGAAGACCAGCTCGACGCCGCTGTCCTCCAGACCGGCCTCGGCCAGCAGCAGCCGCAGCCCCTCGTCGACCTCGTGGATCATCGGCGGATCACCTCGTCGGGCGGGGTGATGGTGCCGAGCACCACGAGGAAGTCCGTCTTCACGGGGCTGAATCCGGGGCCCTTCGCGGTGATGTCGCGCGGCCCGGTCTCGTCCTTGGCCAGGATGAGGAGCTGGGCGATGAACGTGCCGTCGCCCAGCGGCCGGGTCGGGGCGGCCGCCGCGGTGATCCCGGGCTTCCAGCTCAGGGTGACGGGCGCGCCGGGCGGGAAGTCCTTGCCGCGTACGGAGGTGACGAAGCCGGGCTTGCCGACCTTGGGCACCGCGATGATGCGGGGCTGGAGGATGCGCAGCGGGATCCGGGAGACGTTGTCGCGGAGGTTCGCGTCGGTGCCCGTGGTGGTGAGCGACGCGGTGATCGTCGTACGGAGTGCTTTGTCGGGCGAGAGGACGACGCTGACCACGGTGGACGCGCCCGGTGCGAGGTCGGGAAGCGTGCAGGTGCCGCCGGTGCAGCCCGCGGGGGACGGTCCGGCGGGGATGTTCGCGGGCAGTCCGAGCTTCAGCCGGAGTCCGGTGGCGAGCGCGTTCCTGCCGTTGCGCACGGTGTAGGTGACGACGACCTTGCCGCCGACGTAACCAGGGCTGGGCTGGGCCCGCACGGTGACGCCGGACCCGGCCTCGGGCGCGGGCGGCGGGGGCGCGGGGGCCGGCGGCGGGGGCGGCGTGGTCGTCGGCGGCGGGGTGGGGGTCGTCGGGGTGGGCGTGGGGTCGGGGGTCGTCGGGGTCGGGGCGGGAGTCGTGGGCGTGGGGCTCGGGGTCGGCGGCGGCACGTCCTCGACGGGGACGGTCGTTCCGGTGGCGTTGTCCGTGGGGTTGGGGTCGAGGACGGCCCCGGTGACGGACCAGTTGATCCGCTGGTCGCCGGTGGTCACCCCGGTCAGCCGGGCGGTGACGGTCACATCGGTGCCGGGCGGGACGATGCCGAGGTCGCACTGGGGCGTTCCGGCGGCGCAGGTTCCGGCGTCGGTGGTCAGCTCCTCCAGCCGTACGCCGGGCGGGGCGTCGACGGTGAGGGTGGTGCCGGGCGAGGGCGAGGGGCCCCGGTTGGCGACGGTGATCGTCACCTCGGTGGACGAGCCGACCTCCACCGCGGGGGCGGTGGGCGGTGCGGTCAGCGCCAGGTCGACCGACTGCTGGTAGGCGGGCTCCTTCTGCCGTCCGTCGTGCGTGTTGTCGACGGGGGCCAGGTCGCCGGAGGCGATGTCGAGTACGGAGAGCTGCTCCATGGAGTTCGGTGCGAGCTCCCGGCGCGAGGTGAACAGCAGCTCGGAGCCGTCGGGCGACCAGGCCACGTCACGGGGCTGGTGGGGGCCGGTCGCGGTGGTGTCGGGGATCGGCAGGTCGCAGCCGGCGGGGTTGTCCTTCTGGACGGAGGGCAGCACGACCCGGCAGCCGCCGCCGCGCAGCGGCTTGATGAGGACGCCGGCCTGCTCGTTGACCCGGCCGCCGCCGTCCTTGCGGTTGAACGCCACCTTCAGACCGTCCGGGGAGAACGCCGGACTGTCGTCGATGACGTCGCAGTCGCCGGGGCAGATGGTGGCGCTCAGGTCCCGCTGCCGGTCGAGGTCGGCCACCGGCACGACCCAGATGTGCTTGTTGCCGCCGTTGCCGTCGATGACCTCCTTGCGCGTGAAGGCGAGGTTCACGCCGTCGGAGGACCAGGTCGGCTGGGCGTCGTCGCCCGCCTGGCGGCCCTCGGGCGGGCGGATCTCGTCGAGGATCGCGCCGGTGGCGACATCGGCGATGAGGATCCGGCCCGGCCCCGACGCGTCCCCGACGCCGCCGGGCGAGGTACGGGTGAACGCGAGCTTGGTGCCGTCGGGCGAGAAGGTGGGGTCGGTGTCCCAGTCATTGGGGCCCCGCCCGGCGAGCGGCAGCACCGCCGCGTTCGTCCCGTCGGCGTCGGCCATCCAGATCCGTTCGATCCGCCCGGCGTCGGAGTCCTCGAAGCGGGTGACGACGATGCGCCGGCCGTCGGGTGTGTAGTTCTGCCGCTCGTGCCACGGGTCGTACCCGTCGGCCGGCCGGAACAGAGGGTTCACGGCGGGGTCCTCGTTCGTGCGGGCCGCCGGGTCCTCCTTGAGGATGGTGAGGTGCAGGTCGCGGGGGTCGGAGCCGTCCTGCCGGACGTCCTGGAGCGTCACGATGTGGGCCGCCGACAGCAGACCGTCCTGCTTCGCGGTGATCCGGGGCACGATGACGGTCCCGGCGGGCGGGAACCAGGTGGGCGGCCCCACCTCGCGGTTCTCGTTGACCAGTTGGTCCGGTGGCTTGTCGCCCTCGAAGGCGGTCACCCGGTAGACATGGTCGAAGTCGTCGCATCCGCAGGTGTGGTAAGGGCTGAGGAAGACGATGTCGTTGCCGTCGGGCAGCCAGGACGCCGAGCGGGTGCCCCACTCGGCGTGCGCACCGGCCAGCAGCGGCCGGTCGGTCCCGAGGCCCTGGGTGGCGCGGAGTTCGGTGCCGTCGTCGACGTCCGGGTCGGGATCGGTGGTGAGCGTGTACGCGACGAGGCCCCGGCGGGCCTCGTCGTCGACCGGGTTCCAGGACGGCTCGGTGGCGTCACCGGCCGGGCCGTCGCTGATCCGGGTCTGCGGACCGCCGTCGACGGCCCGCTCGTATATCTGCCACCCCCGTACGGCGTCGCCGTCGCAGGCGTACGCGATCCTCGTGCCGTCCGGCGACCAGGTCGGGGACTCCTCGTTGTCGGGGGTGTCGGTGAGCCGCCGCAGGTTCGAGCCGTCGACGCCGACCGACCACAGGTCACGCTGGACCGTTCCGCCGGGCCCGGACTCGGCCGAGTCGAAGACCACGGTCCGGCCGTCCGGGGAGAGTTCGGGGTGGGCGGCGTCCTGGTCGGTGGTGAGCCGGAGCACCGACCCGTCCGCGCCGCGCACGTACACCTGGGGCTTGGCGCTGTCGCGCAGGCTGGTGAAGACCAGGACGTCACCGCGGGCGGAGGGGTCCTGGTCGTAGTGGGCGGGCCCGTCGCCGAACAGCGGATCGGTGGTGTCCGTGTCGTTCGCCCGCCCCAGGCTGCGGTGCTCGGTACCGGCGAAGGCGATACGCCCCGCCTGGAGCGGATCCGCGTCCACCGGGGCGGCGACGGCCTGGCCCGCCCCGTGGGGGGCGGCGGCCGAGCCGACCAGCAGCAGGGGCGCCAACAGCACCACCGCACCGGTCAGTCGGCCCAGCCGGGAATGCTTTGCCGGGCCAGCAGTGCCGGTCACGGCCCACCTCACAGTCTGTCGATGACTCTCCACCGGCCAGCCTCGCCCGCGCGCGGGTGCGAAGAACAGGCCGCGAGTACCCGGAGCGGGGGAAGGGACCGCTGCCCTTTGCGGCGGCGGGCGGGCCGTTTCCGGGGAAGTGCGGCGGCGGAGCAGCCCGGGCACCTGCCCCCGGCCGCCCCGCCCCCGCCCCTCAGATCAGCCCGTGCCGCATCGCATAGCCCACCGCGTGGGCCCGGTTGCGCAGTTCGAGCCGGGTCGCGACCTCGTGCAGCACGTTCTTGACGGTGCGTTCGGAGTACGAGGTCTTCTGTGCGATCTCCGCGGTGTCGCAGCCCTCCGAGACCAGCCGGATCATCTCCGCCTCCCGCGCGGTGAGCGTGGAGAGGGTGAGCCCGCGCGGGTCGAGGACCGTCCGCTGGAGGGAGCTGACGTGGTCGAGGAGCTTGCCGAGGAGATCGCCCGGGAGCACGCCCTCGCCGTTGGCCATCGCCCGTACCAGGTGGACGAGCCGGTCCTGGTCGGCCTCGCCGCGCCGCAGGACGGCGGCGACACCGCACTCGATCATGGTCTGGAGGGCGCCCGACTCGAAGAAGCCCACGACCAGTCCGGTGCGGGTGGCGGTGTTGCGCTGGAGGCGGTGGAGGAGCTGGACGGTGGGATCGTCCACCATGTCCACCACGACCAGGGAGACCTGGGCGCGGTCGGCCTCGTCCTCCGGCAGCAGTTCTATCTCGGGGCGCACGCGCAGTTGGTGGATCATCCCGGTCTGCAGGATCAGGTCCTCCGCGTACACCGCCACGGAGACCCTGCCTCCCGGCGCTCCTCCGGAGGCGGGCGTACGGCGGCCCGATGCGTCGGGCCTGTGGTAGTGCCCGCGCGTGGCCGTGCCGCCCGTCGCGCTGTTCATCGTGGTGCTCGTCGTGTCCGTGATCGTCGTCATCGTTCCGTGCCCGTCTTCCTCAGGTACTTCAGCCCGATATGCCTGCTGGCGCTGTCTGCCGGTCGTCGTATCGCCTGCGTCGGCCCGGGCAGGGCGCGCGGGCTCGTGGTGGGGGCGCGGGGACACCGTGCCGGTGGGCCCTCGGGGCACCACCCCTGCCCGCTTGTTGCCCTCGCGTCTCTGCTGCCGAGCGGTGCGGGCGGCCTACCGTCGCAGAGTGACCACATCTGCCGAACTCGAAAGCCGCACGGTGACGGTGTCGCCTGGCGGTACCGCGACGACCACCCTGACCGTGCGCAACGACGGCGACATCGTCGAGGCCTACACACTCGAAGTGGTCGGCGACTGTGCCGCCTGGAGCACGGTCGAGCCGGCACGTGTGTCGCTGTACCCGGGCACCTCCGAGACGGTGACGCTCACCTTCGCCCCGCCGCGCTCCCACGAGGTCCGGGCGGGCGAAACCCCGCTGGCCGTACGGGTGCTGCCCGCGGAGCGGCCCGAGTCGGTGGTGGTTCCGGAGTCCACGGTGACCGTGGAGCCCTTCCACGAGCTCCGTACGGAGCTGGAACCGCGCCGCCGCCGGGGCTGGCTGGGCGCCCGCTTCCGTACCGCCGTGCAGAACAAGGGGAACACCCCGGTCGACGTGGCCCTCGCGGCCAAGCAGGCGGGCGAGGATCTGCGGCTGACCTTCACGCCGGACAAGAAGCGGCTGGAGCCGGGCGAGTCGACGGAGGTCCGGCTGAAGGTCCGGGCCCGCAAGCTGATCTGGTTCGGCGAGCCCGTCAGCTGGCCGTTCGAGGTCCGGGCGACCGAGGGCGCCGAAGGGGAGGCCGAGGACGAGCTGCCCGGTGGATCCGAGCCGCTGCCCGGGGAGTTCGCCCAGATACCGGTGCTGCCCAAGTGGCTGCTGATCGTGCTGGCGGCGCTGCTGGCCCTGCTGCTCGCGTGGTTCGCCCTGGTGCGGCCCGCGGTACAGAGCACGGCCAAGCAGGCCGGGGCCAAGGCCGCGCAGGAGGAGACCGAGCGCGGTAAGGAACAGGGGTCGACCCCGCCGGGCGGTGCGGACAATCCGGGCGGCGGTCAGGGCCAGGGCACCGGTCCGGACGGAACGGGCCCCGGTACGGGCGGTTCCGGACCGGGCGGCTCCGGCGGCGGCAGCGGCGGTGGCGGGGTCGGCGGCGGTCAGCAGGCCTCCGAGACCATCGACGTGCAGACGCGGGCGGGAGCCACGGAGGAGCGGGCCTACAAGGTTCCGGCCGGGAAGGTGTTCGGCGTCACCGACATCGTGGTGGCGAACTTCCAGGGTGACGAAGGCGTCGTGACGATCTCCTTCGGAGAGCGCAAGATCACGACCATCGCACTGGAAACCTTCCGCAACCAGGACTATCACTGGGTCACCCCCATTCAGGTTCCGGAGAACGCCACCGTCACCGCTTCCGTCACCTGTGCCAAGCCCGGCACCCCGGCCACCGGAACACAGGCTTCCGGATGCCATCAGGTTCTGAATGTCAGTGGCGTGCTGAGCGATCTCGCACGATAGGAAACAGTGACGCCGAGCGCTCTGCTTGCCTGTCGACGAGACAACAGCAGAAACCCGGCCGAGAGGAAACCCGGCGTGCCGGGTGGTGGCGGATTCACCCTCCCAAATACGCCAAAGATCTCTACCAGTTCGGTCGCCCGCGGCGGCGACAGCACCGGAAGAATATCCGCCTCCGGTGGCCGCGGGCACGAACGGCCCTGCTCAGGACTGGTTCTGACGGTTCGGGGGTGGATGCGGGGTGCCCGTTCGGAGCGTCTCCGTGCCCGCTTCCGCCCTCCGCATCCGACCGGATTCCCCTACCTTCTCGGCGCATTCTGGCCGAATCGCATCACCTCGGCGCGTTTCCCCGGTGACCCCGGACGTCTGCCGGCCTTCCGGCGTTTACCGAGAAAAAGAGATACCAACCACATAGGCTCCCCGGCGCGCCGCCCGCCCTTTCGCCCAATCCCCCGACAGGGGAAACTGCTTCGGGATGTCCCGTAACGCGTTGTTCTCCCTCTCTTCACACGGCCGGTGGAATACGGGTCGCCGTCCGCAAACAGGGAGAGCGTTCCGGCCGGCCCGCCAAGGGCAGTGTTCCCCTGGGTACGAGGGCCCGGAAAGGCAGCCTCATTGCCCCGCGTCCGGGACTCTGGGACCTACTCTCCGCCCGGCGGCCGGTCAAGACTGGACAGTGATCGAGTGACCGTCCAGAAGGAGCGAGCATGCCGTCGTACCTCACCCCCGGTGTTTACGTGGAGGAGGTGCAGTCCGGAGCACGGCCCATCGAAGGAGTCGGCACCGCGGTCGCAGCCTTCGTCGGCTTCGCCGAAACGGGCCCCTTCCACCAGCCGACGCTGGTGACCAACTGGGACCAGTACGTCCAGACGTTCGGCACCTTCACCGCCGACACCTATCTCACGCACGCCGTGTACGGCTTCTTCGCCAACGGCGGCGGAGCGGCCTACATCGTGCGGATCGGCGGCCCCGCGCAGGGCTCGGAGGGCACGGCGCAGGGCGCGGTCGCCCCGGCCCCCGCCGCCGTCGCGCTCGGCGGGTTCCTGGTCGCCGCCAAGCCCGGCACGGGCGACGGCCTCTCCGTGGAGATCGCCGACGCCGAGGGCGAGAACCCTCCGGAGGACCGCTTCCGGCTGCTGGTGCGCCAGGGCGGCAAGGCCGTGGAGACGTACGACGTATCCACCCGCAAGAACGTCAAGGGCTATCTGGTCACCCAGGCCCGCGACTCCAAGTTCGTCCAGGTCACCGAGCAGCCCGGCACGGCCCAGAGCCGCCCCGAGAAGCAGACCGTCGCCCTCGCCGCCGCGGGCGCCCCCGGCACCGGCTCCGGTGTGGCCCGGATCGACGCCTCCGAGTACGTGGGCGACGCCTCCGCGCGTACCGGGTTCGCCGGTCTCGAAGCGATCGACGAGATCACGATGGTCGCCGTCCCGGACCTGATGAGCGCCTTCCAGCGCGGCGACATCGACGCCGAGGGCGTCAAGACCGTGCAGCTGGCGGTCATCTCGCACTGCGAGCAGATGGGCGACCGGGTCGCCGTCCTGGACACCCCTCCGGGCATGAACGCCCAGCGCGTCCGCACCTGGCGCAACGAGGACGCCGGCTACGACTCGCGCTACGCGACCCTCTACTACCCGTGGGTCAAGGTCTTCGACCCGGCGAGCGGCCGCAACTCCCTGGTACCGCCGAGCGGTCACGTGGCCGGCGTCTGGGCGCGCAGCGACGGCGAGCGCGGAGTGCACAAGGCCCCGGCCAACGAGGTCATCCGCGGCGCGGTGGACCTGGAGATCCGCCTCAGCAAGGGCGAGCAGGACCTCCTCAACCCGATCGGCGTGAACTGTGTCCGCGCCTTCCCCGGCCGCGGCATCCGCATCTGGGGCGCGCGCACCCTCTCCTCCGACCCGGCCTGGCGCTACCTGAACGTGCGCCGCCTCTTCAACTACCTGGAGGAGTCCATCCTCCTGGGCACCCAGTGGGTGGTGTTCGAGCCGAACGACGACCGTCTCTGGTCGAGCATCCGGCGCAACGTCACCGCCTTCCTCACCGAGGAGTGGCGCCGCGGCGCACTGTTCGGCCGTACGGCCGAGGAGGCGTTCTACGTCCGGTGCGACCGGAGCAACAACCCGCAGGAGTCGATCGACCTCGGTCAGGTCGTCTGCGAGATCGGGGTGGCCCCGGTGAAGCCCGCGGAGTTCGTGATCTTCCGTCTCTCGCAGTTCTCGGACAGCACCAGCCTCGTCGACGAGTGACCTTCGCGGTCCTCCCCCACCCCATCACTTCCCTTCCCGATCAGAACAGGTGACACACAGTCATGGCAGAGGGCGACGCTCTTTCCACCCACGTCTTCGGCGTTCAGCTCGGCGGCTATCTCGTGGAGTCCATCCAGGAGATCAGCGGCATGACCGTCGAGGAAGAAGTCGTCGAGGTCCGTCAGGTGACCGCCGAGGGCAAGCAGATCATCCGCAAGCAGCCGGGCGCCCGCCAGGCGGGCGAGGTGACGATCACCCGCGGCCTCGACAAGAGCAGCGAGTTCACCACTTGGATCAAGGAGACCCTCAACAACGGGGCCGTGGACACCGCACGGCAGAACCTCACGATCGAGATCAAGGACTCGACCGGTGAGACCGTCCGCCGCATCCAGCTGATGCAGGGCTGGGCCTCCAAGTGGGAGGGCCCCTCGCTCAAGGCCGGCGAGTCCAGCGCGGCGACCGAGACGGTGACCATCACCTTCGAGGAGATCGTGGTCGAATGAGGCGCCGGACCGTTACGCCGGGCGCGGGCCTCGAAGAGGTCCTCGACACCCTCGCCGCCGCGCCCGCCGCACGCGAGGAGGCCGCAGCTCCCGCGCCCGCCCGCCCCCGCGAACGGGAGACGCTGCAGACGGAGTTCGCCTTCGAGCTGCCGCGCGGGTACGTCGACGACGAGGGCCAGGTGCACCGGAGCGGCACCATGCGGCTGGCGACGGCCCGGGACGAGCTGCGCCCGCAGATCGACCTGCGGGTGAAGGAGAACCCGGCGTACCTGTCCGTGGTGCTGCTCAGCCAGGTGATCACCCAGCTCGGCCCGATCACCGATGTGCACGCCGGGATCGTCGAGCGGATGTACGCGACCGACGTGGCGTTCCTCCAGGACTTCTACCGGCGGATCAACAGCGAGGGCCACACGCATGCCGCGGTGACCTGCCCGCTGTGCCACGGGGCGTTCGAGGTGGACCTCTCGGGTGGGCGCCTGGGGGAATCGTGACGTACGCGCTTCCCCGGTTGCGGGAGGAGATCGCGTACGTCGCCTACCACTTCCATTGGCAGCGTGAGGACATTCTCGACCTCACCCACGGCGAACGTCAGCAGTGGGTACGGGAGATAGCGCGGATCAACACCCGCGTCAACGAAGGCGGGTGATCGTGTGGGGCTCGGCGACTGGCTGCGCCGGACGGACCGGCGGCGGTCCGGCGGGGACGCGGACCGGGACGCGGGCGGCACCGCCGTACCCGCCTCCGTGTCCGCCCCGGCCTCCGGCGCTGCTCCCGTTTCCCCCGCCCCGGCCTCCGGCGAGGGCGACGGCGGTGGCTGGGACGGCGGGTGGCGGCGGGTGGCTCCGCCGTCGGTGACCGTCGCCCGGTCCTCGATCGGCGTGAGCGACGGGCTGCGGTTCCGGTCCCGGCTGGCCTCCTGGCAGAACCCGGCCCTCGGCGGCGAACTCGGCCACTCCGTCCTGCCGTCGGCCCCGGTCGGCCTCATCCACGGCGTCGCCCGCCCGGGCAGCGCCCGGACCGCGTCACCCGGCGGACCGCTGCTGCTGCGCGCGGTCCGGCCCCAGGAAGCCGACGAGCCCGCCGAGCCCACGCCGGGCCTGCCGTCCGCCTCGGCGAACCGGGCCGCGGGCCGGGGCAGCCGGACCGGCGGCGGTGCGGGTTCGGGGTCGGGTTCCGGTACGAGGTCGGGGAAGCCGGGTCCTGGGGCGCCGTCGGTCCAGCGGTCGGCGGCGGTCCAGCGGTCGGCCGGGGCTGCCCCGTCCGCCGCGCGCGGGTCGTCGTCGGGTTCGCCGGACCGGTCGGGGTCGGCCGATCGGCCGGCGGCTTCCGGTTCGTCCAAGTCCTCGGGGACGTCCGGGGCTTCAGGGGCATCGCGTTCTTCCGGTCCGTCCGGCTCGTCCGTAGCTCCGGGTGCCGGCTCCGGGGCCTCGTCCCGGGCGGCTCGCGTGAGCGACCCGCACACCACCGCCGGCGACGGACCGGACTCCGGGTACCGGGCCCGGCCTGCGGCCGTACGTCCGCAGCGGATCGCCCCGCCGCTGATCGTCGCCCGACGCCCCTCGATGCCGCTGCGGCAGATCGCCGGGCTACCGCCCGCCGCACCCGCCACGCCCGTCACGCCTTCCGGTCCTGCCGCCCCTTCGGCCGCTCCTTCCGCTCCGGCTTCGGCTGCGGCTGCTCCGGCCGCCGCCGTCCAGCGAGCCGTGTCCGAGCGGCCGAGCGCTCCGGACCGTACGGCTCCGGAACCACCGTCTCCCGACCGCGCCTCCGGCCTGCCCGCCGCCGAGGTGGTGCGCCCGGCCTTGGGCAAGCCTCTGCGCGCGCTGCCCGACGGAGCCAGGCCGGCCGGCGACAGCGGTCCGGCGGGCGTCGTACCGTCCGCGCCCGCGTCGGCGCCCCCGGCCGCGGAGATGCCGATGCTCCAGCGCCAGGCGACGGACCCGCCGAGCCCTCCGGCCACGCCGCACGCGACGCCCCGGGGGCCCGCAGCCGGTTCGGCCCAGGCGAAGGCGTCGGCTCGGCAACAGCCGTCGCCGGCAACGGACTCCGGGCCCCGGACCTCGTCATCGGACTCCCGGCCCCGGACATCTCAGCCGTCCCGGCAGACGCAGTCGTCCCAGCAGACCCAGTCGTCGCGGTCGGCCCGGCCGTCCCCATCCGCCCGGACGTCCGGGCCGTCCACGCCGTCGGGACCCGCCCCCTCCGTGCAGCGAGCACCGGCCCCGGACGGCGTGACGCCCACCACCACCTCCCCGGCATCCCGGCCCGACGCCTCCGGCGGTTCACGGGCCCGGGTGCGGGGCGGGATCGGCACGCCGCTTCCCTCGCTGCCGCCGACCGCCCGGCTCGGCGGCGACGCACCGCTGCTCGGCGACCGTACGTCCCCGGGGACACGGCCTGACCCGCTCCGCGCCCCGGGCCACGGACCGGCGACGGGCGCGGGTCCCGGGCCCGTCGTTCCGGCGCACGCACCCGCGCCGCAGGGCCCGTCCGCCGCGATGCCGGTGCGATCGGCTTCCGCCGCGCCCGCCACTCCCGGCGCGCCCGCCGCACCCGTCTCGTCCTCGCCCGGAGCCAGCGCCGTCCAGCGCGCGGCGGCCCCGGGCCACGCCCGTACCTCCTCCGGCGCTCCCCCGCCCCCGGTACGCATCCGGCCCGTCGCCCGGGACCGGGCGACGGCGCAGGGCTCCGGCGGTACGGCACCGTCGCTGTCCCTCCCGCCCACCGTCCAGCGGTCACGGGCCCTGCTCACCGAACGCCGCCTGACGGTGAACACCGGTTCCGCCGAGGGATTTTCGGCACCGCCGACGGCGGCTGCGGCGGGCGGCAGCACCGCCCGCCCGGTCGTCGCGGCCACCTGGCGGCGTGACGTACCGCAGCCGGGCCCCGCCGACGCCCGGACCGGAAACCCGCCGAGCGCCCGGCAGCCGGCGCCTTCCGGTGCGGTGCCGGGTGCCCCGGTCCAGCGTTCCGCGACTACCAACCCCGTTCACCGGGGCGGCGGCGGCGTCGCACCCGGCCACGCCCCCCGGCCCACCGCCAACGCCGGCATCACCGCCAACGCGTCGGCCCCCGCCCCGACTCCGCCCGGTGGCGTGCTCCAGCGACTCGTACGACGGTCGGGGCAGACCACGAAACTCTCGCCCGTCCCCTCCGCTCCGCACCCGGGCCCCGCACACCACACCACCGCCCCGGCCGTCCAACGCACCGCCACCTCTCCGTCCGCACCCGCCGCGCCGCTCCCCTACGCCCGGCCCGCCCGGCCGGGAATGCCGTCAGCACCGTCGACGCCTGCCGCGGCATCGGCGTCCGCAACCGCCCCCGGCCCACGCCGTGTTCCCGTCGTCCGGCCGCATCCGCCCGGGGCCGCGCAGCCGGGAGCCGACGCCGTACCCGTGCAGCGGCTGGCGATGCCGGTGGTGCCCGACGGCGCCGGTCCACCGGTCGCCGGACCGGCCCCCGTGGACGGTGCCGCGCCCGCCGCGCCGCCGGGGCTCTCCGTACGGGTGCCGCCCCGCGCGCCCGCGCAGGCCGCCGGTGCGGGTCGCCCGGAGAGCAGGGCGCAGGCGGTCCAGCGTGCGGCGGCGAACGCCGGGATCACCGGGGTGCCCGTGCAGGCCGCCCCGGCGAGGCCCACCGTGCAGCGGGCGGGCCGCGCGGCCGAGGACGCCCCCGACGCCTCTCCGGCGAACCGGCTGAGCGGTACGGAGATCGAGGAGCTGGCCCGCCGGCTCCTCGACCCGGTGAGCCGGCTCATCCGCGCCGATCTGCGGCGGGGCCGGGAACGCAGCGGACGGCTGCACGACGGCCGCCGCTGACGCCGCGACGCGCCAGTCGCCGAAGCCCGCACCCGTGACTGCCCCCCGCCCCCGCACGACCCGTACGACCGACAGCAGAGAAGAAGACGAGAGACGCATGACGGACAACATCTTCGCGACGAGCGTGTTCTTCAAGCTCGCGATCGGCGGCAGCGACCTGGGCGCGTTCCACACCTGCTCCGGTCTGGGCGCCGAGGTGGAGATGGAGACGTACGCCGAGGGCGGCAACAACGGGTTCACCTGGCAGCTGCCGGGGCGGATCACCTGGACGAACATCACGCTGACCCGGCCGGTGACCGCCGACACGATGAAGATCGCGCGCTGGCTGAACGAGACGATCCAGCGGGTCGAGCCCAAGGACGGCGAGATCGTGGCGCTGCGCCCCGATCTCAGCCGGATCATCAGCTGGCAGGTCCACGGCATCGTGCCGGTGCGCTGGCAGGGGCCGTCCTTCGACCCGGCCAACTCCCAGGCGGCGATCGAGACCCTGGAGATCGCGCACGAGGGCCTGGAGCCGTCCTGACCGCCCCCGGCGGGACCGCGACCGAGGCGAAGACCAGGACGAAGGAAGGAGGAACGCAATGTCACCCGCTCTCCGTGCGAGCCGCGCTCGTGCCCAGCTGACCATCATGGAGCCGCCGTCGACCGTCGGCGCCAAGCCGGGCGGCACGCTCGCCCGGCTCACGTTGCAGTTCAACCCCGCGAAGCTGTCGCTGAGCAAGAGCACCGAGTGGCGGCGCACTCCGTCCCGGATGGCCGGGCAGTCGGCGCTGCCCGAGTTCGTCGGCAGCGGGCCCCGGGCCCTGTCGCTGGAGGTGTTCCTCGACGCGACCGCCACCCACGACAACTCCGTGGAGAAGGCGGTGGAGCAGCTGATGACCGCCTGTGTCCCCACGCCCAGCAGCCTGGCCCGCAAGACACCCGCCAGCCCCTGGGTGCGGTTCGACTGGGGGACGTCGAAGACGACGTCGTTCGACGGGGTGCTCTCCAACCTCTCCGTCTCCTACACGCTGTTCGACGTGGACGGGAAGCCGCTGCGCGCCACCTGCTCCCTGTCGATCGAGGAGGCGAGCGTCGACCCGGCCGGCCAGAACCCCACCTCGGGTTCGAAGGAGGCGCGGCGCACCCACCGGGTCGTGGCCGGGGACAGCCTGCCGCTGCTGGCCTGGCGGGAGTACGGCGACGCCACCGCCTGGCGGACCATCGCGTACGCCAACGACATCGACGACCCGATGCAGTTGACGCCCGGCCGGGAACTCCTGGTGCCCGGGCGGGAGGACCACCTGGCGGAGGAGAGCCGATGAGTGGAAAGGACGCCCCCGGCCGTTCCTTCGCCGCCGACCCGATCGTCGAGGCGCCGGCCGAGCTGCCCGCCGTCTGGGCCACCCAGCTGGTGAGCTGCGTGGTCGACGAGAACGTGGGCCTGCCGGACACCGCCGTCCTGATGTACCGGGACCCCGACCACACCTTCCTCACCAAGACCGGCATCGGCATGGGCACCCCGCTGAAGATCTCGGTGGTCACCGTGCAGGACCGGGCGCGCGAGCGACTGTTCACCGGTGAGGTCACCGCGATCGAGCTGGACACCGACACCACCGGATCGTTCACCGTCGTGCGGGCGTTCTCCAAGGCGCACCGGCTCCAGCGCGGCCGGAAGGTCGTGGCGTACCGGAACATGAAGACGGCGGACATCGTCCGCAAGGTCGCCACCGGGGCCGGTCTGGCCTGCGGGCGGATCGAGGCCGCGTCGATCACGTACAAGCAGCTGACCCAGCCGAACGTGTCGGACTGGGAGTTCCTCCAGCATCTGGCGGCCGAGAGCGGGGCGACCGTACGGGTGGACGACAAGGGCCTGTTGCACTTCACCAAGCCGGACCCCGCCTCCTCGGCCCCCTCGCCCTCGACGTCCGCCGCGCGCGACCCGATGGTTCTGGAGTACGGGAACAATCTGCTGGCCCTGCGTGCGGTGCTGACCGGCGCGGACGGGGCGGACAGTGTCGAGGTGCGCGGCTGGAACGTCGACACGAAGACCCGGCTGGTGGCCCGGCAGCAGTCCGTCCGCAGCGACACCGTCGTGCCCGGGATGAGCCCGTCGACGGCGGCGCAGATCTTCGGCTCCGGTGGCTCCCGTACGACGATCGCCGACACTCCGTACCGCACCCAGGCGGAGACCCGGGCCGTGGCCGGTGCGCTCGCGGCGTCGGTCAGCGCCGGTTTCGGTGAGGTCGAGGCGGTCGCCTACGGGAACCCCCAGCTGCGGGCGGGTCTGCCGGTGGCCCTCGGCAACGTGGGGCCCGCGTTCTCCGGCCGCTACACCGCCACCGCCGCGCACCACGTCCTCGAACCGGACACCGGCTACCGTACGACGGTGATCGTCAGCGCCTCGCCGGACCGTTCGATGGCCGGGCTGACCGCCGGCGGGAACGCCCCCTCGCGCGGACCGCGGATGCCCGGTCTGGCGATCGGGGTGGTCACCGACATCCGCGAGGAGGGCAAGGGCCAACGCGGCTGGGTGCGGCTGAAGTTCCCGTGGCTCGACGACACGTACGTCACCGACTGGGTCCGCACCGTGCAGTGGGGCGGCCAGGGCGGCGGCGGGGTGTTCAGCCCCGAGGTCAACGACGAGGTGCTGGTCGGGTTCGAGCAGGGGCTGCTGGACAGCCCGTATGTGCTCGGCGGCCTCTACAACGGGGTCGACAAGCCATCGCCGCACGACGTCCCGCTGGTCGACCCGACGAGCGGCACGGTCAACCGCCGTTCCCTGGTGTCACGTTCGGGCAACCGGCTGGAGCTGCTGGACGCCCCGCGCGGCCCGTCGGGCGTACGTATCGCCACCGGCGACAAGCGGCTCGACGTCGTCCTCGACGAGAAGAAGGGCGAGATCACCCTGACCGTGAAAGCCCGCGGCGGCACGCGGGAGTTGAGCTCGGTGACGCTGTCCGCCTCGGGTATCACGCTCGACGCGGGCGCCACCGGCGACGTGAACATCAAGGGCCGTTCGGTGACCGTCAACGGCAAGACGGGGGTCACGGTCGACGGCGGACTGCTCGCGGTCCTCAAGGCCAAACTCATCAAGATCAACTGACCGCCCGCCGACCCGCTCGGCCCCGCTATTCCCCGAAGTCCCCGTCCACAGCAGTCCGTTTCCGCCACAGCAAGGAGAACCCCGGCCATGCCCCCCGCAGCCCGCACGGGCGACAGCACCGCCCACGGCGGTCTCATCGCCACCCCGCCCCCGGGTGCGGTGGCCGTGGCCACCGTGCTCATCGGCGGCCGGCCCGCAGCCGTCACCGGGAGCCTGCACGGGTGCGTCATCCCCCCGCACGCGGCGCTCGGGCCCGGCAACGTGATCATGCCCAACCCCGCCGCCGCGATCGGCGGTGCGGTGCTCATCGGCGGACTGCCCGCGGCCCGGATGGGCGACAGGACCACCTGCGGCGCGCCCATCGTCAGCGGTGCGTTCAACGTCCTGATCGGGGGCCCGATGTGAGCGGCGGCGGATTCATCGGACGCGGCTGGGGCTTCCCGCTGCGGGTCGGGCCGACGGGCGGGATCGCGCTGGTCGAGCGGGACCGGGAGATCGAGGAGGCGATCGGGCTGATCCTCGGCACCGCGCCGGGCGAGCGGCCGATGCGCCCGGAGTTCGGCTGCGGTATCCACGAGTACGTCTTCGCGCCCGGCGACGGGGCGACGGCCGGGCGGATCGCACAGGAGGTCCGCACCTCGCTGGAGCGGTGGGAGCCGCGCATCGAGGTGACGGACGTGGTGATCGCGTTCGACGCCATCGAGGAGGGCACGCTCTACATCGACGTGCACTACACCGTGCGGGCCACCAACGACCTGCGCAACCTGGTCTTTCCCTTCTACACGATCCCGTCGTCGGAGGGTCCGGCCGCGGAGACCTCCCAGGAAGCGGGGATGCGCTGATGGCCCTGCCTTCGCCCAATCTGGACGACCGGCGCTTCCAGCAGCTCGTCGACGAGGCCAAGCGGTACGTCCAGCAGCGCTCCCCCGAGTGGACCGACCACAATGTGTCGGACCCCGGGGTCACGCTGATCGAGACGTTCGCTTACCTGGTCGACCAGTTGCTCTACCGGCTGAACCGGGTGCCGGACAAGAACTACGCGGCCTTCCTCGACCTGCTCGGTGTGACGCTGTTCCCGCCGACCGTGGCCCGGGCCGAGATCGACTTCTGGCTGTCCGCGCCGCAGCCGGAGACCGTGCACCTGCCCTCCGGTACGGAGGTGGCGACCGCGCGCGGGGAGGCCGAGGAGCCGGTGGTGTTCTCCACCGCCGACGACCTGCCGATCGTGCCGAGTTCGCTGGTCCGGCTGGTCACCGCGCCGGTGTCGGGCGAGCAGACGGACCGGACCGCGCCGCTCGGCGCGGGCAAGGACATCCCGTGCTTCCAGAACCGGCCGGAGCCCGGTGACGCCCTGCTGTTCGGCCTGCCGACGGCCGTACCGCGCTGCATCGTCGCCGTCCGTCTGGACAGCCGGGTGGAGGGCGTGGGCGTCGACCCGCGTCAGCCGCCGTTGGTGTGGGAGGCGTGGGACGGGGCGCGCTGGGTGATGTGTGCGACCGGCACCGACAGCACCGGCGGTCTGAACCGGCCCGGGGAGGTCGTCGTGTTCGTCCCGGCCGGGCACACCGCGTCCGTGGTGGCGGGCACCCGGGCGGGGTGGCTGCGCTGCCGGGTCACCGCTCCGGAGCCGGGCCAGCCGTTCTACTCGGAGTCGCCGACGATCCGGGAGGCCGAGGTGTTCACGGTCGGCGGCACGGTGGCCGCGGAGCACGCGGAGACCGTCGTCGACGTGCCGCTCGGGGTGTCGGAGGGCGTCGCCGGGCAGCGGTTCTCGGTGAGCCGGGCGCCGCTGCTGCTGGACGGGGAGCCGCCGGTCGTCCAGGTGTCGGCGGACGAGGGCTGGCAGATCTGGACCCCGGTCGAGCACTTCGGCGCGTCCGGGCCCGGTGACCGGCATGTGCGGATCGACGCGGTCTCCGGGGAGTTCGCGTTCCCGCCGGAGGTGCGCGAGCCGGACGGCACGATGCGCGCGTACGGCGCGGTGCCGGAGAAGGGCGCCCAGCTCCGCGTCCCCCGCTACCGGACCGGTGGCGGGGCGGCGGGGAACGTCGCCCGGGGCGCGATCTCCGTGCTGCGCAGTTCGGTGCCGTACGTCGCGGGCGTGAACAACCGCGAGGCGGCGACCGGCGGGGTCGACGGCGAGACCGTGGAGAACGCGAAGGTGCGCGCGCCCAACATCCTGCGGGTGCAGGAGCGGGCGGTGACGGCCGAGGACTACGAGCTCATCGCCCGGGAGGCCGCGCCGTCGCTGCGCCGGGTGCGGTGTGTGCCGGCCGTGGCGGGCGAGGCCGGCGCGGTACGGGTGCTGGTGGTGCCCGACGCGGTCGCCGACGAGGACGGCCATCTCCGTTTCGAGCAGCTGATCCCCTCGGACCAGGTGCTGGCCGCGGTCACCGAACGGCTCGACGAACGGCGTCTGGTCGGCACCCGGCTGATCGTGGAGCCGCCCGCCTACCAGGGCGTCACGGTCGTCGCCCGGCTGGTGGCGGCGCCGGGCGATGTGGACCGGGTGCGGGCGGAGGCGCTGGAGGCGCTGTTCCGGCACATCGACCCGTTGCGCGGCGGGGCGGACGGCCGGGGGTGGCCGTTCGGCAGGCCCGTGCAGTACGGGGAGGTCTTCGCCGTGCTCCAGAGCGTGGAGGGGGCCGGTCTGGTGGAGGACGTCCGGCTGTTCCCGGCGGACCCGATCACCGGCCGGCGCGGGGCGGCGGTGGACCGGGTCGACGTCGCGCCGGGGGCCCTGGTCTTCTCGCACCAGCACCAGGTGGTGGTCACCGCGAACGGGGCCGGTGAGGGCGTATGACACGGGCCGCGATACCCGGACTGCCGAGCCGCTACCCGATCGGCGAACTGCTGCCCGCCCTGTACGCGGACGACGACCTGGCCCAGCGGTTCACGGCGGGCCTGGACACGGTGCTGGCGCCGGTCCTGTCCACGCTGGACAACCTGCCCGCCTACGTCGACCCGGCGCTGGCCCCGGCCGACTTCCTGCCCTGGCTGGCCTCGTGGGTGGGCGTCGAGACCGATCCGGCGTGGCCGGTCGAGCTGCGCCGGGCGGTCGTCGCGCGCGCCGTCGAGCTGCACCGGTGGCGCGGCACCCGGCGGGGTCTCGTCGAGCGGCTGCGGCTGGTCTGCGAGGTGCACGCGGACGTCCGGGACGGCGGGGGCGCCACCTGGTCGGCCGAGCCGGGCGCGGCGCTCCCGCCGCCGCCGACCGGTGAACTGCTCGTCCGGGTATGGCCGGTGCGCGCGGACGCCCCGGTGGACGCCCACCGGGTCCTGGACGTCGTCACGGCCTCGTGCCCCGTCCACCTCACCTGCCGGGTGGAGGTCCTGCCGGGCCCGCCCGAAGAGCCCGAACAGACAGGAGGCTGACGCGATGCGTTCGTGCCCGGCGTGCGGTACGGCCAACGGCGAGACCGACGACTTCTGCGGCAACTGCGGCAGCTACCTGGGCTGGTCCTCCCAGCCGGTACGGCGGACGCGGGCCGCGGGTCCGGAGCTTGATCCGGACCTGCGGCCGGGTCCTGAAGCTGAGGCTCCCGTGGCGGAGCCGGATCGCGGGCCGGAGCCGGAGGCGGAGCCTTCCGTGGCGCGGCCGCCCCTGACGGTGCCGCAGGCCCCGGCGGCGGAGCCGCGCGCCGTGGTGGCGGAGCCGGAGCGCCCGGTGGCGGAGCCGCGCTCGGCGGAGCCGCAGGGCCCGGTCGCGGTGCCGCACGTCCCGGTGGTGCAGCCGGAGCGCCCGGTGGCGGTGCCCCGCACCCCGGTCGCGGAGCCGGGAACCCCGGTGGCGCAGCCGCCCTCGGCGGAGCCGCACGCCTCGGTCGCGGTGCCGCCTTCGGCCGAGGTGCGTGCCCCGGAGCCAGAGGTCGCGTCCACGCCGGCGCCGGCACCGGATCCTGCCGGTCCGCCGACGCACACGCCCGCGCCCGCATCGGCGCCTCCGTCGACGCCCGCACCTGCGCAGGCGCCCGCACCCGCGGCTTCTTCCGATCACCCCGAGCCGCCCGCGCGTCCCGAAGCTCCGCCACGCCCCACCCCCGCGCGCCCCGAACAGCCGCCGGAGCCACCCCGGCCCGCCGCACCCACCCCCGTACCACCGCAGCCCACCACGCCCCCGGTGGCGTCGGCACCCGTACCGGCGAGGTCACCCGCACCGCCCGTGCCGCCCGTGCCGCCCGTACGGCCCGTGCGGCCCGCTCCCGTACGCCCCGGAATCCCGGCGTCCGCACCGGTGCCCGGGCCGACCGCGCCGGGAACAGCATCCGGATCCGCGACCGACGCGGACGAGCCGATCGGGGCGGTGCAGCCGGCCAGGCCCGTGACCCGGCGGCCCGTCGTGCGGCCGGTGGCGGAGGAGGAGACTCCGGACGGCCCGCCCTGCCCGGCCTGCGGTACGCCGAACCTGCCGGGGCGGAAGTTCTGCCGCCGGTGCGCCGCGCCCCTGCAGGCCAAGGAGGCGCCGGCCGCCCTGCCGTGGTGGCGCACGGTGTGGCCGTTCCGCCGCCGGGTGCGCGGCGGTTCGGGCCGGGCGCTGCGGCGGACGCTGCTGGTCCTGGCCGTGGCCGGGCTGCTGGTCGCGGGCTTCCTGTTCTTCCCGCTGGGCCGCTACGTCTACGAGGACGTCCGGGACAAGCTCGGCGGCACGGCGGAGATCAGCCCCACCGGGGTGACCGCGAGCGCGGCGGCGCCCGGACACCCGGCGAGCGCGGCGATCGACGGCCTGACGAACAAGTACTGGGGCGCGCCCGAGCTGGGCGCGTCGCTGACCTGCTCGTTCGGGACGCCGTTCCGGCTGGTCGGCGTCGTGGTGCACACCGGTGTGTCGAAGGAGCCGCAGGAGTTCCGGCAGGGCGCGCGGCCGACCCGGGCGGATCTGATCGTGGAGACGAAGGACGGCACGGTCCACGAGAAGGCGGTGACCTTCAACGACAAGCCCGGCAAGCAGACCGTACGGACGGGCATCAGCGATGTCGTCTCCGTCCGGCTGGTGCTGCGGGAGGCGGCCGGACAGGGCGAGGGGCGGCCGATCGCGCTCGGCGAGGTCGAGTTCTTCCGGCGCACTTGAGCCACTGCCGTCGCGGAGAGCCCACGACTTCACCAACTACCCAGTAATGGTCAGAGAGTTCCTGCCGATCAAACAATTTCGGTCACACATGGCTTCCCTCGGCACCCCCACAGGGGGTTGACTGGGCATTACACATGGTGACGCGCCCGCCCACCGGCTCACCGAACCTGCCCCGGCCGCCCCGGCACCCGGCGGAGGAAGGAGGACAGCTGTGGCCCTCCCACCTCGTACGGTCGCCCCGTCGCCCGCCCCCCCGGGCTCTCGGCCGCCGCTTCCCGGCGGGCCGGTCCCTTGCTCGATCACCCGGAATGCGTCGTTCACATCGTCCGCCCGTATTCATCAGACGAGGGGCAGCAATGAGCCAGATCACGTTACCGGCGTTTCACATGCCGTTCCGGAGTGCTGGGTGTAATCCAGGCCTGGCGGAAACGCGTGGGGCCGCCTGGGAATGGGCCGAATCCGAAGGTCTCGATCTCTCCGTACCGGCCCGCAAGAAAATGATCCGGACCCGTCCGGAACTGTGGATATCCCTGATCTTCCCGAAGGCCACGCAGGAGCATCTCGACCTGTTCTGTCAATGGCTCTTCTGGGCCTTCCTGGTGGACGACGAGTTCGACGACGGCCCGGCCGGACGTGATCCGCTGATGTGCGAGCGGGCGATCACCCGCCTGGTGGACGTCTTCGACGGGGCCGCGCCGAACGGACCGATGGAGCGGGCGCTGGCCGGGCTGCGGGAGCGGACCTGCCGCGGGCGGTCGCCGCAGTGGAACCGGCAGTTCCGGCGGGACACCGCCGCCTGGCTGTGGACGTACTACGCCGAGGCCGTCGAGCGGGCCGCCGGACAGGTGCCGAGCCGGGCCGAATTCGCCAAGCACCGGCGGGATTCGGTCGCCATGCAGCCATTTCTCTGTCTGCATGAGATCACCGCCGGAATCGATCTCCCGGATTCCGCCCGGAGCCTGCCCGCGTATATCGCCCTGCGGAACGCGGTCACCGATCATTCGGGGCTCTGCAACGACATCTGCTCCTTCGAGAAGGAAGCCGCTCTCGGCTACGAGCACAACGCCGTACGGCTGATTCAGCGCGACCGGGGTTCGACCCTCCAGGAAGCCGTCGACGAGGCCGGAATCCAGCTGGCCCGGATAGCGGAACGGGTGGTGCGGGCGGAAAAGGAACTGATCGAGGAAATCGAGGCGGCGGGCATCACCGGGCCGACCCGCGCGGCCCTGGAGCGCTGCGTCCAGGACTACCGGGGGCTGGTCCGGGGCGACTTCGACTACCACGCGCGCGCCGAGCGCTACACCCGTCCGGACCTGGTGGAGCTGGACGAACGGGACTCACTGTCCCGGTACTTCGCCGCCTGAGGCGCGCCTCCCTCCGGCGGGGCCCGGGAATCACCTCCCGGGCCCCGCCTGACACCTTCCGGACACCAAGCGGACACCGGCCGGTCCAGCCGTCCGGGTGGTGTCACGGACGGCCCTTCGCGGGCATGGATGGCTCCGTCCGGGTCACCGCACCGCGAGAGGGGTTGGCACGCACCATGTCCGACATCGTGGCGGGCGCCGCCCCGCGGGTGAGCACCGTGCGCGGTGCGGTGGAGCGGGGCGTCGCGGTCTTCCGCGGTATCCCGTACGCGACTGCGCCGGTGGGCGTACGGAGGTTCCGCGCGCCCGGACCGCCGGAGCCGTGGACCGGCGTGCGCGAGACCGTGGCGTACGGGCCCACCGCCCCCAAGCGGCCCTACGCCCCGCCGCTGGACCGGCTGCTTCCGGATCCGGCGGTGGCAGGCGACGGCTGGCTGAACCTCAACGTGTGGACGCCCGCGCCGGGTGCGGCCGGGCTGCCCGTCCTCGTGTGGATCCACGGCGGTTCGCTGGTGCACGGCTCCTCGGCGGTGCCGGTGTACGACGGGGCCGCGTTCGCCCGGGACGGGGTGGTCCTCGTCTCCGTCAACTACCGCCTGGGCGTCGAGGGCTTCGGCGTCCTCCCGGACGCGCCCGCCAACCGGGGGCTGCTGGACCAGCTGGCCGCCCTGGAGTGGGTGCGCGACAACATCGCGGCGTTCGGCGGCGACCCGGACCGGGTGACGGTGGCCGGGGAGTCGGCGGGGGCGGTCTCCATCGCCGCCCTGCTGGCCGCACCCCGGTCGGCGGGGCTGCTGCGGCGGGCGGTGCTCCAGAGCGGGGCGCCCGCCGCCCTGCCCCCGGCCGCCGCGCGCGGGACGACCGAGCTGATCGCCAAGCGGGTCGGAGTGCCCGCGACGGCCGCCGCGCTGACCGCCGTGGACCCGGAGGCCCTGCTGACCGCGCAGACCGAGGTGACCAGCGGCGGAAACCCACTGACCGGCCGCAACTCCTTCCAGGTGGTCGTGGACGGCGAACTGCTGCCCCAGGACCCCGTGGCGGCGCTGCACGCGGGCGCGTCCGCCGGGATCGATCTGCTGATGGGGACGAACACCGAGGAGTACCGGCTCTGGTTCGTGCCCGGCGGCCTGACCGAGAGGATCGGCCGGCTGCGGCTCCGCCTGGCCCTGCTGAAGTTCGGGGTACCGAACGCCACCGCCCGCGTCTACCGGGCCAACCGGCCGGACGCCACCCCCGGCGAACTGCTCGGCGCGCTCGCGACGGACCTGCTGCTGCGGGTCCCGCTCAACCGGCTGGCCGACGCCCGGACGGACGCGCCCGGCTCCACGTACGTGTACGAGTTCGGCTGGCCCACCCCCGTACAGCGGCTCGGCGCCTGTCACGCGCTGGAGCTGGGCTTCGTCTTCGACACGCTCGCCCACCCCGACACGAAGGCCCTGACCGGCCCCGACGCCCCGCAGGACCTGGCGGACGCGATGCACCGGGCGTGGGTGGACTTCGCGACGGACGGGGACCCGAGGTGGCCGTCCTGGGACGCGCGGAGGCCGGTGACGGTCTTCGGCCCAAAAGCTCCGGCCCTCGTCCTGGCCCCGCGCGACGACGAGTTGCGCGGCTGGGAGCCGTACCGGAACGGCTCCTAAGGGCGCAGCGAGATCCAGTGCGGGTCGGGGACCACGGTGAGGATCGCCGAGACCACCACGACCAGGCCCAGCACGACCTGTTCACGGCGGGCCAGCAGATGCGCGACCGAAGGGTCGGCGTCCCGGAGCATCCGCCGCCGGGCCGCCACCGCCAGCGCGCTGACCACGGCCATCAGCGCCAGCTTGACCAGCAGGGTGCGCCCGTAGGCGGAGGCGAACACCACGTCCAGCGGCAGCCGGCGCAGGGTCGAGGCCGTACCCGTGGCGGCGAGGGCGACGTACAGCCAGATCGCGAGGCGCGCGTACCGGCCGAGGAGCGCGCGGGCCGCGACGGGTGAGCCGCGCCAGCGCCACATGGTGCGCAGGACGTACAGCAGACCGCCGGTCCACAGCGACGCGGCGGTCAGATGGACGACGGTGAGGGCGGCGCCGAACTCGGGGCTGTACGCCTCCGGGTGCGCGCGCAGGGCCTCCGCGCCGATGACGACGGCGAGCGGGACGAGGGCGAGGGCCGGGCGTTTGCTCGCGGCGCAGAGGGCGGCGAGGACCAGGCCGTTGGCGATGAGGAGGAGCAGTCCGCCCTCGCGGGTGCCGTAGGTCTCGGTGATCCCGAGGTCGCTGACGGCGGCGAGCCGGACGATCTGCCCGGCCGCGGCGGCCGCACCGGCGAGCGAGGCGAGCACCGCCCAGCTCCGTACGGCGGTACGAGGACGGCCCCGGACGGGCCGGACGAGCTGCGGGCCGAGGAGTTCGCCCAGGTGGAGGGCGAGCGCGGCGAACAGGACGGTGCGGAGCACGGTGGTGAGCCCCGCGCCGGGTATCCGGAGTTCCCCGGTGCCGCGGGCCGCGATGCCGGGGCCGAGCAGGGCCACGAGGAGCGCGAGGGCGCCCACGGCGCAGAGCAGGAGCGGGGTCGTCCACGAGCGCCCGGCGGGACGGACGGACGGCCCGTCGGATATCTCGCCGCCGAACGGCGCGCCGGCCGTCGGCCCCGGTGCGGCCACGGCGGCAGGTGTGCCGGGCGGCGCGGTCGGCCCGGGAGCCGTGCCGGGCGCGGCCGGGTCGGCAGGGGGTCCGGAGAACATCACGGCCCGATCCTCGCCGGTGGACAAAGACACAGCAAGCCGCGCACGGCGGGCGCGAGGGCCCGAAGGCACCCGGATGGGGCCCTGGGACACCGGGCCTGTCGGCGGCCGGCCCCCGACGGCGCGGGGCCGGCCGCCGCCGCACGGCGGCTCAGGCCTTGTTCTGCGAGGCCCAGAACTCGTCGAAGGTGAGCAGGCCGTCACCGTTGGCGTCGTGGGCGTTGATGATCGCCTGCGCCACCGTCTCGGTGACGAAGGGGTCGCCCAGCTGGGCCATGGCGCTCTTGTACTCGTTGGCCGTGATGAGGCCGTCGCCGTTCTGGTCGAACCGCTCGAATGCCGTCCGCGCCGACTCGATGTCCGCCACTGTTCCGCCCCTTCGTGATGCCGAATGTCAGGGGTCAGATTATCGGGCCGTCCGGGTGACGCCGGTGGCCGGGCGGCCCATCAACTCCGTGGCCGTCACCGCGTGCAGCCCGCGTCGGCCGATCTCGGCGAGGAGCAGCGGCAGCGCGTCGACGGTGACCGGGCGGCCGAGGCTCAGCTCCACCACCGATCCGTTGCGGAGCTCCCCGGCGACCTTCCGGGTGACGGTGGCGACGCGGGTGGCCGCGTGGTCGAGCGATTCCACGTCGCAGCCGAGGACGTGGGGGTAGCCGGCCCGCTGGGCGAGGCGCTGGACGAGCGGGGAGGCGTACGCGGTGGGCGAGGGGCGGAACCAGCCGCCGATGGACCCGGTGAGCCGGCGCAGCCGCCGGGCGCAGGCGGCGATCTCCTCGTACGCCGCGCGCTCGTCCAGGGCCGCGAGGTCGAGGTGGCGCTCGGTGTGGTTGCCGATCTCGTGGCCCCCGTCGAGGATCCGGCGGGCCAGGCCGGGGTGTTCGGCGAGCCAGGTGCCGACCGCGAGCACCGTGACGCGCGCCCCGGCCTGTTCGCACCGGGCGAGTGCGGTGCGGGCGAGGCCGGGGTCGCCCCGCCCGTCGAAGGTGAGGGCGACGCGGGGCAGGTCGCGGGGGCCGTGGGCGACGCGGAAGGGCAGACCGGGGAAGCGGCGCGGGGCGGGCGCGGCCGCCGGAGCCGCCTCCGGCAGCACGGCGGGACCGGCGGCTCCGCCCGCCGCCCGGTCGCTCCGGGCGCATCCGACGGCGAGGGCGGCGGCCAGCGCCCCGGCCCCCGCGCCCAGCGCGTCACGGCGGCCCATCGGAGCCCTGCGTCCGTCCATGCCCGACCACCTCACGCTCCATGGGTTCCACCGATTCCCGGGACACAGTAGGGGCGCATTGGGTGAAATGAGGTGATTGTGCAGTTCAGTAGATGATCAATGAATCATTCAAGCGACGCCATAAAAATGCATAGAAAACCAGGCAAGTGACCGAGCACACCTGCGATTCAACCTGAAGTTGCCCGTTTGTTCCTTAAATATTCCGACAAGTCGCTTTGGCACCGGGGTCGCCCATCTGCCATAGTCGGATCCACGACCCCCATTGACCCGGGCCAAGGTCGTCCTGAGCGGCCGTGAACACACCCCCCATGTCACGGCCCCCGCCAGAAACCCTCGCAGCGCCGCACCACGGCCGACCGGGGGTTTCTGCGTATCAGCGGGTCAGCGGTCGGAGATCCGCATCTCGAACCAGGTGGTCTTGCCGCGCGGCAGCAGATCCACGCCCCAGCGGTCGGAGAGCTTGTCGACGAGGAAGAGCCCCCGGCCGCTGATGTCCATCTCGCGCACCGGCATCAGACACGGCAGTCCACGCGAGGGATCACGCACCTCGATGCGGATCCAGCCCCGCCGGCGCACCATGCGTAACCCGAACACCCGCGCCCCGGTGTGGCGCACCGCGTTGCCGACCAGCTCGGAGACCAGGAGCACCGCGTACTCCGCGGTCTGCGGCGAGAGGGCCCACTGACGGAGCACGACGCAGGAGGTGAGCCGACGGGCCGTCGCCGCCGACTCCGGACGGGACGGCAGCCGAACCTCCCCCTCGGTCGGATTTCCGAACAACTCCAGCGCCTTGAACGCCTGTTCGTCGTCCATGGTCGACGAACTGCGTGCCGCCGTCGCGCTGCTGCGCGGTCGCGGCTGATCCACACCCTCCAGGCCCGCCATGCCCACCATCATGGCCGCACAGATCGGCCTCCGGGGCCGTTCCGCAGGAATCCGTAGCCCGGAACAACTCATTCCGCAGAAGGCTTTCGGCATATGCCTTTGGCAAAAGAGAACCCGGAAGGGCCACGGTGACCTGCGGCGATACACCACCCCGCGAGGGTTGCCCGGCCGACGGCGGCACCGGGCCTTAAGGTTGCCTTAAGGCCCGGATAATCCGCTCTGACGGATGAACTCCCGAAAGCGGGGCCCTCCGACCCGACTACCGGCCGCCCCGATCCGACTAGGGACCGTCGGCCATCTGACTACGGATCAGAGGAACGTGGCCTTGCCCGGCCCCTCCTCGACGAAGCTGCGCATCCCCCGCTCGCGGTCCTCCGTGGCGAAGAGTCCGGAGAACCAGTTCCGCTCGATGGTGAGCCCGGTGTCGAGGTCCGTCTCCAGTCCGGCGTCGATCGACTCCTTGGCCGCGCGCAGCGCCAGCGCGGGCCCCTTGGCCAGCTTGGCGGCCCAGGCGTGCGCCTGCTCGTAGACCTCGGCGGCCGGGACCACCCGGTCGACCAGGCCCAGCGTCAGGGCCTCCTCCGCCTTGACCATGCGGCCGGTGAAGATGAGGTCCTTGGCCCGGGAGGGGCCGATCAGCCGGGCGAGGCGCTGGGTGCCGCCCGCGCCGGGGATGAGTCCGAGGAGGATCTCCGGCTGGCCGAGCCTGGCGTTGTCCGCGGCGATCCGGTAGTCGGCGCAGAGCGTCAGTTCGCAGCCGCCGCCGAGCGCGTAACCGGTGACGGCGGCGACGACCGGCTTGGGGATGCGGGCGACGGCGGTGAAGGCGTCCTGGAGGCCCTTGGACCGGAGCACCATCGCCGTGTGGTCCATCGCCTGCATCTCCTGGATGTCCGCGCCCGCCGCGAACACCTTCTCGCCGCCGTAGAGGATCACGGCGCGCACGTCCTCGCGCCGGGTCGCCTCCTCGGCCAGCTCCCGCAGCCGGTCCTGGACCGCGACGTCCAGGGCGTTCATGGGCGGCCGGTCGAGCTGGATGGTGCCGACGCCGTCGCGTACTTCGAGAGTCACAGTCATGCCAAGAGGTTAACCACCGCTAACGCGGGCGGGCCCGGTGCCGTTGGTCACAGCACCGGGCCCGCCCGGGTCGTTCAGGAGAGGAAGAGGGTTACTTCTTCCACTCCTCCCAGTCCATGTTCCAGCCGTTGAGGCCGTTGTCCGGGGCGATCTGCTTGTCCTTCGAGTTCTTCACGACGACCACGTCGCCGATCATCGACTTGTTGTAGAACCACGCCGCCGGCGTCTGGTTGTCGTAGCCGCCGCGCACATCGCGCAGACCGACACAGCCGTGGCTGGTGTTGGTGTTGCCGAAGATCGAGGACGCGCCCCAGTAGTTGCCGTGCAGGAAGGTGCCCGAGGTGGACAGCCGCATGGCGTGCGGCACGTCCTTGATGTCGTACTCGCCGCCGAAGCCGACGGTGTCGCCGTTCATCCGGGTCACCTTGAGCTTCTCGCTGATGACCATCTGCCCGTTGTACGTGGTCGTCGCCGGGGCGCCCGCGGAGATCGGGATGTCCTTGATCTGCTTGCCGTCGCGGACCACCTTCATCCGCTTGGTGTCCGCGTCGACGGTGGAGACCTGGCTGCGGCCGATGGTGAACTTCACCGTCTTGGCCTGCTTGCCGTAGACACCCGGCCGGCCCTCGACGCCGTCGAGGTTGAGCTCGACGGTCACCTTGGTGCCCGCGGCCCAGTAGTTCTCCGGGCGGAAGTCGAGGCGGTCGTTGCCGAACCAGTGGCCCTCGATCTCGACGGCCGGTTCGGCCGTCACCTTGATCGCCCGCTCCACCGCGGCCGGGTCGGTGATGCCCCGGGTGAAGTGGATGGAGACCGGCATGCCGACCCCGACCGTCGAGCCGTCCTCCGGCGTGTACTGCCCGATGAAGGTGTTCTGCGGCACCAGCGTGGTGAACGTGGTGTCCTTCGCCGACTCACGGCCCTCGGCGTCCTTGGCTACCGCGTGCACCGTGTACTTGGTGGCGGCGGCGAGGTGCCGCTCCGGCGCCCAGCTCGCGCCGTCGGCCGCGATCTCGCCCGCGACCTCGTTGCCCTTGGGGTCGGCGACCTTCACCGTGGTCAGCTTGCCCTGCGTGGCGCCGATCTTCAGCGCGCCGCTGGTCGCCACGGACTCCGCGCCGTCCTTCGGCGCGATGGTCACGACCGCCTGCGAGGCGGTCGTGTCCTCCTTCTTCGTACCGCCCGCAGGGCTCTTCTTGTCCCCCGCGTCGGCACTGCCGCCGCACGCCGTCACCAGCAACAGCAGTGCGCCCAGAACCAGGGCCAGAAGCCCCGGCCCGCCGCGCCGCTTCCCGCTCGCCCCGGCCGATGCCCCCGATATCGGCTGCCCGTTCACTGTGGTCGTCTCCCCTCGCACGGCCTGGCCCCGCCATGGCCCGCACCCCCGCGCGCAGAAAAAGCGCGCCGCCGCAAGATAATCACATCGCGACCGGGATGAACTCCCTCCGGAATGTCACCGTTCCGTCCCAACTGCTCGGGGAGCTGCGCAGGTGGCGCGGGGTGCCGGGGCCGGCCGGAGGGGGAGGCCGGAGGGGGCGGCCGGAGGAGATGCCCCGGACGCCCGGATGCCTGGATGCCCGGGTACGGGGAGCGGTCGCGGGCTCGGCGGGGCCTCAGCGCAGGGCGGAACCGGCCTTCCACTTCTTCCAGCCGAGGTTCCAGCCGCTGAGCCCGTTGTCCGGTGCGACCTTCTTGTCCTTGGAGTTGACCACCTCGACCACATCGCCGATCAGGGTCCGGTCGAAGAACCAGCCGCCGGGAGCGGAGCCGCTGCCGCCCTTGGCGTCGCGCAGCCCGATGCAGCCGTGGCTGACGTTCTCCTCGCCGAAGACGGACTCGTCGGCCCAGTAGTTGCCGTGCAGGAAGGTGCCCGACTCGGTCAGCCGGATCGCGTGCGGTACGTCCTTGATGTCGTACTCGCCCTTGCCCTTCTTGTCCGTGAAACCGACGGTCGCCCCGTTCATCCGGGTCACCTCGTGCATCTCGGTGACCACCATCTTCCCGTTGTACGTGGTCGTCTTCGGGGCCCCCGCGGTGATCGGGACCGTCTCCACCAGCTCTCCGTCGCGGCGCACCTCCATCGTCTTCTCCTCCGCGTCGACCCGGGAGACCTGGGAACGGCCGACCGTGAAGACGACGGTCTTGTCCTGACTGCCGTAGACCCCCGGGGCGCCCTCGACGTCCCGCAGTCCGATGTCGACGGTGACCTCGGTGCCGGGTTTCCAGTACGTCTTCGGGCGGAAGTCGAGCCGGTCCTTGCCGAACCAGTGACCGGCGACCTCCACCACCGGATCGGACGTCACCCGGATGGCCTTCTCGACCGCCGCCCGGTCGGCGACGGGCCGGTTGAAGGAGAAGGAGACGATCATGCCGGTGCCGACGGTGGACCGGTTCTCCGGCTTGAAGTAGCCGATGAAGCGGTGCTCGGGCACGAGCGTGGTGAAGGTGGCGTGCCGGGCGGAGCGCCGCCCCTGTGCGTCCACGGCCACCGCGTCGATGCTGTACTTCGCGGCAAGGGCGAGCCGGGACACCTTGGGCTCCTGGGCCCAGGAGCGCCCGTCCTCGGCGATGCGCCCGGCCACCGTCTGCTGCTGCGCGTCCTCGATCCGCATGACCTTCACGCTCTCCAGCCGCCCGTCGGGGACCTTCACCACGATCCGGGTCTCCTCGTCGACGTCCTTGGCGCCGTTCTCCGGGAAGACGCTGATCGCGTCGCCGGAGGATCGCGCCTTGCCGTTGAGCAGGGCCTCCCGGGTGTCGGTGCAGCCGGTCAGAAGGGCCAGCACGGTCAGCAGTCCTGCCCATGTCAGCACGGCGGCCGAGCCGGCCCGTGCGCTCTTCGCTGTGTGGTTCACGCTCCCCCAACGACCAGGGCCGGTCGGGGGAAACGTGAGTGCGGGCCGCCCGGTGGGCAGAACAGAGGGGAGGACTACCTGAAAGGGGCCGCGGCCGGGACGCCGCGCGCCCCTTCGTAGGTGCCCGTCCCACGAGCCGCGGGAGGCCGCACGGTGTCGAGCGCAGCCGAGCAGGAGGCAGTACAGGACCAGGAGCCGGTGCGGGGTCAGGAGGCGGTGCGGGATCCGGACGCGGTGGCCGCCGTGCGGGCGGAGGTCGCCCAGGCGCAGCGCGCCGACGCCGTACGGTCGGGGGCGGCCGCGCCCGCCGTGTGGCCCGGGGCCCCGATGCCGCTGGGGGCCCGCTTCCGGGTCGGGCCGGACGGGGTGGCGGGGACGAACTTCGCGCTGTGGGCGGGCGGGGCCGAGGCGGTCGAGCTGTGTCTGTTCGACGAGCGGGGCGTCGAGACCCGTTGCCCGCTGACCGAGCTGACCCATGAGATCTGGCACGGCTTCGTCCCCGGCGTACGGCCCGGTCAGCGGTACGGCTACCGGGTGCACGGCCGCTGGGACCCGTGGACGGGGGCCCGCTGGAACGCGGCGAAGCTGCTGCTCGACCCGTACACCCGCGCGGTCGACGGGACCTTCACCCTGCCGCCCGAGGTGTACGGGCACGTCCGGGACTGGCCGGACCAGCATGTCGCCGACACCGTGCGCGACGACCGGGACTCGGCCCCGTACGTGCCCAAGGGTGTGGTCGTCCACGATGACGACGACTGGGTGGAGGACCGCCGGCCCAAGACCCCGTGGGCCGACTCCGTCATCTACGAACTGCATGTGCGCGGCTTCACCAAGCTCCACCCGGACATCCCGCCCGAGCTGCGCGGCACGTACGCCGGTCTCGCGCACCCGGCGGCGATCGGACATCTGACCCGGCTCGGGGTGACCGCCGTCGAGCTGCTGCCGGTGCACCAGTTCGCCCACGAGGACCATCTGCTGCGGCGCGGGCTGCACAACCACTGGGGCTACAACTCCATCGGCTACTTCGCCCCGCACGCCGACTACTCCGCCTCCGGCACGGCGGGCGGCCAGGTCGGCGAGTTCAAGCGGATGGTGCGCGCGCTGCACGACGCCGGGATCGAGGTGATCCTCGACGTCGTCTACAACCACACCGCGGAGGCGGGCGAGCTGGGCCCGATGCTGTCGCTGCGCGGCATCGACAACCGGGGCTACTACCGACTCCAGAACGACCCCCGCCGCTACGCGGACTACACCGGCTGCGGCAACACCCTGCACGTGGTGCAGCCCCAGGTGCTGCGGCTCATCACCGACTCGCTGCGCTACTGGGTCACCGAGATGGGCGTCGACGGCTTCCGCTTCGACCTGGCGGCGGCGCTGGCCCGCTCGATGCACGACGTCGACATGCTCTCGCCGTTCCTCGCGGTGATCGCCCAGGACCCGGTGCTGCGCAGGGTCAAGCTGATCGCCGAACCGTGGGACGTCGGCAACGGCGGCTATCAGGTGGGGGCGTTCCCGCCGCTGTGGACCGAGTGGAACGACCGCTACCGCGACGCCGTACGGGACTTCTGGCGCGGCGCGCTCCCCGACGTACGGGATCTCGGCTACCGGCTGACCGGCTCCAGCGATCTGTACGCCTGGGGCGGCCGCCGCCCGTACGCCTCGGTCAACTTCGTCACCGCGCACGACGGCTTCACCCTGCGCGACGTGGTCTCCTACGAGCAGAAGCACAACGAGGAGAACGGGGAGGGCAACCGGGACGGGACGAACGACAACCGGGCGTGGAACTGCGGGGCTGAGGGCGAGAGCGACGATCCGGAGATCAACGCGCTGCGCCGCCGCCAGCTCCGTAACCTGCTGACCACGCTGCTGCTGTCCACCGGGGTGCCGATGCTGGTGGCGGGCGACGAGATGGGCCGGACGCAGGGTGGCAACAACAACGCCTACTGCCAGGACAACGAGACCGGCTGGGTGGACTGGTCGCTGCTGGAGCGGCCGGAGTGGCGGGAGCTGACCGAGCTGACGGCCCGGGTGCTGACGCTGCGCCGGACCCATCCGGTGCTGCGGCGCCGCGCGTTCTTCTCGGGCCGGGCGCAGGCCCCGGACGGGCTGCGGGATCTGGCGTGGTTCGCCCGGGACGGCCGGGAGATGACGGAGGGCGACTGGTACGCACCGGCGGCCACGCTCGGGCTGTACCTCTCGGGCCGGGACATTCCGGGGCGGGACGCGCGGGGCGAGCCGGTGACCGACGACAGCTTCCTGGCGGTGTTGCACGCGGGCGCGGAGCCGGTCACCTTCGAACTGCCGGGCGCGCCGTGGGCGGACGCCTACGAACTGGTCCTGGACACCTCACGGGAGGACCAGGCGGAGGCCCCGGGCACGGTCCTCGACGGCGGTACGGAGGTGACGGTGCCGGCCCGTTCGGTGCTGCTGCTCCGGGTGGCGGAGTGAGGAGGAGCCCGGATCAGCCGAGGATGCCCCGGTCGTAGCCGACGGCGACGGCCGCGGCCCGGTCCTTGGCGCCCAGCTTGGCGAAGATGTGGGTGAGGTGGGTCTTCACGGTCGCCTCGCTGATGAATAGCTCGGCGGCGATCTCCCGGTTCGTGGTGCCCCGCGCCACCAGGACCAGCACCTCGCGCTCGCGCGCCGACAGCGCGGTTTCGGCGGGGCCGGCCGCGGGGGTGCGGACCCGGGTCATCAGCCGGGAGGCGACGGCGGGCGACAGGACACTGCGCCCGTCGGCGGCGGCCCGGACGGCGGCGAACAGCTCCTCGCGCGGGGCGTCCTTGAGGAGGTAGCCGGTGGCGCCCGCCTCGATCGCGGGCAGGGTGTCGGAGTCGGTGTCGTACGTGGTCAGCACCAGCACCTTCGAGCGCGCGCCGCGCCGGGTCAGCTCCGCGATGGCCGCCACTCCCCCGCCGCCGGGCATCCGCAGGTCCATCAGGACGACGTCCGGGTCGAGCCGCTCGGTGACCGCGAGGGCGTCCACGCCGTCCGCCGCCTCGCCGAGCACCTCGAAGCCGGGGGCGGCGGCGAACATGCCGCGCAGTCCGTCGCGGACGACCGGGTGGTCGTCGACGACGACGAGGCTGATGGCGCGGGCGGGGATCTCGGTCATGACGGCACCGTACGGGGGCTCACTCCTGCCTGACCAGGGGCTGCCGCGGGGTCGTTGACTCCTGCCTGACCAGGGGGACCCTGGCGGACACCGCCGTGCCGCCGCCCGGTTCCGACTCCACCTCGACCGCGCCCGCGATGCGTTCCGCGCGGGTCCGCATGCCGCCGAGGCCGAAGCCTCCGGTGCGGCTCGCCGGGGCGGCGGCCTCCGGGTCGAAGCCGCGGCCGTCGTCCCGCACGTCCAGGGTCAGTTCGTCGTCCATGAAGGACAGCGTCACCCCGACCCGCGAGGCCCCGGCGTGCCGCCCGGCGTTGGCCAGGGCCTCGCCCGCGATCCGCAGCAGGGTGGCGGCGATCTCGTCGTGGACCGGTTCGACGGTGCCGGTGACGGTGAAGTCGGCGCGGACGCGGTGCTGTTCGGCCCAGTCGGCGACGGTCTTCTTCAACGCCCCGGCCAGTTCGTCGTGTTCCAGGGCGACGGGCGCCAGGTTGTGCACGGAGCGGCGGGCCTCGCCGAGGCTGTGGCGGGCGAGCGCGGCGGCCCGCTCCAGGTGGACACGGGCAGTCTCCGGATCGCGGTCCGTGACGGAGGTGACGACCTGGAGCTGGGCGATGATCCCGGTGAGGCCCTGGGCGAGGGTGTCGTGGATCTCGGCGGCGAGCCGCCGCCGCTCGTCGTCGACCCCGGCCTCGCGGGCCTGGACGAGGAGTTGGGCGTGCAGGGCGGCATTCTCCGCCATGGCTTCCTCCAGCCGGAGGTTGGTGCGCTCCAGCTCGGCGATGGTCGCGGCCTGGATGCGGGCCTTCTCCTCCTCCCGCATCCCGAGGTGCCAGAAGAAGAGGGCGAGGGAGGCGTTGACGAGGTACAGCGCACAGAAGGCGACCCAGTTCATCAGGGACGCGGGCGGCAGGCCGCCGCTCTGCGAACCGGCCAGGGTGACGGCGGTGGTGAGCAGCCCGATCCGGACGGCGCGCTTGGGCAGCAGGGGTTCGACGTCGAAGTAGCTGAGCGCCGCGTAGATCGCGAAGAACGGGTTGAGCCAGGACAGGGCGAAGGCGAGGAGGGTCCGGGCGGCGTAGTAGGCCACCCCGGCCGGGGCGCCCGGAGCGGTACGCGGGCGGGCCCGGCCCCACCAGAGCTGGAGCCCGTACGCCGCGACGGCCAGGACCCCGGCCACGTACATCTCGGTGCGGGTCATGATCAGGTCGGCGGCGACGGCCCCGACGATGACGGACAGGGTGAGGACGGCGTAGGGCCCGTACCGGTAGAACTGCTCCCAGCGCTCCTCGACCGTGCGGGGCCCCGTCGCACCGGACAGGTACGGGGAGCGGGGCGGCTGCTTCATGCGGGCAGTCTCCGTCACTGCCACCGGAAGAGTCGAGCGGCCGCGATGCCCAGAGCCGCGGTCCACAGGGCGAGGACCAGGAGGTGGATCCAGCCCGGCCAGCTCCCGGACGCGGCCTGCTCCAACGCCTGGGAGGCGGCCCCCAACGGGGTGATCTCCACGATGCGGCGCAGGGCGTCGGGCATCGTCTGGACGGGCAGCCACACCCCGGCGCTGAACATCATCACGAGGTAGGCGCCCGTGCCGAACGCGGTGGCCGCCTTCGTCGTCCGGGACAGGGCGCAGATCATGGAGCCCAGGGTCAGCACGGCGGCGACGGCGAGCAGCAGCGCCAGCAGGTAGCCGGGGAGCTGTTCGGGCAGCGCGACCCCGTAGGCGATCCGGCCGACGACGGTGACGAGGAGCGCGGAGGCGAGGCAGGCCGCGCCGTGCAGCAGGATCTGGGCACAGAGCAGGGCGGAGGGCCGCACCGGGGTGGCGGACATCCGGCGCAGGATTCCGCGCTCGCGGTAGGCGGTGAGGACCGGCGGCATCGCCTGGACCGCCGCCGTGATCATGGCGAGCAGGATCGAGATGGGGACGTACAGGTCGATGACGCGCCGTCCGCCGAGTTCGTCCTGCGCCTCCTTGAAGGCGGGGATGAAGCCGAGGATCACCAGAAGAACGGAGGGGAAGGCGAAGATCCAGAACAGGTTGCCCGGTTCGCGGAGGAAGAGCCGGGTCTCAGCGATCAGGACGGCGGCCGCGGGACCGCGTCGCCGGGCGACGCGGGACCCGGGGGCGGTGGCCGGTGCGGTGGTGGTCTCGGTCGGCATGTCAGATGTCCTGTCCGGTGAGGTCGAGGAAGGCTTCGTCGAGGCTGGTCTCGGTGATGCGCAGCCGCTGGGCGGTGACGCCGAGTTCGGCGAGCAGGGCGACGAACGGGGTGACCGTCTCGTCGGTGCCGTGCAGCGTGAGCGCCCCCTCGCGGTCGGGCGGGGTCACGGTCGCGACGCCGGGAAGCGCGGTGAGCCGGGTGAGGTCGGGGCCGGTGAGCGCCCGGGAGGGCACGAAGGAGACGACGGTGGAGCCCGTGGCCCGCCGGATCAGCCCCGCCGGGGTGTCCAGGGCCACGACCTTGCCCCGGTCGATGACGGCGATCCGGTCGCAGAGGCGCTGGGCCTCCTCCATGAAGTGGGTGACGAGCAGGACGGTCACCCCGCCGTCGCGGATCTCCTCGATGAGCTTCCAGGTGTCGCGGCGGGCGCGCGGGTCGAGGCCGGTGGTCAGCTCGTCGAGGACGACGACCTTCGGGTTGCCGATCAGGGCGAGCGCGATGAACAGGCGCTGCTTCTGACCGCCGGAGAGTCGGCCGAAGCGGGTGGTGAGCCGGTCCGTCAGGCCGAGCCGGTCCGCGAGCGGCCGCCAGTCGGCGGGGGCCGGGTAGAAGGCGGTGTAGAGCTCCAGCGCCTCCCGTACGGTCAGTTTGGCCTGGAGTTCGCTCTCCTGGAGCTGGGCGCCGAGCAGGTGTGACACCCGGTCGTGGTCGGCGACGGGGTCGAGCCCGGCGACCCTGATGGTGCCCGCGTCGGGGATGCGCAGGCCTTCCACGCATTCGACGGTGGTGGTCTTGCCCGCCCCGTTGGGGCCGAGGATGCCGAAGATCTCGCCCTCCTCGACGGAGAAGGAGACGCCGTCGACCACGGCACGGCCCGCGTAGGTCTTGCGTACCCCGTCGACTTCGATGATTGCCATGCCCACCAGGGTTCCGGCGGACGGGCCCGGGCGGTATCCGCCGTCACGCTCGACGGCGCATCGGCCGATCGGTTGATACGGGGGTACGACCCGGAGGTCCGGCCCGAGGTGCGTTCGGCCGGACCGGCCGGGGAAGAGGGCCCGGTCCGGCCGAAATTGGGAGGCCCGATGTCAGTGGTGAAACGTAAGGTCGGCCCTGATGCCCGAAAAGCCTGCAGAGCGCACGGACCGGTCCGCCGTGCGCTCCCTCCTGCGCCTGTGGCCCTATGTCCGACCCGTGCGGGTCCGCCTGTTCACCGCCGCCTTCGTGGCGGTCGTGGCCTCCTGCCTGGGGCTGGTGATCCCGCTGGTCCTGAAGTGGATGGTGGACGGTCCCGTCGCCGACCGCGATCCGGGCGGGGTGTGGCTGGGGGCGCTGTATCTGTTGTTGCTGGGCATCGCGGAGGCGCTGCTGTTCGGGTTCCGGCGGTGGCTGGTGGCGCGTCCGCTGGCCGGGGTCGAGGCGTCGATGCGGGCGGATCTGTACCGCCATCTGCAACGGCTTCCGGTCGCCTTCCACGACCGCTGGGCCTCGGGTCAGCTGCTGTCGCGCGGGACGACGGACCTGATGCTGCTGCGAATGTTCCTGGCGTTCCCGCTGACCTTCCTGATCGTCAACACGACGACGATCCTCGTCGGGTTCGTTCTTCTGTTCGCCCAGGACTGGACGCTCGGTCTGGTGCTGCTGGCGCCCGCGGTGCCGCTGATGATCCTGTGCTCGCTGTTCGAGACGAAGTACTCGGTGGTCGCGCGCCGGGCCCAGGACCAGGTCGGCGATCTCACCACGGTCGTCGAGGAGAGCGTGCTGGGCATCCGCATCGTCAAGGGCTTCGGCCGGCACCGCAGCCAGGCGCAGGCCTTCCGGGCGCTGTCGCACCGGCTGCGCACCACGGAGCTGGGCAAGGCCCGGCTGCTCGCCGGGATCTGGGCGCTGATCACCGCCATCCCGGAGCTGGCGATCGGCGCGGCGCTGGTCCTCGGCACGATCCAGGTGGCGGACGGATCGCTGTCGGCCGGCACGCTGGTGGCCTTCCTCTCCACGGCGCTCGCGCTGCGCTGGCCGGTGGAGTCGATCGGCTTCCTGCTGGCGATGAGCCAGGAGTCGGCGACCGCCACCGACCGGTACTTCGAGGTGATGGACGTCCCGGAGGAGCCCGGGGCCGTCGCCGTGCGCGAGGACGCGCCGGCCACCGCCGCCGGGATGGTGTTCGAGGGCGTCGAGTTCCGCTACCCGGACGCCGAGCCGGGCTCGCCGCCGGTCCTCGCCGGGATCGATCTGCACATCCGGCCTGGCGAGACGCTGGCCCTCGTCGGGGGTACGGGGTCGGGCAAGACGACGCTGACCGCTCTGGTGCCCCGGCTGCACGAGGCGACCGGCGGGCGGATCACGCTGGACGGCGAGGACATCGCCACGATGGAGCGTTCGCGGCTGCGGGAGCTGGTGTCCGTGGCGTTCGAGGAGCCCACGCTGTTCTCCGCGACGGTCGGCGAGAACGTGACGATGGGCGCGGCGGGCGCGGACGAGGCGCAGGTGCGCCGGGCGCTGTCGGTGGCCCAGGCCGACTTCGTGCACGAGCTGCCGCACGGGCTGGACACCGAGGTCGGCGAGCAGGGCCTGAGCCTGTCCGGCGGCCAGCGCCAGCGTCTGGCGCTGGCCCGGGCCGTGGTCGGCGAGCCGCGCTTCCTGGTGCTGGACGACCCGCTCTCCGCGCTGGACGTGCACACGGAGACGCTGGTGGAGGCCGCGCTGCGGCAGGTCCTGGAGCGGACGACGGCGGTGGTCGTGGCGCACCGCCCGTCCACCGTGATGCTGGCCGACCGGGTGGCGCTGCTGTCGGGCGGCCGGATCGCCGCGGTCGGCACCCATCAGGAGCTGCTGCGCGACAACGCGGAGTACGCCTGGCTGATGTCGGGCGCCGAGCCCGGCGATCCGGCCCGTACGCGCGAGGGCGCCGAACACGAGGACCACCGGGCCGCCGTCGGGCAGGTCCCCGCCGAGGAGGGCAGTGCCCGATGACCACGACCACCGACGACGCCTCACGTCCCGCGGCCGAGGACGACGGCCTGCGGAAGAAGAGCCCGCCCGCTCCGGAACGGCCGCTCTCCGACGACCCGTTCGACCGGGACGACCTGCCCGCTCCGCCCGGGGCGACGCGGTCGCTGCTGTTCTCGCTGCTGGCCCCGATGCGCGGCCGGGTCGCGGTGGCGGCCCTGCTCCTGCTGGTCCAGCAGGGCGCGATGCAGGCGGGCCCGCTGCTGGTGGCGTACGCGATCGACAGCGGGGTCCCGGCGTTCCGGGACCACGACTACGGCCCGCTGATCGCGGTCGCCGTCGGCTATGCGCTCTGCTCGGTCGGCGCGGGCATCCTCCAGTACGGCTTCATCCGGGCCGCCGCGCGGATCAACCAGGACGTGCTGCTCGATCTGCGCGGCCGGATCTTCCGGCACGCGCAGGCGCTCAGCGTCGACTTCCACGAGCGTTACACCTCGGGCCGGCTGATCTCACGTTCCACGACCGATGTGGAGTCGCTGCGGGAGCTGCTGAGCGAGGGGCTCCAGGAACTGGTCGGCGTGGTCCTGTCGTTCGTGTCGATCTCGCTGGTGCTGCTCTGGCTGGACCTGGGCATCGGCGCGATCGCCACGCTCTCGTTCGTACCGCTGTATCTGATGGTCCGGATGTACCGGCGGCGGGCGTCCGTCGCGTTCACGGCACGGTCGACGGCGATCGCGGCGGTGATCGTGAAGTTCGCGGAGACGATGAACGGCATCCGCCCGGTCCAGGCGTTCCGCCGGGAGCGGAGCAACGACGTCGCCTTCACCGAGCTGAACACCCGCCACGAGCGGTCGAACGGCGACGCGATCCTGGAGATGGCGCGCTATGTCGTCGGCTCGCGGCTGATCGCGAACACGGCGGTGGCCGGCATGGTGCTGTGGGGCGCCTACCGGGTGGCGGACGGCACGCTGGCGCTCGGGGTGCTGGCGGCGGCGGTGCTGTATCTGCGCCGGCTGTACGACCCGATCGACCGGCTGGGCATGTTCCTCAACTCCTACGAGTCGGCCGCGGCCTCACTGGCGAAGATCGCCGGTCTGCTGGCCCAGACGCCGAACGTCCCGGAGACCGACCACCCCAGGGAACTGCCGCCGCGCTCCGGTGACCTCCCGGGCCGGGAGGTCACGTTCGACGGGGTGCGGTTCGCCTACCGGACGGGCGGCGAGGTGCTGCCCACCTTCGACCTGCACATCCCGGCGGGCCGGACGGTGGCGGTCGTCGGCTCCACGGGCGCGGGCAAGTCGACGCTGGCCAAGCTGCTGGCCCGCTTCTACGATCCGACCGAGGGCCGGGTCCTGCTGGACGGCACGGACCTGCGCGACCTGGACACCGCCGAACTGCGGCGGGGCGTGGTGATGGTGACGCAGGAGGCATTCCTGTTCTCCGGGACGGTCGCGGAGAACATCGCGATCGGTCGCCCGGACGCCACCCGCGAGGAGATCGAGCACGCCGCGAAGGCGATCGGCGCGCACGACTTCATCGCCGCCCTGCCGGACGGCTACGACACCGACGTACGCAAGCGGGGCGGCCGGATCTCGGCGGGCCAGCGCCAGTTGGTTGCCTTCGCCCGCGCCCTGCTGGCGAACCCGTCGGTGCTGATCCTGGACGAGGCGACCAGTTCCCTGGACATTCCCGGCGAGCGGGCCGTGCAACGGGCCATGGACACGGTGCTGCACGGCCGCACGGCGGTGGTGATCGCCCACCGGCTCTCCACGGTGGAGATCGCGGACCGGGTGCTGGTGATGGAGCACGGCCGGATCGTGGAGGACGGCGCGCCGTCCGAACTGATCGGCGGGACGGGGCGGTTCGCGGGGCTGCACCGGACGTGGAAGGACAGTCTGGTCTGAGCGGGGGGCTGCAGGTTCCGCGATTCGGTGCGCACCGTACCCGTGAGATGCGCACCGAATACGCAGTTCCAAGGATCTGTGCGCATGGACGCCGCACGGTAACCAGCTTCCGGCCCATGGCCATTCGGTGGGCCGAGCGGTCACGGACTTCGGGGCCACTTCTGCCGCAGCCGGGTGAAGCGGATCTCGCGTTCGAGCCGGACATGAACAGCCGCCTCGATCTGGACCTGTCCATCCGGGCCGCGGTGCCCGGCCCGCGCACCCCGCAGGACGAGGCAGCCCCAACTCCGGCGTGACACCCGGGCTCCGGGCCCGGCCCTACCTCGTGAGGGGCGCCACCCCGAGGAGGGCTGCGGTTTTGGCGTAGACGGTCCGGGCGAGAGCGTCGTCCAGTGCCAGGCGCGAGGGGGTGTCCGGCTGGGACTCGCTGAAGAATCCGCCGCTGGGGCGCGGCGGGGACTTCTTGGCGACGCTCACCCGCAGGTCGATGGAGAAGGACTCCTCGGCCTGGACGGAGGTGTAGCCGAGGTAGCCGGAGGTCTCGTCCTCGTCGTCGAGGACGAGGTCCGTCCAGACGCCCGTCTCCGGGTCCTTGAACTGGAGCGTGAGGTGACTGCTGGAGTCGTTTCCACGTCCCCTTGTCGACCTTGGCGGCGAAGACACCGATGTCGACGCGGTCGTAGGCGTGGTCGCTCTTGTTGGTCACCTTCAGCTGGAAGCCGTGGAATCCGCTGCCCGCGACGGCCTTGGACGGCAGCCCGGTGAGCGCGGTCCGCAGGTTCGTGTCGACGACGGGGTCGCTGTCCTCGTCGCCGCCGTCGCAGATGAGACCCGCCCTACGCGAGCGTGCGCCCGCTCGTCGGGTGCGCGCCCTCGCTCGGGCGACCGTATGCGCGTCCCCCTCACCCCGGCAGCAGCCGCACCGCCCCATTGCGCAGCCGGGTGCGTTCCGTGCTCATGAAGCGGTGCAGGGCCCGGGAGGCGAAGGCGGTCCGCTGGGCGCTGCGGCGGCGTTCACGGTCGTAGGCGCGCAGGGCTCCGGTGACGCCCGCAGGGCCCGGGGGTGCGGCGGCGAGCGCGCGGGTCAGGGCGTCCGCGTCCAGGATCGCGGTGCAGGCGCCCTGGCCCAGGTTGGGCGTCATGGCGTGGGCCGCGTCGCCGACCAGGGCGACGGGGGCGACGGAGGCAGGCCCGGTGTCCGTGCCGGCGCAGACGAAGGAGGGCAGCGCCGGGTACAGGTGGCGCATCTCGTAGCGGATCCAGGCCGCCGGGTCGGTGGCGTCCAGAATGCGCGGGATCGGGTCGTGCCAGCCGGCGAAGCAGACGCGCAACTCCTCGGCGGTGGTGGCCTCGGGGGCGGTGGCGTACCAGTTGGTGCGGCCCGGTTCGACCGGGGTCAGCCCGAAGAAGCGGCCGCTCCCCCAGGTCTCGCCGTGCACCGGGCTCTCGACGTCGGCGATGCCGATCCAGGCGACGGTGCCGACCGCGCGCGGGCCGCTGCGGTCGCCGAAGCGGGCGGCGCGGACGGCGCTGCGGATGCCGTCGGCGCCGATCACCAGGTCCTGCCCGGCGGCGAGGGCGTCCACATCGGTGACCCGCTCTCCGAGCTTCAGCGGTACGTCGCCGAAGGCTTCGAGGCCCGCGAGCAGGGCGTCGAGCAGGTACGGGCGGGAGATGAGGAGTTCGGGGCGGCCCGCCTTGCGTTCGATGCGTTCCAGCGGAAGGCGGGCGATCGACGTTCCGTCCGGGGTGCGGATGTGCGCGTCGCGGTAGGGGACGGCGTGGTCGCGCAGCGCGTCGCCGACACCGAGCCGGTCGAGCGCGGACTGTGCGGTGGGATGGATGCCGAAGGCCGCACCGTACCGCTCCAGTTCGGTGCGCCGCTCCAGCACGGTCACGCTCCAGCCCGCGCGGCGGAGTCCGATCGCGGTCGCCAGTCCGCCGATGCCCGCGCCGACCACGGTCGCCGTTCCCGTCATGTCGCACTCCCGAAGCCCGTCCGGCCGGTACAGAAGAACCACCACATCCGTGGTACCACGGCTGGGGTAGCATCGGCAAGGAGAGCGAGGAAGCCAGGGGCCTCGGTACGGGAGTGAGGGAGCGCGCGTGAATCCGGACCGGCGGGACCGGCTGCGGGACGCGGCGATCGAGGTGCTGGCCCGGGACGGCGGGCGCGGGCTGACCCACCGGGCCGTGGACCGGGCCGCCGAGGTGCCGCCCGGCACCACCAAGAACTACTTCCCGACCCGTGACGCGGTGCTCCGCGCGGTGGCGGAGCGCTGCCTGGAGCAGTACGTCGCGCTCACCTCGCAGTTGGCCGCCCGCCCGGGGCCGACGGACCGCGAGGGCCTGACCGCCCTCTTCCGCTCGCTTCTGGAGAACGTCGCGGGGCCCGGCCGCGCCCGCCTCCTCGCCGTGCTGGAGCTCCAGGCCGAGGCGACCCGCCGGCCCTGGCTCTCCGGCATCCTCGACCCGATGGCCAGGGGTGACTTCGCGGGCTTCGAGGCGGCCCAGCGCGCCGCCGGACTGCCCGTCACCCCGCAGCGGGCGGCCGTCGTCACCCTCGCCCTGCACGCGGCGGTCCCGCATCTGCTGACGAACGGCCCCGGCACCCTCGCGGCGGCGGGACTCGACGACCTCGACCGCTTCGTGCGCGACCTCCTGGACGCGGTGTACCCGCCGGACGCGACCGCCTGAGCGCTCCGCTCCGCCCCGGGCCGCATCCTGACGGACCGGCGCATTCCGGCGTGCGGATCTGGCCAGAACCCGACGTCGTCTCATCAGGCGGTCATCACGCCTCTTCCCGCCCGCGACGGCGCGGTGCCCGTCGCGCACGAAACCTGTGACCACCCGGTGAATACCGGGCTCCACAACGCCCGGTAACACTGCGGCAATGATCGGCGAAACGTCCGCTTAACGAACATGACCTTTCCGGCAACGAACGAGAATCGGCCAAGTTATTGACGCGCTCCTGACAGGCACGGTCATCTGCTGACACTCTTCACCCCGTTCTGCGCACCGCCTGCACCGTCCGGACGGCCCGTCCAGCGCCGCCGGTACCCCCCTCGCAGAAGGAGTCCGCGTGAGATCCACGCCCAGCCGTCGCGCCACCGCGACCGGCGCTCTGATAGCCGCAGCAGCCCTCATAGCCGTCGCCGTCCCGTCCGGCGCCGCGACCGCCACCTCCGCACCCGCCTCGGCCCCGCTCGGCGGCATCACCGCCGGCACCAAGGCCGACCCGGGCGCCCTGCCCGCCAAGCTCTCGCCCGCCCAGCGCGCCGAGCTGCTCAGCGAGGCGAACGCCACCAAGGCGGCCACCGCCAAGGAACTCGGCCTCGGGTCCACCGAGAAGCTCGTGGTCCGCGATGTCGTCCAGGACCGCGACGGCACGACGCACACCCGCTACGAGCGCACCCTGGACGGCCTCCCCGTCCTCGGCGGCGACCTCGTGGTCAAGGAGTCCGCGGCCGGGAGGACCGAGGGCGTCAGCAAGGCGTCGAGGGCGACCAGCGCGCAGCTGAAGGCCGTCGCCCTGACCGCCGACGTGGCCCCGGCCGCGGCCGAGAAGCAGGCGCTCGGCGCGGCGAAGGCCGAGGGCTCGGAGGCGAAGAAGGCCAGCGAGGCCCCCCGCAAGGTGGTGTGGCTGGGCAACGGCTCCCCGCAGCTCGCGTACGAGACCGTCGTCGGCGGGCTCCAGCACGACGGCACCCCGAACGAGCTGCACGTGCTCACGGACGCCACCACGGGCGAGAAGCTGTACGAGTGGCAGGCCGTCCACAACGGGACCGGCAACACGCAGTACAGCGGCCAGGTCACCCTGGGTACCGCACCCTCGTACACCCTGACCGACACCACGCGCGGCAACCACAAGACGTACAACCTGAACCGGGGCAGCTCCGGCACCGGGACGCTGTTCTCCGGCCCGGACGACGTCTGGGGCGACGGCACCCCGCAGAACGCCGAGACCGCGGGCGCCGACGCCCACTACGGCGCCGCGCTCACCTGGGACTACTTCAAGAACGTGCACGGTCGCAACGGCATCCGGGGCGACGGCGTCGGCGCGTACTCCCGCGTCCACTACGGCAACAACTACGTCAACGCCTTCTGGCAGGACAGCTGCTTCTGCATGACGTACGGCGACGGCGACGGCAACGCCAAGCCACTGACCTCCATCGACGTGGCCGCCCACGAGATGACCCACGGCGTCACCTCGAACACCGCGCGCCTCGTCTACAGCGGTGAGTCCGGCGGTCTCAACGAGGCGACGTCCGACATCTTCGCCGCCGCCGTCGAGTTCAACGCGAACAATGCCCAGGACAAGGGCGACTACCTGGTCGGCGAGAAGATCGACATCCGCGGCAACGGCACCCCGCTGCGCTACATGGACAAGCCCAGCCGGGACGGCAGCTCCAAGGACTACTGGTACTCCGGCATCGGCAACGTCGACGTCCACTACTCCTCGGGCCCGGCCAACCACTGGTACTACATGCTCTCCGAGGGCAGCGGCGCCAAGACGATCAACGGCGTCAGCTACGACTCCCCGACCTCCGACGGACTGCCGGTCACCGGCATCGGCCGGGACAAGGCGTCGCTGATCTGGTTCAAGGCGCTCACCACCAAGTTCACCTCGACGACCAACTACGCCGCCGCCCGCACCGGCACGCTCGCGGTCGCCAGTGAGCTGTACGGGGCCACCAGCCCCGAGTACGCGGCCGTGGCCCACGCCTGGGCCGGCATCAACGTGGGCGCCCGCCCCGGCGGCGGCGACCCCGACCCGGGCGGCAAGGTGTTCGAGAACACCACCGTGGTGAACATCCCGGACGCCGGTGCGGCCGTCACCAGCTCGGTCACCGTCTCCGGTGTGGCCGGCAACGCGCCGAGCGCCCTCAAGGTCGGCGTGGACATCACGCACACCTGGCGCGGTGACCTGGTCGTCGACCTGGTGGCCCCGGACGGCACCACCTACCGGCTCAAGAACCGCTCCTCCGGCGACTCCGCGGACAACGTGGTGGAGACCTACACGGTCAACGCCTCGTCCGAGGTGGCCAACGGGGTCTGGAAGCTGAAGGTCCAGGACGTCGCACGGCAGGACACCGGACGGATCAACAGCTTCAAGCTCACCTTCTGATCCACTCGCACCGAACCGAACGGCCCGGGAGGGGTTCCGCCCCCTCCCGGGCCGTTCGTCATGGCGCGTCCCGCCGGGTCAGGCGGGGTTGTTCGCGTGGGTCAGGGTCTCCCAGGCGACGAAGAGGTTGTTGGATCCGGCGGGACGCTGCCGCTCGGTCAGCGTCTGCGTGTTGGTCATCGCGTAACCGAGACGGTTGGCGAGCGCGTTGAAGCCGACCTCGGTGATCGGCCCGAGGTGGTCCTTGAGCGAGCCGCCGCACAGCGAGGACGGGACGGGCGTGCCCAGCTGGTGCTTGGCGTGCAGCCCCATCGCGTGCCGCAGCCGGTCGGCGACCTCCGGGTAGAGGTCCTGGCCCTGGATGCGGCTGGTCTCGGCGATGTGGGAGATGGCGGAGATGCCGTAGCCGGTGTGGGTCAGATCGCGGCAGGTCTCCTGGGAGAGCCCGTCCATGAAGGTCGACTGGCCCTGCCAGTAGTTGATGACTTCGGCCCGGGTGTCGAGGCCGCTGCCCGGCGCGACCTTGGGCAGCGAGCCGTCGGCGGTCACATAGATGTACGCCGGGACACGTCCGCGGAATTTCGCGACGGCCTTGTCATAGGCGGCGCGGTCCTCCAGGAAGACCGCGATCCCGATCGCCGCCTCGGTCATCGACAGCTCCCAGTTGCCGTTGGAGTGGGAGCCGCCTGCGACCTTCGGCAGGTAGACGTTACGGAGCATCGTGCCGAAGCGGCCGGAGTTCGGCCAGCCGCTGTAGGTGTACTTGATGATCTCGGCGGCCCTCGGCCAGGAGGAGCCGGCCCAGCCGGTCTGGAGCGGGGCGTTGCTGTTGGTGTGGTCCTGTATCACGGCGGACCAGGCGTCCATGATCTCGATGGCCTTCCGCGCGTACCGGCTGTCCTGGGTGAGGTACCAGGCCAGCGAGAGCGTGTACGCGGCGATGGCGTCCTCGCGCTCGTCCGTGCAGCCGTGGTTGGGGTTGGAGTAGGAGCCGCACTCGACGACGGCGCGGGGCTTGGCGGTGCGGGTCAGCGAGGCGTACCTGCTGCCCATCATCTGGTCGTAGGCGCTCTTCCAGGGCTGCGCGCCCGCCTGCACCCGGCCCCGGACGAAGTCCAGTTGGGGGCGGCTGACGAGTACACCGGGGTGGGTGAAGTTCGCCGGGGCGGCGGCTGTGACGGGGGCCGTGGCGGGGGCCTTCGCCGGGCCCGGGGATCTCTCCGCGAGGGCCGGTGCGGCGAGGGCCGTGGTGAGCAGCGCGGCCAGGGCGGCGGCGGTGCCGAGGACGCGGGGGATGGTGCCGGTGCGCATGTGGGGTGCCTTCCGGTGCGGTGACGGTTCGACGGCCCGACCCGACCGAGGTGGTGACGGAGGGTCACGGGAGTTCACGATGTTCATGTATGTGAACTATGGGCCGCATGATGAACCCTGCGATGAGTCAGGAACGTAAAGCCATTCCATGGACACGTCAAGGTTCTGCGTTCACTGCACGAAGGAACCCGTCGCAGCACGCACAGGGGCCCGGCACCGCACGGGTGCCGGGCCCCTCGGGTCGGCCGGGGCGCGCTCAGCGCAGCAGCACGCCCGCCCCCTCCCCCGCCGCCTCGGCCGGCAGCGCGACCAGGCCCATCTCGGCGCTGGTGGCCAGCAGCGGATGGGCGGGCAGCACGCGCACGGTGTAGCCGTACGGTCCCGTCCGGTCCAGGGCGAGCGGGCCCTCGTAGAGCCAGCGGTCCTCCAGGTCCTGACCGCCCGCCGGCTTCAGCGGGAAGGTCTGGGCGTCCGCGATGGCGTCGCCGGAGTCGACCCGGCCCGCGACCACCTGGACCTCCACGTCGTCCGGGTCCAGACCGCCGAGCGCGATCCGCACCCGCAGCGCCAGGGTGGCGCCGAGCTCCGCCGAGCCGCCCGCCGCGGTGTCGGTGACGGACTCCACATGGTCGACGGCGACATCCGGCCAGGCCGCCCGGACCTCGGCCTTCCACCGGGCGAGCTCCCGCGCGGCCCCGGGCTCCAGGGCCCGGCGGGACTGCGCGGCGGGGGCGTACAGGCGCTCGGTGTACTCACGCACCATCCGCCCCGCCAGCACCCGCGGACCGAGGTTGACCAGGGTGGAGCGGACCATCTCGATCCAGCGGTCCGGCAGCCCTTCCGCCCCCCGGTCGTAGAAGCGCGGGGCGACCCGGTCCTCGATCAGGGCGTACAGGGCGTTGGACTCCAGCTCGTCGCGGCGGTCCTCGTCGACCGCGGAGCCGTCGGCGGTGGGAATCTCCCAGCCGAAGTCCGGGTCGAACCACTCGTCCCACCAGCCGTCGCGCACCGACAGGTTGAGGCAGCCGTTCAGCGCCGCCTTCATCCCGCTCGTGCCGCAGGCCTCCAGCGGGCGCAGCGGGTTGTTGAGCCAGACGTCGCAGCCCGGGTAGAGCTTCTGCGCCATGCCCATGCCGTAGTCCGGGAGGAAGACGATGCGGTGGCGCACCCGCGGGTCGTCCGCGAACCGCACCAGCTCCTGGACCAGCCGCTTGCCGCCGTCGTCGGCCGGGTGGGCCTTGCCCGCGACGACGATCTGGATCGGGTGCGTCGGGTGGAGCAGCAGCTCCCGCAGCCGGTCGCGGTCGCGCAGCATCAGCGTGAGCCGCTTGTACGAGGGGACGCGCCGGGCGAAGCCGATGGTCAGGACGTCCGGGTCGAGGACGCCGTCGATCCAGCCCAGCTCGGCGGTGCCCGCGCCGCGCCGCCGCCAGGAGGCGTAGAGGCGACGGCGGACCTCGGTGACCAGCTGTCCGCGCAGATCCCGGCGCAGGTCCCAGATCTCCTGGTCGCCGATGCCGGTCACCGCGTCCCAGCGGCGCGGGGTGCCGGCCTGCGAGGAGGTCTCGTCGGCCACCGGGCCGCCCGCCAGCACCTGGTGGGCGCGGCCCTCGCCGACCTGGCCCGCACCGAGCCGGAACACCTCGGGGGCGACCCAGGTCGGTGCGTGGACGCCGTTGGTGACGGAGGTGATCGGCACCTCGGCGGGGTCGAATCCCGGCCAGAGCCCGGAGAACATCTCCCGGCTGACAGCCCCGTGCAGGGTGGAGACGCCGTTGGCGCGCTGGGCGAGCCGGAGGCCCATCACCGCCATGTTGAACAGCTCCGGCTCGCCGCCGGGGTAGGTCTCGGTGCCGAGCCGCAGGATCTTCTCCACACCGACGCCGGACAGCTCGCCGTCGTCGCCGAAGTGGCGGGCGATCAGCTGCCGGTCGAAACGGTCTATCCCGGCGGGCACCGGAGTGTGCGTGGTGAAGACGGTCCCGGCCCGCACCACTTCGAGGGCGGCGTCGAAGTCGAGCCCGGTGGGGATGAGTTCACGGATACGTTCCAGGCCGAGGAAGCCGGCGTGGCCCTCGTTGGTGTGGAACACCTCCGGCTCCGGGGTGCCGGTGAGGCGGCACCAGGTGCGCACCGCGCGCACCCCGCCGATGCCGAGCAGCATCTCCTGGAGGAGGCGGTGGTCGCTGCCTCCGCCGTAGAGCCGGTCGGTGACGTCTCGTTCGCCCGGCGCGTTCTCCTCGACGTCGGAGTCGAGCAGGAGCAGCGGTACGCGGCCGACCCGGGCCAGCCAGATGCACGCGTGCAGCGAGCGTCCGCCGGGCAGGGCGAGCACCACCCGGGCGGGGGTGCCGTCGGCCTCGCGGACCAGGTCGAGCGGGAGTTCGTTGGGGTCGAGGACGGGATAGTGCTCCTGCTGCCAGCCGTCGCGCGAGAGGGTCTGGCGGAAGTAGCCGTGGCGGTAGAGCAGCCCGACGCCGATGAGCGGGACACCGAGGTCGCTGGCGGCCTTGAGGTGGTCGCCGGCCAGGATGCCGAGGCCGCCGCTGTACTGGGGCAGCGCCGCGGTGACGCCGAATTCGGGTGAGAAGTAGGCGACGGCGGAGGGGAGTTCGGCTCCGGCGGCCCGCTGTTCCTGGTACCAGCGGGGGCCCTGGAGATACTCGGCCAGGTCGGCGGATGCCTCGGCCAGGCGGGCGAGGTACGCCTCGTCCCCGGCCAGTTCGGTGAGCCGCCCGGCGGACAGCGAGCCGAGCAGCCGTACGGGGTCGGCGTCCGCGGGCCGCCAGCCCTCGGGGTCGGCGGACCGGAAGAGCTCACGGGTCTCGGTGTGCCACGACCAGCGCAGGTTGCGCGCGAGGTCGTGGAGGGGTCGGAGGGGTTCGGGGAGGACAGGACGCACGGTGAATCGACGAATGGCCTTCACTACTCCACCTTTACAGGGGGCTTGCGCATCCGAGCGGACGCACCACGATGTGCGTCCCTTCCGTCACCCCTGACGGTAGCGGCCGTCCGTGGCGGGCTGCCACGGCGTGCGGACGGCGCACCAGGTCCGCGAGTGATCGCCGCGCGCCGCCCCGTGAGCACTCCGCAGGCGCTTCACAGGCGCCTCATCCATCTCGCCCGTGATCCTCCGTCACACCGCTCACCTGGGGGTTTGGCCGATTTCTCTCCCGTACGCAGCCTTGTGGACCTCACCGGCACAGGGAAGGCTGCCGTGTGGCGCCGCCGAACGGGTATCCGGAACCTGTGGGGGCGCCTCGGGTTCCCGCGCCCACCGGGGCGTGCGCGCCGCGCGCGGCGGTTCCCGAGCGGTTGGCTACGACCGAGTAGTTAACACGGCGCCGGATTTCCCACCCGCGGACGCGGGGAAGGCTTCCCCGGTACGCGGCACGACCCGGCCCGCACACGTTCTCCGTGCATCCCGAAACATGCACGAAACCCCCGCGACCCACCCATTCGAGTGCCATTCGAGTGAACGCGGACAGGAGCGGCCATGCCCACAGCCCGTCAGCAGACAGCTGAGCAGCTACAAAGGACAGATCCCCGTCTTCGCGGCACACGCGGTCGGTCCTCCGCGCCCGTGCCGTCCCCCGTGCACGCCGAGCTCCTCCAGCCCTCAGGTGATTCCATGATCGGTCGTATTCCCGTCCTGGACGTCCGTCCTCTCGTCGACTGCGGCAGACGGGCGGCGAAGGCCGTCGCCGGTGAGACCTTCCAGGTCACCGCCACCGTCTTCCGCGAAGGCCATGACGCGGTGGCCGCCAATGTCGTGCTGCGCGATCCGAGCGGACGGGTGGGACCGTGGACCCCGATGCGCGAGCTGGCGCCGGGCACGGACCGGTGGGGCGCGGAGATCACCCCGGCCTCCGAGGGCCGCTGGACGTACACGGTGGAGGCCTGGAGCGATCCGGTCACCACCTGGCGGCACCACGCCGCGATCAAGATCCCGGCGGGCATCGACACGGACCTGGTGCTGGCCGAGGGCGCGGCGCTGCTGGAGCGGGCCGCCGCCGGCGTGCCGAAGAAGCACGGCCGCGAGGCGGTGCTCGCCGCGGTGGACGCGCTGCGCGACACCGCCCACCCGGCGGCCGCCCGGCTGGCCGCCGCCCTGACCCCGGCCGCCGACGCGGTCCTCGCCCGCTATCCGCTGCGTGAACTGGTCACCCGCTCCAAGCCGCTGGCGGTGCGGGTGGAGCGCGAGCGGGCGCTGTTCGGGTCGTGGTACGAGCTGTTCCCCCGCTCCGAGGGGGCGCGTGAGGTGCCGGTGGACCCGGCGGACGCCTCGCCGGACGCGCCGACCCGGCTGGTCAGTGGCACCTTCCGGACGGCCGCCGAGCGGCTGCCCGCGGTCGCCGCCATGGGGTTCGACGTGGTGTATCTGCCGCCGGTCCACCCGATCGGGACCACGCACCGCAAGGGCCCGAACAACAGCCTCACGCCCGGGGAGCACGACCCGGGGGTGCCGTGGGCGATCGGTTCGGCCGACGGCGGGCACGACGCGGTCCATCCGGAGCTGGGCACGCTGGAGGACTTCGACCACTTCGTGTCGGTGGCCCGCAATCTGCGGATGGAGATCGCGCTGGACTTCGCGCTCCAGTGCTCGCCGGACCACCCGTGGGTCAAGGAGCACCCGGACTGGTTCCACCACCGCCCCGACGGTTCGATCGCGTACGCCGAGAACCCGCCGAAGAAGTACCAGGACATCTATCCGATCGCCTTCGACAAGGACATGCGCGGCCTGGTCGCGGAGACCGTACGGATCCTGCGCTTCTGGATGGACCACGGCGTGCGTATCTTCCGGGTCGACAACCCGCACACCAAGCCGGTGGTGTTCTGGGAGAAGGTCATCGAGGAGATCAACGGCGCCGACCCGGACGTCATCTTCCTGGCGGAGGCGTTCACCCGGCCGGCGATGATGCACACGCTCGGCGCGGTCGGCTTCCAGCAGTCGTACACGTACTTCACCTGGCGCAACACCAAGCAGGAGCTCACCGAGTACGTCACGGAGCTGTCCGGCGAGGCCGCCTCGTACATGCGGCCCAACTTCTTCGTGAACACCCCCGACATCCTTCCCGGTTACCTCCAGGAGGGTGGCCGCCCGGCCTTCGAGGCACGGGCGGTCCTGGCCGCGACGCTCGCCCCGTCCTGGGGCGTGTACGCGGGATTCGAGCTGTGCGAGAACACTCCGGCCAAGCCGGGGAGCGAGGAGTACCTGCACTCGGAGAAGTACGAACTGCGCCCGAGAGACTGGGAGTCGGCGGAACGCGAGGGCCGCACGCTGACCCCCCTGATCACCTCGCTGAACCGGATCCGCCGGCGTAACCCCGCTCTGCGGCAGCTACGCGACGTCCACTTCCACCACACCGACAACGAAGCGCTGATCGCCTACAGCAAGCGCTCCGGAACGAACACCGTTCTGGTGGTCGTGAACCTCGACCCGCACCACACCCAGGAGGCCACGGTCTCGTTGGACATGGAGCGGCTCGGCCTCTCATGGCACGAGCGCGTACCGGTGCGCGACGAGCTCACCGGCGATACCTACCACTGGGGCAGGGCCTTCTATGTGCGCCTAGAGCCGGGCATCACGCCCGCGCACATCGCCGTCCTGCGACCGTCCCCGCCGACCGGAGGGTCACCCACACCATGATCGTCAATGAGCCTGTCCACGACACGTTCGAGGACACTCCCGCCAAGGACCGCGATCCCGACTGGTTCAAGCGCGCCGTCTTCTACGAGGTGCTCGTCCGGTCCTTCCAGGACTCCAACGGCGACGGAATCGGCGACCTCAAGGGCATCACCGCCAAGCTGGACTATCTCCAGTGGCTCGGCGTCGACTGCCTCTGGCTGCCGCCGTTCTTCAAGTCGCCGCTGCGCGACGGGGGCTACGACGTCTCCGACTACACCGCCGTGCTGCCGGAGTTCGGCGACCTCGCCGACTTCGTGGAGTTCGTGGACGCCGCGCACCAGCGCGGCATGCGCGTCATCATCGACTTCGTCATGAACCACACGAGCGATCAGCACGAGTGGTTCCAGCAGTCCCGCACCGACCCCGACGGGCCGTACGGCGACTACTACGTCTGGGCGGACGACGACAAGCAGTTCCAGGACGCCCGGATCATCTTCGTCGACACCGAGACGTCCAACTGGACCTTCGACCCGGTCCGCAAGCAGTACTACTGGCACCGCTTCTTCTCGCACCAGCCGGACCTCAACTACGAGAACCCGGCGGTGCAGGAGGAGATCCTCGCGGCCCTGCGCTTCTGGCTGGACCTGGGCATCGACGGCTTCCGGGTCGACGCGGTGCCCTACCTCTACCAGCGCGAGGGCACCAACTGCGAGAACCTCCCCGAGACCCACCACTTCCTGAAGCGGGTCCGCAAGGAGATCGACGCCAACTACCCGGACACCGTGCTCCTCGCCGAGGCCAACCAGTGGCCGGAGGACGTCGTCGACTACTTCGGCGACTACGAGCAGGGCGGCGACGAATGCCACATGGCGTTCCACTTCCCCGTCATGCCGCGGATCTTCATGGCGGTGCGCCGCGAGAGCCGCTACCCGGTCTCCGAGATCCTCGCCAAGACCCCGGCGATCCCGAAGAACTGCCAGTGGGGCATCTTCCTGCGCAACCACGACGAGCTGACCCTCGAAATGGTCACGGACGAAGAGCGCGACTACATGTACGCGGAGTACGCCAAGGACCCACGGATGCGCGCCAACATCGGCATCCGCCGGCGGCTCGCCCCACTGCTGGACAACGACCGCAACCAGATCGAGCTGTTCACCGCGCTGCTGCTGTCGCTGCCCGGCTCCCCGATCCTCTACTACGGGGACGAGATCGGGATGGGCGACAACATCTGGCTGGGCGACCGGGACGCGGTGCGCACCCCGATGCAGTGGACGCCCGACCGCAACGCCGGGTTCTCCTCCAGCGATCCGGGGCGGCTCTACCTCCCCACGATCATGGACCCGGTCTACGGCTACCAGGTCACCAACGTGGAGGCGTCGATGGCATCGCCGTCCTCGCTGCTGCACTGGACCCGCCGGATGATCGAGATCCGTAAGCAGAATCCGGCCTTCGGTCTCGGCGAGTACACCGAACTCCCGTCCTCCAACCCGGCGGTGCTGGCGTTCACCCGCGAGTACAAGGACGACCTCGTCCTGTGCGTGCACAACTTCTCGCGGTTCGCGCAGCCGACGGAACTGGACCTGCGATCGTTCAACGGACGTCATCCGGTGGAATTGATCGGCGGGGTACGCTTCCCGGCCATCGGTCAGTGGCCCTACCTGCTGACCCTCGCGGGACACGGCTTCTACTGGTTCCGGCTGCGCAAGGACGCGCCGCCGGCCTGACGCCCCGTCCGCCCGGTGCGGGACGGTTTCCGCCGTCCCGCACCGGGCACCCTGACCCCAACGCAAGGCCGCGGGCCTCTCATGGATCCGCCGCCCCTGGCCTTCACGGTTCCGCCGTTCGAGTCCGTAAGCACCTTCCTCTCCCGACACGTCCCGCACAGCCGGACAGCCATTGCCGCAATCCGGGACACTCTTCGCATCCTGTGTGCCCGGGGAAAGGACGCGATGCCATGTCGGAGGCTGCATCCACTCACGTCGCCCTGGCGAAGAGCACGAGGATCAGCGCAACCCCCAGTAGGACGGACGAGGCCCTGCTCCCGTCCCTCGCCCCACTGCTCCACGCATGGCTGCCCCGGCAGCGGTGGTTCGCCGGCAAGGGCCGGCCGGTCACCGGCTTCTCCCTGGTCTCGGCCACCGAGATGCTGCCGCTGGACGGCACGGCCGGCCCGGGGCTCCTGCATCTGCTGCTGCGGGTCGAGCAGCCCTCCCAGCAGTCCCGCCCCGCCGAGGACTGCTACCAACTGCTCCTGGGCGCACGAACGTCACTGCCGCCGCTGCTCTCGGGCGCCCTGATCGGCCGGGTGGAGCGGGGCCCGCTCGCCGGCCGGACCGTCTACGACGCGCTGCACGATCCACGCCTGGCCGATCTGCTGCTGGAGCGCTTCCGCCGCCCCGGGCACCTCGGCTCGCTGCGCTTCGAGCGGACCGCCGCTATCCCGGCCGGTCTCGCGCCCCGGGTGCTGGACGCCGAGCAGTCCAACTCCTCGCTCGTCTACGGGGACGCGTTCATCCTCAAGATCTTCCGGCGCGTCTTCCCGGGCACCAACCCGGACCTGGAGCTGCCCCTCGCGCTCACCGGCGAGGGGTGCGAGCGGGTGCCCGCCCCGGTCGCCTGGTTCGAGGCCCCGGGCCCCGAACCGCTCACCCTCGGCGTCCTCCAGCCCTTTCTGCACGGAGCGCGGGACGGCTGGCAGCTCGCGCTGGCCGCGCTCGCCGCGGGCCGCGACTTCCTGCCCGAGGCGCGGGCGCTGGGCCGGGCCACCGCCGAGGTGCACACCGCGCTCGCCGCCGCGCTGCCGACCCCGGCGCTGCGCGGCACCCAGACCCGGCAGCTCGTCTCGCAGATGACGCAGCGGCTGGAGGCCGCCGCCCAGGCGGTCCCGGCGCTCGTGCCGTACGTCCCCGGACTGCGCGCCGCGTTCGAGGCGGTGACCGACCTGGGGGCGCGGGGCAGCGGCTGGGCCCAGCAACGGGTGCACGGCGATCTCCACCTCGGGCAGACCCTGCGCTCCGCCGACGGATTCTGGTCGCTGATCGACTTCGAGGGCGAGCCGGCCCGCCCGCTGCCCGAGCGCCGCAGGCCCGCGCCCCCGGTGCGTGATGTCGCGGGCATGCTGCGGTCCTTCGACTACGCGGCCCGCTCGCACCGCCCGTGGAACCCGGAGTGGGCGGCCCGCTGCCGTGCCGCCTACTGCGAGGGCTACGCACAGGGTTCGGGCACCGATCCGCGCGGCGAGCCGGAGCTGCTGCGCGCCCATGAGACCGACAAGGCCGTGTACGAGGTGCTGTACGAGGCCCGGCACCGCCCCGACTGGCTGCCGGTTCCGATGGCGGCCATCCGACGGCTGGCCCAGTCCGCCGCGGCCTGAGCCGCGCCCCCCCACGCACCTCCCGCCCCTCCACCCGTGCTTCTCCCCTTCACCCTCCGAGGAGGCAGTCCCTGTGACCGCCCGCAAGCCGTCCCGCAAGGCATCCCGCAAGACCACCGAAGTACCGGCCGACGTGCCCGTCGAGGCCGCCGCCGAACCCGCCGTCGAGATCGCCGCAGCCGAGACCTCCGCCGACGCGGCGGCCGCCCCCGCACCGGCGCCCGCCGCCACCGCCACCAAGGCCGCGTCCGCCAGGCGCGCCAGGCCCCGGCGCGCCGACGCGGTGCCGCCGCGCCCCCGGCAGGCCGGTGACGGCGGCCAGGGCGCGCGCCCCGCACCGGCCCTGGACGGCGCGGACCGCGGCCGGCTGCTGGCCGGCGACCATCACGCGCCGCACGATGTGCTCGGCGCGCACCCGATCCCGGGCGGGGTGCTGGTCAGGGCGCTGCGGCCGTTCGCACGGTCGGTCACGGTGCTGGCGGCCGGGCTCCGGGCCGAGCTGCACGACGACGGCGACGGCTTCTTCTCCGGAGTGCTGCCGGTGCCGGAGGCGCCCGCGTACCGGCTGGAAGTGGCGTACGAGGACACCACCATCGAGGTGGAGGATCCCTACCGCTTCTGGCCGGCGATCGGCGAGCTCGACCTGCATCTGATCGGCGAGGGCCGGCACGAGGAGCTGTGGCGGGCGCTCGGCGCGGAGCCGATGGTCCACCAGGGGGTGGCCGGGACCCGGTTCACGTTGTGGGCGCCGAACGCGCGCGGTGTGCGGGTCACCGGTGACTTCACCTACTGGGACGGCACGGGCACGCCGATGCGTTCGCTCGGCTCGACCGGGGTGTGGGAGCTGTTCCTGCCCGGGGTCGGCGAGGGCGCGCTGTACAAGTACGACATCTGCCGCCCGGACGGTTCGCACACGGTGCGGGCCGACCCGATGGCCCGGCGCACCGAGGTGCCGCCCGCGACCGCGTCGATCGTCACCGCCCCGCACCACGAGTGGCAGGACGCGGACTGGATGGCGCACCGGGGCGACCGGCCGGTCCACGAGGCCCCGTTCTCGGTGTACGAGGTCCATCTCGGCTCCTGGCGCCCGGGCCTGACGTATCGTCAGCTGGCCGAACAGCTGCCCGCGTACGTCAAGGACCTGGGCTTCACGCATGTCGAGCTGATGCCGGTCTCCGAGCATCCCTTCGGCGGCTCCTGGGGCTATCAGGTGACCGGCTTCTACGCGCCGACCTCGCGGATGGGCACCCCGGACGATTTCCGCTTCCTGGTGGACGCGCTGCACCGGGCCGGTATCGGTGTGATCATGGACTGGGTCCCGGCTCATTTCCCGCGCGACGACTGGGCGTTGGCCGAGTTCGACGGGCGCCCGCTGTACGAGCACTCCGATCCGCAGCGTGCGGCGCACCCGGACTGGGGGACGCTGGAGTTCGACTACGGCCGCACCGAGGTGCGTAACTTCCTGGTCGCCAACGCCACGTACTGGTGCGAGGAGTTCCACATCGACGGGCTGCGGGTCGACGCGGTGGCCTCGATGCTCTACCTCGACTACTCCCGCGAGGACGGCCAGTGGTCGCCCAACGAGTTCGGCGGCCGGGAGAACCTGGACGCGGTCGCCTTCCTCCAGGAGATGAACGCGACCGTCTACCGCCGCAACCCGGGCGTCGTCACCATCGCCGAGGAGTCCACCGCCTGGGACGGTGTCACCCGGCCCACCGACAGCGGCGGCCTGGGCTTCGGGCTGAAGTGGAACATGGGCTGGATGCACGACTCGCTGGTCTACATGTCCAAGGAGCCGATCCACCGCAAGTACCACCACGACGAGATGACGTTCTCGATGGTGTACGCGTACAGCGAGAACTATGTGCTGCCGATCTCGCACGACGAGGTGGTGCACGGCAAGCAGGCGCTGGTGACGAAGATGCCCGGCGACTGGTGGCAGCAGCGCGCCAACCACCGCGCCTACCTGGGCTTCATGTGGGCCCACCCCGGCAAGCAACTCCTCTTCATGGGACAGGAGTTCGCCCAGGGTGCGGAGTGGTCCGAGGGGCACGGCCCGGACTGGTGGCTGCTGGACCCGGCGTACGACGCGTCCGGCGACCACCGCGGGGTGCGGACCCTGGTCGGCGATCTGAACGCGGTGTACGGGGCGGTGCCCGCGCTGTGGCAGCGCGACACCGTGCCGGAGGGGTTCAGCTGGGTGGACGGCGGGGCGGCCGAGGACAATGTGTTCGCGTTCCTGCGGTACGACGCGGACGGCTCCCCGCTGCTCGCGGTCTCGCACTTCTCCCCGGCGGTCCGCAGCGACTACCGCCTCGGGGTGCCGGAGACCGGTACGGAGGGCTGGGTGGAGGTCCTGAACACCGACGCGGCCCGGTACGGCGGTGGCGATGTGCGCAACGAGGAGCCGCTGAAGGCGGAGGCGGTGCCCGCGCACGGCCGTCCGGCCAGCATCTCGCTGACGCTGCCGCCGCTGTCGACGGTGTGGTTCCGCCCGGCGTAGCCGCCACGGTGGGATGAGCCCGGGGCCCGTACCGCATCGACGGTGGACGCGGTGCGGGCCCCTCCCCCGTTCACGGCGGGTCAGCGCCCGGCGGCGATCACCTCGACGATGCTCGACCAGGACGAGGAGCCGTGGCCCTCGGCGACGGCCCGGTCGGTGACGGACTTCAGCCCCACCAGCTGCGAGACGTCCAGGCCGTGGTCCTTCGAGGTGTGCAGGATGTGGTCGACGCTGGCCGCCATCATGGCGAGGTTCCCGCCCTCGCCCACGTAGGTACGGGAGTCGATGTCGGTCGCCGTGTAGGCCGCGATCGGCGGCAGGATGCCCGCGATGGTGTTGAGGTACGGGGCGAGCGACGCGCCGTCGATGCCCTCGGCGCGGGCCAGCGCGAAGGCGTGGACCAGGCCGCCCATGGCTCCGTAGAAGAAGTCCAGCATCGCCATGTCGTAGGCGGCGGCGAGCCCGTGGTCCTCGCCGAGGAAGGTGGCGGGCGCGCCGAGCGCCTTGAGGGCGGCCTCGTGCGTCTCGAACGCGGCCCGGTCGCCGGAGTGGAAGATCAGCGCGTCCGCCGAGCCGACCACGTCGACCGGCACCATGATCGCGCCGTCGAGGTAGGACAGGGCGTGCTTCTCGGCCCAGGCGGCGGTCCGCCGCGAACGGGCCGGGGTGTCCGAGGTGAGGTTGACCAGGACCCGCCCCCGAAGCGCTTCGGCCAGCGGCTCCAGGACCGCGTCGGAGGCGTCGTAGTCGACGAGGCAGACCACGACGAGTCCGCTCGCCCGAACAGCCTCCTCGGCGGACGCGGCCCGCACCGCGCCGAGGCCGACGACGTCCTCGCCCTTTCCGGACGAACGGTTCCAGACGGTGGTGGGGTGGCCGGCGGCCAGGAAGGCGCGGGCCAGGGAGCGGCCCATGTCGCCGAGGCCGAGAACGGTGACGGGGGTGGGATCGGTGGTCGTGTTCGCTTGCTTCATGGGGACCATGCTGGGCGCGCGAACCGGGCGTGACCAGAACCCACTTGACTGTCAGATACGCACTTCGAGGAAAGGATGCAGGTCAGCGGCCGACCGGGGCCAGGACGTCCGCCGGCTCCCGGAGCAGTCCGCGCGTCGGCCGACTCCCCGATGCGCATCGGAAGAACGTATGCCCTGACGCCGACGCCGCCGCGGGGATGGCCGGCGCCGAGGCGAGCGAGGGACCGGGGCGTCAGTTTCCCCGGGCCGCGGACCGTCGGCGCACGGCCCAGACGATGCCGCCGCCCGCCGCCACCGCGGCGGCCGCCATGCCGGCGAGCGGTGCGGTGGAGTCCGAGCCGGTCGCCGCGAGGGTGCCGCCGGTCTGCGGGGTGGCGCCGCCGGTCGTCGAGCCGCCCGTGCCGGCGGAGCCGCCGGAGGAGCCCGAACCGCCGGTGCCGCTCGTGCCGCCGGTGGTGTCGGAGCCGCCGGTGGACGAGGAGCCGCCCGTACCGCCGGTGGAACCGGACGAGCCGGAGGAACCCGAGGTGTCCGCGCCCTTGCCGGTGTCGATCACGATCTGCGCGGTGTCGTTGGCGGTATTCCGGTCGAAGGGGCGCTCCTGGCCGCTGAAGGAGACCTCACCCGTGGTGCGGCCCACCGCCTTGTCGATGCGCAGGACGAAGGGGTAGCTCTCGCCGCCGTCCACGTCGACCCAGGACTGCGAGGTCCCGCAGCGGTAGTGCGTCTTGGTGACCGCGTCGCAGTATCCGTGCGCCTTGACGACGGACGTGCCCTTCGGTATGCGGACGTCGACGGTGGCCACGCTCCGGTCGCGGGCGCCCTGTACCCGGGCGGGGCCCGCGTTGGTGAACTTCACCGTGGCGGTGACCTGCTCGCCGGGCTCGCCCTTCAGCTCGGCGCCGGCCAGGCCGAAGTCGGCGGTGTTCGCCGCGGTGACGTCGGCCGAGGCGACCGGCTCGGGGTGGTTCTCCCGGTCGGCGTCGGTGGCCGGGCCCTTCTCGACCAGGGTGAGCGGGTCGCCGGTGCCCGGCACCGGCTCGGTGGAGCCGCTGTCGCCCGCGTCCGGGTCCGGCTCGGTGACGCCGATCGTCACCCGCAGGTCGTCGTTGAGCGCGGAGTCGAGCGCCTTGAGGGAGACGGGCTTCGCCGTGCCGTAGACGACGCCCGGCTTCAGCGGCTGGTCGATCTTGCAGGCGGCGACATGCGAGTCGGGCATCTCGTCGTAGGACGGGATCGTGTAGTAGCTGCAGTTCCGGTACGTCTCGTCCGCCTTCAGGCCGGGCGACACCGCGTACGTCACATAGGAGACGGGCACCTCCTCCGACCCCTTGTTGAGAAAGGTCAGCGGGGTGGAGAACGCAGCCCCGGCCTGAACCCCCTTGATCGGTGCGATCGTTCCGACGCCGAGGTCCGGCTCCGGTTCGTCGGCGAGCGCCGGCGCGGCACCCAACGCCACCAGCGCGGTGGCGGCTAGGGCGGCGGTGGAGCCACGGAGGGTCCGGCGGCGGGAAGGCGTGATGCGCATGGAGGTCCTTCGGTCGTGGGGCGCGTGGGGCGGACTGCGGTCCTTCACCTCTCAAGACCGGTGCCGGACAAGGGGGGTTGTGCCCGCCGAAACGGTCGTGACAGAACACAGACATAAGGACACCCGTACCGGGGGAGGCACGGGTGTCCTTGTGTGGGGGGTACCGCGGCGGCCCGGGGGCGCCGCTGCGGCGTCGGGGGGTGACGCGGCAGTGCGGGGCGGTGCGGGTCAGACCTTGGCGGGCTGCTCGGGGGCGGTCTCCCGCTGCTCGGGCAGTTCGTCGGAGCCGCCGGCCGGGGCGTGGTCGTCCACCAGGGTCTTCTCGTCGAACGGCGCCCGGCCGGCCAGCACCTCGTTCACCCGGTCCTTGTCGATCTCCTTGGTCCAGTGGCCGACCAGCACGGTGGCGACCGCGTTGCCCGCGAAGTTGGTCAGCGCGCGGGCCTCGCTCATGAAGCGGTCGATGCCGACGATCAGGCCGACGCCGTCGACGAGTTCGGGGCGGTGCGACTGGAGTCCGCCGGCCAGGGTCGCCAGGCCGGCGCCGGTCACGCCCGCCGCACCCTTCGAGGCGATGATCATGAAGACCAGCAGCGAGATCTGCTCGCTCGCGCTCAGCGGGTCACCCATCGCGTTGGCGATGAAGAGCGAGGACATCGTGAGGTAGATCGCGGTGCCGTCGAGGTTGAAGGAGTAGCCGGTCGGCACGGTGATGCCGACGACGGGCTTGCTGACGCCCAGGTGCTCCATCTTCGCGATCAGCCGCGGCAGGGCCGACTCGGAGGAGGAGGTGGACAGGATGAGCAGGAACTCGCGGCCCAGGTACTTCAGCAGCGCGAACAGGTTTACCCCGGCGACCAGCCGCAGGATCGCGCCGAGCACCACGAAGACGAACAGCGCGCAGGTGACGTAGAAGCCGATCATGATGATCGCCAGCGACTTCAGGGCGTCGAGGCCGGTCTCGCCGACCACCGCGGCGATCGCGCCGAACGCGCCGACCGGGGCGGCCCACATGATCATGGCGAGGATGCGGAAGACGAGGCGCTGGATGTGGGTGATGCCGCGGATGATCGGCTCGCCGGCCGAGCCCATCGCCTGGAGCGCGAAGCCCGCGAGCAGCGCGACGAGGAGGGTCTGGAGGACCTCGCCCGCGGTGAAGGCGGAGACGATCGTGGTCGGGATGATGCCGAGCAGGAAGTCCACGGTGGACTCGCTCGCGCCGGACGCCTGTGCCTCGCCCGCGGCCCGCGCCTGCTCGGTGATGTGCAGGGTGGAGCCGGGCTCCAGGACGTTGCCGACCAGCAGGCCGATGGCGAGGGCCACGGTCGACATGACCAGGAAGTAGCCGAGCGCCAGACCGCCGACCGCGCCGACCTTGGCGGCCTTGCGGACCGAGCCGACGCCCAGGACGATCGTGCAGAAGATGATCGGCGAGATCATCATCTTGATCAGGTTCACGAATCCGGCGCCGATGGGCTTCAGCTCGACGGCCACCCCGGGGGCCGCGAAGCCCACCAGGATGCCGAGCGCCACGGCGGCGATCACGGCGATGTACAGGTAGTGGGTGCGGTCCCGTTGTTTGGCTGCCACAGCCATGGTGGGGCTCCTCGGCTCGGTGGGCTTGCGCCCCCGTCCCTGGGGGCTTCGGTGACTATCCACCGACCTGTGACCCCGGTCACCCTTGCGTTCATATCGTTCACAGTCGCTTTCCGGCCAACCGGGAGACCTCCGGGAGCCTCCGGCCGGGCCAGGCAGACTGTGGGGTATGCGTCTCCCCCGTACCCTCCCGCGCAGCCTGGCGGGTCAGCTCTTCGCCATGCAGGTCGTGCTCATCGCCGCGGTGGTGGCCGGGTGCGCCGTCTTCGCCTACGTGTCGGGCAGCGCGCAGGCCGAGGAGACGGCCGCCCGGCAGGTGCGGGTGGCGGCCCTCGCCGTGGCCGATTCCCCCTCCGTACGGGAGGCCATCCGTACCCCGGACCCGTCCGCCGTACTCCAGCCGTACGCGGAGCGGGTGCGCGAGGACACCGGGATCGCCTTCGTCACGATCATGGACACCGAGCGGGTGCGCTGGACGCATCCGGACACGACGCAGATCGGCGACACCTTCCTCGGGAACACCGCGAAGGCGCTGCGCGGGCAGACCTTCACCGAGACGTACACCGGCACGCTGGGCCCCTCGATACGGGTGGTCACCCCGATCCGCGACGACGGGCGGATCGTCGGCCTGGTCAGCGCGGGCATCACGGTGGACCGGGTCTCCTCGCAGGTACGGGAACAGCTCGGCGCCCTCGCGCTGGCGGCGGGCGGGGCGCTGGCCCTCGGCGGGATCGGTACGTACGTGGTCAACGCCCGGCTGCGGCGGCACACCCACGGGATGAACGCGGCCGAGCTCAGCCGGCTGCACGACTACCACCAGGCCACCCTGCACGCGGTGCGCGAGGGGCTGCTGATGCTGGACGGGCGGCGGCGGATCGCGCTGATCAACGACGCCGGGCGGGAGCTGCTGGGCCTGGGGGCGGACGCGGAGGCGGTCGGCCGTACGGTCGACGAGCTGGCGCTGCCCGCGCCGCTGACCGGGGCGCCGCTGGCGTCGGAGGCCCGGGTGGACGAGCTGCATCTGACGGCGGAGCGGGTGATCGTGGTCAACACCCGTCCGGTGGTGGGCGGTGAGCGGCGCGGCACGGTGGTGACCCTGCGCGACCACACCGAGCTCCAGGCGCTCTCCGGTGAGCTGGACTCCGAGCGCGGCTTCACGCAGGCGCTGCGCTCGCAGGCCCACGAGGCGGCGAACCGGCTGCACACCGTGGTGTCGCTGATCGAGCTGGGCCGGGTGGAGGAGGCGGTGGACTTCGCGACGGCGGAACTGGAACTGGCTCAGGTGCTGACCGACCGGGTGGTGGGGGCGGTGGAGGAGCCGGTGCTGGCGGCGCTGCTGCTGGGCAAGGCGGCCCAGGCGAAAGAGCGGGCCGTGGAGCTGGTGCTCGCGGAGGACAGCCTGATCGACGACGGGGCGCTGCCGCCCTCGCTGGCCCAGCGCGATCTGGTGACGATCCTCGGCAATCTGATCGACAACGCGGTGGAGGCCGCGTCGGAGGGCCCGGACGGTGCGGAGGAAACCGGGGCCGCGGTGCCCGCGCCCCGGGCGGCCGGGGCTCCGGCGGGGCGGGCCCGGGTCACGGTGACCGCGCTCGCGGACGAGCGGGAGCTGTTGCTGCGGGTCGCGGACACGGGCGCGGGCATCGGCCCGGAGGCGGCGGACGAGGTGTTCCGGCGGGGCTGGTCGACGCACGGGGCGGGGCGCGGGCTCGGCCTGGCGCTGGTCCGGCAGGCGGCGCACCGCAACGGAGGCACGGTGGAGCTGGACGCGGGTCCGGGCGGCGGCGCGCGGTTCACCGTACGGCTGCCGCTCGGGGACCGTACGGCGGCGGGGACCCGGGCGAAGGAGGTCACGGCATGATCAGAGTGCTGGTGGTGGAGGACGATCCGGTGGCCGCCGACGCCCACCAGATGTACGTGGAGCGGGTCGAGGGCTTCACGGTGACGGCGGTGGCGCACACCCGGGCTGCGGCGGTGCGGGCGCTGGAGCGGACGCCGGTGGATCTGCTGCTGCTCGACCTCTATCTGCCCGACGGGCACGGGCTCGGGCTGCTGCGTTCGCTGCGGGCCTCCGGCCACGGGGCGGATGTGATCGCGGTGACCTCGGCCCGGGATCTCGCGGTGGTGCGGGAAGGGGTGTCGCTCGGCGTCGTGCAGTACGTGCTGAAGCCGTTCACGTACCCCACGCTGCGCGACCGGCTGGTGCGGTACGCGGAGTTCCGGGGCGTCGCCGGGGAGGCGAGCGGCCAGGAGGAGGTGGACCGGGCGCTGGGCGCGCTGCGGGTCGCACATCCGGCCGCCCTGCCCAAAGGGCTCAGCGGTCCGACGCTGGAGGCGGTGACGCGGGTGCTGAAGGAGTCGCCCGAGGGGGTGACGGCGGCCGCCGCCGGCGAGCGTCTGGGGATCTCGCGGATCACCGCCCGGCGGTACCTGGAGCATCTGGTGACCGTCGGCAGTGCCGCGAGGCGTCCGCATTATGGGCAGGTCGGCCGACCGGAGCTGCACTACAGCTGGCTGGCGACAGGGCGCTGACCCGGTAGCGACCGGTCGGCGGGCAAGCGCTTGCTGGTCGGTTTCGGCACCCCGGCGGCCCTCGGCCGGGGCGGAAAAGAAAGCGCTGGTGGGGAGGGATTCGCGTACCGCCCGCCCGGTTCGTGGCTGGAGGTTCCTACGAAGCGTGTTCTGTGGGGAACGTACCGTAGCCAGGGCGGAAATGGACTTCTACGGTGGGCCCGTGCACCCCACCCCGCCATTCAACGCCCCCGCCGCGCGCCGTCTCCGCGAGGCTCTGGGGATGGCTCCCGGCCATGTCGCCTACGGGCTCGCCGCCCAGTACGGACTCCGGATCAGCGCAGAGACCGTCATCGCCTGGGAGCGCGGCATCGCGACCCCCGGGGAACGTGAGCTGACCGCCCTCGCCGGCGTCCTCTGGTGCGCCCCCGGCGAGCTGCTGGCGGCCGCCGCCACCCTGCGCGAACACCGTATGACCCGGGACCTGACCGTGGACGACCTGGCCCGGCAGCTGGGCATGACCGGCGCTTCGTACCAGCGGATGGAGGAGTCGGGGCGCTGGCGGGGCAACGAGAAACAGTCGTCGGCGCTGTGCCGGGCGCTGGGTCTGTCGGCGGCGCAGTTCCTGACGGCGACCGGGCGCGACGAGGAGCTGGCGGAGCTGCTGAGCAGCGCGGTCACCACACGCTGGCAGGCGTACGTCCGGCCGGTGGCCAAGATCGTGCCGCTGGACCGGGTGCTGATCCAGGACGTACTGGAACAACTGCACACCGACTACCAGGCGCTGATGGTCTCCACGCTGAGCTGGAGCAGCACGGGCCAGGAACGCTCCGGGTCGACGGGCGACGCGGGCCGGGCGTTCCTGTCCCGGGTGGTGGAGCAGTTCTGGCGGACCGCCGGAGTGTGACTCCGCACGGGCCGCCCGTGCGGCCCGTGCGGTTCGAAACGGCCAGGAGGCCCTGGACGGGGGCCTAGAAGACCGACTCGGCCTCGTACATCCGCTCGATGGGTACCCGCTTCAGCTGGGTGACGGCGTCGGCGAGCGGGACCATGGCGATGTCGTTGCCGCGCAGGGCGGTCATCCGGCCGAAGTCGCCGCGGTGCACGGCCTCCACGGCGTTCCAGCCGAAGCGGGTGGCGAGCACCCGGTCGTACGCGGTCGGCGTGCCGCCGCGCTGGACATGGCCGAGAATGACCGGCCGGGCCTCCTTGCCGAGGCGGGTCTCCAGCTCGATGGCGAGGCGGTTGCCGATGCCCTGGAAGCGCTCGTGACCGTACTGGTCGATCTCGCCCTTGGCGTACGGCATGGAGCCCTCGGCCGGGTGCGCACCCTCGGCGACGCAGATGACGGCGAACTTCTTGCCGCGCGCGAACCGTTCCTCGACCATCTTGACCAGGTCGTCGACCTCGAAGGGGCGCTCGGGCAGGCAGATGCCGTGGGCTCCGCCGGCCATCCCGGACTCCAGGGCGATCCAGCCCGCGTGCCGGCCCATCACCTCGACGACCATCACCCGCTGGTGGGACTCGGCGGTGGTCTTGAGACGGTCTATGGCCTCGGTCGCGACACCCACCGCCGTGTCGAACCCGAAGGTGCGGTCGGTGGCGGAGATGTCGTTGTCGATGGTCTTCGGGACGCCGACGACCGGCATGCCCGCGTCGGAGAGCATCCGGGCCGCGGTGAGCGTGCCCTCGCCGCCGATCGGGATGAGCGCGTCGATGCCGTAACGGCGGGCCAGCTCCTCGCAGTTCTCGGCGGCCTCGCGCAGCCGGTCGCGCTCCAGGCGGGCCGAGCCGAGGATGGTGCCGCCGCGGGCCAGGATGCCGCTGACCGCATTGAGGTCCAAGGGGCGGAAGTGGCCGTCGAGCAGCCCCTTGAAGCCGTCCTCGAAGCCGATGACCTCGTCGCCGTGGCCGACGACGGCCCGGTGGACGACCGACCGGATCACTGCGTTCAGGCCGGGGCAGTCGCCGCCCGCGGTGAGAATGCCGATGCGCATCGAGGTGTTTCTCCTGCTCGTTAGTGCCGCGCTTTCCGGGGAGCCGACCGAGGCGGCTCCCGTGCCCTGAACCTCCACGATTCTCCCACGCCCGGCATGGACCCGGCGCTTTCGGCCGGGCCGGGACCTCCGGCGGGCGGCATAGCGGCCCCCGCAGGTATCGTCAAGAGGCAATGCAGGCCAATGCCGCACCCGGTGACCCGCCGGGCGGGCACGGGGGCAGCACCGTACGTCCGGACGCCCCGCGGGTCGCGGCACCGAACATGGACGGGAGACCACGCGTGGCGCGCAGCGTGTACGTGACCGGGATCGACCGGGGGGACGGCCGTCAGGTCGTCGAGCTGGGAGTCATGGAGCTTCTGACGCGTCAGGTGGACCGGGTCGGCGTCTTCCGCCCGCTGGTCCATGACGGACCCGACCGGCTCTACGAGCTGCTGCGGGCCCGCTACCGGCTCTCCCAGAGCCCGGACTCCGTCTACGGCCTGGACTACCACGACGCCTCCACCGTGCAGGCGGAGGAGGGTACCGACGAGCTGGTCTCACGGCTCGTCGAGCGCTTCCATCAGGTGGCCCGGGAGTACGAGGTGGTCCTCGTCCTCGGCAGCGACTTCGCCGCCACCCAGCTCCCGGACGAGCTGGCGCTCAACGCCCGGCTGGCCAACGAGTTCGGCGCCTCGGTGATCGCGGTCGTCGGCGGCAAGGGGCAGACCGCGGAGTCCGTCCGCGCCGAGACCCGTAACGCCTACCGCGCCTACGCCGGCCTCGGCTGCGATGTGCTGGCGATGGTGGTCAACCGCGTCGCTCCCGAGGACCGGACGGTGATGGCGGAGCGGCTCGCGGCCCGGCTGCCCGTGCCCGTCTCCGTGCTGCCGGACGACCCGGCGCTCTCCGCCCCCACGGTCGCCCAGATCACCGCGGCGCTGGACGGCACCGTGCTGCTCGGCGACGACGCCGGCCTCGCACGGGACGCGCTGGACTTCGTCTTCGGCGGGGCGATGCTGCCGAATCTGCTGAACGCGCTGACGCCCGGCTGCATGGTCGTGACGCCCGGGGACCGGGCCGACCTGGTGGTGGGCTCGCTGGCCGCGCACAGCGCCGGCACCCCGCCCATCGCGGGCGTCCTGCTGACCCTGAACGAGCGCCCCGGCGAGGAGATACTCACGCTGGCCGCCCGGCTCGCACCGGGTACCCCGGTCGTCTCGGTGGCCGGCGGCTCCTTCCCCACGGCGACGGAACTCTTCACCCTCGAAGGCAAGTTGAACGCGGCGACGCCCCGTAAGGCGGAGACCGCGCTGGGCCTGTTCGAGCGGCACGTCGACACCGGCGCCCTCCTCGACCGGATCTCGGTGGCGCGCAGCGGACGGGTCACGCCGATGATGTTCGAGCACGAGCTGCTGGAGCAGGCCCGCTCCGACCGCAGGCGCGTGGTGCTGCCGGAGGGCGCCGAGGAGCGGGTGCTGCGCGCCGCCGACGTGCTGCTGCGCCGGGACGTCTGCGATCTGACGCTGCTCGGCGATGTGGACGTGATCCGCAAGAAGGCCGCCGACCTCGGCATCGACCTCGCGGACACCCAGCTGATCGACCCGCAGACCTCGGAGCTGCGCGGGGCCTTCGCCGAGCGGTACGCCGAACTGCGCGCGCACCGCGGGGTGACGGTGGAGCTGGCACACGACGTGGTGGCGGACGTGAACTACTTCGGCACGCTGATGGTGCAGGAGGGTCTCGCCGACGGGATGGTGTCCGGGTCGGTGCACTCCACGGCGGCCACGATCCGCCCGGCGTTCGAGATCATCAAGACGAAGAGGGCCGAGCGCAGCTCGTCAGACAGGGCGGCGGCGGGTGACGGGAGGGCCAAGCCGGACGCGTCGATCGTCTCCTCCGTCTTCTTCATGTGCCTGGCCGACAAGGTCCTCGTGTACGGCGACTGCGCGGTCAACCCGGACCCGAACGCCGAGCAGCTCGCGGACATCGCGGTGCAGTCGGCGGTGACGGCGGCCCGCTTCGGCGTGGAGCCCCGGATCGCGATGCTGTCGTACTCCACCGGGACCTCGGGCTCCGGCGCGGACGTCGACAAGGTGCGCGAGGCCACCGAGCGGCTGCGGGCGGAGCGGCCGGAGCTGCGGGTGGAGGGGCCGATCCAGTACGACGCGGCGGTCGAGCCGTCCGTCGCGGCGACGAAGCTGCCGGATTCGGAGGTGGCCGGGCAGGCCACCGTGCTGATCTTCCCGGACCTGAACACCGGCAACAACACCTACAAGGCCGTGCAGCGCTCGGCGGGCGCGGTGGCGGTCGGTCCGGTGCTCCAGGGTCTGCGCAAGCCGGTCAACGACCTGTCGCGCGGCGCGCTCGTCCAGGACATCGTCAACACCGTGGCGATCACGGCGATCCAGGCGCAGAGCGAGGAGCGCCCCGCATGACGACTTCCTCCATCCCCCAGCACGAAGGCACGGCCCCTGTGGAACCGCATCGCGTCCTCGTCCTCAACTCCGGCTCCTCGTCGGTGAAGTACCAGCTCCTCGACATGCGCGACCGCTCCCGGCTCGCCTCGGGCCTGGTCGAGCGGATCGGCGAGGAGACCTCGCGCCTGGTGCACACGCCGCTGACCGGCGGCGGCGCCGAGCCCCGTGAGCGTACGGGCCGGATCGCTGACCACGACGAGGCGCTCAAGGCGGCGGCCGAGGAGCTGGCGGCGGACGGCCTCGGCCTCGACTCCCCCGAACTCGCCGCGATCGGGCACCGGGTGGTGCACGGCGGGCTGAGGTTCAGCGCGCCGACCGTGATCACCGACGAGGTGCTGAAGGAGATCGAGCGCCTCGTGCCGGTCGCGCCGCTGCACAACCCGGCCAACATCACGGGTATCCGTACGGCGCGGGCGCTGCGGCCGGACCTGCCGCAGGTGGCGGTGTTCGACACGGCGTTCCACACGACGATGCCGGAGGCCGCCGCGCGGTACGCGATCGACGTGGAGACCGCCGACGCGCACCGCATCCGGCGCTACGGCTTCCACGGCACCTCGCACGCGTACGTCTCGCGGAAGACGGCCGAGCTGCTGGGGAAGACCCCCGAGGAGGTGAACGTCATCGTGCTGCACCTGGGCAACGGGGCGTCGGCCTCGGCGGTCGCGGGCGGGCGGTGCGTCGAGACCTCGATGGGGCTGACGCCTTTGGAAGGGCTCGTGATGGGTACCCGCTCCGGGGACATCGATCCGGCGGTCACCTTCCATCTGAAGCGGGTGGCGGGCATGTCGGCCGACGAGATCGACGTCCTGCTGAACAAGAGGAGCGGGCTGGTCGGTCTCTGCGGCGACAACGACATGCGGGTGATCCGCCGCCGGATCGACGAGGGCGACGAGCGGGCCGAGCTGGCCTTCGACATCTACATCCACCGGCTGAAGAAGTACATCGGCGCCTATACGGCGGTGCTCGGCCGGGTGGACGCGGTGGCGTTCACGGCGGGGGTCGGGGAGAACGCGGCTCCGGTGCGGGAAGCTGCCATCGCGGGCCTGGAGGAGCTGGGCATGGCGGTGGACGCCTCGCTCAACTCCGTACGGTCCGGTGAACCGCGGCTGATCTCGCCGGAGTACGCCCGGGTGGCGGTCGCCGTGGTGCCGACGGACGAGGAGCTGGAGATCGCCGACCAGACGTTCGCGCTCGTCGGGAGGCCGTAGTCCACGGTTCGGACAGGTCGACAACTGAGCGGCCCCGCGCCCCTTTGTATCTTCCACCAGACGGAATATTCCGCAGCGAAACAAACCGATAGGATCCGCCTCATGCGCCGTTCCAAAATCGTCTGCACCCTCGGTCCCGCCGTCGACTCCCATGAGCAGCTCGTCGCTCTGATCGAGGCCGGCATGAGCGTGGCCCGTTTCAACTTCAGTCACGGCACCCACGAGGAACACCAGGGCCGTTACGACCGTGTCCGCAAGGCGGCCGCCGAGACCGGCCGCGCGGTGGGCGTGCTCGCCGACCTCCAGGGCCCCAAGATCCGGCTGGCGAAGTTCGCCGAGGGCCCGGTCGAGCTGGTCCGCGGGGACGAGTTCACCATCACCTCCGAGGACGTCCCCGGCGACAAGTCGATCTGCGGCACGACCTACAAGGGTCTGCCCGGCGACGTCACCAAGGGCGACCCGATCCTGATCAACGACGGCAACGTCGAGCTGAAGGTCGTCGCGGTCGAGGGCCCCCGGGTCAGGACCATCGTCATCGAGGGCGGCGTCATCTCCGACCACAAGGGCATCAACCTGCCCGGCGCGGCGGTCAACGTCCCGGCCCTGTCCGAGAAGGACATCGAGGACCTGCGCTTCGCCCTGCGGATGGGCTGCGACCTGGTCGCCCTCTCCTTCGTCCGGGACGCCGACGACGTCAAGGACGTCCACAAGGTGATGGACGAGGAGGGCCGCCGGGTCCCCGTCATCGCCAAGGTGGAGAAGCCGCAGGCCGTCGAGCACATGGAGGGCGTCGTCGCGGCGTTCGACGGTGTGATGGTGGCCCGCGGCGACCTGGCCGTCGAGTACCCGCTGGAGAAGGTCCCGATGGTGCAGAAGCGCCTGGTGGAGCTCTGCCGGCGCAACGCCAAGCCGGTGATCGTGGCGACCCAGATGATGGAGTCGATGATCACCAACTCGCGGCCGACCCGCGCCGAGGCGTCCGACGTCGCCAACGCGATCCTGGACGGCGCGGACGCGGTCATGCTGTCCGCCGAGTCCTCGGTGGGCGCGTATCCGATCGAGACGGTCAAGACGATGTCGAAGATCGTCTGCGCCGCCGAGGAGGAGCTGCTCTCCAAGGGCCTCCAGCCGCTGGTCCACGGCAAGAAGCCCCGTACGCAGGGTGGTTCGGTGGCCCGCGCCGCCTGCGAGATCGCGGACTTCCTCGACGGCAAGGCCCTGGTCGCCTTCACCCAGTCCGGCGACACCGCCCGCCGCCTCTCCCGTTACCGCACGGCCCAGCCGATCCTGGCCTTCACCACGGACGAGAACACCCGCAACCAGCTCGCGCTGAGCTGGGGCGTCGAGTCGTACGTCGTCCCGCACGTGGACAACACCGACGCGATGGTCGACCTGGTCGACGCGGAGCTGCTGAAGCTGAACCGCTACAGCGACGGCGACACGATGGTCATCACCGCCGGCTCGCCCCCCGGCGTCCCCGGCACCACCAACATGGTCCGGGTGCACCACCTGGGCGGCGGCGAGCGCAACTGACCGGCACCCGCTCCACCGCATGACCGTGGGCCGTACTCCTGGTGAGGAGTACGGCCCACGGTGCTGTGCGGCTCCCGGACGGGTTCGGGGGGCGGGCGGCTGTCAGCCGTTGCCGCCTTCGAGGTAGTTCTGCAGTCCCGGAACGGTGAGCGTGCCGCCGAACTGGCCGGCCTGGACCACCTTCACCTTGGTGAAGAAGGCGAAAGGGACGTTCAGCGGCGGCGGGGTCTCCGGGCTGAAGGTGATCGGGATGAGGCCGAAGAGGTTGCCCTTCAGCTCCTCCGTGTACATCGTCACCTCGCCGTTGCGGATCGTCGACGTGGAGCCGGGCCGCGACTTCACGTGGCCGGTCGTGCCCGCGGGGCCGACGGTCAGCTGGTGCAGGTCCTTGATGTCGATGGAGCTGGCGGTGAACTTCAGCACCTTCTTGATGCTGCCGTCCGCCTTCTTCACCTCGACGATGCCGTGGTAGTCCAGGCCGTTGAGGGTGAGCAGCGTCGACTCCAGCGTCCACGGGTCGGACGGGAGCAGCGGGATGCCGGGCTCCAGCTCGGCCGCGGCGAGCGCGTCCGGGTCGGCCTCGGGGCACGGGAAGCGCGGCTTGGCGCCCTCCGGGATGTCCTCGTCCTTCTTGGGGTCGAGTCCCTTGACGTCCTCGTCGAGCTCCTCGACGTCCTTGCCGGCCTTCCCGGCCGCCTCGCGGATGGCGTCGGCCGTCTTGTCGGACGTCTCCTTCGCCTTGTCGGCCGCGCCCTCGACCGGGTCCTTCGCCTCGTCCTTCGGCTCGTCGGACGCCTTCGGGGCCTCGGCCGTCGGGCTCGGGGACGGGCTCGCCGGCTTCTCGTCCGCGGCCTTCTCCTCGGCCTCGTCGTCCTTCTCGTCCGGGCCGTCGAAGAGGTCCTTCAGCGCGTCGCCGAGCCCGAGCGGGTCCAGCGGGTTCTTCGACCTGGTGGGCGTCGGGGTCGCGGAGGGCGTCTCGGCGGGCTCCTCCGCCGCGGCCTGGGCCGACTTGTCCCCGGTGTCGGGCTTCGCGCCGTCCGCCGTGTCCTTGTCCGCGTCGGAGGCCGAACCGCTCGCCGAGGGCTTCGGGGTCGCGGTGTCGTCCGTGCCGGACGCGCCGTCCTTCTTGTCGTCCTTCGCCGTGGCCGACGGGGACGGGGTGGCCTTCGGCGACTCGCTCTCGCTCGGCTCGTCGGACCGGGTGACGCACGGTCCCGGCGCGAACGGGATGTCGGCGCGGTCGTCGGCCAGGGCGAGCTTGGGGGTCAGCCCCATGCCCACGAAGACCGCCGTCGGCATCGCCGCGAGCGCCAGCGCCTTCTTGCCGCTGGGCAGGTGAAGCTTGGCCAGGAGGGGCTTCTTGGGGGCCGCGTGACGGGGGCCCTTGCGCTCGCGGAAGTCGTCGCCGGGGTAGGTCCGCTGTCCTTCGTCACCCCGCACGATGCCTCCCGGCGTCGGCGTCGGCTGCCAGGTCGGCCCCGGCGGCCTGCTGCTGGGGCACGGCCGCGGCGTGGAGCGCGTCCTCGTACGGCAGGTCCTTCTCGAGCGACGTGCGCCGGGCGTCCTGCTCGTCGAGCGGGTCCTCGTCGCTCCTGGGTTCGCCGGGGGCCCAGGAAACGGACAGGGCCCCGCCGACGAGGGCGAAGACGAACCCGATCACGAAGCCGCCGATGTTGGCGACGGGTATGGAGATCAGCGCGAGCAGGATGGCCGCGACGCCGGCGAACACCCGGACGATGTGGTGGAACCACATCGTCAGACCCAGCGTGATCAGCAGAACCCCGATGATCAGGGACCCGGCGCCGGCGGTGGTGGACATCGTCAGCGTCATGTTGCCGAGATGCAGATCGGCGTACGGGAAGTAGGCGATGGGCGCACCGCCGAGGATGGTGAACAGACCCGCCCAGAACGGCCGGTCACCCCGCCAGGCGCGGAAGCGTCGCCGGGCGACGTGAAGGTGGTGCTCGTTCTGCCCTGTGGACTCGGGGCTCATGGAAAACAGCTCCCTGGAACCGGTACTGCCGTAAAAGGAGGAGGGGGGCGGCCGGAAAACCCGCCGAGGGGCGTTCCGGCCACCCGGGCGAGTGCTTAGAAGCACTCCTTGACGCCCGTGTGCAGCCGCAGCTTCAGGTCGCTGAGCTTGAAGGTGCCGGCCGTGGTCGCCCACGCCGTCTGCTTCACGTTGGTCAGCGTCGCCTTGTCGGCGCGCTGCGAGAAGCCTTCCTCCTTCGCCTGGGTGCCCGGCTGGATGCCGATGCTTCCCGGCTTGTTCGGCTTCTTCAGCGAGCCGGCCGCGACACCGATGTCGATGTTCTCGAACTCGGCGTCGGCGTCGAGCTGCGCGACGTCCAGGTAGAGGTTGGTCGCCTTGACCGGCTTCTTCGGGTTCGTACCGGCGTTCAGCATGAGGCTGACGTTGCCGATGAAGGGAACCTTCGGCGTGACCACCGACTGGCACATGTTGGTGATCGTGGCGTCGCTGAAGCCCGACACCGCGACCGCGTGCGCCGCTTCCTTGCCCTCAAGGTCCTTGCCGACGGCGACGCTGCCGTACTGGACGAAGTTCTCGCCCTCCAGCTTGTCGGTGCTGACCTTGAAGCTCTGCCCGGACACACTGAACGACGCCGCCAGCGCGCCCTGTGCGAGGCCGACGCCCACCGCCGCCGTGGCGACGACGCTCGGCACCATGACCAGAGCGAACCGCTTCCATCTCGTCCCACCGCGAACCTGGGAACTCATACTTGCTCCTTCTTCTCGGACGTACATCTCCGGCCGGGCATCGTGCCCGTCTGGGATGGGAGAAGTGCTACGTCCTCGGGGAAGGAGAGCGCCCGTATCGGAGACGTGTCCCGCATCCGATCCACCGGCGTTCACCCCCGAGCGACAACCACTGGCCGCGCGTTCAGCACAGCCGGTCGGACAGGCCCCGCCCGTGAGCGGGAACCCCCCTGTCCGCGGTCGGCGCCACTGCCGCCGACCCACCCGGTGGGGACCCAACAGACCCTCAGGCACCGGCTGGAGACCGGGCTGGAGGTATTGGACCGAGCGTGGCCGATCGTGGTGCATTCACGCCCGCGGCACAAGGGGGATCGTTACTGGCTAGTAACGGCCCGATAACCGCAGCACGACAGGGCGGCGTCGCGCGGCGACGCAGGGTGGCACGAAAGGGACATCGGAATGGCGGGAAACTTCATGGAAACGGGACAGAATCACCAGCCTGCTTTACTGCGAGTAACAGCTCGCATCTTTGTCAAGATTTGGTAAAGCGAGGGCGTTCCGCGCCGCCCTTTGGCGTCAGGACGGCAAAACGGCCGCACTGCCGGGGAGGCAGTGCGGCCGTCTTGTCACATCGGAACAATCGGGCTCGTCCGGAGCGGACGGCGGGCCGGTCTCAGAACAGGACGCGGGCCAGCGCGGTGCGCGCGGCCGTGACCCTGGGGTCCTCCGGGCCGATCACCTCGAACAGCTCCAGCAGCCGCAGCCGGGCGGCGTCACGGTCCTCGCCCGCGGTGCGGCGGACCGCCTCGACGAGCCGGCCGAAGGCGTCCTCGACATGGCCGCCGACCAGGTCCAGATCGGCCGCGGCGAGCTGGGCCTTCACATCGCCCGGGTTGTCCGCCGCCTCCTTGCGGACCGCGGCCGGGTCCATGCTCTGCACCCGGCCGAGCAGCTCCGCCTGGGCCAGACCGAGCTTGGCCTCCGGGTTGCCCGGGTCGTCCGCGAGGACGTTCTTGTACGCCTGGACCGCGCCGCCGAAGTCATTGGCGTCGAGAGCCGACGCGGCGGCCTCCAGCACGGCGTCGTACGGGCCGGCCGGCACCTCGGCCGGGGCCGCGCCCGGCGCCCCGGCGTCCGGGTCGACGACGATCCCGGTCAGCCCGAAGCGCTCCTCGCCGACCTGGATCAGCTGGTCCAGCGTCTCGCGGATCTGGGCCTCGGGGGCCGCGCCCTGGAAGAGCGGGAGGGCCTGTCCGGCGACAACGGCGAAAACGGCCGGAATGCCCTGGATGCCGAACTGCTGCATCAGCATCTGGTTGGCGTCGACATCGACCTTGGCCAGCAGGAAGCGGCCGTTGTACTCGACCGCCAGGCGCTCCAGCAGAGGGCCCAGCTGCTTGCACGGCTCGCACCACTCGGCCCAGAAGTCGATGACGACGGGGACCTCGGCGGAGCGCTGGAGGACATCGCGCTCGAAGCCGGCTTCATCGACGTCGATCACCAGGGCTGCGGGCGCGACGGCGCCGGTACCCCCGGTACGGGCGGCCTCCGCACGGGCCTGCTCCGCCTTGGCCTTGGCCTCACCGGCCGCCTTGACAGCGGCGAGGTCGACAACGCCGCTCATGGACATGTTCCTAGGCTGCATACGTACATCCTCCCCCCTGAGCACACCGTTCCGGAAAGCGAGTGCGAGAACCGGCCCGGTCCGAGCCCCCACCGGCGTGCGGGGGCGGACGGACCGGAGCGGTCAAGGGCCCCTGAAAGACCCGGGTTGGACCTTCCGGATCCCCATCCGGCCGGTCCGTGCGGCCCCGGGTCCCCACCCGGCGCCTGGGTCTCCATGAGACCCGGTGGCGGTCGCTCGTTCGTTCCGTGGCGTACGGGGGCGGGCCAGCCGCCTTCCTTACGCTACGACCCGTAGCGTAACTGCCGATCACCCTGCTGGAACAGGTGATCCCGGTGATCTGTCTCACGGGCACCGAGGCACAACGGTTTTCCCTACCGGCCGGTATGGTCGCCGCATCATGAGCGACAGCGACCCCAAAGCCACCCGAACAGGACGCCCGCGGAGCACCGCGGCCGATGCCGCGATCCTCGAAGCGACACGGGCGTCCCTGGTCGATCTCGGCTGGTCGAAGCTGACGATGGGCGATGTGGCCACCCGGGCCGGGGTCGCCAAGACGACCCTCTACCGCCGGTGGGCGGGCAAGAACGAACTGGTCGTGGACGCGGTCGCGGTCCTCTTCGACGAGCTGGAGCTGCCCGACCGGGGCAGCCTGGCCGCCGATGTGCAGGGCGTCGTGCTCCAGTTCGCCTCGCTGCTGGAGCGGCCGGAGGCCCGGACCGCGCTGATGGCGGTGGTCGCCGAGTCCACCCGCGACGACTCGCTGCGCCGGCGGATCCGCTCGGCGATCGTGGACCGGCAGAAGCGGCTGGTGCTGCTGGGCCGGGAACGCGCTCAGGCCCGCGGCGAGCTGCGGTACGAGGACGACGCCTCGACGGCCGCCCGCAACGCGGACCTGATCTTCGACGTGATCGCCGGCGCGGTGGTGCACCGCACCCTGGTGAGCGCGGAGCCGGTGGACGCCGAGTGGGCGCGCGGCTTCACCTCGCTGCTGCTGCTGGGGCTGGCGGGCGCCCAGGCGGGGTGAGACAGGGGTGTCGGGGGCTCTTCAGGTGTGGCGGGACGCCGCCTAGTCTCGGGGCTCCTTCCGACCAGAGGAGTCGCCCCGTGCGTACGCGCTTACTGGCCCCGCTCGTCCTCCTGTTGACCGGAGCACTGCTCTCCCCCACGTCGGCCACCGCCAAGCCGGAGCGGCCCGCACCGCCGGCCCCCGTCGCCGCAGGGCCGTCCGTGTCACCCGGCTGGACTCCGCCCCTGAGCACCCGCGGCCGTTACGTCGTGGACGCCGAGGGCCGCCGTTTCAAGCTCAAGTCCGGGAACTGGCACGGCTCCAGCGGCACCTGGAACGGCTCGGGCCCCGAGGACGACCCGGCGAACAACCACGCGGGCGAGGTGGGTCACCGGGCGCCCCTCGGGCTCGACCGGGTGCCGATGGACGAGATCATCGCCGATTTCGGGGAGTTGGGGCTCAACAGCGTCCGGCTGCCCTTCTCCAACCGGATGATCGACGACACCCGGCCGGTCTCCGGGCTGACCGCCAACCCGGAACTGAACGGCCTGCGTCCCCTGGAGGTCTTCGACCGGGCGGTCCGCGCGCTGACCGACGCCGGGTTCGCGGTCATCCTCAACAACCACAGCACGCAGACACGTTGGTGCTGCGGGGTGGACGGCAGCGAGCGCTGGAACAGCGGCCAGAGCACCGAGGAGTGGATCGAGGACTGGGTGCTGCTGGCGAAGCGCTACCGCTCCAACCCCCGTGTGGTCGGGGCCGATCTGCGCAACGAGGTCCGCCGTGACGTGTGGGACGACCCCAACTGGGGGCTCGGCGACGCGCACGACTGGGCCGCCGCCGCCCAGCGCGCGGGCGACCGCATCCTGAAGGACGCCGATCCGGACCTGCTCATCATGATCGAGGGCATCAACTGGGCCGGTATTCCGGTGGACGGCTTCTGGCGCGACCGCCCGCACCTCAAGCCGGTGGCGGAGCTGTCGCACACGCTGGTGCGCTCCCACAAGCTCGTCTACGCCGCCCACTACTACGGCTACACCGGCCCCCGGCACAGCGGCGCGACCGGGATCGGGGAGACCAGCGATCCGCGCTACCGCGATCTGAGCCGCGCGGAGCTGTTCGCCGAGATGCACCGCAGCTCCGCCTATGTGGCCGACACCCCCGACCGGCACTTCACAGCGCCCGTCTGGATCAGCGAGTTCGGCGTGGCGAAGGACGCGGACGCCACGGACCGTGCGTGGTTCGCCAACACCGTGGACTTCCTGGCCGAGCACGATCTCGACTTCGCCTACTGGCCCGTGGTCGGCTTCCACGACGGTGACCGGGGCAACCAATGGGGCCTGATCCGCTACGACGGGAACGGCGAGCGGCGCAGCGTCCTGGACCCCGACGACTGGCGCTCCACCGCCTGGCGGGCGCTGACCTCGGCGCCGGGGCGGCAGGGCGTGGTGGAGCCGGTGCGGACCTGGTCGATGCTGAAGGCCACCCATGCGGACGCCAACCGCTCCCTGCGGGCGGCGGCCGACTGGGACGGCGGGGCCCGGAAGCTGACCTGCCCGGACGACCAGCGTCTCATCGGCATCAGCCGGCGCGGGCAGGGCGGACTGTGCACCGATGCCGGGGTCGCCGGTCTCGGTGCTCCGGGGGCGCTGAGCAAGGTGACATCGGAGGCCGGCGTCACCACGGACTGGGCCCATGGCTTCACCAAGTACCAGTGCGCCACGGGCCAGTTCATGACCGGCTACAGCGTGCGCGGCGACCGGGTGTCGGCGGTGCTGTGCGCCCCGGCCCGGGTCGCGCTCGCGGGCGAGGGCCGCACCCTGTGGGACGACCGGGGCGACAGCCGCCCGGCCTCCGGCGAGGGCGGGGACTACGCGAAGGGGTACCACAAGGCCCAGTGCAGCGCCGACGAGTACGCGGCGGGCATCGCCTTCTCCACGGCGATCGGCCGCGGCGGCACCCCGGACGCGCTGTACTGCCGCCGTCTGCCCGGCTGAGCGGGCCGGTCCCCGGCCGGGGCGTTCCCGCGCCCCGGCCGGGTCCTCCTCAGAAGCCCGGCGGCTCCGTGTAGACGCCCCACTCGTCGCGCAGCACCCCGCAGATCTCGCCGAGCGTGGCCTCGGCCCGTACGGCGTCGAGCATCGGCGCGATCATGTTGGAGCCGTCGCGGGCGGCGACCAGCATCGCGTCCAGCGCGGCGGTGACCTTGGCGTCGTCGCGGGCGGCCTTGCGGTCGGCGAGCTGGCTGACCTGGTCGCGCTCGACCTCGTGGCTGACCCGCAGGATCTCCAGGTCGCCGGTGACCGAGCCGTGGTGGACGTTGACGCCGACGACCCGCTTGTCGCCCTTCTCCAGGGCCCGCTGGTACTGGAAGGCGGACTCGGCGATCTCGCCGGTGAACCAGCCGTCCTCGATGCCGCGCAGGATGCCGGAGGTGATCGGCCCGATGGGGTGCTGCCCGTCCGGGTGGGCCCGGGTGCCCCGCTCCCTGATCTGGTCGAAGATCTTCTCGGCCTCGGCCTCGATCCGGTCGGTGAGCTGCTCCACGTACCAGGAGCCGCCCAGCGGGTCGGCCACATTGGCGACGCCGGTCTCCTCCATCAGCACCTGCTGGGTGCGCAGGGCGATCTCGGCGGCCTGCTCGGAGGGGAGCGCGAGGGTCTCGTCGAGGGCGTTGGTGTGCAGCGAGTTCGTACCGCCGAGGACGGCGGAGAGCGCCTCCACGGCCGTCCGTACGACGTTGTTGTACGGCTGCTGCGCGGTGAGCGAGACCCCGGCGGTCTGGGTGTGGAAGCGCAGCCACTGGGCCTTGTCGGTCTTCGCGCCGTACGTCTCCTTCATCCAGCGGGCCCAGATGCGGCGGGCGGCGCGGAACTTGGCGATCTCCTCGAAGAAGTCCAGGTGCGCGTCGAAGAAGAAGGAGAGCCCGGGGGCGAAGGTGTCGACGTCCAGGCCGCGCGAGAGTCCCAGCTCCACATAGCCGAAGCCGTCGGCCAGCGTGTACGCCAGCTCCTGCGCGGCCGTCGCCCCGGCCTCGCGGATGTGGTACCCGGAGACGGAGAGCGGCTTGTAGGCGGGGATGGAGGCGGCGCAGTGCTCCATCAGGTCGCCGATGAGGCGCAGATGGGGCTCGGGCTGGAAGAGCCACTCCTTCTGCGCGATGTACTCCTTGAAGATGTCGGTCTGGAGCGTGCCGTTGAGCACCCCCGGGTCGACGCCCTGGCGCTCGGCGGCGACCAGGTACATGCAGAAGACGGGGACGGCCGGGCCGCTGATCGTCATCGAGGTGGTCACGTCGCCGAGCGGGATGTCCCCGAAGAGGACCTCCATGTCGGCGGCGGAGTCGATGGCGACCCCGCAGTGGCCGACCTCGCCGAGCGAGCGCGGGTCGTCGGAGTCGCGGCCCATCAGCGTCGGCATGTCGAAGGCGACGCTGAGTCCGCCGCCGCCCGCCGCGAGGATCATCTTGTAGCGCTCGTTGGTCTGCTGGGCGTTGCCGAAGCCGGCGAACTGGCGGATCGTCCACGTACGGCCCCGGTAGCCGGTGGGGTGCAGCCCGCGGGTGAAGGGGTATTCCCCGGGCCAGCCGATCCGCTCGAACCCCTCGTACGTGTCGCCGGGGCGTGGCCCGTACGCGGGCTCGACCGGATCCCCGGAGAGCGTGGTGAAGTCCGCGTCACGCTTGCGGGCCTTGTCGTAACGGGCCTGCCAGCGGAGGCGGCCTTCCTCGATCGCGTCAGCGTCCATACCCTCGAATTTACTAGGACGTCCTAGTAAATGTCGATGGCAAACCGCCCGGCGCTTTTCGCGCGGGGCGGTTCGGCGGATCCGGAAGCCCTGGCCTCAGGCCTTGGCGGGGGCCGGCGCCGGGTCGGTGACCAGGGCGCGGGCCTCGCGGCTGACCTTCGGTTCGACGAAGAACGAGGCGAACGGGATGCAGCCCGCGGCCAGCACCCACAGGAGCTTGCCGAAGGGCCACTTCGCCTTGGAGCCGAGATCGAAGGCGAAGACGACGTAGACGATGAACAGCACGCCGTGGATCTGGGAGATCAGCATGGTGTCGCCGGTCTCGAAGCCGTACTTCGCGATGATCGCCGCGGTGAAGACGAGCAGCCAGACGGCGGTGACGTAGGCCATCACCCGGTAGCGGGTGAGCACGTTCTGTTTCATGGCATCGAGCGTAACCGGGCGACCGGGGCGATCTTCGCGCGGCCCCTCCGAGCGGAAGCGCCTCCCCCTCACGGGAAAACCGTGCTCACTGCTCCTCGAAGTCCCGGGCCGCCACCCGCAGCGGACGCAGCATGGCGAAGATCTCGGCGCATTCCTCGGAGTCGTACACACCGAGCCCGAAGTCGACCGCGACCAGGTCCCGGGTGGCCGACTCGACGACCTCGCGGCCCTTGTCGGTGATGGCCGCCAGCGTTCCGCGGCCGTCGTTCGGGTTGGGCCGCTTGCCGACCAGACCCGACTTGACCAGCCGGTCCACGGTGTTGGTGACCGAGGTGGGGTGCACCATCAGCCGCTCGCCGATCTTGGACATCGGCAGTTCACCGGCCTTGGAGAAGGTGAGCAGCACCAGCGCCTCGTACCGGGCGAAGGTCAGCCCGTACGGCTTGACGACGGCGTCGACCTCGGCGAGCAGGATCTGCTGGGCCCGCATGATCGAGGTGATCGCCCCCATCGAGGGCACAGGTCCCCAGCGCTGCCGCCAGAGCTCGTCGGCGCGGGCGATGGGATCGAAGGGAAGGCTGAGCGGCTTCGGCACGGCACCGACCTTACCGACTGGTCACATGCCGGTCAGCCCCGTCTCGTCCTTCGGTATCGGACATCCGTCCGGGGGCTGTCCGGCGGACCTCGGCGACGAGCAGCAGCGCGCAGACGGTACCGATGATTCCGGATCCGGCGACCACCTGGTGGACGGGGAAGAACTCGGCCGCGAGCCCCGCCAGCGCCATCCCGAGGCCCTGGACGGTCATCAGTCCGGCGGTGAGCAGCGTCATGGCCCGGCCGCGCAGTTCCAGGGGCACGGCGTCGACGAACCACTGGTCGAGCCCGATGACGTACGCCGCTCCCGCCCCGGCCAGCGCCAGGGCGGCGAGGGCGAGCGGCAGTCCGGGCCGGACCACGTACACGAGGAGCGGGAGCAGGCCGACGGCGGCGACCGGCAGGACGATCCGGGAGCGGTTACGGGGGCTGAGCGCGGAGCCCACGAACAGTTCGGCCCCGATGTGCCCGACGGCCATCGCGCAGAGCAGCAGCCCGAGCGCGGCGGGCGGGGCCCCGATCGCGTCGGCGTACGGGGCGGCGAGCGCCTCCGGGGCCACCACGAACATCGCGGGCAGCCAGAACAGCAGCATCAGGGCGCGGATGCGGCGGTCGCCCAGGACGAGGCGGGCCCCGGAGAGCGACTCCTTGAGGAGGGTCCCGCCGCCGTCACCGGTGGCGGTGGCGCGGGCGGGGCGGTCACGGGTGCCGAAGCGGAGCAGGGCGGCCGAGCAGAGGAAGGTCACCACGGTGACGGTGATCGCGCCGCGCGGGGAGAGCACGGTGAGCAGCACCCCTCCGGCGCCGAACCCGATGAGCATCGCGCTCTGCGAGACGATCCGCAGCAGGGAACGGCCCAGCACATAGAGGTCGCCCTCGCCGAGGATGTCGGTGAGCGCCGCCATCCGCGTGCCCGTGAAGACGGGCGCGATCGCGGCGACCAGGCAGCGCAGGGCGAGGAGTCCGGCGACCGGGGTGGCGGGCACCAGCATCACCGCGACGCAGACCGCGCAGAGCAGATCGCAGACGACCAGGACGCGGCGGGCCGGGTAGCGGTCGGCGACCCCGGCGAGGAGCGTGCCGCCGACGATGTACGGGAGCAGCCCCAGCGCGAAGGTCAGGGCGCTGAGCAGCGGGGAGCCGGTGAGGTCGTAGACGAGGACGGTGAGCGCCAGCTCGCTGACGACGACGCCGAGCAGCGAGAGCAGGTGCGCGGCGAAGACGGCCCGGAACTCGGCGACGGCGAAGACCGCGCGGTAGCCGCGCGGGGCTTCGGGGGCCGGGGCGCCGGGGTCCCGGAGCGTGGGCCCGGGGCCCGGGTCACGGTGGGCGGCACGCTCCGGGGCGGGAGCCGGGACCTGCGCCGCCGGGGCGGGCGGGGTACGGGGTGTGTCCGCCAGGGCGGGGCTGTCGGTCGGCATGGGGCGAGCCTGGGGCCCGGACGGCCCTCCTCCGTAGACTTTCGGCTCAGGACGAATGTCGACGCATACCAGGGCCCGGCGACGGAGGGAGAGGCGTGCCGTTCCAGCTGCACTTCGGCGAGAGCGACCTGCTGCGCTGCCGGTTCGCACTGTCGCCGCTGTTCGAGACCCAGGAGGCGGTGCGCACCCTCTCCCGCCCCTACCGCCACGGCTACCACCTGCCGTGGCTCCGCCGGATCCGGGAGGCGGCCGCGGCCCTGGACCTGGAGCCGCTGTGGCTGCTGATGCCGGACGCCGGCCACAACCCCGACTTCATCTGCCCGCCGCCGATCGGCCCGCTCGCCACCTTCGAGGAGGAGATCGCGGCCGTCCGGGCGACCGATCCGGAGGTGGCGCGGGCCGACATGGCGCTCGCCCTGGCGGACCGGCCCGGCGGGACCACGTCGGCGACGGGACGGCGACTGGCGGCCGATCCGGCGCGGGCGGTGCGGGAGCTCGCCGATCTGCTGGAGCAGGCCTGGCAGGTGCTGATCGAGCCGTACTGGCCCCGGCTGCGGGCCCTGCTGGAGGCGGACATCGCCTACCACTCCCGGCGGCTCGCGGACAGCGGGCTGGAACGGCTGCTGGGTGAGCTGAGCCCCCGGCTGAGCTGGAACGGCTCGACGCTGACCCTGGCGGAGACCCGGGGCGACCACGAGCGGGTACTGGGCGGGCAGGGGCTGGTACTGATGCCGAGCGTCTTCGTCTGGCCCGAGGTGGTGGGCGGCCACGAGGAGCCGTGGCGGCCCGGGCTGATCTATCCGGCGCGGGGCATCGGCGGGCTCTGGTCCCACGGCGGCGACCGGACGCCCGAGGCGCTCGCCCGGCTGCTGGGGCGGGTCCGGGCCGATGTGCTGTGCGCGCTGGACGAACCGGCCGGGACCAGCGCACTGGCGCACCGGCTGGGCCTCGCCGCCTCGTCCGTGTCGGCCCATCTCTCCGTGCTGCGCGGGGCGGGGCTGCTGACCTCGCGGCGGTACGGGCACCAGGTGCTGTACGAGCGCACCCCGCTGGGGATCGCGCTGGCCGCCTCGGACTGAGGACGCGGCTGTCGGCATCCGGCGTACGGACGCGTCACGGACGGTGTCGCGCCACCACTCCCCGTAACCGTTGTGTCACGATTGCCCTGTTTCCCGTGTCCGTGAGCCACCGCCGTCCGAGGGGTCTGGATGTCCGGCCGCAGAATCGTCCCCCGCGTTCTCCCCCGTACCGTCCGCGCCCTGGCCGTCCTCGCCCTGGCGAGCGCACTCACCGCGGGGTGCTCGACGCCGGAGCCACGGGTCACCGGGACCGCCGAGGAGGGCGGCGAACCCGTCCGGGGCGAGCCCGCCCCGAGCGCGGCCTCCCCGTACTGGGTCGACCCGAACAGCGACGCGGCCCGCCAGGTGCGCACCTGGGAGAAACAGGGGCGCGAGGCGGAGGCGAAGATCCTGCGGCGGATCTCCGGCCGGCCGGTGGCCGACTGGCCCGCGTGGGACGACCCGGCCCCGGGGATCCGGGCCGCCGCGAGGTCCGCCGCCCGGACGAAGAAGACCATCCTGCTCGTGGCGTACAACATCCCGCACCGCGACTGCGGGCTCTACTCCGCGGGCGGCGCGAAGGACGCGGACGCCTACCGGACCTGGATCGGGGAGTTCGCCGACGCCATCGGGGACGCGCCCGCGACCGTGATCCTGGAACCGGACGCCCTCCCCCACATCACGGACGGCTGCACCCCGCCCGAGCACCACGCCGAGCGCTACCAGCTCCTCTCCGAGGCGGTGGACACACTCAAGGCCCGGCCCGGCACCAAGGTCTACCTGGACGCCGGAAACCCGGACTGGATCGACGAACCGGCCAAGATGGCGCAGCCGCTGCGGCAGGCGGGCATCGACCGGGCCGACGGCTTCTCGCTGAACGTCTCCAACTTCCAGTCGAACGACAGCGTGAAGACGTACGCGGGACAGCTCTCCGACGCGGTCGGCGGCGCGCACTTCGTGATCGACACCAGCCGCAACGGCAACGGCCCCCTGTCCGGGGGCCGTGAGGAGGCCTGGTGCAATCCGCCGGGCCGGGGGCTCGGCACACCGCCGACCACCGACACCGGCGACGACCGGCTCGACGCCTATCTCTGGATCAAGCGGCCGGGCGACTCCGACGGCACCTGCCGGGGCGGCCCGCCGGCCGGCGACTGGTGGCCGGAGTACGCACTCGGCCTCGCCCGGCGCGCCGCCTCCTAGGCTCTCTCCCGTCTGCGCCCCTTCAGCCGCCAGCGGCTGACCTGCTGCTCAGGCCACCTTGACCCACTTCGCCTCGGAGGGGATGCCGTCGGTGTCCGTGACGAAGAGCATGTACCAGCCGGGCGGGACCAGTGTGGGGTCGTCCGGCACGGTCACACTCAGCTTGCCGCCGGCCTTCTTCAGGCCCAGCTCGATGGAGCGCTGCTCCACGTCGGTGGTGTGGGTGACGGCGCTCGGGCGCATCAGCCGGGCGGTGGCGATCCGGTCGGCGTCGGCGCTCTCGTACGTCACCGTCGCGCCGCGCTCGGCGTTCTCCGGGCCGTTCCCGATCACCGGGCGCTTGTCCTTGCCGCGGTGCAGGGCGGGCGGGGTGTAGACCTCCATCCGCTGCTCGAACTTGCCGAGCTTGGTGTTGTCCTTGTCGCCGTAGAGCGGGTCGGAGCCGAAGGTCGCCACCCGTCCGTCGGGCAGCAGCAGCGCCTCGGAGTGGTAGTTGCGCCCCACCGTCGGCTCGGCCGCCTCCTTGAAGGTGTTGGTCTTCGGGTCGTAGGTCTGCGCCTTCAGGATGTTGCTGTTCCCGCGGCCCCGGTAGTCCACCGATCCGCCGCTGGTGAAGACCGTGTCGTCGGGCATGATCACGCTGTTGAGGTAGCGCGTGCCCTGTGGCAGGTCGGGGCCCGCCTCGAAGGCCGGGCTGTCCTTCTTGAGGTCGATGACCGCCGTGCGGGCCGTGGACTTCTTGGACTCGCCGACCCCGCCGCCGCCCAGCACCATCACCTTCTGGTCCTGCACGGGCGGCAGCAGCAGCGAGGCCGCCGTCTCCAGCTCGTCGGTGTCTGTGAGGCCGGGCACCTTGGTGAAGGTGTTCTTCTCGATGTCCCAGATCCCGGGCTCGCGCCCCTTGTCCGCCGGGCCGTAGCCGGCGTTGGCGCCCGGGTAGAAGAGCTTGCCGCCCTTGGTCAGGAAGAGCGCCGGGTAGGTCGGGAAGTAGTGGAAGGGGCCCTTGGACCATTTCTTCGTCTTCGGGTCGTAGATCTCGTTGTCGCCCGGGAGGATCGCGCCGACGTCGTCGAGACCGGAGACGGCGAGCACCTTGCCGTCCTCCAGGCCGACGAGCGTCGGATACCAGCGGGCCTCCTTCATCGGGTCGACCTTGATGTACTTCTCCGCCGTCGGGTCGAACTCGTAGGCGGCGCGGATCCCCTGGAAGTCCTGCTTGTCCATGGTGATCTTCTCGGCGAGGCCGTAGGAGTTGTCGGCCTCCTTGCCCTTGAGCCCGACGATCTCGTACTGGGCGGCCTCGGTCGCCACCGCCTCGGGGCCGTCCTCCACCGCCTCGACGAAGACGCGCTGCTCGGCGGCGGTCACCTTGGTCTTCCACGGCTTCATCTGGCCGCTCTCGAAGTAGTCGACCTCGAACTCGCGCTTGGCCTTGGGAACGGTGACGTCGAACTTGGCCCGGTACTCCACGCCGGAGGGCGAGCGGAAGACCGTGCCCTTCTTGAGCTTCAGCGGCTTGTCCGGGTTCTCGTTCTTGACCCGCATACCGCCGCCGGCCCGCTTCACCTTGTCGTCGAGCACCTCGTAACGGGCGGTGCCGCCCGCGATGAGGAGCCGCCCGTCGGGGAGCTGGGCGTGGCCGCCGCAGAAGAAGTCCTCGGGGGTGGGGATCTTCTGGAAGGTGTTCTCGGCCGGATCCCACAGCACCGTGTCGAAGGTGCCCGCGTCGAAGTGCGCCTCGTCGTTGCCGGAGCCCGCGACGATCAGCACCTTCCCGGTGTGCAGGAGCGCCGCGTGGACGGCGTTGGTGCGGTACTCCTTCGGGATGTTCACCTCGTCCCAGGAACCGTACTCCGCCTTGTACGCCGGCTGGTCGATCTTGTACGCGTGGTACCTGTCCTCGGCGAAGGACAGGGCCGCGGGCGCGTTCAGCCCGGCGAGCAGCATCACCGCGCCGCCGCCCAGGAGCGTCTTCCTCATCTTCTTCGAGGGCCGGTAGGCCATGGCTCAGTTCCCTCCTGCGGTAGTAGTGGCGGTGGTGCCGGCGCTCGCCGCGGTGGTCGCCGGCGGGGCGGGGGCCGTGGTGGTGGTGACGTACGCCGGCTCGGGCGGCGGGGGCGCCGGGACAGGGACGGCGCGCGCGGCCTCGGCGCGCTTGTCCTGCCGGACGGTCCAGGCCCAGACGACGACCGGGGAGAGGGATATCGCCAGGCCCAGCGTCGCCCAGGTCCGCATCGCGACATGGGTGTGGTCGAGGTAGACGGACGCGGCGAGCGAGGAGAGCAGGACCGCCGCCCAGAAGAGGTGGATCCGGAAGGTGAGCAGCCGGTCCGGGGAGGCCTGGCCGCCCTTGGGGGTGACGACGAACCGGCCGTCGGTGCGCAGCACGGCCGAGCCGAGCGACTTCAGGTAGATCGGCGCGGAGAGCGCGGACATGGCCATGCCGGCGAGCCCGCCGGAGCCCTCGGGCTCGTGCGGGGAGACGTTGTGCCGGCGGTTCCAGAGGTAGAGCCCGATCTGGAGGGCGGCGGCGTCGCTGTAGAGCATCAGCCAGATGGAGGCGGCGACCTGGGTGCCGGACGCCCCGAACCAGAGGAACAGCACGCAGCTGAGGACGCCGAGCAGCCAGTTGACCGCGGTCATCGGGTAGTAGACGAGCATCAGCGTGTAGCTGAGGAGCCGGCCGGGCGGCAACCGGAACAGCGCCTTGCCGTACTGCTTGAACAGCGTCTCGTACGTGCCCCGGGACCAGCGCAGCTGCTGGGTGAAGAAGTCCGTCCAGGAGGCGGGGCCCTCGCCGACGGCCAGCACGTCGGGGGTGTAGACGGAGCGCCAGTAGTGCCTGGTGCGCGGGTTGCGGCGACGGTGGATCTCGAAGCCGGTGGCCATGTCCTCGGTGATCGAGTCGTACAGGCCGCCGACCTGCCGCAGCGCGGCGATGCGCACGACGTTGTTGGTGCCGACGAACATCGGGGCGCCGTAGCGGTTGCCCGCGCGCTGGATGAGGGCGTGGAAGAGGAACTGCTGCGACTCGGCGGCCTTGGTGACGGCCGAGTCGTAGTTGCCGTAGACCTGCGGCCCGACGACGAAGGCGACGTCCGGGTCGCGGAAGTAGCCCATCATCCGTTCCAGGAAGTTGGGCATCGGCACATGGTCGGTGTCGACGGAGGCGAAGAAGTCGTAGTCGCCGCCGTGCAGGGCGATCCAGGCGTTGTAGTTGCCGTGCTTGGTCTTCGTCTTGTGGACGCCCTTGTCGCGGTTCCACTCGGGGACGCCGCGCCGGGTGAAGTGGTGGACGCCCAGTTCGGCGCAGAGCATCCGGGCCCCGGGGTCGTCGCCCTCGTCGAGCAGCCAGACGTCCAGCGGACCGGGGTGGTTCAGCTGTACGGCGCCCTTGAGGGTGGCGCGGACCATGGAGAGCGGTTCCTTGCCGGGGACGTACGTGGTCAGGAAGGCGACCCGGGTGCCGGGCTCGGCCGTCACCGGCACGGGGTCTCGCGCGACGAGCGTGGCGTGCGCGATGGAGACCACGTTGACCAGCATGAACAGCTCGATCAGGGCGATCGACACCAGCATCACGGTGTCGGCGACGACCAGCCAGCGCTCCCCGTTCTCCCGCTCGGTCCAGTGCGTGGGCCAGACCAGGTAGAGCAGCAGGATGCCCGTGAGCACCGGGGCGAGCGTCATCAGCAGGACGGCTCTTATTCGGTGCTTCTCCGTCGAGAGCAGGCTCTTGTACCGCACCCGGTACCCCGTCGGATCCGGCTCCGTGAGCGGACCCGCGAGCCGGCTGTAGGTGTCGTAGTCGTAGCCCTCCGACCGCACCGTGCCTCCCACTGTCGAACGGGTTGATATCCCCACAGAAGGGGACAGCTAACGGCGTGTCGACTTGGCAGGTCCGAGTGAGCGGTTTTCGTTCCGGGACCGGAAAAGCCCCCGGCCGTGTGGTGCCGGGGGCTTTTCGGGTGAACGCGGGCCGGACCCGCGCGACGGTGCGTCAGGAGGCGAGATGACGCTCCACGGTCTCGACCTTCGAGGTCAGACCGTCCGTGACACCGGGCCGGATGTCGGCCTTCAGTACCAGGGAGACGCGGCCCGCGCGGGCCTCGACGGCGGCCACGGCGCGCTTGACGACGTCCATGACCTCGTCCCACTCCCCCTCGATGGAGGTGAACATGGCGTCGGTGCGGTTGGGGAGCCCGGATTCACGGACGACGCGCACGGCGTCGGCGACGTACTCCCCGACGTCCTCACCGACACCGAGCGGGGAGACCGAGAACGCGACGATCATGCGCTGACCGTGCCCTCGCGGCGGGCGCGGGCGGCGATGACACCGTCGGCCTCGTACTGCTTGAGGAGCTTGTCGCCGTAGAGCCCGCCGAAGGGGATGACCGCGAGGAGGAAGAACAGGGCCACGCGCTTGAGGGGCCACTTGGCCTTGACCCAGACGTCCAGCAGGAACAGCACGTAGATCGTGAAGAGAAGGCCGTGCAGCGCGCCGAGGGGCGGCATCAGGAAGTCGATGTCCGAGACCCGCATGAGCAGCGAGCCGAAAATGAGCAGCGCCGGGAAGGAGAGCGCCTCGGGGAGCGAGATGAGGCGCAGCCGGTGCAGGGCGGAAGCGGTCTTGATGTCCACGAAGGCACCTTCGGTGGGAGGGTCGCGAGGGCTTGTGAACCCAGGCACAAGCCGCTCCCATTGTGGCATCGCGCCGGTACGCCCCCGTCGCCGGGTTCCGCCCCGGCCGCGGGCGGGCGTATCGCCGCATATCAGGGCCGGTCCGGGTGCGCATCAGGGGAGCATCAGGGGCGTAACGGTTCCGGAGAATCTGGCCGGGGTGCGGCGTGGAGGGCTAACGTCGTCGCGTGGCGATGTTCCGACTCCAAGGCAGCAAGACGCTCGCCGTCGATCTGGCCGGCGATTCCGTCAAGGCGAAGAACGGCTCGATGGTCGCGTACGACGGCCGGATGACCTTCAAGAAGATGACCGGCGGCGGTGACGGGCTCCGCGGCATGGTGACCCGCCGGCTGACCGGTGAGCAGATGACCGTGATGGAGGTGTCCGGGCAGGGCACCTGCTACTTCGCCGACCGGGCGAGCGAGATCAACCTGGTCGCGCTGCACGGCGACAAGCTGTACGTGGAGGCGAGCAATCTGCTGGCCACCGACGCCGGGCTGCGCACGGGCACCACCTTCACCGGGCTGCGCGGCGGGGCGAGCGGCAACGGCCTGTTCACCACCACGGTGGAGGGCACCGGGCAGGCGGCGATCATGTCGGACGGCACGGCGGTGCTGTTGCGGGTGTCGCCGCAGTATCCGCTGATGGTGGACCCCGGCGCGTACATCGCCCATCAGGGCCGGCTCCAGCAGAGCTTCCAGTCGGGCGTGAACTTCCGGACGCTGATGGGCGAGGGATCCGGCGAGGCGTTCCAGATCCGCTTCGAGGGCGACGGACTGGTCTACGTACAGCCCAGCGAGCGCAACACCGTCGGAGGCGATGTCTGATGCCGTTCCGGGAGATCAACTCCAAGATGGTCGAGGCCACGCTCGCCCCGGGCCAGAAGCTGTTCAGTCAGCGCGGCGCGATGCTGGCGTACCGGGGCGAGGTGTCCTTCACCCCGAACATCCAGGGCGGCCAGGGCGGCTTCGCGTCGATGATCGGCCGCCGGGTGGCGGGCGAGGCGACACCGCTGATGACGGTCGAGGGCGCGGGCACGGTGATGTTCGGCCACGGCGGCCACCACATCCAGGTGATCAATCTGTCCGGCGACACCCTGTACGTGGAGGCCGACCGGCTGCTGGCGTTCGACGGGACGCTCCAGCAGGGCACGATGTTCATGGGCTCGCAGGGCGGGGTGATGGGCATGGTGCGCGGCCAGGTGACCGGCCAGGGCCTGTTCACCACCACCCTCAAGGGGCACGGCGCGGTCGCGGTGATGGCGCACGGCGGGGTGATCGAGCTGCCGATCACGCCGGGCCGGGACGTCCATGTGGACCCGCAGGCGTACGTCGCCCACCACGGGGAGGTCCGCAACAAGCTGTCCACGGCGGTCGGCTGGCGGGACATGGTGGGACGGGGCTCCGGCGAGGCGTTCCAGCTGGAGCTGAGCGGCAGTGGTGCGGTGTACGTCCAGGCGTCGGAGGAGAAGCTTTGAGCACGCCCGTGGTCTTCGAACCGATGACGCTGCCGTCGGACGACAACGTCAACTCCTACACCTTCTGCGTGGAGCTCAAGGGGAGCCGGTGGTTCCTGCAGAAGGGCAAGATGATCGCCTACTACGGGCAGATCGACTTCGACGGCATCGGGCACGGCCGGTTCGAGCGGCTGGTGCGTTCCAGCTTCCATTCGCCGCTGCACGCGAGCGACTGGGTGGTGGCCGAGGGCAGCGGGAAGATGCTGCTGGCGGACCGGGCGTTCGATGTGAACTCCTTCGACCTGGAGGACGGCAACCTCACCATCCGGTCCGGGAATCTGCTGGCGTACCAGCCGTCGCTGGCGCTGAAGCAGTCGATCGTGCCGGGGTTCGTGACGCTGATCGGTACGGGGAAGTTCGTGGCCGCGTCGAACGGGCCGGTGGTTTTCATGGAGCCGCCGCTGCGGGTGGATCCGCAGGCGCTGGTGGGCTGGGCCGACTGCCCCTCGCCGTGCCACCACTACGACCACGGCTACATGACGGGCGTGATGGGCGGGATCCGGTCGTTCACGGGGATCGGCGGGGCGTCGGGCGAGGAGCACCAGTTCGAGTTCGTCGGGGCGGGCACGGTGCTGATGCAGTCGACCGAGGCGCTGATGGCGGAGCAGGCGACCGGTGCGGTGCCCGACGAGCCGGGTGTTCCGGGCGGCGGTCATCCCGGATCCGGCCCGCGCATGCCCGGCCAGCTGGGGGACCTCCAGCGTCGCTTCGGGTTGTGAGCGGTAGTCTGCGGAGTGTGACGTCGAACGTCTGCGCCCAGCCGTCGGTGCTTGCCGACCGGCCTGTCGGCACTCCGGCGAGCCGGGGGTGCCGGTCGTCACACGTCCCCATCTCGTCCGGCTTTCAACTTCTTAGGTAGAATCCATATATGGAGACCGAGACGGCCACCCGCTGGCTGAGCGACACGGAGCAGTGCGCCTGGCGCACCCACCTGGACGTCAGCAGGCTGCTGATGCACCAGCTGGAGAAGGACCTCCAGCCGTTCGGCCTGACCATGAACGACTACGAGATCCTGGTCAACCTCTCCGAATCGGACGACCAGCGGATGCGGATGAGCGACCTCGCCGCCGCCACCCTGCAGTCCAAGAGCCGGCTCTCGCACCAGATCACCCGCATGGAGACCGCGGGTCTGGTGCGGCGTACGCACTGCGAGTCGGACCGGCGCGGGCTGTTCGCGGTCCTCACCGAGCACGGCGCGGAGACCATGCGGAAGGTCTCCCCGCACCACGTCGACTCGGTGCGGCAGCACTTCATGGACCTGCTGTCCCCCGAGGCGCTGGCCGATCTGCACGCCGCGCTGACCCCGATCGCGGAACACCTGCGCGGCAAGCGCGGCAAGCCGTAGCGGCGAGGCGCCTCAGGACGGGCGGGGCAGCCACAGCCGGAAGGCCGCACCGCCCTCGGCCGCCCGGTGCACCGTCAGCGTGCCGCCGTGGCGCGAGGCGACGTCCCGGGCGATGGCGAGGCCCAGACCGGCCCCGCCGTCGTCCCGGCTGCGGGCGTCGTCGAGCCGGACGAACCGCTCGAAGATCCGCTCCCGCTCCTCGTCGGGGACACCGGCCCCGTCGTCCCGGACCTCCACCCGCACACCGCGCCCGTCGGCCGCCACCGACACCGCGACGCTCGCCTCGGCGTGCCGCTGGGCGTTGTCCAGCAGATTGCCGATCACCCGGGACAACTGCCCGCGCGACCCGTTCACCTCGAACGCGCCGCCCTCCGGCACCTCCACCCGCACCGCGATGCGGTCCCCGGCCCGCTGCGACACCTCCTCCCGGACCAGTGCGCCCAGCTCCACCGTCGCGCTCCCGGGCTTCTCCCCCGCGTCCAGCCGGGCGAGCAGCAGCAGGTCCGCCGCCAGCACCTGGAGCCGTACGGTGTCGGCGACCGCGCCCGGCAGGTCCAGCAGCTCCGGGTGGGCCTCGGCCACCTCCAGCTGGGTGCGCAGCGAGGCGATCGGGGAACGCAGTTCGTGCGAGGCGTCCGCGACGAACCTGCGCTGTCGCTCCACGGACGCCTCCAGGACCGTCAGCGTCTCGTTCGTCGTCCTGGCCAGCGCGGCGATCTCGTCCCGCGAACCGGGCTCCGGCACCCGGCGGGCCAGGTCCTCGGACGCGGTGATCGCCGCCATCTCGCGGCGGATGCCCTCGACCGGCCGCAGGGCCCGGCGGGTCACCAGCCAGGTCACCCCGGCGACGACGACCAGGAGCAGCGGCAGCCCGGTGAGCATGGCCCCGCGCACGGTGTTCACCGCCTCCTGCTCGGCGGCGAGCGGCGCGCCCGCGTACACGGTGAGGGTGACGCCGTCGGGGGTGGTCGCCTCGACGGCGGCGAAGCGGTAGTCGGCGGTGGTGCGGCCCACGGTGGCGGTGCCGTCGGAGAAGTCCGGGTCGTCGGAGGAGACCTCGCCCCGGCCCGGCCGGCTGCGGTCCCCGTCGTCGTCCCCGTCGTCGTCCCCGTCGTCGCCGTCGTCGTCGCCGGGTGACGGGGTGGCCCCCGCCGAGGCCGAGGGCACCGGGGTGACGCCGCCCGCGCCGGTGCCGGTGACGGCCCGCAGGTCCTTGGAGACGATGACGACCCGGTCCTCCTCGTCGGTCACCTGGACCGGGTGGTCCTCCTCGTCGTCCAGCTCCACGTCCTCGTACGGCGTGCCCGTGGCGATTTGTCCGGCCGCCTCGCGGGCCGCCACCTCGGCCTGGAGGTCCGCCTGGTCGATCAGGTTGGCCCGCAGGACGAGGAGGACGGCGAGTCCGGCCGCGACCAGGGCGACGGCGACGACCAGGGTGGCGCCGAGGGCGGCCCTGGCCCGGACGGACCTCACGCCGCCTCCAGCCGGTAGCCGGCGCCGCGCACCGTCACGATGGAGGCGGCGCCCAACTTGCGGCGCAGGGTGGAGATGTAGACCTCGACGATGTTCGGGTCGCCGTCGTAGGCGAAGTCCCAGACGTGCTCCAGGATCTCCGCCTTGCTGACCACCTGCCCGGCGCGCAGGGCGAGTTGCTCCAGCACGGCGAACTCCTTGGCGGTGAGGGCGTATTCGTCCTCGCCGCGGTGGACCCGGCGGGCGGCGGTGTCGATGCGCAGGGAGCCGACGGTCAGGACGGGCGCGGCGGTTCCGGCCCCGCGCCGGCGCAGCAGGGCGCGCACCCGGGCGACGAGGACGACGTAGCTGAAGGGCTTGGTCAGATAGTCGTCGGCGCCGGTGTCCAGGCCCTCGGCCTCGTCGTACTCGCCGTCCTTGGCGGTCAGCATGAGGATCGGCACCTCGTGTCCGGCGGCGCGCAGGTTCGAGCAGACGCGGTAGCCGTTCATGCCGGGCAGCATGATGTCGAGGATCACCAGGTCGTAGCCGCCCTCGCTCGCCCGGTGCAGCCCTTCGAGCCCGTCGTGCACGACATCCACGGCGAAGCCCTCGGCGGTGAGTCCCCTGGCCAGGGACACCGCGAGGCGCTTCTCGTCCTCCACGATCAACAGGCGCATGCGCACAGCCTCGCAAACTCCACCTGAAGAAGGCTTCAGGTGGCTTCAGGTTGCGTTCAGCATCGCCCCGGCAGTGTGGAACCCGTCGAACAGCACAGCAGCTCTCGGGGAGGAACCTCATGAAGCGCAACGTCACCATCGCAGCGATCACCGCGGCCGTTCTCATCGGCGGCACCACCGCCGCCACCGTCGCCCTCGCGGACAGCGGCGACGGCGAGCGCACGTCCACCAGGAGCGCGGGCACCGTGACCCGCGCCGACGACAGCGCTTCCGACGACCGCACGGCAGCCGCTTCCGGCGACCGTGCCCCGGCCGCCGCGAAGAGCACCCGCATCACCCTCGACCAGGCCGTCGCCGCCGCCCTGAAGAGCGTCCCGGGCACGGTCACCGAGGCCGAGCTGGACGATGACGACGACGACCACGGCGGCCGGGCGGTCTGGGAGCTGGACATCCGCGGCTCCGACGGCACCTGGCACGACGTGACAGTGGACGCCGCCACCGGCAAGGTCCTGAAGACCCGCGACGACGACAACGACGACCGCGACCGCCACGCGCCCCGCTCCGCCGCCGTCACCCTGAACCAGGCGGCGGCCCAGGCCCTGAAGACCGCGCCCGGCACGGTCACGTCGATCGACCTGGACGACGATGACGATGACGACAACGGCGGCCGGGGCAACGTCCTGCGCTGGGACGTCGACATCACGGGCAAGGACGGCAAGCAGCACGAACTGCGGGTCGACGCGAAGACCGGCAAGGTCACCGTGGACCGCGACGACGACGGCGACGACCGTGACGACCGTGACGACCGCGATGACCGGGACGGCGACCGTGACGGCCGGGGCGGCGACGACGACTGAACCACCGCCCAGCGCCCGTGAGCGCGGCAGGGGCCCCGTACCACTGCGACCTGCGACGCTGAGGGACAGCACATGAGCCACTACCCCGATCTGTCACCGTACTCCTACGACGAGTCACCCCGTGCCCTGCTCAACGTCGGATGGCTGCATCCCCACCACGGATACGGCACCGGTGTCGTGGACGAACGGGTGGTGCAGGCGTTGGTGATCCTCAGCTCCGCCTACGAGAACCAGATGCGCGGCTTTCACAGGTGCGAGTTCTGCGACACGGACCGGGTCTCCGTCTCCGTCTCCGTCTCCGGCGGGCCGAACGGGGACACCCGGGTATGGCTCGGCTCGGCGGAGATCCGGGTGACGGGGGAGGACGGAACCGTCTACGCCGCTCCGAACCTGGTCATCCACTACATCACCGCGCACCGCTACCGCCCGCCCGAGGGATTCTGCCGTGCGGCGGTCGGAGCGGCGGGAATCGATGCGCCCGGACCGCTGAGTCTGGTCGAGTAGCACCCTCGGACGGCGCCCGGTCGCCCCACGGCGGCCGGGCACGGCCCCGGGCACCCGCCTCTGCCCCGAGGACGGGGGCGGTGGGCGCGCCGGGCCCGTACGCGAGAACGGCCCCGGGGCGGCGCCCACGCCGCCCCGGGGCCGTCAACACGTGCTCAGGAGCTCAGGCGCTCCCCGTCAGCCCCGCCACCAGCTCGTCCGCCGCCGCGTACGGGTCCAGGCTCCCGGCCACGATGCGCTCGGCCAGGGCGTGCAGACGGCGGTCGCCGCGCAGGTCGGCGATCTTCTCGCGGAGCGCGGTGACGGCGATCGTCTCGACCTCGTGGGCGGCGCGGGCGGTGCGGCGCTCGGCGAGGACGCCGTGCTCCTCCATCCAGGCCCGGTGTTTCTCCAGCGCCTCGACGACCTCGTCCGTGCCCTGGCCCCGGGCCGCGACCGTCTTCACGATCGGGGGCCGCCAGTCGCCGGGGCCCCGGGACTCGCCCAGGCCCAGCATGTGGTTCAGCTCGCGGGCCGTGGCGTCCGCGCCGTCGCGGTCCGCCTTGTTGACCACGTAGACGTCGCCGATCTCCAGGATTCCGGCCTTGGCCGCCTGGATACCGTCGCCCATGCCCGGGGCGAGCAGCACCACGGAGGTGTCGGCCTGGGAGGCGATCTCCACCTCGGACTGGCCGACGCCGACCGTCTCGACGAGGACCACGTCGCAGCCCGCCGCGTCCAGCACCCGGATGGCCTGCGGGGCGGACCAGGCCAGGCCCCCGAGGTGGCCCCGGGTCGCCATGGAGCGAATGTAGACGCCCGGGTCGGAGACATGGTCCGCCATCCGGATCCGGTCGCCCAGCAGCGCGCCGCCGGAGAACGGCGAGGACGGGTCGACGGCGAGGACGCCGACCCGCTTGCCCGCCCGGCGGTAGGCGGTGACCAGGGCCGAGGTGGAGGTGGACTTGCCGACGCCGGGCGAGCCCGTGAGCCCGACGACGTAGGCGTGGCCCGCCAGCGGCGCCAGCGCGGCCATCACCTCCCGCAGCTGCGGGGACGCCCCCTCCACCAGCGAGATCAGCCGAGCCACCGCACGCGGCCTGCCTGCTCGCGCCTGTTCGACCAGCGTGGGGACGTCCACGTCCACGTTCACCGCTCCGTATCCCTCGATCTCTCGCCCTCGTGACCGTTACGGGTGTTACTTGCCCGGAACGCGGATGATCAGCGCGTCGCCCTGGCCGCCGCCACCGCACAGCGCCGCGGCGCCCGTGCCGCCGCCGCGCCGCTTCAGCTCCAGCGCCAGGTGCAGGACGACCCGGGCGCCGGACATCCCGATGGGGTGGCCGAGCGCGATCGCGCCGCCGTTGACGTTGACCTTGTCCGAGGTGACGCCCAGGTCCTTCATGGACTGGACGGCGACGGCGGCGAACGCCTCGTTGATCTCGATCAGGTCGAGGTCGTCGACGGTCAGGCCGTCCTTCTTCAGGGCGTGCTCGATGGCGTTGGACGGCTGCGACTGCAGGGAGTTGTCGGGGCCCGCGACGTTTCCGTGGGCGCCGATCTCGGCGATCCAGTCGAGGCCCAGCTCCTCGGCCCTGGCCTTGCTCATCACGACGACGGCCGCGGCGCCGTCGGAGATCTGCGAGGAGGTGCCGGCGGTGATCGTGCCGTCCTTGGCGAAGGCGGGGCGCAGCTTGCCGAGGGTCTCCACGGTCGTCTCGGCGCGGATGCCCTCGTCCTGGGCGAAGAGGACCGGGTCGCCCTTGCGCTGCGGGATCTCGACCGGGGTGATCTCCGCCTCGAAGAGGCCGTTCTTCTGGGCGGCGGCGGCCCGCTGGTGGGACAGCGCGCCGATCTCGTCCTGGGCGGCGCGGTCGAGCCCGAGACGCCCGTTGTGCTTCTCGGTGGACTCTCCCATCGGGATGTTCTCGTACGCGTCGGTGAGACCGTCGTACGCCATCGAGTCCAGCATCTCGATCGCGCCGTACTTGTAGCCCTCGCGGGACTTCGGCAGCAGGTGCGGGGCGTTGGTCATGGACTCCTGGCCGCCCGCGACCACCACGTCGAACTCCCCGGCGCGGATGAGCTGGTCGGCCAGCGCGATGGCGTCGAGGCCGGAGAGACACACCTTGTTGACGGTGAGCGCGGGGACGTTCATCGGGATGCCGGCCTTGATCGCGGCCTGCCGGGCGGGAATCTGGCCCGCGCCGGCCGTGAGCACCTGGCCCATGATCACGTACTGGACCTGATCACCGCCGATGCCGGCCCGGTCCAGGGCGGCCTTGATCGCGACGCCGCCGAGCTCGGCGGCGGAGAAGCTCTTCAGGGAGCCGAGGAGACGGCCCATGGGCGTCCGGGCGCCCGCGACGATCACTGAGGTGGTGGTACCGGTCGTTGCTGGCATGGGCACGGCCCCTTGGGATCGGATGTGAACGAGGGTTTACCTGAATGTACTGAGCGGTCCCGCGCCCGTCATCCGGCTACCGGTGTGACGGCGCGCACGTTGCGTAACCATGGCGGGGGCGCTGCACTGGATTCATGCTGACGCGAATCGACCACATCGGGATCGCCTGTTTCGACCTGGACAAGACGGTTGAGTTCTACCGTGCCACGTACGGGTTCGAGGTGTTCCACTCCGAGATCAACGAGGAGCAGGGCGTCCGGGAGGCGATGCTCAAGATCAACGAGACCTCGGACGGCGGGGCTTCGTACCTCCAACTGCTGGAGCCGACCCGGGAGGACTCGGCCGTGGGCAAGTGGCTGGCGAAGAACGGGGAAGGCGTGCACCACATCGCCTTCGGTACGGAGGATGTGGACGGGGACGCCGCGGACATCCGCGAAAAGGGCGTCCGGGTGCTGTACGACGAGCCCAGGACGGGGTCCATGGGGTCCCGGATCACCTTCCTGCACCCCAAGGACTGCCACGGCGTCCTCACCGAACTGGTCACGAGCAGGGCGGAGCACTGACCCCCGCATACCCGGCCCGGTAGAGTGGGCGGTTCCGGGCCGGGGCCGGGTCGGGGCCGTACCGCGTCCTCGTCGTTCGTCTGTCACCATTCCCCGGGGGACCGCTCGTCGGCGGGCCCCCGTGTGCAGAGTTGCGACCAGGGTTGGGGTCTCCCCTGCTCGAAGAGTGTGAGAGCTCGGGGAAGGATGGGACCGCGCAGTGCGGGGCTACGAACGCCAGGAGAGCCACCGAGCTGAAGACGACCATCTCTCGCGGTTCGAAGCCGAGATGGACCGGCTGAAGACCGACCGGGAGAAGGCCGTCCAGCACGCCGAGGACCTCGGTTACCAGGTCGAGGTCTTGCGTGCCAAGCTGCACGAAGCCCGGCGCAATCTCGCGACCCGTCCCGCCTACGACAGCGCGGACATCGGTTACCAGGCCGAGCAGATGCTGCGGAACGCGCAGGTCCAGGCCGAGCAGATGCGCAGCGACGCCGAGCGCGAGCTGCGCGAGGCCCGGGCCCAGACACAGCGGATCCTGCAGGAGCACGCCGAGCACCAGGCGCGCCTCCAGGCCGAGTTGCACACCGAGGCCGTCCAGCGCAGGCAGCGGCTCGACCAGGAGCTGGCGGAGCGCCGCCAGACCGTCGAGTCGCACGTCAACGAGAACGTCGCCTGGGCCGAACAGCTGCGCGCCCGCACCGAGTCGCAGGCCCGCCGGCTGCTGGAGGAGTCCCGCGCCGAGGCCGAGCAGGCGCTGGCCGCCGCCCGCGACGAGGCCGCCCGGCTGGCCGAGGAGACCCGTCGGCGGACCGGTTCGGAGACCGAGACCGCCCGGGCCGAAGCCGAAGCGATCCTGCTGCGTGCCCGCAAGGACGCCGAGCGCCTGCTCGGGGCCGCCTCAGCCCAGGCGCAGGAGGCCACCAGCCACGCGGAACAGCTGCGCTCCAGCACCACCGCGGAGACCGACCAGGCCCGCCAGCAGACCGCCGAGCTGAACCGCACCGCCGAGCAGCGCCTCGCGGAGGCCGAGACCCGGCTGCGCGAGTCCCGCCTGGAGGCCGAGAAGGTCCTCTCCGAGGCGAAGGAGGCCGCCGCCAAGCAGCTGGCCGCCGCCGAGTCGCAGAACGAACAGCGCACCCGTACGGCCAAGTCGGAGATCGCCCGGCTGGTCGGCGAGGCCACCCAGAGCACCGAGGCGCTCAAGGAGGAGGCCGAGCAGGCCCTCGCCGACGCCCGTGCCGAGGCGGAGCGACTGGTCGCCGAAGCCGGTGAGAAGGCCCGTACGGTCGCCGCCGAGGACGCCGCCGCCCAGCTGGCGAAGGCGGCCCGCAGCGCCGAGGAGGTGCTCACCAAAGCCTCCGAGGACGCGAAGTCGACCACCAAGGCGGCGAGCGAGGAGGCCGAGCGGATCCGCCGCGAGGCCGAGGCCGAGGCGGACCGGCTGCGCGGCGAGGCCGCCGAACAGGCCGACGAGCTCAAGGGCGCGGCCAAGGACGACACCAAGGAGTACCGGGCCAAGACGGTCGAGCTCCAGGAGGAGGCCCGCCGGCTGCGCGGCGAGGCCGAGCAGCTGCGCTCCGAGGCGGTCGCCGAGGGCGAGCGGATCCGGGGCGAGGCCCGCCGCGAGGCGGTCCAGCAGCTGGAGGAGGGCGCCCGTACCGCCGAGGAGCTGCTGACCAAGGCCCGCTCCGACGCGGACGAGCTGCGCACCAAGGCGAACGGCGAGAGCGAGCGGATCCGCGCCGAGGCCGCCGAGCGGGCCGCGGCCCTGCGCAAGCAGGCCGAGGAGACGCTGGAGCGCACCCGGACCGAGGCCGACGAGCTGCGGGCCGAGGCCGAGGAGCAGGCGGCGGCCGTCACGGAGGCGGCCGAGCGCGCCGCCGCCGAGCTGCGCGAGGAGACCGAGCGCGCAGTCGCCGCCCGGCAGGCCGAGGCCGCCGACGAGCTGACCCGGCTGCACACCGAGGCCGAGGCGAAGCTCACCGCCGCCGAGGAGGTGCTCGGCGAGGCCCGGACCGAGGCCGAGCGGATCCGCCGCGAGACGAGCGAGGAGTCGGAGCGGCAGCGCGCGGAGGCCGCCGAGCGGCTGCGGGCGCTGACCGAGCAGGCCGAGGCGGAGGCCGAACGGCTGCGCGACGAGGCCGCCGCCGACGCCTCGCAGTCACGTGCCGAGGGCGAGAACGTCGCCGTACGGCTGCGGAGCGAGGCCGCCGCGGAGGCCGAGCGGCTCAAGTCCGAGGCCCAGGAGAGCGCCGACCGGGTGCGCGCGGAGGCCGCGGCCGCCGCCGAGCGGGTCGGGGCCGAGGCCGCCGAGGCGCTGGCCGCCGCCCAGGAGGAGGCCACGCGCCGCCGCCGGGAGGCCGAGGAGATCCTCGGTGCGGCCAGGACCGAAGCGGAGCAGGAGCGCGAGCGGGCCCGGGAGCAGAGCGAGGAGCTGCTCGCCTCCGCCCGCAAGCGGGTCGAGGAGGCCCAGGCCGAGGCTGACCGGCTGGTCGAGGAGGCGGACACCCGGGCGACCGAGCTGGTCTCGGCGGCCGAGCAGACCGCCCAGCAGGTACGGGACTCCGTCTCGGGTCTGCAGGAGCAGGCCGAGGAGGAGATCGCCGGGCTGCGTTCGACGGCGGAGCATGTCGCGGAGCGCACCCGGACCGAGGCGCAGGAGGAGGCGGACCGGGTCCGCGCCGACGCGCACGCGGAGCGGGACCGGGCCTCCGAGGACGCGGTACGCCTGCGTCAGGAGGCGAACGAGGAGGCGGACCGGCTCCGGCGCGAGGCGCACGAGGAGGCCGAGGCCGCGAAGGCGCTGGCCGAGCGGACGGTCTCCGAGGCGATCGGCGAGTCGGAGCGGCTGCGCGCGGACACCTCCGAGTACAGCCAGCGGATGCGCACCGAGGCGTCCGACGCCCTGGCGTCGGCGGAGCAGGACGCCTCGCGCGCCCGTGCCGAGGCCCGGCAGGACGCCAACCGGATCCGTTCGGAGGCGGCGGCCCAGTCGGACCTGCTGATCGGCGAGTCGACCACCGAGAGCGAACGCATCCGCAACGAGGCGGCCCAGGCCGCCGAGCAGCTCGTCGTCGAGGCCACCACGGAGGCCAACCGCCGCCGGGCCGAGTCCACCGAGAAGGCGGACCGGATGCTGGCCGAGGCGACGGCCGAGTCCGAGCGGCTGCGCAGTGAGGCGGCCGAGCGGCTGGGCTCCGCGCAGGAGCACGCGGCCCGCACCCACGAGGAGGCCGAACGGCTGCGCGCGGAGGCGGAGTCGGCGGCGGAGGAGCTGCGCGCCCAGGCCCGCCAGGAGGCGGACCGGGTGCTGGACGAGGCGCGCGAGGCGGCGGCGAAACGCCGGGCGGACGCGGCCGAGCAGGCGGACCAGCTCATCAACAAGGCGCGGGAAGAGGCGCTGCGTACGGCCACCGAGGCCGAGACGCAGTCCGACACGATGGTCGGCGCGGCCCGCAAGGAGGCCCAGCGGATCACCTCGGAGGCGACCGTCGAGGGCAACACCCTGGTGGAGCGCGCCCGGGCCGACGCGGATGAGCTGCTGGTCGGCGCCCGGCGCGACGCGACCCAGATCCGGGAGCGGGCCGAGGAGCTGCGGACCCGGCTGGAGAGCGAGATCGAGGAGCTGCACGAGCGGGCCCGCCGGGAGACGTCCGAGCAGATGAAGACCGCCGGAGAGCGCGTCGACAACCTGATGAAGGCGGCGACCGAGCAGCGCGACGAGGCCGAGGCGAAGGCCAAGGAGCTGATGGCGGAGGCCAATTCGGAGGCGAGTAAGGTCCGTATCGCCGCGGTGAAACGGGCCGAGTCGCTGCTGAAGGAGGCCGAGACCAAGAAGGCCGAGCTGATCCGCGAGGCGGAGAAGCTGCGCGCCGACGCCGAGGCCGAGGCGAAGGCCACGGTCGACGAGGGCAAACGCGAGCTGGACGTCCTGGTGCGCAGGCGCGAGGACATCAATGCGGAGATCTCCCGTGTCCAGGACGTGCTCGAAGCGTTGGAGTCTTTCGAGACTCCGACCGGGGGCGGGAAACCGGCCGGCGGTTCCGCGGGGGGCGCCAAGGCCCCGGCGGCGGCGGGGACCCGATCGGGGGGCAAGTCGTCCGAGCGGTAGCCGATCCGCGGTGCGCCGTGGTTCGCCATGGACATTCAACCCTTCGAGTGGCAAGCACTCCGGGGGTCAGCCACTCAAAAGGGGTGTCATTCTCCAGATCAAACCGGCATCTGCACGCTGACACGCCGCTATGGCCCCTAGGATTCCCTCTATCACCTCACCGGTCTCATTCGACAGGAACCCCATGAGTGACCCTTCCTCCCCCTTCGGCTTCGAGCTCGTGCGCCGTGGCTACGACCGCGGTCAGGTGGACGACCGCATTACCAAGCTCGTCGCCGACCGTGATAGTGCTCTGGCCCGAATCACCTCTCTGGAAAAGCGCATCGAGGAGCTGCACCTCGAAACGCAGAACGCCCAGGCCCAGGTAAACGACGCGGAGCCGTCGTACGCCGGCCTCGGCGCCCGTGTCGAGAAGATTCTCCGCCTCGCCGAGGAGGAGGCCAAGGACCTGCGCGAGGAGGCCCGTCGCGCGGCCGAGCAGCACCGTGAGCTCGCCGAGTCGGCGGCCCAGCAGGTGCGCAACGACGCCGAGTCGTTCGCCGCCGAGCGCAAGGCGAAGGCCGAGGACGAGGGCGTCCGGATCGTCGAGAAGGCTCAGGGCGAGGCGAACACGCTGCGCTCGGACGCCCAGAAGGACGCCCAGCAGAAGCGCGAGGAGGCCGACGCCCTCTTCGAGGAGACCCGCGCCAAGGCCGCCCAGGCCGCGGCCGACTTCGAGACGAACCTCGCCAAGCGCCGCGAGCAGTCGGAGCGCGACCTCGCGTCCCGTCAGGCCAAGGCCGAGAAGCGTCTCGCCGAGATCGAGCACCGCGCCGAGCAGCTCCGCCTGGAGGCCGAGAAGCTTCGCACGGACGCCGAGCGCCGGGCCCGCCAGACGGTGGAGACCGCCCAGCGCCAGGCCGAGGACATCGTCGCCGACGCCAACGCCAAGGCCGACCGGATCCGCAGCGAATCGGAGCGCGAGCTGGCGGCGCTCACCAACCGCCGCGACTCGATCAACGCGCAGCTGACCAATGTCCGCGAGATGCTGGCGACGCTGACCGGCGCCGCCGTGGCCGCCGCCGGCACCCCGGTGGAGGACGAGCCCGCCACCCGCGGCGTCCCGGCCCAGCAGACCCGCTGACGCCCCGCAGTACCCCCGTGTGCGCCCGGTTCTGCCCTTGTGGTGGCGCCGGGCGCTCGGGCGTTCTAGCGTGTGCGCATGATCGAGCTCGAGGGACTCACCAAACGGTTCGGCAGCAAGGTCGCCGTCGATCATCTGTCGTTTCAGGTCAGGCCGGGCATCGTGACCGGCTTTCTCGGTCCCAACGGGGCGGGCAAGTCCACCACGATGCGGATGATGCTCGATCTCGACCACGCGACCAGCGGCACGGTGCGCATCGACGGCAAGCACTACCGCGAACTCCAGGAACCGCTGAAGTACATCGGGGCGCTCCTCGACGCCAAGGCGATGCACGGCGGCCGCAGCGCGTACAACAACCTGCTGTGCCTGGCGCAGAGCAACCGCATCCCGAGCGGCCGGGTCGACGAGGTGCTCGACATGGTCGGTCTGACCGCGGTGGCGAAGAAGAAGTCCAAGGGGTTCTCCCTCGGCATGGGCCAGCGGCTCGGCATCGCCTCCGCGCTGCTGGGCGATCCCGAGATCCTGATGTTCGACGAGCCGGTCAACGGACTGGACCCGGAGGGCATCCACTGGATCCGCAATCTGATGAAGGCGCTCGCGTCGGAGGGCCGGACGATCTTCGTCTCCTCGCACCTGATGAGCGAAATGGCGCTGACCGCCGACCATTTGATCGTGATCGGCCAGGGCAAGCTGCTCGCCGACACCTCGATGGCGGACTTCATCCACGAGAACTCCCGCAGCTACACGCGGCTGCGCTCCCCGCAGCAGGAGCGGCTGCGCGACGTGCTGCACCAGGAGGGCTTCACCGCGGTCGAGACGGCGGGCGGCGTCCTGGAGATCGACGGCGCGAGCACCGAGGAACTGGGTGAACTGGCGGCCCGGCACCAGGTGGTGCTGCACGAGTTGAGTTCCCAGCGGGCCTCGCTGGAGGAGGCGTTCATGCAGATGACCGCCGGTTCGGTGGAGTACCACGCCCATTCCGAACAGGATCCGGCCGCCGAACCGCCAGCGGTGGGCGCGGGCTGGGGCGAGGGCTGGAACAAGCCGGGCAGCACCGACAACGAGGGCGAGTGACGACGATGGCATCGGTACCCGCGGTTCTCACCTCGGAGTGGACCAAGATCCGGTCGGTCTCCTCGACCACCTGGACCCTCATCTCCGCGTTCGCGGTGACGGTCGTGATGGGCGTGGCGCTGAGCGCCCTGCTGAACGCCACGTTCGACGATCTCTCCGAGGCCGAGCAGGCCACGTTCGACCCGACCTTCGTCAGCTTCTCCGGGACCATTCTCGGCCAGCTCGCGATGGTCGTGTTCGGAGTGCTGGTGGTCGGTACGGAGTACAGCTCCGGCATGATCCGCACCTCGCTGGCGGCGGTGCCCCAGCGCGCGACCTTCCTCCTCAGCAAGATCACGGTGGCCGGTGTGCTGGCCCTGGTCGTGGGGCTGCTCACCAGCTTCGTCTCGTTCTTCCTCGGCCAGGCCATGCTGGGCGACCGGGGCACCGACATCGGCGCGGAGAACGTCCTGCGCGCGGTGGTCGGCGGCGGGCTCTACATGGGGCTGATCGCGATCTTCTCCATGGGAGTGGCGGCGATGCTGCGCAGCTCCATGCTGTCGCTCGGCATCCTGATGCCGTTCTTCTTCCTGGTCTCGCAGATCCTCGCGGCGGTGCCCGGCGCCAAGAGCGTCGCCCGGTACTTCCCGGACCAGGCCGGTTCGAAGATCATGCAGGTCGTCCCGGACGCGATGAACACCGATCCCGCCCCGTACGGTCCGTGGGGAGGGCTCGGCATCATGGTGCTCTGGGTCCTGGCCGCGGTGCTCGGCGGCTATCTGGTCCTGAAGAAGCGGGACGCCTAGAGCCCGTAACCGCCCGCTCGCACGCTGTGCGCAACTTGGCCGGAACCGTCAGCGCCTGGTTATCCTCCTAACTCTTACGGGGGTGTGCGGCCGGGTGGCCCGAGCCCCGAACGACAGAGTGAGTCGATGGGGCTGGAGAATGATCGAGGCAGTCGGCCTGACCAAGCGCTACGGCGCGAAGACGGCCGTGGACGACCTTTCCTTCCAGGTGCGGCCGGGCGCCGTCACCGGCTTCCTCGGTCCCAACGGGTCGGGCAAGTCCACGACCATGCGCATGATCCTCGGCCTGGACCGCCCCACCGCGGGTCACGTCACGATCGCCGGCCACCCCTACCGCAGCCTGCCGAACGCCCCGCGCCTGGTGGGCGCGCTGCTGGACGCCAAGGGCGTGCACGGCGGCCGCACCGCCCGTAACCACCTGCTGTCCCTGGCCCAGCTGGCCGGTATCCCGGCGGCCCGGGTGGACGAGGTGCTGGGCGTCGTCGGCCTCAGGGACGTCGCCAAGCGGCGCTCCAGCGGCTTCTCGCTCGGGATGGGGCAGCGGCTCGGGATCGCGGCGGCGCTGCTCGGCGATCCGCAGGTGCTGCTGTTCGACGAGCCGGTCAACGGTCTCGACCCGGAGGGCATCCACTGGGTCCGCAATCTGATGAAGTCGCTGGCCGCCGAGGGGCGCACCGTCTTCGTCTCGTCCCATCTGATGAGCGAGATGGCCCTGACCGCCGACCATCTGATCGTGATCGGGCGCGGCCGGCTGCTCTCCGACATGAGCGTCACGGACTTCATCTCCGCCAACTCCGCCGACTTCGCCCGGGTCCGGGTGCCGGAGGACGACGCCGTGGAACGGAAGAAGCTGACGGCCACGCTCATCGAGGCGGGCGGCCGGGTGCTGTCGGAGCCGGGCGGGGCCCTGCGGGTCACCGGGCTGCCGCTGCCGCGGATCAGCGATCTGGCCCACGCGTGCGACGTACGGCTCTGGGAGCTGTCGCCGCACCAGGCCTCGCTGGAGGAGGCGTACATGCGGCTGACCCAGGGCCTGGTGGACTACCGCTCGACGGACGACGCCAAGGAGGGCCTCGTGGAACCGCCGCCCCTGGACACGTACGGCAATGTCCTGGGCGCCGACGACCCGGCGCCCCCGGAACCGGTGGAGGTGCCGCAGGAGGGCTGGTACGCCCCGCCGCCGCCCGTCCGCCCGGACCGGGACGCCGGGCCCGCTCCCGTACCCGCCGCCGAGCCCTCCTTCGCCGCCCCGGCCGGGGAGCAGACCAGCAAGGACCTCAGATGACGACGCCGGCCACCCCGCAGGCTGACGAGCAGGCGCCGGAAGCCGGCCTGCCGGGCCCCTACGAGTCGCCGATCCCGATCCGGCCCGCCACCCTCGGCGATGCGGTCGCCTCGGAGTGGACCAAGATCCGTTCCGTGCGCGCCACGGTCTGGACGCTCGGCGTGATGGTCGCGCTGATGCTGACGATCGGGTCCGGCACCGCGCTGCTGCTCGCGGTGAACGACGCCGGCCTGTCGGGCGAGCCCGTCCTGGGCCTCGGCTTCTTCGGGGTGCTGCTGGGCTCGATCTGCGTGATCACGCTCGGGGTGCTGACCATCGGCTCCGAGTACAGCACCGGCATGATCCGTACGACGCTGACGGCCTGCCCGAGCCGGGGCCGGGTGCTCGCGGCGAAGGCGATCGTCTTCTTCCTGCTGACCTTCGTCATCACGACGGTGACCGCCACGGTCGTGGCGGTGTTCCAGACCCTGATCCTGAACGACACCGTCGCCGCGTCGGCCGGCCAGTGGGTGTACGCCACGCTCGGCGTCGGGTTCTACATCGCGGCCCTCGGCCTGCTGTCGCTCGGGGTCGGCGCGATCGTGCGGCACTCGGCGGGCGCGATCACCATCATGATCGGCGTGGTGCTGCTGCCGCTGGTCCTGGCGCTGTTCATGTTCGCCGACGATCTGCGGGGCCTTCAGCGCTTCCTGATCGAATACTCGATCCCCAACCAGCTCAGCGCGCTGTACGGCGCGACGATGACCGATTCCGGTCCGTCCGCCTGGGAGTCGCCGGTGCTGATGGCGTGCATGGCCGCCGTGGCGCTGGTCGGGGCGCTCGCGATACTGAACCGGCGCGACGTCTGAGAGCACGGACGGGGTCCGGGAGCATGCGCGTAGGCACAGGTCCTCGCGTACGTCCAAGGTCTCGTGTACGTCCGTGGGGCCGCGGGACCTCAGTGGCGCGGGGCGTTACGGGACCGCTGCACCCGGGTGGTGCGGCGGTCCTTCGCGTTCCAGCACGCCTTGTGCCAGTGCCTGCGGTCGTCGATGCCGCCGTACTCGGGCCAGGCGACCAGATGCGGGACGCCGGAGGGGATCTCCTGGTCGCAGCCGGGACAGCGGTACCGCTTGCCCTGGGCGCTCGCGCCGCTGACCGGGCGCACCGACCACTCCTCGCCCTGCCAGCTCTCGGTGCCCCCTCCCCCGCCGTATCTGCCGGGCGCCGTGCCGGGGCGTTCGTCGGGACTCTCGCCGCCACGGGGGCGGTTACGGCGCGGGGACACAGGACACCTCACGGGGGCGGATCGGGCACGGTCCGACCAAGCCTAGAGCCTGGTGTCGGGGTGGTCGTCGGGTCCCCGGGGCGGTCCGATCCGGCAGTGGAATGAGTTAGCGGAAAATCGCAACAACTTCTCCGCGGACCGTGCCTTTGGCACGTGTCAGACGTTGTTGCCAGTGGGGGAGAACGCGTCGGCCGCAAGGAGGCAATAGGCGATGCGCATCGGAACATTCGTTCTGGCAGCCCAGTTCCCGGGACAGGGGCCGGGTGAGGCCCTGCACCGGGCCGTCCGGTCCACCGAGGCCGCGGAGGAGAGCGGCCTCGACTCGGTCTGGCTGGCCGAGCACCACTTCGTGCCGTACGGAGTCTGCCCGTCGGCGACGACGCTGGCCGCGCTGCTGCTGGGCCGCACCCGCAGAATCCGGGTCGGCACCGCTGTCAGCGTGCTGCCCAGCCACCACCCGGTCGCGCTCGCCGAGCAGGCCGCGCTGCTGCATCTGACCAGCGGCGGGCGCTTCTCGCTCGGGGTGGGCCGGGGCGGTCCGTGGGTGGACCTGGAGGTGTTCGGCGGCGGTCTCGACGCGTACGAGAACGGCTTCCCCGAGGCACTCGGCCTGGTGCTCGACTGGCTGCGGGAGGCGCGCGTCGCGGGGCGCGGCGAGCGGTTCGGCTTCCGCGAGGTGGCGGTGGTGCCGCGCGCGGACGAGCTGCTGGAGGGGCCGGCCGACGCGGTTCCCGGCGCGGCGGGGCCCGAGGTCGTCGTGGCGTGCACCTCGCCGAAGAGCGTGCGGCTCGCGGCCCGGCAGGCGCTCCCGATGCTGCTGGGCATGCACTGCGGGGACGAGGAGAAGGCGGAGATGGTCGCCCTGTGGCGTACGGCGGCCCGGGAGGCCGGCCATCCGCCCGAGGTGGTGGAGGGGGCCGCACATGTGTCCGCCGGGGTGGCCCAGATCGCGGACGGCGCCGGGGGTGCCACGGAGATGCTGGTGAAGGCGATGCCCGGCTGGCTGCGCCAGGGGCTCGACGCCCATGTCACGGTCGACGGCAGGCACCGCGTGATGCGGGACCCGGTCGCGTACACGGAACTGCTGTGCGGGCTGCATCCGGTGGGCACGCCGCAGCTGGCGGCCGACCGGCTCGCGGCCACCGCCGAGCGGACCGGGATCACGCGCTTCGCCCTGCTGGTGGAGGGCTCGGGCGATCTCGCGGCGACCGAGGAGAATGTGCGGCGGCTGGGCGCCGATGTGCTGCCGCTGCTCACCTGACCTGGCCATGCCGGTGTTCCTCGGTGACCGGGTGTTCTCGGTGACATCGGTGGGACATGTGGTGCGGTGGTACGGGAGCTGCCGCCCCGGAGCCAGTTGCACCTCCCGCGGCCCGGGACGGCAGCAGAAGCGTTCAGCAGTCCCGTAGTTCGGGCGACTGGTTGAGCAACTGGCCCCTCACCGAGGTGAACTTGGCCAGTCGGTCGTCGACCGAGGCGTCCAGCGGGAACACCGCGACGCGGTGGCAGTTCTGGAATGCGAGACGCACTCCGAAGTGCCGCTGCAGCGCGCCGCGTATCGCATCACTCGCGAGCGCGCGCAGCAGCTGACCACGTGCCTGCTCGTCCGGCGGCGGCGTCTGGTTGTCGGCGAACTCTCCGCCGTCGACCTTCAGCTGAGCCACCAGCGAGCTGATCATCTCCCATGCGAAGGGCAGGGAGGTCCGGACGCAGTCGACGAAGTCGGCTTCGTCGACCTCGCCTCGCTCGGCCTGTTCCAACAGCGCCGGTGAGACGTCGAGCGACATGGGTTCTCCTCTCGCGACCCCGGAGAGTGGCCGGGGCCTTACGGGCAGGGAAGGGGGGCGACGACGCAGCGTGCACGGGCGGCGACCTCCTGCTTCCACGTTAAGCGCGCAGTCGGGGCCGCACCAGGAGATTGGGAACACAACCGGCCAATAACGAAGGGGCGCAAAGAGGGGCAAGCCCGCTTCGCCGCGACGCGACGCGCACCGAGTGACAGGAGGCAACGGATGGGGAAATCGCGTCGGGCCCCCGTCGTCGAGTAGCGTTGCCGACCATGCGTCTCGTCATCGCCCGTTGCTCCGTGGACTACGCGGGCCGGCTCACAGCCCACCTGCCCTCCGCCCCCCGTCTGATCCTGGTGAAGGCGGACGGAAGCGTCTCCATCCACGCCGACGACCGGGCGTACAAGCCCCTCAACTGGATGTCCCCGCCGTGCACCCTGAAGGAGGGCGCCGACGGTGACGAAGGCGTCTGGACCGTGGTGAACAAGGCGGGCGAAAAACTGATCATCACGATGGAGGAAGTCCTCCACGACTCGTCGTACGAGCTGGGCGTCGACCCGGGGCTCATCAAGGACGGCGTGGAAGCGCACCTCCAGGAGCTGCTCGCGGACCGGATCGAGATCCTCGGCGAGGGCCACACCCTGATCCGCCGTGAATACCCCACCGCGATCGGGCCGGTGGACATCCTGTGCCGGGACGCGAACGGGCAGACGGTGGCCGTGGAGCTGAAGCGGCGCGGTGACATCGACGGCGTGGAGCAGCTGACGCGCTATCTGGAGCTGCTGAACCGCGACCCTCATCTGGCGCCGGTCCGGGGCGTCTTCGCCGCCCAGGAGATCAAGCCGCAGGCCCGGGTGCTGGCGACGGACCGCGGCATCGGCTGCCTGGTCCTGGACTACGACGCGATGCGGGGCATCGAGGACGACAAGCTGCGGTTGTTCTGACCGCCGTCCACCGCTGTACGGCCGGAGCCGGGTGTCCCCCACGGGGGCACCCGGCTTCCGTGCGTCAGGCCGCCGCCTCGGTGGGCTCGTCGCTCTCCGCCGGGGCGTCGGCGCTCGCACTCGCACTGGCCGACTCGATGGGGCCGGCGGCGGAGGAAGAGCCCTGGGGCGGCTCCGGCGGCTCCTCGGTGGGCGTCTCGGTCGGCGGAGTCGTCGGCGTCTCGGTGGGCGGCGTCGTCGGCGGGGTGGTGGGCGGAGTCGTCGGCGGCTTGGTGGGCTTGGTCGGCTTTCCGCTCGGCGAGGGCGAGGAGCTGCTGCTCCCGCCGTCCGTCGGCTCGTCCGTCCCCGGCGACGTACCGTCCGACGTGGACGCGCTCGGCGACGGCGAGCCGGACGTGCTGGGGCTCGCCGAGCCGGAGGGGCCGGGGGTCGCGGAGGTCTCGCCGCCGGTCGTCTCCCCGGCCGGGGCGGTGCCCTCGTCCGGTTCGTCGGCGGGCAGGCCGTCGTCGGTGGCGTCCTCGGTGGCGGTCTGCTCGGTGGTGACGTTGCGGCTGTCCGGCTCGTCGCCGTCGCCCGAGGTGACGCCGAGCGTGACGACGGTGCCGAGGACCGCGATCAGCAGGGCGCCCGCGCCCGCGGCGGCCAGGTTGCGCCGGGCGCCGCCCAGGACCGCGAGGCGTCCGCCGCTGCGGCGCGCGGCCGGGCCGGGCGGCAGCGAGGAGAGGACGGTGGGCTCCTCATCGGCGGGGTGCCGGACGAACAGCGGCGCCCCCGGGAGCCCGCCGGGCGGCGTGCCCGGGGCGTCCTGGCGTACGACGGGCACCTCGTCGCCCGTGGAGGTGCGGTTCAACGGCGGGAAGTCGCCGGAGCGGTCCGCGACCAGGGCGAGCGCGCGGCGCCCGGCGACGGCCCCGGACTTGTCGGCGAGCGCGCCGCGCATGCCTATGGAGGTCTCCAGCTCGGTCCGGGCCCGGGCGGGGTTGCCGGTGCAGAGCGCGAGGACACCCAACTCGTGGTGGAAGTAGGCCTCCTCGGCGACCTCACCGGCGATCCTGGCGGCCTCCTGGCCGATCCTGAGGGCCCGTTCCCAGGCTCCCCAGCCCAGGCCCGCGGCGAAGGCCGGGGAGGCGCTGCGGGCCAGCAGGACGGCCGCGCTGGCCGCTCCCGCCTCGTCGGCCGGGACCAGCCGGGCCAGCGAGGCGACGATCGCGTCGGCCTCGGCGACGGCCCGGCGCGGGGTGACCGAGGGGTGCGAGGTCCACCAGGCGTAGTGCTGGGCGGCGGTACGGGCGTGGGCGGCGGCGGCGTCCTCGTAGCCGGACGCCACCAGCTGGGCGAGGACTCCGGCGGCGAGGCGGTAGCGGGGGCCGGCCGGGGAGAGCAGCCCGCAGCCCGCGAGTTCGCCGAGCGCGGCGTCCGCGTGGGTGTCGCCCACCAGGGCCGGCAGATGGGCCTGGTGGGGCACCTCGCCGCCGAGGGCGACGGCGAAGCGCAGGGTGGCGCGGGCGGCCTCGCTGAGCCGGGAGGCGAGCAGCTCGGCGGGCGCGGCGCCCTCGCCGAGGCTCGGCAGGGGGAGGTCGAGGGTCTCGGCGGTCGGCGCTTCGAGGGGCGGAGGCGCGTCGTCCGCGCGTGGCTCGAAGTAGTCGTACTCGTCGAAGGCTTCGGGGTCCACGCGCAGCCGGTCGCGCTGGACGAGGAGGGATCCGGCCTGGACGAAGCGGAGCGGCAGGCCCTCGGACTCGAACCAGAGGTCGCCCGCCCAGTTCCGCTCCTCCTCGGTGAGGGGGCGTTCGACGACCTTCTCCAGCAGGGCCAGCGAGGCGCCACGGCCGAGGCCGGCGAGGAGCACCTCCTCCAGGTGGGCGTCGACGCCGGGGGTGGTGACGTCCGGGGTGGCGGCGAGCAGGAAGGCGCACTCGGGGGTGGCGGCGAGCAGTTCGTCGAGGGCCGCTCCGCCGATCTCCAGGTCGTCGATGGTGACGACGGCGCCGATGGACCGGACGAGTGCGTGCAGTTCGTCACGGTCGGGGCGGTGGCTCGGGGCCTTGTAGACGGTGTCGAAGAGGGCGTGCAGCAGATCGGTTCCGGTGCGGCCGCGGCCGTTGAGGCGGACGACCCCGTCGGGGGCCAGGTCCGCGCAGTCGGCGGCGACGGCGTCGAGCAGCGCGGTACGGCCGGAGCCGGCCTGGCCGGTGAGGCGGACGCTGCGGCCGCGGGCCAGCAGGCGGACCAGGCGCTCGCGCTCCTCCTCGCGCTCCAGGAGGGGCAGCTGCGGGGCGGGCGGGCCCGCGGGCACCGGGGGTGCGCCGGCGCGCTCGTGTTCGGCGCGTTCGGCGGGGGTGCGGCGGACCGGGGCTTCGGGGCCCGAGCCGGGCGGGCAGGCCTCGACCTCGCTGCCGTCGACGGGGTTGACCGTCAGCAGCAGGTCGCCGGCGGTCAGCTGGACGACGCGGACCTGCTGTGGTGTCTGCGCGCCGAAGTCGGCACCGCCGGAGTCGCGGGACGGCCGGCGGTGGCCGGGGTCGCCGCCGGAGCGGTCGTGGCCCTGTCCGTACTCTTCCGGTGCCCGGTGTGTCGGGTCCATCGCAAAGTCCCCCAGACGCGTCGTGCGTGGTTGCCCCTCCGGCCTCGCACGCCCCGCTGTCGCTTCCGGTCCGGTGTCCGCCCATGGGTTCGGTTTCATTCGGCGGACGGCCGAACCCTAGACCTTGGCACAGTATTCATGAAGCGCCGGGGTGCCACGCCGTCCAAGTCGTCACGTTCCGGTGAGGATTGCGTGACTTTCCCGGTTGTCCGGACGGCCTCTCAGACGCGCGGCAGTGACTCCGCGGCGATGCCGCCCTCGATGGCCAGGATGCGGTGCAGCCGGGTGGCCACCAGGAGGCGCTGCATCTGCGGCGGCACGCCGCGCAGCACGAGACGGCGTCCGGCCCGTCCGGCCCTTCGGTGGGCCCCCATGATGACGCCGAGTCCGGTGGCGTCCCAGGAATCCAGCTCGGTCAGGTCCAGCACGAGGTCGCCGACTCCGTCGTCCACGGCCGAGTGCAGAACCGTACGGGCGTCCGCCGCGCTTCGGACGTCGAGGCGGCCCCCGACGACCAGCTCGGCGTGGTCGCCCCTGATGTGCATATGCGCTCCCCGGTCATGCTCCGTAGAAGGTCCGTCTGTCTGTTCTGCCGCCGGCTCTGCCTCTGCCACCACTGACTGCCGCGACGACAGGGAAGTTGCCGTCTGTAAGCAAACCGATACCGAATTCACTCGGTGGAGTGACTTCGGTTCGTCGGAGTCCGGTCACCGCCGGGTAAAATCCCCGGCTCCCCCGGCCCGGACGGCGGCGGGCCGACGGGCCGAGGGGGCGGATCCGGTCAGTACGTGTAGAAGCCCTGCCCGCTCTTGCGCCCGATGTCACCTGCGTCGACCATCCGGCGCATCAGCTCCGGGGCGGCGAACTTCTCGTCCTGCGACTCGGCGTAGATGTTGCCGGTGGCGTGCAGCAGGATGTCGACTCCGGTCAGGTCCGCGGTGGCGAGCGGGCCCATCGCGTGGCCGAAGCCCAGCTTGCAGGCGATGTCGATGTCCTCGGCCGAGGCGACGCCCGACTCGTACAGCTTGGCGGCCTCGACGACCAGCGCCGAGATCAGCCGGGTGGTGACGAAGCCCGCCACATCACGGTTGACGACGATGCAGGTCTTGCCGACCGACTCGGCGAACTCCCGTGCGGTGGCGAGGGTTTCGTCGCTGGTCTTGTAGCCGCGCACCAGCTCGCAGAGCTGCATCATCGGGACCGGCGAGAAGAAGTGCACGCCGACGACGCGTTCCGGACGCTCCGTCACGGCCGCGATCTTGGTGATCGGGATGGCGGAGGTGTTGGACGCGAGGACGGTGTGCTCGCCGACGACCTTGTCCAGGGTGCGGAAGATCTCGTGCTTGACTTCCAGCTTCTCGAAGACGGCCTCCACGACCACGTCCGCGTCGGCCACGGCGTCGAGGTCGGTGGTCGTGGTGATGCGGGCGAGGGCGGCCTCGGCGTCGGCCGCGTCCAGCTTGCCCTTGGAGACGAACTTGTCGTACGAGGCCTTGATGCCGTCACGGCCCCGGGTCAGCGCGGCGTCGGTGACGTCCCGCAGCACGACGTCCCAGCCCGCCTGGGCGGAGACCTGCGCGATCCCGGATCCCATGAGTCCGGCCCCGATGACGGCAAGCTTCCTGGCCACGTTCGCACCCCTTGGTTTCTGTTCGCCCGTGCGCATTTGTTCACGGCGGTTCACATTGCTCTCCGGCGGAGGTTAGTACCCGCCGGGCCCGCTGGGGCGGTGAAGAGATGCGCGTCACGTCTCAGATGACGGACATCACACCGGGACCCGTCATTCGGCTCCGCGCCGCGCGTAGTTGAGGACCTGATCGCTGAGCAGCCCCTCGATGTCGTCGAGAACGCCGAGGGCGTCCCGGGAGACCTCGACGGCTTTGCGGCCCTTCATCATCTCCTGGCCGACATAGCCGACGAGGGCGTGTTCGATCCAGGCGATCTGGCCGCCGACGAGGAGCGGCAGCGGGTCGTCCTCGCTCGCACCGGTGTCCTCGCGGAGGGTGGCGACGACGGACTGGAGCACCTCCTGCTGGAGGTACCAGAGGCGGGCCTTGAGGGTGGGGGCGTCCTCGATGACGCGCATGAAGTCGGCGAAGCCGTCCATCAGGCCGAACTCCGGGGAGACGGCGACGACGGCGGCACGCACCTCGCGCAGGACCGCCTCGGCGGCCGACTCGCCCTTGTCGCGGGCACGGACGTAGCGGGCGACGCGCTGGGTGACGCCCTTCATCCGGTCGAGGAAGAGGTCCTCCTTGGCCGGGAAGTAGTTGTAGACGGTGTTCACGGAGACGTCGGCCAGGTCGGCGATCTCGGCGACGGTCACCGTGACGAAGCCGTGCTGGAGGAACAGCCCGGTCGCCATGTCCGAGATGCGCTGCTTGGCCTGACGCTTCTTGCGTTCCCTGAGTCCCTCAGCCATGCCCCCATCGTAGGACGCGCCGAGCGATCATGAGGTCAGCGCATTTTTGGGGTGACTTAGATTTTGGGTGGCATTGCATTTTTGGTGTCCCTCTGTTTTTCTGGCCGCATGACCGTCATCAGCACCGCCGGGCTCGCCCGGACCTTCACCACGCCGAGCGGCCCGGTGGAAGCCGTCCGCTCCATCGACCTGACCATCCGCGCGGGAGAGATAGTCGCGCTCCTCGGCCCCAACGGCGCGGGCAAGACGACCACTCTGCGCATGCTCACGACGCTGCTCACCCCGACCGGCGGCGCGGCCACCGTGGCCGGCCACGACCTGCTCGCCGACCCCGCCGCCGTCCGCGCGGTCTGCGGGTACGTCGCCCAGTCCGGCGGCGTCGACCCGTATCTGACCGTCCGGGAGGAGCTGGTCACCCAGGGCCGGCTGTACCGGCTGGGCCGGGCGGAAGCCGCGGCGCGCGCCGGGGAACTGGCCGCCGTGCTCGGCCTCGACGGGCTGCTCGACCGGAAGGCGGTGAGCCTCTCCGGGGGCCAGCGGCGACGGCTCGACATCGCCATGGGCCTCACCCACCGCCCGGCCGTGCTCTTCCTGGACGAGCCGACCACGGGCCTGGACCCGGGCAGCCGGGCCGACCTGTGGGACCTGGTGCGGGGCCTGCGCGAGGAGACCGGCACCACCGTCGTCCTGACCACCCACTATCTCGACGAGGCGGACGCGCTGGCGGACCGGCTGATCCTGATCGACGGCGGCACGGTCGTCGCCGAGGGCACCCCCGCCGAGCTGAAGACCCGGTACGCCGGCTCCCCCGACGCCTCCCTCCAGGACGCCTTCCTGGCCGCCACCGGACGCCCGGTCACCCCTGCCGACGCCGCCCCCGTAGCCGTTTAGGACCTCATCAGTGCTCTTCCACGACACCGCGATCGTCTTCGGGCGGTACGCCCGGCAGACCCTGCGCTCCCGCTTCCAGGTCCTCTTCGGCCTGCTGATGCCCCTGCTCTATCTGTTCTTCTTCGGCCCGCTCCTCCAGGACCTTCCGCTCGGCTCCCCCGCCGACTCCTGGCAGATCCTCGTGCCCGGTCTGCTGCTCCAACTCAGCCTGTTCGGCGCGTCCTTCGCCGGTTTCGCGATCATCGTCGAGAAGTCGACCGGCGTGGTCGAGCGGATGCGGGTCACCCCGGTCAGCAGGCAGGCCCTGCTGCTGGGGCGGGTGCTGCGCGACGCCCTGCTCTTCACCTTCCAGGCCGTCCTGCTGGTGCTCGCCGCACTGCTGATGGGGTTGCGCGCCCCGCTGGCGGGCGTCCTCATCGGCTTCGCGTTCACCGCCGTGCTGGCGCTCTCGCTGGCCTCGCTCTCGTACGCGCTGGCCCTGCGCGTCAGCACCCCGCAGGAGTTCGGGCCGGTGATCAACGCGGTGACGATGCCGGCGATGCTGCTCTCCGGACTGATGCTGCCCATCACGCTCGGTCCCGGCTGGCTGGACGTGCTCTCGCACTTCACCCCGTTCCGCTATCTGGTGGACGCGGTACGGGACGCCTACAGCGGCTCGTACGCCACGACGCACATGCTGTACGGGGTCCTGGTCGCCGTGGGCTTCGCCGCCGCGGCCGTGACAGTGGGCACACGGGTCTTCCGACGGGCCGGAGCGTAACTACGCTGACCCCATGGTCAATCTGACGCGCATCTACACCCGGACCGGCGACCGGGGCACCACGGCCCTCGGCGACATGAGCCGCACCGCCAAGACCGATCTGCGGATCTCGGCGTACGCGGACGCCAACGAGGCCAACGCGGTGATCGGGACCGCCATCGCACTGGGGCAGCTGTCCGAGGACGTGGTGAAGGTCCTCGTCCGCGTCCAGAACGACCTGTTCGACGTGGGCGCGGACCTCTCCACCCCGGTGGTCGAGGACCCGAAGTACCCGCCGCTGCGGGTCGAGCAGTCCTACATCGACAAACTGGAGGCGGACTGCGACCGCTTCCTGGAGGAGCTGGAGAAGCTGCGCAGCTTCATCCTCCCGGGCGGTACGCCGGGGGCGGCGCTGCTGCACCAGGCGTGCACGGTGGTCCGGCGGGCGGAGCGGTCCACCTGGGCGGCGCTGGAGGTGCACGGCGAGTCGATGAACACCCTGACCGCCACCTATCTCAACCGCCTCTCCGACCTCCTGTTCATCCTGGCGCGGAGCGCGAACAAGGAGGTCGGGGACGTGCTGTGGGTGCCGGGCGGCGAGCGGTAGGCCCTGGAGCCTAGAACCGGTCGGCCGGCTCGCGGTCCGTCACCGCGTCCTTGGGGGCCTGCTTCGGGAACAGCGTGTAGCCTCCGGCGATGATCAGGTTGATCCCGATCACGATGCCCATCTTCTGCTGCCAGCCCTGGAGCGAGCTGACCGCCCCGCCCGGGCCGACGTACCAGATCGCCGCCTGGAGCAGGCCCAGGGCGACCACCGCGGCCAGGATCCAGCGGGCGGCCGTGCGCCACTCGTGGATCGCACGGGCCATGCCGTACTTCGGCGGCTTCACCGGCGGCGGGCCGCCGAACCAGCGGTGGGCGACCCAGGCGTCCACCTTCTTGACGGTGTGGTGGCCGAGGCCCACCGTGAACCCGATGTAGACGGCGGCCAGCCCGTGCTTCCAGTCGGGCTCGGCCCCGTTCTTCAGGTCGACGGCCGTCACCACCAGCAGCACGACCTCCAGCAGCGGCTCGCACAGCAGCACGGCCGCGCCGAGCCTCGGTTTCCTCGCGACGTAACGCAGGGCCAGCCCGGCGGCCAGCAGAACCCAGAATGCGACCTCGCAGGCCACGACCAGTAGGGCGATCACGACTCTCTCCTCCCGTTCCCCTCCAGCCTCCCGGCCGCCGGGCGTGGATACGTCGTCGGCGGTGACGAAACGGGACTGCATCCTTCGATGTAGTCGCGGATCGGCCCGCGAAGGGAGGTCCGGGGGCGGCGGTGTGTGTTGGATGGAGGGGTGCTCACCTCGATCCGCCCCGACCGCGACGCGGTGGCCCTGGCCGTCTCCGGGCTGCTCGGAGGCTTGATCCTGTGGCTGCTGGGCCTCCACACCCAGGGCGGCCACTCCTCGCTCGGACCGTGGGTCACGCTCGTACCGCTGACCGCCATGGCCGCGGCCGAGCTGCTGCGCCGCAACGCCCCGCGCACGGCGCTGACGATCGGCGCGCTCGCGCTGGTGGCGGACCAGTTCACCTGGGGCAACCTCGCCACCATCCTGATGTTCACGGACGTCATGTACGCGGCCGTGCTCTACGGGACCCCGGCCGCCGCCCGCCGCCTCCCGGTGGCCACGCTGCTGATCACCGTGGCGGCCACGATCGGCTTCCTGGCCTGGATCCGCAAGCCCGAGGCGCTCCTGATCGGCCTGGTCATCGGGCTGGTCTCCTTCATCCCCGCCCTCACCGGGGTCAGCGTGCGCAGCCATCGCACCGCCGCCGACGCGGCCCGGCTGGCCGCCGCCCAGACCGCGCGGCTGGCCGAGATGGACCGGACGCAGGCGGTGGTCGCCGAGCGGGCCCGGATGGCCCGGGAGCTGCACGACATGGTGGCCAACCATCTCTCCGCCGTGGCGATCCACTCCACCGCGGCCCTGTCCATCGACGACCCGGAGACCTCGCGGAGCGCCCTGAAGGTGATCCGCGAGAACAGCGTCGAGGGGCTCGCGGAGATGCGCCGGCTGATCGGCCTGCTGCGGGAGGGAGGCGAGGACCGGGCTCCGGCCACGGCCCCGACGCTCGCCGCTCTGGACACCCTGATCGAGCAGACGAACGTCAACGGGGCGTCCGGCGGGCTGGTCTGCACCCTTCAGGACACCCGGGACCCGGCGGCCGGGGCGCTGCCGACGCCGGTCGAGCTGGCCGCGTACCGGATCGTCCAGGAGTCCCTGACCAACGCCCTCAAGCACGCCGCACCGGGCCCGGTCGCGGTGCGGCTCGGCCGGACCGGGCAGCTGCTGACGGTCGAGGTGACCAGTGTGTTCGGCAACCGCCCCGGACCCACGGCGCCCGGTTCGGGGGCGGGCCTGGTGGGCATGCGGGAGCGGGTGGCGCTGCTCGGCGGGACGATCACGGCGCGGGTGGAGCCGGACGGCGAGGCGACCGAGATCTGGCGGGTGCGGGCGGAACTGCCCGTGACGGAAAGGACGATGCGGGAATGACGATCCGGGTACTGGTCGCGGAGGACCAGTCGGCGGTGCGCGCGGGGCTGGTGCTGATCCTCTCCAGCGCGCCGGACATCGAGATCGTCGGAGAGGCGGGCGACGGTGAGGCGGCGGTGCGCCTGGCGCGTGAACTCCGCCCGGATCTGGTGCTGATGGATGTGCAGATGCCCCGCCTCGACGGGGTGTCGGCGACACGGCAGGTGGTGGCGGAGGAGCTCGCGGACGTCCTGGTGCTGACCACGTTCGATCTGGACGAGTACGTCTTCGGGGCGCTGCGCGCGGGGGCCGCCGGCTTTCTGCTGAAGAACACCGACGCCCGCGATCTGCTGGAGGCGGTACGGACGGTGGCGCGCGGCGAGGGGCTGATCGCCCCGGCGGTGACCCGGCGGCTGATCGCCGAGTTCGCCGGATCGGGGGCGGGAGGCGGGGCCGTTCGCGGCCGGGGAACGGCCGATCCGGCGGTGCTGGACGCGCTCACCCGGCGCGAGCGCGAGGTGCTGGGGTGTCTGGGCGAGGGGCTGTCGAACGCGGAGATCGCGCTGCGGCTCTCGATGGCCGAGGCCACGGTGAAGACCCACGTCAGCAGGCTGCTGGGCAAGCTGGAGCTGCGCAGCCGGGTTCAGGCGGCCGTTCTGGCCCAGGAGTTGGGGATCTGAGCCGAATATCGATCTTTGGTCCAGACCTCTTGACGGTTGGTCCAGACCTTTCTACTGTCACCGACACACACTGCGGTGAGTACGAGAGCACCCGTACTCAGGGCGGCGCAGGGTTTGCAGTCCACGAATCACCCCCGTTTGTTGGACCTCACCCGAGGAGCACCGTTGAGCACTGACACCCCCCAACGCCGTTCCAGATTCAGATGGATCCCCACCCCGAGCGGCAGATCCAAGGTCGTCGCGGGCCTGACCGCGCTGGTCGTGCCGCTGGCCGCGATGGTGGGGCTCGCCTCCCCCGCCTCGGCAGCCACGTCGGCCACCGCCACGTACACCAAGAAGTCGGACTGGGGCAGCGGCTTCGAGGGCCAGTGGACGGTGAAGAACACCGGCACCACCGCGCTCTCCTCCTGGACCATCGAGTGGGACTTCCCCTCCGGCACCTCGGTCGGCTCCGCCTGGGACGCCTCCGTCACCAGCAGCGGCAACCACTGGACCGCCAAGAACCTTTCCTGGAACGGGTCCGTGGCCCCCGGCGCCAGCATCAGCTTCGGCTTCAACGGCACCGGCTCCGGCTCCCCCACCGGCTGCAAGCTGAACGGCGCCTCCTGTGACGGCGGCAGCGTGCCCGGCGACAACCCGCCCTCGGCCCCCGGCACCCCGACCACCAGCGATGTCACCAACACCTCGGTGAAGCTCAGCTGGAGCGCCGCGACCGACGACAACGGCGTCAAGAACTACGACGTGCTGCGCGACGGCGCGAAGGTCGCCACGGTCACCGGCACGACGTACACCAACACCGGCCTCACCGCCGGCACCGACTACTCCTACGCCGTGCAGGCCCGGGACACCGCCGATCAGACCGGCCCGGTCTCCGGCTCCGTCTCCGTGCGCACCACCGGCGGCGGCGGTGAACCGCCCGTCGGCGACAAGATCAACCTGGGCTACTTCACCAACTGGGGCGTCTACGGGCGCAACTACCACGTCAAGAACCTGGTGACGTCCGGTTCCGCCGCGAAGATCACGCACATCAACTACGCCTTCGGCAACGTGCAGAACGGCAAGTGCACCATCGGCGACGCGTACGCCGACTACGACAAGGCGTACACCGCCGACCAGTCCGTCGACGGCGTCGCCGACACCTGGGACCAGCCGCTGCGCGGCAACTTCAACCAGCTGCGCAAGCTGAAGGCCAAGTACCCGCACATCAAGGTCCTCTGGTCGTTCGGCGGCTGGACCTGGTCCGGCGGTTTCCCCCAGGCCGCGCAGAACCCGGCCGCCTTCGCCCAGTCCTGCTACGACCTGGTCGAGGACCCCCGCTGGGCCGATGTCTTCGACGGCATCGACCTCGACTGGGAGTACCCCAACGCCTGTGGTCTGACCTGTGACACCAGCGGCCCGGCCGCGCTGAAGAACCTCGCCTCGGCCGTGAAGACGAAGTTCGGCGCGGGCAACCTGGTCACCGCCGCCATCACCGCGGACGGCTCGGCCGGCGGCAAGATCGACGCCGCCGACTACGCGGGCGCCGCCCAGTCCTTCGACTGGTACAACGTGATGACGTACGACTTCTTCGGCGCCTGGGCGGCCAAGGGCCCGACGGCCCCGCACTCGCCGCTGAACCCGTACACCGGCATCCCCCAGCAGGGCTTCACCTCCGCCGACGCCATCGCCAAGCTGAAGGCCCAGGGCGTCCCGGCCAAGAAGCTGCTCCTGGGCATCGGCTTCTACGGCCGCGGCTGGACCGGCGTCACCCAGGCCGCCCCCGGCGGCACGGCGACCGGCGCGGCCCCGGGCACGTACGAGGCGGGCATCGAGGACTACAAGGTCCTCAAGAACTCCTGCCCGGCCACCGGCACCATCGCCGGCACCGCGTACGCCCACTGCGGCACCAACTGGTGGAGCTACGACACCCCGGCCACCATCGGCTCGAAGATGACCTGGGCGAAGAACCAGGGCCTGGGAGGCGCGTTCTTCTGGGAGTTCTCCGGTGACACCACGAACGGCGAGCTGGTGAGCGCGATCAACAGCGGTCTCCAGTAGTCCCCACGCCGTAACAGCACCACCGCACCACCCCGGAAAAGCACCGGGGAGACGGGTCCGCCCCCCGTCTCCCCGGTTTTTCGCTGTGTACGTTCCTTCGCTGGGTACGCTCTCCCGCTGGGCACGTCGCTGGGTACGCTCTCCCGCTGGGCACGTCGCTGGGCACGTTCTTTCGCTGGGTGCGTACGCGGTCACGCGCCGTTCTCAGGCGACGTTCACCCTCTGGCCGGGCGGTGCCGCCTCCAGCCAGGCGAGGAAGCCGGTCAGCGCGTCCTCGCTCATCGCCAGCTCCAGGCGCGTCCCCCGGTGGAGACAGCCGAGCACGACGGAGTCGGACAGGAGCGCCAGCTCCTCCTCGCCCTCCGGCATCCGGCGGGCGATCACCTCGATCGCAGAACGCTCCAGGCCCCGGCGGGGGCGAGGAGCGTAGGAGAAGACCCGGAACCAGTCGACGCGGTCACCGCTGTAGCGGGCGACCCCGTAGACCCAGCCTTTGCCGAGCGCATCGGGTTCCTCCGACACGTCCCAGCGCAGGCTGCAGTCGAAGGTCCCTCCGGACCGCTGGATCAGCCGCCGGCGCAGGCCGAAGACGAACAGTCCCAGCAGGACCATGACGACGACGGACAAGCCCACCCACAATGCGAGGACCATCTCCACCGACCTCCTCGCATCGTCGAGTAACGAACACCGAAACCGTATTGCACCTGCATCGCCTCAGCCGCGACACGGCTGGATTGCTCCAGCTCGGGCCGCGGCTGAGTAAAAACATCTGTCCGTGGGGGTGCTAGAGCACCGCCACCGCACGCAGACGGATCTCGGCGCGCCGCTCAGCGGCAGCGTCGGCATCCGACTTCGCGAGCTCCAGCGCCCGCTCGGCGCGCTGGACATCGATCTCGTCGGCCAGCTCGGCGATCTCGGCCAGCAGCGACAGCTTGTCGTCCGCGAACGAGATGAATCCACCGTGCACGGCGGCGATCACGGTGCCGCCCTCGCTCGTGCGGATCGTCACCGGGCCCGATTCCAGCACACCGAGAAGCGGCTGGTGACCGGGCATGACGCCGATGTCGCCGGACGTGGTACGCGCGACGACCAGGGTGGCCTCGCCGGACCAGACACTTCGGTCCGCGGCGACCAGCTCGACATGCAGCTCAGCAGCCAAGGGTGGCTCCTCGGGTCACCACCCGGCCGCCCGGCCGGGTGTTGGGTCAATTCTACGGGGCGTGGTGAGGGGGGCGGGACACACCCACCCCCCTCGGTGAGCCGGAGGCTCAGGAGACGCCGAGCTCCTTGGCCTTGGCCTTGAGGTCTTCCAGGCCACCGCACATGAAGAACGCCTGCTCGGGGAAGTGGTCGTACTCCCCGTCGCAGATCGCGTTGAACGCGGCGATCGACTCGTCGAGCGGGACGTCCGAACCGTCCAGGCCGGTGAACTGCTTCGCGGCGTGGGTGTTCTGCGACAGGAAGCGCTCGACGCGACGGGCACGGTGGACAACGAGCTTGTCCTCCTCGCCCAGCTCGTCGATGCCGAGGATCGCGATGATGTCCTGGAGGTCCTTGTACTTCTGCAGGATCCCCTTGACGCGGCTGGCCGCGGCGTAGTGGTCCTGGGAGATGTAGCGCGGGTCCAGGATGCGGGACGTGGAGTCCAGCGGGTCCACGGCCGGGTAGATGCCCTTCTCGGAGATCGGACGGGAGAGAACCGTCGTCGCGTCGAGGTGGGCGAACGTGGTGGCCGGGGCCGGGTCGGTCAGGTCGTCCGCGGGGACGTAGATCGCCTGCATCGAGGTGATCGAGTGACCACGCGTCGAGGTGATGCGCTCCTGGAGCACACCCATCTCGTCGGCCAGGGTCGGCTGGTAACCCACCGCGGACGGCATACGGCCGAGCAGCGTGGAGACCTCGGAGCCGGCCTGCGTGAAGCGGAAGATGTTGTCGATGAAGAGCAGCACGTCCTGCTTCTGCACATCGCGGAAGTACTCCGCCATGGTCAGGGCGGACAGGGCCACGCGCAGACGCGTCCCCGGCGGCTCGTCCATCTGGCCGAAGACGAGCGCGGTCTTGTCCAGAACGCCCGACTCGGTCATCTCGTCGATGAGGTCGTTGCCCTCACGGGTGCGCTCGCCGACACCGGCGAACACCGACACACCGTCGTGCAGCTTCGCCACACGCATGATCATTTCCTGGATGAGGACCGTCTTGCCGACGCCCGCACCACCGAACAGACCGATCTTGCCGCCCTTGACGTACGGGGTCAGCAGGTCGACGACCTTCAGGCCGGTCTCGAACATCTCGGTCTTCGACTCGAGCTGGTCGAAGGCCGGGGCCTTGCGGTGGATCGGCCAACGCTCGGTGATCTGCGCCTCGGCCTCCGGCTCGTTCAGGATCTGACCGAGGGTGTTGAACACCTTGCCCTTGGTGATGTCACCGACGGGGACGGTGATGCCCGCGCCCGTGTCGGTCACCGCGGCCTGGCGGACCAGACCGTCGGTGGGCTGCATCGAGATCGCGCGGACCACTCCGTCACCCAGGTGCTGGGCGACTTCCAGGGTCAGCGTCTTGCGGGCGCCGTCCTCGGCGGGGTCCGCGACCTCGACGTGGAGGGCGTTGTAGATCTCCGGCATCGCGTCGACGGGGAACTCCACGTCGACGACCGGGCCGATGACCCGGGCGACGCGGCCCGTGGCAGCGGCCGTCTCAACAGTGGTCGTCATTACTTGTCACTCCCCGCGGTCGCGTCGGCCAGAGCACTGGCACCGCCGACGATCTCGCTGATTTCCTGGGTGATTTCGGCCTGGCGGGCCGCGTTGGCAAGCCGGGACAGGCTCTTGATGAGGTCCCCGGCGTTGTCGGTGGCCGACTTCATCGCGCGGCGGCGGGCAGCGTGCTCGGAAGCGGCTGCCTGCAGCAGTGCGTTGTAGATACGGCTCTCGACGTAGCGCGGCAGAAGGGCGTCGAGGACGTCCTCGGCCGACGGCTCGAAGTCGAACAGCGGAAGGATCTCACCCTTGCGGGTGCTCTCCTCGGCGACCTCGTCGAGCGAAAGCGGCAGCATCCGGGCGTCGACCGCGTTCTGCGTCATCATCGACACGAATTCCGTGAAGACGATGTGCAGCTCGTCGACGCCGCCCTCGGCCGTCTCGTTCTGGATGGCCGCGATCAACGGGGCGGCGATGCGCTTGGCATCGCCGTACGCCGGGTTGTCGGTGAAGCCGGTCCAGGAGCCCTCGACCTTGCGCTCGCGGAAGCCGTAGTACGCGACACCCTTGCGGCCGACGATGTACGTGTCGACCTCCTTGCCCTCGGAGGCAAGGCGCTCCCGCAGTCGCTCCGCGGCCTTGATGGCGTTGGAGGAGTAACCGCCGGCCAGACCGCGGTCGCTCGTGATGAGCAGGACCGCGGCCCGGGTCGGGGTCTCGACCTCGGTGGTGAGCGGGTGCTTGGCGTCGGAACCGGTCGCCACCGCGGTCACCGCACGGGTGAGCTCGGTCGCGTACGGCTGCGATGCCGCCACCTTGCGCTGCGCCTTGACGATGCGCGAGGCGGCGATCATCTCCATCGCCTTGGTGATCTTCTTGGTCGCGGTGACGGCTTGGATGCGGCGCTTGTAAACGCGAAGCTGAGCGCCCATCGATCAGCCCTCGCCCAGGAGCTTGCCGTCCGAGGTCTCGAACTGCTGCTTGAAGGCGGCGATCGCGTCGGCGATCGACTGCAGCGTGTCGTCGGACATCTTGCCGCCCTCGGCGATGCTGGTCAGGAGGTCCTTGCGCTCACGGCGCAGGAACTCCAGCAGCTCGGCCTCGAAGCGACGGATGTCCTCGACCGGGACGTCGTCCATCTTGCCCGTGGTGCCGGCCCAGACCGAGACGACCTGCTCCTCCATCGGGAACGGGGCGTACTGCGGCTGCTTCAGCAGCTCGACCATGCGCTTACCGCGCTCCAGCGAGGCCTTCGAGGCCGCGTCCAGGTCGGAACCGAAGGCGGCGAACGCCTCCAGCTCGCGGTACTGGGCGAGGTCCACGCGAAGCCGGCCGGAGACCTGCTTCATGGCCTTGTGCTGGGCGGAGCCACCGACTCGGGAGACCGAGATACCGACGTTGAGCGCCGGACGCTGACCCGCGTTGAACAGGTCGGACTCCAGGAAGCACTGGCCGTCGGTGATGGAGATGACGTTGGTCGGAATGAACGCCGACACGTCGTTCGCCTTGGTCTCGACGATCGGGAGGCCCGTCATCGAACCGGCGCCCATCTCGTCGGAGAGCTTGGCGCAGCGCTCCAGCAGACGCGAGTGCAGGTAGAAGACGTCACCCGGGTAGGCCTCGCGGCCCGGCGGGCGGCGCAGCAGCAGGGACACGGCGCGGTAGGCGTCGGCCTGCTTCGAGAGGTCGTCGAAGATGATCAGGACGTGCTTGCCCTGGTACATCCAGTGCTGGCCGATGGCCGAACCGGTGTACGGGGCCAGGTACTTGAAGCCGGCCGGGTCGGACGCCGGGGCGGCGACGATGGTCGTGTACTCCAGCGCACCGGCCTCTTCGAGCGCACCACGCACGGAGGCGATGGTGGAACCCTTCTGACCGATGGCGACGTAGATGCAGCGCACCTGCTTGTTCACGTCGCCCGAGCGCCAGTTGTCGCGCTGGTTGATGATCGTGTCGACGGCCAGCGCGGTCTTACCCGTCTGACGGTCGCCGATGATCAGCTGACGCTGGCCGCGGCCGATCGGCACCATGGCGTCGACGGCCTTGTAGCCGGTCTGCATCGGCTCGTGCACCGACTTACGGACCATGACGCCAGGGGCCTGCAGCTCGAGGGCGCGACGGCTGTCGGTCGCGATCTCGCCGAGACCGTCGATCGGGTTGCCGAGCGGGTCGACGACGCGGCCGAGGTAGCCCTCGCCGACGCCGACGGAGAGCACCTCACCGGTGCGCTGCACCGGCTGGCCCTCCTCGATTCCGCTGAACTCGCCGAGGACGATCGCACCGATCTCGCGCTCCTCGAGGTTGAGGGCGAGACCGAGGGTGCCGTCCTCGAACTTCAGCAGCTCGTTCGCCATGGCGGAGGGCAGACCCTCCACCTTCGCGATGCCGTCGCCGGCAACGCTGACCGTACCGACCTCCTCGCGCGAGGCCGCGTCCGGCTGGTACGACTGGACAAAGTTATCCAGTGCGTCCCGGATCTCCTCCGGCCGGATCGTGAGCTCCGCCATCTGGGTTCCCTGCTCTCCTTGTTGGGCCCGAAGTTTCTTAAGGGGGTCTGGGGGCCGACCCCCAGGAATCTTCTGCAATTTCTGCACGGCCCAACCGGGCCGCTGGTCTTGCTTGTTCTTTGCTCTGTGTCAGCCGGCCATGCGGCGGGTCGCCTCTTCGAGACGCTCCGCGACGGTGCCGTTGATGATCTCGTCACCGACGCGCACCGAGATCCCGCCGAGGACCGCGGGGTCCACGTCCAGGTTCAGGTGCATCTGCCGGCCGTAGATCTTCGCCAGGGCGTCGCCCAGGCGCTGCTTCTGCCGGTCGCTGAGCGGCACCGCCGAGGTGACGACGGCGACCATGCGGTCCCGGCGCTCCGCGGCGAGCTTGGACAGCGAGTCCAGCCCTGCTTCCAGGCTACGTCCACGGGGCTGGGTCACGAGACGGACGATGATCCGCTCGGTGACCGGCTGCGCCTTGCCGCCGAGCAGGCTGCGCAGCAGCTCGCCCTTGGCGGACGCCGTGGCCGTACGGCTGGTGAGCGCGGAACGCAGCTCCGTGTCGGAGCCGACGATCCGGCCGAACCGGAACAGCTCGTCCTCGACGTCGTCGAGGTTCCCGCCGCGCTGGGCCGCGGTGAGGTCTGCGGTGTTCGCCAGCTCCTCGACCGAGTCCACCAGGTCACGCGACTGCGACCAGCGGGACCGGACCAGTCCGGAGACCAGGTCGACGGCCTCGCCGCCCACCTGCCCGCTGAGCAGACGCGTGGCCAGCTCGGCCTTGCTCTCGCCGCTCTGGGCCGGGTCGGTGAGAACCCGGCGCAGGGAAACTTCGCGGTCGAGCAGCGCGGTGACCGATGCCAGCTCCTCGGCGAGCTTCGCCGCGTCGACCGACGTGTTGTCGGTCAGCGCGTCGAGACGCTCGCGTGCGGCAGCCAGTGCTTCGCGGCTCGCGCCGTTCATCGGGCGGCCTCGGCCTTCGCCTCGAGCTCGTCGAGGAAACGGTCGACGGTGCCGCTCTGCCGGGCGTGGTCCTGGAGGGACTCGCCGACGAGCTTGCCGGCCAGGTCGGTGGCGAGCTTGCCCACGTCCTGACGCAGCGCCGAGGCAGCGGCCTTGCGGTCGGCCTCGATCTGGGCGTGGCCGGCGGCGATGATCTCTTCGCGCTGCCGCTGACCTTCCGCCTTCATCTCCTGGATGATGACGGCACCCTGCTCCTGCGCCTCCTGGCGCAGACGCGCGGCCTCGTGACGGGCCTCGGCGAGCTGAGCCTTGTACTGCTCAAGAACGCTCTGAGCCTCGGTCTGAGCCGCTTCGGCCTTCTCGATGCCACCCTCGATCGCCTCGCGGCGCTCTTCCAGGGTCTTGTTGATCACCGGAAGCAGTTTCTTCGAGAAGACGAAGAAGACGATGCCGAAGCAGATCAAGCCGATGACGACTTCAGGCCAGACCGGGAGCAGAGGGCTCTGCGGTTCCTCGGCTGCCAGGTACATCATGGTGGACCTTTCGTCGAATGGAGCTACAGCCACAACGTCACTTGACGATGAACGGAACGACGAAGCCGATCAGGGCGAGGGCCTCGACGACGGCGAAGCCGAGCAGCATGTTCTGGCGGATGAGGCCGGCAGCCTCGGGCTGGCGGGCGATGGCCTGCACACCGTTACCGAAGATGATGCCGATGCCGATACCGGGGCCGATCGCGGCGAGGCCGTAGCCGATGGTGCCGACGTTGCCGTTCACGGCCGCGAGGGTCTCGAAAGCAGCAGACATGTCCGTGGTTCCTTCTCTTGATGGGACCGGTGGAAAGTGTCTTCGCACCGGGCGTCTGGGGTGGGTGAGGGCTCAAGCCGGAGGGCTTGGCGGGTCCTCAGTGGGCTTCTTCGAGCGCCTGGGAGAGGTACGTGGCGGTCAGCACCGTGAACACGTAGGCCTGAAGGGCCTGGATGAACATCTCGAACACGGTCAGGACCAGCGTCATGATGAACGACGCGCCCGCGTAGACCGTGCCCAGGACGGTGCCGAGCATGTACCAGGTGGCGATGGTGAAGATCAGGATCAGGATGTGACCCGCGAACATGTTCGCGAAGAGTCGCACAGCCAGCGTGAACGGCCGGACGAAGACGTTGGAGATGAACTCCAGCGGCGTCAGCAGGACGTAGATCGGCTTGGGCAGACCACTCGGGACGCAGAGGTTGCGGATGCCTCCGACGAATCCGTTCGTCCGGAACGTCACCGTCATGTACGTCACCCAGACCACCAGGGCCAGGCCGATGGGGTAGGCGATGACGGAGCTGACCGGGAACTGGGCGAGCGGAATGATGGCCCAGAGGTTCAGGATCCACACGAAGAAGAACAGCGAGACCAGCAGAGGGACGAAGGGCTCGCCCTTCTTGCCGATGACCTCACGGGCAATGCCGCGGTGGACGAAGTCGTACAGCGCCTCGGCGACCATCTGCAGCTTGCCCGGAACGACCTTGGGCTTCGAGAAACCGGCCCAGAAGAAGGCCAGGATCGCGAACGTGCCGATGATCGCGAGCAGCATGGGCTTGTTGAACTCGACAGGCCCAATGGTGAAGAGCGGCTCGAAGAGGAACGACCACACGCTGGGGGCATGGAACCCGCAGTCCTTGAACAGGTGGCAGTTCGTCTCGAAGGCGAGCGTCTGGGCGTCAGTCACCAAGAGCTCCTTCTGCATGGCGCATGGATGCGGCTACCTCGTTGTGTCGGAGCGGCGGGTGGCCGCAGGTCGGCACCGGACTGGTTCTTACGGTGAGGAGGCGGCGGCCGGGCCCGAAGCCTCGCGATGTATCAAGCGACCGCCCTGTTGCCCGCGCTCGCACTACCGCAACCGAGACCGGACGATAGCAGCACGTCGAACACGGCTTTATTCCGGCCCTACTCGTCACGATCTCCCCCAGGCCCGCCCGGACGGTTCCGGGTGTCCGCGTCGGGGTCGACGTAGAGGGTCTTGCTCCGCGCGTGCAGCACGGCCTGCGTGGTGATCCACGTGATCACGGCTGCGACCAGCGAGAGGGCGAAGACCTGAAGATCGAAGAGAGAGGTGTTCCTGATGCTCAGGATGAAGATGAGCAGGAGCACGAGCTGGGCCGAGTAGATCATCAGCCCCATGCCCTGGAACAGGTGAGGCATGGTCTTGCCGACCCAGTTGAGCGCCAGCAGTCCGAGCGCCATGAAGACGATCACGACCACGCAGCCGACCGCGGCACCGATCGCCCCCTCGCCGCCGGCGACGAGCCCGCCGACGAGCGTGGCGATGGCTCCCACCGCGGCGGTGGGGGTGGCGATGCGCAGTAGTTCGCGCATGTCGGACTGCATGGCGGCAGCTCCACTGGTCTGAGAGGAGGAATGGGGCGTCGTCATGGACGAGCGTAGGCCCGGTCCGCGAGGCGGATTTTCGGGCCAATGGACCGTCTCACTAGGGTCCTTCGGCTCCGTCACCGGGTCTCGTGAACGGTATCACAAACTATTTGATGAGGTCTTTACCTGGAAAGTGTGCCAACTGTCACACATGAGGGTTACCTCGCGCGTGTGTGCACGACAAGGCGGCGCAATGTCTGGTAATGCACCGCAGGATCCGAATCGTCAGCGCGAGGAGTCGATGGAACGGCGATCCGGGAAGCGCGAACGAGCACCGATCGCGGTAGCGCCGTTGACGCCGGACACCCCGACCGCCACAGGGGCCCGTTCGACGGCCTCCTCGCCCATCTGAGCGTCTGCCGCGCCCTGTTGGGCCCCGGAGGTCACCGGTGCCGGCTTCTCGCCGTGGGAGGACGACGGAGCCGCGGCCCGCTCGGTCGCCCGGTGCCGGTAGCGCGGCGGGACGAAGCGGTTGGCCCAGTGCGGGGCGCGCGGGGTGAAGCGCGGCATCAGCAGCAGGGCCAGGCCCACCGCGCTCGACGCGATGATGACGAACACGATCCATGAGGACGCCGAGTGCACCGAGTAGCCGACGGCGCCGAAGGCGATGAGCGCCGACCAGAAGTACATGATCAGCACGGCCCGGCTGTGCGAGTGGCCGATCTCCAGCAGCCGGTGGTGCAGATGGCCCCGGTCGGCGGCGAACGGCGACTGGCCGTTCCAGGTGCGCCGGACGATGGCGAGGACCAGGTCGGCGGCCGGGATCGCGATGATCGTCAGCGGCAGCACCAGCGGGATGAAGACCGGCAGCAGGGCGTGGGTGGCCTCGCGCTCGCTGCCCTCGAAGAGCTTCATGAGGTCCGGGTCGACCTGGCCCGTGATCGAGATCGCGCCCGCCGACAGCACCAGGCCGATCAGCATCGAGCCCGAGTCGCCCATGAAGATCCGCGCCGGATGCATGTTGTGCGGCAGGAAGCCGAGGCACATGCCCATCAGGATCGCCGCGAACAGCGTCGCGGGGGCCGCCGCCTCGATCCCGTACCCGTACCAGAGGCGGTAGGCGTACAGGAAGAACGCCGCCGACGCGATGCACACCATGCCCGCCGCGAGCCCGTCCAGGCCGTCGACGAAGTTGACCGCGTTGATCGTGATGACGACCAGCGCCACCGTGAGCAGCGTCCCCTGCCACTGGGTGAGGGCGACCGTGCCGACGCCCGGGATCGGCAGCCACAGGATCGTGAGGCCCTGGATGACCATGACGGCGGCGGCGATCATCTGGCCGCCGAGCTTGATCAGCGCGTCGATCTCGAACTTGTCGTCCAGGACGCCGATCAGCCAGATCAGCGCGGCGCCGGAGAGCAACGCCCTTGGCTCGTTGGAGAGTTCGAAGACGCCGTTCAGGTTGAACAGGTGGTCGGCGACGATCAGTCCCGCACACAGTCCGCCGAACATGGCGATGCCACCGAGCCGGGGAGTCGGTTCCCGGTGGACGTCGCGCGCGCGGATCGCGGGCATCGCCCCGACCGCGATGGCGAACTTACGCACCGGTCCGGTCAGCAGATAAGTCACCGCTGCCGTGACACAGAGCGTCAGCAGGTAATCACGCACGGGCTGCCCCACAGAATTCGCCGGCCATCTGAGCCCCAAAGACTAGTCTCTGAAACAAGGACTCCACGGTACGGGTGATGGTTCCACGGGCCCCGCCCACCTCGCCTACCCCGGATACGGCGGATTGCGCAGGGCCAGTTCACGGACCTCCGCCGCGATCGGGCTCACATCGCCCGGCTCCCGTACGGCCGCCCCGAACAGCGCCGCGATCCTGGCCATGTCCCCCTCGTCCATCCCCTGCGTGGTCACGGCGGCCGTGCCCAGGCGGATGCCCCGGGCGTCCCCGTACGGCAGGGCACAGGTGTCCAGGACCATGCCGGCCGCCGCCAGCCGCATCCGCGCGGTGCGGCCGTCGACGCCGAGCGGTGCCGGGTCCGCGACCACGATGTGGGTGTCGGTACCGCCCGTGGTGACCTCGAAGCCCTCCGCCTCCAGGCCGGCGGCGAGCACCCGGGCGTGGGCGACGACCTGGTGGGCGTAAAGCGTGTACGCCGGGGTCTCGGCCTCGCCGAACGCGACCGCCTTCGCCGCCACCGTGTGCATCTGCGCCCCGCCCTGGGTGAACGGGAACACCGCCCGGTCGATCCGCCCGGCCAGCTCCGCGCCGCACAGGATCATGCCGCCGCGCGGCCCGCGCAGCACCTTGTGCGTGGTGGCGCAGACCACGTCGGCGTACGGGACCGGGCTCGGGGCCGCTCCCCCGGCGATCAGCCCCATCGGATGGGCGGCGTCCGCGATCAGATACGCGCCGACCTCGTCGGCGATCTCGCGGAACATCTCGTAGTCGGGGTGGCGGGGGTAGGAGATCGAGCCGCAGACGATGGCCTTGGGGCGGCGGGCGCGGGCCAGGGCGCGGAGCCGGGTGTGGTCGATGAGCCCGGTGTCCGGGTCCACGCCGTAGCCGACGAAGTCGAACCAGCGGCCGGAGAAGTTGCCCGGAGCCCCGTGGGTGAGGTGTCCGCCGTACGGCAGTCCCATCGCGAGGACCGTGTCGCCGGGGCGCAGCAGCGCGGCGTAGGCGGCGAGGACGGCGGAGGAGCCGGAGTGCGGCTGGACGTTGGCGTGTTCGGCGCCGAAGAGGGCGGTGGCCCGGCGGACCGCGATGCGTTCGGCGGCGTCCGCGTGTTCGCAGCCGCCGTGGTGGCGGGCGCCCGGGTAGCCCTCGGCGTACTTGTTGGCGAGCGGGGAGCCGAGGGCGGCGAGGACCGCGGGCGACTGGAAGTTCTCGCCGGCGATCAGCTGGAGGGTGCTCGCCTGACGGTCCCTCTCCGCGTCCAGGACCCCGGCGATCTCCGGGTCCTGGCGGAGCAGGGCGCCGAAGTCCTGGGGCAGGGCGTCGGGCGCGGGCGACACGGCTGCGGGTGCGGCGGGGGAGGTGACCGGCATGGGACGGCTCCGGGCCTGGAGGTGGGTGCGCCGGCGAGGGGTGCCGGTGTCAGCTCCAATGTAGGCCGGGGCCGGGCGCCGTGCCCGCTGTCGCGGCGTCCCGTACGCCGGTCGGCGCACCGGCCGCCCGATACGGCGCGGGTGTGCCGCTCAGCTCGGGGCGTGTACGCCGGTGAGCGCGGTGACGACCGGGTCGAGGGCCTGGTTGATCTCGTCGCCGATGGAGCGGAAGAAGGTGATGGGGGCGCCGTAGGGGTCGTAGACCTCGTCCGCCTCGGCGGTCGGGGCCAGCAGCCAGCCGCGCAGCGCGGCGGCGGCGCGCACCAGGGCGCGGGCGCGCTCGACGACGCCCTCGTCGCGCGGGTCGGGCAGGGTGGCCGGGTCTATGGCCCGTACCAGCCGGGTGAACTCCTTGAGCGTGAAGGTGCGCAGGCCCGCGGAGTGGCCCATGGAGATGACCTGGGCGCGGTGGTCGCGGGTGGCGGTGAGGACCAGGTCGGCGCGGATCACGTGCTCGTCGAGCAGTTCGCGGCCGACGAAGCCGCTGGCGTCCGCGCCGAAGTCGGCGAGGACGACCTCGGCGTTGGCCTCCATGGGCGCGCCTTCATGGCCCCAGGTGCCCGCGCTCTCCACGATCAGGCCGCCGCTGAGCGGATCGCCGAGGCGGTCCACCAGGGCATGGCGGGTCAGCCGCTCGGTGATCGGTGAGCGGCAGACGTTGCCGGTGCTGACGTGGAGGATGCGGAAGGTGTCGGTCCGCCCTGCTATGCCACGCCCCTCGGGGGCGGTCAATTGGCCACCTCGAGGTCGGGAACCACCTTGCGCAGCTCCTCCGCGGAGAGGGCGCCGGCGCGCAGCAGGACCGGGGTGGCGCCGGTGACGTCGACGATCGAGGACGGCACGATGCCGGGCGTCGGGCCGCCGTCGAGGTAGACGGAGACGGAGTCGCCGAGCATGCCCTGGGCGGCGTCGCAGTCCTCCGGCGCGGGGTGTCCGGTGAGGTTGGCGCTGGAGACGGCCATCGGGCCGACCTCGGTGAGCAGCTCGATGGCGACCGGGTGCAGCGGCATCCGGATGGCGACGGTGCCCCGGGTGTCGCCGAGATCCCACTGGAGGGAGGGCTGGTGCCGGGCGACGAGGGTGAGGGCGCCGGGCCAGAAGGCGTCGACGAGCTCCCAGGCCTCCTCGGAGAAGTCGGTGACCAGGCCGTGCAGGGTGTTCGGCGAGCCGATCAGGACGGGGGTGGGCATGTTGCGGCCCCGGCCCTTGGCGTCGAGCAGGTCCGCGACGGCCTCCGAGGTGAAGGCGTCCGCACCGATCCCGTACACGGTGTCGGTGGGCAGCACGACCAGTTCGCCCCGGCGGACGGCCGATGCGGCCTCGCGCAGACCCGTGGTCCGGTCGGTGGCGTCGTTGCAGTCGTATCGCCGAGCCATCAGCCGGCCTCCTCGGACAGGTGCGGGTACGGGTGGTGGTGCCGGATCCGGGTCACGGCATGGCCTTGCGGGCGGTGGCGAACCGGGGCCGCTTGTTCAGGTCGGGGTGGTCGGCGGCATCCGCCCAGCCCCGCTCCTCGGTGAAGATCCACGGCACCTGGCCGCCCTGGGTGTCGGCGTGCTCGATGACGACGAGGCCGCCGGGGCGCAGCAGCCGGTGGGCGGTGCGTTCGATGCCGCGGATGGTGTCGAGGCCGTCCTCGCCGGAGAACAGGGCCATCTCCGGGTCGTGGTCGCGGGCCTCGGGGGCGACGTACTCCCACTCGGTGAGCGGGATGTACGGCGGGTTGGAGATCACCAGGTCGACCTGGCCGTCGAGCTCCGGAAGGGCGCTCAGGGCGTCTCCCTTGTGCACGGTGACCCTGGACCCCTCGGCGTTCTTCCGCGTCCATCTGAGGGCGTCCTCGGACAGCTCCACGGCGTGGACGCGCGAGCGCGGGACCTCCTGCGCCATGGCGAGCGCGATGGCGCCCGATCCGGTGCACAGGTCGACGACGACGGGCTCGACGACGTCCATCGCGCGCACGGCGTCTATCGCCCAGCCGACGACCGACTCGGTCTCCGGCCGGGGCACGAAGACACCGGGTCCTACCTGGAGCTCCAGGTAGCGGAAGAAGGCGCGGCCGGTGATGTGCTGGAGGGGTTCGCGGGCCTCGCGGCGGGCGATCGTCTCCCAGTACCGGGCGTCGAAGTCGGTGTCGGGCACCGTGTGCAGCGCGCCCCGCTTCACCCCGTGGACGAAGGCCGCGAGTTCCTCGGCGTCGAATCGCGGTGAGGGGACACCGGCGTCGGCCAGCCGCTGGGTGGCCTGGGCCACCTCGGCGAGCAGCAGGTTCATCGCGGTTCTCCGTACGGGTTACGGGTGTGCGGGGCGGGCGGGACGCTTACGCGTTGGCGAGCTTGGCGGCGGAGTCGGCGTCGACGCATGCCTGGATGACGGCGTCGAGCTCTCCGTCGAGGACCTGGTCCAAGTTGTACGCCTTGAAGCCGACCCGGTGGTCCGAGATGCGGTTTTCCGGGAAGTTGTAGGTCCGGATCTTCTCGGATCGGTCGACGGTACGCACCTGGCTGCGGCGGACGTCGGAGGCCTCCTGCTCGGCGGCCTCCTGGGCGGCGGCCAGCAGCCGGGAGCGCAGGATGCGCATGGCCTGCTCCTTGTTCTGGAGCTGGCTCTTCTCGTTCTGGCAGGAGGCGACGACGCCGGTCGGCAGGTGGGTGATGCGGACGGCGGAGTCGGTCGTGTTGACGGACTGGCCGCCGGGGCCGGAGGAGCGGTAGACGTCGATACGGAGATCGTTGGCGTGGATCTCGACGTCGACCTCCTCGGCCTCGGGGGTGACGAGCACGCCCGCGGCGGAGGTGTGGATACGGCCCTGGGACTCGGTGGAGGGCACGCGCTGCACCCGGTGCACGCCGCCCTCGTACTTCATCCGGGCCCAGACGCCCTGGCCGGGCTCGGTGGCGCCGTTGCCGCCCTTGGTCTTCACGGCGACCTGGACGTCCTTGTAGCCGCCGAGCTCGGATTCGGTGGAGTCGATGATCTCGGTCTTCCAGCCGACGCGCTCGGCATAGCGCAGATACATGCGCAGCAGATCACCGGCGAACAGGGCGGACTCGTCGCCGCCCGCGCCCGCCTTGATCTCCAGGAGCACGTCCTTGTCGTCGCTGGGGTCGCGCGGGACGAGGAGGAGACGGAGCTTCTCGGTGAGCTCTTCGCGCTCCTTCTCCAGGTCCTTGACCTCGGCGGCGAAGTCGGGGTCGTCCGCGGCGTACTCGCGGGCGGTCTCGATGTCCTCGCCGGTCTGCTTCCAGCTCCGGTACGTGGAGACGATCGGGGTCAGCTCCGCGTAACGCTTGTTCAGCTTGCGCGCGTTGGCCTGGTCGGCGTGGACCGACGGATCGGCGAGCTTCTTCTCGAGACCGGTGTGTTCACCGATCAGTTCCTCGACCGCCTCGAACATTCGGGGGCTCCTGGTTGGTCTGGATTCTGCGGGCCTGCTGGAGGGCGTACTGCCCGGTGGGGTGTCCGGCGGGGGCTCCCCCGGGCACCCGACCGGAAAAAACGCCGGTTCCGACGCCCCCGGGAAGAGGGCGCCAGGAACCGGCGCAGTGGCTCGCTACTTGCTGGCGGAGCCGGCAGCCTTGCCGAAGCGGGCCTCGAAGCGGGCCACGCGGCCGCCGGTGTCGAGGATCTTCTGCTTGCCCGTGTAGAACGGGTGGCACTCGGAGCAGACGTCGGCGCGGATGGCGCCGGAGTCGATGGTGCTCCGGGTGGTGAACGACGCACCGCAGGTGCAGCTGACCTGGGTCTCGACGTACTCGGGGTGGATGTCGCGCTTCAAGGTGTCTCCTAGTTTCGGGAGGGCGCCGGGTCGTCCGCGCGGATTGCGCGGCCGTGAACCGGGGCCGACGTACCAGTCTGCCAGGACCGGCCGTATCTCCCAAAACCAGGGACGGGGGCCAGGTATTCCCCTACTCTCCGCGCACGGCGGGTGACCGGCGGGCCCGGCTCGTCCTACTCGACGACCTTCGCGGCCTCGCCCTTGTCGCCGGCCGACTTCTCGGTGGCGGAGGCGGGGATCGGCCGGTCGTTCTTGAGGGCGGCCCAGACCTGGCGGCCGGCGTTCTCCTGCGGCAGGACCCGGTTCGGGTCGGCCGGGTCGTACTCCACCGGCAGGGTCACCATGTGGACGTTGTCCGCGCCCAGCCCCTTGAGGCCGCCCGCGAACCCGGTGAGCTTCTTGACCGAGCCGAGCCCGGAGTCGGTGGTGACGGCCTTGGTGGCGGCGTCCGCGAGACCGTAGAGCTTCTTGGGGCTGGAGAACACCCCGACGCTCTTCGTCTGCTCCATCAGCGCCTTGACGAAAGCCTGTTGGAGCTGGATACGTCCCAGGTCGCTGCCGTCGCCGACGCTCTTGCGGGTGCGGACGAGCCCGAGGGACTCCTCGCCGTCCAGGGTGTGGGTGCCCGGCTCCAGGTCGAGGTGGCTCTTGGAGTCGTTGATGGCGGTCTTCGTGGTGATCTCCACGCCGCCCAGCTCGTCGATGAGCTTCTCGAAGCCGGTGAAGTCGACCTCGAGGTAGTGGTCCATGCGGATGCCGGACATCGCTTCTACGGTCTTCACGGCGCAGGCCGGCCCGCCGACCTCGTACGCGGTGTTGAACATCGCCCGGTGCTCGGCGGGAACCGTCTCGTCCGTCGTGTCGCTCGTGCAGGCGGGGCGCTCTATCAGGGTGTCGCGCGGTATCGACACGACGCTCGCGCTCTTGTGGCCCTTGTCGACGTGCACGACCATCGCCGTGTCCGAGCGGGCCGCGCCCTCGTCGGCGCCGTACTTCCCGTTGTCGCCGGAGCGCGAGTCGGAACCCAGCACCAGGATGTCCTGCGAGCCGTCGTCCACGTCGTCGGGACGGTCGGCGCCGAGCTTGGCGTCGATGTCGACGCTGGAGAGGTTGCCGTCGAGCGCCAGGTAGGCGTATCCGAGTCCGGCCCCGCCGACGACCACGACACCCGCCACCGTCCAGGCCGCGACGACCTTGGCACGGTGCCGTCCCGAGGGCTTCCTCCGCCGGCTGCCGGTACCGCGTATGCGGCCCGTGCTCCTGCTCTGCTCGCTCACACGTCTCCCTCGTGACTCCTGTAGCCCGTCTGCCCCCCCCCTGCCGTGGTGGTCCACGCGCGGCCGGCCTCTCCTGTAGGGACGGCCGAAGCACCAAGAAGGGTTGCATACGCGGCTGTGGCCCCCGTTCGGCCGGCAGGCGCGGTACACAGTCGGCAGCCGGCCGGTGCTCCGGCGTTCACCTGGGGTTTTCCGGCTCCGGCCGACGTCGGCCGGAGCACTGCGGGGCGACGCTCCGTGTGGCAAAGGTCTCGGGACGGCCCGGTCGACGCACGGCGGCCCCCCTCACCGGAGCGAGGGGGGCCGCCGTGTTCAACTGCCGGAAGAACGTCAGTCGTTGCCGTTCCCGCTGCCCGGCGTCGTCTTCTGGATCTGGAGCAGGAACTCCGCATTGGACTGGGTCTTCTTCATCCGGTCCAGGAGAAGCTCGATCGCCTGCTGCTGGTCGAGCGCGTGCAGCACCCGGCGCAGCTTCCAGACGACCGCCAGCTCGTCGGTGCCGAGCAGGATCTCTTCCTTACGGGTCGAGGACGCGTCGACGTCCACCGCCGGGAAGATGCGCTTGTCCGAGAGCTTCCGGTCGAGCTTGAGCTCCATGTTGCCGGTGCCCTTGAACTCCTCGAAGATCACCTCGTCCATGCGCGAGCCGGTCTCGACGAGCGCGGTGGCCAGGATGGTCAGCGAGCCGCCGTCCTCGATGTTGCGCGCCGCGCCGAAGAAGCGCTTCGGGGGGTACAGCGCGGTCGAGTCGACACCACCGGAGAGGATGCGGCCGGAGGCCGGCGCCGCGAGGTTGTACGCGCGGCCCAGTCGGGTGATCGAGTCGAGCAGGACGACCACGTCGTGACCCAGCTCGACGAGACGCTTGGCGCGCTCGATGGCCAGCTCGGCGACGGTGGTGTGGTCCTCGGCGGGACGGTCGAAGGTCGAGGAGATGACCTCGCCCTTCACCGACCGCTGCATGTCGGTGACCTCTTCCGGACGCTCGTCGACCAGGACGACCATCAGGTGGCACTCGGGGCTGTTGACCGTGATCGCGTTGGCGATGGCCTGCAGGATCATGGTCTTGCCGGTCTTCGGCGGGGCCACGATGAGCCCGCGCTGGCCCTTGCCGATCGGGGCCACCAGGTCGATGATCCGCGTCGTCAGGATGTTGGAGTCGGTCTCCAGACGGAGCCGGTCCTGCGGGTAGAGCGGGGTCAGCTTCTGGAACTCCGGGCGGCCGCGGCCGGACTCGGGGGCCATGCCGTTGACCGAGTCGAGGCGGACCAGCGCGTTGAACTTCTCGCGCCGCTCGCCGTCCTTGGGCTGACGCACCGCGCCGGTGACGTGGTCACCCTTGCGCAGGCCGTTCTTGCGGACCTGGGCGAGCGAGACGTACACGTCGTTCGGGCCCGGCAGGTAGCCGGAGGTCCGGATGAACGCGTAGTTGTCGAGGATGTCCAGGATGCCCGCGACGGGGATCAGGACGTCGTCGTCGGCCACCTGCACATCGCCGGCGAAGTCGTCGCGCCCGCGACGGCCCCGGCGGTCGCGGTAACGGCCACGACGGCCACGACGGCCGCCCGCCTCGTCGTCGAAGTCGTCCTGCGGACCGTTGTCACGGTTCTGCTGGCCCTGCCCCTGGCCCTGGCGCTGCGGGCGCTGCCCGCCGCCGCCCTGCTGGCCCTGGTCGTCGCCCTTGCCCCGGCGGTCGCGCTGACGCTCGCGGCGGTCGCCACGCTCACCGCGCTCGCCCCGCTCACCGCGGTCACGACGGTCGCCGCGACGGCCCTCGGCCGTGTCGGCGGCGGCCTCGGCCTTGGCGTCGCCCTTCGGCTCGGCGCGCTCCTCGGTCTTCTGCTCGGCCTGGGGCTCCGCCTTCGCCTTGACCTCGGTCTTCGCCTCGGTCTTGGTGTCGGGGCTGCCCGCCTGCGCGGTGGCACGGCGGCGACGACGCTCGCCCGCGGGCTGGTCGTCGCTGGCCGGCTGACCGGGGATGTCGATCTGCTGCTGGGCCGTGTCCTTCTCGGCGGCAGCAGCGCCCTCGTCCCCGGTGCGCGCCTTGGAGGTCGCGCGGCGCTTCGGCTTGCTCTCCGCCTCGGCGGGGGCCGCCGCGGCCTTGGAGGAGGTCTTGGGGGCGGCGGATCCACCACCCGCCTGCGCCTCCTTGATGACCTCGATCAGCTGGCTCTTGCGCATCCGCGCAGTGCCCCTGATGCCGAGGCCGGACGCGACCTGCTGCAGCTCGGCCAGGACCATGCCCTCGAGGCCGGTGCCGGAGCGGCGGCGCCGTGCGGTGGTGCCAGTGGCAGCACCTTCGGCGGGCGCGGCGCTGTCGACGTTCTTGTCGGCAGTCACGCCCATCAGATCGGTGGTGTCGCTCACGAAGGGTCCTTCCCTGGAGCGGACGTCGGCCTTCTGGCTCGGCGACCGGTTGTGCTGTCCGACTGCGGTCTGTTGATCTTGCTGGATCGCGGACCTTGCCGGGGCGGTGGTCCGCCGGGTACGGCGGAGAGATGAACGTGCGGGGTCCGGCGCGAGATCCCCCTGCTCGGCCCACTCCTGGACGAGCGAGGGGTGTCGTGCCGGTTCCGGAGCGTGCTCGAAACTGCTCAGGCAGGCTGCTCAGGCAGTTGGGGAGGCTCCCGGAAGAATGGCGGTCCCGGAGGGGGACACGAAGCAACGCGCCTCAAAGACGTCGGTTGCAGACTTGAGGTTAACACTACCGGCTCCAACAAACATTCCCCCTCTCGCTCACCGGTAATCACATGCGGTTACGCGGCCAGCGGCAGCACACTGGCGCCCGTCGCGTCGAGGGCCAGCCGGTTCGCCGCCCAGCCCTCCCCCGCCAGTCGGGCGACCTTGTCGGCCGATCCTTCCTCCGTCAGCGCGAGGACCGTGGGCCCCGCACCGGAGATGACCGCGGGCACACCGTCTCCACGCAGACGGTTGACCAGTTCCACGCTCTCCGGCATGGCGGGGCCCCGGTATTCCTGGTGGATCCGGTCCTCGGTGGCGGCGAGCAGCAGTTCGGGGCGGCGGGTCAGGGCCTCGACGAGCAGGGCCGCCCGGCCGGCGTTGAGCGCGGCGTCGACGTGCGGGACGGTGCGCGGGAGCAGTCCGCGCGCCGTCTCGGTGAGCACCGGGCGCCCGGGGACGAAGACGACGGGCACGACGGAGTCGGCGGGGTCCATCCGGATCGCCCGGGCCGCGCCGCCGTCCATCCAGGCCAGCGTGAATCCGCCGAGCAGACAGGCCGCGACATTGTCGGGGTGCCCCTCGATCTCGGTCGCCAGCTCCAGCAGGGCCGCGTCGTCGAGGCGGGCGTCGCCGCCGGTCGTCACGGCGCGGGCGGCGACGATTCCGGCGCAGATGGCGGCGGAGGAGGAGCCGAGGCCGCGGCCGTGCGGGATGCGGTTGGCGCAGACGATCTCCAGCCCGCGGGGCTGCCCGCCGAGCAGGTCGAACGCGGTGCGCAGGGAGCGTACGAGCAGGTGGCTCTCGTCGCGGGGCAGGGTCTGGCTGCCCTCACCTGCGATGTCGATGTGCAGCCCGGAGTCGGCGACCCGGACGACGACGTCGTCGTACAGCCCCAGCGAGAGACCCAGGGAGTCGAATCCCGGACCCAGGTTGGCGCTGGTTGCGGGGACGCGCACCCTGACGGCGGCGGCTCGGAACGCGGGACCGGCCATCGGTCGGACCACTCCTTGTAAGGCGGCGGGGATGCAGTGCGGGTGGCTCTGCGGCGGCGGGGCGTTGAAGACGGGGTTATGGGCGGGGGCGGCTGCGGTGGGGGTCGCGGCTGTGCGGAGGGCTCCGGAACGGTGCGGGATCCGGTGACCGGCCCGACGGCCACGACGGGGACCGCAGGCGTGGCGGTCCGGCGGGCGGATGCCGGGCGGATGGGGTACAGCTTATCGAAGGAAGGTTCTGTGGCGACATAGGGCGCACAGGAGGCGCACGATGCGTGTCGCCCGCCTCCCATGCGCTCTCCGCCCCGGAAAGGGGCCGGTTGAGCCGGGTTGTCGCGGTTGCCCCGGGCCGAACGCGACGCCCGCCGCGTTCGACCCGGGGACCGGATCAGACGAGTCCGAGCTTCTCGGCGGCGGTGGCCGCGTCGACCGGGACCGTGACCGGCTGCGGGGCGCCCGCGACGGCCCAGTCGGGGTCCTTGAGGCCGTTGCCGGTGACCGTGCAGACGATGCGCTGGCCGGGGTCGACCTTGCCCTCCTCGGCGGCCTTGAGCAGACCGGCGACGGACGCGGCCGACGCGGGCTCCACGAAGACGCCCTCCTGGGAGGCCAACAGCCGGTACGCGGACAGGATCTGCCGGTCCGTCACCTCGTCGATGAAGCCGCCCGACTCGTCGCGTGCGGCGAGCGCGTAGTTCCAGGAGGCCGGGTTGCCGATCCGGATCGCGGTGGCGATGGTCGACGGGTCCTTGACGACCTCGCCGCGCACGATCGGCGCGGAGCCGGAGGCCTGGAAGCCCCACATGCGCGGGGAACGGGTCGAGACGCCGTCGCCTGCGTACTCGGTGTACCCCTTCCAGTACGCGGTGATGTTGCCCGCGTTGCCGACCGGCAGGACGTGGATGTCGGGAGCGTCGCCGAGCGCGTCGACGATCTCGAACGCGGCGGTCTTCTGGCCCTCGATCCGGACCGGGTTGACCGAATTGACCAGCGCCACCGGGTAGTTGTCCGAGAGCGAGCGGGCCAGGGTCAGGCAGTCGTCGAAGTTGCCGTCGACCTGGAGGATCTTGGCGCCGTGCACGAGCGCCTGGCCCATCTTGCCGAGCGCGATCTTGCCCTGCGGTACGAGGACGGCGCAGACCATGCCCGCACGCACCGCGTACGCCGCGGCGGAGGCCGAGGTGTTGCCGGTGGAGGCGCAGATGACGGCCTTCGCGCCCTCCTCCTTGGCCCGGGTGATCGCCATGGTCATGCCGCGGTCCTTGAACGAACCGGTGGGGTTGGCGCCCTCGACCTTGAGGTGCACCTCGCAGCCCGTGCGCTCGGAGAGGACCTGCGCCGGAACGAGCGGCGTACCGCCCTCACGAAGTGTGACGACCGGCGTCGTGGCCGTGACCGGGAGGCGGTCCCGGTACTCCTCGATGATGCCGCGCCACTGGTGGGTGCCCTTGCTGGTCATGGGTCCTTTACTCCCCTTCAACACGCATGATGCTGGCGACACCGCGCACGGTGTCGAGCTTGCGCAGCGCTTCGACGGTCCCGGAGAGGGCGGCGTCGGGCGCGCGGTGGGTGACGACGACGAGCGATGCCTCGCCGCCTCCATCTGGACGTCCTTGCTGGCGTACGGTATCGATCGATACGCCCTGCTCGGCGAAGACCGTCGCGACCTGGGCGAGCACGCCCGGCTTGTCGGCCACGTCGAGGCTGATGTGGTACCGCGTGACGACCTCGCCCATGGGGCTGACCGGCAGGCGGGTGTAGGCGGACTCACCGGGGCCGGTGGCCTCGCCCAGTTTGTTGCGGCAGACCGCGACGAGGTCGCCGAGGACCGCGGAGGCGGTCGGCGAGCCGCCGGCGCCGGGCCCGTAGAACATCAGCTGACCCGCGGCGTCGGCCTCGATGAACACCGCGTTGTACGCCTCGCGGACCGAGGCCAGCGGGTGGCTGAGCGGGATCATCGCGGGGTGGACGCGGGCGGTGACGGACTGCCCGTCGGCGGCGCGCTCGCAGATGGCGAGCAGCTTGACCGTGCAGCCCATGCGACGGGCGGAGGCGATGTCGGCGGCGGTGACCTCGGTGATGCCCTCGCGGTGCACGTCGCCGATCTTCACCCGGGTGTGGAAGGCGATCCCGGCGAGGATCGCGGCCTTCGCGGCGGCGTCGAAGCCCTCGACGTCGGCGGTCGGGTCGGCCTCGGCGTACCCGAGGGCGGTGGCCTCGTCGAGCGCCTCGGAGTAGCCGGCGCCACTGGTGTCCATCTTGTCGAGGATGAAGTTGGTCGTGCCGTTGACGATGCCGAGCACCCGGTTGACCTTGTCGCCCGCGAGCGACTCGCGCAGCGGCCGGACCAGCGGGATGGCCCCGGCGACGGCGGCCTCGTAGTACAGATCACGGCCGTACTTCTCGGCGGCGGCGTGCAGGGCCGCGCCGTCCTCGGCCAGCAGCGCCTTGTTCGCGGAGACGACGCTCGCGCCGTTCTCGAAGGCGGTGGTGATGAGCGTGCGGGCCGGCTCGACGCCCCCGATGACCTCGATGACGACGTCGATGTCGCCGCGCCGCACGAGCGCGGTCGCGTCGGTGGTGATCAGTGCGGGGTCGATGCCCTCACGCACCTTCGAGGGCCGGCGGACGGCCACGCCGGCGAGCTCGACCGGCGCGCCGATGCGCGCCGCGAGGTCGTCGGCGTGCGTCGTCATGATGCGCGCCACCTCTGAGCCGACCACACCACAGCCCAGCAGCGCCACCTTCAGCGGACGCGTACGCATCATCCGACCTCGTTTCTCATACATGCACATGTGGGGACCAGTCTCACTCACCGGACGGGAGTTTCTGACCCCCGTCCGGATCCTGAGATGACTATTTCATCAGCCGACATCGAGACGCAGGAGATCTTCCTCCGTCTCGCGCCGGACGATGACGCGTGCCTCTCCGTCGCGGACGGCGACGACCGGAGGCCGCAGCGCGTGGTTGTAGTTGCTCGCCATGGAACGGCAGTACGCGCCGGTGGCGGGGACGGCGATCAGGTCGCCGGGCGCCAGGTCGGCGGGCAGGAACGCGTCCTTGACCACGATGTCACCGCTCTCGCAGTGCTTGCCGACGACCCGGACCAGCATCGGTTCGGCGTCCGAGGTCCGCGAGACCAGCGCGACGCTGTACTCGGCGTCGTACAGCGCGGTGCGGATGTTGTCCGACATGCCGCCGTCGACGCTGACGTACGTCCGCAGCCCCTCCAGGGGCTTGATCGTGCCGACCTCGTACAGCGTGAACGCGGTGGGTCCGACGATGGCGCGCCCCGGCTCGACGGAGATCCGGGGGGTGCGCAGCTTCGCGGCCTCGCACTCGCGGGTGACGATGTCGCTGAGCGCCTTGGCGATCTCGTGCGGCTCGCGGGGGTCGTCCTCGGAGGTGTACGCGATGCCGAGGCCACCGCCGAGGTCGATCTCGGGCAGCTCGACACCGTGCTCGTCGCGGATCTCGGCGAGCAGCTGGACCACGCGCCGGGCGGAGACCTCGAAGCCGGCCATGTCGAAGATCTGCGAGCCGATGTGCGAGTGGACGCCGATGAGTTCGAGCCCGTCGAGGGCGAGCGCGCGGCGCACCGCCTCGGCGGCCTGCCCGTCGGCGAGCGCGATGCCGAACTTCTGGTCCTCGTGCGCGGTGGCGATGAACTCGTGGGTGTGGGCCTCGACGCCGACGGTGACGCGGATCTGCACCCGCTGGCGGACGCCGTGGCGCCGGGCGATGTGGGCGACGCGGACGATCTCCTGGAAGGAGTCGAGCACGATCCGCCCGACGCCCGCCTCGACGGCCCGCTCGATCTCGGCGACGGTCTTGTTGTTGCCGTGGAAGGCGATGCGCTCGGCGGGCATACCGGCGTCGAGCGCGGTGGTCAGCTCACCGCCGGAGCACACATCGAGGTTGAGCCCCTCCTCCTTGAGCCAGCGCACGACGGCGCGGGAGAGGAAGGCCTTCCCGGCGTAGAAGACGTCGGCGTCCGGCCCGAAGGCGTCGGCCCAGGCGCGGCAGCGGGCCCGGAAGTCGCTCTCGTCGAGGAAGTAGGCGGGGGTGCCGAACTCCTCCGCGAGCCGGGCGACGGTGATCCCGCCGACGGTGAGGGCGCCGTCCGCGTCGCGGGTGACGGTACGCGACCAGACCTTCTCGTCGAGGACGTTGAGGTCGGCGGCGGGCGCGGAGTAGTGGCCCTCGGTGAGGACGTCGGCGTGACGGGGACCTGCGGGGTGTGCGGAGCGGCTCATCGTGATGGTTCTTTCAGGTCTCTTCTGATCGCGTCAGAGGTGTTCGGGCGCACGGATACCGAGCAGGGACAGGCCGCCTGCCAGCACCGTCCCGGCGGCTTCGGCGAGAGCCAGCCGGGCACGGTGGGCGGCCGAGGGTTTCTCGTCACCGGCGGGCAGGGGCGGGCAGGAGTCGTGGAAGTCGAAGAACGCGTGCGCGACGGCTTCCAGCTGCCGGGCGACCCGGTCGGGCGCGCGGTGACGGGCCCCGGCGAGCAGGACACCGGGGTGGTCGGCGATGAGGTCGAGGAGGGGGCGGGCGGCGCGGTCGTACGCGGCGCCCCGGACGTCCTCGGCGGGCTCGGAGGGCTCGGAGGTGAAACCGAGGAGGGCGGCCCCCCGGGTGAGAGCGCGGGCCCTGGCGTGGGCGTACCGGACCCGGAAGAGCGGATTGGCCTCGCCCTGGACGAGCAGTTCGGGGCCGAGGGCGGGACGGTCGTGTCCGGCGGGCCGCAGGAGCCCCCAGCGGGCCGCGTCGGGCCCGAGCCGCTCCAGCAGCTCGCCCGCGGTGGCCCCGGCGGGGACGGGCCGGATCCCGGTGAGCGGTACGGGGAGCGCCCCGTGCACGTCGACGGTGACGCCGATGCGGTCCCAGTCCGGGTCGGACGGCTCCGTGCTGCTGACCCGGACCCGGGCGCCCTGGGCGACGAGGAGCCGGCGCACGGCATCGGCGGTGACGGCGGCGCGGACCTCCCGCGCGTGGTGGAGCTGAAGGATCTCGCCCCGGAGCGCGTCCCCGTGTCCGTACCCGAGGCCCTGTTCCCGTACGGCGGTGAGCACGGCCCGGTCGCTCTCGGCCGGGGCGTCGAGGGTGAAGCTCAGGAACCCCGGTCCGGTGATCTCGACCCGCCCGACGCCGGGTTCGGCGGCGACGCGTTCGCGCAGGATGCGGGCGACCTCCAGGGCGGGCAGCGCGGCGGGCCCGGCGAGCTGGAGCGCGACGGCGCAGGCGTAGTCGCCGCTGCCGCCGGGCCGGGTCCGCTCCACCCGCACGCGCGCGGGCACGGGTGCGCGCAACGCGTCCTCGTCGACCGCACGGCGCACGGCGTGCAGCACGGTCCGGGAGAGATCGGCGGGGGTCACGGGTCAAGCGTAGGTGAGAGAGGGGGGCACCTCGCGACCCGGTTTCGCCATCCGGTCAGCCGGCGGTGCTCCCCGCCCGCCCGGCACCGCGCCGCCCGTCCACCGGGGGGCCTTCCTCCCCGGTCACCAGCCGGCGCATGATCCGCACCAGCTCGCTCGGCTCGAACGGCTTCGCCAGGAACGCGTCGACCCCGGCCGCCACGCCCGCGTCGACCTCGTAGGCTGTACAGGCGCTGATGACGACGATGGGAAGACCGCGGGTCCGGGGGTCGGAGCGCAGTCGGGTGGCGGTCTCCAGACCGTCCAGCCGGGGCATCACGACGTCGAGGGTGATCGCGTCGGGCCGGACCCTCTCCACCAGGTCCAGGGCCTCGACACCATCGGCCGCGGTCACGACCTCGAAGCCCTCCAGCTCGAGATTGACCCTGATCAGCTGCCGGATGACCTTGTTGTCGTCGACAACAAGCACGCGGCCGTACGCCCCTGACACCCTTCGAGGGTAGGTCGGCCGGACGGGCGGCGTCCGGGTTTTGTCCACTTCCGCCCCGGACGGGTGGCCTCCACTTCCACGGCCCGCCCGACCGGGAGGAGAGCACGCGGAGCCACGGCGGAATACCTGTTCACGGACACCCCGCAGGAGCTGGTAGTGTTTCACCCGTCGCAGAGCAGCACCGCGATACGCCCCCGTAGCTCAGGGGATAGAGCATCGGCCTCCGGAGCCGGGTGCGCAGGTTCGAATCCTGCCGGGGGCACTTCCGGATTGAAGAACCGGACCAGCAGAGGCTGGTCCGGTTTTTTCGTGTTTCTTTCCTGTGCATGCCGCAGTCCCGTGAGGGCGAGCGGAATGTGGTCCGGCTCGCCCTCACGAGATCGGCGGGTCAGTACTTGCCGTCGACCGGGATCCAGCCGGACCAGGACTCGGGCTGGTAGAACTTGCCGGTGTCGCCGTCGTAGCGCAGGACGCGGAGGCGTACGTTCCCGGTCTCGCGGTAGTCCTTGTTGCAGGTCGCCCAGGTGTTCACGCCGAGCTTGTTGACGCAGACCTCCTCGGCGCGGCCGTAGTCGGTGTAGACGCCGACGGCCGCGGACATGCCGTCCTTCTTCGTGTCGCCCGCCCAGACGATGTCGCCGTTGTGCTGGAAGCAACCGCTGGAACCGTAGGCGGCGGTCGCGCCCAGGCAGGTGTTCGACGGTGGGGCGGCCTTGGCGGCCATCGTGCCCGCAGGTCCCGTCGTCTCGTCCTCGTCCGCCGGGAAGGGGATCTCCGTGCCGGGTTCCTGGGCGATACCTTCGACGATCTTCACGTCGGCGGGAAGCTGGATTTCCACGGGGGTCTCCGGGGCGTCGTCGGCGAGCGCCGGCGTCGCGGTGACGGCCGAGAGGGCGAGTGCCGACGCCCCGGCGAGAACGCTCAACTTAGAGCGCCAGTTTTCACGCATGCTTCACTACCCCCGCGCCTGACCTCTGTGGCGAGATCATCAATTATCACATGTGAACAGGGTGTGAGACTAAGAGATCGCTGTGACGGATGGAAGGGTCTTCTGTGACGTGAGAGGTCCATGGTGCGGGTGGTGTTCTCCGGCGCTCACCTCGCGGGCATGACGAAGGGGCGGGCACACCCGTGTGTACCCGCCCCTTCCGCGCAACGCGTTCACCGCACGGGAGGCTCCGTGGCCCGCTCTCCCTCGGTGATCTCGGAGAACGTGACGTCGACGGCGCACTCCGCCGGGATCTCGGCGGCGGACGTCGCGCACTTCGCGGGGCCGGTCGCCTCCTGGCCGCCCGTCTCGGGCGGGCCCGCCTGGCGCTTGCCCGTCTCGATGCTCTCCGCCAGACCTTCCACGGATGCCGGGGTGGAGGGGGCGGCGGGGCGCTGGGCGTCGGCGGTGTCCGACGAGGACGAGCAGGCCGCGACGCCCGCCGTGGCGCACAGGACGAGTGCGGCCGAGGCCGCGACGGTGCGAAAACGCATGAAGATCCCCCTACGCGGACGCCCGGACACCCGAGCCATCAGTTGATCCACGGTGTCACAGCGCGCGGCGCCGGGGGCGGAGAACCTGTGAAAAGGCCGGGCGGTGTGCGCGATACGCACAGCGGTTCCGGTGCGGCGCGACAGGCTTCCGGTCCTCACCGGAACTCCGTGCACCCTCAGGCCGCGGAAGTGGCTCTGTAGTCGGGGTCGTAGAGGCGCAGCATGGAGACGAAGCTGTCGAGCAGGTCGAGCTGTTCAGGCCTGAGCGCCGGGGCGTTGAAGTGCATGACCGTGTTGCGGACGTTCTTCACTCTGCCGAGCAGCCCGATGAAATGGTCCCGGTCAACGAGAGGCCAGCCGAGCTTGGCCCAGCGCACTTCGTCGTCCAGAAGACGGATGTACTCGCCGAACATCAACTCGTCGACGGACTTCCTCTTCTTGTGCACCTGCTGGACGTCGGAATCGTCGTAGACGCGCCCCAGACACCGCCGCAGTCTCCGCTCGATCTCACCCAAGGTGAAGAAGGGGCGGGCCACCGTGCCGAACTCGCCGGCGAGGTCGGCCGAAGTGACGATGCCGGTCACCCGTCCATCTGCGGCTCGGACGAGGACGAACTCGTGTTCACGAATGGTCGGCAGAACAGGCAGCAAATGCGCCGAGGCGTTGACAATCTCGTACTCGCTGCTGATCGCGCTGGCCAGACACATCTCGCGCCCGGTCGCGTGAATATGGGCAATCGATGCCCAAGTGACAACCCCATGGAGGGTCCCCGAAGCATCGATCACGGGAAGTTGCGAGTACCCGAACTCCACCATCCTGCCCATCGCGACGGACAGAGCCTCGTCGGGCGTGATCGATGTGACACTGTCGGCACACCGCAGGTCGTGCACCCGCATCGCCGTCTGCGGGAACTTGCCGACGGCTTCTTCGGCGGCGTCCGCCGGATCCTTCTCAGCATCGCCATCGCCATCGCCCGTACCGACACCGACACCGTGCTTGAGGCCGATCGGTACGACTTCGACCTCGACGTCCTGCGGGCCGGTCGCGAAGTCCGGCACCGTGGTCAGTCCAACGCTGGTCAGATCAAGTCGGATCTGCGGCACGGAGGCGTGGTCACGGACCCGGAAGCCCCATCGGGACAGAAGATCCCGGATCGACAGGGTCACGCCCTCCAGGCTCTTGAGCACGGCATCATCCGGCGTGGGCATCGTCCGCCCCCTCACGCACCGCGACCTTGCCCATCTCCCGTTCCACGAGTTCCAGGAGCCTGGCCGTCCGGTTTCGGTAGAAGCCCTCGAAGTCGTCGGCGCGCAGCGTCTTGGCGTCGATGAGGTGCGTGCCGACGATGTCGTCGAACCAGTCACCCGGGCTGCCGGTATGCCGTTCGAAGGAGGACAGGTACGCCGACGGCACGCTCGATCCCATCGCTTGCAGCGCCCTGTAGGACAGCGGCGTCTTGTTGACGATGCTGCTCATCCGTGTCCCGTCCACGCCGTTCTGCTCGAACCAGGACTTGGGGAAGACCTGCCGGATGTCCACGTACTGCCCGATCAGGAACTGTTCGTTGATTGGCTCCTCGTGGAAGAACCAGTCGATCACCCCCTCCTTGAGGAGCAGAGCGTGCACTCCCTTGTACGCGGCACTGTTACGCGAAGTGAGCCGATGCAGGCGCTGCTCCTGGAACGTCGCCTCCGTGATGGTGTCGGGCTCCGGACCGCCGTCCTTGATCCACCCGACCACCTGCTCCACGTCCCGGACGAAGCGGGTGTCCGTGACGCCTCCGTAGAGTTCGCCGAGCACACCGCACCAATACCAGCGCGCGAGCTTGTCCTGAACGTCCCGGTCCTCCACGAGGCTCCCGAGGAGGACACCGATCGCCGTGAGTGGCACGATCTGGGAGCCGTACGGCAGGTCACGCTCACGGAAGACATGCTGTGCCCCGAGGAACCGGCCGACCCAGGACAGCGCTTCAGCGGCCTTCGGCGCGATCCGGGTGTAGTCGGTGAGCGGCAGGTGCAGCAGGTCGCGGCGCTTACAGCTCACGGCCGGCGCGTTCGTCGCCCCCGGGTGCTCCGCAAGAAACGCCTGCTTGCGCTGATGTGTGCGAACCAGCGCGATGGACTGAAGGAAGTCCAGGCTGCTGAGCCCGGTCTCCTGACCGCCGTCCTTGTCCGTCGTCCCGAAGACCTGGTGCTCCGAGCACAACGTGCCCTTGATGGCCCGCCAGTCCTCGATGAGGCTGAAGTCCTCGCCCCCGTTGCTCTCCGCGTACTGCGCGTCACCGGCATAGGTCGCCGTGAGCAACTCGAAGACGTTGAGGACGACACCGCCGGTGTTCACTCGCTCGAACACGGAGCACACCGCTTCCTTGCGGGTCTCCTTGGGCAGGCGGATCAGCGGCACCTTGAACCCCTTGACGGTGTCGATCACCCTGGCCTGGAAGGCCGACCACAGGTCCCAGCGGTCTTCGGCGCCACTGACGTAGACCCGTTGCCACTTCCCGGTCTGGTCCGGCTGGAAGATCAGATTCAGTGGGAAGAGGCCACTGGTGCACTCCTTCTCCCGTGTGGTGAGGTCGCGTGGAGCGCTCCGGCCCAACGCGCCCCGCGCAACGCGGTCCTCAGGGACGGAGAGGATCGCCTCGTCCCGGTCCGCGGTATCGTCCACGGCTTTTGCGATGTCGATGTAGTACCAGCGCTTGAGCGGTCTGTTCCGGGCGCCCGTCGTCTCCACCGGACGCTCCGACTTGAGCGCCTGGAACAGAGACGTCAGCCGCTGCTGACCATCGAGCAACAGCTGCTCCGGGACGACCTGCGGGCCCACCTCGGTGCCATGTAACGGGCGCGCCTTGAACTGGGCTTCACCGCCCGTCTCCAGCGTCATCGCAACACCCAGCGGGTAGTCGAGCGTCACGGTCGCCAGCAGAGCGCTGATCCGGTCGTCGTCCCACTTCCACTGCCGTTGGAAGTCGGGAAGCTGGATCCTGCCGACAGCGACATCGTCCAGCATCTTGCTCAGGCTGGGCCCGTCGAGCGCCATCCCCACCCCCAGTGTCGAAGACGCTCCCCAGCGTCACGGAAGGGACATGCTAGCGGCACTTTCCCGTCTTCGCCCGGGCGCTCCGGTCGACCATTGATCGGACTTCGACAGGGCGAGCCCGGATCGACCTCTTCGTCCGCGGGTCGGACACCCAGCCCGCCCGCGGGGGGGCGGGTTCCGTGTTTCAGGACACCGGCAGCCCCGGCGCCGGGTAGGCGTCCATCAGCTCCTTCACCTCTTCGCGTACCTTCCTGATCGCGGCCTCGTCGCCCGTGCGTGCCGCGTCGACCGCCGTGGTGATCCAGGTGGCGACCGTGCCCATCGCGGAGGCGGGGACACCGCGGGAGGTGAGGGCCGGAGTGCCGATCCGGATGCCGGAGGGGTCGAAGGGCTTACGGGGGTCGTAGGGGACGGCGTTGTAGTTGACGACGATGCCCGCGCGGTCGAGGGCCTTGGCCGCGGTCTTGCCGGGGACGTCCTTGTCGGTGAGGTCGATCAGCAACAGGTGGTTGTCGGTGCCACCGGAGACCAGGTCGAAGCCGCGAGCGGCCAACTCCTCCCCCAGTGCGCGGGCGTTGGCCACGACCTGGTGGGCGTAGGAGCAGAAGCCCGCGGTGGCGGCTTCGCCGAGGGCGACCGCGATGGCGGCCGTGGTCTGGTTGTGCGGGCCGCCCTGGAGGCCGGGGAAGACCGCGCGGTCGATGGCGCGGGCGTGTTCGGCGGTGGAGAGCAGCATCGCGCCGCGCGGGCCGCGCAGGGTCTTGTGCGTGGTGGTGGAGACGACGTCCGCGTGACCGGCGGGGGAGGGGTGCGCGCCGCCCGCGATCAGGCCGGCGATGTGCGCGATGTCCGCGACCAGGACGGCGCCCGTCTCACGGGCGATCTCCGCGAAGCCCGCGAAGTCGATCGTGCGGGGAACGGCCGTACCGCCGCAGAAGATGAGCTTGGGCCGTTCGGCGAGGGCCAGGTCACGGACCTCGTCCAGGTCGATCCGGCCGGTGTCCCGGCGGACTCCGTACCGGACACCGCGGAACCAGCGGCCGGTGGCCGAGACGTCCCAGCCGTGCGTGAGGTGGCCGCCCATCGGCAGGGACATGCCGAGGACGGTGTCGCCGGGCCGGAGGAAGGCCAGGTAGGCGGCGAGGTTGGCCGGGGAGCCGGAGTACGGCTGGACATTGGCGTGCTCCATCCCGAAGAGGGCCTGGGCGCGGCGGATCGCCAGCGTCTCGACCTGGTCGATGACCTGCTGGCCCTCGTAGTACCGCTTGCCGGGGTAGCCCTCGGAGTACTTGTTCTGGAGCACGGTGCCCGAGGCTTCGAGCACGGCGGCGGAAACGTAGTTCTCGCTGGGGATCAGCCGCAGGGTGTCGGCCTGGAGGCGTTCCTCCGCACCGATCAGGACGGCCAGTTCAGGGTCGGACGCGGTGAGGGCCGGATGGTGTGACGCGGTGGCGAGTGTGGTGGTGATGGGCCGGGTGGTCATGGAAGAAGTCCTTCCGGGTCGGCCGCCGTACGCGGCGTGGACCCGGATGCCCAGGCGGACGGCTCTCCGGAGACGACGCCCCGGGCGCACCCGGGGTGTGCCGCTTCCTCGTGGTCGATTCCACGGAGCGCCCCTGCCGGGGCGCGCGCCAGTCGCGGCTTTCGGCAGTCTAGAGGGTGGGTCGGCGCGGGGGTGGCACGGCGTACCAAGAGGCTGCCGCAACCGCGCGTGATCGGTGACAGAACGGGGCAGATTCCCGGTGACTTTTTCGGCTGACTTTTTCGGCTCGACGGTGGGGGACCGTTATGGAGTCCGGTGATCGTTACGGCGTTGCGGGGTACGGGGCCTACAGGCCCGGAGCCGGTGGGCCCGTACCGCCGCCTCCTTCCCATGCGCCTTCCGTCGGGCCGACGCCGCCCGGTGCGGCTCTGCGCGCGGTCGGGGCCGCGTTGCTCAATCTGACCGGAATCGGCCTGGGTTACGCCCTGTTGGGGCGCTGGGTGCGGGCTGCCGGGTGCTGGGCGGCCACGGCGGTGCTGCTGTGGGTGGCGTTGCCGGCCGATCCGGACGGGGTGCCCGCGGGTGTGCTCGTCGGGTATCTGCTGGTGCTGGTGCTCGCCGCCGCCGACGGGGCCCGGATCGCCCGGCGTTCGGCGCTGGGCGGGGCGTGGCGGCCCGTCCTGGCGGTCGGGCTCGGGGTGGTGCTGCTGGCCGTGCCGGCGGGCGGGGCGGTGGTGTACGGCTCAGCGCGGGACGAGGCGCGGGAGCAGATGCTGCTGGACCGGCTGGCGGCCGGGGACGAGCGGGTCGCGGTGGCCTCGCGGCAGCCGTTCGGTTCGGCCAGGGGTGAGTACGAGAAGGGGCTCGGCGTCTATCGCGCGCTCGGCGACGACCATCCCGGCTCCCGGGCCGCCAAGCTGGTCCCGGACCGCCTGAAGAGGTATTACGACGCCGTCTCCGCCCCGTACGCGAAGAAGCGGCACTGCGAGGCCGTGGAACCGTTGACCTATCTGCGCGGCCTGCCCGACTCGGTCGACGTGAAGCTCCTCGGGGCCTTGGCCGCCTGGCCGGACGAGCCCCTCGCCGAGTCGCTGTACGGCTGCGGCGTCTCGCGCCTGGGCGCGGCGGGCGGGGGCGGCACGGAGCTGGGCGAGTTGCTGCGTACGTTCCCCGATTCCGCGTCCGCGCAGCAGGTGGGGCCGGAGATCAGCCGGCGGATCAAGGCCCAGGTGAAGGCGGTGAAGGGGGCAGAGCCGTGTGCGGCCACCGGGGTGCTGCGCAGCCTCGGCGCCACCGCGTCCTCACTCCCCGCCGAAAGCGTGAAGTCGCTGCGCGCCGATGCCGACGCGGGTGTCAAGGACGGCTCGTACGCCTGCGGGGTCGACCAGTTCAAGGACAGGAAGTTCGGCGAAGCGCGCACGACGCTGACCGATTTCGCCCGGACGTACAAGAGCGACGGGCGGGAGCGGCAGGCGCGGGACATCGCCATCGCCGCGGAGATAGCCGACGACCGGCCGGCTGCGGGCAAGCGGCTGCCGCCGTCGAAGCGGCCCGGCGGGGCCCGGATGGAGCTGGTCATCAGCAATGACGCGCCGAACACGGTCGAGGTGCTCTACACCGGCCCGGTCACCGGCACCGTCACGCTGAAGGCCTGTGCCGGCTGCAAGCGGTACAGCGCCTCCGACGGAGCGCGGCAGGCCTGCAAGGCGGGCGGCAGGAACTACCCGAAGGCACGCCTTCAGCTGCCCGCCGGGGAGTACCACTTCCTCTACAAGCACGGCACGGGCGTGACCGCCCGGGTGGACAGCTACTCCTCCGGCACGAAGGTCCAGCCGGGCTACACCTACACCAGTTGCACGTACGTCATCGAGCGGAGCCCGTTCGACCTGGACCTGCCGCTGCTCCCGGACCCGATCCAGCCGGTGCTCAGCCCTTGGGGCGCGGGCTCTTCTCGATGACCCGGCCGTCCAGCTCGGCGGTGAGGAAGGCGCCGCCGTGCGAGTCGGAGACGTAGACGCGCAGCACCGGGCGGTCTTCGTGGAAGGGCGAGCTGGGGTCCACGATCACGTAACGGCTCTCCGGCTCGTCGACGTTGAGCGTCCTCTCCGCCGTCTTCAGCAGGGCGGGCAGCGCGTCCCAGTCGACGGAGTCCAGGTCGATCGTCGCGGACCCGGACATCAGGGTGCCGCCCATGTCGTCGTTCTTCGCCCGGCCGTCGCGGTAGCTGAAGCGGTCGTACAGCGCGGCGTTGGACTTCAGCGGCGCCTCGGCGGAGGCGTGTTCGCCGTAGAGGGTGAAGTCGGTGACCTTCGTTCCGCCCATGAGCGGCTTCAGCGCCTTGATCGCGGCCCGCGCTCCGTCCGGGGTCAGCAGGTTCTCGGCCTCCGGTACGTCCTTCTCGTCGGACGGGTCGGACGCGCCCGCACCGTCGGAGCCGCCGGAACCGTCGGCGGCCGGGTCCGGAGCCGGAGTTGATGCCTGCGTTGCGCCGGCGCTGTCGCGGGGACGGCCGTGGCTGTCGGAGCCCTTGGAGAACGGGTCCACCATCCAGAGGATGACGCCCGCGATGACCACGGCCGCGACGACGGACGAGGCGGCGCTGATCATCCGGACCCGGCGCAGGACCCGGCGCTCGCGCTCTTCCGGGATGCCTGGGGCGCCGGGAGTGCCCGAGGTGGCGGACGGTCCGGTGACGACCTGTTGGTAGCCGTGGCCGTAGCCCGTCGGTACGCGGTCCTCCGGCGCGGCGGGCGCAGACACGGAGGCCGTCTGCGTGGGCGTGGTGTGCACGGACGCCGGCCGTTCCCGTACGGGCTCCGTGGGCGTCGGGGCCGCGCTCCCGCCGGTCCGCACGGCCTCGGCCAGCATGCGGTCGAGGGCCTCGGCGCCAGGGCGGGCCGGAATGTTCCGGGTGAGGAGTGCGCTCAGCACCGGGGTGAGGGCCCCGGCCCGTACCGGCGGCGGGATCTCCTCGTCGAGCACGGCGGCCAGCGTGGCCAGGGTGGTGGCCCGGCGCAGCGGGTGGCGGCCCTCGACGGCGACGTACAGCATCATGCCGAGCGACCAGAGGTCGGAGGACGGGTCGCCCTCGGTGCCCCGGATGCGCTCGGGGGCTATGTAGTCGGGCGAGCCGATGAGGGCGCCGGTGGCGGTGAGGCTCGTCGACTCCCGGATCGCGGCGATACCGAAATCGGTGAGGACGGGGCGGCCGTCGGTGCGCAGGAGCACGTTGGCGGGCTTGACGTCACGGTGCTGGATACCGACCGCGTGGGCGGCGCGGAGGGCGGAGAGGATGCCGCGCCCCAGTTCGGCGGCCTCGGCGGGCGCCATGGGCCCGGCGGCGAGCCGTTCGTGCAGCGAGGAGCCGGCCACCAGCTCCATCACGATCCACGGGTAGCCCTCCTCGCCGGGGTCGACGATGTGGTGGACGGTGACCACGTTGGGATGGTCGACCCGGGCCAGGGCGCGGGCCTCACGCAGCACCCGGGCACGCAGCGTGCGGGCGCCTTCGGGGTCGTAGTCCGCGAGCGCCGGGTCCGGGGGCCGGACTTCCTTGAGCGCGACATCGCGGTGGAGCGCCTCGTCCCGGGCCCGCCAGACCATGCCCATACCACCACTGCCGAGCCGCTCCACCAGCGTGAAGCGGCCGTCGATCACCCGTCTCGCAGGGGCCTCTTCGCTCATGGGCCGTAGCGTACGGGGGGCGTACGACAGCGGGTTGCGGGGGCGGGGGCCGGGAGCGGGCCGGGCCGGCGGCACCACGTCTCGGCTGCGAGCAGTCCGCGTGTACCTCTCAGGCCGAGGCGCGTTTGCGGGTGGCGGCTGTCTTCTTGGCCGTGGTGCCGCCGCTCGACGACGTCTGCTTCTTCGCCGCGGTCTTCTTTCCGGTCGCCCGGCCTCCGCCGCCGCTGGCCCCCGAACTCGCACCGCCTCCCGACGACTTCTTCGCCGTCGACGTGGATTTCTTCGCGCCGGTGGACTTGGGGGCGGACTTCTTCGTCGTGGAGCTTCCGGAGCGGGTGACCGTCTTGCCGGTCGGGGTGCGGTGCGTGGTCTTCTTCGTGGCGCCCCCGGACGACCTCGCCGATGTCTTCCCGGGGGACCCTCCGGAGGTCTTTCCCGCGGACCTTCCGGTGGACTTCCCGGCGGTCTTCTTGATGGCGTGGACGTCGGCCATCTCGCCGTCGCCGTCGTCCGCGTCCTGCTCATCGGCGCCCTGCTCGCCCCGGGACTTCCTGGCCGCCTGCACGCTGTTCTCCAGGGCCGCGATCAGGTCGATGACCTTGCCGCCGCCGGCGTCCTCGGTCTCGGCAGGGCGCACGCTCTCGCCGGAGGCCTTCGCGGCGATGAGTTCCTCCACCGCCTCCCGGTAGTCGTCGTGGAGGCTGTCCATGTCGACCTCGCCGAGCGTGTCCATCAGGGCGTCCGCCAGGTCGAGTTCGGCGTCGCGGACCGTGACGTCGCCGTCCGGGGCGACGCCCTCGGGGGCGCGGATCTCGTCCGGCCACAGCAGGCCGTGCATGGCGATCACGTCGTCGACGACGCGGAGCATGCCGAGCCGTTCGCGGCCGCGCAGCGCGTACTTGGCGACGGCGACCTTGTTGCTGCGCTTGAGGGCCTCGCGGAGCAGGGTGTACGGCTTGGCGGCCGGGACGCCGTTGGCGGAGAGGTAGTACGCCGCGTCCATCTGGAGCGGGTCGATCTGGTCGGCGGGCACGAAGGCGACGATCTCGATGGTCTTCGCCGTGGGCAGCGGGAGCTGGGCGAGGTCCTCGTCGGTGATCGGGATCATCGTGCCGTCGGCGTCCTCGTAGGCCTTGCCGATGTCGCCGGTCCCGACCTCCTCCTCGTCCAGTTCACAGACCTTGCGGTACCGGATCCGGCCACCGTCGGCGAGGTGGATCTGCCGGAAGTGGATCGAGTGGTTCTCGGTGGCGTTGACCAGCTTGATCGGGATGCTGACCAGCCCGAAGGAGATCGCTCCGTTCCATATGGACCTCACCGTTCACCCCTTGTCGACCGTCAGGGACTCTCTGCCAGACAGAGACGCTTTAGCCCGATTTCGTGTGACTCTTATCGTATGACGCCGATCACCGAGGTGGAGGGGCGACGGGTCTCGCTCAGCAATCTCGACAAGGTTCTGTATCCGGCCACCGGGACGACCAAGGGCGAGGTGCTGCACTACTACGCGGCCACGGTGAGCGGCGTGATCCTGCCCCATCTGCGCGACCGTCCGGTGTCCTTCCTGCGGTATCCGGACGGGCCGGGCGGCCAGCTCTTCTTCACCAAGAATCCGCCGCCCGGTACGCCCGCCTGGGTGGCCACCGCCGCCGTTCCCCGGAGCGAGGACCGGAACGCCCGGCAGGTGGTCGTGCAGGATCTGGCCTCGCTGATGTGGGCGGCCAACCTGGTGGTGGAGTTCCACACCCCGCAGTGGCGCACGGACGCGCCGGAGATCGCCGACCGGATGGTCTTCGACCTGGACCCCGGCTCCCCCGCGACCGTCGTGGAGTGCTGCACGGTGGCGCTCTGGCTGCGGGAACGGCTCGCGGCCGACGGGCTGGCTGCGTACGGGAAGACGTCCGGGTCCAAGGGGCTGCATCTGCTGGTCCCGCTGGAACCCACCCCCTCCGGCGAGGTGTCCGCGTACGCGAAGCGGCTCGCGGTGGAGGCGGAGGCGGCCCTGCCGGGGCTGGCGCTGCACCGGATGAAGCGCGCCCTGCGGCCGGGCAAGGTCTTCGTCGACTTCAGCCAGAACGCCGCGGCGAAGACGACCGCCACGCCCTACACCCTCCGGGCCCGGCCCGAGCCCACCGTCTCGGCCCCGGTCGGCTGGGACGAGATCGCGGGGTGCCGGGAGGCCGGGGCCCTGGTGTTCCGCGCCGGGGACATGGCAGCGCGGCTGGACCGGCACGGCGATCCGCTCGCCCCGCTGAACGATCCGGAGCAGGCACGTCCGCTGCCCCGCACCACCGAATCATCTTGACCGGGTCATGACCTCGTTACGGCCCGAGGAAAGGCCACAAGTGGCGGGTGGATTGTCGGAGCCGTGGTGCACACTCTGCGCAGGCGCTTTCTACGGGGCGCGCCGGGAGGGGTGTGACGGACAGGGCGCGCCACCGTGCGCGCCGGTCCGGGCGCTGTCGTGATCGTGGGGAGGGGATGGCGTGTTCTCGGGGATCGATGAGGTCGACTGGGCTTCGATGGAGCATGCCTACGGGCCTGCCAACGATGTGCCGGAGCTGCTGCGGGGGCTCGCCTCCGACGATCCGGCGGAGCGGGAGGCGGCGCTCGACGGTATGTACGGCGCGGTGCACCACCAGGGCGATGTGTACGCGTGCACGCTCGCGTGCATCCCGTTCCTGTTCGAGCTGGTCGCGGATCCGGGCGTGCAGGACCGGGGCGGTGTGGTCGAACTGCTCACCAGCATCGGCGGCTTCGACCTCGACGAGGACGACGAGGCGGAGATCGACGAGGACGAGATCGAGGGCGCCGCGAACTACGCGATGGCGGCCGCGGCGGTCACCGCGGGCGCGGGGGTGTTCTTCGAGCTGATCGCCGACGAGGACCCCGGCGTACGGCTCGCGGCCCCGCTGGCGCTCGCCACGCTGCACCGGCACCCCGTGCGGGTGCTCGCGCTGCTGCGGGAGCGGCTGCCGGTGGAGCCCGACGAGGAGGTGCGGCTCGCCCTGGTGGAGGCGGCCGGCCGGGTCGCGCTGCGGCACCGGCCGCTGGCGGGGCGGGCCGCGGAGTGGCTGGGCCGGCTGGCGTCCCGGGCGCACTCGCCGGGGCTGCGGCTCGCGGCCCTGGCGCAGTTGGCGCGGTGTTCGCCCGACGGGCTGCCCGGTGATGTGGTGCCGGTGGTCTCGGGGCTGCTGCGCGAGATGCGTTCGGCGTCGGACGAGCCCACCACCCCGGGAGGGGCCGCCGCGCCGGAGAGCGACGCCGCGCGGGCGGGGGACGAGCCGGACGCCGGCCCGGACCCGCAACCGGACGCGGAGCCCGCGGACCCCGAGCCGGCGGCCCCGGCGGAGACCGGGCGGGGCGAGCACGTCGTGACGCCGACGCTCGTGGGGCAGCTGCGGTCGCTCTCCGCCGAGGAGAACGCCGGACCCGGCACCCCCTGGGCCGCCGATCTGCTGCGCACCCTGCACGTCGGCCTCGACGACCGGGTGGGCGACCGCACCGCGCTGCTCGCCGACCAGTTGCGCAGCCCCGACCGCCGCCAGCGGATCGACGCCGTACGGATGAGCGGCGGGCTCATACGGGCCTGGCGCGGCCCGTACGAGGAGCTGGTGGCGCTGGTGGGCGATCAGCTCGCCGATCCCGAGCCCCGCCTGTCCGAGGCCGCGTCCCATGTCCTGGAGGAGCTGTTCGGCCTCGCCGCGCCCGCCGCCGACGCCCTGGCCGCCCGGCTGGCCGCCGATCCCGGGAGCTGGGTGAAGACCTGGGCCGGCGGTCCGCCCGGGCTCGGCTCCACCGTCAAGGCCCTGGCCCGTCTCGGCGACGCCCGTGCGGTGCCCGCGCTCGCGGCGGCGCTGGAGCTGCCGCAGGTGGCGCACGACGTGGGGTTCGCGGTGGGCCATCTGGGCGAGGCGGCCCGGCCGCTCGCCGGGGCGCTGCGGCGCAGGCTCGCGGAGGTGGAGCTGGACGAGGGCGCCTACGACCGGGCGAGCCCGCTGCTGGCCGGGCTGACCGGGCTGCGGGCGGGCGAGGCGGCCCCCGAGGTGCTGCGGGTGCTGCGCGGGGCGCCGGAGTACCGGGGCGAGTGGCTGCGTACGGCGGCGCTGCGGGCGCTGGGTTCGTTCGGGCCCGCGGCGCACGAGGCGGTCCCCGAGCTGCGGGCGCTGATCCGCCGCCCGGGGACGGCCTCCGCGACGGAGGCGGCCGAGGCGCTGTTCGCGATCTCCGGGGACGCCGATGCGGTGCTGCCGGTGCTGGTCGAGGGCCTCCAGTCGGACCAGGTGCACGACCGGCGGGCGGCGGCGACGGCGCTCGGATCGCTCGGGCCGCGCGCCGCGGTGGTCGCGCCCCGGCTGCGCGGGCTGCTGGCGCACGAGGAGCTGTGGCTGCGGGTGGACGCGGCGGTCGCGCTGTGGGAGGTGACCGGCCGGCCGCGGGAGACCACCGAGGCGCTGCTCGCCGGCTGGGAGCGGAGCCGTCATGTCCGGGTCCGGGTGGCAGAATGCGTGGCACGGATGGGGCCGGTCCCGGAAGGGTCGGCCGCAGCACACGTCCTGCGGAGCGAACTCGCCTCCGTACGCCGTCACAACGCGATGGACGGCGGGTACGGCAGTCATGACATCCACGAGGACGAGAAGCTCCTGGAGCTGTGCCGACGGGCGCTCCGGGGGACGGGGAAAGGGACCACGGCATGATCATTTTCGGTACCAAGGGCTATCTCTACCAGCTGGCCGTCCTGACGATGGTCTGCGGCTGGTGCGGCAATCCGGCGGCGCACACCCTGCGCAAGCGGGTCACGAAGTTCACGCTGTTCTTCGTGCCGCTGTTCCCGTTCTCGACGAAGTACGCCACGCAGTGCACGTTCTGCGGCGGGGAGCGGCAGATACCCAAGGAGGAGGCGGACCGGCTGCTCGCCCAGGCCGCGGCCGGGCAGGACGGCAACGCCTACGGCCAGGCCCCGCAGCAGCCCGGCGTCACACCGCCCGGACAGAACCCGTACCAGCGCTGACCCCGCGGCGACCGTAGGGTCACGCACCGTCACGCAACGGCGCGAACCGGGCATTGCGCACGGCCGTCCGATTAGGGTGTGAAGCCTCTGTCGTCGAGGAGGAGGCGAGCCGTGCGCCCGCACCGCGTCCCGGCGGCGAACCGTGCCGTCGTGTTCGCCGTCGCCGCGCTCGCCCTGCTGTCCGGCTGCGGCGGGGCCGGCGGGCTGAAGAGCGCCGGGGACGCGCCGTCGGCCGTCGAGCCCAAGCACCTCTGGCCGGATCTGCCGCCCGCCTCCTCCGCCCCGTACGACTACGGCGAGGGCGAGACCGCGCGCATCCCGGGCATCCGGGTGACCGGCGGCGATGTGCGCCGGCTGGACCCGGTGACCGTGGCGCAGGCCGGCCTGAAGGCCAGGACGAACCGGGGCAGCGGGCTGGACGAGCTGCCGGACGCGACCGTCCGGCAGATCAAGGCGTGCCGGACCGCCCCGGACGACTGCCCGGTGCTCGCGCCGTACTACCGCGACCTGACCGGCGACGGCAGGGACGAACTGGTGCTCGGCATCCGCATGCCCGATCGGCAGCTCGCCGTGCGCGTGTACATGCCGGACAAGGGCGGGCTGACCCGGATCATGTCCACCTACGACGCCGTCATCAGCGTGGAGCTGGCGGGCCGGGACGTGATCATGCGGGCTCCGTCGGTGATCCCGGGGTACGAGTACCGCACCGCGTGGTCCTGGGACGACCGGCAGCGCGCGATGCTGCCCACCCGGGACGAGATCCTCCGGACGCCCGAGCACCGGAAGGCCCCGAAGCCGCGGCGCACGCCGACGCCGTCCGCCGGCTCCGCCACCCGTACGCCTTCGGAAGCGCCCTCGGAAACGCCTTCGGAAACCTCTTCGGAAGCGCCTTCCGCGTCACGTTCCGCATCACCGGCGGAGACGTCATGAGACGTCGGCGCCGCCTCCGCTCGCCTTCCTGGACCGCGAGCCTCACCTGGAAGTCCGCGGTCTTCCTGACCGCCATGTGCTGCACCCTGGCCGCCCTCCTCGGCGTCCTGGTGCACACCGCGGTCACCCGGCAGACCGTCGACCACGCCCGCGAGAAGGCGCTGGCCCGGCTGGAAGTGGTCACCGACGCGTACGAGGCCGGGGAGCCACTGCCCCGGGGGTCCGGCATCGACCCGCCGGGCCTGCCCGCGTCGCTGCGGGCCCTGGCGGCGGGCGGCGAGCGCGGCACCGTGGTCGCGGACGGGCCGCACCGGCCGGGCGACCCGGACGGTCAGGGCGGCCCCGCCATGTGGGCGGCGGGCCCGGCGGACGGGCGGGCGCTGGCCACCTGGACGGACTACAGCCACAGCGCCCGCACCATCGGCGGCCTCGACCGGGCGATCATCGGCTCCTCGCTGCTGGCCATCGCCGCCACGCTGCTCGTCGGGCTGTTCGCCGTCGGCCGGGTGACCCGCAGGCTCCACCAGAGCGCCCGGGTGGCCCGCCGGATCAGCGCGGGCGACCTCGACGCCCGGGTGAACGACCCGCGCACCGCGCGTCCGGTCCGTGCCCAGGACGAGGTGGCGATCGTGGCGGGCGCACTCGACACCATGGCCTCGACCCTCCAGCGCAAGCTCCAGACCGAGCAGCGGTTCACCGCCGACGTGGCGCACGAGCTGCGCACCCCGCTGACCGGTCTGTCGGCCGCCGCCGAACTGCTGCCGCCGGGCCGCCCGGCGGAGCTGGTGCGCGACCGGGTGAAGGCCATGCGGGCGCTGACGGAGGACCTGCTGGAGATCTCCCGCCTGGACGCCCGTACCGAACAGGTCGACCTCGCCGTGCACGATCTCGCGCCGGTGGTGGAGCGGGTCGTGCGGGCCTCGGGCACCGACACCGAGGTACGGGTGAGCGGCGCGGCAAGGGTGGAGACCGACCGGCGGCGCCTGGAGCGGGTGCTCGGCAACCTGGTCGCCAACGCCCACCGGCACGGAGGCCCTCCGGTGGTGCTGAGTGTGGACGGCGCGGTGGTCTCCGTACGCGATCACGGCCCGGGGTTCCCGGCGTATCTGCTGGACGGCGGGCCGCAGCGGTTCCGCACGGACGGCGCGGGCAAGGGCCACGGTCTCGGGCTGACCATCGCCCTCGGCCAGGCCCAGGTCATCGGCGCCCGGCTGGACTTCGCCGATCCGCCGGACGGCGGGGCGCTCGCCCGGTTGACCCTGCCGGAGTACGTGAGGCTCGACGACGGGGATTCCGGCGGGAATCCGGGCCAGGACGGGGGCCCGGAGGGCACGGACACCCCGGACGGCTCAACGGAGGACCGCCCTCACGCATCGTGACGCGTTGCGGACTATAAGTGGCGAACTTAGCGTGACGAGCACGAGCCCAGCTCGTGTCCCCCACGGTCCCGTTCCTCATCGTATGGAGGCAGCATGTCCCCCCTGTCCCGCCCCTCGCGGCTCCGCCGGCTCGGTCTCTGCGTCGCCACCGGCACGCTCGCGGCGCTCACCGCCGCCGCTCCCGCCGCCATGGCGGCCGACCCCCAGCCGGTCGGACAGCGCGCGGAGGCCACCGCGCCGGACCCGACGTCCGACGAGCTCTCCGCCTCGGCTCTCCAGCGCGAGCACGAGGCGCAGCAGAAGGAGGCCCGCCAGGAGGCGCAGCAGCAGGGCCAGGCCAAGCCCCAGGCGCCCAAGCGGACCTACAAGGGACGGGTCATCGCCAAGCCGTACCTGCTGCTCCGCGACAAGCCGACCCGCAGCAGCCGCATCGTCGGCTCGGTGAAGTACGGCTCGGTCGTGCACATCTTCTGCAAGACCCAGGGCGACAACGTCGACGGCAACAACCGCTGGTACCTGCTGACCGACGGCACCTGGGCCTGGGGTTCGGCGCGCTACATCGAGAACATCGGCTCCGCGCCGAAGTGGTGCTGACCTCTCGTCACCCGCACACCCGCGTGTCCGTCCGCCCGTGGAGTCCGGCCCCTCGCCGCGCGCTCCACGGGCGGACCCGCGCTCAGGGGACGCCGGCCCGAGCGGGGCTGACATGGGCAAAGGTGTGACATAAGGGAAATACCTCGCACCTCTTGCTACGTTGCGGGGCATGACCGCAACGACGGCGGACGCTCCCCCGCCCGAGCTACGCCTGCCCAAGCGGCGCGGGGTGGAGCTCACCCTCCTCGTCGGGGGCGTCCTGATCTCCGTCCTCGGCTATGCGGTGGTCGGCCTCGCCCACGACGGCGCCGTGCCCCCCGATGTCGCCGGGTACGGCGCCGGGCTCGGCGCGCTCGCGCTGCTCGCCCATGTCGCGGTCCGCTTCCGGGCCCCGTACGCCGATCCGCTGCTGCTGCCGATCGCGGTCCTGCTCAACGGTCTCGGCCTGGTGCTGATCTACCGGCTCGATCTGGAGACCCCGAGGGACCAGGCCGCGCCCACCCAGCTCGTCTGGTCCACGCTCGGCGTCGCGCTGTTCACCGTCGTGGTGGTGCTGCTGCGCGACCACCGGGTGCTCCAGCGGTACGCGTATCTCTCGGTGGCCTCCGCGCTCGCGCTGCTGATCGTGCCGATCTTCTTCCCGGCCGTGAACGGGGCGAAGATCTGGATCCGGATCGGCGGACTCTCCTTCCAGCCGGGCGAGTTCGCCAAGATCCTGCTCGCGGTGTTCTTCGCCGCCTATCTGGCGGCCAACCGCAACGCGCTGGCCTACACCGGCCGCAGGGTGTGGAAGCTGCAACTGCCCGCCGGGCGGGTGCTCGGACCGATCGTGGCGATCTGGCTGCTGAGCGTCGGTGTGCTGGTGCTGGAGCGCGATCTCGGCACCTCGCTGCTGTTCTTCGGACTCTTCGTCATCATGCTGTACGTGGCGACGGGCCGGACCGGCTGGATCGCGGTCGGTCTGCTGCTGGCCGCCGTCGGGGCGTTCGTCGTGGGCTCCTTCGAACCGCATGTCCACGGCCGGGTGCAGGACTGGCTGGATCCGTTCGCCTCGATCGACGCGGGCCGGGGGCCCGGCCAGCTCGCCCAGTCGCTGTTCGCCTTCGCGGCGGGCGGGATGCTCGGGACCGGGCTCGGCTCCGGCCACTCCGTCCTGATCGGCTTCGCCGCCAAGTCCGACTTCATCCTGGCGACCGCGGGCGAGGAGCTGGGGCTGAGCGGGCTCACCGCGATCTTCCTGCTCTACGCGCTGCTCGTGGCGCGCGGCTACCGGGCCGGGCTCGTCCTGCGCGACCCGTTCGGACGGCTGCTCGCCATCGGTCTGGCGTCGATCCTGGCGCTCCAGGTGTTCGTCATCGCGGGCGGGGTGATGGGGCTGATCCCGCTGACCGGGATGGCGATGCCGTTCCTGGCGCAGGGCGGCTCGTCCGTCGTCACCAACTGGATCATCGTGGCGCTGCTGATCCGGGTCAGCGACGTCTCCCGCAGACCGCACCCGGAGCAGGTGGAGACCGGGGTCATCGCGGCGGCCGTGGAGGAGGACCGGTGATCCGCTACATCCGGCGGGCCGCCGCCTTCTGTCTGCTGCTGCTCGTCGCGCTGCTCGTCAACGCGGCCCGCGTCCAGCTCTTCGAGGCCGACGAGCTGGACGCCAACCCGGCCAACCGCCGGAACTCCATCGCCCGTTACGACCAGCCGCGCGGCAACATCCTGGTCGGCGACCGGCCCGTGACCGGCAACAAGGAGACCCGCGAGCAGCTCAGCTTCGAGCGCACCTATCTGCACGGCCCGCTGTACGCCCCGGTGACCGGATACGCCTCGCAGACGTACGGCACCACACTCGTCGAGAACGCCGAGGACGCCGTCCTGTCCGGTACGGACTCGCTCCTGGCGCCGCTGCCCTTCTGGAACGAGTTCACCCGGGGCCGGCAGCCGGGCGGCGACGTCGTCACCACGATCAGGGCGTCCGTGCAGGAGGCCGCGTACGACGGGCTGCGCGGGCGGCGGGGTGCGGTGGCGGCCCTGGACCCGTCGACGGGCGCGATCCTGGCCCTGGTCTCGACCCCGTCGTACGACCCCGAGCGGCTGTCCGGGACCGGTGCGGCGGTGACCGAGGCATGGGCCCGGCTCAACGCGGCCAAGAGCCTGCCGATGCTCAACCGGGCCATCCGGCAGACCTATCCGCCGGGCTCCACCTTCAAGATCGTGACGGCGGCGGCCGCGCTGGACTCCCGGGCGGTGACGGACGCCGACGCGGCCACGGACACCCCGTCGCCGTACGTCCTGCCCGGTACGAGGACGACCCTGCCGAACGAGTCGAGCGGCTGCGAGAACGCCTCCCTGACGGATGCGATCCGGGTCTCCTGCAACACCGTGATGGCCCATCTGGGCGTGGAGGTCGGGCTGGACGGGATGGTGGACGCGGCGGAGCGGTTCGGCTTCAACGACGCCGGGCTGCGGATCCCGTCCGGGGTGGCGAAGAGCAACTTCGACACGGACATGAGCGAGGACCAGCTGGCCCTGTCCTCGATCGGGCAGTTCAACACGACGGCGACCCCGCTCCAGATGGCGATGGTCGCCTCGGCGGTCGCCAACGGCGGAGATCTGCGCCGCCCGCGTCTGGTGGACCGGGTGACGACGAACGACGGGGACACGGTCCGGCAGGAGGGCTCGCGCCCGTACGAGCGGGCGATGAACCCGTCGACGGCCGTGCAGCTCCAGCGGATGATGGTCGAGGTCGTGGAGAGCGGCACCGGGTCGAACGCGGCGATCGACGGGGTGAAGGTCGGCGGCAAGACCGGTACCGCCCAGCACGGCGTCGACAACTCCGGGCTGCCGTACGCCTGGTTCATCTCGTGGGCCCAGGCCCCCGACTCCGGCCGCCCGGCGGTCGCGGTGGCGGTGGTCGTGGAGGACGCCTCCGCCGACCGGGCCGACATCAGCGGCGGCGGCAGCGCGGCGCCGATCGCCCGGGCGGTGATGGAGGCGGCGCTGGAGGAGTGAACCCTGCCGGTGCGTCGGGGCAGCGGCAGACTGGTCCCGTGACACCGATACCGTCCGCCGTGGCGCGGACCCTGGAGCGGATCGACCGGCTGGACCCGGCGCTGCACGCGTTCATCGAGGTCTGGCCGGACGAGGCGCTCGCACGCGAACGGGAGGCCGTGGCACGGCGACTGCCGCTGGGCGGGCTGCCGTTCGCGGTGAAGGGCCCCGCCGGAATCCGGTCCTTCGCGGCCCGCCGGCTGATCGCGGCGGGCGGGGTCCCGGTCGGCGCGACCTCGGTGCCCGGGCCCGGCACCCACTGGCAGACCTGGGGGCAGGGCGCGCACGGCCGTACGGTCAACCCGTGGCGGGCGGACCGGACTCCGGGCGGCTCATCGGCCGGGTCGGCGGTCGCGGTGGCGGCGGGGATGGTGGAGCTGGCGACGGGCAGCGACGGGGCCGGGTCGGTCCGCATCCCGGCCGCCTGGTGCGGGGTGTTCGGGCTGAAGACGACGAACGGGCTGCTCCCCTCGCCCGACCGGTCCGGGCTGGCATCGGCCGGGGTGCTCGCCCGGTCGGCGGCTGCGGCGGAGCCGTATCTGCGCCGGGTGCTGGACGGGGACGAGCCGCCCACCGCCGCCCCTCCCCTGCCGATGCCTCTGCCTCTGCCTCTGCCTCTGCCTCTGCCCGCCGTGTACAGCGAGGACCTCGGATTCGCGGACGTGGACCCGGAGGTGGCCGCTGTCATCGGCAGGGCGGTGGACCGGCTGGTCGCGGCGGGGACCGTACGCCTGGTGGAGCGCGCCGCCGGGCTGCTCGACCCGGTGGGCGCCTGGACGGCGGTACGGGGCGGGGCGCCGGACGACCCGGAGGCGGTCCGGGTACGACGGACGAACGACGAGCGGCTGGCGGCGCTGCTCGCCGGCGGGACCCTGCTGCTGACCCCCGCCACACCGAACCGGCCGCACGGCCACGAGGGTCCGGGCTCCTTCTACTCCACGGCGCTCACCTGGGCGTTCAACCTGAGCGGGCATCCGGCGGCGAGCCTGCCCGCCGGATTCACCGGGGACGGCTGTCCGGTGGGGCTCCAGCTGGTGGCGGCGCACGGCGCGGACCTCCGGCTGCTCGCCGCGGCCCGCGCGGTGGAGGACGCCCTGCCCCCGGCCCGGAGACCGCCCGCGGCCGCGCGGTGACGACCCGGCCCCGGGCGCTCGGCCGCCCCGGACGAGGAACCCCGGTCAGCCGATCGGCTTGCGGGCTTCCTCACGCACCTTGGCCGTCTCCGCCGCCGCGCTCGCCAGGTCCACGGACTTGGCGTCCTTGAGCACGGTTTCCGGGCGGATCAGCGCGACCATCGCGGCGGTGTTGTCGTCGCCCCAGGCGCACATGGGAATGTTCACGGCGCCGCCGGCCTCCTTCGACTGCACGACCTGGCACTCGATCGTGATGTCGTACCCCTCGGGTCTGAACTCCTCGGGAGGCACGATGAGCTTCGCGCCGTCGGCCTCCGCCGCGCCCTTCATGATCTCGCCGCGCATGAAACCGGGGCTGGCCAGCCGCCCGTACATCCCCGAGAGCACCAGCGCGCCGCCCTTGGCCGAGGTGTAGTGCGCGACGACCGCCTCGGCGTTCCGGATGCTGGGGTCGGGGGTGTCCTCGATCTCCTTGCCCTCGGTCTCCGACAGGTCCTGGCCCAGGCCGAACTCGCCGTCCAGGAGCTTCTTCTGCACGGTGAGCTGGTACTCCGCCTTCGGGTACACCAGGTCGCTGCCCTTGTCGGCGAGCTGGGTGACGCCGTAGACGATGCCGCCCGCCGCCAGCACCGCGCCGACCGCGATCCCGACGATCAGCCCGGTCCGCCTGCGGCGCGGCGGCTGCGGGCCCGCCGGCGGCCAGCCGCCCATCGCCGGGCCGCCCCCGCCGGGTATGCCGGGCTGCCCCCAGCCACCCTGCTGGGGCGGGGGCGGGGGCTGCTGCGGGTAGCCGTACGGCTGTTGCTGCGGCACGGCCCCCGGGGCGACCGGCGGCGGGCCGTAGGGGTTCTGCGGGGGAGGCGGCCCGTAGGGGCCCTGCGGCGGGTGCGGCGGGGTGGTCATGGGCTCACGTTACGACACGTTTGCGAACGGAATTTCGGTCCGGCCGATATCGGTATCAGGTCGAGAGAATGCGGCCGGGGCAAGGGACTCCGCGCGCCCGGCTCACCTCCTTTCAGAGGCTCCCCCCTACAACTCACCCCAACAGCTCGCGTCCGCGCAGCCACTCCTCCGGCGCCCCGGCCGTCCCGGTCGCCGCCCCGACCACGCCGCCGGTGATGGCGCACGTGGTGTCGACGTCGCCGAGGCCCGCCGCGGTCGCCCAGAGCGCCGCTTCCAGGTCGTCCCCGTGACGGGCAGCGCTCCACAGCGCGAAGGGCACGGTGTCGTCGGCCCGTATGCGCTGCCCGTTGCCGAGGAGGTCCGCGGCCGGCCACGGTCCGGTGCTGACCGCCTGGCCCGTCCTCGTACATCCCTTGTCGGCCCCACCCGCCGCAACGCCCCTCAGGCGGCGTCGGCGGCCCCCTCGTCGATCGCGTCCGCGACCTCCGCCACCCGGGCCCGCTCCTCGGCTGCGAAGCGTTCGCGGTCCAGTTCCTCGGCTATCTCCTCGTCCTGCGACATCAGCAGGTCGAGGTTGGAGTCGCCGAGTTCGAGGACGCCCATGTCGACGTACGCCTTCTGGAGCCGCGGGCCCCACAGGCCGATGTCCTTGACGCACGGGACGATCCGGCTGAAGAGCAGCTTGCGGAAGAGCTGGAGGTACTCCGAGTGTTCGGAGAGGTCCTTCGCCTCCTGCTTGCCGATGCCGAAGTTCTCCAGGACCTCGACGCCGCTGAGCCGGTCGCGCATCAGGTAGCAGCCCTCGATGACGAACTCCTCGCGCTCGCGGAGTTCGGCGCCGCTCAGCTGTTTGTAGTAGTCGCGCAGCGCCATCCGGCCGAACGCGACGTGCCGGGCCTCGTCCTGCATGACGTACGCGAGGATCTGCTTGGGCAGCGGCTTGGTCGTGGTGTCGCGGATCATCCCGAAGGCGGCCAGCGCCAGGCCCTCGATGAGGACCTGCATGCCGAGGTAGGGCATGTCCCAGCGGGAGTCGCGCAGGGTGTCGCCCAGCAGCCCCTGGAGGTTGTCGTTGACCGGGTAGAGCATGCCGATCTTCTCGTGCAGGAACCGGCCGTAGATCTCCGCGTGCCGGGCCTCGTCCATGGTCTGGGTGGCGGAGTAGAACTTGGCGTCCAGGTCGGGGACGGACTCCACGATGCGCGCCGCGCACACCATCGCCCCCTGCTCGCCGTGCAGGAACTGGCTGAACTGCCAGGAGGTGTAGTGCTTGCGCAGCTCGCCCCGGTCCTTCTCGGTCATCTTCGCCCAGTGCGGGGTGCCGTACAGCGTGAGCGCCTCGTCGGGGGTGCCGAGCGGGTCGGCGGGGTCGACCTCCAGGGACCAGTCGATGCGCTTGTTGCCGTCCCACTGCTTGTCCTTGCCCTTCTGGTAGAGGGCGAGGAGGCGCTCGCGGCCGTCGTCGTAGTCCCAGCTGAACCGGGCGGCTCCAGTGGCGGGGACCTGCCAGACCGGTTCGGCGGGCGGGGTGGTGTAGAGGTCATGAGTGGACACGGACGGCTCCTTCGCCTCGGACAGCGGGACGTGATCGACAAGTTCCGTGACGCCGAAGGCAGTTGAGCGCGTGCGTCAGCCGCCTCCCCGGCAGGTTCACACGTTGGTAGACAGCGGGTCAACAAGTCGTACGGAGTCGTACGGAGTCGCGCGCAAGGGATTGACGGCCTTGCTGACAGGCAGTCTCATAAGGGGTGACCGCCGGTAACCCCCGTTCCCGGTAACCCCTGTGTGAGGTGCTCCCGCCATGACGACCGTCACCGCTCGCGATGTGACCGTGCTCCGCGACGCGCTCGGGCCGCTCCGCGACCGCGAGCAGATCGCCCTGCGGCTGCTCGAATCCTCGGCCAAGCACTCCTTCGACCCCGACACCGAACTCGACTGGGACGCGGCCGTCGAGGAGGGCAGGTGGTTCTGGCCGCCGGAGCTGCTCTCGCTGTACGACACCCCGATGTGGCACCGGATGTCGGAGGAACAGCGCCTGGACCTCTCCCGGCACGAAGGCGCGGCGCTCGCCTCGCTCGGCATCTGGTTCGAGATCATCCTGATGCAGCTGCTGGTCCGGCACATCTACGACAAGCCGGTGACCAGCAACCACGTCCGCTACGCGCTCACCGAGATAGCCGACGAGTGCCGGCACTCGATGATGTTCGGCCGCATGATCGACTGGGGCGGCGCCCCGACGTATCCGGTGCCGCGCGTCTACCACAACCTCGCGCGCGTCCTGAAGACCGTCTCCACCACCCCCGGTTCGTTCGCCGCGACCCTGCTGGGCGAGGAGATCCTCGACTGGATGCAGCGGCTGACGTTCCCGGACGAGCGGGTGCAGACGCTGGTGCGCGGCGTGACCCGGATCCATGTGATCGAGGAGGCCCGGCACGTCCGGTACGCCCGCGAGGAGCTGCGCCGCCAGATGGTGACCGCCCCGCGCTGGGAGCGCGAACTCACCAAGGTCAGCTGCGGCGAGGCGGCCCGGGTCTTCTCCGTCTGCTTCGTGAACCCGCAGGTGTACGAGAACGTCGGCCTGGACCGCCGCGAGGCCGTCGCCCAGGTGAAGGCCAGCGGGCACCGCGCCGAGGTCATGCAGACCGGCGCGAAACGGCTCACCGACTTCTTCGACGACATCGGGCTGCTGAACGGCGTCGGCCGCCGGCTGTGGCGAAGCTCCGGCCTGCTGGCCTGAGGTGTACCGGCCGACCCCGGCAGGGCCTGTCGTAGGCTCGGTGGCATGACGTCCACCGCCGCAGTCCCGCCGCCCCGGGCGACGTACCGCAGGCTCAGCGTGGAGGAGCGCCGCTCCCAGCTGCTCCTCGCCGCGCTCGGCCTGTTCGCCCACCGGGCGCCCGACGAGGTCTCGCTCGACGAGGTGGCGGTGGCGGCCGGGGTGTCCCGGCCGCTCGTCTACCGCTACTTCCCCGGCGGGCGGCAGCAGTTGTACGAGGCCGCGCTCGGCTCGGCGGCCGACGAGCTGACGCTGTGCTTCACCGAACCGCCGGCCGGCCCGCCCACCGAGCGGGTCGCCCGGGTCCTGGACCGCTATCTGCGCTTCGTCGACGAGCACGACACCGGGTTCAGCGCCCTGCTGCGCGGCGGCAGCGTCGTGGAGACCTCCCGTACGACGACGATCGTGGACGGGGTGCGCCGGGCGGCGGCCGACGAGATCCTGCGCCATCTCGGGCGGATCGGCGGGGCCGGGGAGCAGCCCGCCGGGCCGAGGCTGCGGATGATGGTGCGCAGTTGGATCGCGGCCGTCGAGGCGGCCTCGCTGATCTGGCTCGACGACGGGAAGCGGCCGGACGCGGCCGAGCTGCGCGGCTGGCTCGTCGACCACCTGATCGCCCTGCTCACCGCGACCGCCGCCACCGACCCGGAGACCGCGGTGGTGGTGAACGAGCTGCTGGCCCTGGAGCGGCCCGGCGGCCCGGCGGGACAGCTGGCGGAACGGGTGATTCCGGTCGTCGCGGAGGCGGCGCACCTGCTGCCCCCGGCCGCTGCGTCAGACTGACCCGGTGAAGAGCGAGAACACCCCTTTCCGCGGCGGCCCCCTGGACGGCCGGGTCCTGCCGATCCTGCTAGGCCCGACCGGCCACCCGCCGAAGTGGTACGAGGTCCCGGTGCCCTCCCCCGACGGCGGCCCCGCCACCGTGTACGCGTACCAGCGCGTCCCCGCCGGCTACACCAAGCGGCTCGGGCTCCAGCGCGGCTGGGTGTACGAGTACGCCCCCGGCGGCCGCGAGCACCGCACGCTCAAGTGGCCCTGGTCCAAGCCGCCGAGCCGCGACTGAACCCCGGCGGGCGGCTCTCGCGTACGGCACGGGCCGGTCGGTCTAAGATCGACGGTCAGGTGCCGAGCGCCGGGTCACTCGGCTGCCGGAGGACGGTCACAAGGGGGGTGCGCCATGGAGGCGCTGCGTCAGGACGATCCACGCCGCTTCGGCCGCTTCACCGCGCTGGCCCGCTTCCACGAAGGCGCGAGCGCCGTACGGTACGTGGCCCGGGACACCGCCACCGGCGAGGTGGCCCTCGTCACCGCCGCGCGCCCCGAACTGGCCGCCGTACCGGTCTTCAGCCGCCGCTTCCGGGCCGAGGCGCGCACCGCCGAGCGCCTCGCGGGCGGCTGGGTGAGCCCGCCCGTCGACACCGGCGAGGAGCCGGAGGCCCCTGCGGACGGGCCGGAACCGCTGTGGACGGCGGCGGGTTACGTGCCCGCGCTGCCGCTGGCCGAGGCGATCGGGATCGCCGGTCCGCTGCCCGAGCGGGCCCTGCGGATACTGGGCGCGGGCATCGCCGAGATCCTCTCCCGGGTGCACGCCTCCGGCTCGGCGCTCCAGGGGCTGGCCCCCGGCACGGTGCTGCTGGCCGCCGACGGGCCCCGCCTCACCGCCTTCGGCCCGCTGGGCGCCGCCGCCTCGGCGGAGGTGGGTCCGGGCGGCCAGCTCTCGGTACGGCTCGGCTACCTGACGCCCGAGCAGATCGAGGGCAAGGAGGTCTCCGCCGCCTCCGACCTGTTCGTGCTGGGGCTGCTGCTGGCGTACGCGGCGACCGGGACGACCCCGTTCACGGAGGGCCCGGCCGAGGAGGCCGCCCGCCGGATCGCCGAGGACGAGCCCGAACTCGACGCCGTACCGGACCCGTTGCGCGAGCTGATCGCGAGCTGCCTGGCGAAGGACCCGGCCGAGCGGCCCGCCGCCGGCACGGTGGCCGCCGAACTGGCCCTGGAGGGCGCGGCGGGCCTCGCCCGGGGCGGCTGGCTCCCCGAACGGCTCGCGGCGGCGGTCACGGACCAGGAGGCGCGGGTCCTGGCCCTGGAGCCACCGGAGGAGGACACGGAGCCGGAGGCCGAGTCGGCGTCCGGGGCCGAGGACTCCGGGCCGGAGGAGGCCCCGGAGCCCGAGGACGCCCGGCCCGAGGGCCCGCGTACGGACGACGCCCGGCCCGAGGGCCCGCGTACGGACGACGCCCGGCCCGAGGACCCGCGCGCGGTCCCGGAGCCGCAGGACGCCCGGCCGCTGCCCGTCCCACCGGCGGACGCGTCGCAGACGGACGCGTCACCGGCCGACGCACCACCGGCGGATGCCTCGCCGGCCGATGCCTCGCCGGTGAACGCCCCCGCGTCGCAAGCACCCACCGCCGCTTCCGCTTCCGCTTCCGCGAGCGACGGGGGCATCGGTGAGGACCGGGGCACCACGCGGTTCCTCAACACCGGGCCGCGACCGCCGCGGAACGACCGCCCCACGACCCAGCTCGCACTCCCCCACGAACTCACCGCACCCCCGGGCGCCGCCCTCGTCCCGGCGGCCCACCCGATGGCGCCCGCACTGCCCGCCGCCCCCGGCACCCCGCAACAACCTCAGCAGCCGCAGCAGAGGCCGAGCCACACGCAGGGCGGGCCCGCCCCGTACCCCGCCGCCGCGCTGCCGGCCGGACCGGCGGGGCCCGGTGGGCCCGGCGGCGGCCCGATGGTGTCGTTGCCGCTGCCTCCCGCGCCCGCACCGGCGCCCGACCCCGGCGCGAGCCGCCGGACACTGCTGACCATCGCGGCGGCGGCCGTCGGCGGGCTGGTCGTGGGCGGCGGTTCGGTCGCCGCGCTCGGCTCCGGGGACACGGCGGCGGCGACCGACGACAAGCCCGCGCCGAAGCCCCGCCGTACGCTCCCGGGACAGGCCCCCGAGCCGCGCTGGATCTACGCGCACCCGGCCTCCGAGTCGTCCCCGCTCACCACCGCCGTATGGCAGGACAAGCTCCTGGTGGTGACCAGCGAGAGCCAGGCCAGCGCCGTGGACCTGCGCACCGGCAAGCGGCTGTGGCAGCGCGCGGACGGGGCGAAGGGGCAGGCCGCGCTGGCGGCGGGCGACGATCTGGTCTTCGTGGCGAGCCCCACGGAGTTCCTGTGGCTGTCGCCGAAGAACGGCAAGGTCGTGCACCGCGTGCGCTACACCGAAGCCTTCGCCGACCTGCCGGGCCTCACCGTCGGGCGGCTGGCCGGGAGTTCCGGGCCGGTCATCTGGTTCACCGGATCGCACACCGTCACCGTGAAGGCCCCGAAGCCGAAGAAGGGCAAGAAGAAGGAGAAGGACAAGGAAGTCGTCCAGGCCCACTTCTTCGCGTACGACATCGTGCAGCGCAAGGAGTTGTGGCGGACCGCCGTGCCCGCGGGCCGCTCCCCGGGCACCCCCGCCTACCGGGTGGTCGCGGAGCGCTCCGCCGACGTTCTCGTACGGCAGGACGCGGTCACCCTGACGGCGGCCGAGGTCAAGGCGGCCAAGGGCAAGGGCTCGGTCCGCTCGTTCGACCAGAGGACCGGCAAGCTGCTGTGGACCAAGAAGTACGGCGCGGCCTCCCTGGAGGCCGCCACCACGGGCGACGAGGACGGGACGCTGTACGCGGCGGTCGGCCAGGATCTCCAGGCCTTCGAGACGGACACGACGAAGCCGCTGTGGCGTGTCGAGGGCAGTGACGGCTCCTGGTTCGGCACCCCGCTGATCGCCGGGCCCCTGATCCACACCACCGAACGCAGCCGGCTGGTCGGCGCGGTGGAGCGGGAGAGCGGCCGGCTCGTGTGGCGTCGCTCCACCGAGGTGCCGGGCATCGGCAACGCCCCCTCGCTCACCCTGAGCAGCAGCGAGAAGACCCTGATCGCCGCCGACGCCATCCAGGTCACGGTGTTCTCGGCGGCCGACGGCGAGCGGCTGTGGAAGTTCCAGGACATCGGGTCGGCCGACCCGAAGGGGGCGACGGTGAGCGCGCCGTACCGGGCGCTCGCCTCCGGCGAGACCGTCGTCGTCCAGCGGGACAGGTCCTTCTACGCCTTCCCGGTGGCTTAGGCGGACCGACGCCCTTGCGTCGTCACCACCGCCGTCCGGGGGAACCCCCGGACGGCACGCCGCACGGTGCTTGCGTCACCCGACATCGAGTGACCGGATTATCGGATTCGCCCATTTATGGACGAGCCCGGTGCCGGGCTTCGTCTCCGTCACGGAGGTGATGTCGTGTCAGGCAGACTCCTGCGCGCGGCCTGCGCGACCGTGCTGACCACGGCGCTCACGGTCTCGCCCGCCACCGTCGCACGGGCCGAGCCCGGCCCCGTACCCTCCCGGGAATCCGACGAGGCAGACGCCCCGGACGCATCGGACACTCCGGAGGAGACCGACGGGACCGACGGGCCCGGCGAGACCGGCGAGACCGACGGGACCGACGGGACCGACGCGCCGGAGGTCGATGCCGAGACCGCCCTCGGCGCACCCGAGGCGCCCAGGAGCGTCGTCGCCCTGCTGCGCGAGCTGCAGACCCGCTACCGGGCGGCGGAGGAGGCGGCCGAGAACTACAACGCCACCGCCGAGAAGCTGAAGCGACGGACCGCGCAGGTGAAGAAGGTGAACGCGGACCTGGCGAAGGCCCGGGCCGCGCTGGAGCTCAGCCGCGGGGACGCCGGGCGGCTGGCCCGGGAGCAGTACCAGGGGCGTACCGATTTCTCCGCCTACCTCCAACTGCTGCTGGCCCGCGACCCGTTGCGGGCCCTGGACCAGAGCCATGTCGTGGGGCGGCTGGCCGCGAACCGCGCGGCGACGGTGGACCGGATGACCGACGCCGCCCGGCGGGCCGACACCCTGGCCGCCGCCTCCCGCAAGGCGCTGGACGAGCAGAAGAAGCTGGCCGGCCGGCAGAAGAAGCAGCGCGACACCGTACGCGGCAGGCTCAAGGAGGTCGAGGGGCTGCTGGCCACGCTCTCCGAGGAGCAGATCGCCCAGCTCGCCGGCCTCGAACAGCAGGGCGTGGACAAGGCCCAGCGCGAACTGGTCGCCTCCGGGGCGCTCAGCTCCACCCGGCCGCCGACCCGGCAGGGCGGCGACGCCGTCGCGTACGCGGTCCGGCAGATCGGCAAGCCGTACGTATGGGGCGCCGAGGGCCCCGGTTCCTTCGACTGCTCCGGGCTCACCTCCCAGGCCTGGGAGGCGGCGGGGCGGGCGATCCCGCGCACCTCGCAGGAGCAGTGGAAGCAGCTCCCGAAGGTGCCGGTCTCCGCGCTGCGCCCCGGTGACCTGGTGATCTACTTCCCGAAGGCGACCCATGTGGCGCTGTACATCGGCAACGGCCTGGTGGTGCAGGCGCCCCGCCCCGGCACCAAGGTCAAGGTCTCGCCCCTGGCGTCGAACCCGCTGCTGGGAGCCGTCCGCCCCGACCCCGGCGGCGCCCCACTGTCCACGTACACGCTCCCGGAACTCCCCGAGGGCGCACGCGACGGCGCGGACACCGGGTACAGCACGGACGCGGCACCACCGGACGCCTCCTGAACGGCACGGACAAGCGGCCGAAGGGCCGAGGAGCCAAGAAGCACGGGCAGAACTCGGCGGCCGGACCGACGGTGCTGGTCCGGCCGCCGGAGCGGGTGATCGGGGCGCTCAGGCCCCGGTGAGCGAGGCCAGGTAGGCGTTGGTCTTCTCGGGCTCGTAGAAGAAGTTCTCGAAGTCCGCCGGGTCGTTGAACCCGTTGGCGAAGCGGTCGGCGGCGGGCTGGAGCCCGCCGGCGGCGCCGATCAGGTTCAGCACGTGCTCCGGCGGGACGCCGAGCATCGCGTTGGTCCACTTCGTGACGTGCTGCGCGGTCTCCCAGTAGCGGTCGAACGTGGACTGCATCCACGCCGCGTCGAACTCCTTCCCACCGTGCTCGATGATCGAGTCCAGGTAGGAGTTGGCGCACTTGGAGGCCGAGTTGGAGCCCTGGCCGGTGATCGGGTCGTTGGCCACGACGACGTCCGCGACGCCGAGGACCAGGCCGCCGCCGGGCAGCCGGCCGATCGGCTTGCGGACCGTGGGGGCGTAGCGGCCGGCGAGGGTGCCGTTGGCGTCGGTCAGCTCGACCCTGGTGGCGCGGGCGTACTCCCACGGCGTGAACTTCTCCATCAGCTCCAGCGTCTTCGCCAGGTGCTCGGAGGGGTCCTTGATGCCCTGGAAGGCGTCGAGCGGTCCGCCCGGGACGCCCTCCCAGAAGAGGATGTCGGCACGGCCGGAGGTGGTGAGCGTCGGCATCACGAACAGCTCGCCGACGCCCGGCACCAGGTTGCACCGGACCGCGTCGAACTCCGGGTGCTCCGGACGCGGGCCCATGCCGTGGACGTAGGCGACGGCCAGCGCGCGCTGCGGGGCGTCGAACGGGGAACGGGCCGCGTCCCGGCCGAACATGGAGACCAGCTCGCCCTTGCCGGCCGAGACCATCACCAGGTCGTAGGTGCGGGAGAAGTAGTCCAGGTCGGAGACGGCGGCGCCGTGGATGACGAGCTGCCCGCCGCGCTGGGCGAAGGTCTCCATCCAGCCGGCCATCTTCACGCGCTGGTCGACGGACTGGGCGTAGCCGTCGAGCTTGCCGACCCAGTCGACGGCGCGGGAGGAGTCGGGGGCGGCGACGGAGACGCCGAGGCCCTCGATCTCCGGGGCCTGGGACTCCCAGAAGTTCAGCTGGTAGTCCCGCTCGTGCTGGAGCGCGGTGTGGAACATGCACTGCGTGGACATGACCCGCCCGGTGCGGATCTCGTCGGCGGTGCGGTTGGACATCAGGGTGACTTCGTAGCCTCTGGACTGCAGCCCCAGGGCCAGCTGGAGCCCGGACTGACCGGCTCCGACTATGAGTATCTTCCGCATCGCGGCTCTCCGTGCTCCGTCGTTTCTGATTCGAGGCGTCAGGCGGGGGTGACGTCGAGAGCATGCCCCACGAGGGCCAGCAGCGACTCGACGACCGTGATCCTGTTACGCGCATCCATGATCACTATCGGCACCTGCGGGGGTACGGTCAGGGCCTCGCGGACGTCCTCCGGCTCGTAACCCGGCGTCCCCTCGAAGTGGTTGACCGCCACGATGTACGGCAGGCCGCAGCTCTCGAAGTAGTCGAGCGCCGGGAAGCAGTCCTCCAGACGCCGGGTGTCGGCGAGGACGACCGCGCCGATCGCCCCGCGCACCAGGTCGTCCCACATGAACCAGAAGCGCTGCTGGCCCGGGGTGCCGAAGACGTACAGGACGAGGTCGTCGTCGAGGGTGAGACGGCCGAAGTCCATGGCCACCGTCGTGGTGGTCTTCTCCGGTGTCGCGGAGAGGTCGTCGGTCTCCTCGCTGGCCTGCGTCATCAGCGCTTCGGTCTGCAGCGGCGTGATCTCGGAGACCGAGCCGACGAACGTGGTCTTGCCGACGCCGAAGCCGCCCGCCACCACGATCTTGGTGGCGGTGGGCGCGCGGGTGTGGTCGAGCTGCCAGGCCTGGAGCGACTCCTCGGCCTGGTCCACGGGACCTGACGCCTGGTCCCGGGCCCCCGGCTGACGCGGGGCGAAGAGCGGCGCCTCAGAGACGGCGGAGTCCATTGAGCACCCTTTCGAGCAGTGCGCGGTCGGGCTGGCCGGTGCCGTGACCGGTCCCGTACACGCGGATCTTTCCTTGGTCGGCCAGGTCGCTGAGCAGCACCCGGACGACTCCGAGCGGCATCTTCAGCAGGGCCGAGATCTCCGCGACCGTACGCATCCGGCGGCAGATTTCGACGATGGCCTGGAGCTCCGGCATCACCCGCGACGCGAGGTTGCCGTTGGTGAGTTCGCGGCGCTCGTCGGGTGCTTCGAGGGCGGCGACGAACGTCTCGACCAGCAGGACGTGCCCGAATCGCGTGCGGCCGCCGGTGAGGGAGTACGGGCGGACCCGGGCGGGGCGCTTGTCGGCCCCGCGGACGGGGAGGCGGGGGGCGGGTTCTGCGGCGGCGGTGGTCACTGGGCGCTCTCCAACGATGTGCGCAGCTCACTGCGGAGTTCGGGGGTGAGTACGTGTCCGGCCCGGCCGACGAAGAGGGCCATGTGGTAGGCGACGACGCTCATGTCGCAGTCCGGGGTGGCGTGGACGCCGAGCAGGGAGCCGTCGCTGATCGACATGACGAAGACACTGCCCTCGTCCATGGCGACCATCGTCTGTTTGACGCCGCCGCCGTCCATCAGCTTCGCCGCGCCGACGGTCAGCGAACCGATGCCGGAGACGATCGTGGCCAGGTCGGCGCTGGACCCCTTGGGCCCGTCCGAGGTGGGCCCGTCCGACGTCCCGATGGCCGGTCCGGCCGCCGTCGCGGTCAGATGGCCGGGGTCGGAGGAGAGCAGCATCAGGCCGTCGGACGAGACGACGGTGACCGAGTGGACCCCTGGCACCTCCTCCACGAGATTGCTCAGCAACCAGTGAAGGTTCCGGGCCTCGGTACTCAGCCCGAATGTGCTGGGCGCAGTCAACTGCGTGCCTCCTCGACTGTGTCCCCCGTCTCTTCGTTCCGGCCGTCCGCCCGGCCGCCGGTCTCGGCGGCCCGGGCGGTCCTTGCGTTCCGTGCGGTGTCCGTGGTCGGTGCGGTGGTGCTCTGGTGCCCGGTGCGGTCGGCGGGTACGCCTCCGAGAGCGGCGAGGGCGATGCCGCCGGTCTCGGCGATCTCCGCCTCGACGTCGCGCCGGCCCTCCTCCGCCGCCTGGTGGAAGCTGCCGAGCCGGCGGCGCAGGGCGTCCCGGTCCAGGCTGCCGGTGCGCCCGGTGGCGGGAGCGGTGTCGGGCCGGACCACCTTGGGGGTGCGCTTCGGCAGCCCCTTGTCCGTGATCCGTCCGGCCTCGGGGAGGCGGGGTCCGGGGACGGTCTCGGCGGGCGCGGGGCCGGCGGCGGCCTCGGCGTGCGGCGCGGGGCGGAACGCGGGCCCGTCCGGGTCCTGGTCGCCCGGGCCGTTCTCGGCCGGGCGCTCGTGGCGGTCGGGGCCGATGGCGTACGGGTCGGCCGGCGCCGGGACGGCGGGGTCCGGCAGGAGCTCCGGGCCGGCCGGGTCGGCCGGCGGCTTCGGCAGGCGGACCTGCAGCGTGATCTCGGACTCCGACTCGACGTCCGGCTCGGTGCCCGGCCCGGCGCCGGCATCGGTACCGGTTGCGGCGGCGGCCTCGGGCTCGGCTTCCGTGAACGGGTGCTGTGCGTCCTGCTCCTGCTGCGCCTGCTCCGGCTGCTCCTGCGGTACGGCGGTGGCTTCCGGGGTCTCGTCGGACCCGGCGCTCTCGGCGGCGTTCTCACGGATCGTCCGCTCGGCGGCGGCGATCATCGGGTCCACGGCGGGAGGCGCCTCGGCGACCGGCTCGGCCACCGGCTCCGGTGCGTTCGCCCCGTCGCTGTCCGACAGGTCCGACGGGTCCGACGGGTCCGACGGGTCCGAAGCGGCCCCGGCGGGTGTGCCAGGCTCCGGCGCGGCCGCCGGGAGCGGTGAACGGCACGGCAGGGCGTTGGAGTTGGCCTCGGCCACCGAACCCGGCAGGTTGAGCGTGGGCGCGTCACCGGGCAGTTGCACGGCGGGCGGGGTGGCGGCGGGCAGGGTCTTGGGCAGCAGGGCCTGCGGCAGGACGACGACGGCCGTCACTCCACTTCCCTTCTGCTCGCGCAGCTGGACCCGTACTCCGTGCCGGGCGGCCAGCAACGACGTCACCTGGAGACCGAGTCCGGCGCCGTCGGCGTTCTGCTCACCGGCCTCGAACGAGGCCGGGTCGCCCAGCCTGGCATTCAGCTCGTCCATCCGGACCGTCGACATGCCGATGCCCTCGTCCGACACGGAGAGCATCACCTCACCGCTCTCCAGCAGCCAGCCGGACAGCTCGACATGGGAGTCCGGCGGCGAGAAGGAGGTGGCGTTCTCCAGGAGTTCGGCCAGCAGGTGGCTGAGGTCGTCGGCGGCGAACCCGGCGATCTGGGCGTGCGGCGGCAGGGACTGGATGGTCACCCGCTCGTACCGCTCGATCTCGCTGACGGCGGCGCGCGCAACGTCGACCAGCGGGATCGGACCGGCGTGGGCGTGGCCGTGTTCGGCGCCCGCGAGGACGAGCATGTTCTCGCTGTGGCGGCGCATGACCGTGGCCATGTGGTCCAGCTTGAACAGGGTGGCCAGGCGCTCCGGGTCCTGCTCGCGCTCCTCCAGGCCCTCGATGACGCCGAGCTGCCGCTCGACCAGGCCGAGGGTACGCAGGGAGAGGTTGACGAAGGTGTGGTTGACCGTGTTCCGCAGCTGCTCCAGCTGGGTGGTCAGCTCGGCGGTCCGCTCCTGGAGTTCGGTCCGCTGCTGGGCCAGGGTCTCCCGGCTCTTGATCAGGCCGGACCGTTCGGCGGTGAGGTTCTCGACGCGTCCGCCGAGGTCCTGGTGCAGGGTGGTGAGCCGGCCGTGCAGGGTGTTCATCGACCGTACGACCTGGGCGAACTCGTCGTTGCGGCCGGTGTAGCGGACCGGTTCGGCGCTCGAAGGGTCCTCGGCGAGGCGCGCGGCGCCGATGCGCAGGACGGCGAGCGGCTGGGTGAGAGTGCGGGCGACGGCCGTGGAGACGCCGACGGCGAGCAGGAAGCAGCCGCCGAGCAGGGCGATGCTCAGTTCGAGAGCGGTGACGTCGTCGTCGCGCAGGCCCTCCAGATGCCGGACCTGGCCGGTGGTCAGGGCGGACTCGACGCTGCGCATCCGGTCGACGCGGGCGGAGAGCGCGGCCTCCAGCTTCTTGGGGCTGACCCTGCGCTCGGCGTCCGAGAGTTCGGGTCGGTCGGTGAGACGGGTGAGGTACTTCTCCGCGTCGTTGACCTCGGGTCCGGTGACGGTGTCGGAGAGCTTGTCGCGGGCCTCCGGGTCCGCCGCCTGGTCGAAGTCGGCGAGCGCGGCCAGCTCCCGGACACGGGCCTGCTGGGCGGCGGCGCTCAGCTCGTCGCGTTCGCGGTCGGCCCGGGTGGCGTCCTCGTCCTGGGTCTGCACGGGCAGCCCGGTAAAGGGGTCGGTCTGCGGGGCCGTCGGCTCGGGGCTCGGCACGGCGAGCGCGGCGAGGAGGAGCCCGCGGGTGGCGGAGGCCTGTTCGGACGCGCCGCCGAGGGTGAGCGGGGCCCGGGTGGCGTCGGCGGCGCGCGGCGGGGTCTTCTCCGCCAGTTCGGCGGCGATGCCGTGCAGCTTGGCGATGACGTCGGAGTACGCCTGGTGCGCCTCCAGGGCCGAGCCCTTGCCGGTCAGCGCGTCGCGGCGCAGCGAGGCGACCGTCGAGAGGTCGCGGCGCAGGGCCGCGGAGGCCGCCTCGTGGATCTCGTCGATCTGCTGGTCGACACGGGTGGTGCGTGCGGTGCGGTTCTCCGCGCCGTCCTTGTCGTCGGCGTCCTCGTCGCGTCCGTCGGCGATGTACGCGGTGATGGCGTCACGTTCGTCGGCGAGGGAGTGCGCGAGGGTGACCGCCTGCTGGTTCAGCTCGGCGAGGGTGACCAGCCGCTGGGACTCGCTCAGATCGGCGGAGGCCCCGAGTGCGGCGGGGGCGCCCGCCGCCAGGACGATGACGCCGACGACCGCGACACCGGCGACCAGTCGGCTGCGTACCCGCACGGTCCGCTTGTCCGCGCCGGGTGCCGGAGGCGTCGCCCCGGAACCGTCGCGCGTCGTGCCCTTGCTCCGCGGCCGCTTCTTCTGCACCGGTGCTCGCAATCTTGACTCGTCCACCCTTGAAGCAGAGGTGACGCACGGTCACATGGAAGGGCGCCCCGCTCCTGGTACGGCTTCTGACCATTCCAGCGCTTATGAGAGGGGGGCGCGCATCAACCGCTCCGCCACTCGAAGGAGTGAACATCACTCCGGAGTTGGCGAACAAGTCTGCCCTGGAGCGCCTCTGACCATGCATGGACCATGGGGTGGAACTTCCGCTCCGCCTTTGGCAGGATGCCCGCCCGCAATCGGTCCGGAGCCGCCCCTTCCGGCCGGCACGCACCCGTTGACCTGCTGGTACAGGCCAAATCCGGTCGCGTGCGGGGATGGTGAAGGGCTCGTGCAGACTGACCGTATGCGCATCGAACTCGCCACCGCTCCCGGCAGTCCCGAACGCCCCAACGAGGACTGGGTGTCCGGGTCTCTTCCCGCCTCCGGCCAGGGTGGTGCGCTGGTCGTGCTCGACGGCGTCACCCCGCCGCGCGGGGACGACGGTTGTGTGCACTCGGTCCCGTGGTTCACCGCACGGCTGGGCGGCGCACTGGTGGAACTGTCCGGTTCCCGCCCTGATCTGCCCCTGGCCGAGATCCTGGCCGCGGCCATCTCCCGTACAGCCGACGCCCATCGGGCCACCTGTGACCTTTCTCACGTGCGCACGCCCCAGGCGACCGTGGTCCTGGCACGCTGGAACGAACAGACGATCGAGCACCTGGTGCTCTCCGACTCGGCCCTGCTGCTGGAGTCCGCCGACGGCACGGTCCGGGCGGTTCTCGACGACCGGCTGGACCGGCTGCCGCCGGGCTCGCTCGCGTCCGACGAGATCGCCGACTCCACGGTCCGTAACAAGGAAGGCGGCTTCTTCACGGCCGCCGCGGATCCGTCGGTGGCCGCGCGTGCGGTGACGGGCAGCACCCCGGCGGCCGGCGTCCGGGCCCTCGCCGCGCTCACGGACGGGGCGAGCCGCTGGACGGAGGTGTTCGGCGAGGGCGACTGGACGGGCGCGCTGGGGCTGCTGCGGAAGGCGGGGCCGCAGGGGCTGATCGACCGGGTGCGGGAGCTGGAGCTCGCCGATGCGGAGGCGGGGCGCGTACGGCTGGGGCGCGGCAAGACGCACGACGACGCGACCGCGCTCCTGGTGGAGCTGGGCTGACCGCCGGAGGCCGGAGGCCCGTACGGGAGGCGGGTGCCGGAGGCCCGTACGGGAGGCGGGTCAGCTCTCCGCGCGGGTGTTCAGCTGGTGCAGCAGCCGGGCCAGCTCGGCGATCTCGGCCCGGTCCCAGTCGGCCAGCTTGCGCACATAGCGCCCGCGGCGGGCGTCCCGGACGCTGCGGAAGCGGGCCAGCCCGTCGTCGGTGAGGTGGACGAGCCAGGCGCGCCCGTCGGCCGGGTCGGGTTCGCGGGCCACCAGCCCGAGGTTCTCCAGGGAGTGCAGCTGGCGGCTCATGGTGGCCTTGCCGACGCCGAAGTAGGCGGCCAGCTCGGTGGCCCGTTGCCGGCCAGCCTCCTCCAGACGGACGAGCAATCCGTAGGCGGCGGGCTCCAGTTCGGGGTGGACCTCCCGGGCCATCTCGCCCGAGCTGGCCCGCGCCCGGCGCAGGAACACCGCCAGCTCACGCTCCAGCGCCAGGAACTCATGGTCCACGCCGCTCTCGTCGGGCGTGCCCGGCTCCGGCTCGATGTCGTTCCCGCGCACGTCGGTACCCCTCATACGGTGCCCTGCCGATTCCTGCGGCGTCCTGCCGGCGAAAGCCTCTTCCGCGACCGGTCGACGTCGCAGCCCGGACAGTATTCCGCAGAAGGGGACCGGCGGCGCAACGCGGACGGCCGGCCCCGCACCGAGCGCCCGCTCCCCCACCCCGGCGGCCGCACCCCAGGTCAACGGGGCTTTCCGCGGTCCGGGACCCCACTATGCACTCCGCGTATACGCGCTGTGTATAGTCCTCGGTGCACCGCACACCTGTGCGGATTTCCGCACAGAGGAGTGATGCGTCGTGCCCAGAAAGATGCCGTTGCCGGGGATGGGGTTGACCGCGGCGCTGGTGACCGCGCTCACACTGACGCTGAGCGGCTGCTCGATGGACACGACGGCGCCGGGCTCGGCACGGGGCGAGGCGGCCTCGGACGCCAAGGGTTCGTTCGGTCCGGTGGACTGCCGCAAGGCCAAGTGCATCGCCCTGACCTTCGACGCGGGGCCGGGCAAGGACACGCCGAGGCTGCTGGACATCCTCGAGGAGAAGAAGGTGCACGCCACCTTCTTCCTGCTGGGCAAGCACCACGTCGTCAAGCACCCCGACGTGGTGCAGCGCATCGAGGACGAGGGCCACGAGGTGGCCAACCACACCTGGACGCACAAGGTCCTGACCGACCAGAAGCCGGATCAGATACGCGCCGAGCTGGAGAAGACGCAGCTGGCCATCGAGAAGATCACCGGCAAGAAGCCCCGGCTGATGCGTCCGCCGCAGGGCCGCACCGACGACACGGTCTCGGAGATCAGCAAGGACCTGGGACTCTCCCAGGTGCTGTGGAGCGCCACCGCCAAGGACTACTCGACCAACGACTCGGCGCTGATCAAGAAGCGGATCCTGGACCAGGCGAGCAAGGACGGCATCATCCTGCTCCACGACATCTACCGGGGCACCGTGCCCGCCGTGCCCGGGATCATCGACGCGCTCCAGAAGGACGGCTACACCTTCGTGACCGTCCCCGAGCTGATGGCCCCCGCCGAGCCGGAGCCGGGCACGATCTACCGCCCCTGAGCCGCGCCCCGGACACACGGAACGGCCCGCCCCCCGTTGACCGGGAAGCGGGCCGTCCGTACCGGTCGCGCACCTGATGCCGCGCCCGTCACTGCGTGGCGGTCAGGCCGCGGCCGGGATCCTCTCCGCCGGGGCCGAGGCCGGGGCGAGGGCGATCTCCAGCACCTGGCGGACGTCGGTGACCGGGTGGACGTCCAGCTTCTCCAGCACCTCGGCCGGCACGTCGTCCAGGTCGGCCTCGTTGCGCTGGGGGATCACCACGGTGGTGATGCCCGCACGGTGGGCCGCCAGCAGCTTCTGCTTGAGGCCACCGATCGGCAGCACCCGCCCGGTCAGCGACACCTCACCGGTCATCGCCACATCCGTACGGACCAGCCGTCCGGAGAGCAGCGAGGCCAGGGCGGTCGTCAGGGTGATACCGGCGCTCGGGCCGTCCTTGGGGACCGCGCCCGCCGGGAAGTGGATGTGCACACCCCGGTCCTTGAGGTCCGCGACCGGCAGTTCCAGCTCCGCACCGTGCGACCGCAGGAAGCTCAGCGCGATCTGCGCCGACTCCTTCATGACGTCGCCGAGCTGACCGGTCAGGGTCAGTCCGGACGCCCCGGTCTCCGGGTCGGCGAGCGACGCCTCGACGAAGAGGACGTCACCGCCCGCCCCGGTCACCGCGAGCCCGGTGGCCACGCCCGGCACGGCGGTGCGTCGCCCGGCCGGGTCCTGGGCGGACTCGGGCACGTGGTGCGGTCGGCCGATGAGGCCGCGCAGATCCGCGTCGGTCACCGTGAACGGCAGCTCGCGGTCGCCCAGTTCGTGCTGGGCCGCGACCTTGCGGAGCAGCCGGGCGACGGCCCGCTCCAGATTCCGTACGCCCGCCTCGCGGGTGTACTCGCCGGCCAGCTTGCGCAGCGCCGACTCCTCCAGAGCGACCTCGTCCTTCTCCAGACCCGCTCGCTCCAGCTGGCGCGGGAGCAGGTGGTCCCGGGCGATGACGACCTTCTCGTCCTCGGTGTAGCCGTCCAGCCGGACCAGCTCCATGCGGTCGAGGAGGGCCTCCGGGATGGCTTCGAGCACATTGGCGGTGGCGAGGAAGACGACGTCGCTGAGGTCGAGCTCGACCTCCAGGTAGTGGTCGCGGAAGGTGTGGTTCTGCGCCGGATCGAGGACTTCGAGGAGGGCGGCGGCGGGGTCGCCCCGGAAGTCGGAGCCGACCTTGTCGATCTCGTCGAGCAGGACGACCGGGTTCATCGAGCCGGCCTCCTTGACGGCCCGCACGATACGTCCGGGGAGCGCGCCCACGTACGTACGCCGGTGGCCACGGATCTCCGCCTCGTCCCGGACACCGCCGAGCGCGACACGGACGAACTTGCGGCCCATGGCGTGCGCGACGGACTCGCCGAGCGAGGTCTTGCCGACGCCGGGCGGCCCGACGAGGGCGAGCACGGCGCCGCCACGGCGGCCGCCCACGACACCGAGACCGCGGTCGGCACGGCGCTTGCGCACCGCCAGGTACTCGGTGATGCGTTCCTTCACGTCGGCGAGGCCGGCGTGCTCGGCGTCCAGGACCTCCTGGGCGCCGCGGATGTCGTAGGCGTCCTCGGTCCGCTCGGTCCACGGCAGTTCGAGGACGGTGTCCAGCCAGGTGCGGATCCAGGATCCCTCGGGCGACTGGTCGCTGGAGCGCTCCAGCTTCTCGACCTCCTTGAGAGCGGCCTCGCGGACGTGCTCGGGCAGGTCGGCGGCCTCGACACGGGCCCGGTAGTCGTCGGACTCGTCCTCCGGGTCGCCGTTGAGCTCGGCGAGCTCCTTGCGTACGGCGTCCAGCTGGCGGCGCAGCAGGAACTCGCGCTGCTGCTTGTCAACGCCGTCCTGGACGTCCTTGGCGATGGACTCGGCCACGTCCTGTTCGGCGAGGTGCTCGCTCAGCCACTGGATGGCGAGCTTCAGCCGGGCGACCGGGTCCACGGTCTCCAGGAGCTGGACCTTCTGGGCGGTGGAGAGGAACGGCGAGTATCCGGAGTTGTCGGCGAGCGCGGAGACGTCGTCGATCTGCTGGACCCGGTCCACGACCTGCCAGGCGCCGCGCTTCTTCAGCCAGCTGGTGGCGAGCGCCTTGTACTCCTTGACGAGCTCGGCGGCGGATCCGGGCAGCGGGTCCGGGGCGGCGGTGTCGAGGACGGTGCCCTCGACCCAGAGCGCCCGGCCGGGGCCGCTGGTCCCGGCGCCGATGCGAACCCGGTCCCGGGCCCGGATGAGCGCGCCCGGGTCGCCGTCCGACAGGCGCCCGACCTGCTCGACGGTGCCGAGGACGCCGGTCCCCGTGTACGTACCGTCGATCCGCGGGACCAGCAGCACCTCGGGCTTCCCGCCGCCGGGACGGGCGGCGGCCTGCGCGGCCTCGACGGCGGCGCGGACCTCGGTGTCGGACAGGTCGAGCGGCACCACCATGCCGGGCAGGACGACCTCGTCGTCGAGCGGCAGCACGGGCAGGTCGATCGGTGTGAACGCCTGGGACTCGTTAGTCATGATCTCCCCTTCGGCAGGCAAGTTGAGCTATGTGGACTCAATGCTCCTGAGCCTCCGAATGTTCCCCACGGTCTGTTCGCTCTGAGCGATCAGCCGCTCAGGGCCTCCGCCTGTCTACGGGAGCACCGCGGGGCGGACGCTTGTTCCCCGCCCCCGGAGCACGGAACCCGCTGGCACTCGGCCCGGGCGGCGGACAGGATGGCGGACACCGACCACCACGACCGGAGACCGGAGAGACCCACGATGTCTGCGACGGCCGCGATGCCCTCGACGCCCGCCCCCGATCTGTTGCCGACGCGCCCGGCCGACGCCCCCGTCGTCCTCGACCGCCGCGAGGGCCCGTTCGGCGAGGTCGTGTTGCGGGAGCGCGGGGAGCACTTCGAGATCATCGCCAACGGCTGCTTCCTGATGGACACCTCCGACGGGCGCTCCGAGCGGCTGCTGATCGACGCCGCGCTCGCCGCGCTGCCCGCGGGGCGGACGGGTCTCTCGGTGCTGATCGGCGGCCTGGGCGTCGGCTTCTCCGTGGTGCGGGCCGCCGAGGAGGAGCGCTGGGGGCGGATCGCGGTCGTGGAGCGGGAGCAGGCGATCGTGGGCTGGCACCGGGACGGGCCGCTGGACCGGATCTCCGGGCCGGCGCTGGCGGACCCGCGGACCGAGATCCTGCACACGGATCTCGTCGCCCACCTCCGTACGGCCACGGAGCGTTACGACGCACTCTGCCTGGACATCGACAACGGGCCCGACTGGACCGTCACGGAGGACAACGGAAGCCTCTACTCCGCCGCCGGTCTGGCGCACTGCCACGACCGGCTGACCCCGGGCGGCGTGCTCGCCGTCTGGTCCGCGCAGCCGTCGCCGGCCTTCGAACAGGCTTTGCGGAATGCCGGGTTCAGCGGGGTTAGGACGGAAGAGGTGGCCGTTGCCCGAGGTGTGCCCGACGTGGTCCATCTCGCACTCCGGGCCGCCTGAACCCCCCTCCCGGTATGCGGGACCCGGCGGTGGCACGGGCCAACCGGCACAAGGGCGACGATCCGGTTGCCCGGTGGGCGTGAACTCGTCCGACGGGGCAACACCCTGCGTAGCCGGGAGCCCTCCGCTGCCTTTACGCTGCTGACCGGCACACGGGTTCACCCACGAAATCCACGAGCGAAGACCGTGCCTTGCGGGGGAATGGCTCCCGCGAGACCGGGCAGGGGCGGGGCGATGGAACAGACACACACCACCCACAACGGCGTCGCGGCCACCCCGGGGGCTCAGCGCCGGGTGCTGGTGGTCGAGGACGACGCCACGATCGTCGACGCCATTTCCGCCCGGCTGCGGGCGGAGGGCTTCCTGGTGCAGACCGCGCCGGACGGCCCCGCGGCCGTGGACGCGGCCGAGGCCTGGCAGCCCGACCTGATGGTGCTCGACATCATGCTTCCGGGCTTCGACGGCCTGGAGGTCTGCCGCCGGGTGCAGGCGCAGCGTCCGGTGCCGGTGCTGATGCTCACCGCGCGCGACGACGAGACCGACATGCTGGTCGGGCTCGGGGTCGGCGCCGACGACTACATGACCAAGCCGTTCTCCATGCGGGAGCTGGCCGCCCGGGTGCACGTACTCCTGCGCCGGGTGGAGCGGGCCGCGCTGGCCGCGGTGACCCCGCGCAGCGGGATACTGCGTCTGGGTGAGCTGGAGATCGACCACGCGCAGCGCCGGGTCCGGGTGCGTGCGGAGGACGTCCACCTCACGCCTACCGAGTTCGACCTGCTGGTCTGCCTCGCCAACACCCCGCGCGCGGTGCTCTCCCGGGAGCAGTTGCTGGCCGAGGTGTGGGACTGGGCGGACGCATCGGGCACCCGCACGGTCGACAGCCACATCAAGGCGCTGCGCCGGAAGATCGGCGCGGAGCGGATCCGTACGGTGCACGGCGTGGGCTACGCCCTGGAGACTCCGGCGCCATGACCTGGCCAGGGCCAGGAATGCGGCCCTTCTCCATCAAGGCCAAGCTGGGCACGCTCGTCGTGGTCTCGGTGTTCATCACCACCGGGCTGCTGATCGTCGCCCTGCGGACCCGGACCGAGTTCCAGTTCATCACCGTGTTCTCGGTGATCGCGACGCTGCTGATCACGCAGTTCGTGGCGCACGGTCTGACGGCGCCACTGGACGAGATGAGAGCGGTGGCCCGGTCCATCTCGCACGGCGACTACACGCGGCGGGTGAGCGGCGCCGGGCGGCGGGACGAGCTGGGCGACCTGGCGCAGACGATCAACCGCATGGCGGACGACCTGGAGGCGGAGTACCGGCACCGAAAAGAGCTGGTCGCCAATGTCAGCCATGAGCTGCGCACGCCCATCGCGGCGCTGAGGGCCGTGCTGGAGAACGTGGTGGACGGGGTGTCCGCCGCCGACCCGGAGACGATGCGCACGGCGCTGAAACAGACGGAGCGGCTGGGCCGGCTGGTCGAGACGCTGCTGGACCTGTCGCGTCTCGACAACGGGGTGGTGGCGCTCAAGGCAGGCCGTTTCGAGGTGTGGCCGTATCTCTCGGGCGTACTGAAAGAGGCCAATCTCGCGGCCTCCCAGCGACGCCTGTCGTCGGGCTCGGGCAATCACTCCCGTACGGACGTCCATCTGCACCTGGACGTCTCGCCGCCGGAGCTCACCGCGCACGCGGACGCGGAGCGGCTGCACCAGGTGGTCGCCAACCTCATCGACAACGCCGTCAAGCACAGCCCGCCGCACGGCCGGGTGACGGTGCTCGCACGGCGCGGGGCGTATCCCGAGTCGCTGGAGCTGGAGGTCATGGACGAGGGGCCCGGCATCCCGGAGGCGGAGCGCCACCGGGTGTTCGAGCGCTTCAACCGGGGCCATGTTCCGTCCCCGCACGGTCCGGGCAGCGACGGCGGTACGGGACTGGGTCTGGCCATCGCCCGCTGGGCGGTCGATCTGCACGGCGGCCGGATCGGGGTGGCCGAATCCGCACGGGGCTGCCGCATCCAGGTCACCCTCCCGGGAATCCCCGAGCAGCGCGGTTGACGACCTCATTGACATAGGGTCGAACCGGAAGGGCACGTTCATCCGTGTCCTGCCAGCTGGGGACCGCAAGGGGATTCGGTCGGGAGACCGTACCCACGGTCCTGCGTACCCGGAGTGCAGTGGAACCTCGCTTGTTTCCCGCCATTTCCTGCGCCGAAACCCGCCCTTCGATGTGATGTGCACGACGAAGCACCGGCCCGGTCTGCACGGAACGGTTCGGGGGGCGTAGCCTTGATTTCCGCTGTCCATCACCTTGTGAAGCGGAAGAGGGCGGTTGCCGCCGTGTCGTCTCAGTCCCCCAGTAACTCGAGCATCTCGACCGACCAAGCCAGCCCGGGCACCAACCCGGCCGCGGCTTTCGGCGCCAATGAATGGCTCGTCGACGAGATCTACCAGCAGTACCTCCAGGATCCCAGTTCGGTCGATCGCGCCTGGTGGGACTTCTTCGCCGACTACAAGCCGGGTGCCACCGGCACGGCGGACAAGCCCGCTCCCGGCGCCGGGGCCTCGGGGGCCCCGGTGACCGAGGCGGCCGCGCCCGCTCCGGCCGCCGCTCCGGCTCCGGTGAAGGCCGCGCCCGCAGCCGCTCCGGCGGCTCCCGCGCAGTCCGCCCCGGCCAAGGCCGCCCCGGCGGCCCCGGCCCCGGCTCCGGCGAAGCCCGCGGCGGCGAAGCCCGCCGCCGCGCCCGCCAAGCCCAAGGCGAAGGCCGACGAGTCCACCGAGGCCCCGGCAGGACCGGAGTACGTGACGCTGCGCGGCCCCTCGGCCGCGGTCGCGAAGAACATGAACGCCTCGCTGGAGCTGCCGACGGCCACATCCGTCCGCGCGGTCCCGGTGAAGCTGCTCTTCGACAACCGCATCGTCATCAACAACCACCTCAAGCGCGCCCGCGGCGGGAAGATCTCCTTCACGCACCTCATCGGGTACGCAATGGTGCAGGCCCTCAAGGCCATGCCGTCGATGAACTACTCCTTCGCGGAGAAGGACGGCAAGCCGACCCTGGTCAAGCCGGAGCACATCAACCTGGGTCTGGCCATCGACCTGGTGAAGCCGAACGGCGACCGCCAGCTGGTCGTCGCGGCCATCAAGAAGGCCGAGACGCTCAACTTCTTCGAGTTCTGGCAGGCGTACGAGGACATCGTCCGGCGCGCCCGCATCGGCAAGCTCGGCATGGACGACTTCACCGGCGTCACCGCCTCGCTGACCAACCCCGGCGGCATCGGCACCGTCCACTCGGTGCCCCGCCTGATGCCCGGTCAGGGCCTCATCATGGGCGTCGGCGCGATGGACTACCCGGCGGAGTTCCAGGGCACCTCGCAGGACACCCTCAACAAGCTCGGCATCTCGAAGGTCATGACGCTCACGTCGACCTACGACCACCGGGTCATCCAGGGCGCCGCCTCCGGCGAGTTCCTGCGCGTCCTCTCCCAGCTGCTGCTCGGCGAGAACGAGTTCTACGACGAGATCTTCAAGGCGCTGCGCATCCCCTACGAGCCGGTCCGCTGGCTCAAGGACATCGACGCCTCGCACGACGACGACGTCACCAAGGCCGCGCGGGTCTTCGAGCTGATCCACTCCTACCGGGTCCGCGGCCACGTCATGGCCGACACCGACCCGCTGGAGTACCACCAGCGCAAGCACCCCGACCTCGACATCACCGAGCACGGCCTCACCCTGTGGGACCTGGAGCGGGACTTCGCGGTCGGCGGGTTCGCCGGCAAGACGATGATGAAGCTCCGCGACATCCTCGGTGTGCTCCGTGAGTCGTACTGCCGCACCACCGGCATCGAGTTCATGCACATCCAGGACCCGAAGCAGCGCAAGTGGCTCCAGGACCGGGTCGAGCGCCCGCGCCCGAAGCCCGAGCGCGAGGAGCAGCTGCGGATCCTGCGCCGGCTGAACGCCGCGGAGGCGTTCGAGACCTTCCTGCAGACGAAGTACGTCGGCCAGAAGCGGTTCTCGCTGGAGGGCGGCGAGTCCGTCATCCCGCTGCTCGACGCGGTCATCGACTCCGCCGCCGAGGCCCGCCTCGACGAGGTCGTCATCGGCATGGCCCACCGCGGCCGGCTGAACGTCCTGGCGAACATCGTCGGCAAGTCGTACGCCCAGATCTTCCGCGAGTTCGAGGGCAACCTCGACCCGCGCTCGATGCACGGATCCGGCGACGTCAAGTACCACCTGGGCGCCGAGGGCACCTTCACCGGTCTGGACGGCGAGCAGATCAAGGTCTCGCTGGCCGCCAACCCCTCGCACCTGGAGGCGGTCGACCCGGTCCTGGAGGGCATCGCCCGCGCCAAGCAGGACATCATCAACAAGGGCGGCACGGACTTCACGGTCCTGCCGGTCGCGCTCCACGGCGACGCGGCCTTCGCGGGCCAGGGCGTCGTCGCCGAGACGCTCAACATGTCGCAGCTGCGCGGCTACCGCACCGGCGGCACCGTGCACGTGGTGATCAACAACCAGGTCGGCTTCACCGCCGCCCCGGAGTCCTCGCGCTCCTCGATGTACGCCACCGACGTGGCGCGCATGATCGAGGCGCCGATCATCCACGTCAACGGCGACGACCCGGAGGCCGTGGTCCGCGTCGCGCGGCTCGCCTTCGAGTTCCGGCAGGCGTTCAACAAGGACGTCGTGATCGACCTCATCTGCTACCGCCGCCGCGGTCACAACGAGGGCGACAACCCGGAGTTCACCAACCCTCAGATGTACACCCTGATCGACAAGAAGCGCTCGGTGCGCAAGCTCTACACCGAGTCGCTGATCGGTCGCGGCGACATCACGCTGGAAGAGGCGGAGCAGGCGCTCCAGGACTTCCAGGGCCAGCTGGAGAAGGTCTTCGCGGAGGTCCGCGAGGCCACCTCGCAGCCCGCCTCCCCGCACGTCCCGGAGCCGCAGGCTGCGTTCCCGGTGGCCGTGGAGACCGCAGTCTCCGCCGAGGTCGTCAAGCGGATCGCCGAGTCGCAGGTCAACATCCCCGATTCGATCACCGTCCACCCCCGTCTGATGCCGCAGATGCAGCGTCGCGCGGCCTCGGTGGAGAACGGCACGATCGACTGGGGCATGGGCGAGACGCTGGCCATCGGTTCGCTGCTGATGGAAGGCACCCCGGTCCGGCTCGCCGGCCAGGACACCCGCCGCGGCACGTTCGGCCAGCGCCACGCGGTCCTGGTCGACCAGGTCACCGGCGAGGACTACACCCCGCTGCTGTACCTGGCCGACGACCAGGCCCGGTACAACGTCTACGACTCGCTGCTCTCGGAGTACGCGGCGATGGGCTTCGAGTACGGCTACTCGCTGGCCCGTCCGGAGTCGCTGGTCATCTGGGAGGCCCAGTTCGGTGACTTCGTCAACGGCGCGCAGACCGTCGTCGACGAGTTCATCTCCTCGGCCGAGCAGAAGTGGGGCCAGACCTCCGGCGTCACGCTGCTGCTGCCGCACGGCTACGAGGGCCAGGGCCCGGACCACTCGTCCGCCCGCCCGGAGCGCTTCCTCCAGATGTGCGCGCAGGACAACATGACGGTCGCGATGCCGACCCTGCCGTCGAACTACTTCCACCTGCTGCGCTGGCAGGTGCACAACCCGCACCACAAGCCGCTCATCGTCTTCACCCCGAAGTCGATGCTGCGTCTGAAGGCGGCGGCCTCGTCCATCGAGGAGTTCACCACCGGCGGCTTCCGCCCGGTGATCGGCGACGCGTCGGTCAAGGCCGAGGACGTCCGCAAGGTCGTCTTCGTCTCCGGCAAGCTGTACTACGACCTGGACGCCGAGCGGGAGAAGCGCGGCGACACGGAGACGGCGATCATCCGCCTCGAGCGCCTGTACCCGCTGCCGGGTGCGGAGATCCAGGCCGAGATCGCGAAGTACCCGAACGCCGAGAAGTACCTCTGGGCGCAGGAGGAGCCGGCGAACCAGGGTGCGTGGCCGTTCATCGCGCTCAACCTGATCGACCACCTGGACCTGGCGGTCGGCTCGGACGTGCCGCACGGCGAGCGCCTGCGCCGCATCTCGCGGCCGCACGGCTCGTCCCCGGCTGTCGGCTCGGCCAAGCGTCACCAGGCGGAGCAGACGCAGCTGGTCAACGAGGTCTTCGAGGCCTGAGGACCTTCACGCCGAACACCCCGGGGACCCGGTTCCGCGCTCGTCGCGGGGCCGGGTCTCCGGCGTTCTGGAGGCCCCCGGGCCTCGCTATCCTTTTCCCATGTACTTCACGGACCGTGGCATCGAGGAACTGGAGAAGCGGCGCGGCGAGGAGGAGGTCACCTTCGAGTGGCTCGCCGAGCAGCTGCGGACGTTCGTCGATCTCAACCCCGACTTCGAGGTGCCCGTCGAGCGCCTCGCGACCTGGCTGGCCCGGCTGGACGACGAGGACGACGAGGACGAGTGAGCATCCTCAGGGCCTGATCCGCGGGGCCTGTTCCGCCCGGCTCAGGGGGTGCCCGCCCTGGCCCGTTCGTACGCGAGTCCCAGCGCGCCCTGGGCCAGGAGCACCGCGCCGGCCGCCGCCCAGCCGCCGCTGCGACGGCGGGCGCCCCACAGCAGGAGCGGGAGCCCCGCCGCGAGCTGGACGGCGGCGACGGCCCGGGCGCGGGGGCCGCGTACCCACGGGCCGATCCGGCTGCTCTCGACCGCGTCCAGCTCTACGCGTACGGCATCGCGCCAGCCGGCCCACTCGACGCGCTCCACCCCGCGCTGCACCGCCGCGACGCTGCGCAGCCGGTCGGCGCTCTCGCCCGGTGAGAGTCCGGCGGGCAGGGCGAGCCCCGTACGGGTGAGGACGGCGAGCAGTCCGCGCAGCCTGGCTTCCGCGCCCGCCTCCGGGTCGGGGCGGGTGAGTCCTTCCAGCGCCTGCACGTCCAGCACCGGGTCGAGGCCGAGGCGGACCGCGAAGGTGCGCATGGCCTCGTCCTCGCCCACCGGGGTGCCGTCGGTCAGCCAGATGTAGCCCACGGGCCTGCGGAATCCGGCGGCGAGGGTGTATCCGGCCCGGTCGGCGTCCCACCACAGGGCGAGCACCGGCCAGGTGGAGCCGACGGCGAGCGCGGTGGCCCAGCCGCCCAGGACCCGGTCCACCGGCTCGGCGTCCTGCTCCGCGCCCCCGTTCCGCCAGGGCTTCCCCTCCGGGACGAGCACGCTCCACTCCTCGCCCGCGCGGGCCAGCAGCATCTGCTCGCGCAGCAGGTGGGCGAGCGGCCGTACGGTCTCGGGGTCGGCCCGGCACAGCAGGAGGGCCCCGGTGGATGTCGCGTTCATGGCTCACACGCTAGGGCAATTTGTCAGGGTTCGGAGGCCTTGGTACCGCTCGACGACCCTCGCCCGGCCTTGACTTCACCGATCCGCGATATATCGTGTTCCGTACGAGACGCGATATGTTGCGTCGTCACGCGTTCCGGGAGGTCACATCCATGCCTGTGTCGACATGGACCATCACCGAGCCGCGGAAGCTCGCCTTCGACGATCCGGTGGCGGCGCTCCATGTGCGCATCGTCGACGGCACGGTCAACGTGGTCGGGACCGACGAGCCGGAAGCCCGGCTGGAGATCTCCGCGGTCGAGGGCCCGCCGCTGATCGTGACCCAGGAGGACGGCCGGCTGACCGTGGCCTACGAGGATCTGCCCTGGCAGGACTTTCTGCGCTGGTTCGACCCCAAGGGCCGCCGTCGCAGCGCCGTCGTCACGCTCGTCGTACCGGCCGCCTCCTCGGTCGAGGTCGGCGTGATCGGCGCCGGGGCCGTCGTCTCCGGGATCAGCGGCCGCACCGAGGTCCGCGGCATCACCGGCGACTCCACGCTCGTCGGACTGACCGGCGCGGTGCGCGGCGAGTCCGTGTCGGGCAGCCTGGAGGCCCAGAGCGTCACGGGGGACCTGCGCTTCCACTCGGTGTCCGGTGATCTGACGGTGGTCGACGGGGCGGGGACATCGGTCCGGGCCGAGTCGGTCAGCGGCGACATGGTGCTGGACGTCGACCCGTCCGGGAAGCCCACCGACATCCGGCTGACCACGGTGTCCGGTGAGATCGCGATCCGGCTGCCGCACCCGGCCGACGCCCGGGTCGAGGCGAACACCGCGAGCGGGGCCGTCTCCAACGCCTTCGAGGACCTGCGGGTGGGCGGCCAGTGGGGCGCGAAGAAGATCACCGGCACGCTGGGCGCCGGGACCGGGACCCTGCGGGCGACGACCGTCTCCGGTTCGATCGCCCTGCTGCGCAGGCCGCCCGCCGAGGACGACGCCCACACCGCCGAGCCGACCGGAAAGGTTCTCTGACATGGCTCCCGTTTTCGCCCACGGCCGTCTGCGGCTGTATCTCCTCAAGCTCCTGGACGAGGCCCCGCGTCACGGCTACGAGGTCATCCGGCTGCTGGAGGAGCGCTTCCAGGGCCTGTACGCCCCGTCCGCCGGCACGGTCTACCCCCGGCTGGCCAAGCTGGAGGCCGAGGGCCTGGTCACCCATGCCACCGAGGGCGGCCGCAAGGTCTACTCGATCACCGACGCCGGCCGCGAGGAGCTGGCGGGCCGCAGCGGTGAACTGGCCGATCTGGAGCTGGAGATCCGCGACTCGGTCTCCGAGCTGGCCGCCGAGATACGCGACGACGTACGGGGCGCGGCGGGCCGGCTCCGCAGCGACATGCGGGCGGCCGCCTCGGAGTCCCGGCACGGTACGGGCACGGGGGCCGAGAGCCGCAAGGGCCGGAGCAAGGGCGACCAGCCCTCCCCCTTCGGCGACTTCGGTGACTTCGGCAGTCTGGGCGACCTCGGCGACACCGAGGCGTGGCACACGGCGAAGGAGGAGCTGCGCCGGGCCAAGCAGGAGTGGAAGGAGCAGGCCCGCCGGGCGAAGGACGAGTCCCGGCGCGCCCGCGAGGACGCCCAGCAGGCCCGCCGTCAGGCCAAGGAGGCCCAGGAGAAGGCGCGCGAGCAGATGCAGACCGCCGCCCGCCAGGTGCAGGAGCACTTCGCGCGGGGCGACTGGCCCACCGGTGTACGGGAAGGACTCGCGGAGATCACCGGCCAGCTCGGCGGCTTCGCGCGGTCCGGCGCCTGGCCCCCGTTCGGCAAACCCGGGCCGGAGACCGCCCCGCCCGTCCAGGACCCGGCTCCCGGTGCGGACTGGGGGCAGGACGCACCGACGACCGGCGACCCGGTGCGCGATCTGGACCGCCTGCTGGACCGTTTCCGCGACGGCATCCGGGACGCGGCCCGCGACCACGGGGTGACGGAGACCCAGCTCGCGGAGGCCCGCCGCCACCTGGGCGCGGCGACGGCACGGATCGAGGCGCTGCTGACGGCGGAGAGCGAGGGCGGCGGGAAGGCCTGAGAGGCCCGGCCGTCCTGGCTGCAGGCTCGACGCCACCCCGCCCTCCCCTCACCCGGCCTTGGCGTGCCCCTGGCCCCCGTCGCGTCCGTCACCGCTGTCCGCGTCGGGGCCGTACAGCGCACGCTGCACGGCCGCGTAGGTCGCACCGTGCTCGGCGAGGACGTCGGCGACGACTCCGGGCTTCGCGGTGAGGGCCAGGAGCAGGTGTTCCTCGCCGATGAACCGGTCGCCGCGGCCGAGGGCCACCCGTAGCGAGTTCTCCAGCACGGTCTTCGCGCCCGGGGTGAACGCGCGGTGCCCGGACCACCACCGGCGGCTGCGGCGGTCGGCGTCCAGGGCCCCCTCGCCGTGGACTCCCTCGACCTGGGACACGATCGCGCCGACGTCGATCCCGATGCCGGCGAGGGCGTCGGTGTCGGCCATGGTGAGCCCGCCACGGCGGCGGGCCTCGGCGAAGGAGGCCTCCAGGGAGACCCGGCGGTCGTGGAGGCCGAGGGCGGTGACGGCGAACGCGGCCCGGCCGCCCTCCTGTTCCAGCAGCGCGAGCAGCAGATGTTCCTCGGTGACCGAGTCGGCCCCGGTGCGCTCGGCCTGGCCCACGGCGCCCTTCACGGTCGCGCGGGCCCCTCGGGTGAATCGCTCGAACATCAACGCCTCCCGTACTTCTTGTGCACGGCCTGCCGACTGACGCCCAGCTCGGCGGCGATCTCCTGCCAGGACCAGCCCTGCAGGCGGGCACTTCTGACTTGTACGGCTTCGAGCTGTTCCAGCAGCCGCCGCAGCGCGGCCACCGCCCGCAGTCCGACGCGCGGGTCGCGGTCACCGGCACGTGCGGCCAGATCCGTTGCTTCGGTCATGATGTCAACCTACATTGACATGACCCTCTCGTCAACGAAAGTTGACATCATCGTCGGCCAGGCGTGCGTGCCGCTCGACGTCGTAGCGGACATCGCCGTACCGCAGCTTGGCCCGGTCGATGCCCTCGGGTGCGAATCCGGACCGGAGGGCGACCCGACAGGAGGCCGGGTTGTCGGTGCGATGACCCAGCTCCAGCCGGTACAGCCCGAGCTCGTCGAAGGCCCAGCGCGCCAGCGCCCGCACTCCGGCCACGGCGACGCCCCGGCCGCGCGCCGACTCGGTGGTCCAGTAGGAGACCCAGCCGGTTTCATGCGTCCGGTTGACGACATCGAGCGCCACACAGCCCAGCGCCTCGTCCTCCTCCCCCACGACGGCCCAGGAGTAGCCGGTGCGCGCCCCCCGTTCGCGTGTACGTTCCGCGATCCAGGCCAGCGCCCCGGACCGGTCGTCCACGGGCCGGTCCGTCTGGCGGTCCATCTCCGCCGGGGCGAAGGCGCGGAGCACCGCCGAGGCGTCGTCGGGCAGCCAGGGGCGCAGCAGAAACCCTTCAGGGGTGGTCAGTTCGTCCATACGGGCCAGCTTCCCGCACGGTCACCACCACCTCCGCCCCGGGCCGCGCCACGACGACCGGCCGTCCACCGCGCGAGGGAGCGCCAAGGACGTGTGCCGGGCCCGTGAGGGTGACCCGCCACCCCTGGGACGAGGGCGGCAGCGACAGCTCCGTCACCCCGGGGCGGGCGGCCGCACGGTAGGCGAGGCGGTAGGTGCGGGCGCCGGGGTCGTACACCTGGGAACGGACGGTTCCCGCGACGGCCGGGGCGTACGGGGTGGCCGTCTGCTCCTTGTTCGTACGGAAGCGGCCGCGTTCGTCGACCGCGCAGTAGCCGCCGCCGTAGCACCAGACGTACCCCGCCCAGCCGGAGCTGTAGCGGTTCAGGGAGGCGACGGCCTCACGGTAGAAGCGGCCCATGTGGGGGAGGGCGTTGTTCAGCGGCCCCCACTCCCCCACGACCACGGGCATCCCGTACCGGGCCGGGTAGGCGGTGACGGCGTCCTCGTAGGCCTCGATCCAGCCCGCGTCCGGGTCGTAGTCGGCTCCCGCCTCCATGGCGGTGTTGTAGAAGTGCGGGGCGTAGACGGTCCGCCGGTCCTGGATGCGCCCGAGGCCCGTGGGCACACCCTCGCCGACGATGGGGGTGGGCTCGACGAAGATCCAGGTGTCGCGGTCCTTGGCCCGGACGGCGCGGGCCAGCCGGTTGTACATCGGCGTGAGGTGCTCGGCCTCGATCCGGCGCGCGGCGGTGGGCAGGTCCTCGCCCGCACGCAGCTCCCCCATCGGCTCGTTGATCAGGTCGTAGCCGATGACGGCCGGGTGGTCGCGGAAGCGGGCCGCGAGGACCTGCCACATGGCGGCCTGAGCGCGCTGGAGGTCGGGGTCCTCGTAGAGGTGGGTGAAGGCCCGCTGCACGGCCGGTTCGAAGTACTCGGAGAACCAGTCGTCGGGGTTCGGCGTGAACGGCAGCCCGTCGGTCCTGGTGGCCCATTCCGGGATGCCCCGGTGCCCGAACGCGGGCCCGAAGACGTCCTGGTGGGCGTCGATGAGGACATGGACACGGTGCTTGCGGGCCCAGTCCAGGATGCGTTCGACGCGCCGGAGGTAGCGCTCGCTGTACTGACCGCGCCGGGGCTCCAGATCGTCCCAGAAGACCAGCAGCCGGGCGAAGTTGAAGCCGTTGGCGCGCAGGTCGCGGAAGTGGCGTTCGGTGATGGCCGTGAGGGCGTCCTCGCCGCGGTTGGCCTTGTCCTCGACGTTCCAGCCGCGGAGGGTCAGGGTGCGGCCCCGGTCGTCGGTGAGCGGCGGGATGACGCGTTCGTACGAGGAGGGGGACGAGGAACCGGGTGCGGGGCGCGCCGATGCGGCGGGGGCGAGGACCCCGGCCGCGAGCACGGACGCGACGACAACTGCCATGAGTGCTCTGCCCATTCGCATGGGCAGAGCACATCAGTAAAGCTGAGCATCCCTCAAGTATCTGTCACCGACGAGTTTCCGGCGGACCCAGGGCCTTTCGTTTGGATCAGGCCGGATCAGGGAGCGGGGGCCGGTGCGTACAGCTGCAAGGCGGAGGAGGGAGTCACTGCGGAGCATCGGCGACTGACGACAACGCCGCAGATGTGCGTACCGGCCCCCGCGAGCCCGGCATGATCCAAACGAAAGGCCCTAGGAGGTCGGCGTGAACACGATCTTCCCGAAGAGGTCTCCCGACTCCAGCCGTTGGAACCCCTCGCGGGCCCGGTCCAGCGGCAGCACCTCGTCGATGACCGGGCGTACCCCGGTGGTCGCGCAGAACGCGAGCAGGTCCTCCAGCTCGTCCTTGGACCCCATGGTGGACCCGACGACCTTCAGCTCCAGGAAGAAGATCCGGGTCAGCTCGGCGTGCGTGGGCCGGTCGCCGCTGGTGGCCCCGGAGATGACGAGGGTGCCGCCGGGGCGCAGCGACTTCACGGAGTGGGACCAGGTGGCGGCGCCGACGGTCTCGATGACGGCGTCCACCCGCTGCGGCAGCCGGGCGCCGGGCTCGTACGCCTCCAGCGCGCCGAGTTCGACGGCCCGCTCGCGCTTGGCCTTGTCCCGGCTGGTGGCGAAGACCCGCAGCCCGGCGGCCTTCCCGAGGACGATCGCGGCGGTGGCGACCCCGCCGCCGGCGCCCTGGACGAGCACGGAATCGCCGGGCCGCACGCCGGCGTTGGTGAACAGCATCCGGTACGCGGTGAGCCAGGCGGTCGGCAGACAGGCGGCCTCCTCGAAGCTGAGCTCCTTCGGCTTGGGCAGCACGTTCCAGGTGGGGACGGTGACCTGCTCGGCGAAGGTGCCCTGGTAGCGCTCGGTGAGGATGGAGCGCGGCTCCTCGGGCCCGACACCGTGCCCGGACTGCCCGATGACGGAGTGCAGGACGACCTCGTTGCCGTCCTGGTCGACGCCGGCCGCGTCGCAGCCGAGGATCATCGGCAGCCGGTCCGGCGACAGGCCGACACCGCGCAGGGACCAGAGGTCGTGGTGGTTGAGGGAGGCGGCCCGAACGGTGACGGTGGACCACCCGGGACGCGCCTCGGGGGCGGGACGGTCGCCCAGCTCCAGCCCGTCGAGCGGCTGGTCGGGGTCGATGCGGGCTGCGTAGGCGGCGAACATGGCTCGACGATAGGCGGGGCGAGCCGACCACGTAACCGCCTACGCGTGTGACGCACGCCAACAAATCAAGCCCCTGCGGCGGTTGAGGAGCGGGGTCCGGGGCAGCGCCCCGGGGCTCTGCCCCCAGCCCCCCCGCTCATCAATCGCCGGAGGGGCTGAAACGCACGGGCGGGGCCCGTACCAGTACAGGCCCCGCCCATTCACGCACCGCTCGGCAACAGCCTCAGCGCCGAGCCACGCCCTCCGCCCGAGCCGCAGCGGCAACCGCCGCCGTGACCGCCGGAGCGACCCGCTCGTCGAACGGCGACGGGATCACGTAGTCCGCCGCCAGCTCGTCGCCGACCACGTCGGCCAGCGCGTTCGCCGCCGCGATCTTCATGCCCTCCGTGATCCGGGAGGCCCGGACCTGAAGCGCACCCGCGAAGATGCCCGGGAAGGCCAGCACGTTGTTGATCTGGTTCGGGAAGTCCGACCGCCCGGTCGCCACGACGGCCGCGTACTTGTGCGCGACCTCCGGGTGGACCTCCGGGTTCGGGTTGGCCATCGCGAAGACGTACGCGCCGGGTGCCATCGAGGCCACCGCCGCCTCCGGGACCGTACCGCCGGAGACGCCGATGAAGACGTCCGCACCGGCGAGCGCCTGCTCCAGCGAACCGGAGAGCCCGGCCCGGTTGGTGAGTTCGGCCAGCTCGCGCTTGACCTCGGTGAGGTCGTCGCGGTCGCGGCTGACGATGCCCTTGCGGTCGGCCACCGCGATGTCGCCGATCCCCGCCTCCAGCAGGAACTTGGCGATGGCCACGCCCGCCGCGCCCGCACCGGAGATCACGCCTCGCAGATCACCGAGCGTCCGCCCGGAGAGCTTCGCGGCGTTGCGCAGGGCGGCGAGGGTGACGACGGCGGTGCCGTGCTGGTCGTCGTGGAAGACCGGGATGTCCAGCCGCTCCTGGAGCTTGCGCTCGATCTCGAAGCAGCGGGGCGCCGAGATGTCCTCCAGGTTCACGCCGCCGAAGGACGGGGCGAGCCGGACGACGGTGTCGACGATCTCGTCGGCGTCAGTGGTCGCGAGCGCGATCGGCACCGCGTCGACGCCGCCGAACTGCTTGAAGAGGATGGCCTTGCCCTCCATGACGGGGAGGGACGCCTCGGGCCCGATGTCGCCGAGGCCGAGCACGGCGGTGCCGTCCGTCACGACGGCCACGACCTGGGACTTCCAGGTGTAGTCGTGGACGAGCTCGGGGTTGTCGGCGATGGCGCTGCACACTTTCGCCACACCGGGCGTGTACGCCAGGGAAAGGTCGTCCTTGTCCCGGATCGGGACGGTGGCCTGCACGGCCATCTTCCCGCCCCGGTGGAGGGCGAAGGCCGGATCGAAGGGCTCGTCGGCCCCGGTGTCCGCTGCGCTCGTGCGCTGGATGCCGCTGTCGGTGGTGCTGTCGCTGCGAGGATTGACGATCTCCGCTGCCATGGTGTTGACCCCTTAAGTCTTCATCGTTTGAGGGTGGCCACTCCTGGTTGAGGAGGGGTGGGCGGGCACCGCGTACGTGCCCCGCACCGAGCGGTTGGCCCGCCCTGGCAGGGAGAGGTACATACGCGCGGGCGCGCCGCACACGCGCCCTGAGCCCCGGATGAGGGGTGTAAACGTCTTTCTTACCGGACGAACGGTGTTACGGACGAGTCCATATCGACGCGGTGACGTGACTCATAGTCGAATATCTGGACAAGTCGGCAAACCGGTATAAATGCCGCCCACTGGTCGAGACGCGCCGAAGATTCTCCGGCGAGGGGAATGAATCCCCAGAGAAGGTCCGGTCCTGGCGTACCGGCCGTTGATGTTCGGGGGTCGCCCGTTATCCGATTTTGACATGGCGGGACCCCTGAATGGGCCAGTCCGAATGGCAGGATGCCGTTCACACGAGGTGGCGACACTCGAAGGTGCGCGCCAAGCCGCCCCACCAGCACCTCACCCTCACCCTCACCTGCCGGAGGATCCCGACATGACCGCAAGCACCACGCGTCGTACGACCGCCAGGGCCCGGATCGCGGCGGTCGGCGCCATCGCGGTCGCCGGCACGCTGCTCCTCACCGCCTGTGGCGACCAGACCGACAAGGGCTCGAAGGAGTCCGGCTCCCCGAAGGCGTCGGACAGCGCGCCGCTCGCCGACCTGCTGCCGCAGGCCATCAAGGACAAGGGCGTCATCAAGGTCGGTTCCGACATCGCGTACCCGCCGGTGGAGTTCAAGGACGAGTCCGGCAAAATCATAGGTATCGACCCCGACCTCGGCGCCGCACTCGGCAAGCAGCTCGGCGTCACCTTCGAGTTCCAGAACGGAACGTTCGACACCCTCATCACGGGGCTCCGCTCGAAGCGCTACGACCTGGCGATGTCAGCGATGACCGACACCAAGGACCGCCAGGAAGGCATCGACTCCGAGACGAAGAAGAAGGTCGGCGAGGGCGTCGACTTCATCGACTACTTCACCGCCGGCGTCTCGATCTACACCAAGAAGGGCGACGACCAGGGCATCAAGGCCTGGTCCGACCTCTGCGGCAAGAAGATCGCCGTCCAGCGTGGCACCGTCTCCCACGACCTCGCCAAGGCCGAGAGCACGAAGTGCGGAAGCAAGGGCAAGATCACCATTGAGCAGTTCGACAACGACCTGGAGGCTCAGACCCGGCTCCGCGCCGGAGGCGCGGACGCCGGTTCGTCCGACTTCCCGGTAGCCGCGTACGCGGTGAAGACCTCGGGCGGCGGCAAGGACTTCCAGATCGTGGGTGAGCAGGTCGAGGCGGCCCCGTACGGCATCGCCGTCGCCAAGGGCAACCCCGAGCTCCGGGACGCGGTGAAGGCGGCGCTCGACGCGATCATCAAGAACGGCGAGTACGACAAGATCATCGCCAAGTGGGGCGTCGAGGCCGGCGCGGTCACCGAAGCCAAGATCAACGGCGGATCGTGACCGGATTTCGGCGGTGAGAGGCAACACCTGTGACTGACATCAAGAAGACGGGTCCCACCGACACGCCACCTACCCCGGCGGCCGGACCCGAGGCGATCACGGCCATCCCGGTCCGCCACTACGGGCGCTACGTGTCGGCGGTCATCGCCATCGGCCTGCTGGCATCCATCGTTTACGCCTTCTCCCAGGGCCAGATCAACTGGGGTGCCGTACCGGACTACTTCTTCGACGACCGGATCATCCGGGGCGTGGGCCAGACCCTGCTGCTGACCGTCCTCTCGATGGCCATCGGCATCATCGGCGGCGTCCTGCTCGCGGTGATGCGCCTGTCGAAGAACCCGGTGACCTCGTCGATCGCATGGTCGTACATCTGGTTCTTCCGGGGCACGCCGGTCCTGGTCCAGCTCTTCGTCTGGTTCAACCTGGGCCTGGTCTTCGAGTACATCAACCTCGGGCCGGTCTACAAGGACGAGTGGTCGTCCTTCATGACGCCGCTGCTGACCGCTCTGCTGGGACTCGGCCTCAACGAGGCCGCGTACATGGCGGAGATCTGCCGCGCCGGCCTGCTCTCGGTCGACGAGGGCCAGACCGAGGCGTCACACGCGCTGGGCATGAGCCACAGCAAGACGCTGCGCCGGGTGGTCATCCCGCAGGCGATGCGGGTGATCGTGCCGCCGACGGGCAATGAGGTCATCAACATGCTCAAGACGACCTCGCTGGTGGCCGCCGTGCAGTTCACCGAGCTGTTCCGGTATGCCCAGGACATCGGCCAGAACTCGGGCGCCCCCGTGGAGATGTACTTCCTCGCCGCGGCCTGGTACCTGATCATGACCTCGGTGCTGAGTGTGGGCCAGTACTACCTCGAGCGCCACTACGCCCGCGGTTCCAGCCGGAGCCTGCCGCAGACACCGATCCAGAAGATCAGGGCCAACATGCTGTCCCTGGGCCGCCCCAAGGGAGGCATGGCATGACGACGACCCCCATGGTGAAGGCCGAGGGCGTCCACAAGTCCTTCGGCGCCGCTCACATCCTCAAGGGCATCGACCTGGAGGTGGCCCCGCGTGAGGTGTTCTGCCTGATCGGCCCGTCCGGCTCCGGCAAGTCCACCTTCCTTCGGTGCATCAACCACCTGGAGCAGATCAACGCCGGCCGGCTCTCGGTCGACGGCGAGCTGGTCGGCTACCGGCAGAAGGGCGACAAGCTCTACGAGCTGAAGGACAGCGAGGTCGCCCTCCAGCGCCGCGAGATCGGCATGGTCTTCCAGCGCTTCAACCTCTTCCCGCACATGACGGCGCTTGAGAACGTCATGGAGGCGCCGGTCCAGGTCAAGGGCGAGTCCAAGGCGGTGGCACGGGCCCGTGCCGAGACGCTGCTGGACCGGGTCGGCCTCGGCGACAAGGCGAAGAACTATCCCTCCCAGCTCTCCGGCGGCCAGCAGCAGCGCGTGGCCATCGCCCGCGCGCTGGCCATGGAGCCGAAGCTGATGCTCTTCGACGAGCCGACCTCGGCCCTCGACCCGGAGCTGGTCGGCGACGTCCTGGACGTCATGCGCGGACTGGCCGAGGACGGCATGACGATGATCGTCGTCACCCACGAGATGGGCTTCGCCCGCGAGGTGGGCGACGCGCTGGTCTTCATGGACGACGGTGTGGTGGTCGAGTCCGGCCACCCGCGCGACGTCCTGACCAACCCGCAGCACGACCGCACCAAGTCGTTCCTGTCCAAGGTTCTGTAGGGCGCCCGATGCGCCCCGAGCCGGCTGGCTCGGGGCGCATTTCTGCTTACCGGCCGGAAGTCCAAGCAGTCATCGGATCGGATGTGCCTTCGTCCGCCCCATTGGCCCCGTCGCGGATGACCGTCCAGAAGAGGAGAGTGCGCCCTTCGGCGAGGTTGTAGTCGCACTTGGTGGGCGGGTTATTGGCGCCATTCGCATCATGGCATTCGCCCGAGCGCCCATAGTCTGTGGTCCACTTCAGTACGGCGCGCTTACCATCCACGCGCATGTCCTGAACCGTGAAGTCGTCGCCTGTCGAATAGAAACACCCCAGTGCGACGGCGTAGGGAGGCCCACAGAACTTGGTCGTCGCAGCATGGGACGGCGTACCGGCAGCGAGGACCGCGGCTACCGAAGCAGCCGCCGTCATCGAAGCAGTAACCGCTTTACGCATCGACATAAATCTCCAGAAATTGGGTTCATCGAGTGTGCCGCACCGTGCGCGGAGATAGGGCATCCACCACTGCGGCACCCTTCACGCGTATCACGCGAAGCGGGGTGCGGTGCGTCACGTTGCCACATCATGCGCCATTGATCCACCCCTATATGTTCCCAGCGGCAGGAAAATACCGGGAGGAACCGTCCCGGAATATTGAAATTCCCTGAAGGTCACACAACGGGCCAATAAAGATTGACGGCGCGGGCGATTCCGCGCCGTCATGTCGCGTCCGTCTACTTCACGGCGAGCACCATCGTGTCCGAAGGCGAGGCCCACACCGCACGGGCCTCACCGAAGCCGGAGGCGATGAGCGTGCGGGCGTGCCAGTCGGCGGAGGGCATGTCGCCGTCCGCGTGCTCGCCGTAGATCGCGAACCGCTCGGCGGTGGGCGCGGCGAGGACCGGGTCCTTCGCGGCGACGGCCCACCAGGCGGCCCAGTCCAGCGCCCCGGCGGCCTTGGCCCGCTCCATCGCGGCGTGCCGGTGGGCGCGCTCGGCGGCGTTGATCCGCGGCGTGCCGGAATCGATCATGCGGTCGGCGTTCATGAACACCCCGCCGTCCCGGACGAGCCCGCCGATCTGCCCGTAGAGGACCGCCAGCGGCTCGCTGTGCAACCAGTGCAGGGCGGTGGCGGTGAGGACGGCGTCGTACGAGGTGTGGGGCAGCCGCTCGGTCCAGTGCGGGTCCTTGAGGTCGGCGGTGACGAAGGAGACCCGGTCGTCGCCGTCGAAGGTGCCGCGGGCGATGGCCAGCAGCGCGGGGTCGAGGTCGACGCCGGTGCTCGTGGCGTTCGGGAACCGCTTGAGGAGCCGGTCCGTAATACTTCCCGTACCGCACGCGAGGTCCAGCACCCGCGGTTCCGGTCCGACGACCGCCTCGACCATGTCCAGCATCACCCGGAACCGCTCCTCGCGGTCGGGCATGTACCACTCCTGCTGCCGGTCCCAGCTCTCCTGCCAGGACTGCCAGTCGGTGCCTGTAGCCGTCTCCGTCACGCCAACCTCCACGTAATACCCATACCCGAATACCAACCATTACACTGGCTGATGCCCCGACTCTAGACCGACACCGTAAGGACTACAAGTGGAACTGGCCTATTACTCGGACTACGCCGTGCGCCTGGTCAACACCGAGGAGCCGGCCCGCAACAAGGACGCCCTCACCTCGGTCGAGGCGGTCCGGGAGCTGTTCGGCGCCAATCAGCAGGCGGCACGGCGGACGACGGACGCGGACGTGACCCGGTTCCGTTCCGTACGGGCGCGGCTGCGCGCGGTCTTCGAGGCGGCCGACGACGGCGAGGAGACGCTCGCGGTCGACCTGCTGAACTCGCTGCTGCTGGAGTTCCCGGTGAGCCCGCAGATCTCGGGGCACGAGGTGCGGGACGAGGACGGCCGGCCGGACTGGCACATGCACCTGGCGGACCATCCGTCGAACGCGACCGCCGGTTACGCGGCCATCGCGGCGATGGGCCTGGCATTCCACCTCACCGGGCACGGCGTGGACCGGCTCGGCCTCTGCGAGGCGGCCCCCTGCCGCAACGCCTACCTGGACACGTCCACCAACCGCTCCAGGCGCTACTGCTCGGACCGCTGTGCGACCCGGGCGAACGTGGCCGCCTACCGGGCCCGCAAGCGCGAGGAGGCCGACCGCACCGGCCGCAGCGCGGAGACCGCCCAGCCCAGCACCGCCGTCACCGACCGCTGACCCTTCGCCAGGGGCCGGTAGCGGGCCCGCACCCGGGCCAGCACCAACTCCTCCGGCACGGCCCCGTAATCCGTGCTGTCCCCGCCCGCGAAGGTGTTGTCGCCCCGCACCCACCAGCCGCCGGGCCGCCGCTCGGTGGCCCGCTTCACCACCAGCAGGTCCTGTTGGAAGGGGTGACGCAGGATCACCACGTCACCGGGGCGCACGGGCGCTCCGTACTGCACGAGCAGCAGGTCGCCGTGGTAGAGCGTGGGCACCATCGAGGGGCCCGTCACCTCCACGACCTGCAACGGACGCCGCGTCACCCGCCTGCCTCCGGACACCTGTCGCCGCTCCGGCATCTCCGACACCTCCCGCTTCCTCCTCCACCACATCGTCAGTACATCGCCCCGGGTACGGCTCCGTACATTCGGCCGACGGCCCGATTCCCACCCCGGACTTTTGACCTAAGCCCCTGGGGCAGCCACGGAAAGCGGCACTCCACGGAGTAATGTCCCACCTGAGAAGACGATCACGAGGAGGACAGCTCCATGCTTTCCCGCCTGTTTGCCCCCAAGGTGAAGGTCAGCGCCCACTGCGACCTGCCCTGCGGCGTGTACGACCCGGCCCAGGCCCGCATCGAGGCCGAGTCGGTCAAGGCCGTCCAGGAGAAGTACCAGGCCAACGAGGACGCGGACTTCCGCACCCGCGCCATCCTGATCAAGGAGCAGCGCGCCGAGCTCGCGAAGCACCACGTGTCGGTGCTCTGGAGCGACTACTTCAAGCCCCCGCACTTCGAGAAGTACCCGGAGCTGCACCAGCTGATCAACGACACCCTGAAGGCGCTCTCCGCGGCCAAGGGCTCGAACGACCCGAAGACGGGCCAGAAGGCCCTGGACCTCATCGCCGAGGTCGACCGGATCTTCTGGGAGACCAAGAAGGCCTGATCCTGGTGGAACCGGCCGGCCCGGCCCTCAGTGGCCGGTGAAGCCGCCCATCGGACCGCACCCGGTCCGCCGGTCGCCGACTTCGGTGGCTCGGCGGGCCGGGTGCGGTGTTTTCCGACGGGAGCGCCCGCGTCCGCAGTGTGATCAAGGCAGTCACGTGGCCGAGGGTCAACTGTGCCAGCTCCTTGCTGAACACAGAGGTTCATCGCTCGCCGGAGTCAGCGATGATGCCCCAACTCGGCGGACGAATTCTCGTCAAAGTGACATGATGGAAACTTCACTGAAGCGAGGGAGCTGAACTCATGCAGTGGACCGTCCATGGTGAGCGGCAGATCTACAACAACCCATGGGTGAATCTCTGGCTCGTGGACGTCCAGCAGCCTGACGGCCGGCGGTGGGAACACCACGTGGTCCGGATGCGGCACCTGGCCGTAGCGGCCGTGGTCGACGACCAGAAGCGCGTGCTGATGATGTGGCGGCACCGGTTCATCACCGATACCTGGGGCTGGGAGCTTCCGATGGGCCTCATTGAGGCCGACGAGACCCCGGAACAGGCGGCTGCCCGCGAGGTCGAGGAGGAGACCGGCTGGCGGGTGAAGGGCGTCAAGCCGCTCGTGTACGCGCAACCGGCGAACGGCATCACGGATTCCGAGCACTTCGTCTTTCGTGCCGAGACCGCCTCGTACGCGGGCCCACCGACCGAGTTGAACGAGTCCGACCGAATCGAGTGGGTTCCGATCTCAGAGATCCGAGGCATGATCGACCGCCGCGAAGTCGTCAGCAGTGGCAGCCTGGTCGGGCTGCTGTACCTGCTGCTGGACGAGGTGACCGGCAGCTCGTAAGGGGTCAGAGCAGGGCCTCCCGCATGCGTTGCTCGAAGGCGAGGACGGGGGCTTCGCGTGCGTAGGGCAGCATTCGGCGGTGAAGTTCCTGGACGTGGCTGCTCACTCGTGGCGAGTCAATGGCTGCGGCGAGGTCGAGGGCGAGGCTGGCGCTGGTGCATGCCTCGTCGAGTTTGCCCAGCTGGAGCTGGGCGCTGGCCAGCCAGTAAGCGTGGAAGGCCCGGCCTCGCTGTTGGTCGGCATTTTCTCGACGCAAGCCCTCAGTGATGAGGGGTTCGGCGCGGGCTGGTTCGCCGAGGCGCGCGTAGGCGATGCCGGTGTCGACGAGGAGTTTCGTCTCGTCGAAGTACTGGACCCAGTCAGGCGCCTCGACTTCGTGTCCGCGTGAGCGTTCGTACTGGTCACGGGAGCGATCCACGGCCTGGTGGCAAGCCTGGGCGTCTCGAAGGGCGGCATGGGCGAACGCTTCACGCAAGTGCAACATCGACATGACGAGCGGCTGTTCGCCAACGGCGCGGGCCGCATCCTGGGCACGGCATGCAAGGGCCACGGCATCGTTCGGGTTGCCGTCGTAGGTGGCCAGAAGGCTCATGCAGGACAGCACATTGGCCATGAAGAGGCTGTCGCCTTGCGTGTGGGAGAGCTTGAGCGCCTGGGTGAAGTAGGTGCGAGCGGTGCTGTACTGACGGGCGTCGAAGTAGGCCCAGCCGGAAAGCCGTGCCAGCTCGGCCGCAACCCCTTGGAGGTCATGCCGTAAGCCACCCTCGGCAGAGTCGAGGAGGCGGCCGACATAGCGCAGGTGCCCCACGACGGCCGGCCGCAGGGTCGCACCGCCGTGTGCGTTGTCTCGCCGCCAGTAGTCCTGGACCGAGGAGCGCAGGGCTGTGAGGGTGGAGCGGGTGGCACGGCCGTCGACCAGAGCGAGAAGGTCGTCCAATTCCTCTGCCGGTTCGGTGTGCTGAGGTTCGCCCGGTACAGCAGAAGAGGGCTCGGGCGGCCTCTCCTCGGTGCGAGCTGGGGCAGGGATCTCCCAAGGTCGGTGGGCCAGGCCGAGCATCGCACCGGGGATGCGCAGGCCGTCGGCGACGCGCTCGATCACATCGATGTGCGCCAAGCCGCGCCGCCCCGCCATGATCTCGCCGACTCTGCTCGGCGTCATGCCGCACAGCGCGGCGATCCGCGACGGGTAGATCCCGGCCTTGACTTTGACCAGCCGAAAGATGCGGGCGAAGTCCCGAGCACGACAGGCTTCCTGCCATGCCGCGCTGGCCAGCAGGTCGGCCGCCAGGGCCCGGTGGGCCTGAGAGCGTGCCACTCATCCCCCTCACTCGCCCGTTCGGACGGACTGACATGGGACCGACTGCTGATGAGATTACCCACGTTGGGTAATCACTGTGACCTGATTCTGTGATCGCCGCAGCAGTGAACTTGTGTCCCACAACCCGCCCGCGACGAGGGGACGCGATGCACGCGATGACGACGTACGACCGACAGACCACCCCGTTGCGGTGGCAGATGCAGTTCAGCCCGGTACGCAAGTGCGTGCCTCTGGCCCGCGCCCTCGTCTCCAAGACGCTCGCCAGCTGGGGATACGGCCAGGAGTGCATTGACCGGGTGGTCCTCGTCTGCGGAGAGCTCTCTGCCAATGCCGTCGAACACGGCGGCAGACGAGGACACCTCTTCGAAGTTCGACTGACGGTTGACGGCCCACGCTGCCTGGTCGAAGTCTCCGATGCCGGCCGCACCCCTCCCCGCCCCATCCAGGCCGGGGAGGACGACGAAGGCGGCCGGGGCCTGCTTCTCGTCGCAGCGCTCTCTGAAGAAACCGGCCACCACGACCGCCACCCGATCGGCAAGACCGTCTGGGCCCGCCTGGTCCTCAGCAGCCCGAGCGAGGAGTCCGCATGCACGAGCTGATCGCTGCCCCGTACCTCGACCACCACCTCCTCGTACGGCCGGGCAACCCGAAGGCAGCACGCGTTCCCGCCTCCCGGTACGACGAACTGCACTCCGCATCGGGTACCTCAGCAGTGCCCGCGTGGCTGGCCGACGTGGCCCGTCAGGCTTGGAAGATCGATCTCAGCGACCGACGCCTCGATGAAACTGTGCTGGTTCGTTCCCGCTCTCCATATGCATACGGGCGCGCCTCGTACGAGCTGAACCTCGGCTGCAACTACGACTGCGAACACTGCTACCTCGGCCTGAAGCAATTCGCCGGCCTGGAGTGGCCTGAGCGTGAGCGCCTGCTGCACGCCATCAGGGACTCGGGGGTGCTTTGGCTCCAGCTCACAGGCGGTGAGCCGATGATCGACAAGCTGTTCCCCGAGACGTACCGGCTGGCGTACGAGCTGGGCATGATGGTCGAGATCCTCACCAATGGCTCGCGTCTCGCCGCACCGAAGAACCTCGCCCTGCTGACTCGCTTGAGGCCGAACCGGATCACACTCAGCCTGTACGGGGCCACCGCAGAGTCCTACGACGGGCTGACCCGGCGCCGGGGCGCGTACCGCATGTTCGTCAAAGGACTGGATGCAGCCCACGAAGCTGGGCTACCCCTCGATCTGGCCTTGATCATCACGCGGCACAACGCCCACGAGGCCGACCAGATGCGCGCCTTCGCCGGCCGCTACGACCTGCCGTACCGCGAATACACCCACATGTCGCCGACCATCTACGGCGGCGCGGAAACCCTCGCCACCCAGGCCCCGGACCACCTCGCAGATCGCGAACCCTTCAACGGCTGCAACGCCGGCCACACCTTCTTCCACGTCGACCCGCACGGCATGGCGACCATCTGCAAGGTCGGCCGTGACGAGGCGATCCCCCTCATGACCACGGGAGTCGAGGGCCTGAGCCGCCTCGGCGGCATCGCCGACTCCCTGATGCTTCGCACCGGTGGCTGCACCGGCTGCCAGCTCTCCGGCACCTGCCGGGTCTGCCGGCCGCTGGCCAAGGTCTACCAGGAGGCGAAGGCACCACTGGACAGGTACTGCCAACACGCGACTACAAGGAGCTGAACCATGACCGCCGTAGCAGTCGAGATCGCCCCCATCCGCCCGCCGTCCGAGCCTGATGCGGAGATCGTCCTCATCGACGACGTGGACGCCTTCGCTGCGGCCACCACGCCCGGCTGCGGGGACGACAACCCGTACAACTGACCATCCCTTCAGGGGCTTTCGGCGGCACCTCGCGCCGGAGGCCCCTGTTGGCGCGTAGATCTGGGAACCTGACGGCCATGCCCGCACCCTCCATCACCTTCGCCGGTCTCCCCTCTGGCGCTCGTACCGCCATCGAAGCCGAGATTGGCTCGATTCTCAGGGTCGAAGACGTCAGCACCGGTCTCAACAGCTCCCTCTCCGCGCTCGCACACACCGCCGACGGAGCCGTCTTCCTCAAGGGCCTGCGCGCCGACCACCGCTGGGTCTGGACGCAGCAACGCGAGGCAGACATCAACCCGTACGTGACCCCGCTCGCCCCGCGCCTGCTCTTCCACGTCATCGCCGGCGGCTGGGATCTCCTCGGCTTTGAGGCCATCGACGGCCACCATGCCGACTACTCCCCAGGCTCCCCCGACTTGCCCAAAGTGACCGGGGCTCTCAGAGAGCTCTCCTCTCTCCCTTGCCCTGACATCGAACTCCGGCGCGCCGAACAACGCCTGGCTGGCTACGTCGCCGATCCCGCCGACGCGAAAGCTTTCGCAGGAAACGCGTTGCTTCACACTGACTGGAACAACCACAACGTTCTCATCACCCACGACCGCGCCCACCTCGTCGACTGGGGCTGGGCCACCCGCGGAGCCGCCTGGTTGGATCCCGCCCACTGGGTCATCTGGCTCATCGCGGCTGGCCACACGCCTTCTGCCGCAGAGGAGACGGTCGCGTTTCTTCCCTCCTGGGCATTGGCACCATCCCGAGCAGTGGACGCCTTCGCTGACGCCAGCGCGAACCTCTGGGAGGAGATCGCGGGCTCCGCTCCAGACGACTGGACAATGAACTTGCTCAACGCCGCACGGCTCTGGCAACAGCATCGAAGCAATCGCTCCTGACGGACGCAGCCTGCGGATGGATCAACCGTGGCGCAGCCTCCCGCACGTTGATCTCGTGCTCCTGAGCACAGACAGGTCGGCGAACCTTCCGAACTGATCTCTTCTGCGGAAGTGCTACGGCGGCCCCTCGGAGCCCTCGCTCGACAATCAGTCCTATTTATGAAGGGACCCTCATGCCCCAGCAGACCGGCGACCAGCCGAAGGCCCTCAAGCCGGCGCTCGAATCGATGACCCTGCTGGTCGCTGCGGTCATCGTCCACGACAGGGCCACCAACCGCGTCGTCCTACTCAAACGCAGCGAGAACGCCAAGTTCGCCCAAGGTATGTGGGACCTGCCGGTCGGCAAGAGCGAACCCGGCGAGCCCATCACCGGGACTGCGAGACCAAGAAGGCCTGATCGCCCGCACAGGGTTCGACGGCCCCGGTCCGCGCGTTTCGCGTGCGGGCCGGGGCCGTTCCTCGTCCGGCCACCGGCCCCGGTCCGCGCCGCCATCGGCTTCGCAGCCATCCCTGGTCGCGCATCCGGCGATGCGCTAACCTCAAAGCGAGACGATACGTCTCGTCCATTTGACCGACACTTCAGAGCCGCGAGGTCCACCATGGAACGCTTCGTCGACGTCGCCCCCGGCGTGCGCCTCTGGGCGCAGGAGCACGGTGCTCCCGACGCCCCCGCCCTGCTGCTCGTCATGGGTGCGCAGGCGTCCGGGCTCGGCTGGCCCGACGAGTTGGTCGAGCTGCTGGCCGTACGGCACCGGGTGATCCGGTACGACCATCGGGACACCGGACGTTCAAGCTGGGCCTTCGACGAGCGGCCCTATCCGCTCACCGCACTGGCCGAGGACGCCGTGGCCGTGCTGGACGCGTTCGGCGTGGAGCGCGCGCACGTCCTGGGGATGTCGCTGGGCGGCATGCTCGCCCAGTTGCTGATCGCCGACCACCCCGAGCGGCTGCTGAGCGCCACGGTGTTCGGGACGAGAGCGCTCAGCTCCGTCCCCTGCACCGCGCCGGACGGGGCCCGCATCCCGTCCGAGCAACTTCCCGGGGTCGCGCCCGCCCTGCTGGAGATGTGGTCCCGGCCGGTCGAGGACCGGGGTCCCGAGGCCGAGTTGGAGCGGCGCGTGGAGCACTGGCGGGCGCTCGGCGGCGGAGTGATCCCCTTCGATGCCGATCGCGCCCGTGAGCTGGAGCGCCGAATCATCGCGCACACCGGGCACCACCACGCCGGCACCGCGCACGCCCGCGCCGACCACTCCGGCATGGACCGCACCGAACAGCTCGCCCGGACCAGCGTGCCCACCCTGGTCGTCTCGGCCCTCGCCGAACCCGTCTTCCCGCCCCCGCACGCCGAGCACCTCACCCAGGCGATCCGCGGCGCCCGGCTCGTCGAGATCCCCGGCATGGGCCACGCCCTGCCCCGCGAGGTCCACGCCCCGCTCGCCGCCGCGATCCTGGACCACACGGGCCACGGCTGAAGCCCCCGGGGGCGCGTCCTCCACGTCGTACCGGCCGGAGCTGACGCCGTGCCACGTCGGCCGCGTCATACCTGAGAGCCACGTCGGAGGTGCCCCCTCCAGCGGGACGCCGACTACCGCCCCCCGTCCATAGCTTCTGTACCGGGAGCACCCCATGCCCCCGGTACGGAAGGACCCCGCCCCATGCCCGACCGCCCGCGCAGACCCCGTCTGCGCCGCACCCTGCTCGCCGCCCTGGTCACCTTCGCGGTGGCCGTGCCGGTGTCCGGAGCGGCTAGGCCCGCCGCCGTGCCCGCCCCCGCGCCGACCGCCCTCGGGCCGCTGCGGGACGCGAGTGCGGCGGCGTTGGAGGAGCGGTACGGGGTGAGCCGGGCCGATATCCGGGCGGCCGGGCGGGCGGCAAAGGCGCACGGGGACCTGAAGCGGGCGGCCTCGCTGCGGGCGATGGCCGCGCCGGGGCGGCAGTTCCTGTCCTTCGACGGGCGCGACGGCGGCCGGAGCATGGAGGTCGTGGGCGCGCTGTCCTCGGCTCGGCGGATCGCGGTGCTGGTGCCCGGTGCCGGCGTCGGCCTGGACGCGTACTGGCGGCTGCGGCGTGACGCCCGGGCGCTGCACCGGGAGCTGGGCGAGGGCGCGGCCGTCGTCGCCTGGCTGGGGTACCGCTCACCCGCCACCGTCAGCCCGGCCGCCTTCACCACCGGGCGGGCCGACCGGGCCGCGCCGGCGCTGCGGGCCCTGGTGGACGGGCTGCACGCGGTGCGGCCCGCCGCCCGGATCAGCCTGCTCTGCCACTCCTACGGTTCGGTGATCTGCGCCCGCGCCGCCTCCGGGATCCCGGCAGACGCCCTCGTCCTCTACGGCAGCCCCGGGGTCGGGTTCGAGGATGCCCGCTCGCTGCGCACCGGGGCCCGGGTGTGGGCGGGCCGGAGCGGCGGGGACTGGATCGCCCGGGTGCCCCATGCACGGATGCGGGTGCCGTTCGTCGCGACCGTCGGGTTCGGGACGGACCCGGTGGCGGAACGGTTCGGGGCCGAGGTGTTCGACGCGGGCGACGGCGGGCACAGCGACTATCTGCGGCCCGGGTCGCGGTCGTTGACGAATCTCGCCCGGATCGCGGCAGGGGCCGAACCGCTGGGGGCCTCCGGATGAGCGGACTCGTCGGGCGGATCGAGGCAGCCACCCCGCCCGGCCGCGACCGGGCCGTCGACGCCCTGCGGGCCCTGGCCATCCTGGGCGTGGTGGGCGGCCACTGGCTGGTGACCGCGCTGGTCGCCGACAGCGGCACGGTGCGCGGGGCGAGCCCACTGACCACCATGCCCCAGCTGTCCGCCGTCTCCTGGGTCTTCCAGACGCTCGCGGTGTTCTTCCTGGTGGGCGGGCAGGTGGCGGCGGGAAGTTGGGCCTCCGCGCGGAAGCGTGGCGTGCCGTACGGGCAGTGGGTGGGCGGCCGGCTGGCGCGGCTGTTCCGGCCGGTGGCGGCGGTGCTCGTGGTGTGGGCGCTCGCGGCGGCGGTGATGCTGGTGGCCGGGGTGGGCGAACCGACGGTGCGGGCGCTGGCCAAGCTGGTCTGGTCGCCGCTGTGGTTCCTGCTCGTCTTCGCCGCGTTGACCGCGCTGACGCCGCTGGTGGCCCGGCTGCACCCGCTGTGGCCGCTCGTGGTGGTGCTGCACGTCGACCTCGTACGGCTGGGTCTCGGCGGTCCGCGTGAGCTGGGGTGGATCAACGTGGTCGCGGGGTGGCTGGTGCCGTACTGCCTGGGGGCGCTGGTGGCCCGGGGCGGTCTGCGCGGCCGGGCGGGCCGCTGGGGGCTGCTGTTCGGCGGGGCCTCGGCAGCGACCGGACTCGTGCTGTGGGCCGGGTATCCGGCCTCCATGGTGGGCGTTCCGGGCGGCCGGATGTCGAATCTGGACCCGCCGAGCCTCGCCGCCGCCGCGTTCGGGCTGGCCCAGTGCGGGGCGGCGCTGCTGCTGCTCGGGCCGCTGCGGCGGGTGCTGCGCAGGCCTGCCGTGTGGGCGGTGGTGGCGGTGGTGAACCTGTCGGCGATGACCGTGTTCCTCTGGCACCAGACCGCGATGATCATCGTCACGGCGAGCGCGCTGCTGATCGCGGACGGCCCGCTGCCAGGGCTCCACACCGTGCCCGACGACGCCGGCTGGGTGGTGGCCCGGCTGCTCTGGCTGCCGGTGTTCGCCCTGGCCCTGCTGGGGTGCTGGGCGGCGTTCCGGGGCTATGAGCAGGGCGGTCGGCGCGGCGGCGGGGGCTCCCTCGTCGTACGGGAGTCCGCCCCCGAGCGGAGGGGACGGGCGCGTCGTGCCTAGTCTGTGGGCTGGTCGAACCGAGGGGGCGGTGGGGGCCGTGACGTCATCGAGGGCGGTGCGCCTGCGGGCGGCGGTGTGCCGGGCGCCGCGTGCGCTGTACGAGGAGTTGTGGGCCGCGCCCGCCGACCGGGTGCCGCGCATGGGCGAGCCGGACGCGCCGGTGTGGCGGCCGTCGTTGCTGGTGCTGCTGATCATCGCGGCCGCCTGCTTCGCGGTGCCCCGTACCAATGAACTGGTCACGGAGGCGAGCAACGGAGTCAGCGGGTGGGCCGTGCTGGCCGCCCTGGCGCAGTCCGTGGTGCTGGTCGCCGGGATGATCCGCCCGGTCGGGGCGTGGTGGGCGGCGACCGCACTGTCGGTGACCACGGTCCTGGTCACCGAGCCGGTCATGAGCCCGGACCGGCTGTTCCCCTGGAGCGTCATGGGGATGGTGTTCCAGGGCGGGGCGCTGTTCCTGCTGGCACTGCGCGTCCCGCTGCGCCGTGCGACGGGAGCGCTGGCCCTCACGCTGCTGGCGGGCATGGCCCTCACCTTGCACCAGACCCAGCGGCACAACCTCGACCTGGACCGCTCCGCACCCGTGTTCGTCGTCGCCCTGGTCCTCGGCGCGGCGTTGCGCAGCCTGCGCCTCGCCCGTAAGGACCTCGTCGTCCAGGCCGAGTTGACCGCCGAGGAGCGGGCCCGGCGCACCCTGCTGGAGGAGCGCAACCGGATCGCCCGGGAGCTGCACGACGTGGTCGCCCATCACATGTCGGTGATCTCCATCCAGGCCCAGGTCGCCCCGCATCTGGTGGAGCACCCCACGGAGGAGCTGCGGGAGAATCTGACCGGCATCCGCGAGAACGCCCTGGCGGCGCTGGCCGAGCTGCGCCGGGTGCTCGGCGTCCTGCGCTCGGAGGACGCGCCCGCGCAGAGTACGCGGCATGCCCCGCAGCCCGGTCTCGACCGGCTCGGCGAGCTGGTGGCCACCGTGCGTTCCGCCGGTCTCGCCGTCTCCGTCTCCACCACCGGCGCACCTCGCCCGCTGTCGCCGGGCGTCGAACTGTCCGCGTACCGCATCGTGCAGGAGGCCCTGAGCAACGTGATGCGCCACGCGCCGGGGGCGAGCGCCGAGGTGGTGATCGGACACCGGTTCACCGGGCTGACCGTCCGGGTCGTCAACTCCCCGCCGGAGCACCCGGCCGCCCCCTCCGCCGGTGTCCGGCACGGCCTGCTGGGCATGCGCGAGCGCGCCGCGATGCTCGGCGGCGAGCTGGCCACCGGACCGACCCCCGACGGCGGCTGGGAAGTCACCGCGATCCTGCCCGCCGGCACCGGGACGAACGAGCCGGACAAGACGACCGAGGAAGTCCCATGACCCCGCCCATCCGTGCCGTGATCGCCGACGACCAGATGATGGTCCGCCAGGGCTTCACGGTCCTGCTGAACGCCGAGCCGGACATCGAGGTCGTCGGACAGGCCGTGAACGGTCTGGACGCCGTCGCCAAGGTCGACGAACTCGCCCCGGACGTCGTGCTGATGGACATCCGGATGCCCGAGCTGGGCGGTATCGAGGCTACCCGCCGGATCACCGCGCGCGAGGGCTCCGCGGTGAAGGTGCTCGTGCTGACCACCTTCGATCTCGACGAGTACGTCTACGAGGCACTGCGCGCGGGCGCCTCCGGCTTTCTGCTCAAGGACGCCTCCGCCGATGAACTCGCTCATGCCGTACGGGTGGTGGCGGCGGGCGACGCGCTGCTCTCCCCCAACATCACCAAGCGGCTGATCGTGGAGTTCTCCCGGACGGCCGGGGCCCCTCGCCCCCCGCTCAAGGCGCGGATCGGTGATCTGACCGAGCGCGAGACGGAGGTGCTGTCGCTGATCGCGGGCGGCCTGTCGAACGCGGAGATCGCCGGTCGGCTGGTCCTCGCGGAGCAGACGGTGAAGACCCATGTGGGCCGCATCCTGGTCAAGTTGGGCGTCCGCGACCGGACCCAGGCGGCGGTGTTCGCGTACGAGTCGGGGCTGGTGCGCCCGGCGGGCCTCTGACCACCCGGGCCGGGCGCGGGGCCCGTTTCGTAGGATCGGCTCCGTGACAACGGGGAACGGGGCAGGAACAGAGAGCGGCGGAGCGGTGGCGCCCACCGGGATCGAGCGCGCGCTGTCCGCCGCGGTCGCGGGCGGCAGCGCCGACGCGGTGGTGGAGGTGCTCGCGCGGACCCGGCTGTACGTACTCGTCGCCCGGCTGCACGCGGACATCCCGGGCTGGACGGCCCCGCTGCCCACGATCCGCGACGAGGCCACCCGGCGGACCTGCGTCCCGGTCCTGACCCCGGGGGTGCTGCCGCCCTGGCACCCGGAGTGGGTGTTCCGCGCGGTGAGCCTCGGCGAGCTGGCCCGGACCTGGCCGTACGACGTGCGCCGGCTCGCGGTGAACCACGGCACCCCGTACGCGGTGACGTTCGACGCCCGGCCCAAGCACCTGAAGGCCTGGCTGAAGGCGGACGAACACTCCGGGGGGCCCGAGCGCGGGGTGCTGCTCACCGACAGCGGCGGCCCGCTGCACGGCCCGCTCGCCCACGGGCTGGCGCTCGGCGCCCATCTGGCCGTCACCAACGGCCTGATCTGGAACCGGCTCGGTGCCGTCTACGAGGACTACGCGACCGACCGGGCCCGGCTGCGCAGTCCGTGGGGCGTCCCGCACCGCGCCGAGTACCGCGACCGCCTCGCGTCGCTGATGAAGAACCAGCTGGTCGGCCGGGTCCAGGAGGCCGTCCTGCGCACCCGGCACACGCTGGCCGCCCGGCTGGGGCGTACCCCGTCCCGCGAGGAGTGGTCCGAGGCGGTGGCCCGTGCCTTCGCCGCGCGCGACGCGGACGACCGGGCGCTGGCGGAACGGTCGCTGCACCACATCGCCCGGTACGAGGACCGGTTCCGGGCCGACGGCGCGCTGGCCCCGGACGGCCGCGTGGACACCCTGGCCGCCTTCGACCTCGGCCGGGCGGTCAACGTCGTACGGCTCGCGCTCGGCGCCCGGTACGGCGATCCGCACGAGGCAGAGCAGGACGTGCTGCGCCTCGGCGAGCTGGCCCGGGGCGCCTATTCATCGTGGGCGGACTTCTCCCTCGGCTACCTCATGACCCGCATCGTCCACCGGGCCGAGGACGACGGCCCGGAGGCGGCGGATCCCACGTACCGGCAGTCGCTCGCCGAGCACCGCGCCCTGCTCCAGGACCCCACCAGCCCCTACCGGAACATCGCATGGTCATGAACCCGATCCACCCGGACCAGCCGCACCACTACCCGGCTCCTCCGGCAACCCCGGCCCACCAGGCTCCCCCGGCTCCCTGGGTTCCGCCGTCCGAGACCGAGCAGCTCCTGCACGAGGCGGCGCTGCGCGGCGACGGGCGGGCCCAACTGGCCGCCCTGGCCGGGGCCGAGCTGTACATCCCGGCCCCGCGCGCCGAGGTGGACGCGAGGCCGGACACCATCACCTGGCGCGCCCACCACGACCCGTCGGGCTTCGTCTGCCGGCCGGTGCTCACCCGGGGCATGCTGCCCGCGTGGCATCCGGACTGGGTCTTCCACGGGGTCTCCCTGCGCTGGGCCGCCGGGTTCGGGTGGTCCGACCCCCGCATGTTCCTCGGGGTGAACGTGGGCACGCCCGGCCAGCTGCTGCTGCCGACGGCCCCGACCGACCTCGCGCTGTGGCAGCGCGCCTACGCGGAGAACGACCGTCTCCGGGAGAACCGGCTGCTCGCGCTGCGCCACGGCGCGCTGCACGGGCCGTTGGCGTACGGGCTGGCCTGCGGCGCGCATCTGGCGATCGGGAACGCGGTGCCGTGGAACGAGGTCGGGACGGTCTACCGCGAGTACACCACCGAGCGCGAGCTGCTGCGCGATTCCTGGGGCATCACCGACCACGCGGAGTGGCGCAAGCAGCTGGACGCGCTGCTGGAGGCCGGTAACAGCCCGCCGGAGCCGGACTTCGTGCTGCGTACCCGAGACCAGCTGGCCTCCGCGCTGGGCGAGTTGCCCACGGCCGACCTGTGGCGCGAGACCGCGGCGGGCCACGCCCAGGATCTGGGGGCGGACTCCGGCACGGTGAAGGGCATCGAGGAGCTGGTGCGCCGGATCATGCGCTACGAGGCCCGGTTCCGCGCGGACGGGCTGCTGCCGCCGGACGGCCGGGTGCACACGACGGTCGCCTACGACTACGGGCGGGCCGTGAACCTGGCGCGCTGGGGGCTGGCGGCACGCTACTGCGCCCCCGCCGACGCGGAGCAGGCGATCGTCTACGCGGGGGCGCTGAGCAAGTCGGCACACCGGTCCTGGGAGGAGTTCTCGGCGGGCTACTCGCTGGGGCGGGTGCTGCGGTTCGACGAGGAGGAGTACGGGCCGTTCTACGAGAAGAACGTCGTCGCCCACCGTCTGCTGGCGGAGAGCGAGGGAAGCCCGTGGCGGCACATCCCGTGGCGGTGAGGCGGGGGCTCCCGGTCAGCCGCCGGCCAGCAGGTGACGGTAGCTGTCCGGGTTCTCCACCAGGAACTCCGCGAAGCTCTTGGCAGGATGGCCGGTGAGCGTGGGCACCGCGTCGGAGACGGCGGCCAGTTCGCCGGCCGCGATGGCCTCGTACGAGGTGACCCAGCCGGCCACCTCCCAGTCCTCGGCCCCGTAGCCGGCCCGCGAGGCGTAGGCCTCCTCGCGGGTCTCGGGGACGTAGACGACGGGGCGTCCGGTGACGCGGCTCAGCTCCTCGGCCGCTTCGGCGAGGGTGAACGCCTCCGGTCCTGTGAGGTCGTAGACCCGGCCGTCGTGGTCCGTGCCCTCGTCCAGCAGCACGGCCGCCGCCGCGTCGGCGATGTCCTCGTGGGCGACGGCCGCCACCCGCCCGTCGCCGCCGGGCCCGCGCAGCACGCCGTCGGTCCCGGTCATCGCGGGCAGCCCGGCCAGATACCAGTTGTCGCGCAGGAAGGTGTGGCGCACCTCGGCCGTACGGATGTGGGCCTCGGTGTCCCAGTGGTCGCGGGCGAAGGTGAACGTGGCGTCGGGCGCGGCCCCTTGGAAGGACACGTACACGATCCGCTCCACGCCCACCGCCACGGCGGCGTCGATCGCGGTGGTGTGCTCGCGCACCCGGTAGGGGCTTTCGTGGGCGGAGACCAGGAACAGGGTTTGGGCCCCGTCGAGGGCCCGCCGCATGGCCTCCCCGTCGCCGTAGGGGGCGGCGGGCGCACGGTCGGCGCCGGGCACGTCGGGCAGGCGGGCGGGGTCACGGCCGAGGAGCCGTACGGGTACGCCGGTCCGGGCGAGCCGCCGGGCGACCCGGCCGCCGACCGCTCCGCTCGCTCCGGTCACCGCGGTGAGGGGGCCGATCACTGGGGTTCGTCTTCCTCTCGTCGTTCTCCGTCGCCGTGCCAGGGCCGCACCTCCACGACCGCGTCCACCGGGAGCGGTCCGTACAGATGCGGGAACTCCTCGCCGCCGGGCTTCATCGCCTCGTACCGGACGGGGTCGGCGAGGCGGCCGGGGTCGACGACCAGGACCACGAGGTCCCGGTCGTCGTCCCCGTACAGCATCCGGGCCACACCGGGAAGCTGCCGGGGCAGCGAGAGGTGGATGAAGCCCTCCTCCTGGAGGGTGCGGCCGCGGGTGGACATCTCGTACGTCCCCGACCCGCGGGCCGCCTCCCACAGAGGTGCTTCGGCGAGGTGCAGCAGCGGTCCGGTCGGCTGTTCGGTCATCGGGCCACGCTAACCGTCGCTGCTCCGCGCCTGCTAGAAGGTGCGGCGACGCGCCCTGCGCGTGGCCACGAGGACCGTACCGCCGGCGGCCACCAGCGCTGCCGCGATGGACCCGAGGATCCATTCGCCGCCCCGGGAGCCGGTGTCGGGCAGCTCACCCGGGTGGCTCGGCGAGTGCGTGGGGTGCGGCGTGTGGCCGGTGGGGGTGGGGGTCGGGTCCGTGGGGTCGGTGGGGGTCGGGGTGGGGTCCGTCGGATCGGTGGGGGTGGGCGTGGGGTCGGTGGGGGTGGGCGTGGGGTCGGTGGGGGTCGGCGTCGGATCCGTGGGCGTCGGGGTGGGGTCGGTGGGGGTCGGCGTCGGGTCCGTCGGGGTCGGCGTGGGATCCGTCGGGGTCGGCGTGGGATCCGTCGGCGTGGGGGTCGGGTCCGTCGGAGTCGGCGTCGGATCCGTCGGCGTGGGGGTCGGGTCCGTCGGAGTCGGCGTCGGATCCGTCGGGGTCGGCGTGGGATCCGTCGGGGTCGGAGTGGGATCCGTCGGCGTGGGGGTCGGGTCCGTCGGGGTCGGTGTCGGGTCGGGCGTGCAGGTGGGCAGGTCGCCGTTGAAGGGGTAGGCGTGGATCTCCTGGCCGCCGGACGTGCCCGACGAGGTGTGGGTGAGCGAACCCGCCGTGTAGAAGCGGCCGTTGGTGCCGCTCATGCTGAGCACGGTGTTGCTCGTCGGCCGGCCGACCAGGATGCTGCCCTCGAACTGGGCCGGACCGGTCAGCGACAGATCGGTGGCGTCCGGGAAATTCCACAGCAGGTTCTCGCGGAGGCCCTCGTTCGGGAACGAGCCCATGAACGTGGCGACGCTCCGGGTGCTGCCGTAGACGTTGACCAGGACGGTCGCGCCCTCGGGGATGCCGTTGAACACGAAGCCCGCGTTGCCGCCCGACTCCGACTCCAGGTCCGCGTCCACGTCGAAGATCTGGATCGCGGACGAGCCGTCACCGGTGAACGTCATGGTGTCGCCGACCAGCTGCCAGGTGCCGGTGGCCTGCCGGTGCTCGTCGCCGTCGTACGCGTAGCAGTGGCTGGCCTCGGTGAGCTGCGGGCGCAGCGCGGTGTACGGCGCCACCGCATCCGCGTCGAAGCGCGGAGCGGTGGTGGGGTTCACCGTGCCCGTGAGGCCCTGCGCGTGTGCGACGCGGCCGGAGTGCGTGCCCTCCTCGGCGAGGAGGCGCTCGCCGTCGGCGATGCTGATGTCCCCGCCGGCCGTCAGATAGTCGGAACCGTCCGGCGGCGGCACCCGTGAACCGACGCCCGCGATACCGACGTTGTAGATCTGCGAGACCCCGTCCCGCTTGTCCATGTCGAACCGGCCGAGGGTGACGACCTTGCCCTCCGCCTCGGCCGCCGCCTCCCGGACCAGGAAGTCCCCGCCGACGAAGACGTTGATGTTGCTGTCGAAGTATTCGACCGGATCATTGCTGGGGTCGTTCCAGCTGGGCGGGCAGGAGCTGCCGAGGCAGGGTCCCAGTCCGCCCGGCAGCGGATCGGCACCCGCGGCCGGGGCCAGCACGCCCACCATCGCCGCGGCCGTGGCCACTGTCACTGCTGCCCGGATTGCGTTGCCGCGCCTGCGCGCCTTCTGTTCCATGCCGCGCAATATGCATGGTCATCACTTAGTCATTTTGTATGACACGCCGTTTTTGCCCCCTCGTGTAGGCCTATAGGAGGGTTCTTCGCCGCGACACGCACACGGAAGCGGTGTGTCAGAGGGCCAGCAGCTTCGCCTCCAGACGAGGGTCGAGGCCGACGGCCGGGCGGTCGGGGCGCCGGGGCGCGATCCCGCCCAGCGTGCGCAGCCAGGCCCAGGTGTCCGCGACGGTCTCCCCGACCGGGCGGCAGCGCAGCCCCGCGGCGTACGCCTTGGTGTGGTCGCCCCGGTGGAGCGTGTCGTACAGCTCGCCCGGCGGCAGCCAGACCGGCAGGTCGCTCCAGGGCTCGACCCCGGCGGCCAGCAGGACCTCCGGATCGGTCCAGCGCAGCTCGGCGCCGGAACCGGTGGCGCGCACGCAGGCCGTCAGCAGCTCGCCCATGGTGGCGTGGCCGGGGCGGCTGACCGTGTTGTACGCGCCGTGCAGACCGTTCGCCGCCGCGCCCAGGAGCCACTCGGCCAGGTCCCGGGCGTCGATGTACTGGAGCTCCGTACCGGGCGGGCCGGGGGCGATCACCGGTCCGCCCCGGGCGATCCGCGACAGCCACCAGGGCAGCCGGCCGATGTTCTCCCCGGGCCCGATGATCAGCCCGGCCCGGGCCAGCAGCGCCCGGTCCCCGAAGGCGTCGAGGGCGGCCAGCTCACCGCCGCGCTTGGCCCGGTCGTACGGCACGTCCCCGCCGTCGTCGGGCGAGGCGCCGGCCACCAGCGGGCCGTCCTCGTCGAGTCCGGCGGCGGCCGGGTAGGCGTACACCGAGCGGCTGGAGACGTAACTGAAGTGCCCGGCGCGGCCGCACAGCAGCCGGGCGGCGTCCCGGACGGCGGACGGCGCACCGCTCCAGGTGTCGACGACCAGGTCCCAGTCCGGCCCGCCCGCCGTGAGCGCCACGAGTCCGGCAGGGCCCGCGGTCCGGTCCCCGGTCAGCGCTCTCACACCGGGCGGCGGCGCGTGACGGCCGCGGTGGAACACCGTGACGTCCCAGCCCCTCTCCAGCGCCGCATCGGTGACGGCCCGCCCGACGAACTCCGTACCACCCAGCATCAGAAGCCTCATGGGACGACCCTGCCCACCGGACGGGGGCGGGGGAACACGACCACGCTGTCAGCAGAACGGGGAACTTCCCGGTCGGGGATGCAGAGCGGTCGGAGGTCAGGGCGTGCAGGCCAGCGGGGAGCGGTGGCGCAGCAGCCACTCGTGGTAGCCGCTCGCCCGGCGCGCCGCGTCCCGGTAGGCGCCCTCCAACTGCGCGTACACCACCTCGATGTCCGTGCCGGGCCGCGAGACCAGGAGCAGCCTCACCGCGAGCGGGTCGCCCAGCAGCGGGCGGATCACCATGTCGTCACGCGGGCCCGACGTCGGCTGGCAGGGGGCGACGGCCTCACCGAGCACGACGAGCGAGGCGGCGGTGAGGTAATCGCCGTGCAGGACCGGCGGGTTCAGTCCGGCGGCCCCGAGCACCCGGCGCACCCCGTCCCACTCGCCGTCCACCGTCGGGTCGACCATCCACGGGTCGCCCGCCAGATCGCCGAGCTCCACCACCCGGCGGCGGGCGGCCGGATGGTCCCGCGAGAGCGAGATGAACTGCGGTTCCCGGTCCACGAGTACGCGCTGCTCCAGGCCCTCCGGCACGGCGAGCGGGCAGCCCTCCACCTCGTGCACGAAGGCGACGTCCAGGCGGCCCGCCTCGACCGAGCGCAGCAGTGCGTGGGCGGAGACGTCGACCCGCAGGGAGATGTCGGCGCCGGGCAGTGCGACCCGCAGCCGGCGCAGCCAGCCGCCGATGACCCTGCTCGCGGTGGAGCCGATACGCAGCCGGGAGCCGCGGGGCCGGGCGGCCTCGGCCTCCGCCAGCGCCTCGGCGACCAGTTCGCTCATGCCGTCGACGAGGGGGCGGGCCCGGCCGAGAACGGCCCGCCCCAGAGAGGTCGGCCGGCAGCCGGTGCGTTCGCGGCGGAAGAGTTCGGCGCCGAGCACGTTCTCGATCCGCCGGAGCTGGGTGGTCAGGGAGGGCTGGCTCACGCCGAGGCGACGGGCCGCCTGATGCAGGCTGCCCGCGTCGGCGATGGCGACCAGCGCCCTGAGGTGCCTCACCTCCAGCTCCATGCAGCGGAGACTATGACCGCCGACCACCACGCACCAGACGTCGCAACCCCACCAAACAGCGGCAATTCAGGGAGTGTTGGGACCGGAGGCCTGTGACGATGCCGTGCAGATGACGTGAGCATGGCATGTTGGTGAGCGGCTGACGTGCACAAAGAGCGGGGCGGGGCGGCGATAGGGCGGCGTTATCGCCGTTCGGCATCATCCCCGGCGACTGTGCGCTGCACCACACTCTTCCCCGTACCGCCCCACGCCTTGTCCGCTCAGCGGACACCCCCACGGCGCGGGTTCGATCGGACAGGTAGGAGAAATCCCCCATGAGACACCTCAGGACCGCCGTCGCCACCGCCGCCGCCGGGCTCGGCCTCGTCGCCGCGCTGGGCACCGCACCCGTCGCCGTCGCCGCTCCGGCCCCTGCCTCCCCCTCCGCATCCACCACCGTCGCCGCGTACAACGGATCGGGCGAGAACGCCGAGGCGAACCGCGCCTTCCTCGACGCGGTCATGAAGTCCGTCGCCGAGAAGCGCGCCGCCGACCCGGGCATCAAGGCCGTCACGGTGACCTACAACGCGTCGAGCGCACCGTCCTTCCGCAGCCAGATAGCCAACAGCACGCGGATCTGGAACAGCTCGGTCTCCAACGTCCGGCTCCAGGAAGGCTCCAACGCGGACTTCACCTACCACGAGGGCAACGACCCGCGCGGCTCCTATGCGAGCACCGACGGGCACGGCCGCGGCTACATCTTCCTGGACTACGCCCAGAACCAGCAGTACGACTCGACCCGCGTCACCACGCACGAGACCGGCCATGTGCTCGGCCTGCCGGACCACTACTCCGGCCCGTGCAGCGAGTTGATGTCCGGTGGCGGACCCGGCCCGTCCTGCACCAACGCCCAGCCGGACGCCAACGAGCGGGCCCGGGTGAACCAGCTCTGGCAGAACGGCCTGGCCGCGCTCGCCCGCTCCGCCTCCTGACACCGGGACGCACGCACCAGCGACAACGGCTGTACCAGCGGCTGTGGCCGGCCGGTCCCGCGTCCCGGGACCGGCCGGCACCCCCCACACGACAGAGGACCGTTCCGCTCACGGAACGGTCCTCTGCGCGGTACGCCCCGCCGAACCCCGTCAGGCGTCGAGTTCGCTGCGGACGAGGGCCAGCAGCTCGTCCTCGGTCATGCCCAGGTCCCGGGCGTCCGCGACCGCTTCGCGGACCCGCTCCAGCAGCCGGGCCCGCTGCGGCGACGCACCCGCGGTGATCGCCGCGCCCCGGCCGCGCCGCAGCTCGATGAGCCCTTCCTCGCGCAGCCGTTGGTAGCCGCGCAGCACGGTGTGGACGTTCACGCCGAGGGACTCGGCGAGCACCCGGGCGGCGGGCAGCCGCTCGCCCGGGGTCACCGCCCCCTCGGCGACAGCACGCCGGACCGAGGCGGCGATCTGGTCCCCGAGCGGAACGGTGGAGTTCGGGTCGACCCGGAAGAGCATGGTCAGCGTCCCGCCCGCTGCCGGTCGAGCAGCGTGTTGAGCAGCGCCGCACCGGTGGCCGAGTCGTCGACGGTGACGGCGAACTCACGGCCGCCCGTCAGGCTGACCACGATGGCCTCACCCGAGCGGGTGATGACCCCGCTGCGCTCGGGGCGGATGCGGTAGCCCCATCCGCCGTACTCCGCGAGGGCGTTGACGCGGCGGCTCTCCGCTCCCGCCATCCGCTCCAGCGACACCCGCACCCGGGGCCGGGGCAGCAGGCCGGAGACGGTCAGGCCACGCCGGTCCACGGTGACGTGGGGACGGCAGAAGGTGGCCATCACCAGGGCGAGGAGGATCAGCGGCGCCCCGACGAACCAGTTCAGCTCGCGGCCGACGGTGACACCGGCCGCCAGCAACAGCAGCACAGCGGTCGGCGCCCACCACGCGCCGATCCCGCGCGCCCAGCCGGCCACCTCGCCGTCGGCGAGCGTCAGCCGCTCGCGGACCGCCGGTTCCCCGTCGCGCGGGTCCTCGGGTGCGGGGGTGAGCCGGGCCAGCAGCAGACCGAGGGCTCCGGCTGCGACGGCCGCGCCGAGGGCCACGGCGATGTGCCACAGCGGGAAGCCGTCGGCCGGGCCGCCTTCGGGGGCGTCCACGTTGACGTACAGGACGGCGATCTGCAGATAGCCGAGGAACGCGGCAACGGCGAAGCCTCCGCCGGCGTACCAGCGGTGGAAGCGGCCGTAGAGCCTGCCGGCGACCGCGATGAGGGCCCACACGGCTCCGAGCACAAGCAGCGACAAGACCGTGTAGAGGAGATACGCGGTGGAGCCGAGGTACCCGTCGGCAGTACCGCCGGCGTCGAAGTGGACGGCCAGCCGGTCGGGCAGACGGTCCGCGATGGCGGCGTAGAGGGTGAGATCGACGAGGAGAGCGAGGACAAAGGGCAGGGCGGCGAACGTTGCGCGGCCAAGGTTCTTGCTTGTCATGGAAAACCTCCGTTGTTCGCATGCTAGTAGAACAATGAGGTGGTGGCAACGGGGAACGCCGTCCGCCCCGAACCGGGATGCGGTACGGGGCGGAGGCAGGTGAGCGGTGGGGCGGCGGGCGGAAGCGGCCGGTCAGGGGCCGGCCGGATGCCGGTCGGGGCCGGTCGGATCAGGCGTGTTCCAGGGGGAAGGCTCCCCGGTGGCCGGTGCCCGCGCCGTCGGCCGGGCGCATCTCGAACTCGCGGCAGCTCCAGATCTCCTGGACGAACCCGGACCGCCGGTCCCACAGCCCCAGGACATCGCCCTCGCCCGCCGAGCCCCGGTAGGCGTCCTTGACCCCGCGGAAGCAGGCGAGGCCTCCGGAGAGGCCGCGGCCCGGGGCCGGGAAGTAGTCGGAGAAGGCACAGGCGATACAGGTCTGGATCCGGATGCCGTCCGGAAGGATCCGCTGGACGGCCGCCAGGGCCACGGCGAAGTCGCGTTCGGCGCGGGCCGATTCGTACACCGCGCCGTCCAGATGGAGGGCGAGGTGAAGGTCCGGGTCGGTCCGGCGCAGGGAGAGCAGACAGCTGAGCGTGGCATGGCGGAGTGTGCCCGCGACGAGGACGGGCAACGGCAGGTCCCACTCCAGTACGCAGTCGGTGAGCGCGCCGTCCGCGAGGACGAACGCCCCGCTCTGCGGCGGTGTGCCGGCGACCGGCCCCAGGCGGTCGAAGCTCTCGCCCTCGAAGTCGACGCCCCGGATCCGGATCCGGAGCTGCTGTCCGTCCGTGGTGAGAACGACGGCATCGGAACCCTTGGCGTCCCGGTACCAGCCGGACCACGACTCATCTGTCATGAGCAGGGACTGTAGCCCCTGCCCGGGGCGGCTTCCGTACCACCCTCCACCTTGGCTCAACCAGCCTGGGGTTCACGCCACATGGGGTACATCGGCGGGCCGTCCGGCAACTCGACGGCGCGGCCGAGGAAGCGGAATCCGAGCCGCTCGTACAGCGTCCGGCTCCGGGCGCTGCTGGCCTCCAGATAGGCCGGCAGCGCGTCCCGGTCGCAGCGCTCCAGCTCCGCCCCGATCAGCTCCGCGCCGATGCCCTCCCCCTGGCGGTCGGGGGTGACGCCGATCATCAGCAGGTAGGCGTGCGCACGGTCGTGCGGGTGAATCGCTCCGGTGAGCCTGCCCACCAGTTCGCAGCGCTCGTTGTCGGGGTCGGCCGTCTGCCGCATCAGGGCGGGCGTGGGGTCCTCCTCCTCGGGGGCGCCGGCGGACACCGGCAGCCACAGGGCCACCGCGGCTCCGTCCTCGGCGATGTCGATACGGCCCTCGGCGAGGGCCACGTCGACGAAGACGCCGAGGAACCTTCCGTGCACCGCGCGCCGGTGCTCCTCGTCGGGGAACACCCAGCTGCTGACCGGGTCATGGTGGAACGCTTCTTCCATGACCGAGACGACCAGCTCCCGGTCCCGCTGCTCCGCCTGCTGAATCCGTATGCCCATGACCGGCCGCCGCCTCTCCGCTGCTTTCCTGTCAACCAACCTCCGGAATACTAGAGTTGAGAGGGCGGAGCCGGTCACGCGAGGTGGCTCAGCTGGTCCTGCGGGTGACGAACTCGGCCAGCGCCAGCAGGTCGCCCGCCACGCTCGGGTCGGGAACCGCCCGGGAGAGGTGGTGGACCGCGCGCGCCATCCGGTCGGCCGCGCAGACCTGCGCCCAGTCCCGGCCGCCGGCCCGGTCCACCGCGTCGGCCGCCCGGCTCACTTCGGCAGCGGTGTTCATGGGGCCCCGGTAGAGCGCGGCGAGCTCCGCGGCGGCCGGGGTGCCCGAGGTGAGGGCGGCGACCACGGGCAGCGACTTCTTGTGGGCGGCCAGGTCGGCCCCGACGGGCTTGCCGGTGCGGTCCGGGTCGCCCCAGATGCCGATCAGGTCGTCGATGAGCTGGAAGGAGAGCCCTGCCTCCCGGCCGAACCCGTCCATCGCGCGGACCGCCCGGTCCTCCGCTCCGGCGTAGAGGGCTCCGAGCGCACAGGCGCAGCCGAGCAGGGCGCCGGTCTTGGCGGTCGCCATGGCGAGGCATTCGTCGAGCGTGACCTCGTCGGGGCCGCGCTCCTCGAAGGCGCAGTCCGCCTGCTGGCCCGCGCACAGCTCGATGACGCACGAGGAGAGGCGGGCGGCGGCGCGGGCGGCCGCCGGGTGGGTGTCCTCGGCGAGCAGGCGCTGAGCGAGGGCGAGCATGGCGTCGCCGGTGATGATGGCGTCCGGGACGCCGAAGACCGCCCAGGCGGTGGGCCGGTGCCTGCGGGTGGTGTCCTCGTCGATGACGTCGTCGTGCAGCAGGGTGAAGTTGTGGGCGAGCTCGACGGCGACGGCGGCCCGGACCGCGCGTTCCGGATCGCCGCCCAGTGCACGGGCGGCGGCCAGCACGAGGGCCGGCCTGATGGCCTTGCCCGCCTGGCCGGCGGCGGGGGTTCCGTCGGCGTTCTCCCAGCCGAAGTGGTACATCGCGATCCGGCGTATGCCACCGGGCAACGACTCCACGGCCGATCGCAGATGGGGGTCGACGACAGCGCGGGTGCGCTCCAGGAGCGCCGCGGCCTCGTGCCCTTCCGTCGCTGCGTCCGTACTGGTCATGGTCACGGTCACTCCCTGGGGCGAGGCGATGGGTGCGGGGACCGGGGGTCCGGGCGGCCGCTGCCGCCCGGACCCCCGGGGTGACTCGGGGTCAGCGCCAGCGGCTGACCTCGACGTTCTCCAGCACTCCGAGGGCGTCCGGTACCAGGATGGCGGCGGAGTAGTACGCCGTCACCAGGTAGGAGATGATCGCCTGCTCGTCGATGCCCATGAAACGGACCGAGAGGCTCGGCTCGATCTCGTCGGGGATGCCGGTCTGCTGGAGGCCGATGACGCCCTGCTCGGCCTCGCCGGTCCTCATGCAGATGATGGAGGTGGTGCGGGCGTCGGTGACCGGGATCTTGTTGGACGGGAAGATCGGCACCCCGCGCCAGGCGGGCACATGGTGGCCGCCGATGTCGACGCTCTCCGGGACGAGCCCGCGCCGGTTGCACTCGCGGCCGAAGGCGGCGATGGCCTTCGGGTGGGCGAGGAAGAGCTTCGACCCGCGGCGGCGCGAAAGCAGCTCGTCCATGTCGTCCGGACCGGGAACTCCGTCGTGCGGCTGGAGTCGCTGCCCGTAGTCGCAGTTGTTGAGCAGTCCGAACTCCCTGTTGTTGATGAGCTCGTGCTCCTGGCGCTCGCGCAGCGCCTCGACCGTGAGCCGCAACTGCTGCTCGGTCTGGTTCATCGGCTGGTTGTAGAGATCGGCGACCCGGCTGTGCACCTTCAGCACCGTCTGGGCGACGCTCAGTTCGTACTCGCGCGGCGCCGCGTCGTAGTCGACGAAGGTGTGCGGGACGACCGCCTCCCCCACATGGCCGGCCGAGAGGTCGATCTCCGCCTCGCCGTAGTGGTTGGTCCGCTGATGCGGGATGGAGAGCAGACCGGCGAGGTGGCCGCGCAGCGAATCGGCGCGCTCCGCCAGGTTGAACACATCGGCACGGCTCAGGGTGAGCAGCGTGCACGGGGTGACCGCGCGGGCGGTGTACTCCCAGACGGCGTCGCCGTCGACCAGGCTCTGGTCACCGAAGTACGCGCCGTCGGCGAGGACCCCGAGCTCCGTCTCGTCGCCGTAGAGTCCGGCTCCGATCTTCTCGACCTTGCCGTGCGCCAGCAGGAAGACCCGGTCCGCCGCGTCCCCCGAGGCGGCGAGCACCTCCCCCGCGGCCACGTCCCGCTGCTCGCACCTGCGGGCGAGCTCGGCGAGGACCTCCTCGTCCCCGAAATTACGCAGAGCGGGCAGTTCTCCCAGCTCGGCGGGGATCACGGCCACCCGGTCCCCGGTCTGGACGAACGTCACCCGGCCGTCACCGACCGAATAGCTGAGCCGACGGTTCACCCGGTACGTACCGCCCTGTACCTGCACCCACGGCAGCATCTTCAGCAGCCACCGCGAGGTGATCTCCTGCATCTGCGGCGCGGATTTGGTGGTCGTCGCGAGGTTCCGCGCAGCTGCCGTCCCCAGACTCTGCTGCGGCGGCGCCTGCGTGTCGCGAACCTCTTCACCAACGGACATCTGACGTCCTCTCGATCATGGGCTGACCTGCGTACAGAAGCCTTTCAGCAGGAGGAGCGGCCCGCCATTACACAAAAGAGTGCGACTAATCCGCCTTCGGGCGGGGCACGTTGATCCCCGTCGCCGGGCGGGCCGCTTAATTTGCATCCCACATGCCACTTACCTATCCTGACTCCATGCGGTTGACGAGATTCACCGACGTGGCACTCCGCGTCCTCATGCGGCTGGCGGTCGCCGAGGGCCAGGAGCCGCCGACCACCCGCGAGGTGGCGGCGACCATGCGGGTCCCGTACACGCACACCGCGAAGGTTGTCGCCCGCCTCCAGCACCTCGGCCTCCTCGACGCCCGGCGCGGCCGGGGCGGCGGGCTCACCCTGACCTCCGCCGGCCGCTCCGCGTCGATCGGCTCGCTGGTGCGGGAGCTGGAGGGGCCGGAGGAGGTCGTGGAGTGCGAGGGCGACACCCCTTGCCCGCTCCGCTCCGCCTGCCGGCTGCGCGGAGCCCTGCGGGGAGCCCAGGAAGCGTTCTACGCGGCACTGGACCCGATCACCGTCACCGACCTCGTCGCCTCCCCCACCGGCCCGCTGCTGCTGGGCATCGGCAGCGGCCCCCCGCCCGACTGAGCCCGGGCCTCCATCTCGGGCCCGAAGCCCGCCCCGCCCGGCCGCGCGAACGCACCAGCACGCCCGGGCTTCCACGCACCTCACGCACCGACCGAGCCACCCCGCACCCTCAAATACGCATCTAGAATACCAATAATGAGGAGCCCGCATGCTCTCCGACCGGTCCACCGCCACTGTCCGCGCCACCCTTCCCGCCGTCGGCGCGGCCATCGGGGACATCGCCGACCTCTTCTACGAGAAGCTCTTCGCCGCCCGTCCCGAGCTGCTGCGGGACCTGTTCAACCGGGGCAATCAGGCCTCCGGCGACCAGCGGCGGGCGCTCGCCGGCTCGATCGCCGCCTTCGCGACCCAGCTGGTGGAGCGGCCCGGCACCCGGCCCGACGTGATGCTGGACCGGATCGCCCACAAGCACGCCTCGCTCGGGGTGACCCCGGAGCAGTACGAGGTGGTGCACACCCACTTGTTCGCGGCCATCGCCGACGTCCTGGGCGACGCGGTCACCCCGGAGGTCGCCGCCGCCTGGGACGAGGTCTACTGGCTGATGGCGGGCTCGCTGATCGCTGTCGAGGAGCGGCTCTACGCGCAGCAGGGCGTCCTGGCGGGCGATGTGTGGCACACCTGGGAGGTCGCCGCCCGGGTCGAGGAGACCGAGGACGTCGCCACCTTCCTGCTGCGCCCAGCCCAGGACACGCCCCCGCCCGCCTTCAGGCCCGGCCAGTACGTCTCCGTACAGGTCGAACTCCCGGACGGGGCCCGCCAGATACGCCAGTACAGCCTCTCCTGCGCCCCCGGCTCCCGGCTCCGGTCGATCACCGTGAAACACGTACGCGGCCAGGCCACGCCCGACGGCGAGGTCTCCCGGCACCTGCACGAGCACACCCGCGCGGGCGACCTGCTGCGCGTCTCCGTCCCCTACGGGGACCTGGTGCTCGACCACCTGGACGCGCCCCTGCTGCTGGCCTCGGCGGGGATCGGCTGCACCCCGATGCTGTCGATGCTGGAACACCTCGCGCAGGAGGGCCACCAAGGGCCGGTCACCGTCGTGCACGGCGACCGCTCACCGGCCGACCACGCCCTGCGCAACGACCACGTCCGGCTGACGGAGAAGCTCCCGGAAGCCGAGGCGCACTTCTGGTACGAGACCCCGGAGGCCGGGCACCCCGTGAACCGCACCGGCCTCGTCGACCTGGACGGCATCACCGTACGGCCGGGCACGCACGCCTATCTCTGCGGCCCGCTCCCGTTCATGCGGGCCGTCCGCGCCCGGCTGCTGGAGGCGGGCGTCCGGCCGGCCGACGTCCATTACGAGGTGTTCGGCCCGGACCTCTGGCTGGCCACATCCTGAAACGTCGCCGCTGCGACGGGCGGACGACAATGGGCGGGTGAACAGCCCGCCCGACCCCCCGCCCCGCCTCGACGCCCTCCTGCGGCCCCGGGTGCCCTCCCCGCTGTCGGCCGTCCGGGACGAGCGCTTCGCGCGCCACGGGGTGACCCTGCTCCTCAAGCGGGACGACCTGATCCACCCGGACCTGCCGGGCAACAAGTGGCGCAAACTCGTCCTCAATCTGGAGGCCGCCGCCGGGCGCACCGTGCTCACGTTCGGCGGCGCGTACTCCAACCACCTCCGGGCCACCGCGGCGGCCGGCCGGCTGCTGGGGTTCCCCACCATCGGCGTCGTCCGCGGCGACGAGCTGGCCAGCCGCCCGCTCAACCCGTCGCTCGCCCGGTGTGCGGCCGACGGTATGCGGCTGCACTTCGTGGACCGTACGACGTACCGCGCGAAGGCCTCCCCCGAGGTCCTGGAGGGGCTGCTGAGCCGGTACGGGGACGTGGAGGTCATCCCGGAGGGCGGCAGCAACGCCCTGGCCGCACAGGGCTGTACGGCGCTGGGGCGCGAGCTGGCCGGAGAGGCCGATGCGGCGGCCGTGGCCTGCGGTACGGGCGGCACCCTGGCCGGGCTCGCCGCCGGTCTCGACCCCGGGCAGCGGGCCCTGGGCGTGCCGGTGCTGCGCGGCGGCTTCCTCGGGCGGGAGGTGGAGCGGCTCCAGCGCGAGGCGTTCGGCGGCCCGTCCGGCAGCTGGACGCTGGACGAGCGCTTCACCTTCGGCGGCTACGCCCGCTCCACCCCGGAGCTGGAGGCCTTCGCCGCGGACTTCGAGGACCGGCACGGGCTGCCCGTGGAACGCGTCTACGTCGCCAAGCTGCTGTTCGCGCTGACCGCGCTGGCCGAGGAGGGCGCCTTCGCGCCGGGCGCCCGGGTGGCCGCGGTGATCACCGGCACCCCCGGGGCTCCGCCCGCGCCGCTTCAGGAGTCGTCCGTCTCCCGGTAGGCGGCCGCCTCCTCCAGATCCAGCCGGCGCAGCAGCGTACGCATCATCTCGTCGTCGATCCGCCGCTCGTCGCGGAGCCGCACGAAGACCTCGCGTTCGGCCTCGATCATCTCCCGCGCCAGCCGCCGGTAGGTGTCGTCCGCCGACTCCCCGGTGACCGGGTCGGCCGTGCCCAGGCGCTCCCACACGGCGTTGCGGCGGCGCTCCAGCACACTGCGCAACCGGTCGGCCAGCGGTGGCGGCAGGCTGCTGTGCGGGTCGGCCAGCAGCTCGTCCAGGCGGGCCTCGGCGGCCGCGGAGGCCTCGCTCTGGGCCTGCGCCTCGACCAGCGTGACGGTCCGCGGATCGGGGCCCGGCAGCTTCAGCACGCGGACGAGGACGGGCAGCGTCAGCCCCTGGATCACCAGCGTGCCGATGACGGTGGTGAAGGTCAGGAACAGCACCAGACTGCGGGCCGGGAACGGTTCGCCGTCCTGCATGACCAGCGGGATCGAGAACGCGACGGCGAGCGAGACGACCCCGCGCATCCCGGCCCAGCCCACGATCAGCGGCGCGGTCCAGTCGGTGCCCGGCTCGCGTTCCCGGACGCGGCGCGAGAGCCACCGGGGCAGATAGGTGGCCGGGTAGACCCAGACGAAGCGGACCACGACGACGGCCAGGAACACGAGGACGGCGTAGCCGAGCGCCTCCCCCACCCCGAACGAGCCGAGCCCCTTCAGGACGAACGGCAGCTGGAGCCCGATCAGGGCGAAGACCGCCGACTCCAGGATGAACGCCACCATCTTCCAGACGGCCGCCTCCTGAAGACGGGTGGCGAAGTCGACCTGCCAGGAGCGGTGGCCCAGGTAGAGGGCGACGACGACCACGGCGAGGACTCCGGAGGCGTGCACCCGTTCGGCCGCCGCGTACGCCACGAAGGGGATCAGGAGGGAGAGCGTGTTCTGGAGGAGCGCTTCCTTGAGATGCGTACGCAGCCAGTGCAGCGGCACCATCAGCAGCAGCCCGACACCGACGCCGCCGACCGCCGCCAGCAGGAACTCGCCGATCCCGGCGGCCCAGCTCATCCCCTCCCCCACCGCGGCTGCCAGTGCCACCCGGAAGGCGGTGATCGCCGTGGCGTCGTTCACCAGCGACTCGCCCTGGAGGATCGTGGTCACCCGGGCGGGCAGCCCGACCCGGCGGGCGATGGCGGCGGCCGTCACGGCGTCCGGCGGCGCGACGACCGCCCCCAGGACCAGGGCGGCGGTCAGCGGCAGGTCCGGGATGATCCGGTACGCCAGCCAGCCCACCGCGACGGTCGCGAAGAGGGTGTAGCCCACCGAGAGCAGGGCGACCGGCCGGATGTTGGCCCGCAGATCCAGGTAGGAGCTGTCCACGGCCGCCGTGTAGAGCAGCGGCGGAAGCAGCAGCGGCAGCACGACGTGCGCGTCCAGGTGGTACGTCGGGATACCCGGCAGATAGCCGGCCACGAGCCCCACGGCGACCAGCACGAGCGGGGCGGGCACCGGGGTACGGCGGGCCGCGCCGGCGACCGCCGCACTGACCGCGACCAGGGCAACCAGCGGCAGCGCGTCCATCCCACCGTCCTCGGATCCGTCGTAACCTGCCCATCATGAGCGAGTGTGCGCATGTAGCGGAACTGCCACGCCCCGAGCCCGTGCCGCTCGGCGAGACCTGTCCCGAGTGCCTGGCGGCGGGCACCCACCCCGTGCAGCTGAGGCTCTGCCTGACCTGTGGGCACGTCGGCTGCTGCGATTCGTCGCCGCTGCGGCACGCCACCGGACACTTCCGGGCGACCGGTCACCCCGTGATGCGGAGCTTCGAGACGGGCGAGAGCTGGCGCTGGTGCTTCGAGGACGGTTCGATCGTCTGACGCCTGGGTACGTCAATGCGGCGCTGGTTCTTCGCAATTGGACGCCGCAGACCCCTAGCCACTGTGCGTACTCATGGGCTTACCATGAGTGACGGCCGGGGTATGGGGTCCGTACGACACGGCATCATGGATCCGATAACGTCGCCGAGCCGAAGAACCGTCGACGGACCGCATGGCTCCGGGCCCCCCTTCCCGGAACCTCGAAAGAGTTTGTGCCACCTTGGAGGTGAGGGTGTCCCAGATCGCAGGCGAGCCCGGGAATCAGGACTTCGTGGAAGTCCGGCTGCCCGCTGCGGGTGCCTACCTGTCGGTGCTGCGAACGGCCACGGCCGGTCTCGCAGCGCGTTTGGACTTCACTCTCGACGAGATCGAGGATCTTCGCATCGCGGTCGACGAGGCCTGCGCGATCCTGCTCCAGCAGGCCGTGCCGGGCTCCGTCCTCAGCTGCGTCTTCCGTCTCGTCGACGATTCCCTCGAAGTGACGGTGTCGGCGCCCACCACGGACGGACGGGCGCCCGAGCGCGACACCTTCGCCTGGACGGTGCTCTCCGCACTGGCCGGCAAGGTCGACTCCACGGTCGCCGACGACCGTACGGTCAGCATCAGCCTCTACAAACAGCGCGGCGCGGGCCCCGGGCCGGCGTGAGCGACGGGAACGGGGACGGTCCTGTGCGGGACGAGACGATCCGATCCGGGGTGGTGCGCCCAGCAGGCATCCCGGAACAACAGGCCCGGCCGCATCCGGTGGACGGAGCGGACGGGCCCGAGAGCCTCAACGTCGCGGTGGAGCAGCAGTCGCAGGCAGAGCGGGCGGGCCAGATGAGCGAGCACGGGCACCACGATCCACACGACCGCAGCGGGGCCCGGGCCCTCTTCTTCGAGCTGCGGGAACTGCCCGACGGTTCGGCGGAGAAGGCCGAGCTGCGCAACCGGCTGGTGCGGATGCATCTGCCACTGGTGGAGCACCTGGCGCGCCGCTTCCGCAATCGGGGCGAGCCGCTGGACGACCTGACCCAGGTCGCCACGATCGGACTCATCAAGTCCGTGGACCGGTTCGACCCGGACCGGGGGGTGGAGTTCTCGACGTACGCCACCCCCACGGTGGTCGGCGAGATCAAGCGCCACTTCCGGGACAAGGGCTGGGCGGTGCGGGTGCCGCGCCGCCTCCAGGAGCTGCGGCTGTCGCTGACCACGGCCACCGCGGAGCTCTCCCAGCAGCACGGCCGCTCGCCGACGGTGCACGAGCTGGCCGAGCGGCTCGGCATCTCCGAGGAGGAGGTGCTGGAGGGCCTGGAGTCGGCCAACGCGTACAGCACGCTCTCGCTGGACGTGCCGGACACGGACGACGAGTCGCCGGCGGTCGCGGACACGCTGGGCTCGGAGGACGAGGCGCTGGAAGGCGTGGAGTACCGGGAGTCGCTCAAGCCGCTCCTGGAGGACCTGCCGCCGCGCGAGAAGCGCATCCTGCTGCTGCGCTTCTTCGGGAACATGACCCAGTCGCAGATCGCCCAGGAGGTCGGCATCTCGCAGATGCACGTCTCGCGACTGCTGGCCCGCACCCTGGCGCAGCTGCGTGAGCGGCTGCTCGTCGAGGAGTAGGCGAGGAGCGGGCGAGCGGGGCGGGGTCCGTCGGCTCAGGCCTCGGGGGTCGCCCTCGGCCCCCGGCGGATGCCGAGGTCCTGGGTGGTCGCCGGGTTCAGGACGAGCACGAGTCCGGTGACGGCGACCGCCGCCAGCACGATTCCGGTGGGGATCAGGGCGCCCTGAGAGCGCAGCAGCGTCCAGGCCACCGGCAGCGCCATGATCTGGGTGATCAGCGCGGGCCCCCGGCTCCAGCTGCGCAGCAGCAGCAGCCCGCGGGCGGCGATCAGCGGGATCGCGCCGAGTGCGATCAGGGTGATCCCGACCGTCTCGGCCTGCTGTGTGCTCTCCAGCTTCCCGAGCACCCCCATGACCAGGAGACAGACGCCGCCGACGGCGAGTGCCACGCCTTCGAGGGCGTTGACCCCGGCGAGGACGGTGATCCTGGTCGGGCGCTCCGCTGCGGAGGGCGACGGCGTGGACGGTGTCTGCTGAGTGCTCACGCCTTTCAGGTTGGCATCCCCGGGGCCCGGAAGTGAAGCCGGGGTGCGCGGGAGCCCCACCCGTTCGGCGGTGGACCGGGGCGGGCCGTCACGCTCCGTCACCGGCCCCGAGCGCAGCGAACCGGGACTACGAGCCCGAACCGCCCGGTAGGTAGGCTGGCGGTCATGCGCGCACTCCTCGTGGTCAACCCAGCTGCTACCACCACCAGTGCCCGCACCCGTGATGTGCTCATCCACGCGCTGGCCAGCGAGATGAAGCTGGAGGCGGTGACCACGGAGTACCGGGGGCACGCGCGCGACCTGGGGCGGCGGGCGGCGGACAGCGACGACATCGATCTGGTGGTCGCCCTCGGCGGCGACGGCACGGTGAACGAGGTCGTGAACGGGCTGCTGCACCGGGGCCCGGACGTGGACGCCCTCCCGAAGCTCGCCGTGGTTCCCGGCGGGTCCACCAATGTCTTCGCGCGCGCCCTCGGACTGCCGAACGACGCGGTGGAGGCGACCGGTGCGATTCTGGACGCCCTGGCGAACCGGACCGAACGCACGGTTGGTCTGGGCCTGGCCGCCGGCACCCCGGGCACGGAGGACGAGTCCGTTCCCGAACGCTGGTTCACTTTCTGTGCCGGACTCGGGTTCGACGCGGGAGTCATCGGCCGGGTCGAACAGAAGCGCGAGGGCGGGAAGCGTTCGACGCACGCCCTGTACGTACGCCAGGTGGTGCGGCAGTTCCTGAACGAGGCCCACCGCAGACACGGTCAGATCACGCTCGACGTGCCCGGCCAGGACCCGGTCACCGACCTCGCGCTCTCCATAATCTGCAACACCGCCCCCTGGACCTACCTGGGCAATCGTCCGATGTACGCCTCCCCGAAGGCCTCCTTCGACACCGCGCTGGACGTCCTCGGACTGAAGCGTCTGTCCACCCCGGCGGTGGCCCTCTACGGCACCCAGCTGCTCACTTCGAGCCCCGAGAAGGGGCCCCGCGGGAAGCACGCCGTTTCACGGCATGACCTCACGGACTTCACCTTGCATTCAAAGGTCCCACTGCCCTTCCAGATGGACGGTGACCACCTGGGACTGCGTACGAGCGTGACGTTCACAGGCGTACGCCGTGCACTGCGTGTGATTGTGTGAGTGGAAGGGCCGAAAGTCCTTTAACTCGAACGTTTGGACTGGGTCCCACCCCTAAGAAGTGCGCCTGTGACCTAGTCGACACCGAGGAATCAAAAAAAACTTTCCAGAAGGGGTTGTATCCGTCGCCGAGGTTTGGGAATCTCTTCATGGCGATCGGGACGGCCCGCAACACCGGCCTCCACTGAGAGCCAGAACCCCTCCTCACCATCACAGACCACGCCCAGTCCATCTGGGGGTCGGCCCGTCATCTGCGGGGGGATTCGTGAAAGCGTTCACATTCACAAGCAACAAGCGTGTAATACCAAGGAGAGGTAGCAGCCATGGACTGGCGTCACAACGCCGTTTGTCGTGAGGAAGACCCCGAGCTGTTCTTCCCCATCGGCAACACCGGTCCTGCGCTGCTGCAGATCGAGGAAGCCAAGGCTGTCTGCCGCCGCTGCCCCGTCATGGAGCAGTGCCTGCAGTGGGCGCTCGAGTCCGGCCAGGACTCCGGCGTCTGGGGTGGCCTCAGCGAGGACGAGCGCCGCGCGATGAAGCGCCGCGCCGCTCGCAACCGGGCGCGCAACGCAAGCGCCTGAGCGAGAACCGCACCAAGCCTCAGCCCGGCGGCGCGTACAGAGCGTACGCACAGCCCCGCCTTCGAGTCGCAGCGCGCAGTACCCCGGAGCGCATCGCATCGTGAGCATCACGGAGCGGGCCCGGACCGTCACCACGGTCCGGGCCCGCTCTGCTGTGTGCGCTCGCGCGGTTCTACTTGTCGCTGCTGACCGGAAGGTCCAGCACCACCTGGGTGCCGCGCTCGGGGGCCGGGACCATGCCGAACGTGCCGCCCAACTCCCCCTCCACCAAGGTCCGTACGATCTGGAGTCCGAGGTTGCCGGCCCGCTTCGGGTCGAACCCCTCGGGCAGCCCGCGGCCGTCGTCGGTGACGGTGATCAGCAGCCGCCCGTCGGCGGGCGATCCGCCGCGCACGGCGGAGACCTCCACCGTCCCGTGGTCGGCCACGGCGAAGGCGTGCTCCAGGGCGTTCTGCAGAACCTCCGTCAGCACCATGGAGAGCGGGGTGGCGACCTCGGCGTCGAGGATGCCGAAGCGTCCGGTGCGCCGGCAGGTCACCTTGCCCGGGGAGATCTCCGAGACCATCGCGATCACCCGGTCGGCGATCTCGTCGAACTCGACCCGCTCGTCCAGATTCTGGGACAGCGTCTCATGGACGATGGCGATCGAACCGACGCGCCGGACGGCCTCGTTGAGCGCCTCGCGGCCCTGCTCGGAGTCCATCCGGCGGGACTGGAGGCGCAACAGGGCGGCCACCGTCTGGAGGTTGTTCTTCACCCGGTGGTGGATCTCCCGGATGGTCGCGTCCTTGGTGATCAACTCACGTTCGCGGCGGCGCAGTTCGGTGACGTCCCGGAGCAGGACGAGCGAGCCGATGCGGACACCCTTGGGTTTGAGCGGGATGGCCCGCAGCTGGATCACCCCGCCCGCGCACTCGACCTCGAACTCCCGGGGCGCGTAACCGCTGGCCACCTTGACCAGGGCCTCGTCCACCGGCCCCCGGGACGGGGCCAGTTCGGCGGTGGTGGTGCCGAGGTGGTGGCCGACCAGATCGGAGGCGAGGCCGAGGCGGTGGTAGGCGGAGAGGCCGTTGGGGCTGGCGTACTGCACGATCCCGTCGGCGTCGAGCCGGATCAGGCCGTCGCCCACCCGCGGGGAGGCGTCCATGTCGACCTGCTGGCCGGGGAAGGGGAAGGACCCGGCGGCGATCATCTGGGCCAGGTCGGAGGCGGACTGGAGGTAGGTGAGCTCCAGCCGGGAGGGGGTGCGCACGGTGAGCAGGTTGGTGTTGCGGGCGATGACGCCGAGCACCCGGCCGTCACGGCGTACGGGGATGGACTCGACCCGTACGGGCACCTCCTCGCGCCACTCCGGGTCGCCCTCGCGCACGATCCGGCCCTCGTCCAGCGCCGCGTCCAGCAGCGGGCGGCGGCCGCGCGGCACCAGGTGGCCGACCATGTCGTCCTGGTAGGAGGTGGGCCCGGTGTTGGGGCGCATCTGGGCGACGGAGACGTACCGCGTGCCGTCGCGGGTCGGGACCCACAGCACCAGGTCGGCGAAGGACAGGTCGGAGAGCAGCTGCCACTCCGAGACCAGCAGATGGAGCCACTCGAGGTCGGTGTCGCTCAGAGCGGTGTGCTGGCGGACGAGGTCGTTCATGGAGGGCACGTGTGGAGCGTACCTGTGGTTACCGGAAGCGTTCGAACCGATCGGCCCGGCGGACCGTGCAGTGGGCAGGACGATGGACAGGCGCGGCGGCCGGCCCGAGAATGTCGTGCATGCGGATGGACACGGGTATTGGTCTAGTCCACAATGTTCATCAAGACCTCCGCTCTCCCCGCACAGGAGAGCGGACCGAGGCACCCGGCGCTCTCTGCCCTGACCGCGCCGGTGCCTCCAGTGGCCGGGGGCACCGCACACCGCCGGCCAGGTAGGGCCTGCCTTTTGGAACAGGCCGGATCAGCGAGCGGGGTCCGGTGCGTGCAGCTGCAAGGCGGAGGAGGAAGTCGACGCAGTGGGCTCTCCCCCTGCTCGAGCTCGTTCGAGAGCTTGGGGAAGTCGGCGACCGACGACAACGCCGCAGATGCGCGTGCCGGGGCCCGGGAGCCCGGCCTGTTCCGAAAGGCAGGCCCGCAGCTCCGGGCTGCGGTGCCGGATGGGCTGAGGGTCCCGTCCCGGCGCCGCGGCCCGCGGGTGTTTCCGGGGGCCGCACGCCTCCGGTCCTCAGCGGGTCTCGGTGACCTTCGCCAGGGCGCGGGGCGCGTCGGGGTCCTGGCCCCGGGCGATCGTCACCTCGTACGCCAGCATCTGCAGCGGCAGGATCTCCAGGATCGGCTGCAACTCCTCCGGGACGCCCGCCGTGGGCAGCGAGAAGCCGGCCGAGGCCGCCTCCACCTGGGCCTTGGGGCCGACCACGAAGAGATCCGCGCCGCGTCCGCGCAGCCGGTCCAGCACCGGCTGGAGTGCCTCGCCGCCCCGGCCGTCGGTGACCACGGCGATCACCGGGGAGATGTTGTCGACCATCGCCAGCGGGCCGTGCAGCAGATCGGCGCCGGAGTAGGAGAGAGCCGGGATGTAGCTGGTCTCCATGAGCTTCAGGGCCGCTTCCTTGGCCGTCGGGTAGCCGTAGCCGCGCGAGGTGATCACCATGCGCTCGGCGAAGCGGTAGCGGGAGGCCAGCGCCTTGACCTCGGCCCGGCGGCCCAGGATCGCGCCGGCGAGGTCGGGCAGGCCCGCGGCGGCCGTGGTGCCGTCGCCGCCGCCCAGGCCCACCACGAAGAGGTAGAGGGAGAGCAGGGAGGCGGTGTACGTCTTGGTGGCCGGCAGCGCCTTCTCCGGGCCCGCCAGGATGTCGATGTGGTACTCGGAGACGGCGGCGAGCGCGGAGTCCGGGTTGTTGGTGACGGCGAGCGTGACGGCCCCGGCCTCCCGGGCGGCCCGGGTGGAGGCCACCAGGTCCGGCGAGCCGCCCGACTGACTGACGGTGATCACCAGGACGTCCCGCAGATCGGGCTTGGCTCCGTAGGCCGTGGTGGTGGACATCGAGGCCAGTCCGCAGGGCAGCCCGAGGCGGATCTCCAGCAGGTACTTCGCATAGAGCGCCGCGTTGTCCGACGTACCCCGGGCGGTGAGCAGCACGAACCGGGGCTTCCGGGCGGCGATCTCGGCGGCGACCTCGTTGATGCGGGGCGCGCCCTGTTCGAGGATCCGGCGCAGCATCGCGGGCTGCTCGGCCATTTCGCCGGACATGATGCGGCCGGGCTCGTCGCCCTGGCCGCTCCGGTCGGCCGGAGGGGTGGCGGACATGTGGGGGCCTCCCTGGGCTGTCAACGGCATACGGGACGGCGCGCGGGTGGTACGCGGTCGGCGCCGTACCGGACAAGTCGACCAGGCAATGCGGTGGCCCGCCAGCGGGCCGGGGCGTGCGGGGCCGGAGGTGCGCACCGGGTGCGGCCGATGGGCGGACTGTTCACCGTACGGCCGCTCGATTCTGCTAAATTGGGAACTTGATTGGTCTATACCACCGGCTCCCCTAGTCAGATCGGCAGGCACAGCGTGGAAGTTGTCATCGTCCCGGACGCCACGGCAGGCGGCGAACTGATCGCGGAGGCCATCGCCGCGCTGCTCCGCCGCAAGCCCGACGCCCTGCTCGGCGTTGCCACCGGCTCGACCCCGCTGCCCATCTACCGCGCACTGGCGGCCAAGGTCGCCTCCGGGGCCGTCGACGCCACGCGCGCCCGGATCTGCCAGCTCGACGAGTACGTCGGCCTGCCCGCGGGGCACCCGGAGTCGTACCGCTCGGTGGTGCTGCGCGAGGTCGTCGAGCCGCTGGGGCTCTCCGAGGCCTCCTTCATGGGCCCCGACGGCTCGGCCGAGGACGTCCAGGCGGCCTGCGAGGCGTACGACCGGGCGCTGGCGGAGGCGGGCGGTGTCGACCTCCAGCTCCTGGGCATCGGCACGGACGGGCACATCGGTTTCAACGAGCCGTGCTCCTCCCTCGCATCGCGCACCCGCATCAAGACGCTGACGCAGCAGACCCGGGTCGACAACGCGCGCTTCTTCGACGACGACATCGAGCAGGTGCCGCACCACGTGATCACGCAGGGCATCGGGACGATCCTGGACTCCCGGCACCCGATCCTGCTGGCCACCGGTGAGGGCAAGGCGGAGGCCATCGCCCAGACGGTGGAGGGTCCGGTCGCCTCGATCGTGCCGGCCTCGGCGCTCCAGCTGCATCCGCACGCGACCGTGGTGGTGGACGAGGCGGCGGCGTCGAAGCTGAAGCTGGGGGACTACTTCCGGGCCACGTATGCGGCGAAGCCTCAGTGGCAGGGGCTGTAGGGCTCGCCCCCTTTCCCGTACGGCAGAGGGCCGGGACGCCTTGGTGGTGTCCCGGCCCTCTGCCGTGCGGTGTGGTGCTGAACGGGGCGGCCCGTCCGGCCAGAGGCGTTGTCCTCGATCGCCGGACGGGCTTGATGTTGCCCGGCTCGAACGTGTCAGGCCTTGGTGCCCGTCAGCGCTTCCGCCGCCGCTGTGCCGCAGACCCTTGCCGCGCCATGGGTGGCGACATACAGCGCACCCCTCGGGTCCGACTGGGGCAGGCCCATCTCGACCACGACCGTGTCCGGGCGGGCCGCCAGCAGGGCGTCGAGCGCCGCGCCCATCCAGGCGTGCCGGTGCTCGTCGCGGACCACGGCGACGACGCGCCGCTCCCCCGCCGCCGCCAGGATCGCGTCCGCGACGGCCTCGGTCTCCTCGGTGTAGGTGTCCGTGCCGGTGCCGGGCAGGATCCTGTCCAGCTCGGCGGCGATGCCCCACGGGGTCTCGTCGCCGACCGCGATGTTCGCCACCGCGCTGAACGAGGCGACGTACGCCGCCTCCGTCAGCCGGTCGCCGGAGCCGGTCACCCGGACCGCGCGGCGGGCGGCCACCAGACCGATGTCGGAGCTGACACCGGTGCCGGGCGCGGTCCCCTCCTGCACTGCCGCGCCCGGCTCCGGGACATCCCCCCGGGCCCTCTGCGTCCAGGACGCGAGGGCTCGTACACGGGCGGCCGCGTCGGCGAGCCGCTCCTCGGTCAGTTCCCCGCTGCGCACGGCCGCGACGAGGGCGTCGCGCAGCCGCAGCACCGTCTCCTCGTCGGCCAGGCCGCCGCCCACACAGATGGCGTCGGCGCCCGCCGCGAGGGCGAGGACGGACCCGCGCTCGATGCCGTACGTACCGGCGATGGCGTCCATCTCCACGGCGTCGGTGACGATCAGGCCGTCGTAGCCCAGCTCCTGGCGCAGCAGACCGGTGAGGATCTGCGGGCTCAGGGTCGCCGGGCGGTCCGGGTCGAGTGCGGGAAGAAGGATATGCGCGCTCATCACCGATTTGGAACCCGCGGCGATGGCCGCCCGGAAGGGCACCAGCTCACGGGCGTGCAGGGTGTCCAGGTCCACATCGATGCGGGGCAGTGCGAGGTGCGAGTCGACCGCGGTGTCGCCGTGCCCGGGGAAGTGCTTGGTGCAGGCGGCGACACCGGCGGCCTGGAGCCCCTCGATGTACGCGGCGGTGTGCCGGGCGGCCAGGCGGGTGTCGGCGCCGAAGGAGCGCACGCCGATGACCGGGTTGCCCGGGTTGGAGTTGACGTCGGCGGACGGCGCCCAGTTGAGGTTGACGCCGCACTCGGCGAGCCGGCGGCCCAGCTCCTGGGCGACGGCCCGGGTGAGGTGGACGTCGTCCACCGAGCCGAGGGCGAAGTTGCCGGGGAAGGAGGAGCCGTGCGTGACCTCCAGGCGGGTCACGTCGCCGCCCTCCTCGTCGATGGCGACGAGGACGTCGTCCCGCTCGGAGCGCAGCCGTCCGGTGAGGGCGGTGAGCTGCTCGGGCGAGGTGATGTTGCGCCCGAACAGGCCGACGGAGGCGAGGCCTTCACCGACGCGGCGCAGCAGCCAGTCCGGTGCGGTGGTTCCGGTGAACCCGGGCTGGAGCACAGCGAGCGCGTCGCGCGTCACGGTGTCCGTGGTGGAAACGAGGGTGGTCATGAGCCCGCACTATCCCTTCACGGCGCCGGAAGTGAGGCCTGCGGCCATCTTCTTCTGAATGATCATGAAGAACACGACGACCGGGATGGCGATCATGGTCGATGCCGCCATGAGGGCGCCGTAGTCCGTTCCGCGCTCGGTCGTGAACGTCATCAGCCAGACGTTCAGCGTGTACTTGGAGTTGTCGTTGATCAGGATGTACGCGAAGAGGTACTCGTTCCACGCGTTCACCAGGGCGAAGATCGACGCGGCGGCGAGCCCGGGGGCGAGCAGCGGGAAGATCACCCGCCGGAAGGCCTGGAAGCGGGTGCAGCCGTCGACCATCGCGGACTCCTCCAGCTCCACCGGGATGTTCACGACGAAGCCGCGGATCATGATGGTGGCGAAGGGCAGCGTGGAGACCAGATAGACGACGATCAGGCCCCAGTACTCGTCGATCCCGCCCATGGCGTTGAGCTGGGCGTAGATCGGGATGAGCATCGCCGTCGGCGGCAGCATCTGGACCAGGATCATGATCAGGACCAGGGCCTTGCGGCCGAAGAACCGGAACCGGCCGATGGCCAGGGCCGCCAGGGTCGCGATGATCATGCCGCCGACCACCGCGGTGACGGCGACGATCAGGCTGGACTGGATGGCGGTGGTGAAGTTCGGCTGCTCGGTGGCCCGGACGAAGTTGTCGAAGGTGATCGACGTGGGCCACAGGGTCTGGTCGTAGCTGCGGATCTCCCGGTTGGGCCGCAGGGCGCTGATGACCAGCCAGTAGACCGGGAAGACCATGACCAGGGCGACGACGAGGCCGATGAGGTCGAAGTGCAGCCGGCTCTTCTTGCGGTCGGGGCGCAGTACCTGTGTCTGGGTCGAGCTGCTCATTCGACCTCTCCCGTCTTCATGAGCTGGCGCAGGTAGTACACGGCCACGCCGGACAGCAGCAGTACCGTGATCAGGGCGATCGCGGTGCCCTGGCTGAAGGAGGTGGACTCGAACGCCTTGGAGTAGGAGTAGAGGCCGAGGGTCTCGTACTCCGGCTCGGGCTTGTTGCCGCGCAGCAGCCAGATCTGGCCGAAGACGTTGAAGTCCCAGATCACCGAGAGGGTGGCGACCATGGTGAAGACCGGCTTGATGACCGGCCAGGTAACGAACTTGTAGATGCCGTAGGCGCTGGCGCCGTCGAGGGCGGCGGCCTCCTCCAGCTCCTGGGGAACCTGGGTGAGGGCGGCGTACAGGGTGACGACGACGAACGGGATGGCGCCCCAGACGACCAGCAGGGTGATGATGCCGAAGCCCTGGATCGGGTTGAGGTACCAGTTGTGTCCGAGCCAGTCCTCGCCGACGACCTTGGCGATCAGGGTGTTGATCAGGCCGTAGTCGGAGTCGGCCATGAAGCGGAAGATCGAGGCGGCCACCATCAGCGGCATCGACCAGGCGGCGATGAGGCAGGCGGTGAGCACGAGCCGGACCCAGGTGGTGAGCTTGCGCATCAGCAGGGCGACCAGCAGCCCGATCCCCATGGTCAGCGTCACACAGATGGCCATGAAGACGACCGTGCGGAAGGTGACCCACCAGAACTCGGAGTCGCCGAGGATGTTGGTGAACTGCTCGAAGCCGACCCATGGCGCCGGTTCTCCGGACCACAGCTCGCGCCGGCCCATGTCCTGGAAGGACATGATGACCGTCTTGCCGAGCGGGTAGAGGTAGACGGCGGCGATCGCCACGATCGCCGGGAGAATCAGGAAGTAGGGGAGCAGTTCCCCCTTCTTCCGCTTTCTCTTCTGCACCCGGGGCGCATGGTCGTCAAAGGACGACTTCCCCGTCGCCTGCGGGTCGGGTGGTACGGGGACCGGCGGCCCGGCGGCCTTGGTATCAGCGGCAGACACGTGGCTGACCTTCCATCGCGGGTCCGGGGCGGGCCCCGGAATTCACGGCATTCACTTGCGGGAAAGGAGCGGGGGCCCGGCGCTGACGCCGGGCCCCGCCTGGCGATCGGAAGGTCAGGATTCCTTGTTGATCAGCGCGTTGATCTTGTCGTCGGCCTTCTTGGTGGCGTCGGCGACGGAGGAGCCCTTGACGATCTCCAGAAGCATGTTCTGGAGGATCTCCTCCTTCTCGATGGAGGCCCAGCCCGGCGCGATCGGCGTGAACCAGGCGTCCGGCACCGCGTTGGCGATGGCGGCGGTCTCCGGCTTGGCCTTCAGCGGCTCAAGCTGCTTCTCGTTGTTGGGGAGGATGTTCTTCGACGCGAGGACCTCCATGGACTTCGCGTTGGTGAAGAGGGAGATCCACTCCTCGCCGAGGTCCTGGACCTTGGACTTGGAGATCGTCGCGAGGTCCGAGCCGCCGATGAAGGACGGGAGGGCCTTGCCCTCGGGGCCGGGCATACCGGCCGTGGCGATCTTGCCCTCGAGCTTCGGGTTGCCGTTCTCACCCGTGGTGACGCTGCCGGCCTCCCAGGCCTGGCCGTAGATGACCGCGGCCTTCTCGTTGGCCATGACGTTGGCGTGGTCCTGCTCGTCCTTCGTCACATCGGCCTTGTTGTACTTTTTGACCAGGTCGACGAAGTGCTGGATGCCCTTCTGGGCCTCCGGAGTGGAGAGCGCGGCCTTCCACTCCTTGCCGCCCTCGTCGTACGTGGCTATCTGGCCACCGTAGGCGGCGACGTACGACATCGCGGCGTACCAGTAGCGGCCCGGGAAGTAGAGGGAGGAGGCGCGCTTGTCCTTCTTGCCCAGCTCGGCGTCGACCTTGTCCATCGCGGCGAGGAACTCGTCCTCGGTCTGCGGGAGGGCGTCGCTGCCGGTGCCGGCCTTCAGCATGTCCTTGTTGTACACGGCCAGACGGGCGCTCGCGTAGTAGGGGACGCAGTAGGTCTTGCCCTCGAAGGAGCACGTGTCCTTCAGACCCTTGATCCAGGTGTCCGAGTTCTCGTACTTCTTGGGGTCGATTTCTCCGAGCGCACCATTGAGGATGTACTGCATGGTCTCGGTATTGCCGAGTTCCACGACGTCCGGGAATTTGTCGCCGCCGAGGGAGGTGTCCAGCTTCTTGACCTTGTCGGCCCACTGCTGGTACTGAATCTTGACCGTGACGCCCGGGTACTTCTTGTTGAACTCGGCGTTGACGTCCTTGACCAGCTCGGGCCAGGTGGACTGGGCCTCGCCCATGAGCCAGACGGTCAGGGTTTCCTTGCGGTCCTTCGGGTCCGCGGACGAATTCTTGTCGTCGGAACCACACGCCGCGACCGAAACCAACATGCCCGCGACACCGATAGCCGCGATGAGCTTGCGCTTCACGTCAAACCCTCCTCAGGGATGCTGCAACCCCACCCACCGCGAAGACATTCGACGAGTTCTGCTGGGGCTGGACCTGGTCTTTAATGGTTTAGACCAGTACCGGGAGCTTGGCCTAGACCTTTAGGGGTGTCAAGGGTGTATAAGAAGTGCACTCGCGTCCGTTATAGGACCGACACCTAAGGGAGGGCGACGACCCGTGACCGGACCGTGCCACCATGTGAGCCGCGACAGACGGAGGAGCCGGTGACGGCAGCAACGCAGCAGTCGGGAAGGCGGGCCATGGGTGCCGACGGGGGCAGTACGGGGAGCGAGACCGGTGCCGGTACGCGCACGGCGCGCGTACCGAAGTACTACCGGCTCAAGCGCCATCTCCTCGACATGACGGACACCTTGCCGCCCGGCACCCCGGTGCCGCCCGAACGCACCCTGGCGGCCGAGTTCGACACCTCGCGCACCACCGTGCGCCAGGCGCTCCAGGAGCTGGTCGTCGAGGGCCGCCTCGAACGCATCCAGGGCAAGGGCACCTTCGTCGCCAAGCCGAAGGTCTCCCAGGCCCTCCAGCTCACCTCGTACACCGAGGACATGCGCGCCCAGGGACTGGAGCCGACGTCCCAACTGCTGGACATCGGCTATGTCACGGCGGACGACACGCTCGCCGGCCTGCTGGACATCTCGACGGGCGGCCGGGTGCTGCGCATCGAGCGGCTCCGGCTCGCCAGCGGGGAGCCGATGGCGATCGAGACCACCCACCTTTCGGCCAAACGCTTCCCGGCGCTGCGCCGTTCGCTGGTGAAGTACACCTCGCTCTACACCGCGCTCGCCGAGGTGTACGACGTCCGCCTCGCCGAGGCGGAGGAGACCATCGAGACCTCGCTCGCCACCCCGCGCGAGGCCGGTCTGCTGGGCACCGACGTGGGCCTGCCGATGCTCATGCTGTCCCGTCATTCGGTGGACGGCCAGGGCGAACCGGTGGAGTGGGTGCGCTCGGTCTACCGGGGCGACCGCTACAAGTTCGTGGCCCGTCTCAAACGCCCGACGGACTGAGAACCACCAGCGCACGAACAGGCGGTGGCCCAGGGATCCCTTCCCCGGGCCACCGCCTGTTTTCGGTCATCCCGAGTGACGCGGGCATCGCGTGAACCGATCCTCCCTCCCGTCCGTGTCATGACTGCGGAACTTCGGTGGAGACATCGGCGAAACACGACCGGTATGCGGACAGGGGTTCCGGAGAGCGGCCGCACCACCTAGATTTCGCGCACGTTACGACAGTGATCGCGCGAGGGGACGGATCGATATGCCGGAAACGCCCACATCAGCACCACCGGTTCCACCCGCACCCGGACGGCGGGCTCCGACCCCGAAGTCCATAGTCGTCTGGAGCCTGGTGGCCCTGGCCGGCGCCATCGGCTGGGCCACCCTCGCGCTCTCGCGGGGTGAAGAGGTCTCCGCCGCCTGGATGCTGGCCGCGGCCCTCGGCTCGTACGCCATCGCGTACCGCTTCTACTCCCGGTTCATCGCCAACCGGGTCCTGAAGGTCGACAAGAACCGTGCGACCCCGGCCGAACGGCTGGACAACGGCGTCGACTTCCATCCCACCGACCGCCGGGTCCTGTTCGGCCACCACTTCGCCGCCATCGCGGGCGCGGGCCCGCTGGTCGGTCCGGTGCTCGCCGCACAGATGGGTTATCTGCCGGGCACGATCTGGCTCGTCGTGGGCGTCATCTTCGCCGGCGCCGTCCAGGACATGGTGACGCTCTTCTTCTCGACCCGCCGCAACGGCCGTTCGCTCGGCCAGATGGCGCGCGACGAGATAGGGCCGGTCGGCGGGATCGCCGCCCTGGTCGCGGTCTTCATCATCATGATCATCCTGCTCGCGGTCCTCGCGCTGGTCATCGTGAACGCGCTCGCCCACTCGCCGTGGGGCGTCTTCTCCATCGGCATGACGATCCCGATCGCCCTCTTCATGGGCGTCTATCTGCGCATCCTGCGGCCCGGCAAGGTCAGCGAGGTCTCCCTGATCGGCGTCGCGCTGCTGCTCCTCGCGATCGTCTCGGGCGGCTGGGTCGCGGAGTCGTCGTGGGCGGACTTCTTCACGCTGGAGCCGGGCACGCTGGTCATCTGGATGATCGTGTACGGGTTCCTCGCCTCCGTGCTCCCCGTGTGGCTGCTGCTGGCCCCGCGCGACTACCTCTCCACCTTCATGAAGGTCGGCACGATCGGGCTGCTGGCCCTGGGCGTGGTCGTCGCCCTGCCGACCCTGAAGATGCCCGCGGTCACCGACTTCGCCTCCAGCGGCTCGGGCCCGGTCTTCGCCGGCTCGATGTTCCCGTTCGTCTTCATCACCATCGCCTGCGGCGCGCTCTCCGGCTTCCACTCCCTGGTCTCCTCCGGCACCACGCCGAAGATGGTCCAGAAGGAGACGCAGATCAGGATGATCGGCTACGGCGCCATGCTGGTCGAGTCGTTCGTGGCGATCATGGCGATGATCGCCGCCTGCATCATCGACCCCGGGCTCTACTTCGCCATCAACGCGCCCGCCGGCGTGATCGGCGACAGCGTCCAGTCCGCCTCCCAGGCCGTGGCCAACTTCGGCTTCACCATCACCCCGGACGCCCTGGCCCAGGCCGCCAAGGACGTCGAGGAGGCGAGCCTGCTCTCCCGGACCGGTGGCGCGCCCACCTTCGCGCTCGGCATGTCGGAGATCTTCTCCGCGGTGGTCGGCGGGACCGCGATGAAGGCGTTCTGGTACCACTTCGCCATCATGTTCGAGGCGCTCTTCATCCTGACCACCGTGGACGCCGGCACCCGGGTCGGGCGCTTCATGCTCCAGGACATGCTGGGCAACGCCTACAAGCCGTTCCGCGAGGTCAGCTGGAAGCCGGGCGTCTGGTTCGCCAGCGCCGTCGTGGTCGGCGGCTGGGGCTACTTCCTCTGGGTCGGTGTGCACGACCCGCTGGGCGGCATCAACCAGCTCTTCCCGCTCTTCGGCATCGCCAACCAGCTGCTGGCCGCCGTCGCGCTGGCCGTCTGCACCACGCTGCTCGTCAAGTCCGGCCGGCTGAAGTGGGCCTGGGTCACCGCGGTCCCGCTCGCCTGGGACGTGGCGGTCACCCTCACCGCGAGCTGGCAGAAGATCTTCTCCGAGGACGTGAAGATCGGCTTCTTCGCCCAGCGTGACAAGTACCAGGCGGGCATCGACGCGGGCGAGGTGCTGGCCCCCGCGAAGAACATGGACGACATGCGGACCGTCGTCACCAACTCCACCGTCGACGGGGTGCTGAGCGCGCTCTTCGCGCTCCTCATCATCGTGGTGCTCGTGGACGCCGGGCGGGTCTGCTACAAGGCCATCCGCGACCCGGAGAGCGTCAAGCTCCACGAGACGCCGTACGTCGAGTCCAAGCTCGTCGCCCCGGCCTCGCTCATCGCGACCCCGGAGGAGAAGGCCGAACTGGCCGCCGCCGGCCTCGGCCCCGAGGGCGGCCTCCGCAAGGAGCCCGCGGGAACGGGGAGTCCGACATGACCGTCGCGGACGTCCGGCGGGTGGCGGGACGGATCCGCTGGTACGTCCGTGAGCTGACCGGCGAGTCCACGTACGACCGCTATGTGGCACACGCGAGAACGCACGATCCGGACGCCCCGGTGATGACCCGCCGCGCGTTCGAGCGCAGCCGCACGGACGCCCGCGAGGCCGATCCGCGCGAGGGCTTCCGCTGCTGCTGAGCACCACCGGCCGGTCAGCGGGCCCTGGATCCCGGGCCGTCGCCCCTCCCTCGATGGAGCGGGCGGCGGCCCGGAGGTCGTTCCGGTGTCCGTCCACCGTTCGATTACCCGGTGCGCGGACCCCTCACCGTACGAAAAGATGTGCCCATGACATCGCGCTCCCGGTCGCCCCGGCTCCGGCCCCTCCTCCTGACCCTGCCGCTGACGCTGGCACTGACCCTGACGGCGACGGGCTGCGGCACCGAGCCGGCGCCCGACACGATGGCGGCGGGCCGGAGTTCCTCGGACGGTCCGGCGCCGGACCGGGCGGATCTGGAGGCACGGGCGAGCGCCGCGCAGCTCGTCGCGGAGCAGGTGTGGGTGACCGAGGCCGCGGGCTACGCCCTGGTACGCCAGTCGGTCGGGGCGCTCGGTGACGACGGGTTCAGCAGCTCCTACAGCGCGCCGGACGGCGGAACGCTCCAGCTGTCGGTGGAGCGCCGCCCGCGCGCCGAGGCCGACTGTGCGGAGGGGGCCGCGGCCGCGAGCGGTCAGGAGCCCCTGGTGACGTGCGAGCGGGACGGCGAACAGTGGTACCGGGCCACGGAGTCGGGCCATGCGTACGCCTGGGAACAGGGCGGACTCGTGGTCACGGTGAGCGGGCCGCGCGACAAGGTGGACCGGGCGACGCTGCGTTCGGCGGCGCGGGCCGCCCACCGAGCCGACGACCGGGAACTGGACCGGGTGCTGCCGCCGGCCGGGGAGGCCGCCGGGCGGCAGCCGGTCGAGCGCGGCGATCTGCCGCCGGTGGGCGACGGCGCGCCGAACAACGATGTGGGAGCGAGTGGCTGATGGATCTGACGATCAGGGTGGCGGAACCCGCCGAGTACGCCGCGCTCGGCGGGATCATCGCCGAGGCGTATCTCGGTGATGATCTGCTGGACGGCCCGCAGGACCCGTATCTGCTCCAGCTGCGGGCGGTGGAACGACGGGCGGCCGAGGCGGAGGTGCTGGTCGCGCTCGACGCGGACGGGACGGTGCTCGGCGGCGTGACGTATGCCGCTCCCGGCACTCCGTGGCGCGACATCGCCGGTCCGGGCGAGGCCGAATTCCGGATGCTGGCCGTGGCCCGCGCGGGGCGCGGACGGGGCGTGGGAGAGGCTCTCGTGCGGGCGTGCATCGAGCGGGCCCGGTCGACGGAGGCTGTCCGGGCACTGGTGCTGTCGACGCAGCCGGCCATGCTCGCGGCCCACAGGATCTACCGTCGGCTCGGCTTTCTGCGGACCCCTGAACGGGACTGGGAGCCGGTGCCGGGCCTGCGGCTCATGACCTTCCGGCTGGGGCTGGAGGCGGCGTCCTGAGGGGCGTATTGAATCGACGCGACACAACATGTGGGGGCCGCAGCATCTGGCGGCCCCCACATGTATGCTCGACCTCGCTGTCGTCGCAGGGGAATCCGGTGCGAATCCGGAACTGTCCCGCAACGGTGTGATCAGTGTGTTTTTGCACACCTGAAGTCCGATGACCTGCCGACAGCGCGTCCGGATCGACCGAACCGGATGCCAGACGTCCGGGCCTCGCGGATAGGCCGGTGGACGCCGTCAGCTGTGCTGCCCTGCCCCGGGCTTCGCGCTGCCCGGCTTCCCCGCCTGCTGCCGGCCCCCTGCCGAGCGAGGGAAAGCCCAGTGACCATCGCGCCCGCCGATCCGGTTTCAGCCACCGAATCCGCCGAGTCCACCACGGCCGGGAACGCCCCGAACGACGGACCCGGGACCGCTTTGCTGCGGACCCTGACCGACCTCACCGTCGATCTGCCCGACACCGACCCCGGCCGGGTCGCCGCCGCCGCGCTGCGCGGGCGCAACGCCCGTTCCGACGAGGCCGAGTTGCGCTCGCTGGCCACCGAGGCCGCCGCGGGGCTGATCTCCGAGGACCCGGCGTACTCCCGGCTCGCCGCCCGGCTGCTGACCCGCACGATCGCGGACGAGGCCGCGGGGCAGGGCGCGACGTCCTTCTCCGCCTCGGTCGCCGTCGGGCACCGCGAGGGCCTGATCGCCGACCGCACCGCCGCGTTCGTGGCGCTGCACGCGGACGCGCTCGACAAGCTCGTCGAGCAGGCCCTGGCGGACGGCGCCGACGACCGCTTCGGCTACTTCGGTCTGCGGACGCTGCACAGCCGTTACCTCCTGCGCCACCCGCTCACCCGCGAGGTCATCGAGACCCCGCAGCACTTCATGCTGCGCGTGGCCGCGGGCCTCGCCGAGGACGAGTCGGTGCGGGCGCTGGACGAGGTCGCCGCGCTCTACGGGCTGATGAGCAAGCTGGACTACCTCCCCTCCTCCCCCACGCTCTTCAACTCCGGTACGCGACACCCGCAGATGTCCTCCTGCTATCTGCTGGACTCGCCGAAGGACGAGCTGGACTCGATCTACGACCGCTACCACCAGGTGGCGCGGCTCTCCAAGCACGCGGGCGGCATCGGTCTGTCGTACTCCCGCATCCGTGCCCGGGGTTCGCTGATCCGGGGCACCAACGGGCACTCCAACGGCATCGTGCCGTTCCTCAAGACGCTGGACGCCTCCGTCGCGGCGGTGAACCAGGGCGGCCGGCGCAAGGGCGCGGCGGCGGTCTACCTGGAGACCTGGCACGCGGACATCGAGGAGTTCCTGGAGCTCCGCGACAACACCGGTGAGGACCAGCGGCGTACGCACAACCTGAACCTGGCGCACTGGATCCCGGACGAGTTCATGCGCCGGGTCGACGCGGACACCGAGTGGTCGCTGTTCTCCCCGGCGGACGTGCCCGAGCTGGTCGACCTGTGGGGCGACGCGTTCGACGCGGCCTACCGCGGGGCCGAGGCCAAGGGTCTGGCCCGCAGGACGATTCCGGCGCGTGAGCTGTACGGCCGGATGATGCGGACCCTCGCGCAGACCGGTCAGGGCTGGATGACGTTCAAGGACGCCTCCAACCGGACCGCGAACCAGACCGCCGAGCCGGGCCGGGTCGTGCACTCCTCGAACCTGTGCACGGAGATCCTCGAGGTCACCGACGACGGCGAGACGGCCGTCTGCAACCTGGGCTCGGTCAACCTGGGCGCCTTCGTGGCGAACGGCTCGATCGACTGGGAACGCCTGGACGCCACCGTGCGGACGGCCGTGACCTTCCTGGACCGGGTCGTCGACATCAACTTCTACCCGACCGAGCAGGCCGGGCGCTCCAACTCCCGCTGGCGGCCGGTCGGCCTGGGTGCGATGGGCCTCCAGGACGTCTTCTTCCAGCTGCGCCTGCCGTTCGACTCGCCCGAGGCCCGCGCGCTCTCCACGAAGATCTCCGAGCGCATCATGCTGGCCGCGTACGAGGCGTCCTGCGACCTCGCCGAGCGCTCCGGCCCGCTGCCCGCGTGGTCGGAGACGCGTGCCGCGCGCGGGGTGCTGCACCCCGACCACTACGACACCGAGCTGAACTGGCCGGAGCGCTGGGACGCGCTGCGCGCCCGGGTCGCGAAGACCGGCATGCGCAACTCGCTGCTGCTCGCCATCGCGCCGACCGCGACGATCGCCTCGATCGCCGGGGTGTACGAGTGCATCGAGCCGCAGGTCTCCAACCTGTTCAAGCGCGAGACGCTCAGCGGTGAGTTCCTCCAGGTGAACGCCTACCTGGTGGACGAGCTGAAGAAGCTCGGCGTGTGGGACGCCCGCACCCGTGAGGCGCTGCGCGAGGCCAGCGGCTCCGTGCAGGGCTTCGCCTGGATCCCCGAGGACGTGCGGGCGCTGTACCGCACGGCGTGGGAGATCCCGCAGCGCGGTCTGATCGACATGGCGGCGGCCCGTACGCCGTTCCTCGACCAGAGCCAGTCGCTCAACCTGTTCCTGGAGACGCCGACGATCGGCAAGCTCTCCTCGATGTACGCGTACGCCTGGAAGCAGGGGCTGAAGACGACGTACTACCTGCGTTCGCGCCCGGCGACCCGGATCGCCCGTGCCGCGTCCGGGCAGGCGGCGGCCGCCGCCCCCATTCCCGTACAGCAGGCTTCGGCTCCCGACGCGGACGCCATCGCCTGCTCTCTCGAAAACCCCGAGTCCTGCGAGGCCTGCCAGTAATGAGCACGAACGAAGAGAAGAACCTGCTCGACCCGGGATTCGAGCTGACCCTGCGTCCCATGCGCTACCCGGACTTCTACGAGCGCTACCGGGACGCGATCAAGAACACCTGGACCGTCGAGGAGGTCGACCTCCACTCGGACGTCGCCGACCTCGCCAAGCTGTCGCCGGGTGAGCAGCACATGATCGGCCGGCTGGTGGCGTTCTTCGCGACCGGTGACTCGATCGTCTCCAACAACCTCGTGCTGACGCTGTACAAGCACATCAACTCCCCCGAGGCGCGGCTGTACCTGTCGCGGCAGCTCTTCGAGGAGGCCGTGCACGTCCAGTTCTATCTGACGCTGCTGGACACCTATCTGCCCGACCCGGACGACCGGGCGGCGGCGTTCGACGCGGTCGAGGAGATCCCCTCGATCCGGGAGAAGGCGCAGTTCTGCTTCAAGTGGATGGACTCGGTCGAGAAGATCGACCGGCTGGAGACGAAGGCCGACCGCCGTCGCTTCCTGCTGAACCTGATCTGCTTCGCGGCGTGCATCGAGGGCCTGTTCTTCTACGGTGCGTTCGCCTACGTGTACTGGTTCCGCTCGCGCGGTCTGCTGCACGGTCTCGCCACGGGCACCAACTGGGTGTTCCGTGACGAGACGATGCACATGAACTTCGCGTTCGAGGTCGTGGACACCGTCCGCAAGGAGGAGCCGGAGCTCTTCGACGACGCGCTCCAGCAGCAGGTCACCGACATGCTGAAGGAGGCGGTCGAGGCGGAGCTGCAGTTCGGCCGCGACCTGTGCGGCGAGGGCCTGCCGGGCATGAACACCGAGTCGATGCGCCAGTACCTGGAGTGCGTCGCCGACCAGCGGCTCGCCCGCCTCGGCTTCCCGACGGTGTACGGCTCGGAGAACCCGTTCTCCTTCATGGAGCTCCAGGGCGTCCAGGAGCTGACGAACTTCTTCGAGCGCCGCCCGTCCGCCTACCAGGTGGCCGTCGAGGGCTCGGTCGGGTTCGACGACGACTTCTAGACCCGACGGGACCGACGGGGTTGCTCAGACCCTGGCCCAACTCCTGAGGTGAAGGCGCCGCGTGGCTGCAACAGGCCGCGCGGCGCTTTCCGCTTCCGGGGGTCCGGCGGCCCGCCGACCGCGTTCCGCCTCCCGCAGCTGGCGGTCGATCCGGCGTTCGCGGGCGGAGCCGAGGGCGACGGGCGCGAGGACGAGGGCGAAAAGTGCGGCTACGACCAGGTAGTTCAGGAATGTGTTCATGCCTCTACTCTGGCCCGCCCGGACAAGAAACATCAGTGGCAGGACTGCCATGAGACATCAAATAGCTGCCACACTTGCTCCATGCTGACCAATGTCGCCGCCCTCCTCCTCGACGAGGTCCACCCCTTCGAACTCGGCGTCCTGTGCGAGGTGTTCGGCCTGGACCGCAGCGACGAGGGCCTGCCGGTGCACGACTTCGCGGTGGTCTCCGCCGAGGGTCCCGTCCTGAACACCCACGCGGGCTTCACCATCACCACGCCGCACGGCCTGGAGCGGCTGGAGGAGGCCGACCTCATCGCCGTGCCCGCGGGCAGCCACTTCATGCAGCGGGAGTATCCGGAGGAGGTCCTCGACGCGCTGCGCCGGGCCGTGGAGCGCGGCTCGCGGGTGCTGAGCGTCTGCTCGGGGGCGTACGTCCTCGGCGCGGCCGGCCTGCTGGACGGCCGCCGCTGCACCACCCACTGGCGGCACGCGGCGGAGCTGTCCCGGCGCTACCCGAAGGCGATCGTCGAGCCGGACGTGCTGTACGTGGACGAGGGCCCGGTGATCAGTTCGGCGGGCACCGCCGCCGGGATCGACGCCTGTCTGCACCTGATCCGGCAGGAGTACGGCCAGGACGCGGCCAACACCCTGGCCCGGCGCATGGTGGTGCCGCCGCACCGGGACGGCGGACAGGCGCAGTACATCAGCCGCCCGCTGCCCCGGAACGCCTGCGACACCGTCGGCTCCACGCTGGCTTGGATGGAGCAGCACCTCGACCAGGAGATGAGCGTGGAGCAGCTGGCGGCGCAGGCGCACATGTCGCCGCGCACCTTCGCCCGGCGGTTCCAGCAGGAGACCGGGACCACGCCCTACCGCTGGCTGCTGCGGCAGCGGGTCCTGCTGGCCCAGCACCTGCTGGAGACCTCCGACCGGACGATCGACACGATCGCGGGCCAGACGGGCTTCGGTACGGCGGCGACACTGCGACACCAGTTCGTGCGGTCACTGGGCACCACGCCGAACGCCTACCGCCGTACGTTCCGGGGCCCGGCGGCCACGGCCGTGCCCGACGTCGCCTGAGAGCGGCGCGGAAGGGTCAGACGCCGCAACTGGGCGCGGACCAGAAGCGGCTGGGGCCCTGGTTGACGTGCACGTGGTCGTTGTGGCCGACGTAGCCCGGGCCGAGGATCCCGCGGAAGCCGTGGTAGCGGGCCTGCTTGGCCAGCGTGCACAGCGAGTGCGGGGAGACTCCGAGGTCGACCGCGTCGCCGTACATGTGGCGACTGTTGGAGGCCCCGCCGACGGCGGCGTTGCAGGAGACGGAGCGGAAGCCGCTGGTGACCCGGATGGACTTGTCGCCGAGCGCGTGGCGCAGCGCCTCCAGCTTCCACATGCTGCTCAGCGCGTTGGCCTTGGCCGTGCCCGCCGCGACCTTCCCGCCGGCCCAGGTGCTGTTGCACTTGTTGAGCTCGGGGTACGTGAAGTGGATCGGCGTGCAGTCGTTGTCCTGGAGCGCGTAGAGCTTGGCCTGGGTCGCGGGTCCGGCGACCCCGTCGGCCGCCAGGCCGTAGGCCGCCTGGAACCGCTTGACGGCGGCGGTCGTGGCGGGGCCGTACGAGCCGTCGATGGCGAGCACGGAGTTGTAGCCCGGGTATCCGGCCACCCGGATCTGGAGCTGGGTGACGTCGTTGCCGGTGGCGCCGGACTTCAGGGTGCGGGTCCAGGTGTAGCAGCCGTCGGCCTGCGCGGTGCCGGCGGTCAGCACCACACCGCCCAAGGCGAACGAAATGGTCATGACAAGTCCGAGCAGAACGCGTGCGGTGCGTCTCAGCACAGGGGCCTCCCTCTGAACGTCACGGTCGATGTGCGTGCGAGCCTGGCCCAGTCAGCTACGCGCGTCAACTACCCCTGGGGAAACTGCAGTTATCTGCCAAGAGGCCACGGGAAAAGCGGCAGGGGCCCGGCGCGGACGAACCGGCGCCGAGCCCCTGCCGCGACGAACTCAGCTGTTCGGTACGGTCTCGTAGCGCGGCGTGCCCTCTTCCATCTGCCGCAGCGCGTCCTTGCGCTCCCGCTTGGAGAGCCGGTCGATGTAGAGGTAGCCGTACAGGTGGTCCGTCTCGTGCTGGAGGCAGCGCGCGAAGTAGCCGGTGCCCTTGACCCGGATCGGGTTGCCCTCGGCGTCCTGCCCGCGCACCACCGCGTAGTCGGGGCGGGCGAGCGAGGCGTACGCGGTCGGGACCGAGAGGCAGCCCTCGTTGGAGTCGTCGAGCACCCGCATCTCGGGGGCCAGCTCCTCCAGGACCGGGTTGCAGACGACACCGGTGTGGCGCTTGCCGTCGTCGTCCGGGCAGTCGTAGACGAAGACCTTCAGGTCCACGCCGATCTGGTTGGCCGCGAGCCCCACGCCCTCGGCCGTCTTCTGGCTGGCGAACATGTCGTCGATCAGCTGCGCCAGCTCGTCGTCGAACGCGGTGACGTCCTTGCACTCCTTGTGCAGCACCGGGTTGCCCACGACCGTGATCGGACGCGAGGTGCCGCGCGCGCGGTAGGCCGCCTCGCGCTCCTCGCAGTCCTCGGTGTCGACGATGAACCCCTCGTCGTCCACGCCGATCCGCCCGTCCGTCTCCTGCTGCGACATGTCCGCCGTACGCCTTCCTGCAAAACCTGGGGAACCGCACCGCGACCGGTGCGCCTACAGCCTACGGGCAGCGGTCAGCAGACTTCTTCGAGATCCCGCCACTCGCGGCTGTCCGGGCTGTCGGCGACCCAGCCGTCCAGCAGCCCGCGCACCAGCCCGGCGGGGGCCGCGAGACCGCACTCGCGCTCCGGCACCCACAGATCGCCGGCGCCCGCGGTGCGGTGGCCGAGCGGACCCGGGTGGCCCGGCTCGCTGTGGTCGTGCGGGTCCAGGTGCTCGCCGTCGCCCTCGTCGCTGTCCATCCGGCTCTCCGAACAGGCCCGGCACAGCAGCCGTACGGAGGAGGACCAGTCCTCGGCGGCGAACCCGGCGTCCGAGGCCAGCTTCTCCAGCGCGTCCCGGTCGTCCTCGGTGGCCGCCTCCAGCAGCACCACCCAGGTCGGCACCGGCGAGGGCGCCCACAGCTCGATCTCGTCGAACACCGGATACGCGGGCCCGGCCGCGGTGACCCGCTCGCCGTTGGGCACCCCGTCGTGCAGGACGACCTCGCCCCAGCGCCGCCCGGAGGACGGCAGCGGGATGGAGAGCACCTCGATCCGGGCCGGGTCGAGCCGGCGGCCCCAGACCACCTCGGCCTCGCCCTCCGGCGAGAGCCGCACGGCGGCACTGCCCAGCTCCATGCCGGTCGGCTCGGTGGTGGCCGCGCTGTGCTGGCCGCCGCCGGGCACCTTCAGGCCGTACGCCTGCCAGGCCCGCCGCGCCAGCGGCCAGTCCTGGAGCGCGGTGGCCGCGATCCCCACGTTCCACCAGTCCGGGGCGCCGGACTCGCGGTCCAGCAGCGCGACGGCCCGCAGACCCGCGGCCCGCGCCTGCTCCCAGTCGTGCCGGAACTTGTGCAGCAGCGCCAGATTGAACCAGGACTCCGAGAGCCAGGGCTCCAGATCCGCCGCGCGCGTCAGCAGCGCCCCCGCGTCCTCGTACCGGCCGTCGCCGATCAGCGTGAACGCGCGGTCCGTGGCCTGCCGCCAAGAGGCGGACGGCCGATGCCGTACCTTCCCGAAGATCCTCACGATTCCCGCCTGTCCCGACTGGACACCCTCGTCATCCGCTCTGCTTTCGCATCCAACCATGCCCAGCCGGACGCCCGCTCATTACCCATGGGTTACCCAGCTCCGGCCGGGGTCAGACCGCCCCGCGCGAGGACGCGTCCCAGGTCCCCGGCCGCCTGCGGCCGGTGGTCGCGCCCGGTGCCGGACCCGGGCCGCTCCAGCGTGCCGGGCGGCCCGCCCACGCATGCCCCGTGCGGGCCGTCGTATGCGTCGACCGTCCTGACGATCCTGGCGGCGAGGGGCCGGCACCGGCGCCCCGCCGGGGAGGGAGGCCGGCGTACGGGGGCGGAGACGACTGCGCGGCTCACCGGGCCACTACGGACCCGGTGAGCCGCGCGGACGAGCGGGCGGCCGGACTGCCGGACGGCTATTCGGCGGCGGTCGCCGAGCGGTCAGGGCCCTGCGCCGTCACATCGTGATCGGGCACGGTCTCACCGGCCCGGATCAGATCGATCCGGCCCATCACCTTGGAGCGCAGGTCGGTCGGGACGTCGTCCTGTCCGCAGCAGCGCTTGACCAGCTTCTTCACGGCCTGTTCGAGGCCGTACTTCTCCAGGCACGGGGAGCACTCCTCGAAGTGCACCTCGAACTTCGTGCAGTCGCCCTCGGGCATCTCCCGGTCGAGAAACTCGTAGAGGTGGTCGAGGACCTCCGAGCAATCCGTCTCGTGCGGCTCTCCGCAGCTCATGAGGCCGAGCCCTTCCGATCGTCCGAGTCACCGGCACCGGCCGCGACGAGCCCGCGCTCACGGGCGTAGTCCTCCAGCATGCCGCGCAGCTGGCGACGGCCGCGGTGCAGCCGGGACATCACCGTACCGATGGGAGTCCCCATGATGTCCGCGATCTCCTTGTAGGCAAAGCCCTCGACATCGGCGAGATACACGGCGATGCGGAACTCCTCGGGAATCGCCTGGAGCGCCGACTTCACGTCGGAGTCCGGGAGATGGTCGAGTGCCTGGGACTCCGCCGAGCGCAGACCGGTCGACATGTGCGACTCGGCCCGTGCCAGCTGCCAGTCCTCGATCTCCTCGGCGGCGCTGCGCTGGGGTTCCCGCTGCTTCTTGCGGTACGAGTTGATGAAGGTGTTGGTGAGGATGCGGTACATCCACGCCTTGAGGTTGGTGCCCTCACGGAACTGGTGGAAGGAGCCGTACGCCTTGGCGTAGGTCTCCTGCACCAGGTCCTCGGCATCGGCCGGATTGCGCGTCATGCGCAGCGCGGCCGAGTACATCTGGTCGAGAAAGCCGAGGGCGTCGCGCTCGAAGCGCGCGTTGCGCTCGGCCGGCGTCTCCGGTGCACGGCCGTCGTCGGTCCCTGTGTCGGTCCCAGTGACCGGACCCACCTCCTCCAACGATGTGGCGGAGCCGAAACCGGACCCGCTCGCCTCGGAGAATAGTCGACCTTGCTTGGAGACGGCCTGTCGATCAGCGCCGCCCTTCGCCCGCTCGGAGGTGGTCTTCGCCGCAGACAGCACAGTCCACTCCAGGTCAGCGGCGTTCGAGCGGCTGGGGCAGATGGTCGAACCCATGCGACGGACTCCCTCTCCACGTACGACGTATCTGTACCGACGTCCCGAACAACAGCGCCCCCGCGCGGCGCATTCCCGGGGTCGGTGACACGGGTGCGACGACCGTGCGGGCCGGTGGGCACTGGGTCATCCGAGTGACGAAAGCCACCCGGTGACCGCCTCCGTGAGGATGCCCATCGCCTGTTCCTCGGTGAGACCGGACCTCTTCGGCACCGCGAACCCGTGGTCGCCGTGGGGTACTTCGGCCAGCGTGTACGAGCCGGGCGGGAACTCGTCGGGCCTGCCGAAGGGGTCGTTGCCGCCCTGCACCACCAGGGTGGGCACTCCGGTGCCGAGCAGTTCGTCGGCGCGGGACTTCTCCGGCTTGCCCGGCGGGTGCAGCGGGAAGCTGAGGGCGAGGACGGCCGCCGCTCCCAGTTCGGTGGCGGTCCGGCAGGCGACCCGGGCCCCGGCGCTGCGGCCCCCGGCGACGACGGGCAGCCCGGGAACGGTCAGGGCGGGCCACAGACCGCGCCAGCCGGTGTCCAGGGTCTTCGGGGCGGGGGCCACCTTCTTGCCGGCCACCCGCCAGGGCTGCTCCACCAGGGCGACGGTGACACCGTGTCCGGGCAGGCCGGCGGCGAGGGCCCGCAGATCGCGGGCCTCGATGCCGCCGCCCGCCCCGTGGCTCACGGCCAGCACGAGGCGGGGTGCGGACGCGGGGACCCAGGTGATCCTGGCCTCACCGGCGTCGGTGGTGACGTTCTGGGTACGTGGTTGACGGCTCACCGCGTCATCCTCCCCCGCGTACGCCCCAGAACGGCGTGGACTCCTCCGCGTACGCCTCAGAAGAGCGTGGACTCCTCCGGCGCGGCCAGCTCCTCCAGCAGCTCGGGCCCGTTGTTGCGGACGTTGCTGACGGCGGTGGCGACCGGATAGGCGCGCATCAGCCCGCCGGGCGGCGGCTCCAGCAAGGCCCGCAGCTCGTCCTCGCCGGTGCGCGAGGGGTCCAGCCAGGCGTCCCAGCGGTCCGGGGTGAGCATCAGCGGCATCCGGGGGTGGATGTCGGCGAGCGCGCCGGGACCCTCGGCGGGGGCGACGGCCAGCGGAGTGGTCTCGGCCTCGGTGGTGATCACCGAGCAGGTCACCCACCAGGCGTTCTCGTGGTCGCCGGGCAGCGTCTTATCGCGCCAGAACTCGTAGAGCCCGGCCATCGCGAAGACCGATCCGTCGGCCGGGGTCACGAAGTACGGCTGCTTCCGGGCCCGCTTCTTGCCCTTCCTCTCCTCCAGCTGCCGCTCCTCGGCGCCGGTGACCCACTCGTAGTAGCCGTCGGCGGGCAGGATGCAGCGGCGCTGGGCGAAGGCGCGGCGGAAGGAGGGCTTCTCGTGCACAGTCTCCGCGCGGGCGTTGATCATCCGGGCGGCGCCCTCGGGGGTCTTCGACCAGGACGGCACGAGTCCCCATTTCAGGGCGCGCAGCTGGCGAACCGGACGCCGGTCGTCGGCGTCCTTAACAGGACGCTCGAGAACCGCGTAGACCTCTTTGGTCGGCGCCACGTTCCAGTCCGGCTCCAGGGTCTCGGTGGGTTCCCACTTCTCGACACCGAAGAGCCCGGTCAGGTCCTCGGGCGCCCGACTGGCTGCAAACCGTCCGCACATGGATGCCAGACTGCCACGACCGCCCACCTCCACCGCAAGGAGTCGCCCGACGATGAACAGCACCGAACTGGGCGATCTGTGGGATCGCGTCACCGGAACCCAGTCCGCTCCCGAGCAGTGGCTGGTGGTGGTGACGGCCGCCCTGGCGCTCATCGCCGTCGTGCCGAACCCGATATGGCGGCTCGCGCGCAACACGATCACCATCGCGCACGAGGGCGGTCACGGTCTGGTGGCCCTGCTCACCGGGCGGCAGCTGTCCGGCATCCGGCTGCATTCGGACACCAGCGGGCTGACGGTGAGCCGCGGCAAGCCGACGGGCATCGGGATGATCCTCACGGCGGCGGCGGGCTACACGGCCCCCTCGCTGCTGGGGCTGGGCGGCGCCTGGCTGCTGACCAACGGCCGGATCACCCTGCTGCTGTGGGTGGCGACGGCGCTGCTCGCGGTGATGCTGGTGATGATCCGCAATGTGTACGGGGCCCTCACCGTCATCCTGACCGGCACCACGTTCCTGCTGGTGTCCTGGCTGGCGGACTCGGACGTGCAGTCGGCGTTCGCGTACGTGGTGGTGTGGTTCCTGCTGCTGGGCGGGGTGCGGCCGCCGTTCGAGCTCCAGTCGAAGCGGCGGTACGGCGGCGCCCCGGACTCCGACGCGGACCAGCTGGCCCGGCTGACGCACGCCCCGGCGGTGCTGTGGCTGTTCCTCTTCCACGCGGTGTCGCTGTGCTCGCTGATCGGCGGCGGCAGGTGGCTGCTGGGCTGGTGAGGCCGGTGAGTCGCCGCGGCCCGTACCACTCCTTCGTTACGGGACGGTTCACACGCTTTTGGCCAGGATCCGGGTCGGCGTAAAGCCACTAAAGTGATGGCCATGACCGAGAGTTCCGTGCACCCTGCCCTCTGGCCCGCTCCCCACGCGAGCGGAGCCGTCGACGCGACCGTCACCGTGCCCGGATCCAAATCGGTCACCAACCGCGCGCTCGTGCTGGCCTCGCTGGCCGCCGAGCCGGGCTGGCTGCGCCGCCCGCTGCGCTCCCGCGACACCCTGCTGATGGCCGAGGCGCTGCGCGCGATGGGCGTCGGCATCGAGGAGACCGTCTCCTCCTCGTCCGCGAGCAGCCCGTCCGCAGCGGCCTCCCCGGACAGCTCGGGCGAGGCCTGGCGCGTCATTCCGGCCGGGCTGCACGGCCCGGCCACGGTCGACGTCGGCAACGCGGGCACGGTCATGCGCTTCCTGCCGCCCGTCGCCACGCTTGCCGACGGCCCGATCCGCTTCGACGGCGACCCGCGGTCCTACGAGCGCCCGCTGACCGGGGTGATCGAGGGCCTGCGGGCGCTGGGCGCGCGGATCGACGACGACGGGCGCGGGGCGCTCCCGCTGACCGTGCACGGCGGCGGGGCGCTGGAGGGCGGTCCGGTGTCGATCGACGCCTCGTCCTCCTCGCAGTTCGTGTCGGCGCTGCTGCTGTCGGGGCCGCGCTTCAACCAGGGCGTGGAGGTCCGGCACACCGGATCCACGCTCCCCTCGATGCCGCACATCCGGATGACCGTCGACATGCTGCGGGCCGTCGGCGCCCAGGTGGACGAGCCGGAGACGGGCGGCGAGCCGAACGTCTGGCGGGTCTCGCCCTCCGCCCTGCTCGGCCGGGACCTGACGATCGAGCCGGACCTGTCCAACGCCCAGCCCTTCCTGGCCGCGGCCCTGGTGACCGGCGGCCGGGTCACCATCCCCGACTGGCCCGAGCGGACCACCCAGCCGGGTGACGCGCTGCGCGAGATCTTCACCACGATGGGCGGCAGCTGCGAGCTGACCGAGCACGGTCTGACCTTCACGGGTACGGGCCGGATCCACGGCATCGACGTGGACCTCGGCGAGGTCGGCGAGCTGACCCCGGGCATCGCGGCGGTCGCGGCGCTGGCCGACTCCCCCTCCACCCTGAGCGGCGTCGCCCATCTGCGGCTGCACGAGACGGACCGGCTGGCCGCGCTGACCAAGGAGATCAACGAGCTCGGCGGCGACGTCACCGAGACGGCCGACGGGCTGCACATCCGCCCGCGCCCGCTGCACGGCGGTGTCTTCCACACGTACGACGATCACCGCATGGCCACCGCCGGGGCGATCATCGGCCTGGCGGTGAAGGGCGTGGAGATCGAGAACGTGGGCACGACCGCCAAGACCCTGCCGGACTTCCCGGACATGTGGACCGGAATGCTCGGGGCCTAGGACATGCGCCGCTACGGGAAGAACCCCGACGAGGACGACATCCGCGTCCGCCCCAACCGCAAGGGCAACCGGCCGCGTACGCACATCCGGCCCAAGCACGAGGACGCCGAGGACGGCATGGTCCTCACCGTCGACCGGGGCCGGCTCACCTGCCTCGTCGAGGGCCGGACCGTGGTGGCCATGAAGGCCCGCGAGCTGGGCCGCAAGGCCGCCGTGGTGGGCGACACCGTCTCCATCGTCGGCGATCTCTCCGGCGAGAAGGACACGCTGGCCCGGATCGTGCGCATCGCCCCGCGCCGTACGGTGCTGCGCCGCACCGCGGACGACGACGATCCGTACGAGCGCGTGGTCGTCGCGAACGCGGACCAGCTGGCGATCGTCACCGCGCTGGCCGACCCGGAGCCGCGCCCGCGCATGATCGACCGCTGTCTGGTGGCGGCGTACGACGGCGGGCTGACCCCGCTGCTGGTGCTGACCAAGTCCGACCTGGCCTCGCCGGACAAGCTGCTGGAGGCGTACACCCCGCTCGGCGTCCCGTACATCGTGACCAGCCGCGAGGAGCTGGAGAACGGGGACGCGGCCGACCAGGTGCGCACCTTCCTCAACGGCCGGGTCACCGCTTTCGTCGGGCACTCCGGGGTCGGCAAGACGACGCTGGTCAACGCCCTGGTGCCGAAGGACCGGCGGCGGACCACGGGCATCGTCAACGCGGTCACCGGCCGGGGCCGGCACACCACCACCTCGGCCCTCGCGCTGCCGCTGCCCGGCGACCGGGGCTGGGTCGTCGACACCCCGGGCGTGCGGTCCTTCGGGCTGCACCACGTCGACCCGTCGCGTGTCATCCACGCCTTCCCGGACCTGGAGCCGGGCACCGAGAACTGCCCGCGCGGCTGCACGCACGACGAGGACCAGCCCGAGTGCGCGCTGGACGCCTGGGTGGCGGAAGGCCATGCCGACCCGGCGCGACTGGACTCGCTGCGCCGGCTCCTCGCGACCCGGGAACGGCGCGAGGGCGACTGAAACGGCGCGAGGGCGGCCGGCGGCGACACCATCCGGCCGGATTCGGTTCCGGCCACGCGGACACGTTTGCGAGCTTCAACGACTGGTAAAGGCATAATCGCACCGAGCGGGACGAAGCCGTCACCTATGCGGGAGGCAACTGACGATGGCGTGGCTGCTGGTCGTGGTCGCAGGACTGCTGGAGACCGGCTTCGCCGTGTGTCTGAAGCTCTCCCACGGATTCACCCGGCTCTGGCCGACGATCGCGTTCGCCGCGTTCGCCCTCGGCAGCTTCGGTCTGCTGACCCTGGCGCTGCGGAAGCTGGACGTCGGTCCGGCGTACGCGGTGTGGACCGGGATCGGGGCGGCCGGGACCGCGATCTACGGCATGGTCTTCCTCGGCGATGTGGTCTCCACGCTGAAGCTGGTGTCGATCTCGCTGGTGATCATCGGTGTGATCGGCCTCCAGCTGTCGGGCTCCGCGCACTGAGACCCGCGGGGCTCCGGACCACCGGTCCTTGAGCACCGCCCCCTGGACCACCGGCCGCGACGCCTCCCGTACGAGGCGGAGCGCGCGGCTGTCCGCGGCGTCGTCGCCCGGCACCGGGACGATCACACAGGACAGCGCGAGGCGTAACGCGATCTCGCCGCGCCCGTCGGCGGCACCGGGCGTCGCGGCCGCCATCCGGTCCCGTACCAGCGTGAGCAGTTCCCCGGGGGTCGGCGGCGGTCGTACGGCGGCCGTACGCCCCCGGGAGCCCGGCCGGCGCTCCGGGCGGGGCAGCCCCTCCGCCCAGTGCCCGGTGAGCAGCGCCTTGACCAGCGCGTCCCGGCGGGCGGCCCGTACGGTCCAGAGCGCGACGGCGGCCGGACGGTCGGGCGCTGGGGCGTTCAGGGCGCGGTCCACCCCGGCGAGATAGCCGTCGGCGGCCCGTCGCAGCAGGGCCTCGGCCAGTCCGTCCTTGGTGCCGAACTCGTTGTGGAGGGTCTGCCGCGAGACACCCGCCAGGGCGGCGACGTCGACCATGCGCACGGCGCACCAGGGCCCGCCGTCCAGCGCCCGGAGGGCGGCGTCCAGCAGGGCCTGCCGCGCTGTCGGCATCGTCGCCTCCCCCGCCCCGGATCCTGCGGTTCAGAGTTGACGCGCTCCCGGGGGCTGTCAAGGGTTCCGGGCGGCGGCAGGGGCGCTGTAGCCCGCGGCCCGCGGCGCTGGATACTGTGACGGCATGCCCGACTACCACGATGATCTGCGCCTGGCCCACGTACTGGCGGACGCCGCCGACGCGGCGACGATGGACCGGTTCAAGGCTCTCGACCTGAAGGTGGAGACCAAGCCGGACATGACGCCGGTGAGCGAGGCGGACAAGGCCGCCGAGGAGCTGATCCGGGGCCACCTGCATCGGGCCCGCCCGAGGGACGCGATCCTGGGCGAGGAGTACGGGATCGAGGGCAGCGGACCGCGGCGCTGGGTGATCGACCCGATCGACGGGACCAAGAACTATGTGCGCGGGGTGCCGGTGTGGGCCACGCTGATCTCGCTGATGGAGGCCGGCGAGGACGGCTTCCAGCCGGTGATGGGCGTGGTCTCCGCGCCCGCGCTGAGCCGGCGCTGGTGGGCGGCGAAGGGCGCGGGCGCGTTCACCGGCCGCAGCCTCACCTCCGCGACCCGGATGCAGGTGTCGAAGGTGGCGCGGATCGCCGACGCCTCGTTCGCGTTCTCCTCGCTGTCCGGCTGGGAGGAGCAGGGCCGCCTCGACGGCCTCCTGGACCTCACCCGGGCCTGCTGGCGGACGCGGGGGTACGGGGACTTCTGGCCGTACATGATGGTCGCGGAGGGTTCCGTGGACATCTGCGCGGAGCCCGAGCTGTCGCTGTGGGACATGGCGGCGACCGCGATCATCGTGCAGGAGGCGGGCGGCCGGTTCACCTCGCTGGACGGGGTGGACGGACCGGGCGGCGGAAACGCGGCGGCCTCGAACGGGCCGCTCCACGACGAACTGCTGGGCTATCTCAACCAGCGCTACTGAGCTACGCGCACTCCCCCGGCGCGCGCCCACCCACCCCTTGTCGACCCGCCCCGAGGGTGCAACTCTGAGAGTCCCCCCACTTGTGAACTTGTGAACCGACTCACAGAGTCGGCTCACCGAGGAGGTGGCTCGATTCATGCTCGTCCGTGATGCCATGAGCACGGTGGTCCTCACCATCGGCCCCACCCATACGCTCCGCCAGGCGGCCCGGCTGATGTCGGCCCGCCGCATCGGGGCAGCTGTCGTCCACGACCCGGACACCTGCGGGCTCGGCATCATCACCGAGCGCGACATCCTCGACGCGGTCGGATCGGGGCTGGACCCCGACCGGGAGACCGCGTCCGCCCACACCACCACCGACGTGGTGTTCGCCGCCCCGGCCTGGACCCTGGAGGAGGCCGCCGAGGCCATGACGCACGGTGGGTTCCGGCACCTGATCGTGCTGGACGGCGACGGCCCGGTGGGCATCGTCTCGGTGCGCGACATCATCCGCTGCTGGGCGCCCGCCCGCCGCCGTACGGTCGCGGCCGCCGGCTGAGGCCCGCCGGGGGCCGGAACGACCGGTGGGCCGGACCCCCGTCAGAGGATCCGGCCCACCGTCGACGACAGGCGTCCGGTCAGCCGCGAAGGGCCTGGACCGCGGTTTCCAGCCGCTTGCCGAAGTCGCCGTCCGCCTGGCGGAAGTTGTTGATCGCGCGCTCGGCGATGTCGTCGCGCGAGACCTTGGCGATGAACCCGGCGAGGTTCTCGATCAGCCGGACCTTCTCGTCCTCGGAGAGGAGCCGGTAGAGGTCGCCCGCCTGCACGAAGTCGTTGTCCTCGGCGTGGGAGGGAGCCTCGGTGTTGCCGGTGGCACCGGTGACCGGGAGCGGCTGCCACAGCGGCCGGTCGGTCTGGAAGGGGCCGCCGAAGCTGTTCGGCTCGTAGTTCTTGGCGCCCTTGTGACGGCCGTCGTAGAGGAAGCCGTCCCGGCTGTTGGTCCGCGCCTCGGTGGCGTGCGGGCGGTTCACCGGCAGGTGGTCGGCGTTGATGCCGACTCGGTAGCGGTGGGCGTCACCGTACGCGAAGAGGCGGCCCTGGAGCATCTTGTCCGGGGACGGGCCGATGCCCGGCACGAAGTGCGCGGGGCTGAAGATCGACTGCTCGACCTCGGCGAAGATGTTGTCCGGGTTGCGGTTGAGCTCCAGCTTGCCGATCTCGATCGGCGGGTAGTCCGCGTGCGGCCACACCTTGGTGAGGTCGAACGGGTTGAAGCGGTAGCCGGCCGCGTCCGCCGCGGGCATGATCTGGACCTGCACCGTCCAGGACGGGAAGTCACCGCGTTCGATCGCCTCGCGCAGATCGCGCTGGTGGCTGTCGGGGTCCTCACCGGCGAGCTTGTTGGCCTCGTCCTGGGTGAGGTTCTTGATGCCCTGGTCGGTCTTGAAGTGGTACTTGACCCAGAAGACCTCGCCGGCCTCGTTGTTCCACTGGTAGGTGTGCGAGCCGTACCCGTTCATGTGGCGCAGCGTGGCGGGAATGCCGCGGTCGCCGAAGAGCCAGGTCACCTGGTGCGTCGACTCGGGCGACAGACCCCAGAAGTCCCAGACGTTGTCCGCCTCCTGCGAGCCGGTGTACGGGTCGCGCTTCTGGGTGTGGATGAAGTCGGGGAACTTGATGGCGTCCTTGATGAAGAACACCGGGGTGTTGTTGCCGACGAGGTCGTAGTTGCCCTCTTCGGTGTAGAACTTCAGCGCGAAGCCGCGGGGGTCGCGCACGGCGTCGGCGGAGCCGAGGTTGCCCGCCACCGTGGAGAAGCGCAGGAACGTCTCGGTCTGCTTGCCGACCTCGGAGAGGAACTTCGCCCGGGTCCACCGCGAGACGTCGCGGGTCAGCGTGAACGTGCCGTACGCGCCGGCGCCGCGGGCGTGCACGATGCGCTCCGGAATGCGCTCACGGTTGAAGTGGGCGAGCTTCTCCAGCAGCGCCTGGTCCTGGACGAGGACCGGACCGCCGGCGCCCGCGGTCTCACTGTTCTGGTTGTCGGCGACCGGAGCCCCGGCCTCCGTGGTGAGCGGTCCCTGCGTCACGTGCGCCTCCTGCGTCATGTCCTGCACTTCGGTGATCGACCGGCCTGGTTCGCCGGGCCGATGTTCCGCACAGCCTGTCCCTTGGCGTATGCCGGTGCCGATCCTACAATGGACATTGTCTAAGTCAAGTAAGCATCCAAAGTCACACTCGATCGGGACTCGAATCCCTCCACTGTTAGGCTGGGCTGCATGAGCGACCTGCTGGAACGACTTCGTGGACGTGGCTGGCGCATGACGGCGCAGCGGCGTGTCGTGGCCGAGGTCCTCGACGGGGACCACGTACACCTGACGGCGGACGAGGTCCACGCGAGGGCCGTTTCCCGGCTGCCCGAGATCTCGCGCGCCACCGTCTACAACACCCTCGGCGAGATGGTGTCGCTCGGCGAGGTGCTGGAGGTCTCCACCGACCGCCGGGCCAAACGCTATGACCCGAACGCGCACCGCCCGCACCACCACCTGGTGTGCGCGCGGTGCGGCGCCATCAGGGACGTGCACCCGGCGGGCAACCCGCTCGCGGACCTGCCGGCGGACGAGCGCTACGGCTTCACGGTCTCCGGCGTCGAGGTGACGTACCGCGGCATCTGCCCGAACTGCGCCGCCACCGCCTGAGCCCACTGCGAAGCCGGGCCCGCCTGTCGAACAGGCGGGCCCGGCTTCGCAGTCACCGGACATGACGAGGGCCCGGATCTCGATGAGATCCGGGCCCTCGTCTTCAGTAGCGGGGACAGGATTTGAACCTGCGACCTCTGGGTTATGAGCCCAGCGAGCTACCGAGCTGCTCCACCCCGCGTCGGTGAATGCAACATTACGCCAGCGGGTCGAACGGCGCAAATTCATTCACGTCGGCCCCGGCGGCCCGGCGCCCCGGGGCCGGGGCCGACGTCCGGGGCGGCTGTGACCGGCGGCCGTGGCCGGCGTCCGGCCCGTCGCGGTGTTACGCGGTCAGCTCCTGGTGCAGCGCCTCGCGCAGCCTCGCGGCCCGCTCGGCCACCTCGGCGGGGCCCAGCTCCACCGCCCGCGCGCACCAGCGCTGCCCCTCGGTGAGCTCGCCCCGCCGGGCGGCGAGAAGCGCCAGGCGCAGCGCGGCCCGGCCGTGTCCGGCGCCGGCCGCACGGGTCCACCACAGGGCCGCCTCGCGCTCACTGCCCTCGCGGGCCAGCAGCAGGCCGAGGTTGAACGCCCCGTTGCGGCTGCCCGCCTCGGCCGCCTCCCGGTACCAGTGGGCGGCGCTCTCCACGTCCCCGCGCGCCGCCGCGAGCATGCCGACCCGGACCTGGGCACGGCGGTGACCCTGCTGGGCGGCCCGCTCGTACCACTCCTCGCACTCGGTCTTCTCCGGCATCGGCTCGCCCAGTGCGGGCGGCCCCGGCGGCGGCTGGCGCGCGTCCAGCACTCCGGCCAGCCGGAACGCGGCCTCGGCGCTGCCGCCGCCCGCGGCACAGCGCAGATGCCGCTCGGCCTCGCGGTCGTCGCCGTCCCGCAGCAGGGCCATGCCGACCTGGAGCGCCGCGTCGGTGTGCCCGGCCGCCGCGGCGCGCTCGTACCAGCCCAGCGCCGTACGGTCCTCGTCGCGACCGGCGTGCAGGATGCCGAGGTTGAAGGCCGCGTCGACGCTGCCCGCCTCGGCCGCCTTGGAGAACCAGGGCTCGGCCCCGGTGTGGTCGCCCGCCTGGAGCAGCAGCACGGCGAGCGCGTTGGCGGCCTCGCGGTGTCCGGCGTACGCGGCACGGCGGTACCACTGCTCGGCCTGCGGGACACGGTCCTGGGCGGCGCAGAGCAGCCCGAGGTTGTACGCGCCGTTGACGTCACCGGCGTCCATGGCGGCCCGGTACCAGCGCTCGGCGGTCTGCTGCTCACCGCGTGCGGCGTGCAGCGCGCCGAGCGCGTTGGCGGCGTTGCCGTCACCGTCCTGGGCTGCGCGCAGCCACCACACGGCGGCGCTCTCCTCGTCACCGGCGTCGCGCAGCAGGAAGCCCAGCGCGCACGCGGCGCGCGGCTCGCCGTCCTTGGCGGAGGTGAGATACCAGCGTCCGGCCTCCTTGAGCTCGCCGCGCTGCTCCAGGATCGCGCCGAGGTGCAGGGCGGCCCGCCGGTGGCCACGGGCGGCGGCCTGGCGGTACCACTGCTCGGCCTCGCCGACCCGGCCCGCGGCGGGACCCGCCACGGGACCGTCGCCCTCGGCCGCGCCCTTGGCCGTGCCCTTGGCCCTGCCCTTGGCGCCGGACTCCTGCGCGCCGGGCTCACGTGCGTCGGGAGCGGGCACGGGCGGGCCGGCGGGCAGGCCGAGGCCCGTTCCGGTTCGTCCGGAACCGGCGCTCCGGCCCAGGCCGAAGGCGTCGTGCGGGTCCTCGACAGCCTTCCGCTCCAGGGTGCGGGCCAGTCGGTAGGCGGCCTCGCGGTGGCCCTGTTCGGCGGCGGCGCGCAGCCAGCGCTCGGCACCGACGTCGCTGCGGTGCTCCAGGAGGTCGGCCAGTGCGTACGCGCCCAGCGCGTGGCCCTGCTCGGCGGACTGGCGCAGCCAGTACTCCGCGCCGGGCTCGTCGCCGCGCTCACGGAAGTGCCGGCCGAGCGCGTGCGCGGCGGCGGCGGATCCGGCCACGGCGGCGATGCGCCACCAGCCCGCGGCCTCGTCCGGGTAGCCGCGCTGGTGCAGCAGGACGCCCAGGTTGTTCGCGGCGGCCCGGTCCCCGTCGGCGGTGGCGGCGCGCAGATACCGCTCGGCGCCGTCCAGCTCGCCCCGGCGCAGCAGCAGCGCGCCCAGGACGCTCATGGACGCGGTGTCGCCCGCGTCGGCGGCACGCCGGTGGCGCGCCTCACTCTCGGCGCTGTCCGCGGCGTCGACCGCGTCCGTGGTGTCCTCGTCGGAGATGCTCGCGGCAGGGCTCGGGTCGGTGGCGCCGGTCCGCTGGACCGGTGCGCCCGTCCCGGCGATGGCAGCGGCGAAAGCCGCGTCTACCGCGCTTTCCGCATCTTGGCCGCGCTGCTGCACAAACCGCCCTGTCTCCAACAGAGTTGCCCTGTCCCCCATAAATACCATCGTCGCACCACCTGTAACCCGCGTACACCTGGTATATCGCGGCCAGTGAGGTCACTACAGCGTTTTGTCGACATGCCCACAGGGAGACAAGTCAAACACGCCTGGAGGCAACTGCTGCCCAGCGAACCGCACTTCACGCCCAGAGCTTGGGATCGACACGGCCTCACCCACGACAGACATGACGAAGGCCCGGATCCCTTGGGATCCGGGCCTTCGTCTTTTCAGTAGCGGGGACAGGATTTGAACCTGCGACCTCTGGGTTATGAGCCCAGCGAGCTACCGAGCTGCTCCACCCCGCGTCGTTGTGTTCAAACCGTACCACGACGCGGGGTGGACTCTGCTCAGCTGCCCTGGTCGGAGCCCTTCTCGGCTCCGTCGGGCTCCCGCGCCGGATCCGCTCTGTCCACGCCCGCGGGCTTCGCGGCGCTCGCGGGCTCGGCCGAACTCTCCGGCTTGGCGTCGCCCGCCGGCTTCTCGGCGTTGTCGGCCTTGTCCCCCTCGCTGCCCGCCTTGGGCTGCGCGGCGGCGGCACGTTCCAGGGCCTCCTGAAGAGCCTCCTGGGCCTTGCCGTAAGCCGGCCAGTCCTGCTCCTTCAGCGCCTTCTCGCCGTCGGCGTAGGCCTTCTGGGCGTCCGCGATGGCCTTCTTGAGCGCGGCGCTGCCGGTGGCCGGGGGCTCGTCGGTCTCGCCCGGCGGATCATCGGTGTCGGGCGGTGTCGTGGCCCCGTCGTCCTCGACCCCGAAGACGGCGTTGAGCGCGTCCTTGAGGTTGTTCTCGAAGACGATCTTCGAACCGTACGAGGCGGCGACCTTGCGCAGCAGCGGGTAGTTCTGGTTGCCACCGCGCGTGTAGACCGGCTCGATGTAGAGGAACCCGCCCTCCAGCGGAACCGTCAGCAGGTTTCCGTACTCGATGTCCGAGTCGGTGCCCTTGAGGTTCCTCACGAACTCGGCGACGTCGTCGTTGCCGTTGAGCTCACTCTGTACCTGGCCCGGGCCCTTCACCGTGGAGGTGACCCGTAGCAGCCGCATGGTGCCGTAGTCCTTGCTGGCCGCGTCCGCGTTCACCGCCATGAAGGCGCCCAGGTTGGGCCGCCCCCGTGGAGTGAACGTGGTGGTCAGGGAGAACTGCTGCGCCTCCTCGCCCGGCATCTTCATGCTCAGGTAGTACGGCGGAACGGATCCCGGCTCCTTGTTGGTCGGGTCGTCCGGCACCTGCCAGGCGTCACTGCCGCTGTAGAACTGCGCCGGGTCCTCGACGTGATAGCGGGTGAGCAGCTCGCGCTGGACCTTGAAGAGGTCCTGCGGATACCGCAGGTGGTCCATCAGGTCCTGCGGGATGTCCGTACGGGCCTTGACCGTGCCCGGGAACGCCTTGCGCCAGGTCTTGAGGACCGGGTCCTCGGTGTCCCACTCGTACAGCCTGACCTTGCCGTCGTACGCGTCGACGGTGGCCTTCACCGAGTTGCGGATGTAGTTGACCTGGTTCTGCTGGGCGACGACCGCGCGCTGGTTGGTGGTCAGCGAGTCGGCCGTGGTGTCGCCGAGCGTCGTCCGGGAGGCGTACGGATAGCCGTTGCTCGTGGTGTACGCGTCGACGATCCACTGGATCCGGCCGTCGACGACCGCCGGGTAGGCGTCGCCGTCGATGGTCAGCCACGGGGCGACCGCCTCGACGCGCTCCTTGGGCGTGCGGTTGTACAGGATCCGCGAGCCGTCACCGATGGCTCCCGAATACATGATCTGCGGCTCGCTGAAGGAGACCGCGTACGCGGCTCGGTTGAAGGCGTTGGAGAGACTGACCCCGCTGTCACCCTGGTAACTGGTGGTCTTCTCGCCGTCCTCCTCGTAGTCGAGCTCCTTCTGGGGCCCGCCGACGATGGAGTACTGCTCGGTCTTCTCGCCGTAGTAGACCCGCTGCTCGTACTTCCCGAACTCACCGGTGGAGGGCAGACCCGACTCGGTGAAGTCCGGAGACCCCGTCGGGTTGGTGCCGGTGGTGGTGCCGCGGGCCGCGATGGCGCCGTAGCCGTGGGTGTACGTGAAGTGGTCGTTGATCCAGTTCCGCTTGGGCAGGCCCTGGATGTTCAGCTCACGCAGACCGATGATCGTGTCCTGCTCCTTGCCGTCCTTGTCCTTGTAGCGGTCGACGTCCAGCGTCTTGGGGAACTGGTAGTAGTTCCTCTTCTGCTGGAGCTGCTGGAAGGCCGGGGAGACGACGTTCGGGTCCATCACCCGGTAGCTGGCGGCGGTGTTGGCCGCGGCCCGCAGCTTGGTGTCGTCCTTCGTGGTCGACTGGCCGTCGTAGTCGTCCACCTCGGCGTCATCGATGTCGTACGCGTCGCGTGTGGCATTGATGTTCTTCTTGATGAACGGCGCTTCCTTGGCCTGCTCGTTCGGCTGGACCTGGAACTTCTGCACGATCGCCGGGTACAGCCCGCCGATCAGGATCGCCGAGAGCACCATCAGGCCGAAGCCGATGACCGGGAGCTGCCAGGTGCGGCGCCACAGCGTCGCGAAGAACAGCACCGCGCAGATCGCGGCGATGCAGAACAGGATGGTCTTCGCCGGGAGATAGGCATTGGCGTCGACGTACCGCAGGCCCGTCCAGTTGTCCGTGGCCTTGAAGTCACTGGACTTCACGGCCAGTCCGTACCGGTCGAGCCAGTACGCCACGGCCTTCAGGGAGACGAAGATGCCGAGCAGCACCGAGAGGTGGCCGGTGGCCGCCCCGGTGGCGCGGGCGCCGGGGCTGGTGATGCGCAGCCCGCCGTACAGGTAGTGGGTCAGCGCGGCGGCGATCAGCGACAGCACGGTCGCCGCGAAGCCGAAGCCCAGCAGGAAGCGGTACCACGGCAGGTCGAAGGCGTAGAAGGAGACGTCCAGCTGGAACTGGGGGTCCTTCTGCCCGAACGCCACGCCGTTGACGTACATCAGCCACGTGCGCCACTGGCCGGAGGCGGACGCTCCGGCGATCAGCGCGACGAGCGCCGTGACGGCGAGCAGCACCCACTTCTTGTAGGGGGCGATGCTCATGCGGTAGCGGTCCAGGCTCTGCTGCTCCAGCGACATCGCGCTCAGCGGCGGCCGGAGCCGGTGCGCGAGCCAGATGTTCACACCGATGGCGAGCGCCATCAGCAGTCCGAAGACGAGGAACAGCCCGATCTTGGTCCACAGGGTGGTGGTGAAGACGGATGAATACGCGACCGACCTGTACCAGAGCCAGTCCGTCCAGAACCCGGCGAACATGACGAAGGCCATGGCGAGAACCGCCAGGACACCCAAAGTCATGAGCAGGGTACGGGCGCGCCGGGACGGGCGGCCGACTCTGATCCGTGGCCCGGTCGGGCCTCCGCCGCGGTCCGGCATCTGGAAAGCCAACGTGCGCACCTCGAAGTTCGCGGTCGTGTGGACAGGCCCAGCGATCCTAGAGCCCACCTATGCAACTTACTGAAGCTTTACCTAGTTCCCGTTCCCGGGGCGGAAGGAGGCAGGATATTGCCCATGCCCAACGTTTCCCCCGCAGGACCCCCGATGGCCGCGAGTCCGCTCACCGTCGCCGTCCTCGAAATCGACGCCTATGCCTCCAACCTCGGCTGGGACCAGCCCGCCCGGCTGTTCGCCCTGGTCGACACCGCACAGCTGCGGGTCCAGGAGCCCGGTCTCGCCGCTCAGCTGGGCCTTGAGGACCCCAGCTCGTCCGTCGCCGCGCTCACCCCGATCGAGCAGGACGAACTTCCCCCGGGCACCGCGCTCGACGACTTCCTCGGCACGATCGCCTGGCCCGACGCCGTGGTCGGCTGCGCCATGACGGTGGAGCGGCTGATGCTGCCGCCGTCCGCGGAGGCCTCCGTGCCGGAAGGGCTCAGCGACAAGAAGCTGACCCAGTGGGTGGCCAAGCACCCGGACCGGCAGGAGGTGCGGATGACCGTGGCCGTCCTGCGGGACGGGGCCCGCGAGTCCGCCGTACGGCTGCGCGAGAAGGACTCCCCCACCGAGGTGCTGACCGGCGCCGGTCTGGTGCCCGGTCTCGCCGAGGCGCTCGCCGCGACGTTCGAGTCCTGATCCGGCCGCTGCCCGGGGCCGCTCCGCGGTTCCCGGGCGGCGCGGCCGTCAGCCGGTCGAGCAGCTCGGCAGGCCGGCGGGCTTCCCCGCCTTGATCTGCTCCAGCGACTTCGTGGCGTCCTCGATGGTCTTGACCCGCACCAGGGTGAGCCCGTCCGGTGTGTCGGCGGCGGCCGAGGCGCAGTTGTCGTCGGGGGTGAGGAAGTAGCGTGCGCCGGCGTTGCGGGCGCCGACCAGCTTCATGGTGATGCCGCCGATCGGGCCGACCGTGCCCGCGTCGTCGATGGTGCCGGTGCCCGCGACGAACGTGCCGCCGGTCAGATCGCCCGGGGTGAGCTTGTCGATGATGCCGAGGGAGAACATCAGTCCGGCACTCGGTCCGCCGACGTCCGCGAGCTTGATGTCGATCTCGAACGGGAACGTGTGGTCGGTCCCGGCCTTGATCCCGACGATCGCCCGGCTCTTCCCGCCCTCCCCGGCGCCGTCCTCGGCGGCGGGAGCCTTCGCGGTCCTGATGGTGATCTTCTCGCCGCCCTCGGGTTCGCGGCCGGCCTTCTCCGCCGCCGCGGCCTCCTTGGCGGGAACGATGGTGAAGGTGACGTTCTCGCCCGGCTGGTGCTTGGTGACGAGCTTCGCCACGTCGCCGGGTTCCGTGACCGCCGTGCCGTCGACGGCCTTGATCACGTCGCCCGCGTGCAGCTTGCCCTCGGAGGGGCTGCCCTTGACCACCGAGGAGACCACGACCTGTGTGGAGACCGGGATGTTCAGCTCCTTGAGGGCGGCCACCTTGGCACTCTCCTGGGACTGGCTGAACTCCTCGGCGTTCTCCTGGGTGGACTGCTCCTCGGTCTTGCCGTCCGGGTAGAGCGTGTCGTGCGGCACCACGACGCTGTCGTGGGCCAGCCAGCCGTAGACGGCCTCGACGATGTTCATCCGATAGTCCGCTCCGGTGACGCGGACCGTCGTCATGTTGAGATGCCCGGAGGCCGGGTACGTCTTGCGACCGGAGATCTGCAGGACGGGCTCGCCACGCGCTTCGCCGAGGGTGTTGACCGTCGGTCCGGGAGACATCTCCGCGTACGGCACTTTGATCAGCACGCCTGCGCAGAGCAGCGCGATGAGGACGAGGGTGGAGGCGAGCATCGTCGCGGTGCGGCGTGGCATGGAACGACAGTACGGGAAGGGCCTGTCAGTGCACCGCCGGGGCCGGTCCGTACGGGGCGACCGGAACGCGGCGGCAGGTGATCACGCGGCGTGCGGCGGTCTCAGAGAGCCTCGGAACCGGAGTGCGATTTCTCCATCGCGTCACGGAATCTGGCGTAGCCGGCGAGTTCGGTGACATCGCCGGTCGTGCGATTGCGGGCAGCCCAACTCGCCCATATCGCACCGCCGACAGCAGCGAAAAGTGGAATCAACAGCCAAGCGAGTGCCGCCATCACGACCTCCCTACCCCATGAGCGACCGGATGCCCGATCAGCAGATTAACGATCCGGAAGACCAACGCTCGTGGCGGGGGTGCGGTTACGCAAATCGGGGCCGATGCGCCCCGGGGCGGTTTGCGCTCAGCAGGCTCCGACCCACTCCTCCGTGCCGTCCGAGAAGCGCTGGTGCTTCCAGATCGGAACCTCGTGCTTGAGGTCGTCGATGAGCTTGCGGCAGGCCTCGAAGGCCTCGGCTCGGTGCGGGCAGGCGACGGCGACGACCACCGCCAGATCGCCCACCTCCAGTTCACCCACTCGGTGGACGGCCGCCAGGGCGCGGACCGGGAAGTCCGCGACGACCTTCTCCGCCACTCGGCGCATCTCGTCCTCGGCCGAGGGGTGACAGGAATAGCCGAGCGCGCCGACGTCCTGTCCGCCGTCGTGGTTGCGCACGGTGCCGACGAAGAGCGCGATGCCGCCCGCCGCGTCGTCGCCGACGGCGCGGAAGACCTCGTCGACGGAGAGCGCTGTGTCCCGGATCGCCAGCAGCCGGACGGGGTCGGCTGCCGCGTGCTCGCCGGGGTGGTCGTGGGTGCGTGCCATGCTCCCATCGTGCCGTACGGCACCGACATCCTGGAATTGCCTCTTCTACCGGCGGCCGACCGACCGGTTTGGAGCCTTCTACAGGCCCGCGCGGGAGCGGTGGGCGGTCAGATCCTGCGGCGGGCCTTGCGGGCGCGGCGGACCACGGCGGCGGCGCCGAGCAGGGCGACCGTGGCTCCGGCGGCTCCGGCGGCGGTGGCGTCCTTGCGGCCGAGGCGGCGTCCGGCGAGCGTGTGGCGGCCCTCGACCTCTTCGAGGAGGGCGCCGAGCACTTCCTCGTTCGTCCACTTCGGCCGCCAGCCCACATCGTGCAGTCGGCTGACGCTGACCACCCAGGGGTGCATCGTGTAGGCCAGGTCGCCCGCCGGGGACGGGGTGAGACCGATCCGGTGCAGCCGGGCGGCGGCCCCGAGCGCGACGGCGGAGGGCAGCTCCATCCGGCGTACGCCGCTGAGCTCCTCGACCTCCTCCTGCTCCAGCCAGCCGTCGCAGCCGACCGCGAACTCGCCGTCGATCTTCTCCAGGGCGGCGTACTCCAGGGCCGTCACCAGGTCCTCGACATGGCAGAACTGCCAGGTGGGACGCGATCCGGCGACCACCAGGAGACGCGGGGACTCGAAGTAGCGGGTCAGGGCGGTGTCGGTGCCGCCGACCAGGACGGTGGGGCGCACGACGGTGACGTTGAGCCCGGGGTGGGCGCGCGGGGCCCGACGGCCGAGCCGCTCGATCTCCAGGAGGTCGCCGACGCCGGTGGCCTCGGCGGTGGCGCGCAGCTCGGCGTCCTCGGAGAGCGGTACGTCGTTGTCGGCGAGCGCCCCGTAGACCATCGCCGAGGTGCACAGCACGACCCGGTGGACCCCGACGGCGGCCGCGGCGGTGAGCACGGTCTGGGTGCCGCGTACGTTGTACGCGGTGCGGGCGGCAGGGTCGGTCTCCAGGTCGAGGTCGAGGGCCAGGTGCACGACGACGTCCGCGCCGCGCAGCTTCTCGGCGATCGCCGGATCCCGTACGTCCAGGATGTGCCAGGTCGCCTCGGAGACCTCGCCACGGCGCTCGTCGATCGCGATGACCTGCTTGATCGCGTCGGAAGCGGCGAGATGGGCGGTCAACAGTTCGCCGATGCCGGTGGCGGCGCCGGTGACCGCGACGACGGGGCCCCGGTTTCTGGGGGCCCTGGGGCGTTTCTCTTCAGGCGCGTTCTCGGGCGAGGGGTCGGTCAGGTTTCGCGCTGCGCGAACCTGCGGATCTGGGGAACTCACCGGGCGTCTCCAGCGGTTGTCTTCAGTACGTACCCGAATGACGCGTACGTACCAGGTGGCGTCCATCCTGCCGCAGGCCGGGAGTCGGCGGAGCACTGAGGCCCGAAGCGGGCGTGGTGTCTACGCTGGATGGTGATGTCGGGCAGTCGCCGTCGGTTCGAGCCGGCGGCCCTACGAGCCGAGGAAACCCGTGAGTGACACCCCATTCGGATTCGGCCTTCCGCCGGAGGAGCCGGAGAACGGCGACGAGGGCAAGAAGAAGGACCCCACCGAAGGTGGGCAGAGCGCGGGCGGGCCCGGCGGCCCGTTCGGATTCGGGCCGGGGGCGGGCGGGGACAACCCGTTCGCCGCAATGTTCGGCTCGATGAATCCGAACGATCTCGGCGCGGCCTTCCAGCAGCTCGGCCAGATGCTGAGCTACGAGGGCGGTCCCGTGAACTGGGACATGGCCAAGCAGATCGCCCGCCAGACGGTCTCGCAGGGCACCCCGGACGGCACCAAGGACGCCAGCGTCGGCCCGTCCGAGCGCACGGCGGTCGACGAGGCGCTGCGGCTGGCGGACCTCTGGCTGGACGGCGTCACCTCGATGCCCTCCGGTTCGGTCTCCACCGTGGCGTGGAGCCGCGCGGAGTGGGTCGAGGCCTCGCTGCCGGCCTGGCAGCAGCTGGTCGACCCGGTGGCCGAGCGGGTGGGTCTGGCGATGGGCGATGTGCTGCCCGAGGAGATGCAGGCCATGGCGGGCCCGCTGATCGGCATGATGCGGTCGATGGGCGGCGCCATGTTCGGGCAGCAGATCGGGCAGGCCGTGGGCGTGCTGGCCGGTGAGGTCGTGGGCTCCACCGACATCGGACTGCCGCTGGGCCCGGCGGGCAAGGCAGCGCTGCTCCCGCTGAACGTGGAGCGGTTCGGCAAGGACCTCAGCGTCCCGCAGGACGAGGTCCGGCTGTATCTGGCCCTGCGCGAGGCCGCTCACCAGCGGCTCTTCGCCCATGTGCCGTGGCTGCGGTCGCATCTGTTCGGCGCGGTCGAGGCGTACGCCCGGGGCATCAAGGTCGACACCAGCAAGCTGGAGGACGTCGTCGGCCAGTTCGACCCCTCGCAGCCGGAGCAGCTGCAGGACGCCCTTCAGCAGGGCATGTTCCAGCCCGAGGACACGCCCGAGCAGAAGGCGTCCCTGGCCCGGTTGGAGACCGCTCTCGCGCTGGTGGAGGGCTGGGTGGACGCGGTGGTCCACGAGGCCGCGAAGTCCCGGCTGACCTCGTCCGACGCGCTGCGCGAGACGATGCGCAGGCGCCGGGCGTCCGGCGGACCCGCCGAGCAGACGTTCGCCACGCTCATCGGTCTCCAGCTGCGTCCGCGCCGGCTGCGGGACGCCTCGCGCCTGTGGGCCTCGCTCACGGACGCCCGGGGTCTGGAGGGCCGTGACGCGCTCTGGTCCCACCCGGACATGCTGCCGACGGCCCATGACCTGGACGATCCGGACGGCTTCGTCCATCACGAGCAGGCCGACTTCTCCGAGCTGGACAAGATGCTCGGCGAGGCGGCGAAGGGCCCCGGCAAGCCGAAGGCCCCCGAGGCCGACGCCGACAAGGACGACGAGGACGGCAAGGGCGGCCCCGCCCAGTGAGCCTGCATGACGACGCCACCCTCGTACTGAAGGGTTACGCCCCCGACGGCCCCGACGGCCCCGAGGACACGCACGGCGACCAGGCGGAGCTGCGCCGGGTATACCTGGACCACCTGGCGCTCCACGACGACGGCATGTGGAAGGCGTGCGAGGCCGGGCATGTGACGGCCAGCGCCCTGGTGATCGATCCGGAGCGCGGCAAGGTACTGCTGACCCTGCACCGCAAGCTCCGGATGTGGCTCCAGATGGGCGGCCACTGCGAGGAGCAGGACGCCACCCTGGCGGCGGCGGCGCTCCGCGAGGCGACGGAGGAGTCCGGCATCACGGGGCTCACCCTGCTGCCCGGCGGACCGGTCCGGCTGGACCGCCACCCGATTCCGTCCCCGTGCAACTGGCACCTCGACGTGCAGTACGCCGCCCTGGCTCCGGCCGGCGCGGCGGAGCGGATCAGCGAGGAGTCCCTGGAGCTGCGCTGGTTCGACTACGCGGATGTACCCGGGGTCGCCGACACCTCGGTCGTACGGCTGGTGGAGAAGACGCGGGCCCGGCTGTAGCGGCGGGCCGAACGACATGCGTAAGGGGCGGCCTCCATGGAGGCCGCCCCTTACCGCTGTCCACCGCAGTGCTCTGTGGGTGCCGGTCAGTTCCAGGCGTTGTTCTGGTTCTGGCCGTGCGCACCCTGCTGCCCCATGCCGAACTGGGCGCGGGCGCCCTGGCCGATCTGGGCGTTCTGCGGAGGCATGACCTCGCTCGGCTGGACCAGCGCGAAGCCCTGGCCGAGGAAGCTCAGCTCCCAGCCCTCGCCGGTGTTGCCGCGCCGCCGGAAGACACCGGAGGAGTGCGTCTGGGCCTGCATCTGCACCCGCAGGGAGCTGGACCAGGCGACGATCGCGTCCGCGTCGGCGTTGACGTACTTCTCGGGCGTGACCTGCATCATCAGCGGCTGGCCCGAAGTCATGAGGGCGACCTTGCCCGAGCCGGAGATGTTGAGCTGGTACTTGCCGCTGCCGGAGATCCCGTACTGGCTGTCCACCGCGATGACCTCGGTGTGCAGCGAGGAGTCGAGCGCGAGGACGTAGGAGCTGTCCACGGTCATCCCCTCGCGGTCGACGTCCACGACGTGGATGTACTGCGCGAGGTTGGCGAGATAGACGGTGCCCTGGCCGGACACCCGCATGAGGTCCAGGCCCTCGCCGGTGTGCGCCCGGGCACGCCGCTGGCCCTGGGGCTGGTACTCCCCGTCGAAGTCCATCAGGCCCTGGTAGGCGACCATCGCGCCCTTACGGGCGAGGACGTCGTCCTGGCCGGTCAGCGAGACCCGCAGGAGCTGCGGGTTCTGGACCGCGTACCGGTCCTGGGTCTGCTGCTCGGTGTAGCTGAAAAGCGGACTCTGCATGATGTGTTCCCCCTCCCCCTCAGTCCCGGATCCGCAGGCGGTCCGTGCTGTCCTCGCTCGGCTGGACGACGACGATGCCCTGGCCGGAGAAGGCCATCTGGTACGCCTCGCCGCTGCCGCGGCCGATCAGCGAGCCGGCCTTGAAGCTGCGCTTGCCCTTCACCTTGAGGTTCGGGGACCAGGCGACGAGCGCGTCCGGGTCGACGTACGTCTCGTCCTCGCCGCGTCCGCAGTCGACGACGATCGGGGTTCCCCGGGAGGTGATGGCCACCCATCCGGTGCCCTGGACGACGACGTTCCACAGGCCCTGCCCGGCGAACTTGGCCATCCCCTTGACCTTCTCGACGCCCCAGGTGAGGTGAGCGTCGAAGGCGAGGAGATTGGTGCCGTTGACGGAGAGCGAGTCGTTGTCGAGGTTGATGACGACCACGTCGGCGCCGTAGTCGGCGAGATAGAGCAGCCCGTCGCCGCTGCACTTCATGACGGGCGCGCCCTCGCCGGTGATCCACTGGGAGGCGATCTGCCGGACGGCGGGCGGGTTGGGCTCGTACTGGATGAAGCCCTCGTACGCCACCATCGAGCCGGTGCGCGCGAAGAGATCCTGCCCGGAGGCCATGGCGACCTTGAGCATGGTCTTGCCGTGGTTCTCCATCCGGGCCGTGACGGGGGTCGGGGCGTAGCCCGCGAGTTGCTGGTTCATGACGGGCTCCCTCAGACCTCGTAGGGCTGGACGACGATGAAGTTGCCGGGGGCGCCCCGGAACTGGAGGTTCACGGTCTCCCCGCTGTGTCCGGGGTACGCGTTGCGGCGCAGCCGGACCTGGCTGGAGACGATCACCTGGGAAGCGGCCGACCAGGCGACGACGGCGTTGCAGTCGGCGAACGTGGTGGGCGTGACCGGCAGGACGACCGGGGTGCCGTGGGTCTTCACGACCACGGTGCCGGTGCCCTGGAACAGCATGGTGAACAGCGCGCCGCCGGGGATGCCGTGGCCCTCGACCCTGCGCACCTCGTACTGGAGGGACTCGTCGAAGGCGAGGACGTTCTCGGCGGAGACGCAGATGCCGTCGCCCTGGAGCTCGATCGGGTGCAGGTGCGAACCCTCCTCGGCGAGGAAGACCTGACCCCGGCCGGTACAGCGCATCAGCTGCATCTCCTGGCCGGTGGCGTTGCCCACGGCGCGGCCGACGAAGCCGGCGCTCTTGTAGCCGAAGTCCACCTTGCCCTGATACATCACCATGCTGCCCTGCCGGGCCAGCACTCCGGCGCCGCCCATGGTCAGGTCGACCCGCATGAGCTGCTGGTTCTGCGGGGTCCAGCGCTGCCCGGTCGCGGTCTCCTTGTACGGCTGCAGTGCCGCCTGCAGACCCGCACCCGCGGCCGGCACGCCCTGAGGCACACCCTGCGGGACGCCCGGAGGCATACCGCCGGGGGGCTGCTGACCGTACGGGGCCGGCGCGGGCTGACCGTAGGGGGCGGGGGCCGGCTGACCGAAGGGGGCGGCGGGCGGCGCGCCCTGACCGGGCACCTGGCCGAACTGCGGCTGCTGCGGCTGGCCGTACGGGGACGGGGCCTGGGGCGCTTGGGGAGCCTGCGGGGCCACGGGGGCATGCGGCGTCTGGGGGGCCAGCGGGGCCGCGATCGTCGGCGCCGCGTGCATCGGCTGCTGCGGCGCGGGCGGCGGCGTGGGCGCGGCCGGGGCGCCGAAGGACGGTGCGGGCTGCGGGGCCGGGGGCGCGGGCGGGGCGCCGAAGGCCGGGGGCGCGGCGGCCTGGGCCGGCGGGGCGAAGCCCGGGACGGCGGCGGGCGCGGCGGCGGGCGGCGGCTCTTCCTCGGCGACCTCGCCGCCGAAGTTCTTCAGGAGCGCTTCGAGACCGCCGTCGAAACCCTGGCCGACGGCGGCGAAGCGCCAGACGTCCTTCAGATAGAAGTCGCCGAGCATCACCGCTCGCTCGGTGGTGAACTCCGACCCGGTGAAGGCGTACCTCACCACTTCCTCGCCGCCCGCGACGATCCGGATGTACCCCGGACCGATCTGGGACATCTGCCCGGCGCCGTCGAGCGTCGCGGTGAAGGAGAGCTTCTGGATGGCGGCCGGAATGCGGTCGAGCGTGACGCGGAACGACTCGGTGTCACCGGACTGCGCACCGAGGAGCTGGATGGACTCCTCGGGCGATTTCGGCTGATTGAAGAAGATGAAGTACCGGTCGTCGGAGAGCTGCTCGTTGGCATCGAGACCGAAGCAGCTGATGTCGAAGGTCAGCCCCGGGGCTGCGATCTGCACGCCTACGTACAGATCCGTCCCTGGCGTGAGATCACTGATCTTGGCCTTGTGGCCGCGTTGGAATTCCCTGGCCATGCGTAACGACCGTCCCCCATCCCGAAGGTAAATGCGTCGCGTCAGGCTAACCGCAAACAAGGACAACGGACCAAGCCGGTACACACCCGGTACAGAATCGGCGAACGCGACCGGGCCCGGTCACTCCTCGCGGGCGGCGGGCAGATGGGGCAGCTGCTCGGCGGCCACCACGCCCTCCAGATATCCGCGGGCGCGCTCGGTCCGCGGGTACGCCTCCAGCAGCCGCCAGAACCCCGGACCGTGTCCGGGAACGAGCAGATGCGCCAGCTCGTGGAGGAGCACGTAGTCGACGACGTACTCCGGCATGCCCTGCAGTCGGTGCGAGAGCCTGATACTGCCCTCGGCCGGGGTGCACGAGCCCCAGCGGGTGTTCTGGTTGGTCACCCAGCGCACCGAGGCGGGCCGGGCGCGGCCGTCGAAATACTGGGCGGACAGCCGTACGGCCCGCTCCTCCAGCTCGGTGTCGCCCAGGACCCGCTTGCTCTCCTGGGCGGCGAGCTTGTCGAGCATCACTCCCACCCAGCGCCGCTCCTCCGCCGCCGACATCCGGGCCGGGATGAGCACGATCGTGCGGTCGCCCTCCCGGTACGCGGTGACCGACTTCCTGCGGCGGGTGCTTCTGCGGACCTCGACGGCGCTCGTCGCCGAAGCGCGGGGCGGGCGGGCCTCCGCGCTGCGCTGATGGGTTCCGGCGCTGCGCGCGGGGATCTCCCCGGCGAGGCCGGACGACGGGTCGGCGGGCACGCCACGACGTTACCCGCTGTCCACGGGAGAAGTCCCGTCCCGGGTGACGGTTCCGCGACGATCCGCGGGATTGCGCGATTCCTGGATTGCACGATTAACAGCCCGGGCCTGTGGACAACTCGGCGCACGGTTCGACGCGGGCCCGCATTCTGGCGGAGGTCCTGCGGAAAGAGCTCCGCGGATCACCGGTCCGCGAGCACACCCGTGCTCGCGACTCCGCTCGGGGGAAGGTCAGGTATCCGATGTATCCGATGCTGAAGCCCGCACTGCGTCGCGCCTGGCGCGGACGGAACACCGTGCAGTTCGGTGTGACACCCGCGCACGCCGTGACGCTGGGTCCGGTGGACATCGCGACGGGGAGCTTCCTGGAGCTGCTCGACGGCACGCGCGGTCTGCCGCTGCTGCGTGAGGAGGCCCGTGCGCTGGACCTGTCGGAACATCATGTGGACGTTCTGCTGAGTCGGTTGGCGGAGGCGGGGCTCCTCGACGATCCGAGGTCGGCCGGACCGGGAGCCGACACGCTGCGCCGACGCGCCGAGGTGATGGACCGCCAGCGTCCCGATGTGGCCTCGCTGTCGGTCGTCCGTCCCGAACCGGGCGGCGGACTGCGCCGGATGGCGGCCCGGCGGGCGATGCGGGTCCAGGTGCGGGGAGCAGGGCGGGTCGGGGCGGCCATCGCCTCGGTGCTGTCCGGTGCGGGGGTGGGACAGGTGGAGGTGCTAGACGGAGGCCGGGCCGAGCCCTGGGACGTGGCTCCCGGGGGCCTTCCTCCGGCAGCCGTGGGGGAACGGCGCGATGTGGCGGCCCGCCGGCTCGTCCACCGGTCCGCACCCGGGCCCGCGCCCCGGTCGGCGAAGGGGACCGGGACGGCGGCCGACCGGACGGAAGCTGACCGGCCCGGAACCGACAGGGCGGGCGCCGATCCGGCAAGGGCCGGCCTGGCGGAGGCCGGCCTGGCGGGGGGTGCCGGGCAGCCGCCCGGTCTGTCCCTGATCGTCGTCGCTCCCCGGGACGGCCTCTCGGTGTACGCACCGGTCGTGGACACGGCCGGTCCCTGGATCGCGTCGGGTACTCCTCATCTCTATGCGGGGGTGATCGAGGCCACGGGGGTGGTCGGGCCTCTGGTCCTGCCCGGGGGCACCGGCTGTGCGGGCTGCCTGGAACTGCACCGCGCGGACCGGGATCCGCAGTGGCCCCGGATGCTGGCGCAGTGGCGTTCCGGACGGCGGGGAGCGGTGCCCGCCTGCGATCTGGGGCTCGCTACGGCGGTCGCCGGTCTCGCCGCGGCGCACGCCCTCGCGTTTCTGGACGGGGACCTCCCGACAAGTACCGGAACGCGCTGGGAGGCCGCTCTGCCGTTGCTGGACTGGCGTTCCGAGCCGATCGGCCCGCATGCGGACTGCTCCTGCGGGGCGGCCGGGGGCGCTACGGGAGAACGGGCCTCCGGTGGTGTTCCGGCACAGGAGACAATGGCTGGGTGACCGCCGTCGCCGGAGTGACACCGGAGGCCCGAGCGGCACGGCAGTCTGGGAACTGGAGGGGCACATGTCTGATCTTCCCCGGAAGGCGGTTACGCGTACGGCCAAGCTGGCCGCGCTTCCGCTCGGCTTCGCCGGCCGTGCCACCTGGGGGCTGGGCAAGCGGATCGGCGGGAAGTCGGCCGAGCTGGTGGCCCGAGAGGTGCAGCAGCGCACGGCGGACCAGCTGTTCAAGACCCTGGGCGAGCTGAAGGGCGGGGCCATGAAGCTGGGCCAGGCCCTCTCCGTCTTCGAGTCGGCCCTGCCCGAGGAGGTCGCCGGCCCCTACCGGGCGGCGTTGACCAAGCTCCAGGAGGCCGCGCCACCGCTGCCCGCGCGCACGGTCCACGAAGTGCTCGCGACACGGATCGGGGAGGACTGGCGGGAGTATTTCCTGCAGTTCGAGGACACCCCGGCCGCTGCCGCCTCGATCGGTCAGGTGCACCGGGCGGTGTGGCACGACGGCCGGGAGGTCGCCGTGAAGGTGCAGTATCCCGGCGCGGGCGAGGCGTTGCTCTCCGACCTCGCCCAACTCAGCCGTTTCGCCCGGCTGCTCGGCCCGCTGGTGCCGGGGGTGGACGTCAAGCCGCTGATCAAGGAGCTGCGCGACCGGGTGTCGGAGGAGCTGGACTACGAGCTGGAGGCGCAGGCGCAGCGGGAACACGCGGCGGAGTTCGCGGGCGACCCGGATGTGGTGATCCCTCAGGTGGTGCACCAGTCCGACCAGGTGCTGGTGACGGAGTGGATCGACGGGATCCCGCTGTCCGGGATCATCGCTGACGGCACGCCGGAACAGCGCGACCGTGCGGGGCAGTTGCTGGCCCGCTTCCTCTTCTCCGGTCCGGCGCGCACCGGGTTGCTGCACGCCGACCCGCATCCGGGCAACTTCCGGCTGCTGCCGGAGGAGAACGAGGAGGAGGGCGGCGCGACCGGCTCGTGGCGGCTGGGGGTGCTGGACTTCGGCACGGTGGACCGGCTTCCGGGCGGGCTGCCGAGAAACATCGGCGACTCCCTGCGGCTGACGCTGGAGGGCGACGCGGCGGGGGTGTACGCGAAGCTGCGCCAGGAGGGCTTCGTCAAGGAGTCGATCGACCTGGACCCGGACGAGGTGCTCGACTATCTGCTCCCGATCATCGAGCCCACACAGGTGGAGGAGTTCACCTTCGGTCGGGGCTGGATCCGTGAGCAGGCGGCCCGGATAGCCGATCCGCGCTCCCCCGCCCATCAGCTCGGCAGGCAGCTGAACCTCCCTCCGTCCTACGTCCTGATACACCGGGTCACACTCAGCACGATCGGGGTGCTGTGCCAGCTCGGCGCGACGGTCCGGCTGCGCGAGGAGCTCGAAGCGTGGCTGCCGGGGTTCCTCGCGGAGGACATGGAGACGCAGGACGCGGAGGCGCAGCCCCCGGAGGCGGAGTACGCCGGGACGACGGAGCACGCCGAGGAGGAGGACGAACCGGAGCCGGAGGGCGAGACCGTCCAGGCGTAGAGCGGGCCGGGGGGGCGGCCGTCGTCAGGTGGTCCCCGTTGCGCGGCCGCCGTCAGGTGGTCCCCGGCGCGCGGTCCCCGGCGCGCGGTCCCCGGCGCGCGGTCCCCGGCGCGCGGTCCCCGGCGCGCGGTCATCGGCGCGCTGTCATCGGCGCGCGATCGCCGGCGCGGTCGCCGGCGCGCTGTCACCACCAGAGTGAGTCGAGGCGGCTCTCGATCGCGCGGATGTGAAGGCGTGCGCAGCCCTCGCAGAAATGGAGGCGGCGTCCGTCCTCCACGGAGCAGAGCCAGGTCGGAGGGGCCGTCTCGCCTTCGGCGGCGGTGCCGCAGCGGGCGCACACCACGCGTCCCTCGGCGGGTTGTTCGGGGGGATGGGTCTCCTCGTCCACCTCCTGACGATATCCCCGTGACCGAACGAGTGACGGCACAACGCACCGCGGGGCCGTCCGTGTCCGGACGGCCCCGCGGTGGGGTGATGGCTGCACGGTCAGTGCATGACCGCCATGGCCAGCGCGCGGCGGGCGCGCAGCGAGGCGCGCTCCGCCCGGCGCTGCATCCGGCGGGCGGTGATCAGGCGGACCGACTGGCGGTCCCCCTGGGCCTCCCGCAGGCGGTCGTGCATATGCGCACGGGCCAGGGCTTCTGGGATGAGTTGCATCTCGCGGGTCCTGTTCTGACGCGAGTCGTTCGCGCCGATGATGGTGACGTCGGGGGTTGCGGAGCCGACGGGCTCATTCGTGGGGGTGATCATTGGTGCCTGATTCCGGGGGTCATGGGTCTGGGGGCGGTCGATCGTTCCGGGGCGGAGTCTGCGTGTGGGGGCGGGGACCCCACAGGTCGCGGTCACGCTGCGACCGGGTTCTTGCGCGGACGGCCACGGGGACGCTTGCGTGCCACGACGACACCCTGGACGAAGAGCTCGCCACCCCAGACACCCCAGGGCTCGCGGCGGTCCTTCGCGCCGGCGAGGCAGGCCTCCACGAGCGGGCAGGTACGGCAGAGGGACTTGGCGTACTCGACGTCGGCGGGCGACTCGGCGAAGAAGACCTCCGGGTCGTAGGAGCGACACGGGACGGGGACGCCGAGGTTCTCGATGGCGTCGTCGAGCGCGGTGAGCGTGGTGAGCGGGGTCAAGGTGGAGTCCTCCGTGGAGCCGGGCGGCGAGATCGGGGTGGAAAGCGGTACTGACGGGGCGTGCGTTTCGATGTGCACGGTGGGTGGTGTCCTCGTCTGGTCGTGCCGGCCTGTTGGCCGGTTGGCGGCTTCTGGTACCAGGTCCTGCTTGTCCCGAGGCTCCTTCGTTCCGTCTCGTCCGTTCGGACAAAACAAAAGGGCCGCGGATCCCGAGTGGGGTTCCGCGGCCCTGAAGGCGCCGGCCTGATGCTGGATCAGGCTGGATCACTCCAGGGTTCAGGCCCACGGAAGGCCCACATCTCGTGGTGGTGCTGCGTCTGCTTCGTGAATCCGGCACCGGCTGCCGCAAAGGCATAGGCCTGAGCCTGTGCTGCCTTCGCTACTGCTGCCGCCGGTGCCTCGGTCGGTCGCTCATTGCGCTCCCGCGTCACGGGGAGGCTCGCCAGGGACAGCGGACGGGCGGCAGAGATGCCGGACAGACCGGTGGCACGGAGCGAGGCAGCCGAGGAGCGGGTGAGGCCGAGCGAGCAGGCGGAGACGACCGAGAGATCGGTCATTTTCTGGGTTTCGATGATGCTGATCACTTCAATCGCCTCCTCTCGGCGTCTCAGGGGGACCGGCCGGGACCGGTCCTGCGTATTCGGATAAGTACAGCACGGAATCAGGGCTTCAGAGAAGTCGCTGTTCCCGTGGTTAAGAACCTATGGTGACGACTGGTGCGGGCGCAAACTATTTTCTGGACGAGTTTTTCTCAGGTCTCCCCGACGCCCTGCTCGGACTCGTCATCAACCGTCTCACCTGCGCAGATGGCCAGAACGTCGGTGCCGAAGCGGCTCAACTTCCGGTTGCCGACGCCGGCGATGACGACGAGCTCACCCTCGGTGGACGGCACGGCCTCGGCGATGGCCATGAGGGTCTTCTCGGTGAACACGCAGAAGTCCGGCTGTCCCAGCAGAGCCGCCTGGGCGGCCCGCCAGTCGTACAGCCGCTCGTACAGCGCCTCGTCCATGTCCGAGGGGCACTCCTCGCAACGCATCAGCTTCATCTCGCCCGCGTCGGTGAGCGTCCGTCCGCAGACCCGGCAGCGCACCGGGCTCCGGGGTTTGCGCTCGACGGCCGGGGTCCGCCCGGCCGTCGCGGCCCGGCCGGTGCCCCGGTCGATCCCTCCGCCGCCACCCGCCCCGCCGCGCCCGCCCGAGGCCGCCGAGCCCGGCCGCAGCCCGTTCAGGAAGCGGGTCGGCCGTCGGCTCGCCCGGCCGCCCGGCGACCGGGACAGCGCCCAGGAGAGCGAGAGGTGGACGCGGGCGCGAGTGATCCCCACGTACATCAGGCGCCGCTCCTCCTCGACCTGCTCGTCGGTCTTGGCGTAGGCGATCGGCATCATGCCCTCGGTCAGGCCGACCAGGAACACCGCGTCCCACTCCAGGCCCTTCGCGGAGTGCAGCGACGCCAGGGTCACCCCCTGGACCGTCGGGGCGTGCTGGGCGGCCGCCCGCTCGTCCAGCTCACGGACCAGGTCGGTCAGGGTCGCCCCGGGCTTCGCCGTCTCGAAGTCCTCCGCGAGGCGCACCAGCGCGGCCAGCGACTCCCAGCGGTCGCGCACGGCCCCCGATCCGGCGGGCGGCCGGGTGGTCCAGCCCTTGGTGGAGAGGACCGCCCGCACCTGGGAGGCCAGGTCCTCGGCACCGTCGAGCAGGGAGTCGTTGCGCCCGGCGCGGGCCGCGCCGCGCAGGGCGGTGCCCGCCTCGCGGACCTCGGCCCGCTCGAAGAACCGCTCGGCGCCCCGCAGCTGGTAGGGCACCCCGGCGTCCGCCAGGGCCTGTTCGTAGACCTCGGACTGGGAGTTGACGCGGTAGAGCACGGCGATCTCGCCGGCCGGCACGCCTGCGGCGATGAGGTCGCGGATGCGCCGGGCGGTGCCCTCGGCTTCGGTGGGCTCGTCGGAATACTCCGCGTAGACCGGCTCGGGGCCCTTGTCGCGCTGCGAGACCAGCTCCAGACGGTGGTCGGCGGCCTTGCCGTGGGCGTGGCTCAGCAGGCCGTTGGCGAGGTGGACGACCTGGGGGGTGGAGCGGTAGTCGCGCACCAGCTTGACCACGGTCGCCCCGGGGTGGCGGGTGCGGAAGTTCAGCAGGTGGTCGGGGGTGGCCCCGGTGAAGGAGTAGATCGTCTGGCTGGCGTCGCCGACGACGCAGAGGTCTTCCCGGTCGCCGACCCAGAGATCGAGCAGCCGCTGCTGGAGCGGGCTCACGTCCTGGTACTCGTCGACGACGAAGTGCTGGTACTGACCGCGCACATGCTCGGCGATGTCGCTCCGGTCCTGGAGGATGCCGACGGTGAGCAGCAGCACGTCCTCGAAGTCGATCACCGACCGGTCGCGCTTGAGCTGTTCGTACGTGGAGTAGATCTGGGAGAGCTCCGCCGGGTCGCGGGGGGCGTCACGCTGGGTCTTGGCGACGGCGGCCGGATAGTCGGCGGGGACGGTCTGGGTGACCTTGGCCCACTCGATCTCGCTGGTGACGTCCCGCAGCTCGTTGCGGTCGAGCCGGAGCTGGCAGCGGGCGGCGGACTCGGCGACCAGCTGCACCTTCCGCTCCAGCAGCCGGGGCAGTTCGCCACCGACTGCTTTCGGCCAGAAATACTGGAGCTGCCGGAGGGCGGCGGAGTGGAAGGTCCGCGCCTGGACGCCGGTCGCGCCGAGCTGACGGAGGCGGCCGCGCATCTCTCCAGCGGCCCGGTTGGTGAAGGTGACGGCGAGCACGGTGGCCGGCTGGAGGATGCCCGCCCGCACCCCGTACGCGATGCGGTGGGTGATCGCGCGGGTCTTGCCCGTACCGGCTCCGGCCAGCACGCACACCGGTCCGTGCAGGGCGAGAGCCACCTCGCGCTGCTCGGGGTCGAGCCCGTCGAGCACGGCGTCCGGGGTCTCGGGAACCTGAGGGAAGAGAGTGGAGTGCGTTGCTGCTGTCACCCCGCCATGCTGCCAGGTCCCAGGGGGCGGATGCGGCGGTTGTCCACAGGGGTGAGGTATTCGTCGTACCGGCCGGTGCGGTGCGGGGTCCGGTACCGGCCCGGTACCGGCGGTGTGGGAATGGTGGCGGCGTCCCGTACGTTCCTTGATGGTGCGGGACGGCCGCGGACGGTGGCCGGAACCGCGAGTGACGCTGCCGGCCGCGCAGCGGACGGACGAGACGAAGGAGCGCCAGCGACATGGCGGGCACTGTGACGATGTACAGCACCACCTGGTGCGGTTACTGCCGTCGGCTGAAGAGCCAGATGGACCGCGAGGGCATCGCGTACAACGAGGTCAACATCGAGCACGACCCGGAGTCGGCGGCGTTCGTCGAGAAGGCGAATGGCGGAAACCAGACGGTCCCGACGCTGCTGATCGTGGCCCCCTCGGGCACCGAGTCGGTCATGACGAACCCGTCTCTCGCCCAGGTGAAGCAGGCGCTCGCCGCCTGATCCGGCGGAGAGACCGACCGTTCGTCGCGTGGAGCCACCGCCCGTCGCGCGTACGACTGCCCCCGGCACCGCCGGGGGCAGTCGTGTGTCCGGGGGTGCGGACCTCAGGCGGTCCGCCGCACGGCGCCCGGCCTCGGGAGCGGCTTGCCGTACCAGAGCTCGATCAGGCGGGCCGCGATCGAGATGCCGAACGGGGGCATGACCTCGCCGGACTCGAAGGCTGCGGTGAGGTCCTCGCGGGAGAACCAGCGGGCCTCCTCGATCTCCTCGCCGTCGACGTTGATGTCGAAGGAGGTCGCCCGGGCCATGAAGCCGAGCATCAGGCTGGAGGGGAAGGGCCACGGCTGGCTGGCGATGTACTCGACCTCGCCGACGGTGATCCCGGCCTCCTCGTACACCTCGCGGGCCACGGACTGCTCGATCGACTCCCCCGGCTCGACGAACCCGGCGAGCGTGGAGAAGCGGCCCTCCGGCCAGTGCACCTGGCGTCCCAGCAGGGCCCGGTCCCGGTCGTCGGTGACCAGCATGATGACCGCCGGGTCGGTGCGCGGGTAGTGCTCGGCCCCGCAGGCCTGGCAGCGGCGGATGTGGCCGGCCGCCGCGATGACGGTGCGCTCGCCGCAGCGGGAGCAGAAGCGGTGCAGGCGCTGCCAGTTCTCCAGGGCGACGGCGTGCACCATCAGGCCCGCGTCGCGGGGGCCGAGGAGCAGGCCCGCTTCGCGGAGTCCGGCGGGCCGGGCCGACTGGTCCATGCGGCCGGGCAGCGAGTCCTTCTGGAGCGCGAAGTAGCTGACGCCGTCCTCATCGGTGCCGAGGAAATACCGGTGGGTCTCGGTGACCGGGGCCTCGAAGGCCGGGGTCATGACGATCTCGGTGCCCCCGTCGGGGGTGTCGTCGATCAGCACCTGCCCGCCGGAGACGACGAAGACGCGGGTCGTCGGGTGGCTCCACGCCACGGCCAGCCACGCCTCGTCGAGGCGGTGGTGTGCCGCGCGGTCGATGCCGCTCGGCGCGGTGAGGCCGATCGGGCGGTCTGCGGTGGCGTTGTCGAAGGTGCTCACAGGTGCTTCCTACTCCCCCTGGGTGGATCGGGTGTGCGGAGGTACGTGGAGGTGCGCCGGATTCATCGGCCCAGCGCCGTGGCCATGTCGCCCCACAGGTGGGCGGTCGTCTCCACGCCCTTGAGGAGGAGGTCCAGTTCGACCTTCTCGTCGGGGGCGTGCCAGCCGTCGGAGGGTACGGAGATGCCGAGGAAGAGGACGGGGGCGCCGAGCACGTCCCTGAGGTCGGCGGCGGGGCCCGAGCCTCCTTCGCGGGTGAAGAGGATCTTGCTTCCGAATGCCCGGCCCATCGCGCGGGCCACGGCCTGGAGGGCGGGGTGGTCCAGCGGGGTCAGGCAGGGGCGGGTGGCGGGCTGGAAGGTGATCCGGTGGCGGATGCCCGCCGGGATACGGGACTCGGCCCAGCCCCGGACGGCCTGCTGTACGTGGTCGGGGTCCTGGCCGTCGACCAGCCGGAAGCTGATCTTCACCAGGGCGGAGGAGGGGATGATCGTCTTGCTGCCGGCGCCCTGGTAGCCGCCGCCGATGCCGTTGACCTCGGCGGTGGGGCGGGCCCAGACGCGCTCCAGCGTGGAGTATCCGGCCTCACCGGAGGCGGCACCCGACTTGGCGGTGCGCAGCCAGGTGGCCTCGTCGAAGGGCAGCTCGGCGAAGAGGGCCCGCTCGGTGTCGGTGAGGTCGGTGACCCCGTCGTAGAAGCCGGGGATCGCGACCTTGCCGTCCGCGTCGTGCAGGGCGGCGACCAGGCGGGCGATCTCGGTGGCGGGGTTGGGGACGGCGCCGCCGAACGATCCGGAGTGGATGTCCTGGGCGGGCCCGTACAGCTGGATCTCGCATTCGGCGAGGCCGCGCATGCCGGTGCAGACGGTCGGGGTGTCCTCGTCCCACATGCCGGTGTCGGAGACGATCACCGCGTCGGCGGCGAGCCGGTCGGCGTGCTGCTCGGCCAGGGCGCGGAAGTTCGGCGAGCCGGACTCCTCCTCGCCCTCGATCAGCAGCTTGAGGTTCACGGCGGGGGTGGTGCGGCCGGTCGCGGCGAGGTGGGCGCGGACGCCGAGGGTGTGGAAGAACACCTGGCCCTTGTCGTCGGCCGCGCCGCGTCCGTACATCCGGCCGTCCCGGATCACCGGCTCGAACGGGTCGGTCGTCCAGCCGTCCTCGCGGGCGGCGGGCTGCACGTCGTGGTGGCCGTAGACCAGGACGGTCGGGGCGCCGGGGTCCTCGCTGGGCCACTCGGCGAAGACCGCCGGGGCGCCGGGGGTCTCCCAGATCTCGGCGACCGGGAAGCCGGTCTCCTTGAGCTTGGCGCTCAGCCATTCGGCACTGCGCCGTACGTCCCCCGCGTGCTCCGGCTGCGCGGATACGGACGGGATGCGCAGCCACTCGGCGAGGTCGTCGAGGAAGGCTGCACGGTGCTGTTCGGTGTACGTACGGACGGCGCTGTCCGGGGTCTCGCTCATGCTCTTGAGCCTATCCGCCCTCGGGGGCGGGCTCGTCCAGCAGGATCCGCTCCAGCTCGGCCCGGCCGGGCAGCCGCCGCGGTCGGACGGTCTCCCCGCTGCGTACGTAGAGGAAGGTGGCGGTGACCGCGTCGAGCGGCAGATCGTGCAGTTCGGCCCAGGCCAGGCGGTAGACGGCGAGCTGGAGCGGGTCGGCGGTGCGGTGGCGGGTGGTCTTCCAGTCGACGATCTCGTAGGTGTCGCCCGTGCGGTACACCGCGTCGATCCGGCCCCGGATCACCCGGCCCGCCAGGGTGATCTGGAAGGGGGTCTCCACGCGGTACGGCGTGCGCCGGGCGTACGCGGTGCGCTCGAACGCCTCCTTCAGCTCGGCGAGGTCGCGCTCGTCGGCGATCTCCGTGTCGTTCTCGTCGCCCCCGGGCAGCTCGTCGGGGCCGAGCAGGGGCAGCGGCAGCTCCTCGTAGCGCGACTCCACCCAGGCGTGGAAGCGGGTGCCCCGGCGGGCGGCGGCACCGGGCGGACGGGGCATGGGCCGGGCCAGCTCCTGGGCGAAGGCGTCGGGGTCCTCGGCCAGGCGGAGCAGCTGGGTGGCGGAGAGCGCGGCGGGGATGTGGACCTCGCGCACGGTGGCGCGGGCACGGCGCAGCTCCCCGGCCAGCGCGTCCAGGTCCCGGTCCCAGGAGGCGAGGGTGCGGGCCTCCTCGGGGGTGAGGTGGTCCGCCGGTTCTTCCTGCGGGTGGCGGGCGGCGGGGATGTGCGGTGCCGGGTCCCGTACGGGCTCCGGGGCCGTGGCCGAGGTGTCCGGGGCGCCCTCAGGTCGCTCGGTGGGGAGGGCGTCCCAGTCCCAGTCCTCGTCGGCCGGGGGCTCGTCGACCGGTGGCCCGTCGTCCCAGGGATCGTGCGCCGGTACGTCGTCGGGTCCGGGGGCGTACGCCGGTGGCTGCTCGTCCCCCCGGACGGCCAGGCGTTCCAGGTGGGCCAGCACCGTGTCGCGGGCGGCGCGGCGGCGGGCGAGGGCGTCGGCGTCCAGTGGGAGCGGCCAGGCCAGGTCGGCGTCCCGTTCCGCGAGGGCCGGGTTCTCCTCGTCCTCGGCGGGCTCGTCCGCCCAGGCCTCGATCTCGCCGTGGCCCGCGGCGCAGTGCTCGTACAGCGCGTCCAGGAAGGCGGACGGGCCGCGCGTCCGCTTCTGGGACGGGCCCCACCAGTGGCCGGAGCCGAGGAGCAGGGAGCGGGGGCGCGTGAAGGTGACGTAGCCGAGGCGCAGTTCCTCCGTGTGCTGGTGCTCCTTCATCGCCTCCTTGAACGCCTTCAGACCCTTGGCGTCGAAGCTGTCGACGGCCGGGAGCGTCGCCGCGTCGCCGCGCAGGGCGTGCGGGAGCACCTTGGCCTGGGCGGTCCAGGCGTCCCGGGAGCGGTCGCCGGGGAACTGGCCGGTGACCAGTCCGGGCACGGCGACGACGTCCCACTCCAGGCCCTTGGACTTGTGGGCGGTGAGGACCTTGACGGTGTTCTCACCGCCGGGCAGCGCGTTGTCCAGGCCCTTCTCGTACTGCGCGGCGGTCCGCAGGAAGCCGAGGAAGGCGAGCAGCGACGCCTCGCCGTCCAGCGAGGCGAACCGGGCCGCTGTGTCCAGGAAGTTGGCAAGGGTCTCGCGCCGGCGGGCGGCCAGCGCCTGTGGGGATGCGGACAGCTCGACCTCCAGGCCGGTGGTGGCCAGGACCCGGTGCAGCACGTCCATCAGGGGGTCGGCGAGCGAGCGGCGCAGGTCGCGCAGCTCCCGGGCGAGGCGGGCGAAGCGGACGCGGGCCTCGGCGGAGAACGGCAGCCCGTCGTCGCCCTCGTCCCCCGCGACCAGGAAGGTGTCCAGCGCGTCGGCGAGCGATATCACCTCGGCCGGGTCCGTGCCCTCGACGGCGTCCGCGAGCCGCTGGTCCGCGTCGGCCTCGTCCGCGTGGCCCGCCCGGTGCACGAGGAGGCGGGCACGGCGGCCGAGCAGCGCGAGGTCACGGGGGCCGATGCGCCAGCGCGGTCCGGTGAGGAGGCGGACCAGCGAGGCGTTGGCCCCCGGGTCCTGGAGGACCTCGCAGACGGCGACCAGGTCCGCGACCTCGGGCAGATGCAGCAGCCCGGCGAGGCCGACGACCTCGACCGGGATGTCCCGGGCGACCAGGGCCGCCTGGATCTCGGGGAAGTCCCCTGCGGTGCGGCACAGGACGGCGATCTCGCCGGGCGGGGTGCCGGTGCGCACGAGGTGGGCGAGCGAGTCGGCGAGCCAGTCGATCTCCTCGGTGTGCGTGCTCAGCAGGGCGCAGCGGACCGTGCCGTCCCGCTCGGCGCCCGGGGCGGGGCGCAGCGCCTCGACGCCCTCGTGCATCGCGCGCAGCGGTGCGGCGAGGCCGTTGGCGAGCTGGAGGAGGCGGCCGCCGCTGCGGCGGTTCTCGCTGAGGCTGTAGCGCGTGGCGGGGGTGCCGTCGGCGTGCGGGAAGTGCTCGGGGAAGTCGTCGAGGTTGGCGACGGACGCGCCGCGCCAGCCGTAGATCGCCTGGCAGGGATCGCCCACGGCGGTCACCGCGTGGCCGGTGGGAGGCGGGTGGCCGCCCGCTCCGGACTCCGTACCACTGCCGAACAGCGCCGAGAGCAGCAGCCGCTGGGCCACCGACGTGTCCTGGTACTCGTCGAGGAGGACGACCCGGAACTCCTCGCGCAGGATCGCCCCCACCTCGGGCCGGGTGAGGGCCAGCTCGGCGGAGAGGGCGATCTGGTCGCCGAAGTCCATGAGGTCGCGGCCGCGCTTGGCGGATCGGTAGCGCTCGGTGAGGCCGAGGAGGGAGCGGCGGGCCTCGGCGGTCTCGGGGATCTTGCGCAGCTCGGCGTTGCTGAGCTTGGCGGTGGCCAGTTCGTGCAGCAGCTCGGTGTCGTACGTCTCCAGCGTCTGCGGGCGTACGAGGTGTTCGGACAGCTCCCCGTCGAGCGCGAGCAGATCGCTGACCAGGGTGGAGAAGGAGCGGGTGAGCGCCGGATACGGGCCCGGGGCCTCGCGCAGCACCTTGGCCGCGAGCTGGTAGCGGGTGGCGTCGGCGAGGAGGCGTGTGGTCGGCTCCAGGCCGATGCGCAGGCCGTGCTCGGTGAGGAGACGGCCGGCGAAGGCGTGGTACGTGGAGATGGTGGGCTCGCCCGGGGGGTTGTCCGGGTCGATGGCCTCGGGGTCGGTGACCCCGGCGGCGATCAGCGCCTTGCGGACGCGCTCGGCCAGCTCGCCCGCCGCCTTGTTGGTGAAGGTGAGGCCGAGGACCTGCTCGGGCGCGACCTGTCCGGTGCCCACCAGCCAGACCACGCGGGCGGCCATCACCGTGGTCTTGCCCGACCCGGCTCCGGCCACGATCACCTGCGGGGCGGGCGGCGCGATGATGCAGGCCGTCTGCTCCGGGGTGAACGGGATCCCGAGGAGCTCCTTGAGCTGCTCGGGATCGGTGATGCGTGGGGACACGTGAGAAACGGTAACCGGAGCCACTGACAACCCGGCACGAACCGGATGCGACGGCTACTCCACCACCTGCCGCCCCTCCGGCTGTGCGCTGCACGAGGCGCGGAAGGCGCAGTGGGCGCAGTGGGCGCCGGTGGTGGGCGTGAAGCGTTCGTCCAGGACCTTTCCGGCGGCGGTGGCGAGCAGGTCGGAGACCCACTCCCCCGCCAGCGGTTCCTGGGCCTGGACCTTGGGGAAGGCGTCGCCGCCCTCCTTCTTGGGGGCGGGCTGACGGAGCTGGACCAGTTCGGCGCCGCCCGGCTCGGGGCGCCTTCCGTCGAAGACCTCGTCGACCGCGCCCTCCCGGACGGCGAGCTGGTAGACGGCGAGCTGGGGGTGGGCGGCGACCTCGTCCTTGGTGGGCGCGCCCTTGCCGGTCTTGAAGTCGACGACGTACGCCCGGCCCTCGGCGTCCTGTTCGACCCGGTCCATCGAGCCCCGGATGCGCACGGCGTACGCGCCCGCCTCCAGAGTCACGTCGAAGTCGTGCTCGCTCGCGGTGGGGGTGCGGCCGCCGCGGTCCAGGACGTGCCAGTGCAGGAAGCGTTCCAGGGCGGCGCGGGCCTGGTCCTTCTCCTGCTCGGACTTCCAGGGGGCGTCGAAGGCGAGGCCGTTCCACACGGAGTCCAGGCGTTCCATGAGGACGTCGAGGTCGGCGGGCGTGCGGCCGGAGGCGACCTCGTCGGCGAGGACGTGGACGACGTTTCCGAACCCCTGGGCGGCGGTGGCCGGGGCGTCGGCCTTCACCTCGCGGCCCAGGAACCACTGGAGGGCGCAGGTGTTGGCGAGCTGGTCCAGCGCGCTGCCGGAGAGGGTGACGGGCTGGTCGCGGTCGCGCAGCGGGACGGCGGAGCGGGTCGGTTCCTCCAGACCCCACCAGCGGTACGGGTGGGCCGCCGGCACCAGCGGCTGCCCCTCGTCGTCGGTGAGCGCGGCGAGCCGGGCGAGGCGGTGGGCGGCGGCCTCGCGCAGCGCGTCGGAGGCTGCCGGGTCGACCGTGGTAGCGCGCAGTTCGGCGACGAGCGCGGCCACGGCGAGCGGGCGGCGCGGGCGGCCCGTGACGTCGCGGGGTTCGACGCCGAGCTCGGTGAGGAAGCGGGAGGGCTGGTCGCCGTCGTCGGCGGGGGCCTTCACGGCGGTGACGATCAGGCGGTCGCGGGCGCGGGTGGCGGCGACGTAGAAGAGCCGGCGCTCCTCGGCGAGGAGGGCCCCGGGCGAGAGGGGTTCGGCGAGTCCGTCGCGGCCGATCCGGTCCGCCTCCAGGAGCGAGCCCCGGCGGCGCAGGTCGGGCCAGAGGCCCTCCTGGACCCCGGCGAGGACGACGAGCCGCCACTCAAGGCCCTTGGAACGGTGGGCGGTCATCAGGCGTACGGCGTCGGGGCGGGCGGTCCGCCGGGAGAGGGTGTCGGCGGCGATGTCCTGGGCGTCGACCTCTTCCAGGAAGTTGAGCGCCCCGCGCCCGCCGGTGCGCTCCTCGGCGCGGGCGGCCGTGTCGAACAGGGCGCACACCGCGTCGAGATCACGGTCGGCGTTGCGCCCGCCCGCACCGCCGCGCAGCGCGGCCCGCGCCAGCCTGCCCGGCCAGGGGGTGCCGTTCCACAGGATCCACAGGGCCTCCTCGGCGGTGCCGCCGCCTTCGAGGAGCTCGCGGGCCTTGCGCAGGAGCGCGCCGAGGCGCTGCGCTCCGTGGGCGTACGCCGGGTCGTGCGTGACGAGCCGCTCGGGCTCGGCCAGCGCGCGGGCCAGCAGGTCGTCGGAGGGCGCGGGCACCCGGATTCCGGCGGCGCGTTCCTCGTCGCGCAGGGCCCGGCCGAGGCGGCGCAGGTCGGCGGCGTCCACGGCGCCGAGCGGGGAGGTGAGGAGGGTGAGGGCGGTCTCGGTGTCGAGCCAGGACGGCGCTCCGGCCTCCCCCGGGTCTCCCTCGGGGAGGTCGGGGAGGTCGGGGAGGTCGGGGAGGCGTCGCAGTGCCGCCGTCGCCACCGTCCGCAGGGCCGTCAGCAGCGGGGCGACGGCCGGTTCGTGGCGCAGCGGGAGATCGTCGCCGTCGACCTCCAGGGGGACGCCGGCGGAGGTGAGGGCGCGGCGGACGGCGGGCAGCGAGCGGCCTCCGGCCCGTACCAGCACGGCCATCTCCTGCCACGGCACCCCGTCCTCCAGGTGGGCGCGGCGCAGCAGGTCCGCGATGTTCTCCAGCTCCGTGGACGCGGTCGGGTAGGTGTACGTCTCGACGCGGCCGCCGTCCCGGACGGCATGGAGGTCGCGGTGGGCGCGGACCGTGTCGCCGGGCAGCCGGGTCAGCGGCATCCGGCGCGTGAGCAGCCGGGTCGCCGCCAGAAGTTCGGCCCCGGAGCGGCGGGAGGTGGTGAGGACGCCCACCGGCGCGGGGCCCCCGTCCGCCCGGCGGAAGGTGTCCGGGAAGTCGAGGATGCCGTTCACATCGGCGCCCCGGAAGGTGTAGATCGACTGGTCGGGGTCGCCGAAGGCGATCAGCGTCCGCCCGCCGCTCGGGTCCTCGCCGCGCCCCCGGTTCCCGGCCAGCGCGTGCAGCAGGCGCACCTGGGCGGGGTCGGTGTCCTGGTACTCGTCGACGTACACCGCGTCGTAGTTCCCCGCGAGCTGCGCCGCCACCTCCGGGCGCTCGGCGAGCAGCACCGCGCGGTGCACCAGCTCCGCGTAGTCCAGGACGCCCTGGGCGTCGAGGATGTCGAGGTACTCGGCGAGGAACTGGGCCGCCGCGCTCCAGTCCGGGCGGCCGGTGCGGCGGGCGAAGGCGGCCAGCGCGTCCGGGCCGAGGCCCAGCTCACGGCTGCGGGCCAGCACGGCGCGCACCTCGTCGGCGAAGCCGCGGGTGGTCAGGCAGGACCGCAGCTCGTCCGGCCAGCGGACATGGGCCAGGCCCTCCTTCTCCAGGTCGAGCTGGCCCGCGAGCAGTTCGCGGACGGTGACGTCCTGCTCGGGCCCGGAGAGGAGCCGCAGCGGATCGGCGAAGAGATCGGCGTCCTGGTGGGCCCGGACCAGGGCGTAGCAGTACGAGTGGAACGTGGTGGCCTGCGGGCCCCGCGCCGCGCCGAGACGGGCGGCCATCCGGTCCCGCAGTTCGACGGCGGCCTTGCGGCTGAAGGTGAGGACGAGGATGCGGGCCGGGTCGGCGCCCCGGTTCACCCGGGCGGCGACGGACTCGACGAGGGTGGTGGTCTTGCCGGTGCCGGGGCCGGCGAGGACCAGCAGCGGGCCGCCCGGGTGGTCAACCACCGCGCGCTGGCCTGCGTCCAGCAGAGGAGGATCCACCGAACCCGGCGGAGTGCGCACCAGCCGGTACGCACCCGTGGTCCGCGGCCGTGACTCACGGTGCGGACTGTGCCGGGTGGAGGAGGAACTCACGTGGATCGCCGGTCCTGTGGATATGCGTGGGTGTGCGTGGGTGTGCGTGGGTGTACGGGTGAAGAGGATCAGGGTCGGTGCAGACGGGGAAGAGGAAGGGGCGGAGCGTGCCGCGCGATGACGACGCTACGCCAGCGACGGCGCGGGAGGCGGCGGCCGCGCTGCGTCCCTCGTCACGTGCGCTGCCGCGTCGGGGCGCCGCCTCGGCGGGCCGATGGCGGAAGCTGTCAGGTGTGAGCTTTCTCGCCCGGACCGCCCGGACCGCCGGGACCGACCGGACCGCCGGGACCGACCGGGTCAGCGGAAGCGCCCGGACCGCCCCCGTCGCCACGCGCGTGCCCGTCCCAGCGGGCGCGGCGCATGTCGATCCGCGGGATGTGCCCCTCCGCCTGGCGCGACGCCTCGCGCAGCGGGGTGCCCTCCGCGCGGTAGTGGTCCAGTGCCCTCAGCTCGTGGGCGGGCAGCAGCGTCCCGTCGGCGCGGACGACGCGCCACCACGGCACGGCCGATCCGTACAGCGCCATGACCCGGCCGACCTGGCGGGGCCCGCCCTCGCCCAGCCACTCCGCGATGTCGCCGTACGTCATCACCCGGCCGGGCGGGATGAGATCGGCCACGTCGAGGACGCGCTCCGCGTACTCCGGCAGCTCCGCGTACTCCGGCGGACCGCCGCCGGCCGGGGCGGTGCCGGGGCCGCCCCCGTCCGTCTGGTGCTGGCTCATCCGGCCCATCCTGCCGTACGCCACCGACAGCCCGGCCGAAACGGTGTCCGTCCGCGCACACAGCGTGCGTGCGGGTGCAAAGGGGCGTATGTTGCGCTTCCCGCGCCCGTGCGATGCACCCTGATGCCCTCCTCCGTCAACGGGCCGTGCCACCATCATGCGGGCGGTGACCGGTGATACCAGAACACGAAGACGAACCAGAGGCGACGAAGGAGCAGGGCGTGCAGCCACCGAAGGCGGCGAACGCCTCCGATGCCGGGGAGCGCCCGCAGGGCGGTCCCGAGTCCCCCGGAGCCCCCCGCGCCGACGGCCCCACGACGTCCACCACCGGACATCTGGCGGGCTCGACGCTCGCCTCCGCCGAGGCCGCCCTGACCGACCGCGTCTCCGGCGACGAACCGCTGCTCCCCGCCCGGGTGCACCGCCCCTCCGACCTGATGCGGCTGCTCATCGGGGTGCTCGCGATCGCGGTCCTGTTCTCGATCGCCGCGTTCGCCCAGGGCACCACCACCGGTCTCGAGGACGACATCTCCAAGGGCACCGAGCAGGCGCCCGATCTGCTGATCAAGATCGCCGGTCTGGTCTCCAGCATCGCCGTGCTGCTGGTGCCGGTCGCCTTCGCCATCGAACGCCTGATCAAACGCGACGGGCTGCGGATCGCGGACGGGGTGCTCGCCGCCGTGCTCGCCCACGGGGTGACGCTCGCCACCGATCTGTGGGTGTCGCGGACCGCTCCCGGCACCATCCAGGACGCGCTGACCCAGCCGCAGACGGCCGGCGGGCTGACCGACCCGGTGCACGGCTATCTCGCACCGGTCATCGCGTACATGACGGCGGTCGGCATGGCCCGGCGGCCGCGCTGGCGCGTGGTGCTGTGGGTGGTGCTGCTGCTCGACGCGTTCGCGATGCTCGTCGGCGGGTACACCACCCCGTTCTCGATCATCCTCACCGTGCTGATCGGCTGGACGGTGGCGTACGGAACGCTGTACGCGGTCGGCTCGCCGAACGTCCGCCCCACCGGCCAGCACCTGATGGCCGGTCTGCGGCACGTGGGCTTCCGCCCGGTCGCGGCGATGCGCACCGAGGACGCCCCGGACAAGGACGGCACCGACCAGGGCGACCGGGGACGGCGCTATCTGGTCACCCTGGAGGACGGGCCGCCGCTGGACGTCACCGTCGTCGACCGGGAGCAGCAGGCCCAGGGGTTCTACTACCGGGCCTGGCGGCGGCTCACGCTGCGCGGGATCACCCAGCGGCGCTCCATCCAGTCGTTGCGCCAGGCGCTGGAGCAGGAGGCGCTGCTCGCGTACGCGGCCATCGCCGCCGGGGCGAACGCGCCCAAGCTGATCGCCACGTCGGAGCTGGGCCCGGACGCGGTGATGCTCGTCTACGAGCACATCGGCGGCCGGTCGCTGGACTCGATGGAGGACGAGGAGATCACCGACGATCTGGTGCGCAGCGCCTGGCGTCAGGTGAAGGCCCTCCAGTCGCGGCGGATCGCGCACCGCAGGCTGACCGGTGACGCCCTCCTGGTGGATCGTTCCGGCAGGGCGTTCGTGACGGATCTGCGCGGCGGTGAGATCGCCGCCGGTGATCTGGTGCTGCGGATGGACGTGGCCCAGCTGCTGACCACGCTGGGGCTGCGGGTGGGCGCCGAGCGGTCGGTGACCGGGGCGCTGGCCGTGCTCGGCCCGGACGCGGTGGCGGACTGTCTGCCGCTGCTCCAGCCGATCGCGCTGAGCCGCTCCACCCGGGCGACGCTGCGCCGGATCGCCCGCGAGCGTTCGCAGCGCGAGCGGGAGGCGGTGCTGGAGGCCTCCCACGCGGCCAAGCAGGCGAGGGCCGAGCTGGCCGCCCCCGGGACGGACGGCAAGGCGGCTTCCAAGGCGGAGCGCAAGTCGCTGCGGACCGAGAAGCAGGCCGAGAAGCGCGCCATGGACGATGCGCTGGAGGAGGCCCGCGAGGAGGATCTGCTCGCCCAGATCCGCCGCCAGGTGCTGCTGATCCGCCCGCAGGCCCCGGTCGAACCGGTCCGTCTGGAGCGCATCAAGCCGCGCACCCTGTTCAGCTTCATCGCCGGCGCCATCGCCGCGTACTTCCTGATCTCGCAGGTCACCCAGGCCGACTTCGGTGCGGTCGTGGAGCAGGCGGAGTGGGGCTGGGTGGCGGCCGCCCTCGGCTTCTCGGCGCTGAGTTACGTGGCGGCGGCGATGAGCCTCCTGGGCTTCGTGCCGGAGCGGGTGTCGTTCCTGAAGACGGTCCAGGCGCAGGTGGCCGGCTCGTTCGTGAAGATCGTGGCGCCCGCCGCGGTCGGGGGCGTGGCGCTGAACACCCGCTTCCTCCAGCGGGCCGGGGTGCGCCCCGGTCTGGCGGTGGCGAGCGTCGGGGCCTCGCAGCTGTTCGGTCTTGGCGCCCACATCATGCTGCTGGCGCTGTTCGGCTATCTCACGGGCACGGAGAAGACCCCGGACTCGCTGACCCCGTCCCGGACCGTGATCGCGGGTCTGCTGACGGTCGCGGTGCTGGTGCTGGTGGTGACGGCGATTCCGTTCCTGCGGAAGTTCGTGGTGACCCGGGTGCGCTCGCTGTTCGCCGGGGTCGTGCCGCGCATGCTGGACGTGGTGCAGCGGCCGCAGAAGCTGCTCACCGGCATCGGCGGCATGCTGCTGCTGACCGGTCTGTTCGTGCTCTGCCTGGACGCCTCGATCAGGGCGTTCAGCGGCCCGGACGTGCCGCAGCTGAGCTACGCGAGCATCGCGGTGGTCTTCCTCGCCGGGAACGCGCTCGGCTCGGCCGCCCCGACGCCGGGCGGTATGGGCGCGGTCGAGGGCGCTCTGACGCTGGGCCTGATCGCGGTCGGGCTACCGAAGGAGGTCGCGGCTCCGGCGGTGCTGCTGTACCGCGTGATGACGCTGTGGCTGCCGGTGCTGCCGGGGTGGCTCGCCTTCAACCAGCTGACCCGCAAGGGCGAGCTGTGATCCGCACGCACATCCGGTGGCCGGGCGAGCGGTAGCCGCCAGGTCCGGGCGGGCGGGGCCGGCCGCCCGTACCGGCCCCGCCGCCACCCGCATGGACCGCGCCCGGCCGCGCTCCCCGGCGCCCCACCGCACGATGGGGGCATGAGGACTTCCCCCGCTCTGCGTGCCGCCGCCCTCGCCGCCACCGCCACCGTGCTGCTGCCGCTGGCCGCCTGTTCGGACGACGGCGACGGGGAGGGGTCCTCGACGCCCACCGGTGCCTCGACCGCCTCGCCGACCGCCACCGCCGAGGACCTGGCCTCGCAGAAGCTGGAGTGGTCCCCCTGTCCGCCGCCGAACACGTCCCAGGGCGGCGGGGAGTCGCCGTCACCGCTGCCCGGCGGTGTGGTGTGGGAGTGCTCCTTCATGGACGCCCCTCTGGACTACGCGAAGCCTGACGGCCGCACGATCGAGCTGGCGCTGGTGCGGGCGAAGGCCGAGGACCAGCAGCGGCGGATCGGCTCGCTGGTGTTCAACTTCGGCGGGCCCGGGGCGTCAGGGGTGGCGACGCTGCCCGCGTTCGGCACCGAGTACGACAAGCTCCGCACCCGCTACGACCTGGTGAGCTTCGACCCGCGCGGGGTGGGCCGCAGCGAGGGGGTCCAATGCGCGGACGATGCCCAGCTGGACGCCTTCTACCAGGAGGACGCCACCCCGGACGACGCGGCGGAGGAGAAGCAGTTCGTCCAGGGGCAGAAGGACTACATCGCGGCCTGCGAGGAGAACTCCGGTGCCGAACTCCCCTTCGTGGGCACGACGAACGCCGCCCGCGACATGGACCTGATGCGCACGGTGCTGGGCGACGAGAAGCTGCACTACTTCGGCATCTCGTACGGCACCGAGCTGGGCGGCGTGTACGCCCACCTCTTCCCGGACAAGGTCGGGCGGGCGGTCTTCGACGCGGTGGTCGACCCCACGAAGAACGCCGAGCAGTCCTCCCTCGGCCAGGCCGAGGGCTTCCAGCTCGCCCTGGACAACTTCACCGAGGACTGCGCGGAGCGCGACGACTGCGCACTGCCCGGGGCCACCCAGGAGGAGGTCGAGCAGTTCATCGCCGATCTGCTGGCCGAGCTGGAGGAGCAGCCCATCGACGGGCTGGGCGACCGGGCGCTGACCCAGACGCTGGCGACCACCGGTATCGCGTCCGCGCTCTACTCCAAGGAGACCTGGCCGCTGCTGGAGCAGGGGCTGGACGAGGCGGACGGCAAGAACGGCGGGCTGCTGCTGGCGCTGGCCGACTCACTCAACGGCCGCTCGGAGGACGGGCGTTACGACAACTCCAACGCCGCCAACATCGCCATCAACTGCGCCGACAGCAAGCAGCGGTTCTCGCTGGAGCAGACGAAGGCGGCCCTGCCCGCGTTCCGCGAGGCGTCCCCGTTGTTCGGGGACTATCTGGGCTGGGGCCTGATGAGCTGCACCGGCTGGCCGGTCGCGGGCGCCTGGCAGACCCCGGACGTCAGCGCCCCGGGCGCCGCCCCGATCCTGGTCATCGGCAACACCGGCGACCCGGCGACCCCGTACGCGGGCGCGAAGGCGATGGTGGAGAAGCTGGGCAAGGTCGTCGGCGTCGAGCTCACCTACAAGGGCGAGGGGCACGGGGCGTACAACAGCAAGGACGCCTGCGTGCAACGGGCGGTGGACGGCTATCTGTTGAACGGGAAGGTACCCGAGTCCGGAACGGTCTGCGGCTGACCCAGGGGCCCGACTCCCGTACCACGCAAGGCGGTTAGCATGGCCGCACACCACAGCCGCCCGACGCTTCGCCACCGGGCCTCCGAGAGAGGGAAGCCGGATCATGCGTGCGCACCGTCGTGCCCAGCGGACCGCCGTCACGACAGGAGCGGCCCTGCTCGCGGCGGGACTGCTCGCCGGCTGCGGGCTGTTGAGCTCGGAGCCGGATGTGGACGCGCCCGCCGACGGCCGCCCCGGCGACGCCTCGGCCGCGCCCGCGCCGACCGGCCTCGAGGACTCCCCCAAGACGCCGGAGCTGCCCTCGGAACTCACCTCCCAGCGCCTGGACTGGAAGCGCTGCACGGCCCCGCGCGGCGGCAGCGCCCCCGGCTCCGCCTGGCGTTGCGCACGGGTGGACGTACCGCTGGACTACGCGGATCCGTCCGGGGAGACGCTGTCCGTCGCGCTGATCCGCAAGGAGGCCCGTGACAAGGGGCGGCGGCTCGGCTCGCTGCTGTTCAACTTCGGCGGCCCCGGCGGGTCCGGCGTCGAGACCCTGCCGCGCGCTGCCCGGTCGTACGCGAAGCTCAACACCCGCTACGACCTGGTGAGTTTCGATCCGCGCGGGGTCGCCGCCAGCTCCGGGGTGCGCTGCCGCTCCGACAAGGAGCAGGAACAGGCCCATCGCAACGTCGACATGACCCCGGACACGGCGGCGGAGGAGGCGGCCTTCATCGAGGACGCCGCGGCGTTCGGCGCCGGCTGCGAACGCCGCTCGGGCACGGTCCTGCCGCACGTCGGCACCGGCAACGCCGCCCGCGACCTGGACCTGATCCGCCAGGTCCTGGGCGACGAGAAGCTGTCCTACTTCGGCTTCTCCTACGGTACGGAGCTGGGCGGGACGTACGCGCACCTCTTCCCGCACGCGGTGGGGCGCACCGTGCTGGACGCTGCTGTCGACCCGACGGCCGACGGGATCGGGCACGCCCGGAACCAGGCCATGGGCTTCCAGCGCGCCCTGGAGAACTACCTGAAGGACCGGGGCCAGAAACCGAAGGAGGGCTCCGAGCGCATCGCCCGGCTGCTGGCCCGGATCGACCGGAGCCCGCTGCCGACCGACTCGGGCCGCGAGCTGAGCGAGTCGCTCGCCATCACCGGCATCGTCACCCCGCTGTACTCCGAGTCGTCCTGGCCCGCCCTGACCGCCGCCCTCGACGAGGCGGAGAACAACGGCACGGGCAACGGTCTGCTCCGGCTCGCCGACTCGTACAACGGCCGGGACGAGCAGGGCCGTTACGACACCCAGAGCCACTCCCAGCGGGCGATCTCCTGCGCCGACTCGACGTCACGTCCCACCGTGGACGAGGCCCGTGCGCTGCTGCCGGAGTTCCGCAAGCTGTCGCCGGTCTTCGGCCCGTTCCTGGCCTGGGACACCGCGGGCTGGTGTGCCCGGTGGCCCGTGGAGGGCGAGCACGAGACGCCGGAGACCAGTGCGCCGGGCGCGGGGCCGGTCCTGGTCGTCGGGACGACCGGCGACCCGGCGACCCCGTACGAGGGGGCGCGGCGGATGGCGGACGAGCTGGGCGAGGGCGTCGGCGTCCTGCTGACCAACAAGGGCGAGGGCCACGGGGCCTACGGCTCCAACGACTGTGTGACCTCGACGATCGACGAATACTTCCTGGACGGCAAGGTCCCGGCGGACGGCAGGACCTGCGGGTGACCGGACGCGCGCACGGGAAAGGGGCCCGGACCGCGGTGCGCGGACCGGGCCCCCGCCCGTACCGAATGCTCTAGTACACGGGCTTCTCGGGCTCGATCTGGTTGACCCAGCCGATCACGCCGCCACCCACGTGCACCGCGTCGGCGAAGCCCGCGGACTTGAGGACCGCGAGGACCTCGGCGCTGCGGACCCCCGTCTTGCAGTGCAGGACGATGCGCCTGTCCTGCGGGAGGTCCTGGAGGGCGGTGCCCATGAGGAACTCGTTCTTCGGGATCAGCTTCGCGCCGGGGATCGAGACGATCTCGTACTCGTTCTTCTCACGGACGTCGATGATCTCGATCTTCTCGTCCCCGTCGATCCACTCCTTGAGCTGCTTGGGAGTGATCGTCGCGCCGAGCGCCGCCTCCTGCGCCTCCTCGGACACGACGCCGCAGAAGGCCTCGTAGTCGATGAGTTCGGTGACGGTGGGGTTCTCGCCGCAGACCGCGCAGTCGGGGTCCTTGCGGACCTTGACCTGGCGGTACTGCATCTCCAGGGCGTCGTAGATCATCAGCCGGCCGACCAGCGGGTCGCCGACCCCGGCGAGCAGCTTGATGGCCTCGGTGACCTGGATGGAGCCGACGGACGCGCAGAGCACGCCCAGCACGCCGCCCTCGGCGCAGGAGGGGACCATGCCCGGCGGCGGGGGCTCCGGGTAGAGGCAGCGGTAGCAGGGCCCGTGCTCGGACCAGAACACGGAGGCCTGGCCGTCGAAGCGGTAGATCGAGCCCCAGACGTACGGCTTGTTCAGCAGCACCGCGGCGTCGTTGACGAGATAGCGGGTGGCGAAGTTGTCCGTGCCGTCCACGATCAGGTCGTACTGCGCGAAGATCTCCATCACGTTCTCGGCTTCGAGCCGCTCTTCGTGAAGGACCACGTTGACGTACGGGTTGATGCCCAGCACCGAGTCCTTGGCGGACTCCGCCTTGGACCGGCCGATGTCGGCCTGGCTGTGGATGATCTGGCGCTGCAGGTTCGACTCGTCGACCTCGTCGAACTCCACGATGCCGAGCGTGCCGACACCGGCCGCGGCCAGGTACATCAGGGCCGGCGAGCCGAGGCCGCCGGCGCCGACGCACAGCACCTTGGCGTTCTTCAGGCGCTTCTGTCCGTCCATCCCGACATCCGGGATGATCAGGTGGCGGGAGTACCTGCGGACCTCGTCGACGGTGAGCTCAGCAGCTGGCTCGACCAGGGGTGGCAGCGACACAGGAACCTCAACAATGCAGGTGGTCGGATTTCTACGTAGACCGGCTTCTTACGGTCGACTACGTACGGTTGTTCTCCCCGTAACACTGCCACGCCCCTTCTCATTCCGAGATACCCGGTCCGATCCGCGAGATGATTTCGTCCCAGTACCTGGGCAGCGTCGCAAATGGATCGCTTTGTCCGTTTCGGTCGTCGCGATCGTTCCGGTCGGTGAAGAAGATCGTCCCGGCGCCCTGCCAACGGGCGATCCGCATGGCCTCCTCCAGATGGGTGCGCGGCACCCCGTGGACGAAGTGGGCGAACCGCTCCGGTGGATAGTCGGCCGTCCATTCGGCCACCTGTGACCAGCGGTAGTCGGTCCAGGGGCCCTGGAAGGTGACCAGCTGGTCGGCCGCCTCCGCGTATCCGGGATACGGGTGGGCGCCGTGGCCCAGCACCAGGCGGCCTCCGCCGTCCGCGCTGTCGCTCTCCGCCAGCAGGGCGTGGAGCGTGCCGGTGAGGCGGCGGACGGCGGGCAGTTCGGCCCGCTCGGTGGGGCAGCGGGCGAGATAGAAGCCGCCGATGCGGTACCAGTCGATGAAGGACCGGGCGTCCGCGATCAGTTCGCCGAAGGGACGCTCGCCGTGGGCCAGGTCGAGATGGCCGAGCAGCCGGCCGCCGGAGGCCCGGACGGTGTCGTCCGGGGCCTCGCCGTGCAGGGCGCGCTCGCGGGCGTTGCGCAGCCGGCCGGCCGCCTCCAGGCAGTGCGGGTCGGGCCGGGTGCCTGGGCCGTCGGCGATGTTGAGGACGGCCCAGTGCAGCGGGGTGCCGGGGCGGGCCAGCTCGGCCCATTCGGCGGGGGCGAGCAGCGGGTGGGCGTAGCCCGGGACGCCGAAGCCGAGCTGTTCGCCGCCCGCGGTCCGGCGGGCGTCGGCGGGTGCGGTCAGATGCGGCACGCCGCCTCCATCCAGATGTCCGCGAGGGACTCCTCCAGATTGATCCGGGGCCGCCAGCCGAGCCGGTCCCGGGCGGTGCGGACATCGGCCTGCTGCCAGGCCCCGCAGCCGTCCGGATACGGGGACGGGGTGGCGGAGAGGTGTTCCATGACGGACTCGGCGGAGGTGCGCGGGGCGCCGATGGGCAGCCGCGGAGGCGGCGAGTCCAGCTCGTGGAGCGCGCCCGCGTACCCGGCGACCCGGGCCAGGACGGCGGCGGCGTCGCGGAGCCGGACGGCCCGCCCGGTGCCGATGTTGACGACGCCCTGCGCGGCGGAGAGCGAGGCGGCGTGGACGGCCCGCGCCACATCCCGTACGTCGACGAAGTCCCGCTGCACGCCGAGCCCGCTGAGCTTCAGCTCGCCGTCGCCCATCTGCATGGCCCGGCGCATCGCCTCGGCCAGCCGGCCGAGCGGTGAGCCGGCCGGGGTGCCGGGGCCGACGGGCGAGAAGACCCGCAGCACGACGGCGTCGAGGCCGGAGCCGAGGACCAGTTCGGTGGCGGCGAGCTTGCTGACGCCGTACGGGCCGCCGGGGCGCGGCACGGCGTCCTCGGCGGTGGAGGAGCCGGGCTGCGAGGGCCCGTACTCCGAGGCGCAGCCGACCTGGACGAGCCGGGCCCCGCAGCCGCTGCGGCGCAGCGCCTCGCAGACGGTGGCGACGGCGACGGTGTTGTGCCGGGTGAGGTCCCGGGCGCCGCCGCGGGTGGCGCCCGCGCAGTTGACGACGACGCCGGGGTGGACGGCGTCCAGGAATCGGGTGAGGGCCCCGGGGCTGCCGCCCGCGAGGTCGAACCGGACGTCGGCGTCGTCGCCGCGGCCGAGGGCCGTGAGGTGGACGGCGGGGTCGGCCAGCAGACGGTCGGCGACGAAGCGGCCGAGGAATCCGTTGGCTCCGAGCAGCAGCACCCTCATCGCGCACCGCCTCGGTGCCGACGGCGGGCTGCCGGTGCGGGGGATTGGGGGGTCATGGCGGGGTTCTCCTAGGTCAGTCAGTCGGTCGTACGGTGCTGGGGCAGGGCCCGCGGCGTCGGCTCCGCGGGAGTGGTGCGGTGGTACGTGGGTGGGGCGGCGTGGGTTCTCGGGTCTCTCAGGTCCGGGTGTGGGCGGAGGCCCGGGAGAGCGCGAGGGCCGCGTGCAGCAGCAGTCCGATGGCGGCCCCGCCGCAGGCCAGCGCGGACACGGCGCCCGTCCCGCCTGCCGAGACGAGGGCGCCCACGGGCCGGGCGAGGGGTTCGAGTCCGGGCAGCCGGGCGGCGAGGACGAGGGCCGGGGCGCCGGCCTCGACGGCACACGCGCCGGCCAGCGCGACGGTGCCCGGCTCGGGCAGCCCGTGAGCGGCGAGCAGCCGGGCCACGAAGAACAGCAGCCCGAGGGCGACCGCCGCGACGGGCGTGCCGCTCCCGCCGAGGCCGAGGCCGGCCAGGTACAGCAGGGGCAGCAGTGCGGCGAGGAAGAGGGTGACGGCCGCCAGCAGCAGGGGGCGCACGCCCGCGCCGAACTCCTCCAGGGCGCGGCTGCCGGCCAGTTTGCGGTGGGCCTGGACGGTGAAGAGGTGGGCGCACCAGGCGGCCGGGGCGACGGCGGCGGCGAGTCCGAGCAGCGGGCCGGGGGTGCCGACCCAGGGGCCGTCCGGGCCGCCGGTCATCACCTGGCCCAGCAGCCCCTCGCCGTACACCGCGTAGCTGAGCAGCCAGCAGGCGTACATCCCGGCCCGGCCCGCTCCTTCGGGGGCGCGCAGGGGCCCCCGGCCGAGGCAGGCCCTCAGTCCCAGGCAGGCCAGGACGGTGCCGACGACGGTGACCAGGGCCCGGGTGCCGTCGCCGAAGACGCCCTCGGTGACCCGGAGCACCCCGGCGGTGGCCAGCGCGGCGGCCCCGGGCAGCAGGGCGAGGAGCGTCCAGGCGGCCCGCGCGTCGGTGTCGGGCCCGGGGCCGGGCGGCCCGCCGGCGGCGGGCTCCCGCGTACGGGGCGGCATCCGGGCGTACAGCTCCTCGGCGAGGGCGAAGACGTCCCGGTGGCGGTAGCGGGCGGCGGTGCGGTCGGTGAGGCCGTGCGCCTCCAGACCGGCGGCGATCTCCAGCGGGTCCACGGCCCGTTCGCACAGGTCGCGGTGGTGGTGCAGCAGGGACTTCACCGGGTCGGCCGGGCCGCGGCGGGCGGCGCCGGACTGCGCCCGGCGTGCCGTGGAGCGGGGCAGGATCTCGGCGGGGCGCTCCGGGACGGAGGCGAAGGCCGCCGGGTCGTCCGGACGGGTCATCGAGTGGTCTCCGTGGTCGTGGTGGGTCGGGTGGTCACGCATCGCCGTCCCCCACCGGTCCCGCCGCGACCGCGCAGACGCCCTCGGGCTCCGGCTCCCGGGTGTGCTGCGGCTCGGGCTCGCCCGGCCGGTCCGGCAGCCGGACCCCGGGCGCGGCGGCCCAGCTCGGCGCGGCCGCGACGGCGGCGACTGCGTCAGCACCGGCACCGGGCCGCCCCGAACCGTCCGGGTCCGCCGCCGGCCGAAGGTGTGCCCCGGACTGGGTCCAGTGGCCGAGGAGGCGGGCCTCCGGCGGGGTGGCGAAGGGCAGCGGGTCGCCGTGGGCGTCCACCGTGTCGGACTCCCGGCGCACCGGGGTGTGCGACATCAGCTCCAGGTAAATGCCGCGAAATGCCGCGAGGTTCTGTTCGACGGTGAAGAGTTCGAGCGCGCGGGCCCGTGCGGCGGCGCCCAGCCGGGCCCGGCGCTCGGGGTCGCGCAGCAGCGCTACGCAGGCGTCGGCGAGCGCCTTGGGGTTGCGCGGGGGCACCACCAGGCCGGTGCCTCCGATGACTTCGACGACCGCGCCCACATCGGTGGAGACGGTGGCCCGGCCGCAGAACATGGCTTCGACGAGGCTGACCGGGAAGCCCTCGACGACACTGGAGAGCACGATCACGCCGCCCGCGCCGTAGGCCTCGGCGAGGTCGGGGATCTCGGGGCCGCCGATCTCCTCGAAGGTGACCGGGCTGACGCCCTCGGTGTGCGCGCCGGTGGCCTCGTCCGGGAAGAGCTGGGCGGCCAGGGCCTCGCAGTGGGCGAGGTAGGTGGTGGCCTCCTCGCTCTCGGCCGGTGCGCCGAAGACCCGCAGCCGGGCGGCGGGCTCGGCGCGGCGGACCTCGGCGAAGGCGTGGAGGAGGGCGATCAGGTCCTTGGCGGGCTCGATCCGGCCGACCCAGACCAGGGTGTCGGGGCCGCCCGGTCCGTCGTCCCCGCCCGCCGCGCCGAGGCGTTCGGCGTTCTCGCCGACCGGGCCGAAGCGCTCGGCGGCCATGCCCGGGTAGACCGTGCGCTGCTTGGCGGGGTCGGCTCCGCAGCGCTGCTGCCAGCGGCGGACGTGGGTGTTGCCGGGGGTGACGAGCGCGGCCTGGCGGTAGACCTCGGTGGCGAGGCGGCCGTGGAAGCCGGCGAGGAGGGCGCGCACGGAGGTGCCGTACGGGGTGTCGGAGGCGGCCAGGAAGTGTGCGCGCAGCGGGACGCCGTGCTCGGTGACCAGCAGCGGCACTCCGAAGAAGCGTTTGGCCAGGAGCCCCGGAAGGGCGGCCGCCCCGCCGGAGGCCGCGTGGCAGAGGTCGACCGCGCCGAGGCTCTCCTGGTCGTACCAGTCCAGCGAGAGCGGGCGCAGCGCGCGTTCCAGCTCGGCGGCGAGGGCGAGGTGGTCGGGGACGGTGGCGCTCTGCACGGTGCGGCCGGTGCCGTGGGCGCGGGAGGCGGCCTCCAGGATCCGGACGGTCGTCTCGGAGCGCAGGGCGAGGTGGAGTCCGCCGCGTTCGCGGGCGAGCTCGGCGAGGCCGTAGAGCCCTTCGGCGAAGAGTTCCGCGCCGGGGCCGGTGCCCGCTTCCGTACCGGCCTCGTCGGAGGTGCAGATCGCGGTGGCGAGGGCGGTGAAGTGCTCGGTGAAGCGTCCGCGGTCGCGTCGTCCGTAGGACTGTTCGCCGCCGGTCACCAGCCGGGCCAGCAGGCCGCGTTCGCCGCTGCCGCGCAGGGTGCCGTCGTCGGTTGTCCACAGCGGTGCGGTGCGCACCCGGCTGACCTGGTGCGGCAGCCGGACCCAGCCCTGGTCCTCCTGGTGGGCGGAGCGGCTCAGGGCGAACAGGTCGAACTCGTGCTGCGGCAGCCCGCGCACCAGTCGGTCGCACCAGAGTCTGGACTCACCGGTCGCATACGGATAACCACCTTCGGTGAGCAGTCCGATCCGCACGAGTACACCCCCGATCTCCCTTGTGGGCGGCCGCCGTTGAAACGGCGACTCGCAGCGGGACGACCGTAAGCGGATACGCCGGTGGCGCGACGGACGGTTGTCCGTCGCACCACCGAAAGGGGTGAACCGTCGTAACTTTCCCGCCCCGGTCGCGTTCCGTCGCGATACAGCGGTCGGTTGTTACGGAGGGTCAGGCCCGGGCCAGGCCCTTGCGGACGGCCCTGCGGGGGTCAGCGAGGCCGGGATCGGGGGCGGGAACGGCCGCCGACAGCTGCCGGGCGTACGGGTCCCGCGGATTTCCGTCGACCTCGTCGGCGCCGCCCTGCTCGACGATCACGCCCCGGCGCATCACCGCGACCTCGTCGCCGACCTGCCGGACCACGGCGAGGTCATGGGCGCCGAAGACCAGCCGATGCCCAGCTCGCGCTGGAGTGCGGAACAAGACGGCCGTCTCATCATGCAGACGTACGAGGGGTCAGCCGGTGGGGTGCACCCAGGGGTTGGGCTTGCACTTGATGCCTTCCAGCTCAAGGGTCTTGGTCTGCTGCTGCATGACCGGAGCCGGGGCGCCGGGAGTGCGGCAGCTCACATGGTTGTGACCCAGCCGGTGGCCGACCTCGTGATTGATGAGCATCTGACGGTAGGCCAGCAACCGGTCCGGGCCGAAGGTGGCGGCGCCCTGCGCCCAGCGATATGCGTTGATCATGATGCGGTCGGTCGAGGCGGAATCGCAGGAGACATTGTCGATCGTGGTGTCCAGACCGGATTTGGCGCACCAGTCGCCGGTGGTCCCGGGACTGGCGAGCGTGATCACGAAGTCCGGGGCGCCCGACGAGATCCGCTCGAAGGTCATCGCGCCGTTGTGCGCCCAACTCCGGTTGTCGTTGAGCGTCTTCTGCACGGCTTCGGCGAAAAGTCCGGCGTCGAGACCGAGACCCTTCTCCACATCGATGCGATAGCGGTGCTTCTGCCCCTTTCCGGGGGCCTTCGCCAGACCGGGCACGGCCTCGAACGCGCCGCTCGCCTTCAGATCCGCGGCGAGCGGATACGGCTGCGCCATCTTCGCGGCGTACGAGAGGGGCTTGACCTCGGGCTTGGCCGAGGGCTGCTCCGGGGTCGGGCGGGCGTCGGAGCGGGAGGCATCCTCGTCCTGGCCCTGCCGTTCCACCTCGGCGGCGCGGGCGGCTGCGGCACGGTCGCCGGAGTCCTCGGCGACCTGTCCGGCCACCACGACCGCGAGCACGGTGGTCACCGCGGCGGCGGCGATCCCGGTGAACGTGCGGCCCTTGGAGCCCCGGGGCGCGGGGCGTTCGTCCGGCTCACCGGCCTCGGCGTCGTCCGCACCGTCGGAGGGCCCGGCGGGCGGCGCGGCGGGGGCGGCGCCGGGGGCCTCGGCGTCGAAGGCGTCCAGGAACTCCCGGCGCGGGCCGGGCACCGGGGGGCCGTCGAGCGTCGACTGCTGGGCCGCCCGGCCGTCCGCGGCGCGCTGGGCCGCGCGCTGGGCGGACACCTGACGGGCCACGGCCTGCCGGCGGGCGGCGTCCTGGGGCCCGCCGGGTCCGCCCGGCCCGGTGTCGTACGGCCGGGCGTCGGCGGGATGGCCGCCCGGACCGGCGTACGGATGCTGCTGCTGGGGGGCGCCGTGCGGTGCGGGGGCGTCGTGGCCCTGGCCGTAGCGGGGCACAGGTCCGGTCCCCCAGCCGCCGCCCTGCTCACGCTGTTCGGGGTGGCCGCCGCGCACCTGCGGGGCGTCCGCGGTGAACGGGCCCCGCCCGTCACCGGTCGGGGACCCGGTCCGCCTGCGCCGGCCGGCGCCGGACGCGGGCCTCGCCGCGGCGCGTTCGCCGCCGGGTTCCGCCGCGTCCGGGCGGATCGCCCCGGAGCCCTTTCGACTGTGTCGTCCCACGCCCCGGATCAGCTCCCGCCGCTATCGTCCAGCAGTTCCCGGAACGCCTGGGCGACCGCCTCCGGGTACTCCATCATCGCCACGTGCCCCGCGTCGGGCAGGGTCAGCAGCCGGGCGTCGCGGAAGGCCGCGGACGCCCTGCGTGCCATCCGGTACGAGACGAGCTGGTCCCGTCCGCCGTACACGAGCTGTGTCGGTGCGAGCACCCGCTCGGCCTGGCGCCACAGTCCGTGCTGGCCGCCCAGGGTGTACGCGTCCACGATGCCCCGGGCCGAACGCGTCATCGCGTCCCAGAAGTACGGCAGCTCCAGCCGGCGCTCCATCTCGGCCACCGCATGACGGAAGGCTTCGTCGGAGACCCGTGCCGGATCGCCGTAACAGAGTGCCATGACTCCACGCGTCCGCTGTTCCGCCGTCCAGTCCTTCGTGAGCCGGGCGAACAGGGAGGCGACCCCCGGCACGGCCAGCAGACCGGTCGGGACGGCAGGCCGCTGCACCCGCCACTCCGGCAGGGCGGGCGAGATCAGGGTGAGGGTGCGCACCAGGTCGGGGCGGACGGCGGCGACCCGGGTGGCGATCGCGCCGCCCAGCGAATTGCCGAACAGGTGGACGGGGCCCCGCTCCTCCGCGTCCAGCAGCCGGATCACCGCACGGGCGTGTCCGGTCACCGAGTAATTGCCGTCGTCCGGCGGCGGCGAGTCCCCGAATCCGGGCAGGTCGACCGCCTCGCCGTCGACCAGGTCGGACAGCAGCGGCATCAGCGCGGACCAGTTCTGCGACGATCCGCCCAGCCCGTGCACGTACAGCGCGGGAGGCAGTCCGGTCCGGTCGCCCGGCCGGCAGCGGACGTTCAGACCGATCCCCGGCAGGGACACGGAGCGCAGCCGTTCGCCGTCGGCGACCCGGACGGCACTGACCGTCGGGGCCACCGCGGCAGCAGCGGCCTGGACACCCGGCAGCTCGGTCGAAGACATGCGGCAATGTTACGAGACGATCACGCCCTCATTCATGTGTTCGCCGTCACAAGCCCGCATCGCGGGGTAGACGGGTAACTCCTAGGCTCTAGGGGAAGGAAGGGAGCGCGCCATGACGGTCGACCCGAGCGACCCGGACACGTTCGACAACGCCGAACCGGCGGATGCGGGGCCCGAGGCCCCCGAGGCGGACACCGCCGAGCAGCGGACGGACGTCCGGCCCGAGGACGACGAACGGGTGGAGAGCGCCGACCTGGCCACCGCCGATGAGGCCGATGTGGCGGACCAGCGCAGGGTGATCCCCTTCGACGAGGATGATTACCGCTGATACGCCCCTGTTTGCTCACGACCACAATGAACTGTGGCTTCCACAGCCGTCCGGTCCATGAAATTCTGCGTCCGCGCCGCGCATACCAGGGTTACCCAAAAGTACGATGGCTGTACGGCGCAGCGTGCACGGACCGGCTGTGCTGGAACACATATTTGGGAGGCGGCGTGACAGCCATCGAGCAGACAGAGGCGGCGCGCCCGCGGGGCACACGGCTGCCCCGCCGCGCCCGACGCAATCAGCTGCTGGGCGCCGCACAGGAGGTCTTCGTCGCGCAGGGCTACCACTCCGCCGCGATGGACGACATCGCCGAGCGGGCCGGGGTCAGCAAGCCGGTGCTCTACCAGCACTTCCCCGGAAAGCTGGAGCTCTACCTGGCCCTTCTCGACCAGCACTGCGAGTCGCTGCTCCAGGCCGTGCGCACGGCGCTGGCCTCGACGACGGACAACAAGCTGCGCGTCGAGGCGACGATGGACGCCTACTTCGCGTACGTGGAGGACGAGGGCGGCGCGTTCCGGCTGGTCTTCGAGTCCGACCTGACCAACGAACCCGCCGTGCGCGAGCGCGTCGACCGGGTCTCCCTCCAGTGCGCCGAGGCCATCTCCGACGTGATCGCCGGTGACACCGGGCTGTCCAAGGACGAGTCCATGCTGCTGGCGGTGGGGCTGGGCGGCGTCTCCCAGGTGGTGGCGCGCTACTGGCTCTCCAGCCGGTCCGCCATCCCGCGCGACACCGCCGTACAGCTCCTCACCTCGCTGGCCTGGCGGGGCATCGCGGGCTTCCCGCTGCACGGCGTCGAGCAGCACTGAGCCCTCCGTGACGGGGCGGGGGACGCCGTGTTCGCTGCGGGCGTTGCCGGTCGGGCCCTGAGCGCCGCTCCCGCCGGGCTAATGTGGCTGCGTACGGCGCGGTTCGCCGCGCAAGGACTGACCGTCGGAGGGACATAGCCGTGGAGGTCAAGATCGGGGTGCAGCACACGCCCCGCGAGATCGTTCTGGAGAGCGGGCTTTCCGCCGAGGACGTCGAGAGCGCGGTCGCCGCGGCACTGGGCGGCAAGGCGGAGCTGCTCAGCCTCACGGACGACAAGGGCCGCAAGGTTCTGGTGCCGGCCGACCGGATCGCGTATGTGGAGATCGGTGAGCCGACCACCCGGCGGGTGGGGTTCGGGACGCTGTAGTCCACCGGACGCGTTGATCGCAGGAGCGGCCCGGCGGGGGTTTCCCCGCCGGGCCGCTCCTGTGTCGTGTGCGGGAGGACCGCTCCTCCCGTTCCCGTACGGGTCGGAACGGGCCGCCGGAGGGTTGTTCTCCGCGGGCGGAGGGTAGTACCGCCTACGACCGATTTGCCCGCCCCGCACACCCCCGCGAGGTGATCGTCTGTGATCTGGGAATCCTTCACCGCCGCCCTGCTCGGGCTCGCCCTGTCCTGGGCGGCCCTGCGATCACTCCCGGACCGGCTGCCGTCCGGCCGTGCGGTTTATCTCACCGGAGCGCTGGGCGCCCTGTTCGGCGCGTATCTGACGCACGCGGCGCTGGGTCCCGGCCATGTCCTGGCGACGCTGATCGGAGCCGTGTCCGTCGGGGCGGTGACGCTGTCGCTCCTGATCCGCCCACGCGGCCGCCGCCTCGCCCGGTCGGCGGCGGCCCAGTAGCGGGGTGCTACGCGGCCAGCCCCAGCGCGGCCATCCGCTTGGTGTGGGCCTCGGTGATCCGGGAGAACATCCGGCCCACCTCGGCCAGGTCGAAGCCGTCCGCGACGCCGCCCACCAGCATCGTCGAGAGTGCGTCGCGGTCGGCGACCACCCGCTGGGCCTGCGACAGCGCCTCGCCCATCAGCCGGCGCGCCCACAGCGCGAGCCGCCCGCCGACCCGCGGGTCCGCCTCGATCGCGGCGCGCACCTTCTCCACGGCGAAGTTCCCGTGGCCCGTGTCGTCCAGCACGGACAGCACCAGGGACCGGGTGTCGGTGTCGAGGCGGGCCGCGACCTCGCGGTAGAAGTCGCTGGCGATCGAGTCGCCGACGTACGCCTTGACCAGGCCTTCCAGCCAGTCGGACGGAGCCGTCTGGCGGTGGAAGTCGTCGAGCGCCTTGGCGAACGGCTCCATCGCGGCGGTCGGGTCCTCGTCCACCTCGGTGAGCCGCCGGTTCAGCTGCTCGAAGTGGTGGAACTCCGCGGCGGCCATCTTCGCCAGCTCCGCCTTGTCGCCGAGCGTCGGTGCGAGCTTCGCGTCCTCGGCCAGCCGCTCGAAGGCCGCCAGCTCTCCGTAGGCGAGGGCGCCGAGCAGGTCCACGACCGCGGCGCGGTACTGCGGGTCGGCGGCCGCGGTGGCCCAGTCCTGGGCGGCGATCCCGGTGGCTGCGGAAGCTTCGGCGGGGTTCTCTGTGGCGTGGTCAGGCGTCTCCATGAACGGAACGATAGCCCGCTCAGCGCAGGGCGGAAGGGCCTGGTCAGCCGGGGACCTCATACCGTTCCGATGAATTCGTCCAACACACATGCGCGAATCCGGGGTACAGTGGTAATGCGTCTACTGAGCACTGTGCTGTGCCAGAGGCGCGCCCTTTGAATGAGGATGCCCGGTCGGTGGCCCGATCGGCTCCGACCCGACAGCCCTCCACGCGGTGCGTACGACACGTACGACTGCAGATGAGGGGCCCCCTCAGCGGCACGAGCGCTCGAGCGACGGCAGTGGTCCCGCGCCACCCGGCCCATCCACGGCCGGATGACCAACCCCGGCACGGTACGACCCCCAGCGTTCGCCTCGGGCCGCGTCTCACAGAAGAGGCAGCACCCTGACTACGTTCCGCGACCTCGGTATTCTTTCCGAGACGGCCGAAGCCCTCGAGGCGGTCGGCATCATGTCCCCCTTCCCCATCCAGGAGCTGACGCTCCCCGTAGCCCTCTCCGGCTCCGACGTCATCGGCCAGGCCAAGACCGGAACCGGCAAGACGCTCGGCTTCGGTCTTCCGCTCCTGGAGCGCGTGACCGTCCCCGCCGACGTCGAGGCGGGCCGCGCCACGCCCGAGCAGTTGACCGACGCGCCGCAGGCGCTCGTCGTGGTCCCCACCCGTGAGCTCTGTCAGCAGGTCACCAACGACCTGCTGACCGCCGGCAAGGTCCGGAACGTACGCGTTCTCGCGATCTACGGAGGCCGGGCGTACGAGCCCCAGGTCGAGGCCCTCAAGAAGGGCGTCGACGTGATCGTCGGCACCCCGGGCCGCCTCCTGGACCTGGCGGGCCAGCGCAAGCTCGACCTCTCCCACATCCGCGGGCTCGTCCTCGACGAGGCCGACGAGATGCTGGACCTGGGCTTCCTGCCCGACGTCGAGCGCATCATCACGATGCTGCCGCCCAAGCGCCAGACGATGCTGTTCTCGGCCACCATGCCCGGTGCCGTCATCAGCCTCGCCCGCCGCTACATGTCGCAGCCGACGCACATCAACGCCACGTCGCCCGACGACGAGGGCACGACCGTCAAGAACACGGTCCAGCACGTCTACCGCGCCCACAACATGGACAAGCCGGAGATGCTCGCCCGCATCCTCCAGGCCGACGGCCGCGGGCTCGCGATGATCTTCTGCCGGACCAAGCGCACCGCCGCCGACATCGCCGAGCAGCTGGAGAAGCGCGGATTCGCCTCCGGCGCGGTCCACGGCGACCTCGGCCAGGGCGCCCGCGAGCAGGCGCTGCGCGCCTTCCGCAACGGCAAGGTCGACGTCCTGGTCTGCACCGACGTCGCCGCGCGCGGTATCGACGTCGAGGGTGTGACCCACGTCGTCAACTACCAGTCGCCCGAGGACGAGAAGACCTACCTGCACCGCATCGGCCGAACCGGCCGCGCGGGCGCCAAGGGCATCGCGATCACGCTGGTCGACTGGGACGACATCCCGCGCTGGCAGCTGATCAACAAGGCCCTGGACCTGAAGTTCCCGGACCCGCCGGAGACGTACTCCACCTCGCCGCACCTCTTCGAGGAGCTGGGCATCCCGGCGGGCACCAAGGGTGTGCTGCCGCGCGCCGAGCGGACCCGGGCCGGGCTCCGCGCGGAGGAGGTCGAGGACCTCGGCGAGACCGGCGGCCGCGGCCGCAAGGCCGCCGCCCCGGCACCCGCCCGTGAGGAGCGCGAGCCGCGCACCCGTACGCCGCGCCAGCGCCGCCGCACCCGTGGCGGAGCCGCTGCGGAGGAAACGGCCGTCGCGACGGTGCCCGCACCCGCCAAGGAGGCCGCCCCGGTCACCCCGGCCGGTGACGAGGCTCCCGAGGTACCGCGTACGCCGCGCCGTCGCCGCCGTACCCGTGCCAGCGCCCCCGAGGCCGTCGTCGAGGCGGCCGTGGCGGTCGCCGAGGCCCCGGTGGTTCCCGCCCCGGTGGCCGAGGCCGCCGCGGTGACCGAGGCCGCGCCCGTGGCCGAGGCCGCGCCCGAGGCCGAGGCGGTCGCGGAGACCAAGCCGCGGCGCCGTCGCAGCCGTGCCGTCGCGAAGCCGGTGACCGAGGAGACGGCCGCGCCCGTCGCCGAGGCCCCGGCCACCCCGGCCCCGGCCGAGTTCCAGACCGTGGCGGTCGCCGCGGGCATCGCGGAGCCGGTCGCCGAGCCGAAGGCCGTCAAGCCGCGCCGCCGCGCCCGGATCGTGAAGCCGGCCGACGAGGTCGACTTCCAGATCGCCCCGGCCGCCGAGCCGGAGCCCGAGGTGAAGACGCGTCGCCGTCCGGCCCGCGCCACGGCGAAGAAGTCGGAGCCGAAGGCGAAGGCCGAGGCTGCTTCCGTCGAGCCGAAGGCGAAGGCCGAGGCCGCTTCCGTCGAGCCGAAGGCGAAGGCGCCCCGCGCGACCCGGTCCCGGGCGAAGGCGGAGACCGCGGAGAAGGTCACCGAGAAGTCCACCGCGAAGGACGCCGCGAAGGCGGTCGCCGCCGAGCAGCCCGCCGTCGAGGCCCCGGCCGCCGAGGCGGAGGCCAAGCCGCGCCGCCGCCGTGCCACGCGCGCCGTCACCTCGACCACCGCCCAGGAGGCCGCCGTGGTCTCCGAGGCCGAGGCCGTGGTGAGCGAGGCCGCCGCCGAGACGAAGCCGCGCCGCCGCCGCGCCACCCGCCCGGCGGGCAAGGCATCGGTGACGACGACCGAGAGCTGACGCTTCCGGCGACACCGCAGTACCCGACGGCCCCGGCCCCCGCACACGCGGGGGCCGGGGCCGTTTCGCGGTCCGGTGGCGTCGGAGGAGGCGGCCGATGACGCCGGGAGGGCCGCCCGGTGGCGTCGGGAAAGGGGCGGCGGGGATAGCCTCGCCGTATGAGCCGCCCGCCCACCTTCGCCCCGCCGCCCTGCGCCCGCGCCCGTGTCCTGCGTACCGAGCGCGGCGACTTCGCCGTCCTGGACGCCGTACCGCGTACCCCGGCGCGGGCCACCGCCCTCCTGCTGCCCGGCTACACCGGCAGCAAGGAGGACTTCATCGCGCTGCTGGAACCGTTGGCCGATGCGGGCTACCGGGTGGTTGCCGTGGACGGCCGGGGGCAGTACGAGTCGCAGGGCACGGATCGTCAGGAGGCTTACGGCCAGGGCGAATTGGCCCGTGACGTGCTGGCCCAGGCAGCGGCCCTGGACGAGGTCGGCGACGGGGAGCTGCATCTGCTCGGGCACTCGCTCGGCGGTCAGATCGCCCGGGCAGCCGTCCTGCTGGACGCCGCCCCGTTCCGGTCGCTGACGCTGATGTCCTCGGGTCCGGCCGAGGTCGTCGCGGCCCAGCGGGACAAGGTGAAGATGCTGAGCGACGCGCTGTCCGTGCTGTCCATGGACGAGGTGTGGCAGGCGATGCAGGCGCTGGATCCGCCGCAGGACGCGGACACCGGCGACGGCGCGGACCTGCGCCGTCGCTGGCTGGCCCACCACCCGGCCCAGTTGATCGCCACCGGGGCGCAGCTGGCCGCCGAACCGGACCGGGTGGACGAGCTGGCCGCCGTCGGGCTGCCCGTCCATGTGCTGTCCGGGGAGCGCGACGACGTCTGGCCGGTGGAGCTGTTCGACTCCATGGCGCGGCGTCTCGGCGCCCGCCGCACCACGATCGCCGGCGCCGAGCACTCCCCCAACACCGCGCGCCCGCAGGAGACCGCGAAGGCGCTGGCCGCGTTCTGGGACGGCCTGCCGGCCGTCTGACGGGTCAGTACTGCGACTGCAGGTGCTGCCAGAAGCCGTCGCGGAGCGCCCGCCGCAGATGCGCGTGGCCGCGCAGCGAGTGCTGGAGCAGGCGTTCGGCCTCCACCAGGAGGTCCTGGTCGACGGAGCCCGGCAGATAGGGGTGGCCCGGCAGCAGGTCGGCGAGGGATGCGCGGCCCCGGGCGGCGAGCCAGGCGGCCGCGATCTGCGCGCCGACGAAACGGACGTCCTCGCGGGAGGGGGCCGGGGTGTCGTCCTCGTACGTGGTGACGGGCCGCCGGGTGACGTAGGGGCGGCAGAAGTCGAGGTCGAAGGTGCGCTGGCTGTCGACCTCCCACAGCAGCGGTTCGGCCTGGTTGCGGCCTTCGGCCGCCTCGATGCCCCAGAGGTGCACGCGCGCCCCGTAGCCCTGGGCGGCCTCCACCGCCGACACCAGGTCCTCGTCGCCGCCGACGAGCGCCGCGTCGCTGATGGCGCGGTGCCGGGCGAGGGATTCGAGGTCGGTGCGGATGAGCGAGTCGACGCCCTTCTGCTGGTTGTTGGCGTTGAGGTTGCCGAGCCGGACCTTGACGTCGGGGAGTTCGGCGATGGCCTGCTGTTCGGTGGTGTGGATGCGGCGCCGGGCGCCGTCGTACCAGTAGACGCGCAGCAGCCTGCTGTCCGCGAAGATCGTGCGGGCCTTGTCGATGAAGGCCTCGATCAGCCCTTCGGCGTCGAGGTCGAAGGAGCGCCGGTCCTCGGTGCCGGTGACGAGCAGCCCGGCCGCCGCGTACACATATCCGGCGTCCACGAAGATGGCGTGCGTCGACGGAGTCTTGGAAACCTCGATGAGCATGCGCTGGAGCAGCTCGTTGGTGCGGTCCAGGCGGGCGCCGAGGTCGGCTCCGCCGATGAGCTGCGGGTCCGCCTCGTTCATGCGAACCTCATGGTCTGTGGTGGCGTGGCTACCGACGGGTACTTAGACATCCAAAAAATTTCCTTAGCGTAGGGAATGTTTGCAAGGGGCAAGCCGTTGTAACCCACGTGGAACGCGAGGGAAGCCTCGCGTTCCTAGTCTTGCCGGTGGGACGCCCCACCGGCGCCAGTAGTTCTCCAGCAGGAGGATCAGACGAAGGGAAGCCCTATGCGCTTCGAGATCATGCGACTCGACGACGTCGACGGTACCGCCGTGGACAGCACCGTCGTGGACGCCGCCTCCGTCAACCGGATCGTGCAGCAGGCCGCGGCGACGGGCCAGCGCATCTACATCCGGCCGGCCGACAGTTCGGCCTCGTAACACCTGACGTTGTGAAGACGAAGCGCCCCCGCACGGAACGTCCGTGCGGGGGCGCTGTGGTGCGCGGGGGTCTCAGAAGCGTTCGGAGGCCTCAGGCGTTCTGGATGACCTGGGTGACGCCGTTGATGATCTGCTGGACGGCGATGGCGGAGAGCATCATGCCGGCGAGCCGGGTCACCAGGACCACACCGCCGTCCTTGATCACGCGGATGATGACCAGCGAGTAGCGCATGGTCAGCCAGAGCACCACATGCATGGCGACGATCGCGGACCAGACCGAGAGCTGACCGCCCACGCCGTCGGCGTGCTGCACCGCGAGGATGACCGAGACGATCGCGCCGGGCCCGGCCAGCAGCGGCATGCCCAGCGGTACGAGCGCCACGTTGACGTCCTTGGTCTGCGTCGGCTCGTCCGTCTTGCCGGTCAGCAGGTCCAGCGCGATGAGCAGCAGCAGGAGTCCGCCCGCGATCATCAGCGCGGGCACGGAGACATGCAGATAGTCGAGGATCTGCTGACCGAGCAGACCGAAGACGGCGATCACGCCGAACGCGACCGTGACCGCCTGGAGCGCCATCTTGCGCTGCACCTTGGCGGGGCGTCCCGCGGTGAGGGCGAGGAAGATCGGCGTGATCCCGGGCGGGTCCATGATCACAAACAGGGTGAGAAAAAGGGATCCGAAGACAGCGACGTCGAACACAGTGAGCCTTGCGAGAGAAGAGCGGGTGGTACGGAGGGGGCGCGGGTCCGGGCAGCGTCCGTCGCGGTGCGTCGAGCACGGCGGCGGCGCGCACGGGGGTGCGCGGGGAGAAGGAAACAGGTGCGGCGGAGAAGAGGAAACGCTAGCGGCGGCCGGCTCCACCGGCGCCCGGCACCGGGAAGGCTCCCGTGGCGCGCCGGGTGATCTCGCCGTAGATCTCGGGGTCGGTGGTGCACGCGCCGAGTTCGACGGTCTTCCGGCTGCCGTGGTAGTCGCTGGAGCCGGTCGTGAGCAGCCCCAGGTCGCGGGCGAGACCGCGCAGCCGGGCCCGGGCGGCCTCGTCGTGGTCCATGTGATCGACCTCGACGCCGTCGAGGCCGGCCTCGGCGAGCGCGGCGATCGTGGACTCGGGGACCACGGCGCCGCGCTTCACTGCGGCCGGGTGGGCGAAGACGGTGACCCCGCCGGCCGCCTTCACCAGGCGGACGGCCTCGAAGGGGTCGAACTCGTGCTTCTCGGCGTACGCCCGGCCGCCGTTGCCCAGCCAGTCGGGCGTGAAGGCGTCGGAGACGGTGCGTACGACGCCGAGTTCGACGAGGGCGGCGGCGACGTGCGGGCGGCCGACCGAGCCGTCCCCGGCGATGCGGGCGACCTGCTCCCAGGTGATGGGGACGTCGAGGGCGCGCAGCTTGCGGACCATCTCCCGGGCGCGCGGCACCCGGTCGTCGCGGACGAGCTCCCGGGCGCGCTCCAGCTCGGTGTCGGCCGGGTCGAAGAGGTACGCCAGCAGGTGCATGCCCACGCCGTCGACGCGGCAGGAGAGTTCGGCGCCGGTGACGAGGGTGAGCCCGTCGGGCAGCGCGTCGACGGCCTGCCTGTGGCCGCCCACGGTGTCGTGGTCGGTGAGCGCGACGACGTCCAAGCCCGCGGCGGCGGCGTTCGCGACCAGCTCGGCGGGGGTGTCCGTGCCGTCCGACGCGGTGGAGTGGGTGTGCAGATCGATGCGCACGACGCTGGACTCCGGGGCTCGCGGGCGGACGGGGGGACCGCTCAAGGATAACCGTCGCAGACCGGGCCTCAGGCCGCGAAAGCCCCCTGTCCCACGTGATCTACCGCTCGCCCGGCGCCTGCCGGGGCGGTGCGTGGGGGGCGGCGAGGAGGCGCGGGGTGAGCGCGCCGCAGGGCAGCAGGTCCACCTCTCCCCCGGCGTCCCGCAGATCGGTCAGCACCAGCTCGTCGTACATCAGGAGCCCCGACTGCTCGGGCCACAGGATCGCCCAGAGCCAGAGCCCGCGCGCCTCGCCCGCGAAGACGGCGCGGTCCTCCGGGGCGTTCTTGACGTGCCAGAGCGGGGTGGGGCGGCCGGCGGCGTGCACCTTGGCGTCGGGGGCGGAGTCGACGTTCAGGTGGCGGCCGGGGTCCGGGCCCTCGATTCCGGCGTACCGGGCGCCGAGTCCGACGCCCAGCTCCTCGGCGACGAGCAGCAGTTCGCCCATCCCGCCCAGCGGACCGGGTCCGGAACAGGCCACGGCGCTCGCGCGTCCGCCGCTGCGGTCGTCGCCCGCACTGGCGACGCCGGTGAACAGCCAGCCCACGGGGAGCGGCCAGGGCATCCAGACGGGGACCTGCGCGCGGTGCACCACGACGCCGAGGCCTTCGACGCTCGGCGGGATGACCGGCTGCATCGGGTGGACCTGGCCGTGCGCGGAGCACTGCCAGGCGTCGGCGAAGAGACCGGGCGCCCTGACCCGGCCACCGCACTTCGGGCAACTGGGTTCGCCCCTCATAAGGACCAACCGTCCTCCCCGCCGGTCCTCGCGTCAAGGACGATCACCCGTCCGGAGCGTGGCCCTGACCGGGAAGAATAGGTGTAGCTTGCATTTATTAGATCGTCTAACTTATTCTGTGCATAACACATCGACCTTGTGAGGCCCAAGGAGCTTGTGAGGCCCAAGGAGAAGGAGAGAGCCCATGCGGGAAGAGGATCCGTTCGACGAAGGGGCGACAGGGGCCGGCATCCTGCGCCAGCCGAAGGCCGTCTGGGCCACGGCCGGCGCCTCGGTGGTGGCCTTCATGGGGATCGGCCTGGTGGACCCGATCCTGCCGTCGATCGCCCAGGGTCTCGACGCCTCGGCGAGCCAGGTGTCGCTGCTGTTCACCTCGTACTTCCTGATCACCGCGTTCGCGATGCTGGTCACCGGCTTCGTCTCCAGCCGCATCGGCGGCCGCAAGACCCTGCTGGCCGGCCTCGCGCTCGTCGTCGTCTTCGCCGCGCTCTCCGGCACCTCCTCCTCCGTCGCCGAACTGGTCGGCTTCCGGGCCGGCTGGGGTCTGGGCAACGCCCTCTTCGTCTCCACCGCCCTCGCGGTGATCGTCGGAGCGGCGGCGGGCGGCAGCGCGGTGGCGATCCTGCTGTACGAGTCGGCGCTCGGCCTCGGCATGGCGTGCGGGCCGCTGCTGGGCGCACTGCTCGGGGACGCCAGCTGGCGCTACCCGTTCTTCGGCACGGCGGCGCTGATGGCGATCGGTTTCCTCTGCATCGCCGCGTTCCTCAAGGAGCAGCCGAAGCCCGCCGTCAAGACCTCACTGCTCGACCCGGTCAAGGCGCTCGGTCACGGCGGACTGGCCTCGGTCGCGGCCTCGGCGTTCTTCTACAACTACGCGTTCTTCACGATCCTGGCGTTCACCCCGTTCGTGCTGAACATGACCCCGTACCGGTCCGGCGCGGTCTTCTTCGCCTGGGGCCTGCTGCTGGCCGTCTTCTCGGTGCTCGTCGCACCGCGCCTCCAGCGCCGCTTCGGCTCGCTCAAGGTGCTCGGGGCCTCGCTGGTGCTGCTCGCCGTCGACCTGCTGGTCCTCGGATACGGCAGCCACAGCACGGCGATCGTCGCCACGATCGCCTCCGGCGCGTTCATCGGCATGAACAACACCGTCTTCACCGAGCTGGCCCTCGGGGTCTCGGACGCGCCGCGCCCGGTGGCCAGCGCCGGATACAACTTCGTCCGCTGGTTCGCCGCGGCGGCCGCCCCCTTCCTCGCCCCGAAGATCGAGGAGTGGACCGACCTCCACATCCCGTTCGTGGTGGCCGCGCTCGCCGCCCTCGCCGGAGCGGCCGTCGTGGGCGTACGGCGTACGGCGCTGACCCACGAGGCCGAGGAGCTGGCGCCGGTCCACGCACAGGAGGACGGGGTGGCGGCCTTCGCCGACTGACGCCCCCTCAGGGCGGGTGGTCAGTCCAGCGGTACGGACGTGCGCAGCGGGTCGCGCAGGTCCGTACCGTGCGCCAGCCACCGCTCCTGGAGTTCCTGCGCCCCGCGCACCCGCTTCCAGGCGGCCTCGTTGTGGGTCATCGGCAACAGCGGCAGGAAGCGCACCGGGTCCATCGGCTCGTCCAGCTCCAGGTCCTCCACCAGACCGCCGGACTCCGCGACCAGCACCGAGGTGAACGGCGCACCGGTCCACAGCGGCTCCCCCAGGTCCAGCGAGGCGCCGGCGGCCACGATCAGCCCCTCGACCTGCGGGGAGGCGGCCAGCACGGCGAGCGGGCGCAGCACCTGGTCGGTGTCGGCGAGTCCGCCGCGTACGGACAGGATCAGCTCGGCGCGGGGGCCCTTCACCGGGTCGGCGAGCGGGGAGGTGGGGTCGGCCATCGGCTGCCCGGACATGCCGAGCGTCGCGTAGCGCACGATGTCGCCGTCGAGGAAGCGCAGCACCTCGATGCGGTCCGTGCCGAGGAAGGTCACATCGGCGCGGGCGTCCGGTTCCCCGAGGGCGGAGATGAGCCGTGCCTCGACCAGAGCGAGAATTTCTGCCATGCGGCGAGCATAGATCGCGTAGGGAATGGGCAAAGTACGGGATTGGGCCTTGGGCGGCTGATAGCCTGGCCGCCGGTCGGGACAGCACGCAGAAGCGTCGCTCTTCTTCGTCCCGACGACACGTCGTCCCCCACGGGGGACCGGCCGGAGGAGGTGGGGACTGCTATGGATCCAAGTCGACCGTGCAGTACCGACCGCTCTTCCGCGCCTCGCACCTCCCGTTGATCCGACGCCTCGTCGGTCGTTCCGGGCCGACATCGCCGTCGTGTCCGGACGACTCCCCGACAGCGGTTCGCACGACGGAAGAGCCCTTCGTTCCTGCCTGCCTGTAGCGAATTTTGCCTGTCTGTAGCGAACGCCGTCATCGCGCCTGCGCGGTGGAGCCCGCTTTGCGGACGTGAGCACACGTCCCCATTCCGGGCTGTTCCACGCCCTCGCCGACGGCCCTCCGTGAAGGAGCCAGCCATGTCGATGATCCGTGACCTGCGCGCCGCCGTGCGCCCGTCCCTGCGCCCGTCCCTCCGTAAGAACACCGCCCCGTACAGCGCGTACGACACCACCCGCGACCCGTCCGCCTCCTCCGCCGTCGTCGACTGCGCGGTCTACCACGACGGCCGCCGGCTGGTGACGCCCACCACCCCGACGCCGCACGAGGCGATGCTCCAGGTACGGGAGGAGGGCGGCTTCGCCTGGATCGGTCTGCACGAACCGACCGAGGCCGAATTCGCGGGCATCGCCCGGGAGTTCGGGCTGCACCCGCTGGCCGTCGAGGACGCCGTCCACGCCCACCAGCGGCCCAAGCTGGAGCGTTACGACGACACCCTGTTCACCGTCTTCAAGACGATCCACTACGTGGAGCACGCCGAACTGACCGCGACCAGCGAGGTCGTGGAGACCGGCGAGGTGATGTGCTTCACCGGCCGGGACTTCGTCATCACCGTCCGGCACGGCGGCCAGGGCTCCCTGCGCGCCCTGCGCCATCGCCTCCAGGACGATCCGGAGCTGCTCGCCAAGGGCCCCTCCGCCGTGCTGCACGCCATCGCCGACCATGTGGTCGACGGGTACATCGCGGTGGCCGAGGCGGTGCAGGACGACATCGACGAGGTGGAGATCGATGTCTTCTCCACCCCGGCCAAGGGCACCCCGCGCGGTTCGGACGCGGGCCGGATCTACCAGCTCAAGCGGGAGGTGCTGGAGTTCAAGCGGGCCGTCTCGCCACTGCTGCGGCCCATGCAGCTGCTGAGCGAGCGCCCGATGCGGCTGATCGACCCCGACATCCAGAAGTACTTCCGCGATGTCGCCGACCACCTCGCCCGGGTCCAGGAGGAGGTCCTCGGCTTCGACGAACTGCTGAACTCGATCCTCCAGGCCAATCTGGCGCAGGCGACCGTCACCCAGAACGAGGACATGCGCAAGATCACCTCCTGGGCGGCGATCATCGCCGTGCCGACGATGATCTGCGGCGTCTACGGCATGAACTTCGACTACATGCCCGAGCTGGAGTGGAAGTACGGCTATCCGATCGTGCTGGGCGTCATCGGGGCGGTCTGTTTCTCCATCCACCGCATCCTCAAGCGCAACGGCTGGCTCTGAGCCCGCCCGTCGGGTCGCTGAGTAAGCTCGCGCCCATGACTGATGCCGCCGACCTGCTGGAGAGGGCCCTCGTCGAGGAGGCCACGAAGAAGTCCGGGCTCGTCTGGGTGCGGGGCACCGGGCCGGCCCGTGCCGTGTGGCACATCTGGCACGAGGGTGCGGCGCTGCTGGTCGGCGGCGGCCCCGGCGAGCAGCCGCTGCCCGAGGGGCTGGCCGACGGCGGCCGCGCCGAGGTGACCGTACGGAGCAAGGACAAGGGCGGCCGGATCGTCGCCTGGACCGCGACCGTGGCCTTCCTCCCGCCGCGCTCCGAGGAGTGGGAGACGGCGGTCGCCGAGCTGAAGGGCAAGCGGCTGAACGCGCCGGACGCCGAGTCGCTGACGGAGCGGTGGGCGAGCGGGTGCACGGTGGTGCGGCTGACGCCCGACACGGTCGGCGCCGCGCTGCCGGACACCTCGCTGGCGGCCGTGCCGCTGCCGACCGGGGCCACCACCCGCCGGCCCGTCCCGGCCGCGCTCCCCCGGCTGCTGCTGAAGCGGCGCGGGAAGCGCTGAGCCGGATCCGGACCGGAGCTTCGGACCGGCCGGAGGTCATCCGGCCTTCGGATCGGCCGGAGGACATCCGGCCTTCGGACCGGCCGGAGGACGACGGGGCTTCGGATCAGCCGGAGGACTTGGGGAGCTGGCCGCCGTAGTCGACGGTGTCGTCCTCCTGCGGGGCCTCCAGCGGGAAGGCCTTGCCCCAGTCGGCCAGGGTGACCGTGCCCCCGCCGCCGCCCCGGGCCACCCGCACCGGATACGGCTGCTCCTCCAGCGATACGTCGAAGGCCCCGCCCTCGCCCTTGCCGCCCAGGATCTGGATGGTGCGCTGCCCGGCGACCGTGTCACGGCCGCCCTTGTTGACCTTGCCGTGGAGCGCGAGGAGCCCGTCGAGCAGCACCTTCTTGTCGGTGAAGCCGCGCAGCTGGCGGTAGCTGGGGTCGTCCTCGGGGACCTTCACGTACTTGCCGCCCAGCTTGTCGGCGGCCGCCACATCGGCGGACCCGCCCGCATCGGCGCTGCCCTCGTGGGTCCAGAACTCGGCGGGCGCCTTCAGGAAGAGTTCGTCCTCGACCCGCAGCAGCGCGAAGCTCTGCTTCTTCGAGGTCACCGAGCCCAAGCCGCCCCGTGCGTTGAGCTTCATCTCCAGCCGGTAGGTGCCGCCCTTGCTGACGAGCGTGCCCGACAGCCGTACGGCACTGGCCGCGTCGGCCGCCGCTCTGGCCTTCTTGTCGATCTCGGCGGCGGTGAGTCTGGCGACGCCGTTGGTCCCCTTGTCCGGGTCCTCCTCCGTGCCGCAGGCGGCCAGGGCCACGGTGAGCCCTCCGCACAGCACCAGAGCGAGGGCGGTCCGGCGATGGTTCCGCACGGCCGGGGCAAAAGAGGTCACGGGCGCACTGCCTCTCAACTGCGATCGGGGGTGGCAGACGGCAGCGTACCCGTGCGGAGCGCGCCCTCCGGCGGCCAGCCGTACGGACGGGTCCGTCGGGGCGCGGTGCGGCGGCACGGGCTAGCCTGATCCCGACGTACGACTGTCCGCGTACGGTGAAACGCGCTGGTCGCGGAGGCCGGTCACGAAGAAGCGCGGAGAAGCACGGAGAAGGAGGCGGCGCATGGCGGCAGGAGCCCCCAGGGTCTTCGTCTCGCATCTCTCCGGGGTACCCGTGTTCGATCCGAACGGTGACCAGGTCGGCCGGGTCCGGGACCTGGTGGCGATGTTGCGGGTCGGCGGACGGCCGCCGCGCATCCTGGGTCTGGTCGTCGAGGTGGTCAGCCGGCGGCGGATCTTTCTGCCGATGACCCGGGTGACCGGCGTGGAGTCCGGCCAGGTCATCACCACCGGTGTGGTCAACATGCGCCGCTTCGAACAGCGGCCCACCGAACGGCTCGTCCTCGGCGAGTTCCTCGACCGGCGGGTGCGGCTGGTGGATGGCCATGGCCAGGAAGGTGAGGAGGTCACCGTCCTGGACGTGGCCATCCAGCAGCTGCCAGCCCGCCGCGACTGGGAGATCGACAAGTACTTCGTCCGCAAGGGGCGCGGCGGGGCGCTGCGCCGCAAGGGCGAGACGCTGACGGTGGAGTGGTCGGCGGTCAGCGGCTTCTCGCTGGAGGAGCACGGGCAGGGCGCGGAGAACCTGGTCGCCACGTTCGAGCGGCTGCGCCCGGCCGATGTGGCCAACGCCCTGCACCACCTCTCCCCCAAGCGCCGGGTCGAGGTGGCCGCCGCGCTGGACGACGACCGGCTCGCCGACGTCCTGGAGGAGCTGCCCGAGGACGACCAGGTGGAGATCCTCGGCAAGCTCAAGGAGGAACGGGCCGCCGACGTCCTGGAGGCGATGGACCCGGACGACGCGGCCGACCTGCTCTCCGAGCTGCCCGAGGAGGACAAGGAGCGGCTGCTGACCCTGATGCGGCCGGACGACGCCGCCGATGTGCGCCGGCTGATGGCGTACGAGGAGCGCACGGCGGGCGGTCTGATGACGACCGAGCCGATCGTGCTGCGCCCGGACGCCACGGTGGCCGACGCGCTCGCCCGGGTCCGTCAGCAGGACCTGTCGCCGGCGCTCGCCGCACAGGTGTACGTGTGCCGCTCGCCCGACGAGACGCCGACCGGGAAGTACCTGGGCACCGTGCACTTCCAGCGGCTGCTGCGCGACCCGCCGTTCACGCTGGTCAGCTCGATCGTCGACAGCGATCTGGTGCCGCTGCCCCCGGACACCCCGCTCCCGACGGTGACCAGCTATCTGGCCGCGTACAACCTGGTCTCGGCGCCCGTCGTGGACGAGAGCGGTTCGCTGCTGGGCGCGGTGACCGTGGACGACGTCCTGGACCACCTGCTGCCCGAGGACTGGCGCGAGACCGATTTCCACGGCGAGGAGGGCATCCGGCATGGCCGGTGAGGAGCGGTCGAAGGCCGCGTCGACGGGCGCGTCCGGCCTGGTGCGCCCGCCGCGGACCCGGCTCGACCAGCCGAAGTCGCCGCGGCGCCGGCTGCTGCCGGAGTACGACCCGGAGGCGTTCGGCCGGTTCTCCGAGCGGATCGCGCGGTTCCTGGGGACCGGACGGTTCATCGTCTGGATGACGCTGATCATCATCGTCTGGGTGGCGTGGAACGTCTGGGCGCCGAAGGATCTGCGCTGGGACGAGTACCCGTTCATCTTCCTGACCCTGATGCTCTCGCTCCAGGCCTCCTACGCGGCCCCGCTGATCCTGCTCGCGCAGAACCGGCAGGACGACCGCGACCGGGTCACCCACGAGCAGGACCGCAAGCAGAACGAGCGCTCCATCGCCGACACCGAGTTCCTCAGCCGGGAGATCGCGGCGCTGCGGATGGGCCTCGGCGAGGTCGCCACCCGCGACTGGATCCGCTCGGAACTCCAGGACATGGTGAGAGACATGGAGGACCGGCAGATCCTCCTCACGTCCCGGAGTGACGAAGGCGACCGTTGACGGGCTACCCGCCCGTAGGGCCCAGCGCCGTAACATCGTCGGTATGGCTACGGAAGACGCGGTGCTTGAGGCACTGTCGACAGTGAACGACCCGGAGATCCACCGCCCGATCACCGAGCTGGGCATGGTGAAATCGGTCGAGATCGATCCTGACGGTGTAGTCGCTGTCACGGTGTATCTCACGGTCTCCGGTTGTCCGATGCGCGACACGATCACCCGGAACGTGACCGACGCGGTCGCCCGGGTCGAGGGCGTCTCGCGGGTCGAGGTGACCCTCGACGTCATGAGCGACGAACAGCGCAAGGACCTGGCGAGCTCGCTGCGCGGCGGCACCGCCGAGCGTGAGGTGCCCTTCGCCCAGCCCGGCTCGCTGACCCGGGTCTACGCGGTCGCCTCCGGCAAGGGCGGCGTCGGCAAGTCCTCGGTGACGGTGAACCTCGCCGCCGCGATGGCGGCCGACGGGCTGAAGGTCGGCGTCGTGGACGCGGACATCTACGGGCACAGCGTGCCCCGGATGCTCGGCGCGGACGGCAAGCCCACCCAGGTCGAGAACATGATCATGCCGCCGTCCGCACACGGTGTGAAGGTCATCTCGATCGGCATGTTCACCCCGGGCAACGCGCCCGTGGTCTGGCGCGGTCCGATGCTGCACCGAGCACTGCAGCAGTTCCTCGCCGATGTGTTCTGGGGCGACCTGGACGTCCTGCTCCTGGACCTGCCGCCGGGCACCGGCGACATCGCGATCTCGGTGGCACAGCTCGTGCCGGGCGCCGAGATCCTGGTCGTCACGACCCCGCAGCAGGCGGCGGCCGAGGTGGCCGAGCGGGCCGGCTCGATCGCCGTGCAGACCCACCAGAAGATCGTCGGCGTGGTGGAGAACATGTCGGGCATGCCGTGCCCGCACTGCGACGAGATGGTCGATGTGTTCGGCTCGGGCGGCGGCGCGCGCGTCGCCGAGGGGCTGACGCGCACGGTCGGCGCCGAGGTGCCGGTGCTCGGCTCGATCCCGATCGACGTACGGCTGCGCGAGGGCGGCGACGAGGGCAAGCCGGTCGTCCTGTCCGACCCGGACTCCCCGGCCGGCAGCGCGCTGCGCTCGATCGCGCAGAAGCTGGGCGGCCGTCAGCGCGGCCTGTCGGGCATGTCGCTGGGAATCACCCCCCGCAACAAGTTCTGACCCACCCGGAGACCCACCCGGCCCGTCCGGCGCTCGAGGGCGTCTTTCCCGCCCCGGCGCCGGACGCGGCCGAGCACATTCAGACCGAGCGCATTCAGCCCGTCCGGACACCCGCCCGGCCCGTCCGGCGCTTGAGGACGTCTTCCCGCCGACACGGACCAGGCCGAGCGCATCCAGCCCGTCCGGCGTTCGAGGACGAAGCGGCCGCCGGACGCCCCCGGCCCTACGCGTACGTCGCGATGTCCTTGATCACCGCGAAGCCCAGACCGTACGCGCTCATCCCCCGCCCGTACGCCCCGATGTGCACGCCCTCGTGGGCCGACCCGGCGAGCACCCAGCCGAACTCGGACTCGCGGTAGTGGAACTCCACCGGGACACCGTCCACCGGCAGCGAGAGCGTCGACCAGGGCGCGTTGCCGAGGTCGTCGGCGAGGGTGAACGCCGTCTCGGTCTGCTGGTCCAGCCAGTCGTCGCGCAGGGAGTGGTCCATCTGCGGCGGCCAGGTGTACGCCAGCAGTCCGGAGCCCGCGAGCCAGGCCGCCGAGGACACGGTGGTGGCGTCCAGCACGCCCGTACCGTCACCGCTGCGTCTCACCGGGCTCGCGGCCACCGTGATCACGGCGGCGAACCGCTCCTTGTCGGCGGAGCCGTCCGTCTTCACGGAGGGCTCGTCGCCGTGCCCGACCGCTCCGTGCTGCACCGTGCCGTCCGCCGCGGTGCCGACCTGCATCAGCCAGCGCGGGCCGGTGAAGGCCTCGTCCAGCCCGTACCAGGAAAAGGGCGCTTTCAGGTAGCCGTCGACGGTACGCCGGGCCGCCGGCACCTCCTCCGCCGTGGCCGTGCCCGGTGCTCCGTCCGTATCAATCCGACTCGTCGTCTCCATCTGCGCGGCCGCCTCCTCGATCAGTCATGATCCGGAGCGGCCCGCCCCCCGCGGGCTTGGGCGTCCTCGCAACCGGACAGATGGAGAATAGCCATACCCTCCGGACGAGTCGGGATTGACCGGGGTCAGGTGGCGCGTCAGGTGGCGTCGGCGTCGAACGGCGGGCGCTCGGGCTGCGCCTGCGGCGGAGTCTTCTTCAGCAGGTCAGGAGCGGTGTCGCCGGTCTTGGTGAGGCTGGTGGTGGCAGCGTCCGCCGACGCGCCCGCCGAGCCGTTCGCCGCACTGTTGGCGGTATCGGAGGCGGCCGGGGTACGCCCGTTGACCGCGTCGGTGACGTCGGCGAGATCCTTGCGCAGGTCGAAGCTCTCGCGGATCTCCTTGAGCCCCAGGTCGTCGTTGCCGTCCATGAGCTGCTTGCGGACGAACGTCTTGGGGTTGAGGTCCTCGAACTCGAAGTCCTTGAACTGCGGGCCGAGCTCGGAGCGGATGTCTTCCTTGGCGCTGTCCGAGAACTCGCGGATCTTGCGGATGGTGCGCGTGACGTCCTGGATCAGCTTGGGCAGCTTGTCGGGGCCGAAGACCAGCACGGCCAGCACCCCGAGCGTCAGCAGCTCCAGTGCGCCTATGTCATTGAACACCTTGCTGCTCCTCGTGTTCTCCGCGTGTTCTCCGTGCGATCGCGGCCCGGGGCTCCCAGCTGCCCGGACCGCTCAAAGGTACCTGTCGAAGGTGTCCGGACGGTACCTCGCGATGCCGCGGGGCGGGCGGCCGTGCGACCACGGGCGCGGGCGGCTGCCGGAGCCGCATCAGCCGCCGCTCGCCGAGCCGAGCTTCAGGGTCACGGTCCGCTCCTTGCCGCCGCGGGTCAGCTTGAGGTCGAGGTCGTCGCCCGGACGGTGGGCCCGGATCTTCACGATCAGCTCCTCGCCGCTGTGCACCCGCTGGCCCTCGACCTGGGTGATGACGTCGCCGGACCTGATGCCCGCCTTGTCCGCGGGGCCGTCCTTCGCGACGGCGGGAGTGCCGTCGGCGCCCTTGGTGCCGACCTTGGCCCCGTCGCCGGTGTACTTCATGTCCAGCGTGACGCCGATGACCGGGTGGGTGGCCTTGCCGGTGCTGATCAGTTCCTCGGCGACGCGCTTGCCCTGGTTGATGGGTATGGCGAAGCCGAGGCCGATGGAGCCGGACTGGCCGCCCGCCTCGGGGCCCCGGCCGCTGTCGGCGGCGCGGATGGCGCTGTTGATACCGATGACATGGGCCTGGGTGTCGACCAGGGGGCCGCCGGAGTTGCCCGGGTTGATCGGGGCGTCGGTCTGGAGGGCGTCGACGTAACTGATGTCGCTGCCGTCGCCCTTCTCGCCGCCCGCGGTGATCGGCCGCTGCTTGGCGCTGATGATGCCCGAGGTCACCGTGTTGGACAGGTCGAAGGGGGCGCCGATGGCCACCACCGGGTCGCCGACCTGGACGTTGTCGGAGTTGCCGAGCGGCAGGGGCTTGAGGCCGGAGACCCCGCGGACCCGGACGACCGCGAGGTCGTAGCCGCTGTCCTTGCCGACGAGCTCGGCGGAGGCCGTCTCGCCGCTGCTGAACGTCACGGTGATGTCGCCGCTGGACCCGGCCGGGGCGACGACGTGGTTGTTGGTGAGGATGTGGCCCTGGCCGTCGAGGACGAAGCCGGTGCCCGTGCCGGACTCGGCGGTGCCGCTGACGTGCAGGGTGACCACGCTGGGCAGGGCGCTGGCGGCGATGCCCGCGACGCTCTCGGGGGCCCGGTCGCCGCTGTCGCGGGTCGCCTGCGGCAGCTCGACGGTGGTCAGTCCGCCGTTGCGCTCGATGTACGCGCCGACGCCGCCGCCGATGCCGCCGGCGACCAGGGTCAGCAGGAGCACCCCCATGAACGCCCCGCCCCGGCGCTTCTTCCTGCCGCCGGGCTCCATGCCCTCGGGAGGTCCGGGCCGGGTCAGCGGCTGCCCCGGAGCGCTCCACGGGTCGTACTGGAGCCACTGCGTGTGCTGCTGCCCGGGCGCCGCCGGACCCGGGTGCTGGTGCGGCGGCGGGGCTGCGAAGGCGTCGGCGGGTGCGGGCTGTGGGGCTGCGAAAGCGTCGGCGGGCCGGGCGTGCGGGGGCGTGAAGCCGTCGGCGGGCGTGGCGCCCTGCGGGGGTGCGAAGGCGTCGGCAGGTGCGGGCTGCGGGGGCGGTGCGGCTGCCGGGGCGGGGGGCTGGGGGCCGGCGGCGTTCGTCGCGGCGTACTGCGGGGGCGGTCCTCCGGCGCCCGGCGGTACGACGGTGCCGTGGGCCGGGGTCGGCCGCTGCACCGGCGGGGCGGGCGCCCAGGGGCCGGGGCCGCCGTAGGGCGGGGTGCTGTACTCGTCGGGCTCGTGCAGCGGCTGCCCGGACGGGCGGGGGCCCGGGACCTCCTGGCCGTGCTCGTCCGGCCGCCCGGAGCTGTCGGAAGGCTGCGCCGGAACCGGGGCCGGGCTCTGGGCGGCCGGCTCATGGTCCTCGACGGCCGGACCACGACCCTCGGCAACCGGCTCGCGGTCCTCCGCGGCCGGCGTACGGTCCTCGGCGGCCGGGCCGGCCGCCGAGGGGCGGCTCCACCACTTCGCCTGCGGCCCGGTGGGCTTCCCGTCGTCCATGCTCTCCCCGCAACTGGCCTCTGTACGCCCCACCGAGGCGTCCCTCACCGGAATTCAACCAGGTTTGCGAATCCCCGCGCAGGGTCCGGTCAGCGCCGGGGGGAAAGCGGGCTCGCCAGATCGTTGGTGGGCGAGCCCGGGGACGGCCCCGGGACGACCGGGGAGGGCGTGGACTTCGGCACCGCACCGCCGCCGAGCGCCGCCGCCAGCAGCGGGGCCGCGGACGTCGTCGGGCGTATCAACGGCGGCACGGACACGTTCAGCACGGGAAGGGTGAAGGGGTGCACGCCCGCGGCCGGGCCGCCGAACAGCTGCGGAACGGCCGGCGGCGCCTGCCGGTTCGGCGGAGGAGTGACGGCCGGGACCACCGGGGTCGTCCCGGTGAGCGACGGAGGCATGCCGTTCGTCCCGGCCGTGGCCGTGCCGGACACGGGCCGCTCGGCCGCCGGGCCGTCGCCGGTCGTCGCGAGGGCTCCGCCGCCCCGGCGGCTGACCGCCGTGGCACCGCTCTCGGCGCGGGTCTCGGCGTCGAGCGGGGTGACGGTGTTCCCGGTGCCCTCGGCGCGCAGGGGCGATTCGGGGCCGGAGTCCAGTGGCAGGGCGCCACCCAGCGCGATGGCCGCGAGGGAGACGGCGCTGGCCGCGGCGAACGCGAAGCGCCGTCCCCGCCAGGGCGAACGGTCCGCGTCGCGGGCCACCTCGTGTATGCGGAAGGCCGAACCGGAAGCTCCACCGCCGCGCAGCACGGCGGTGGAGCCGTGGGTGGCGGGGAGGTAGCCGAAGCCGTCCAGCGGAGAGGGCGCGGTGTCGGCGCGGGTGCTGCCGGCGGAGGGCCGCAGCCCGGGGAAGAACTCGTCGGCGAAGGGGCCTCGGCCGCCGAACGGACCGCCGGAGCCGGTGTCGTCGCCGCCAGGACCCCCGGGAAGGCCCTGCAGGCGGGCCAGGAACCCCTCGGAGGGCGAGGGTGAGGCGGACATGGCGAAGGCGCTCTTGAGGCGGCGCTGGGCATCGGCCTCGGCCTTGCACTTGGCGCAGGTCGCCAGGTGGGCCAGGACCCGCTCGCGGGCGTCGTGTTTCAGCTCGCCGTCGACCAGCGCGGCGAGGCGGTCCCCCAGGTGCGCTTCCGCGGGGGTGGGTCCTGTGCCGCTCACGCCAGTCCGCCCTCCCCCGCCAGGACCGCGTCCGCCAGGGAGCGCTGCTCGGCGCGGGCCTCGGGCGAACGGTGCTTGAGCGCCTTACGCAGATGAGAGCGACCGCGGTGGATACGGCTGCGGACGGTGCCGAGCTTCACCCCGAGGGTCGCGGCGATCTCCTCGTAGCTGAGGCCCTCGATGTCGCAGAGGACCACGGCCGCACGGAATTCGGGCGCGAGGGTGTCCAGCGCCTGCTGCACGTCGGCGTCGAAGTGGGTGTCGTTGAAGACCTGCTGCGGGGACGGCTCACGGCTGGGCAGCCGCTCGGCCGCGTCGTCGCCGAGCGAGTCGAAACGGATGCGCTGCTTGCGCCGGACCATGTCCAGGAAGAGATTGGTCGTGATGCGGTGCAGCCAGCCCTCGAAGGTGCCGGGCGTGTAGGTCGACAGCGAGCGGAACACCCGGACGAAGACCTCCTGGGTCAGGTCCTCGGCGTCGTGCTGGTTTCCCGTCAGCCGGTAGGCAAGGCGGTACACGCGACCGCTGTGCGTGCTGACGATCTCTTCCCATGAGGGTGGGGTCCACGCCTGAGAATCCGCATCAGAGGCGAAGGTCGCGGTCGGTGCGGAGTCTTCGGAAGAACGGTCAGCAATGTTGGTCACGGATTTCGGCTCACCGGCCGACCTGAGCAGGCGCCTCAGCACCCCTCCCCGGTCCACAGGCGCAGCCGCACCTCCCCTATCGGCTCTGGTGGTGTCCAGTGGAGCCCCTACCATAGCCACCTCGCCCGTTAGCTCCGGATAAGCCTTTTTCCCTGATGGGGCCGGGCGTCACCCGGGACTTCGCCGCAGCTCGCCGGTCCGATCCGCGGACCTGGTCACTGCGCTTTCCCCACTCCTTGCACAACGCCCGGTCCCATCTGCGGGTTCCCGGGTCCAGCGGATACAGTCACCGTTGCGCCAACTACGGGGACAGGAGAGGGTCATTACCGCCAACCGGCAGACGAGCTGGGCGTTCGCCGACGCCTTTGTCGCCGAGGACGAAGCACTGCACGTGGCCCGGGACCGGGCTCGCGAGCTGGGGCTTCGCCCGGTGTCACCGGGCACCGGCGCTGCGCTGCGCCTGCTGGCAGCCGCCGCGGACGCCAAAGCGGTGGCGGAGATCGGCACGGGCACGGGCGTGTCCGGCATCTATCTCCTGCACGGAATGCGGCCGGACGGGGTCCTGACCACGGTGGACCCCGAGCCCGAGCGTCAGCAGTTCGCCCGGGAGGCGTTCCGCGAGGCGGGCTTCGCCACCAACCGGGCCCGCTTCATCCCCGGCCGCGCCCTGGACGTCCTGCCCCGGCTCGCGGACGGCGGTTACGACCTCGTCTTCTGCGACGGCGACCGCCTAGAGAGCCTCGATGTGCTCGCTGAATCGTTGCGCCTGCTGCGTCCTGGTGGTCTGGTCTGCTTCGAGGGCGTCTTCGCGGACGGCCGCACCATCGACTCCGCGGCCCAGCCGGCCGAGGTGCTGCGGCTGCGCGAGCTGCTGCGGGCGGTGCGCGAGAGCCAGGAGCTGATGTCGACCCTGCTGCCGGTCGGCGACGGACTGCTCTGCGCGGTCCGGCGCGGCTGAGCCGCGCGAGAACCACGGACGGGCGAACGCACGACTGCCCGGCACGGAGACCGTGCCGGGCAGTCGTGAAGGTGATGGGCGTTCCGCGTCAGCCGACGACCTTCTTCAGCGCGTCGCCGAGGGCATCGGCCTCGTCCGGAGTCAGCTCGACAACAAGCCGACCGCCGCCTTCGAGCGGAACGCGCATGACGATGCCCCGCCCCTCCTTTGTCACCTCGAGCGGGCCGTCGCCCGTCCGCGGCTTCATGGCCGCCATGCTCGTTCCCCTTCCTGAAACCAGCTCATCGCAACCGGCGGCCCCATGACAGGCGCTGCCTCACCGGCATCGAACACATTGCTTCTTCGCCATTATCCCGCATCAAGGACCCCGATGACCAACATCGGTCTGCATCGCTTACGCAACGCGCTCTCGCAAAACCACCCAATTCGGCGATCCGGCTGCGATACTGCGCCGCCCAGGACCCCCAGGTGAGGGCCAATTGTTAGACGCAGGTCACATCCCTGCCCCGGTCCACGTCGGCCATGCTTGCCTGCAAGGAGCAACGATGCCCGAACAGCGAGGGGACACCGGAATGGCCGACGAGCAGGCGAACACCGTTCTGTACGACGTGAGCGAGGGGCTCGCGACGATCACGATCAACCGGCCCGACGCGATGAACGCGATGAACACCGCGGCGAAGGTCGCGCTGCGCGACTCGCTGCGGGCGGCGTCGGCGGACGCGGGCGTGCGGGCGGTGCTGCTCACGGCCACCGGGCGCGCCTTCTGTGTCGGGCAGGACCTCAAGGAGCACGTCGCCACCCTCACGGCCACCCGTGAGGCGGGCGGCGGGAACGCGCTGAGCACGGTGCAGGAGCACTACAACCCGATCGTGCGGGCGATCACGGAGATGGCCAAGCCGGTGGTCGCCGGGGTGAACGGCGTCGCGGCCGGGGCGGGGTTCGGTTTCGCGCTGGCTGCGGACTACCGGGTGGTCGCGGACACCGCCTCCTTCACCACTTCGTTCGCGGGCGTCGCACTCACCGCGGACTCGGGCGTGTCCTGGACCCTGCCCCGGCTGATCGGGCAGAGCCGCGCCGCCGATCTGCTGTTCTTCCCGCGGTCGATCTCCGCGCAGGACGCGCTGGAGCTGGGGATCGTCAACCGGGTCGTCCCGGCGGCCGAGCTGGCCGAGCAGGCGGCCGCGGTGGCCCGCACCCTCGCGGACGGCCCCACGGTGGCGTACGCGGCGCTGAAGGAGTCGATGGCGTACGGCGCCGGACACACGCTCGCGGAGACCCTGGAGAAGGAGGACGAACTCCAGACCCGGGCGGGCGCGTCGCAGGACCACACCATCGCGGTGGAGGCGTTCCTCGCCAAGGAGAAGCCGGTCTACCTCGGGAAGTAGCCGCGGCTCAGCCCGGTGCGCTGCCGCCGCCGCGCGCCACGCAGTCCACGAGGTGGTCGTCGACCAGTCCGCAGGCCTGCATCAGCGCGTAGGCGGTGGTGGGACCGACGAAGCGGATCGAGCGCTTCTTCAGCGCCTTGGCGAGTGCGGTGGACTCCGGGGTGACCGCGGGGACGTCCGACAGCGCGCGGGGGGCGGGACGGCCGGCCGGGTCGGGGGCGTAGGACCAGATCAGCTCGTCCAGCTCCCCGGCCCGCCACTCGGCGAGCACCTTGGCGTTGGCGAGGGTCGCGTCGACCTTGGCCTTGTTGCGGATGATTCCCGGGTCGGCCAGGAGCCGCTCCCGGTCGGTGTCGGTGAACTTCGCGACCGCCCCGATCCGGAATCCCTCGAACGCGGTACGGAAGGTCGCGCGGCGGCGCAGGATCGTGAGCCAGGAGAGCCCGGACTGGAAGGCCTCCAGGCAGAGCCGTTCGAACAGGGCGTCGTCCCCGTGGACCGGCCGGCCCCACTCGGTGTCGTGGTAGGCGAGGTAGTCCTCGGTGGACAGGCCCCACGGGCAGCGCAGGCCGCCGTCGGGGGCGGGCAGTGCGGCGCTCATCGGCCGCCCTCCTCGGCGCGGTCCGGGCCCTCGCCCCGGTCTGCCGGCTCCGCGGGCCGGTCGCCGGGCTGCTTGAACAGGTCGGTGCCGCTCGTCACCGCGGCCGCCTGGGCCCCGGCCAGGGTGGATTCCAGCTCCGCGATCCGGGCGTCGCGCTCGGCCAGCTCGGCGCCGAGCCGGGACAGGGCCTCGTCGACGTCCGCCATGCGGTAGCCGCGGGCGGCCATCGGCAGGCGCAGCGCCTCGACGTCCGCCCGGCCGACCGGGCGGCTCGTGGGCAGGGGGTCGGTGAACCGCTCGGGCGGGACGTCCTGGAGCACCGCGCTCCCACCGCCGCCGACCACCGCGAGGGTGACCGCGGTGACGACCACGACCATCGTGAGCAGCAAGAACCAGAACACGCGCATCTCCCCGGGGGCGGAAACCTCGTCCGGCTCCGATCGTGCCATGCGGCACGGACAGTCGGGGCCGACCTCGGGAGGCCTTAGGGTCGCAGGCGGGCTATCTGAGGAGGAAAGACGGGATGCGAAGCGGTGCACTCAGGCTGGGGCGGCGGGAATTCGGGCCGCACGAGCCGGTGATCATGGCGATCGTGAACCGGACCCCGGACTCCTTCTACGACCAGGGCGCCACGTTCGGGGACGAGCCGGCGCTCGCCCGGGTCGAGCAGGCGGTGGCCGAGGGCGCCGCGATCATCGACATCGGCGGGGTGAAGGCGGGTCCCGGCGAGGAGGTGACCCCCGAGGAGGAGGCGCGCCGCACGGTCGGGTTCGTCGCCGAGGTCCGCCGCCGCCACCCGGACGTGGTGATCAGCGTCGACACCTGGCGGCACGACGTGGGCGAGGCGGTCTGCGAGGCCGGGGCGGACCTGCTGAACGACGCGTGGGGCGGGGTGGACCCGAAGCTGGCGGAGGTCGCCGCGCGGTACGGGGCGGGGCTCGTGTGCACGCACGCGGGCGGCGCGGAGCCCCGGACGCGGCCGCACCGGATCGCGTACGACGACGTCGTGGCGGACGTCCTGCGGGTGACCGTGGGGCTTGCCGAGCGGGCGGTGGAGCTCGGGGTGCGGGCGGACGGGATCATGATCGACCCGGGTCATGACTTCGGGAAGAACACCCGGCACTCGCTGGAGGCGACGCGTCGGCTCGGGGAGATGGCGGAGACCGGGTGGCCGGTGCTGGTGTCGCTGTCCAACAAGGACTTCGTGGGCGAGACGCTGGACCGGCCGGTGAAGGAACGTGTCGTCGGCACGTTGGCGACGACGGCGGTTTCGGCGTGGCTGGGGGCGCGGGTGTATCGGGTGCATGAGGTGGCGGAAACGCGGCAGGTTCTGGACATGGTGGCGTCGATCGCGGGGCATCGGGCGCCGGCCGTGGCGCGGCGGGGGCTGGCCTAGTTCCTGGCCGTCTGCCCGGCGGGCGGGGCCTGGGGCGCTGCCCCGGGCCCCGCTCCTCAAGCGCCGGAGGGGCTGAAAAGATGTCATCAATCGCCGGACGGGCTTGATTGTGGCGGGCCCGTCCGGGAGGTGCCGGTCAACGATGCCCTCGAACGCCGGGCGGGCTGGATTCGGCCGGACGGGCTTGAAGGTAGCCGGGCGGCTTGAAGGGGTTACCGCCCGACCTCCTTCGTCACCAGCATCACCGCTTCCTCCACGTCGTCCGTCACGTGGAAGAGCAGCAGGTCCTTCTCCGAGGCCTTGCCGCCGGCCACCACCGTGTCGCGGAGCCAGTCGACGAGGCCGCCCCAGTAGGCGGTGCCGAACAGGACGATCGGGAAGCGGGTGACCTTGCCGGTCTGGACGAGGGTCAGGGCCTCGAAGAGTTCGTCCAGGGTGCCGAGGCCGCCGGGCAGGACCACGAAGCCCTGGGCGTACTTCACGAACATCGTCTTGCGGACGAAGAAGTAGCGGAAGTTGACCCCGATGTCGACGTGCGGGTTGAGACCCGACTCGAAGGGCAGCTCGATACCCAGGCCTACCGAGACGCCCTTCGCCTCCCGGGCGCCCCGGTTCGCGGCCTCCATCGCGCCCGGGCCGCCGCCGGTGATCACCGCGAAGCCGGCGTCGACCAGCGCCTTGCCGATCGCCACCCCGGCCTCGTACTCCGGCGATCCGGCCGGGGTGCGGGCCGAGCCGAAGACGCTGATCGCGCTCGGCAGTTCGGCGAGCGCGCCGAAGCCCTCGACGAACTCCGACTGGATCCGCATCACCCGCCAGGGGTCGGTGTGCACCCACTCGGAGTCGCCCTCGGAGTCCAGCAGCCGCTGGTCGGTCGTGCCGGGCTGGACCTGCTCCCTGCGGCGCAGGACCGGGCCCAGCCACTGTTCCTCGGGGCTGACCGCTCCCTCGGGAACCTCCGCACCCTCGGGGATCCGTGCGTCCTCGGCGTTGCCCATGTTCCGCTCCCTCCACCGACCCGCGTCGCGCTGGGTCGTGTCGTACTGCGTACGGCCAGCGTAGATCGGCGGAGGTTACGTACGGGGGAATGCGGGGCGTCCACCGGTCAGCCGGTCAGCGCCTCAGCCGGTCAGCCAGGAGCGGAGGCGCCTCTCGCAGTGGGTGATCTTCTCGACCGCCACGTGCTCGTCGCGCTTGTGGGCGTACATCGGGTCGCCGGGGCCGTAGTTCACCGCGGGGACGCCGAGTGCGCCGAAGCGGGAGACGTCGGTCCAGCCGAACTTGGGCCGGGCGGTGCCGCCGACGGCCGTCATGAACGCCTGGGCGGCCGGGTGCGAGAGGCCGGGCATGGCGGCGCCGGAGTGGTCGTCGATGACGATCTCGGCCACGCCGCAGTCGGCGAAGACCTCGCGGACGTGGGCGATCGCCTCCTCCTCGGTGCGGTCGGGGGCGTAGCGGTAGTTGACGACGACGGTGCAGGCGTCCGGGATGACGTTGGTGGCGACGCCGCCCTCGATGCCGACCGCGTTGAGCCCCTCGTGGTACTCTAGGCCGTCGATGACCGGGCGGCGGGGCTCGTACGCCGCCAGCTCGGCCAGGATCGGGGCGGCCGCGTGGACGGCGTTGGACCCCATCCAGCTGCGCGCCGAGTGGGCCCGCTCGCCCGTCGTCCGCAGGTGGACCCGGAGCGTGCCCTGGCAGCCGCCCTCGACCTCGCCGTCGGAGGGCTCCAGGAGGACCGCGAAGTCTCCGGCGAGCCACTCGGGGTGCGCTTCGGCGATGTGGCCGAGGCCGTTGAGGTGGGCGGCGACCTCTTCGTTGTCGTAGAAGATGAAGGTCAGGTCGCGGTTGGGCTCGGGGACCGTCGCGGCGATCCGGAGCTGGACGGCGACACCGGACTTCATGTCGGAGGTCCCGCAGCCCCAGAGGATCCCGTTCGCGTCGAGGCGGGAGGGGACGTTGTCGGCGATCGGCACGGTGTCGATGTGCCCGGCGAGGACGACGCGCTCGGCGCGGCCCAGGTTCGTCCGGGCCACGACGTTGTTGCCGTGGCGGTCGACGGTGAGGTGGGGCAGGGCGCGCAGGGCCGATTCGATCGCGTCGGCGAGGGCCTTCTCCTCCCCGCTGACCGAGGGGAAGTCGACGAGCCGGGCGGTGAGCGCCGGTCCGTCCAGGGTGAGGTCCAGGGCGGGGTCAGGTGTGCTGTCGGCCATGGGCCCGACCCTAAGCGACAGGGGTATCGGTCCGGACCGGGCCCTCCAGTACGGTGGGCCCGTGCCCCGGACAGCCAGCCCCGCCCGTCGCAGCCGCCTCTTCCGATTCGCGGCCGCCTTCGCCGTGCTCGCGGCCCTGGGCGGCTACGTGGCCGTGCAGTACTCCTCCTCCGGCTCGAAGAACCCGCCGCGCTGCGTCGTGGAGGCCACCGACGAGGACGGCGGGACGTCGCACACGTACGAGATGAGCCTGGCCCAGGCGGTGAACGCGGCGACGATCTCCGCGGTCGGCACCACCCGGGGCATGCCCGAGCGGGCGGTGACGATCGCGCTGGCCACCGCGCTCCAGGAGTCCACGCTCCGCAACATCGACTACGGGGACCGGGACTCGCTGGGGCTGTTCCAGCAGCGCCCGTCGCAGGGCTGGGGCACGCCCGAGCAGCTCATGGACCCGGTCTACTCCGCCGGTGAGTTCTACGACCATCTCGCCGAGGTCCCGGGCTACTCGCGGCTGCCGCTGACCGTGGCCGCGCAGCGCGTGCAGCGCAGCGGTTTCCCGCAGGCGTACGCGAAGCACGAGCCGGATGCCGCGCTGCTGGCCGCCGCGCTGACCGGGCGCAGGCCGGCCTCGCTGAACTGCACCCCGTCGACGGCCACGGCGGACGGTCCGGGGGATGCCGGGCAGGTGCGGGCCGAGCTGGTGCGGGCCTTCGGCAAGGACGTGCTGCCCGCCGCGAAGGCCGCGGGCGCGTCCGCCGCCTCGACCGTCTCGGTGCCCGTTCCGGCGACCTCGGCGCGGGCCGAGGACAAGGCTTCGCCGCGGCGCGGCTGGGAGCTGGCGCACTGGGCCGTGGCGCAGTCCGAGGCGCTGCGGATCGAGCGCGTGAGCTACGCGGACCGGGTCTGGGACGCCGGTACGGGCTGGCGGACGGAACGCGCGAAGGGGAGCGAAACGGGCACGTCCGCGGTCAAGATCAGAGTCGTTCAGTAGTACGGCTCGTCACCCGTTCGGACCCTGCGGGCCACGCCCCGGGACCCATTCCGCACCGCTCCTCCAAGCCCCTCAGGCCCGCTCCGATTCCCTTGCCGTGCAAGGGAAGTGACGGTTCATCGGGCTCCGGCGGTATGGATCGTTTGCCCGGGTTCTTCCGCTGCGGATTATCGGACGCATTACTCAGCCTTTACCTTTGCCCACCGCAACCTTCCCCGCCCCCGAAGCGGTTGATCAGTGCGTCCGATCACCGGACAGACGGATTCGTGCACAAACCGCTGAAGGAGCATCATGTCCCTCCCCCTGACCCGTCGGATCGCTCGTGCCGCGCTGCTGATCGCCGCAGGCGCAGCCCCCGTGGTCGGTGCGGCCGGCGCCGCGAGCGCCGCAGATCTCCCGGCGACCCCGGACCTGGGCGGCCTGACGGCGCTGGACGGCGCCGGGCTCGGCAACACGGTGGACAGCGCCGCCCAGCAGGGCACCCAGGCGGCCGGTGAGACCGGTGGCCGGCTCGTCGGCACGGCGCTCCCGGCCGCGGGCCAGACCGTCGGCAAGTCCGCCGCGGTGGCCGTCCCGGCCGCCCAGGAGACTGCCGGCCAGACCGCGGGCAACGCGGGCCAGGCCGTGGGCGGCGTGGCCGACGCCGCCGGTGGCGGCCTGCCCACCGACGCGATCGGCGGCGGCCTGCCCACGGACGCCATCGGTGGCGGTCTGCCCACCGACTCCCTCACCCAGGGCGGCCTGCCGCTGGGTGGTCTGCCGATCGGCGGCTGATCCGCCGCCGCACCAGGAAGGTGACGACAGGCCCTCGGGGCCTCGGGAGTGCGCACTCCCGAGGCCCCTCGGCGCGTCGTGCCGCCGTCACGGCGGCGGGCGGGGTCAGGACAGGCGCTTGACCGCCGCCGCCACCCGCTCGTCGGTCGCGGTGAACGCCACCCGGACGAAGCTCGCGCCCGCCGGACCGTAGAAGTCGCCGGGCGCCACCAGGATGCCCAGCTCCGCGAGGTACGCCACGGTGTCCCAGCACGGCTCGTCGCGGGTCGCCCAGAGGTAGAGGCTCGCCTCGCTGTGCTCGATCCGGAAGCCGTGCGCCTCCAGGGCCGCGCGCAGGGCCAGGCGCCGGTCCGCGTAACGGGCCCGCTGCTCGGACACGTGTACGTCGTCGCCGAGGGCGGCGACGGTGGCGGCCTGGACGGGGGCGGCCGTCATCATCCCGCCGTGCTTGCGGATCAGCAGCAGTTCGCCGAGGACGGCCGCGTCGCCCGCGATGAAGGCGGCCCGGTAACCGGCCAGGTTGGAGCGCTTGGAGAGCGAGTGGACGGCGACGATGCCGTCGTAGTGCCCGCCGCAGACGTCCGGGTGGAGCACCGAGACCGGCTCGGCGTCCCAGCCCAGCTCCAGGTAGCACTCGTCGCTGAAGACCAGGACGTCGTGCTCGCGCGCCCAGGCGACGATCCGGGTCAGCTCGTCCTGGGACAGCACCTTCCCGGTCGGGTTGGACGGCGAGTTCAGCCAGAGCAGCTTCAGCCCCGCGGGGTCCAGCTCGGTCGGGTCGTCGTAGGCGACGGGCTCCGCACCGCAGAGCCGGGCTCCGACCTCGTACGTCGGGTAGGCGAGCCGCGGGTAGGCGACCTTGTCACCGGCGCCGAGCCCGAGCTGCGTCGGCAGCCAGGCCACCAGCTCCTTGGAGCCGACGACCGGCAGCACGTTGGCGTGGGTCACGCCGACCGCGCCGAGCCGGCGCTCCACCCAGCCGGTGAGCGCGTCGCGCAGGGCCTCGGTCCCCCACACCGTCGGATACCCGGGGCTGTCCGCCGCGGCGACCAGGGCCCGCTGGATCAGCTCGGGGACCGGGTCGACCGGGGTGCCGACGGACAGGTCCACGATGCCGTCCGGGTGGGCCTGGGCCGTCGACTTGCAGGGCGCGAGCTTGTCCCAGGGGAAGACCGGCAGGCGGGAGGAGAGTGCGGACACGGAGCTCTGCTTTCTCGGGTTGCTCAGGCCGTTCCCGGCCGTACGGAAAACGCCTCGGTCCCGCACGGTGACAAGCCGTACGGGACCGGGCCGCGCGCGTGGTGCCGTCGCCTACTGGTTCTGCGGCGGCAGTGCGGCGACGAACGCGTGGTCGCGCTCGATGAGTCCGAGCTTGGACGCACCACCCGGCGAGCCGAGGTCGTCGAAGAACTCGACGTTCGCCTTGTAGTAGTCCTTCCACTCCTCGGGAGTGTCGTCCTCGTAGAAGATGGCCTCGACCGGGCAGACCGGCTCACAGGCTCCGCAGTCGACACACTCGTCCGGGTGGATGTACAAGGACCGCTGGCCCTCATAGATGCAGTCGACGGGGCACTCTTCGATGCAGGCCTTGTCCTTCACGTCGACACAAGGCTGCGCGATGACGTAGGTCACGCTGTCGTTCCTCCTCGGTAGGGCGTTGGCTCTCGCGCGGGAGCGCGGCGTCGTCGATGCCCGCCCCTAGTATCTCCGTTCTCGGGCACGATCCGAACAGGAGGGGCGGAGAGAGCTGTGGAATTCACCATCGGCGGACGGCTGGAAGTCCGCATCACCCCCGCTGACGTGGGCAAACGCGTGTCCGTGCGGCGCCGGACGGACGGCGGCGGCGCGGGCACGGAGTTCACCGACACGGTCGGGGTGCTCACATCATGGGACCACGGTGTGCTCGCGATCACACGAAAGAGCGGGGAGTCCGTCCACATCGTGGAATCCGCACTGGTCGCGGGCAAGGTCGTGCCCGCCGCACCGGCCCGCCGTCGGGGCCCCGCCGCCTCCTTCGAGGAACTGGCCGCCGTCACGGCGCGCGCCTGGCAGCCCGTGGAGAGCGAACCGCTGGGCGACTGGCGGCTGCGTGCCGCCGGGGGCTTCACCCGGCGCGCCAACTCCGCGCTGCCGCTCGGCGATCCGGGCCTGCCGCTCGGCGAGGCGCTGGCGCGGGTCCGCGACTGGTACGAGGAGCGGGGCCTGCCCGCGTACGTCCAGACGGCGACCGGGGCCGAGGGCACGCAGGAGCTCCTGTGCGCGGAGCTGGAGCGGCACGGCTGGCGGCGCGAGGTCTCGGCGGAGGTGCGGATCGCCGCGCTGGCGCCGGTCGGCGACGTGGCCGCGGACATCGCGGCGGTCCGGCTGAGCCGCGAGCCGGACACGGCCTGGCTCGCCCGCTACCAGCGCTTCTCGACGCCCGGTCCGCAGGTGCTGCGGGTGCTGGGCAGCGGCGCCTCGGTCTGGTTCGCCACGGTCCCCGGGGAGTCCGGCGCGCCGGCCGCGATCGGGCGGTGTGTCGTGGACGGGCGGTGGGCCGGCTTCATGGCCGTCGAGGTCGACCCGGAGCAGCGGCGGCGCGGGCTCGCAACCACGGTGATGACCGCGCTGGCGCGCCGGGCACTGGACGAGGGCGCCTCGGCGGCCTGGCTCCAGGTGGAGGAGGACAATGAAGGGGCGCGGGCGCTGTACGACGGCATGGGCTTCGCGGCCCACCACCGCTACCACCACTACCGCTCGGCGTGAGGAACCACGCGATGAGCCACCGGGACGTGGATCGGAAGGACGCCGCGGGTCACGGGAACGACGTGGGCGACAGGAGCAGGGGCATGGGCCGCATATGAGCGCGCTGGATTCCGGGACGGCCGAGCGGCGGCGGCAGTTCGCCGAGGAGGCCCGGTCCGAGCGTCCGGACCTCGCTCTCCTCTGTCTGCTGCTGGGCGCGGAGGCCGGACCTGTGGGCCCGGCCCAGGTCCGCCCGGTGGTCCCGGGAGAAGCCGATCCCGACCCGTACGGCATCGACGCCGCGCAGATCGAGCTGGACCGGCTGGCGGGGCTGCTGCCGTACGGCTCACGCTCCCCCGCCGGCTGGGCCTCGGCGCTGGCCGAACTGCTGGGCGAACGCTGCGGCTTCGGCGGCTCGTCGGTGGACTACCAGCGGCTGGACTCCTCGCTCCTCCAGCAGGTGCTGCGCCGCCGCCGGGGCCTGCCGATCCTGCTGTCGGTCGTCTGGATCGAGGTCGCCAGGCGGGCGGGCGCTCCGGTGTACGGGGTGGCGCTGCCCGGCCACTTCGTCGTCGGCTTCGGCGATCCGGAGCACCCGGTGCTGGCCGATCCGTTCGCCGGGGGCGCGCCGCTGACCGGGCAGGACGCGGAGCTGCTGGTCACGGGGGCGACCGGGACCGCGCTGGAGCCGTCGATGACGGTGCCCGCGCGGCCGCTGGAGATCGTGCTGCGGATCCTGAACAACGTACGGGCGTGGGCGGCGGCCCGGCCCGAGCGCACGGACGTGGCCCTGTGGGCGGTGGAGCTGTCGCTGCTGCTGCCCTCGCGTCCGGCCAGGCTCCGCTACGAGCATGCCCAGCTCCTCGTCCAGCGCGGTGAATTCCTGCGCGGGGCGGCGGAGATGGAGGAGTATGCGGAAGTCCTCGACGGAATCGAGCCGACGACGGCCGAGAACATCCGGCGCAAGGCCCACGCCGCACGCGCCCTGCTGAACTGACGCGGCCCTCCGGCGGGCCATCCGCGACTTCCGCCCCGCACCGGCCGTCCGAACACCCTTGTGGTGGCGAGACGGATGGGTCCGTGGGCGATGTGCGCTCCCGATTTACATCCGACCGCCCCCTTCCGCGCCCAACGGACGCGCTTTTCGGCCCGTTCGTCCGCGTACGCGAATGCCCATGCGCTCAACTGGAAACCCGTCACCGGATGCGTACAGCCCGTCGCATTCCGCGTCCGGCGGGCCGGAAGAGAAACCAGGGGGCAGATCGATGACGACCGTGCTGTTGGTCCACACCGTGCCGTTGTGGCGCGCTTCGCTGGCCTCGCTCCTCGGCACGGGGCGGGGCATAGAGGTCCGCACCGCCGAACACGGTGCGATACGCGCCGCGCTGAGCGGGCCCGGGCCCGATGTGCTCCTCACCGACCTCGACTGTCCGGGCGCACTGGATGTCCTGGACGAGGTGAGGACGATGACCGCACCGCACGGCGGGCCGTGTCCGCTCGCCGTGCTCACCCGCAGCGACCGGCCGCGCGGGCTGCGGCGGGCGTACGAGGCGGGGGCGCTCGGCTACATAGACAAATACCGCCCGGTGGACGACCTGTCCGAGGTGATGCACAAACTGGCGGACGGCGGTCGGCATATCGACGAGTCGCTGGCCTTCAGCCTGCTGCAGGTGGCCGACATGCCGTTGTCCCCGCGGGAATTGAGCGTGCTCTCGATGGCCGAAGGGGGTGACACCGTGGCCGGAATCGCCGCTCGACTGCATCTGACACCCGGGACGGTCCGCAATTATCTGGCCGCCGCCATCCGGAAGTCCGGGGCGCGCAATCGGCTGGACGCGATCAGACGGGCGAAGGAGGCGGGGTGGATCTGATGCCGCGCCCCTGGCCGTGCCCCTCGGCGTGTTTCGTGCCGTGCGTCGTTTTCGGCGCTTCCGGTTCCTCCGGCTGCTCCCGGTCCCAGAAGCCGGCCAGGTCCCGGTAGAGGGCGCTGGAGCGCAGGAGTTCGGCGGGGGTGCCGCACCGGGTGCGCGGGCCGTCCATCACCAGGGTCCGTTCGGCGCGTTGGGCCGAGCTGAGCCGGTGGGCGACGACGACCAGCGCGCCCGGCAGCGCGGCGAACGCCAGCTCGGCACGGGTCTCGGCGGCCGGGTCGAGCCGGCTGGTGGCCTCGTCGAGGATCAGCAGCGGCGGGGCGGCGAGGTAGGCCCGGCCCAGGGCGACGAGCTGCCGTTCGCCCTGCGAGAGCCGGTCCGGTTCGAGCACCGCGTCCAGCGAGCCGAGCCGGGAGAGCAGCGCGTCCAGGCCGAGCGCGTCCGCCATCGCCGCGATCTCCCGGTCGCGGGCGCCGGGCCGGAGGTAGCGGAGGTTGTCCCGCAGCGAGCCGCTGAACACATGGGCGTGTTGGGGCAGCAGGACGCGTACGGAGGTGGCGTCGGCCGGGCGCGCCGGCCGCCCCCGCCACCGCACCGCTCCCCCGGTCGGCCGCTCGGTCCCGGCGAGGACGGCGGCCAGGGTCGACTTGCCGCTGCCGCTCGGGCCGACCACCGCGAGGTGCTCGCCCGCCCCGATCGTCAGGGAGAGCCGGTCCAGGACGGGGAGGGCGCCGGGCCCGTACGCGAAGGTGACCTCGTGGAGTTCGGCGACCGGGGTGCCGCGCGGCGGCGGGGCGGCGGCCCGGGCGGGCGGCGGCGGGTCATCGGCGGGCGGGGGCGGGGCGTCCGTGAACCGGTCCAGGACCACGACGAGCCGGCCGCCGACCGTGCCCAGCATGGTCATCAGCGCCTGGACGGCGGGGGCGAGGGCCTGGGTGAGGTAGGTCAGCGCGCCGACCAGCGCGCCCGGTGTGAGCCCGTTCCGCAGCAGCCAGGGCGCGGCCAGGAGCAGCAGGAGCGGAGGGAACCGGCCGCAGACGGCGAGGGCCAGCACCCTGACGGCCGACCAGCGGGCCAGCGAGCGGGAGGCGGCGAGCTGGGCCCCGGCGAGGGTCCGGGACTCGGCCACCGTCAGCCCGGCGGTTCCGGCGGCGGCGATGTCGCGTACGGAGGCGGCGAGCCGGCCCGCGTGGGCGGCGTACGCCTCGTCGGCGGCGAGGTAGTCGCGCTGGCGGGCGGCCATCGGCGGCAGGGTGCCGAGGAACAGGGCGGCCCCGAGGGCGAGCGGGGGCAGCACGATCAGGAGGAGGGCGGGCGAGAGGGCCAGCAGGCCGGTGACGGCCCCGGCGGCCGTGAACACGAACGAGCGCAGCGTCAGGACGAGGCCGGCCCAGCCGTCGCGGGCGATCTCGCTCTGATGGGTGACCTGGGAGAGGGACCGGGTGCTGACGTCGCCGGACGGGTGGGCGAGGGCGCCGGACATCGCCCGGGACACGGCGCGCCGGACCAGCCCGTCGCGCAGCGGCTCCACCAGGTCGGCGAGCCGCCCGAACACACCGCGTGCGGCGAGCACGGCGGGCAGCACGGCGACGGCGGCGACGGCCAGCCAGAGGAGACCGGTCAGCGGGCGGGCGGCGAGGAAGCCGTCGTCGAGCGCGCGGGCTGTGCCGTACCCGCTGAGGAAGGTCTGCGCGAACTCCAGCAGGGACCAGCCGGCCAGCCGCAGGATCACGCCGGTGCGCGCCCGCAGGAAGGGGCGCGCCTCGCGGACGACCCGGCGGAGTGGGGCGTCACTCGGGGGGTCGTGCGGGGCGGCGTGGTGGGGGTGCGGCTCGCGTGGAGTGGCACGTCCGGAGCGTGTCTCGTCGTCCGTCATCGGGTCTCCGCCTTCGCTCCGGCCCGCTCCGCGTGCTCGTCCGGTGGGGTGCCGCGGAAGACCGCGCGGTAGTCCGGGTCGGCCCACAGCTCGTCGTGGCGGCCCGTCGCGCGGAGCCGGCCGTCCTCCAGCCAGGCGACCCGGTCCGCCCGCGCGGCCGAGGAGAGCCGGTGGGCGACGATGATCCGGGTGCAGCGGCCGGCCCGGGCGTCCAGGGCGCGCCGGACGTGGTGCTCGGTCACGGTGTCGAGGCTGGACAGCGCGTCGTCCAGGATCATCAGCCGGCCCGGGTGCGCGAACGCGCGTGCCAGGCCGAGGCGTTGGCGTTCGCCGCCGGAGAGCGGGGCGTCGGCGACCGGGGTCGCGTAGCCGTACGGGAGCAGCGCGACGAACCCGTCGGCGCGGGCCGCGCGGGCGGCTTCGCGCACGGCTTCGGGCGACGCGGTCCCGGGTCCGTACGCGATCGTGTCCTCGACGGTGGTGCCGAGGAGGGCGGGGCGGGCGAAGGCGTACGCCACCTCGCGGCGCAGCCGGGCCGGTTCCATGGCGTCCATCGGCACGCCGTCCAGCAGCACGCTGCCGGTGTCCGGGTCGAGCAGCCGCCCGGCGACCGCGGCGAGCTGCGACTTGCCGGAGCCGGAGCGCCCGACGACGGCGAGGGACGTGCCGCCGGGGACGGTGAGGTGGACGCCGGTCAGCAGCGGGCCGCCGTCCTGCTCGACGCCGACGTCCCGGAGTTCGAGGTGCCCCGGGGCGTCGGGCACCGGGCCCAGTCCGCGGTGCGGCAGCGGGGCGAGGGTGAGGAGGGGGTCGAGGCTCCGGGCGGCGGCGCGGCTGCGGGCGAGGGAGCCGAGCGCACCGGTGAGCGCGCCGATGCCGACGGCGAGGCTCGCGTAGCGGGACGCGGCGACCAGGTCGCCGACGCCGATCGCGCCCGCGCCGAGCCGGAGTCCGGCGACCGCGAGGACCAGCAGCATGAGCAGGGGCAGCAGGAGCCCGCTGCGGCCGACGGCCCTCCCGTACACCGTCCAGGTGCGTCGGCCGTGTTCGGCGAGCGCGGTCAGGGGTTCCAGGACGCGGCGGTGTTCGCGGGCGGCGGTGCGGGCGGCGCGGATGGTGTCGGCGCCTTCCAGGGCCTCGGTGAGCCGGTGGGCGATGAGCGACTGGGCGCGCTGGTAGTCGGCCCCGGCGTCGGCGGTCCGGCGGGTGAAGGTGCGCAGCAGCGCGACGAGGAGGGGTGCGCCCAGGAGCAGCGCGACCGCCGTCATGGCGTCGATGAGGAGGAGCCCGACGATCGCGCCGAGCGGGAGCAGGACGCCCGGGACGGCTCCGGCGGCGGTGACGGGCGCGGCGGCGGCGTCGGCGGTGCGGGCGGTGAGCCGGGCGGTGAGGTCGCCGGTGGGCAGGGCGAGGGCGCGGCGGGGTTCGGCGGCCAGGACCCGGGCGGCGGTGCGGGTGCGCAGGGACGCGGTGAGCTCGGCGGTGGTGGTCGTGCCGGTCACGGCGGCCGCCGCGTCGAACCCGGTCTCGGCGAGGGTCAGGGCGGCGCAGAGCAGCAGCCAGGACCAGGGCACGGGGCCGCCGGAGACGAGCCGGTCGACGGTGTGGCCGAGGGCGGCGGGCAGGGCGAGGGCGGCGAGCGCCCCGCCGGTGGAGCAGAGGAGGAGCCCGAGGAGGGCGGCCGGGTGGAGCCGGGCGAGCCGCCGGGCGCCGGCGGCGGACGCCGTGCCCGGGCGAGGGTGCTGCCGCACGGGGTCGCCTTTCCTGTTCCTGCGGGCACGTGGCCGGCCGGCCCACCGGTGAGGATCACCGGTGGGCCGGCCGGAGCGGGTCACGGGGTGCAGAGGACCACGCTGAGGGAGCTGTACTCACAGACCAGCAGCGAGACCTGGCTGCCCGTGGCGAGCTCGCCGAAGGAGTCCTCGGCCGGGGTGTCCATCGCCTGGAGGTCGAGAAGCGCCATGATGTGTCCTTTCGGGGACGGTTGGTGGTGCTTGGGCGGTGGTGCTAGAGCGACCCCGGGTGGGGCCGGTCCGACGACCCCTGGCGGGGCCGGTCCGTGGGGCCGCTCGCGCGGCCGGGGTGCGCCGCCGGAGCGGCGGGCGGGACAGGAAGTCCGGCGGGCAGGAAGGGCAGTCCGGTGGGCCGCCCGGACGCGGCGCCCAGGGCGAGGAGCGCGCCCGCGGTCCCGGTGGCCAGGTCCATCGACAGCCGCATCAACTGCTCGCCGGGGAAGGCGAGTCCGTCGCCGTACGCCACGGCGTGGCTGCCCAGCAGCTCGGTGTGGCGGGCGGTCGCGCGTGCCCGGTCGGCCGCGTCGCACAGCGGGGTGGCCGCGAGGTGCAGCAGGAGTCCGGCCGAGCCGCGGAGCAGCCCGGGCTGGACGTAGAAGGCGGAGCACGCGGCCGGCAGGAGGGCGCGGCCCGCCGCTTCGAGCACGGGGTCCGGGCGGTGGGCGAGGTAGGCGTCGATGACGGCCGCGATGCCGGCGCTGCCCGAACCGAGGTACGGCATCAGCCGCTTGCCCTCGACGACGAGGAGTTCGCCGTCGTCCCCGGCCCGGCACCGCTCCACGTCGCGGCGCAGGGCGGTGGCCGCCAGGCCGAGCAGGGCGGCGTCGCCGGTGGTCGCGTACCGGCGTATCAGCAGCAGGGCGATGCCGCTCGCGCCGTGCAGCAGTCCGGTGCGGGGCGACGGCGGACCGTCGACGAGCGCGCGGACGGCGAGGGCGGTGCAGCGGGCCGCGGCGGCGGACAGTGCCGGGGCGTCGGCGGCGCGGGCGGTGCGGGCCAGGTCGTCGAGGGCGAGGCCGATGCCCGCGTACCCGTTGTGGAGGCCGGGCGCGAGGCCCTCCAGCGGCTGGTCGAGGATGATCCGGAGGAGGTCGGCGGCCTCGGCGGTGCGGCCGATCCGGTGCAGGGTCCAGGCGATGCCGGTGAGTCCGTCGTAGAAGCCGAGCGGGCTGCCGGACGCCGGGTCCTTGGCGTGCCGCAGGAGCCAGTCCTCGGCCGGTCCGCACGGCGGGGCGCCCGTCTCGTGGAGGGCGTAGAGCACGCCGGCCGCGCCGTACGCGAAGGACTGGCCGCCGGTGGCCGTGGCGAACTGGGCGATGTCCCCGGGGAAACAGCGGTCCTCGCGCTCCGGTGTGCAGGAGGCGGTGATGGCCCGGACCATCGCGTCACGGCTGCGCGGCCAGTCACCGGGGCCGGGAACGACACCGGAACCGGAACCGGGAGCACGTACGGGAGCAGGTACAGAACCGGTATCGGAAGCACTGGCCGAAGGCCTGGCGGCGGGCTCCCCCGGGTCGCGCAGGATCTCCGCGACCGCCGGCCGCAGCGCCTCCTCCGTGACCGGGAAGACGCGGGCGATGTCCCGCGCCAGCCCGGCGGCCTTCGTTCGGTCGATGCCGAACAGCGTGGTGAGCGGCAGATACAGGGCGAGCCGCAGACAGGCGAGCGCATAGCGGTCGATGTCGGGGCCGCGCCGGTCGGGCGGGGCGACGAAGGCCGGGTTGGCGACGATCTGACGGCGGCGTTCGGCGGCCGGGGAGGCGGCCTCGAAGTCGAGCAGGACGATCCGCGAGGCCTCCTCGTCGACCATGACGTTGCTCATGTGCAGATCGCTGATGACGATGCCCCGGGCGTGCACGGCCTCGACGGCGCGCTCGACCTGCCCGTACAACTCCTCGGCCCAGTCAGCGTGTTCGGCGAGCAGTTCGGCCGACGGGTGCTGCCGGGCGAGCGGGAAGCGGCGGGCGAAGACGGTGTTGAGGGTGGTGCCCGGGATGTACTGGAGGACCAGGAAGTGATGGTCGCCGACCTCGAACACGTCCCGGACGGCCGGTACGCAGTCCAGCCCGGCCAGTTGCTCCAGCGCGGTCCTCTCCCGCTCCAGCCGGGCCACGGCGTCCGCCCCGTCGGCGGCCAGACCGGCGTACGGACGGGCCTCCTTGAGGACGACCTGCTCGCCGGTGCGGGTGTCGCGGCCGAGGTAGACCCCGCCGCCGTTGGAGAAGTGCAGCGCCTTCTCCACGGTGTACGGGAGGTCCGCGAGGCCCACGGCGGCGCGGGCCTCCAGGTGCGGCATCAGGAAGCCGGGCGGGGTCACCCAGGAGGGGACGCGGAAGGCCGGGCCCCGGTCGTCGGGGACGAGCCGGCCCTGCGGATCGGCGACGGCGGGCACGGGCCGCCCGTCCGGGCCGGAGCAGAAGCGTGCGGCGAACGCCCCGTACCGGGTGTGCACGGGACCGTTCCCGCAGCGCAGGTCGCTCAGGATGTACGGGCCGTGCTCGCCGTCGAGGAGCCCCATCAGGGCGGTGCACACCTCGGGGAACGCCTCGTCGGACGGCGGGTAGACGGTGATGAACTTGCCGCTGCCCGCCCGGTCCGCGTACTTGGCGTTCCGCAGGGCCAGCAGCCCCGGGTGGGGTATGCACTTGAAGGCCAGCCGGTGTTCCAGGCAGTGGGCGATGACCCGGTCGAGCACACCGGACGCGTTGTCGAGGGCGGCCGAGACATGGATCTTCCAGCCCTGTGGCGGCAGGCGCAGCCCGTCGGGGCTGTACGCGAGCCAGTCGCCGCGCCGGGAGCGGGTCCACCCCTCGGGGGCGGGGCCACGGACGGCCGGGTAGAACGAGCGCTCCTCACCGACGGCCCCGTCCGGTCCGAGGGAACGGTGGGGTGCGTCGTAGAAGCGGCGGTCCGCCTGGCAGTACGCGGCGTACTCCGGATTCACGCAGATCCCCTCGCTCGGTTCGTTCGCGGCGAGAGAGAAGTTGTCACAACGACGAGGGGTGCCCATAGTCACTGTTGTCACGACTCGTACATGCGCGCACATGCGCACCGGGCATGCGGAGCACACCGCTCACCGATGCGCCGGTGATGATCGCCCAGCTGCGGACGGGTGCGCGCCCGGGAGCGGCCGGGGGCGTGCGCGGGGCGCTTCCAGCGCCCGTCAACGGGTTCCGTGCACCGGTCCGTTCGGCCCGCCCCGCGCACCGGCGGCGTCAGCCCGCTCCGCGCACCACCACGTCCCCCGCCTCCGTACGGAAATAGAGCACGGAGCGGCCCGCCCTGCGGCGGCGCACCAACCCGGCGTCCAGCAGGATCCGCAGATGGCGGCCGACCGAGCCCAGCCCCTGGCCGGTCAGCGCGACGAGCTGCGTCGTACTGAGCGGAGAGGCCAGCAGCACCAGGACGGCCGCCCGCGCCGGGCCGATCAGCGCGCCCAGGGCCGCGGGCGCGGGCCCGCGTCCGGTCTCGACGAGCGCGCCGGAACACGGGTACACCAGCCCGTACCGGTACGGAATGTCCCAGCAGACCCAGCACCGGTACGGAGTGACGGGGATGAACAGCAGCTGCGCGCCGCCCAGTTCGCGGGGCGGGTTGTCGTGGGTGTTGATCTGGAGCCGGCTGCCGCCCAGCCAACGGACGCCGGGACGCATGCCGTTCAGCGCCTCGGCCCAGCCGCCGCTCCCCAGCTGCGCGGCGCGGGCGATCACATCGGCCTCCAGGATCCGCCGCCGCCTCGGCCAGTCGGGCAGCACGGTGTGCGTCCAGACCCACTCCACGAGGTCGGCGGCGCGCTCGGCCAGGTCGTCCCGGTCCAGCGCGGCGGGCAGTGGCCCGCGCAGCGTCTCGGCCAGTTCGGCGCGGGCCCGGCCGGGCGGGGTGGCCCGGATCCGCGCGAGCTCCTCGGCGAAGGAGGGCGGGGGCCGGCCGGGCGGGGCGGGGTCGGGCGCGGGGACGAGGAAGTCGGCGGTCCAGCGGGGCGCGAGGGCGGAGCGGATCACCAGCGCGGAGACCGGCTCCTCGGCGGTCCGCCGGCGGTACGCGGGCAGATGGGTCTCCAGCCAGGCGCGCTCCCCCGGGTGCGCGGCGGTGGCCCGCTCCAGGACCATCAGGCTCGCGACGGTCTCCGCGAGCGGCGAGACGACGAACCGGCTGTTCGCGAGCGTGTCCGCACCCACCTGCCACCAGCCCACACGCCCCACCGCCCCGTTGTTCTCCGCCTGCCGCCCGCCTCGACCAGCCCCACCGGCCCCACCGGCCAGCGGACCTCAGCCCCGCCGCCCCGCCCCACACTTTCGCGTCCGCGCGAAACAGTAACGGCCCCGGCGGCGGCCTCCGCAGACTCCGCACCATGCGCACCTACCGCGAACTGTTCCGGACCCCGGAGTTCACCCCCTTCTTCGCGGCCGTCTCCGTGCAGACGGCCGCCCAGACCGCGACCGGCCTGGCGCTGGGCACCCTCGTCCACGCGCGGACCGGCTCACCGCTGCTGTCGGCGCTGGCGATGTTCGGCCCGTCGCTGGCCCAGGTCGCCGGGGCGCTCACCCTGCTGTCGGCGGCGGACCGGCTGCCGCCGCGCGCCGCGCTGACCGCGCTGGCGCTGCTGTCCGCGGGGGCCACCTGCGTCCAGGCCGCGCCCGGGCTGCCGTTGTGGGCCGCGTTCGCGGTCCTGCTGGTGGTGGGCGCGGTCGCGTCACCGGGCGGCGGCGTACGGTACGGCCTGCTCAACGAGATCGTCCCGCGCGAGGGGTTCCTGCTCGGCCGCTCCGTGCTCAACATGACGGGCGGCGCGATGCAGATCTGCGGGTTCGCGGTGGGCGGGCTGCTGGTGGCGGTGTTCTCGGCGCGCGGCACCCTGCTGATCGGGGCGGCCCTGTACGCGGTCGCGGCGGCCGTGACCCGGTTCGGGCTGACCGCCAGGCCGCCCCGGGCCGCCGGCCGCCCCTCGGTCCGGGAGACCCACCGGACGAACGCGCTGCTCTGGTCGTCCACGCCGCGCCGGTACGTGTTCCTGGCGCTGTGGGTGCCCAACGGGCTCGTCGTCGGCTGCGAGTCCCTGTACGTGGCGTACGCGCCCGGGCACGCCGGGCTCCTCTTCGCCGCCGGGGCCCTGGGGATGCTGGCCGGGGACACGCTGGTCGGGCGGTTCGTCACGGCACGGTGGCGGGCGAGGCTGGGGGCTCCGCTGCGGCTGCTGCTGGCCGCGCCCTATCTTCTCTTCGCCCTGCGGCCCGGGCTGCCTCTCGCACTGGCGGTGGTGGTCCTGGCGAGCGTGGGCTTCGCCGCGAGTCTGCTGCTCCAGGAACGGCTCGTCGCCCTCACCCCGCAGGAGCTGAGCGGCCAGGCGCTCGGGCTGAGCAGCTCGGGCATGCTCGCGATGCAAGGGGTGGGCGCGGCCGTGGCGGGCGGCATCGCCCAGCTGACCTCCCCCGCGACGGGTATGGCGGCAGTCGCGGGGCTCTCGGTGGCGGTGACGCTGGCGCTGGCGCCGGGGCTGCGTGATCGATCCGGTGGCGGTGGGGGCAGACTGCTGGGACGGACCGCTGGAGCCGATGGCTCGCTCACCGCGAGCGCCCCGCACCCCCTCACGTCCGGCACATCCCGCACGCCCCGCACGGAAGAGACCACATGAGCGACAACGCCAGGCCCAGCCAGAAGGAAGCCATGCTCTCCGGCGAGCCGTACATCGCCGACGACCCCGAGCTGGCTGCGGAGGCGCTGCACGCGGCCGTCCTGAGCGAGCACTACAACGCCGCGTCGGCCGCCGACCCCGAGGCCCGGCGCGCCGTCCTGGCCGAACTCCTCGGCGAGGTGGGCGAGGGCGTGGAGGTACGGCCGCCGCTGCGGGTCGACTACGGATACCAGACCACCATCGGCCCCCGGACGTTCATCAACTTCGGCGCGGTCCTCCTGGACGTCGCCCGTATCACCATCGGCGCGGACGTCCAGATGGGCCCGAACGTCCAGCTGCTCACCCCGACCCACCCGGTCGAACCGGAGCCGCGCCGCGCCAAGTGGGAGGCCGCCGAGCCGATCACCATCGGCGACAACGTGTGGCTGGGCGGCGGTGTGATCGTCTGCCCCGGGGTGACCATCGGCGAGAACACGGTGGTCGGCGCGGGGGCGGTCGTCACGAAGGACCTGCCCGCGAACGTGGTGGCGGTCGGCAACCCGGCCCGGGTGATCCGGAAGATCGGCGAGGCGGAGGCGTAACCCCCCGGCGCTCCACGCACCCGCGCCCCCGTGCGCTACGCCGCCCGCCAGGCGTCCGTGACGCACGAGACCTCGAAGTGCCACCAGCCCTCGTCCCGGCCCCGGGCCAGCAGCGCCTTGACCCCGCGCAGGTCCGCGCCGCCGGGCACGGTCAGGGCGACCAGCGGGAACGCGGCGCTGAAGACCTCGCCCGTGAGCCCGAAGCCGGCGAGCCGCTCGTGCACGGCCTGTGCGTCGTGCCCGAGCGGACCGTCCGGCACCGGCAGCACCCGCACCGTGCAGTTGCCCGACTCCGCCACCCGGCCGACGGCCCAGTGCACCCCGTCGTCGTCCGTCCGGAACCGTACGGTCTCGCCCTCGGCGACCCCGTCCTGGAGGAAGGGCACGTTGTCCACCCGCGCGGTGTCCGGGCCGAGCCGCGTCGCCCACAACCCCTCGGTGTCGTACGGCGGCCAGTCCTCGCGCGGGACGAAGCGGAACCAGACCTTGATCTGATCGGCTTCGCGAGGAGGGCGCTGCGGACCGGCGGGGGAACCCATGGCCCCATGGTCCCCCGCGGGCGGCGCGCCCGCCTGTCCACCGCGAGGACCGCGGCGACGCCCACCACGACGGCCAGGCACGGCATCAGCTTCTGAAGCCAAGGAGCGCGCCCGTCCCGCCGGAACCGTCAATGTGGCCGCACCCACGGCCAGTTGTTGGATCCAGCGGCAACTCCCGAGGCTCCTGATGCACACCTCTTGACGCGTACAAGTCCACCAGGGAAACATCACCGCATCGAGAGAGCGCTCTCCCGATGCCTCCCACGGGGTCCGGCTGCTGGTGAGCGCCGGGCCCCGCTCCGCTGTCCGACGGCGGGCCTCAGGTGCGACCGTGCCGGCGACCGTCTGCTGGGCGTGGACGCAGGTCCAGACGTCGGAACCGCAGTCCGCCGCGCCGCCGTTGAGCGGGCCCGCGTCCTTGTCGGACCAGGTGCAGCCGGAGAAGACGTTCGGCGAGCCGTAGGACGAGGCGAGCACGAGGACGTTGGCCGGGGTGTGGGCCGCGCCGTCCTTGTAGGTGAGGGTGGAGCCGTTGCGCTCGGTGTCCCGGTTGTCGACGAACGTACGGGCCGAGCCGCCGGGCGGTTCGCCGTCGGCGATCGACTTGAGGCCGGACAGGCCGCGCCCTGGAAGGCGGACGTGAGGTGGCCGCCGACGACTCCGCCCCCGGCCGGAGACGTTCCCGGGCGGGGGCGGAGGGGTGGAGCGGGTGTGCTGCCGGGGCGTCAGCCCTGGCCGGTCAGGTCGATGGTGACCGTGCGCTCGGCCGGGGTCTTCCCGGCCAGGGCGGTCTTCATCGCCTGAGCCACGTCGTCCGGGCCGACCTGGTGCTTCTTGCCGTCGCCCTTGACCGCCATGATGCCGTCGAAGACGCCGTCCAGGAGCGTGTCGATCGCCTTCTTGTCGTAGACGTCGACCAGCCGGCCGTCCACGGCCTTCATGGAGAGGATCTGCGGCAGCGACCGGGCGGGGCCGAACTGGATCTGCTTGGGACCGGCCTTGATGGTGATCAGACCGGACATCGCGGGCTCGGCGAACTCCCTCATCGCCCGGTCCAGTTCGGCCTTGGTGATGGTGGGCTCGCTGGTGGTGACGGGGAGTTCGACCAGCCGCTCCTGCCCGGTCTGCACCTGGGCGCGGTAGGCGTCCCGGACCGAGATCAGGGACTGGCCGGCGTCCAGCGTCTTGCCCGGCTTGCCCGGCACCACCACGGCCTTGTTCGGCTCGAAGCGGATGGTGCCGTCGTTGGCGGAGCCGGAGACGCCCGCCAGGTCGGTCAGCGCCACACCGAGCTTCTCCTCGTCGACCGGGATCACCGGGTCGGCGGGGCGCTCCCCGCCGAACAGCGAACCGATCACCGAGACGGGGTTGTAGTCGCTGCCCGCCGCGCTGCGCACGGTCTCCTGGCTGTCCAGGGTGAGACCGGCCTTTGCCGGGTCGAGCTGCTCCTCCTTGCCGTCCACCGACAGCTGGAGCGGCTTCTTGGCCCGCTCGCCGAGAGCGGCGTCGAGCTTGGCGACCGCCTCCTCCTTCGTGCCGCCGCCGATGTCGACGCCGAGCACCGTGGTGCCCTTGGGGACCTCGGCGTGGTTCAGCAGGAGGCCCGCGCCGTACGCGATGCCGAGCAGCACGACCGCGGCCACCCCGAGCAGGACCAGCTTGGAGCGGCCCTTCTTCGCGGGGGCCGGGGCCGCCGCGGACTGCTGGGCCGGACGCGGGGCGGCGGGACCGGGCGCGGGAACACCGGGTCCGCCCGGACCGCCGGGACCGCCCGCCACCGGGCCGCCGGGAGTGCCGGGACCGCCCGGGAACGGGGTGCGGGGCTCGCTGGGCACCACGGGGATGCCGCTGGTCAGCGTGTCGCCCGAGACATGGCCGCCGGGGCCGGGCTCGGGCGCCGGGGCCTGCGGCGTGAGGATCGCGGTGTCGTCGGACATCCGGGGCGGTACGCCTCGGGTGTCGTCGGACATCCGGGGCGGTACGCCGCCGGGGACGCCCGGGACCATCGGGCCGGGGCCGCCGAGGCCGGGGACACCGTCGAGGTTCGGGGTGAGCGAGGAGGTGCCGGTGACCGGTCCCGTGGTGGGGCCGGACGGACCGGGCGTCCGCACCCCGGGGCCGGGGGCATCGGCACCGAAGGCGTCGAGCGCGCTGCCGCCGGGGCCGCCCGGAGCGCCGCCGGACTGCGGGGCGTCCGAGAAGTACGGCAGGTCGGGACGCGGGCGGCCCGCGTCACCGCCGGATGCCCCACCGGGACCACCTGGGCCTCCGGCTCCGGGACCACCAGGGCCACCGGGACCGCCGAGGCCACCGGCTCCCGGGCCGCCCGCGCCCGGAGCGCTTCCGGGCCCGCCGGGGCCGGAGGGCGCGCCACCGGGGCCGCCGGACGCACCGGTGCCCTGAGCGGCTGCTCCCGCTCCGCCGGCCGGAGCCTTGCGCGGGGCGAACCAGTCGCTGCCGCTCTTCTCCCGGGCCGGCTTCTCCGCGGGCGTCGGGTCGGCGGCCGGACCGCCGCCCCGGGACCGGTCCGCGGGCGCTCCACCGTCCGGGCCCGCGGAGGAACGGACGGAACGGCCGGAGGGACCCGAGCCGCTTCCGGCTCCGGCAGCGGGTGCCGACGGAGGCGTGCCGGGGCGCGGGGTGGCGCCGGTGCGCTCCGCGTCGGAACGGCCGCCGGCGATGTCGCTCTCCGCCATCGGCGTACGCATCACGACCGGCGGGATGGGACGCGACCCGGGGATGTTGATCCGGATGCGCGTCGTCAGCGTCGTCTCGGTCTTCGGTTCCTCGGGCCGGGGCGGATCCACGGATTCCGGGTTCTCGTCAGAGCCGTCCTGCGACGGGTGCAGCGACGGATACTGGCGGGATCCGTACGGCGGCGTACCCGACGGGTACGCGGCTCCGCCGCGCCCCTGGGGCCCGGAGGACGAACTGTCAGTTTCACGACTCAAAGCAGGTTCTCCCGATTGGCTCCGCCGCCCGTACTTCCCCCATGCCGCAGGCCAGGGGACGGCTCGGCGCGCGCACCACCATACTGGCCGCCGCCGTCGGACACTCCGCGACCGGGGGAAACCTCCACCCCTGCATCACACCTGTGGGGGTCGCGACGGACCCGGACTTGGCACTTCACGTACCGGACCGGCCGCTGCGGATGGCTGATTGCGGCACTTTGGAGGTGGTGGCGCAGATCACAGCGGCGGCCGTCCCGCCGAGGACGAAGAGCGCCAGGCCGAGTTCGTCGCCGAAGACGTAGTCGCCCTCCGGCGTACCGCTCAGCAGAAGGAAGACCGTGACGAACCAGCCGGCCGCCGGGGCGAGCGCACCGAGCTGGGTGCCCACCAGGATCCGGCCGCCGTGGAAGAGGCCCGCGCAGGCCAGCAGCGCGATGATCAACCCGCCCGGGAACCAGGCGGCTTGGAGGAGCGTTCCGGCGATGGCGACGAGCACGCCGAGCACGCCGAAGCCCAAGTAGGCGGCGATCCGGACCGGGTTCGGACGCGCGAGGAGGCCGGTGGACCGCTCGGGCGGCCGGGGCGGCGCGTTGCGCAGCGACGCGCGGGCGGACTGCGCGCGCTCGCGGCCCTTCTTGCCGGTGTTCCCGCTCATGCGGTGCCTCCAGCGGCTCCCCTGGAGCCTGCGGCGCCCGTGGCGTCCGGCAGGCCCGCGAACAAGTCGTCCTCACGCGCGCCCCCGGACCCGCCCGGTACGCCCCGCACCAGTTGGTAGTACTCGGACGTCAGCAGGGGCTGGCCGAGGCCGTTGGAGAGGGCGAAGAAACGGCCGTCGACCGCGATCTGGGTGGCGTGGGCGCGCATCGCCGCCGACTTCGCCCCGGCGTACGCCGATCCGTCGATCTCCGCGGTGATCCGCTCCCCGTCGGTCACGCCCGGGACGTCGTCCACGGCGGCGATGCCGGGGAAGGCGTCCGGCGCGGTGGTGCGGAGGCGGTCGAAGGCGGCCTCCAGCACGGTCCGCTCCACCCGGTTCCAGTAGATCTTGGCGATGGTGTGCGGTGCGCCGGAGCCGTATGCCGGGTCGGCGGCCAGGTCGGCGGCGCGCATCGCGACGCGGTGGGCCTGGATGTGGTCGGGGTGGCCGTAGCCGCCGTCCGGGTCGTAGGTGACCAGGACCTGGGGGCGGATCTCGCGGATCACCTCGACGAGGTGGGCCGCCGCCTCGTCCACCGGGGTGGACCAGAAGGAGCCGGGGCGGCCGTTCTGCTCGGCGCCCATCATTCCGGAGTCGCGGTAGCGGCCCGCTCCGCCGAGGAAGCGGTGGTCGGCGACGCCGAGCTCCTTCATCGCCGCGGCCAGCTCGCCGACCCGGTGGGGACCGAGCACGTCGTCCCGGTCGGCGGTGAGGCGAGCCGGCGAGGGCGGGATGACCTCGCCCTCCTCGCCGAGCGTGCACGTCACCAGGGTGACGTGGGCGCCCTCGGCCGCATACCTGGCCATGGTGGCGCCGTTGTTGATCGACTCGTCGTCGGGGTGCGCGTGCACGAGCAGCAGACGGCGGGCGGGGAGGTCCTTCATGGGGACCACCCTACGAGCCCGGAGGCCCCCTGTGCCCCCGCGCCCCTGCGCCCGCCGTTCGCCGCCCGCCGCTCGCAGCCCGGGTCAGAACTTGATGCTGCTGATCATCCCCGCCACGTTGGTCGTCAGATCGGAGATGGTCGGCGCGATGGACGAGCTCGCGATGTAGAACCCGAGCAGCATGCAGACCACCGCGTGTCCTCCCTTCAGTCCGGATTTCCGGATCAGCAGGAAGACGATGATCGCCAGCAGCACTACCGCCGAAATCGAGAGCGCCACGGCGGTTCACCTCCATCAGTACGGTCGGAACGGGAGCACACGCGGAGTCAGCAGGTTCCTACCCACCGAGCGCTACGGATCATAACTATCCGTGCCAACGCATTGATCGGGGCACAGCAGCACGAGGGGCGCACGAACCGTGCCGCGCGGCCGAGTTCGGGGCTGAGACCCTCCGGCGATCGGGGGCGGCGTCACGGGGCCGGGCACGCGCATCTGCCGCGTTGTCGTCCATCACCACGGCTCCGCCATGCCTCGGTCCTCCGCCTTGCAGCCGCACGCACCCAGCCCCGCTCCTTCACCCACCCCCCGACTGCCGGAGGGTCTAGGTTCGGAGCCATGACCTCGCAGAAGCTGTCCTTTCCCCGCCAGCAAGCACGGACCCAGCGCTTCACTCTCGGCGCACCTCGCGCCTTCACCGTCTCACCGGACGAGACACGGGTGATCTTCCTCCGGTCCACGTCCGGAACCGACCGGACCAACCGGCTCTGGGTGCACGACCCGGCGACCGGCGAGGAGCGCGTCGCCGCCGATCCCGAGGTCCTGCTGGGCGGTTCGGCGGAGAAGCTGTCGGCGCAGGAGCGGGCCCGGCGTGAACGGACCCGGGAGGGTTCTTCGGGGATCGTCTCCTACGCGGTGGACGCGGCGGCGGAGTTGGCGGCGTTCGCCCTGTCCGGAAAGGTGTACGTGGCCGAGCTGCGGGCCGGGACCGCGCGGGCGCTGCCGGTGCCGGGCCCGGTGATCGACCCGCGCCCCTCCCCCGACGGCCGGCACATCGCGTACGTGGCCAAGGGCGCGCTGCGGGTCGTGACGGCGGGCGGCGAGGAGGACCGGGCACTGGCCGAGCCGGAGGACTCCCATGTCACCTACGGTCTGGCCGAGTTCATCGCGGCCGAGGAGATGCACCGCTACCGCGGCTTCTGGTGGTCGCCGGAGTCGGACCGGCTGCTGGTCGCGCGGGCCGACGACAGCCCCGTACAGCGGTGGTACATCGCCGATCCGGCGAACCCGGAGCGCCGGCCCGCCGAGGTCGCCTATCCGGCGGCGGGCACGCCCAACGCCGAGGTGCGGCTCTTCGTCATGGACCTGGCGGGGGCTCGGACGGAAGTGGTCTGGGACCGGGCCGCGTTCCCGTATCTGGCCCAGGTGCACTGGTCCTCCGCGGGCGCCCCGCTGCTCCTGGTGCAGGCCCGTGACCAGCGCAGTCAGCAGTATCTGGCGGTGGACCCGGAGACCGGTGCGACCCGGATCGTCCATGTCGACGAGGACCCGGTGTGGCTGGATCTCTTCCCCGGGGTGCCCGCGTGGGCGCCGGACGGGCGGCTGGTGCGGATCGTGGACGAGGGCGGCGCGCGGGTGCTGGCGGTCGGCGACCGGCTGCTCACCGGGGCGCAGCTGCACGTCCAGTCGGTGCTGGACATCGGCGAGTCGGACATCCTGGTCTCGGCGGGGGCCGGTGAGGACGCGGTCGAGCCGGAGATCGGGCAGATCCATGTGTACCGGGTGAACGAGCTGGGAATCGAGCGGATTTCCGAAGGGGTGGGTGTGCACTCCGCGGTCCGTTCGGGCGGTCTCTCGGTGGTGGTCTCGGCCGTTCCCGAGGAGCCCGGAGCCGCCGCGTGGGTGGTGCGGGACGGCAAGCGGCTGACCCGGATCGCGAGCTTCGCCCAGGAACCGGTGCTCGCCGCCCGCGTGACCCTCACCGAGGGGGGCGCACGGCGGATTCCGTGCGCCGTACTGCTCCCCTCGGACTACCAGGAGGCGGATGGTCCCCTTCCGGTCCTGATGGACCCGTACGGCGGTCCGCACGGCCGACGGGTGGTCGCCGCCCACAACGCGCACCTGACCTCGCAGTGGTTCGCGGACCAGGGTTTCGCGGTGGTCGTGGCGGACGGGCGGGGCGCGCCGGGCCGTTCGCCCGCCTGGGAGAAGGCCGTACGGGACAACCTCGTGCTGACCATGGAGGACCAGGTCGAGGCGTTGCACGGGCTGGCGGACCGCTTCCCGCTCGACCTCTCCCGGGTGGCGATCCGCGGCTGGTCCTTCGGCGGCTATCTGGCGGGGCTCGCGGTGCTGCGGCGGCCCGACGTCTTCCACGCGGCGGTCGTGGGCGCCCCGGTGACGGACCAGCGGCTCTACGACACCCACTACACCGAGCGCTATCTCGGTGACCCGGCGCGGCAGCCCGAGGTGTACGCGTACAACTCGCTGCTCACCGACGACGGCCTCTCCGAGCCCGCCGCCGAGGTCCGCCCGATGATGATCGTGCACGGTCTGGCCGACGACAACGTGGTGGTCGCGCACGCCCTGCGGCTGTCCTCGGCGCTGCTGGCGGCCGGGCGGCCGCACGAGGTGCTGCCGCTGAGCGGGGTGACGCACATGACGCCGCAGGAGCAGGTCGCGGAGAACCTGCTCCTGCTCCAGGTGGACTTCCTCAAGCGGTCGCTGGGGCTGACCGGGGCCTGAGCCCCGCCCGCCCGGCCCGCCCCGGACTCCCCGTCACCGGCTCACCAGCGCGGCGGCGGGGAGGAGGGCGGCGGCCCGAACCCGCCGCCCTGCGGAGGCCCGAAGCCGGGGGCGGGGGCGGGCGGATGACCGGGGGCCTGGGGCGGCACGCCGGGGCCTGCGGCGGGCGGGTGGCCGGGAGGCTGGACGCCCCAGGGGCCGGAGCCGCCCCACGGGCCCGGGGAGCCGCCGGGGGTCCTGGGGCTGCCCTTGAGGGCGAGGACGATGAGCACGATGGGCGCGACGACGAGCGAGAAGACGGAGCTCAGCATGTTCAGCTGCGCCTCGAATTCCATGTCGAGGAACTGCTCGTACATCTCGTAGTGGACGATGCGCGCCACGCCCAGGACGCCGGAGGAGAGCATGAACCCGCCCGCGATCAGGCCGAGCGGTCGTGCGTGGGCCGCCCCGGCGACCGCGCCGACGGCCGCCACCAGGAGCATCAGGATGAGCACCCCGCCGACCCAGCCGGGCGGGCCCTCGGTCAGCGGGGTGTTCAGGGGCTTCCCGCCGATGAACCACGCGGGGTAGAGCTCGGACGGATAGACGAAGGGCTGCCGGATCTCCCAGCCGGCGAAGACCACCGCCTGGAAGCCGAGGAGCAGGAAGGCCGCCACCCCCGCGCCGCGTCCGGGTCCGGCGGGGCGCTGCTCGCCCTCCGGCACGGGGCTCCGGCCTGCGGCCCCGGCGACGATGAGGCCGATCGCCGCGGCGAGCACGGCGTACGTGGTGAGCAGGGCCCGGTCGCGCAGCTCCTCCGGGGCCGGGGCGTCGGCGACCATCCAGACGCCGGGCAGCCGCAGCGCGAAAGTGACGACGCCGGTGACGATCAGAACCGAAGCGGCCGAGGCGGACCGGAGTGCCGCGACGGCGGCGGCGACGTAGGCCACCAGCAGGACGAGGCTGGTGGACGAGGTGGTGGGCCGCAGCGCGTCCCGGAGGTCCGCGGTGCCCGCCCAGTAGTCCCAGACCGGTCCCGGCCCGTCGGCGGCCCGGATGTCCCGCACGATCCAGGCGATGGTCAGTAGTGCCAGCACCGCGCAGAGAACGGCGCCGGTGATTCTTGCTCCCCGTGTAAGTGTCACCCGGCGATACTCCATTGCCCCGAACGGATGAACAAGTGCGCTCGCCGGGCAGGACGGGGCGAGGCGGGACGGAGGCGGCGGGCAGCACGGGGCGAGGCGGGACGGAGGCGGCGGGCAGCACGGGGCGAGGCGGGACGGAGGCGGCGGGCAACCGGCCGGAGCGACAAGACGACGCTCCGGCCGGTCCACGGCACCCGCACGGCCGTACGTTGTTCAGCATGGAGCGTCCGTATATCGGAGTGACGTCGGCCGAGTTGCCTGCCTGTTAACGGATCGGCGGACGGCCCGGAAGGCGTCCTCCGCGAGGCCGGTGCGGCGCCGGACGGTAGTTTTCCGTACCGACCGACAAATCACCCGCACGGGGGAACACGTTGACCAGCAACACACGTGGGGCGCCCCGCCTCACGGCCGCTCTGACCGTCTGTACGGCTGTCCTCGCCGGCTGCGGCAGCGGCGACGGCTACAACCTCACCAAGCCGCCCTTCGCCGGCAGTCCGGTGTGCGGCACGCTCACCGGCAAGCTCCCCGGCGAGCTCGGTGGATACGACATCGAGACGTCGGAGGTGACCGGCGCGGCCGCCTGGGGGTCCGGCGGCGACATCATCCTGTACTGCGGCATGCCCGGGCCCGAGGCCGGCGCCGAGTGCACCGACGAGGGCGGGGTGGGCTGGGTCGCCCAGAAGCCGGCGGACGACCGGACCGCCAGGATGTTCGCCGCCCACGGCCGCGACCCCGGCGTCCAGGTCCGGATCCGCAACGAGAGCATCGACGCCTCGGCCGTGCTCTCGGCCCTGGCCCCGGCCGTGCAGGAGATCAAGGCCGACGGGCCCTGCGGCACCGCGAACTGACCGACCGGCCCACCGCGCGACGCGAGCGGGCGCACCCGCTCGGCCCCTCGGCCCTCGGCCCCGCTCAGCGCTGCGAAGACCCCCCGGGCTCCCCGGACTCCGGCGCCTCACCCGGCCCGCCCGAGGAGCCCGCGGGGCCCGGCCCGCCCGGAGTGCCCGAGGGGCCCAGGGGGTCCGGCCCCGGGATCTCCGACTCGGCCTCCGTCGGCACCACATGCTTCTCCTCCGCGAAGTGGCACGCGGAGTCGTGACGCGCCGGGGTGTCGGCGAGCCGGAACTCCGCCGGGATCGCCAGCAGCGGGACCTCCAGTTCGCACCGCTCCTGCGCCTTCCAGCAGCGGGTGCGGAAGCGGCAGCCCGAGGGGATGTTGGCGGGCGAGGGGACGTCGCCGTGCAGGATGATCCGTTCCCGGTGCTCGCGGGCCGTCGGGTCCGGCACGGGCACGGCGGAGAGCAGCGCCTGGGTGTACGGGTGGGTGGGGTGGTCGTAGATCTCCGCGTCGGAGCCGATCTCCACGATCCGGCCGAGGTACATCACGCCGACCCGGTCGGAGATGTGCCGGACGATCGAGAGGTCGTGGGCGATGAAGACGAAGCTGAGGCTGAACTCGGCCTGGAGCCGGTCCAGCAGGTTGACGACCTGGGCCTGTACGGAGACGTCGAGCGCGGAGACGGGTTCGTCGGCGACGATGATCTCCGGGTTGAGCGCGAGGCCGCGGGCGATGCCGATGCGCTGGCGCTGGCCGCCGGAGAACTGGTGCGGATAGCGGTTGATGTACTCCGGGTTGAGGCCGACGACGTCCAGCAGGTCCTGCACCTTCTGGCGGCGGCTGCCCTTCGGGGCGACCTCGGGGTGGATCTCGTACGGCTCGCCGATGATGTCGCCGACCGTCATCCGCGGGTTCAGCGAGGTGTACGGGTCCTGGAACACCATCTGGATGTTGCGGCGCACCGCCTTCAGGGCCCGGCCGGACAGCTTGGAGACGTCCTCGCCCTTGTAGCGGATCGCACCGGCGGTGGGGCGTTCCAGGTGGACGAGCATCTTGGCGACGGTCGACTTCCCGCAGCCCGACTCCCCCACGATGCCCAGCGTCTCGCCCGCGTACAGGTCGAAGTCGACGCCGTCGACGGCCCGGACCGCGCCGATCTGCCGCTTGAAGAGGATGCCCTGGGTGAGCGGGTAGTGCTTGGCCAGGTCGCGGACCTGGAGGATCGGGTCGCCCTCCGTGTACGGCGTGACGGCGTCCTCGCGGGCCTTGGAGAGCAGCGTGGAGCCGGCCGCGCCAGCGCCGGTCCCCGCATTCTCGTCGCGGTCAGCGTGCATCGAGCGTCTCCTTCCAGAAGTGGCAGGCGCTCCGGCGCTGCTCGTCCACCTCGTAGAGCGGCGGCACATCGCTGCGGCACACGTCCTGGGCCATCGGGCAGCGGGGGTTGAAGGCGCAGCCCGGCGGGATACGCGTGAGGTTGGGCGGCAGGCCCTTGATCGCGTAGAGCTCCTGGCCCTTCTGGTCCAGGCGCGGGATCGACTGGAGGAGGCCCTTGGTGTACGGGTGGGCCGGGGCCCTGTAGATCTCGTGGACGGGGGCGGTCTCGACGATGCGGCCCGCGTACATCACGGCGATCTTGTCGGCGACGTCGGCGACCACGCCGAGGTCGTGGGTGATCAGGATGAGGCCCATGTTCAGCTCGCGCTGGAGCTCGGCGAGGAGGTCCATGACCTGGGCCTGGACGGTGACGTCGAGGGCGGTGGTCGGTTCGTCGGCGATGATCAGCGACGGTTCCAGGGCCATCGCCATGGCGATCATGATGCGCTGGCGCATACCGCCGGAGAACTGGTGCGGGTACTGGCCGACGCGTTCCTTCGCGGCGGGGATGCGGACCCGGTCCATCAGCTCGACCGACTTGGCCCTGGCGTCCTTGCGGGACATGCCGCGGTGCACGACGAACATCTCGCCGAGCTGCTCGCCGACGGTGAGGACCGGGTTCAGCGAGGACAGGGCGTCCTGGAAGATCATGGCCATCTCCTGGCCGCGGATCTTGCGCCGCTCCTCCGGCTTGAGCTTCAGCAGGTCCTGGTCCTTGAAGAGGATCTCGCCGCCGGCGATCCTCCCGGGCGGCATGTCGAGAATGCCCATGACGGCCTGGGCGGTGACGGACTTGCCGGAGCCGGATTCGCCGAGGACGGCGAGCGTCTCGCCCTCGGCCACCGAGTAGTTGACTCCGTTGACGGCCTTGGCGACGCCTTCGCGGGTGTGGAACTCCACGTGCAGATCGCGCACTTCGAGCAACATGGCAACCGGCTCCTCAGCGCAGCTTGGGGTCGAGGGCGTCGCGCACCGCGTCGCCGAGCATGATGAACGCGAGCACGGTGACCGCCAGCGCTCCGGCGGGCCAGAGCAGCATGTGCGGAGCGTTGCGGATGTAGTTGGCGGCCGCGGAGATGTCGATTCCCCAGGAGACGGCCGGGTCCTTCAGTCCGACGCCGAGGAAGGAGAGGGTCGCCTCCAGCGAGATGTACGTGCCGAGCGCGATGGTCGCCACGACGATGACCGGGGCGATGGCGTTCGGGGCGATGTGGCGCAGCATCATCCGGGAGTTGGAGGCGCCCAGCGCGCGGGCCGCCTGGACGTAGTCGTTCTGTTTGGCGGTGATGACCGAGCCGCGGGCGATGCGGGCGATCTGCGGCCAGCCGAGCAGGACGATGAAGCCGACGACGGGCCAGACGGTGGAGCTGGTGACGACGGACAGGAAGACCAGGCCGCCGAGGACGACGGGGATGCCGAAGAAGACGTCGGTGAGGCGGGAGAGGACGGCGTCCCACCAGCCGCCGAAGAAGCCCGCGAGTCCGCCGAAGACGCTGCCGAGGATCGCGACGCCGACGGTGGCGCAGACGCCGACGGTGACCGAGGTCCGGGTGCCGTAGACGACCCGGGTGTACACATCGCGGCCCTGCGGGTCGAAGCCGAAGGGGTGGCCTGGTTCGGAGCCCTTCTGGGCGTCGTCCAGGTCGGCCTGGAGGGGGTCGCCGCTCGCGATGAGCGAGGGCCAGATCGAGATGATCACCAGGAAGAGGATGACCAGCGCGGAGATGATGAAGACCGGGTTGCGGCGCAGGTCGCGCCAGGCGTCCGACCAGAGGCTGCGCGGCTTTCCGGCCGGTCCGGTGCCGTCGGGGCCGCCCGGCGTCTTCTCCAGGCTGGTGCCCTCCTCCATGGCGAGGTCCGTCGCGCCTCCGGCGCCCGCCTGGGAGATCGCTTCGTCCGGGGTCTGCGGCTCAGGCATAGCGGATCCTCGGGTCGAGTACGGCGTACAGGAGGTCGACGATCAGGTTGGCGGCCAGGAAGACGAGGACGAGGATCGTGACGAAGCCGACGACGGTCTGTGAGTTCTGCCGCAGGATGCCCTGGTAGAGCTGGTAGCCGACGCCGTGGATGTTGAAGATCCGCTCGGTGACGATGGCCCCGCCCATCAGCGCGCCGACGTCGGTGCCGATGAAGGTGACGACGGGGATCAGCGAGTTGCGCAGCAGGTGCCGTACGACGACGCGGCGGCGGGGCAGGCCCTTGGCGACGGCGGTGCGTACGTAGTCGGCGCGGGCGTTCTCGGCGATCGAGGTCCGGGTGAGCCGGGTGACGTAGGCGAGCGAGACCGAGGCGAGGACCAGCCCGGGGACGAGGAGTTCGTCGAAGGTGGGGTCGGCGGAGACCGAGGGCTTGATGATGCCCCACTTGACGCCCAGGAGGAGCTGGAGCAGCAGGCCGGTGACGAAGGTCGGGACGGCGATGACGACCAGCGTCAGGATGAGGACGGTGGTGTCGACGGGGCGGCCGCGCCGCAGGCCGGTGACGACGCCGAGGCTGATGCCGATGACGACCTCGAAGACGACCGCGACGATCGTGAGCCGGATCGTGATGGGGAAGGCGGTCGCCATCAGCTCGGTGACCTTCTGCCCGTTGAACGCGGTGCCGAAGTCGCCGGTGAAGACGTTGCCCATGTACGTGAGGTATTGCTGCCAGACCGGCTTGTCGAGGCCGAACTCGGAGCGCAGCTGGGCGGCGGTGGCCGGATCGCACTGGCGGTCGCCGCAGAGACCCGCGATGGGGTCGCCCATCACGTTCACCATGAGGAAGATCAACAGCGTGGTGCCGAAGAAGACGGGGATCATCTGCAGCAGCCGCCGGATCACATAACGTCCCATGAGGGGCTCCGGGGGTCGGGAGAGCAGTACCGGACAGGTGGAGCGCGGACGGGCACGAGGAGCGCGGACGGCCGGGGCGCCGGTGTGTCGGGCGTCCCGGCCGTCCGCGTCGCTCAGCGCGTCACTTGACGGTGATCTCTTCGTAGACCGGGACGCTGAACGGGTTCAGCGCGACGTTGTCGACCCGGTCCGAGTAGCCGGCGCTGCCGTTCTGGTACCAGAGCGGGATGACCGGCATCTCCGTGACGAGGATCTTCTCCGCGTCCTGGAAGGTGGTGACGGCCTTCGCCTTGTCGCTCTCGGCGTTGGCCTTGTCGACCAGGTCGTCGAACTGCTCGTTGCTCCACTTGCCGTCGTTGGACGGGGCGTTGGTGTAGTAGAGCGGCTGGAGGAAGTTCTGGATCAGCGGGTAGTCCATCTGCCAGCCCGCGCGCCAGGCGCTGGTGAGCTTCTGGGTGGAGACCTGGGCGCGGAAGTCGGCGAAGGTGCCGACGGGGCCGCCGACGCAGGCCTTGTTGTCGCCCATGACGTTGTTGATGCTGTTGCAGACGGCGTCGACCCATTCCTTGTGGGAGCCGGTGTCCGCGTTGTACGAGATCTTCAGCTGGCCGCCGGGGATGCCGCCGCCCTCGTCGATCAGCTTCTTGGCCTCGGCCTTGTTGTACGTGCACTCCTTGCCGCAGAGCCCTTCCTTGAAGCCGCCGTCCTCGCCGAGGACCGGAGAGGTCCAGTCGGACGCGGGGGTGCGGGTCTTCTGGAAGATCTGGTCGGTGATCTGCGGCCGGTTGATCGCCATCGACAGGCCCTGGCGGACCTTGCGGGCGTCGTCGGTGTCCCACTCCTCCTCGTAGAAGGGGAAGGCCAGGGTCTGGATGATGCCGGCGGGGGTGTTGATGTACCGGTCGCCCAGGTCCGCCTCGACGTTACGGAGCTGGGAGGCGGGCACGTCGTCGACGAGGTCGAGGTTGCCCGCCGTCAGGTCGGTGTAGGCGGTGTTGTTGTCGGTGAAGACCTTGAGGTCGACGCCGCCGTTCTTCGCCTTGTCGTCGCCCGGGTAGTCGTCCCACTTGCGCAGGTTCATCGAGGAGCCCTTGGCGTACGACTCGATGGTGTACGGGCCGTTCCCGACGGGCTTGGAGAGCCAGGCGTCGTGGTCGTCGTAGAACGCCTTGGGCAGCGGGACGAAGGCGGAGTAGCCGAGGGTGTCGGGCCACAGGGAGAACTTCTGGGTGAGCTTGGCGGTGAAGGTCAGGTCGTCGACGACCTTCAGGCCGGACAGGGTCTGGGCGGAGGCGGATCCGGTCTCCGGGTGGACCTTGTCGTAGCCCTCGATGTACTGGAAGAAGTAGGCGTTCTTCTGGTTGTTCTTCAGCGCGGCGCCGTAGTTCCAGGCGTCGACGAAGGACTTGGCGGTGACCTTCTCTCCGTTGGAGAAGGTCCAGCCGTCCTTCAGCTTGATCGTGAAGTTCTGGGAGTCCGTCGTGTCGATCGACTCGGCGACCATGTTCTGGGCCTCGCCGGTCTTCGGGTCGTAGCGGATCAGTCCGCGGAAGACCATGTCGAGGACCTTGCCGCCCTGGACCTCGTTGGTGTTGGCGGGCTCCAGCGGGTTCTGCGGGTCTCCCCAGGAGGAGCTGACGATGCCGTCGGCGCCACCGCTGCCGCCGCCGTCACCGTCACCGCCGCCGCAGGCCGTCGCTGCCAGGGCGACGGCCACCGCACATGCGGCCCACCTGACCTGTGTGGCTCCGCGCATGAAGTGCCTCCTAGAGTCATCGAGTAGCTCAATGCCTCATATCACCTCATAACGCCACGTATCGCATGCGGGCTTACCCCGTACGGGCAGGAGCCGGGGGCGGACGCGACGATGCCCGGTCCCCCGAGGGGGACCGGGCATCTGCCGTTCAGGAACCGGATACGGTCACGCCGCGTGCACGACGTCCCGCTCCTCGGCGAAGTGGCACGCCGACTCGTGCGTGGCGGGCGTAGCGCCCGCGACGAAGCGCTCGGGTATCGCCAGCAGGGGCTCCTCCGTCGCGCAGCGCTCCTCCGCCTTCCAGCACCGGGTGCGGAAGCGGCAGCCCGAGGGCGGGTTCGCGGGTGACGGAACGTCACCGGTGAGGATGATCCGGTCGCGCTCCTCACGGGCCGCCGGGTCCGGGACCGGGACCGCCGACAGCAGCGCCTGGGTGTAGGGGTGCGTCGGGTGGTCGTAGATCTGCGTGTCCGTGCCGATCTCGGCCATCTTGCCGAGGTACATCACGCCGACCCGGTCGGAGATGTGCCGGACGATGGACAGGTCGTGCGCGATGAAGAGGTAGGACAGGTTGAACTCGTCCTGGAGCTTCTCCATCAGGTTGATGACCTGGGCCTGCACCGACACGTCGAGCGCGGAGACCGGCTCGTCGCAGATGATGATCTCCGGGTTGAGCGCGAGGCCGCGGGCGATGCCGATGCGCTGGCGCTGACCGCCGGAGAACTGGTGCGGGTACCGGTTGATGTACTCCGGGTTCAGACCCACGACGTCCAGGAGCTCCTGGACGCGGCGGCGCCGGTCGCCCTTCGGGGCCACCTCGGGGTGGATCTCGAAGGTCTCCCCGATGATGTCGCCGACCGTCATCCGCGGGTTCAGCGAGGTGTACGGGTCCTGGAACACCATCTGGATGTTGCGGCGGACCGCCTTCAGCGCCCGGCCGGACAGCTTGGTGATGTCCTGGCCCTTGTAGAAGACCTCGCCGGCGGTGGCCCGCTCCAGCGTCATCAGAAGCCGGGCGACCGTGGACTTGCCACAGCCGGACTCGCCCACGATGCCCAGGGTCTCACCGGCGTACAGGTCGAAGGAGATCCCGTCGACGGCCTTGACGGCGCCGATCTTCTTCTTGAACAGGATGCCCTGGGTCAGCGGGAAGTGCTTGACGAGGTTGCGCACCTGGAGGATGGGCTCGCCCCGGCCGCCGGGCTTGTCGAGGGCGGCCACGGCCGCCGCCTCGGTCGCGGCGTCCGCGGTCTCCACGTCGGAGACGTTCGGGGTGGCGTCCACGGGCTCCTTCTTGAGCTCAGCCATGGATCGTCTCCTTCCAGAAGTGGCACGCGCTGCCGCGGCCGACCAGCTCGAGGCCGTCCTGCTCGGTCACCGGGACGAGCGGCGGAATCTCGGTACGGCAGATGTCCTGTGCCTTGGGGCAGCGCGGGCTGAAGGCACAGCCCGCGGGGATACGCGTGAGGTTGGGCGGCAGGCCCTTGATCGCGTAGAGCTCCTGGCCCTTCTGGTCCAGGCGCGGGATCGAGTCCAGCAGCCCCTTGGTGTACGGGTGGGCCGGGCGGCTGTACAGCTCGCCGACCGGGGCCGTCTCCACGATCCGGCCCGCGTACATCACCGCGATCTTGTCCGCGACGTCGGCGACGACGCCGAGGTCGTGGGTGATCAGGATCAGACCCATGTTGTACTCGCGCTGGAGCTCGGCCAGCAGGTCCATGACCTGGGCCTGCACCGTCACGTCGAGCGCGGTGGTCGGCTCGTCCGCGATGATCAGGTCCGGCTCCAGGGCCAGCGCCATGGCGATCATGATGCGCTGGCGCATACCGCCGGAGAACTGGTGCGGGAAGTCCGAGATACGGGCCGCCGCCGCCGGGATCTTGACCTGGTCCATCAGCTCGATGGACTTGGCGCGGGCCGCCTTCCTGGACAGGCCCTGGTGCACCCGGAACATCTCGCCGAGCTGGTAGCCGACGGAGAGGACAGGGTTCAGCGAGGACAGCGCGTCCTGGAAGATCATCGCGATCTTCTGGCCGCGGATCTTCCGGCGCTCCTCGTTGGACATCTTCAGCATGTCCTGGCCGCGGAAGAGGATCTCGCCCTGCGTGATCTTCCCGGGCGGCATGTCGAGGATGCCCATGATGGTCTGCGCGGTCACGGACTTGCCGGAACCGGACTCGCCGAGCACCGCGAGCGTCTCGCCGGCGCTGACGGTGTAGTTCACACCGTTGACCGCCTTGGCCACACCGTCGCGGGTGTGGAACTCCACGTGCAGGTCACGGACGTCGAGCAGTGGACCGTCGCCACTCACGGACTCCCGCGGTGCGGGAACGTGAGCCGTCTTGTCGATGGTGGTCACGAACGCCTCCCTCAGCGCATCTTGGGGTCGAGGGCGTTGCGGACCGCATCGCCGAACATCAGGAAGGACAGCACCGTGATCGAGACCATCGCCGAGGGGATGATCAGAACGTACGGGGCGTTGCGCAGCTGGGCCGACGCGGCGGAGACGTCGATGCCCCACGAGACCGTCGGCTCGGCGAGGCCGATACCGAGGAACGACAGGGTGGCCTCCGCGGCGATGTAGCCGCCGAGCGCGATGGTGGCGACCACGATCACCGGAGCGATGGCGTTCGGCAGGATGTGCCGCGTCAGGATCCGGGTGGTGGAGGCGCCGAGCGCCCTGGCGGCGACCACGTAGTCGGCCTGCTTGATCGTGATGACCGAGCCACGGGCGACACGGGCGATCGAGGTCCAGCCGAGGAAGGCCAGGGACAGGATCACGACCCACACCGAGCGCTGCTCGAAGCTGGTCAGGATGACCATGGCACCGACGATGAAGGGGACACCGAAGAAGACGTCGGTGACACGGGACAGGATCGTGTCGATCCAGCCGCCGAAGTAGCCGGCGATCATGCCGATCGCCAGGCCGGTGATGGTGACCGCGATGGTCACGACGACACCGACGGTGATGGAGGCACGGGCCCCGTGGACGACACGCGCGTAGATGGAGCGTCCCTGGCCGTCGTAGCCGAGCCAGTCGGGGGCGAAGAAGTGCCCCCAGTTCGGGTGCTGGAGGTAGTGCTCGGCCAGGTTGGCGTCCCTCGGCGAGGCGCTGGTGAACAGGCCCGGGAAGATCGCCATGACGACGAGCAGCAGGATCAGCACCATCGAGATGAGGAAGAGCGGGTTGCGGCGCAGGTCGTGCCAGGCATCCGACCAGAGGCTGCGCGGCTTGCCGGGTGCGGGACCCGAATCGGTCAGGACGGGCGCTTCCACGGCGTCGCTGCTCTTGGTGAGTGCGGTGGTGTCAGGCATACCGGATCCTCGGGTCCAGGACCGCGTAGAGCAGGTCGACGAGCAGGCTGCAGACGAGATAGACGACGACGAGCAGCGTCACGACGCCGACGACGGTGGCGCCCTCACGCTTCTTGAGGGCCTCGAACACCAGGCTTCCGACGCCCTTGATGTTGAAGATGCCCTCGGTCACGATCGCGCCGCCCATCAGGGCGCCGATGTCGGTTCCGAGGAAGGTGACGACCGGGATGAGCGAGTTGCGCATCAGGTGGACGCCGATGATCCGGCGGCGCGGCAGGCCCTTGGCGACAGCCGTACGCATGTAGTCGGCGCGCAGGTTCTCGGCGACCGACGTACGGGTGAGGCGGGCCACATAAGCGAGTGACAGCGACGCCAGCACGATGGCCGGCATGATCAGTTCGCCGTTGGTCGGTTCGAGACTCACGTTCGGCTTGGCGATGCCCATCTGGAACGCGAAGAAGTACTGCACGAGGAAGCCCAGCACGAAGGACGGCATGGAGATCAGCACCAGCGTCAGACCGAGCAGGCCGCGGTCCCGGAGGGACTCGGCCTTCAGGCCCGCGATGATGCCGAGCGAGATCCCGGCGACGACCGTGAAGACGAAGGCGAAGATCGCCAGTCTGACGGTGATCGGATAAGCCTCGGAAATGACTTCGGCGACCGGACGCTGCGTTCCGATCTGAGTGCCGAGGTCGCCCTGGAACAGATCGCCCAGGTACTTCAAATACTGCATCCAGATCGGCTTGTCCAAGCCCAGGTCCGCCTTCATGGCGGCGATCTGCGATGCGTCTACGTGCTGCTCACCGGCCAGCGCTCTGACGGGGTCGCCGGGCAGTGCGTACATCATCAGGAAGACCAGCAGGGTCGATCCGATGAAGACCGGGATCATCTGGAGCAGTCGTCGTGCGACATAGCGCCCCATGGGTGCCTCCGTGTGGGGATAACTGCGGCGCGGGGGCCGTCTCTTCGCAGAGACGACCCCCGCGCCTCCGACCGCGCTGAGGGGCAGCACGGGCGGATGACGGCCAGTTGGGGAATGACCCGCAGGCGTTACTTGACGGTGACGCCGGTCAGTTCGAGGTCACCGTGGAAGTCGACCTTGACGTTGTCGACGTTCTTGCCGTGGCCGCCGTTGATGGCGTAGTACCAGAGCGGGATGGCCGGCATCTTGTCGACCAGCTTCTTCTCGACCTCCTGGTAGGCGGCGACGGACTCCTCCAGGGAGTCGGCCTTGTCGCCCTTCGCCATCAGCTCGTCGATCTCCTTGTCGGCGAACCGACCGTTGTTCGACTCCGCCTTGGAGTGGTAGAGCTCCTTGAGGAAGTTCACGTTGACGGGGTAGTCGGCCACCCAGCCACCGCGGTAGAAGCCCTTGACCTCGTTGTTGTCACGCGCTTCGAGGTCGGTCGGGAAGTCCGGCTTGGCGTCGCCCACGCAGTCGACCCCGGTGGCGTTGCGGATGGACTCGCAGACCGCGGTCACCCACTCCTTGTGCCCACCGTCGGCGTTGTACTGGATGGAGAACTTGTTCCCCGGAACACCGCCGCCCTCCTTGATGAGCTCCTTGGCCTTGGCCGGGTTGAACTTGAGGATGTCCGAGTCGAGGGTCTGGTTGCCCTTGACCTGCGGCGGCGTGAAGCTCGTCGCCGGGATGCGCGTGCCGTTCAGGACGGTCTTCGTGATGGTGTCACGGTCGATCGCCATGGACAGACCCTGGAGGACCTTGGGGTCGATGTCCTTGAACGTGTCCGAGTAGAACGCCGGGTTCAGCGACTGGATGGCCGCGTACGGCTGGTCGATCGCGCCGTCACCGAGGTCCGTCTTGTACTTCGGGAGGTCACGCGGGCCGACCTGACGGATCATGTCCAGGTTGCCGGAGATGACGTCCTGGTACGCGGCCTCGACGGTCGAGTAGTTCTTGAACTGGATGCCCTTGTTGGCAGCCTTGTTCGGGCCCTGGTACTCGGGCCAGGCCTTGACCTGGATGAGCTTCTTGTGGGTCCACTTCTCGAACGTGTACGGGCCGTTGCCGATCGGCTTCTGGCCGAACGCCTTCGGGTCGTCGTAGAAGACCTTGGGCAGCGGCGCGAACGTCGCGTAACCGAGCTTGTAGTTGAAGTACGGGACCTTGTTGGCCAGCTCGATCGTGAACGTGGTGTCGTCCACGGCCTTCAGGCCGGACATCTCCTTGGACTTGGGCGCACCCTTCTCGGGGTGGACGTCCTCGTAGCCCTTGATGTCGGAGAACCAGAACGCGTTCTGCTGCTTGTTCTCGACGTTGGCGTACCAGTTCCACGCGTCGATGTACGACTGCGCGGTCACGGCCTCACCGTTGTGGAACTTCCAGCCGGCCTTGAGCTTGACGGTCCACGTCTTGGAGTCCTCGGTCTCGACGGACTCGGCGTTCGTGAGAACGATCTCGCCCTTGTCGTCGAAGTCCAGCAGCTGGGTGAACAGCGACTGGATGACGTAGGAGCCGTTGCTCTCGTTCGTGTCGGCCGGCATCAGAGGCTTCTGGGGCTCACCGACGTCGATCGAGACGTAACCGGCGGGCTGGCCCGACGTGTTCTTCTTGCCTTCGTCGCTGCTGTCGCTTCCGCCACAGGCAGTCGCGGCCAGGGCGATGACGGCCGCTCCCGCGACCCACTTGGCGCTCTTGGCACCGCGCATGGGTTTCCTCCTCATGAGTCCACTTTTGACTACAAGAAGGGCACTGGAGAGATTCACCGACACCCCTGACGGTGATCGTTCAGTGCCCCGAGTGTGCTCGTGAGTCGGCACTCCCCACAGTGCGTGACCCATTGACCCGAGCTCAATGGAGCCAACTATTGAGTACGGCCGGGCTGTAAACCACACTTAAAGGGTCTCGGTTTGACAACATCAGACCCTCCCGTGTGCCCGAAATCCGGACAAAGCGATCCCAGACAGACACGCCCGAAACGGACTGTTAACACATGTTCCGGAGAGCGACCCCCGATATCCGGACACCACGGTCAGGAAAAACGATTGACGGAGGCCCGGCCCACCACAGTGTCCGTGGCGGGCCGGGCCTTCTGTCAATGCCTGTGCTGACGGACCGTCCGACGAGCGCTCGGAGGGCGCTGCGGGTCTTCGCATACGGAGCGTACGGCTCCGGGAGGCGGAGGCTCCGGGGCCCGGGGAGCTCCGGGGCGCCCGGCGGTCCCCGGAGAACGCAGACAGGACCGCCCGGAGGCCCACAGGGGCGTCCGGGCGGTCCTCAGGGCCTGTTGGGGCCGGGTATCAGCCGTGCTTGGCGCGCGAGGCCGTGCGGCCACGCTGCTTGGCGTCCAGGACGACCTTGCGGATACGCACGGTCTCCGGGGTCACCTCGATGCACTCGTCCTCGCGGCAGAACTCCAGGGACTGCTCCAGCGACAGCTTGCGGGCCGGGACCACGTTCTCCGTGGTGTCCGCGGAGGCCGCACGCATGTTGGTGAGCTTCTTCTCCTTGGTGATGTTCACGTCCATGTCGTCGGCGCGGGAGTTCTCGCCGACGATCATGCCCTCGTAGACCTCGGTGCCGGCCTCGGTGAAGATGACACCGCGCTCCTGGAGGTTGACCATCGCGAACGGCGTCACGGAGCCCGAACGGTCCGCCACCAGCGAGCCGTTGTGACGGGTGCGCAGGTCGCCGAACCACGGCTCGTGGCCCTCGAAGATGGAATGCGCGATGCCGGTGCCGCGGGTCTGCGTCAGGAACTCCGTACGGAAGCCGATGAGGCCGCGGGACGGGACGATCCACTCCATGCGGACCCAGCCGGAGCCGTGGTTCGTCATGGTCTCCATACGGCCCTTGCGGGTCGCCATGAGCTGCGTGATGGCGCCGAGGTGCTCCTCGGGCGAGTCGATCGTCATGCGCTCGATCGGCTCGTGGGTCTTGCCGTCGATCTGCTTGGTGACGACCTCGGGCTTGCCGACGGTCAGCTCGAAGCCCTCGCGGCGCATCTGCTCGACCAGGATGGCGAGCGCGAGCTCACCGCGGCCCTGGACCTCCCAGGCGTCGGGGCGCTCGGTGTCCAGGACGCGGAGCGAGACGTTACCGATCAGCTCGCGGTCCAGGCGGTCCTTCACCTGGCGGGCGGTGACCTTGTGGCCCTTGCCGCCCTTGCCGACGAGCGGCGAGGTGTTGGTGCCGATGGTCATCGAGATGGCCGGCTCGTCGACCGTGATCAGCGGGAGCGCGATCGGGTTCTCGGGGTCGGCCAGGGTCTCGCCGATCATGATGTCCGGGAATCCGGCGACGGCGCAGATGTCACCGGGGCCCGCCACCTCGGCGGGCTTGCGGGTGAGCGCCTCGGTCATCATCAGCTCGGTGATGCGGACGTTGGACATGGTGCCGTCACGCTTGATCCAGGTGACGGTCTGGCCCTTGCGCAGCTCGCCCTGCTCGACGCGGCAGAGCGCGATACGGCCGAGGAAGTTGTCGGCGTCCAGGTTGGTGACGTGGGCCTGGAGCGGGGCGTCCTCGTCGAACTCGGGGGCCGGGACGTGCGACAGGATCGTGGAGAAGAACGGCTCCAGGTTCTCGCTGTCCGCCGGGACGGTGCCGTCCTCGGGCTTGGTCAGCGAGGCGACGCCGTCACGGGCGCAGGCGTAGACGATCGGGAACTCGATCTGGTCCTCGTCCGCGTCCAGGTCCAGGAACAGGTCGTACGTCTCGTCGACGACCTCGGCGATCCGGGAGTCGGGACGGTCCGTCTTGTTGATGCAGAGGATGACCGGCATCTTCGCGGCCAGCGCCTTGCGCAGCACGAAGCGGGTCTGGGGCAGCGGGCCCTCGGAGGCGTCGACGAGCAGCACGACCGCGTCCACCATCGACAGACCGCGCTCGACCTCGCCGCCGAAGTCGGCGTGGCCGGGGGTGTCGATGATGTTGATCGTGATCGGGTCCCCGCCGTCCTTGGGGTGGTACTTCACCGCCGTGTTCTTGGCGAGGATCGTGATGCCCTTCTCACGCTCCAGGTCGTTCGAGTCCATCATGCGGTCGTCGAGGTGCTCGGCGGCGTGGGCTGCGAACGCTCCGGCCTGCTTGAGCATGGCGTCGACCAGCGTGGTCTTGCCGTGGTCGACGTGGGCGACGATGGCTACGTTACGGATGTCGTGGCGCGTGGGCATGGGTGGCTTGCGCTTCTCTCGGATCGTGGGATCAGGCGTCTCAGTCGGTCTTCGAGTCCTCGTACGCCCGCCGGGCGGCACGCCACGGCTCGTCCCATCGTACGGGCCCTGGGCCCGCCGGGCTTCCCGGGCGGTTCCGCAGAGGCGGTCTTCCCGTGTGATTCAGGCGATATTCAGCCGGTGTCAAGGGCCTGGGGCTCCGTGCCAGGCCCTTGGGAGCCGCCGGGCCATCGACGTGGCCGGAACGGGGGCAGAGCTGCGGTGGGACCGCGGTGGAGCTATGTGGGGGGGGTGAGGAGCGGTGAAGCGATGAACGGCCCGGGTCAGGGCAGACACCACACTGCCCGCCGGGGGAACCGGCGGGCAAGGGTTTTGAGGTGCATCTGAGCTTGGCGGCGGGAGGGTGTGGTATTTACCCGCTACTTCTTGCGGTCTGCGGGGGAACCTGCCGCTTGCCGTTTCTTGAACCCGATGTCCTGATACCGGGGGGCCGCGAAACCGAACGCCCCGACGTTCGCGAGCTTCTTGTCGACCGCGACGAGCTGCGGGCGCTGGAAGAGCGGAATCGATCCGGCGGCGGCCCAGATCCGGGCGTCCGCCTGCTTCATCAGCTCGCGTGCGGCCTTCTCGTCGAGCTCGGCGGCCGCCTGGTCGAAGAGCTGGTCGATGTGGTCGGTGCCGACCCGGGTGTAATTCTGCTCCACGAGGAGCGACCCGTCGGTGGCGGGCTCCGGCTTGGCGTAGATCGGGCGCCCGTCGGTGGCCGGGTAGGCGGTGGCGGGCCACGAGTAGAGCGCCAGGTCGTACTCGCCGGAGGCGATGTGGTCCTTGAAGTAGCTCTCGTCGGGCACCTTGGTGATCTCCGTGCCGATGCCGATCTTCTCCAGCATCGCCGCGATCTTGTCGCCGACGCTGCGCAGCGACTGGGAGCCCGGCCCGGAGGGGAGCACGAAGCGCAGGGTCAGCGTCTTGCCGTCCTTGCCGAGCTGCCCCTTGGCCGCGGCGGGCGCCGGGGCGGCGGTGCCGACGGGGGCGTACGCTCCGGCGGCGCCGCCGGGCTGCTTGTCCTGGGCGGCCACGGTGCCGTCCTCACCGAGCACACCGGCCTGGCGGAGCAGGGCCGCGCTCTGGGCGGCGGCCGTCCGGGCGGGGGCGATGACGTGGAGGCCCGAGGCGCCGGTCGCGGAGGCGTGGGCGGGGGCCTGGGCGCCGGGCTTGTTGTCCTCGCCGACGATGTAGAGGCCCTCGTCGCGGGAGGCGGCGCTGTCCTCGGAGGCCCGGCCGGCCTTCTTGTCGCCCTTCTCGTCCTCGGCCTCCTCGTCGGCCTTCTCCTCCTTGCTCTCCTTCTCCTCCTTCTCGCTCTCCTTCTCCTCCTTCTCGGTCTTCTCGGTCTTCGCGTCCTTGTCCTCGTCCTTCTTCGCGTCCTCGGCGGTCTCCTTCTCCGCCTCGGCGCCTTCCTTCGCGTCCTTGTCGCTCTTGTCGCCCTTCTTCTCCGCCTCGCTGCCCGCCTTGGTGTCCTTCGGCAGCTGGGCCGCACCGCCCCGGGTCCAGCCGGCGTCCGCCAGCAGGGCCTGGGCCTCCTTGGTGTTCTGGTCGCCGAGCGCCCCGCTGCCGTCCTTGTAGCCGGGCTGGCCCGCGAGGGCGAGGTGGCTGCCGAGCGGCTTCGCCGGAAGGCCGAGCGGCCCCAGCACCGCCTGGGCCAGCTCCTGGCGGTCCAGGGCGCGGGCCACCGCCCGGCGGACCCGGTCGTCGGCGAGCGGGCCGGACTCGCCGTTCAGCGCGAGCTGGGTGTAGGCGGGCTCCAGGGACTTGCGTACGGCGAAGTCGCGCAGGGCCTTCTGCTCGGAGGCGTACGCGACGACGGCCTTGCGGTTCTTCTCCCGGGCGGCCTGCGCGATCTCGGCGGCCTCCTCGTCGGAGCCGTGCGCCAGGGCCCAGGAGCGCAGGGCCGCGGCGGGCGTGATCTCGGAGCCCGGGCCGTGGGCGGGCTGCTGGCCGTTGTTGCCCCGGTCGCGGCGGGCGAGGGTGATGCGGTCGGCGGTGGCGGCATCGATGTCGGCGACGTCCACCGTGCCGTCGGCGAGGGCCTGGGTGCGGTCCTTGGCGGCGACCGCCCGGAAGACGAGGGTGTCCAGCTTGGCCTTGTCGCCCCACCAGCGCGGGTTGCGGGCCAGCGTGACGGCGCCCTTGGCCTTGCTGACGCTGCGCAGGACGAAGGGCCCGGCGGTGTTCTTGAGGGTGGTGCGCGCGCCGTCGTTGAAGGCGTCCGGCGAGCCGGTGATCTCCTTCGGGTAGAGCGGCGAGAACAGCGAGCGCCAGTCCGCGTAGGGCTTGGAGAACGTGACCCGCACCTGGAGGTCGTCCGCGCCCCGCTCGATCTTCTCGATCCGCTCGTAACCGGAGTTGCGGGCGGTCCAGAACGCGGAGTCCTTGCCGCTGAGCGCCCGCCACTGGGCGACGAAGTCGGGGGCGCCGATCTCGCGGCCGTCGCTCCACACGGCCTGCTGGTTGAGCTTGTAGAGCACGACCTGCTTCGGCTCGCGCTCGATGACCTTCGCGGACTCCAGGTAGTCCGGGTTGAGCTTCGGCTGCCCCGTTTTGTCCATCGGGAAGAGGGTCGGGAGCAGGGCTCCGGTGATCCGGGTGGTGGCGCTGTCCGCGTCCGCCTGGAAGGCGTTGAAGGTGACGGGCAGCGCGTCGACCGCCCAGTTCACCGTCGAACCGTCGGCGACCGTCTCGCGGGCGGCGGGCGCGATGTCCTGGGGCACGCCCCGGGAGGTCTCCTCGCTGCCGGAGCTGCAGCCCGCCAGCACCGGGATCGTGAGCACCCCCGTCGTGAGGAGCGCGAGCGATCGGCGCTTTCGAACCGTCCCGCGCGGGACGCCGACGTGGGACATGGCTGTTACCTCCGGGGCCGGCCCGGACCACCCCGTACCGGAATGGACCGGATAGTGCGTATGTGGTGGCATTTGCAGTTGATCACACTGATTCCTTCCGCCCACTGAAAACGCCCCTGCGTGCGAGGGGGTGCAGACACGACGGACGGGAGGCGCAAGCTCACCCGCCCGGAGGTACGTTTCGCTCACCCCCGGATCGCTCCCCGGCCGCGACCGCGTGTGAGCGGACGTGAGCCCCGGCACGCCGGATCGAACGGCCTTGCTCCCCCCGCGGCCCAGGATTTAGGGTGAATGCGCTTTCACGAGCCTCGTGATCGCCTCGCGGAAGAAAAGCGGACGGACGGTCGGTCGAGTGAGCGCCCCCACGGTGTACGACGTCGCCGAGCGGTCGGGCGTCTCCATTGCCACGGTCTCCCGGGTCTACCGGAACCCCGATTCCGTACGCGTCCAGACCCGCGAGAAGGTCATGGAGGCGGCCCGTGAGCTGGGATATGTGCCGAGCGGCAGCGCCCGGGGCCTGGCCAGCCGGACGACCGGCGTGCTCGGGCTGTGCTTCCCGGACTTCGCGGACCAGGACGCCGAGACCGCCGCGGCCGCGAGCGACGCGGACGACGACCAGGCCGTCATGCTCTACTCCGACCAGATCATCCGGGGCATGGAACGGGCGGCCCGGCGGCACGGCTACGCCCTGCTGATCGCGGCCTCGCTGGAGGGCGGGCCGGAGAGCCTGGTGGCGAAGGTCGCGGGGCGGGTCGACGGCTTCGCCGTACTGGCCCGGACCGTGCCGACCGAGGACCTGGAAGTGATATCGCGCCGGCTGCCGGTGGTGATGCTCGCCGGGCCGCGCGAGATCGACCACCTGGATCACATCGTGGTGGCCAACGCCGAGGGCGAGCGCGAACTGACCCGCCACCTGATCGAGGACCACGGACTGCGCAGGCTGGCGTTCGTCGGCGGCGGGGAGGACTCACCGGACTCCCAGGCCCGGTTCCGGGGCTTCCAGGAGGCCTGCCGGGACGCGGGTCTTCCGGTGCCCTCCCGGCCGGAGCTGCGCGCCGGGATGATGACGCAGGCCGAGGGCGCGCTGGCGGCGGACACCCTGCTGGACCGGTCGGAGGGTACGGGGGTGGAGCGGCCGGAGGCGATGCTGTTCGCCAACGACCAGATGGCGGTCGGCGCGCTCCAGGCGCTGGAGCGGCGCGGGGTGCGGGTGCCCGAGGACATCGCCGTGACCGGGTTCGACGGGATCCCGCTGAGCCGGATCGTCCGCCCGCCCCTGACGACCGTCCGGCAGCCGATCCGGCTGCTGGGCGAGCAGGCGGTGGAGCTGCTGGTGCAACGCCTGGCCGACCCGGGCCGCGCCCCGGTCTCGCTGGAGCTGCCGGTCTCGGTGACCCGGCGGGCCAGCTGCGGCTGCGGCTGAGAAGGGCTCCCGGCGGGGGCGTACGGAGGGCCGATGCCCCGCGGAGCAGTCGGCGGCTTCGGGTACTTCGGGCGCTTTTGTGCGGGTACATAGGCCGCGTTTCTCACACGGGGCGCTGATTCGGGGCTGGGAGGGCACAAGCACTGCCTACCCGAGGAGGCTGTGGTGAGCGACAGAACGGGACTGGCCGCAGTACTGACGGCCGCGAGGAACGCCGCGCCGGTGAACTCGCTCGATGTCGTGGCGCGCGATCTGCGCACCCGGTTCGGCGCGCGATACGTGTCGTTCCTTTTCGTGGACCTCGTCGGCAGCCGCCTGCTGCGGGTCAACGACATGGCCGGTGTCTCCCGCGAGGACCGGACCGAAAAGGTTCCGCTGGCGGGCAGCGGCATCTACGACAAGGTGCTGCGTTCCCAGAAGCTGGTGCAGATGGAACAGAACGGGCAGGGACAGCGCGTCCTCGCCCCCGTGACCAACCGCGGTGACGCCATCGGCGTGCTGGAGCTGTTCCTCGACGCCGTCACCGAGGACGTACTGGCACAGGTCGAGGACGCCGCGCACGCGCTGGCCTACATCATCGTCACCGACCGCCGCTTCACCGACCTCTACCACTGGGGCAACCGCACCACGCCGGTCAGCCTGGCGGCGGAGATCCAGCGCCAGCTCCTGCCGTCCGCCGCTTCCTGCGACGCGGCCGAGTTCGCCCTCGCCGGGGCCCTGGTCCCGGCAGCCGACATCGCCGGGGACACCTACGACTACAGCCTCGACAACAGCGACCTTCACCTGTCCGTCACCGACGCCATGGGCCACGACGTCAACGCCTCGCTCATCGCGACCCTCGTCGTGAACGCCTCGCGCGGCGCCCGCCGCGCCGGGGTGGATCTCGCCGAACAGGCCCGCCAGATGCATCAGGCTCTGCTCGACCACGGGAACACCACCTTCGCCACCGGGCAGTTGCTGCGGATCGCCCTGGACGGGAGCCACGCCCAGCTCGTCAATGCCGGTCACCCCGCGCCGCTCCGGCTGCGCGACGACTCGGTCGAGGTGATCACTCCGCGGATCGACATGCCTTTCGGCTTCCCGCCGCAGGGTCCGTACGAGGTCCAGGACCTGGACCTGCGCCCCGGCGACCGCCTCCTGCTGTACACCGACGGTGTGCAGGAACGCGAATCAGCGTCGGTCGACCTGCCCGAGATACTGCTCCGGACCGCCGCCGAGCACCCGCGTGAAGCCGTCCGCACAATCGTCACCGCGGTCGCCGACGCCTACGGCGGCCAGCCGCCCAAGGACGACGCCACCGTCCTGTGCCTGGACTGGCACGGCCCCCGGAGCGGGCCCCGCGAGCCGGAGGCCTGAGCCCGCGCCGGGGCGGCGGTCCGGTCCCTCAGCCCACCGCCCCCAGCCGCTTCCCGAAGAACCGGGTCCGGTTCGCGTCCAGCTCCGCCGCCTCGGCCGTCATCCCCCGGTACGCGAAGTGCCCCGCCGTCAGCACCTGGAGCTCGCGCTCGCCGGCCAGCGCGTTGTATACGGCGAACTGCCCCGGCGGCGGCACGGACGGGTCGAACAGGGCGGCCGCGACCAGCGTGGGCAGCGTCAGCCGGGTCGCCGCCGTGGCCGCGTCGAAGTAGCCGAGGACATCGGTGACCTCGGGGTGGTCGCGGTGGTGCGCCCGGACCGACTCGCCGCTGCCCGCGCAGGGCAGGGTGAGGCGCAGCAGGTGGTTGCCGAAGGTGGGGACCGTGAGCTGCGCCGCGCCGAAGCGGTCGTCCCAGGGCAGCGCGAGGGCCCCGAGCCCGCCGCCGAAGCTCTCGCCGAGGTAGCCGAGGCGGGGCCCGCCCGGAAGTCCGGCCCGGGCCAGCTCGGGCACCAGTTCCGTCAGGGCGGAGGCGGCGCACCAGAGGTCGGCCGCGCAGTCGCCGATGACGTAGGTGTCGCGGGAGCCGATGCCGTGCAGGACGTGCTCGGCGGCCATGTCCGGGATGCCGTCGACCCGGCCCCGCTCCCCCATGCCCCGTACGCACGGCAGGATCGCGGCGGCCCCGGGCAGCGGCGCCGGAAGGTCCCGGCCGGGCTCCTGGCGGCCGCCGTAGCCGTGCCCGACGACGAATCCGTACCGTACGGGCCCCTCGGCGGGCAGGGCGAGCCAGCCGCCGAGCCGGACGCCGCCCACGGAGGTGTAGGCGACGTGGTGGATCCGCACGCCGTCGCGCTCCTCCTCCACCGGGCCGAGGACCGGCCGCGGGTCGACCGCGCGGGCCCGCGCGTACCGCTCCCGCCAGAACGCGTCGAAGCCCTCGGGGGCGGGCGGGGCCGGGATGTCCAGCAGGGTGTCCGGCGCGTCGTACCCGTAGGCCGGGTCGAACGGGAAGTCGTGGGAGAACGCGACGGATGAGGCCATGCGGCGAGGGTAGACGCCGACCACGCCCCGGCGGCCCGCAGGCCCCCGAGCGACGAATCGGTCACATCGCCTGTTGTTCCACAAACGGTGCGTTTACGGTTCAACAACAAGGCGCCGGGATGTCGAGCACGTTGCACGAGTGTGACCCAGCACCCTCTTGCGGATTCCCGAACGACTGGCGCAGAGTGATGTATGCGCTTACAGGCAGCGCATACATAGCGCAGCATCCGGATTGCTCAAGGAGGAGCCCTCCCATGTCCCGCATCGCCAGAACCGCTCCCGCCGGCATAGCGCTCGCGCTCGCCGTGACCCTTTCCGCCTGCGGCTCCTCCGGCGGCGACGTCGCGGCCGACGAGAAGCAGACGCTCACCGTGTGGGCCATGGGAGCCGAGGGCGAGAAGCTCGCGGACGTGGCCGAGGTCTACGAGAAGGCCAACCCGAACATCACCGTCAAGGTGACCCCGATCGGCTGGGACGTCGCCCACCAGAAGCTCGTCTCGGCAGCGGCGGCGGGCACCCTGCCCGACGTGGCGCAGATGGGCGGGAGCTACCTGGGCGAGTTCGCCGAGCTGGGCGTGCTGGAGCCGGTGGACGGCAAGGTCTTCGACAAGAAGGACTTCTTCCCGGCGGGCTGGGAGCAGGGCGAGGTGGACGGCACCGCCTACGGCGTGCCGTGGTACGTCGACACCCGGGTCCTCTACTACCGCACGGACCTCGCCGAGAAGGCGGGCGTCGACAAGGCTCCGGAGAACTGGAAGGAGCTCCAGGACCTGGCCGCCGCGTACCAGAAGAAGGCCGGCACGAAGTGGGGCCTGTCCATCCAGCCCAGCGGCCTGGACACCGTGCAGAACTTCTACTCCTTCCTGTACTCGGCGGGCGGCGAGATCGTCAACGACCGCGGCGAGGCGGTCATCGACAGCCCGGAGGCGGTCAAGGCGCTGAAGGAGTACGGCAGTTACTTCGACAAGGGCCTGTCCGACAAGTCCGTGCAGCCCGGCTACGACGTGGTGAAGGACTTCGGCAACGGCCGGGTCCCGATGTTCTTCGGCGGCCCCTGGCACGTGACGCTGCTCAACGAGGGCCAGCCGCAGATCAAGGGCAAGTGGGCCATCGCCAACGTGCCCGCGGACGCCTCCTCCACCTCCATGGCCGGCGGTTCCTCGCTCGTCGTCTCCAAGGACAGCGAACACAAGGCTGCGGCCACCGAGTTCATCCAGTACCTGACCGACACGAAGGGTCAGTCCGACTGGTACGAGCGGACGAAGGACCTGCCCGCCAACACCTCCGCGTGGGAGTCCGGCGTCCTCGCCGACGACGCCGACCTGCAGATCTTCAAGAAGCAGATGGACACCGCCAAGTCCTCGCCGTCCCTGGCCAACTGGACCGAGATCACCGACAAGGTGGACCAGGCCATCGCCAAGGTGACGCAGGGCAAGGCTTCCGCCGAGGACGCGCTGAAGACGGCGCAGTCCGAGATCGAAGGCCTCGTGAAGCAGTAGCCATGGGCACCTCGACCACCACGACCGAGAAGGCCGCCGGGCCCGCGAAGGCGGGGGCGGGCCCGTCCCTCGCCCCCGCCCCGGGCGGCGGCCGCCGCAAGCGGACGCTGGGCGTGCAGAACGCGGCGGGCTGGCTGTTCTCCACCCCGTTCCTCGTGCTGTTCGCCGTCTTCATGGCGTTCCCGATCCTCGCCACGCTGGCGATGAGCTTCACCGACTTCGGGCTGCGCAATGTGACGCGCCCTTGGGAGGCGGAGTTCATCGGATTCGAGAACTACGTCAACCTCTTCGGTGACGAGAAGTTCCTCAAGTCCCTCTTCAACACGGGCTACTTCGTGGTCGTCGGCGTGCCGCTGACGATCGGGATCGGGCTGGTCGTCGCCGTCCTGCTGAACAACGGCATCGACCGGGCGCGGACGTTCTTCCAGGTCGGCTTCTACGCCCCGGTGGTCACCACCATCGTCGCGGTCGCCGTCGTCTGGCGGTTCGTGCTCGATCCGAGCGACGGGCTGATCGCCGGCCTCTTCTCCGAAGTGGGCTGGACCGCACCGGACTTCCTCGGCTCCGAGACGCTGGCGATGCCCTCGCTGATCGTCATGGCGGTCTGGCGGAACGTCGGCACGGTGATGGTGCTGTTCATCGCGGGCCTCCAGGCGATCCCCACCGAGGTGCGGGAGGCGGCGAAGCTGGACGGTGCGAGCGTCTGGCAGGAGTTCCGGTCCGTCACGATCCCGCTCCTGCGTCCGACGGTCCTCTACGCCACGGTGATCACGACGATCGGCTACCTCAACGTGTTCGAGGAGCCGTTCGTTATGACCCAGGGCGGCCCGTCCGACTCGACCCTCACGGTCTCGCTGAACATGTACCGCGAAGGGTTCAACTTCTTCCACATGGGCTACGCGAGCGCCATGGCGTACGTCCTCTTCGTGGTGATCATGGGCATCACGGTGCTCCAGCTCCGACTGCTGAAGGACAACACGAAATGAGCGCCACCAGCAGCCCCAACGCACCGGCCGAGACCCTGGACAAGCGGTCCCCCGGAAAGCGGAGCACCGCACGACCGCTGGTCTACGTCCTTCTCTCGCTCGGCCTGCTGGTCATGTCGGCGCCCTTCCTCTGGATGGGGCTCTCCGCCTTCAAGACGCAGAGCGAGCTGTCGGCCAGCCCGCCCGTGTGGATCCCCACCGAGTGGACCCTGACCAACTTCCGGCAGCTGCTCGACAAGCTGGACCTGCCGCTGTACTTCATGAACTCGGTGATCGTGGCGGTCCTGGTGACCGTCTCGAACCTGGTGTTCTGCTCGATGCTCGGCTACGCCCTGGCGAAGCTGAAGTTCGCCGGCCGCAACAAGATCTTCGGCCTGGTGCTCGGCGCGCTGATGGTGCCCGGCAACCTGATGCTGCTGCCGCTGTTCGTGCTGATGAGCAAGCTCCAGCTGATCGACAGCTACGCGGGTCTGGTACTGCCGTTCGCCGCCGGGGCCTTCGGGGTCTTCCTGATGCGGCAGTTCATGCAGTCGATCCCGGACGAGCTGCTGGAAGCGGCCCGGATGGACGGCGCGAGCGAGTGGTACATCTTCTGGCGGATCGTGATGCCGCTGGTGAAGCCCGCCCTCGCGACCCTGTCGATCTTCACGTTCCTGGGCTCCTGGAACAACTTCGTCTGGCCGCTGATCGCGACCAACGACCCCGACAAGTACACCCTCCCGGTCGCCCTGGCGACCTTCGCCACCGACCCCAACAAGGCCGGCGGCTCCAACGGGATGCTGATGGCCGGGGCCTTCCTGATCGTGCTGCCGGTGCTGATCGTCTTCATCGCCCTGCAACGGCACTTCACCCAGGGCATCGCCACGGCGGGCATGAAGTAGCCCCCGGGCCGCCCGACTTCACGTAACGAGGCCGCCGACCCCACCCCGCAACGACCGGCGCGGCCACACCCCACACCACCACCAGAAAGACAAGTCGCGATGACGCACCCCCCCGCCCCGAACCTGCCGGCGACGGCTTCCGTACCGTTCCCCGAGGGCTTCCTCTGGGGCGCCTCCACGGCCGCCCACCAGATCGAGGGCAACAACACCGACAGCGACTGGTGGGTCAAGGAGCACGCCGCCGGCACCCACATCGCGGAGCCGAGCCTGGACGCCTGCGACAGCTACCACCGCTGGCCCGAGGACATGGACCTGCTGGCCTCGCTCGGCTTCACGGACTACCGCTTCTCCATCGAGTGGGCCCGCATCGAGCCGGTCGAGGGCCACTTCTCCCGCGCCGAACTCGCCCACTACCGGCGGATGGTGGAGGGTGCGATCGAGCGCGGTCTGCGCCCGATGGTGACCCTGCACCACTTCACCGTCCCGCAGTGGTTCGAGGCGCGCGGCGGCTGGACGGCCGAGGGCGCGGTGGAGCTGTTCGCCCGGTACGTCGCGGCCTGCGCGCCGGTGATCTCCGAAGGCGTACGGCACGTCTGCACGATCAACGAGCCGAACATGATCGCGGTGATGGCGGGCCAGGCCAAGCGCGGCGACAACAGCTTCCCGCCCGCCGGTCTGCCCACCCCCGACGACGAGACGACCGCGGCCGTCATCGCCGCCCACCACGCGGCGGTGAAGGAGGTCCGGGCCCTGGACGCGGACATCCAGGTCGGCTGGACCATCGCCAACCAGGTCTACCAGGCCCTTCCCGGCGCGGAGGACGTCACCGCCGCCTACCGCCACCCTCGCGAGGACGTCTTCATCGAGGCGGCGCGCGGCGACGACTGGATCGGCGTGCAGTCCTACACCCGTACGCGGATCGGTCCGGACGGTCCGATCCCGGCGGCGGACGACGTCGAGCGGACGCTGACGACGTGGGAGTACTACCCGGGCGCGGTCGGCGAGGCGCTGCGCCACACGGCCGAGGTGGTCGGGGACGTCCCGCTGATCGTCACGGAGAACGGCATCGCGACCGCCGACGACAGCCGTCGGGTCGACTACTACACGGGCGCTCTGAGCGAGGTCGCCTCGGCGCTGGAGGACGGCCTCGACATCCGCGGCTACCTGGCGTGGAGCGCGCTGGACAACTACGAGTGGGGCACGTACAAGGCCACGTTCGGTCTGATCGCGATCGACTGGGAGACCTTCGAGCGCACCCCGCGCGACTCGGCGAAGTGGCTGGGCTCGCTGGGCCGCACGCGCGAACTCCCGCGCACGGCCGCGTAATTCCGCCGCCCCCCGATACCGGAGGACGCCCCTGATACGGGGAGCCGCCTGACGGCTCCCTCCGGCCCGGGAGCCGGCGGAACCTGACGACCGCCGGCTCCCGAGCCGCCCGTACAGCACCATTCCCCGCCCCACCCCGCACCACCTGGCTCCACCCCGCACGACCGAGACCACGACTCATCCCCCTCCCCCTTCTGCCACAGGAGCCGGACCGATGGACCGTCGCACGTTTCTCACCGCCGCAGGGACCGGGGCCGCGGCCCTGTCGCTGGGAGCCGCAACCGCCCCGGCCGCGCATTCCGCCGCCCCGGCCGACCCCCGCCTTCTGAAGCACTGGTTCGTCGACACGTACCGCTCGATCGAGGCGATGACGACCGCATTCGGCCTGGTCACCGACAAGATCGACCTCAGCGGCCCCGGAGCCCCCGCCCAGTCGCCCCAGACCTCCCCGACCAACATCGGCTGCGGCCTGTGGTCGACGGTGGCCGCCGCGGGCCTCGGGGTGATCGGCGAGAGCACGATGGTCGGTGCCCTGACCCGTACGGTCACGGCGGTCGAGAAGCTGGAGCGCCACCACGGCTTCTGGCTCAACTGGTACGACGCGCATGACGGTTCGGTGCTCACACAGTGGCCGGGCACGGGCGACCCGGTGCGTCCGTTCCTGTCCTCGGTGGACAACGCCTGGCTGATGACGGGTCTGCGCATCGCCGCCGACGCCGCGCCCTCGCTGCGCCCGCGCATCCACCGCGTCCTGGCCACGGCCGACTGGTCGTACTTCTACACGCCGTACGACCCGGCCGACCCGGTGGCGGGCCCCGGCCAGCTGCGCGGCGGCGTCTGGACGGACACGGAGGAGCCGACCCCGCACCACTACGGCGCGCTCAACACCGAGCCGCGCATGGCGAGTTACCTGGGCATCGCGGACGGATCACTGCCCGGCGACCACTACTGGCATCTGCTGCGCACGATGCTGCCGGAGCACGAGCAGGAGCAGAAGCCGGGCGGTGCGTACGTCACGGTCGACGGCGTACGCGTATGGAACGGCCACTACACGCACCGCGGCCGGAAGGTGGTCCCCACCTGGGGCGGCTCGATGTTCGAGGCGCTGATGGTGCCGCTGTTCGTGCCGGAGCCGGAGTGGTCGCCGCGCGCGTGGGGCGTGACGCACCAGCGTTACGTACGGGGCCAGATCGACCACGGCCTGCGCGAGGCGGAGTACGGCTACTGGGGCTTCTCCCCCGCCAACGTCCCCGAGGACGGCTACCAGGAGTACGGGGTCGACGCGCTCGGCATGGCGGTCGACGGCTACGCCTCCAACACCGACCGCACCCACACCACGGACGGCGAACCCCTGCCCCCGCCCTCGGCGTTCACCAACGGCGTGGTCACCCCGCACGCCTCCTTCCTGGCCCTGCCGTACGCCCGCCGGGAGGCGGTGGCCAACCTCCGTTCGCTGGAGCGGGACTTCGGCGCGTACGAGGACGGGCTCGGCTTCCGGGACTCGGTGAACGTGTCCACGGGCCGGGTCAGCGACTTCATGCTCGCCCTGGACCAGGGCATGATCGCCGCCGCCCTCGCCCAGGAACTGCGCCCGGGTCTGCTGCAACGCCCGTTCCGCACGGGAGGTTTCCGGACCCGGGTGCGGCCGCTGCTGGAGCGGGAGCGGTTCTCGATCTGAGGCAGCGGCGGCTCTCCGGGAGGGCGGCCGTCTTTCCGGTGCGGCGTGGGGCGCTCGGCGCTCGGCGTGCGGCGTGCGGCGCTCGGCGTGCGGCGCCGGGAACGGGCAGCCTGGCGGCCGGCCCGGCAACCGGCTGGGCCCGTACATTGCCGGAAGTCGGCATACCGGGGGCCGGTTGCACCCCTATACCCTCACGGCGTATCCGGCACAGACATCTGCCGGACAGATGCCGGGGGTGGGTGGCACGATGTTCTCGTTGGCCTGGGGAACGTTCGCGACAACGCTGGGCTGGGTCGTCGCGACAGACTTCCGGGGAGCCGCACACCGATTCTCCGCGTTCTCCCACGCCGCCACTCCGTTCGGCGGGTCCGGAGCACCCGTCATCGGCGTCGGCTTCTTCCGCCTGGTGGCGGGGGTGTTCGCCCTGATCGGTCCGATCGTCCTGGTCACCGGCCTCCTGGACCTGTGGCGCGGCGAGGCGGAAACGGTCAGCCTGCCGCCGGTTCCGGCCGGTTTCGTCGCGGTGGAAGCCGTGATCCTCGGCGCCGCCCTCTGGAGCTACTGGCGACGGTCCGGCTTCCTGCGCCGTCAGTGGGACGCCGGCAGCGGTCTGCGGCGCACGGCGGTCGCCGGTGTCACGGCGTCGTTGGTCGCCTTCGCCGCGCTGCTCGCCCTCGGCTCGGGGACGTGGATGTTGATCGCCTGGCTGCTCGGCGGCCTGTGCGGCATCACCCTGCTGCTGAGCGATCCGGCCGGCACGCCGTCGGACAGCTCAACGACCTCCCCGCCCCCCGCTCCCCCTGCGGGTCAGTGACCCGTGTCCCCTTCGGGACACTTCTTCTTGGCACGGGAGCGGACGACGATCTCGTTGACGCCCTGCATGAGGATGGTGACGGCCACGACCGTGATCAGACGCAGCCACCACGGAAAGTCGAAGAACTCACCGCCCGCAAATGCGGCGCCGACCGAAACGACGAACGTCAGCCAGTTGGGCAGGCCTTTGACTTCGTCATGTCGAGACGCATTCCTCACACCTGAATCAGCGCACACGTCGATGCCCCCGCATTCTTCTCCTCATGGTTCTTCCCCTGAGCCGCGTGGCCCGATGTGGTCACGATCGGGTGCGGCGGATATCGACCCTAGCCTGCGCAGCGGCTCCGGAAGAAAGTCCGCCTGAGTCGCCGGCCTCCCCCGCGGGGGCCCTACCCCGCCCCGATCCCCTTCAGCATGCGCCGCTGATGCTCGTGCCCGAGCGTCTCGTAACCGATCACGGTCACGAAGGGCGCGAGCATCACGACGATCAGGCATACCGCCAGCGGCGCTCCCGTCACGGCCAGCAGGCACCCGGCCAGCAGGACCGCCAGCGTCAGAGCGATCAGGAGCAGGTGGAAGCGGTCGGCCGCCGAGAGCAGCAGGGTGTGCAACAGGTAGACCACCAGGAGATAGAGGGCCACCGGGAGGGCCAGGGCGAGGACGACCGTCGCCTTGGAGATCTCCGCGTGGTGTTCCAGGTAGAGGCCCGCCACATGCAGTCCGGCCCCGGCTCCGGCCACGCCGATGAACAGCGGGATGTGGCCGTAGCCGAAGAGGTAGCCGCGGCTGCGGCGGCGCTCCAGGACCTCGCCGAACGGGGTCATGAAGTAGACCCACCACATGCCGAAGGTCAGGCCGACCCCCGCGACCACGACGGCGATCGCGTTCCCGGTCCAGGCCGTGCCGTCGGCCCCGCCGAGCAGGTCGCCCGACGAGGCGACCGTGCCGACCACGCTCTCCCCGAGCACGATGATCGCGAACAGGCCGTACCGCTCGGCCATGTGGTGCGGGTGCCACGGTGTGCCGCCCGCAGCGCCCTGGGCGAAGACCGGCAGGGCCAGTTCCAGTACGCCGAGGACGACGAACGCCGGGAACACGACGTAGACGGGCAGTCCGACGAAGGCCAGGACGACCCACCCCACCTGGGCGATCACCGTCCAGCGGATGTTGGCCAGACACACGCCCCGGAACTCGGGGGCCTCCCGGGCGGCGCGCGCCCACTGGAACACCATCGCGATCCGCATCACGACGTACCCCGCGACCATCGCCCGCAGTTCGATGTGGCCGCCCTCGTCGACGGAGTGGAACATCGCCGGGAGGCCGAGCGAGAAGACGACGACCCCGATCATCTGGACCATCGTCAGGACCCGGTACAGCCAGTCGTCGGTGGCGAAGGCCGAGGCGAACCAGCTGAAGCTGATCCAGGCGACGCTGATCGCGAACATCGCCATGACGAACGCGGTGACCGCTTGCCCCAGGTGCCCCTCGGCCAGGAGCTCCGCGAACAGTGACGACGCCGTACCGACCGCGACGACGAAGGTCAGGTCGAACAGGAGCTCCAGCGGTGAGGCGGCCCGGCCGTCCTCCTCGGGGTCTCGTCCGGTCATCGGGAGGAGCCGCCACCGCGACCGGCCGGATGCGCCGGACCTGCCGCTCTTGTCGCTCATATCGCTTTCGGGATGTTCTGGCATGTGTGCCATCATTCCGACACCGGGCCGCCGCGACGGGGAATCACACGCCGTCACGTGGTGCGAGATGCGGGTGCTCCCGCGCCAGTACGGCGTCCACCGCCGCGAGCGTCGGATCGACGATGCCCCAGTCGTGGGCACAGGGGTGGTCGACGAACAGCCCGCACGCGTCCTCGCCCCGGGGGTCGATCGCACCGCACCAGCCCAGCTCCGCCAGGGTCGCCCGCTCGCCCCTCCAACGGGCCCAGACGGCGGTGCGGTGCGGGTCGTCGTCCCATAGCGCCATCGCGTGGTCGCCTTCGTGCTCGGCGGCCAGTTCGCAGAGGAGGTGTCCGGCCTCCGGGCGACGGTCACCGGGAGCGGCGAGCCGGATCACGAACTCCGGGGGCGGCAGCAGGGTCACGGCGGTGCACTGGTCCATGGGGCGGGAATCCTCCGGTCGCCGTCAGGGCGCGTCGGTGTCGGGTACGTCAGGTGCGTCGGGTGCGTCAGAGGCATCGGGCGTGCCGGGAACCTCGTTCTCGGAGACGAGTCGCCGGACCTCGCTGTGTACGTGTTCGGCGATGAGGTCGCCGAGCGGGTCGGTCACGGAGAAGGAGTGCGGCCCGGGGTGGTGGTCGAAGTAGGCGCATGTGGTGACCGCTCGGGTCGCCAGCACGCGGAGCACGGCGGGGCACAGGGGCAGCGTGTCGAGCCGGTGGACGCGGTGGGCTCCGGTCCCCGACCAGAGGAACCACAGGTCCCGGTCGTCCGGGGTGTCCGCCGTCCACAGGTGCGCGGCGTGCTCGGCCGACTCGTCGTGGTCGCCCAGCTCGCACAGGACGAAGTCCTCCGGCTCCACGATGTCGGGCGGGTGCGCGGGCCCGCCCTCCATGGTGGCGAGCGCCAGCAGCGCTTCCGCGTACGGGACTTGGGTGACGGCGGTGCATTGCAGCATGCGGTCATCCCCCTTCCGTACGGGGCGGGACCGCGTGGTTCGCCGAGGCTTCCGTCGCCCACCCGACCAGGTCCACGGGCCACGCGCCGAGGGTGACGCGCAGCCCCACGAAGGGGTCGACCACGGTGAGCAGGGTGGGGCGGCCGGATTCCAGCGCGCTCATGGCGTGGTCCTGGCTGCCGTGGTCACCCGCCCACGCCCGGAGCGCCTCGGGGGCGTCGGAGCCGTGGAAGGCGACCGGCCGGACGTCCCGCGCCCCGAGCCACGGGGCGGCCGGGGGCAGGTATCGCCCGTGCCCGTCCGCCAGCCGCAGGGCCTGCCGCCGGAGCCAGCGGAGGACGAGCCGGCGGTTCGGCAGCGCGACACCGCCGAGCCGGAGGGCCCGGCCGCCGGCCTTGACCGTGACGGCCGCGACGTAGTCCTGATTCCTCATGCGGCGCACCCCCGACTGCCGCCGCCGCCCGTAAAGGCCGCCCTCACAGCACCTCTCCCCGGCTGCGGGCGTTGAGCCGCGCGGTACGGGCCCGAAGCTGCTCCATGAGCAACGCGGGCCGCACGTAACGGGGTTCGACCTCCCACTCGCGCCCGCCGCCGACCGGCCGGAGGGACCAGTACGGACCGGCGACGCCCTGGAACTCCCCCACGCGGTCACCACGGCTGGTGTCCGCGAGCAGGGCCCCGAGGGACGGGACATGTGGGGGCGACTCCGTATTCGGGCTGGCGTTCTCGCCGTACACCGTTCGCTCCTCTCTGTAGCCGAACGACTACCGGGGCGACTCAGCGTGGCCTAGCGTGGAGATGTCTTCAACGTTTCGGATCTGGGGGATACGTTGGTCAACCGCAAGGAAGTGAACCCTGACGGGGGCCCGGAGGCTGCCTACGGAGCACGTCTGCGTAGGGAGCGCGAAGCACGGGGCTGGAAGCAGGACGATCTCGGCGCGCGCATCGGTTACACGGGGCGGCACGTTTCCGGCGTGGAATTGTGTCACAAGTCCCCAACTCGCAAGTTCTCGATCGCCGTTGACGTGGCGATGAGCTTTACGGGAACCGCTGATTCGTTCGAGCGCGAGTGGCGCAAGATCAAGCACGGGGTGCTGTTGCAGGGCTTCCCGGAGTACGTGGCGCTGGAGGGCCGGGCGGCGGAGATCCGGCTGTTCGAGGTGGGCGTCATTCCGGGGCTGTTGCAGACCCGGGAGTACGCGGAGGCGCTGGCACGCGGGGCGGTCGACCGGGGTGTCATCACCACCGAACAGGCCGATCAGCGCGTCTCGTTACTCGTGGAACGCCAAGGCGCTCTGTTACGCACCGTGCCGCCGATGCTGATCGCGGTGCTGGATGAAAGCTGCATCCGCCGGCCGATCGGCAGCCCTGCCGTGATGGACGCCCAGTTGCAGCATCTGGTCGACTTCGCCACGCAGTCCCACACCATGCTGCAGATCGCCCCGTTCAGCGTCGGTGAGCAGCGGCCCTTCAATCGGCTGGTGAACCTGCTGACGCTCCAGGACCGGTCCGCGGTCTCCTACGTCGAGTCCGAGACGCAAGGGCATCTGGACCGTGAACTCAGCTCTGTCATCCCGATGGTGAGGGCCTACCATCAGTTGCAGGCCGTGTCTCTGTCCCAGACAGATACCGTGGACATGATCCACCAGCATCGAAAGGGCACCCCGTGACGACCGAAACCACGACCCAGCAGTGGGTCAAGTCCTCCTACAGCGACAACGGCGGTTCGTGCGTCGAGTGGGCCCCGCGCACCGCCTCCACCACCGGCATCGTCCCCGTACGCGACTCCAAGAACCCCGGCGGTCCGGCCCTCACCGTCCGCGCCGCCGCGTTCACTTCCTTCGTGGCGGGCGTCAAGGCCGGGGGCTTCGACACCACCGCCTGACCCGCACCACTGCCACCACTCCGGCTACGCCCCACCGTGCTCCGCAGGGTGGGGCGTCCCGCTGTCCGGGGCCCGGCCTACACTCCCGGTGTGACCGTCATGGAGCCGGTGATCCGCCCGGCCGTCCCGGCCGACCTGAGCGCCGTCGCCGAGATCTACACGTACTACGTCCGCCACACCGTGATCACCTTCGAGGAGAACCCTCCGCCGGTAGCCGCCTGGCACCAGCGCCTCGACGACCTCGCGGCCCGCAACCTGCCGTTCCTGGTCGCCGAACTGTCCGGCGAGGTCGTGGGCTACGCGTACGCGGCTCCTTGGCGTCCCAAGCCCGCCTATCGGAACACCGTGGAGAACTCGATCTACCTCGCCCCCGACCGCACGGGTCGAGGTCTGGGCGGAGCGCTGTTGGAAGCCCTGCTGGCCGCCTGTTCCGGGACTCACGTACGCCAGATGATCGCCGTCATCGCCGACGCGGGCACGGACGCCTCGGCCGCGCTGCACCGCCGCTACGGCTTCACGGACGCGGGCCGGCTGGCCGCCGTCGGCTACAAGCACGACCGCTGGGTCGACACCTTGCTGATGCAGCGGACACTCGGCCGCCCGGTTCCGGACGCGAGCTCCTACGCGATCCAGCAGTAGACGCCCCGGCCCTGACGGCGGGCGCTCCCGGCGAGCACGGCCACGTCGCTCACGATCGCGTCGGCGATGTCCGCGTCGATGATCTCGCCCTCCTCCGAACGGAGTTGAACCCATGCGGCGGCGGCGTCGCGCAGCGTGGGCCGCTCAGCGTCCGCGAGTGCGGTGAGCAGGTCGGACGAGAGCGCGAGGACGAGACATCCGCCGCCGTCCTCGGCGGCGACGACACGCGGTTCACCGGCTTCGGCAACATCCTCGAAGCTGCGGTCGGTGAGCAGGGACTGCCATTCGACCACCGCCCCCACGGGATCGAAGTTGCCCAAGGAGAGCGACTCGTACGCCTCCCCCGGTCCGGTCCGGAGTGTCAGTGCCGCCGACGTGTCGTCCGGCGCGACGAAGAACTTGACGATGATGCTCACTCAGGCATCATCCCGGAGCGCCCGCACACAGCCCGGCAGGACGGCCAGGATGCCCGTGACCCTCATCAGGCACGGCCACCACGGAAAAGGGCGTGGGCGCGCGCCCTGTCGGCGGGCCCGGCCTCGCCGATGTCCAGGAAGTAGTTCACCTGCCACGCCTGCGTACCGCGCGCCTGGCGGCTGGTCGTGATCGCGTCCGGCGGGTAGACGCGGAAGCCCCGCTTTCCGCCCTCACCGTCGCGGGACACGATGCCGCGCTCGCACAGGACGTCGCACGGGAACACGAACTGCCCGAAGCGGCCGTCGGCGCGGCTGCTGATGACGAAGAGATCGACACCGTCGTCGAGGTCGAACGGGCGGATCGGGCCTTCGGCGGAGCGCTGCCACACGGTGACGAACTGACCGGCCTTGGTGGGGGTCGTCCTGGCCACGCGAAAGGCGACCGACCGGCCGTCGAGCGTGAACCGGTGAGCCGCGTAATCGGCGCTCTCCGGTTCCGGCGCCGGCTGCGAGCACGTGAAGCCGGCCGGGTCGTACACCGAGGCCTTCGCCGCCGACAGATCCTCGTGAAGCCCGGCCCACAGCCCATTCGTCACCATCCGCGCAATCCTGCCATCTCCGGGCCGGACCCTTGGCAACATGTTGACATGACCTTGACACATTCCGCTTGCGCGGCCGAGGCTCTGAATCCCCAAGGGACAGCCTGACGACTATGAGGTGCAAGCCCATGCGATCACGCCCCATCGGATTCCTCCTCGCGACCCTCGCGGGCGCGGCACTCGCGCTCGGCGGCACCACCGCCGCCACCGCAACCGCCGCCACCGAATCCGCGCCCTCCGGCAACGTCGGTACAGCCGACGCCTGTTACACCTGGGGCGGCACGCTCCGGGAGGGTTCCAGCGGTGAAGCGGTACGGCAGCTCCAGATCCGGGTCGCCGGTTATCCGGGCACCGGAAACCAGATCGCCATCGACGGAGTGTTCGGCCCGGCCACCAAGGCGGCCGTGACGCGCTTCCAGGCCGCGTACGGTCTGGCCGCCGACGGCATCGCGGGCACCCAGACGTTCAACAAGATCTACCAGCTCCAGGACAACGACTGCACCCCGGCCAACTTCACCTACGCCGAGCTGAACCGCTGCAACTCCGACTGGTCCGGCGGCAGGGTCAGCGCCGCCACCGCGCGCGCCAACGCCCTGGTGACCATGTGGAAGCTCCAGGCCATGCGGCACGCGATGGGTGACCGGCCGATCACGGTCAACGGCGGCTTCCGCAGCGTGTCCTGCAACAGCGCGGTCGGCGGCGCCGCCAACAGCCGGCACATGTACGGGCACGCGGCCGACCTCGGCGCCGGACCCCAGGGCTTCTGCGCCCTCGCCCAGGCCGCGCGCAACCACGGCTTCACCGAGATCCTCGGCCCGGGCTACCCGGGCCACAACGACCACACCCACGTCGCCGGAGGCGGCGGCCGCTTCTGGTCCGCGCCCAGCTGCGGCATCTGACGTCACACAGCGCTCCCCTCACGCCCGGGGGCCTCCGGTCAGCGGACCGGAGGCCCCCGTACTCGTACCCGTACCTCCTGCCGGGGCCGGGACCGGGGCTACCAGCCCATCCCCACCACCGCGGCCAGCGCCGCCAGCAGGACGCACAGAGCGCCGTTGACGATCCGGTGCTCCCAGAACACCGCGACGAACTCCCGGATCGTCGCGCTCGGCCAGAAGTACGCGGCGGTGGGCGAGCCGATCACCTGGCCGCGCACGCCCTCCTTGCGGGCGGTCATCGCGGCGCGGAACGCGTGGAAGTTGTTGGTCACCACGACGCAGACGTACCCCTCGTCGGCCCCCTCCATCAGGCGCCGGCTGAAGCGCAGGTTCTCCGTCGTCGTACGGGAACGGTTCTCCTCCAGGACGAGGTCCGGGTCCGCGCCCTCGGCCACCAGCCAGCGGCCCATCGCCTCGGCCTCCGGCAGCTTCTCGTCCGGGCCCTGACCGCCGGAGACCAGCAGGACCGGGGCCGGTCCGCCCCGGGCCGCCTGCTGCTCCTGGACACGGAGTCCGGAGCGCAGGCGGGAGGCGAGCAGCGGGGGCACCCGTTCGCCGCCGATGAGGCCCGATCCGAGCATCACCACGAAGTCCACGTCGCCGCGCACCCGGATGCGGCCGTACAGGAAGGCGTAGGCGAGGAAGCAGAGGAAGAGGAAGGCGACATAGCCGGTGATCAGCACGACGGCCAGGATGAAGGAACGGTACGCGTGCGAGCCGCCGAGGTAGTCGGCGGTGACCACGAGCGCCAGGACGGCGAAGATGCCGATCCCGGCCAGGCCCGAGAGGAGGTTGGCGGGGCGGCGGCCCTCCTTGCGGACCATGGTGAGGCCGTTGACCACGAGGAAGCCGCCGAGGACCACGACCGCGAGCACGGGCACGAGGAAGACCAGCGCGTACACCGGCACGGCCAGGTTGTCCGGCAGCCGGTCCACCTGTGTCAGCAGGGCGAACGACAGGCTCAGCACGGTCAGGCCGAGCAGCACCGCGTTGCGGAACTGGCGGCGGTCCTGCCGTACGCCCCAGCAGAACCAGAGCAGGAACACGGCCGTCGGAACGAATGCGAGCATCGAGAACCTCGGGTGCGTCGGCCACGCGATGCGCGGCACGGTGGGGAACGGGAGCCTGCGGGAGCCGGAAGGGCGACCATGCCCTACTGCGCGGACCGGCGGTTCTCCTCGACCCAGTCCTTGTCCGTCTGCCAGGCGTACAGCGTGTGGTCCTCCAGCGATACGTAATAGGAGCCGCAGCGGCCCTGTGCGCGGTCCGCCGTGCCGGAAGGGAACCAGGAGGCGCTGATCTCGGGATCCGCGGCCTTCTTGCCGTCGAGCGGCTCGCACGACGCGGGCAGCCCGTCGCCGGAGAGCGTGGCCTTCAGCAGGCGCTCGCCTCCGGTCGTCCGCATGGCGTACTCGACCGACGAGGCGTCGTCCGGCAGCCAGCGGGGAACGGACTCGCGGTCAGCCTTCGCGTCCTTGCCCGTGGCGTAGGAGGACGTCTGCTCGTGGCGTCCGTCGTACCACTCCTTGGCCTCGGGCACGGCCACCGCACCCGCCACGCCGAGGACCGCCACCGCGGCCACCACGCCTATCAGAACGCCACGCATGTTCTCTCCTGTTCAGAGCCGAGGAAGATTCCTTTCCTCCATGTTCCTGCGCGTATCGAAAGGAAATGTCAGACTTCCAGACATATACGGGTACGCCTCTGGTCGCACATCCCGGAGTGCGCCCCGGAGGGCACCCCTGAGCCGGTACTCCATGCCTCCCGGCCGCCGGCCGACCGCCTCAGCCGCCGGCCGGCCACCGGCCCGCCGCGACGGCGATCGTCCCCTGGGCCACCGCGCAGAGCGTTTCCGCCCCTTCCGCGTCCACCATCAGCAGGTCGCAGCGGCAGACGACCCGGGTCCGGCCCGGACGGACCACCTGGGCCCGTGCGCGCAGCACGTCGCCCCGTGCCGGCCGCAGATAGTCGATGGTGAAACCGGCCGTCAGGACGGACGGGCCGACGGCCGCGCCCGCCGCGAAGGTGAGGGCGTTGTCGGCCGCGTAGCTGAGGACGCCGCCGTGCACGAACCCGTTCTGCTGGCGCAGCTCGTCGCGTACGTCCAGCTCCAGGACGGCCGCTCCGTCGCCGAAGGCGGTGAGCCGGGCCCCCAGCAGAACGCTGAAGGGCTGGGCGTCCAACACCTTCTGTCCGAGAACGAGTTGCGAGGCCTTCTCCGCCTCCATGCGCCACCTCATCTCTCCGGAGTCGTCGGTGTCCGCGGCGTCATCGCTGTCACCGGTGTCACCTAGTGTGTGCCGGATGGAGAACACGATCCCCCGGGGCAGTTGGCTCGAATCCGACGGCTTCCGCGCGCTGGTGAAAGAGGTCGACCCGCTCCGCCTGGGGTCATGGAGCCTGTCGGAGTTCGAGCAGGCCACCTCCGCGCTGGGCTGGGAGCTTCGGGAGCCCAAGGAGATCGCGGGCCAGGTCTGGCGCAGATTCGCTCCCCGGAAGGGGCCCTGGGGCGGATACGGCACCGTGATCTCCGACGCCTCGACGCCCGAGCAGGTGCGCAAGCTGAACGTACGCGTCGTCGACCTGCCCTCCGAGGACGTGTTCGCCGCCGCGGGTCTTGTCCGGGCCGCCTGGTGGGTCATGGAGGAGGAGCTCGGCCCGCCCACGATGTGGGGAGGCGACTTCGGCCCGTGGATGCTGTGGCGACGCCCCGGCGCCGGTCTCCTCGTGCACTCGCACGACGAGGGCGAGGTGAGCCTCGAACTCCTGCCGCCCGAAACGGGCGCCGATTCCGCCGGACGCGGCTTCTCCCGCGGCCGCTGGCGCGCCGCCGAGCCCGCCGGTCTGCCGCCCGCCCCGGCCTCCGCCGCCACCGGGGGTGCGCCCTCCACCACCTGGGAGGAAGTGGAGAAGCGCCTGTCCGAAACCTTTCGGTCGCTCACCTACGACACCCCGTTCTTCCCCGGCAGGTTCATCCTGCACCTCGGAGCCGCCGACGACGCCCAGCGCTTCGTCCAGTGCTGGAGCCATGATCTGACCCTCGTCGTCGAAGCCACCGGATATCTGCACCACCCCGGCCCGGCCGACCCCGCCCGGCTCACCCGGAGCGGCTGGGAGTTCTCCCGCCCGGTCTGGCAACGCCGCTTCCCCGACGCCATGGACGATCGCGAGCACGCCGCGACGGCCGCCCGCATGCTCGTCGAGGAACTGCGGCAGCTGGGCGTCGGCTTGGCCGACCTCTCCTACGACGGCACCATGAGCGGTCGCGGGCACGGCTTCCACCTCGATCTGCCGGACCTGGGGCTCCCGCGCGTCCACCGCCCCCCCGTCTGAACTCCCGCGCGTGGGGTGCTCGTTGCCGAACTCCTCGACAGCGTCGCCCCCGCTGTCACGGTCTCGACCGACGGCGGCAGTCGCGGACCGGATCCCCACCGGCCCGCCGTACGCACGTACTCCCCACCCCCTCCGGCGGGGGCGCGGGCGCCCCGAGCGCGTGCCCGCACGTGGATCTCCGCGCACGCTCCCGAGGTCGCGTACAAGATGATCTACGGGTACTGGCGCGGTCCGCCCCGCGGTACGAACGCGAGGAGGGAGACGCTCCAGCCTGCTCGCACCGCGGGGCGGGGACGGGAGGAAGCGGGCGCAGGGGCCGCGGGCGCTACGGGAGAAGCGACACCCTCGGTTCGCCGGAACCCGCGTCGGCGAGGAAGCCGAGCACGTCGGCGAACTCCCTGAAGAAGAAGCTGTCCCCCTCGCCGGTCAGCCAGAACCGCTCCTCGGCTCCCGCAAGGTCGATCATGAAGACGCCCTGACTGCCGTCCTCGTTGACCGCAACGGGGAACAGGGGCGTCCCGGGGACCACCCCCACGTCCTCGGGTTCGCTGTCCACGGTCGCCTCCCGCAATGCCTCGCCGGTCTCCCCCATGCCGCCGGACTCCCAGTCCCGACAGCCGAGCAGAAGAAGCGAGAAGCCCTCCAAGCCGTCCGTGAGCGACAGGAACGCGCGGTATCCCGCCTCGAAAGACTGTCCCGAGCGGCGCTCCAACGCGACCAGCGCCCCGGGTTCGGCGGGCGGACGGATCACCGGGATGGGGCTCGCGCCCACGGGCGAGTCCGCGAAGTACTCCCTGACCAGGTCGGCCACGACCTGGCCGACCACTTCCTGCATGCCCACGGATCACTCCCATGGCCGGGCTATCTGGCAGACAGCGTACGCACCCCGGCCCACCGCCCCCGGCCGACCGTGCCGGTCACACGCTCCGTGGTGCAGGCCGCCGGGTCCTTGGAGGCACCGGCGTACAGGTTGGTTGACGCGGCTCTCAGTCGTCCCAGGGGTAGACACCCTCGTTCGCGAGGCGCTCCTCCACCCTGTCGTGCAGGAAGCGCGCGTGCGGGACACCCACGAGAGACGTGTCGCTGATCGGGCATCGGACGAATTCCCCCCGCAGCAACCTGACGAGGAATGCGACCATTCCGCAGCTGTACGCGGTCCAGGCCGCGTCACCTCGCGCCCACACGGCGAGGGGCCAGGCATCGGGATCGGGCCCGCCGGTGATCCAGCCGAGCACGTCGGAGCTGTCCGTCTCCCCCCACACCAGGATCCGATCAAGCCCGCAAGCCTCTACGCGGGGCTCGGTCCACCTCTGGTAGCCCGGGTCGGACTTCATCGGGCCGGACAGGGGGGCGACCCGTCTGACCATCGGGTCGGAGGTCACGACCGGGATCAAGGTGGCGATGCGCCCTTCGATGGTTCCGTGGCCGAAGAGACGCACGAACTCCTTGTAGTCCGAGGGGAACTCCGTCCCGTAGGCGGATTCAACCGTCGCCCAGTCCACCACATCTCCGGCACCTCCCTCAAAGGGGACGATCAGGCTCGACAGTTTCGTCATTCCCTCTGTCATTTCACATACCTTCCGGAACCACGCTGCCGAGGTTCCGAAAACGACCGCTATTCACGTCGTACATGATGTTCTGAACTTCATCGTCGAACCGAGTCCCCGGGGCACCTCCGGCGGTGACGCCTCGCGCCTGCGTGCAGAAGGCGTTTCCTCCGATGCCCATGTGATCATCGGTCCCGCTTTTCAGAGGTTGCGTCCTGCGGCCCCGTCCGTGACCCGGTCGAGGCCGTAGAGGTCGGCGACGCAGCCGCCCGGCCAGTACCGGCTGCCGCCCTGGCTGAACGGCTCCAGCATCTGACTGATCACCAGGCGCTCGTACGGCAGGACCCGTTCGCCGTTCGCCGCGCCCTCGCGCAGCCGACGGTCCTGGGCGTCCCACTTCTCGGCGCGGGCCCGCATCGCGGTCTCCAGGTCGGTCAGGGCGATGGCCGGGCCGACGCAGACCAGGACGCAGAGCGCGGCGCACACCGCCTTCGCCGGGGCGGTGCGGCGGGTGTGCCGGCGGACGGCCAGGCCCAGCAGCGTGCCCGCGCCGACGAGGAGGATCACGTACAGCAGGAGGTAGTCGTTCCACAGCCGGTTGGCGCTCGCGTCGCTCAGCCGGTCGCCGAACACGGGGTAGGCGATGACCGTGCAGAGGTAGCCGGAGACGAGCAGCACCAGCACCCCGGCGGTGGTCAGCAGCGACCGGTGCGCGGGCGGGCGGGGTGTGGTCCCGTCCGCCCGGCGGCACAGCAGCCCCAGCAGTACGCCCGCCGCGACCGCGCCGATGTACTGCCAGGTGGTGACCACGGTGACGGTGATCTCGGCGAACGCGCGCAGCGAGGCGGCCAGGGAGTCGGAGGCGAGCAGGGACGTGGTCTCCGCGCCGAACCGCTCCCTGCGGCGCATGGAGCCGGGTGAGGTGATGAGGACGACGGCCCCGGCAGCCGTCCCGGCGATGCCCGCCACGCACCACCGGCGGACGAACCCCCGGTCGGGCGCCGGCACGACCCGGCCGGACAGGAGGAGCACGGCCGACAGCACCGTCACCACGACGATCGCCGTCTCCTCGGAGAGCGTGGCGAGGAAGGCGGCCGCGAGCACCGCGACGACGAGCGCCAGGATCCGGCCCCGGCGGGAGCGGGCGAGCAGGAGCGGGATCAGGGCGGCGCAGGCCAGGACGGGCGGCAGCGTGTGCGAGACGGACGCGGCGGGCCAGTAGAACGTCTTGTACGTGTTCGGCGTGGCGAACAGGAAGAGCGCCGTGGTCATCGCCGCGAGGAGCAGCGGCAGCCCGCGCGGGGTGCGCAGGCCCGCCCTGCGCAGCGCCAGTACCGCCACCGTCCAGAGGACCGCGAGCACCAGGACCCCGCTGACCAGGGGAAACCACTGGTGACCCGCGATCTGGAACTTCGCGTACGCGCCGACCAGGAGCGCGTTGGCGACCCGCCCGTTGTCGTCGAAGTAGAACTTCCCGACGAGGCCGGTGACGCCGTCGTCCCGTACGACGGGCAGGAAGCACCAGTCGTCCGCGCCGGGCCTCACCCACCGGCCGAACCAGGAGGCCGCGGCGAGCAGGGCGAGGGGCGGGAGCGCGAGGGCGCTCACCCAGAGGGCGGTCCAGGGGCGGTCCGCGCGCTGCCGCCGTGCACGTACCGCCGCCGTCGCGTCCTCGCCCCGCAGGTTCTCCGGGGCGGCGTCGGCGGTTACGGGAGCGTCGTCGGACATCGCGGCCTCACCGGTCCTGACGCGAGCGGGTGGGCAGTGGTGCGGGCTCCGGGCGGACGGGCGGCGGTTCGGCGGGGACCTCCATGGCCTCCGGCACGGAAGCCGGCCTGGCCTGGCCCGAGGTGATCGCCCACCGGGCCAGCAGGAAGGAGACGGGCGTGACGAGGACGCCGGCCGCCAGCGCGGCGAGGTTCTTGTCCATCCCGAGCCCGCTGACCGCGCCGTAGAGCAGCGCACCGGACGCCACCAGGTTGACCAGGCTGGAGAGCGGATAGCGGACGAACGCGTGCCAGGTCGGCCGGGTCCGGCAGGTGACGTAGGAGTTGAGCAGGAACGAGCACACGATGCTGACCGCGTAGCCGATGACATGGGCGGTCAGGTAGGGGATCCAGCGGTTGAGGGAGGCGTAGACGCCGAGGTAGACGGCGGTGTTCACGCAGCCGATGAGGACGAAACTGCCGAACTGGCGGACGGTACGGGACCGGCTGGGCGCGCTCACGGCGGTGGCGGAGGTCAGGGCGGTGGCGGTGGCCGTGCGTTCGGCCGGGCCGCCGGTGAGCCGCGGACGCGACGGCGGGCCGCCCGGAAGCGCCCGGCAGGACGCGTCGGTCTCCCGCACCACGTACGGCGGGCGGTGCTTCGCCTCGTGGTAGATGCGGCCGACGTACTCACCGATGACGCCGAGCGTCACCAGCTGGATGCCGCTGAGGGCGACGACGGCGGTGAGGAGGGTGGCGTAACCGGGGGTGTCCACGCCGTGCAGAACCACCCGCGCGATCGTCCACAGGGCGTAGACCAGGGCCGAGACGAAGACCCAGAAGCCGGTGTAGATCGCGAGGCGGAGCGGCCGGTTGTTGAAGGAGAGCAGTCCGTCGATGCCGTAGTTGAGCAGCCGTCTGCTGCCCCATTTCGAGCGGCCGGCCACCCGCTCGCTGTTGCGGTAGCGGAAGGTGACCGTGTCGAAGCCGATCCAGGAGAAGATTCCCTTGGAGAAGCGGTTGCTCTCCGGCAGCGACAGCACGCTCTCCACCGCCCGCCGCGACAGCAGCCGGAAGTCCCCCGAACCGTCGATGAGCTCCACGTCCATGCAGCGGCGGACCAGAGCGTAATAGGTGTGGCTGAGGGTGCTGCGGAGCATGCCCTCGCCCGTGCGGTCGCGGCGCGGGATGACCTGGTCGTAGCCGTGCCGGTGCAGTTCCAGCATGCGGGGGATCAGCTCGGGCGGGTGCTGGAGGTCGGCGTCCATGATCACCACGGCCGCCCCGCACGACATCCGGAGTCCGGCGAGCATGGCGGCCTCCTTGCCGAAGTTGCGGCTGAAGGCGGTGTAGTGGACACGCGGGTCGCGGGCGGCGAGGGCGTTCAGCAGCACCCGGGTGCGGTCCCGGCTGCCGTCGTCCACGTAACAGATCTCGAAGCTGTCGCCGAGGGGTTCCAGGACGCCGACCAGCACGGCGTGGAAGGCCTCGATCACCTCGGCCTCGTCGAAGCACGGCACGACGACCGACAGCTGAAGGCCAGTCACACGCCACCTCCGGACTTCGGGCCTCTCATGGACGCTTCCGAGGAGACCGGGCCTCTCGTGGGACGGGACCTCCCGTGGGAACGGGCCTGACCGGCGCGGCGCCGCCGGCCTCCGGCGCCGGGCCCGGAACGCGCCACGTCGCCCCATCTGACGACGGGCGGCGGCCACCGCCTCTCCGCACACGCGCGGGGCGGCTTCTTTCGCGCGCCCTTTCATGCGAACAGCCGACGCCGACCGGCAGAACGTCGGGTCGCGGGGCCCAAAAAGCACACATAGCCTCGCAAAGGTGACATCTCCACGATTGCCGCGGCCCCGGAGCGCCGGGCCCGTCCGAGCCCGGCTCACCGGTCCGCCCGCCGGTCTACTCACCGGCCTACTCGCCGCGCTGTCCGCCGTGTGCTGGCTGGTGCTGCCCGCCGCCGCGCCCGCCCGCGCCGACGACCCGGTCGAGCTGTCGCGGGACGGGCAGATCACCGACCGGGTGGGCGCGCTGGGCGACCGGACGGAGCAGGTGGAGGACGCCCTCGACCGGTTGTACGAGGACGAGCGCATCCAGCTCTTCGTGGTGTACGTACGCGATTTCTCCGGCCGGTCCGGACAGACCTGGAGCGACGAGACCGCCGACCGCAACGGTCTGGGCCAGGACGATGTGCTGCTCTCCGTCGCCACCCACGACCGGCAGTACGCCTACACCGTCGACGAGAGCTCCCCGCTCACCGACGCCCAGCTGCGGGACGTGGCGAGTACCGCGATCGAACCCGCGCTGCGGGAGAACGACTGGGCGGGGGCCGCGATCGGCGCGGCGGACGGCTACGCCTCCGTACGGGCCGGGCGCCCCGTGACCGCACCCGCGATCACCCCGGGACCGGCCGACCCCGGAACGGGTGACTCCGGCTCCACCGGCGCCCGCGACTTCATCCTGCCGGTGGCCGTCGTCGGCGGCGCGGGCGCGGTCGCCGCCTACGCGTACGCCCGGCGCAAGCGGCGCAGCACGACCCGCACCACGCCGGCGGCCACCGGCTGGGGCCGGGGCGCGGGGGCGGGCGGTGCGCCGGAGCCGCCGACGCCGCTGCCGGAGCTGGACGCGCAGGCGAAGCAGGTGCTGGTGGACACCGATGACGCGGTACGCACCAGCGAGGAGGAACTCGGCTTCGCGACCGCCCAGTTCGGCGAGGAGGCGGCGAAGCCCTTCACCGAGGCGGTGGCGCGGGCGAAGGACGAGCTGACGCGGTCGTTCCGGCTGCGCCAGCAGCTCGACGACGCCTTCCCCGAGGACGACGCGACCCGCCGCCGGATGCTGGAGGAGATCCTCACGCGCTGCGCGGCGGCGAACGAGGGTCTGGACACCGTCTCCGAGGACTTCGACCGGCTGCGCGCCCTGGAACGTACCGCGCCCGAGGCGCTGGCCACCGTGGACGCCACGCACCGCGAGCTCGCCGGACGGGTCGCCTCGGCCGAGTCGGGCGTCGCCGGGCTGCGCGAGCGGTACGGGGAGGGCGCGGCCACGCCCGTCGCGGGCGACGTCGAGCAGGCGCGGGACCGGCTCGTCTTCGCCGCCTCGGCCGTGGAACAGGCCCGTGCGGCGGTCGACGGCGGCGAGAACTCCCGGGCCGCGGTGTACATCCGGGCCGCCGAGGGCGCGGTGGGCCAGGCGGGCACGCTGCTGGACTCGGTGGACCGGCGGGCTGCGGAGCTGGACGAGGCCGCGCGCCGGCTGCCCGCCGCCCTCACCGAGACGGAGACCGACCTCGCGGACGCGGGCGGGCTGCTCGGAGGGACCGCCGAGGGTGCGTCGACCGCCGATCTGCGCGGCCGGATCGCCCGCGCCGAGGCGGTGCTCGCCGATGTCCGGGGCGCGACGGCGGCGGGACCGTACGACCCGATCGACGCGCTGCGCCGGGTGGAGGAGGCGGACGCCGCCCTGGACGAGGCGCTGGCTGGGGCCCGGGACCAGGAGCGCGGCGCGGCGAAGGCCCGCACCCTCCTCGACCAGGCGATGCTCACCGCCCGGTCCGCGATCGGGGCGGCGGCCGACTACATCACGACCAACCGGGGTGCGGTCGGCAGCCAGGCCCGCACCCGGCTCGCGGAGGCGCAGCGGCGGTGGGAGCGGGCCCGGGAGCTGTCGGGCACGGACGCGCAGGGCGCGCTGGCTGAGGCGCAGCAGGCGGACGCGCTGGCCCGGCAGGCGCTGAGCCTGGCGGAGCAGGACGTCCGGGGCTTCGGCGGCATGCAGGGCCCCGGCGGTATGCGGGGCGGGGGCGGCGGCATGGGCGGGGCGGTGCTCGGCGGCATCATCCTCGGCGGGCTGTTCGGGGGCGGTGGCCGGGGCGGGAACATGGGCGGCGGGTTCGGCGGAGGCGGCCGGTCCGGCGGCTTCGGCGGCGGCCCCGGCAGTTTCGGCGGAGGCGGCACCCGGGGGCGCCGGGGCGGTGGCGGCCGCTTCTGAACGACCGGCAGAGCAGGACCACGGCGGAACCGTCCCGACTTCCAAGGAGTGATCCCATGACCAAGCAGACCATCCTCGGCCGCGTCACCCAGCTCGCGAAGGCCAACGTCAACGCCCTCCTGGACCAGGCAGAGGACCCGCAGAAGATGCTGGACCAGTTGATCCGGGACTACACGAACAACATCGCGGAGGCCGAGCAGGCCGTCGCGTCGACCATCGGCAACCTCCGGCTGATGGAGCAGGACCACAAGGAGGACGTCGAGGCGGCGGCCGAGTGGGGCGGGAAGGCGCTGGCGGCCAGCCGGAAGGCGGACGAGCTGCGCGGGGCCGGGTCGGTGGCGGATGCCGACACGTTCGACAACCTGGCCAAGGTGGCGCTGGGCCGTCAGCTCCAGTCGGAGCAGGAGGCGAGGACGGCCGAGCCGACGATCGCCTCGCAGTCCGAGGTGGTGGACAAGCTGAAGACGGGCCTCGACCAGATGAAGGCCAAGCTCTCCGAGCTGAAGGCCAAGCGCGACGAACTGGTGGCGCGCGCCAAGTCCGCCCAGGCGCAGAACCGGATGATGGACGCGGTGAAGAACATCGACGTCCTCGACCCGACGAGCGAGCTGAGCCGCTTCGAGGACAAGGTACGGCGCGAGGAGGCGAAGGCGCTGGGCAAACAGGAGCTGGCCGCCTCCTCCTTGGACGCCCAGTTCGAGCAGCTGGACAGCCTGGGCGCCAGCGCGGAGGTCGAGGCCCGGCTGGCGGCCCTGAAGACGGGCGCGTAACGGCTCTCCTGCCACCGGGTTCAGTACATGCTCAGGAGCTGCTCCACGGAGAGTTCGGCGGCCGGGGCGCCGTCCGGCAGGGCCAGTTCGAACCAGACGGTCTTGCCGCGCGGGGTGCGGCGCGAGCCCCAGGCGGCGCTGAGCAGGCCGACCAGCTGGAGGCCGCGGCCGCCCTCGTCGGTGTCGCGGGCGCGGCGGCGGCGCGGCTGGACGAGTCCGGCGTCCCACACCTCGCAGACCAGGGTGCGGTCGCGCAGCAGCCGGAGCCGGATCTCGCCCTCGCCGTAGCGCAGGGCGTTGGTGACCAGTTCGCTGACGAGGAGTTCGGTGGTGTCGACCAGGTCGTCGAGGTCCCAGGCGAGCAGCTGGGTGCGGGCCAGCTCACGGGCGCGGCCCACCGAACGGGGTTCGCGCGGCAGCGTCCAGTCGCCCACCGCCTCCGTGGGCAGCCCTTGGATACGGGCCATCAGCAGGGCGATGTCGTCCTCGCCGTGCTGGGTGTCCAGGGTGCTCAGGACGTGGTCGCAGGCGTCCTCCAGCTCCATCTGCGGACCGGTGAGCACCTCCCGCAGCGCCTCCAGGCCCTCGTCCAGCGGCTGGTCCCGGGACTCGACCAGGCCGTCGGTGTAGAGGGTGAGCAGGGCGTTCTCGGCCAGCTCGACCTCGACCTCCTCGAACGGCTCGCCGCCGACGCCCAGCGGCATGCCCGGGGGGACGTCGATGAGCCGGGCGGGCCGGCCGGGCTCGACGACGGCCGGGGGCATGTGCCCGGCGTTGGCGAACGTACAGCGCCGGGTGACCGGGTCGTAGACCGCGTACACGCAGGTCGCGAGATACACCTCGGAGAGGTCGGCCTCGCGGGACTTCTGCGCGGCGCGCGAGGGCCACTGCGCTCCGCCGAGCCCTTCGCTGCGCTCGCCGCCGCCCGGGGAGCCGAGGCCGCGGGCGACCTCGTCGAGGGCGGAGAGCACTTCGGCCGGCTCCAGGTCGAGGAGGGCCAGGGTCCTCACGGCGGTGCGCAGTTCGCCCATGGCGACGGCGGCGCGCAGGCCGCGGCCCATGACGTCGCCGACGACGAGGGCGGTGCGGTGGCCGGGCAGCTCGATCACGTCGAACCAGTCGCCGCCGACCTCGGTGGCGGTGTTGCCCGGCAGATAGCGGCAGGCGATGTCGAGCCCGGCGGCCTCGGGGTCGCCGGGGGGCAGCAGGCTGCGCTGGAGGATCAGGGCGCGTTCGTGCTCGCGGCGGTAGAGGCGGGCGTTGTCGATACAGACGGCGGCGCGGGCGGCCAGTTCGGTGGCGAGGGCCCGGTCGCGCTCGCCGAAGGGCTCGCTGCCCTTCGTACGGGAGAACTGGACGAGGCCGACGACGGTGTCGTGCGCGACCATCGGGACGGCGAGCGTCGACTGCACGAAGCCCATCTCGTCGCCGGGGACGTCCTCGACCCGGCCGGAGCGGAGCGCCATGGCGCAGGGCGAGCCGAACGGGAAGCGGTGGACGGAGCCGAGCGCGGGCGGCAGGTCGTCCGGGCCGGGGGGCCCGCTGCCCGCCACGGCGGTGGGCAGGGCGTCGGCGACCGCGCTGGCGTGGGCGACCCGGCGCAGCTCCGCCGAGCCTCCGGCGGACTCGCGGTGCGCGGGCGCCCAACTGCCGGGCGCGGCCTCCTCGCCGGTGAGCAGCCCCTGGTAGAGGTCGACGGTGGCGAGGTCGCAGAAGCCGGGGACGGCCACGTCGAGGAGTTCGCGGGCGGTGGTCTCCAGGTCCAGCGAATTGCCGATGCGGGCGCTGGCCTCGTTGAGGAGGGCGAGGTTGCGGCGGGCGCTGGCGGCCTCGCGGGCGGCGATGTGCCGGCGGGTGACGTCGGTGGCGAGGCCGGCGACGCCGACGGGGCGGCCGGCTCCGCTGTGCACCCGGTAGAGGTTCATGGACCAGTGGCGGCGGTCGGTGGTGCCGGGGGCGGTGCCGACGAGCTGGAGGTCGGTGACGGACTCCCCGGTCTCCAGGACCCGCTTCAGGGTGGCGGACAGCCGGTCGGCCTCGGCGCGCGGCAGATAGTCATCCACCGTGCGGCCCCGGTGGTCCTCGGCCGCGCCGCCGAAGACCGTGGCGAAGCGCTGGTTGGCCCGGACGACGGCGAAGTCCGTGCCGAACAGCACGAAACCGAAAGGAGATTGGCCGAATATGGCCTGTGACGCGGCAAGGTCCGTCTCGATGCGCCGCAGCGCCCGGACGTCCACGACGATGCAGAGCGCGGCCCGCTCGCCACGACCCGTCAGACTCGGCATCACATAGACCTCGGCGACGCCGTGCGCCCCGCCCTCGCCCGGCATCCGGAACGGGACGAGACCCGTCCACTCCTTGCCGTCGAGGATCTCGCCGACCCGCCGATGACCGTCCGAGCGCAGCTCGGAGGGCATGAAGGCTTCCACCGGGTCACGGCCGACCGCCTCGGTCGAGGTCATGCCGAACAGACCGGCGGCCCGGCTGCTCCACTGCTCGATCAGGCCGTCGGGGCCGATCGAGAAGGAGGCGACTCTGATGTAGTCGTAGATCGAGCCGGGCGGGCTGCTCTGCCACACGACATCGCCGGCCGTCCCGACGACATCGCCCGTTGTCCCAGGTATTTCGCTCACGCGACCGTCCCCTCCAGCTCACACACCGGACCGGTCCTGCCCGCAGTATTCAGCACTACGGGCCCGACCGACACGGCGTTCACGATCACAGCAAGGTCTCAGTCCCTTTCAGCCAGGTTCTGCCCGACCTCTGGTGATCGCTGTGCGTCCCTCCACTCTCCTAACCAGGGAGAGCCAGCTCGAACCACACGGTCTTGCCGCTCTTTCCCCGACGCGTCCCCCAGCGACGTGCGGAACAGGCCACCAGCTGGAGTCCCCGGCCCCCTTCGTCGTCGGGTCCCGCACTGCGTTCGGTGGGTGGATCCGGAAGCGGATCGGAGACTTCCACCCGCAGTCCGGGGGCGGCGGGAGGGCGGTCGGCGAGCAGGAGGTCCCCGTCGGGGTTCGAGCGGACCAACCGTACGCCGATGGGCCCGGAGGCGTACCGCAGGGAATTGGTCACGAGTTCGCTGACGAGCAGCACCGCGAGATCACCGACCGCCGCGTCGAGACCCCACGAGCCCAGAGCACCCCGGACGGCGTGCCGGGCGCTGCGCACGGAGCCTGGTTCGGCCGGGAAGGACCACTCGGCGCAGTCGCCTTCGGTCTCGATCACGCCGATCACTTCCCAGGGACGACCACGGGCGCACCCACATGAGCAAATGGGGACTAAAAATCCCATACCCACCATTTGTTACTTACTACCGCACAACGTGGTGTTTGGTGCATATGAGTGCAGACGGGCACAGAAGATCACAGACGGGTCGGGACCGGGGACACCAAAGGCGCGCCCAGGTGATCAGGTCAGCGCGCCCGCCGCCTTGAGGTCGTCGAAGAGCAGCTGGTCCACGGGCGGCACCAGGGCCCGGTCGGCGAAGGAGAACCAGGCCATCTCCTCGATCTCGCTGCTCGCGGCGAGCGTGCCGCGGTAGTCGCCGTAGTAGCAGCTCATCCGTACGACGGCGGCGTCGGGCCGGCCGTCCACGGGGGCCTCGTACGTACCGGCGTGGACGACGGTCTCCTGGATCAGGCCGACCGTCAGCTCCTCCTCGATCTCCCGCAGGAGGGTCTGCAGATCGGTCTCCGCACCCTCGCGCTTGCCGCCCGGGATGTAGAAGACGTCCTTGCCCCGGGGCCGTGCGCAGAGGATCCTGCCGCCCTCGATCCGCACCCACGCCACCGTGTCGATCAGCACCGCCATCACTCCGCCCCGCTCGCCGCGCCTCCGGCGGCTTCCGCACCCCCGGTCGGGCGGGACCCTACCGCCCGAGGCGGCGGACGCGCACAAGCGCGACGAGGGCGCACGCGGGCGCACAGGCACTCCAGGAGACTCGCGGGGCTCCGGGAGGCGCGTTCCCGCCTCCCGGGGCCCCACGGGGCCGTCCGTCGCCTCAGGGCCTGTTGCCCTGGCCCACGCGCTCCACCCGATAGACCTGGTGGCGGTGGCGGTCGTCGAGGCCGTCGGCGACCTTCTGCGCCTCTGCCTGCGTGGCGTACCTGCCCACGCGATAGCGGTTGCCGCCGTCGTCCTGCCGTATCACCTGCCAAGGGAGCACGGCGCCGCTGTCGCTCATCGTGTCGCTCCCCCGCATATCGCCCCTCTTCCCACCGGCGTGCACGTCTCTAAGGATCCCCAGGAAACCGCAGTACGCATATGCCCGAGCGTACGCCTGACCTTCACTCAGTGCAGGCGGCTTTACACAAAGAGATACACATCCGGCCATCACGAAAGGGGCGCATCCGACGAATGCGCCCCCTCATGACCCATCAGCACACCCATCAGCCCCGGCAGACACTCTTCACCGGGGCCCGACGGGCCGTCACCTCACCTCACCGCACCGGCAGGTGATAGGCGACCCGGTACCGGTCGGCCGGCACCACCACGTCGGCCGTCTCCACGGCCCGGCCCGAGGCGTAGTACGTACGCCCGATGACGATGACCACATGGCCGGGCACACCGCCGAGCGCCAGGAGCTCCTCCGCCAGCCCCGGGCGCGCGCCGACCTCCTCGGCGACGTTGTCCACGACGACATCGATCGCGGCCATCCGGTCGACCACCCCGCAGCCGCCCAACGGACCCTCCTCCGGCAGCATCACGGGCGTACGGCCGGTGACGGCGAGCGGTTCCCAGGAGGTGGAGAGCATGATCGGCTCACCCGCCTCCCGGAAGACGTAATGCGTGCGCATCACCCGCTCGCCCGGCTCGATGCCCAGCCGCTCGGCGATCTCGGGGCTCGCCCCCTCCTGTTCACTGCGGGACTCCCAGGTCCCGCGCGCGCCCTCGGCCGTCTGCTCCTGCCGGAACGGACTGGCCCCCTTGTCCGGCCGGTAGCCGGAGCGGGCGATCATGCGGGGGACGGGACGCTCGCGCACATAGGTGCCGGAGCCGGAACGCCCTTCGACCAGCCCCTCCGCCATCAGGACCTTCCGCGCCTCCAGGGCGACGGTGTCCGAGACCCCGTACTCCTCCCGGATGCGGGCCTGCGACGGCAGGCGGGTATGGGGCGGCAGCGCGCCGTTGACGATCTTCTCCCTGAGATCGCTCGCCACGCGCAGATAGGCGGGCTGCTCACCGAAAGTCACAGGCCACTCCCAACAGGTTGACAGTCTGCGACAGCCTGACAACCGTGGGTTGTGCACCGCAAGCATGGGCCAGAGTTTCACCCAATGTGATGATCTTGTGGCGGTCCAGGCATACCTCGGGCCCGGATACCAGATTCTTCCCGGCCGTTCTCCGGCAACTCCCTTACTCTTGACCATTTTTGGTCCAGACCAATACCTTCCTGTGCACAGCACGGCTCCCGCTTTTCCGTCCGCTTTCTCTCCGTACCGGACCACGCACCGGATCACGCACAGGAACGAGCCTCATGCGCCGAAGAAGCCTGTCCCGAATGACCATCGCCGCCGTCTCGCTGGCCCTGCTGGCGGGCGTCGCGCCCGCGGCCACGGCCAGCGCCGGCCACGACCGGAGCAAGGGCGGCGACCGCGACAAGGGCCACCACCGGCCCGCGTACAAGAGCATCGGCTACTTCACCCAATGGGGCGTCTACGGACGCGACTTCCAGGTCAAGGACCTGGACACCAGCGGGGCCGCGGCCAAGCTGACCCACATCAACTACGCCTTCGGCAACGTCAGCGCCGAGGGCAAGTGCTTCACCGGCAACATCCCCGGCCAGGCCGACGCCTGGGCCGACTACGCCCGTCCGTTCGACGCGGCGGGATCGGTGGACGGCGTCGCCGACACCGACACCCAGCCGCTCGCGGGCAGCTTCAACCAGCTGCGCGAGCTGAAGGCCAAGCACCCCGGCCTCAAGGTCATGATCTCGCTCGGCGGCTGGAGCTGGTCCACCCACTTCTCCGACGCGGTCCGCACGGCGGCCTCCCGCAAGGCGCTCGTCGCCTCCTGCGTCGACCTGTACATCAAGGGCAACCTCCCGGTGGACGGGGCGCGCGGCGGCGAAGGCGCGGCGGCCGGCCTCTTCGACGGCATCGACGTCGACTGGGAGTGGCCGGGCTCGGCGGCGAACGAGGGCACCGTCTTCCGCCCGGAGGACAAGAAGAACTTCACCGCGCTGATCCGCGAGTTCCGCACCCAGCTCGACGCCCACGCGAAGAGCGAGGCGAAGGCCGAGGAGAAGGCGGGGAAGAGCAAGGGCAAGGGCCACGGGCACGGCAAGCCGAAGCCCAAGCACTACGACCTGTCGGCGTACGTACCGGCCAACCCGGCCGCGATCGACGCGGGCTTCGATGTGAAGCGCCTCATGAAGGACTTCGACTTCGTCAACATCCAGGGCTACGACTACCACGTCTCCGGCGAGAAGAAGACGGCCCAGCAGTCGGCCCTGTACGCGAAGAACGACTTCAGCGTCGACCGGACCGTGCGCGACTGGGTCCGCCGCGGCGCGCCCCGGCACAAGCTCGTGGTGGGCATGCCGACCTACGGTCAGGGCTGGACCGGAGTGAGCGGCGGTGGCAGGGGGATGGGCCAGCCGGCCACGGCCCCGGCTCCGGCCACCTGGGCGGCGGGCTACGAGGACTACAAGGTCCTCAAGCAACTGGCCGCTTCGGGGACGTACAAGGTGCACCGTGATGTGAAGAACGGCCACGCATGGCTGTTCGACGGCACCACGCTGTGGACGTACGACGACCCGCAGGTCCTGCGCACCAAGGCCGCGTACGTCCGGGACAAGGGTCTCGGCGGGGCGATGTTCTGGTCGCTGGACGGGGACACGGAGGACGGCGAGCTGATCACCGCGGTCGACCGCGGGCTCAACCGCCGCTGACCCGACGGCCCGACGGCCCGACGGACAGGGCCGGGGCGGCCGCATGACGCGACCGCCCCGGCCTGTGCGTGCTGCCCGGAACCTTTGACTCAGCCGTTCGGAGGTTCAGCGGCGCAGGCTCAGAAGTGCAGGCCCCAGCTGTTGATCCGGCCGGTGTCGTACGTCCAGTTGTCGCTGACCCGGAGCTTCCAGGTGCCGTTGGCGGCGACGGAGGAGGCGTTGACGGTGTACGTGGTGACCACGTCGTCGCCGCTGCCGCCGGAGCCGTACGCCTTCAGGTTGAAGACGGTGCCGTTCGGTGCGACCAGGTCGATCTTCAGGTCACCGATGTAGGTGTGCGAGATGTTGACCGGCACCTTCAGCGCGGAAGGCGCGTTGCCGGTGATCCCGGTGACCGTGACGGGCGACTCGACGGTCGCGTTGTCGTTGATCGGGTACCCGGTGGTGTTCTCGAACTTCTTGGGGTCCGGGTCCGGCGGGTTGGTGGTGCCCGTGTTCACGTTCAGGAGACGGTTGGGCGAACCGCTGCCCGGGTTGCCGACGACCCCGGTGGTGGCCGCCGCGACGAGACCGGCGGAGACCTGCGCGGGCGTCGAGGACGGGTTCTCGGCGAGGTAGAGGGCGGCGCCGCCGGCCACGTGCGGGCTGGCCATCGACGTGCCGGAGATGGTGTTCGTGGCGCTGTCGCTGGTGTTCCACGTCGAGGTGATCGAGGAACCGGGCGCGAAGATGTCCACGACGGAGCCGTAGTTGGAGAAGCTGGAGCGGGCGTCGGTGTTGGTCGTCGAGCCCACGGTGATGGCCTCGGGGACGCGCGCCGGGGACTTCGTGGAGGCGTTGGTCGACTCGTTGCCCGCAGCGACGGCGTAGGTGACGCCGGAGGCGATGGACCGCTGCACGGCGGCGTCGAGCACGGAGTCCGCGCCACCGCCGAGGCTCATGTTGGCGACGGCGGGCTTGACGGCGTTGGCCGTCACCCAGTCGATGCCGGCGACGACCTGCGCGGTGGTGCCGGAGCCGCTGTTGTTCAGCACGCGGACGCCGACGATCTTCGCCTTCTTGGCGACGCCGTGGGCCGTGCCCGCGACGGTGCCGGCGACGTGCGTGCCGTGGCCGTGGCCGTCCTGCGCGACGTTGTCGTTGTCGATGGCGTCGTAGCCGTTGAAGGCCCGGCCGCCGAAGTCGCTGTGGCTGATCCGTACACCGGTGTCGATGACGTAGGCGGTGACGCCCTCGCCCGCCTTGTCCGGGTAGGTGTAGCGCTGGTCCAGCGGAAGGTTCTTCTGGTCGATGCGGTCCAGACCCCAGGAGGGCGGGTTGGTCTGGGTGGCGTCGACCGTGAAGGTGCGGTTCTGCGAGACGGAGGCGACGGCCGGGTCGGCGGCGAACTTCTTCGCCTCGGCGGCGGAGGCCTCGACCGCGTAGCCGTTGAGGGCCGAGCGGTAGGTGCGCTCGATGCTCGCGCCGTACTTCTTCGCGAGGGCCTTGCCCTGGGCGGAGTCGGACTTCGCGGCCGAGTCCTTCAGGGTCACGATGTAGCTGTTGCTGATGACGCCCGGAGCGCCCGCGTTCTCGATCACGCCTTCGGGTGCCCGCTCGGCCGCGTTCGCCGGAAGGGCGGAGGCGGTGGCGAGCGCGACGGCGGCTGCGGTGGCTATGACGGTCGCCGTGGCGAGTCTTCGACGGGCCTGGGGGGTGTGACGCGTCACTGACATGTGAGGGGTCCTCCTCATAGGCGGTGCTCTGGTGGGGGGTGGTGCCGGAGTCGCAGGACGACTCCCGACAGGGGCATGACAAATCAGCCATCGGAACGCCCCGGTTTCTGCGTCCTCCGGCGACCGGCATGCCCTGCTGCCAGCGAAAGATTGACCGATCCATGGCGAACTCACAAGGGTGCGTTGGGGCATCCCATACGCACGCCATTCATCTGCCATACGCCTGACATGCTGGCGGACATGACGAGCTATCACTGCCCGGTGGACGGGACCCGGTCCGAGACCACCGCCCTGACCTGGTGCTGCCCGGTCTGCCGGGGCCCCTGGGACCTCGACTTCACCCCCGTGCGGGGCGTCGCACCGAACGCGCTTTCCGTGCGGGCCAATTCATTGTGGCGTTACGAGGAATTCCTGCCGCTCGCCGCCCCGACGATCTCCCTGGGCGAGGGCCGCACCCCGCTCGTCGCGCTCACGGACACCGTCTCGGCCAAGCTCGACTACCTGATGCCGACGCTGTCCTTCAAGGACCGCGGTGCGGTGCTGCTGGTGGAGCTGGCCCGGCGGCTGGGCCCGGACCGGGTGGTGGCGGACAGCACCGGCAACGCGGGCACGTCCGTCGCCGCGTACTGCGCGCGGGCCGGGCTCGCGTGCACGGTGTACGTCCCCGAGGGCACATCGGCCAAGAAGACCGAGCAGATCCGGGCCCACGGCGCGCACCTGGTGACCGTCCCCGGCGGCCGGGAGGCGACCGCGCTGGCCGCCCGCGCGGCGGCGGACGGACCGGGGGTCTTCTACGCCTCGCACGTCTTCAACCCGTACTTCCTGCACGGCACGAAGACGTACGTGTACGAGCTCTGGGAGGACCTCGGCGGCCGGCTGCCGGACGCCCTGGCCGTCCCGGTCGGCAACGGCACCCTGCTGCTGGGCGCGGCCCTGGCCACCGCCGAACTGCACGCGCTGGGCCTGATCGAGACCCGCCCCCGCCTGATCGCCGTCCAGGCCGAGGCGGTCTCCCCGCTGGCCGCCGCCTTCCACGCGGGCCTGGACGACCTGCCCCCGGCGGACCGGGCCACGCCGCCCTCCCCCACGCTCGCGGAAGGCATCGCGATCCCGCGCCCACCGCGCGCCCGGCAGATCCTGGCAGCGGTACGGGCCTCGGGCGGCACGTTCCTGACGGTGCCGGAGGACCACATCCGCGAGGCCCAGCAGGACCTGGCGTCCCGCGGCTTCTACGTCGAGACGACGGGCGTGGCGTGCTGGGCGGCGGTACGGGACGGGGGCGGCGACGGGGGCAGCGTGGTGGTGCCGTTGTGCGGGGCGGGGTTGAAGACGGGGATGGCGGGGTGAGGCGGGCGGGGGCTGCACGGAATCCGGAGCGGGCTCCGCCCCGCGTTCCGGACCAGGGCCGCACCCCGCCCTCAACGGCCGCAGGCCCCGGCACTCCGCCCCCGGCGGACGCCGAGCCCGCTCCTCCCGCCCGTCCTGCTCCATCCGGCCGTCCGGCGGACGCCCGGTGCGGGGTGGGTGGGCGAGGTGTGCGCGGCGTGACGGCCGGCCGGGCCGCCTCGTCCCTACCTTCGTACCGTGAGCCTCTCGCGTATCTCCGTCCTCGCACCCCTGGTCGCGGCCGCCCTGATCGCACCGCCGCCGCCCGCCGCCGGCGCGGACGGGTCCCCCGGCCCCGTACCGCTGCCGGGCCCGGCCCACCCGTCCGCCTCCCCCGCACCGGGCCCGACCGCGTCCCCGCACCCGTCTCCGGCCGCTTCCCCGGCCCCGGCCGTGCCCGCCTGCGGCCGGACGGACGGACAGGGCGCGCCCGGGACCTCCTGGTCCCCGACGTCCACCCGCTTCGGCGAGGCCGGCGGCTACGACCCGTACGTCGGCAACGGCTATCTCGGCCACCGCGTCCCCGCCACCGGCGCCGGATACGCGGCCACCGGCGAGAAGACCGGCTGGCCGCTCTACACACCGCGCTACGACGGCGCGTTCGTCTCCGGGCTCTACGCACGGGACGAGGCCGTCACCGAGGGCCGCGAGGTGATCGCCGCGCTGCCGAGCTGGACCGGCATCGACGTGGCCGTCGGCAAGGAGACCCTCGGCACGGACACCCCGGCCGGCCGGATCTCGCACTACCGCCAGACGGTCTTCCTCTCCTGCGGCCTCGTCCGCACCTCGCTGCGCTGGACGACCGCGGACGGCCGGGCGACCGACATCTCCTACGACGTCCTGGCCGACCGCTCCGACGTCCACACCGGAGCCGTACGCCTGCGGATGACCCCGCGCTGGAGCGGCACCGCGACCGTCACCGGCCGGCTCGACGGCCGGGGCGCGCGCCGGATCACGCTGCGCGAGGACGGCACGTTCCGCACGCTCGGCACCGGGATCGAGGGGGCCGTGGCGCAGGCGATGCGGCGCGGCTCGGGCGTGGTCGAGACGCTGCGGCCGGACGCCCATACGTCCCCGAGGCAGACCCCGGTCCGCGCGGGCCGGACGTACACCTTCGAGAAGTACGTCGGCGTCGACACCGCCCTGACCTCCCGCGCCCCGGCCGAGGACGCCCGCGAGGCGGCGCACCGGGCGGCACGGCGCGGCTGGGACCGGGTCTTCGCGGCGAACGAGGCAGCCTGGCGCGAGGCCTGGTCCGCCGACGTGCTGGTGCCCGGCGACCGCGAACTCCAGGGCCGGCTGCGCTCCGCCCAGTACGGACTGCTGGCGAGCACCCGGCGCGGCTCCTCCGACAGCATCGCCCCGGCCGGTCTGACCAGCGACAACTACGCGGGCCTGGTGTTCTGGGACGCCGAGACGTGGATGTTCCCGGGGCTGCTCGCCACCCGCCCGGAGCTGGCGCGCTCGGTCGTCGAGTACCGCTACCGCACCCGGGACGCGGCCCGCGCGAACGCCGAGAAGCTGGGCCACGACGGCCTGTTCTACCCCTGGACGAGCGCGAGCCGGGGCCGGCTGGACTCCGAGTGCCACAGCGTGGACCCGCCGCACTGCCTGACCCAGAATCACCTCCAGGGCGATGCGTCGCTGGCCGTCTGGCAGTACTACCTCGCCACCGGCGACCGCGACTGGCTGGCGGCACGCGGCTGGCCGCTCCTGCGCGGCATCGCCGACTTCTGGCAGTCGCGCGCCACGGCGAACGCGGACGGCAGCTACTCGATCAGGAACGTGGCCGGCCCCGACGAGTACAGCAACGGCGTCGACGACGGCGTCTTCACCAACGCGGGCGCCGCCACGGCCCTGCGCAACGCGACCCGCGCGGCCCGCCTCCTCGGCCAGAGCACGCCCGCCGGCTGGAACCGGGTCGCGGACCGTCTCCGTATCCCGTACGACGCGGAGAAGAAGGTCTTCCTCCAGTACGCGGGCTACAACGGCTCCACGATCAAGCAGGCGGACACGGTGCTGCTGACGTACCCGCTGGAGTGGCCGATGGAGCCGGGCGCCGCGGCGGCCACCCTGGACTACTACGCGGCGCGCACCGACCCGGACGGCCCGGCGATGACGGACTCGGTGCACGCGATCGACGCGGCGGAGACCGGTGAGCCGGGCTGCTCGACGTACACGTACCTCCAGCGTGCGGTACGGCCCTTTGTGCGGGGCCCGTACGACCTGTTCTCCGAGGCACGCGGCGAGAAGTCGGGGGCGGAGGACCCGCTGTCCGGCTTCCCGGCCGAGGACTTCCTGACCGGGAAGGGCGGCTTCCTCCAGGTGTTCACGCACGGACTGACGGGCCTGCGCCTCCGGGAGGACGGCGTCCGCCTGGCCCCGACGCTGCCGCCGCAACTGCACGAGGGCGTCACGCTGAAGGGCCTGCGGTACCGGGACGCGGTGTACGAGGTCGGGGTCGGCCCCCGGACGACGACGGTCCGCCTGATCTCGGGTGCCCCGTTCACGGTCCACACGACGGAGGGACCGCGCCGGCTGTCCTCGTCCCTCACGCTTCCCACCCGCCGCCCCGACCTGACCCCGACGGCCGACGCGGCGCGCTGCCGCCCGGTGACGGCGACCTCCGATACCCCGGGCCTGTACGCGGAGGCGGCGGTGGACGGGGCCCCGGCGACGTCCTGGTCCCCGGACGGCGCGACGGGATCCCTGACGGTGGACCTGGGCGCCCGGCCCCTCCGGCTCACCTCGGTGACCCCGGTCTGGAGCGACGTACCGCCCGCCTCCCACACGTTGGAGACCTCCGTCGACGGCCGCTTCTGGCGCCCGTACCTGGCGGGCGACACGGCCCGCAAGGTACGGGTGACGGTCCGCTCGGAGGACCCGGAGAAGCCGGCGGGGGTGGCGGAGCTGCGGGTGGAGGCGGGCGGGCGATAGGACGCGCCCGAACCCCGCATCGGGTGGAGCATGGAAGGAGGGCGACAACCGAACATCTGGAGGTGTACGAGTCATGGGCATGTACATGGATGTCCACCGAGGCATGAAGGGCATCACGTCCGCGCAGTTGAAGGAAGCCCATGAGGCCGACGCGGCGATCGAGAAGGAGGAGGGCGTCCACTTCGAGCGCGCCTGGGCCGACCCGCAATCCGGCACGGTCTACTGCCTGTCCACGGGCCCCTCGGCGGAAGCGGTCCAGCGCATCCACGAACGCGCGGGCCACGCGGCGGACGAGATCCACGCGGTGCCGCTGGCGGTGTGACCGGGCACGCGGTGCCGCTGAAGGTGCGACGAGGTGCGCGGTGCCACCGGCAGCGTAAACAGGCACGCGATGCCGCTGAAGGCGCGACGAAGTGCGCGGTGCCACCGGCAGCGTAAACAGGCACGCGATGCCGCTGGAGATGCGACGAAGCGCGCGGTGCCGTCGGCGGCGTGAACAGGCACGCGGTGCCGCTGAAGGTGCGACGAGGTGCGCGGTGCCACCGGCAGCGTTAACAGGCACGCGGTGCCCGTCGGACCGTGTGACCGGGTCGGCGCCGGAGCGCCGACGGCGGGCGCCGCCGGGCCGTCCCGCCCGTCTGTCCGAGCGGCTGATCTGCCTACCCGGTGGGAGGCTGCCCCCTCGGAGGCCGCACCTCCAGGATCGTCGCCGTGCCGCCGGGGAGGGCCGTCTCGTACAGCGTGATCCGGTCACCCGGCACGAGGTGCGTCCACCGCGCCGGATCCAGCGGCAGCAGACGCACCGGGGCCCGGGCTCCGGGCGCCGGCTCCCGCGCGAACTCGACCCACACCCGGGCGATGTACAGCGCGGGCACACCGCCGCCCTTCCGCTCGCCGGTGTCCCACATCGGGCGCAGCACCCCGCCACCGGGAATCGGGGTGCTCCGGGGCCCTTCGCCGGCGGGCAGGAGGGCGAGGTCGGCCCGGATGACACCGGACCGCGTCTCCGTCTCACGCCACCGGCACCACTCACGGCTCCGCTCGAATCCCAACGCCTCGGCCGCGCGCTCCAGTTCATCCCAGAAGCCCACGGGCGCGGTCCACGCGTCACCCAGCTCCTGGAGCAGGTCGAGTGCCACCTCCCACTCGTCGTGCGCGAGGTGGTCCCAGATATCGGAGGCGGTCACCTCGTTGTCGGTGGCGACGGTCTCCGGCACCAGCAGCAACGCGGCTTCGAGTATCCGGACAACATCCATGCGTGCATTGTCCACTCACCCGCCGTCCACCGACGGTCCGCGCATCCGGGTCTCATCCAGGCCTCATCCAGGCCTCACCCGGGCCTCACCCGGGCCGGAGGGGCTACCGCCCCGGCAGCCGCGTCTCTCCCGCCGCCTCGGCCTCGGCCTTCGCGTCGCTGACCGCGGCGGCGGCCTGCTTCGCGGCCTCGTCGGCTGCGGCGACGGCATCCAACGCGAGGGTCGAGTTCGGCTCGATCTCCGGAACCCCGACGTTGTCCTTGTCGCTGTCCGCGACGTCGGCGGCCGAGTCCTGCCGCTCGGCCACCGGCGGACCCGCGGCCGACGACTGGTCGCCGAACGCGGTGGTGACCGTACGGATCGCCTCGGTCAGCTCACCCGGGATGACCCAGAACGTGTTGTTGTCGCTCTGCGCCAGATGCGGCAGGGTCTCCAGATACTTGTAGGCCAGCACCTTCGCGTCGGCGTTGTTGCGATGGACGGCCTGGAAGACGAGCTCCACCGCCTTCGACTCACCGTCGGCCCGCAGGATCATGGCCTGCTGTGTGCCCTGTGCCTCCAGGATGTCCTTCTGCTTCGTGCCCTCCGCGGTGAGGATCTTCGCCTGCCGCTCACCCTCGGCGTGCAGGATGGCCGCGCGCTTGTCACGCTCGGCCCGCATCTGCTTCTCCATCGCCTCTTTGATGGTGTTCGGCGGATCGATCGCCTTGATCTCGACCCGGTTGACCCGGATGCCCCACTTCCCGGTGGCGTCGTCGAGTACGGCACGGAGCCGGGCGTTGATCTCCTCACGCGAGGTGAGCGTCCCCTCCAGGTCCATGGAGCCGATGACGTTACGCAGGGTGGTCACGGTGAGCTGGTCGATGGCGTGCAGATAGTCGGCGACCTCGTAGGCCGCCGCCCTCGGGTCGGTGATCTGGTAGTAGAGCACGGTGTCGATGTTGACCACGAGGTTGTCCTCGGTGATCACCGGCTTGGGGTCGGACGAATACACCTGCTCACGCACATCGAGTTTGGTGTTGACCCGGTCCGCCACCGGCAGGACGAAATTCAGGCCTGGCTGCAGCGTCCGGCGATACCGGCCGAACCGCTCGATGTTGTATCGGCGCGCCTGCGGAACGATCCGCACGGTCGCGGCCACGAGAAAAACCACGACGAGCGCCGCCACGAGAATCGGGATGACCACCGGATCCATGCTTCCTCCTTCGCTGCCCGCTACGTGTTCGGTCGTTCACGGAGACGTGCTCAGCCGCTCACGGAAGACGTGTTCCGCCGTTCACGGAAGGAGCTCGCGGGGATACACGACCGCGGTGGCGCCTTCGATCTCCATGACGTCCACCAGCGTTCCGACCGGGATCACATGGCTTTCGTCGAGGGCGCGAGCGGTCCATTCCTCACCGGAGAGCTTGATCAGCCCATGGGTCGCGGTGACCTCCTGCATGACCTCGGCACGCTTGCCTACGAGCGCATCGCTGCCCTCGCGCGTCAGGGGCGTCCGGTCCATGTACCGCAGGGCGGCAGGACGTACGAGAGCGAGGCCCGCTGCCGATGCCAGACCGAGCGCCACGAGCTGTCCGAGCAGCCCGACGCCCACACCGGCCACGACGGCAGTGACCAGCGCCGCTCCGGCCAGCAACCCGAAAACCAGCGTCAGAGTGAAGAACTCCGCGGTGCCGAGCGCCGCGGCGGCGAGCAACCATGCGAACCACGGCATCTCATCAGCCTCCCCAAGGGGACTTATTCACCTACTTACCCCTTCAGACCCCGCACGGAACCGTTTGTCCCGCCCGATCTACGATCGGGCGGGTGGATCACTCCGGTGCATACCTGGAGCACGATGAAACGCCGAAACACCGAAACGCCGGAATGCCGGAACATCGGGGGAAACGGAACTCAATGCGTTGGATACGGGGGCGGCGCGCATGGCTTCCCTGTGCGGTAGCGGGTGGCGTGGTCGCCGCACTCACGGCGGGCGGGCTGATCTGGGACTTCGGCCCATGGGGCCACGGCGCGGGGCAGGACCCGGCCGACACCTGCCGGGGGGCACTGGCGGCAGAGGAAGCCGGGGAGTTCTTCCGTGGAGCGGAACTAGAGTTCCGCGGGAATACCGGGCAATGGATGGACTACGAGACCGAACGCTGTACGGCACAGGTCCGTGGCCAGGAATCCGGCGACGTACGACTCGAGCTGACCCTCCGCCCCTCGGCGGCCCACCGCTCCAGCCACGCGGCGGAGGAGACCTCGGCGGCACCGATCGGACACGGCTGGAACGGCTCCATCCGGCCGAGCTACTTTCCGCAGGCCGCGGTGCTCGTCGACTGTGCGTCTGTGCCCGGCGACGGCCTCCTCGTCCTGGCCGACGTATCCGGTACGGACATCAAGAACCTCTCCGCCGAACAGGCCCTCGCCCTGGCCCGCTTCACCACCGAGTCGGCGCGTAACGCGGCAGAGCGCTTCGGGTGCGAAGGCGCTCTGGGAAAGCGCCCCTCGACCGTGGACCGCACCGAACGGCAGGAGCGCCCCGTCGCGGGGGCGGAGGGCACCTGCGGCGGAGTCGTCAGCGAGCGGGACACGGCCCGGCTACGGCTCACGACGGCTTCGGAGATGCCGGCCGGCCGCGCGCTCACCGAGGAGTGCTCCCTGGAGCTGCCGACCAAGAACCACAGCATCCGCCTGACCGCGTACTACGGCCCGTCCGCCCAGCAGGAGATGTACCTGGACAAGCGCTACCCCGGCAGCGTGAAGGGCGCGATCATGCGGTCGCATCCGTGCAAGGGGGCGCTGGACACGGCGTACTTCAAGTTCGAGGAGCTGCCGCTGCAGGAGGCCGGGAAGGACGTGCGGCGCACGGTCCGCAGCGAGGACGGACGAAGGCTGCTGACGGCGTTCACCACCGCTTCGGCGGCTCGCCACGGGTGCCCGGCGACCTGACGGAGCGCGCGGGATCAACCCGTGAGTAAACCCGTGGGGTCAGCGCGATCGGTAGGCCACATCCAGGTCGGGAATCTCGACGGAGGAGTGCAGGGTGACGCCGTCGACCGGCTTGACGTGCGCGGCGATCAGCGCGAGTACGGCGTCCGCGAGGCGGATCTTGTTCGCGTCGGTACGGCCGTGGAGCAGGCCTATCTCGATGTGCAGCACGGCGCGGCCCTCGGTCTCGGCGCCGACGACGAAGTCCTCGACCCGGCGGAAGCGGGTCTTGCAGGCCTCCAGCCGGGCGTCGACGGTGGAGACGACGAGCGGGTGCAGGGCGAGCGCGAAGGCCTGCCGGTCGAAGGCCGCGGCGAGCGCGCCGGAGTAGTCGACGGTGATCTGCGGCATGGCAGGCAACTCCTAGGAGAACGGGTTGTGTTGGAAGGTGCACCGGTACGGATCGAACGGTAGCCGACCACGCAGCGAGTAGCCTCGGCTTTCCGACGGGCTTCGAGTACGGAGGTCAAGGCTGTGCACAGCGCGCGTGTGACACCCGGTGGTGACCGGATTCGGTGGGTCGAACTGCCGGGCGCGGCCCCTTCCCGCGTCTATGTGCACGGGCTCGGCGCCACATCACCGGCCTACTTCGCGGAGAGCGCGGTCCACCCTCTGCTGGCGGGGCGCCGCTCCCTGCTGATCGACATGCTCGGCTTCGGCATCAGCGACCGCCCGGTCGACTTCACCTACACACTGGAGGCACACGCCGACGCGCTCGCCGCGGCGATGGAGGCGGCCGGCGCGGCGGGGGCCGAGCTGATCGCGCACAGCATGGGCGGCTCGGTGGCCGTCGTCCTGGCGACCCGGCACCCGCACCTGGTCTCCCGGCTCGTCCTGGTGGACGCCAATCTCGACCCGCTGGTCCCCGCCCCGGGCCCGGGAAGCGCGGGCATCGCCGCCTTCACGGAGGAGGAGTTCCTGGCGGGCGGCTGGCAGGAGGTACGCGACGCCGCCGGCGCCCACTGGTGGTCCACGATGCGCCTGGCCGGCCTGGAAGCGCTGCACCGCAGCGCGGTACACCTCGTACGCGACACCGATCCGTCCCTGCGAACGCAGCTCAAGGAACTGAAGATCCCGCGCACCTATGTGCTGCCCGAGAACGACGGCCCGCTCCGCGGAGCGGAGCTGCTGGAGGCGGCAGGCGTGACGGTGGCACCGATCCCGGACTGCGGGCACAACATCATGCTGGACAACCCGGAGGCATTCGCCCGCGCGACAGCGAAGGCGCTGGCGGACTAGCTTGATCTTTAACCTCGGAGCCCGAACGTGTCCTCGTACTTGATCACTCGGACCGGTAACTGCCCTACGTGCGGGGGGCCTTCGGCTGAGCATGTGATCCGACCAAGGAACACACAACGCTCAGCACGAAGGCCGTGGGGATGAGTCTGGCGCATCATGTTGTCCGGCAGGATCCGTTTGCGGGAGTGTCACGCTTCCGGGGCGAGTTCTACTCCTGTCTGACCCGGCGTGCGGACGCGTTGTTCGAACTCGCGGACGCGGTGTTGTGCGCCGATGGGCCGGTCCGGTCCCTGGTGGAGCTGTCGCTGGTCGGCGAACACCGTCGTGGACACGGCGGGCTCTACGACGCCCTGTCCGCAGGCCGGGTCGATATCGTCCGGCTGCGACGGGCCCTGGCCGCGGTGCCTCTGCCGCGATCAGCGGATGGCCGGCTGGTCCTGGCCGCCGACCTCACCTGCTGGCTGCGGCCCAACGCTCACACCTCACCGCAGCGGATCCTGTGCCACACCTACGGCCGGGGCAAGAACCAGCACATTCCCGTTCCCGGCTGGCCGTACTCGGTGATCTGCGCACTGGAATCAGGTCGAAGCTCCTGGACCGCGCCGCTGGACGCGCTGCGTCTGGCACCGGGTGACGATGCCGCCACCGTCACGGCCCGGCAGATGCGGGAGCTCATCGAACGGCTGATCAGGGCCGGGCAGTGGAAGGACGGAGATCCAGAGATCTTGATCGTGGTGGATGCTGGCTACGACGTGCCCCGCCTGGCCTTCCTGCTGAAGGATCTGCCGGTGCAGGTACTGGGCCGGATGCGGTCGGACCGTGTCCTGCGCCGGGCGGCACCGCCCCGCGAGAGGGGTGTCCGGGGCCGCCCACCTCGTCATGGAGGCGAATTCGTCTTCGGTGACCCGGCCACCTGGAACACACCCGACACCCAGACGGTGACCGAGACCCGTCTCTATGGCACCGCCGCCGCCCGCTCCTGGGACCGGCTCCATCCGAGACTGACCCACCGCTCGGCCTGGACCGCCGAGCTGGGTGCCCTGCCGGTCATCGAGGGCACTGTGATCCGCCTGCAGGTCGAGCACCTGCCCAGCGGCGCTACACCGAAGCCGGTCTGGCTGTGGTGGTCGGGCACCGACGCCACCACAGACGACGTCGACCGTCTGTGGCAGGCGTTCCTGCGGCGCTTCGACATCGAGCACACCTTCCGCCTGTTCAAGCAGACTTTGGGCTGGACCTGCCCGAAGATCCGCAGCCCCGAGGCCGCCGACCGCTGGACCTGGCTGATCGTCGTCGTCTTCACCCAGCTCCGGCTCGCCCGCCCACTGGCGGCCGACCTCCGGCGGCCGTGGGAGAAGCCGTCCCCGCCCGACAGGCTCACCCCAGCACGAGTCCGCCGCGACTTTCGGCACCTCCGGCCGAAGGCCGCCTGCCCAGCCGAAGTACCCAAATCTTCCCGCCCCGGCCCAGGGCGGCCACTTGGAAGCAAGAACACCCGACCCACCCCACGCCACGACGTGCACACAGTCGGCAAACCAGGCTCCGCGAAACAACGAACCAAGAAGTCAACAACTCCTCGCCCCCGCCGCACAGGTTAAAGATCAAGCTAGAGCCTGTCTGACAATTCCCGTCCAATCAGCGAGGTTCGGCCGAGTTGGCAATCGGGAGGTGCGCCGACCGTCCGGGGATTACCGGGCAGGGCCTACGAACGGCGGGCCAGCAGATGGGCGTCGAGAAAGCCCCTTTCGGAGGCTGGATCGTGGAGCAACCGGGCGAAGGGAACGAGCCCGGCGTCGGCCAGCAGTTCGGCGAGGCGATCCGCCGGCCAGCTGTAGGCAGGCGCCACCTTGTGGTCGAAGCGGACCGGTTGTTGTTCGTCGGTCCCGAAGAAGGAGACCAGGAGCAGGCCATCCGGCGCCAGGACGCGTGCCTGCTCGGCGAGCAGCTCCGGTAGTTCTCCCGGAGTGGTGTGGATCATTGAGTAGTGGGCCAGTACGCCGCCGAGGGCGGCGTCCTCGATCGGCAGGGATTCCATCCGCGCCTCCTGGAAGCGCAGCGCCGGATGGGCCTGCCGGGCGTGGTCGATCATGCCGGGGGCGAGGTCGAGTCCGAAGGCGTCCAGGCCCAGTTCGTGCAGCATGGCTGTCAGATGTCCAGGCCCGCACCCGACGTCCGCTGCCCGCGGGTTGCCTGTCGCGCGCACCAGTTCGGCGAAGGTGCCGATCATGGTCCGGGAGAAAGGCTGTGTCTCCAGCCGGTTTGCGAACAGCGATGCGTACAGCTCGACGACTCCGTCGTAGGCCGTCCTGGTCTCGTCCTGATGATTCACCACGGGCAGGACTCTATAGCCGGTCTGATAATTGATCTTGCGTCAGGTCGAGGTGAGTTGACGGATGCGGCATGGGGGCGGATAGAGCCCCTTTTGCCCCAGGTGGACGGACGGGGCCGTCCGTGGCGTGATCACCGGCAGGTGGTCAACGGAGTGCTGTGGCGGCTACGGACCGGGGCTCCTTGGCGCGACCTGCCCGAGCGGTATGGGCCGTGGCAGACCGTCTACGAGCGGTTCGCCCGCTGGGAGGCCGATGGCACGTGGGCGAAGCTGCTGGAGCATGTCCAGGTCCACGATGACGCGGGGGGGGCCGGGTGGAGTGGATCGTCGCCGTTGACTCCACGATCAACCGGGCGCATCAGCACGCCGCGGGCGCCCGTAAAAGGGGGACGCAGACAGGGACGAACCGGAAGATCCGGGCCGCTCGCAGGCGCATCAGGCACTCGGTCGGTCCCGGGGCGGGCTGACCACCAAGGTCCATCTTGCCGTCGACGGCCGGGGACTGCCGCTGTCGATCGTGCTCACACCCGGAAACGTCAACGACGCCACCGCGTTCGCCGACGTCCTCGACGGGGTCCGCACCCCGCGCGTCGGCACGGGCCGCCCGCGCACGACACCGGACCGTGTGCTAGGTGACAAGGCATTTTCCAGCAGGGCCATCCGTCATCTGCTGAGGCGTCGGGGCATCGCCGCCACGATCCCCGAGCGCCGCGACCAGGTGGCCAACCGCCGACGCAAGGGGCGCTTCGGTGGCCGGCCACCCGCCTTTGACAGGGAGATCTATCGCGACCGCAACGTGGTCGAACGATGCTTCGCTCGCCTCAAGCAGTTCCGTGCGATCGCAACCAGGTTCGACAAGCTCGCGGACCGCTACCGCGCGGGAGTCGTCCTCGCCTCCCTAATCCTCTGGCTCCGCGAAACGGCCAGGTGATCATTTGTCAGACAGGCTCTAGCCGGGCGTCGACCGGCCCACGCAGCGTCCCCGCACATCCCCGCACGTCTCCGGCGACCGGATCCGCCTGCACGCCAACTACGGCCAGCGGGGCCGTCGAAGCCGAGGGCGATCACCCTGCTTGTGGGGAAGACCGTCTGGGCCGTTCTTCAAGCTCTAACTCCACTCGGCTGCGAGGCCGTTGTCCCGACGAGAGGGCGCTCCCCGTGAGATAGGCTTTTGCTGCTGCGCACCTTCCCGGAGGGTACGAGGCGGATTCCACGGTCCAGTTCACTGGCCGTGAGTGACGAATGGGGCGGATGCCCGGTAGGGCGGTCCTACCATTCCGAACTCACACCATGGAGTGGGCTTTATGGAACCGGTCGAGTACAAGCCTGCGCGTCGTCCCTGGATCCGCGAGATCCTGGCCGGCGTCGCCGCGAGCGTGATCTCCAACCTCGTGTGGGAGGCACTGGCGGTGGCAGCACGCCACCTCATCTGAGGCAGGCATGTGGCGGGCCCGGCGAGCCCGCCACTCTTCAGTCCATCTGGCTTCCGCAAGACGACGAGGATCCTTCAAAAGAGCAGTTCCTGCCCTGGAGGCCTGTCGTTTCCCTTCCTCTTCGGGCTGGGAAGATGTGGTATCCGTGCCTCGGCAGGGAGATTTTCCCACGTGGGCCGCAGGCCGTGTATCTGCACGTCACCCACGCAGCTCTTGAGGTACTTCTGTGTCTCCTCATCCGTGGAGTACAACACCGTCGCCCGGCTCGCCCTCGTCATGAGCACGTGGTACGCGTGCCGTACGCATCGTGCGAATTCCTCCTCTTTTTCTTCATCGGTTCCCGTCCCTTCGCGGAGCTTCATATCGAAGGAACCAGGCACCTTGACACGTTTGACCTTCCTTTCCGGATCCTCACGCCACTGCCCCTTGCGGTAGACCCAGCGGTCGCCGCGTCTCACCATGTCGTCGCCGAGGATCACCCCGCACCAGTCCCACTCGAGTCCCTGAGCCGTGTAGACGCAGCCGATCTGGTTGATGCCGAACGGGTGCACTGCCCATTTCGTGGACGGGGGCACCGCTCCGTTCTCGCGGAAGGAGTCGCCTTTGGCATTCCACGGTCGGTGCCAGTCACCGATCCGCACGTCCGCCTCCAGACGACCGGCCCTCCCCTTCCCCACCGGCTCGGTCCACGGCCAACAGAAGCCGGCCACCATACGAGCCGTGGCTCCTGCCTGCTCCTCGGCTCTGATGATGTATTCGAGTTCCTCCGGGCTGTCCGCGACTTCGACATGCATCAGACCGTCGGGGGTCCACTCGGTAGTGCCCGCCTCGATGCCGAGGACAGCCCGCACCCAACGGATGTAGGCGTCGCTGCCCCCGCAGCGCCATTCCTCCCTGAGCACATAGCGGAGTGGAGTGATCCCCCGCGCTCTTGCGGCCTCCTCAATCAGACTCACCGTTCCGACTTCCTTGGGTCGCACGGACTGGCTCTCGTCGAGAAAGAACACTGTGAGGCGAGAGGCATCGAGCAAATCGTCCACCTGCGGCTGTTTTCCCGACTTCTCCTCTCGGCGGTACATGTCGATGGTCCGCTCTCTCAAGCGATGCGCCTCGTCGCAGATGAGGACATCCAAGGGGGGGGTCGGAGGAGTCACGAAGGAACTGAAGTAGGCGAACCTCTCCTTGAAATCCTTTTCTGTGTAGCCCACCTGCTCTTGGAGCGCCCCGTTGAAGGCACGGCTACCGCTGGCGTACCTCACTGTCTGACCGGCTGCCTCGAAATCCGCTCTGAGCTGTAGACCCACGGCGCTCTTTCCAGTACCTGCACCACCCGTCACGATGAACACGGCCCGCCCACCGTCCGGCGGCGGAGCAGGTTGCTCGGGTTCGCCGAGAACCAGGGCGGCTCGCTCCAGAACGCTCGCCGCCACTTTCTTCTGCTGTCCGCGCAGAGTGAACACCGTGTCCTCTCCGCGAGATCTGATCATCGCGTCGAGAAGCGGCGTGTTTCGCAGTTTCATGAACCGCAGGAGCTGCTCGGCCTCGGAATCCGCGCCGTCTTCCGCGAAATGCCGTCGCAGGTCAGCAAGAAGCAGGTTGCGGCTGTCGCGGGTGTACACACGCTCATACGCTCCAGTCGGCGCCAGCGTATCGAGCAACGGTCGAACCGAATGGTCGGTGGCATTGTGCAGATACGCGAATCCGCCGCATTCGGCCGTGATGCCATGCAGTGGTCCCTGGTCTCCGGTGAACAATTGGTATGTGTTCCTGAGCTGCAATGCAGGGTGCTTCTTGGGGTTTTTGTATCCCGGCACACTCACGAGCTTCGCGGTGGCGGCTTCCACCTTCGTCACCAATGACCATCGCTTCAGCTCGACGAGTTGGTACGACGGCAGACGAGTCTCCGGATGCCGTCCCACGAGCACGACGTCGATGAGGGGCGGCTCCCCCTTCTTCGGTACGTCGACCGTCGCCGCACACTCGACAACCATCTCGACGTTGCCGCGCTCCGCCTCAACGAGATCTTCCGCCAAGAAAACCAGGCTCTCGGCCCACGCCTTCCGTTCTGAATCGGACACGTCACGCCCTCGGAAGTGCTGGTATCTGGCGGCGAGATGCGGCACCATTCGCCGCCTCGAGTTCAGAGTAAGCAGGTCCTGCGCAGACAGCCTCAACAGGAGCATGGACACGAGATGGTTCCCCCAGGGCACGAGTGACTCGTGCGGGTGGGGGCGTGTCCTCACGCAGAGGAAGCCCGTCGGGCCGCAATTGGTACGAGTGATCTTAGGGAGAGCGACAGCGCACGCGAACTCCGCCCGCCGCCTCCTGGGGCGCCAACGACAAGTTGGCGAAAAAGCTATGGGTTCAGAGCGGTCATTCAAGCCATGACAACCACGCGCCGCCCGGCACCCACCAGTTCTCGCAGCTTTTCCTGCGTCTCCCGGTCCGTGGAGTAGACGACGGTGCCAACCATTCCGCGGGTCAGCAACACCTTGTACGTGTTGCGAATCAGCCGGTCCACATCGGCGTCCGGTGTGGACCGCTTGAACACCGGATCCTTGGAGGCCGTACGGTCCGCCACCCATCGATCGCCACGCCACACCAGGTCAGGGCCGATGATGACGCCGGACCAGTCGTACTCGAAGCCCTGGGCGGTGTAGACGCAACCGATCTGACCAAAGCCCGCCGGATCTGTGGCCCACAGGGCCGACGGCGGAGCGCCAGAGACAGAGCGGTCGCCGCGCAGGTTCCAGGGACGCGCCCAGGCGCCGATGCTCACGTCTGCCGGAAGAGGCTGTCCCGGCTTGGGTTCCGGGGACCATTGCCAGCAATAGCCGGCTGACATCCGAGCACTGTGACGCTGGCCGCGGCGGGCGTCCAGGAAGCTTTCCATCTCTTCCGGGCTGTCGGCCAACAAGAGTTGCATGCGGTCATCCGGGTCCCACACCACCGGGCCGCCGGGCTCCAGTCCCAGGAGCCGCACCACCCAGCGCAAGTAGGCATCGCTTCCGCCGCAACGGAACTGGCTTTCCAGTTTTATGACGGGGCAGTTCAGCCCCCTGCGTGCCGCTGCGGCTCGAATGTCGTCCACCGTGCCCATCTCGCCCGGGCGCACGACTTGGTGCTCATCGAGCAGAAAGACGGGCACTCTGGCCACATCTATCAGTTCGTCGATCTGCTGCTTGCCGGTCCGGCGGGCGGCCGGCGTGTATCGGTTGGCGGATGTCTCACGGATACGGTGGGCCTCATCGCAGACGAGGACGTCGAGACTGTTCTTCTCCGTCGTCATGAAGCTGTTGAAGTACTTGAAAAGATCCTGCACTTCACGCTTCCTGGCACCCGCGACCTTGCGCATCGTCTTGGTGAAGGACTGCGACCCGGTCGCATGCAGGGCCGGGATACCTCGCCGGTACAATTCGCCGAGCAGGGAGAGCGCGATGACGCTCTTGCCGGTGCCAGGCCCACCGGTGATGACCACGACCTCCTTGTGGTCGGACTGCTGGGCCTTGCGTACCGCGTTGAGGACCCTGCGGTAGGCGACCTGCTGTTCGTCGAGAAGCACGAACTGCTCTCGCTCACGGACTTCCTGTGCTGCGACCGCCATCAGCTGCTTCGAGGGGACCGTCTTACCCGCAAGCAGCGCGTCAGCGGCTGCGGCGCCCGGGTGCTCAGGGCTGAGCCGGGTACGAACGTAGTCGATGAACCCGCCGCGGGAGTCACCCGCGAACAACTGGCCCCACTCGTCGGACTCGATCTCGCGCAGTGCAGCCACATCGAACTCGGTTGCGTTGTGCAGGAGAGCCACGCCCCCGACCCTCTCCGGGTGGTCGGCGACAGCGCCGTTGAAGTTGACGAGATACTCGCAGTAGCGGCGCACCTGCTCAATGGGATTGAGGACCGGCTGAGTATAGGGAGCGACGTGGCAAAGGGCCGGGTCGTCCTCGTCCGGGACTACATCGCTCCACTGCTTGAGTTCCACCACGACATAGGAGGGGTCGCCCGTGCGTGGGTGGATCCCGGCGAGAACCGCGTCGGCTCGCTTGCTGTTCATCGGGAGCGCGTACTCGAGCATGACCTCCACGTCACCGAGTCCAGCGTCATTGAGCGCGGCGGTCAGCTCGGGGATGCTCCGCTCCCAGGACCGCGCCTCCGAGGGATTGGGTCGGTAGCCGTGCATGTGGGTGAACTGCTCTGTGAGGTGCAGATAGAGCGAACTGTCGAGCGCCATGGAGGCAACCGTTTTCGCAGACGCGCGGAACAACAAGGGCTTCCCCCGGGCAGCACGAAATAGCTCGTGCGGGTGGGGGCATGTCCTTCAAGACTCCACGGGGTGGAGCGGAAGCCCGTCGGGCCGCGTTGACGATGCGTTTGAGGGTACCTGGCGGAAGTACCTGTCGTATCGCTGGTCGCATCGGCGGCAGCACGTTGCCCTTGAGGCCCGGGGCATTCTGCGAGTAGCCGATCTCGAGTCGCCAAACCGACTTGGGTGACCGCTCTATGCCGACATGGCGCCCACGCCGTGTCGGCTTCCAGCACGGTAAGGATGACCAGAGGCGACGACAGGTGCCGAAGGGGCAACTATCTCGGCACGGGAAAAACGAAGAGCCCGACCCCGAAGAGCCGGGCCCCTCTGACCTGCATGTTTGCCAGATCAGCGACGTGATGATTCTTCAGCCGCTACACATTGAAGCGGAATGGCTGCGGGCTGGCCCTGACCTGCGGCGGAGCGCTGTGCAGGCCCCTGACCTGGGATTCCTCGCTGGCCAGCGTTGACTCCCGACTACTGTTCACGGGTGTCCTGCGGACTGGCTGCGGACCGATCAGGAGTCCCGAGGCAGAGAATTCCATGGCCGCCCGGCGGGACCTGCGACGAGACTGCACAAGTGAGCGGCTCCTAGCCTTGCCCGTGCTGCGGGCACCGCGCGCTGGACGCGATGCCCGGGTCATGCGAGATCTGCCCCGTCTGCTTCTGGGGGGATGACGGGTCCGGTTCCACTGGCCGACCATGGCAGGCGAAGCGAAACAAGGTCTCCCGGATCGAGGCTCAGCGGAACTGCACGGCAACACCATGACGTCCCCCGTCGAAGCCCTCGTTCAACAGCTCCACGGCAAGACGGACGAGTCCTACGAAGCCCGCACGGAACTGATCTGGATCGGTGTCGACGCCATCCCCGCCATCATCGGCGGACTACCCTCCCTCGGCGGCTTCGGGCAACTGACCGCCATCGAGGTCTTCCGGAAGGTGACCGACCCAGGTGTCGGCGTACACCTGAAAGTGCACAGGAGGGTACAGCTGAACGTGCCCAGCTGTGGTGCTTGAGTCCGTCGGCTCTGCAGGTGCTGGTCAGTCCTGTCGGCCGGGGGCGAGGCGGGCCGCGCAGAAGGTGAGGTGACGTCGCTCCGGCGTGCTGCTGGTGCGCCGGGCCGCTTCGCGGTAGGCGTGGGCCGCCGCGTCGAGGTTGCCGAGCTGCTCCAGGAGGTGGGCCCGGACTGCGAGCAGGCGGTGGTGGTGTGCGGTACGCCGGTCGAAAGTCCAGTGCCATCAGCACGTCGAGACCGGCAGCGGGGCCGTGGACCATCGCGACGGCGACCGCGCGGTTGAGGGTGACCACCGGATTCGGTGCTAGGTGCTCCAGCAGGTCGTACAGGGCGAGGATCTGCGGCCAGTCGGTGGCGTCGACGTGCTCGGCCTCGTCGTGGACGGCGGCAATCGCCGCCTGCAACTGGTACGGGCCGACCTGCCCCTTGGGCAGGGTCCGGCTGATCAGTTCGACGCCCTCCGTGACCAGCCGGCGGTCCCAGAGAGTGCGGTCCTGCTCGGCCAGTGGCACCAGGGATCCGTCGGGTCTGGTGCGGGCGGCGCGGCGTGCGTCGGTGAGCAGCATCAGGGCCAGCAGCCCGGCCGTCTCGGCGTGGTCGGGCAACAGGCGGCGCAGCAGCCGGGTGAGGCGGATCGCTTCGGCCGACAGGGCCAGCGCTGTCAGGTCGGCGCCGTCGGTGGCGGTGTAACCCTCGTTGAATACCAGGTACAGCACATGGAGCACTGCCTCCAGCCGTTCAGTCCGGTCGGCCGGCTGCGGCAGGCGCAGCGGCGTCGCGGAGTTCCTGACGGTCTGTTTGGCGCGGCTGATGCGCTGGGCCATGGTCGTCTCGGGCACCAGGAAGGCGGCGGCGATCTGTGCGGTGGTCAGGCCCCCGACCGCACGAAGGGTCAGGGCGATCCGGCTGGGCTCCGACAACGCCGGGTGGCAGCACAGGAACAGCAGCGCCAAGGAGTCGTCCCGGTCCGCGTGCGCCTCGGCGTCCGCGGGCCGGCTGAGCAACTCGGCCTGGGGGGTGGCGAGGGCGATACGGTCCTCGCGTCGGCGACGCGCCTGCTCGCTGCGCACCTCGTCGATCAGCCGGCGGGAGGCGACGGTGACCAGCCATCCCCGGGGATTGTCCGGCAGTCCCTCGGCTGGCCATTGCAAGGCAGCTGCCAGCAGCGCCTCCTGGACGGCGTCCTCGCAGGTGTCGAAGACGCCGTAGCGGCGGACCATCGCGCCGAGGACCTGCGGCGCCAGCTCGCGCAGCAGGTCCTCGACGCCGGGTTCCTCGCTCACAGGTCCGTCGCGGCGTCGTGCAGGACCGGCCAGAGCTCGACCGGATCGGTGTCCGCAAAAGGCATGTCAGCGGCGATCTCCTGCGCGCGCTCCAGGGACTCGCAGTCCAGCAGGTAGAAGCTGGCGAGGTACTCCTTGGTCTCCAGGTACGGCCCGTCGGTGACCGCCGGCACGCCGTCCTTACGGCGCACCAGCTGCGCGTTCGCCGCGTCCGCCAGGCCGTAGGCGCCGAGCAGTTCACCGCTGTCGCGGTACTTCTTGTTGAACGCGTCCTGCCTGGCGATCGCCTCGGGCCAGGCATCGGCCGGGAAGGACTCCCACTTGGCCTGGTTGCCGTAGATCATCGCGACGTACTTCATCAGGTGTCCCCTTGTGTCCCGCGCACCCCTTCGGCGCGCTTCCACCCCTCAGTCGGAGCCGGGCACGCCTCCTCGACATCCGGCACAGAAAAAGATTCTTCGGATTTCCTGGAGGCACGCAGCGGCCTGGCTCACTCGAACGATCAAACTACCCCGGCGCCCTCAGCGCAGGGACAGGCCAACCGCACTGGAGCACGTTCGCGCGTACCCGCCTGTGCAGATCGCCCCGTACGCCGACACCATGCTGCGGCCCCGCCCTCATCGGGCTGCTGTACAGCGACAACCCGCCCGTCCGCGAATGGGCAGCCGCGGCCCTGGCGAGCCTGGAGATCGACGGCGCCATCGATTACCGGGGCTAGGACGCCGCTGGGCTGCGGCCATGCCGCGGGCGCCGGTGACGGAGCTCGCGCCGACCGGCTGGTCCGGTCTCACTTGCGCCAGAACAGGTGGTGCGTCACGCCGCTCGGGCTGGGCACGACGTCCTGGTGGAACCGGTCGAGCAGTTCGTCGGGGGACTCCCACAGCCGGGCCCCGGAGCCGAGCTTCGTCGGCGCGACCGCCACATGCAAGGTGTCGAGGAGGTCGGCATCGAGGAACTGCCGGATGACCGTGGCACCACCGCCGAGCCGGACGTCCTGCCCCTGCGCTGCCTCCTTCGCCCGGGCGAGCACCGCGGTCGGCTCGCCGTCGACGAAGTGGAACGTGGTGTCGGAGAGCGTGAACGACGGGCGCTTGTGGTGCGTCATGACGAACACCGGCGTGTGGAAAGGGGGTTCGTCACCCCACCAGCCCTGCCACTCGTGGTCCTGCCAGGGCCCGCGCTGCGGCCCGAACTTGTTGCGGCCCATGATCTCGGCGCCGATGTTGCGGGCGTAGTGAACGGCTTCTCCAGGCTCTGGCCCTCGCCGGCGCCGAACCCGTCGCTCGAGACGGTGAAGTTCTGGACCCGCAGCAGCTGGCTCATATCACTCCTCCTGCTTCGCGTTTTCTGATCACCTGACGAACCGTAGACCGGCCGGGCCGGGAAAACTCATCGCCAGGGTGCGATCTGGTCGGGATGGCAGTTCATGTGCCGCTTCTTGCGCTCGCCGACGGTCGGCGGTGGGCCTCCGCGTGTGCGGCCCATCGCGGGTGGCGGATGGAGGTTCAGCCTGGCGCCCGGTTCGGGGCCTGCTTCGACAGGGTGGTCGCGATGGCGGCGAAGGCGACTGCGTGACCGCGGGCGTTGGCGTGGATGCGATCGGCGGCATAGATGCCCGGGTCGGCGGCCAGCGGATGGTGGTGGGTGTCGACGTGGATGCCACCGACTGCGCGTGCCAGGCCGGCGGTGATGCGGTCGAGTTCGTCGAAGCGGCGGGCCATGCCGTCGGCGTGTTCCGGCGGGACGAGGCCCGAACGGGCGACGTCGAACAGGCCGATGGTGACGACGAAGGCGCCGCTCTCGGCGAGAGGCATGAGGAACGCGCTCAGCTCGGCCCGCAGTGTCTCCGGGTCGAAGCTGCGGAAGGCGTCGTTGCCGCCCGCACTCACCATCACCACGTCCGGCTGAAACTGCAGGGCAGCGGCGAGTTGCCGGTCACGGATCTCGTCGAGCAGGAGGTGGGGCGTAGCCAGGTTGACCGCGGCGAGGCCGGGGCGGGTGGCGGCGAGGGCGTCGGTGAAGCGGTCGGCGAAGGACCGGTCGCGGTAGCCGGGGAGGGGATCCATCACTCCGGCGGTGACACTGTCGCCCACCACGGCCAGCCGCTTCCATGGGAGGTCGCGGAGCAGTCCGGCGGCGGCGTCCGGGGCCATGCAGTACGGGTCGGACAACTCGGCGGTGAGGTCGAGGAGGTCGGCCGGCAGTTCCTGGGCGGGGGCTCGGCCAGGCTTTGAGGTCATCACTGGTCTCCTTCGAGGGTTCGGGCGACGGCCGGGGCCGGGTAGGCCGAGGCCGCGGGCTTGGACGGGGGCGGGGCTGTGACGCGCAGGGCGAGACCGCCGACGGCGGCGGCCAGGTTGACGGCGGTGGCGAACCAGTACACGGCGGCGTACGGTTCCGCGCCGTCGCCCATGACTTCCGCGATGATCACGGCCGTCGCGGCGATGCCGAGGGCGCCGCCGACCTGGCGGGCTGCCATGACCATGCCCGTCGCGGCGGCGAAGTGCTGTGGCGGGGCGGAGAGGGCGGCAGCACTGGAGATACCGACGGTGGCCATGCCGACGCCGACTCCCATCACCGTTCCGGTCGGGAGCCATAGCGTCCAGAAATGCGGCTCGGTGTCGATCAGAAGAGCCAGGATGGCCGTCGAGGCGGCGATCAGGGCCGAGCCCGCCGCCACCAGCGTGCGCGGTGCCAGGGCGGCGGCGAGCCGGCTGACTCCGATGCCGACCACGGCGGTGACGAGTGCCGCCGGGCTCATGGCGAGGCCGGCCTCCAGCGTGGAGTAGTCCCAGGCGTCGGTCAGGAAGAGCACGCCGAGCAGCATCGTGGTGAAGAGCGCGGTGCCGTACGCGAGGGAGACGCCACTCGCGACGGCGAACGTCCGGTTGCGGAAGAGGTCGAGCCGTAGCGCTGGCCGCTGATGCCGAAGCGCCCGCAGCACGGTCGCCACGCCCGCGAGGACAGTGACGCCGACGGCGACCAGGACGTGTACCGAGGACCAGCCGCGGTCAGGGCCCTGCGTCAGGCCGTAGACCGCCGAGCCGACGCTGAGGGCGAGCAGCAGGCCGCCCGCGAGGTCCGGCCCATGGCCGGTGCGGGACTCGCCCGTCACGAGCTTGCGTCCGGCGACCAGCACCCAGATGCCCACCGGCACGTTGAGGCAGAACAGCACCCGCCAGTCGAGCGCCTCGACCATGACGCCGCCGAGGGCGGGTCCCGCGGCAGCGGCCAAGGCGCCCGCCGCGCTCCACATGCCGATCGCGGCGCGTCTGCGTTCGGCGGGGATCTCCGCGAGGACCAGGCCCAGCGAGGCGGGCACCAGCAGCGCCGCCGCCAGGCCCTGGAGGCCGCGGGCACCAAGCAGTACGGGCAGGGTCGGAGCGAGGGCGATCAGCAGCGAGGAGACCGTGAAGACGGCGACGCCGATCAGGAACAGGCGGGCCCGGCCGACTGCATCGGCAAGCGGTCCAGCCGGCGCGAGCAGGGCGGCGAAGGGGATCAGGTAGGCGGTGGCGACCCACGAGACAGTGGTGAGCGAGGCTTCGAAGTCGGCGGCGATCAGCGGCACCGCCAGGTTGGTCACGGTGGCATCAAGGAAGCTCAAGAACGTGCCCGCGCAGGCGAGCGACAGCGCGAGGGAGGCCCGGCGGGTGGAGACGGCAGGAGGGGCGGAAGGGGAGCCGGAAAGCGTCATGGCGAGGATTTAAGAGTACGATCGTTCGTACGTCAATGCCGTACGGTCGTTTGCTAAACTGCCGGGCATGACAGGACGCGCATCGGCTCAGGCAGCACTCGAAACCCGGCGATCGGTACTGCGTGCAGCCTCCGAACTCGCATCCATGGAGGGCCTGGACAGTGTCACCATCGGTCGGCTCGCGGACCGGCTGGGGATGAGCAAGGCGGGTGTGATCGGCCAGTTCCGCAGCAAGGAGAAGCTGCAACTGGAAACGGTGGAACTGGTCCTGGAGGACTTCCGCACCCAGGTCTGGCAACCAGTGCGACACCTCGACGCGGGGCTGCCACGCCTGTTGGCCGCCTGCGCCGCATGGGTGCGTTACGCCGCCGATCCCGGCTACCCCGGGGGCTGCCTGCTCACCCAGGTCACCTACGACTACGACGCCCGCACCGGCCTCGTCCACGACCGGATCGCCGAGGGCCGCGCCCGCTGGCGGGATTCCCTCCGCCGTGACATCGACGTCGCCGTCGCCGCCGGCGACCTCCCGCCCGGTACGGACGCGCCCCAGGTCGTCTACGGCCTTGAGTCCCTGGCCGCCGGCATCACTCCGGCTCGGCTCCTCCACGGCGACGATGAGACGGAGAGGTGGGCACTGCACGGCATGCACGCGATCCTCGGCTTCTCCCCGATGAAATGACCGCCCGCAGCCACCCCTTCGCGATCAGGCCCGCTTGCACGCGGCCAGGCATCCCGATCGCGTGCCACCGCCCGGTGAGCGGTCCGGCAGTTCGCGCAGTGTGGCGCGCCCTCTCGTGTGAACCGCTGGAGGCGGCGCAGGTTGGCACGGCGAGGGAGGCAAGTGCCCCCGGAGCGGTCACGGGCCGGTGAGGCGTGCTGTGGCGCATCGGCTCCCTGCGCCGCTACATCGCTGTCGGTGTTCTGGGTGCGGAGAGCCGGACAGCCCTGGCGAACAGGATGCCTCACGCATCGATTCGACAAGGTCACGGTGACGCCCGGCCAGGCCAGGCCAGTAGCAGCCCGCATCGCGCCTGCGCCGACAACGCGGAAGGCTCTGCTCACGCGCCAAGGAGATCCCCGTCCGAAACCCAGCACGGGCGGTGCCATACCTCAGCATCGTCCCAGCACGGCGGAAATGACCTGGGACGACGACCGGTGACGAGGGGCAGCGACCCCAGCACCATCCCAGCACGGGATTCACATCCACGCCCCAGCACAATCCCAGCACGGCACGGGTGACCAGGGTTGACGACAGGTGACGAGGGGTCAGCTATACCAGCACGGGAAACGCAAAGGGCCCGACCCCGAAGAGTCGAGCCCCTCCTGACCTGCATGTTCGCCAGATCAACAACGTGGTGAGAAGTCACCCGCTACACGTTGAAGCGGAACTCCACCACGTCCCCGTCCTGCATCACGTACTCCTTGCCCTCCATGCGGGCCTTGCCCTTGGCCCGGGCCTCGGCGACCGAGCCGGTTTCCACCAGGTCGTCGAAGGAGACGATCTCCGCCTTGATGAAGCCCTTCTGGAAGTCGGTGTGGATCACACCGGCCGCCTCGGGAGCCGTGGCGCCCTTCTTGATGGTCCAGGCGCGGGCTTCCTTCGGGCCTGCCGTCAGGTAGGTCTGGAGGCCCAGGGTCTCGAAGCCGACGCGGCCGAGGGTGGCGAGGCCGGGCTCTTCCTGGCCCATGGACTGGAGCAGTTCGAGGGCCTCGTCGTCGTCGAGTTCGATCAGCTCGGACTCGATCTTGGCGTTCAGGAAGATGGCCTCGGCGGGGGCGACCAGGGCGCGCTGCTCGTTCTTGAAGTCCTCGTCGACCAGTTCGTCCTCGTCGACGTTGAAGACGTACAGGAAGGGCTTGGTGGTGAGGAGGTGCAGCTCGTGGAGGAGCTTGCCCTTTTCGCTGCCCGCCGTGATGCCCGCGGCGAACAGGGTCTGGCCCGTCTCCAGGATCTGCTTCGCCTCCTCGACCGCGGCGAGGACCGCGACCTTCTCCTTCTGGAGGCGGGACTCCTTCGTCAGGCGCGGGACGGCCTTCTCGACGGACTGGAGGTCCGCGAGGATCAGCTCGGTGTTGATCGTCTCGATGTCGTCCTTCGGTGAGACCTTGCCGTCGACGTGCACGACGTTCTCGTCCTTGAAGGCGCGGATGACCTGGCAGATCGCGTCGGACTCGCGGATGTTCGCGAGGAACTTGTTGCCCAGGCCCTCGCCCTCCGAAGCACCCCGGACGATGCCGGCGATGTCGACGAAGTCCACCGTCGCCGGGAGGAGCCGCTGGGAGCCGAAGATCTCAGCGAGCTTGTTCAGCCGCGGGTCCGGAACGCCGACCACGCCGACGTTCGGCTCGATCGTGGCGAACGGGTAGTTGGCCGCCAGCACGTCGTTCTTGGTCAGGGCGTTGAACAGGGTCGACTTGCCGACATTCGGCAGACCGACGATTCCGATCGTGAGCGACACTTTGGCGACTTCCTGGAGTGAGGCGGGGAGGGCAGGGAGCAGGGGGCCTCCGGGGCCGGCTCGGCCGTTGGGGGCCGGGGGCTCGGAGTGGACCGATTCTCCAGTCTACGGGCCTGCCCGGGCCGACTCCCGCCGGTCCGGGCAGACCGACACCGGACCGCTCCCACCGGGCCGCACCGTGCGGCTTTTCGGCCGTGTGACATCGAACGCAACCCCAAGGTCGGCCAAAGCGCGTGTCCAACGCCTGATTCCGCGCCCTCCGCGACCTACGTTGTGCAGGTGGAGCAGCACAGGACACGACCCCCGCAGCGCAGGCAGCCCCCGCAGGCCGCGCCCGCCCCGCCCGCGCCGGATGGCATGCCCGGCGAGAGTTCCGCCGTGTACCGGGTGCGGGTGCGCAGCGTGCCGCCCGTGGTCCTCGCGCTGCGGCGGCTCCCCAACCCCCGGCTCACCGGGATCGGGGCCGGGCTGTTCGCCGCGCTCACGATGTTCGTGCTGGCCTGTGTCGACCGGCTGCTGTTCGACGGTTCGGAGCTCGTCTACGGGCTGCTCTTCCTGCCCGTCAGCGCGCTGACCGCGCTCTGGGTCCGGCCCGCCGATCTGGTCACCGCGCCGATCAGCGTGCCCATCGCCTTCGCCGTCGGGGTGTTCCCGATCGCCGGCGGGTCCGAGGGGCTCGGCGGGCAGATCATGGGCCTGGTCACCGCCCTCGCGGTCCACGCCGGCTGGCTGTACGGCGGAACGCTGATCGCGGGCCTCATCGCCTCCGTACGCAAGGTGCGGCAGATGCGGGCCCGGCGGCGGTACGTCCTGGCCCAGGGGGCCAAGGGATCCCAGGGGTCCCTGGGGCGTGGTGCCGCCCCGGGGCGCGCGCCCCGGGCCGCGGCCACGGCCTCGGCCGCGAAGCCCGTACGGGCCGGGGCGGGCACGACAGCCGCAGCCCGCCGTCCTCAGCGGCCCTGAAGCCTGTCGGCTCCGCCCCGGCCCTGTCGGGTCGACCCGCTCAGCCCTTGCCGTGCCCCGTGCCCGCCGCCGCCATCGCCGCTCCCACGATGCCCGCGTTGTTCTGGAGCTGGGCCGGGACGATCTCGGCCCGGACCTTCTCGATCAGCGGCAGGAACTTCTCCGCCTTGCGGCTCACTCCGCCGCCGATGATGAACAGCTCGGGCGAGAACAGCATCTCCACGTGCAGCAGATACTTCTGGACCCGGTGCGCCCAGTGCTGCCAGCTGAGGTCCTCGTCCTCCTTGGCCTTCGTGGAGGCGTGCTTCTCCGCGTCGTGGCCGTGCAGCTCCAGGTGGCCCAGCTCGGTGTTGGGGACGAGGCGGCCGTCGGTGAAGACCGCGCTGCCGATGCCCGTACCGAACGTCAGCAGGATGACCGTGCCCGTACGGCCCTTGCCCGCGCCGAAGGTCATCTCGGCGACCCCGGCCGCGTCCGCGTCGTTCAGGATGGTGACGGGCTGACCGATCCGCTCGCCCAGCAGGGTGCGGGCGTCCGTGTCGATCCAGCCCTTGTCGACATTGGCCGCGGTGCGGGTGATGCCGTCCGTGACGACCCCGGGGAAGGTGATGCCGACGGGGCCCGACCAGGCGAAATGGCCTACGACCTCGGCAACGCCGTCGGCCACGCCCTCGGGCGTGGCCGGATGCGGTGTCAGCACTTTGTGGCGCTCCTGCGCCAGGTCTCCGCGGTCCAGGTCCACGGGAGCACCCTTGATCCCTGATCCGCCGATATCCACGCCGAAGATCTCCATGGAACCCACGGTACGGGCAGGCCGGGCCCCTTGCGCGACTACTCGGCGGAAAGGGCGGCGGCCTCGGCGCGCAGGTCGCGGCGGAGCTCCTTGGGGAGCGAGAAGGTGATCGACTCGTCGGCCGTCTTGACCGTCTCCACGTCCTCGTAACCGCGCTCCGCGAGCCACTCCAGGACCCCGTCGACCAGGACGTCGGGGACCGAGGCGCCGGAGGTCAGGCCGACCGTGGACACGCCTTCCAGCCACGCCTCGTCGATCTCGCTCGCGAAGTCGACCAGGTACGCGGCGTCGGCTCCGGCGTCGAGGGCGACCTCGACCATGCGGATGGAGTTCGAGGAGTTCTTGGAGCCGACCACGATGACCAGCTCGGCCTCCTCGGCCAGCTTCTTCACCGCGATCTGGCGGTTCTGCGTGGCGTAGCAGATGTCGTCGCTGGGCGGCGAGAGGAGGTTGGGGAACTTCGACTTGAGCGCGCCCACCGTCTCCATCGTCTCGTCGACGGAGAGGGTGGTCTGGGAGAGCCAGACGACCTTCGACTCGTCGCGGACCTCGACGTTCGCCACGTCCTCGGGGCCGTCGACCAGCTGGATGTGGTCGGGGGCCTCGCCGGAGGTGCCGATGACCTCCTCGTGACCCTCATGGCCGATCAGGAGGATGTCGTAGTCCTCCTTGGCGTACCGGACGGCTTCCTTGTGGACCTTGGTGACCAGCGGGCAGGTCGCGTCGATGGTGGCGAGCTTGCGCTCGGCGGCCTCCGCGTGGACGGTGGGCGCGACTCCGTGCGCGGAGAACATCACGATGGAGCCCTCGGGCACCTCCGCGGTGACGTCCACGAAGATCGCACCCTTCTTCTCCAGGGTCTGCACGACGTACTTGTTGTGCACGATCTCGTGGCGGACGTAGATCGGGGCCCCGTACTGCTCCAGGGCCTTCTCGACGGCGATCACGGCACGGTCCACGCCCGCGCAGTAGCCACGGGGTGCGGCGAGCAGGACACGGCGGGTGTTACTGCGGCGCGTAGCGCCTCCGCTCGGGGCGGCGGCGGGTGACGGGCTGGGCGTTGCAGTCATGCGTCCCATCGTAAGGCCGTGCCGAACGGGCGCGCGGACCGTCGGGTCGGGAGACTGGTCGCGGTGCGCGTGTGAAGCGTGGCGGACGGTGATGGAGGGGCGATGGCGTCGGTGTCGGAGAGTGGTTCGGGCAGCGGTAAGGGCAGTGGTTCGGGCGGCGGTACCGGTGGCGGTACGGGTGGCGGGCCCGGTGGTGGTTCGGGGAGCAGTGCGGAAGAAGGGAAGCTGCGGCGGACGCTGGGGTTCCGGGATCTGGTCGTCTACGGGCTCCTCTTCATCGCCCCGATGGCCCCCGTCGGGGTGTTCGGCACCCTGGACGCGAAGTCCGACGGGGCGGTCGCGCTGGTCTATGTGGTGGCGACGGTGGTGATGGCCTTCACCGCCTTCAGCTACGCCCAGATGGTGCGGGTCGCCCCGTTCGCCGGTTCGGTCTTCACCTATGCCCGCAAGGGGCTCGGGGAGGGGCCGGGGTTCATCGCCGGGTGGATGGCCATGCTCGACTACCTCCTGATCCCGGCCGTCGCCTACCTCTTCTCCGGGATCGCGATGAACGCGCTGGTCCCGGAGGTCTCGCGGTGGGTGTGGACCGCGATCGCCGTCCTGATCACCACGCTGCTCAATCTGTGGGGCGTACGGGCGGCCGCCCGGGTCGGTTTCGCGGTGCTGGCCATGGAGATCGTGGTGCTGCTGGTCTTCGTGGTCTCGGCCGTGGTCGTCCTCGTACGGGACGGGGCGCAGCGTGGCTGGCTGACGCCGCTGACCGGGGACACCGGGTTCTCCATGGCGGCGGTGCTGGGCGCCGTGTCGATCGCCGTGCTCTCCTATCTGGGCTTCGACGCCATCGCCTCGTTCGCCGAGGAGGTGACGGGCGGCTCGCAGAAGGTGGCGCGGGCGGTGCTGTTCTGCCTGGTGCTGGCCGGTGTCCTGTTCGTGGCGCAGTCGTACCTGGCGGCGCTGCTGGAGCCGGTGAGTTCGGCGGAGCTGGCGGCGGACCCGGCGGCGCAGGGGTCGGCGTTCTACGACGCGGTGGATGCCTCGGTGGGGACCTGGCTGCACGATCTGGTGGCGGTGAGCAAGGCGATCGGGGCGGCGTTCGCCGCGCTGGCGGGGCAGGCCGCGGCCGGGCGGCTGGTCTTCGCGATGGCCCGGGAGCGGCGGCTGCCGCACCTCCTCGCGAAGGTCGACCCGAGCTCGGGGGTGCCGCGGGTGGCGATCCTGGGCGCGGCGATCGTGACGCTGGTGGCCGCCGTGTGGGCGGCCCGGCGCGACGACGGCCTGGACCATCTGGTCTCCGTGGTGGACATCGGCGCGCTGACGGCGTTCGTGCTGCTGCACGCGTCGGTGATCGGCTGGTTCGTCGTACGCCGGATGGCGGGGCCGCCGGTGTGGTGGCGGCACGTCCTCGTGCCCGTGGTCGGCGCGGGCGTCCTGATCGCGGTCATCGTGGAGGCGACGACGTCCGCCCAGGTGGTGGGCCTCTGCTGGCTCGGGGTGGGGCTCGTGGTGCTGGCGGTGCAGGGGACGGGCCGCCGGAGCGGGGCGGCGGGTCCGGGCGGACCGGGCCGGTGAGCCCTCGGGGGTCCCTGTCGTCCCGCGCGTCCTCTGCCTGTCCTGCCCGTTGCCGCCGTCCCGCGCGTTGCCTGCCGCGCCGTGCGCGGGGCGGGTGCCTTGTCGGTGGCTGCCGATACGCTCGCCCGTATGGCTCTCAACACGTCCGCGGAAGCGCCGCTGCCCGTCGGTGAGGTGTCCCGGCTCATCGGCGGGTGGATCGACCGGCTCGGCGCGATCTGGGTCGAGGGGCAGATCACCCAGCTGTCGCGGCGGCCGGGGGCCGGGGTCGTCTTTCTGACGCTGCGCGATCCGTCCCACGACATCTCGGTGAGCGTGACCTGCTTCCGGCAGGTCTTCGACCGGATCGCCGATGTGGTCACGGAGGGCGCGCGCGTCGTCGTGCTGGCGAAGCCCGAGTGGTACGCGCCCCGGGGCCAGCTGTCGCTGCGGGCCACCGACATACGGCCGGTCGGGATCGGCGAGCTGCTGGTGCGGCTGGAGCAGCTGAAGAAGTCGCTCGCCGCCGAAGGGCTCTTCGCCCTGGACCGCAAGAAGCCGCTGCCCTTCCTGCCGCAGCTCATCGGGCTGGTCTGCGGGCGGGCGTCGGCAGCCGAGCGCGATGTCCTGGAGAACGCCCGCCGCCGCTGGCCCGCCGTGCGCTTCGAGGTCCGTAACACCGCCGTGCAGGGGGTGAACGCGGTCGCCCAGGTGGTGCAGGCGGTCGAGGAGCTGGACGCGCTGGCCGAGGTCGATGTGATCGTGGTGGCCCGGGGCGGCGGCAGCGTCGAGGATCTGCTGCCGTTCTCCGACGAGCAGCTGATCCGGACCGTGGCCGCCTGCCGTACGCCGGTGGTCTCCGCGATCGGCCACGAGCCGGACTCCCCGCTGCTGGACCTGGTCGCCGATCTGCGGGCCTCCACGCCCACGGACGCGGCGAAGAAGGTCGTCCCGGACGTGGGCGAGGAGCTGGAGCGGGTGCAGCAGCTGCGGGACCGGGCGCTGCGGACCGTACGGGGGCTGCTGGACCGGGAGGAGCGGGGGCTCGCGCATGCGCTGGGCCGCCCGGCGATGGAGCGGCCGCAGCGGCTGGTGGACGAGCGCGAGGCGGAGGTGGAGGCGCTGGTCGGGCGCGGCCGGCGGGTGCTGGGCCATCTGCTGGACCGGGCCGACTCCGAGCTGTCGCACACGCTCGCCCGGGTCGTCTCGCTGTCGCCCGCCGCCACGCTGGAGCGGGGGTACGCGGTGCTCCAGCGGCCCGACGGGCATGTGGTGCGCTCCCCCGAGGAGGCCGGTGCGCCCGGCGAGCCGCTGCGGGCGCGGGTGGCGGAGGGTGAGTTCACGGTGCGGGTGGACCGGGACCGTGACGGGGACGGGTGAGCCGGCCGGCGGCCGGGGCCGTGCCCACGATGACGTAACAGCTCACATTTAGGGTGGATCACATGACGGACGACGGTACGGCGGCGACTGCCGCCGCCACGGGCACGCTCGGGTACGAGCAGGCGCGCGACGAGCTGATCGAGGTCGTGCGCCGGCTGGAGGCGGGCGGCACGACGCTGGAGGAGTCGCTGGCCCTGTGGGAGCGGGGCGAGGAGCTGGCGAAGGTGTGCCGGCGCTGGCTGGAGGGCGCCCGCGCCCGGCTGGACGCGGCTCTGGCCCGCCCGGAGGGCACCGACGAGGGCTGAGCCGGGTCCTCGCACGAGGGAGCTGCACTGCGCAATGGATGTGCAATGGATCACCCGTCGCCCTGTTTAGTTGAAAGTTAACCTATCTCTGGCGTACCTTCGGACTCTCCCCACCGTGTTCGTCCGGAAGGTTTGCACCAGATGTCCCTCGTTCTCGACCCCGCCGCCCAGGACCTCCTCTTCCGTGAGGCCCGCACCGCCAACACCTTCACCGACGAGCCGGTGACCGAAGAGCAGGTCCAGGCGATCTACGACCTGGTGAAGTTCGGCCCGACCGCCTTCAACCAGTCGCCGCTGCGCGTCGTCCTGGTCCGCTCCGCCGAGGGTCGCGAGCGCCTGGTGCAGCACATGGCCGAGGGCAACCGCCCGAAGACCGCCACCGCCCCGCTCGTCGCGATCCTGGCCGCCGACAACGAGTTCCACGAGGAGCTCCCTGCGCTGCTCCCGCACTTCCCGCAGGCCAAGGACATGTTCTTCTCGGAGCGCCCGGCCCGCGAGTCCGCCGCCGGCCTCAACGCCGCGCTGCAGGCCGCCTACTTCATCATCGGCATCCGTGCCGCCGGTCTGGCCGCCGGCCCGATGACCGGCTACGACGCCGCGGGCATCCAGAAGGAGTTCCTGGACGGCGACCACACCCCGCTGATGGTCGTCAACATCGGCAAGCCGGGCGAGGACGCCTGGTTCCCGCGCAGCCCGCGCCTCTCCTTCGACGAGGTCGTCACCACCGTCTGAGCCGGCCGCGCCGCTCCCTCGTACGCGAAGGGGCCCCGGAACACCACGTGTTCCGGGGCCCCTTCGCGTATGTGTGTCCAGGAGGCAGGTTACCGGGCCCGGAGGCCGGCCGGCCATCGCGTCAGGAAGCCGGTGTCGCGGGCGGCGTCGTCTTCAGCGCGGCGGCCATCTCGACCAGGCTCTCCTGCGGCGCCGAGCCGGTCACCACCGTGGTGTGGCCCTTCCCGGGCAGCACGAGGGCGTTGTACTTCTCGCCCTCCCAGATCTGCCACTCCCGGCCCGCCACCGTCTCCGTCCGCCCGGTGTTCTCGGCCTTCTGACTGACCTCGGGAACGTACGTGCGCGCGGCGGCGGTGGACTGCTCGACCGCGACGTACTTGCGGTCCGCGTCGAGAAAGCCCAGGTGCCAGGACTTGCCCTCGGCCTCGTCGTACCGGACGGAGGTCGCCTTCCACTTCTCCGGCAGGCCCTCCGGCGCGGCCACCGGGTAGGGGGCGGCGGTGCGTACCGTCGCCAGCTCCACGGTGAAGTCGACCGCCTTGATCGGGTCGGCGTGCTCGTCCTTCGGGATGAAGAGGTATATGACCCCCGCGCAGGCGGCGATCACCAAAGTCGACAGGAACATGTCCCGGACTGTCTGCTTGCCTCGCTTGCTTGCCACGGCATCCATGGTGGCACGCGGCCTGACCCGCCCGGCCGCAGGGTACCGGTCACGACCGGGACACCAAGGCGCTCATGCGTGACCCGCTCTGCTCATTTTATCGACCTACCGATAGAGTCACAGCACCCTCATATCCGGTCGTCGCCGTACAGAAAGGTGCGCTCCGATGTCCGAGCATCATCTGCCGTCCCAACTGGAGGTCTCCCCGGAGGCCCCCGACCGCAACCTGGCCCTGGAGTTGGTCCGGGTCACCGAGGCCGCTGCCATGGCGGCCGGGCGCTGGGTGGGCCGCGGCGACAAGATCGGCGCCGACGGCGCCGCCGTGAAGGCCATGCGGACCCTCGTCTCGACCGTCTCGATGAACGGCGTCGTCGTCATCGGCGAGGGCGAGAAGGACGAAGCCCCCATGCTGTTCAACGGCGAACGGGTCGGCGACGGCACCGGCGCCGAGGTCGACATCGCCGTCGACCCGATCGACGGCACCACGCTCAACGCCAAGGGCATGCCGAACGCCATCGCCGTGCTGGCGGCGGCCGACCGCGGCGCGATGTTCGACCCGTCGGCCGTCTTCTACATGGACAAGCTGGTCACGGGGCCCGAGGCGGCGGACTTCGTCGACATCAACGCCCCCGTGGCGGTGAACATCCGGCGGGTGGCGCGGGCGAAGAACTCCGCGCCCGAGGACGTCACCGTCGTCATCCTCGACCGGCCCCGGCACGAGGGCATCGTCAAGGAGATCCGGGAGACCGGAGCGCGGATCAAGTTCATCTCGGACGGCGATGTCGCGGGCTCGATCATGGCCGCCCGCGAGGGCACCGGCGTCGACCTGCTGATGGGCATCGGCGGAACGCCCGAGGGCATCATCTCGGCCTGCGCCATAAAGTGCCTCGGCGGCGTCATCCAGGGGAAGCTCTGGCCCAAGGACGAGGCGGAGCGGCAGAAGGCGCTGGACGCGGGCCACGACCTGGACCGGGTGCTGTCGACCGACGACCTGGTCAGGGGCGACAACGTGTTCTTCGTGGCGACGGGGATCACCGACGGTGAGCTGATGCGCGGTGTGCGGTACCGCGCGGAGACGGCGACCACCGAGTCGATCGTGATGCGGTCCAAGTCCGGCACGATCCGGTCGATCTCCTCGACCCACCGGCTGTCGAAGCTGCGCGCCTACAGCGCCATCGACTTCGACCGCGCGAAGTAGCCGAGGTCCCGGCGCACACAGGGCAGGCCGGACGCACCGAGGGGGTGCGGGGAGTGCATCGACGCTCCCCGCACCCCCTCCGCGTAGACGCTTCAGCCCGCCGCGGCTATGTGCTCGGCCGTCGACGCGGCCGTGAGCTCGATGTCCCGCCGTCGTCGCCGGGCCAGCGCCACCCGGCGCTCCGCCGCGGTGAGCCCGCCCCACACCCCGTACGGCTCGGGCTGCATCAGGGCGTGCTCCCGGCACTCCACCATAACCGGACACCGGGCGCAGACCCGCTTGGCGGCCTCCTCGCGGGCCAGCCGGGCGGCGGTCGGCTCCTTCGACGGGGCGAAGAACAGGCCCGCCTCGTCACGGCGGCAGGCCGCCTCGGAATGCCAGGGGCCCGCATCGTCCTCCCGAGCGGGGGTCCGCTGGGCCGGAACGGCGGCGACCTGCAGAGGCTGATGCGGCGGTTGCAGCACGGTCTACTCCTGACGACGGCTACGGCTTCGCGAGCGAGAGACGATGCAGCACTCCCTACCCGCTGTGCGTACGCCTATGCACTGAGTGGCACCGGCGCGCGACGCACCGCAATGCGCCCCCGCGGCATTCTGGCCGATTACCGGTTACCGGTTACCGGAGATCGTCAGTCCTGCTGTATATATGGGGCCGATTCAGTGGCCCAGGTGTTTACGCAGCCGCCGCTGGAGATCCGCGACGAACTTTCCGCGCTTCGGCTTCGCCTCCACGCTCCCGAAGACCGCATAGCCGTTCACCACGACGACCGGCGCTTCCGGGTCCGTCGATTCGAGCGACTTCACCTCGAAACCGCCGAACACACCGGTGCCGTTGCCGCGCAGGGAGATGTTCTCCGGGACGCGGACCTCGACGCTGCCGAAGATGGACGTCGCATTGATGACGGTGAAGCGTTGGCCGAAAAGCGCTTCCGTCAGATCGATCTCCACGCTGCCGAAGAGCGCGAAGGCGTTCGTCCGTCCGCCGACCCGCCAACGCCCCTTGCGCACAGAGCTGCTGAAGACCGCGACGAGATTGTCCGCGGGACCCTCCGGAGCCTCGGGGCCGTAGCCGTACGGGCGCGGGCCCGGGTTTTCGGCGGTGGAGCCGGAGGACACGGGCAGGTCCCGGACCAGCGGCTGGAGTTCGCCGACGGTCTTGGCCCGGTAGACCAGGTCGATGCGCTCCGCGTGCTCGTCCGCCGTCAGACGGCCCTCGGCCATCGCTTCCCGCAGGATGTCCGCGGTCCGGTCGCGGTCGGCGTCGGAGGCGCGGATGCCGTCGCCGCCCAGGGCTTCGGCGGGCGGCGGGACGGCCGGCGCGACAGGCTGCTGGGGCTGCTTCTCTAGGTCCACCGGCCCAGCGTACCCAAACGCGATAGATCGCGACTACCCCTCCCACCGGCGTGCCCCGGCCCTCCGGCGGCGTCCGCGGCGGAACGTCCAGGTGAGCCTTACCTCACAGGATCCTCCGGAAGGGGGCGCTCTACCCTGGTGGATGCGCTGCCCGAGGGAGGTCAGCCGCCGTCGCCGAGTGAGGAATGGCCGTCATGGCAGAGTTTGCGTACTCCGATCTGCTCCCCCTGGGAGAGGACACCACGCCGTACCGTCTGGTGACCGCCGAGGGCGTCTCCACCTTCGAGGCCGACGGGCGTACGTTCCTCAAGGTCGCCCCGGAGGCGCTGCGCACGCTGGCCGCCGAGGCGATGCACGACATCTCGCACTATCTGCGCCCGGCCCACCTGGCGCAGCTGCGGCGGATCGTCGACGACCCGGAGGCGTCCTCCAACGACAAGTTCGTGGCACTGGACCTCCTGAAGAACGCGAACATCGCCGCCGCGGGCGTGCTGCCGATGTGCCAGGACACCGGCACGGCGATCGTCATGGGCAAGCGCGGGCAGAACGTGCTCACCGAGGGCGGTGACGAGGAGGCCCTGTCGCACGGAATCTACGACGCGTACACCAAGCTCAACCTGCGCTACTCGCAGATGGCCCCGCTGACCATGTGGGACGAGAAGAACACCGGCTCCAACCTCCCGGCCCAGATCGAGCTGTACGCCACCGACGGCGGCGCGTACAAGTTCCTGTTCATGGCGAAGGGCGGCGGTTCGGCCAACAAGTCGTTCCTCTACCAGGAGACGAAGGCCGTCCTGAACGAGGCCTCCATGATGAAGTTCCTGGAGGAGAAGATCCGCTCGCTGGGGACCGCGGCCTGCCCGCCGTACCACCTGGCGATCGTGGTCGGCGGCACGTCGGCGGAGTTCGCGCTGAAGACCGCGAAGTACGCCTCCGCGCACTACCTCGACGAGCTGCCCGCCGAGGGCTCCCCCACCGGGCACGGCTTCCGGGACAAGGAGCTGGAGGAGAAGGTCTTCGAGCTGACGCAGAAGATCGGGATCGGCGCGCAGTTCGGCGGCAAGTACTTCTGCCACGACGTGCGCGTGGTGCGCCTCCCCCGGCACGGCGCCTCGCTGCCCGTCGCCATCGCCGTGTCCTGCTCGGCGGACCGCCAGGCCACCGCGAAGATCACCGCCGAGGGCGTCTTCCTGGAGCAGCTGGAGAAGGACCCGGCGCGCTTCCTCCCGGACACCACCGACGAGCACCTCGACGAGGCCGGCGGGGACGTCGTGGAGATCGACCTGAACCGGCCGATGGACGAGGTGCTGGCCGAGCTGACGAAGTACCCGGTCAAGACCCGGCTGTCGCTGACCGGCCCGCTGGTCGTGGCCCGTGACATCGCGCACGCCAAGATCAAGGAGCGGCTGGACGCGGGCGAGGAGATGCCGCAGTACCTGAAGGACCACCCGGTGTACTACGCGGGCCCGGCGAAGACGCCCGAGGGGTACGCCTCCGGTTCCTTCGGCCCGACGACGGCCGGCCGGATGGACTCCTACGTCGAGCAGTTCCAGGCGGCGGGCGGCTCGAAGGTGATGCTCGCGAAGGGCAACCGCAGCAAACAGGTCACCGACGCCTGCGGTGCGCACGGCGGCTTCTACCTCGGCTCGATCGGCGGCCCGGCGGCTCGGCTCGCGCAGGACTGCATCAAGAAGGTCGAGGTCGTCGAGTACGAGGAGCTCGGCATGGAGGCGGTCTGGCGGATCGAGGTCGAGGACTTCCCCGCGTTCATCGTCGTCGACGACAAGGGCAACGACTTCTTCACCGAGCCCGCCCCGGCGCCGACGTTCACCAGCATTCCGGTGCGGGGCCCGGGTCTGGCCTGATCCGTAACGCGTACGACAGAGGGGGCTTGCCCGTCCGGGCGGGCCCCTTCGGCGTCCCTCAGTCGTCCAGCAGGCCCGATGTCGCGACCAGATAGCCCAGCTGCGCCCGGCTGTTGCTGCCCAGCTGCTCGGAGACCTTGCGCATGTGCTCGGCGACGCTGCGGCGGCTCATGCCGATCCGGCGGGCGATGGAGGCGTCCGTCTCGCCGTTGACGACGGCCTGGAGGATGGCGCGCTGGAGGTCGGAGGTGACGACGGGGGTGCGCAGCGGGGCGCGTTCGGGGCGGACCGGGACCGCGCGGGACCACGCCTCGTCGAAGTGGCGGACCAGGAAGCGGACCAGGGACGGGTGCTGGACTCGCAGGGCGCTGTCGGGTTCGTCGGAGAACGGGATGAAGGCGAGGTCCCGGTCGAAGACGATGAACCGGTCCATGACCTCGGGCAGCGTCCTGATCTCGGCGCCCTCGGCGGTCACCTGCTCGATGTACGCGAGCGTGGTGCGGTCCGAGCGGACGGTGTGCTGGTAGAGGGTGCGCTGCCGGATGCCGCGGCGCAGGTTGCCCAGGTCGCGCGGGAGCGACTCCTGAAGGATGTGGGCCGGGCGGCCGCCGCCGGGATGGGCGGTGCGGACCTCGGTGCGGCAGCCGCTGACCCCGGCGTCCAGGGCCTTGCTGATGACGGCCTGGCCGGAAAGCCGGGTGAGGGCGGGTCGTTCCTGCCGGTGCATCTCGGCGTAGAGGCCCTCGAAGGCGGCGAGGGTGGCGCGGGCGGAGCGCAGGGTGCGGCGCTGCTCGACGATCGCCTCCTCGATCGGGGCGAGGGCGGCGAACGAGGCGGTCTCCGGCGGTACGGGGATGAGGTCGCCGGGCGACTCCTGGTCGGCCACCATCAGATGCAGGGAGCGCAGGCAGCGGGGCGCGGCACCGGCCGGGAGGCTGCCCTCCGTCAGCGCACGGCGATAGGCCGCGAGCGCCGCCTCGCAGGGTTGTTCCGGTATCGACCGGTCCGAGGGTGATTTACGGCAATCACATACCGGTGAGGGGGAATGATCGTCCTTCACAAGGATGCAGATTACCTTTGTGCAATCGGCAGCACTCCGCCCGGCGCCCGCGCTCGACGAGTATGTGCGGGTGACATCAGGAATCGACGAAGCGGACGGGCCGAAGGCGAACGGGGCGGGCGGCGGTGGAGGGAAGGACCGCGACACCGCGGTCTCCGAGCGCCGTTTTCGATTCCTCGTCGCCGGATACGCGGTGTCTTCCTATGGCACATTCCTGAATATGGTGGCGCTCAATCTCTTCGTCTACGAGACGACGGGCCGGGCGCTGGCCATGGGGCTGTTCATGGCGGTGCGGCTCGCCTCCGGATTCGTCGCCGGTCTGGTCGTGGGCGGTCTGCTCGCCCGGTTCAGCGCGAAAAGCATCATGCTGTGGGCGAATGTCGGACAGGGCTCCGTGATGCTGGTGCTCATCCTGGCGCCGGAGAGTCTGGTGACCGGGGCGCTGATGGCCGTCTCGGTGGTGATCGGGGCGTGCGGGACGCTGTTCATGGTGGCGTTGCGCAGTTCGATCCCGGAGATGGTCGGCGAGGACCGCAGGGCCTGGGCCAACTCCCTTTCGATCACCGGCCGTTCGCTGGCCATGGTGGCGGGGTTCGCCTCGGCGGGCGTGGTGGTGTCCCTCGTCGGGTACACCGCCGCCTTCCTGCTCGACATGGCGACGTTCGTGGTCTGCGCGGTCACGGTCGCCCTGCTGCCGATCGCGGGCGGCAAGGGGGCGGCGAGCGCGGTCGGGGCGCCCGCCGCCGAGAAGGCCGGGAAGAGCGAGAAGGCACAGAGGAGTGGGAAGGGCGGGCCGCGGTGGCGGCCCGTGGCCTTCCTCGCGCTCGCCGCCGCGCCCGGCCTGGGCCTGATGGTGGCCCTGCGCGGGGTCGACGCGTTCGGTTCCTCGTCCCACAACGCGGCGCTGCCGATCTACTCCACCTCGCTGGACGCGTCGAATCCGGCGGTGTTCGTCAGTGCGTTCTGGTGTGTGTGGGCACTCGGCAACATCGGCGCCCAGCAGGTGATCCAGCGGTACGCGCAGCGCACCGGACGCTCCGTGGGGGCGCTCGGATTCGGCTACGGCACGGTGGTGATGTCGGCGGCGTTCATCGCGGCGTTCGCCGGGTTCCCGCTGGCGGTGACGGCGGTGATCGCGCTGATCGCGGGGGCCGCGGACGGTCTCACCGAGGTCGCGTACACCTCGCATCTCCAAACACTTCCGGCCACCTTGCGTGGTCACGCCTTCGGTCTTTCGGCCACTTTCGAGAACCTCGGTTTCGGCGTCGGCATGATCCTGGTGGCGGCGGCCCTCGACCGGTTCTCCCCGCTGGCCGTGGTGGGCTGGTCCCACGGCGCCGCCATCGTCGTCGCCGTGGTGTTCCTGCTGAGGGTGGCGGGGCTGCGGCGGGCGGAGCGTACGGGGCGGGCGGGGCTGCGAAAGGAAGAAGCCGTTGAGGGACGACCGGATCGCGTTGATCGGGACGGCGCTGAGGTTTCCCGGGGCTGACACCCCCGAGGCGTACTGGCGCGACATCCGGACCGGGACCGGGCGCGTACACCGGTTCACCCGGGCCGAGTTCGCCGCGGCTGGCATTCCGGCGGCGGAGTACGGGCGGCCGGGGTTCGGCGGGGCGAGCGGGCTCCTGACCGGGGTGGACGGCTTCGACGCCGGGTTCTTCGGGATGAGCGGGCGCGAGGCGGAACTCACCGATCCGCAGCAGCGGCTGTTCCTGGAGTGCTGCTTCCACGCCCTGGAGGACGGGGGTTACGCGGCCGGCGAGAAGGCCTACGCGGGTGGCGGGGACCGCTGCGCGGGCGGCGGTGACGGCGGCTCCGTACGGATCGGGGTGTACGGCAGCTCCGGCTACCGCCTCTACTCGCTGCACAGCTATCTCGCAGCGAACCTGGCGGCGGAGGCCGGCTCGGGCGACTGGATGACCGCCAAGCAGGTCCAGGTCGGCAACTACACCGATTTCACCGCCACCCGGGCCGCCTTCCGGCTCGGTCTGACGGGTCCGGCGCTCACCGTGTCGACGGCCTGTTCCAGCGCCCTGGTCTCGGTCCACCTGGCCTGCCAGGCGCTGCGCGCCGGGGACGCGGACCTGATGCTGGTGGGCTCGGCCGCCCTGCATCTGCCACAGGTCAGCGGCCATGTCCCGGTGAAGGGCTCCACGCTCTCGCCCACCGGCACGGTCCGGGCGTTCGACGCGGGCGCGGACGGCACGGTCGGCGGGAACGGGGCGGCCGCCGTCCTCCTCAAACCGCTGGAGAGGGCGCTGGCCGACGGCGACACCGTGCACGCGGTGATCCTGGGCTCGGCGGTCACCAACGACGGCGCGGACAAAGGGGGGTTCGCCGCGCCCGGGGTCGCCGGGCAGCGGGACGCGGTGCTCGGGGCGCTGCGCGCGGCGGACGTGGACGCGGCGTCGATCGGCTATGTGGAGGCGCACGGCACGGGCACGCTGAAGGGCGACCCGATCGAGTTCGCCGCCCTGACCGAGGCGTTCCGCGCGCACACCGACCGGACCGGCTTCTGCGCCCTCGGCTCGACCAAGCCCGCCATCGGCCATCTGGACAGCGCGGCGGGGCTCGCCGGACTGATCAAGGCGGTGGAGGTGCTGCGGCACGGGGTGGTCCCGCCGCTGGTGAACCACTCCCGGCCCAACCCAGCGCTGGCGCTGGACGACAGCCCGTTCCTGCTGCCGGTACGGGAGCGGGCCTGGCCGCTGGCGGGGGTGCGGCGAGCCGGTGTGCACTCCATCGGCATGGGCGGTACGAACGCCCATGTGATCCTGGAACAGGCGCCGGAGGCAGAGCCCGTGTCCGCCGCACCGACGGCGGCTCCCGTGCCCGCGCTGCTGCCGCTCTCGGCCGCGGACGGGGACGCGCTGCGGGCGTACGCCGTCGCCCTGCGGGACCATCTGGCGGGCGGGGCCCGCCCCTCCCCCGCCGATCTGCTGACCACGGCCGCGCTCGGGCGGCGGCTGCTGCCGCACCGGCTGGTCGTCACGGCCGAGGACCCGGTGGCCGGGCTCGACGCGTTTCTGGCCGGGGCGCCGGCGGGCGAGGCGTACACGACCGGCGTCGCCGGTTCCGTACGGCGGCCGACGTTCCTGTTCAGCGGCCAGGGCGGCGGGCGTCCGGGCATGGGCGCGGAACTCGCCGCGCGTTTCCCGGTGGTGGCCGAGGTGCTGGAGACCTGCGCCCGGGTGTACGCGGAGGAGACCGGGCGGGACGACTTCCTGGACCGGATCGTCGGCGGGCAGGGGCCCGAGCGGTGGGACACCGCCTTCGCCCAGCCCGCCCTGTTCGCCCTCCAGATCGCCCAGGCCCGGATGTGGGAACGGCTCGGGATCACCGCGGCCCGGGTGGCCGGGCACAGCGTCGGCGCGTACGCGGCACTGTGCGTGGCCGGGGGGCTGGACACCGAGGACGCGATGCGGCTGGTGTGCGGGCGCGGGCGGCTGATGCAGGAGCGGTCGGCCCCGGGCGCGATGGTCTCCGCCTTCGTCCCCCGGAGCCGGGTGCGGGAGCTGCTGGCCGCCGTCCCCGGGCTGGAGCTCGCCGTGGTCAACGACGCGGGCCACCATGTGCTGGGCGGCCCTCCGGGAGCGGTGGAAGCGGCGAAGGTCCTGCTGGCGGCCCGGGGTGAGGCGTACGAGCCGCTGGCGGTGGACCGGGCGTTCCACACGGCGCTGCTCGACCCGGCGCTGGAGGAGTTCCAGGTGCTGGCCGACAAGGTGGAACTCCGGCCGCTGCACACGGAGTTCGTCGACGGCATCGACGGCACGGTGCGCCCCGCCGGGTGGCGGCCGGATGCCGCGTACCTGGTCGCCCAGGCCCGCCGAACGGCCGACTTCGCCGCCGTCCTGGACCGGCTGGCCGGACCGCCGTCGACCGAACCCCCGCCGGACGGATCCTCCTCGCCAAAAGCCGCGCCGCTGCTGGAGCTGGGCCCGTCCGCCGTGCTGACGGGGATGGTCCGCCGGTCGCTGCCGGACGCGGTCTGCGTACCGACACGGCAGTGGGAGCGGGCGGTGGCCGCGCTGCACTGCGCCGGGGCCGGGGTGGACTGGGCCGCGCTGCTCGACGGCTGCGGCGGCCGGCGCGTCCGGCTGCCCACGTACCCCTTCCAGCGCCGCTCCCACTGGAGGGGCCCGGCCCCCTACATGCCCCCGGCGCCCGTCGCGCCACCCACACCGCGTACACCGCTCACGGAGGACCGCATGACCGAACAGGCCGTATTGGACAGGGTGCTGGAGCTGACCGCGCGCCATCTCGGGCACCGGCCCGACGAGGTGGCCGCCGACCGCACCTTCGTCGGCCTCGGCGCGGACTCGCTCCAGCTCATCGGGATGGTACGGCAGTTGGAGGCCGAGTTCGGCACGGAGATCAGCATGCGGGAGATCCTGGAGGAGGCGGGCACGCCCCGGCTGACGGCCGAGCTGATAGCCGGGCGGAGGGCTCCCGCGATATCCGCAAGCGCGGAGCAGGTGGCTGCTCCTGCGCCTGCGCCTGCGCCTGCGCCTGCGCCTGCGCCTGCGCCTGCGCCTGCCACAGACGTACCGCCGCCCACGTCCGTGCCTGTCACCCCGGTGCCCGTGCCCGCCTCCGAGCCCGCGCCCGACGAGCCCGTGTACGCCACCCGGGCCGAGGTCGCCGCGCTCTCCGAGCAGATACGTCAACTGGCCGAGACCCAGGCCGCGATGCTCACCCAGCTCTCCGAGGCCGTCGCGCTGCTGACCGCCCGCACCGGGACGGAGACGCGATGAGCGTGACGAGCGCGACCATGCGTGCGTCCGCCGACGCCGTGGCCAGAGCGGCGGAGCTGTCCCGCAGGCTCACCGACCAGCTCGCCGAGGCCCGGGGCCGGGCCCCGGCGGAAAAGGCCGGACCGGCCGCCGCCGAGACCGCGCACGGCCCCCGTCTCGTCGTCGACGCGGCGGGCGGAATGGCCGGGGCGGGGGCCGACGCGGCGCAGCGGGCCCACACCGCCTCCCTGATCCGCCGGTTCACCGAGCGCACCCGCACCTCCAAGGGGCTGGCCCAGAAGCACCGTTCGGTGCTCGCCGACAGCCGGGCCGTCGTGGGGTTCCGGGACGCCACCAAGGAGATGCTGTACCCGGTCGCGGCCCGCTCCGCGCACGGCTCCCGGCTGGTCGACGTGGACGGCAACCCGTACACCGACATCACCATGGGCTTCGGCGCGCTGCTCCTCGGCCATGAGGCGGAGCCCGTCACCGAGGCCGTGCGCCGCCATCTCGCCGACGGGCTGCGCTTCGGCCCCCGGTCCCCCGACACCGGCGAGGCGGCGGCCCTGCTCGCCTCGCTGACCGGCATGGAACGGGTCGCCTTCGCCTCGTCCGGCACGGAGGCGAACTCGGCGGCGATCCGGCTGGCGCGGGCCGCGACCGGGCGCGACAAGGTCGTCATGTTCCGGGGCTCGTACCACGGGCACATCGACTCCGTCCTCGGCCGCCCCGGCGGCCCGGGGCAGCACGCCGTGCCCGTGTCCCGGGGCATCCCGGACAGCGCGGTGGCGGAGCTGATCGTGCTGGAGTACGGGAGCACGGAGGCCCTGGAGACGATCGACGCCCTCGGGGACACGATCGCCGCCGTGCTCGTCGAGCCCGTGCAGTGCCGCAACCCGGGCCTGCGGCCGGTGGAGTTCGTGCGATCGCTGCGTGAACTCACCGCCCGCCGGGGCATCGTGCTGCTCTTCGACGAGATGCTGACCGGGCTCCGCCCCCATCAGCGGGGCGCGCAGGAGCACTTCGGCGTGGTGCCGGACCTCGCCACGTACGGCAAGGCGCTCGGCTCCGGCTTCCCGATCGGCGCGGTGGCGGGGCGGGCGGATCTGCTCGACGGGGTGGACGGCGGGTTCTGGCGGTACGGGGAGCCGGGCGGGCCCGCACGCGAGACCACGTTCATCGGCGGCACGTACATGCAGCACCCGCTGTCGATGGCGGCGGCCCGCGCGGTCCTCACTCACCTCGCCGAGCAGGGGCCCGGGCTCCAGAGCGGACTGAACGCCCGCACGCAGGCGCTCGCGGACCGGCTCAACGCCTTCTTCCGCGACGAGGAATTCCCGCTGGAACTCACCCACTTCGGGTCGATGTTCCGCTTCAAGCACCGCGCCGACCTGGAGTTGCTCTACCACCACCTCCAACTCCGCGGTGTGTACGTATGGGAGTGGCGCAGCTTCTATCTCTCCACCGCCCACACGGAGGAGGACGTCAACCGGGTCGCGGAGGCGGTGGAGGGCTCGCTGCGGGAGCTGCGCGACGGCGGCTTCTTCCCTCGGTCCACCCGCCCTGCGGCGTCCGTGCGGCAGCCCGAAGCGGCGCGTCCGGCACCCGACTTCGGCCTCTACTTCTTCGGTGACTACCCGGAGTCCACCGGGGCCGCCGAGGCGTCCGGGGCGGCCGGGGCCGGTACTCCGGAGGCGTACGACACCCTCTTCGAGACCGCGCGCTTCGCCGACGAGCACGGCTTCTCCTCGCTCTGGCTGCCCGAGCGGCACTTCGACTCCTTCGGCGGGATCTTCCCGAACCCGTCCGTGCTCGCCGCCGCCGTGGCCCGGGAGACCGGACGTGTCCGGATCAACGCGGGCTCGGTCGTCCTTCCGCTGCACGATCCGGTGCGGGTCGCCGAGGAGTGGTCGGTGGTCGACAACCTCTCCGGCGGCCGGGTCGGCATCGGCTGCGCCACCGGCTGGCACGCCCGGGACTTCGCCCTGCACCCGGACCGCTTCGCGGACCGGCGGCGGATCGCCTTCGACCACCTCGACGACGTGCGCCGGCTGTGGCGCGGGGAGGCGGTGCGGCGGCGCACGGGCGAGGGCGCGGAGGCGGAGATCCGGATCCGCCCGCGTCCGGTGCAGGAGGAGCCGCCGTTCTTCCTGGCCACCTCCGGGCAGCGCGCGTCGTACGAGGACGCGGCCCGGCGCAGCCTCGGCGTCGTCACCAACCTCATGAGCCAGAGCGTGGACGAGCTGGCCGCGAACATCGCGCACTACCGGCGTACGCGGGCGTCGTGCGGGCTCGACCCGGCGGCCGGGCGGGTGACGGTGCTGGTGCACACGTATCTCGGCGACGACCACGCCACCGCGCGGGCCGAGGCGCTGGAGCCGATGGTGCGCTACCTGCGGTCCTCGCTGCTGATGCGTTCGGCGGCCACGGCCGCGGGGCAGCGGCGCGAGGACGTGGCGGCGGCGAGCGAGGAGGACCTGGACTATCTGTTCCGCCGGGCCTACGACCGCTACTGCGACCAGCGGGCCCTGATCGGTACGCCCGCGAGCGTCGCGCCGTTCGTCGACGCGCTGCACGGGGCGGGCGTGGACGAGATCGCCGCGCTGGTCGACTTCGGGATGGACCGCGAGCGGCTGCGGTCGGGGCTGGAACACCTGGACCTGCTGCGCCGCCGGACGCAGGAGCGGGACGCGCGGGGGCCTGAGGCCCGGGAGCGGCAGGCCCTGGAGCGGCAGGCCCGGGAGCAGGAGGCCCGGGACCTGGGCACTCCGGACCTGGGCACGCCGAGCCCGGACACGCCGGACCGGAACACCGTCGCGCCCGCCACCTCGGCGCAGCGGCGGCTGTGGCTGGCCGCGCAGTTGATGGCGAACCCGGCGGCGTACAACGAGACCCAGGCCGTACGGCTGCGCGGGCCGCTGGACGTGCCGGCGCTGCGGGCGGCGGTCGACGGGCTGGTCGAGCGGCACGCGGGGCTCCGTACGGTCTTCCGGGGCGAGGTGGAGGCAGGCGTCGTCCAGGTCGTCCGGGAAGGGCTCCGGATCCCGCTGACGGTCACCGACGCCGGAGGGCAGGACGCCGGCCGGGCGATCGGGGCGCTGCTCTCCGAGGAGAGCGGCCGGGCCTACGACCTGGCCGAGGGGCCGCTGTTCACCCCCCGGCTGCTCCGGCTGGCCGAGGACGACCATGTCCTGGTCCTCGGCATGCACCACATCATCACGGACGCCCACTCGGCGGCGCTGGTCGCCGGTGACCTCCGGGAGCTGTACACGGCGGCCCGCGCCGGACGCCCGCCGGTCTTCGAGCGGCCCGCCGGGACGACCGTCGGGGCCCCCGAGCCCGCGTACGACCCGGCCGACCTGACCTGGTGGCGCGAGCTGCTGGCCGAGGGCCCGCCGGTGCCGGCCCTGCCGACGGACCGGCCGCGCGGCCGCCGGGTGGCAGGGCGCGGCGGGGCGGTGGCCCGGACGGTGGGCCGGGAGCGGACGGAGAGGCTGCGGGAGTGGAGCGGCGAGCAGGGGGTGACCCTGTTCGCCACGCTGTGCACGGCCTGGCAGCTGGTGCTGCGACGGCGGTCGGGGCAGGACGCGTTCCTGCTGGGCACGACGTTCGGGCGGCGACGGCCGGAGACGGCGGACGCGGTCGGCTTCCATGTGGCGCTGCTGCCGTTGCCGCTGTCCGCCACGGACGAGACCCCGCCGGCGCAGGCCGTACGGAACACCGGCCGGGCGCTGTTCGCGGCGGACGAGCACAGCGGGGTGGACCTGGACGCGCTGCTGGCCGCCGTCCGTCCGGACCCGGGGAATCCGCGGCCGCTGGTGACGGTTTCGGTCGATCTGGACCGCGCGGCGCTGGCCGGAATCGAACTGCCCGGGCTGCGTACGGAGGAGGTGGCGGCCGGAACGGAGTCGGCGCCGCTGGAGCTGGCGCTGATGGCCACCCAGCGCCGTGACGGGGGCCTGCGGCTGCGGCTGCGCCACGACGCGGACCTGTTCGACGCGGCGACGGCGGAGGGGTACCTCGCGGAGCTGGACGAACAGCTGGACGCACTGACGGTCCCGCGGGCGGACGTGCCGGCGGACCGGAAGGCGGACCCGGGCACGGATCAGCAGGTCGCGGCGGCCCCCGGGGCCGCCACCACCGCCGCCCTCCTCCGAGAGGTCTGGGAGTCCGTCCTCGACGTGCGCGACGCTCCGGCCGACGGCAACTTCTTCGACCTGGGAGGCAATTCGATCGCCGCGATCCGCCTCGTGAACCGGGTCCGGGACACGCTCGGCGTCGACTACCCGCTGGCGGACTTCTTCGCCGACGCCACCCTGCGGGCCATGACCGAGCAACTGGCGGGCGAGGATCCCCTGGCGGCGGAAGCGGCCGTCGTCGACCGCGCCCCCGTCAGCGACCAGCAGGCCCGGATGATCGCCGGGCACCACATCATGCCCGACCCCGCCGTCTGGAACGTACCGACGCGGATCACGTTCACCGGGGCGCTGGATCCGGCGGCCCTGCGGTCCGCCGTCTCCGAGGTGATCGCCCGGCACGACGCGCTGCGGACCCGGTTCACGCAGGAGGGGGCGCCGGACGGGCCGTGGTGGCAGGAGGTGCTGGCGGCGGAGCCGGTGCCCTTGCCGGTGGAGGATCTGACCGGGCTGCCGGCCGCCGAGCGGCGCCCCCGGGCGGACGCCCTGTGCCGGGCGGACGCGGCGGCCCCCTTCGACCTGGGCCGGTCGCTGCGACCCCGGCTGCGGCTGCTGCGGGTCGAGGAGGACCGCTGGGAGCTGATGTTCGTCCTGCACCACGTGTGCGCCGACGGCTGGTCGCTGTCCGTGCTGCTCGCGGAGATCGCGGCGCTGTACACGGCGGCCGCCGCGGGCGTCCCGCACGGTCTGCCCGAACCGGCGATGCAGGCGCCCGGATACGCCCGGTGGCAGCGGGAGCACCACGATCCCGGGGCCGAGGCGGAGCGGGCCGCGTTCTGCGCGCGCTATCTGGACGGGGTGCCGTCCGCCGTGCACGTACCGACCGACCGGCCGCGTCCGCAGAAGCTGAGCGGGCACGGGGACACGGTGCGCGGGCTCGCGTCGGGTGCGGTGCGGAAGGCGGTGGAGGAGCTGGCGGCCGAGCGGCGCACCACTCCGTTCGCGGTCGCGGCGGCGGCTCTCGGGGTGTTTCTGACCCGGCTGTCGGGCGAGGAGGACACCTTGCTGAGCGTGCCGTACGCGAACCGGGAGGGCACCGCCTCGGAGTCGCTCGTGGCGATGACGTCCACCGCGGTGATGGTCCGCGTACGACTGGATTCAGCCAATCTTGACGAGAGTTGCGCGGAGCTGGCGGTCCGTACGGGCACGGGTGCGCTCGGCGCCATGGCGCATGTGCTGCCCACCGCCCGCATCATGCAGGCGATGCGGGACGCGGGCGCTGTCAGCGTCCCCGACCGGGTGCCGCACGTCCTGGCGTTCCAGAACTCCGTCGACACGGACATCGAGATACCCGGGCTCCGGGTCGAGGTGGCCGATCTGGCACCGCCGCTTTCCCGCAGCGAGCTGTGCTTCGGGCTTGCGCCGCGACGTGACGCCGCGAAGGGTTATCGAACGTTCCTGGAATTCTCCACCGACCTGTGGAACCACTCGACCGCCCACGACCTTCTCGCGTCGTACACCGATCTGCTCGCGGAGTTCTGCGCCCGGCCCGACCGGCCGGTGCGGGAACTCCTCGCGGAGCCACCCTCTCAGTCACTGCCGAACACCGGAAAGGCGGACGCCGTATGACTCCGGCCCCCCACCGCAGCCACACCGACGACCTGCTCGCCTTCATCGCCGCCAGCCCCTCCCCCTACCATGTGGTGGCCAGTGCGGCCCAGCGTCTGGAGAAGGCCGGGTTCCGCGAACTGCGCGGCACGGACGACTGGACGGGTGCGACCGGCGGCTGCTTCGTCAGCCGTGCCGGGGCGCTGATCGCCTGGTACGTCCCCGAGGGCGCGCCCGCCCACACCCCGTTCCGGATCGTCGGCACCCACACCGACTCGCCGAACCTGCGGATCAAGCCCGCACCGGACACCGGGGCTTCGGGCTGGCGGCAGATCGGGGTGGAGATCTACGGCGGGGTTCCGCTGAACACCTGGCTCGACCGCGATCTGGGCATCTCCGGCCGGCTCGCCCTGCGCGGCCCCGACGGCACCCCGCGCGGCCGCCTCGTCCAGATCGACGAACCCCTGCTGCGGGTACCGCAGTTGGCCATCCACCTGGACCGTGCGGTGAACGAGGGCGTGGCGCTGGACCGGCAGCGCCACATCGCGCCGATCTGGGCGCTGGGCGAACCGCGGGAGGGCGAGCTGCTGCGCCGGGTCGCGGCGGCCGCCGGGGAGGACCCGGCGGACGTGCTCGGCTGGGACCTGATGCTGCACGACATCCAGCCGCCCGGATACCTGGGCGTGGACCGGGAGTTCGTCGTGGCGTCCCGGCTGGACAACCAGGTCTCCGTGCACGCGGGCGTGACCGCGCTGGTGGACGCGGCGACGGGGGCCACGCAGCCGTCCTTCGTCCCGGTGCTGGCCGCCTTCGACCACGAGGAGGTCGGCAGCGGTTCCGAGACGGGTGCGCAGAGCCCGCTGCTGGAGCGGATCCTGTCGCGGTCGGTGTCAGCGCGCGGCGGCAACGACGAGGACTGGTCGCGGGCGCTGGCGGGCGCGTTCTGCGTCTCCGCCGACATGGCGCACGCGGTGCACCCGAACTACTCCGAGCGGCACGACCCCGACCACCGCCCGCTGCCCAACGACGGCCCGACGGTCAAGGTCAACGTCAACCAGCGGTACGCCACCGACTCCACCGGCATCGCGGTGTTCACGGCGGCCGCCGAGCGGGCCGGGGCGCCCTGGCAGCCGTTCGTCTCCAACAACGCGATGCCCTGCGGTACGTCGATCGGGCCGCTCACGGCGGCCCGCCTCGGCGTCACCACGGTGGACGTCGGGGTGCCGGGTCTTTCCATGCACTCGGCGCGCGAGCTGTGCGGGGTGCGCGACCCGGGCTATCTCGCCGCGGTCCTCACCACGATCATGGTCGGGGACTGACCGAACTCCGGTAGCAGAGAAAGAGAACAGGAACGACCGTGGCCGACGAAGAGACCGTCCTCATCTGCCTGCCCTTCGCCGGGGCGGGCCCCTCCTTCTTCACGCCCTGGCAGAAGGTGGCGCCGGAGGGTCTGCGGATCCTCCCGGTGTCCCTGCCGGGCCGTGAGAAGCGGTTCCCCGAGCCGGCGTACACCTCGGCGGCCCCGGCCGTCGACGACGCGTACGCGCAGGTGACGGCGGCGCTGGGCGCGGAGGGCGGGGGCGGCGGCCCGGTCGTGCTGTTCGGGCACAGCATGGGTGCGGTGCTCGCGTTCGAACTGGCGCACCGGATCGAGCAGTCGGGCGGGGCCGGCGGGACGATCCGGCCGGCCGCTCTCGTCGTCAGCGGCGCGCCCGGCCCCTGGACTCCGCGCACGGACCGGGCGGACGGGCTGCCGGACGAGGAGTTCGCCGCCCGGGTCCGGGCGTTCGCCGGGTACGACCACCCGGCGCTGGCGGACCCGGAGATGCGGGAGCTGCTGCTGCCGACGCTCCGGGCGGACGTCCGGCTCCACGAGTCGTACACCCCGTCCACGGACCGGCCGCTGGGCGTGCCGGTGATCTCGGTCCGGGGGCGGGAGGACACCCTGGTCGGGGCGGCGGAGGCGGCCGAGTGGGGCCGGGCGACGACGGAGAAGCTGACGGTGGCCGAGCCGGCCGGCGGGCACATGTATCTCACCGAGCGGCCGGGCGAGCTGCTGGAACTGGTGGCCGCCGAGGTCCGCGCGGCGAGGAGCCGGTGACGGGCAAAGGCGCGGGCCCCGTGGCGGACGGTAGGGATCCGGTGAGCGGCGCGAGCGCGGGGGGCGGGGGGAAGCTCGTCGGGCGGACCGCGCTGGTCACAGGGGCGGCGCGCGGTCTCGGCCGGGCCTGTGCGCTGGCCCTCGCCGGTGAGGGTGCGGATCTGGTGCTGCTGGATGTGGCGGGCGAGCTGCCCGGGGTGCCGTATCCGCTCGGCTCGGCCTCGCAGCTCGCGCACACCGCGCGCCTCTGCCGGGAGGCCGGGTCCGCCGTACTGACGCGGCAGGCCGACGTCCGGGACCTGGCGGCGCTGGAGTCGGTGGCGGACGCGGCCGAGGAGCGCTTCGGCCGGATCGATGTACTGGTCAACAACGCGGGGATCGCCGCCCCTTCGGGCCGTCCCGCGCACGAGATCACCGAGGCCGAGTGGCAGCTGATGATCGATGTGGACCTGGGCGGTGCGTGGCGGGCGATCCGTGCGGTGGGCGGCCGGATGGTCGCTCAGGGGTCCGGTTCGATCGTCAACATCGCCTCGACGGCGGGTCTGGTGGGCTACCGGCACTTCGCGGGGTACGTCGCGGCCAAGCACGGTCTGGTGGGCCTCACCAAGGCGGTGGCCCTGGACTACGCGCCGCGCAGGGTCCGGGTCAACGCGGTGTGTCCGGGCTCGGTGCGGGACGACGAGGCGATGGAGGGCCGGATGCTGGCGGAGATCGCCCGCTCGCTGGAGGTGCCGGTCGCCGAGCACGAGACGGCCTTCGTCCGGGACCAGCCGATGAACGCGCTGGTGGAGCCGGGCGATGTGGCGGAGGCGGTGCTCTGGCTGGCCTCGGACGCGTCCCGGCAGGTGACCGGCAGCGTGGTCACCGTGGACGGCGGGTTCACCGCCCGCTGACAGCCGTCTTCCCTTCCGTGTACGAGGAGTTGCGTACGTGCCGCCTGCCCATCACACCCTGACGGTGAGTGTGCCGCCGACCGTCACCGACACCGCGCTCGCCGCCGCCCTCGCGACGGCCGCGGAGCTTTGGTGGCCCGGGGGCCGCCACCCCCGGCTGTGGTCGGAGCGGGTGCCCGCCCCGGCTGGGTCCGACGCGGCCGCCCGGCGGCGCGCGGCCGAGGCCCGCCGCCCGGTCGCCCCCGGCCACCGGCTGCGCGCGGTGCTGCTGCGGTACGCGGACGAGCGACGGGAAGAGGCCGCCGCCACCGACCCCGACCTCGTCCTGACCGCCGACGCGTCCGCGCTGGACGCCCGCTCGCTGCGGCTCGTCGCCCGGGTGCTGCGGGGCGAGCTCGCGGCGGACACGGTGACGCCGCTGGACGGGCCGCTCGCCCCGGACCTGCGCCTGGACGAGGAGACCCGGCGGCTCGCCTCGGCGCTCGCGGTCACCGTCGGCCGGTACACGGGCGCGTCCTCGGTGCGCGTCGCCGTCCCCGTACCGGCCCTGGACCGGCCGCCGTACGCGCTGGGGGCGCTCGACGGGTACGCGGTGTTCGCGGCGGACCTGTCACCCGGCCGTACGGTCGCGGAGCTGCTGGCCACCGAGCCGGTCGACCCGGCCGAGGACCGGGGTCCGCTCCTCGCACCGGCCGGGGGCGCGGAGCCACCCGCGCTGGAGCTGACGGCAGGCACCGGGGCCGGGCCCGCCACACTGCCGACCGGTCCGGACGCCCTCCCCGTACCGGCACGTCACGTGGAGTACGTACGGTGGCAGTTGCTGGACAGCACTCCCAACACCCCGCTGCAGCGCCTGAATTCCCTCACCGCTGCCGATTCGGCGGAACAACTGGCCCTGGGGGCGACACCGAAGGCCCCGGCCCCGCTCCGTATCGACGAGGCCTTCGCCGCGCAGGTCGCCGCCCGCCCGGACGCGCCCGCGCTCACCGCCGGAGAGGCCGCCCTCTCGTACGCCGAACTCGACGCCCGGGCCGAGGCGTTGGCCGACGGGCTGTACGCCCACGGGGTCCGCCCCGGCGATCTCGTCGGCCTCTGCCTGCCCCGCTCGGCCGACCTGGTGGCGGCGATGCTCGCCGTACTGAAGGCGGACGCGGTCCACGTACCGCTGGATCCGGAGCATCCGGCGGACCGGCGCGAGCGCACCGCACGGGACGCCGGGGTCCGGCTGACGGTCGAGGACGCGGCCCTCCTCACCGGCCACCCGCCCCGGCCGGCCGTGGAGCGGCAGAAGGCGGCCGACGCCCCGGCCTACGTCATCCACACCTCGGGCTCGACCGGCCGCCCCAAAGGGGTGGTCGTGCCGCACGCCAATGTCACGGCCCTGGTCGACGCCGTCCACGACGACTTCGGGCTCTCGCCCGACGACACCTGGACGTGCTTCCACTCGGCGGCGTTCGACTTCTCGGTGTGGGAGATCTGGGGCGCGCTGCTGACGGGCGGCCGGCTGGTGGTCGTGGACCACTGGACGACACGCTCGCCGGAGGACTTCCACGCCCTGCTGGTGCGGGAGCGGGTGAGCGTGCTGAGCCAGACCCCGTCGGCGTTCACGCAGCTCGCGGCGGCCGACCGGATCGCACAGGACGCTGTGGGCATCCGGCTGGTGGTGCTGGGCGGTGAACCCCTGGACGCCCGCCCGCTGCTGGACTGGTTCGACCGGCACCCGGAGGACCGCTGCCGGCTGGTCAACATGTACGGGATCACCGAGACCACCGTCCATGTCACGGCGGCCACGGTGACCCGCCGCGAGGCGCTCGCCGGATCCCGGTCGGTGGGGCGGGCACTGCCCGGCTGGTCGGTCCGGGTGCTGGACGCGTACGGGCGGCCGGTGCCGCCGGGGGCGCCCGGGGAGATCCATGTGGGCGGGGCGGGGGTGGCGCTCGGCTATCTGAACCGGCCCGCCCTGACCGCCGAACGCTTCGTCCCGGACGTGCTGGACCCGGCGGGGCGGCGGCTCTACCGCAGCGGCGATCTGGGGCGGCTGCTGGCCGACGGAACGCTGGAACACCTGGGCCGGATCGACGACCAGGTGAAGGTGCGGGGCTTCCGGATCGAGCCGGGCGAGATCCGGCACGTCCTGCTGGAGGACCCGGCGGTGTCGGCGGCGGCGGTCACCGTGACCGGCGGTGAGGACGGGGACGCGGCGGCCGTGCGGATCGACGCGTACGCCGTTCCGGCCCCGGGGGCGGGTGGGGACCCCGGCCCCGTACGGGAGCGGGCGGCGCGGCTGCTGCCCGCGCACATGGTGCCCGCGACGGTGACCTTCCTGCCGGCCCTCCCGCTCACCGCGAACGGAAAGCTGGACCCGGCCCGGCTGCCCGTACCCGGGGCGCGGCGCGATCCGGTGTCGGCTCCCGCCCCTGCCCCGGCTTCAGCGCCGCACGCGGCGTCCCGCGAGGCCGGTCCGGCCGCCGCGCTCGCCGCGATCTGGCGTGATGTGCTCGGCGTCGACGCGGTCGGCCCGGACGACGACTTCTGGGATCTGGGCGGCAATTCGCTGTACGCGATCCGGATCGGCACGCTCGCCCGCGAGCGCGGGCTGCCCGCGGTTCCGCTGCGCCAGCTGTATCTGACCCCGACGCTGGGGGCGCTGTCCGAAGCGCTGGCCCTGGAGAGCTGACGAGGGGGCGGCCCGGGTTCGGCCCGGCCGCCCCCTCGTACACCGTGCCTACACGAAGCGCTGGTTCGCGCCGCCGTCGCACGTCTGGAGCTTGAGCGGGTCCTTGGCCCCCGCCAGCGTCAGGCACAGGCCGGTCGCGGCGGCCGGGCGGATGGTGCCCGCCTGCCGGACGAACTTCTGGTTGGCCGCGCCCGAGCAGTCCCACACGATGAGCGTGGCGCCCGGGTTGTACTTGGCGCCGGACACGTCCAGGCAGCGGTCGTGGCTGAGCGCGGTGCGGGCGGTCTGCGTAACGGCGTCGTACCACCAGTTCTGGTTGCGCCCGCCGTGGCAGTCCCAGCCGCCGATGGCCGTGCCGTTACGGGTGACCGAGGCGGGCACGTCCACACAGGAGCCGGTCGCCTCGTTCTTCAGCGGGGCGAACAGATCGTCCCAGGCCGTGCCCGTCAGCACCGGGTTCCCCGTGCTCGCCGGGTCGGCGCAGCTCGCCTCGCGCAGCCCGGAGTCGTACAGCTGGGTGAGGCAGGTGGCGAAGGCCCGGTGGCCGGCCGCGTTGGGGTGGAAGGACTGCCGGACCGAGTTCTCGTCGGGCAGGCCGGGCTTGCTCAGGTCGATGTAGAGGCCGCGGGCCCAGGCGCTCTCGGTGCAGACCTCGTGGCCGTGGAAGAGCCGCGAGTTGTCGAGGTAGGTGGCACCGGTGGCGGCGGCGGCCTTGCGCATGCCGACCTGGAAGGCGGGCACGGCGGTGTTGCGGCCCCAGACGGTGTCGGAGTCGTAGCCGAGTCCGCCGCAGATCAGCTTCCCCGGGAACTTCGGGTTGTCGCGGAAGTCCGGGCCGATCGGGCTCGGGTAGCCCATCAGGACGAGCTTGTAGTCGCCGTTCGCGTACCCGGCGTCCGTCATGACGGTGCGCAGGTCGCGGACGGTCTGCTCGACCTTGGGGACCAGGGCGTCCACCCGGGCCTGCCAGCCGCCCGCGTACTTCGGCTCGCAGGGGCCCTGGAGGCTGATGTAGCGCACCACGCAGTCGGTCATGACCGGGCCGAACTGCAGGTCGTCGTTGGCCCCGGCGACCAGGACGATCATCTTGATCCGGGTGTTGCGGGCCTTGATCGCGAGGCTGTCGCTCTGCACGAGCTCGTCGGCGTACTGCTTGTTCCCGCCGATTCTGATGTTCCCGGTATAGGCGCCGGAGCACGAGACGTTGTACGTGACGTCCGCCGCGATGCCCGTGCGGTGGATGGCGGCGTCCGGTGAGCGGTGGCACCAGTTGTCCGGCCCGTTGGTGCCGGGGTCGTAGGTGCCGACCCCCTCGCCGGAGATCTCGCTGTCGCCGAGCGAGATCAGCCCGGTCTTGCGGTCGCCGAGCGGCCGCTCGGCGGGGCTCCCGTACAGCTGGGTGGCCTCGGCGGCCCGGACGGCTTCCAGTGCGGGCGGGAGAGGGGTGGATGCGATAGAGCTGGTACCCGACTCCGTCGCGCCCGCGGGTCCGGCGGCGGCCATCGTGCCGACGGCTGCCGCGAGAGCGACGGCGCCGGCGACCGTACAGCGGAGCAGGCGAAGGCTTCGGAGCCCTCGAAGTCTGGTGCTGGTGCGCCTCATTGCGCCTCCCGGTAAGTGGTTACCCCCGGTATTTACTGGCCGGTAGGCGACTTGGGAATACGTAGAACAAGACACGTGCTCATCTTTTTCAGGAGGTTTAAACACCATGGGCGACACATCAGGTGCCACGTCGAGCGCTGCCGGGTTCCGGATCGAACACGACTCGATGGGTGAGGTGCGGGTTCCCGCGCACGCCAAGTGGCGCGCGCAGACCCAGCGGGCGGTGGAGAACTTCCCCGTCAGCGGGCAGCGGCTGGAGCGCGCGCACATCGAGGCGCTGGCCCGGATCAAGGGCGCGGCCGCCAAGGTCAACGCCGAGCTGAAGGTGCTGGATCCGGACATCGCCGCCGCCATCCAGGAGGCCGCCGCCGAGGTGGCGTCGGGCCGCTGGGACGAGCACTTCCCGGTCGACGTGTTCCAGACAGGGTCGGGCACCTCGTCGAACATGAACACCAACGAGGTGATCGCCACCCTCGCCACCGAGCACCTCGGCCGCGAGGTCCACCCCAACGACCATGTGAACGCCTCGCAGTCGTCCAACGACGTCTTCCCGTCCTCCATCCACATCGCGGCCACCGCCGCCGTGACCGCCGATCTGATCCCGGCACTCGATCACCTGGCCGATTCCCTGGGGCGGAAATCAGCCGAATTCGCGGACGTCGTGAAGTCCGGCCGTACGCATCTGATGGACGCCACCCCGGTCACCCTCGGCCAGGAGTTCGGCGGCTACGCGGCGCAGATCCGCTACGGCGTGGAGCGGCTGCGCGCCTCGCTGCCCCGGCTCGCCGAACTGCCCCTGGGCGGTACGGCGGTGGGCACCGGCATCAACACCCCGCCCGGCTTCTCCGCGGCCGTGATCGCGGAGGTCGCGGAGGCCACCGGGCTGCCGCTGACCGAGGCCCGCGACCACTTCGAGGCGCAGGGCGCTCGGGACGGTCTGGTGGAGACCTCCGGCCAGCTGCGGACCATCGCCGTCTCGCTGACCAAGATCTCCAACGATCTGCGGTGGATGGCCTCGGGCCCGCGGACCGGTCTCGCCGAGATCGCGCTGCCCGACCTCCAGCCCGGCTCGTCGATCATGCCGGGCAAGGTCAACCCGGTGATCCCCGAGGCGGTCCTGATGGTCGCGGCCCAGGTCACCGGCAACGACGCGACCGTCGCCACGGCCGGCGCGGCCGGCAACTTCGAGCTGAACGTGATGCTCCCGGTCATCGCGAAGAACCTGCTGGAGTCCGTGCGGCTGCTGGCCAACGCCTCCCGGCTGCTCGCGGACCGTACGGTCGACGGCATCACCGCCGACGTGGAGCGGGCCCGCGCCTACGCCGAGTCCTCGCCGTCCGTGGTGACCCCGCTGAACAAGTACATCGGCTACGAGGAGGCGGCGAAGGTCGCCAAGAAGTCGCTGAAGGACGGCACCACGATCCGCGAGACAGTCCTGGCCTCGGGCTATGTGGAGCGCGGCGATCTGACGCTGGAGCAGCTCGACGAGGCGCTGGACGTGCTGAGGATGACGCGTCCGTGAGCACCGGGCGGGGCGCCTGCTGAGATCCGGGTGACCTGAGTCGCAGCGGGCCGGTGGGAGCGCTCCGTAAGATCTCTCCATGACAGGTACGGGAGATCACGCACGCTGGGCGCCGGGGGACCGGATCCTCTGGCGCTACCGCGACAACGGCCGGGCCCACCGGACGGCCGGCGTCCCGCCCGTGCACATCTGCCGTCCGGTGACCGTCGTCCAGGACACCGACGAGCTGCTTGCCGTCTGGATGGCGCCCGGCACCGAATGCGTGCGGCCGGTGCTGGCCGACGGCACCCAGGTGCACGCCGAGCCGCTGGCCACCCGCTACACCGCGCCGCGCACCACGGCCCGCTCGACGTGGTTCGGCTCCGGGGTGCTGAAGCTGGCCCGGCCGGGCGATCCGTGGTCGGTGTGGCTGTTCTGGGACCGGGGCTGGATGTTCCGCAACTGGTACGTGAACCTGGAGGAGCCCCTCACCCGGTGGTCCGGAGGAGTGGATTCCGAGGATCACTTTCTCGACATCTCCGTGAACCCCGACCGGAGCTGGAAATGGCTCGACGAGGACGAGTTCGCGCAGGCGCAGCAGGTCGGTCTGATGGACCGGGAGACCGCCCGACGGGTCCGGCGGGCTGGTCTGGACGCGGTCGAGGTGATCACCGGCTGGGGGCCGCCGTTCCGGGACGGCTGGGAGCACTGGCGGCCCGATCCGCGGTGGCAGGTGCCGCCGCTGCCGGATGACTGGGACCGCACCCCTGCCCGGATGCCGTCGTGAGACCCTGGAGAGACCCTTCGGACGGTCCGGTCGGCAGGTCCGGTCGCACGGAGGGCTGATCGCCGCAACCAGCGGGCACCACACCGGAACTGACCACAAGTCATCACACCGGTCGTGCGGAGCGACGGGCCACGGACCCGGACGTTCCGCTCGGTCGCGGGAGCCACTACGAGGGGGTGGAGACGTGCACGCTGTCCGCTGCCCGCTCGCCGCGTCCGCCGCCGGAGGGATCGCCTGTCGGCCATCTCCTCGGCGCTCGGTTTCGGCCCCTTCATCGGGGGCATCCGGTGACAGCCGTTGTTCTTCCCGCGCTTGCCGGGGCACAGTAGCGCCCCAACACGAGGTGACTGCCTCATACAACCGGCCCGGACGGACGGAATCCCACGCGTGACGGAGCACCCCACCTCCCACGAAGGCCGGCAGCCGCTGGCGGCCCGGCAGCAGGAGCGCACCCGGCCCCGGCAGCAGGACGCCGCGGCCGCGGCCGCCGCTGCCGCGGTACCGGCTCCTGCCGCCGCGCCGAACCCGGGTCCTGGAGCGGCCGCCGTCGCCGACGCCCAGGCGGCCACCCGCCGCGAGGGCGACCGGCTGCGCTTCGTCGGCGCGGCGACCCGACGGATCGCCCGGGGCATAGACCTGGACGAGATCGTCCTCGGCCTGTGCCGGGCCAGCGTGCCGACGTTCTCCGACGCGATCCTCGTCTATCTCCGCGACCCGCTGCCGGTGGGCGACGAGCGCCCGGTGAGCCCGTTCGTCCTGCGGCTGCGGCGCAGCGACCGGCTGCGCGTCAGCGACGAGGAGGGCGCCGAGGCGGCCGGTTCCGAGACGGAGCGGCTGCGTCCGCTGGTCCTGGACCCGCAGGCCGATCTGATGCCCGCCGCCGAGCTGTGCGAGGTGCGGGCGGGCGGTGCGCTGGCCGAGGTGCTGCGCGGGGTGCGGCCGGTGTTCGGCGACTCCGCCGCGGCGCGGGCGGCGCTGCCGGAGCTGCTCGGCCCCGGCCGGTCCGTGCCCACCGGGCACCGGGCGATCCTGGCCCCGCTGCGCGGCCGCCGCCGGGTCATCGGCGCGGCGGTCTTCGTACGCGGCACCGAGCGCTCCCCGTTCGAGGCCAGCGACCTGCTGGTCGCGGCGCAGCTGGCGACGCACACCGCGCTCGGCATCGACAAGGCCGTGCTGTACGGGCGCGAGGCCTATATCGCCGACGAGCTGCAGCGCACGATGCTGCCCGACTCGCTGCCCCAGCCCACCGGCGTCCGGCTCGCCTCGCGCTATCTCCCGGCGGCCGAGACGGCCCGGGTCGGCGGCGACTGGTACGACGCGATCCCGCTGCCCGGCAGCCGGGTCGCGCTGGTCGTCGGCGATGTGATGGGCCACTCCATGACCTCGGCGGCGATCATGGGCCAGCTCCGGACGACGGCGCAGACCCTGGCGCAGCTCGATCTGCCGCCGCAGGAGGTGCTGCACCACCTGGACGAGCAGGCGCAGCGGCTGGGCAGCGACCGGATGGCGACCTGCCTGTACGCGGTGTACGACCCGGTCGCGCACCGGATCACCATCGCCAACGCCGGACACCCGCCGCCCGTGCTGCTGCATCTGGGCGGGCGGGCCGAGGTGCTGCGGGTGCCGCCGGGCGCCCCGATCGGGGTGGGCGGCGTCGACTTCGAGGCGGTCGAGCTGGACGCCCCGGCCGGTGCCACGCTGCTCCTCTACACCGACGGTCTGGTGGAGTCACGGCTGCGGGACGTGTGGACGGGCATCGAGCAGCTGCGGGAGCGCCTCGCGGCGACCGCGCAGCTCACCGGTGACGATCACTCGCCGCCGCTGGAGGCCCTGTGCGACGACGTGCTGGACATGCTCGGCCCGGGTGACCGGGACGACGACATCGCGCTGCTGGCCGCCCGCTTCGACGGGATCGCTCCGAGCGATGTGGCGTACTGGTATCTGGAACCGGAGGACGCGGCCCCGCGCCGGGCCCGCCGGCTGGCCCGGCGGGCGCTGAGCCGCTGGGGTCTGGACGATCTGGCCGAGGAGGTGGAGCTGCTGGTCAGCGAGGTCGTCACCAACGCCGTGCGGTATGCGGAGCGGCCGGTGACGCTGCGGCTGCTGCGGACGGACATCCTGCGCTGCGAGGTCGGCGACGACTCGCCGCAGCTGCCGAGGCAGCGCCGGGCGCGGGAGACGGACGAGGGCGGCCGCGGGCTGTTCCTGGTCAACCGGCTGGCCCGGCGGTGGGGGGCGACGCGCCTCTCGACGGGCAAGGTCGTCTGGTTCGAGATGGCGACCCGGGCGCAGTAGACGGAGAGACGGAGAACGCAGAGGGGCGGACCCGTCTTCGGGTCCGCCCCTCTGCTCGTTCTCTCAGACCCTCACTGTGCGGCCTGTCCGTTGCCGCCGGGCCGTTCGCCCGGCTGTCCGTCGCCGTCCCCGGGCTGCGGCGGGATCTCCGGGCTCGTGGGGGGCGGGGTGACGGGCGGGCTGCTGCTGGTGGGCGGGGCCGGCGTGGTCGGGGTCTCGCTGGGCGTCTCGCTCGGCGTGTCGGAAGGCGTGTCCGACGGGGTCGGGTCCTCGGACGGGGTGGGGTCTTCCGACGGAGTGTCCGACGGGGTCGGCGGGGCGGGCGCCTCGCCGCGCTCCACGTCCTGGAGGTCGAACGTCTTGCCGGAGCCGCCGCCGAGGGCGCCGAGGGTGTAGTCGGCCCAGATGCGGGCCGGGAAGCCGCCGCCGCTGGCGCGGCCGGAGTTGGCCGTTCCGGTCAGGGAGACCTGCTTGCGGCCGCCGTCGCCCTCGCCGAAGAGCGCCACGACCGTGGTCAGCTCCGGGGTGTAGCCGGCGAACCAGGCCGACTTGTTGTCCTCGGAGGTGCCGGTCTTGCCCGCCGCGTCGTAGGCGGAGGTGTTGGCCGCGCTGCCGGACCCGGCGTCGACGACCCCGGTGAGCGCCTTGGTCACGGTGTCGGCCGAGGCGCGGCTGATGGCCTGCTCCCGCTTGGGCTTCTCGGGGTTCACCGTGCGGTCGCGGTGCTCGGCGGACTGGAGGATGTGCGGGGTGACCTTCTGGCCGTGGTTGTCGAGCGTGGCGTACGCGCCCGCCATGTCCCAGGTCGAGGCGTTCATGGTGCCGAGCGAGACGGCGGGGCGCTCGGGGAAGTTCTTGTCCGGTACGCCGAGGGCGAGCGCGGTCTCCTTGGTGGCGGCGGGCGTCACGTCCACGATCATCTGCGCGAAGACGGAGTTGACCGAGCTGTTCATGGCCTTCTGGACGGAGATCGGCCCGTAGTCCCGGCCGTCCTCGTTCTGCGGGTTGAACGGGGTGTCGCTGCCGACGACGGGCCGCTTGCTGGTGCCGTCGTAGACGGTGTTGAGCCCGATCAGCCGGCCGTCCTGGGTCTTCGACTCGTTCTCCAGGGCGGAGGCGAGCACCAGCGGCTTGAAGGTGGAGGCGGGCTGGTAGTCCTGGCGGGTGGCGTTGCTGATGTAGTGCTTGACGTAGTCCTCGCCGCCGTACAGGGCGACGACCTTGCCGGTCTTCGGGTCGACGGAGGTGGCGCCGGCCTGGACGGTGGCGTCGACCTTGTTGCCCTCGCGGTCGAGCTTGGACTCCAGCTGGTCGTCCACCGACTTCTCCAGCGCCTTCTGGCGCTTCTTGTCGATGGTGAGCGTGAACGTCCAGCCGCCGGCCTCACGGTCCGCGGCGGAGACGCCCTGCTTCTCCAGCTCCTCGTTGGCCGCCTCGACGAGATAGCCGGTCTGGCCCTCCATGCCCGGGGCGGCCTTGGGCTTGTCCGGGTAGGGGAACTTCTGCTGGGTGCGCTCGGCGTCCGTGAGCCAGCCCATCTCGACCATGTTCCGCAGCGTGTAGGCCCAGCGCTCCTTGACCAGCTTCTTGCCGGTGTCGGTGGCGGTGGACCAGTCGTACTGGCTGGGGGCCTGGAGCAGGGAGGCGAGGTAGGCGCCCTGGGAGACGTTCAGGTCCTTGGCGTCGATGCCGTAGTAGGCCTGGGCGGCGGCCTGGATGCCGCTGGCCCCGCGTCCGTAGTAAGCGGTGTTGATGTACCCGGCGAGGATCTCGTCCTTGGACTTCTTCTGGTCGACCTTGAGCGAGATCACCAGCTCCTTGAGCTTGCGGCTCACGGTGGCGTCCTGCGTCAGGTAGAAGTTCTTCACGTACTGCTGGGTGATGGTCGAGCCACCCTGCTTGCCCTTGCCGCTGAGGGTGTTGAGGAGACCGCGGGTGGTGCCCTTGAGGTCGACGCCCTGGTCCTTGTAGAAGGTCTTGTTCTCGGCGGCGACGAAGGCGTGCTGAACGTTCTTCGGCACCTCGGCCAGGTCGACGATCTGGCGGTTGACGCCCTTGCCGGTCCGGGCGAGGACCGTGCCGTCGCTGTACTTGTAGACGTTGCTCTGCCGCTCCGCCATGGCGTTGGCGGCGGGGACGTCGACGTACAGGTAGAGCGCGCCGAAGGCGCCCATGCCCAGCAGGACGATCCCGAAGAACGTGCCCAGCAGCTTCTTCCACGTGAAGAGTCTGCGTATGCCGCCGCTCTTCGCGGCCCGGCGCGACTCCTGCGCCTGGGCTCGTCGCGCATCCGCTCGACCCATTGGTGTGTTGCTCCCGCTTCTCTGCTCGGCCGGTTCGCTCGGTTTCCTCTGTTCGCTCAGACCTGCCAGCTAACACCGACGACAGGGACAAAAGACAAGCGATCCGGCCTTTTACGGACGTGAGAATCAGCACCCGCCTCTACAGGAACCGACTCCCCAGGGGTGGACAAGGTTGCGAGAACCGATAATGTGTAATCACATTGCTAGCGCGGTGCGATACCGCGCCGAACGGGGGACCCCATGACCGCACAGCACGACGACCACCGCCCCGCCATCGCGGCGGCGGACCTCTCCGTCGACGCTCCCGACATGCCCGCACCGCAGGTCAGGGAGGTCGTCGCGCACGCGATCCCGGGCGGCCTGGGACTGCTCCTGACGGTGGTCGGGGTGTTCGCGGGGATCGGCCTCGTCATCGGCGGCGCGGTGCTGAACGGAGACGGCGCGGGCTCGGTCGGCGTCACGCTCATCATCCTCGGGGTGCTCCTGGCGATCACCTCGTTCTTCTGCATGAGCGGTGTGAAGATGGTCGCTCCGGGCGAGGCCCGGGTGATCCAGCTCTTCGGCCGGTACGTCGGCACCATCCGCACCGACGGGCTCCGCTGGATCAACCCGCTGACCTCCAGCCGCAAGATCTCCACCCGCGTCCGCAACCACGAGACCGCCGTCCTCAAGGTCAACGACGCCTACGGCAACCCGATCGAGCTGGCCGCGATCGTCGTCTGGAAGGTCGAGGACACCGCCCAGGCGCTCTTCGAGGTCGACGACTTCCTGGAGTTCGTCGCCACCCAGACCGAGGCCGCCGTCCGGCACATCGCCATCGAGTACCCGTACGACGCCCACGAGGAGGACGGCCTCTCGCTGCGCGGCAACGCGGAGGAGATCACCGAGAAGCTGGCCGCCGAGCTGACCGCCCGGGTGCAGGCCGCGGGCGTCCGGATCATCGAGTCGCGCTTCAGCCATCTCGCGTACGCCCCCGAGATCGCCTCCGCCATGCTCCAGCGCCAGCAGGCCGGCGCGGTCGTCGCGGCCCGCCAGCAGATCGTCGAGGGCGCGGTGGGCATGGTCGAGATGGCCCTGCACCGGATCGCCGAGCAGGACATCGTGGAGCTGGACTCCGAGCGGAAGGCGGCCATGGTCAGCAATCTGATGGTGGTGCTGTGCGGCGACCGCAGCGCCCAGCCGGTCCTCAACACGGGCACGCTCTACCAGTGACCGACCAGACGCCTCCCCGGCGGACGCCGGCGTCCCGGTCGCAGCAGCGCAAGCAGATGCTGCTGCGGCTGGACCCCGCGGTGCACGACGCACTCGCGCGCTGGGCCTCCGACGAACTGCGCAGCGCCAACGCGCAGATCGAGTTCCTGCTGCGGCGGGCGCTCGCGGAGGCGGGCCGGCTGCCGGGGGCGGCGCGGCCGATCGCCCGCCGGGGACGGCCGCCCGGACAGCCGCCGGAGGAGCCGGAGGCCCCGCCCGGAACCGGCGCCCAGGAGACTCTGTAACACCCCTCCCCCGCACCGCCGACACCGCGACCCCGGCCCGTCCCTCTGGGCCGGGGTCGCTTTCCGGACGCGTATACACGGCAGGTATACACACCGTGTACAGTGCTTCTCATGTCTATCGGTCACACCCTCCTCGGGCTCCTGGAGTCCGGCCCCCGACACGGTTACGACCTGAAGCGGACCTTCGACGAGAAGTTCGGCCAGGACCGCCCGCTGCACTACGGCCAGGTCTATTCGACGATGTCCCGGCTCCTGAAGAACGGACTCGTCGAGGTCGACGGCGTCGAGAGCGAAGGAGGTCCCGAGCGCAAGCGGTACGCCATCACCGACGCCGGGATCACCGATGTCTCGCGGTGGCTGGCACAGCCCGAGAAGCCGGAGCCCTACCTCCAGTCGACGCTCTACACCAAGGTCGTCCTGGCGCTCCTGACCGATCGCAGCGCCGCCGATCTGCTGGACTCGCAGCGCTCGGAGCATCTGCGGATGATGCGCATCCTGACCGACCGCAAGCGCAAGGGCGACCTCGCCGACCAGCTGATCTGCGACCACGCCCTGTTCCATCTCGAAGCCGATCTGCGCTGGCTGGAACTGACCGCCGCCCGACTCGACCAGCTCGCCAAGGTGGTGGCTCCGTGATTCCCGAAGGCTCCCTGCTCGCCGCGCACGATCTGCGCAAGACCTACGGTTCGACACCCGCCCTGGACGGCGCGTCGTTCTCCGTGCACCCCGGCGAGGTCGTCGCCGTGATGGGCCCGTCCGGCTCCGGCAAGTCGACCCTGCTGCACTGTCTGGCCGGGATCATCACGCCCGACTCCGGCACCATCACCTACGCGGGCCGCGAGCTGTCCGCGATGTCCGACGCCGAGCGCAGCGCCCTGCGGCGCAGCGACTTCGGCTTCGTCTTCCAGTTCGGCCAGCTCGTCCCGGAGCTGACCTGTGTGGAGAACGTCGCCCTGCCGCTGCGGCTCAACGGCGTGAAGCGCAAGGCCGCCGAGCGCACCGCGTCGGAGTGGATGGAGCGTCTGGAGGTCGACGACCTCGGCTCCAAGCGCCCCGGCGAGGTCTCCGGCGGACAGGGCCAGCGGGTCGCCGTGGCCCGCGCGCTGGCCGCCTCGCCGAAGGTGATCTTCGCGGACGAGCCGACCGGCGCGCTGGACTCGCTCAACGGCGAGCGGGTGATGGAGCTGCTCACCGAGGCCGCCCGGTCCGCCAACGTCGCCGTGGTCCTGGTGACCCACGAGGCCCGCGTCGCCGCCTACTCCGACCGTGACGTCACCGTGCGCGACGGCCGGGCCCGCGACCTGGAGCACTCCGCATGACCCTGCTCGATTCCCGTACGGCCCCGCCCGCCGCACCGGAGAGCCCGAAGCCGCCCTCGCGCGGCGCGGCCACCCTCCGGGACCTCGGCCTCGGCATCCGGTTCGCCGCCGCCGGCGGCCGCGAGGGCTGGATCCGTACGCTGCTGACCGCCGTCGGCGTCGGCCTCGGCGTCGCCCTGCTGCTGCTCGCCTCCTCCGTACCGCATCTGCTGGACGAGCGGAACGCACGCGAGCAGGCCCGCAGCGAGACGCGGATCTCCGACTCGCCCGACGCGAACGCCACGACGTCGGACAGCTCGGTGCTGCGGATCAACACGACCACCGAGTACCACGACCGGACCGTCGCGGGATATCTGATGCGGCCCGACGGTTCGACGCCCGTCCTCCCGCCGGGAGTCGCCCGCTTCCCCGGTGCGGACGAGATGGTGGTCTCCCCCGCCCTGCGGGAACTGCTCGCCGAGCCGGGCAACGAACTGCTGCGGGAGCGGCTGCCGTACGAGATCACCGGCACGATCGGGGACGCCGGGCTGCGCTCCCCCGGCGAGCTCCTCTACTACGCGGGCAGCGACACCCTGACGACGGCCAGTGGCGGCCACCGCATCGCCGGGTACGGGGACCGGCGCGAGGGCGCCCCTCTGCCGCCGCTGCTGATCGTGCTCGTCGTGATGGTCTGCGTCGTGCTGCTGGCGCCGGTCGCGATCTTCATCGCCACCGCCGTGCGCTTCGGCGGCGACCGCCGCGACCGCCGGCTGGCAGCGCTGCGGCTGGTCGGCGCGGACATCCGGACCACCCGGCGGATCGCCGCCGGGGAGGCGCTGTTCGGTGCGGTGCTCGGGCTGCTGATCGGTCTGGCGTTCTTCCTGACGGGCCGGCAGTTCGTCGGCTCGGTGGAGATCTGGGACGTCAGCGCGTTCCCCGCCGACCTCGTCCCCGATCCCCGGCTGGCCCTGCTGATCGTGGTGGCCGTGCCGCTGACCGCCGTCCTCGTCACGCTGGTCGCGATGCGCTCGGTGGTGATCGAGCCGCTCGGCGTCGTACGCCGGGGGCGCGAGCGGGGACGCCGGCTCTGGTGGCGGCTGCTGATGCCGCTCGCGGGTCTGGCCGTGCTCGGCTTCACGGGCCGGATCAGTGCGTACGAGTACGCGCCCGAGAAGCCGTTCGGGATCGCGGCCGGCACCGTGCTGGTGCTGGTCGGGCTGGCCCTCCTGCTGCCCTGGCTGGTCGAGGCGTGCGTGAACCGGCTGCGCGGCGGCCCGGTGCCCTGGCAGCTCGCTACCCGCAGGCTCCAGTTGAGCAGCGGGGCCGCGTCCCGTGCGGTCAGCGGGGTCACGGTGGCGGTGGCGGGCGCGATCGCGCTGCAGATGATGTTCGCCGCGATGAACGCCGACTTCAACCGGATGACCGGCCAGGACCCCACGCGGGCCCAGTTCGCCGGGTATTCCGAGGACGTCACCGGCGAGGCGGCCACATCGGCCATCGAGCGGTTCCGCGCCACCAAGGGTGTGGACGTGGTCATCGGATCGGTGGAGGCGTACGCGTCCAAGCCCGGCGACTACGCCGACGAGGACGTGCAGCCCACCACCTCGCTGACCGTCGGCACCTGCGCCACCCTGCGCGAGCTGGCCCGGATCGACGCCTGCGAGGACGGCGACACCTTCGTCGTCCACCCGCCGGGCGACAAGGACATGACCGCCTGGGTCGACGAGACCGCCCGCAAGGGCAAGGAGGTCGAGATCGAATCCGGGAACAGAACGATGCGGTGGACACTGCCCGCGGACTCCACGACCGTGCAAGGCCGCAAGGACCCGATGGGCGAGACCCACTACGGGATCATGGCCACCACCGGCGCGGTCGACGCGGGCAAGCTGCCCGGCGCGACGATCAGCGTCCAGATCCGGGTCGACCGGAGCGTGCCGGACGTCGCCGAGTACGTGCGCAACACGGCGGCGAAGGTCGACCCCGGAATGCGCTTCGTCACCCTCGACTCGGTGGAGCGCGACCGTCAGTACGCGAGCATCCAGACGGGGCTCCAGGTGGGCGCCTCCGCGGTGCTGCTGCTGATCGCCGCGTCGATGCTGGTCTCCCAGCTGGAGCAGTTGCGCGAGCGCAGGCGGCTGCTGTCGGTGCTGGTCGCCTTCGGCACCCGGCGCTCCACGCTCGGCTGGTCGGTGCTGTGGCAGACCGCCGTGCCGGTGGTGCTCGGTCTCGCGGTGGCGGTCGCGGGCGGCCTGGGGCTGGGCGGGGCGCTGACCTGGCTGATCGAGAAGCGGGTCGACGACTGGTGGCTGTTCTGGCCGATGGCCGGGGTCGGCGGCGCGCTGATCGCGCTGGTGACGCTGCTGTCGCTGCCGCCGCTGTGGCGCATGATGCGCCCGGACGGACTGCGCACCGAGTGACACCCGCACGACGCGCGTGACGGCCGGGGCCCCTGGGAACAGGAGCCCCGGCCGTACGCATGTTCTCAGCCGCCCTTTGCAACCGGCCGCACCGGCAGCGGCTCCATCGCCTCGCGCAGCGCGGCGGCGAGCTCCTCGAACTCGCCGCCCCGCGCCGACCCGGTCCGCATCGCCAGCGCGACCCTCCGGGTGGGCGCCGGGTCCGCGAAGTACCCGGTGGCCAGCGCCTCGTTGCGGCCGGTCTCCACGGTCACGGCGGTCCGGGGCAGCAGCGTCACGCCGAGTCCGCCGGCGACCAGCTGGACCAGGGTGGAGAGCCCGGCGGCGGTCGTGGTGACCGGGGCGCCCTGGGTGCGGCCCGCCTCGCGGCAGATGTCCAGGGCCTGGTCGCGCAGGCAGTGCCCCTCGTCCAGGAGCAGCAGCGGCAGTTCGCGCAGCGCGTCGCGCGGGATGTCCGCGCGGCCGCCGAGCCAGTGGTCCTGCTCCATGACCAGCACGAAGTCCTCGTCGAAGAGCGGCATCTCGGTGACGCCCGGCACCCCGAGCGGCACGGCGAGCAGTAGCAGGTCAAGACGCCCGGCGGCGAGCCCTTCGAGCAGCGAGGAGGTCTGCTCCTCGTGGACCTGGAGGTCGAGTTGCGGGTAGCGCTCATGGACGAGGCGGAGCACGGTGGGCAGGAGGTACGGGGCGACGGTCGGGATCACGCCGAGCCGGAGGACTCCGGTGAACGGGGCGCGGACCGCCTCCGCCTCCTCCATCAGCGCGGCGACGGCCTCCAGCACCGCCCCGGCCCGCACCGCGAGCCGCTCCCCCGCGGGCGAGAGCAGCACCTTGCGCGTCGTACGCTCGATGAGCTGGACACCCAGTGCCTCCTCAAGGGCCGACACCGCTCCGGAGAGTGCCGGCTGACTCATCCCGATTGCTGCCGCCGCGTCCCGGAAGTGCAGATGCTCCGCCACCGCCGCGAAGGCGCGCAGCTGCGACAGACTGGGCTGCTTGCCGGGCGACTTACCGGACTGCTTGGGTCGTATGGCCTGTTTTACCTGCGCCACTGATAGGCACCTCCGATCATCTCGACCGAGTGTAGCTATTTCCGTGATCAATGCACTCTGTGCCAAGGTGGAGCCCGTCCAACCCTCAGGAAGACCCTCAAAAAGGGAATTCCAGACGTTGCAAGGAGAGCGCGTGCTCACTGTCGGTGACAAGTTCCCCGAGTTCGACCTGACCGCCTGCGTTTCGCTGGAGAGCGGCAAGGAGTTCGAGCAGATCAACCACAAGACCTACGAGGGCAAGTGGAAGATCGTCTTCGCGTGGCCGAAGGACTTCACCTTCGTGTGCCCCACCGAGATCGCCGCCTTCGGCAAGCTCAACGAGGAGTTCGCCGACCGTGACGCCCAGGTCCTCGGCTTCTCCGGTGACTCCGAGTTCGTGCACCACGCCTGGCGCAAGGACCACCCGGACCTGACCGACCTGCCCTTCCCGATGCTGGCCGACTCGAAGCACGAGCTCATGCGTGACCTCGGCATCGAGGGCGAGGACGGCTTCGCCCAGCGCGCCGTCTTCATCGTCGACCAGAACAACGAGATCCAGTTCACGATGGTGACCGCCGGTTCCGTGGGCCGTAACCCCAAGGAGGTCCTGCGGGTCCTCGACGCCCTGCAGACCGACGAGCTGTGCCCGTGCAACTGGACCAAGGGCGAGAACACCCTCGACCCGGTCGCGCTCCTCTCGGGCGAGTGAGCTGATACCGACATGGCTCTCGACGAACTGAAGTCCGCCATACCGGACTTCGCCAAGGACCTGAAGCTGAACCTCGGCTCGGTCATCGGCAACAGCGACCTCCCGCAGCAGCAGCTGTGGGGCACCGTGCTGGCCTGCGCGATCGCCTCGCGTTCGCCGAAGGTGCTGCGCGAGCTGGAGCCCGAGGCGAAGGCCAACCTCTCCGCCGAGGCGTACACCGCGGCGAAGTCGGCGGCCGCCGTCATGGCGATGAACAACGTCTTCTACCGGACCCGGCACCTGCTGTCGGACCCGGAGTACGGCACGCTCCGCGCGGGCCTGCGGATGAACGTCATCGGCAACCCGGGCGTGGAGAAGGTCGACTTCGAGCTGTGGTCGCTCGCCGTCTCCGCGATCAATGGCTGCGGCCAGTGCCTGGACTCCCACGAGCAGGTGCTGCGCAAGGCCGGCGTGGACCGTGAGACCATTCAGGAAGCCGTCAAGGTCGCTTCGGTGATCCAGGCGGTCGGTGTGACCCTCGACGCCGAGGCCGTCCTCGCCGAGCAGTGACACCGCACCACCCCTGATACGAGAAGAGCCCCGAGGACGACCGACCGTCCCCGGGGCTCTTCTTTTCGCGTTCCGTGCCGCTCCGCTACTCCTGCGGCGGCCGGTTCTCCTGCGGGCGTTCGCCCGGCGCGTCCTGCGGACCGGGTGAAGCCGGTGGCGCCGCCGGGACGGCCGCGGCGTGCGCCGGGGTCATCGACAGGGCGGTGGCCCCGTGGTGCCCGCCGCTCCCGCCCGGCGAGCCCGGTTCACCGTACGAGCGCAGATAGCCGACCACCGTGTTGATCACGGCGACCAGCGGTACGGCGACCACCGCGCCGCCGATGCCCGCGACCAGCCCGCCGGTCGCGACCGCGAGGACCACCGCGAGCGGATGGACCCGCACCGCGCGGCCGAGGATGAACGGCTGCAGGATGTGGCCCTCGATCTGCTGCACCGCCAGGACCACCACCAGCGCCCACAGCGCGGTCCACACGCCCTCGGTGACCAGGGCGACGACCACCGCGAGCGCTCCGGAGACCACGGCGCCGACGAGCGGGACGAAGGCGAACAGGAAGATGAAGACGGCCAGCGGCACCGCGAGCGGCACATTGAGGACGTAGAGGCCGAAGCCGATGAAGATCGCGTCGATCAGGGCGACGAGCACCGTGCCGCGCACATACGCGGTCAGGGTGCGCCAGGCGCGCGGTCCCGCGCCGGCGACCCCGGGGCGGGCGGCGGCGGGCACCAGCTTGAGCGACCACTCCCAGATGCGCTTGCCGTCGTAGAGCAGGAAGAGCGTGGAGAACATCGCCAGCAGCAGCCCGGTGAGGAACTCCACCATCACGGTGACGCCCTGGAGCCCGGCGGAGGTGATCTCCTCGGTGTTGGTGCCGATGGTGTCGTTGAGGTTCTTGGCGAGGTCGTTGATCTGCGACTCGGTGACATGGAAGGGGCTGTCGAGCGCCCAGCGCTTCAACTCGTCGATGCCGTCGCGGACCCGGTCGGAGAGCGTGTCGAGGTTCTCCATCACCTGCCACACCACGAACCAGCCGACCAGGCCGATGATGACGAACCCGAGGACGGCGGTCACGGCGGTGGCGAGCCCGTGCGGCAGCCCGAACCGCCGGAGCCGGACGACGGTCGGCTGGAGCATCGCGGTGATGAGCAGCGCGGCGGCGAAGGCCAGCACGACGAGCTGGACCGCGCTGATCACCCGCATCAGCACCCAGAGCGTCCCCGCGAGGACGAGGAGCCGCCAGCCGGCCTCGGCGGCGACCCGCATCCCCCACGGGATCGCCGCGACCGGATCCGGCTTGGCGGCGACCGAGGGGGCGTAACTGGGCGGCGCGGGCACCTGCCCGGGGTCGTCGTCGGCCTCGGCGACGGCAGGGGCCCCTCGCGGCGCGAGGGGGTCGTCGTCGGCAGCGCGCGCCCGCCGCTCCTCCAGTCGCGCGCCCAGCTCCGTCAGTTCGGAACCGAAGCGGCCCAGCCAGCCCGGCAGTTTCGACATGCTTGCTTTCCTTCCCCCATCTTCGCCACCCAGCGCTCTCGGCGCTCAACGCACGCCGGGAGGCGACCGTACACGCGCGAGGCCCCCCACCGTCTGGACGGTGAGGGGCCTCGCGAGGTTGAGAGGGCGGTCCGTGGACTTCGCCCGCTCCCTCTAATACCAGTTGTTGGCCTGCCAGAAGGACCAGGCGCCGCACGGGCTGCCGTAACGGCCGTCCATGTAGCTGAGACCCCACTTGATCTGGGTGGCCGGGTTGGTCTGCCAGTCGGCGCCGGCGGACGACATCTTGTGGCCCGGAAGCGCCTGCATCAGACCGTACGCCCCGGAGGACGGGTTGGTCGCGCGATAGTTCCAGGTCGACTCGTGGTTCACGATGTTGCTGAAGCACTGGAACTGGTCCGCGGGGACCATCTGACGGGCCATCGCCTGGACCTCGGCCACGCTGTACGAGCCCTGCGCGGAGAACGAGGAGGCGTCGCGGACGGAAGAACGGCTGGCGCGCTCGGCCTCGTCCTTCTTCTTCTGTTCCGCCTTGCGCTCGGCCTCGACCCGGTCCTCGGCCGCCTGCTTCTTGGACTTGGCGTCCTTGGCGGCCTGGATGCGGGCCGACTCCTCGGCCGACTTCTTCGCGGCGGCGTCGGCGGCGGATGCCTGGGCATCGGCCTGCTGCGTCAGCGAAGCGGTCTGGACCGCGGCCTGCTGGCCCGCGGGGATGTCTGCGAGCAGCGTGGTGTCGGCTGCGGCCGCCTCGAAGTTGTTGTCGTCGGCGGCAGGAGTGCCGCCCGCAGCAACGCCTACGACGGCGCCTACGGTGGTGACCGCGGTGGCAGATGCCACGGCGAACCCCCGGACCGAGATCCGGCTCACATGGTGTCCTTCCAGCATCGCCCGCTTAGGTGACCTCGCGAGCACGTTCGTGCCCCTGGCGCTGGCCTCCCTACTGCGTGGGTCACGGGAGGCACGGGCCCGATGGGCAACCCCGGTGAGGAGGCTGCCGCGTGGTGCTCGCGGGCGGCATACGGGCGTCTCGTGTTGAGTTGTGTGGTGCGTGGCGCCTCTGGAGGTGCCCAAGTGCCGTATGCGGGGCCTGACGGAAGCAAGACTCTGCCGGACGGGGACGCCAGGAGGCAATTCTGTGTTGCGTGGGAAAGGTCACACCCCGTTTGGGTCACCGGTTTTCCGGAAATGACGGCGCAGCACAACGCCGCCCGGCTAAGCTCCTTGGCTCGCCGGGCGGCATCAATGGGGCATGCGGGTCAGATGTGGCCTTCCTCCAGCATTTCGGTCACCAGCGCGGCGATCTGCGAACGCTCCGACCGCGTGAGCGTGACGTGGGCGAACAGCGGATGGCCCTTCAGTTTCTCGACGACGGCGACGACTCCGTCGTACCGGCCGACCCGGAGGTTGTCCCGCTGGGCCACGTCGTGAGTGAGCACGACACGCGAATTCGCCCCGATTCTGGACAACACGGTCAGCAGGACGTTCCGTTCGAGCGACTGCGCCTCGTCGACGATCACGAACGCGTCGTGCAGCGAGCGGCCGCGGATGTGGGTGAGCGGCAGGACCTCCAGCATCCCGCGCCCGAGCACCTCCTCGATGACCTCGCGCCCGGCGACCGCCGAGAGTGTGTCGAAGACCGCCTGCGCCCAGGGGCTCATCTTCTCGGCCTCGCTGCCGGGGAGATAGCCGAGCTCCTGGCCGCCGACCGCGTACAGCGGGCGGAAGACCATCACCTTCTTGTGCTGCCGACGCTCCAGCACCGCCTCCAGCCCCGCGCAGAGGGCCAGCGCCGACTTGCCGGTGCCCGCGCGTCCGCCCAGCGACACGATGCCGACGTCGCTGTCGAGGAGGAGGTCGAGGGCGATCCGCTGCTCGGCGCTGCGCCCGTGGATGCCGAAGGCCTCCCGGTCGCCCCGCACGAGCCGCACATTGCCCTCGGCCGTCACCCGGCCGAGCGCCTTGCCGCGCTCGGACTGGAGAACCAGTCCGGTGTGCACGGGCAGCTCGGCGGCCTCGGGGACGTACAGCGTCTCCTCGCTGAACAGCAGGTCGATCTGTTCCCCGGCGAGGGACAGTTCGCTCATGCCGGTCCAGCCGGAGTCCGTGATGGCGAGCTCCGCGCGGTACTCCTCGGCGAGGAGGCCCACGGAGGAGGCCTTGATGCGGAGCGGCAGGTCCTTGGAGACGACCGTGACGTCGTACCCCTCGGCCTGGAGGTTGCGTGCGACCGCGAGGATCCGTGAGTCGTTGTCCCCCAACCGGTAGCCGGCGGGCAGGACGCCGGGATCGGAGTGGTTGAGCTCGACACGGAGCGACCCGCCCAGATCCCCGAGCGGGATCGGGGCGTCCAGCCGGCCGTACCGGACCCGGAAGTCGTCCAGCAGGCGCAGGGCCTGCCGGGCGAAGTAGCCGAGCTCCGGATGGTGCCGTTTGGCCTCCAGTTCCGTGACCACCACGATCGGCAGCACGACTTCGTGCTCGTCGAAGCGGGCCATGGCGCCGGGGTCGGCCAGCAGGACGCTGGTGTCGAGAACGTAGGTGCGCCTGTCGGGCATGCGGCGCTTAGTACTGGTCACCACGGAAGGACGTACCCCCTCGGACGAGGTCGGGGAGTGCGACGAACGGTCGCGGAGCTTCCCGAAGGGAGAGGACGGACCGGGATCGGGCCCCACTGCGCGGGCCGGACCACGGCCTCCGCGTCGGCCGCACGCTGTGTACGGTCCTTCGTGTGCAAAGGGCCTCCCGGGCGAGCGGTCTTGGCGCCGCTCACTTGGACACGACATCCGCCTGGTTGATGACCGGACGTCGACCTGACAGGGGTATTCCCTTTATCGCGCGAAGCCATGCCGCCGCATATGACACGGTGTGGAGAAGTCCCGGTGGACGCGCGATGGCCCCCTCATATACGCGATGACTCCCCTATATAGAGGAGTCATCGGGCGGTACGGGTGCGGCAGGGCCGTTCAGGCGCCGTAGCGGCGGTGGCGGGCGGCGTAGTCGCGCAGCGCCCGAAGGAAGTCGACCTTGCGGAAGGCCGGCCAGAAGACCTCGCAGAAGTAGTACTCCGAATGGGCGCTCTGCCAGAGCATGAAGCCCGACAGCCGCTGCTCGCCGCTGGTCCGGATCACCAGGTCCGGGTCGGGCTGGCCCCGGGTGTAGAGGTGCTCGGAGATCAGGTCGGTGGAGACGACCTCGGCCAGCTCCTCGAAGCTGGTGCCCTTCTCGGAGTGCTCCAGGAGCAGCGAGCGGACCGCGTCCGCGATCTCCTGGCGGCCGCCGTAGCCGACTGCGACATTGACGATTATTCCGTCGATACCGGACGTCGACTCCTCGGCCTCCTTGAGGACCGTCTGCGTCTCGGCCGGAAGCAGGTCGAGCGTGCCGACGTGGTGGACGCGCCAGCGCCCGTCCGCGGCGAGGTTGCGCACGGTGTTCTCGATGATGCCGAGCAGCGGTTTCAGCTCGTGCTCGGGCCGGTCGAAGTTGTCCGTGGACAGCATCCAGAGGGTGACGACCTCGACATCGGTCTCGTCGCACCAGCCGAGCAGCTCGGAGATCTTGTCCGCACCGGCCTGGTGGCCCTGCACGGCCGATCCGCCGGAGGCCTTGGCCCACCGCCGGTTGCCGTCGAGGATGACCCCGATGTGCTTCGGCACCTGGTCGTGGTCCAGGCGGCCTTCCACCCGGCGCGCGTAGAGCCTGTACACCAGGTCGCGGAAGTTCACTGCGTTCACCCTCTCGGTTCCGTACGGGCCCGGGCCCGCCCTCCCCGTCGCCGGGGGTCCGGGGGCCGTCCCCCCACAGGGGATCGCTGCACGGTCTGCGGCGCCCGCGCGATCCCTCGGCGGCCGTACCTCTACCACTGGCACGGGCCGCGCGGGCCTTCGCCGCGCCGCACATCGGCGTTCCCCGAAGCGGCCACATTACTGCGATCGGGTCACGGGGGCCCAACCCGGTCTGTCACAACTCCGTGATAAGGAATGAAACGTGACTGATTACCTCTCCCCCGACCTGTATTACCGTGCCGCCGATACGCGCTACGACTCCATGGAGTACCGCCGGACCGGGCGCAGCGGCCTCAAGCTGCCCGCCCTCTCGCTGGGCCTGTGGCACAACTTCGGCGACGACCGGGCGCTGGACTCCCAGCGGGCGATCCTGCGCCGCGCCTTCGATCTCGGCGTCACCCACTTCGACCTGGCCAACAACTACGGCCCGCCGCCCGGTTCGGCCGAGCTGAACTTCGGCAAGCTCTTCGCCCAGGATTTCGCACCGTACCGTGACGAACTGGTCATTTCGACCAAGGCCGGTTATCTGATGCACCCCGGCCCGTACGGCGAGTGGGGCTCGCGGAAGTACCTGCTGTCCTCGCTCGACGCCTCCCTCAAGCGGATGGGCGTGGACTACGTCGACGTCTTCTACTCGCACCGCTTCGACCCGCACACCCCGCTGGAGGAGACGATGGGCGCCCTGGCGTCCGCCGTCCAGCAGGGCAAGGCGCTGTACGTGGGCGTCTCCTCGTACAACGCGGAGCAGACCGCCGAGGCGGCCGGGCTGCTCAAGGAGATGGGTGTACCGGCGCTGATCCACCAGCCGTCGTACTCCATGATCAACCGCTGGATCGAGGACGACGGGCTGCTCGACACCCTGGAGGCGGCCGGGATGGGCTGCATCTCCTTCGTGCCGCTCGCCCAGGGCCTGCTCACGAACAAGTATCTGCAGGGCATCCCGGAGGGCTCTCGCGCCACCCAGGGCAAGTCCCTCGACCCGGGCCTGCTCTCCGACGAGGTGGTCCGCCGGCTCAACGGGCTCAACGACATCGCGCGGGGCCGCGGCCAGTCGCTCGCCCAGCTCGCCATCGCGTGGGTGCTGCGCGACAGCCGGATGACCTCGGCGCTGATCGGCGCGTCCAGCGTCAAGCAGCTGGAGGAGAACGTGGCGGCCCTCGCGGGTCCGGCGCTGACCGCCGAGGAGCTGAACGAGATCGACGTCTTCGCCGTGGACACGGCGGGCACGAACATCTGGGCCGGCCGCAGCTGACATCGGCTCAGCGGGGCTCCGGCCCGCGGGATCTTCGGCCCGGGCTCGGGGCCTGGCTCCGGCCCACAAAAAACGGGCCGGTCCGTGGGGGGGGATACGGACCGGCCCGAGGGGGGGGTTTCCACCATAACCCTTCGTAAGTGCCGGCGCGTGCCACGCCACTCCACCATCACTCTCCGGATTCACCGGACCGCGCTCCGAGCAGGACACACGCGCGCCGGACCCCCGATATCGGCCCTCGTATCGAGGGGTCGCCGGACGCCGCCGCCTTGACGCCGCCGGGCGGGGTGGAGGACAGATCCTGACCTCCAGGGGTTCTAGGTTCGAGGCATGACGACACGACCCCGGGGGACCGCGACCCCGGCCACGACCGTGACCTGGGCCGGGGCGAACGCCCGGAGGCTGGCCCGCCAGCACCTCCACCCGGACGGAGCCGGCGGTGCGTCGCCCTTCGCCTCCCCCCGCGAGGCGGTGGCCGCGATGCTCGGCGCGCACGCCCAGGTGCTGTCGGCGGCCGAGCTGTCCGTGGGGCTGCGCAGGGACGGAACGACCCGTACGGACGTCCGTACGGCTCTGTGGACCGACCGGAGCCTGGTCAAGACGTTCGGGCCGCGGGGCACGGTCCATCTGCTGCCCGCGGCGGATCTGCCCCTGTGGACCGGCGCGCTGTCCGCCGTACCGACGGGCACGAGCCCCTTCGCCAAGGACGCCCGCATGACTCCGGACCAGGTGGAGCAGGTCGTCGCGGCCGTCGCGGCGGCGCTGACCGGGACGGAGCTCACCATCGACGAGCTCTCCGAGGAGGTCGTCGCGCGGACCGGGCCGTGGGCCGGGGACCTGGTGATGCCCGGGTTCCAGGCGATGTGGCCGCGCTGGCGGCAGGTCCTGCACCTGGCGGGCCACCGGGGCGCCCTCGCCTACGCCCCGAACCGGGGCCGGAAGGCGACGTACACCAACCCCGGGTGCACTCCGCTGCCCGGCCCCGGGGCGCTGACGGCCCTGATCGAGCGGTACCTGTACGCGTACGGGCCCGCCACCCCCGCGCACTTCGCCCGCTGGCTGGCCGCGCCGAGGTCCTGGGCGGCCGAGGGGTTCGCCGCGCTGGCGGCGTCGGGGGCGATCGAGGAGGTGGCGTTCGCGGGCGAGGGCCCGGCCTGGGCGGTCGCGGGCGACACGGACTTCCCGGCGGAGCGGGTACGGGGCGTGCGCCTGCTCCCGTACTTCGACGCGTTCGCCATCGCCTCGTGGCCCCGCGAGAAGCTGTTCCCGGGGGCGGCGTACGAACGGGCCCTCGGTGGCGGGCAGGCGGGGAACTTCCCGGTGCTGCTGGTGGACGGCACGGTGGCGGGCGTCTGGCACCAGCGCCGCTCGGGCCGCCGGATCGCGGTGACGGTGGAGCCGCTGAAGCCCCTGTCCAGGCCCCGGCTGCGGGCGCTGGAGGAGCAGGTGGAGCGGGTCGCCGCGATCATGGAGGGCACGGCGGACCTGACGGTCGGCCCGGTGACGGTGGGGCCGCATGCGTAGGGCAGGCATGCGGGCAGGTGACGTGCGCGTACGGGAGGGGCCCGGCGTGGGGCGGGGCGCGGCAGCGCGGGTCAGGGGCGGGGGTCGAAGCGGACCGCCATCGTGTCCCCGGCGGTCACCACGAAGTCCCCTTCCTCGCACCGGATCACGGCCTGGAGCACCTCCCCGTCGGCGTCCCTGAGCTCCTGGGTGCCCACCACCGTCCACGCTCCCCCGTACGGCACCGGCGGCAGGAGGGCGGGCGGGGCGTGCTGCCAGCGGCTCGCCGGTACGCACCAGTCGGGCAGCCGCGGCCAGGTGCCCGGGGTGACGCGTAACGTCCGGTCGGAGGCGCAGGTCAGCAGGACGGACTGGTCCTCCGCGAGGACGAACTCCACGGCCTCCGGCTCGCCCGCCCGGCCCTCGGGCCGGTAGTAGACCCCGAGGACGGCGGTGATCCTGGCCCCCGTGAGCCAGTCGGCGTTGCCGTGCCGCGCGCGCCCGGCCGGCCCCGCACAGTCTTCCCTCTCCACGGTCATGAGCGCTTCCACTCCTTCGCTGTGCGTGCGTCCCGATGAGTAGGACGGCGGCCCGCCCGATCCCGTTGCCTCCGGGACAAGGCTGAACTGGCGTACGGGGTAGGCCGGTTGACCGGCCGGCCGCGATCCGGCGGCCGCTACCGGGGCTTGCGGGCCTCGATCAGGAAGCGCGCGGTGCGGGCCCGGAACGGTCCTTCCTCCTCGATCTGCCGGTGCAGCGCGGCCAGTTGGGGCCGGTACCGCTCGACGGTGAATCCGGGCACCATCCAGATCACCTTGCGCAGGAAGTAGACCACCGCGCCGATGTCGCGGAACTCGGTGCGCAGGGTCTCGGAGCGCAGGTCCACCACGTCGAGACCGGCCGCCGTCGCGGCGGCCCGCGCGTCCTCCGGGTGCCGGCCGCGGCGGACCTCGGGCGGCTGCGGCCCGAGGAAGTACTCCACGAGTTCGAAGACGCTGGCCGGGCCGACCTGCTGCGAGAAGTACGTGCCGCCGGGGGTCAGGACGCGCGCGATCTCCTCCCACCACGTGGTGACCGGATGACGGCTGACCACCAGGTCGAAGGCGGCGTCGCCGAAGGGCAGCGGAGGTTCGTCCGCGTCGGCGACGACGACCGCGCCGAGCGGGTGCAGCAGGGCGGTGGCGCGGGCGACGTTCGGCGGCCAGGCCTCCGTGGCGACGGTGACCGGCGGAAGCTTCGGCGCGGCGGCCAGCACCTCGCCGCCCCCGGTCTGGAGGTCGAGCGCGGCGTGGGCCCGGCCGAGCCGCTCGGCCATCGCGCGGGCGTACCCCCAGGAGGGGCGTTCCTCGGTGGCCCGGCCGTCGAGCCAGGAGAAGTCCCATCCGTCCACGGAGACCGCGTCGGCCTCGGCGACGAGAGTCTCGAACCGGTCGCGGGAGGCCGGGGAGGCAAAAGTGCCGGAGGGTCCGGAGGGGTCGGCGGAGCCGGAGGGGCGGCCGGAAGGGGCGGGAGCGGATGGTTCGGGCATACGGGAATCGTGTCAGGCGGTCGCGGGGCGCGCGAACGGATTCCGGGCAAGCCCCCCTCTCACACCGCGAGCGCCCCCAGCAGCAGCCCGGTCAGCGCCCCGGCGATCATGAACGGGCCGAACGGGATGCCCGTCCTGCGCCCGGCCCGGCGCAGCAGCACCAGGCCGAGTCCGTACGCCGCCCCGAAGAGGAACCCGGCGAACCCGCCCAGGAACAGCACGGTCCAGCCGTACCAGCCGAGGGCCACGCCCAGGGCGAGGGCGAGCTTCACATCGCCGAAGCCCATGCCGTTCGGGTTGATCAGGAAGAGCAGGAAGTAGAAGCCGCCGAGGGCCAGGCCGCCCAGCAGGCCGGAGGTCCAGGATCCGGCGTGTCCGGGAAGCAGTGCGGCGCCGCCGAGGAGCAGGACGGCCGCGGCCGCCAGCGGCAGGGTCAGCGGGTCGGGCAGCCGGTGGACCCGCCGGTCGACGACGGCGAGGAGCACGGCGACCGGGGCCAGCGCCAGCCACCCGACGAGTTCGGGCCTGACCCCGGTGGCGGCGGCGAGCGCGACACAGGCGGCCACGGTGACCAGGGGGGCGAGGACGCCGGGGGCGTAGCCGGGCGGTGCTCCCGGGGCGGGAGTTTCGGCGGCGGAGTCGTCCTCGGGTGCGGCGGGCGTCCCCGGGGCGGCGCAGGGCGCGCAACGGGCCGGGCCGAGCCAGCCGCGGGCCGGGCCGGTGAGCGGATGGCCGGCGGGGCACGCCGTACGCCAGGGCTCCTCCGGCTCGACGGCGAACCGGTAGGCGGCACGCGGGATCAGCAGTCCGGTGACGGCACCCCAGACCGCGGCGACGGCGAGCAGCACGGCGTCCACGGGACGACCCTAACGGGCGGCAGGAACAGGGGTCTTGGGCCCGGGGGCCCAGGAATGACCTCTCAGGGCCCAGGCGTGGGCGTTCGGGAACCACCGGCGTCCGGCCGGGGCTACGGTCGGTGCCCATGAGGACATGGCGCGATGGCGACGGGACGCTCACGGTCGGCACGGACTCCGGGGCCGGGGCCGGGCCGGGGGCGGCGGCGGGGGCCCGGGTGGTGCCGCTGCGGATAGCGGCCTCGTACCGGGCCCGTACCCGGGGGCTGCTCGGGCGGGACGGGATCGAGGGGGCGATGATGCTCACGCCGTGCGGGAGTGTGCACACCTTCCGGATGCGGTTCCCGATCGATGTGGCGTACCTGGACCGGAAGTTCACCGTGCTGGCCGTCCGCACGATGAAGCCCGGCCGCCTCGGCCTGCCCCGGCTGCGGGCCCGGCATGTGGTGGAGGCGGAGGCCGGGGCGATGGAGCGGTGGGGGATGCGTCCCGGCGTACGGGTGGAGCTGAGGGCGGCACCGGCCACCGCGCCGGAGACCCGCTAGGTGTGCGGCTCGGACAGGTTGGTGGCGCGGCAGGCGGCAGTTCGACGACAGGTCCTAGCCAGGAGGATGCGGCCTCACGGCGGGCCCGCGCCCGGGCAGGTCCGGGCTTACGGCGGGCCCGCGCCCAGCAGGGTCCAGGCTCCGTAACCGGCGGACGCGCAGGCCAGGACGGCGAGCACGGCGGCCGTACGTCCCGTGGTGCGCAGCCGCAGCAGGGCGACGGCGGGCGGGAGCAGCAGCGGGAACGCGGGCATCATCAGGCGCGGCCGGGAGCCGAAGTATCCGGCGCCGATCAGCGAGATGACGACGATCGTGAGGGCGTAGACGAGAACCGGGAGCGGCTGCCGCTGCCGTACGCAGAGCACCACCAGCCACCCGAGCAGCCCGAGCGCCGCGCACAGGCCGAGGGCGGCGGGCCACGGGAGCCCGGCGATGAAGGCGGCGAGCGCGCGGCCGCCGTCGATGTTGTTGCCCCACTGCGCCTGGACGTCGAAGTAGGCGAACGGGCTGCCTTCGCGTACGGCGACGAACACCACGTACGCCAGCCAGCCGAGCGGTGCGAGCGTCACGCCGGCGATCATCCGGGCGTTGCGGCGCAGGACCGGACCGATGCCGCCACCGTCGCCGTCGCCCGCGCGGTACTCGCGTACGAGGGTGACGGCGGCGGTGATCGCCAGGGCGGCGATGAGTGCCGCCGCCGTGGGCCGGGTGAGGCCCGCCAGGACGGTCAGCGCGCCCGCGACGATCCAGCGGCCCTTGAGGACGGCGTACAGCGCCCAGGCGGCCAGGGCGGTGAACAGGGTCTCCGTGTACGCCATCGACTGGACGAACGCCGTCGGGTACACGCCCCAGAGCGCGGCCAGCACCACGCCCGTACGCCGTCCGCGCAGCTGGGCGCCGACGGCGAAGATGCCCCAGGCGGCGAGCAGCCCGGCGGTCCAGGCGACCAGGAGGCCGGCGCCGCCGAGGGTGAGCGGGGTCACCTCGGAGAGGGCGCGTTCCAGGGCCGGGAGGAGCGGGAAGAACGCCAGGTCGGAGTGGACGGAGCCGTCCGGGAGGGTGACGGTGTAGCGGTAGCCGTGCTCGGCGATGCGCTGGTACCAGACGGAGTCCCAGCGTCCGCCGAGCGGCCCCAGCGGGTTCTTCCCGGCGGCGGAGGCGGCCGCCCAGAAGGCCAGGAGCCCCAGGGCCCGCACGGCGGCATAGACCGCGAGCGCGGGCGCGGCGGCCCGGAACGCGGCGGCGGCCCGGGACCCGGGGGTGCGGGGGCCCGGGGCCGGACCGGCGGGCGTCCGGGTGCGGAGCTGGTGATCGGACATACGGCCGATTATGACGTCGCCGGGGGACGTTTCCCGCCACGGGCCCGCGTTCTCCGCCACGGGCGGGGGCGGGCACCGCCCGTGGCGGAGAACACCGCCCGGCACCACGGCCGGCGTCCCACGGCGGCCCGGCCGGCACCGCCGACCGGCACCGCTCAGACGCCGAGCACCTCGTTCCCGAACACCTTCCACGGCGACATCTCCACCGCGTCCATGACCGCCAGCTGCGGGTGCCGGGCCGCCGTCTCGTCCCGTACGGCGACCGTGTCCGGCCAGCTGTCGAGGTGTGCTGCGCCCTCGATGACGACGCCGTCCCAGTCGGTGGTGGCCGTCTCGCCGCCGCGGTCGACGACGAAGCCGATGCACAGCACCGAGGCCCGTCCCACCGTCCGCCGGATGGCGCTCACCGCACGCTCCCGTTCCGGCACGGGCAGCTCACCGACGGAGAACTCGACGGCGACGACACCGGCCCGGGCCCGCCGGATGCGCACCAGGAGGTCGAGGCCCGTGCCGGTCCACAACCGGAAGCCGACCTCGTGCAGCCGCTGGAGTCCGGCGATGGACAGCAACTGCTCGCGGGTGACGGGCGAACGCGCGCCCAGGGAGGCGGAGTCGAGGCTGACGAGCACCGTGCGGCCGGTCACCGGGTGGGCCGCGCGGAGCCCCTCGGCCTCCAGGTCGCCCAGCAGCGTCCGGGCGTCCAGCCGGGTCCATCCCAGGTGGTACGAGTAGAAGAATCCGGCACCCATGGACACCCACCCCCATCGCTCTGCATCGCGGCGTCGTGGTCGGCGACCCCCGGCACCAGTGAGCGTACTGAGCGGCGACCGGGGCGGCGTGGGCCCACGGGCCCACGGCCGGCCCCAAGCGGAACGGCCGCCATGCCCCGTCGCAACACCGCATCCGCCGCCCGCACTTGGGCCCGGCTTTGGGACCGGGGACCCGGGCGGGGTCAGCTTTTCGGCCGTACGCTCTCAGCCGTCGGGCAACACGCGCGGGGTCGATGGAGAGGTGCACCGTGAGCGGTGGCGGGGGCTGGGGAGACCGGAGTGCGGGCCATATACCGCCGGGGCGCCACGGCCTCGCGGGGCCGGGGTCCGCACGCCACGGCCGACAGGGCGGCCGCTTCTTCGCGTTGACCCGCAGTTGGGTGACGGGCGCGCTCGTCTATCTCGCCGCCGGGTTCGTCACGAGCCGGGTCCTGGTCGAACTGCTGGGCACCGAGGCGCGGTTGGAGTCCTTCGGCTGGCGGCTGGCGCTGATCCACCTGCCCGCTCTCCTCGTGACGCTCCTGACCGTCCTGGCCGCCGCCCGGATCCTCCCGGACGAGCACCGCGAGTCCTCCCGCACCCTGTATCTGCTCGCCGCCCTGGCCGTACCGCTGGCCGGCCTGGTGTACGGCTTCGCCGTCGCCGGGGAGGTCGTCGGCATCGAGGGCGTCCTCATGCCGGCCGTCTCGCTGGCGGCCGGTGCGGCGTCGGGGGTGGCGGTCGACCGGCTGCTGGAGGAGCGCGCCACCCGGACGCCGGAGCCGCCCCGGTACTCGTACAACTGGCGGGACGGCGGCGCGACCGCGATGGAGTACCTGGGTCTCGTCGTCCTCGTCACCATGCTGATCGGCGCGATGGCGATGGCCGGGGTCGGCGGGAAGATCGGGGAGCGGCTGCGGTGCGCGATCAGCTCGCTGGCCGGTGGCGGCGGTTCCTGTTCCTCCGGCGGCCAGGACCCGGAGGCGAAGCCGAAGACCGACGCGGACTACGAGCCCAAGATGTGCCAGATCTCCACCATCTCGGACACGGCGGGCGGCAAGGTCAAGATCGGCTGGTTCGAGTGGGGCGAGGAGTACGGCTTCCAGCAGAAGGTCTCGCAGGCGAGCACCGATGTGAACGGTGACGGGAAGGTCGACGGCAACGACAAGGTCGTCTCCATGACGTTCACCGACGCCGCCTCCGCCGGGGCCATCGCCGGCACCCCGGGTGTGAAGCTCGGCAGCCTCGGCAAGGCGGATGTCGACATCGGCGGCGGCATCAAGATCACCAACGGTGACACCTGGATCTTCTCCAGCGAGGAGGAGGCGCAGAAGATGCGGGACGACATCGAGGAAATGAAGATGTGGGAGACCTCCACCAAACACAGCGGCGCCTACGGCGGCGGCTGGTACTCCGCGATGAAGTGGGCGGAGAAGAAGGAGGACATCGAGAAGAAGATCGGCGACAAGAAGATCTCCTACTCGACCGTCGGTCTCAACGCCTACGCGGACGGCGGCCTCTCCGTCAAGGGCGGCGACGAGGACGAACTCGGCGCCAAACTGGGCGGCAAGGCGAAGTTCTCGCCCGAGGTGACGATCACCAAGGACGACGTGAACGGCAACGAGTCGTACACGTACACCGCCAAGCTCGAACTGGAGGGCAAGGCCGACGGGAACGTCGGGCCGGTCAAGGGGACCGTGGGCGCCAAGCAGAACCGCACCGGCGCGATCACCGTCACCCGCGACCAGAAGACCGGCAGGATCGTCCGTATCGACATGACGCAGACGGTGGAGAGCGGTTCGACCTCCGGCAAGGTGGAGGTCGGCGGCGACAACGGCGAGAGCGGCCAGGACAAGCGCGGCGGCAAGGGCAGCGCCTCCGACTCCTCGGGCGAGACCGGCATCGACGTGGTGACCAACTCGATCGTCTTCGGCAAGGACACGGACGCGGCGACCGAGGCGAACCGGGCCGTCGCCGAACAGTGGCTGGGCGGCTCGGGCAACAACACCGCCCCGTTCGAGTACCTCTTCGGCGACCACGGCATGGAGAACCGCCCGGAGGGCAACGACCCCTTCCAGCAGCTGATGTTCGAGGACGGGCTGTCCAGCAGCATGCGGTACACCGGTGAGAGCGACGCCCAGGAGTTCGGCTTCGAGATCTCCCTCGGGATGAGCCTCGGCTTCTCGGTCTCCACGGAGCAGAAGAAGGAGTCGCTGGAAGACGCGCAGTTCCTCGGGGCCCCGCAGGGCGACCGGCGCACGTATCTTCCGTACAGCTACTGCGCGAACTGAACGGGCGGTGACAGGGACGATGAGTACCGGAACGCGGATGACACGGACGGCACGCACGGCGTGGAGCACTCAGGACACAGGGGGTGCTCAGGGCGTGCGGGGCTCGCGGAAGGCCCGGCGGCGGGTGACGGCTGCCGCGGTGGCCGTCGCGGCGGCCGTGCTGCTGGCCGGATGCGGCGGCGGCGAGGACACCGCCTCCGTGCCCGAGGGCTGGGGCACGCTGGACACCGGCAGCCTGCGCGTCGGCTACCCGAAGAACGAGGGGTACGCGGAACAGCCCGCGGGCGAGCGGGCCAAGGCCAACGCGGCCGTCGCGCTCAAGGAGGAGGACGGCATCCGGACCGGTATGGTCTCGGTCCAGCTGGACTTCGCCACGGGCGTGCACGACGCGGCCGGGGCAGCGGCGGCGGCGGGCGCGGGCATCGGGATGAGCTCCACCCGCAAGGCCACGGAGGACGTACGCCTCGCGGGCCCGGACAGCGCCGGCGAGGCGCGCGACGCCCGCCGGATCGACTACGACTTCACGGCGGACGGCCAGGAGGACACCCCGAACGCGGGGACTCCGATGACCGGGGTCCTGGTCGCGGGCGTGGACTCGAAGGGCGTGCCGTTCGTGGTGCGCCTGAACGCGGTGAAGGACGCGGTCGACGCGGAGGATCTGGACGCGTTCGTGGGGTCGATCACGGTGAAGTAGCGCACGGTCGCGGTGAAGCAGGGCACGGTCATGGTGGAGCAGGGCACGGTGATGGTGTCGCAGGGCACGGCCGCCGTGAAGCAGGGCACGGTCATGGTGGAGCAGGGCATGGAAGGCCGCTGTCGCGGTGTTGTTCGCTCTGCCGCCCACCCTCTGGAGGAGACCGCACCGTGGCAGAGCTGAAGATCGACGCCCTCGTGTTCGACGTGCTCGGCACGCTCGTCGACGAACCCGCCGGACTCCGCGCCGGCATCCGCGCCCTGGCCCCGTCCCACGGCCCGGCCCCGGACGCCCCCGGGACCGACCGGCTTCTGCTGCTGTGGCAGCGGCACATCGAGCGCGAGCAGCGCCGGATCCTCGACGGCGAACGGCCCTACCTCCCCAGCGACGCCCTCGACCGCGAGGCCGCCCGGCTCGTGGCGGAGGCCGCCGGGGTCGAGGACCCGGCCGCCGTGGCGGAACTGGCCGGTGCGGCCCGCCGCCTCCCGCCGTGGCCCGACACCGTGGCGGGGCTGGCCCGGCTCGCCGGACGCTTCCCGCTGATCGGCCTCTCCAACGCGAGCCGGACGGCGCTGCTGGAACTGAACGCCCACGCAGGACTGCGCTGGCACCAGGCCCTCTCCGCCGAGGACGCCCGCGCCTACAAGCCGGACCCGGCGGTCTACCGGCTGGCCGTCACCGTCGCCGGGCGGCCGCCGGAGCGCCTGCTGATGGTCGCCGCCCACGCCTGGGACCTGCGGGGCGCACAGGCGCTGGGCCTGCGCACGGCCCATGTGGCCCGTCCGGTCGGCGACCCGCCCGCGCCCTCGGACCGGTTCGACCTGTGCGCGGAGGACCTGGCGGACCTGGCCCGGCAACTGGAGCTCCCCCAGGGCGTATGAGGTCGCTCCGGGCCGGTCGGTTCCTCCATCGCCTATCGCTTCATGCCCGCCTCGCCGCCCCGGTGGAGGGCTTCCAGGGCGGCGAGTTCGTCGTCGGACAGCCGCAGGGCTCCGGCGGCGACGTTGGCGGCGAGGTGGTCCGGGTTTCCGGTGCCGGGGATGGCGAGCACATGGGGCCCGCGGTGCAGCGTCCAGGCCAGCCGGACCTGCGCCGTGCTCGCGCCGTGCGCGCGGGCGACGGTGAGCAGCGCATCGGTGCCGGCGTCCGCGTCCGGGGCGGCGCCCGCCTCGCGCCCGGCGCCCGCGATGGCGTAGAAGGGCACGAAGGCGATGCCCTGCTCACCGCAGTCCCGCAGGAACGCGTCCTGGTCGGGCGGGGATCCGAGCCCGTACTTGTTCTGCACACAGACAACCGGTGCGATGGCGCGGGCTTCGGCGAGCTGTGCGGGGCAGACGTTGGAGACGCCGAGGTGACGGATCAGCCCGGCCTCGCGCAGTTCGGCCAGCGCGCCGAAGCGCTCGGCGATCGAGTCGGTGCCCACGATGCGCAGATTCACCACGTCGAGGTGATCGCGGCCGAGCTGGCGGAGGTTCTCCTCGACCTGCCCGCGCAACTGCCCGGGTGTGGCGTGGTTCTGCCACCCTCCCGAGGGGTCGCGGCCGGGTCCGACCTTGGTGGTGATGACGAGGTCGTCGGGGTAGGGCGCCAGCGCGCTGTTGATCAGCTCGTTGGCGGAGCGGAGCCGCGAGAAGTAGAACGCGGCGGTGTCGATGTGGTTCACGCCGAGTTCGCGGGCGCGGCGCAGCACCCGTATCGCCCGGTCGCGGTCGCCCGGCACCGCGTCGACGTCGAACGCTTCGCCCTGCTGCGGCAACCGCATCGTCCCGAACCCGATGCGGTTGACCACGAGGTCGCCGAGGGTCCAGGTGCCGGATGCCGCCGCCGTGATCGTCTCTGATGTCATGCCGAGATGATCTCCGAGCGGCGGCGGTCCCGACAACGATGTGGTCGGCCCCTCCCGCCACGAACCGCACGCCTCGGCGAGCCGGAGCACCAGCGCCCTACTTCCGCTCCGGCACCTGGAAGCCACCGATCCGCTGCTCCAGCAGTTCGGCCAGCCGCAGCGGGGTGCGGTCCTCGAACATCGGGCCGATGATCTGCACGCCCACCGGCAGCCCCTCGGGCGACCGGCCCGCCGGTACAGCGGTTGCGGGCAGGCCGGGCAGGGTGGCCAGACCGGCCCAGACGAGCTGGTCGAAGTAGGCGAACCCGACGCCGTCGGTGTCGACCCGGCGGGCCATCGGATCCGGGTGGTGGTCGTGCGGGAACGCGGGGGTGGGCGTGATGGGGCACACCACGGCGTCGAAGTCGGCGAAGAACTGCCGCCAGGCGTGCCGGTGCAGATCACGGCGGGTGTTCGCGGCCATCCAGTCCCGGTGGCTGAACACCATGGCGCGCAGCCGCGCCGCGTCGAGGCTCCGGTCGTCGGCGCTCAACCCGGCGGCGCGGTCCCGCAGTTCCTCGTACGACTCGACGGGGAAGCTCGCGACGGAGCCGGAGAACAGCAACTGGGTGTAGAGCGTGGCGGATTCGGCCAGGTCGGGCAGCAGCGCGCTGTGCCGCTCGACGCGCGCCCCGCCGTCGGCAAGGGCGTCCGCCACCCGGCCCACGCCCGCACGCACGGCGGCCCCGGTCGGAAGGAACGGATGCTCGTCCAGGACCAGGACCCGGAAGTCGCCGATCCGCTCGTGGCGCGCGGGCGGCAGCCTCAGGTCGTGCGCCACACCGAACGTGAGCGGGTCCGGTCCGGCCATGACATCGAGGAGCAGTGCGAGGTCGCGTGCGCTGCGCGCCATCGGACCGACGACGGCGAGGTCGTGGTCGAACGGCAGGGCGGGTGTGCCGGGCGGGACCATGCCCCGGCCGGACACCAGCCCGAGGCTCGGCTTGTGCGCGTGGACACCGCAGAAGTGTGCGGGCGTGCGCAGTGAACCGGCGAGATCGGAGCCGATGGACAGCGCGCCGAACCCGGAGGCCAGGGCCGCAGCCGATCCGCCGGACGACCCGCCCGACGTACGGCTGTGGTCCCAGGGGTTGTTGGTGGTGCCGTAGATCTCGTTGAAGCTCTGGATGTCCTGCAGCCCCAGCGGCACATTGGTCTTGCCGAGCACCACCGCACCCGCGTCCTTGAGCCGCGACACCTGTACCGCGTCCTCGGCGGGCAGGTGGTTCCGGTACTGCGGCATGCCCCAGGTCGTGGGCAGGCCAGCGATGTTGTAGGACTCCTTCACCGTCACCGGTATGCCGAGCAACGGCCGGTCCTCACCGCGGGCACGCGCCTGGTCGGCGGCGCGGGCGGCGGCGCGGGCCCGGTCGAAGTCGGGCACGCAGACGGAGTTGACCGCCTTGTCGTCCCGCTCGATGCGGGTGATCGCGTCGTCGGTCAGTTCTGCCGAGGTCACTTCGCCGGCACGCAGGGCAGCCGCGAGTTCTTCGGCCGTCAGATAATTCCACGTCATGGGGCGACCGTATGCGCCCCCGCGAGAGGGCAGGAAGTACCGATGCGCGCAACGGCGACAACCGGGCGGTGGGCAGGGCCCCGCGTACGGTTTCTCGGCTCACCGGGGCAGCGGGCAGGACCCCGCGTACCGACTCCCGGCTCACCCGGCGGTGGGCAGGACCCCGCGCGCCGTTTGCCGGCTCACAGCGGCAGGGTGCAGGGGGCAGCGGCGACCCCGCGTACCGACTCCCGGCTCACCGGGGCAGGGGGCAGGTGAGGGGAAGGACCCGTTCGGTGAGGCGGCCGGTGAGGAGGGCGTCGGTGACGACCGCCTCCGCCAGCCAGTCCGCCGCGGTCAGCCGGTCCACCAGCTCCGGCAGCTCGCCGGGGTCGACGGCGCACCAGGAGGCCAGGGCCTCCAGCTCGATGCCCCGGCCCTGGGCCCCCAGCCGGCCGTCGGCGTCGATCCCGGTGGCCAGGGCCAGGGCGAGCAGCCGTACCTCGGCCTCGGTCTTGGCCTTGCGGAGCTTCTTCTCGCCGACGACTCTCTGGGCCCATCCGCTGAGCCTGGGCCGCATCTTCTTGCCGAACGTGAACGGGCCCGGGTCGCTGTCGTCGGGCGTCAGCGACGGCACGCTGATCCGGGTGGGGCACTCGGGGCGGGAGGCGATCAGTTCCTCCACGGTCCCGGCGATGCTCAGCCAGCCGCTCTCCACCAGCTGCCCCACCAGCTGCTCGGGCTCGCGCAGGGGCAGCCCCTTGAGGTCCTGCCCGACGAGGTTGCCGACCCCGGACTGCGCGGTGCGCAGCGTCAGCATCACCACCAGGAGGCGTGCGTCCGGACCCGGCAGGGGGGCGTGGTCGGCCACCTGCGCGAGGACGGCCCGTGCGTGGTCCCACTGCGCGGACGCGTTCAGCAGCCGTGCCACGACCGGCCCTTCACCGTCCGGAGCCTGGCCGATGCGATGCAGATGCTGACGGCGGACGGTGGCGGCGGCCTGCTCGGCCCGTTGGGCGTCGAGACGCAGTGCCGTCTCGCCGGTGGCCTCGGCCCAGGCGAAGAAGGCCTTCGCCTTACGGGCGTGGAGGTCGGCGAGCACCGCCAGGTCGGGTTCGGCGCGCTGCTGGTAGGCGCGGAAGAGTTCACCGAGTTCGGTGAGCTCGTCCCGCAGGGCGATGGGCCGCAGCTCGTGCGGGACGAAGCGCTGAGCGATCCGCCCCCGCCGGCCGCGCTGCCGCGTCGGCCGGGCGGTCCTGGCGGTCCTGGCGGTCCTGGCGGTCCTGGGAGCCGGCACCGGGTACGAGGCGGTGGCCCCGGAGGCGGTGTGCGAGAAGTGCGGGCCGACGGAGGAAACGGGTGGCACGGGTGCGGCGGCCGAGGCCGGTGCGGCGCCGTCGGCCCGGAAGGCGTCGCCCGCGGCCGGCCGGCCGGGGACCGGGGCGGTGGCGACGACCTTCGCGGTCGGGTGGGCGGCCGCGCAGCGCGAGCAGCACTCCATGACCCGCCACCAGCGCCCTTCCCGGTCCGTGACGACCGCCAGGACGATCGCGCCCCCGCACCGCCAGGGGGCGGGGCGCTCACGTGGTCCGGCGGGCCGGATGTGCGTGTGGCACTCCTCGGCCCGGCAGGCGCAGTACGCCGTGGGGCGGGGAGCCGGGCCGGCGCGCAGATGCGCCTTGAGGTGCTCGACCGCCGCCGTACGGCCTACGGCGGCGGAGGGCAGCACCTGCGCGGCGCAGGCCGGCCGACTGCACGAGACACGTACGTCCGCCCGCCCGCGACCGACGGGATCCAGCCGCACCGTCCAGGTGCGCCCCGCCACCCGTTCGTTCGTCGCCTGGGCCTCCACACCCATCACACCTTCCTCGCCGCACCCGCATGAACCCACAACGCAAACGACGGTCGGCCGTTCGGGTGACGGGCACGGAGGGCATGTGGCTGATTTGCTTCCATGTCCTGGTGGCAGGGGCGGGAGCGGCCAGGAGGCAGGAGGCAGGAGGCAGGAGGCAGGAGGCAGGAGGCAGGAGGCAGGAGGCAGGAGGATGGTCAGTGCTCGCAGAGGGAGAACTCCCGCTCGTAGAGCTGCTCGTTGTGCTCGTCGACGAAGAACTTGCGTTCGTGCATCAGCTGTTCGCGGTACTTCTTGGCCTGTTCGAGCGTCATGGTCGAGGTGTCGGACCAGGGTTGCTGCGGTGGCACATCGGATGTCGAGACGATCTTTTCCGACGGATCGACCAGGAAGAACGCGAGAATCTTGCGGTGTCCGGGGCGAGTGGGATCCGCGAGCCGGAACGAGCCGACGCGATGCTGCAGGATGTTCGGGAACGCCAGGCAGCGGCCGGCCGGGGTCGCTGCCGATCCCAGCGTCTGGTTCAGGGCGTCTTCGTCCTCCAGGCCGTAGACCTCACGCAGACCGTTGTCGTCGTTCTGTTCGTAGCGCGGGTAGTCGAGCGCCGCCCGGAAGCTCAGCCGGCTTTCGGTGATGTTCTCGCTCTCCCAGTAGTAGATGCCGGTCGAGACGATCCGCTCGTTCAGCATTCCCTCGACATGCCAGGAGCCGCCGTCGTATGCGGGCTTCTCCGGGGTGAGGTGAATGGTGGCGAGCTTGACGATGACCTGGAGGCGGCGGCCGCGCAGGTCGACCCGGGCGGAATCGTCGGGCAACGCGGGCGGGGTGTAGTCCGGGGCGTCCGGAATGACCGGACTGCGGTTGACCCACCAGTCGTCCTGGGCCGTCTCCCACGCGCCGAGAGCTTCCTCGTAGGCCTCGTCATCGCTGAAGGAGGACCTGTCCGGACACTCCGGCTCCGAGTCGCCGTACCACCCGAAGGGGTCGGCCTCGATCCGGAGGGACCGCGGGTGGCGCAGATCGGTGAGTACGTTCTCCAGCAGAGGACGCACCCGTGCGAACAATTCCGGAAGCACGGCGGCCAGTTCGCAATGCTTCTCGGGGTGGACGTTGTTGACGTACGAGCGGAAGGCGATATCGCCCTCGGTGCTGACGTCGACGTCCGTGGGCAGCCACTGGAACTTCTCGGAGAACTCGTACGCGGTGTAGCGGTCCGTCGGGTTCCGCCAAGCCCGCTCGGGTGCGCCGCTCGCCTCCCGTACCAGGCAGAAGAGGGAGGGGTGGACCAGATCCAGCACCTGGTTGCCGGATCCCGGATGCCAGTCCCGCTCCGCTTCGGGAACCTCCTCCAGAACCCGGACCGCAGTGCGCAGCCGGGATCCGAGCTCGTCGTCGATCAGCGTGTCCGACTGCCACACCCCGTCGACGGCGGACACCTCCGCACCGGTCCGCTCGTCCCGTAGCGCGGCGTAGTGCACGAGTTCGGCGAGAACGTAACGAACCTGCGCCTCGGTGAGCCCTTGGGCTATCGCTTCCTGCGTCCACCTGGCGACGATGTCGGCATCATGCATCTTGTCGAACCATCCCGGCTTCGCCCGGATGTGCGCGCTGCACCGCATCATCTGGAGTTCCCGCAGCGTTCGGGGGGTCGCGAACGAAACGGAACGGGAAACCTGGAAGGGCAGCGGAAAAGCGGACAGGCTGGTCAATTCTCTGGGTCTTCCCGGTCGGCGTGTGGTGGCGGGAAGAATACGACAGCGGACTGACAGCACACCCGCCGTCGCTGAGGGAGCGACGACGGGTGCGGATGCGGGTGCGCGTATGGGTACGGGTGCGCTGACCGGTGCGTGGAGAAGGAGTCAGGACCCCTCTCCGCGCGGGAAGGACACCTCCACGCGACGGTTCTTCTTCCGGCCTTCTTCGTTGCTGTTGCTGGCGATCGGGTACTGCTCGCCGTAGCCCCGGATCTCGTACGTGATCGTGGGGCCGAGTTGCTTCGACAGGACCCCGTGCACGGCGTCGGCGCGCTGCTTGGACAGGACGTCGCCGTGGGCCGAGGAGCCGAGGTTGTCGGTGAAGCCGAAGACGCGGACCTTGGTCGCGTTCTGCTTCTTGATCTCCTCGGCGATGGCGGCGATACGGGCGTTGGCCGCCGAGCTGAGCTTCGCGCTGTCCTTGCCGAAGAGGACTTCGGCCTGGAGCGCGAACTTGATGTCGGCGTTGCTGTCCTCGCGGCGTTCCTCGCCGCCGAGGTCTTCGACCACCTGGACGATGTCGAGGACCTTCGACGGGCCGAGGGTGCCGCCGTCGGGCATCCTCAGGTCGGGATCATTGGGGTCCACCTGCACGGGTGGGACCGACTGAGCCTCGGTTCCCGGGGGAACGCTGGGGCCGTCATCGGCGAGGGCGGGCGTAGCCCCGAACAACGTGAGGCTCGCAACGACCAGGACCGAGGCGGCCGACAGACCTGCTGGCCTCATTCGGGTGCGTGTGTGCGTCATGTCGGCCGTCACCCGGAGATCTTCACCGACGTGGTCGCGAACGTCGGCAGCGTGAAGTCGACCTCTGTCGTCGTCTCCGGCGGTGCCGGGAACTGCATGAACACGGATGTGGTCTTCCCGGCCAGCAGGGGCGGAATACCGGTCGTGCACAGGCAACGATTCTCGGTGTCACGCAGGATGTAGTAGCGCTTCTTGCCGACCTTGTCGACAAGAGTCGCACCGGCGACCGAGTTGGGGTTCTTCGCCAGCAGCGCCGTCTCCGTGCCTGCCCACGCAGTGGTGTTCTTCGACTGCGTGCCCTCATTCTTGATCGACGCCTGAAGCGTGATAAATCCGCCGGAGTCTCGCTTCGCCTGGTGAATGGTCATCACCAGTCCATCGCCGCGGATCTCCGCCAGCTTGGCATTCGGGTCCACGTTCTCACCGGCAGCCGTGTCCGGCTGCTGCTCGCCCTTCTCCTCGGTGGGCGGGCTGGCGGGCTCGGAGGGCTTCGCCGAGTTCTCGCCGCCCTGCTTGGCCTCATCGCTGCCGCCGTCGTCACCGCAGCCGGTGAGAGCCAGGCCGAAGACGGCTGTCAAGGCGGCAACCGCCAGAGCCCTTCTGCCCGTCGTGGTGTGCCGAATGCTCATGATCCGATTCCTCTACTCATCGTTCGCTGTCACTGGTCGACCAACCGCACATCAAAGAGGGTCCTGCTCACGCTCTCCCACGGTGGAGGGCTGCCCGGTGCGATCTCGAGAACCTTGCCGTTTCGGCACGTGAAGATGAAGAGGTCCTGGACTCCGTCACTGTTGAAGTCCACAGCCTTCGGATTGGGGCAGCGGAACTCGATGAGTGCGGTTGCCTTGGCCTTGGCGAACTTGCTCCGGGATCCCGGAATCACTGACGAGTCCACCGGGTTACGACCTGTGACCCCTACGGTGATGCGGTCACGCAGGTATCCGTAGGCCGGAGTGCAGAGCGTCATGTCGGCCTCATTGGCGTCGGCCAGCCGTTCCGCCTCGGAGCAGGGCGGAACGAAAGGCGCGCGGAGGAAGAGGTCCAGAGTGTTGCCGGGAAGCGAGGCGTAGAAACCCGTCCCGAAGTCGCCACGTGCTTTCTGCGCGGCGGCGAGTGCGGCGGCGTCGGCCGCCCCTTGAGAACCGTTGCGCAATGCCGAAGCTTTACCGACAGCGAAGAAGGCCAACGCGAGGAAGAGCAGGCCCGCCACCATCATGATGTAGATGGGGAAGGCCTGCCCTCCGTCGTTGCGGGAACGACCGATCATCACTGAGCCGTGATGGAATCCACCAGTCCGCTGATGCGCGCCGAGATCGCGCCGCCGATGCCGGTCGCCACGATCGCGCCGATGATCGCCACGACCACCAGAATGATGCCCAGGTACTCGAACGCCGTCTGCCCCCGGTCCTTCGCCGCGTAGCGCTTCTGGATGCTGCTGACGGCGGTGTTGGCCCAGCCGTTGACGCGGACGGCGGTCTTCAGGGTGATGTCCGACATGGTGTTCCCCTCCTGGTTCGGCCGACCGGTTGCCGGCCGACTCGCACGTTGCTGCGGTGTCGCCCTCGATACCGGCTTCCTCCCGGCCGGTGCCGTTGGCGACGTGAGAAACATAGGGGGGAATCATCGCTCGCCCAGAGGGCCCGTGGGCCCATTCCCGGGCCCAAAAGGTTTTCTGGGCCCTCTCGTTGCGCGATCGCTCGGTCATGGCTGCCGCCCGGGGTTCCGGGGCGCGGTGCCGAGCCAGTGGGCGATGGCCTCACTGCGCGTGGCGCTGTGGAGCTTCGTGAAGATGCGGTTGATGTGGTTCTTGACCGTCTTCTCACTGATGAAGCAGGTGGCGGCGATCTGCTGATTGCTCATCCCGGACGCAATCAGGTCCATGACCTCCACCTCCCGCGAACTCAGCCTGTACTGCTGCCTGTTGGGGGCGGGTGCCGACCCCCCGGACACAGAAGACTGTCCCACAGAAGGTTGCAGTTGCGAAAGACTTTCCGAGTTTTCGAGGGGGTGTGGCGGTACGTGCGCGGGCACGGGCGGCGTCGTCAGCGCAGAGCCCAGACCCTCGGGCAGGGGGCCCCGCTGCGGAGCCGTCCCCTGGCGCATGTGGGCCAGCAGGGCGTCCGCCGCCGTGGCGGTGAAGTGGGCGCGGCCGTCCTTCGTGTCGCGTACCGCCTGGACCAGTTGGTCCGCCGTGAACTCGCCGTGCACCAGGTAGCCGCCCGCGCCGAGGCGCAGTGCCTCGTGGACGATCTCGCTCTCGCGGCTGTACGTCAGCATCAGTACGGGCGCGAGGCCGACCAGGTGCGGCAGGGCCGAGATGCCGTCCACGCCGGGCATCCGGACGTCGAGCAGGACCACGTCGGGGCGGTGCTGGTGCGTCTTCTCGTAGGCCTCACGGCCGTCCGCCGCCTCTGCCACGACTTCGATGTCGGCCCGGCCCGAGAGCAGTACGCCCAGGCCCGCCCGGACCACCGGGTTGTCGTCCGCGACCACCACCCGGAGCCGGGCCGGTGCGGGGGCCGTGGGTGCGGGCGGGAACGGGGACGCGGCGGTCTCGCCGAACGGCGGGTACGACGTCGGCGCGGCCGGGGGCTGGATCGCAGTGTGCTGGGGTCCCGGGTGTCCGGCAGGTCCGGGGGTCCGGGTGAGCGGGGTGTGCGGTGACGGGTACTGAGGGGCTGGGTGGTGAGCCGCCGCCCCGTAGCGGTTCGCCGCGGGGGAGACATCGTCCGGCATGCTGCGACCTCCTCTCATGGTCGGGGTTACGGGTGGGGGGTCGTGACGTTCTCAGGTGCAGGTGCAGGTGCAGGGGTCAGCGGCGAGTACGAAGGCGCCGGCGACGGCGAGGACGCGGGCTCAGTTGACTGCGCGGGCACGGCAGTCGGCGCGGCGTTCCCCTCGGCGGCCATGGCCGTCAGCGCCGCCAGCGGCAGCTCCACCCGCACCTCCGTGCCCTTCTCCGCCTTCCCCCGGCCGATCCGGATGCGGGCGCCGATGGAGGCGGCCCGCTCCACCATGCCGACCAGGCCGAAGTGGCCGGCCCGGCGGAGGGTGTCGAGCGTCGTGCCGGGGGGCAGGCCGCGCCCGTCGTCGTACACGCTGACGCGGAGCTTGTCGCCCTTCACGCCCGCGAGGACGATCAGATACGTCGGGCCCGCGTGGCGGTTCGCGTTCTCCATGGCCTCCGAGGCGACGGTGAGGAGCTGACGGGCCACCGCCTGCGGGACCGGCGGCACCGGGATCTCCTCGGACAGGCGGCGGAAGGTGGCCGTGACCGGGTGGCGGGCGGTGAAGTCCTGCGCCTGGGCTGCCAGTTCCGCGACCAGGTCGACGCCGCCCTCCAGGCCCTGTTCCCGGCGGAGGTCGCTGAGCAGTTCCCGGGACTCAGCCGCGGCCCGGCGGGCGGCGCGGGCGACCAGGTCCGCCTGGAGTTTCACGGTGGGCGGGTCCATCCGGTCCGCCGAGCACGCCAGCCCGTCGGCGGCCAGCGCGAGCCCGTGCAGGGTCTTGGCGACCGAGTCGTGCATCTCGCGGGCCAGACGGGTGCGCTCGCCCTCCACCGCCTCGGTCACCGCCAGCCGCGCCCGGGTCTCGGTGAGCGCCTGGGTCGCCGTGCCGAAGCGCAGGAGCAGATTGCGCAGGGTGACGCCGACCGCCCCGGCGATCACGCAGAAGCCGGGCAGGAGGAGCCCCGTCGCCCCGCCCGCCTCCAGCTTCGGGACGCTGGCGTACACGCCGAAGACGATGACCACCTGGAGGGCCGCGAAGACCGCCGCGCCGCGCCAGCCCTGGATCAGGCCGGCCAGCAGCGGAGTACAGACGGTGACGTACGCGAGGGTCGACTCGGGGGTCGCCGTGATCAGCAGCAGGGCACCGAAGAACACGTCGACGGCCAGCAGCCAGGGGTGACGCAGCAGCACCGGGCCGAACCGCTCCCAGTCGCGGAACAGGACGTACGAGCCCATGAAGGTGACCAGGATCGCCGAGCCGATGAACCAGGTGGGCAGGCCGGGCGCGGTGTGACTGATGGCGTACGGGGTCGCTATCGCGATCATCGCCAGGCGGAAGCCGAAGACCTGGCGGCACATCGCCTGGAGCGCGTTGACCTGGATGGCGAAGGCCGGGCGGGCCGGGGTCACGGTGTGCGCGCGGGTCAGGTCCGCGGTCAGTCCGGGCTGCACGCCGCTGAGCTGGTATGCCATGTTCCTGTCACCTCCGTCTCGTGTCCCGCAAGCCCCCGCGTCCTCCTTCGTTCCCCTCGTCCCCATCACGGCCGTCGTTCATGTCATCCGCCCGTGAGGAACGCGAAGTCGACGTCGGCTCCGTACACGAATCCGACGGTGAGAAGAACGAGCGTGCCCGGAAGGAGGAACGAAGTCACCGCGAACGTGGCCTTCGGGACCGCCTTGGCCGCCTTGCGGCGGGCGTTCTGGGCGTCGGTGCGGCGCATGTCGTTGGCGATCTGGATGAGCGTCTCGACGATCGGAGCGCCCAGCTCCTCGCCCTGCTGGAGCGTGGTGACGAACATGGCGACCTGCTCGGAGTCGTTGCGCCTGCGCAGCTCGTCGAAGGCCTGGCGGCGGCTGACGCCCATGTCCATCTGCCGCAGGGTGATGCGCAGTTCGTCGGACCAGGGGCCCTCGTACTTCTCCGCGACCCGGTCCAGCGCCTGCCGGAAGCCGAGCCCGGCGGAGACGACGACGGCCAGGACGTCGAGGAAGTCCGGCAGGGTGCGTTCGATGTGCTCGCGGCGGACCCGGATGGCCGACCAGATCCCGGCCTCCACCCAGAACAGGCCGAACGCGACCATCAGGAGCGCGAGGAACAGCTGACCGCGCAGCAGCATGGAGAACGCGCCCAGGAGGCCCAGCGCACCGTAGACCGCGCGGCGGGCCGCGTAACGGTCGATGGTGAGGCCGCCGGGGTTGCCCGCCAGGTCGATCTGGCGGCGCTTCTTGTTGACGGCCTTGGGGCCCATCATCCGCAGGACCGCGGGGGCCCAGCGGATGCCGAGCCGGTCGATGCCGGAGCCGACCGCGCTGGTGCGGGAGGAGCCGGATTCCAGGGCCACGGCGAGGTCGCCGGGGAGTTTGGCGTCGGCCCGGTACATCCGGATGCCGTGGATGGCCCCGTAGACGGCGAGGCCGACGACCAGGGCTAGCAAGAGGTCCATGGCGGTTCTTCTCCCAGCTCGTCAGACGTCGATACGGGACAGGCGCCGGATGACCACGAAGCCGATGGCGTACAGCACGATGGCCACGACCACCGCCGCCTGGCCGATGAACGCCCCCGTCATCCGGTCCAGCGCACCCGGCATCACCGCGTTCATCAGCAGCATCGCGCCGACGCCGAAGATGGGTACGGCGTACGCGGTGACGGTGACCTGGGAGAGCTGCGTCTTGACCTCGCGGCGGGTCTCCTTGCGCTCCTCCAGCGTCTCGGTGAGGTTGCGCAGCGAGCTGACGACCGTACCGCCGGCCCGGTTGGAGAGCACCAACGTCGTGACCAGGACCACCAGTTCGCGGGAGGGCAGCCGGTCCGTCAGTTCGCTGAGCGCGTCCTCCAGAGGTTCTCCGACGGCCAAGCGCCGTGCCACCCGGGCCAGTTCCTCCCCCGCCGGATCCTCCAGTTCCTCCGCCGCCATCGACAGCGAGGTGCGCAGGGCCAGGCCCGCCTGGGTGGCGTTGGCGAGGATGCGGGAGAGCTCGGGGAGCTGGTTGATGAAGCGTTCCGTGCGCTTGACCCGCTGCCAGTTGAGGAACGCGTTGGTGCCCCAGAGGCCGATCAGCGCGGCGACCGGGCCGAAGAACGCCGCGAGCATGGAGGAGGCGATCATCCAGAGCCCCGCTGTCGCGACGAGCGCGTAGACGAAGAACTCGCCGGGCGTGATGTCCATGCCGGTCGCGGCGAGCTTCAGCTCCAGCTTGCGGCCCAGCGAGGTGGCGCGCAGGCGGCGGTCCAGGCCCTTGAAGCGGCGGGGGCGACCCGTCTCGGGTATCTGGCCGACGTGGGAGAGCCGCTCGACGAGGGCGTCGCGGTCGGCTTTGCCGCCTGAGTAGGCGTACAGGCCCATCACGCCGAGCACGCAGCACAGCAGCGTGACGCCGATGGTGACCAGGGGGAGGTTGACGTTGTCCATGGCTCGGTACCTAGTTCGCCTCTCGGGTGGCGAGCTGTTCGGCGGACTGGGCGACGCCGAACGCCTGCGGGATGGGCTGGCTGGCCAGGTAGAGGCGCTCGGCGAGCCTCCGGGGCAGCGGGAGGTACTGGAAGTCGCCGTGGATCCGGCCGTCCGCCGACATCGGCCGGGCGTTGAAGCGGGCGACCGTGACGATGCGGTACGGGTCGCGGCCGTGGCTGTCCAGCACGGCGATCTCGGTGATCTTCCTGGCTCCGTCGGCGTGCCGGGTGAGCTGGACGATCACATCGACGGCGCTGTTGATCTGGTCGTGCAGCGCCTCGAACGGGATCTCGACCTCCGACATCGAGGCGAGGGTCTGGAGCCTCATCAGCGCGTCCTCGGCGCTGTTGGCGTGCACGGTGGCCAGCGAGCCGTCGTGACCGGTGGACATCGCCTGGAGCATGTCGAGCGACTCGCCGCCTCGGACCTCACCCACGACGATCCGGTCGGGGCGCATACGCAGCGAGTTGCGGACCAGGTCGCGGATGGTGATCTGGCCCTTGCCCTCGACGTTGGCCGGGCGGGACTCCAGCCGGATCACATGGCTCTGCTGGAGCTGGAGTTCGGCGGAGTCCTCGATGGTGACGATGCGCTCGGCGTTCGGGATCAGTCCGGAGAGCGCGTTGAGGAGGGTCGTCTTGCCGGTGCCGGTGGCGCCCGAGACGATGATGTTGAGCTTGGCCTGGACGAGGCCGGCGAGCAGCACCAGCATCTGTTCGTCCAGCGAGCCGAAGCCGATCATCTCCTGGAGCGTGAAGGAGCGCGGGAAGCGGCGGATGGTGAGCGTCGCGCCGGTCAGCGACAGCGGCGGGATGATCACGTTGACACGTTCACCGCTGGGCAGGCGGGCGTCGACCATCGGGTTGGACTCGTCGACGCGGCGGTTGACGGTCGACACGATCCGCTCGATGGTCTGCATCAGCTGCTCGTGGGAGCCGAAGCGCATCGGGAGCTGTTCGACCCGGCCGTTGCGCTCGACGAAGATCTGGTCGGGGCCGTTGACCATGATCTCGGTGATGGACGCGTCCTCCAGGAGCGGTTCCAGGATGCCGAGGCCGAGCGCCTCGTCCACGACGCGGCGGATCAGCTGCGAGCGCTCCACGGTGGACAGGACCGGGCCCTCGCGGCTGATGATGTGGCCGAGGACGCGTTCCAGCCGGGCCCGCCGGTCGGCGGCGGCCAGCGAGGACATCTCCGCGAGGTCGATCTCCTCCAGCAGCTTGGCCCGGTAGGTGGCCACCAGGTGGCCGTCCTCCCGTGCCCCGCCCTGCTCCTCCGGAGCGGTCATGCGTGCCCGCAGGCTCATCTGCGTAACTCTCCTCGTCGGTCGTCGGGGTCGGGGGCGTGGTCCTGGGCGGGGCGGGTCAGAAGCCGAAGCGGGAGTTCTCGTTGGGCATGGTCGTGCGGCGCTCGGCCCACCAGCCCTTCAGACCCGGCACCACGGAGGGCACCTTGACCCGGACCGTGACCGTGACGTCCTGGCCGCCGCTCTTGCGGTAGCGGAACCCGCCGTCCTCCACCCAGTCGCTCACGGCGTCGCGGGCGTTGCTCTCGCCGCTGCCCCGGGCGTCCACGCTGGCTTCCGTACGGGCTCCGGCGCGGGCGGCCGTGCCCGCCTGGTTGGCGGCGTACGCGGCCAGGCCCAGCTGGATGGCCGCCATCGCGACGAGGAGCAGCAGGGGGAGGAAGCCGAGGTACTCCATGGCGACCTGGCCCCGGTCGGTGCTCGCACGTGCGGAACGGGTGTGCTCGCTGTTCGGATGTGTCGTCACCATGACTGCGTCTCCATCGGCGAACCGGCCGTGCCCTTGATCTCCGTGTCGAGGTCGAACAGGCCCGGCACCAGCACCGGGACCTTCAGCGTCACCGTGGCCTCGTACAGGCTGCTGCCGTCCCGGCAGGTGACGACGGCGCTCTCCGCCCAGGCGTCGGGCAGGTCCTTCCGTGCGCCCTCATCGCACGCCAGCCTGGGTGCGAACTCCGCCCCGCTGCCCTTGCGCGCTCCCACGTCCGCCGCGTTGCCCGCGAGGCTGAAGGTGTAGCCGATCAGGGCGCACTCCCAGAGCACGAGCATGATCAGGATGATGAAGGGGGTCATGCCCAGGAACTCGACGGCCGTCTGGCCGCGGTCCCGGTCCCCGCGCTCACGTAGGGCGGTGATCCGCCCCCGTATGCCGCTGTGTGCCGTCCTTGTGGTGGTCATCGCTCAACGTGTCCCCTCGGAGTCTCCGGGGCCCGGGCCGGAGCCGTCGCGCCGGCGGCGCGGGCGTCCGATCGAGCCCCGGTCGTTCTTCGGAGCGCCGCTGTTCCGTTTGACCAGGGCGCTGCCGCTCTTCTTCGCCGTCGTGCTCTCCTTGACGATGCCCAGCTCACCGGCCAGGCCCCAGAGCGCCTGCTTGACCGTGCTCTTGGCGTCCAGTTCGTGCAGGCGACCGGAGTCGATGGACGCCTGGAGCTCCTTGAAGTTGGCGGGGATCGCCGCCGAGGCGACCCGGGTGCCGGTGATCTTCTGGATCAGCGGCGGCTGGATCTCGGTGTTGCGGGTGAAGCGGTTGACGAGGGTGACGGTCTCCTCGGCCTTGCGGATCTGGAGCCGTTCCCACATCCGTACGATGCGTTTCGCACCGCGCACCGCGACCACGTCGGGGGTCGTGACCAGCAGGGCCACGTCCGCCATCTCGATGGCCGCCGCGTTGGCCCCGTTCATCTGGCCGCCGCAGTCGATGACGACGATCTCGTAGCGGGTGCGGAGCGCGCTGACGATCTGGCGGGCCGAGCGGTCGCTGACCTCCTCGCCGCGCTCGCCCTCGCCGGGGGCGAGCAGCAGGGCGAGGCCGGTGGAGTGGGAGAACACCGCGTCGGACAGCACCCGGGGCGATATGTCGGTGATCAGGGCGAGGTCGACGAGGGAGCGGCGGAACTGGACGTCGAGGAACGAGGCGATGTCCCCGGTCTGGAGGTCCATGTCCACCAGCGCCACCGTGTTGCCGGACGCCTGGGCGGCCAGCGCGAGTTGGATGGCGGTGACGGTCGCGCCGACGCCGCCCTTGGCGCCGGTGACCGTGACCACCGTGCCGCCGGGGCCGGTGAAGACGTCGTTGCCGGAGGTGAGGTGGCGGCGTACGCCGGCGGACCACTGGGCGGCCGCCTGGACGCGGTTGGCCAGTTCCTCGTAGCTCAGCGGCAGGGTGACCAGGCCGCGAGCGCCGGAGTCCATCGCGTCGGCGAAGAGGTTCGGGCTGGCGTCCGCGGTGATCATGACGACGCCGACCGAGGGGAACCGCAGCGACACCTCCCGGATCAACTCCAGGGCCGGTACCGGGCCGATCCTCTCGTGCACCAGCACCACCTCCGGCAGTTCGTCGAGCGCCTCGCCCGCGAGGCGGGCCAGGGTGTCGATGAGCTGGGTGGAATCGCCCACGGGGGTGGCCGGTTCGGCGTCGGGCAGCTGGCTGAGCAGGGTGGTGACGGAGCGGGCCGCGTCGAGATCGCCGACGGCCGGGAGGATTCTGGTGGTCATCCGATCCTCACTTGTCCTTGTCGAGCGTGTAGGTCCGGTCGCCGGGACGGATGGTGCCGTCGCTGCCCGGGGCGACGAGCGCGAGGCGCACGTGCTCCGCGAACGACTCGGCGTAGGCGACGCGCTGCGTGTCCAGCGTGTTCAGGGCGAAGGTGATCGGCACGGCCTCGGTCGCCCGGCTGCCCCGGTCGTCCGCGCTCGGGTCCAGGGCGGTGAGTTCGCCGACGTCCAGCACCTTGGCGTTGGCGACGATGACCTTGGACTGGGCGGAGTCGCCCTGCTGCTCGCCGGCGAACGTGGCGTAGATGTTGACCGTCGCGCCCGGTGTGATCTTGCCCGCGACGCCGGTGGAGGCGTCGATCATGATGGCGATCTCCTGCTCACCGGCGCGGAGTTCGGGCTTGCGGACCATCATGTCCGACTGGAGGAGCGAGCCTTCGCGGAGTTCGGTGACCGCGATCTTCGACTCGACCTCCCGCAGGTCGGTCACGGCGTTCTCCGAGAGCCAGCGTTTGGGCATCTTGATCTTCTCGAACTGGCCGCTGTTCAGGGCGGTGTACGGAGCCACGTCGGTCTTCAGCTGGTACGCCGTCACCTCGGGTCCGACCTTCGAGTTGACGTCACTGATCACCGAGAGCACGCCGGCGAAGGCCGCGAAGGCACACAGGACCGACAGGAGCAGGAGTATCACGCCGCGGCGCTGGCGGGAGTTCATGGTCCGGACAACCTCGTTCGAATCGGATGCGTGGGACGGACAGCGGACAGAAGGGTCGGTGGAGCAGTGCGACACCGGAGCGGTGCGGCCGTGCGGTGGGGCGGTTACGCGCTTACATGTGTGGCGGCGCGGTGCCGTGGAGGAGACGGCCCGCGGGCGGGAGCGGTGGCGCTGAACGGTGTACGTGCGCGGAAGCCGGGGCGAGTACGGGGACGGGTGGAACGGAGGCGGTCGCGGCAGGGGAGGAGCGGGGTGGAGCGGGTGGCCTAGGGGCCCGGCGAAACGTCGGACCCATGATGGAGGACACCGGCGGGAAGCGTGCGGTTCTCCGGAGCCGCGAGTGGTGCGGAACAGAATGCGCAGCGGTCGCCGATGAGTTCCATGGCGCACCAGTGACACTTTTCCCGGCGTACGGAGGAAACCAGCTGGTAGAGCACGGAGAGGTCCGGGAGGTGGGCCGCGAACTCCACCAGCTTTCCCGTCCCCCACCAGCGCGGTGAGTCGGCCGGGACCGTGGTGTCGTGAATGGCCTGGACCTTCCAGGCGGGCGCGAGGGTCTCCTGTACCCAGTCCGAGTGCAGATTCCCTTTGGCCACCAGAAGATGCGTACCGAAATCAGGTCCGGCCGGCGGTTCGACGGCCGGGCCCACCTTGATCAGCTGCGGCTCGGGGCCGGCGAGCACGGCGAACTGGGAACCGGGGACCCAGGACTTGGCGTGGCTCTTGAGGCTGACCGGGACCCGGTCGAGCCGGGCGACGGAGTTGAGGAGCGCGCCCGCGTAGATGTAGTGCGAGAGCAGCCGGGCGGCGGAGGCGACCACCCCTGGGCTGAAGTCGCAGATGGACAACTGTCGTAGCTGGCGCACCAGTACGGCCACGCCAAGGGGCGGGAGGTCCACCTTGACGAGGGCGATCCGGTCGCTCTCCAGCACCGAGCGGATGGAGTGCAGGCGGCGCTCGTGCTCGGGCCGGATGCCCGAGGGATAGAGGGCGATCACGTACCCGTGCTGTTCGAGCAGCAGGTGCATGTCGCCGATGGCCAGCTCCAGCACCTGGGCCTCGGGGGCCTGGAGCAGAGCGGCGGTCGGCGTCTGCTGGTCGGTGGGCGGCAGCACCAGGTCTGCGCTCGTCACTGCTATTGCGGTCGGCACGCTCTTCCCCGTTTCGGCTCCGGCCGACGTGGGGACGTCGGCCGCAATCGCTACCTGCTCCGTGCTCCTGCCCCAGCACTTTAGCCACGTCTCACCAGGCAGAGAACAGTTATCGGAGACCAGTACGCCACCATGCGAACACCGTTCCTATGAGGCCCGGGTACTAAACGGGATGAAATCGATTCCACCCAACTCACCTTTCACTGCGCAGCGTTACCGAATCCCGCGTCCTGTTGTCGATCATGTATCCATTCGTGCACGTCAACCCGCATTCCGGGGCGTCCGGCTGCCTTTTCGTAAGGGCGTTTCCGTGACCGTCCGAAGACCTCCCGCAAGATCACCCGTGCGAGGGTCGGCGTGCGGTCACGGGGTCGCTTCCGTTCCATGAATCCCCCGCCCGGCACCCCCGTACGGGGGTGCCGGAGCCCTCGCGCGACCACCTCGCCGACGGCCTTTCGCCGCCAGAGGTCTTGACAACTCGATTGGTCTGGACCAGCTTATGCGCCACGGCGGTGGCCACCGCCGTGGCGTCACGGATCCCCGCTCCGCCCACCCCCGTGCAGCCCGTGCGGCCCGGTGCCCGCCGTTCGTTCGCCCGTTCGCTCTCCCGTCCGTTCGTCCGTTCGTCCGCCCGGCACACCCGCACGATCCGCCAGCACCACCAACTCCCCCCGGAGGCACCAGTGGAACGCTCCGCAGGCAGCAGTCCCAGAAGAAGACGTCGCTCCCGGCCCGTGCTCAGCGGCACCCTGGCCGTCGTCGCGGCCGCCGCGCTGACCGTCACCGGACTCGTCAGCACCGCCCAGGCCGCCGACGTCAACAACGCCAAGAACGCGGGCTTCGAGTCGGGCCTCGCCAACTGGACCTGCTCCGGGGGCAGCGGCGTCGTCGTCTCCACGCCCGTGCACGGCGGTACGTCCGCGCTGAAGGCAACCCCGGCCGGCCAGGACAACGCCAGGTGTTCGCAGTCGGTCAAGGTGAAGCCCAACTCGACGTACGCGCTCAGCTCCTGGGTGCAGGGCAGCTACGCCTACCTCGGTGTGAGCGGCACCGGAACCACCGACGTCTCCACCTGGACACCGGGCTCCACCGCCTGGACCAAGCTCTCCACCAGCTTCACGACCGGCGCGAACACCACCTCGGTGACCGTCTACACCCACGGCTGGTACGGGCAGGCCGCCTACTTCGCCGACGACTTCGAGGTGACCGGACCCGACGGCGGGGGCGGCGAGGATCCCGGACCGGTCATCCCGGCGGCCCCCGGCGGCCTCGCGGCGGGCGCCACGACCACGTCCTCCGTCGCCCTGTCCTGGAACGCCGTCTCCGGCGCCACCGGATACACCGTGTACCGCGACGGCACGAAGGCCACCACCTCCACCGGCACCTCGGCGACCGTCACGGGCCTGTCCGCCGACACCGCGTACCAGTTCTCCGTGAGCGCCACCAACGCGGCCGGCGAGTCGGTCAAGTCGGCCGCCATCAGCGCCCGTACGGCCAAGGAGGGCACGGGCCCCGGCCCCGGGCCCGCCGTGCCGAAGCACGCGGTGACCGGTTACTGGCAGAACTTCAACAACGGCGCGGCCGTCCAGAGGCTCAGCGACGTCCCGGCCGACTACGACATCATCGCGGTCTCCTTCGCGGACGCCACGCCGACCCAGGGCGCGGTCACCTTCAACCTGGACACCGCCGGGCTGAACGGCTACACCGAGGCGCAGTTCCGCTCCGACATCAAGGCCAAGCAGGCGGCCGGCAAGAACGTCATCATCTCGATCGGCGGCGAGCTGGGCACGGTCCGGGTCGACAACGACGCCTCCGCCACCGCGTTCGCCAACTCGGTGTACGCGCTGATGCAGGACTACGGCTTCAACGGGGTCGACATCGACCTGGAGAACGGTCTCAACGCCACCTACATGACGAAGGCACTGCGCCAGCTGTCGGCGAAGGCGGGCAGCGGCCTGGTCATCACGATGGCCCCGCAGACGATCGACATGCAGTCGACGTCGGGCGAGTACTTCAAGACGGCGCTCAACGTCAAGGACATCCTGACCGTCGTCAACATGCAGTACTACAACAGCGGTTCGATGCTCGGATGCGACGGCAAGGTCTACTCGCAGGGCTCGGTGGACTTCCTCACCGCGCTCGCCTGCATCCAGCTGGAGGGTGGCCTCGACCCGTCCCAGGTCGGCATCGGCGTCCCCGCCTCCACCCGGGGTGCGGGCAGCGGCTATGTCGCCCCGTCGATCGTGAACGCGGCGCTGGACTGCCTGACCAAGGGCACCAACTGCGGTTCGTTCAAGCCGTCGAAGACCTACCCGTCGCTGCGCGGCGCGATGACCTGGTCGACGAACTGGGACGCGACGGCCGGGTTCGCCTGGTCGAAGGCGGTCGGCCCGCACGTCCGCAGCCTGCCGTAACCCGTAGCGCGTAACGCCTGCGCACCCACCCGAACCCTGCAGCGCCGCCGCTCCCCCGGCGGCGCTGCGGCGTTTGTGGAAGCCTCGCTCACCAGGGCAGTTCGCGCACCTGCTGGACGCACAGCACGACGAACAGCAGACCGGCCAGGGCGAGCATCCCGTTGCTGATGGACCCGTTGCGCCATTCCCTCGGCGTACGGGAGGAGTTGAGCAGCCAGATCAGCGTGAGGGCGAGGAACGGCATGAAGAACGCGCCGAGCACCCCGTACGCGATGACCAGGCCGAAGGGCTCGTCCAGCCAGAGCAGGGTCATCGGCGGGAAGGTCAGCCACAGGAGGTAGGCGCGGAAGGGCAGCGAGCGCTGCTGGCGGTCGGTGACGGCGGGACCGGACTCCTCCTCGCGCGCGGCAGCCGGGGCCCGGAACCGCTCCACGAAGTCGGCGAACATCAGGCTCACGCCGTGCCAGACGCCGATCAGCGACGAGAACGACGTGGCGAAGAAGCCCACCAGGAAGAGCTTGGCGGTGCCCGCGCCGAAGCGGTCCTCCAGCACCTTGCCCAGGTCGATCAGCCCACGGTCGCCGGAGGTGAGGGCGACCTGCGAGGCGTGCAACAGCTCTGCGCCGACGATGAGCATCGCCACGACGAAGACGCCGGTGGTGATGTAGGCGACCCGGTTGTCGAGCCGCATCACCTTCATCCAGGAGGAGTTGCCCCAGCCCTTGGCGTTGACCCAGTACCCGTAGGCGGCCATGGTGATCGTGCCGCCGACGCCGCCGATCAGCCCGAGGGTGTAGAGGAGCGAGCCGTCCGGGAGCGCGGGCAGCAGCCCGGCGAACGACGCCCCGACGTCCGGCACGACGCGGGCGGCCACGTACACGACCACCACGAACATGATGCCGATCAGGACCGTCATGACCTTCTCGAAGACGGCGTACCGGTTGAACCAGACGAAGCCCAGCCCGATCAGCCCGGTGACGATCGCCCAGAACTTCAGCCCAGGCCCGTCGGGGAACAGCGCCACGATGGGCAGGGCGCTGGAGGACATGGCCGTCGCCCCGTAGATGAAGCCCCAGATCACGACGTAGACCGCGAAGTAGACCGTGGTCCAGGGACCCAGGCTGCGCCAGCCGTCGAAGAGCGTGCGGCCGGTCGCCAGATGCCAGCGGCCCGCCGCCTCGGCGAGCGAGATCTTGACGGCGCAGCCGATCACCGCCGCCCACATCAGGGTGTATCCGAACTTGCTGCCCGCGATGAGCGTCGCGACCAGATCGCCGGCCCCGACCCCGGTCGCCGCGACGACGATGCCGGGGCCGATGTACTTCCAGCTGGACTTACGTGGTCGGGAGGCCGGCTCCCCTGTCCCTGTGGTTGCGCTTGTCTCCGCCATGCCGATCAAGGAAGCGCAATCGGCGGGGCCGCACAAGGGGGCGTGCAGGGGCCGGGCGGGCCGGGGCCTGCCACAAGGTGGCCTCAGGTGGCCCGAGGTGCCCTTGGTCCAGCACCCAGTCCACCCCTCCGCGCTCTGGTGAGGCAGCTAGGGCAGCTCGACACCCAGGTGATCCTCTGGTGGCTCGCGGACTCCGGCGAGCTCTCCGACCAGGCCAAAGAGCTCCTGGACACAGAGCCGTCGGTACACCTCAGCGCGGTCTCCGCGTGGGAGATCGCCGTCAAGCAGTCCCTGGGGAAGCTGGACGGCCCGGACGACCTGCCGGAGCGCGTGCGCGACAGCCAGTTCACGACGCTGCCGATCACCGCGGGGCATGGGGTGCGGGCAGGCACGCCGCCTCCTCTGCACCGTGATCCCTTCGACCGGATACTGGTCGCCCAGGCTCAGATCGAGGGGATGACCATCATCACCCGGGACAAGTGGATCCAGCAGTACGACGTCTCCGTCATGGCCGCCTGAGCGGGGCGGCGGGAGCACAGGGCATATCGCGCGGGGCGGCGTAACGTGTGTCGCGGGGCCCAGCGGCCGGCAGCGAGCGGCGGTTACGGGGACGGAGAGGGCGCCACGGGGGCGGAGCGGGCGCGGTTCCGTCCGGCGGCGCGCTGCGGGCTTCCGAAGGAGGTGCGCCATGTCTCACACGATCCGGCGGACTGCGGATCCGGCCCGGCAGGAGGAATTCGCCGGCCGGATGACGGAGGTGCTCAACGATGCCTGCCTGGGGTACCTGTGCAGCGTCGGTCACCGGACACGGCTGTTCGACGTGATGGCGCGGTTGCCGCCGTCGACCAGCGAGGAGATCGCCCGGGCCGCCGGGCTGAACGAGCGCTATGTACGCGAGTGGCTCGGCGGGGTGACCGTGGGCGGGATCGTCGGGTACGACCCGGCGGACGGGACGTACCGGCTGCCGCCCGAGCACGCGGCATCGCTGTGCCGCGCCGCCGGGCCCGACAACCTCGCCTCCTTCCTCCAGGACCTCGCCCTGATCGGGCTGGTCGAGGACGAGGTGGTCACGGCGTTCCGGGACGGGGGCGGGGTGCCCTACTCCTCGTACCCGAAGTTCCAGGAGCTCCAGGCCGAGGAGACGGCGCGGGTGTACGACGCGGCGCTGGTCGACGCGATCATTCCGCTGGTGCCCGGCCTGCCGGAGCGGCTCGACTCAGGTGACGGTCTGGACGTGCTCGACGTCGGTACGGGGCAGGGGCACGCGGTCAGTCTGCTGGCGCGGGCGTTCCCGGCAAGCCGGTTCACCGGGGTGGACGTGTCGGAGGGCGGTATCGCCTCGGCCCGGGCCGAGGCGGCGCGACTGGGCCTGCGGAACGCGCACTTCGAGCTGGCGGACGCGGCCGCGGTGACCGGTTCGTACGACCTGATCACCGCCTTCGACGTGATCCACGACCTGGCCCGTCCGGCGGAGACCCTGGCGGCCGTGGCCGGCGCGCTGCGGGACGACGGGGTGTTCCTGATGGGAGACATCGCGGCCTCCAGCAAGCTGGAGGAGAACCTGGACCTCCCGCTGGGCCCCACGCTCTACGCCTTCTCGGTCTTCTACTGCATGACGACCTCGCTGAGCGAGGGCGGGGCGGGCCTGGGGACGGTGTGGGGCAGGCAGACCGCGCTGCGGATGCTGAAGGAGGCGGGCTTCGGGGAGGTGGCCGTGCGCGAGGTGGAGGGCGACATCCTGAACGTGTACTACGTGGCCCGTAAGGGGAGTTGAGGGCAGGGACCGGGCGCTCCAGGGCGGCGCGCGGCACCTGGTCCAACGCGGTGGGCGGGCTCGGCGCGGTCCACGCCGAGGCCGCCCCGTACCGCTAGATCACGAGGCTGAGCAGCGCCGCGACCACGAAGCCCGCGACCGAGAGCACCGTCTCCAGGACCGTCCAGGACTTCAACGTGTCGCGCTCGCTGATGCCGAAGTACTTCGACACCATCCAGAAGCCGCCGTCGTTCACGTGCGAGGCGAAGATCGAGCCGGCCGAGATCGCCATGATGATCAGCGCGAGGTGGGCCTGGGAGAGGTCCTGGCCCTCGACCAGCGGGACCACGATCCCGGCCGTGGTGACGATCGCGACGGTGGCCGAGCCCTGGGCGACGCGCAGGACGACCGAGATCAGCCAGGCGAGCAGGATGACCGGCAGGCCGACGTCGTTGAAGGTGTCGGCGAGCGCGTCCGCGATGCCGCTGCCCTTGAGGACCGCGCCGAAGATGCCGCCCGCGCCGACCACCAGCAGGATGTTGCCGACCGGCTTGAGTGAGGACGTCGAGACGGACTCCAGGGACTTGCGGGACCAGCCGCGCCGGATGCCCAGCAGGTAGTACGCGAGGAACAGGGCGATCGTCAGGGCGACGAACGGGTTGCCGAAGAACTCGATCACCGAGCGCAGGGTGGAGGGATCCAGGGCGATCGAGGAGAACGTCGCGGCGAGGATCAGGATGAGCGGGGTGCCGATGATCGCGAGAACCGTGGCGAGCGGGACCGGCTTCTCGTGCGGGGTGACCCCGGCGGCGCGCTGTTCGGCGGCGACGGCGGCCTTGGCCTCCTCGGCGGCCTCCACCATGTCCTGCGGTACGTCGACGAAGATCCGCTTGCCGATCCAGGCGGCGTACACCCAGGCGGCGACGACGGACGGGATGCCGACGACGATGCCCATCAGGATGACCCAGCCGAGCGACACGTTGAAGAGTCCGGCGGCGGCCACCGGTCCCGGGTGCGGCGGCAGGAACGCGTGGGTCATCGACAGGCCCGCCAGCAGCGGCATCGCGTAGAGCAGGATCGATTTGCCGGAGCGCTTGGCGGCGGCGTACACGATCGGCGCGAGGACGAAGATGCCGACGTCGAAGAAGACCGGGATACCGAAGACGAGGCCCGTCATCCCCATGGCCAGCGGGGCGCGCTTCTCGCCGAAGGCGTTCAGCAGCCGGGCGCTCAACACCTCGGCCCCGCCAGACACTTCGAGGATCGCGCCGAGCATCGTACCGAGCCCGATGATGATCGCGACGTGGCCGAGGATGCCGCCCATGCCGGACTCGATGACCGAGACGGCGGCGGATTTCTGCACGGTGCCGAAGAGTTCGGTGACCGAGAGCCCGGCGCCGAGGCCGACGGCTATGGAGACCGCGAGCAGGGCGACGAACGGCTGGAGCCTGACCTTGATGATCAGGAAGAGGAGGAGGGCGATGCCGAGGGCGGCGACGGTCAGCAGACCGGCGGTGCCGTCGATCAGGAGGAGCAGACCACCGGTGTGCGGTGGTGTCTCGGCCGGCGAGGGGGTTGCGGCGAGCAGCATGGGGACTCCGGTGGTGCTGGAGGGCAGGGGGGAGCGCGGCACGGCGCCCCCGGCGAGCGGGGCGCCGTGCCGTACGGCGTACTGCGGGAGTGGTTCTGCGTGCGGAGCAAAGGATTCAGAGGTGAGCGGACCGGACGGTCGGGGGAGCGAGGACCGTCAGCTGAGCACCGCGAGGGCGTCGATCTCGATGAGCAGGCCCTTGGGCAGGCCGACGTAGACCGTCGTCCGCGCCGAGGGGGCCTCCTTGAGGTTCTGCTCGGCGAAGTAGGTGTTGTAGATCTCGTTCATCTCCGCGAAGTGGTCCACGTCCGTGAGGTAGACGCGCATCATCATCACGTCGTCCCAGCTCGCTCCGCCTTCCTCCAGGATCGCCTTGACGTTGGCGAAGGTCTGGAGGGTCTGCTCGCGCAGGGTGGGGCCGGCCGGGGTCGGGGCCTGACCCTCCACGGCGGGGAGGAAGCCGACCTGGCCGGCGACCTGGAGGATGTTCCCCTTCTTCACACCGTGCGAGAACTTCGCGGGCGGCGTGGTGTGGGTGGAGGGGGTGAGGGCGGTCTTCTCGGTCATGGCTGATCAGGCTTTCTTGGGTCGGGTGGTGCCGGAGTACTCCCGGCTGATGGTCTCGGCGGTGCGCCGGACCAGCGGGAGCAGGGTGAGGAGTTCCTCTGCCGTGACGACCACATTGGGTGCGGACACCGACATGGCCGCGACGACCCGCCCGTCCGCGCCGCGGATGGGGGCGCCGATGCAGTTGATGGACTCCTCGTGGCCACCGAGGTCGGTGGCCCAGCCCTGTTCGCGCACGACGGCCAGCTCCTTGAGGAAGGCGGCGGCGTTGGGCGTCGAACGGGACGTGTACATGGGGTAGTCGAGCTTCTCGGCGATGACGCGCCGTTCGGGCTCGGTGAGGTCGGCGAGCAGCAGTTTGGCCACGGCCGCGACGGTGATCGCGACGGGCTTGCCGATCCGGGAGTACATCCGGACCGGGTAGCGGCTCTCGACCTTGTCGATGTAGAGGACTTCCTGCTCCTCGTACACGGCGAGGTGCACGGTGTGCCCGCACCGGTCGTTGAGCGCGACCAGGTGGGAGTGGGCGATCTCGCGTACGTCGAGGTTCTCGACGGCCTCCTGCGCCAGCGCGAAGAGCCGGGCGCCGAGGCGGTAGCGCTGGTCCTCCTGGCGGTAGACGAGGCCGTGCTCGTGGAGCGTGCGCAGCAGGCGCAGCGCCGTGGACTTGTGCACGCCGAGCCGCTCGGCGACCTGCCCGAGGTCGGCGGGTCCCTGGGCGAGCAGCGGAAGGATGCTCAGTGCCCGGTCGACGGTCTGACTCATGGCGTACGTACCTCCTCGGGGGCCCGGTCGGCTGCGGTCCAGCCGGGGCCGAGACGAAGTCTCCCCCAGGCGTCGTCGTCGAGGGCGGCGAGGCGGTCGGCGTGGTCGCGGGCGGGCGGGTCGGTGAGGTCGCCGGGGACGGTGAGAACGGCGGCGGCCATGAGGTGCCCGTGCCGCACACGGTCACGGACGGGCAGCCCGCGCAGGGTGGCGGAGAGAAACCCGGCGGCGAAGGCGTCCCCGGCTCCGACGGCGGCGACGACGTCGACACGGAGGGCGGGGACATGGGTGACGGTGTCGGCATCTTCAGCCCCAGCGCTTCCAGCCCCTCCGGCCTCCGTGGAGCGTGCGTCCGGGGCGTTCTCAGCCTCTCCGGCGTTCGAGGAGCGGGGTCCGGGGCGGCGCCCCGAGGCGAACACCGTCGCGCCCGCACTCCCCCGCTTCACCACCAGCACGGAAGGCTCCGGCACCGCCGCCCGGATCGCCTCCGCACCCGCGATCCCCCACGCTTCCTCCGCCTCGTCCTCCCCGACGAACACCAGGTCGGACCGGCGCGCCAGCTCCAGCAGCACGGAGGCGTCCGCGTCGCCACCCCGCCACAGATGCGGCCGGTGGTTCACGTCGAAGGACACCAGCGGCCGCCCGGACCGCGCAGCCGTCAACTCCCGCAGCAGCTCCAGGCAGTCGGCCGACAACGCCGCCGTGATCCCGGACAGATGCAGGATCCGCCCCGCGAACAGCTCCTCGTACGGCACGTTCGCCGGCGACATCGCGGACGCCGCCGACCCGGCCCGGTAGTACGCGACCTCGTGCGTGTCGGTCCCCCGGTCCGTGGCCGTACGGAAGTAGATGCCGGTGGGCCGGTCCGGATCCCGGCGGACCGCCGACGTGTCGACCCCGTACCCCGCGATCGTCTCGACCAGATGCTCGCCGAAGCCGTCCGCGCCCACCCGGCCGACCCAGGCCGCCCGGTGCCCGGCGGCGGCGAGCGCGCAGGCCACGTTGGACTCGGCTCCGCCGATCCCGCGCCCGAACGAGGGCACGTCGGCGAGGCGGCCGGGCTGCGAGGGCAGGAACGTCACCATGGACTCACCGAGACAGACGACATCGGTGGTCGTGGCGGCGCTGGCCGTCCCTGCTGCGGGTCCGGACACGGAGGGCTCCTCGCTGATCGGCGTGCGGGCCGGTGGTCACCATTGACCGGGCATCGGCTCGGATGTTAGACAGCGTTGAGCGATATACGCAATGGGTGTTGCATATGTTGCAACGAACTTCGAGGAGCTCCCCTTGGCAGCCGAAAGCCCCACCGACCGCACCGCGTCCTCCGCGTCCTCAGCTGCGTCCCTCACGGCCTCCCTCGCCGACGAACGCGTCGACCACCGCTTCAAGGCCCTGCCGCCGGACGCGGAGGGCCTGACCGTCAAAGACCTCGCCGCCGAGCGCCGCAACCTCTTCACCGGCGGGTTCACCACCCCCGTCCTCGCCCTCTCCGCCGAGTCGGTGGCCCACAACCTCGACCTCCTGGAGACGTACGCCGAACGCCACGGCCTCGCGTTCGCCCCGCACGGCAAGACGTCCATGGCGCCGCAGCTCTTCGCCGACCAGCTGAAGCGCGGCGCGTGGGGCATCACGGCCGCCGTGCCGCACCAGGCGCGGGTCTACCGGGCGTACGGGATCGGACGGATCTTCCTCGCCAACGAGCTGGTCGACGCGGTCGCCCTGCGCTGGCTGGCCGGCGAGATGACGGCCGATCCGTCGTTCCGCTTCGTCTGTTACGTCGACTCCGTGCGCGGCGTCGAGCTGATGGAGGAGGCCCTCGGCGCGGCGGGCGCCACCCGCCCGGTCGATGTGGTCGTGGAGCTGGGCGCGTGCGAGGGCGCGCGCACCGGGGCCCGCACGGAGGCCGACTGCGCGGCGGTGGCCGACGCGGTGGCGGCGGCCGGGTCGCTGCGCCTGGTGGGCGTCGCCGGGTACGAGGGCGAGGTGCCGGACGCCGACCCGGAGCGCGTACGGGCGTGGCTGCGGCGGCTCATCGGGCTCGCGGCCGCCTTCGACGGCGAGAAGAGGTTCGCCGGCGCAGAGGAGATCGTGATCAGTGCCGGCGGCAGCGCCTGGTTCGACGCGGTCGCGGACGTCTTCGCCGAGATCCCCGAACTGAGCCTGCCCGTGCTCAAGTTGCTGCGCTCCGGCGCGTACGTCTCGCACGACGACGGGCACTACAAGCACCTCACCCCGTTCAACCGCGTCCCCGAGGAGGGCGCCCTTCAGCCCGCCTTCCGGCTCTGGGCGCAGGTCGTCTCCCGCCCCTCCGGCGAGCAGGCGTTCCTGAACGCGGGCAAGCGGGACGCGGCGTACGACCTCGATCTGCCCGAGGCCCAGGTGGTCCGCTCCGGCCGGGACGGCTCGGTCCGGCCCGCCACCGGGATCACCGTCACCGGCCTCTCCGACCAGCACACCTGGGTGCGCACGGAGGGCGGGGCGGAGCTGGAGGTGGGCGACTGGGTCGGCATGGGCCTCTCACACCCCTGCACCAGCTTCGACAAGTGGCAGCTGATCCCGCTGGTCACGGCGGACGGCACGGTCACCGACTACATCCGCACGTTCTTCTAGAGCCGCCGAGCCGTACGGCTTTCACCCTCCGAAAGGTGACCCATGGACCTGGTCCTGCGTGACGCACTGGTCGTCGACGGCACCGGCGAGCCCGGCTACCGCGCCGATGTGGCGGTCGACGGCGGCCGCATAGCCGAGATCCACCCCGAGGGCTCCCCCGGCCCCCGCCCCACCGCCACCCGCACGGTGGACGCGGCCGGCCTCGCGCTCGCCCCCGGTTTCATCGACATGCACGCCCACAGCGATCTGGCGCTGCTGCGCGACCCGGACCACAGTGCGAAGGCGGCGCAGGGCGTCACGCTCGAAGTGCTCGGCCAGGACGGGTTGTCGTACGCCCCCGTCGACGACCGTACGCTCGCCGAGGTCCGCCGCTCGATCACCGGCTGGAACGGCGACGGCTCCGGCATCGACTTCGACTGGCGCACGGTCGGCGGCTATCTGGACCGCCTCGACCGCAACTTCGGCGGCCAGGGCATCGCCGTCAACGCCGCCTACCTCATCCCGCAGGGCACGGTCCGGATGTACGCGGTGGGCTGGGACGACCGTCCCGCCACCGACGCCGAACTGACCCGGATGAAGGAGCTGGTGGACCAGGGCATGCGGGAGGGCGCGGTCGGCATGTCGTCCGGGCTGACCTACACGCCCGGCATGTACGCGGACGACGCCGAACTCACCGGGCTCTGCCGGGTGGTGGCCTCCCACAGCGGCTACTACTGCCCGCACCACCGCAGTTACGGAGCGGGCGCGCTCGAAGCGTACGAGGAGATGGTGCAGCTGACCCACAACGCCGGCTGCGCCCTTCATCTCGCCCACGCCACCATGAACTTCGGCGTGAACAAGGGCAGGGCGCCCGATCTCCTGGCCCTCCTGGACGGGGCGCTGGCCGCCGGGGCCGACATCTCGCTCGACACCTACCCGTACACCCCCGGCTGCACCACCCTCGTGGCGATGCTGCCGAGTTGGGCGAGCGAGGGCGGACCGGAGTCGATCCTCACCCGGCTCGCGGACCCTTCGAGCGCGGAGAAGATCCGGCACCACCTGGAGGTGCTGGGCTCGGACGGCTGCCACGGCGTACCGATCGAGTGGGACACCATCGAGATCAGCGGCGTGAGCGCGCCGCACCTGGCGGAGTACGTGGGCCGTACGGTGGCGGAGTCGGCGGCGGCGCGGGGCGAGGAGCCCTGGGTGACCGCGAAGCGGCTGCTCACCGAGGACCGGCTCGGCACGACGATCCTCCAGCACGTGGGCCACGAGGAGAACGTCCAGCAGATCATGCGCCACCCCGTGCACACCGGCGGCAGCGACGGCATCCTCCAGGGCGACAAGCCGCACCCCCGGGCGTACGGCACGTTCCCGCAGTATCTGGGCCGCTACGCACGGGAGTTGGGCATCCTGTCACTGGAGGAGTGCGTCGCCCATCTGACCTCGCGCCCGGCCGGCCGGCTGCGGCTCGCGGACCGGGGTCTGGTGCGCGAGGGCTACCGCGCGGACCTGGTGCTGTTCGATCCGGACACGGTGGCGGCGGGCTCCACTTTCGAGGAGCCGCGCACGCTGCCGGTGGGCATCCCGCACGTCCTGATCGACGGCCGGTTCGTCATCGAGGACGGCAGGCGGACGTCGGTGCTGGCGGGCAAGGCGGTCAGGGGCGCCGGGGCCGCCTGAGGGCTCACGGGGCAGCGTCCGCCGCGCGCTCGGCCGCCCAGGCGAGATCCTCCTCCGTGGGGGCGTCGTCCTGGGTGAGGGCGCGCCGCCAGTATCCGCCGAACTCGACGGCGGTCCTGGGTAGTCGACGGTCCTCGACCAGGTGGCGGCGGAGCGCCCGGACGGCGGACGCCTCGCCCGCCACCCAGGCCGCGTCCACCCCGCCGAGGTCCGCTCCGGCGCCCCGTACGGCGTCCACCAGCGAGGCCCCCCGGTCCCGGTGCACCCAGCGGACCTCGGCCCCTCCGGCGGCGGACGGCAGCTCCCGCTCCTCCGCCGCGTCCGCGACCTCGGCGTACACGACAGCCTTGGTCCCGGCGGGCAGCGCCTCCAGCACGGTGGCGATGGCCGGGAGCGCGGACTCGTCCCCGGCCAGGAGCATCCGCCGGGCGGCGGGCAGCGGGCGGGCGTAGAGGGAGGACGGGCCGACCATGCCGAGGACGTCGCCGGCCCGGGCCGCCGCACCCCAGCGGGAGGCGGGCCCGTCCTCGCCGTGCAGCACGAAGTCCACGGCCATCACATTGCGTTCGCGGTCGTAGGAGCGGACGGTGAAGCCGCGCAGCCAGGGCCGCTCCGCCTCCGGAATCGCGAGGAACGCCTCGTACCAGCGCATGCCGTACGGATCGTCGGCGTCCCGCTCCGGCAGCAGCCCCTCCTTCACGCTCCGCCCCTCGCGCGGCAGGCACAGTTTCATCTGCTGGTCGGGGCGGTCCTCCAGCAGGCGCGGCAGCGCCTGCCCGGTGAAGCCGACCCTGACGGTGCGCGGGGTGATCCGCTCCGCTCCGGTGACCCGTACGTAGCTGACCGGCATGGCCTGACCCATGATGCCGCACCCCTTCCCTGGTATCTTTACGCGGTAAAGCATTGCCCGGCCGAAGTTACTTTATGGCGTAAGGAGTCGCAAGTGGTGGTCTTTGCCGGGCAGGGTGACGCCCGCCGCTCCCTCTCCCTGCTCTGGCGCGCGGAAGTCGCCGCATCGCCACGCGGTGGCCCCGGGCCCAAGCCCCGGCTGAGCGTGGACGCCATCGTGGCGGCGGCCGTCGCGGTCGCGGACGAGGAGGGCATGGGGGCCCTGTCGATGCGGGCGGTCGGCGACCGGTTGGGCCGGACCGCGATGGCTCTGTACACCCACGTCCCGGGCAAGAGCGAGCTGCTGGACCTGATGTACGACGCGGCCCACGCCGAACTCCCCGCCGCCTACCCGGATTCGGACGACTGGCGGGCGCCGCTCACCGCGTGGGCCGGGGAGGTGCTGGAGTTCTACGTCCGCCACCCCTGGGTGCTCCAGGTCTCGCAGGCCCGGCCGGTGCTGGGACCGCACGAGTACGCGAACCTGGACACGCTCGTCCGGCTGCTCGGGGCGACCGGGCTGCCGGCCCGGACGGTGCGGCGGCTGGTGGGGACGCTGTTCCCGCTGGTGCAGGGCTCGGCGCGGACGGTGGCGGACGCCCGACGGGCCGCAGCCGCGACCGGGAGCTCCGACGAGGAGTGGTGGGCGGCGCGTTCGGCGGCCCTGACGGCGCTGGTCCCGGACTTCGCGGAGCGCTTTCCGGCGGTGATCGGGCTGGAGCGGGACGGGGCGCCGGAGCCGCCTCCGGAAGGCGGCGGGCACGACGCGGTGCCGTATCCGGAGCGGGAGGCGCGCGAGACGTTCCGGGTGGGGCTGGACGTCCTGCTGGACGGAATCGAGGCGGCGCGCGCCCGGCGGCCCTGAGGAAGGTCAGGACCGCCCGGCGCGCGCCCGGGATCGCACAGGACGACCGCTACGGCTTGGGCAGCGCGCAGCCCTCGGCATCCAGGTCGATCTTGCTGCCGACCCCGATGCACGGAACCATGTTGTAGGTCTGCTGGGCGTAGTTGATGCCCTCGCGGACGGTCACCTCGCCGTTCTCGTCGACCTCGCACGGGTTGTTGTCCGTGCACTCCTGGCCGCTCTCGTTACCGGTGTTGTTGACGGCGACCACCTTGCCGGTGGCGTCGTCGATCACCGGCGAGCCGGACGTGCCACCGATGGTCCGGCACTCCGGGGTGTAGCGGACCGAGTCCTTCCAGGTCCACCGGCCCTCCTTGAGCTGGTGGACGAAGCCGTCGATGTCACAGCTGTAGGTGCGCTTCCAGTAGCCGGAGGCGACCGTGATGGCGGTGCCCGCCGTCGGGTGCGCGGTCTCCAGCTCCAGCGCCTGGATGCCGTAGCTGTCCTCGATCTGCTGGTAGGTGCTGGTGAGTTCGTAGAGCGAGAGATCGGTGTCGGTCATCGTGCCGTACGCGATCTTGCTCGCCCTGAGAGTGCCGACACCGCTGCCCGAGGCGTTGAGCAGGGTGAACGTCCGCGAGGACGGCTGGTCGAGGACGACCTCGCCGGGACCCGGGAAGCCGGACGCCAGGCAGTGCCCGTTGGAGAGCACGAGGGCGCGGTCGGTGGGCTCGGCGTCGGGTGAACGGACCACGGAACCCGAACAGTTGCTGAGTGCGACGGTCCCGGCGAAGGTCACGGCCTTCGCCGCGGGGGCGGCTTCGCTTGCCTGCGGTGCGGCTTCGGCCGCAACCTCGCTCGCGTTCCCGGCGGGTTCGGCCGCGCCGACGGGCGCGGCACCCGCTCCCAGGAGCAGGGCAGCAAGAAACGCACCGACGAGAGGCTTGTTCATGTGGGGGGTACCTCCAGTGATGCCAAGGGCCGGAGATCTTCCGGCTTTTGACATGCGCATGCTGGCGCAGATGTCAGGCCATCACAAGGGGTCAATTCCGGCCACGGCGCCGGCCTCGGCCGCACCGCGGTAGATGTGGTCGCGCCCCCACAGCCCCAGCGGCTCCAGCGCCGCGTTCAGCGAGAGGCCCAGCGGGGTGAGTGAATACTCCACGCGCGGCGGCACCTCGGCGTACACCTCGCGGTGCACGATGCCGTCGTCCTCCAGCTCCTTGAGATGGGAGCTCAGGACCTTCTCGGTCACCCCGGGCACGGCCCGGCGCAACTCACCGAAGCGGCAGGTCCGCTCGTTCAGCGCCCACAGGATGAGCACCTTCCATTTGCCGCCGATCACATCCATCGCCGCGTCGATCCCGCAGACGAAAGCCCCCGGCCTCCGTACGATCCGTTTCATCGCCCGCTCCCCCACCTGCTCGCTCACCACGAGGTAACCACCCACTCGATAGTGCGTACTTGTTGCCTCCGGCACCGTCGACCAGCCTAATCGGCATGTCCGACAACACCGCTGTTTCCGTTCCGCCCGCCCCGCCCACCCCTCTCACCCTGCTCGGCCTCGGCGCGATGGGCGCCGCGCTCGCCCGTACCTGGCTCGCCGCCGGGCACCCGCTGACCGTCTGGAACCGCACCCCCGGCCGGAGCGCCGGACTCGCCGCCGGCGGCGCGCGGGTGGCCGCCACGGCGGCCGAGGCGGTGGCCGCGAGCCCGCTCGTCGTCACCTGCCTCCTGGACGACGCCTCGGTCCGCGAGGCGCTGGCCGACGCCGACCTGACGGGCAAGGACCTGGTCGACCTCACCACCTCCACCCCCGCCGAGTCGCGCACCCGCGCGGTCTGGGCGAACGAGCGCGGCGCCCGCTTCCTGGACGGCGGGATCATGGCCGTTCCGCCGATGATCGGTGTGCCGGGGGCCGGCGGCTATGTCTTCTGCAGCGGTGACCGCGAGGTCTTCGACGCCCACCAGGAGGCGCTGTCCGTACCCGTCGGCACCCGGTACGTCGGCGCCGACCCCGGGTTCGCCGCGCTCCACGACGTGGCGCTGCTCAGCGCGATGACCGCCATGTTCGCCGGCGCCCGGCACGCGGCAGCGCTGGTCGCGGGGTCGGGGGCCGACGAGAAGGAGCTGCTCCGTACGGCCCGGGAGCAGGGCGTCGACACGGCCCTGCTGATCGCGTCGGCGGGCTCGATGAACGGGATCTGACACCCGGGGGGCCGGGCGCGTCAGGCGTCGGCCGCCGCGGCCTCCTTCGCGTACGTCACCGCCTGGAGCAGCGTCAGACCGGGTTCGGCCTCGCGCAGGATCTTGATGGCCGCCACGGAGTCCGCCGGGCCCTCGTGCCCGGCGGCGGTGAGGTACTGCCGCACCCACCGGCCGCGCAGCTCCGTGTCCGGGCGCCCGGCGGATTCCTCGGCCAGGGCGAGGGCGCGCTCCAGGCCGGGGCGCTCGGCGTCCGTGGCGGTCTCCAGCGCACTCCGGATCCCGGCGACGACTTCGGGGGCGTCGTGGAGGACGAGGACGGCGAGGGGCTGGGGCTTCCGGAACAGGCTCATGGGGCCACCTTTCCCCGGCCGGCCCGGCTCTCACCGGAGTTGAGCAAGATCTGAGCCCCCCTGCCCTGCCGTGTGCCGCGCCGCCCGGTGCGCCGGCTCCGCCCGGAACCCGGCCGGAGGGCCTCGGTCCCGGGACCGAGGCCCTCCGGCCGCGCATGTCGGTCCGCAGCCGGAGGCGCGCCCGCGCCCCGGCTGCGTACGGTCGGCGTATGACACTCGACCTCGACGCGTACTTCGCCCGCATCGGCTGGACCGGGGAGCCCCGCCCCACCCTGGAGGTGTTGCGGTCGCTGCACCGCGCGCATCTGCTCGGCATCCCGTTCGAGAACCTGGAGGCCGTCCTCGGCTCCGCGCCGTCGCTGGCACTCGACGACCTGGAGGCGAAGCTCGTACGGGGCGGGCGCGGCGGGTACTGCTACGAGCACAACACCCTCTTCTCCACCGCGCTCCGGCAGATCGGCTTCTCCGTGACACCGCTGACGGCCCGGGTGGTGCTGGGCGCGGCGCCGGGCGACATCCGGCCCCGTACGCACATGCTGATGCGGGTGGACGTGGCGGGCGAGCCGCACCCGTATCTGGCGGACGTCGGGTTCGGGACGGTCGGGGCGCTGCTGGAGCCGATCGAGCTGGTGGAGGGCGCCGAGCTGTTCGACGCGCCGCGCCGCCACCGCCTGGTCCACGCGCCGCACCACGGTCCGCTGCCGCTGTGGGAGCTGCAGACCGACCAGGGCGGGTCGTGGGAGCCGCAGTACACGTTCACCCTGGATCCGTACGAGAAGCCGGACTACGAGGTGATCAACTGGTTCATCGCCACGCACCCGCGCTCGCCGTTCCGGCAGGCGGTGTACGCGCAGCGCACCCGGATCGGTTTCCACCTCGCGCTGTCCGGGCTCGATCTGGTGGAGACGGCCGACGACGGCACGGTCCGCGAGCGGCAGCTGAAGGACGGCGACGAGGCGCTGCGGGTCCTCGCAGACGATTTCGGCATCCGGCTCCCGGAGGGCACCCGCCTGCCGGAGTGATTCCTTCCGCCGTATGCCCTGCCGCCGGTGTGGCCCGCGTGGCGCATCTCACCCGTTCCGGCCGCCCACACCTCCTTTCCAAGCCGCGACGCCGCCCCGACCGGGCCATCCCACGGTCCGGGGCGGTGGCGGACATGGCGATGGAAGACGGGCCGGGGCCCGAGCGTGCCCCGGAGGGCGTACGGCCGGAGCGATCCCCGAGCACCCCGCGAAACGCGGCCGTAAGCTCGCGGACATGCAGGTCATCCAGTCCACGAAGCTCTCCAACGTCTGCTACGAGATCCGGGGCCCCGTGCTGGAGGAGGCGATGCGGCTGGAAGCGGCCGGTCAGCGCATCCTCAAGCTGAACACGGGCAACCCCGCCGCGTTCGGGTTCGAGTGCCCGCCGGAGATCCTGGAAGACATCCTGCGCAACCTCGCGAGCGCGCACGGGTACGGCGACGCGAAGGGCCTGCTGTCGGCGCGCCGTGCGGTGATGCAGCACTACCAGACCAAGGGGATCGACCTCGACGTCGAGGACATCTACCTGGGCAACGGCGTCTCCGAGCTGATCCAGATGTCGATGCAGGCACTGCTGGACGACGGCGACGAGGTGCTCGTACCGGCTCCCGACTATCCGCTGTGGACCGCGTCGGTCTCGCTGGCGGGCGGGACGGCCGTGCACTACCGGTGCGACGAGCAGGCCGACTGGATGCCGGACCTCGCGGACATCGAGCGGAAGATCACCGACCGCACCAAGGCCCTGGTGATCATCAACCCGAACAACCCGACCGGTGCGGTGTACGACGACGAGATGCTGCGCGGTCTCACCGAGATCGCCCGGCGGCACAACCTGATCGTCTGCTCCGACGAGATCTACGACCGCATCCTGTACGACGGCGCGACCCACACCCCGACGGCCTCGCTGGCGCCGGACCTGATGGTGCTGACCTTCAACGGGCTCTCCAAGAACTACCGGGTGGCCGGGTACCGCTCCGGCTGGATGGCCGTCTGCGGCCCGAAGGCGCACGCCTCCTCGTACATCGAGGGGCTGACGATCCTCGCCAACATGCGGCTCTGCGCCAACATGCCCTCGCAGTACGCGGTGGCCAGCGCGCTCGGCGGGCGGCAGTCGATCGAGGACCTGGTGCTGCCGGGCGGCCGGATCCTGGAGCAGCGGGATGTGGCGTACGACCTGCTGACCTCGATCCCCGGGGTGACCTGCGTGAAGCCGAAGGGGGCGCTGTATCTCTTCCCCCGGCTCGACCCCGATGTCTACAAGATCAAGGACGACCGGCAGATGGTGCTGGACCTGCTGCGGGCCGAGAAGATCATGGTCGTGCAGGGCACCGGCTTCAACTGGCCCGAGCCCGATCACTTCCGGATCGTCACGCTGCCGACGGTGGAGGACCTGACCGACGCGGTGACCCGGATCGGCACGTTCCTGGACGGTTACGGACAGCCGTGACGCGCCCGGACGGTTACGGACAGCCGTAACGCGACCACATTCCGGATCGAGCACAACTTTAGACTCATTCCAATGTAGGATGGTTCCACGCACCATCGGGAGGCCATCCATGTACGAGCCGATCCGCAGCCCCTCGGTCCACGCCCCGGCCGACGACGCGGACTTTCCGCACCGCAGCCGCGAGGAGGAGCTGGACATCCAGCTCGCCGGGCATCTGGCCGCCCTCCTCGCGGTCACCGACGAGCTGGGCCTCGGCACGGCGGGCGACCGCATCGCCGAGCAGGTGGCCCGGCTGCGCGGCGCACCGCCCGCCCGGCACGCCGGCCTGACCGACGCCGCCCCCGCGGACCTCCACCGCCGCGCCCACGCCCTCGCGGGCCGCGCTCTGCTGGTGGCCGCGTCCCGCGCCGACACGACCGCCGCCATCCTCTCCGCCGAGCGGATGGACGCCCACACCGCGGCCCTGGCCGCGCTCGCCGACGCCGCCCCCTCCGGGCAGCTGGTCGGCGCCCACTGACGGCCCCGGTCCGCATGCCGCGCAGGCGTGCGGACCGGGCGCCATGACCTGTCCACGACCTGCCCGCGGCCCGGGTGACACCACCGGCCGTTGCGTACTGGGATGGCTCCTTCATCTGCCGTCCACCCGACTCGGCCCGGAATGTGGGTTTCCGCGAGCACGCTGCGCAGGGTGAGACGCATCGTGGGAATCGTCCTGGCGGTCGTGCTGATCGCCGGTGTGGCGGCGGCCGTCGCCCTGGGCCGTGACAGCGAGGACAGCGGCACCGCCGCGAAGACCGTGCGCGGGGTGATCGGGTCGGAGAAGGCCGAGTTCTTCGCCGACCCCGACACCGTGAAGGCCCTGGCCGCCAAGGGGTTAACCGTCCGCACGGAGACCTCCGGGTCCTGGGCCATGGACCGACTGCCCCTGAAGGGCTACGACTTCGCCTTCCCCGGCTCCAAGGCGCCGGCCGACGAGCTGCGCCGGGAAGCCGAGGACCAGGGCGGCCCGCTGCGGCCGTTCTACTCGCCGCTCGTCGTGGTGGCCCACCGCAACGCGGCCGAGGTCCTCGCCGACAACGGCCTGGCCCGGCTGCGGTCCGACGGCGGCTCGAAGTTCACCACACAGGGCACGCTGCTGATGGACCCCTACCTGGCGGCGGCGAAGGACGACCGGACCTGGCAGCAGCTCAAAGGGGCCTCCGGGCACGCCGAGTTGAGCGGCACGGTGTTCATCACCAGCACCGACCCCGTCTCCTCCAACTCCGGCGCCCTCTACCTCGCCGCCGCCTCGTACGTCGCCGAGGGCGGCCGGGTGGCCACGGACGCGAAGGCCGTGGAACGCACGGCGCCGCTGCTGCGCAAGCTCGTCCAGGTGCAGGGCGCACAGCAGACCAGCAGCGACGCGCCGTTCCGGGACTTCATCAGTGGGGTCGGCAATCCGCTCGTGCTGGTCTACGAGTCGCAGGTGGCATCGCTCCTGATGAGCAGTCAGCGGCAGGAGATCGGCGACCTCGTCGTCCTCTACCCGGACACCACGGTCTCCAGCGACCACACCCTCGTACCGCTGACCGGCCACGGCCGCGAGCTCGGCGAGCTGCTGTCCACCGACCCCGAGCTGCGGAAGCTGGCGGTACGGCACGGCTTCCGGCCCCAGGGCGCGGCCGCCGATTTCAGCGCCGCCACCGCGGATCACACCGCCTACATCGACCAGCGGCTGACCGGCGTACGCCAGGCGCCCGTACCCACCGCGGAGGTGCTGCGCTCGATGGCACAGCGGGCCCGCGGCTGACGACGCCCGGCCCGCAACCGGCCCAGCCACCCGCAGTCAGGAGACCTCCACCATGACCCAGAACGCCGGGCCCCGGAACGCAGGGCCCGAGAACCCCGGCCCCCAGGATCCCCGAAGGCCGTACGGCCCGCCGACCACCCCTCTCGTGCTCACCCCGCCCGCACCCGTCGCCCCCGTCCGCGCCGAGCAGGCCGCCGGGCTCGTCCCGGTCGAAGAAGCCGTGCGGGCCGACATGGTCCGGCGCGCCGAGGAGTACGTCGACGGCCTCGCCGAACTCGACGCCCGGTCACCCGAGTTCGGCGCCCGCGTCGGGGAGATCGCCGCGCTCGGACAGAGCGACATCCGCAGCGCCGCCCAGCAGTCCAACCGGATGCTGGACCGCACCGTCCGCTCGCTCGCCTCCGGCGAGGGCGACGCCCCGGCCCGGGTGGGCTCCTCACTGGTCGAGCTGCGCCGCACGGTGGAGGACCTCGATCCGCGCGACACCCCGAGGCGCGGGGCCCGCCGGCTGCTGTCCCGGCTGCCGGGCGGGCGGGCGCTGCGCGACCACGTCGCGAAGTACGCCTCCGCCAAGGGCACCCTCGACCGGATCGTGCGCTCGCTCCGCGGCGGCCAGGACGAACTACGGCGCGACAAGGCCGCGTTGTACACCGAGCGCACCCGTCTCTGGGAATCCATGGGCAAACTCCAGGAGTACGTGGTGCTCACCGAGGCCCTGGACGGCGTCGTGGAGCGGCGCGTCGCGGAGGCCGAGGCGGCGGGCGACCCGGTGCGGGCGGACGCGCTGCGGGCCGACGTCCTCTTCCCCGTACGGCAGAAGCACCAGGATCTGCTGACCCAGATCGCGGTCTGCGCCCAGGGCTATCTGGCGATGGACGTGGTGCGGCGCAACAACGACGAGCTGATCAAGGGCGTCGACCGGGCGGCCACCACGACCGTGTCCGCGCTGCGGATCGCGGTGATGCTGTCCTCGGCGCTGGAGAACCAGCGCCGGGTGACCGAGCAGGTGCAGGTGCTGCGCTCCACCACGGAGGACCTGATCCGGGGGAACGCGGAGATGCTCGCCGCGCAGAGCGGGGAGATCCAGCAGCTGGCGGCCGATCCGGCGGTCGGCGTCGAGACCCTGCGCACGGCGTTCGGGCAGATCTACGCGACGCTCGACGCGATCGACACGTACAAGGCGCGGGCGACCGAGACCATGGCGGCCACCGTGCGGACGCTGACCGCCGAACTCCAGGAGGCCGGGGCCCGGTTGGACCGCAGCCGCACGACGGATCCGGCACTGGACGGAGGCCGCTCATGAGAGACCGACGCCCGACGAGACCTCTTCCCGCCCGGCGCGCCCAGGTGGCCCGGCGCGCGCTGCTCCCGCTGCTGGCCGCGCTCCTGCTCGTCCCGCTCGCCGCCTGCACGACGGACCGGGACGCCGGGCGGGACACCGGCCGGGGCGGCGACGACGGGCGGGCGCGCACGGGCACGCTCCGGATCCTGGCCTCCAGCGAACTGAGCGACATGGAGCCGCTGTTGGAGAAGGCCCGCGAGGCGACCGGGATCACCGTGCGGCCCACCTGGGCGGGCACGCTGGACGCGGTGGAACGGCTGGCGTCGGGCAAGGCGGACGGGGCGTTCGACGCGGTCTGGCTGTCGTCCAACGACTATCTGCGGCTCGTCCCGGAGGCCGCCCGGAGAATCGCGTCCGAGACCCCGCTGATGGCTTCCCCGGTCGCGCTCGGCGTGCGGCCCGCGGCGGTGCGACGGCTCGGCTGGGACGCCGACGCGGTCAGCTGGGCGCAGGTCCACCGGGCGGTCGCGGCCGGGGACCTGACGTACGGGATGACCGACCCGAACCGCTCCAACTCCGGTTTCTCCGCACTGATCTCGATCGCCTCCGGGCTCTCCGGCGCCCAGGCGGCGCTCACCGACGCCGATGTCCGCAGGGCCGGGCCGAAGCTGAGGGAGTTCTTCGCCGGGCAGCGGCTCACCTCCGGTTCCTCGGGCTGGCTGGCCTCCGCGTACGCCCGGCGCTCCACCGTGGACGCGCTGATCAACTACGAGTCGGTGCTGCTGTCGCTGAACCGGGACAGCGACGCCGGGCTGACCGTGATCCGCCCGCGCGACGGGGTGGTCACCGCCGACTACCCGCTGAGCGCGCTCAGCGGGGCCACACCGGAGGCCCGCGACGCCGTGCGGACGCTGACCGAGCACTTCCGGTCCACCGAGGTGCAACGGGAGATCACCGCGCGGACGCTGCGCCGCCCGGTCGTCGCCGCCGCACGCCCCGCCGATCCGCTCTCGCCCGAGCAGCGCCGCGAACTGCCGTTCCCCGGTACGCGATCGGTCGCGGACGGGCTGCTGTCCTCGTACGAACACCGGCTGCGGCGCCCTTCGCGGACCGTGTACGTGCTGGACACCTCGGAGTCGATGAAGGGCGGGCGGCTGGACCGGCTGAAGTCCGCGCTGAACGGGCTGACCAGCGGCTTCAGGGAGCGCGAACAGGTCACGCTGCTGCCGTTCGGGTCCACCGTCAAACAGGTCCGCACCCACACCGTCGACCCGGCGGACCCGAAGGCGGGCCCGGCGGCGATCCGGGCGGACACGGCGGCGCTGACGGCCGAGGGGGACACGGCGATCTACTCCTCCCTGGCTGCGGCCTACGACCATCTGGGCCCGGACACCGAGTCCGCGTTCACCTCCATCGTGCTGATGACGGACGGCGAGAACACGGCGGGCCGGTCGGCGGCCCAGTTCACGGCGTTCTACCGGGCGCTGCCCGCAGCCCGGCAGGTCACCCCGGTGTTCCCGATCGTGTTCGGCGACTCCGACCGCTCGGAGCTGGACGCGATCGCCGAGCTGACCGGCGGCCGGCTCTTCGACGGGACGAAGAAGGCGGGCCCGGGCTCGCTGGACGGGGCGTTCGAGGAGATCCGTGGCTACCAGTAGGGACGCGGCCGGGAAGGGGCCAACGGCTGTCGGCAGGGGCGCGGCGGGGAAGAGATCACCGACTGCCGGCCCGGGTCCGGCGCGAAGGGGGTCCGTGGCGGCCCGGGTGATCGGCTATCTGGAGTCGGCCCGGAATCTGACCGGCGGGGCCGCGGCCCTCGGCGGGCTCGCCCTCACCTTCGCCGGGTTCGCGGGCGCGTACTGGCCCGTGGTGGTCGGCGGGCTGTACGGGGCGGGCGCCCTGATCGCCCCGCCGCGCCGCCCGCCCGCCCCGGCGTTCGATGAGCCCTCCTCCCGGCTGGACGAGCTGCGGGCCGACCTCGCGACCTTGCGGGCGTACCTGAAGCAGGTGGACCTGCCGCCCGCCGCGACGGAGCGGCTGGAGGCGCTGACCGTTCTGCTGGACGGGCTGCTGGCACCCGGCTGGGTCTCGGAGGCGCTGGCGGACGACCCGGAGGGCGGCCATGTGGTGGCGCGGGCGGTGTGCCGGGACGTTCCGGAGTCCGTCGACACCTATCTGCGGACCCGGTGGTGGACGCGGCTCGCACCGGGCGCGCGGGCTCCGGAGGAGGAGCTGGAGCGGCAGCTGTCGCTGCTGCACGGGGAGGCGCAGCGGCTGGTGGACGGGTTGCGCGAGGCGGAGGAGCTGCGCCAGCGGTCGCACACGAGGTACCTGGAGGACCGGGGCGGCTCCGGGCATCGGGAAGACCGGGGCAGCTCCGCGTATCCGGAGGACCGGGGCGGCTCGGCGGCAAGGGCAGAAACGGGGCGGCCCCCGGAACCGTGAGGGGGTTCCGGGGGCCGGGAGGGTGTCCTTGGTCGGGAACAGGCCCTCCGGGGCCGTCGGCGACGACAGGCCCCGTACCGCGGCGGATCGTTCGGCCCCACAGGTCAGGGCGGATGTCCGATGGACCCGGCCGCGGGGTCCGGTGGGAGCGCCGGGATCAGCCCAGGCGCTCGACGAGCGCGTGGTACTCGTCCCACAGCTCCTTGGGCGCGTGGTCGCCGAAGGTGTTGAGGTGCTCGGGGACCAGGGCGGCCTCCTCGCGCCAGACCTTCTTGTCGACCGTGAGGAGGAAGTCGAGGTCGGCCTCGGAGAGGTCCAGGCCCTCGGTGTCCAGCGAGCCCTTGGCCGGCAGGATGCCGATCGGGGACTCGACGCCCTCGGCCTTGCCCTCCAGACGCTCCACGATCCATTTCAGGACGCGGCTGTTCTCGCCGAAGCCGGGCCAGACGAACTTGCCGGCGTCGTTCTTGCGGAACCAGTTCACGTAGTAGATCTTGGGCAGCTTCGACTGGTCGGCCTTGTCCGCGCCGACCTTCACCCAGTGGTTCATGTAGTCGCCCATGTTGTAGCCGCAGAACGGCAGCATGGCGAACGGGTCGCGGCGCAGCTCGCCGACCTTGCCCTCGGCGGCGGCGGTCTTCTCGGAGGCGACGTTGGCTCCGAGGAAGACACCGTGCTGCCAGTCGAAGGACTCGGTGACCAGCGGCACGGCCGAGGCGCGGCGGCCGCCGAAGAGGATCGCCGAGATCGGCACGCCCTTGGGGTCCTCCCACTCGGGCGCGATGATCGGGCACTGCCCGGCCGGGACGGTGAAGCGGGCGTTGGGGTGGGCGGCGGGCGTGCCGGACTCGGGGGTCCAGTCGTTGCCCTTCCAGTCGGTGAGGTGCGCGGGCGCCTCCTCGGTCATGCCCTCCCACCAGACGTCGCCGTCGTCCGTCAGCGCCACGTTGGTGAAGACGGAGTTGCCCCACATGGTCTTCATGGCGTTGGCGTTGGTGTGCTCGCCGGTGCCGGGCGCGACGCCGAAGAAGCCGGCCTCGGGGTTGATCGCGTAGAGGCGGCCGTCCTCGCCGAACCGCATCCAGGCGATGTCGTCGCCGATGGTCTCCACGGTCCAGCCGGGGATGGTCGGCTCCAGCATGGCGAGGTTGGTCTTGCCGCAGGCGGAGGGGAAGGCGGCCGCGACGTACTTGCTCTCCCCCCGCGGCGGCGTGAGCTTCAGGATGAGCATGTGCTCGGCGAGCCAGCCCTCGTCACGGGCCATGACGGAGGCGATGCGCAGGGCGTAGCACTTCTTGCCGAGCAGGGCGTTGCCGCCGTAGCCGGAGCCGTACGACCAGATCTCGCGGTCCTCGGGGAAGTGCGAGATGTACTTGGTGGTGTTGCAGGGCCACGGAACGTCCTCCTGACCCTCGGCCAGCGGCGCTCCCAGCGTGTGGACGGCCTTCACGAAGAAGCCGTCGGTGCCCAGCTCGTCCAGGACGGCCTGGCCCATGCGGGTCATGGTGCGCATGGAGACGGCGACGTACGCGGAGTCGGTGATCTCGACGCCGATCGCGGAGAGCGGCGAGCCGACGGGCCCCATGCAGAAGGGCACGACGTACATGGTGCGTCCGCGCATGGACCCACGGAACACACCATCGGCACCGGTGAAGATCTCCCGCATCTCGGCGGGGTCCTTCCAGTGGTTGGTCGGACCCGCGTCCTTCTCCTCCTTGGAGCAGATGAACGTACGGTCCTCGACGCGGGCGACATCGCTCGGGTCGGACGCGGCGTAGTACGAGTTCGGCCGCTTGATCTCGTCCAGCCTGGTGAACGTGCCCTTGGCGACGAGCTCCCCGCACAGGCGCTCGTACTCGGCCTCGGAACCGTCGCACCAGACCACCCGGTCCGGCTGGGTGATCGCTGCGATCTCGTCGACCCAGGAGATCAGCTCCTGGTGGTGGGTGGGGACAGTGAGGGGAGCCGCGATGTCGCGCGCCACGATCGCTCCTAGTTGAGGGTGTCAGTTGTCTGAGGCCCCGTGGGGGCTGCGACCCGGATGCTTCGTACCCTTCGAATTCCCCTGGCGCTCATCCGGTGCCGACTGCACTCATTTGATCATCCGACCGATCCGCCCATCTGTCCAGGGGGCCTCACACGTGAGCATCGCCACTCATTTGCGCCCGATATCCAGTACCTACGGTGGCGTAGGTAGCATGCGGATATGACTGACGCCGCCGCTAGCGACGCGACCCCGGGCCCCGTCGTCCTCGACCCCGTACCCGTCAAACCACGGATGCGCGGCTGGCTGCACGCCGGAATGTTCCCGGCGGTGCTGGTCGCGGGCATCACCCTGATCGCACTGACCGACAGCACCACGGGCCGGATCGCCTGCACCGTCTACATCCTCAGCGCCTGTCTGCTGTTCGGCGTCAGCGCGGTCTACCACCGCGGCACCTGGGGGCCGCGCGGCGAGGCGGTGCTGCGCCGTCTGGACCACGCGAACATCTTCCTGATCATCGCGGGCACCTACACGCCACTGACGCTGCTCCTGCTGCCCGAGTCGACCGCCCGGCCGCTGCTGTGGGCGGTCTGGGCGGCCGCGGCGGCGGGCATCGCCTTCCGGGTGTTCTGGGTCGGCGCGCCGCGCTGGCTCTACACCCCGTGCTACATCGCGATGGGCTGGGCGGCGGTCTTCTTCCTGCCGGACTTCATGCGGACCGGTGGCATCGCGGTCCTGGTCCTGGTGATCGTCGGCGGCGTGCTCTACAGCGCGGGCGGCGTGATCTACGGCATCAAGAAGCCGAACCCTTCGCCGCGCTGGTTCGGCTTCCACGAGGTCTTCCACTCGCTGACGCTGGCGGCGTTCGTCGCGCACTACGTGGGCATCTCGCTGGTGGCGTACCAGCACGGATAGGGCACACGCAGGACATACGGACGAGGGGCCGGCCGCACGAAGCGACCGGCCCCTCACTCATGTGCTCACCTTTGTGCGGGCCCTCACCCGCCCAGCTTGTCCGCCAGCTCCCCCGCGTCCGTCGTCGGCGCGTCGCACACGAAGTGGCGGCAGACGTACGCGGTCGGCTCCCCGCCCACCAGCGGCCGGTCCACCAGCAGTGGGAACTCGGCCCCCGCACCCGGCCCCTGACCCGCGGCGACCACCGCGCCCGGGGCCCGCCCCAGCAACGCCGTACGGTGCAGCTCCCCGCCGACCGGACCGGCCACGGCCACCTCGCGGGGCCCGTCCAGCAGCGCCTCGGCCACGGCGAGGCCCCAGCCGACGAACCGGGGGACGCGCGGGCCCAGGGCCTTCACCACGCCGAGCGCGCCCTCGGCGGCGGTGCGATGGGCCTCGGACCCGGTGTACGCGGCGTACGAGAGCAGCGCACCGGCGGCAGCGGTCCACCCGGACGGGGTGGCGCTGTCGGTGGGATCCTGGGGCCGCCGGATGAGCTGCTCGGCGTCATGAGCGGTGTCGTACAGCTGACCGCCCTCGCCGGTGAACTGCTCCAGCACGATGTCCAGCAGGAACCCGGCGAACTCCAGCCAGGCGCCCTCCCCGGTCACCGCCGCCAGTGCGAGGAAGCCCTCGGCGACGTCTCCGTAGTCCTCCAGCACCCCGGCGTTGTCCCCGGCCCGCCCGTCCTTGGAGGTACGGGTCAGCCGGGCGATCTCGCCCAGGTGCACCCGGACCAGCAGATCGGCGGCCTCGGTGGCCCGCTCCACGAGGTCGGGCCGGTCGAAGTAGGCGCCGGTCTCGGCGAGCGCGGCGATGGCGAGCCCGTTCCAGGCGGCGACCACCTTGTCGTCCCGCCCCGGGCGCGGCCGCTCCTCACGGGCGGCCAGCAGCCGGGCCCGTACGTCCGCGAGCCGCGCGGCGTCCACAGGCCCCGCGTCCCCCGGCAGCCGGAGCACGGAGGCGCCCTCCTCGAAGGTGCCGTCCTCGGTCACTCCGAAGTAAGAGGCGGCGAAGACGGCGTCGTCCTCCCCCAGCACGTCACGCAACTGCCCGGGCGTCCACACATAGAACGCCCCCTCGACATGCCTGCCGTCCGCGTCCTCGCTGTCGGCGTCCAGCGCCGAGGCGAACCCGCCCTCGGCCGTGCGCAGCTCCCGCACCATGAAGTCGGCGGTCTCCAGGGCGATCCGCCGGGCCTCGTCGGACCCGGTGGTACGCCAGAGATGGGCGTACACGCGGCAGAGCAGCGCATTGTCGTACAGCATCTTCTCGAAGTGCGGCACGATCCACTCCCGGTCCACGGAGTACCGCGCGAACCCGCCGCCGAGCTGGTCGTAGATCCCGCCGCGGGCCATCGCCGAGCAGGTGTCGGCGGCCATCTGCAGGGCCCCTTCGGCCCCGGTCCGCGCATAGTGCCGCAGCAGAAATTCCACGGCCATGGCCGGCGGGAACTTGGGCGCGCCCCCGAACCCGCCGTGCTGCTCGTCGTACTCCCGGGTCAGCCCGAGCAGAGCCTGAGCGATCTCCGACTCCCCCGGCACCCCGTCACCGCCATGGACCAGCGACCGCCCCGCCAGATCGGCGACGATGCGCTCCGCCACCTCGGCGACCTCCTCACGCCGGTCGGTCCAGGCGGCCACCACCCCCTCCAGCACCTGCTGGAAGGAGGGCGAGCCGTGCCGGGCCTCGGGCGGGAAGTAGGTCCCGAAGTAGAAGGGCTCGGCGTCCGGGGTGAGAAAGACGGTCATCGGCCACCCACCGTGCCCGGTGGCCGCCTGCACGGCCTCCATGTAGACGGCGTCGACATCGGGCCGCTCCTCCCGGTCGACCTTCACCGGCACGAAGTGCGCGTTGAGATAGGCGGCCACGGTCTCGTCCTCGAACGACTCGTGCGCCATGACGTGGCACCAGTGGCAGCTGGCGTACCCGACGCTGAGCAGCACGGGCACATCCCGCTTCCTGGCCTCCTCGAACGCCTCGGGCGACCAGGGCCACCAGTCGACGGGGTTGTCGGCGTGCTGGAGGAGATACGGGGAGGTGGTCTGCGCAAGTCGGTTGGCCATGACCCCAATCCTCGCGCACCCGCCTCCAGGACACCCGCGCGCCACGGGGCGGGGCGGAAACGGGCAGGCCCCCGGCCGGGAGACCCCCGTCGGCACCACGACGGCAGAGGCGAGGTCGGCGGTGACGTCGCTCCGAAGCTCCGTCACATGATCGACCCGCTGCGCACGTACGAAGGGTGAGGCGAGGAGTTCGGCCACTGCGGGCCTCCGTCGCGGCGATCCGGGCCCCTCCCTCCGGGCCCCTGAGCCCTGCTCCTGCCCACCGATGCGTCGCTCTTCGTTCCCGGCGGGCGTGCGGCCCGGTGATACGGCGGTGAGAACGAGGTGACCCGTGCAACGCAGCGACCGGATACGTCTGGGTGTGCGTGCGAGCAGCGGGCAGACCGCCATCGAGTACCTGTCCCTGATCGCCGTGGTGGTAGCCGTGGTCGGTGCGATCGTCGCGACCGGCATCGGCGGTTCGCTCTTCCCGCCCTGCCCGGCTTCCTGCCGACGACGCCAAGGGCCGATATCGAGACAGCCTGACACGCCACGGCCGATGAGCCCTCGCGACGATGATCACTCACCGTGCGGGCGGAACTGGGGCCTCCGTCTCCATTGTCCGCCTCGACGGGCCTTTTGATCACGTAGAGGGAACATGGAGGTATACCCTCCGGGCGGAATTGCCCAGCAGTACCACTGTCTTGAACCAGCCATCGACCTAATTTCCGTTGACCATCCCCACAGCCGCCGTGAAGAGTAGCTCCGGCTTCACCAGTTCATCCATCCGAGGGGGCAGAGAAATGAAGAACAACGTTCGCAGAATTGGTGCGATCGGTACGGCCGCGGCGGCGCTCGCAGGCATCATGGTGATCGGGGGAGGTGCCACGGCGCAGGCGGACACCCGCTGCAGCTGGAGCACCATCACCATCAACAGCGGCAAGGGCGCCGAGGCTCCGAGCAAGGCGTCCGGCCACAAGCACAACACCGGAAACCACTACGTCGGCTACATCGCCGGCGACCTGGTCGACTGGTATGCGGACAACAACGGCGGCAGCGACGGCGACACCTGGGACTCGTACTACGGTACGCGCAAGTGCTAGTCTCCCCGACCGTTTGAATCAATTACCGTGGTGCGGGTGGAAGTTCACCCGCACCACGCGGCCCCCACAGCAGAAGGCGAACCAGGCATGCCCCGTCACCTCACATTACCGCTGGCCACAGTCGCCCTGGCGGCGCTGATGCTGTCGGGTTGCGCCACGACCGAGGGTGAAGCGAAGGACCCGGCTCCCGGGGCGGAGCAGTCCGCGAACTCCCAGGACGCGATGAGCGGTCTGCCGCAGGGAAATCCCACCGCGTTCGCCGATCTCGAGGTCGGCATGTGTTCCAACTTCCAGGGAGATGTCAGCTCGGACCAGGAAGTCGGCACGGTGGACTGCGCGACGCCGCACCGATTCGAGATTCTTTCCGAGGGCGAGATTCCGAAAGACGGGAAAAGCCCTTTCCCCGGTGACCGCGGTGTCATGGACGCCATGCGCAAGGTCTGCGATCCCGTACTGAATCCTCTTGTTTCGAAGAACAAGGGATCCTTGATCGGACTGCTCTTCGTGCCGCTCAACAAGGAATCCTGGGAATCCGGGAACAGGACCGGCTACTGCGCCATAACGTTCCCCGAGCCCAAAACCGGAAAGATCGGCAAAGCCGCGTGACGCAGGAGCCCGAACCCACCGGGCCCTCCGACGCGCTCGTCCGCTTCGAGGACGTCCGAAAGTCCTTCCGCACCGCGCGCGGCCGCCGGCAGCAGGCCCTGGACGGATTCTCCATGTCCATTCCCCGGGGTTCGATCGTGGGGCTTCTCGGACCGAACGGCTCGGGCAAGACCACCGCTCTCAAGACCCTTCTCGGCCTCGTCCGGCCCGACAGCGGCGCTGTTCACGCCTTCGGCCGCGCGCTCCCGAAGGACCAGCGGCATGTCGCCGGTCGGATGGGGGCGCTCATCGAAGGCCCCGCGTTCAACGCCTCGTTGACCGGCGAGCACAACCTCCGGCTGATCGGCGAACTGCACGGCGCGGGGGCGGCCGAAGTGGCCGAGGCGCTGGAGCTGGTCGGGATCGCGCCCGCCGCCCGGCGCGCCTACTCCGGCTACTCGCTCGGCATGAAGCAGCGGCTCGGCGTGGCCGGGGCGCTGATCTCCGGACCCGAACTCCTCGTCCTGGACGAGCCCATGAACGGTCTCGATCCCGAAGCCGTGCGGGACATGCGGGAGTTGCTGAAGAGGTTGCGCGACGAGCGCGGTATGACCGTGGTCGTCTCCTCTCACATCCTGGCCGAGGTCGAGCTGGTCTGCGACTGGGTCACCATCGTCAGGAACGGCCGCGTCATCTGCGACGCCGGGGTCTCCGAGCTGATCTCCCGGGGGACCGAGCACCTGGTGGTGCGGGTGCACGACACGGTCACCGAGCAGGCCGTCGCCGTACTGGAGCGGAACGGCCACACCCTCACCCGGGCCGCCGGGCCGCGCGGCACGGACGAGCTACGTATGGCCGTCCCGAAGCCACGTCCGCACGCGCCCGACGTGCTGAGGCTGCTGACCGCCCAGGACGTGTATCCGCGCGAGCTGCTGGTGGAGTCCGTCTCCCTGGAGGACATCTACGTCGCGGCGGTCCGGGCGGCCGACGCCGCGGCGAAGGACGGTCCCCTTGACCGCCGTTGACCAGGTGCGCGGCTTCGGCGCCCCGCCCTGGCGCCGCCTCGTGCGGGCCGAGCTGCTCCGGCTGACCGCACCCCCGGCCGTACGCCGCGTCGCGGCCGCTCTGCCGCTGCTGGTCCTGGCCTTCGGCCTGTCGAAGCTGTTCACCCACAGCCCGGACACCGGCCCGGCCCTGCGCGAAGCGGACGCGCGCTACCGGGAGTTCATCGAGCAGGCCGCCCGCACGGGCATGCCGACCGGCAGCGTTGGGCGGGACAACTTCTTCGACGACCCGCGCTACCTGATGGAGGCGCTCTCCTTCGGAGACCTGCGCACCGTCCTGCTCGGGCTCTGCGCTGCGGCCACGGTCTTCGGGATCGTCAGCGGCGGTGCCGACTGGGCTTCGCGGGTGATGCTCACGCTCACCGCCGCCGAGCCGGGGCGCGCCCGGCTCTTCCTCACCCGCGGCCTGCTGGTCGGCGGTCTCTCCATGGCGGCGACCGCCCTGTGCGGGCTGCTCCTCGTGCCGTGTCTGCTGCTCGCGGCTCAGCTCCGGGGCAGTGCGGAAGGCCTGGACGCCGCGTACTGGGCAGTGCTGGTCAGCCAGTTCCTGCGGGGCATCGTGCTCGTGGGGCTGCTGGCCCTCCTCGGCCACAGCCTCGCCGTGCTGACGCGCCACGTCCCCGCCGCCCTCGCGATCGCCTTCCTCTATCTCGCCGGCGCGGGCCGGATCTTCGGGGGGCGGGGGCCGCGACTGGCCGAGTACGACATGGACGGCCTCACGTTCGCCGTCCTCAATGAGAAGCCCGTCATCCCCATGGCGGAGTCCGACTGCATCGCGGGCCCCGGCTGCGAGGCGGTCCACGTCGACCTGACCGCCGCCGACGGCTTCGTCGGGATCCTCCTGTATCTCCTCCCGGTGCTCGCTCTGGCCCTGTGGCGCTCCACCCGAACGGACGTCGGCTGATGACCCTCCTGGCGAAACCCTCGTCGCCGCCCCTGAGCCGCCTCGTCCGGGCCGAACTGCGCCGGGTACTGAGTCCGAAGCCCGTTCGGTACGGCCTCTGCGCGCTCCCCGCGATCCTGCTGGCCCTTGCCGTGACCGCCTTCGTCAGTCATCACACCGACGTGGCGGCGGCGTGGCGGGCGGCCGAAGCGGCCTACCGCGCGTACGCGGAGGAAGCGGCGACCCGGCCCGCGGGCTCGGTCGAGTCCCTGTCCCCTCGCGAGTTCTTCGACGACCCCCGCTACCTCATGGCGAAGGCTTCCTTCGTCGACCTGCGCGCGGTGCTGTCGGGGCTGTCGCTGGCCGCCCTGGTGCTCGGCGTCCTCAGCGGGGGCGTCGACTGGTCGTCCCGCGTGATGCTCACCCTCACCGCCGCCGAGCCCCGGCGCACCCGGCTCTTCCTCACCAGGGGCCTGCTCGTCACCGCCGTCGCGACCGCCGCCGCCGTCCTGACCTTCGTCTTCTTCGTGCCCCTCCTGCTGGGCGTGGCCCACTTCAAGGGGTCCCTGGCCGACACGGACGGGCGGTACTGGACGGTGCTCACCGTCGTCGGGGCGCGCGGTGCGGTCCTCGTCGGGCTGGTGGCGCTGCTGGGCTACGCCCTCGCCATGCTGACCCGCCGTACGGCCACGGCCCTCGGCATCGCACTCGCCTATCTGATCGCCTCCGGCCGTATCGTCCAGGAGTACGTCCCGGCTCTGGCCGAGTACCAGCTCTCCGGGATCACGTTCGCCGTCCTCAACGAGCGTCTGCTGATGGAGACGGACCGGACCACCTGTATCGGCGAGGCCGCCTGTCTGGCCATGCGGGAGGGCACCACCGCGACCACCGCCTTCCTCGCCCTGTCCGTCCACCTGCTCCCCGTCGTGGCCGCGGCCTGGTGGCGGTTCGCGCGCCGGGACGTCGGCTGAGGCTGTCCCCTCGCGGCGGGCCCCGGCGACCTGGCCGGGTGAGCCGCCCGGCCGTGCCTTGACCGTCCCCTTGCCCGGTGCCCCTCGCGCCGGAGCGCGCTACGCAGGACACTTGACCCCGACGCTTGGTAACTGACGCTCCGGAACCCGAGGTCCGGAGCGCAGCTCGACGCAGCTCTCGGAGGGGGACACATATGCGGGACAGCCATCGGGCGGAAGCCGAGAGGCTGTTGGTGCGCGCCGTGGAGGAGGAGGCGCGGCGTACCGGCGGGCGGACCGATGCCGGGGCGCTGATGTCGCGGGCGCGGGCGGCGCTCGACACCATGGCGGCCAGCGCGGGCGAGGAGTACGCCGCGTACACGCAGGCGTTGGACTCGGTGGCGGCGGGCGATCGGCCGCTCGCGGAGCGCTTCAGCAGAGCGACCCTGGGAACGCCCCTGCTGGTGACGGGTGTTGCCGCGGCAGCCGCGTTCGGGGCCGATCTGGCGCTCGGCGCGAACACCGGTCTGGCCGTCGGTGCGGGTGCGGTCGTCGCGGTGGCCGGAACAGCGACGACCGTGGCGAAGGCGACCGCTTCGCACTGGCCCGCCGCCCACCGCCGGGCCGCCGCCGCCGGACAGCCGGGCGGCGCCGAGCAGTTGAGGCTCCAGTGGCTGACCGCCCTGGAGGTACGGGGCATCCGCCCGTATCTGGACCAGCAGCGCATGCTGACCCCGGCCGCCCGCGCCCCGAAGAAGCAGGCCGCCCCGGCGGGACGCCCGTTGCGCGGAGGCGACCGGAGCGCGGCGGCCCGCACCCGGGTGGTGCTGGAGCAGTCCTTCGGTCATCTCCCGAACGCGGAGGGGCCGTTCACCGGACGGCGGGCCGAACTGACGCAGATCGCCCAGTGGGTGCACGCGGCCCGCGCCTCCACGCAGACCCGGCCGACCGTCGTCGTGCTGCACGGTGAGCCGGGCTCGGGGCGTACCGCGCTCGCGGTGCGGGCCGCCCATGCGCTCAAGGACCAGTTCCGGGGTGCGTGCGTGGTCGATCTGCGCGGCCAGGTGGCCGGGGAGAGCCCGCTGCCGACCCGGGACGCGCTGCTGCATCTGCTGAACCGGCTGGGCGCGCCGCGCGAGCAGTTGCTGTTCCGGGAGGGCGCTTCGGCGGAGCAGCAGGTGCGGCGGCTCTCCGAGCTGTACCACCAGCACCTCACCGGGACGCCGGTCACCGTCGTGCTCGACGACGCGACGGACGCCGGGCAGGTCCGCACCCTGGTGCCGGAGCGCTCGGACAGTCTGGTGATCGTCACCGCCCGGGAGCCGATGGAGCTGCCCGAGGACCTGCCGGCCTGGGTGCACCATCTGCCGGTCGGCCCGCTGGAGGCGGCGGGCGCGGAGGAGCTGCTGCGCGAGGTGGCCGAGGAGGAGGAGACCGGGCCGTACGACTATCCGTCCACGGACGCGATCGTGGAGCTGTGCGGTGGGCTGCCGCTGGCGCTGCGGGTGGCCGGTTCCGCGCTGGGGGCGCGGAGCCGGCACTCGCTGGCGGAGGACCTGGGAGCGTACGGGCCGGTGGACCCGGTGGAGCGGGCGCTGTGGCTGCGCTACACCGACCAGGGCGAACAGGCCCGGCGGCTGCTGCGGCGGCTCGCACTGGCGGGCCGGGCGAGCCTGGGCGCGGCAGCCGCGGCCGCGCTGCTCTCCGCCGACGAGCAGGAGGCGGAGCGGCTGCTGACCGTGCTGGCCCGGGCCGGGCTGCTCACCCGCGTACGGGGATCGCGCTACCGGCTGCATGATCTGGTGCGGGCGTTCGCACTGGCCCGGCTGCTGGACGAGGAGGAGCCGGCCGAGCGGACGGCGGCGCAGGAGCGGCTGCTGACCAACTACGCGGAGCTGGCCGACGCGGTGATCCGGATGGTCGACGGGAAGATGTCGACCCGCGCCGGACAGTTCGGTTCGCACGGCTTCGGTTCGCTGGACTCGGCGCTGCGCTGGCTGGACGACGAGTCGAGCTTCATCACGGCGGCGCTGCGGCACGCGGAGGGCGTCGACCAGGCCACGGTGCTGCATCTGCTGGGCGCGCTGTGCGACTACTGCCTGCTGCGCGGCGACCTGTACCGCCTGGGCGAGATCAGCGAGCTGACGCAGGCCGTGGACCAGGGGCTGCTGGAGCGCTCGGTGCAGTGGCGTACGGGCATCGCGGCCCGGCAGCTCGGCGAGCTGGACAAGGCCCGCACCACGCTGTCCTCCGTCGTCGGGCTCTACCACGAGGCGCAGAACGACGCGGGTGAGGCGCTGGCGCTGTGCTCGCTCGGCATCACCCTGCACCACCAGGGCAATCTGACCGAGGCGGCGGCCCGGCTCGGCGAGGCGCTGGCCCTGCAGTCCTCGCAGGCGCAGGCCGAGGACCGGGCCTGGACCCTGCACGCGCTGGCCGCCGTGGAGCGTGACCGGGGCGATCTGGTGAAGGCGCTCGCGCTGCTGGACGAGGCGCTGCGGCTGCACCGGGAGGGTGAGTCGCTGCACGGTGAGGCCTGGACGCAGTTCCAGCTGGGGCAGGTGCGGTTGCGCACGGGCGAGGTGGCGGCGGCCGAGGAGGCGCTGGGTACGGCCCTGGAGCTGTACGGGCGCACCCGCGACGGGCGCGGTGAGGCCTGGGCGATCACCCAGCTGGCCCGGGCCCGGCTGCTGGACGGCGATCCGGCGGCCGCGCTGGAGCAGTTGCGCGAGGCCCTGGACCGGCACCGGGACAACGAGGACGCGCGCGGTGAGGCGTGGACCCTGTACTACCTGGGTCAGGCGTTGGAGGAGGACGGGGACACCGATCAGGCGGTGCGTGAGCTGGAGCGGTCCCGCACGATGTTCTCCCGGATGCGGGACGTGTACGGGCTGGCGTGCGCCCGGCACCATTCGGGCCGGGTGACCCGGGACCAGCGGGCCGCGCAGACGGGCAACCTGCGCAATTCGGGGTTCGCCCGGCAGCTGCTGATGGACGCGCGGGCGGACTTCCGGCGGATCAAGGTGCCGTACGGCGAGGCCTGGGCGTGCGTGGAGCTGGCGTTGATCGACGCGGGCAACGGGCGGGCCCCGCAGGCGCTGGAGCTGTGCGGTCAGGCGGCCGAGCTGTTCGACTCGTACGGGGACGCGCGGGGCGGCGACTGGGCCCGGTTCCTGCGGTGCACGCTGCTGCCGTACGCCTCGCCCGGGGGCGTCGAGGTGGGCACGGTGGTCGCCCAGCAGGAGCTGGCCGAGCTGGTCGAGGCCCGGCATCCGGCCCGGGACGGCAAGCTGGAGCAGTCCGCGGCGGCGTTCGCGGTGGCCCTGGAGCGGGGCGTGGACCTGGAGGACGGCTGGCAGGCGTGGCGGCTCGGGCTCACCCCGACCCGTAGCGCCGGCCAGGTCATGGGGGTGCCGACGGAGCCGGCCCGGCCGTGACGCCGGGGACAGCACCGGCGTGACCGGGCGGGCGTCGGGGAGAGCCCGGCGCCCGTACCCGTACACGACGGGCGTCCGGCACCGGGCCGGACGCCCTCCCCACCCGTACGGCGTGCCGCGCCGGCTACTTCCGGGGCGCGGCCGCCGCGTCGGCGGCCGGCTCGGCGTCCGGGTCGGGGGCCTCCTCGAAGTTCACCCGGCCCATGTGGCGGTTCATCGACTTCATCAGGGCCCACACGCCGACGGCGAGCGCGGCGAACACGAGGAAGCCGAGAACGCCGGGGGTGACCTTGTTCTTGTCGAGCTCTTCGGCGGCGAACGGGACGAGGTGCGTCAGTGCCTGGGTCGCGTACATATCAGGCATTGTCGCGGATGCCCGCGAAGAGGTCGCTCTCGGGGAGGGAGGTATCGACCAGAGACTTCGCCAGCTCGTACTCCTCGGTCGGCCAGACCTCGCGCTGGATGTCCATCGGAACCCGGAACCAGCCGCCCTCCGGGTCGATCTGCGTGGCGTGCGCGATCAGCGCCTTGTCGCGGATCTCGAAGAACTCGTCGCAGGGAATGTGCGTGGTCAGCGTGCGTTCGACGCGCTCGAACTCCTTCCACCGCTCCAGCCACTCGCCGTACGGGGACTCCAGGCCCCGGGCGATCAGCGCCTCGTGCAGCGCGACGGTGCGCGGCCGGTTGAAGCCCTGGTTGTAGTAGAGCTTCCGCGGCGTCCAGACCGGGCCGAACTCGTCCTCGGGGAACCGCTCCGCGTCAGCCGCACCGTCGAACGCGATCATCGAGATCGTGTGCGTCATGATGTGGTCGGGGTGCGGGTAGCCGCCGTTCTCGTCGTACGTGGTGATGACCTGCGGCCGGAACGCGCGGATCTTCGCCACCAGGCGCCCGGCTGCGGACTCGGCGTCCTCCAGGGCGAAGCAGCCCTCGGGCAGCGGCGGCAGCGGGTCGCCCTCGGGCAGCCCCGAGTCGACGAAGCCGAGCCACTCCTGCTGGACGCCCAGGATCTCCCGGGCCTCGTCCATCTCCTTCTTGCGCACCTCGTGGATGTTCTTCTCGATGTACGCGTCACCCTGGAGCTTCGGGTTGAGGATGGAGCCGCGCTCGCCCCCCGTGCAGGTCACGACCAGCACGTCCACCCCCTCGGACACGTACTTGGCCATGGTGGCCGCGCCCTTGCTCGACTCGTCGTCGGGGTGGGCGTGAACGGCCATCAGTCGCAGCTGCTCAGTCAAAGCTCGATCCTCAGTCATTGGTCGCTCTGGTTCGAAGAAGAGGTGCCGGCCCGCGCGACGTCGGTGTGGGGCGCGGTCGGGTGACGGACGGGCGGCTTCTATAGTGACTGAACGAGGGACCGGAAAATTCCTCGATGCCCGGTCCGGAGGGAACGATCATGACGGCGGTTCGCGAGGCTGCGCCCGAGGGGCGGTACGGCCGGACCGAGGATCAGCGCGCGGACCGCAGGCTGAAGATCGTCGGATCGGTCCTGGGCGTCGCTCTGCTCGGCGTGATCGGGTGGATCGGTTTCGACTACGTGGGCGGCCAGGGCATCAGCGCCGAGATGATCAAGTTCAAGATCGTCTCCGACACCCGGGCCGACGTCCACCTGGAGGTCCGCAAGGACCGCGAGGGCCACGGCTACTGCCTGGTGCGGGCGCTCAGCGAGGACGGCTCCGAGGTGGGCCGCAAGGAGGTCCGGTTCGACCGGGCCGCGGACCGGATCGACGAGGTCGTGAACGTGGTGACCCGGTCCCGGGCGACGGCGGTCGAGCCGATGGGCTGCACCGCCGACGACGGCCCGACCGGCTGATTCGCAGCACACCCCGCGTGACCTGCGACGATACGGGTCACAGCGGCCGGTCCTGGCGCGTGACGGTTTACCTTCTCCCCCTTTTCCTGCGGAATTGTTAGGCTCGTGGTTTCGCCCACCCGCAGAGGCACATGCTTCTGGGTAGGGCGATGCTTTGTATTTCCCAGCACTTCCCAGTACCGACGAGGAGCACCTGTGACCCAGACCAGCGAAAACGTCACCTGGCTCACGCAGGAGGCGTACAACCAGCTCAAGGCCGAGCTGGAGTACCTGTCTGGTCCCGCGCGCACGGAGATCGCCGTCAAGATCGCGGCGGCCCGTGAGGAGGGTGACCTCCGGGAGAACGGCGGGTACCACGCGGCCAAGGAGGAGCAGGGCAAGATGGAGCTGCGGGTGCGCCAGCTGACCCAGCTCCTGGAGCACGCGAAGGTCGGCGAGGCGCCGGCCGACGACGGCGTGGTCGAGCCCGGCATGGTCGTCACCATCGCCTTCGACGGCGACGAGGACGACACGCTGACCTTCCTGCTCGCCTCCCGTGAATACGCCAGCACGGAGATCGAGACGTACTCCCCGCAGTCCCCGCTCGGCCTCGGTGTGAACGGCAAGCGGACGGGTGACGACGCGGAGTACGAGCTGCCGAACGGCAAGACCGCCACGGTGAAGATCCTGGCGGCGAAGCCCTACTCCGGCTGACCCGGCCGACCACGACCGAACGACACGGGAGCCCCGGCCTCAGAGAGGCCGGGGCTCCCGTGCGTCGCCGCGCAGCTTCCGGGCCGTCCGGGCGCGCGTCCGTCCCGGCAGGTCAGGAGTGGTCGCCGGTGCGGCCGAGGGTCTTCTCCGGGGTCGCGCCGGGGCGGGTCCACTGTGGGGTGGGGCGGCTGGCCGGACCCCAGCTGGCGGTGCCGTCCGCGTCCGTGCGCCAGTACCAGCAGGGCCCGCCCTCCCCCGGATCCCCCTCGCGGGCCCGGCCGAGCACCGGCCGGCCCTCGGGGTTGTCCTCCCACGCCTCGCCGCGGCCGTAGCGGTCGACGACGGGCGGGCGGCCGGGTCGCTCGGGGGCCGGGTCGTGGTCGTCGGGAGCGGTGGCGGTCATGGTGTCCTCCGTGGTGTCTGCGGCATCCCCCGTCCCCCTGAAGCGACTCGCACCGCCACCGGGACTCATCGCTCCGCCCGACGCGGCCGTCAGGCGGCGGCCGAGCGGTACTTGCGGACCGCGAGGGTCCGGAAGACCACGATGATCAGCACCGACCAGATGACCGAGGCGAGGATCGGGTGCTCCATCGGCCAGGCCCCGGTGACCGACTTCGGCATGTTCGGCATGGTGTTGCCGAAGAGCTCACGGGCCCCCGCCACCGTGGCACTGAAGGGGTTCCATTCGGCGACGTGCTGGAGGAACGTCGGCATGCCGGTGACCGGCACGAAGGCGTTCGAGATGAACGTCAGCGGGAACAGCCAGATCAGCCCGCCGGAGGTCGCCGCCTCCGGGGTGCGCACGGACAGGCCGATCAGCGCCCCGATCCAGGAGAACGCGTAGCCGAGCAGGAGCAGCAGCAGGAAGCCGCAGAGCACCTTGCCGATGTTCTCGTGGGTGCGCCAGCCGACGATCAGGGCGACCCCCGCGAGCACGACGAGGGTGAGGGTGGTCTGTACGAGGTCGGCGAGCGTCCGTCCGGTGAGGACCGCGCCCCGGGCCATCGGCAGCGACCGGAAGCGGTCGATGAGCCCCTTGTGCATGTCGTCGGCGATGCCCGCGCCGGCGCCCGCGGTGGCGAAGGTGACGGTCTGGGCGAAGATGCCCGCCATCAGGAACTCCTTGTACAGCTGCGGATCGGTGGAGCCGCCGATGCTGATCGAGCCGCCGAAGACGTAGGTGAACAGCACCACGAACATGATCGGCTGGATCAGTCCGAAGATCACCATCTCGGGGATCCGGGTCATCCGGATCAGATTCCGCTTGGCGACGACGAGGGAGTCCTTCACGGACTGGGTGACGCTCCCGGAGGGGCGGGGAAGCAGCGCCGGGGCCTCGTCCTTGGCGATCGCGCTCACTGGGCGCCCTCCTTGCTCTGCTCGGAGACCTCGGCCGCGTGGCCGGTGAGGGAGAGGAAGACGTCGTCCAGGGTGGGCCTGCGCAGGGCGATGTCGTCGATCTCCACCCCCCGGGCGTCCAGGTCGCGGATGATCTCGGCGAGCAGCTTGGCCCCGCCGCTCACCGGGACGGTCAGCTTCCGGGAGAGCCGGACGACGGTGACCTCGCCCTTGCCGAGGGCGGTCAGCACGGTCCGGGCGGGCTCGATCTCCTCGGGGCGGTGCACGACGACCTCGACGCGCTCGCCGCCGGTGCGGGCCTTGAGCTGGTCGGAGGTGCCGCGGGCGATGACCTTGCCGTGGTCGATGACGCAGATGTCGTTCGCGAGGCGGTCGGCCTCCTCCAGATACTGCGTGGTCAGCAGCAGGGTCGTACCGCCTGCCACCAGGTCCTCGATCACGTCCCAGAGCTGCTGCCGGTTGCGCGGGTCGAGGCCGGTCGTCGGCTCGTCCATGAACATCACGGGCGGCGAGACGACGAGCGCCGCCGCGAGGTCGAGCCGCCGGCGCATACCGCCGGAGTACGTCTTGGCGGTGCGGTCGGCGGCGTCGCCGAGGTTGAACCGGTCCAGCAGGACGCCCGCGCGGGCCTTCGCGTCCCGGGCGCTCAGCTGGTAAAGCTGCCCGACCATCCGGAGGTTCTCGCGGCCGGTCAGATACTCGTCGACCGCGGCGAACTGTCCGGAGAGCCCGATCGAGCGGCGTACCTCGTTGGGCTTCTTCAGGACGTCGATCCCGGCCACGACGGCCGTGCCGCTGTCCGGGCGCAGCAGCGTGGTCAGCACCCGTACGGCGGTGGTCTTGCCCGCGCCGTTGGGCCCGAGCAGTCCGAGGACGGTGCCTTCGGGGACGTCGAGATCGACGCCGTCGAGCGCTCGTACGTCGCCGAAGGTCTTCACCAGACCTTCGGCGTGGATCGCACCTGGCATAGCGGAACTCCCCCGTCATCGCGGCTGACCGCACCCGTACGTGGCCTATGCGCGATCCTAGGATTCGCGGGGCTCCACCGCGCGGCGAATACCGAGATCCGGCCAATCGGCGCGAAGCGGGCGGTCAGCTCATCACGCGGTAGCCCGCCGCCCGCAGGGCCGCCTCGACCTCGGCGCAGTGCTGCGGGCCCTTCGTCTCCAGATGCAGGTCGACCTCCGCCTCGGTCAGCCCCAGGCGCGGGTCGGTGCGCACATGGCTGATGTCGAGGACGTTGGCGTCGGCCACGGTCAGCGCGGCCAGCAGGGCGGCCAGCGCCCCCGGGCGGTCGGTGAGCCGCAGCCGCAGGCTCAGATAGCGGCCCGCCGCGGACATCCCGTGCCGCAGGATCCGCTGCATCAGCAGCGGGTCGACGTTGCCGCCGGACAGCACCGCCACCACCGGTCCCCGGAACGCCTTCGGGTCGCTGAGCAGCGCGGCCACCGGGCTGGCCCCGGCCGGTTCGACGACCAGCTTGGCCCGCTCCAGGCAGAGCAGCAGCGCGCTGGACAGTTCGTCCTCGGTGACCGTGCGGACCTCGTCGACCAGCTCCTCGACCAGCCGGTACGGTACGTCGCCGGGCCGGCCGACCTTGATGCCGTCGGCCATCGTGGCCGGGGAGTCGAGCGAGACAGGGTGCCCGACGGCCAGGGAGGGCGGGTAGCAGGCGGCGCCCTCGGCCTGGACGCCGACGATCCGGACGTCGGGGCGCAGGGCCTTCACCGCGACGGCGACGCCCGCGGCGAACCCGCCGCCGCCGACGCCGAGGACGATCGTGCGGACCTCCGGGCACTGCTCCAGGATCTCCAGCCCGACGGTGCCCTGGCCCGCGATGATGTCCGGGTGGTCGAAGGGGTGGATGAAGACCGCGCCGGTCTCCTCCGCGTACCGCTCGGCGGCGGCGAGGGTCTCGTCGACGACCTGGCCGTGCAGCCGCACCTCGGCCCCGTACTCCCGGGTCGCGGCGACCTTGGGCAGCGGCGCCCCGACGGGCATGAAGACCGTGGAGCGAACGCCGAGGAGCGACGAGGCGAGCGCGACGCCCTGGGCGTGGTTCCCGGCGCTGGCGGCGACGACCCCGGCCGCCCGCTCCACCGGGGTGAGGCCGGAGATCCGGACGTAGGCGCCGCGCAGTTTGAAGGAGCCGGTGCGCTGGAGGTTCTCGCACTTGAGGTGGACCGGGGCGCCGACCAGCTCGGTCAGATGCCGACTGCCCTCCAGGGCGGTCACCCGGGCCACCCCGGACAGCATTTTCTGCGCGCCCCGGACGTCGTCGAGGATCAGGGCCGGGTGGTGGGCGGTCGCGCGGAAGCTCATGTCCGCAAGTCTTGCAGCTCGAAGAGCACGCGGCAGACTTGTCTCATGGCGGCCTGCGGTGGTGTCCGCAGGTTTGTGCGGCACTGGTACGCGTTGCCCCGGGGCCGCGTACTCTGTCCCCCACCCATCCGACACCGCACTGAAGAGAGCCCCCGGCCATGCCCCCTCAGGACATGACGACTGCTGCGTCTCCTTCCGGGGGCGCCGCCCCCGAATCCCCGGGCCCCGACCGCCTGCTGGACGCGCTCCAGCACCAGGTGGCGGTCTTCGCCCGCCGTGCCGAGCAGACCCGCCTCGGCGGTGTCGGCCAGGTCCGCAACTCGATGGACCGGGCGGCGTACCTGCTGCTGAACCGTCTTGACCGGGAAGGCCCGATGGGCGTGAAAGCGCTGGCGGCCGGGATGGGTATCGACTCCTCGACGGTGACGCGGCAGGTCGCGCCGCTCGTCGACACCGGGCTGGTCAAGCGCACCTCGCACCCGGAGGACGGCCGGGCCGTGGTGCTCCAGCTGTCGCCGCGCGGTCAGGCCCGGCTGAACGAGGTCCGCGCCTCGCGGCGCGAGCTGATGTCCCAGGTGACGGACGGCTGGACGGAGGAGGAGCGGGACATCTTCTGCACCCTGCTCACCCGGTTCAACGGCTCGCTGGCCGCCCGGCAGGCCGCGCACCAGCCGCCGCAGTCCGACTGACGGCGCCGGCCCGCGCGCACCGGCCGCGTCCGGGCTCTTGACCGGGGCGGTGCACCGGGGCTCGTATGTGGTCCATGGCAGAGCGGGCGACCCACCGGGACCGGCTCCGCGCCCTGGAGTTCGAGGCTTTCGTGGCGGGCGCGGGCGGACGCCTGCTGCACACGGCGACGCTGCTCACCGGTGAACCGGCCGAGCCGCCGGGCGCGTACGTACGGGCCGAGCGGCTGCTGCACGCGGCGCTCGCCCGTACCTACGCCGGCTGGGACCGGCTGCACGGCGGCGACCCCTACGACCTGGCCCGCCGGGAGCTGGCCCTCCGGTTCGCCCGGGAGGCCCGGCGCAACCAGCGGCCGCGCGGCGGTCTGCTGGACCGGCTGACCCCGATCGAGCGGCTGGTGCTGGTGCTGCGGATGTACGAGGACGTCGGTGAGGACCAGACGGCGGCGCTGCTCGGGCTGCCGGCCGACCGGGTCCGCGCGGTGTGCGCCCGCGCAGTGGCGTCGCTGCGATCGGGCGGGCCCCGGCGCGGGACGGCCGGGGTGACGCCGTGAGCGCGGGGCGCCGCGACCCGCGCGAGGAGCAGGTCCGCCGGATGCTGGACGGCCCGCACCCGGTCCTGCCGCCGGACCTGGCCGCGCGGGCGGTCCGGCACGGCGGGCGGCGGCTGCGGCTGCGCCGGGCGGCGGTCCGGACGGCGGCCTGGCTGCTGGGCCTGGCGCTCGCCGCGTTCCTCGTCTGGGTCGGCGTCGAGCAGCCGTGGGCGACCGAGCCCGCCCAGGTCACTCCACCGTTGGAGGGCTGGTGAGCCGTTGGGCCCCCGGCGCGGGAGGCCTACGCTGGAGAGGTCGGTCGTCGTACGAGCCGAGGAGGCCGTGATGACCAGGAAGATGGCGGACTGCCGCAAGTATCCGAGCGAGATGAACTGCACCCTCACCATCGTCGGTGAGGAGGACGAGGTCGTCCGGGCCGCGAGCGAGCACGCCGCGTCGGTCCACGGACACGAGGACGGTCCCGAACTGCGCGAGCAGATCAAGGGCATGCTGGAGGACACGGACGAGAAGGTGAGCGCCTGAACGCCGAGACGCGAGGGGCGCCCGCCTGTCACCCGCGGGCGCCCTCGCCACTGCTGTCGCTCCCGCCGGATCAGCCCAGCGCCTGCGTGAGGTCGGCGATCAGGTCGTCGCCGTTCTCGATGCCGACGGAGATCCGGACCAGGTCGGCCGGGACCTCCAGCAGGGAGCCCGCGACGGAGGCGTGCGTCATCCGGCCCGGGTGCTCGATCAGCGACTCCACGCCGCCGAGGGACTCGCCGAGCGTGAAGAGCTTCGCCCGGTTGCAGACCTCGACCGCCGCCTCCTCGCCGGCCGCGACGCGGAAGGACACCATGCCGCCGAAGGCCTTCATCTGCTTGGCGGCGACCTCGTGGCCGGGGTGCTCGGGCAGGCCCGGGTAGAGGACCTGGGAGACCTTGGGGTGCCTGGTCAGCAGGTCGGCGACCTTGGTGGCGTTCTCGGTGTGCCGGTCCATGCGGACGGCCAGCGTCTTGATGCCGCGCAGCACGAGCCAGGCGTCGAAGGGGCCGGAGACCGCGCCCATGGCGTTCTGGTGGAACGCCAGCTCGTCGGCGAGCTCCGGGTCGCTGACGACGAGCGCGCCGCCGACGACGTCGGAGTGGCCGCCCATGTACTTGGTGGTGGAGTGCACGACGACGTCCGCGCCGAGCGCGAGGGGCTGCTGGAGGTAGGGCGAGGCGAAGGTGTTGTCGACGACGAGGCGGGCCCCGGCCTGCCGGGCGACCTGGGCCACGGCGGCGATGTCGGTGATGCCGAGCAGCGGGTTGGACGGGGTCTCCACCCAGATCGCCTTGGTGCGCGGGGTGATCGCGGCCCGCACGGACGCCACGTCCGAGGTGTCGGCCACGGAGAACTCCACGCCCCACCGCGCGGCGACCTTCGCGAACAGCCGGAACGTGCCGCCGTAGGCGTCGTTCGGGATGACCACGTGGTCGCCGGGGGTCAGCAGCGTCCGCAGGAGGCAGTCCTCGGCGGCGAGGCCGGAGGCGAAGGCGAGACCGCGGCGGCCGCCTTCGAGAGCCGCGAGGTTCTCCTCCAGGGCGGTGCGGGTCGGGTTGGCGCTGCGGCTGTACTCGTATCCGCCGCGCAGTCCGCCCACGCCGTCCTGCTTGTACGTGGACACCTGGTAGATCGGCGGTACCACCGCGCCGGTGAGGGGGTCGGCGGTGTTCCCCGCGTGGATGGCGAGGGTTTCGAAGCTGTGCTGGTCGCTCATGGGGCCGAGCGTAGTTCGTGAAGAGGGCCCTTACCGGCCACTCGCCGCTCCGGGGACAATGGGGCCATGGAGATTCTGTTGTTCCTGCTCGCGATGTGCATGCTCGCGGCGATCATCGGCCCCTGGGTCATGCGTCGCCGGGGCGGTATCCGCCAGGTCGAACCCGGTGCGCCGGACGCCGCCGACCCGGACACGTACGGCTTCGCCCGCCAGGAGGAGCTGGACGTCCGGATGCCGGGCCCCGACCAGGATCTCCTGGACGTGCTCGACGTCGTCCAGGGCACCCAGGACTGGCGCGCGGCCTCCCAGCTGCTGGCCGGGACGCCGAAGGAGGGCGAGGTGCGCTGGCAGCGGATCCAGGCCTTCGCTGGCGCGGCCTCGCTGGAGCTGGCGCAGCGGCCCGGGGTGGGCGGCGCCTGGCTGCGGACCTGGCGCGCGGAGTCCCCGAAGGACGCGGGCGGCGCGGCGGTGCACGCGGAGTTCCTGGTGCAGCAGGCCTGGCGGTCCTCGGCCGCGGGCAGCGACGACTTCCGGATCATCCTGGAGGAGGCCCGTACGGTCTGCGGCGAGGCGGCCCTGCTCGCGCCGGGCGATCCCGTTCCGTACATCGTGGAGCTGGCGGTGGCCCGGGGCCTGAACTACACCCCCGAGCAGTTCGACCAGCTCTGGGCGAAGATCATCGACCGGGCTCCGGCGCACATGGGCGCGCACATCGCGGCGCTGCACTTCCACTGCGAGAAGTGGCACGGCTCGCGCAAGGACGCCGACGCGTTCGCCACGGCCGCCGCCGCCCGCGCCCCGCAGGGTTCACTGCTGGCGGCGCTGCCGCTGTTCGCGGTGTACGAGCATCTGCCGGAGGTCAATCTGGTGCAGAGCTTCTACCGGGGCCAGGTGGTGACCAAGGCGGTCGAGGGCGCGATGTTCGCGGTGCACGCGGCACGTCCGGACGACCCGATGCTGGCCCACGTACGCCACCTCCTGGTGCTGTTCCTGGTGCACATGGAGCGCTGGTCGGAGGCGATGCACCAGCTGGTCCGGATCGACGGGCACGTGGGCGCGCTGCCGTGGACGGCGGGCCCGGACCCGGCCGCGCAGTACACGGTCTACCGGGCACTGGCGGTCGCGGGGTACGAGGCGAACGGCGGCAGCCCGGCGACGCTGCCGCACTGATCTCCGTACGGCTTCACGGCTCTCCGTACGGCTTCACGGCTCGGCGCGGGCGGGCGCGGGGGCCCGGGCCCACCGCTGCGGCCGTCAGCGCGGCCGCCACGAGCGCCGCGCCGGTCGCCGCGACGGCCGTGATCCCGATGCCGGCCGCCACCCAGCCCGCCGGCCGGCGCCCCGAGCGCGATGGCCCCGTCGAACACCGCGACGAAGAGCGAGGAGGCGGCCTCGCGGGGCGCACGCGGGGCTTCGCCCGGGCCCTGGCGGACGTCACCGGGGCCACGGGGTGGGCGTCGCCGCCCGGAATCCCGGCGGCCGCTCCCTTGTTGTAGGTACCGAAAACCGACCCCCGGAGGAGCCCCGCATGTTCCTGAACCACCGCACTCCCGTGCTCCCCACCCCGGAGCAGGCCCTGCGCGGCCGCCCCGTCCCCGAGTTCACCGTCCCCTCCCGCCACACGGTCCTCGGCAATCCGCTGGTGGGCCCGTATCCCGAGGGCCTGGAGGTGGCGGACTTCGCGCTGGGCTGTTTCTGGGGCGCGGAGCGGAAGTTCTGGCAGACCGAGGGCGTCTGGACGACGCTCGTCGGCTACCAGGGCGGCTACACGGAGAACCCGACGTACGAGGAGGCCTGCTCGGGCCTGACCGGACACACGGAGGCGGTACGCGTCGTCTTCGACCCGGCCGTCGTGTCGTACGAGGAGTTGCTGAGGCTGTTCTGGGAGTCGCACAACCCGACCCAGGGCTTCCGCCAGGGCAACGACGTGGGCACCCAGTACCGCTCGGCGATCTACACCCACTCCCCCGCCCAGGCAGCGGCCGCCGACGCGTCCCGTGAGGCGTACCAGAAGGTCCTGACGGCCTCGGGCCACAAGGAGATCACGACGGAGATCCTCCCGGCCGACGGCCGCCCGTTCTGGCCGGCGGAGGCGTACCACCAGCAGTACCTGGACAAGAACCCGGGCGGCTACTGCGGCATCGGCGGTACGGGCGTGAGCTGCCCGATCGGCGTGGCCCCGGCCGAGGGCTGAGCCCGGCCGCAGGAGTCTCCGGGCCGCTCGCCCGGGGCCCTGCGTCAGCCGGTCAGCGTCGCCGGAAGCACCCGTCGCAGCAGCCGTACGAAGAGGGCGTCCCGGTCGTCGGGGCCGGCCGTGGGCGGGGCGCCCGCCGCGGTGAGGGCGGCGAGCAGGTGCGGGTGGCGTCCCTCGGCGGCGACCGCGGCCAGGTGGGCAGCCCGGGCGGGCGGGGCCTCGGTGTCCGCCGCGAGGGCATCCCGGCGGGCGAAGAGAGTGGCCAGGCCGCCGAGCAGGCCGATGGCCTCCAGCTTCTGGCCGGCGGTGCCGGGTGCGGGGGCCAGGATCCGGAGCGCGTGGTCGAGGTAGTCGATCGCGTGCGGGCCCAGCACCTCGCCGCGCCGGTCGTTCAGATCGGCCAGCCACGGGTGCCGGACGTGCGCGGCCTTGGACTGGCGGGCCAGGCCGACGAGATCGTCCAGCCAGTCGCCGGTGGGGGCCGCGGAGAGGTCCAGCTCGGCCGCGACCGCGTCCGCCATGAGGTCCAGCAGCTCGTCCCGGCTCCCCACGTAGCGGTAGAGCGAGGCGGGCCCGGTGCCCAGCCGCTGCGCGAGCGCGCGCATCGACACGGCTGCCAGGCCCTCCGCATCGGCGAGGGCGAGGGCAGCCGTCGTGATCTCGGCGCGGCTCCGCTCGGGTGCGGGTCCGCGCGCGCCCCGCACGGGACGTGACCAGACGGTCGTCGGCCGGGTCTCGCGGTCGGCCACGGCCCGCACCTCCCCCTCGGTCGTTCCGGACTGCTGGACTGGTCGGTAGTCCAATACTGCGAACATCGTTCGCAGTATTTTGCCATTCGACGCCGAAGGAGCCCGTCATGACCTGGACCGAACGCCGCTTCGCCCGCAACGGTGCGGTCGAGCTCGCCCACGACCGGCTCCAGGAGGGCGCGGACGGTGAGCCGCTGCTCCTGGTGATGGGTCTTGCGGTCTCCCGGCACTGGTGGCCCGGGGAGCTGTGCGCGGCCTTCGCCGACGCCGGGTTCGCCGTCGCCCGCTACGACCAGCGGGACGCGGGCGAGTCCACCCGGCTGCCGAAGCCCGCCTCCCGGGGCAACCCCTTCGCCGCCCTGGCCGCCGGCCGCGGTGCGGCCTACACCGCCGAGGACATGGCCGACGACGCGGTCGCCGTCCTGGACGCGCTCGGCTGGGAGGGCACACCTCTTCGGGCACTCGCTGGGCGGGGTCGTCGCCCAGCGCGTGGCCCTGCGCCACCCGGACCGGGTGCGCACGCTCACCTCGTCCGCCGCGCTGCCGAGCGATGTCGGCGGGCTGGGCGCCTTCCGCCATCTACGGCTCGGCACGCTCGCGAGGTTCGCCCGCATCAAGCCCGCCCGGGACCGGGCGGGGCGCATCGCGACCGGCCTCGCGGTGGCACGGCTCTGCGCCTCGCCCGGCTACCCGTTCGACGAGGCGGAGGCCCTGGCGCGGATCACCGCCGACGTGGACACCGGCATCGCCGACCCGGACGCCCAGTCCCGCCAGATCGGCGCCCCCTGGAACGGCCCGCCCCTGTCCGAACTGCGCCTCCCCGCGCTGGTGTTGCACGGCACGGACGACCCGCTGCTCAAGCCCTCGGCCGGCCGGGCCACCGCCGCCGCGATCCGCGACGCCCGCCTCGTCCTCCAGCCGGGCGTCGGCCACGACATCCCGCGCGAACGGCATGCCGCCGTCGCCGCCGAGCTACGAGCCCTCGCGGACCGGGCACCCCGGGGCGACCATGACCGCCCGTGACGTGCCCTCCCGGCCGCCGGGCGACCTCACCTGTAACTCAGGCCGCCAGCAGCACGCCGCCCATCGGGCCGGCCGGACGAGCCGGACGGGCCGGACCTGTCGTCCGCGCCGACCGGTGACCGCCCACCGCCCCCGGCGACCCGACCCCGGACCGGGACCGGGACCGCACCGCCGTGAGGCTGACCAGCCGCTCCCCGGCCAGCGCCAGGACGTCCGCGAGGCTCAGGCCGAGCGCCTGGGCGGCGGCGGCCAGCACCTCGGAGGAGGCCTCCTTGCGGCCGCGCTCCACCTCGGAGAGGTACGCCATGGAGATCCGGGCCGCCTCGGACACCTCCTTCAACGTCCGCCCCTGCGACCGCCGTTCACGGCGCAGCACTTCTCCGACGAGGTCACGCCAGAGCGGTTCCCGGGGCAGTCCCGGCAGCTCCGGTGTCGCGGGGATCGCCGGAGACGCCGCCGTCGGAAGCGGGCGCAGAGGGATCACGTCGGCCTGGTTCGTCGCTCGGATGCTCACCGTCCCAGCCTAGGAGCGCGGCACCGCCCCGACACGGCCCGGGCGTTGCGCTCCGGGCGGATCTGCTGACGGCGAAGTCGTGTGACAGTCCGCCGGTTCCGAAGGGCAAGGGCGGACGTCGTGGTCACGCCCGGGCTATCGTCCCGACCGTCAGCGGGGTCTCTTCAGGGGGTCAGGATGAGGCGAGAACGGCAGGCCGCAGGGCGTGCGGGGCACCACGATCCGCACGCGCTCCGGCAGCACCCCTGGTTCGCCGCCAACGAAGTCCTCGCCTTCCTGCTGGAGCTCGCGGCGATCGGCTGCCTCGCCTGGTGGGGCTTCACCGCCATGGACGGAGTCCTCGTATCGGTGCTGCTCGGTCTCGGGGTGCCCGCTGCGGCCGTGACCTTGTGGGGGCTGTTCGCCGCGCCCCGCGCCCGGTTCAGGCCTCCGCTCGCGGGGGTGCCGGCGGTGAAGGCGCTGGTCCTCGGCGGTGGTGCGGCGGCGGCGTACGGGACGGGGCACCCGGTCGCGGCCGGGGCGTTCGCCCTCGTGCTGGCCCTGAACACGGGCTGCGCGGAGTACTACCGCCGCCCGCCCGCGTGAACGACTCCTTCCGGGGCTCGTCCGGAGACGTCGACGGCGGTGGCCCGGCGGCGACGGTAGTAGGCGATCGCGAGAGCGATGGTGATGGGTCCCCAGGCGGCGAGGGGGGTGCCGACCACCGTCGCCAACACGTTCCAGGCGCCGTTGGTGTACCCGATGGAGTCGATGACGCCGTACAGGGTGAGGTCGCGGTTGTCGCCCAACGGGACGGCGGTGAACAGGAGGGTGAGGATCAGGCCGCCGAGCACGGCGGGGACGACGGCCGCCATCGGCCGGACACGTCTGCCGCCGATGAGCGGTATCCAGGCAGGCGCCACCTCTCCCCAGCCCCGGACCAGTCCGATGGTCAGGATCGCGACCACTTCCGTCAGCACGCTGAGCCCGAGAACGTACGGGATGCTCAGCCAGTAGGCCGGCAGGCTGCCCTCCTGAGCCTCCTGCCCCATCGTGTAGTGCAGGGCGAAGGGCAGCCGCCACAGGCACGCCGGCAGCAGTAACAGCGGGAGCGCGTAGGCCAGGCGCATCGCCCAGCGCGGAACAGGCCGCTCGGTGTCATCGACGGACGGCGGGCGGTGAAAGATCTTCGGGGTCATGACTCCACCCTCGCGGAGCAGGCACGACGAGGAATCCCCCGCGCGAGCCAACCCGCTCCCCCGCGCGGGGGAGTCCACACCCGGCGGCCTCGCCCACGCGAGGTAGCGGTGCCGGCGGCAACACCCCCACCGGCACCCGCACGGTCACCGGCACCCGCACCCACACCCACCGACGCCGACACCGGCACCGGCACCGGCACCGGCACCGGCACCGGCACCGACGCCTCGCCACGTACCGTCAGATCAGACCTTGCGCCAGCATCGCGTCCGCGACCAGCTCGAAGCCCGCGATGTTCGCGCCCACCACGTAGTTGCCGGGGCTCCCGTACCGCTCGGCGGTCGTGTAGCAGGAGTCGTGGATGTGCCGCATGATCTCGGCGAGCCGCTCCTCGGTGTGGGCGAAGGTCCACGAGTCCCGGGACGCGTTCTGCTGCATCTCCAGCGCGCTCGTCGCGACCCCGCCCGCGTTGGCCGCCTTGCCGGGGGCGAAGGCGACGCCCGCCTCCTGGAACACCCGTACCGCCTCCGGTGTGGTGGGCATGTTGGCGCCCTCCGCGACCGCCTTGACCCCGTTGCGCACGAGGTCCAGCGCGTCGGCCTCGTGCAGTTCGTTCTGCGTGGCGCAGGGCAGGGCCACGTCCACGGGGACCGACCACACCCCCGTACCGGGCACGAACCGGGCGTGTGCGCCGCGTCGTTCGGCGTACTCCGAGACCCGGCCCCGGCCGGTCTCCTTGATCTCCTTGAGGAGGGCGAGGTCGATGCCCTTCTCGTCGACCACATAGCCGCCGGAGTCCGAGCAGGTCACCACGGTCGCGCCGAGCTGCTGGGCCTTCTCGGCGGCGTAGATGGCGACGTTGCCGGAACCGGACACCGCGACGGTCTGGCCCTCCAGCGACTCACCCCGGCTGCGCAGCATCTCGGCGGTGAACAGGACCGTGCCGTAACCGGTGGCCTCCGTACGGGCCTGTGCGCCGCCCCAGCCGAGGCCCTTGCCGGTGAGGACACCGGACTCGTAGCGGTTGGTGATCCGCTTGTACTGGCCGAAGAGATAGCCGATCTCGCGGCCGCCGACGCCGATGTCACCGGCCGGCACGTCGGTGTACTCCCCCAGGTGGCGGTGGAGTTCGGTCATGAAGGACTGGCAGAACCGCATGATCTCGGCGTCGGAGCGGCCCTTGGGGTCGAAGTCCGCGCCTCCCTTGCCACCGCCGATGGGCATGCCGGTGAGGGCGTTCTTGAAGATCTGCTCGAAGCCGAGGAACTTCACGATGCCGAGGTTGACCGAGGGGTGGAAGCGCAGGCCGCCCTTGTAGGGGCCGAGCGAGCTGGAGAACTCCACCCGGAAGCCGCGGTTGACGTGGATGTCGCCGGAGTCGTCCGACCACGGCACCCGGAAGATCAGCTGGCGCTCGGGCTCGCATATCCGCTCGATGATGCGCGCGTCGACGAACTCGGGCCGCTGGGTCAGCACCGGCCCGAGCGTCTCCAGGACCTCGCGGACCGCCTGGTGGAACTCCTGCTCGCCCTGGTTGCGGCGCAGGATCTCGGCGTAGAGCGGCTCGATGACACGGGCCGCGGCGTCGTGCGTGCGGACGGAGTCGGGCGATTCGGGGATGACCGGCATCTGATCAAGACCTTCCGTGGTCGGGCTCGTGCGCGTCGGCGCCCCCGTCCCGGAGGGCGCCACCGGTCCGTCTCCCCCGCCGGGGCCACGCGGACTCCCGCTCGGGAGGGCCGCGCGGCCGTCGCCCGGCCGGGCGATACGCAGGACCGTCGTACGGTCCGATTCTCCAGGGCGGCCCGATGATCTTCGAGGACCATCCACATATTGACCATGATCGGGCGTTTTGATCAGCGTCCGGAGTGCCCTGCCGGGCGCTCCGCCGCCCTCCGAACCGCTGTTGCGGGCGGACCGCGCGGCCCGGGCCCGTACCCCGGCCACGGACTACTGAGTGGCGAAGGTCACATTCCGGATCGGCTCCCGTGCGGGTCCCGCAGCATCCAGAGCCCGACCCCGGAGGCGATCGCGGTGACGCCCGCCGCGACGCTCAGGGCGATCTGGAGGCCGCTCTCCTCGATGGCGAGACTCAGGAAGACGTTGGCGGCGAGTGCGGCGGACAGGACGAGCCAGAGCAGGGACTTCATGACGGTGATGCCTCCGTGGTCGGTGATGCTCCGATTCTGTCGGCCGGGGCACGCCGCGGGGAGGGAGAGCACCCCCGTATCGGGGGTGGAGCGGGCTGCACCCCCGCCGTCGCCGTGCGGCCGGGAGGGGACGCGCCCTGCGGCCGGGAGGGGACGCGCCGTGCGGCCGGGAACAACGCGTCCGTGCGGCCGGAGGCCGCCAACCGTAAGGGTCCGGTGAAACAACGCAGGGCCGTGGGAGTTACCCGTCAGGAACAGGGACACCCCGCCTGACGATCAGTCATGATGCCCCCATGACGAAGCCGCGGGGGCGTCGGAGAGGGCAGCCTCCTGACGAGTTACGGGCGCTGTACGGAGTGCGCCGGGCCGGGAGCAGCGCCGCGCTGTCCCGTCCGGACCCGCCCTCCGCACGGCCTCCGGCGCCGTACGGCCAGGCGCTTCCACGGGCCGCGTACCCGGCGTACGCCCGCGCCTCGGTGTATCCCGCCCCGGCGCCCCGGGGGCGGCCGCGCATCCCCAAGGGCACGGGGGACATGCGGCGCTATCTGGCGGTCGGGCTCGACGCCTATCTGTGCCTGCTGGCCGTGGGGCTGCTGGTGCGGTCCTGTCTGGATTCCGGCGGGACGGGGCGCGCGGTCGCCCTGCTGGTGGTCCAGCTGGTCGTGCTGTCGTTCGCCAACCAGGTGCTGCTGACGCTGGCGGTCCGGGCGAGCGCCGGAAAGCTGATCATGGGCGTCCGGGTGATCCGGCTGCCCGACGCGGGCAGGCCGGGGTTCCGGAGGCTGGTGCTGCGCTGGCTGTACGGGCTCCTCTGGCTGCCGCTCCAGCCCTGGCACCGGCTCCGGGGCCCTGCCTCGCCCAGCGGCCCGGAGCGGCCCGGTGGCTGCCCCGCAGAGGGCCACGAGGACCTCGCGGGGGTGCGCCAGGTGCTCCGCAGCGACCTGCGGAGCTACCGGGCGGCGGTGGCGGAGGAACGTACGGGCTGAGCCGGGTCGCCTCCGGCCTCCCGCGCCGTACCGTCCGGCGCCGTACCGTCCGGCGTCGCGCGGTCCCCGGCCGTACGGTCCCCGGCCGTACGGTCCCCGGCCGTACGGTCCCGCGCCGCCCGCATCGCCGCCGCGGTGGCCGACGCGTCGTACTCCGGACCGACGCCCGGGACGATGATCACGTCACCGCCGAGATGCCGGGTACGCAGCGGCAGGATCTCCTGGTACGCGGGCGAGGCGTACCAGGCGTGGGCCTCCTCGACCCCCGGAAAGCCGACGACGACCAGCCCGCCGGGCCATGTCCCCTCCACCACCTCCACCTCGGCGCCGTGCACCAGGAAGCGGCCTCCGTAGGGCTTCATGGTGGCCTGGATGCGCTCGATGTAGCTCAGCACCTCGTCCTCGACGGGGCCGTCGGCGGGGTGCAGGTGGGCGATGGCGTACGCGGTCATGTTCCGGTCCTCCGTGGTGGCGTCGGGGCGGTTCCCGGGACGGTCTCCGGGACACCCACGATGCTGCCGGGCCGGGCGGAGGGCGTCGATTACCTCGGAGGTCATGCGTGGCCCGGCAACGCCGAAGGCGGCGGCCCCGGAGTGTTCCGGGGCCGCCGCCTTCGGGTGGGGACGGGGGTGGTGCGAGGGGAGAACGGGTGGACCGGGCGGATCCGGTGGATCAGGCCTGGGAGCCGGCCGTCCACTCGGCCCAGCTCATGTTCCAGCCGTTGAGGCCGTTGTCCGGGGTGATGGTCTTGTCCGGGGAGTTCTGGACGATGACCACGTCGCCGACCATCGAGTTGTCGTAGAACCAGGCGCCCGGCGCGTTGGGGTCGTTCGCGCCCTTCACGTCGGCGAGGCCCACACAGCCGTGGCTGGTGTTGGCGTTGCCGAAGATGCCCTTGCCCCAGTAGTTGCCGTGGATGAAGGTGCCCGAGGTGGACAGCCGCATGGCGTGCGGCACGTCCTTGATGTCGTACTCGCCCTTGCCGTCGTCATCGGTGAAGCCGACGGTGGCGCCGTTCATCCGGGTCTCCTTGTGCTTCTCGGAGATCACCATCTGACCGTTGTACGTGGGGTTGTCGGGGGAGCCCGCGGAGATCGGGATCGTCTTGATGGTCTTGCCGTCGCGGGTGACCGTCATCATCTTGGTCTTCGCGTCGACGGTGGAGACCTGGTTACGGCCGATCTTGAAGGTCACGGTCTTCTGCTGGACCCCGAAGACGCCGTCCGCGCCCTCGACGCCGTCCAGCGCCAGCTTCAGGGTGACGGTGGAGCCGCCCTTCCAGTAGTCCTGCGGGCGCAGGTCCAGGCGCTGGGAGTTGAACCAGTGGCCGACGACCTCCTGGCCGCTGCTGGAGGTCACGGTGATGCCGTCCTGGACGGCCTTCTTGTCCGTGATCGCCTTGTTGAAGTTGATCGAGACGGGCATCCCGACGCCGACCGTGGAGCCGTCCTCGGGGGTGAAGTTCCCGATGAAGCTGTTGTCGGGCGAGACGGTGGTGAAGGAGCTGTTCTCGTGTGCCTTGCGGCCCTTCGAGTCCTCCGCCGTGGCGTCGATCTTGTACGTGGTGGAGCGCTCCAGCTGCCCCGCGGGCTTCCAGCTGGACCCGTCGGCCGCCAGCGTGCCCTCGACCGGGGTGCCGTCGGCCGTGGTCATGACGACCTCGGTGAGCTTGCCCTTGGCGACGGTGACCTGGGCCGCGTTGTTAATGCTGGCGTTGGTCGCGCCGTTCTCCGGCTTGATCGCTATCTGCGCCTCGGAGGCGTCCGCGGCTGCCGCCTTGTCCACCTCCTGCTGCGACGACTCCGAACTCCCGGCGCTCGTCTTTCCGCCCTTGTCGCCGTCGTCGGTACAGGCCGAAAGCACCAGCACGCCGCCGAGCAGTGCGGACACGGCCACGAGGCCCCTGCGCCGCTTGCTGTCCGTCATCACACGCTTCTCCATCGTTGCCGATTCCCCAAAATCCCCGGACGGGGCCGCCAGGCGGCTATTCCCCGTCAATGTTCCAAGAACACCCGGCACGGGTGCTCCGTTCCGCATCCACGACAGATGTGGGGAACACCACTCATCGACGCGGCCCCGCGTGCGGTGGTTCCCCCCGATCGGGCCCCGGTTTCCGTCGCCGCACGGCGCGGCCCCGGTCCGCGAGTGAGCGGGGCCGGGGCCGGTGTTCTCACACGTCACACCCGCTGCGCGGGGTCACCGTCCTCGCCGTCGTTCTTCCCATTGTGCGCGACCGCGTCGCCGTACCCCTCCTCGTCGCCCTCGTCCTGCGGCAGGAAGAGGCCCTCGTCGCCGTCGTCCGCGTCGTCCCAGCCCTCCGCGTCGGGGTCGTACTCGATGGACTCGCTGCTCCAGGAGGCCTGGGCGAGTTCGACCCCGGGCACCTCGCTGACCAGGTCGAACGGGTCGACCAGGGAGGCGAGGGCCTCCGCACCGTCTGCCCGGACCGTGGCCTCGGCATGCATCCGCTCCTCGGCGGTGTCGGTTCCGGCGACCGCCGCGACGGGGTCCCCGTACTCGGCGGCGATGGATTCGAGGGCGGTGCCGGTCAGGGCGTCGAGGTCGGTGACCTCCAGCACCATCTCCACGCGAAGTCGAACAAACCTGGATGTCTCTTCTGTGCTCATAGGCCGGAGCGTAAGGCTCGGCGAGGCCGCGACTTTCCACCGACCCGCTGCTTTGCTTAGCATCGGCCCACGGGGCTAACTCATGGTTGTCGCAAGGGGATCGAATCTGTGTCCGTCGCTCGTCGCACACTGCTGACCGCCACCGCCGCAGGCACGCTGCTGGCCGCTCTCTGGTTCGTCCCGTCGGCCAACGCGACCGGGGACACCGGGGAGAACCGCCCGCGGTCCGCACCGGCCGCCCCGGCCGCCCGCGCGGCCGCCGGCGCCGCTGAGGACTCCTCGGACGCGCGCCTCGCCGACACCGGTCCAGGCCCGGAGACCACCCCGTATCTCGTCGGCGGCACCGCCCTGTTGGGCCTCGGCACCGCCTTCGTCACCTACTCGGTCCGCCGCTCCGTGACGGGTACGCGCCCGGCGCTCTGATCCCGTACGTACGACGAAGGGCTGCCGCTCCGGACAGGTGCGGCAGCCCTTCGTCGTCGGTGTCGCGGGTACGGCGGTGACCTCAGGCCAGCGGTCCCGTGACCGGCTCCACGGCCGCGACCAGGCGCCCTTCGCGTACGAACGCGTCGGCGGCGGCCAGGTCCGGCGCGAGGAAGCGGTCCGGGCCCGGGCCCTCGGCTCCGGCGGCCCGCAGCGCGGCCACGGCGGCCTGCGAGGCGGGGGCCGGGACGAGCCCCTCGGCGGCCCGGATCTCCACCGCCCGGGTCGCCGCGTAGAGCTCGACGGCGACGATCCGGGCCAGGTTGTCCACAGCGGTACGGAGCTTGCGGGCGGCGGACCAGCCCATGGAGACGTGGTCCTCCTGCATCGCGGAGGACGGGATCGAGTCGGCGGAGGCCGGGACCGCGAGCCGCTTCATCTCGCTGACCAGGGCGGCCTGCGTGTACTGGGCGATCATCAGCCCCGAGTCGACCCCGGCGTCGTCCGCGAGGAACGGCGGCAGACCGTGCGAGCGGCTCTTGTCGAGCAGCCGGTCGGTGCGGCGTTCGCAGATCGAGCCGAGGTCGGCGGCGACGATCGCGAGGAAGTCGAGGACGTACGCGACGGGCGCGCCGTGGAAGTTGCCGTTCGACTCGACCCGGCCGTCGGGCAGGACCACCGGGTTGTCGACGGAGGAGGCCAGCTCGCGCCCGGCGACGACGGCCGCGTGGTCGAGGGTGTCGCGGCCCGCGCCGTTGACCTGGGGGGCGCAGCGCACCGAGTAGGCGTCCTGGACCCGGGGCGCGTCGTCCTGGTGATGTCCCGTCAGGCCCGAACCGGCCAGCACCCGCAGCATGTTGTCCGCGCTGACGCCCTGACCGGGGTGCGGGCGGATGGCGTGCAGCTCGGGGGCGAGGACCTTGTCCGTGCCGAGCAGCGCCTCCAGGGAGAGGGCGGCGGTGATGTCGGCCGAGGTGTAGAGGTTCTTGAGGTCGGCGAGGGCCATGACGAGCATGCCGAGCATGCCGTCGGTGCCGTTGAGGAGGGCCAGGCCCTCCTTCTCGCGGAGCTCGACCGGGGCGATGCCGTGCGCGGCGAGCAGCTCGCCCGCCGGGCGGACCGTGCCGTCGGGGCCCTCCGCGTCGCCCTCGCCCATCAGGGTGAGCGCGCAGTGCGAGAGCGGGGCGAGGTCGCCGGAGCAGCCGAGCGAGCCGTATTCGTGGACGACGGGCGTGATGCCCGCGTTCAGCACGTCGGCCATGGTCTGGGCGACCTCGGGGCGTACGCCGGTGTGACCGGAGGCGACCGTCTTCAGCCGGAGGAACATCAGCGCGCGGACCACCTCGCGCTCGACGCGGGGGCCCATGCCGGCCGCGTGCGAGCGGACGATGTTGCGCTGGAGCTGCGCACGCAGCTCGGGGCTGATGTGGCGGCTGGCGAGCGCGCCGAAGCCGGTGGAGACGCCGTAGACGGGCTCGGGCTTGGCGGCGAGCGCGTCCACGATGAGCCGGGCGGCGGCCAGGGCTTCCACGGCGGCGGCGGAGAGCTCGACCCGGGCGCCGTGGCGGGCCACGGCGACGACGTCCTCGGCGGTGGTTCCGGACGTCCCCACCACAACAGTGTGCATATCCATATTCAGCAGCGTACGGATTGAAAGCCTTCATGTCACTAGTGGTACCGAGCAGGGCCCCTTACGAGGCGGCCCGAGTATGTGAGCGGGTTGCCCGCCGCGAGCGATGCGTGGAAGCCGCACGCACGCGCGGCTCCTGCTGCTCGCCGCGCCGAGACCCGGGCCGCGGCCTCGCCGAAGCCCGGCACCTGACGCCGCCACCGCTCACGGCCGGTTGCCGCGGAGCCTGCGCCGGTCGTGCGCGGATTTGGGCGGGGAGTCCGCGAGCCGGATGACCTCGCCGTCCCGCCCGGCCACCACGGGCCCCAGCGAACGCGCCGCCTTGGCGCGGTACTGGGCGGCGTCCGCGAGCCGGAACAGTCGCCGGGCCGAGCGCACCGGCCCGATCGGGTCGCCGGTCGACGCGACCCCGCAGGCGACCCCGTCGCCCAGCTCGATCACCGCCGCCCGGTCGCAGAGCTCGGTGGCCACGCCGACCACCGCGTCCGCCGGGGGCCCGGCCGCGAGCAGACAGAACTCGTCGCCGCCGAGCCGGGCCGCCAGCGCCTGGGGCAGCATCGCCCCGCACAGCGACAGCACCGAGCCGAAACGTTCCAGCAGGCGGTCGCCGACGGCGTGACCGTGGGTGTCGTTGACCGCCTTGAGGCCGTTGAGGTCGCAGACGACGAGGCTGACGACGGTGTCGTCGACGCGGTGCAGCTCGATGGCCTCGTCGAGCCGGATGTCGACCGCGCGGCGGTTGGCGAGACCGGTCAGCGGGTCGGTGAAGGCCAGTTTGCGGACCTCCTCCAGGCGCTCGGTCTGGGCGATCCCGGAGGCGACGACGGCGGCGAGCACGGTCGCGAAGTCCGCGTCGGCCCGGTCGAAGACGGGCTGCCCGGCCGGCCGCGCCACATACAGCTCGCCCCACGCCCGGCCGTGCAGCACGATCGGCGCGACCACGCAGCAGCCCCGGCCGCGCCGCCGGAGCGCGGCGACGCGCTGGTGGCAGTACGGGCGGGCGCCGCGCGCCGGACCGCCCGCGCCGGGCAGCCCGTCGGCGGTCTCCACCCAGGCGTCGGGCTCGCCGCCGCCGGCCCACCGCTCGTGCAGGAACTCGGTGATCTCCGGGAACTCATGGACCGGGTAGGCCTCCTCCTCGGGGAACTCCTCCTCCCCTTCGGCCCGTTGACCCGCGTTCACCAGCACCCGCAGCCTGCCCCGGCCCCGCTCCCACACGGAGAGCGCGGCGAAACTGCCGCTCAGCGCCTCACAGGCGCCCAGCGCCGCCGCCCGCCACGACTCGCGCGGCGTGTAGGCCGCGGCCATGGACTGCGCCAGCGAAACCACGGCCCGCAGCCGCACATCGTCACCACCCATTTCTCTAGTTTATGTAGATTTGCCCCCTTTTGAGTTACTTGATCAGCTTGATGCGTAACTAATTTCAACTATTTCTTCGCATCGCGCTCACTCTGTGTGAGGCACGCGCGTCGTCACTGGCCGGGCCAGTCGGGGCGCCGCTTCTCGTTGAACGCGGCCACGCCCTCCGCCCGGTCCCCCGAGAAGGCCACCGACCGCCAGGCCGCGTCCTCGACCTCCAGGCCCGCCCGCAGATCGAGGCCGTGGCCCAGCCGGAGCGCCTTCTTGGCCGCGCGCAGCCCGACCGGCGAGTTGGCGGCGATCCGGCCGCCCAGCGCGAGGGCCTCCTCGCGGTCCCGGCCCGCCTCGACCAGCTCGTCCACCAGGCCCAGTTCGCGCGCCTCGGCGGCCTCGACGCGGCGGGCGCTGAACACCAGCTCGGCGGCGCGCGCCGCACCCACCCGGCGCGGCAGCAGCTGCGTACCGCCGCCACCCGGAATGACCCCCACGGACACCTCGGGCAGTCCGACCACGGCGGTGGCGTCGGCGACGATCACATCGCAGGCGAGGGCGAGTTCGAAGCCGCCGCCGAGGGCGAAGCCGTGCACGGCGGCGATCACCGGCATCGGCAGCTCCAGGACCCCGGTGTAGGCGGCGCGGGCGGTGGGCCGCTGGCGTACGAGGTCGGCGTCGGTGAAGGAGTTGCGCTCCTTGAGGTCCGCGCCGACGCAGAAGGCCCGGTCGTGGCTGGAGGTGAGGACGGTGGCCCGGACGTCCCGGTCGGCGCCGAGCGCCTCGCAGGCGGCGGCGATGGAGCGGGCCATGTCGGTGGAGACGGCGTTCATGGCCTTGGGCCGGTCGAGAACCAGCTCGGCGACGTGGTCCTGCCCCTCGCGCCGCCGTACGACGACGAACTCCCCGTACCGCTGCTCGGACGTGACGGTCATGACTGCACCCCTGTCGGTCGACGGCGCCCGTTAACGAGCGTTACCCGGCAGGAATCCTAGACAGGACCGCCGGACCGCCGACAGGGGCGAAGCCGTAACCGCTCAGGAGCCGGTCCTGCCCCGGCGGGCCAGCAGCCACGGCTCGACCACGCCGAGCCCGCGCACCGGGCGCTGCCACATCGGCTGGAGACCGAAGCGGTACGTGGGCAGCGGCGGCTCGTCGTCGGGCTCGCGGCCCTCCTTCTCGGCGAGCCGGGCCCGTTCGGCGGCGGCCGCGACGGCCTCGGCGGCCTGCGCCTCGGACTCCGGGGCCTCGCCGTGCCGGACCAGCTCCTTGGCGAACGCCCCGTCGACCAGGACGGCGTCCTTCGGAGCTATCGAGGTGAGCCGGCTGGCGAGGTTCACCGTGGTGCCGAAGACATCGCCCATCCGGGTGGTGACCGTGCCGAAGGCGATGCCGACGCGCAGGGCCGGCATCGTCTCGTCCTGGGACATCGCCTCGATCAGCCGGAGCGCTATCTCGGCGGCCGTGCCCGCGTCGTCGGCGGCGAAGAGCACCTCGTCGCCGAGGGTCTTGATGAGCCGGCCGCCGTGCGCGGCGACCAGGTCGGCGGCGGTCGTCTCGAAGGACTCGACCAGCTCGCCGAGCTCCTCCTCCTCCAGGCGCCGGGTCAGCCGGGTGAAGCCGACCAGGTCCGCGAAGCCGACGGCCAGCCTCCGGTCGACCATCTCCTCGTCGTCCGCGGCCTGCACGACCCGGCCGGTGGCGGCGGCCAGCTGGCGCCGCCACACGTAGACGAGAAACTCCTGGAGCTCCGGGAGCAACAGCTCGACCAGCGGATACGTGACCTCGGTGCGGGTCATGCCGGGCTCGGGCGGCTCGGTCAGGCCCTCCAGGAACGAGTCGATCTGCCATTCGGCCAGCCGGGCGGTGGTCTGCCCGGTGGAGCGGGCGACCTGGATCGCCATCGGCTCGCTGAGCAGCCCGGCCTCGACGAGACCGGCGAGCCGCCGCAGGGCGAGCACATCGGCCTCGGTGAGCGCCTTGGCCTGGCCGATGTCCGCGAAGCCCATGGCACGCCAGAAACGGGAGGCCAGATCCATGGAGACCCCGGCGGTGCGGGCCGCCTGGAAGGGCGTGTAGCGCCGGTCGGCCCCCAGGATCAGCGCTTCCAGGCGGATGGCGAGGGGGTCGTCGGTCGGTTCCACCGTGTGGTCGACCTCGTGGTGGGGTGTGGCGTGGACCGAGGAGTCAGGCCCGGGCTCCTCACCCGCGCCGGACGTCGTGTCGCCGACGGTCACCAGCCGCCTCCTGCCCGTTCCCTGCGCACTGCCCTGCCGATCTGTCGCTGGATCGCCTCAACGATACGGCAGGTGTGCCCCAGCTCACGTCCTTGGTTGCCCGCCGTCGGTGCGTCGCGCGTGACAACTCAGGCATACGCGGTATCCGCCCCCGCACCCATCGGGGGCGGGAGCCGCCTCAGGTCAGGCCGCCCGCCGCGCCCCGCAGATGGACGATGTCCCCGGCCGACACCGGCTGCTGGAGCCCGCCCTCGGTGGAGAGGACGAGCCGCCCGTCGCCGTCGATCGCGACCGCCTCGCCGACCAGCGACTTCCCGCCCGGCAGCTCGGCCCGCACGGTCCGGTCCAGGGTCGCGCAGCCCGCCGCGTAGGCGGCCTGGAGCCCGCTCGCGGCCGCGTCGCCGCCGGCCGCCTTCCACCGGCCGTACCAGTCCTCCAGCGAGCGCAGGACGGCGCGCAGCAGGGTCTCGCGGTCGGTGGAGACAGCTCCGGCGAGCGCCAGCGATCCGGCGGTGGGGGCGGGCAGCTCGTCGGCGCGCAGCGAGACGTTGATGCCGAGGCCGACGACGATGCCGTCCCCGGCGAACTCGCCGAGGATGCCGCCCGTCTTGCGCTCCTCGCCCTCCACGGAGACGAGCAGGTCGTTGGGCCACTTCAGCGACATGTCGACACCCGCCGACTTCGCGAGCCCGGTCGCGGCGGCGACCCCGGCCAGCAGCGGCACCCAGCCCCACCGCTCCACGGGGATGTCGCCGGGCTCCAGGTAGACGGAGAGGAAGAGCCCGGAGCGGGGCGGTGCGGTCCAGGTCCGCTCCAGCCGTCCGCGCCCGGCCGTCTGCTCCTCGGCGACCAGCACGGTGCCCTCGCCCGCCGCCCCGGTACGGGCCTGTCCTGCCAGGTCGGTGTTGGTGGACCCGGTGGACTCCACGACCTCCAGCGACGTCCACAGCGCGTCCGGCCGGAGCAGTCCGCGGCGCAGCGCGGTCACGTTGAGGGGCGGCCGGTCCAGGTCCGACCAGCGGTTGTGTGGCGCATCCGGTGGTGTCATGCAACCCAGCCTAGGTGTGGCAAAGGACGCACTGCCTTTCCGCAGGCGCGCCGATACCCTACGAGTCAGTAGCCAGAGCCGGACTGACGGCTGGCCGTCCCCCCGTGACCGGTGCCAGACGTCGTCCCCGTGACCAGGCAGGGAGCCGCCCCCCGATGTCCGAGCCGCTAAGCGACATCCACACCACCGCGGGCAAGCTCGCGGACCTGACGCGCCGCATCGACGAAGCGACGCACGCCGGTTCGGCCCGTGCGGTCGAGAAGCAGCACGCCAAGGGCAAGCTGACGGCCCGTGAGCGGGTCGAGCTGCTGCTGGACGAGGGCTCCTTCGTGGAGCTCGACGAGTTCGCCCGGCACCGCTCCACCAACTTCGGCATCGAGAAGAACCGCCCGTACGGGGACGGTGTCGTCACCGGTTACGGCACGGTCGACGGCCGCCCGGTCTGCGTGTACTCGCAGGACTTCACGATCTTCGGCGGTTCGCTCGGCGAGGTCTACGGCGAGAAGATCGTCAAGGTCATGGACTTCGCGCTGAAGACCGGCTGTCCGGTGATCGGCATCAACGACGGCGGCGGCGCGCGGATCCAGGAGGGCGTCGTGGCGCTCGGCCTGTTCGCCGAGATCTTCCGCCGCAATGTGCACGCCTCCGGGGTGATCCCGCAGATCTCGCTGATCGTCGGCCCGTGCGCGGGCGGCGCGGTCTACTCCCCCGCGATCACCGACTTCACGGTGATGGTGGACCAGACCTCGCACATGTTCATCACCGGCCCCGACGTCATCAAGACGGTCACCGGTGAGGACGTCGGCTTCGAGGAGCTGGGCGGCGCCCGTACGCACAACACCACCTCCGGGGTGGCGCACCACATGGCGGGCGACGAGAAGGACGCCATCGAGTACGTCAAGTCACTGCTGTCGTACCTGCCTTCGAACAACCTCTCCGAGGCCCCGGCCTTCCCGGAGGAGGCGGACCTCGCCACCACCGACGAGGACCGTGAGCTGGACACGCTGATCCCGGACTCGGCGAACCAGCCGTACGACATGCACACCGCGATCGAGCATGTCCTGGACGACGCCGAGTTCCTGGAGACCCAGGCCCTGTTCGCGCCGAACATCATCACCGGCTTCGGCCGGGTCGAGGGCCACCCGGTCGGCATCGTCGCCAACCAGCCGATGCAGTTCGCCGGCTGCCTGGACATCAACGCCAGCGAGAAGGCGGCCCGTTTCGTCCGCACCTGCGACGCGTTCAACGTCCCCGTCATCACCTTCGTGGACGTACCGGGCTTCCTGCCGGGCGTGGACCAGGAGTACGGCGGCATCATCCGGCGCGGCGCGAAGCTGATCTACGCCTACGCGGAGGCGACGGTCCCGCTGATCACCGTCATCACCCGCAAGGCGTTCGGCGGGGCGTACGACGTGATGGGCTCCAAGCACCTGGGCGCCGACCTGAACGTGGCCTGGCCGACCGCGCAGATCGCCGTCATGGGGGCGCAGGGCGCGGTGAACATCCTGCACCGCCGCACCATCGCCGCCGCCGAGGACCCGGACGCCACCCGTGCCGAGCTGATGACGGACTACGAGGACGCGCTGCTCAACCCGTACGTGGCGGCCGAGCGCGGTTACGTCGACGCGGTGATCATGCCGTCCGACACCCGGGCCCACATCGTCAAGGGCCTGCGTCAACTCCGTACGAAGCGGGAATCCCTTCCCCCGAAGAAGCACGGCAACATCCCGCTGTAGCCGTCGGCACTTCCCAGAGAGGCCTGCCCATGATCAAGGTCGTACGGGGCAATCCCACCCCGGAGGAGCTGGCCGCCGCACTGGCGGTGGTCCGGGCGCGCGCCGCGGCGGCGTCCGCCGTGTCGTCCGGCGCGCCGCTGCCGCCCGAGCAGTGGTCCGACCCGGGGCGCATCGCCCGCACGGACCGCCCGCGTCCGGGCCCCCGCGCCTGGGCCCGGACGTACTGGCCGGCCTGAGCGGAACCGGGCGCCGCGGACTCTTGAGTACCCGTACTCAGGCGGGGCGGCGCCCGGCGCAGCAGGATCGGAGGCATGCTGTGGTCCGACCCCGAGAACAAGCCGCCGAAGGAACTGCGCGACGCCCAGGCGATGATGCGCAGAGCCGGCGTGCTGCTGGCGCTGGCGATGCTGGTGGCGATGTTCGTGCTCGGCATCCACTGATCCGCCTCGGCGTCCACCGAGCGGTACGGCGGCCCGGCGGTGCGCCCGCCGGGCACTGCGGGGTCCACGGCCCTTCCGGGCCCTTCTACGATGGCCCGCATGACTGATCAGCGCCGTCTCGTGCTCGCCTCCGCCTCCCCTGCCCGTCTCGGCCTGCTGCGCCAGGCCGGGTTCGCCCCCGAGGTGATCGTCAGCGGTGTGGACGAGGACGCCCTGAGCGCACCGACCCCCGCGGAGCTGGCGCTCGTCCTGGCCCGTGCCAAGGCCGCGGCGGTCGCGGAGCGCCCCGAGACGGCGGGCGCCCTGGTCGTCGGCTGCGACTCGGTGCTGGAGCTGGACGGCGAGGCGCTCGGCAAGCCCGCCGACGCCGAGGAGGCCACCGCCCGCTGGAAGTCGATGCGCGGCCGGTCCGGCGTCCTGCAGACCGGCCACAGCGTGATCGACACCGCCACCGGCCGTACGGCATCGGCGACGGCGTCCACCGTCGTACGGTTCGGCGAGCCGAGCGACGCCGAGGTCGCCGCCTATGTCGCCTCGGGCGAACCGCTCCATGTCGCGGGGGCGTTCACCCTGGACGGCCGCTCGGCGCCGTTCGTCGATTCCATCGACGGCGACCACGGCAATGTCATCGGGCTCTCGCTGCCGCTGCTGCGGCGACTGCTGGGCGAGCTGGACGTCTCCGTCACGGAGCTGTGGGTCTGAGACCGGAGCCGCCGGACACCGCCTGGGACCGGTCGTCGAACTGCCGCCTGCCGGGCGAGGCCTGGCCCTAGGCCGGCGCCGGGGCCGTCTTCCCGCCCGCCGTGTCGTCGGTGCCGCCGCTGTCGTCGGCCCGGGTCTCGGGGCCGTACGACACCAGAGTGAGCACCAGCAGGGCCAGCACCACCATCATGAACGCGAAGGCGCCCCAGCCCACCAGACCGACGGTGACCGCGCCGAGGACACCGTGCACGACCGCGCAGCCGATCAGGACGATCCGTCCGGCGCGCCCCGGAGCGCGGTCGCGTATCCCGACGATGAGCGCTGTCAGCCCGCACAGGACCAGCAGCAGCCCGGAGACGCCGCCCATCACCCAGGTGCCGGTCGACATGGCGTCCGGGTCCATTCCGGCGAGCGACATGTTCTGGTTCTCCGCGACCGTGGCCAGGACGGCGTTGATGAGCACGATGCCCACCGCCTCCCCGAACAGCACGAGCGCCGTCACGATCGCCACCGGTCTGCGCATCTGCGTCCCACCCCTGTTACCTCTGGTACGTGCGTAGCGCGGACCCTACTCATGGGTATTCCGTCGGACAAGAGGTTGAACGGCCCGGGCGGCGGGCAAAGAATCCAGCGGCCGTTCGTAGGGAGTCCACAAAGAAACGCCGTGAGGCGTTGACCGTAAGGACAGAGACCTGCACCACACCGGGTGGTTACTGTGCGGTTGAGGATCCCGGCGTACCGTGGTGCCACAAGGGATTTCACTACTGGGGCAAGCCTCGGATCACACTCCGTGTGGGCAAGCTCACCATTGGGGACGGGTCGTACGGCCGTGTCGGTAGTCCCTAAACTCAGCTTGTTTCGAGGAGGGAGTCATCGTGCGCAAGGTGCTCATCGCCAACCGTGGCGAAATCGCTGTCCGCGTTGCTCGGGCGTGCCGGGACGCGGGGATCGCGAGTGTCGCGGTCTACGCCGAGCCGGACCGGGACGCTCTGCATGTCCGGGCCGCCGACGAGGCGTTCGCTCTGGGCGGTGACACCCCGGCCGCCAGCTATCTGGACATGGCCAAGGTGCTGCAGGCCGCGGCCGACTCGGGGGCGGACGCGATCCACCCCGGGTACGGATTCCTGTCGGAGAACGCGGAGTTCGCCCAGGCGGTCCTGGACGCCGGGCTGACCTGGATCGGCCCGCCGCCGGCCGCGATCCGCGACCTCGGCGACAAGGTCGCCGCCCGGCACATCGCCCAGCGCGCCGGCGCCCCGCTCGTCGCCGGCACCCCGGACCCGGTCTCCGGGTCCGAGGAGGTCGTCGCGTTCGCCGAGCAGAACGGCCTCCCGATCGCGATCAAGGCCGCCTTCGGCGGCGGCGGCCGCGGTCTGAAGGTGGCCCGCACGCTGGAGGAGATCCCGGAGCTGTACGACTCCGCGGTCCGCGAGGCCGTCGCCGCCTTCGGCCGGGGCGAGTGCTTCGTCGAGCGCTACCTCGACAAGCCCCGCCACGTGGAGACCCAGTGCCTGGCCGACACCCACGGCAACGTCGTCGTGGTCTCCACCCGCGACTGCTCGCTCCAGCGCCGCCACCAGAAGCTCGTGGAGGAGGCCCCGGCCCCCTTCCTGACCCAGGCGCAGAACGACGAGCTGTACGCGGCGTCCAAGGCGATCCTGAAGGAAGCCGGCTACGTCGGCGCGGGCACCGTCGAGTTCCTGGTCGGCGTCGACGGCACGATCTCCTTCCTGGAGGTCAACACCCGCCTCCAGGTCGAGCACCCGGTCACCGAAGAGGTCACCGGCATCGACCTCGTACGCGAGATGTTCCGTATCGCCGACGGCGAGGAGCTCGGCTACGACGACCCGGCCGTGCGGGGGCACTCCTTCGAGTTCCGGATCAACGGCGAGGACCCGGGCCGCGGCTTCCTGCCCGCCCCCGGCACCGTCACCACCTTCGCCCCGCCGACCGGCCCCGGCGTCCGCCTGGACGCGGGCGTCGAGTCCGGCAGCGTGATCGGCCCGGCCTGGGACTCGCTCCTCGCCAAGCTGATCGTGACCGGCGCGACGCGTGAGCAGGCGCTCCAGCGCGCCGCCCGCGCACTGGCGGAGTTCCAGGTCGAGGGCATGGCCACCGCGATCCCGTTCCACCGGGCCGTCGTCGCCGACCCCGCCTTCACCGCGGACCCGTTCGCCGTCCACACCCGGTGGATCGAGACCGAGTTCGTCAACACCATCAAGCCCTTCGCCGCGCCCGCCGACGCGGACGCGGAGGACGAGGCCGGACGCGAGACCGTCGTCGTCGAGGTCGGCGGCAAGCGCCTGGAGGTCTCGCTGCCCTCCTCGCTGGGCATGAGCCTGGCCCGGACGGGCCTCGCGGCCGGCGCCAAGCCGAAGCGCCGCGCGGCCAAGAAGGCCGGCTCCGCCGCCTCCGGCGACTCCCTCGCCTCGCCCATGCAGGGCACCATCGTCAAGATCGCGGTGGAGGAGGGCCAGGAGGTCAAGGAGGGCGACCTCGTCGTCGTCCTGGAGGCCATGAAGATGGAGCAGCCGCTCAACGCGCACCGCTCCGGCACCGTCAAGGGCCTCACCGCCGAAGTCGGCGCGTCCGTCTCCTCCGGCGCCCTGATCTGCGAGATCAAGGACTGACCGCCGCGATGCTCCGAAGGGGCCCGGACCGCGTCATGAGACGTGGGCCGGGCCCCTTCGTCACCAGTGGCATCCTGGAACCCACGAAGGTCCTGAGGGACCGAGGGAGGGGCGGAAGCCATGGCAGGGGCGATCCCGATGGAGACGAGCACGGCGCAACCGCCGGCGCGGCCGATGCGCGCGGACGCGCGCCGGAACCACGACCGGCTGGTGGGCGAAGCGCGCAGGTCCTTCGCCGAGCACGGCACGGACGCCTCGCTGGAGGACATCGCCCGGCGGGCGGGCGTGGGCATCGGCACCCTCTACCGGCACTTCCCGAACCGGGACGCGCTGATGAACGCGGTCTTCCAGGACGCCCTGTGCTCACTCCTGGACCGCTCACGGGAGCTGGCGGCGGCGGAGGCCCCGTGCCGGGCGCTGGTGGAGTGGCTGGGTGCGATCGTCACTCATGCGGGTGAGTACCGCGGCCTGGCACACGGCCTGATGTCCGCCTCGCGCGACGAGACCTCGGCACTCGTGCAGTGCCATCTGCCGCTCCGGGAGGCGGGCGCGGGGCTGCTGCGCCGGGCCCAGGAGAGCGGGTCGGTGCGGGGCGATGTCTCGATCGACGATCTGTTGCAGCTGACCAATGCGATCGCGCTGGCGGCCGAGCAGTCGCCGGACGATCCGGAGCTGGCGGAGCGACTGCTGCGGCTGACGCTGCGCGGGCTGAAGTAGCGGGGCTTTTCGGGGCTGCGCCCCGGGCCCCGCTCCTCAAACGCCGGAGGGGCTGGAATACGGACGAGCGGGGGTTCGGGGGCAGCGCCCCCGACCCGGGCCTACCGTCGGCGCAGGTCCGCCACCCGGGCCCGCTGTTCGCCCGGCACGTCCGCCAGGGCGGAAGCGCTGCGCAGCTGCGGGCCGAGGCCGCCGTTCTGCGTGCGTCGCTGGCCGGGCAGCGGCATGTCACGGCGGGGCCGGCTCCCCGGTGGGGGGCCGTCGCCGCCGGACGCGTCCGACTCCGGTCCGGCCACCGTGATCTCCACGCCCTGGTCCGCCAGGGCCTGGAGCTCGGCGACGGCCCGCTCGTCATGGAGCGGCGGCTCGTCCGTCACCAGACGCGTGATCAGCTCCGTGGGCACCGTCTGGAACATGGTGTCCGAGCCGAGCTTGGTGTGGTCGGCCAGGACCACCACCTCCGCGGCGGCCTGCACCAGAGCCCGGTCGACGCTGGCCGAGAGCATGTTGGAGGTGGACAGGCCACGCTCCGCCGTGAGGCCGCTCCCGGAGAGGAAGGCCCGGGAGACCCGCAGCCCCTGGAGGGACTGCTCGGCCCCGCTGCCCACCAGCGCGTAGTTGCTCCCGCGCAGGGTGCCGCCGGTCATGACGACTTCGACCCGGTTGGCGTGGGCCAACGCCTGGGCCACCAGCAGGGAGTTGGTGACGACGGTCAGACCGGGGACCCGCGCGAGCCGTCGGGCCAGCTCCTGCGTGGTCGTGCCGGCGCCGACCACGATGGCCTCGCCCTCACCGACAAGACCCGCGGCCAGGTCGGCGATTGCTGTCTTCTCCGCGGTGGAGAGATGGGATTTCTGCGGAAAGCCGGACTCCCGCGTAAAACCGCCCGGCAAGACCGCACCGCCGTGCCGGCGGTCGAGGAGTCCTTCTGCCTCCAGTGCCCGCACGTCCCGCCGTACGGTCACTTCGGAGGTCTGGACGACGCGGGCGAGCTCACGGAGCGATACCGCCCCGTTGGCACGCACCATTTCGAGGATCAACTGACGACGTTCTGCAGCGAACACGAAACTGACAGTAACCTGGCCGTCGCCGAGTTTTCAGCAGTTTGCGCCGAATAACAGAAGTTGCACTTCAAAGGGGCCTCCAAGTGGTATAGGAGGCCCCTTTGTTGTTCGGTGGTGATCGTCAGGCGGTCACAGCACTGTCCGGACTGCCGGGGCTTGCTGCGGAATGTCGGGTTTCCCGGGTGCTCAGCCCTCGCCCGTGAGCTTGCGGGTGTGCAACTGCCGGGCCACTTCGGCGATCGATCCGGACAGGGACGGGTACACCGTGAATGCGTTCGCGATCTGCTCCACCGTCAGATTGTTGTCGACCGCGAGCGAGATGGGGTGGATCAGCTCGCTGGCGCGCGGAGCGACCACGCAGCCGCCGACCACGATCCCCGTACCGGGACGGCAGAAGATCTTGACGAAGCCGTCGCGGATGCCCTGCATCTTGGCGCGCGGGTTGCGCAGCAGCGGCAGCTTCACCACCCGCGCCTCGATCTTGCCCGCGTCGACCTCGGCCTGGCTGTAGCCGACGGTGGCGATCTCCGGGTCGGTGAAGACGTTGGCGGAGACGGCCTTGAGGTTCAGCGGGGCGACCGCGTCGCCGAGGAAGTGGTACATCGCGATCCGGCCCTGCATCGCGGCGACCGAGGCCAGCGCGAAGATCCCGGTGACGTCGCCGGCCGCGTAGACGCCAGGGGCGCTGGTGCGCGAGACCCGGTCGGTGAGGATGTGCCCGGAGTCCTTGAGCCGTACGCCGGCCTCCTCCAGGCCCATGCCCGCGGTGTTCGGGATCGCGCCGACCGCCATCAGACAGTGCGAACCGGTGATGACCCGGCCGTCGGCCAGCGTCACCTCGACCCGGTCGCCGACGCGCTTGGCGGACTGGGCGCGGGAGCGGGCCATGACGTTCATGCCGCGGCGGCGGAAGACGTCCTCCAGGACGGCGGCGGCGTCCGGGTCCTCGCCGGGCAGCACCCGGTCGCGGGAGGAGACGAGGGTGACGCGGGAGCCGAGCGCCTGGTAGGCCCCGGCGAACTCGGCGCCGGTGACGCCGGATCCGACCACGATGAGTTCCTCGGGGAGCTCGTCGAGGTCGTAGACCTGGGTCCAGTTCAGGATGCGCTCGCCGTCCGGCTGCGCGTCCGGGATCTCGCGCGGGTGGCCGCCGGTCGCTATCAGCACGGCGTCGGCGGTGAGCCGCTCCTCGGTGCCGTCGGCGGCGGTGACGACGACCTGGCGGGATCCGTCGGCCGCCTGGAGCCCGTCGAGCCGGCCCCGGCCGCGCATCACGCGGGCGCCGGCCCGGGTGACGGAGGCGGTGATGTCGTGGGACTGGGCGAGCGCGAGGCGCTTGACCCGGCGGTTGACCTTGCCGAGGTCCACGCCGACGACCCGGGCAGCCTGCTCTATGTGCGGGGTGTCGTCGGCGACGATGATGCCGAGCTCCTCGTAGGAGGAGTCGAAGGTGGTCATCACCTCGGCCGTCGCGATCAGGGTCTTCGAGGGCACGCAGTCGGTGAGGACCGAGGCCCCGCCCAGACCGTCGCAGTCGACGACGGTCACCTCCGCGCCGAGCTGGGCGCCCACCAGGGCTGCCTCGTAGCCGCCGGGGCCGCCGCCGATGATCACGATCCGGGTCACGAAAAGTCCGCCTCGCGTTGTGTAACCCGCGGCCGCCTGCCGCCCCGGCCGGGGGTCCGGGGGATCGCCCCGGGGGAATGCAGTACGTACTCCATTGTCCCGCACGCGCCAAAGTGCTTCGCCCCGGGGCCCTCCATACGGGAAAGAGGGCGTCCGCCGTACGGGAACCAGAGCTTCCGGCGTACGGGGACGGGCCGCCGGAGCCGGTGCCGCGCCCCTCCCCGCACTCCCCCGACCGGGGCCTTCGTCACAGGAACCGGCGCTCCCGCGCCCACCTCCCGTACCCTCGGTCCCATGTCGCTCTACGCCGCGTACGCCGGCAACCTCGACGCGCGGCTGATGACCCGCCGCGCACCGCATTCCCCGATGCGCAGCACCGGCTGGCTCAACGGCTGGCGGCTGACCTTCGGCGGGGAGCAGATGGGCTGGGAGGGGGCGCTGGCCACCGTGGTGGAGGCGCCGCGCTCCCAGGTCTTCGTCGCGTTGTACGACCTGGCGCCGATGGACGAGGACTCCATGGACCGCTGGGAGGGCGTCGGGCTGGACATATACCGGCGCATGCGGGTGCGGGTGCACACCCTGGACGGCGAGGAGCCGGCCTGGATGTACGTGCTGAACGGATACGAGGGCGGGCTGCCCTCGGCGCGCTACCTCGGTGAAATCGCCGACGCCGCGGAATCGGCCGGCGCACCTCACGACTATGTGATGGGACTGCGCAAGCGCCCCTGCTGACCTGGGCGGAACAGGTCCGGCCGAGCCCTCTTCGTGCGAACGCACAAAGGCCTCCGACGCGTCTTTGCGCCCGTGCATCTACGCGCGTAGGGATTCAGCGGTTACGCTCATCTGCGTGAACGCATCTGTTATTCCGGACAACATCCAGGGCGACCCGCAGGCAGCCGCTGCCGGGGCCGCCGCCCGTCTGCGCGAGCTGACCGGCGCCGAGACCCATGACGTCGCCCTGGTCATGGGCTCCGGCTGGGCGCCCGCGGGCGAAGCGCTCGGCGTCCCGGAGGCCGAGTTCCCCGTGACCGAGCTGCCGGGCTTCCCGGCGCCCGCCGTCGAGGGCCACGGCGGCACGGTCCGCTCGTACAAGATCGGCGAGAAGCGCGCGCTGGTCTTCCTCGGCCGCACGCACTACTACGAGGGCCGGGGCGTCGCCGCCGTCGCCCACGGGGTCCGTACGGCGGTGGCCGCGGGCTGCAAGACCGTCGTCCTGACGAACGGCTGCGGCGGTCTGCGCGAGGGCATGCGCCCGGGGCAGCCGGTCCTGATCAGCGACCACATCAACCTGACGGCCGCCTCCCCGATCATCGGCGCCAACTTCGTCGACCTGACCGACCTGTACTCCCCGCGGCTGCGCGCGCTGTGCAAGGAGATCGACGACTCCCTCGAAGAGGGCGTGTACGTCCAGTTCCCCGGCCCGCACTACGAGACCCCGGCCGAGATCAACATGGTCCGGGTCATGGGCGGCGACCTGGTGGGCATGTCCACGGTCCTGGAGGCCATCGCGGCCCGCGAGGCGGGCGCCGAGGTCCTCGGCCTCTCCCTGGTCACCAACCTGGCGGCGGGCCTGTCCGGAGAACCCCTCAACCACGAGGAGGTCCTCCAGGCCGGCCGCGACTCGGCGACCCGGATGGGCGCACTGCTGGCGCGGGTGCTGGAACGCATCTAGGGCCTGCCGTCGAACTGCCGTCGTCGCCCTGCAGGCGGCAGTTCGACGACCGGTCCCAGGGCCTGCCGCAGCCGGTCCGGGCGTATTTCAGCCCGGCCGGCGGCCTTATCGGCGGTCGGTCCGGCGGGGCATGTCAGCCCGTCCGGCGTTTGAGGACCGGGGTCCGGGGCGGAGCCCCGGCCTCGCCCCGGGCCGCCCGCACCCCACCATCACCACCCCGTACCCCCTTCCGCACCCCCCGAAAGGCGGACCCCGTGCAGCACGACCTCATCGCGCAGGCCAGGAACTGGCTGGCCGAGGACCCCGACCCCGAGACGCGCGCGGAGCTGGGCGCGATCGTCGAGGCGGGTGACACCCAGGAGCTCGCGGCCCGTTTCGCGGGCACGCTCCAGTTCGGCACCGCCGGACTGCGCGGGGAGCTCGGGGCCGGGCCGATGCGGATGAACCGGTCCGTGGTGATCCGGGCGGCGGCGGGCCTCGCCGCCTATCTCAAGGCCCGGGGCGAGGAGGGCGGGCTCGTCGTCATCGGCTACGACGCCCGGTACAAGTCGGCGGACTTCGCGCGCGACACGGCGGCCGTGATGACCGGTGCCGGACTCCGCGCCGCCGTGCTCCCCCGCCCGCTCCCCACCCCCGTACTGGCGTACGCCATAAGGCATCTGGGGGCGGTCGCGGGTGTCGAGGTCACCGCCAGCCACAACCCGCCGCGCGACAACGGCTACAAGGTCTACCTCGGCGACGGCTCGCAGATCGTGTCCCCGGCCGACGGCGAGATCGCCGCGGCCATCGCAGCGGTCGGCCCGCTGGCGAACGTCGTACGCCCCGAGGACGGCTGGCAGACCCTCGGCGAGGAGGTGCTGGAGGCCTATCTCGCCCGTACGGACGCGGTCCTGTCCGCCGGCAGCCCCCGTACCGCGCGCACGGTCTACACGGCGATGCACGGCGTCGGCACGTCCGTGCTGACCGCCGCGTTCGCGCGGGCCGGTTTCCCGGAGCCGGTCCTCGTCACCGAGCAGGCCGAGCCCGACCCCGCGTTCCCCACCGTGGCCTTCCCGAACCCGGAGGAGCCCGGCGCGATGGATCTCGCGTTCGCCACCGCGCGCCGGGCCGCGCCGGACCTGATCATCGCCAACGACCCGGACGCGGACCGCTGCGCCGTCGCCGTGCCCGACACCGCCACGGAGGGCGGCTGGCGGATGCTGCGCGGCGACGAGGTGGGCGCGCTGCTCGCCGCGCACCTGGTGGAGCGGGGCGCGAGCGGAGTGTTCGCCGAGTCGATCGTGTCGTCCTCGCTGCTCGGCCGGATCGCCGAGAAGGCGGGCCTCGGCTACGAGGAGACCCTGACGGGCTTCAAGTGGATCGCCCGGGTGGACGGTCTGCGGTACGGCTACGAGGAGGCGCTCGGCTACTGCGTCGACCCCGAGGGCGTCCGCGACAAGGACGGCATCACCGCCGCCCTGCTCGTCGCCGAGCTCGCCTCCGTGCTCAAGGAGCAGGGCCGTACGCTGCTGGACCTGCTGGACGACCTGGCCCTGGCCCACGGGCTGCACGCCACCGACCAGCTCTCGGTGCGGGTGGAGGACCTGTCGGTCATCGCGGACGCCATGGCCCGGCTCCGTGAGCAGCCGCCGACCGCGCTGGCCGGCCTCGCCGTCACCTCGGCCGAGGACCTGTCGCAGGGCACGGACCGGCTGCCGCCCACCGACGGGCTGCGCTACCACCTGGAGGGCGCCCGGGTGATCGTCCGCCCGAGCGGCACCGAGCCGAAGCTGAAGTGCTACCTGGAGGTCGTCGTCCCGGTGGCGGACGCGGCCGGGCTGCCCGCCGCGCGGGCCCGGGGCGCGGAACTGCTCGCCGGGATCAAGCGGGACCTCGCGGCGGCTGCGGGGATCTGACGGACCGCTTTCACGCCGAAGGGCCGGCACCCCTCCCGGGTGTGCCGGCCCTTCGGCGTCCGGTGGCGTCGGCCTCAGCCGGTCGCCCCCAGCACCACCAGCAGGACGGCGCCCGCGACGGCCGGGGCGATCACCTCGTACGCCCAGCGCACCGAGCCCCGGTCCGCGCCATCGGGGGTCGTGTCACCGGCCCGCTCGGCGATGTCCCGCAGGTCGCGGACGGTCTGGTCGGCGGACGCGGTGCGCGCGGCGGTGTCACGGACGTCGGCGCTGACCGACGTACGGCCGTAGGGGTCGTCGTGGGCCGCCCGGGCGGCGCTGCGCGCCGCGCGCTTGCGGGCGCGCAGCGAGACGGGGATCGCCCACAGCTGGTACTTCGTACCGTCCTGGGCGAGCAGCTCGGAGGAGTACGAGGCCCGTACGTCGGCGACCTCGGTCCAGGGGAGCTGGACCGTCCGGAACGGATTGCGGATCCGGATGCGCTCGTCGTTCGCGAAGACGGCGGGCCGCAGGGTGAACGCCACGACCAGCGGCACCACGAGGAGCAGCGCGGCCGCCGCGAGCCACGGCACCCGGCCCTCGCCCCGGATCATGGCGTCCCCGGCCATCCAGGCGATCAGCAGAAGCAGCAGCGACCCGCAGACCAGTGCGGCCACGGAACGGTAGGTCCGGTCGCCGTGGGGCGGCTCTGCGGGAGGTGTGGGGCTCGTCATGGGGCCGATTCTGCCTGACGGGCGTCCGCCCCGGCGGAGCGCCCGTCCGCGCTCGCGCCCCCGAGGCGGATCGCACGGATGGCCCGGCCCCCTGTACAGGTCGCTACGCGCGTAGATATGCTCATGTGGTGACCATGCCCACCACTGCTCCCGCATTTTCCGACGCGACGGCGTCCGACAGTGCGCTGCGCCGCTTCCTGTTCGGGCTGCCCGGCGTCGACGCCGTCGGCCTCGAAGCGCGCGCCGCCTCCCTCGGAACCCGTTCGATCAAGACGACGGCCAAGGCGTACGCCATCGATCTCGCCATCTCGATGATCGACCTGACGACGCTGGAAGGCGCGGACACCCCGGGCAAGGTCCGGGCTCTCGCCGCCAAGGCCGTCAACCCCGACCCGACCGACCGCACGACGCCGCGCACCGCCGCGGTCTGCGTCTACCCCGACATGGCGGCCACCGCCGCCGCCGCGCTGGCCGGCTCCGGAGTGAAGGTGGCGTCCGTGGCGACCGCCTTCCCGGCGGGCCGCGCCGCGCTGGACGTCAAGCTCGCGGACGTCCGCGAGGCCGTGGCGGCCGGGGCCGACGAGATCGACATGGTGATCGACCGGGGGGCGTTCCTCTCCGGCCGGTTCCTGAAGGTGTACGAGGAGATCCTCGCCGTGAAGGCGGAGTGCGGGTCCGCCCGCCTCAAGGTGATCTTCGAGACCGGCGAGCTGTCCACGTACGACAACATCCGCCGGGCCTCCTGGATCGGGATGCTGGCGGGCGCGGACTTCATCAAGACCTCGACCGGCAAGGTGGCCACCAACGCCACCCCGGCCAACACCCTCCTGATGCTGGAGGCGGTCCGGGACTTCCGGGCGGCCACCGGCGTACAGATCGGTGTGAAGCCGGCCGGCGGCATCCGCACCACCAAGGACGCGGTGAAGTTCCTGGTCCTGGTGAACGAGACGGCGGGCGAGGACTGGCTGGACCCGCACTGGTTCCGGTTCGGCGCCTCCAGCCTCCTCAACGACCTGCTGATGCAGCGCCAGAAGCTCAGCACCGGCCGTTACTCCGGCCCCGATTACGTGACGGTGGACTGATAGCCATGGCATCCGCATTCGAGTACGCACCGGCGCCGGAGTCCCGTTCCGTCGTCGACATCGCCCCGTCCTACGGGCTGTTCATCGACGGCGAGTTCACCGAGGCCGCCGACGGCAAGGTCTTCAAGACCGTCTCGCCGAGCAGTGAGGAAGTCCTCTCCGAGGTGGCCCGGGCGGGCGCGGCGGACGTGGACCGGGCCGTGAAGGCGGCACGCAAGGCGTTCGAGAAGTGGTCGGCACTGCCCGGCTCCGAGCGCGCGAAGTACCTGTTCCGGATCGCCCGGATCATCCAGGAGCGCAGCCGCGAGCTCGCCGTTCTCGAAACCCTCGACAACGGCAAGCCGATCAAGGAGACCCGCGACGCGGACCTCCCGCTGGTCGCGGCGCACTTCTTCTACTACGCGGGCTGGGCCGACAAGCTGGACCACGCGGGGTACGGGGCCAACCCGCGCCCGCTGGGCGTGGCGGGCCAGGTCATCCCGTGGAACTTCCCGCTGCTGATGCTCGCGTGGAAGATCGCCCCGGCGCTCGCCACCGGCAACACGGTGGTCCTGAAGCCCGCCGAGACGACGCCGCTGAGCGCGCTGTTCTTCGCGGACATCTGCCGCCAGGCGGGTCTGCCGAAGGGTGTCGTCAACATCCTGACGGGGTACGGGGACGCGGGCGAGGCCCTCGTCACGCACCCGGACGTCGACAAGGTCGCCTTCACCGGTTCGACCGCCGTCGGCAAGGCCATCGCGCGCTCCGTCGCGGGCACGGACAAGAAGGTCACGCTGGAGCTGGGCGGCAAGGGCGCGAACATCGTGTTCGACGACGCCCCGATCGACCAGGCCGTCGAGGGCATCGTCACCGGCATCTTCTTCAACCAGGGCCAGGTCTGCTGCGCGGGCTCCCGGCTGCTGGTCCAGGAGTCGGTCCAGGACGAGGTGCTGGACGCGCTGAAGCGCCGGCTCTCCACGCTGCGCCTGGGCGACCCGCTGGACAAGAACACCGACATCGGCGCGATCAACTCCGCCGAGCAGCTGGCCCGGATCACGTCCCTGGTGGAGACCGGCGAGGCGGAGGGCGCGGAGCGCTGGAGCGCGCCGTGCGAACTGCCGTCGTCGGGCTACTGGTTCGCGCCGACGCTCTTCACCAACGTCACCCAGGCCCACACGGTGGCCCGTGACGAGATCTTCGGCCCGGTGCTCTCGGTGCTCTCGTTCCGTACCCCGGACGAGGCGGTCGCCAAGGCCAACAACAGTCAGTACGGCCTCTCGGCCGGCATCTGGACGGAGAAGGGCTCCCGCATCCTCGCGGTGGCGAACAAGCTCCGTGCGGGCGTCGTCTGGGCCAACACGTTCAACAAGTTCGACCCGACGTCGCCGTTCGGCGGCTACAAGGAGTCGGGCTTCGGCCGCGAGGGCGGCCGCCACGGCCTGGAGGCGTACCTCGATGTCCGATAACAACCGACTTGGCGTCTTCAAGACCTACAAGCTGTACGTCGGGGGCAAGTTCCCCCGCTCCGAGAGCGGCCGGGTGTACGAGGTGACCGACTCCAAGGGCGCATGGCTGGCCAACGCGCCGCAGTCCTCCCGCAAGGACGCCCGTGACGCGGTCGTGGCCGCGCGGAAGGCGTTCGGCGGCTGGTCGGGCGCGACCGCGTACAACCGCGGCCAGGTCCTCTACCGCGTCGCGGAGATGCTGGAGGGCCGCAAGGACCAGTTCGTCCGCGAGGTGGCCGCCTCCGAGGGGCTGTCGAAGTCCAAGGCGGCGGCCGTGGTGGACACGGCGATCGACCGCTGGGTCTGGTACGCGGGCTGGACCGACAAGATCGGCCAGATCGCGGGCGGGGCCAACCCGGTCGCGGGCCCGTTCTTCAACCTCTCCACCCCGGAGCCGACGGGCGTCGTCGCGGTCCTGGCACCGCAGAGGTCGTCGTTCCTCGGCCTGGTCTCGGTGATCGCCCCGGTGATCGCGACCGGCAACACGGCGGTCGTCATCGCCTCGGCGGACGCCCCGCTGCCGGCGCTGTCGCTGGGCGAGGTGCTGGCCACCTCGGACGTTCCCGGCGGCGTTGTCAACATCCTGTCCGGCGTCACGGCGGAGCTCGCCGCCCCGCTCGCCGCCCACCAGGACGTCAACGCGATCGACCTCACCGGCGCGGACACCGCGCTGGCCAAGGAGCTGGAGATCGCGGCGGCGGACAACCTGAAGCGCGTGCTGCGCCCCCAGCCCGTGAACGCGGACGGCGCGTCGGACTCCGCCGACTGGTCGGCCTCCCCCGGCACGCACCGCCTGACGGCCTTCCTGGAGACCAAGACGGTCTGGCACCCGACGGGCGCACTGGGAGCCGCGGGCTCCTCGTACTGAGTACGGACCGCCCGCCAGGCGCCCGGACGGGGCCGCCCTCCCACCCCGGGGCGGCCCCGTTCGCCGTGTCCGCGTGCGTCAGCCGGTGACGAGCTTGGTCACCGAACCGACCACGGGCAGATCGCTCAGCGCGCCGCCGCTGGTGATCGGGTCGGTGACGATCGCCGTGGTCACCGGCTTGAAGTCGGCGATCTGGGTGCCCACGGCGTTGTCCAGCGGATCCACCCCGGTGCCCGCCAGCGGGTCCAGCTGGAGGTCGGTGATCGGGGCGACGCTGCTGGCCAGCGAGGTCCCGAGCGCGCTGGTCACCGCGGGCCCGGCCGTCTCACCGACCGCCTGGAGGGCGGAGACGCCCTGCTCCGGGACCTCGGCCGCGGCCGGGAGCTGGACGGCCTGCGCGGCGCCCGCACCGGCCCCCAGGGCGGCTCCCAGCGCGGTGAAGGTCAGACCGGCGCGCAGCAGGGCGCGACGTTCGGGCTTACGTGCATGAAGTGCCATGTTTTCCACCTGATCGAGCCTGGTCGGGTAATCGTCCGTACGCGCAGAGTAGTTGAGGTGTGATGCTGGATACCAACAGGAGGCCCGAGGGGTCCCCTGCGCGGGTCAATGCCTCACACTTCTGTTCTGTGAGTTCCCAACCGATCCCGACCCGCGTCGTGCTGCTCGCGGGCCCCTCCGGCTCCGGCAAGTCCGTGCTGGCAGCCCGCACCGGCCTTCCGGTGCTGCGCCTCGACGACTTCTACAAGGAGACGGGTGACCCGACGCTGCCCCGGGTACCCGGCTCCACGGACATCGACTGGGACTCAGCCGTGTCCTGGGACGCGGAGGCGGCGGTGGCCGCCATCGCCGAGCTGTGCCGGTGGGGCCGTACGGACGTTCCGGTGTACGACATCGCCACCAGCTCCCGCACGGGCCACGAGACCTTCCACATCGAGCGGTCGCCGCTGTTCGTGGCGGAGGGCATCTTCGCGGCGGACATCGTGCGGCGCTGCCAGGAGCTGGGCCTGCTGGCGGACGCGCTGTGCCTGCGTGGCCGGCCGGCCACGACGTTCCGCCGCCGACTGGTGCGCGATCTGCGCGAGGGCCGCAAGTCGGTGCCGTTCCTGCTGCGGCGCGGCTGGCGGCTGATGCGGGCCGAGCGGCGCATCGTGGCGCGTCAGACGGCTCTGGGGGCGTATCCCTGCGGCAAGGAGGAGGCGTTGGGGCGGTTCGCCGCCGCGGCGGCGGGGCGGTGCCGGCGCACGCCGGTGGGGCGCGAGACGGCATAACGCTCGGCGCGTCGACGGCAACCGCGCGGTGCGGAGGGCCGGCCCGGCCCTCCGCACCATCACGCCCCCGTGCCCGGCAGTCCCCGGGCCAGCAGGGGGCCTCGTCGTAGGCGGCGTAGATGCGCTTGCGGAACGACATGACTCTCTCCTTGCTGCGAAGCGGGACGGCTGTCCCGCGGGAGTGGACGGAGCGGCCTCGGCCGGCTGTGCCGCCGTGGCCGTGAACACCGGCGCGCTCACTCGTGCAGGTGATCCGCGGAGGCGCTGCGCGGCGGTGATCCGCGCTGCCGGTAAGGCGAGTTTCGGCAGGTTGATCCCCTCCCACAACCGGATCCCGGTTGCTTCGGCGATGTCGGGATAAATACAGTTCCGACCTGCTGGGACGTGCGTGTCCCGGGACACGCAGCACCGAACGGGACACCGTTTCCGGCCCCTCAGGGAGACGTCCTCGATGACCGAACGCGGACGACGTGAGGATGCGGTGGAGCTGGGCGCGGCGTTACGGGCCCTGCAGCAGCGCTCGGGCCGCACGTTGCGGGCTCTGGAGGAGCAGGTACGCATCAGCGACTCGTCCCTGTCCCGCTACTTCCGCGGCGACACCGTCCCGCCCTGGCCCGTCGTCCGTGATCTGTGCCGGGCGCTGGGGGCGGCCCCTACGCGTACCGGACTCTGTGGGAGGCCGCGGACCGCAGCCCGGCCCAACCGCCCTCGCGGCCCGAGGCCCCGGACCCGCCCAACCTGCCCAACCCGGCGGGCCCGCCGGACCCGCCGGATCCACCGGCGGCCGACGCACCGGCTCCGCCGCCGTCCTCCGCTCCGGGCCCTCGGCTGCGCACCGCCCTGACCAGCCGCACCGCCGCGGCGGCAGCAGGGGGCCTCACCGGGCTCGCGGCCGGATTCGTCGTCGCCCTCCTGACCTTGCCCCTCGGCCCCTCGGGTCCTCCCTCGCACGGCGCGGCCGAGGCAGGGCGCGTACGGAACGAGGCGGCGTCGGCCGGGGCGTCGGAACGCGCGGGGGCCACCCGTGTCTTCGTCAGCCGGGCCACCGGAAACTGTCTGGACTCCAGCCTCGACCACGGCCTGCGCTCCTACCCGTGCAACGGGATGTCCTACCAGCGGTGGGACGTACGTTCCTCGGCGGACGGTGCGCACCAGCTCCGGAATCACGCCACCGGTCGGTGTCTGGACGACGGCGGCCGCGAGGTGGCGGCCCGGCCGTGCGACGGCCGGGCCGCCCAGAAATGGACACTCACCAGCCGGGAGGACGAAGCCGTCCGCCTGGCGAACGTGTCGACCGGGCGGTGCCTGGACGAGGGCGCCGGCGGCCTGCATGCTCTTCCCTGCGTCACCGGGGGCCGGCAGGAGTGGGGACAGGTCCCGGCCGAGCAGCAGTCGGGACGGGTCCCGGGCGCACGGACAGCGGGGTCGTACAGGCCCCCCGGCCCGTACGACCCCGCTGCGTCAACCGTTTCCCCGTGGCCCCCCGCCTCCCCCGAAGCGATGGGCTTTCCCCGTACTCCCCCGTTTCCCCCGGGTCCCCTCGGTCCCCGTTTCACTGCTCCCCCGTACTTCCCCCGTGGCCCCCGCCTCCCCCGAAGCGGAGGGCCCAGCCTCAGGCCACCAGCTCGCCGAAGGACTCCTGCTCGTCACGTCCGAAGCTGAGGACCTCGTCCTCGCGCAGCCGGCGCAGGGAGCGCCAGATGCTGGACTTCACCGTGCCGACACTGATGTCGAGGATGGACGCGATCTCCGGGTCGGTGCGGCCCTCGTAGTACCGCAGGACCAGCATCGTGCGCTGGAGTTCGGGCAGCCGGGCGAGTGCCTGCCACAGCACCGCCCGCAGCTCCGTGCCGCGCATCGCGTCCGTGTCGCCCACCGTCTCCGGCAGCTCCTCGGTCGGGTATTCGTTGAGCTTGCGCCTGCGCCAGGCGCTGATGTGCAGGTTGGTCATGGTGCGGCGCAGATAGCCGCCGACCGCCGCCTTGTCGCTGATCCGGTCCCAGGCCCGGTACGTCGAGAACAGGGCGCTCTGGAGCAGGTCCTCGGCCTCGAACCGGTCGCCGGTCAGGTGGTAGGCGGTCGCGTACAGGGAGGCCCGTCGCTCCTGGACGTAAGCCGTGAACGCCGCTTCGGCGTCCGCGTTCTCCGCCCCAGTGGTGCGATCCCCCGTGGCCTTCCCGTACGCGCTCCTCCCGTTGCCCCCCACGTCCCCCGTGGGTGCGTCAACCACCGTCATGTACGTCGACTGCGACGGCAGATGCTGACGCCCGGCGCTTCGAACACACCCCCGTACGTTCGTCACGCCGGACTTCTCCGTGCTCCGCCCGACGTCGTGGAGACGCGTGACAACTGCGCTTGAGCTGGTGCTGTGCAGTGCGTTCATCTCGCGCCCCCTATCGGTGGAGTCCGTTCGTTCCCTGCTGACCAAGAGCTTGCCGGGGCAGTTTCATGGCACTGTCCCCCGACTGTCACAGGCCTGTCACAGGGGCAGTTGCGACCGTGCCCGGACAATCGGACCGGACCACAGGTCGAACTGAAGCGCCACCATGGGCCAGAATGACGTTCGTGCCTTTCCTGTTGCTGATCGAGGACGACGACGCCATCCGCACGGCCCTCGAACTCTCGCTGTCACGCCAGGGCCACCGTGTGGCCACCGCGGCGACGGGAGAGGACGGCCTGGAGCTGCTGCGCGAGCAGCGGCCCGACCTGGTCGTGCTGGATGTGATGCTGCCCGGGATCGACGGTTTCGAGGTGTGCCGGCGGATCCGCCGCACCGACCAACTGCCGATCATTCTGCTGACCGCGCGCAGCGACGACATCGACGTCGTGGTGGGACTGGAGTCCGGCGCGGACGACTATGTGGTGAAACCTGTCCAGGGCCGGGTGCTGGACGCCCGGATCCGGGCGGTGCTGCGCCGCGGGGAGCGCGAGTCGACCGACTCGGCGACCTTCGGCAACGTGGTGATCGACCGCTCCGCCATGACCGTCACCAAGGACGGGGAGGATCTGCAGCTCACGCCGACCGAGCTGCGGCTGCTGCTGGAGCTGAGCCGCCGGCCCGGCCAGGCCCTGTCCAGACAGCAGTTGCTGCGTCTGGTGTGGGAGCACGACTACCTGGGCGACTCCCGGCTGGTGGACGCCTGTGTGCAGCGGCTGCGCGCCAAGGTGGAGGACGTGCCGTCCTCGCCGACCCTGATCCGTACGGTGCGGGGCGTGGGCTATCGGCTGGACTCGCCTCAGTGACCGAAACCGCCAAGCGGTCGCTGCGCGCCGGCCTGCGCTGGACCAGTCTGCGCATGCGGCTGGTCGTCGTGTTCGCGCTGGTGGCGCTGGTGGCAGCGGTGTCCGCGTCGGGGATCGCGTACTGGCTGAACCGCGAGGCCGTGCTGACCCGTACCCAGGACACCGCGCTCGGCGACTTCCGGCGGCAGATGCAGGACACCGCCGCGGGGCTGCCGACGCGTCCCACCAAGGACGACCTCCAACGGGCCGCCGGGGAGATGGCGTCCAGCGGCCCGGGCTACAGCGTGCTGCTGGAGGCCGAGCGGGAGCGCGGCAAGCCGATCGTGGGCTACTCCGACCTGGACACCTTCACGCTGTCCGACGTGCCGGACTCGCTGCGCAAGCAGGTGGCCCGCAAGCAGCCGCTGACGTCGAGCAACGAGCACGAGTACCACCTGTTCTGGCAGCGGACGAGCATCGCGGGCACGCCGTATCTGGTCGCCGGTACGCGGATCATCGGCGGCGGCCCGACCGGCTACATGCTCAAGTCCCTCGACCAGGAACGGCAGGACCTCAACTCGCTGGCCTGGTCGCTGGGGATCGCGACCGCCCTCGCGCTGGTCGGCTCGGCGCTGCTCGCGCAGGCTGCCGCGACGACGGTGCTGCGCCCGGTGCAGCGGCTCGGCGACGCGGCCCGCAAGCTCGGCGAGGGCAAGCTCGACACCCGGCTCACCGTCTCCGGCACGGACGAACTCGCCGATCTCTCCCGTACGTTCAACAGAACGGCGAGCTCGCTGGAGAAGAAGGTCGCGGACATGAGCGCGCGGGAGGAGGCGAGCCGCCGGTTCGTCGCCGACATGTCGCACGAGCTGCGCACCCCGCTGACGGCGATCACCGCGGTGGCGGAGGTGCTGGAGGACGAGGCGGACACCCTCGATCCGATGATCGCGCCCGCCGTGCACCTGGTGGTCAGCGAGACCCGGCGGCTGAACGACCTGGTGGAGAACCTGATGGAGGTGACCCGCTTCGACGCGGGCACGGCCCGGCTGGTGCTGGACACGGTCGACGTCGCCGACCAGGTGACCGCGTGCATCGACGCGCGGGCCTGGCTGGACGCGGTGGACCTGGACGCGGAGCGCGGCATGCTGGTCCGGCTCGACCCGCGCCGGCTGGATGTGATCCTGGCCAATCTGATCGGCAACGCCCTCAAGCACGGCGGTTCGCCGGTGGGCGTCCGGGTGCGGACCGAGAGCGAGGAGCTGGTGATCGAGGTACGGGACCACGGTCCGGGCATCCCCGAGGATGTGCTGCCGCACGTCTTCGACCGGTTCTACAAGGCCAGCGCCTCCCGGCCGCGGTCGGAGGGCAGCGGGCTCGGCCTCTCCATCGCCATGGAGAACGCGCACATCCACGGCGGTGACATCACGGCGGCGAACTCCCCGGACGGCGGCGCGGTCTTCGAGCTGCGGCTGCCGCGCGACGCCGAGAAGCTCGCACGGAACGACGAGGCGGGCACGGGGGCCCCGGACGAGGACGGGGCGACGTGAAGCGCGGCGATGTGACGTACCACCGGAGGCGGAGCCCGCTGCGGCGGCGCACGGTCGTCTCGCTGGCCGTCCTGGTGGCGGCCGGGGCGCTGGCCTCCGGGTGCGGGATCCGTACGACCTCGGTGCCGGTGGACGCGGGCGCCGCGCCCTCCCGGGTACCGTGCCGGCTGTCGTCCTCCGACGTCACCACCCGGTCGCCGGACAGTGTGACAGCCGAGGTGTATCTGGTGTGCGCCTCGCAGCTGGTCACCGTGGACCGTCCGGTGACGGCGGAGGCGGTCGGCTCCGACCGGGTGGCGGTCGCCCGCGCGCTGCTCAAGGAGGTCCAGCAGGCGCCGCCCGCGAGCGAGCGGCGGGCCGGGTTCACCACCGCGGTTCCGGCGGGGCTGCGGGTGGATCCGGCCCGGGACGGCGATCCGGCGGGCGCCCTGCGGCTGAGCAGTCAGCCGGAGGACCTGTCGGCGGAGGCGCTGGCCCAGCTGGTGTGCACGTACGCGGAGAGCGAGACGCTGGTCCGGGACGGTTCGGTGGTGCTGGGCGGGCCCGGTGACTATCCGCCGCGCGGCTATCTGTGCACCTCGCAGACGAAGACCCGGCCGGGCGATCTGGCCACCCCGGACGCGATCCGGCTGGACTGACGCGGGCCGGGTGCCCCGCGCCCGTGCGGTCGTGCCCGAAGGGGCGTTCGTACGCAGCGGGCCGCGAGGGCACGGAACCGATCCTGCCGGTCGTGGCGTCTTGGTGGACGTGCGTCACAGTTCGGACGGCCAGACCGTCATCCACTTCCGCGCGGCGGGCGTCACCCTCCTGGTCGCACATCTGCTGTTCGTCGGGTGGCTGACGCTGCGCCCGCTGGACGTTCCCTGGATCACGGCGGCGAATTTCGAGCCGCTCGCCGGGATCAGGGCGGATCTCGCGCTGGGACCGGCCGAGGCGGCCCGCCGGATCGGCGGTGCGCTGTTGCTGCTGGCCCCGCTCGGGGTGCTGCTGCCGATGTCCGGGGGCCGGATCTTCGTCTCGCCCTGGGTCTCGCTGCTGCGTACGGTCGCCGCCGGGGCGCTGATCTCGCTGGCCATCGAGCTGGGGCAGACCGGGGTGCCCGGTCAGGTCGTCGACATCGACTCGCTGCTGCTGAACACCACCGGGGTGGTGCTGGCCCATCTGCTGGTCGTGCCGGCCTGCCGGGCGCGGCTGCGCCGCGCGGGACTGCCCGGGGTGCGGGATCTGCCCCACCACCGCCAGGAGACCCGTCTCAGGGACGAGGCCCCTGGGGGGGCGACCCCGACGATTACCGGGGTCGGCCTCGCACCGTAGAGCGATGCTTTGCACCCCTTCGCGGCGGCACCATGGATACATCGGGGAGCGGAGAAAGCTGCTCCCGCCGCTACGGTTCTCGAAGGAGCCCGCCATGGCTGCCGCACTTGTCCGCCCCCGCGAAGGCCGCATGATCGGTGGAGTCTGCGCGGGCCTCGCCCGGCGCTTCGGTATCTCCGCAGGCACGATGCGCGTCATCTTCGTCGTCTCCTGTCTGCTGCCCGGCCCGCAGTTCCTGCTCTACCTGGCGCTGTGGGCGCTGCTGCCCTCGGAGAAGTCCGCCTCCTCCGCGACGGCCTGGTGACGCGCGGCACCACGGGGAGCGGATACGCACAGTGGGGCGCACACCCTGGTCCAGGGTGTGCGCCCCACTGGTGGTTCAGCTGGTTCAGCCGCCGAGCGGGATCCCGTTGGCGGAGAGGCCCTGGGTGGGCAGGCCGCCGAGCAGGCCGGTGACCGGGGCGGCCGCGTCGGTGGCGTCGCCGCCGAGGACCTTGCCGACGGTGTCCTGGACCGGCGCGTTCTGGACCGACTGCGCGACCGTGTCGAGCGCCATCGTCGAGACGGGGAGCGCCCCGGCCGCGGTGTCCAGCGGCAGCGAGGGGGCGGCGGAGGCGCTGCCGGCGGCGGCAGCGGCGAAAGCGGCGCCGAGAGCGGCGACACCGAGAGTCTTGGCAGCAGACTTCTTCATGGAGAATTCATCCTTGGGGAAGGGGATGTGAGCGGCTCTGCAAGCTAGCCATCCCGCTGCCCCCTCCGCAAACACCGCGACACGCGCAAAAGGGCCGGGATTTCGCCTCCCGGCCCTTTCAGATGTTGCGTTCATCAGCCTCCGGAGACCGCAGAACCACTGGTCACAGCGGTCTGACGGAAAAGCCACTCCGACTTCAGCTCGGCGTATCCGGGCTTGACGACGTCATTGATCATCGCAAGACGTTCGTCGAAAGGAATGAATGCTGATTTCATCGCATTGACGGTGAACCACTGCATGTCGTCGAGCGTGTATCCGAAGGCCTCGGTCAGCCGCTCGAATTCTCCGCTCATGCTCGTCCCGCTCATCAGCCGGTTGTCCGTGTTCACGGTGATCCGGAAGTGCAGCTTGCGCAGCAGCCCGATGGGGTGCTCGGCGTACGAGGTGGCAGCGCCGGTCTGGAGGTTGGAGGTCGGGCACATCTCCAGCGGGACGCGCTTGTCGCGTACGTAGGAGGCGAGACGGCCGAGGGTGACCGAGCCGTCCTCGGCGACCTCGATGTCGTCGATGATCCGCACGCCGTGGCCGAGCCGGTCGGCGCCGCACCACTGGAGGGCCTGCCAGATGGACGGCAGGCCGAAGGCCTCGCCCGCGTGGATCGTGAAGTGGTTGTTCTCGCGCTTGAGGTACTCGAACGCGTCGAGGTGGCGGGTGGGCGGGAACCCGGCCTCGGCGCCCGCGATGTCGAAGCCGACGACGCCCTGGTCGCGGTAGCTGTTGGCCAGTTCGGCGATCTCCAGGGCGCGGGCGGCGTGCCGCATCGCGGTGAGGAGGGCGCCGACGCGGATGCGGTGGCCGTTGGCCCGGGCGATGCGCTCGCCCTCGCGGAAGCCCTCGTTGACGGCCTCGACGACCTCTTCGAGGGTCAGGCCGCCTTCCAGGTGCTGCTCGGGGGCGTAACGGATCTCGGCGTAGACGACACCGTCCTCGGCGAGGTCCTCGGCGCACTCGGCGGCCACCCGGAACAGCGCGTCACGGGTCTGCATGACGGCGCAGGTGTGGGCGAAGGTCTCCAGGTAGCGCTCCAGCGAACCGGAGTCGGCGGCCTCGCGGAACCAGATGCCGAGCTTGTCGGCCTCGGTCTCGGGGAGGGAGTCGTAACCCTGCGCGCGGGCCAGCTCGACGATGGTGCCCGGCCGCAGGCCGCCGTCGAGGTGGTCGTGGAGCAGCACCTTGGGGGCGCGCCGGATCTGGTCGGAATCAGGGACATTCGGGGTCTGGCTCGTCATCTTGGCACTCTAGCGCCTACGCGCGTAGAGCGCCTCGTGTCGATGCGTAACAGTGACCGCGAAGTCGGGTGGAGTACACCTCACCTTCTGACACTGTTCTGTCATGGCACAGCGCGCACTTCCCCTGCCCGAAGCCAGGCTGGGACGGGCCGTACAGACGGCCGGAGCAACGGACGAGGTCAGCGGCGTGGCTCTGCTGCTCCCGGACGGCGAGGCCGACTCGCGCCGCCGCCCCTCCACCCTGTCGTACGCGGTACAGCTGCCGTTCGCCCGTTCGCTGGCCCGGGCCGGGGTGGGTGACGGGCTCGCGGTGCATGTGCTGCGCTACCGCTGGCGCGGCTGGAACGCGGACGACGCGCACCCCGCCGAGGACGCCGTGTGGGCCGCCGACGAGGTCCAGCGGCGGTACGGCGATGTGCCCGTCTGCCTGGTCGGGCACGGGATGGGCGGACGGGCGGCGCTGCGGGCCGCCGGGCACGGCGCGGTCACCTCGGTGCTGGCGATGGCCCCGTGGCTGCCGGAGCGGACGGCGGACGGACCGGAACCGGTGAAACAGCTGATGGGGCGGCGGGTGCTGATCGTGCACGGCACCAACGACGAACGCACCGACCCGGAGCTTTCCTACCGGCTGGCCGAGCGGGCGAAGAAGGCCAACCGGGACACCTGCCGCTTCGAAGTGCACTCGGACGGGCACGCGTTGCGCCAGCACCGCTCCGAAGTGGTGGCGCTGGCCGCCGACTTCGTGCGCGGCTCGCTCTTCGCCCGGTCCTACGCCCGCCCGGTCGCGGACGCGCTCGCCGCACCGCCGCCGCTGGGGCTGCGGATGCCGCTGGCCGCCGGGTTCGGGCGGTCGCTGCGACACTGAGGCGGGCGCCGGACCGGGGCCCGGGTCAGGCCGTCCGCCGCCGCGCGAGCGCCCGGAGCAGCAGCGCCGTGGCCGTCCATGCGGCCGCGCAACCGGCGGCGGCGACCAGCAGGACGAGCCAGAGCACGTCCGTGGCGGTGGCGGCGGTGACGGCGATGCCGGCCGCCAGCAGGGTCGCCGCCATCACCACGACGACCTGTGCCGTGGGGGTGTCCGTGACACGGGCGGCGCGGCGGCGGTGCAGCCACCCGGCTCCCCGCAGGAAGACGCTGCCGACGATCAACAGGGCGAGCCCCACGGCCAGTCGGACGGTCGCGCCGCGGCCCGGCTCGTCGGCCGTGTCCTGGCGCAGCTCCCCCGCTTCCACCGCCCACACCACGTCGCGCCAGGACAGCACGGTGACCCGGTCCCCGGGCGCCAGCTTCTCCCAGACGGGCCCGTGGCCCCGCATCCGCACCCTGAACGGCGGTTCCTCGGCCTCGCCGTCGAGCGTGACCCAGTTGGTGACGGCCTTGTTCGACCGGCCGGTCCCGGTGGAGACGACGGTGGCGGGCCACTCGGAGAGGCAGTCGCCGCTCTCGGGCGCGGCGACCTCCGAGCACGGCCGTGCGGCCCGGAAGTCTCGGGCCTCGGAGAGCGACCCGGGCAGCAGCGCGAACAGGCCGGCGGCGAAGAGCAGCAGCACCGAGCCGACGATGGACGCGAAGATGACGCCCTTCAGGCCCGGGAGTCCGGGCGGCCGCGGACGCGGGTGCGGACAGGGAGGGGAGGCACGGTTCACCGGGCCATTCTCGCTCACCTGTTCCCCTCGGCCCCGGCTGTCCCGCTCGCCACCGGCTGTTCCCCTCGGCCCCGGCTGTCCCCCTCGGTCTCGCCTGCCCCCCTCAGTCCGGCAGCAGGTTCCCCCGGCGCGAGAGCAGGAAGCGTTTGAAGGCGGCGACGGGCGGGGTGTCGGGGTGGCCGTCCAGCCAGGCGACGCCGATCTCGCGGGCCGCGCGCGGGGCGGTGACCGTCAGTTCGACGACTCCGGGGCGGGCGACCGCGGGCGGCGGCAGCAGGGCCACCCCGAGCCCGGCGGCCACCAGTCCGCGCAGGGTCTCCGCCTCCTCGCCCTCGAAGGCGACCCGGGGTGTGAAGCCCGCCTCCGCGCAGAGGTCGTCGGTGATCCGGCGCAACCCGTAACCGGGCTCCAGCGTCACGAACGTCTCGTCGGCGGCCTCCGCGAGGCGGATCCGGCGGCGGGAGGCGAGGCGGTGGTCGTCGGGGACCACCAGGCGCAGCCGCTGTTCGTCGAGGCGGCGGGCGACCAGATCGGGGGCGTCGGGCACGGGTGAGGTGAGGCAGAGGTCGAGGCCGCCCGCGCGCAGCCGTTCGATCATCGCCTCGCCGTAGTTCTGCACGAGCTGGAAGCGGACTCTCGGGTGGTCGACCCGGAAGGCGCGGATCAGGGCGGGCACGGTCTCCGAGCCCATGGTGTGCAGAAAGCCGAAGGAGACCCGGCCCGCCGTCAGGTCGGCGTCCGCCCGGACCGAGTCGGCGGCCTTCTCCACCTCGGCCAGGGCCCGTTCCGCCGAGCCGAGGAAGGTGCGGCCCGCGGGGGTGAGCGAGACGGTGCGGCCCTTGCGGGCGAACAGGGCGACGCCCAGGTCCGTTTCGAGCCGGACCATGGCGCGCGAGAGCGTGGACTGCGGAACGCCGAGCTCGTGTGCGGCGCGGGTCACATGCTCGTGGCGGGCGACCGCCTCGAAGTACGCGAGGCGGGGCGCGAGCACGGCCCGGATGTCTTCTTCGTAACTGCTCGGTGACAGCCGAGGCCCTGAGCTGCGTTCATGCACCATGGGATCGATTATGGCAGTTTCATGCATTGGACGCATGAAACGTCTCGCTCTACTTTCGACGTATGCCTCCCGCCAGTACCGGGGCATCCACCATCACCGTGGATGCCTCTGCCCCGTCGTCCCCCGTCACCACCACCGCCGCGCCCGACGCCGCCACCCATGAGCGTCTGGAGCCCGGCCGCCCCGGCTACCGCCGGATGAGCTTCGCCCTCTTCGCCGCCGGTGTCGCGGCCTTCGCCCTCCTCTACTCCACCCAGGCGCTGCTGCCCGCCGTCTCCGCGTCGTTCGACGCGACCGCCGGGCAGGCGAGCTGGACGGTCTCGGCGGCGACCGGGGCGCTGGCCCTGTTCGTGCTGCCGCTGAGCGCGCTATCGGAGCGGTTCGGGCGGCGACAGATGATGACGGCCTCGCTGACCATCGCGGTGCTGGTCGGGCTGCTGGTGCCGTTCGCCCCGTCGATGGGCGCGCTGATCGCGCTGCGCGCCGTCCAGGGTGCGGCGCTCGCCGGGCTGCCGGCCTCCGCGATGGCGTATCTGGCGGAGGAGGTCCGGCCCAAGGCGCTGATCGCCGCGATCGGGCTGTTCGTCGCGGGCAACAGCATCGGCGGTATGAGCGGCCGCATCCTCACCGGCTGGGTCGCCCAGGCCTGGGGCTGGCGCGCCGCGCTCGCGGCGGTCGGGCTGCTCGCGCTGGCGTGCGCCGTCGTGTTCCACTTCCTGATCCCGAAGGCGAAGAACTTCCGCCCCGGTTCGCTGAACCCGAAGGCGCTCGCGAAGACCGTCGCCGGCCATCTGGCCGATCCGCTGCTGGTGCGGCTGTACGCGATCGGCGCGCTGTTCATGACGGTGTTCGGCGCGGTCTACACGGTGATCGGCTACCGGCTGGTCGAGGAGCCGTTCAGCCTGCCGCAGGGCGTCATCGGGTCGATCTTCCTCGTCTATCTGGTCGGTACGGTCTCCTCCGCCGCCGCCGGACGTCTGGTGGCCCGCCTCGGCCGCCGGGGCGCGCTCTATCTGGCGGTCTCCACGACCGCCGCCGGGCTGCTGCTGTCGCTCGCGGACCAGCTGGCCGCCGTCCTGCTGGGCCTGGTGCTGATCACGGCCGGCTTCTTCGCCGGGCACGCGGTCGCCTCGTCCTCGGTGAGCCGGACGGCCACGACGGGCCGGGCGCAGGCCTCGGCGCTCTACCAGTCGGCGTACTACCTGGGCTCCAGCGCGGGCGGCACGCTGGGCGCGGTCGCCTTCCACACGGGCGGCTGGACGGCGACGGTGGCGCTCGGCCTGCTCGCGGTCCTCGGCGTCGTCTCGATCACCCTGTACGGGACCCGGGTGGCGCGTGCGGAGCGGCGGGCGCTCATCCCTGCCACCCGCTGAACCGCTCCGCAGGCCACTGAAGCACAACCGAGACATTCCGGCGCGCAACCACGGCTCCCCTTCGCACGTCTACCAGGCGTAACCAACAACGCACTGTGGGCGAAGGGGTGTTGGCGCGCATGGGAGTCACGGCGAAGATACGCGGAAGACGGTTGCGGCGTGGGGTGGCACTGTCCGTCGCCGGACTGGTGGCCGCCCCGGCCCTGGTCCTGGGCACCGGCACCGCCGCCCACGCGGCGTCCTGCACCAAGTCGGTGGGGCCGCACCAGAAGCAGGTCGAGAAGTTCCTGAAGCGGCCCGTGGACGGCAAGCAGTCGACGGCCGACTGCAAGGCGATCCAGAAGTTCCAGAAGAAGCACGGGATCACCCCGACCATCGGCTACGCCGGTCCGCTGACCTGGCGCACGATGAACACGATGCTCGCCCAGAAGGCGGCCGGGAAGAACCCCGACAAGGCGAAGAAGTGCCCCACCAACAAGGGGCGCATCGCCTGTGTCGACCTGACGCGGCAGCTGAGCTGGATCCAGGACGGCAAGAAGCTGAAGTACGGGCCGGTGCCGGTGCGGACCGGCCGGGACGGCGCGGAGACCCGGACCGGCGCCAAGAAGATCTACTGGCGCAACATCAAGCACTGGTCGACCATCTACAAGGTCTGGATGCCGCACTCCCAGTTCTTCGACGGCGGCCAGGCGTTCCACTCGGTCACCAAGTCCATGTACAACCCGCCGGGCTCCGGTGGCTGCGTCAACATGCGCCCCGCCGACGCGAAGGCATACTGGAAACTGCTGAAGAACGGCGACGACGTGTACGTGTACGGGCGCAAGCCCGGGACCTGAGCGAGGCGCTGAGCGCATCCCGAGGGGTGCCGGACGGATCGTGGCCGCAGCCACGGCGTCCGGTACCCCTTGTCCTCTGTCCGCCCCGGCTGTCAGTGGCCTGCGGTAGCTTCCGACGTACCGGGTGACAGATGCCACAGCGCGGCTGCGCGCGACAGGGGTGGAGCGATGAGCGACCTGACCACGACGACGGACGCGGGAGCGGCTGCGGGCTCCGAGGGCGGTGACGCCGGGATCGACAGCCGTCTGGAGGGGCACCGGGTCGAGCTGACCGGCTACTGCTACCGGATGCTCGGATCGGCTTTCGAGGCCGAGGACGCGGTGCAGGACACCCTCGTCCGCGCCTGGCGCAACTTCGACAAGTTCGAGGGCCGCTCCTCGCTGCGTTCCTGGCTCTACCGGATCGCCACCAACGTCTGCCTGGACATGCTGAACGCGGGCAACAAGCGGGCCCGCCCGGTCGATCTGACCGGCCCGACCCCGCTCGCCCAGGCCGCGCTGAGCCCCCGCCCGGAGAACGTCTGGCTGGAGCCGATGCCCGACGGCCGGATCCTGCCGTCGCTCCAGGACCCGGCGGAGGCGGCCGTGGCGCGCGAGTCGGTGCGCCTGGCGTTCGTCGCCGCCCTCCAGCATCTGCCGCCCAAGCAGCGGGCCGTGCTGATCCTGCGCGAGGTCCTCGCCTGGAAGGCCGCCGAGGTCGCCGAGCTGCTGGAGACCTCCGTCGCCTCGGTCAACAGCGCCCTGCAGCGGGCCCGCGCCACGCTGACCGAGACGGAGAGCCGGCCGGGCGACGCGGCGGACCCGCTGGACGAGGAGCAGCAGAAGCTCCTGGAGCGCTATGTGAAGGCGTTCGAGGGCTATGACATGGCCGCCCTGACCGCGCTGCTCCACGAGGACGCGGTGATGACGATGCCGCCGTTCGACCTGTGGCTCCGGGGCACCGGCGACATCACGGGCTTCATGACCACCATCGGCGCGGCCTGCGCCGGCTCCAAGCTGGTGCCCGTCTCGGCCAACGGCTCCCCCGGCTTCGCGCACTACAAGCCCGCCGAGGACGGGTCCGGGTTCGTGCCGTGGGCGGTCCAGGTCATCGACGTCCGGGACGGGGCGATCACCGGGATGCACTGCTTCCTGGACGTCCCGCGCTGGTTCCCGCTGTTCGGCCTGCCGGACCGGCTGCCGGCGGACGCGTAACAGCCTGGTACGTCAGTACGTACGCCCGTCCGTACGGGTCCGGCAGACGCCGGGCCCGTACGTCGGCCCGCGCCCGGCGCCGTTCCGCCGCCGTCAGCGCGCGTCCGGTACCCGCTCCCCCGGGTCCTCCTCCAGGGTCACCACATCGGCCAGCCCCACCAGGTCCAGCAGTGACCGGAGTTCGGGCGGTACGCGGCGCAGCCGCAGGGTGCGGCCGGAGCGGCGGGCGACGAGGCCCAGCCGGGCCACCGCCTCGACGAGGGTCAGATCGGGCCGGACCACTCCGCCCACATCGCAGTCCACCGCCGCGCCCGGGGCGAGCGCGGCCCCGCGGGGACCGGCCAGAGCGCGCTCCAGTTCGGCGCAGAGGTCGGGTACGACGGCGCGGCTGACCCGGCCGGTCACGGTCAGGGCGATCGGATTTTCGGCATCCACACCAGGCAGACCGGAGCGGCGGGCGAAATTCATCGGAGCCCCGTGCGTGACCCCCGCCACGGAGGGGCTGTTTCACGTCAACTCCGGAGGACCTGTGCTCCTTCTGTGAACCAATCCCCCCAGCTCTCCCTCTAGTTCGGTGAACCGACGGCCGCAGCCGTCATTCCTGCGTCTCTGCGGACCGGCGGGTTGAGGAACCATCGAGTTCTCCAGGGGGAGAGTTGCGCAGACACGTGAGGAACGCGCGCATACCGGCGGTCGCCGCGGCGGTGGCCATGGCGCTGGCGGCGGGCATGACCCAGACCGCCGTCGCCCAGCCGGATCCGAAGGGGGCGTCCGGCACCCGGGCCGAGGACCGGGAGTCGCGTCAGCTGACGCTCGTCACCGGTGACCGGGTCACCGTCGACGCCCAGGGCAAGCCGGTCGCCTTCCGGCCCGCGAAGGGCCGGGAGAACATCCCGGTCCAGCGGATGAGCACCAAGGGCCACACCCTCGTCGTCCCGGCCGACGCCCACCGGCTGATCGTCTCCGGCAAGCTCGACCGCCGGCTGTTCGACGTCACCGAGCTGAGCCGTCCGGAGAACCTCCGGGCCCGGAAGGACGGCCTGAAGCTGATCGTCGGCTACCGGGGCAAGCAGGCCGCCGCCGCGAAGGCGCAGGTCCGCGACGCGGGCGGTACCGAGGTCGGCCGGAGCCTCACCTCGCTGAACGCCGAGTCGGTGACCACACCGAACGCCGACGCGCCGGACATCTGGAAGGCCCTCACCGACCGGGGCACCGACGGCGAGCGGGTCACCACCGCGGCCGGCATCGACCGGGTCTGGCTGGACGGGGTACGCCGGGCGAGCCTCGACAGGAGCGTCCCGCAGATCGGCGTCCCGGCGGCCTGGAAGGCCGGGTTCACCGGGAAGGGCGTGAAGATCGCGGTCCTGGACACCGGGACGGACACCACCCACCCCGACCTCAAGGGCCAGGTCCTGGCGGAGAAGAACTTCAGCGCCGCCAAGGACACCGAGGACCGGGTCGGCCACGGTACGCACGTCGCGTCGATCGCGGCGGGCACCGGCGCCAAGTCGGGCGGGAAGTTCAAGGGCGTGGCACCGGACGCCGAACTGCTCTCGGGCAAGGTGCTCGACGACGACGGGTACGGCGACGACTCCGGCATCCTGGCCGGTATGGAGTGGGCCGTCGCCCAGGGCGCCGACATCGTCAACCTGAGCCTCGGCGGCATGGACACCCCCGAGGTGGACCCGCTGGAGGCGGCGGTCGACAAGCTGTCGGCCGAGAAGGGCGTCCTGTTCGCGATCGCCGCGGGCAACGAGGGTGACGGCGCGGGCACCGTCGGCTCGCCCGGCAGTGCGGACGCCGCGCTGACCGTGGGCGCGGTCGACGACAAGGACCAGCTGGCGGACTTCTCCAGCCGGGGCCCGCGGATCGGTGACGGTGCGATCAAGCCGGATGTGACGGCTCCCGGCGTGGACACCACGGCGGCCGTCCCGCCCGGCTCGCTGATCGCCCGTGAGGTGGGCGAGAAGCCCGCCGGTTACGCCACCATCTCGGGTACGTCGATGGCCACCCCGCATGTCGCGGGCGCGGCCGCCCTGCTCAAGCAGCAGCACCCCGACTGGACGTACACCGAGCTGAAGGGCGCGCTGACCGCGTCGACTAAGCCCGGTGCGTACAACCCGTTCCAGCAGGGCTCCGGCCGGATCGCGGTGGACCGTGCGATCGCCCAGACCGTGATCGCCGAACCGGTCTCGGTGAGCTTCGGGGTGCAGCAGTGGCCGCACACCGACGACAAGCCGGCCACCGAGAAGGTCACGTACCGCAACCTCGGCACGCGCGATGTCACCCTCGATCTGAAGGTGACGGGCACCGGCCCGAAGGGCAAGCCGGCTCCGGCCGGCTTCTTCACGCTCGGCGCGGACAAGGTCACCGTTCCGGCGGGCGGCACGGCTGAGGTCACGCTGACCGCCGACACCCGGCTCGGCGGCACCGTCGACGGCACGTACTCCGCCTACCTGGTGGCCACCGGCGGCGGGCAGACCGTGCGTACGGCCGCCGCGGTCGAGCGCGAGGTGGAGAGCTACGACGTCTCCATCATGCACCTCGGGCGGGACGGCCGCCCGGCCGCCTATGTGGACAGCACGCTCTTCCGCTTCGGTGCGGAGTCTGGCAACCCGTTCCTGAGCCCGCAGGTCGTCGACGGCACGGCGAAGATCCGGGTGCCCAAGGGCACGTACGTCGCCAACTCCACGGTGTACAAGGACCCGGACGACGTCACCAAGGGCGCCGACTGGATCGCGCAGCCCAAGGTCGCGGTCACCAAGAACACCTCGCTGACGTTCGACGCCCGCAAGGCGAAGCCGGTGAAGGTCACGCTGCCGGACGCGAAGGCGAAGGGTGAGCTGTTCTCCCCGGACTACGTCGTGGAGGCGGCGAACGACGCGGTCTCCTTCGGCTGGGTGATGGACTCGCCGGCCGGTATCCGTACGCTCCACGTCGGCCCGAAGATCACCGACGGTTCGCTCGCCCAGCACTGGTCGGGCACCTGGAGCAAGGGCGCGTCGACCGAGTACGACATCGCGGTCGGCGGCACGGTCGAGCAGCTCGCCACCGGCTTCGACCGGAAGTTCACCGCGGCGCAGCTGGCCAAGGTGAAGATCGCCATGGGCTCGGCCGCGCCGAAGAAGAGGGGCTCGATCACCGCCTTCCCCTTCCTCCCCACGCAGGGCGGGAGCTGGGCCACCTCGATCGACCAGAAGCTGCCCGGCACTCGCACGCTGTACGTCTCCACCGCGGACAAGGTGGCCTGGAGCTTCGAATTCGACCAGCAGGGCCCGCTCGACGCGGACGGCTGGCCGACGTACGAGGCCAACTACCAGGTCGGCAAGGAGGCCACGTACAAGGCGGGCAGGGCGTACACGAAGTCCGTGAACACCGGGGTGTTCGGCCCGCTGGTCGACAAGAACTACGGCGTCGTCCGTGAGGGCAACGAGATCACCGGCTCCCTCCCGCTGCTGGCCGACGGTCAGGGCAACGCGGGCGGGATGGTGTTCACCTCGGCCAGGACCGTCCTCTACCGCAACGGCAAGAAGCTCGGCCAGAACGCCGACCCGGTGACCGGCTACGAGTTCTTCAAGGTCCCGGCGGGCGCGGCCGACTACAAGCTGACGACCACGGTCAAGCACAGCCCGAAGGTCAGCCCGCTCTCCACCCGGGTGGACGCGGCGTGGACGTTCCGCTCGAAGAAGACCGCGTTCACGATGCTGCCCGTCTCCACCGTCCGGTTCACCCCGGCCGTGGGCGCCGACGGCCGGGTCAAGGCGGGCAAGACCGTCTCGGTGCCGGTGAAGGTGCACGGCGCGGCCGCGGGCAAGAACCTGAAGTCACTGAAGACGTACGTCAGTTACAACGGCGGCAAGACCTGGAAGAAGGTCACGGTCAAGAAGGGCAAGATCACCGTCAAGAACCCGGCCAAGGGTAAGGCGATCTCCTTCTCCGCCAAGGTCACCGACAAGAAGGGCAACACCTCGTCGGTGAAGATCTACAACGCGTACCTGGGCAAGTGACCGGGCACGACGGGTAGTTCACCCCCCGCGGGTGGTCCACCCCCGCACGACGGCGGCCCGCCGCACGGAGACGATCCGTGCGGCGGGCCGTCCGCGTGTCAGCTGATGGGGATGACGCCCGTGTCCAGGACCAGCCCGAACGGCTCGGGGAGGGTCAGCTCCCGTCCGTACTCGACCGTTTCCAGCACCCGGTACGTACCGCCGTCCGGCTCGCCGTAGAGCGTCGCGGTGGGGCGGCCGGAGTGCCACGGATCGAGGAGGAGGAACAGCTCGACTCCGGCCTTGGCGTAGCCGTTGACCTTGCCGACGCGGTCGTGGTTGGCGTTGGCGCGGGAGGTGATCTCCACGACGAGGCGGGCTTCCTCGGCGGGGACGGTATTGCCCGGTCCGGAAGCGGTGGCGCGGTCCACGACGACGAGGTCGGGAATGTAGATCCCGCCCCGGCCCGGGAGGGAGAGGCCGAGGGTCTGGTAGATCTCCCAGTCCTCCGGGATGACGGTGCACAGCCTGCGCTGGAGCAGGGCAGCGGTGGTGTTGTGGTCCTTGGACGGCGGCGGCGACACGGTGACGATCTCCTCGATGATCTCCACCTTGCAGCCCTCGGGCGCGTCCGTCTCCTCCCAGATCCGGACGAGGTCGTCCCAGTCCTGGCCGGGACCGGGCACGGGCTCGACGGCGAGTGCGCTCATGGCGGTCTCCTCTATCGGTACGTCACCGAGTCCAGCATGCCGAACGGGACCGGCTGCAGTCCACCGGCCCCGTTCACCCGTACGAGGAAACCGCAGGTCAGGCGATACGTTCCCGCACCACCGGCAGCGGTGCGAACGACGTGCCGGCCGGGGCGATGTCGTACGCGTCGGGCAGCGCCTTGAGGGCGTAGTCGAACTTCTCCGGGGTGTCCGTGTGCAGCGTCATCAGGGGCTGGCCCTCGGTGACGGTGTCGCCGGGCTTGGCGTGCAGCTCGACGCCCGCGCCCGCCTGCACCGGGTCCTCCTTGCGGGCGCGGCCCGCGCCGAGGCGCCAGGCGGCGACGCCGACGTCGTAGGCGTCCAGGCGGGTCAGGACGCCGGAGGAGCGGGCCGTCACCACGTGCTGCTCGCGGGCGGTCGGGAGGGTGGCGTCCGGGTCGCCGCCCTGGGCGGAGATCATCCGGCGCCAGACGTCCATCGCGGAACCGTCGGCGAGCGCCTTCTCGGGGTCGGCGTCCTTGAGGCCCGCCGCGTCCAGCATCTCGCGGGCGAGGGCGAGGGTCAGGTCGATCACGTCCTGCGGGCCGCCGCCGGCCAGCACCTCGACCGACTCGCGGACCTCCAGGGCGTTGCCCGCGGTGAGGCCGAGCGGGGTGGACATGTCGGTGAGCAGGGCGACCGTGCGCACCCCGCTGTCGGTGCCGAGCGCGACCATGGTGGAGGCCAGTTCGCGGGCGTCCTCGATGGTCTTCATGAAGGCGCCGGAGCCGACCTTGACGTCCAGGACGAGCGCCCCGGTGCCCTCGGCGATCTTCTTGGACATGATGGAGCTGGCGATCAGCGGGATCGCCTCGACGGTGCCGGTGACATCGCGCAGCGCGTACAGCTTCTTGTCGGCGGGGGCGAGCCCGTCACCGGCGGCGCAGATGACCGCGCCGGTGCTGTCGAGGACGTTCAGCATCTCCGCGTTGGAGAGGTGGGCCCGCCAGCCGGGGATGGACTCCAGCTTGTCCAGGGTGCCGCCGGTGTGACCGAGGCCCCGGCCGCTGAGCTGCGGCACGGCCGCACCACAGGCCGCGACCAGCGGGGCGAGCGGCAGAGTGATCTTGTCGCCGACGCCGCCGGTGGAGTGCTTGTCGGTGGTGGGGCGCGAGAGCGCTCGGAAGTTCATCCGCTCGCCGGAGGCGATCATCGCGGCGGTCCAGCGGGCGATCTCGGTGCGGTTCATCCCGTTGAGCAGGATCGCCATGGCGAGGGCCGACATCTGCTCGTCGGCGACCTCGCCGCGGGTGTACGCGTCGATGACCCAGTCGATCTGCTCGGGGGTCAGCTCGCCTCGGTCCCGCTTGGTGCGGATGACGGAGATGGCGTCCATGGGAATCCTTCCGGCCGGGTGCGCAAGAGTCCTCTCGACTCTACGCGCATAGAGAGGGGAAAGGGCGGTGGCCCCTCCGCGCAGGGAAGGGCCACCGCCGGGAGATACGGGGTTCAGCCGAGGTGCTGCGGGCCGAACGACTGCGGCAGCATCTCGTCCAGCGTGCGCCGCCCGTCGGGCGTCTCCAGGAGGAGTTCCGGGCCGCCGAACTCGTACAGCAGCTGCCGGCACCTGCCGCACGGCACCAGGATCGACCCGGTGCCGTCGACACAGGTGAAGTGGGTCAGCCGACCGCCGCCGGTGGCCCGGAGCGTGGAGACCAGACCGCACTCGGCGCAGAGCGAGAGGCCGTAACTGGCGTTCTCCACATTGCAGCCGGTGATCGTGCGGCCGTCGTCCACCCGGGCGGCGACCCCGACCGGGAAGCCCGAGTAGGGGGCGTACGCACGGGACATGGCGTCCCGTGCGGCCTCCCGCAGGGCCTCCCAGTCGGCCTCGTCGAAAGGCACGGCGGCGGGCGGCGGCGTCACTTGCCCTCGCCCTTGCGGTACGGCACACCGTTGGCCTTGGGCATCCGCAGCCGTTGCGCGGAGAGCGAGAGGACCAGCAGCGTGGTGACGTACGGAGCGGCGTCGACGAACTGGCTCGGCACCTGGTCGGTCAGGAAGTACCAGGTGAACAGCAGCGCCGAGACGGCCGCCGCGATCACCGCGGAGACGTACTTCTTCTTGTACAGCTGCCAGAAAGCCGCGATGACCAGCAGGATCGCCAGCAGGAGCAGCATCGCGTGGACGTTCTCGGCGCCGCCGCGCAGCTTGAGGCTGTCGGTGAAGCCGAAGAGTCCCGCGCCCAGCGCCATGCCGCCCGGCATCCAGTTGCCGAAGATCATCGCGGCGAGACCGATGTAACCGCGGCCGCCGGTCTGGCCCTCCTGGTAGATGCCGGTCGCGACGATCGCGAGGAACGCGCCGCCGAGGCCCGCCAGACCGCCGGAGACCGTGACGGCGATGTACTTGTACTTGTACACGTTGACGCCGAGGGTCTCGGCGGCCACCGGGGACTCACCGCAGGAGCGCAGCCGCAGCCCGAACGGGGTGCGCCAGAGGATCCACCAGGTGGCGGGGATCAGCAGCAGGGCGACGACGGTGAGCAGGGACAGGCCGGTGACCAGGCCGCCGACGATGCCCGCGATGTCGGAGATCAGGAACCAGTGCTGTTGTTGCAGGTCCTGCATCCAGTCCGAGAGTCCCGGAACGGTGATCCGGTCGATGGGATCGATGCGCGGGGACTGCTTCGAGGAGCCGCCCTGGACGCCGTCGAAGGCGAAGTTGGAGAGGTAGCGGGTGACGCCGACGGCAAGGATGTTGATGGCCACACCGGAGACGATGTGGTTCACGCCGAAGGTGACGGTGATGACCGCGTGCAGCAGACCGCCGAGGCAGCCGCCGAGGATCCCGAAGAGGACGCCCATCCACGGGCCCCACTGGAACCCGGCCCAGGCGCCGAACCAGGTGCCGAGGATCATCATGCCTTCGAGGCCGATGTTGATGACGCCCGCGCGCTCGGCCCACAGACCGCCGAGTCCGGCGAGGCCGATCGGAACGGCGAGTGCCAGGGCGCCGCGGACCTGGCCGACGGAGGTGATGTCGTCGGCGCCGCTGATGACGCGGACCAGCGAGACCAGGGCGAGACCGCCCGCGATGATCAGCAGGACGACGGGCAGGGAGAGCTTGCGGCGGCCGTTGCCCTTCTTGGGGGCGGGGCGTGCGGCGATGGTTTCGCTGGTGCTCACAGGGCCGCCTCCTTCTCGGTCGTGAGGGCGTGTCCGGCGGCGAGCTCCTCGCCGACCTTCTGCTGCTGGCGGCGGATGCCGTAACGGCGGACCAGCTCGTAGGAGACGACGACCGAGATCACGATCAGGCCCTGCATGATCGTGGCGATCTCTTTCTCGTACCCGTACTGGTCGAGCGAGGCCGAGGACTTGTCCAGGAACGCGATCAGCAGGGCGCTGAGGGCGATGCCGAGCGGGTTGTTCCGGCCCAGCAGCGCGATGGTGATGCCGGTGAAACCGATGCCCGTGGGGAAGTCGAGGCTGTAGGTGTGGGTGTCGCCGAGCAGGGTCGGCATCCCGGCCAGGCCCGCGACGGCGCCGGAGATCAGCATCGAGGTGAGGATCATCTTCTTGGCGTCCACACCGGAGGCCTGGGCAGCGGTCTCACTGGCGCCGGTGGCGCGCAGGTCGAAGCCGAACCGGGTGCGGTTCAGGACGAACCAGTACAGGACGCCGCAGCCGGCGGCGACGAACGTGAAGCCGTAGATCTCCCCGGCCATGTCGCCCATCGGCAGCCCCGGGAACCAGCCGGACTCCGGGATCTCCCCGGTGGTCAGGTTGTTGGAGCCGGGGGGCTGCTCGCCGAAGTTCTTCGGCAGGATCATCCAGGCGACGACCGCGGTGGCGATCGAGTTGAGCATGATCGTCGAGACGACCTCGCTCACCCCGCGGGTGGTCTTGAGGAAGCCCGCGATCCCGGACCAGAACGCGCCCACGAGCATCGCGACGATCACGATCAGCGCGATGTGCAGCGGCCCCGGCAGGTCGACGCTCGCGCCGACCAGTGCGGCCATCATCGCGGCGAGGCGGTACTGCCCGTCGACCCCGATGTTGAAGAGGTTCATCCGGAAGCCGACGGCCACCGCGAGCGCGGCGAGGTAGTACGTACCGGCCTGGTTGATGATCAGGACCTGGACGTCGGCGTAGGAGGCCGACTCGAACATGATCCGGTACGGCTCGAAGGGGTTCTGCCCGGAGGCGAGCAGCACCACGGTCGTCAGCGCGACGGCGACGACCAGGGCGAGCACCGGACCGGCGAAGCCCAGGATCAGCCGGTCCTTGTCGAATTTCTTCATCGGGCCTCGTCCTCCGGGCTTTCGAGGTGACCGGTGGCGGCGCCGGTCATGGCCGAGCCCAGTTCCTCGGGGGTGATGGTGGCCGGGTCGGCGTCGGCGACCAGTCGGCCGCGGTACATGACGCGCAGGGTGTCGGAGAGCCCGATCAGCTCGTCCAGGTCGGCCGAGATCAGCAGGACGGCCAGTCCTTCGCGGCGGGCCTCGCGGATCTGGTCCCAGATCTGGGCCTGGGCGCCGACGTCCACGCCACGGGTGGGGTGGGCGGCGATCAGGAACTTGGGCGCGTGGCTCATCTCGCGGCCGACGATCAGCTTCTGCTGGTTGCCGCCGGAGAGCGAGGCCGCGGTGACCTCGATGCCGGGGGTGCGCACGTCGTACTCGCGCACGATGCGCTCGGTGTCGGCGCGGGCCGCCTTGTTGTCCAGCAGCCAGCCGCGGCTGTTGGGCTTCTCGGTGACATGGCCGAGGATGCGGTTCTCCCAGAGGGGCGCCTCCAGCAGGACACCGTGGCGGTGGCGGTCCTCGGGGATGTAGCCGATGCCGGACTCGCGCCGCTTACGGGTCGGCGCGTGCGAGATGTCGTCCGTGCCGAGTGTGATCACTCCGGAGTCCGGGTCGCGCATGCCCATGAGGGCCTCGATGAGCTCGGTCTGGCCGTTGCCCTCGACTCCGGCGATCCCCAGGACCTCGCCCTGGTGGATGGTGAGGTCGATGCCGGCGAGCACGTCGCGGACGGTCCCGTCGGGGTCGGTGACGGTGAGCCGCAGGTCCTGGATCCGCAGCACCGACACGTCGGTGACGGTGGACTCGCGGGTCTCCGGCGAGGGCAGCTCGCTGCCGACCATCAGCTCGGCGAGCTGCTTGGTCGTGGTGTTCGCGGGGTCCGCGGTGCCCACGGTCGTGCCGCGGCGGATCACCGTGATCTCGTCGGCCACGGAGAGCACCTCGCCCAGCTTGTGCGAGATGAAGATGACGGTCAGGCCCTCGGCCTTGAGCTCGCGCAGGTTGGCGAAGAGTGCGTCGACCTCCTGCGGCACGAGGACCGCGGTCGGCTCGTCCAGGATGAGGATGCGGGCGCCCCGGTAGAGGACCTTGAGGATCTCCACGCGCTGCCGGTCCGCGACCCCGAGATCCTCCACGAGCGCGTCGGGCCGGATGCCGAGCCCGTACGCGTCGGAGATCTCCTTGATCTTCTTCCGGGCGCCGGCGCCGATGCCGTACAGCTTCTCGCCGCCGAGGACGACGTTCTCCAGGACGGTGAAGTTGTCGGCGAGCATGAAGTGCTGGTGCACCATGCCGATGCCGCGCTCGATGGCGTCGCCCGGGTTGGAGAACGAGACCTGCTCGCCGTTGATCGCGATGGTGCCCTCGTCCGGCTTCTGCATGCCGTAGAGGATCTTCATCAGGGTGGACTTGCCGGCGCCGTTCTCACCGACGAGCGCGTGGACCGTGCCCTTGCCGATGGTGATGTCGATGTCGTGGTTGGCGACGACGCCGGGGAAGCGCTTGGTGATGCCGTGCAGTTCTACGGCAGGGGGACTGCTGGACGCGTTGATGACGCACTCTCCTTGGCCGGACAGGAGCGGGGGCGGAGGGGCTGGGGGCTCGGGGGCCCTGGGGGGCGGGGTGAAGTTATCGCGCCGGAGGGCTGTCTACACGCGTAGCGCTGCCGAATCGTGAAACACAGATGCACGTCACGGTCCGGACGCGCGGTCCGGACCGGGTGGGAGAGCACTGCGAGAGGCGGATCTTCTTCGAGTGGTGCTGCGGACGACCTGGCCGTCGGGCGGGGATGGGCCCGCGGCCCTGTCCGTCCGCCGGCCGGGGTGCGGCACGGGGACGGACAGGGCCGGGGGAAACCAGCCGTTCGGCAGGAGATGTGCCGAGCTGCTTACGGAGCGGTCTTGACGGTGATCTTGCCGTCGATGATCTCCTGCTTGGCCTTGTCCACGGCCGCGATGACATCGGTCATCTTGGTGAAGGCCGGGTTGGACATCGACAGGCCGACGCCGTCCTTGTCCAGGCCGTAGCGGATCTCACCGGTCTCCGGCTTGCCGTCCTGGACCGACTTGATCAGGTTGAACACCGAGTCCTCGACGTCCTTGGTGACCGAGGTCAGGATGGACTCCTTGTAGGCCGCGAGGCCCTTCTGCTGGTACTGGTCGGAGTCGACGCCGATGTTCCACTTGCCGGCCTTCGAGACGGCCTCGATGGCACCGGAACCGGCCAGACCGGCGGCCGAGTAGATCACGTCGGCCTTCTTGTCGAGCTGGCCCTGGGCGGCGGCCTTGCCGAGGTCGGGCTTGGAGAAGCCACCGAAGTCCGGCGGCTGCGTCAGGTACTGCGGAAGGACGTTGACCGAGGCGTCGGTGTCCTTGACGCCCTGGATGAAGCCGGCCTCGAACTTCTTGATCAGCGGGGTCTCGACACCGCCGATGAAGCCGACCGTCTTGGACTTGGTCACCTTGGCGGCGGCGACGCCGGCGAGGTAGGAGCCCTGCTCCTCGTTGAAGACGATGTTGGCGATGTTGTCGCCGGTCACCGAGGCGTCGTCGATGATGCCGAAGGTGGTCTTCGGGAACTTCGGCGCGACCTTCTTGATGGCGGGCGCGTAGGCGAAGCCGACGCCGATCACCGGGTTGTTGCCGGAGCGGGCCAGCTCGGTGAGGCGCTGGACCTTGTCCGCGTCGCCCTCACCGTCGGAGGGCTCGGCCTCGCTGCCGGAGATGTCGAGTTCCTTCTCCGCCTTGGCGAGACCGGCGTAGGCGGCGTCGTTGAACGACTGGTCGCCACGGCCGCCGATGTCATAGGCGATGGCGGCCTTGTCGCCGCCCGAGCCGGACCCGGAGTCCGACGAGTTCTCGCCACACGCGGTGACGCTGAGGGCAAGTGCCGCGGACGCAATGCCCACGGTGGTGATCCTGGTGATCCGGCGCAAGGGAAGGCTCCTTCAAACCTGACCGAAGCGCCTCTTCCGGCGCTGGTTTCGCGGCGATCGTAACGCGCGTAGATGTCAGATAAGAGCACGTACGGAAGCCGTTATCGGATCGTCGTGAACAGAAGGCGGCCCGCAGGTCCACGAACGGCCTACGAAGAGTGCGTCAACGCTCCGCTAACGGTTCCCGTCGAGCAGCGCCGAGGCGGTGAACAGCTCGACCCCCACGGTGATGGCCTCTTCGTCCACGTCGAAGTTGCCGCGGTGCAGGTCGAGCCCGCGCGTGTCGCCCGGGGTCCGGACGCCGAGGCGGGCCATCGCGCCGGGGACCTGCTCCAGGTACCAGGAGAAGTCCTCGCCGCCCAGGCTCTGCTCGGTGTCCTCGATCGCATACGATCCGCGGCGCTCGGTCATCGCGGCGTCCAGCAGACCGATGGACTCGGCGTCGTTCACCACGGGCGGCACACCGCGGACGTAGTTGATGACGGTCTTGGCCCGGTGCATTCCGGCCACCTCGTCCACGGCGGCGTGCACCAGGTCGGGGGCCTCGCGCCAGGCGTCCAGGTTGAGGCAGCGGACGGTGCCGGACAGCTCGGCGTGTTGCGGGATGACGTTGGGGGCGTGCCCGGTCTCCAGGCGGCCCCAGGTCAGCGCGAGCCCGGAGCGGGCGTCGACCCGGCGGCCGAGCAGGGCGGGCACGTCGACGGCGATCCGGGCGGCGGCGGTGACCAGGTCGGTGGTCAGGTGCGGGCGGGCGGTGTGTCCGCCGGGCCCGTCGAGGGTGATCTCCAGCCGGTCGCAGGCGGAGGTGATGGCCCCGATCCGCAGCCCGATCCGCCCGACGTCCACCTTCGGGTCGCAGTGCACGCCGATGATCCGCCCGACGCTCTCCAGCACCCCGGACTCGATCGCGTCGACCGCGCCGCCGGGCAGGACCTCCTCGGCGGGCTGGAAGATCAGCCGCACGGCGTTGGGCAGCAGCCCCTGCCGGTCGAGATCGGCGAGCACGAGGCCCGCCCCGAGCACGGTGGTGGTGTGCACGTCGTGCCCGCAGGCGTGCGCCCGGTCGGGCACGGTGGACCGGTAGGGCACGCCCGCCTTGGTGTCCGGGATCGGCAGCGCGTCGATGTCCGCCCGCAACGCCAGCATCGGCGTCACCCCGTCCCACTCCCCCACGTCGCACATGAGCCCGGTCCCCACGGCGAGAACCTTCGGCTTCAGCCCGGCCTTCTCCAGCCGGTCCTTGATGGCCGCGGTGGTGCGGAACTCCTGGTTGCCGAGCTCGGGGTGCATGTGGAGGTCGCGGCGGAAGGCGATCAGCTCGGCGCGGAGTTCGTCGGAGAGCCTGCCGGGCAGCGCACCTCCCCCGGGCTGGCCGGCCGGGTTGTGGGGGCGGGAGGCGCGGGACTTCAACTGGTTCACCTTAGGAAGCGTAGGCCCCCTGCCCCCTCAACTGGCCACAGATCAACAAAACTTCAGCCGCTCAGGCGAACAAATTTCCTGTGAGCACGTGTGACGCTGGGTGGTTGCGGGTATACCCGTTCGTCTTCCGCACCGGGGTCCACGCCTCTCCGGACGCCGTCCTCAGGTCGCCACCGACGACAGTCGCTGCACCCCCCGCGGCTCTACCTCGAACACCAGACAATCGGCATCCTCGGCAACGCCCTCATCCCCACCGGCAACGCCCCGACGACTCCCATGCCGCAGCCATTACCCGCCGACACCCTCTCACTCTTGCCACCAAAACCATCGGAAGCCCCACCGAAATGAAACCGGCGAGGATTCCCAAGTGGGCACTTCCAGCCCCTCACCGCCGCCGAAGCCCGGCAAGTTCTCCATGCGGCCAACGGCGACTGGCTTCACGCCCTGTATGAACTCGCCTTGCGCACCGGACTTCGCAAAGGCGAACTCCTCGGCCCCCACTGGGAAGACCTCGACAGCGGCACCGCCACCATCCACCGATCCCTCCAGCGCACCCGCACCGGCGGCCTGACCACCCTGCCCACCAAAACCCGCGCCTCCGAACACCGCATCGCTCTGCCCACCGAGTGCATCGACTCGCTGAAGAGCCACCGGGAACGATAGGAAGAGGAGCGCAACGCAACCAACGTGGGATGGAAGGACAGCGGTCTCATCTTCACCACCCCGACCGCCGGACCACTCGACCCCGCCAATATGGCCCGCCGCTTCGGTCGACTCCTCGACCGGGCCGAACTCCGCCGCATCCGCTTCCACGACCTACACCACTCGACCGCGACCTGCTCCTGAAGCAGGGCGTCGACCTTGTCGTCATCAAGGAACTCCTCGGCCACGCCCACATCGGCGTCACCGCTGGCGTCTACGCCTACGTCCGCCTCCACCTCCAACGCCAAGCCATCGACACCTTGGGCAGCGCCCTCGGGACGGATGCCGCCCCAAGTAGCAAGGCTGCCGGCCAGTAGCGTTGCACTCATCCACAACGGTCGGCGGCCCCACGAGAAGACTCGTGGGGCCGCCGGCGTACGGCTGTGCTGCCGTCAAAGCCCCTCAGAGGACCGCTGGCGGGATGTCAGGAATCCGCTGATGCGTTTGCGCAACACGCCGTTCACCGTAGATCCATTCCGCCCAACCCTGCGCATTTCGCATTGATTCAATAGGGAAAGCACTAACCATCCCCATTTCACTGCCATCTTTCTTCTCGTAACGCCAGGAGCAATATAGAGAATCTCCTCTGCGACCCGCGAGAAAGGGCTGACGAAATGCGAAAATTCCGCGCTTGTCCTCAAGGTTGCATCGTATGCATCCCTGCCAGCCAAGACGCATGCGCAACGCGCATACAGGAAGTGGTCGCTTGTTTGCGGCAGCTCCAAGCCTCCCGCCAGCACCACCGGAATCTCTGCAAGTTCCCGCCTACCGATCCCGTAAAGAGCCTCGCACGACTTTTCGGAAAACCTGACCAAATCGGCCGCATCTAGCTCGTCAAGTCGCCCAGAGACACGATCAAGAGCCGACCGTACATCGCCTCCGGACTGCGCGGGATTCGATCCGATGATCCGCCAGAACTCGGCCATACGTTCCACCCTCACCAGAGATCCAACTGCTGGAACCCTCATTGTTGTAGCTTCTTCTTGCCGGGCAAAGTGATGTCGTTGCCCAACTGAACCCCCTGTCGCTTCAACTCCTCCATGCGGAGGTGTTCAGCGATGAAAACATCGTCTTCCTTGCCGCATACGTGCATGCACTTGACGTCGTCGAGGCTCTTCAAGCGCCCGCTGTCAAGGTGATCCTTGAGCCTGTTCTTGAAATTCAGTGGGCGTTAAGTCCGTTTCTGGTACTGAACTTGAATGGGTGATGTCGGGGAACGGTGAGTGTGGTGGTGCCCCGAGCTGCTCCGCGGATGGCTACTGCGCCAAGATGAGCGCATGACCGAGAGCGAAGCCGATCTGCTGGCGTTGCTGCGCAAGCTCGACGATCCGGGGTGGTTGGAGCGTCCGCAGCACTACGACCGTGGCGAGGCCGCGATGCACTTCGGTGTTCTGGTAGCCCGACTCGAAGAGGACTTCGCGGCCCGCTGCACGGCCGAGCAGGACACCCAGGACTCCAGCGAGTACGGACGCGTTGCCGTGCCCGGGGACGCGACCGTATGCGGTACTCGGATCGTCGTCTGTGTGAGCAAGTTCGGCTCGCTGGCTCTGGTCTGCGCCGACAATCCGGGCGCCTTCTTTGGAACGGATGACGCTCAGACCGAGGGCGAACTGGACGCCGCGGACCTTGCCAAGGTCAACCGGGCGCTTGTCGAGCTTGGCTATGTCGTGGTTGCCGAGGAACTGCTGGAGAGCGACTACGACGGGCCGAGCCGACTGCCCTGGCACGTTCAGCGGCCCAGCTGGTGGCATCGCTTCTTCGGCATCTTTTGATGATCACGCCGACAGGGTCAGGCCGGTGCCGGCCAGGCATCCGTCGATCACCTCCGGCCTGTACTGCAGCATCTTGAGCTTGCGCTTCACAGCGCGGGTGACCTGGCCAAGGTCGGCGGCGGCCAGGTTGCCGATGTCGCGTTTGACCAGGGACCAGATGCCCTCCTGCGGGTTGAGGTCCGGGGCGTAAACCGGCAGCTGAAACACAGTGAGCCATGAGGCGTTCGACTCGAAGAACTCCCTCAGTGGCGCGACCAGGTGCATGCGCAGGTTGTCCCACACCAGCACGATCGGGCCGCCGAGCTGCGTGTGGGCGCGGATGACGAGGTCGCGGTAGTCCTTCCAGCCGAAGCCCTTCGGTTCGTTCTTGCGGCCCCGGTACTCACGGATCGCGTAGAACAAACGAGATCGCTCACCCGGCTTGTAGCAGGTCATCCCCGCCATGGAGACTCGACCCGATCCCCGCCCGCGCACGCGGACGACCGGAGTGCTGCCCCTGCGGCCCCAGGCCCTGGCACGCGGCGGCGTCATCGACCGGCCGGCCTCGTCTTCGAAGACCACCCAACCGCCGTTCGCCGCCGCGGTGCTCTTACCCGCGGCCACACCTCTCGTTTCCACAACTCCACCGCGTCGTCGTCACGCTCGATCGCACGCCGGGTCGGCTGCTGCCAGGACCAGCCATAGCGCCGCAGCAGTCGCCACGTGCCCTCCACGGTGTACGAGACGTGGAACAGCCTGCCGATCACCGTCTTCACGCGGGCCAGCGTCCACCGCTGGTCGGCCCACCCGTGTGCCAGCGGACCGCGCTCCAACTCCCGCTCCAACCTGGCCATCTGCGCGTCAGATAGTCGGGGTCGACCAGGTGACCCCTTGGAGGCCACGCCGGCGTAGCCGCCCTGGCGCCACTGGCGTCGCCAACGTTCCACCGACCGTTCCGAGACCCGCAGCATGGCAGCGATCTCTCGGGTCTTCCCGCCAGTCTCGAAGCACGTCACGGCCTGGCGCCGGACCCGCTCCCGCGCGTCTCTCTCGACGTCGGTCAAGCCGCCGCCCTGCGGATATCTCACCGAACGAGGACTACCGAGGTCACCTTCACGCTGTCCGGCGAACAGCCCGACATCACCCGATCAAGTTCAGTAGCGGCCTCGTCCGGGTTGGGTGAGGAAGCCTTGGCGGGTGAGTCGTCCGAGGCGGCTGCGGGTGATGTTGACGGATGCCTCGTCGATGGGCATGTCGAGGAGTTCGTGCAGCTCGCGGGCCCGGAACGCCTGGTCGGGGTGCTGGTTGAAGGCGTCGACGATGGCCTGGTAGGCGGTGCTCGACTCGGGCGGATCGGGTTCGGTGCCGGTAGGTACGAGTTCGGCGATGATCTTGCGGGTGGTGGCGAGGTCCGCGAGGCGGACTTCGGTCTCGGCGAGGGCGGCGGTGAAGTGCGCGATCTGATGGCGGAGTTCGTCCGCCCGGGCCGTGGCCGCGTTCTCCTGGATGTGAAGGTCGACCAGAAGTTCGGTGATGTTCACGCGGCCAGCCCGATGGTGTCGCGCCAGGCCGGCGTGGGTGTGGTGAGGCGCCGGGCCATGTTCGCGGTGGAGGCCCAGTAGACGCGCGAGGCGGAGGTGTCGGGCCGGTGGTCGTACTCACCGGCCAGACGCCCGTGGAGCATCAGCGTGCCGTTCGTCTGCTCGACCACCCACCGCTTGGGCTGCGGGACGAACCCTTTGCCCTGGTCGGCAGGGTTGCGGCGGACGACCTCGACGTCGATGTCCAGCAGAGCGCCGTGAACGATGACCGCTTCCTTGAAGCCTTGGTCGACCAGTACTTTCTCCAGGCGCATCCCGCATCGCTCGGCGGCCTGGTCGAGCAGGGCGGTGCCGGCCGCGTTGTCGTGCGCGGAGGCGGCCATGACGACGACGCCGATGATCAGCCCCAGCACGTCGACGGCCAGTCCCCGCTTGCGCCCCGAGACCTTCTTGTTCGCGTCCAGCCCCGTCGTGGTCCTGGGGACACCCGCAGCGGCGCGGACGGACTGGGTGTCGATGATCACGAGGGACGGGTCCTCTAATCGGCGGGCCTTCTCCCGGACCTGGCAACGAAGGAGTTCCTGGATCCGCTGGTCAAGCCCGTCCTCGCGCCACAACCTGAAGTAGTAGAACACCGCCGACCAGGCCGGCAGGTCATGCGGCAGCATCCGCCACTGACAGCCCGTCCGGTTCTGATAGAAGATCGCGTTCACGACCTCCCTCAAGTCGCAGGACCCGGGGTCTCCGGTCGCCGACCGCGCCACCCGGCCCTGCTTCCAGGCCGTGATCATCGGCTCGATCAACGCCCACTGCCCATCCGACAAATCGCTGAGATACGGCTATCTCATCACGCCCCGCATCTCAACATGGACATGCCCATCGAGCAGCCCGGACCGCGATCAATGCCACGAACGAGCGATCACGAACGAAGAAGTCGGACTTAACGACCACTCAGTGTCTTACCGACGTACGTCTTCCCAGGGTTCCACTGATCCGGATACTCACAGATACCCTGATTCTTGTTGCAATTGTGGACGAGTACGGGCATCTCGCCAGGGGACTGTAAAACGTTCGGTGTAACTCCCGATCATGGAAGAATGCTCGATGACCAGCACCAACGTGACCGAGGCCGAGACCGTCGAGCCGTCTGAGGCTGTGGTGCCGACGTCCATGGACGACCGGCTGATCGACAAGCTTGTGAGTCGGGCTCAGGCCGAGGGCCTGCAGCTGACCGGCGAGGGCGGGCTGCTCCAGCAGCTGACCAAGCGGCTCCTGGAGTCCGCTCTCGAGGGCGAGATCACCGACCACCTCGGCTATGACAAGCACGATCCCGCAGGGAAGAACGGCGGCAACTCGCGCAACGGCACCCAGGCCAAGACCGTGCTGACCGATGTCGGCCCGGTGGAGATATCCGTGCCCCGCGACCGCGAGGGCTCCTTCGAGCCGAAGATCGTCAAGAAGCGGCAGAAACTCCTTTCCGGCGTCGACGAGATGGTCATCTCGCTCGCCGAGAAGGGCCTGACGACCGGTGAGGTCCAGGCCCACCTGTCCGAGGTCTATGGCGCCGAGGTGTCGCGTCAGACGATCTCCACGATCACGGACAAGGTCCTCGACGGCATGGCCGAGTGGCAGAACCGGCCCCTGGACGCGGTCTATCCGGTGGTCTTCATCGACGCGATCCACGTGAAGATCCGCGACGGCGCCGTGGCGAACCGGCCCATCTACGTGGCCCTGGCCGTCACGACCGAGGGCCGACGGGACATCCTCGGGCTGTGGGCCGGCGACCGCGGCGAGGGTGCCAAGCACTGGATGCACATCCTCACCGAGATCAAGAACCGCGGCGTGAACGACGTCCTCATGCTGGTCTGCGACGGACTGAAGGGGCTGCCCGACGCGGTCGAGACCGTCTGGCCCCGCACCGTCCTGCAGACCTGCGTGGTCCATCTGCTGCGGAACTCCTTCCGCTATGCCGCCCGCCAGGACTGGGACAAGATCGCCAAGCTCCTCAAGCCCGTCTACACCGCGGCGACCGAGGACGCGGCCCTTGAGCGGTTCGCCGAGTTCGCCGACACGTGGGGCAAGAAGTATCCGGCAATCGTGCGGCTCTGGGAGAACGCGTGGGAGGAGTTCACCCCGTTACTCCGCTTCGACACCGAGATCCGCCGCATCGTCTGCACCACGAACGCCATCGAGTCCGTTAACGCGCGGATCCGCCGGGCGGTCAAGGCCCGCGGCCACTTCCCGAACGAGCAAGCCGCCTTGAAGTGCGTCTACATGGCGATCATGTCGCTCGACCCGACCGGCAAGGGCCAGGCCCGCTGGACCATGCGCTGGAAGACAGCCCTGAACGCCTTCGACATCACCTTCGACGGCCGGCTCTCTGCAGCACGTCAGTAGCCCTCAACAACCCCAGATACACCGCTCGTTTGACAGTCCCCTAAGTTGGTGGAGGTTTCTTCGTCCCAGTGACCGGCGTGAAGATCGGTGCCGACCCTGCGGCACCAACAGGCCCAGGGGCACGCATCAACGCCGCCGAGGAGCGTCACCGTGCGAATGAGCGCCACCCCATGTGTTCCCGCCCTGCGACTGGACGCCTGGTCTCACGCCGCCTCGCCGGGGTGGTCACGATGACGGCCCCCACCCCTGATGCCGACGGGCAGACCGTCTCGCCCGATGCCGGCGCCGTGGTGGTCGACCGGCGGAACGGCAAGGTGGGCGTGGTGACGGGACATGCGGGGCCGTACGTACAGCTTCGACCGCCACACGGCGGCCGGGAGTGGGACGTGCCGGCCGAGGATGTTCGCCCACCGACTCCGACGGAGGAGCTGAGCGCAGAGGTGGCCGTGGCCAACCGGAGGTGGGGACGGTGACCCTGCGCTCGGTCCTGCGCTACGAGAATTGGACGCTCCAGCCCGACCGCGAGCCGGACGCGGAGCCGGTCCTGTACGCGATGCAGTGCGCCGTGGACGGAGAGGCCTCGCCGACAAGCGAGTACTTCGCTGAACCACAGGACTGGGCGCTGAGGCACTGCGGCCAAAACCCGTCCCACCACACCTACCGGGAGGTCATCACCCGCCCCTGGCGGACCTGGCGCCAGACGTGACCTACCACGCTCGCCCAGGCGCCGCACCGCGCTGACCCACCCGACTCCCGTCCCTGCCGGGCGCGGCCAATCGAGGCTCCCCGTCCTCGTCAGCCCCGGCAGGGACGGGCCTTCACGTGTGCGCCGCGCCCATGACCGTGAGATTCCGGCCTCAGCCCCGGAAAGTGCCGTTAGCGTTGCCTCAATCCGACGAATATGTTCACATATCGGATATGTTGTTGGTCCCGAGATTCAAGGATGCAAATCTCTGGACCAACAATTGAAACGCATTGCTCCAACTCAGGGCTCACCAATAATGGCACGGCCGCCCTTAGACGTCAAACCCTTTCATTCTGAGTCGCTCGGAGACAGGCGTTTGATGAGCTGGCCTCACGATGAACTTGTCTTTCTGGTCGTCGAAGCAGTCAAGATTCCCCTCGACTTCATCTCCCACCTTATAGTCGTCATCATCGTCGACATACAGGGCATCGATGAGACCGACTCTGGACAGCCCGAGGTCCACAATGACACCCCAGCGGAAAACCGCCAGGACCCTGCCGCTAACTATGCGACCGATGAGGCTACATTCACGTCCATCCAGCTCAGCGGCCATGATCATCCAACTTTCGACCTAGGGTACGCGTTCAGGAGATCAAACGCAGTGTTGGGGATTGCCGCCTCGGAACCCGGCACGCCGTTGTGTGAGCCCACGTATGTCGCAAAGTGCTTCTGGAAGTCCGCCTTGGGAATTCGCACCTGGATCACCGCAGAGTCGTACCCGCCGCGAGTGGCATAGTCCATGGCAATCTCTTTCCCTGTGTCGTTGAGACCGAAATAGGCCCGACCATCCGGGTAACCATTTCCGGAGCCAGGGAAGTCCGCCGGATCAAATCCCTCATTCAGTAGTTTGTCAGTAGTTCCCTTGCCAGGCGCCTTGTAAAGAACCTCACAATCAGTGCTGCTGTTGTGAACGAGGACCGGCGTGGCCCCCGCCAGCACATAGTACGTGTGGATACCTTCGACCGTCAGGTCGTGCGTCTGCTGCTGCTTCTTGTAGTGACGCGTCTGCGTCACTACAACGGATCGCCTGTCAGACGTGAGCAGCTCGGTCCCCACCTGCACGCTGCCGGCGTCGATCCACTTCTTCTCGTTCACCGACCAGAACGGATGGGTGTCCGTCGCGACGATGCTGGCCTCACCCTTCGCCGTCATGACGGTGAGTTCGGTGAAGTCCTTGTCGTCCTTGGTCAGGATGGTCTCGATGACTTCCTTGGCACGCGTCTCCCCTGTGTCGGGGTCGGTGGCCAGGACGACATCGCCTTTCTCGACGTCCTCGATCTTCTTGCTCGTGCCGTCGGCAAGCAGAACCCGCGTCCCGGGAAGGAAGCTGTGGCATTTGGTCTTCACGTCCGAGGCAGCATCGATGCCTTTCTTGATCCCCTTGGCCGCCTTCAGAGGCTTGAGCAGAGGGATGTCAGTCGCCGACCAGGCGCACTGACTCAGGTCGCCGCCCCCGCAGTCCGCCCACGCCTGCACATCGGGGAGCAGGACCGCGACCGCGACCGGGGCAACGTACTTCGTGTAGAAGTTGCTCGGCGCCACCTTCGGGTGCTTGATCGTGTATCGCCTGGGCGGGCTCCCCTTGGCCTTGACGCGGGAGGACCAGTTGTATTTGACGAGGGTCAGCCCCCCGACCTTCGATGACATGGGAGCCGGGAGGTACACCTTGTGCCGGTAGCTCCACCCGCCGTAGGTGTCCCGGAACCAGCCGCTGCCCGCCCGGGCGACGCTGTAGCTGCCGTCCTTCGGGTTGCGGCTGTCGTTGATGTCGGACCCGCCCACCGGGCCGTCCGGGCGGAGGCCCGTCGGGTCGCTGAACGCCACCGGATTGTTGTTCGCGTACGAGTAGCCGTGGGTCTGCTGCGGGTCGGCTAGGTCCATGATCGGGTCGACGCTGACGAAGCGGCCCGTGGCGGGGTCGTACTCGCGTGCTCCCAGGTGGGTCAGACCGGTGTCGGCGTCCTTCGTGCCGCCGACGAATCCCTTGTCGCCGAGCCAGCTGGAGGGCTGGGTGCCGCGTGGGGCGCCGAAGATCGTCGTCTTGCGGCGGGTCACCGCCTGGTTGGCGTCGGCCGAGACCTGGGTGGTGGCCGTGTCCAGGTGGTCACTGATCACGTAGGTGAGTCCGGCGCCCGTGCGCATGGCGACCGTCTCGCCCGCGGCCGCGTAGTAGCGCGTACCGCTGACCTTGCCGGACTTGTCCAGGCGCAGTTCGTTGCCGGAAGGCAGGTACAGCGTGGTGCCGGTCGAGTCCCGGCGGATCATACGGTTTCCGGCCGTGTCGTACAGGTAGCCGGTCGTGTCGGTGACCTCGGTCACCGATGCCAGGTGCCCTTCCGCGTCCCACTTGAGGTCCTGCAGGTCGGCGTTGCCGATCTTGCGGGTCTTCGTGTTGCCGGTCTCGTCGTAGGTGTACGTCTCCGTGTGCGGGTCGGTACCCGTCTGGGTGACGCCGGGAAGGTTGTGCGTTCCGGCCTTGGGCGCGGCGTACGTGCGGACGGTGTCCGTGGCAGGGCCGGCTGCGGCGGTGTGCTGCGTCTCGGTCTTGCGGTTGCCCACTGCGTCGTAGGTGTACGACGTCCAGTACGGGTCCGGCCCACCGATCAAAGCCGAGGTCGGGGCGGTCGCCTTGCAGGCGTCGGTGGCCGTCCACGCCTCGGTCACGCGGCGGAGGGCGTCCAGGGCAAAGCACTGTGTGTCGACGACCGGGGCGGCGTCCGGGCCGGTGGTCGTGCCGATGCGGCTGATGTTGCCGGCGGGGTCGTAGGTGTAGCGCACGTCGTCGATACGCTCGGGGGCGACCTCCCGTCGGGAGAATGCGCGGGTCACGGCACCCGTGTGCTCGTCGTACTCGCTGCCCAGCCAGACATGCCGGGCGAATGCGCCGAGTTCCTTGATCCCGGGGCGCCCGTAGTGGTCGTACGTCACCGAGGACAGCAACGTGTCGCCGCCCGCCGACACCGACACCGGGAGTCCGGAGCCGTAACCGTAGGCGTTGATGACGTCCTCGGCGGGCAGGTCGCCCATGGCCGGCTGGGCCGTCTCCATCAACTGCCCGGTGGCGGGGTTGTAGATGTCCGTCCACTCGTACGTTCCGGCCAGAGCGCCCTCGGACGCCGGGATGGTCACGCGGCTGATGGTGGGCTTGTAGAGCCCGTTGTAGCCGACCACCGTGCTGGTGTAGCGGTTCGCTCCCTCGTACCGGGAGGTGCTGGAGAGCTGGCCCAGCCCCTTGGTCGCCTTGTCGTACTCCCAATCGGCCCGCTTGGTCGCGCCCTGGAGCAGCGCTGTCGGTCGGCCCAGATCGTCGTACTGGGTGGTCAGCGTGATGTTGCGCGCGTCCGTGACTTCAAGGGGGCGCCCGCCCTTGTCGTAGACCATGTCTGAGGCACCCTTGTCCGGGTCCTCCGTACGGACCTGCCGGCCGGCGACGTCATAGCCGTACTTCCAGACCGCGCCCGACGGGTCGGTGACCTGGGCCAGTTGCCCGAGTTTGTTGTACGTGTAGGTCGTCGACTGGGACGTGGTCCTGGCCGCGTCGGTGTACTGCTTCAGTTCGGTGACTCGGTCCAGGGCGTCGGTGACCGTCGTGGTCGCGGTGCCGCCCTTGGGCGGGACGACGGTGGTCGTATCTCCGGTGTAGCTCGTGACGGTGCGCTTGGTCTCGTCGCCGAACTTCTTGGAGACCGTCGCCGTCGGGCGGCCCGCGCCGTCGAAGAGGGTCTCCGTGGCGGCGGGGTACTTCAGCTCCTGGCCGGTCACGGGAACGGGCTCGGCAGCGCCTTCGGCGTAGAAGACACCGGAGCTGTGCCAGACCTCGCCCCTGCTGTTGTAACGACTCTCGGTGACCAGTCGTCCCTTGTCGTCCGGGGACGGCGCCTGGGTCTGCATCTCCCTCATCAGGCCGTCGTAGAACTCGTACGAGGACTGGTAGGTGTCCACGTGATTCAACGTGTTCGTCGTGATCACCGTCGGGCCGTCCCGACGGATCTGGTACGCGAACGACTGACTGGGTGAGTCCGGGAACGCAGTCGCCGAGCGGGTGGGCAGCCACACCTTCGTGACGCGTCCGAGCGCGTCGTACGCCGTGGAGGTGACCCGCCCGTTGGCGTCGGTCACCTTCGCGGGCACTCCCCGCAGCGGATCCACGTCCGTCGTGACCTGGTGGCCGAGCGGATTGGTGACCAACGTCTTCGTCGGAACCTCGCCCTTGGCAGGCGTGTAAGCGGTGCGGGTCTGCTTGCCGTACGCGTCGATAGCCGACAGCGCGCGCCCGTAGATGTCGAACTCGCTCGCAGGGGTCGACGCGACGGTGTCGTACCCGTTGCCGAGGCCGTTGATCTTCTCGACCTTTGTCACGTCGCCCTTGGTCGGCGCGGCCAGCAGCGTGGTTGCCCCGTCGTGGTACATGCGCTCGTCGCTGATCAGGTCAGCGGTGCCCGCCGCCTGGCCGCAGAGCGCTGCCACCGTCTTCTTCTGCGCGACCTTGTCGACCAACCGAGTCGACGCGTTGGCAGCGTAGGTGGTGGTCGTGCACTTCTCGTCGCCGGTCTTCGCCGAGTCCCCCGTGTCGGACTCCGAGACCGTCTGACCGAAGTCGTCGAACGTACGGGTAAGGGAACTGCCGCGGACACCGGTCGCCGTCTTGGTACGCTCCTCCTCCTTCAGGGTGCCGGTCAGGTACGCCTCCAGGTCGGGAAGACCTGCCCGGGGCCGGCTCGCCGTGACCGCCGAGCGCCACGGGGTGTAGGAGACCGCGGAGACGAGCTTCGAGGTGTCGTCGCCGTTGTAGGTCGCGCTTTCGCGCATCACACCGGCAAACTGCTCGCGGTCCGTGACCGCGACGCCCGCCGAGTCCTTCACCGCCGCACCGTCGATGCCGCGAAAGTAGCGCGCCTCGGTCAGCGTCGGTCCCTCTTCGACTCCGCCGACCCGGGTCTGCACCCTTCCGTAGCCGCGGGCCACCGAGTAGGTCCGGTCGTCCTTCTTCGTGAACTCGTCCGTGCTCTTGGCCCAGGCCGCGCCGTCCAGGTAGGTGTACTCCGTCGTGGTGTCCGGGGTGCTGACGACGTAGTCCCCTTCCAGGACCTTGGTGACCACATAGGAGTTGAACCAGTCCTGCGTCGCGGTCTCCCCCTCGAAAGCCCATTTCACCGGGTAACAGCGGGTCTTGTTGGACTCGTCGGCGGCGGGAAGGGAAGCAGCGGTGCAGTCGGGCGCGGAGTAGTAGGCACCGATGGTGCCGCCGGTCTCATTGGTGATCTGTGACATGCGGAGGCGGATGAAGGGGGCGAGCCCGTCGCCGGTCTTGTCGACCCTGTTTGCCATCTGCACACCGGAGAAGGTGACGGGCGGCAAGGAGGTGCTGCCCGCGGTCCGCCCCGTGCGCTGGATCGACTCCAGCCACATCGGCGTCGATATCCCGTCACCCGAGGCGGGGAATCCCTGAGTCAGCTTCCAGGTGTCCACCTCTTTGTGGACGCCGCCGGTCAGCACCTTCGTTGTGATCGTGGAGAGCCGCTTGCGCGACCAGAAACTTGGGGAGTACTGGTCCTTGCACTCGGCCGCGCCGTCCTTGCAGTACAGGTCGTACGGGACATCGGGCCAGTTCTTGGCGTGCGAGGCGTCGAAGGTTCCACAAGCCGTCAGGCAGCGCTCCTCGACACCGAACTCGACTCGCCCCATGGCCTTGGACGCGTACGCCGCACCGTCACGCAGTCCGTAGTCGATGTGGTCGAGGTAGCCGCCCCGGTCGTACGGGGTGACTGTCGCCTTGCCCGTCGTCGTGGAAACGTTGCGGCCGTAGTTGTTCTTCTCGTTCTTCCAGTAGTAGGCCATGGCGTTGCCGTGCACATCGACCACGTAGTCCAGCTGCCAGCGCCATGCCTGCTGGCACCAGGCGGAGGCGAACGAGGGGTTGTAGCAGGGCTCGCCGGACTGGTTGCCGAAGACCGGGGCGGTGAGCGTGGACTGAGTGACCGGATCGTCGGCGGCGGTTCCGTTGTCCTTCCAGCCAGGAAGCCGGTTCAGGCCGAAGAAGTACTGGGTACCGTCCGTCGTGGTGATCTTCCAGTGCTCGCCGACGCCGTCGACTCCGGCCGTTCCCTTGTCGCCGTTGGTCGCTCCGGTGAGCTTCTCGATCTTCTCCCCGGAGTCCTGCGCCGTACGCCAGCCCGCCTTCGCATCGTGCACCAGTTCAGTGGTCCGGCCGCCGAGAGAAAGCGTCGCGTTGTCGTTGAACCAGCACTGGTCCCCGACTTTCGTGGAGTTGGTGCCGCCGTCCTTGTCATCGTTGCAGGGCTTATACCGTCGCTCGACGTAGCCAGGCTCCCAGGACCAGCCGTCGCCGATCCAGCTGGGCTGGTTGTTCGACGCGGCCGTGCGGCCGTCAACACTCTGCGACGAGTAGCTGAGCGACACGGTGGGCTGGAGCCCACCGGGGACAGCGGGGATCCCGATGGCCTGCGACCAGTTGAAGGCTCCGGTCGACCCGCCGGCGCTCCACGACCCCGATGGCTGGAGCGGCGTCGCCTTGAAGGAGCCGGACGACCCCGATTCGGCAGCTGTCGCGGCCAGGACGGTCGGGGCGCCCGAAGCTGCGACGGCGGAGGCCGACACCGTCTGCTTCTCGGTGTCATTGGTGCTCTTGAGCACCTTGCTGGTTCTGCATGCGGCCTTGTGCGGGGTGGTCAGGGCGCAGGCAGGCATCTCGACCATCCGGAGCCTGGCCGCCCAGTCTCCGCCGTACGCGCCACGGAACGCGGAGTAGTCGACCGCGACCCGCACCGGCCGGTCGCCCGTGGCGCTGTCCGTTCGTTGCACCGACAGCAGCAGGCCGTCGACGCCGGCTTCGGCCGCTGCCTTCCGGTCGGCGACGGACACACGTGCGGTGGCGGGCCCGGTACCACCGTCCGCCTCCGCCGACATGGTCCTCCGCGCACGGGCATCCGAGATTTCGACGGGCAGCGCCTGGACGGCTTTCGGCCGTGCCGCGGCGCCGCCGAGCGTTACCTCGTAGCTGGCGGCAGCCGGCCAGGTGACCTCGGGGGACCGCCACGGATAACTTTTGGCATCGTCCTTACGCTTCGTGCCGCCGAACTTCACCGGTTCGACCGGGACCGGTTCGGGCTGCTGGACACCAGCCGAGGGCTGTTGAGCGAGGAGGTCCGGATCCGCCGCGAAAGCAACACCCGGAAGAACACTCACCAAAAGTGCAGCAGACAATGGCACAGCCAACCAAGACTTGCCGAACCTACTCATTCCCCACCCCTTGCAGACCCTGTGATCAACCGTCGGAAGCTAACAGGATCTCCACAGGAAAGTCACTACCACTTCAGGTCTTTATCGACTCGCTGGCAACTTCAGCCCTCTTGCCACTCTTTGCCGCACGTGCAAATCTATCAGAACACTCCATAGGGAACTTGCAGCACCCGAGGGACCTTAAAGCGCATATCGACCACAAATGACGCCGACTGCCGCGCGAGGCGGCCAATTCCACCTCAGATAACGGACATACGCGACCCCCGTGTTCCCGATACCGAGTCGGCGACCTATCGTCGGCGCGGAAAATGTGAACTTCTTGGGGGGAGTGAAATGAAACGCAGGATCACCTGTGATCGAAGAAAAAACAGACCACTAAGCCGGTCTGTTTCGATGCTTCTGGCAATGGCCATCGGGACCGCGGGGGCGCTCGTTCCGACCGTCGCCGCGGCCGGGCCCGCCGGCATGGGACGGTCGACCGCTGCTCCGGGGGTGCAGGCCGACGACGGCTCGGTGAGCGAGGAGGACCAGGCCCTGGCCACGGCGGTGTCGACCGGTGCTCCGGCCGAGCTCGAGTCTGCCCGCACGGAGATCTCGGACACCTGGGTGCACCCGGACGGCTCGTTCTCCATCAAGCGGTACGGGTCCCCGGTACGCCTGTTCCGCGGTGGAGCCTGGATTCCGACCGACCCCGCTCTGGCGTTCGCGGCGGACGGCAGCGTGGCGCCCAAGGCCTCCACGGTGGACGTGTCGTTCTCCGGCGGTGGAACGGGTCCGTTGCTGTCCGGTGTCAAGGACGGGCGCACGCTTGCCCTGTCGTGGCCCACCGCACTGCCCAAACCCGTCCTCGACGAGAACGTGGCCACCTACCCGGAAGTACTCCCCGGTGTGGACCTCCAGCTCAAGGCGGAGGTCGAGGGCTTCTCTCAACTCCTGGTCGTCAAGACCGCACAAGCAGCGAAGAATCCGGCCCTGGCCACCCTCTCCTACAAGGTGAAGACCGTGGGGCTGTCCGTGTCGGCCGACCCCGATACCGGCAGCCTCGCCGCGGTCGAGCCCGCGGGCCAGACGGTCTTCACCAGCCCGACTCCGCTCATGTGGGACTCCCGGACGACCACGTCGGCCCCTGCGGCCAGATCGACATCCGCAGCCTCTGCCGAGAGCACGGCCCCCGGAGATGCCTTCGAGCCATCTCCTGGAGCAGTAGATGCCCAGATGCCGACCACGGTGAACGGCGACAGCATCCAGATCACACCCGACCAGAACCTGCTGACCGGACCGGAAACCACTTACCCCGTCTACATCGACCCCTCCTGGGCCTGGGGGAAGAAGGAGAACTGGACACGCGTCTACAAGAAGTTCCCGAGGTCCTCCTTCTGGAACGCCAACGAAGTTGCCCGAGTCGGATACGAGAATGAGACCAACGGTCTCTCCCGCTCGTTCTTCCAGCTCGACACGGACAGCATCAAGGGCGCGCAGGTGAAGTCTTCCACCTTCCGGATCAAGAACGTGTGGTCCTGGTCCTGCCAGGCGCGTCCCGTCGAACTCTGGCAGACGACATCGATCTCGAAGAAGACCACGTGGGAGAGGCAGCCCAGCAAGGTCGGTGGCTCGCCGCTGAAGACCGTCAACGACGCGAAGGGCTGGAGCAAGAACTGCGGGGCCGGCAACCTCGAATTCGATGTCACCGCGAAGGCGCGCGAGGCGGCTACCAAGAAATGGTCGAGCGTCACTCTGGGGCTCTACGCCGGCAACGAGAGCGACACGTTCGGCTGGAAGAAGTTCGACGCGAAGACCGCGGTCCTGGAGACCAAGTACAACAACCCTCCGAAGACGCCGTACGGACTGGGAACCAACCCTCGGACGTCATGCGCCGCAGGCGGACTCATCGGCAACACACGAGTCAGTCTGCACGCCACGGTCGACGACCCGGACGCGGGAAACCTCGAGGCACAGTTCCAGGTCTTCCCGAAGGGAAGTACTACTCCGGTCGTCGATCAAGCGCTCTCCGCGCTCAAGAAGCGTGTCGTCACCCTCCCCATCACCGATGGGAAACTCCCGACGGGTGACTACACCTGGAGGGTTCGAGCCAAGGACCTGGACGGCGCCACGTCTGCCTGGACCTCTACATGCGCCTTCTCCGTCGACCGCTCGCGCCCCAGCAATCCACCCCTCATCACCTCCCAGAACGACACGTTCCCGTCGGGTGAGAACGGATGGCCGAGTCCGACCGGGAAGGCCCGCGAGGAAGGCAAGTTCACCTTCGCACCGAACGGGGTGACCGACGTCGATCATTACGTCTGGTGGACCGACCACGCGCCGGAACTCAACGAGGCCAAACCGGGAGTGCCGGCATCGGTTCGCCCGCCCAGCTACGGACCGCACTTCGTCCACGCCTACAGCGTCGACAAGGCCGGCAACCGCTCCGACGCGACGAGCTATCTGTACTACGCCACACGCTCCGCCGAGCGCGATGCCCCCGGCGACCTCAACGGTGACGGGAACAAGGACATCTGGAGCATCGACTCGAACGGCACACTGCTGACCTACGCGGGGCAACAGGACGGAACCTTCTCCTCGGCCACCAACGGGGGGCAGTCGTTCGGGGATGCCGACATCTCTTACCGCACCGACTGGGGTCAGGACGGCTATACGGACCTGGTGACCCTGGAGTACGACTCCGTTGCCAAGCGAAAGCACCTGTGGACCTACCCCAACAACGGCCTCGGCATAGCGACGACCGACCACCAAGAGGGCAAACAGCGTCTGACGGTCAAGTGCCCCGCCATCGATGAGGACTACGGCTGCGTCGGCGAACCGGGTTGGACCGGAAACGATCACTGGAGCGACGCCGACCAGATTGTCGCACCCGGTGACATCAATGCCGATGGCAAGCCGGACCTGCTCGTCCGACAGGGCAAGCTCCTGTGGGCCTATTTCGGTGACTTCACCAAGCGCCTCAGCACGCCCGTCCTGGTCGGGGGAAATGACTGGGACCAGTTCACCGTCCTCGCACCCGGCGATCTGAACAACGACGGTCTCGCCGATCTCTGGCTTCGCCACAAGTCCTCGGGTGACATCCTGAGGACCTATGGCAAGAAGGGATCCAACGGTCTGCTCGACCCCACCACCTGGGGCAGCAGCGCGGACCGGGTGAAGATCGGCACCGGGGTGACGGCGAGTCTCTACCCGGTGGTCGGATCGATCGGTGACTTCACCGGCGACGGCGTGGCCGACCTCTGGGCGCGCAAGGCCGACAACACCATGGTCGGCTGGCCCGGAAGGACCACCGGAACCACTCTCTTCGGTAGTTCCTTCGCCATCGACGGAGCCGTCGGTGGAACTCGCATCCCGGCCGGGACGACTCTCAACGGCGGCCAGTCCTACACCTCCAGGTCGGCCAAGCTGACGATGAAGGACGACGGCGATCTGGAGATCACCTCCAACGCCGGCAAGCGGCTGTGGTCGACGAAGACGGCCGGGAACGTCGGGGCGAAGGCGGTCATGCAGGCCCAGGGCAACCTGGTGGTCTACAAGGCCGACGGCACCACCGTCCTGTGGGACTCGAAGACGAGCGGTGCCGAGGGGTACGCCGTCCTCCAGGACCGTGGAAACCTGGTCATCCACAATGCCAAGGGGCAGTCGCAGTGGAGCAGCGGCACCGCTATCCGGCACGACTACAACGGTGACGGCCGCAGCGATCTCGCCGACTGGTACGACCACGCCGACAAGTCGGACTCGATCCACAGCTTCCTGACGAACTCGGACGGTACGTTCAAGGGCCCGTTCGCGGGGTGGAACGTGCCGCCGGATTCCTGGAACGCCAGCCTCATGAAGCACACCACCGGCGACTACAACGGCGACGGCATCAGTGATGTGGCCGCCGTCTACGGATACCAGGACGGACGCGTCTCCCTGTGGACCTGGCTAGGCAACTCGCAGGGCAGGTTCGCCTCCCCCTTCGAATCGTGGAAGGTTCCGGCCGGGAACTGGAGCTTCAAGCGGATGAGGCTCAACAGCGGTGACTTCAACGGTGACGGACGGGACGACGTGGCCGTCTGGTACGACTACGCCGACGGACGCGATGCCCTGTGGACCTTCACAGCGAACGTCCGGGGTGGCTTCAACTCTCCGTTCCCTTCGTGGACAGGACCTGTCGGCAATTGGACAGCGTCCCGCGACAAGCAGGTGACCGGCGACTTCAACGGTGACGGGCGGGACGATCTGGCGGTCTTCCACGGGTACTCCGACGGAAGCAACAAGATATTCACCTTCCTCACCGCTCCGACCGGCGGGTTCAACTATCCGATGGGTTCCTGGACCAGTACGTCCTGGGGCAGTTGGGACCGCACAACGGTCCACGCGGGCGACTTCGACGGGGACGGCCGGGACGACATCGCCAGCTGGTACGACTACGCGGACGGCCACGACAGCATCTACGTATTCCCCAGCAGCGCTACAGGGACGTTCAGTTCGACCACGGAGGCCTGGACTACCCCTGCGGGGAACATGTGGCGGGACCACATGTCGATCTCCATCGGCGACTACAACGGCGACGGTCTGGACGACTTCGGAGCCCTGTACGGCTACGACGACGGCAGCATCAAGGCCTGGACGTGGTCGGCCCGGTCCAACCGCACCTTCGCCGCGCCCGTGAGCAGTTGGGGCGTGACCTCAGGGTTCAGCTTCGCCCGAGCCCACGTGTTGGAGCGCTACGGCAGCTGATCGACCGGGCGCGATCAATCAGCGCGTGCTGACGCATTGACCAAGACGTGGCCACTGTGTGTCCAAACGCACAGTGGCCACATCTATATCCCGTGTTCTTCGTACTCGTACGATGAACGATTGGCGACAGGCATCACACAGATCTCTTGTGCTCCACCCGTCGCACACGTTTCGACGCGTGGGGCGTGAGGCCCGGCGTCCAGGCCTCGGAAGGTTCTTCCATGTCTTCTGTCTCGCGTCGTGCCGCCCTGGGCATTCTCGGGGTCGGGGCGGTGGGCGCCACCGGCCTGGTCTACGACTATGTGAACGATGACGTTCCGAACGACGTCCTGCCCACCCGCGCCGCCAGCCGCACCGGCAAGAACCCCGTGGTCACCGAGAACGCCCGCAGCGGCACCCGCGCCTGGCAGATCGAGGGCGACGAGACGCGCGCGGCGAACGACCGGAACGGGCAGATCCAGGGGTACGCCTCCACGACCTCGGCCGCGGCCGGGGAGTCGGTGGCTTTCCACGTATCGGTGCGTCCGGCCCAGGAGTTCACGGTCACAGTGCACCGGATCGGGTACTACGGCGGGCAGGGCGGCCGTGAAGTGGCGCAGAGCCCCGCGTTGCGGGGTATCGCCCATGCCGTGCCGGAAGCCCATCCGGAGCACGGGATGATCGACTGCGGATGGCCCGTCTCCTGGACCCTGGACATCCCCGAGAGCTGGGTCTCCGGTGTCTATCTCGCGGTGTTCACGACGAAGGACGGACACCGCAGCAGTACACCGTTCGTCGTCCGGGAGACCGAGCGGGCGTCGGACATCCTGGTGGTTCTGCCCTTCACGACCTACCAGGCCTACAACGCCTGGCCGCAGGACGGGCGGACCGGTAAGAACCTCTACAAGGGGTTCGACGCCCAGGGGAGGAACGCCGGGAACGCGGAACGTGCGTTCAAGGTGTCGTTCGACCGGCCGTACTCCGACGGCGGACACCCTCTGTGGTTCGAGATGGACAGCAGTTTCGCCCAGTGGGCGGAGATGTCCGGCTACGACGTCACCTACGCCTCCAGCCTCGACCTGCACGAGGGCAGGATCGATCCCACCCAGTACGCGGCCATGGTCTTCCCCGGGCATGACGAGTACTGGTCCCGGCAGATGCGTGATGTCGCCGAGAAGGCTGTCTCCTCGCGCACCCATCTCGCGTACCTGGGCGCCAATAACATCTACTTCCACATCCGCATGGAGAAATCTCCTGCGGGCACCGAGAACCGCGTCGTCGCCTGTTACAAGCAGGACCCCGACCCCACTCCGGACGAGCACGGCCCGACCGTGCGGTGGCGCGATCTGGAGAAGAAGCGCAAGCACTCCGAACAGCGTCTGCTCGGGGTGCAGTACAACGGAATGCTCGCCAAGCCCGTACCGCTGGTGGTCCGCCGGTCCGACCATTGGCTGTGGAAGGGCACCGGGCTTGCCGACGGAGACGAGATACCGAATCTCATAGGCGTCGAGGCCGACGGCCGCGACCGCAAGACCAAGCTGCCGCACAAGGCATCCCAGCAGTTGCTGTCCCACTCGCCCTACCCCGACAGCATGGGGCGGGGCGAGCGCATCCAGAACACCAGCCTGGTCCAGCACCGCGACGGGACCATGGTCTTCGTCGCCGGCACGTTCTTCTGGCCGCTGGCGCTCATCTCTCCCGATCACATCGACAGCCGCGTACAGACCGCCACCGGCAACCTCTTCGACCGGATGCTGACCCACACCGCGCGAGCGTAGTCCTCAGGTCGCCACCGACGACAGTCGCTGCACCCCCCGCGCCGTCTCCGTGACGCCGCTCAGGAAGCCCTGGGCGCGCGGCGAGGCCGTGGCGCGGAGCCATTCCGGGGCGATGTCGCAGACCGCGACGTTCACGCCCGTGCCGGCCAGGGCCAGCGGAAGGGTGTGGACGACCGTGGAGGGGAAGCTGACGATCGTGCGGCCGATGGGGCCGCGGCGGGCGATCAGTTCCAGCGGGAGGTCCGGGCGGACGATCTCCAGGCCGGTGGCGGCTTCCAGGGCGTGGAGCTTCTCGGCGGACTCGCGGCGGTGGGCGAAGTAGCGGGTGGCGCCGTGGGTGCGGGCCAGGGACGCGACCGCTTCCTGGTACGGGACGGGGTCGACGACGCCCGTCTCGACCAGGGAGGTGCCGACCAGGTCCGCACCCTTGCCGATGCTGGGCGGGCCGAAGCGGGCGCGGGTCCAGGCGAAGGTGTTCGGGGTGACCGCGATGCCGGGCGGAGCCTCGACCGGCATCGCGGTGAACACCTCGACCGTGTGGCGCGCCGTCGGGGTGAAGCGGCGGCGGGCCGTGGCGGTGACCGGGGCCAGGACCAGTTCACGCGGTCCCGTACGGCCCCGGCGGTGCCAGCGGGTCAGCCGCTCGCCCCGGGCCAGCTGGGCGACGAACTCCATGGTGGCCGTGCCGTCGTCGACCACGGTGAGGCGGTCGGCGCGGACCAGGGTCAGCAGGAGCTGGACGTAACGGGAGAACGGGTCCCCGATCACGATGTGGTCCGCGCGCCGGACCAGTCCGGCCAGGGCGCGCAGGGCCTTCAGGGGGGCGCCGGACTCGCCGCGCGCCTCCTGCCAGCGGACGGCGATGCCCTCGTCGCGGGCCAGCTCCGCCATCCGGCGCAGCTGACCGCGCGACATCGGGTCGACCGGGGGGAGGACGACGACCGTGGTGGCGGCCGGATCGTCTCCCCCCTGGGTGTGAACCCACTCCAGGACGTTCAGGAGCTGGACCGGGCTCTCGACGAAGGCGAGGTTCACCGGTCGGCGCTCAGACCGCGACCGGCTCGGGGGCCGGCGCGTTCTCGGTCTCGGCGACGACGCCCGCGACGCGGCGGAGCTTCTTCATCGGGCCGAGCTCGGACTCGTACACCTTCTTGACGCCGTCGCCGAGCGACTGCTCGATGGTGCGGATGTCGCGGACCAGGCGGGTCAGGCCCTGCGGCTCGACGGAGGCGGCCTGGTCGGAGCCCCACATGGCGCGGTCCAGGGTGATGTGGCGCTCGACGAAGGTGGCGCCGAGCGCGACGGCGGCGAGGGTGGTCTGCAGGCCGGTCTCGTGGCCGGAGTAGCCGATCGGGACGTTCGGGTACTCCTGCTGGAGGGTGTTGATGACCCGCAGGTTCAGCTCCTCGGCCTTCGCCGGGTACGTGGAGGTGGCGTGGCAGAGCAGGATGTTGTCGCTGCCCAGGACCTCGACCGCGTGGCGGATCTGCTTCGGGGTCGACATGCCGGTGGAGAGGATGATCGTCCGGCCGGTGGCGCGCAGGGCGCGCAGCAGCTCGTCGTCGGTGAGCGAGGCGGAGGCCACCTTGTGGGCGGGGACGTCGAACTTCTCCAGGAAGGCGACGGCCTCGGTGTCCCACGGGGAGGCGAACCAGTCGATGCCGCGCTTGGCGCAGTGCTCGGCGATGGCGGTGTACTCGGCCTCGCCGAACTCGACGCGGTGGCGGTAGTCGATGTACGTCATCCGGCCCCAGGGGGTGTCGCGCTCGATGTCCCACTGGTCGCGCGGGGTGCAGATCTCCGGGGTGCGCTTCTGGAACTTGACGGCGTCGCAGCCGGCTTCGGCGGCCGCGTCGATCAGCGCGATGGCGTTGTCGAGGTCACCGTTGTGGTTGATGCCGATCTCGCCCGTGATGTAGACGGGGTTGCCGGGGCCGGCGGTGCGGGTGCCGAAGGTGCGCAGGCGGGAGGTGCTCATGGTGGTGCTTCCTTACGTGGTGGGGACAGCAGGGGTGTTGGTGGTGGTGAGGGTGGGGCCGAGCAGCCAGGCCGCGATCTCGCGGATGGCGCCGTAGCCCCCGGGGGTGGTCGTGACGGCGCGCGCGGCGGCGCGTACCGAGTCGTGGGCGCTCGCGACGGCGACGGGCCAGCCGGCGAGCGAGAAGCAGGGGAGGTCGTTGACGTCGTTGCCGACGTAGAGGACCCGGTCGGGGGCGATGGAGTGCTCGTCGCACCAGCGCTTCAGCGCCTCGTCCTTGCGGTCGATGCCGTGCAGGACGGGGATCTTGAGCTTGCGGGCGCGGGCGGCGACGACCGGGTTCTGTTCGGTGGAGAGGATCAGGAGGGGGACGCCGGCCTTGCGCAGGGCGGCGATCCCGAGTCCGTCGCCCCGGTGGACGGCGACCGTCTCGCGGCCCTCGGAGTCGATCATGACCCGGTCGTCGGTCTGGGTGCCGTCGAAGTCCAGGACGACCGCGTCCACGTCCGCGAGGGAGGGCAGCGGGGCGGGGTCCAGGAGCGGGGCGAGCGCACGGGCGCGGGCCAGGTCGTGCGGGTCGTCGATCTCCAGCACCCGCGCCGGGTCGGTGGGCACGAGGGCGGTGTGGCCGAAGAAGCGGTGGCGGTGGGTACGGAAGCCCGCCGCGTCCATCGCGTAGGCCGCGCCGGTCTCCAGGTGGTCCTGGGGGCGGTCCTGGCGGCGAGGGCGTACGGACTTGTCGTGGTTGACGCCGTACGTTCCTTCCTCGACCGCGTGCCCGTCGCGCCAGACGAAGCCGTGGAACGGGGCGACCGTGACGGCCGTGTCCGCGCCCTCGTGGGCCACCGCCCTGGCCACGCCGTCGATGTCCTCGCGGGAGACGAACGGGCTGGTGCACTGGACGAGGAGGACCACGTCGACGGTGCGGGCGCGCTCGGCCTCGTAGACGTCCAGGGCGTGCAGCACGGCCGCTTCGCTGGTCGCCGTGTCGCCGGCGATGGCGGCGGGGCGCTCGACGCAGTGCAGCCGGTGGGCGGCCCGGAGGTCGGCGGCGGCGCTCCGGGCGGCCTCGGCGATCGCCCCGTCGTCGGTGGTGACGACGACGTCGGTGACCTCGGGGGCGCCGAGCGCGGCGCGGACGGCGCGGGCGACCAGGGGGATGCCGCCGACCTCGGCGAGGTTCTTGGCGGGGACGCCCTTGGATCCGCCGCGGGCAGGGATCACGGCGAGGACGGTCGGGGTCGGGGGCGGCTGCATCGCTGCTCCTGGTGTGGTGGCGGTTCCTGAGGTGGTCGAGGCCGCTGGAGTGGTCACAGCTCCCCCATCCGGCGGATCACCGGGGCGACGCGCTGGACGCCCTGGCGGTAGGCGCCGCGCGCCGCGTTGCGGACGGTTTCGCGCACCGCGCCCCGGACCCGGCCCGTCTCCTGCGGTGCGGCCGCGCCGGGCAGGGGCGTGCCGTCGGGGGCCAGGTGGTGGCGGGCGAGGATGCCGGGGAGGTACCCGGGGGCGGTGACGGGGGTGTAGTACGGGGCGAGCGGCGGGAGTCGGCCGTCGTCGAGCAGGGCGGTGACCTTGGCGCGGGCGGTGTCGTAGGCGGTGCCGTACGAGCCGTCGGCGGCGACGCCCTGCCCGGCCACCCACTCCGCGTCCGGCCGGGGCCGGATCCCGCCGTCGAGCTTGTCCCAGGAGGTGAGGAGCCCGGAGCCGACGAAGTGGTGGTTGCCGAGGGTCTCCCGTACGCCGAGGTCGGTGAGGATCGCGGTCGGGATGCGGCGGTGCAGGGACTCCAGCGCGGCGGTCGAGGAGACGGTCACCAGGAGGTCGGTGCGGTCCAGGACCTCGCCCATGTGCCCGTACACCAGGCGGAAGTTGGGCGGCAGCCCGCCGGGCAGCCTCTGGGCGAGCTTCTGGTAGGGCAGTTCCTCGATGTGCGTGGTGTGCTCGCCGGGCTTGGAGCGCAGCTTCAGCAGCACCTCGCGGCGCGGGTGCAGCCGGGCGTGCTCGACGAGCCGGCGGAGCAGATACGTACGGTCGGCGCGGGAGGCCGGTACGGAGGGCTGGGCGGCGAAGACCACGGTGTCGCGGCCCTCTTCGGGGCGGTACGGGGCTCCGCCGAGGAAGGGCAGCGCGGCCTCCGTGACGGCCGAGGCGTCGGCGCCCACCCCCTCGTACACCGCGCGGAAACGCCCCGCGTCGTGGGCCGAGTTGGCGAGGACGACGTCCGCCCCGTGGCGGAGCAGCAGCCCGTCCGCGAGCTTCTCGTAGACGACCCCGACGTACCCGGTGACGATGACGGGCCGGCGCGGCAGGTCCAGGGCGGCCAGTCCGTGCAGCATGGCCTGGACGCCGCCGCCGACGAGGGCGAGGACGAGAAGGTCGTACCCCTCCTCGCGCACGGTGTGCAGGAACTCGACGGCGGTGACCTCGCGGACCCGCTCGGCGTCGATCCCGACCTCGCCGACCTCCGCGAGCTGGCGGGGCGTCGGGGTGGCCCGGCCGCGCAGCAGCAGCCCGCTGACCTCGACGGGCCGCGCGTCCGGTCCGTCCGCTCCGGCGGTCAGGCGGCGCGCGGTGAGCGCGCCCCATTTCCACCGGGTGTCGGAGTCGGCGAGGACGGCGACCCGCAGCGCCGGTCGGGGTGCGGCGGGCGTTTCGGCCGGTTCGGCCTCATTGCTGGTACGTGGGGGCACGTCCTAGAAGCTAGGAAGGCATTTCGATGCGCGGCCCAACGCGATGGCAACAGATGGTTAACAGCGAGCCGACGATTGGGGGGCGGCCCCGAATACACCCTCAATTCCCGCTCCTGAAAAGGTGATTCACCTGGACGACGGACGTTGTTCACCTGCTGGGCGCATTACCGAAAAGGAAGGGCCCGAGGCCGCACCTAAGGTGATGTGCGTGGTTAAGCTCTCCGTCATCGTGCCGTTCTTCAACGTGCAGACCTACGCGCCCGACACCCTCAGAAGTCTGCGGGCCAACGCCCGCGAGGACGTCGAGTTCCTTCTCGTCGACGACTGTTCGACCGACGGGACGCGGGAACTGCTGGACCGGGCCGCCGCCGGGATTCCCGGGGCCGTACTGCTGCGGCACGAGGTGAACGGTGGTCTGGCGACCGCGCGCAACACCGGTCTGGACGCCGCCCGCGGCGAGTACATCGCCTTCCTGGACGGCGACGACTGGCTGGCCCCCGGCCACTACGCCCGGCTGCTGGCCCGCACCGAAGCGCTGGGCTGCGACTTCGTGCGCACCGACCACGTCCAGGTGAACGGCAGTTCGCGGACCGTACGCCGGGTTCCGCACGGGCCGCACGGCGTGGTGAGCGACCCCCGGTCCGCGATCCTGCCCGCCCACCGCACCACGTCGGTGGACTACGCGTTCGCCTGGGCGGGCCTCTACCACCGGCGGCTGCTGGACCGGGGGCTGCTGCACTTCACCGACGGGCTGCGCACCGCCGAGGACCGGCCGTGGATCTGGCGGCTGCACCGGGAGGCGGAATCCTTCGCCGTCCTCGGTCTGCTCGGCCATTTCTACCGGCGGGGCGTCGCCACGTCCCTGACCCAGATCGGTGACGTCCGCCAGCTCGATTTCCTGCGAGCTTTCGACCAGGTGATCGCCGATACGGCCACGGACCGCGAGGCGGAGATGTTTCTGCCGAAGGCCGTACGTACGTACTGCGCGGTCATCGCCCACCATCTGGGCGATCTCGACAAATTCGAACCGGCCGTGGCCCGCGAACTGAAGTCGCGCGGCGCGGCGGCCCTCGGACGCCTGCCGCAGAAACTGCTGGACGAGGCTCTCGACTCCATGGACGTGACACGGGCGACCCGGGTGCGCAGGCTGCGCCGCCGCCCGGCCGCGAAGGGGGCCTCGGCCGCATGACCATCCGGATCTTCCACGCCTCCTCACCCGCCGCGACGGTGCTGCTCGCCGCGGCGATCGACGCGTGCTGCTTCACCGAGCCCGACCGCCGGATCCTGCTGCTGTCCCGGACCGGACCGGCGCCGGAGACCGAAGCCGGTGTCTCGGAGACGATCGGCTTCGAGCGGCTGCGCGCCCGGTTCGACGAGGTGCTCTCGTGGAACGACGCGATCTTCCCCTTCCACCCGGACGGCTGGCTGCCCCGGGCCGACGACGCCCCGCTGTGGGAGCGTCACTTCCGGCGGGCCTGGGGTCTCGGCGAGGAGCCGCTGGAGCTGGTCGTGGACTCCCCGCACGCCGGGCCCGCCCGGGCCCTCACCCAGGTCTTCGCCGGGGTGCCGGTCGATGTGTACGCCGAGGGGCCCGGCGGCTACGGCCCGACCGGCGAGAAGCTCCCGCCGCCGGCCGGGACCCGGGTGCGGCGGCTGCTCCATCCGGACCTGGTCCCCGGGGTGCGCCCGCTGCTGCTGGGTGAGTACGGGGTGGAGCCGCAGACCGTTCCGGTCGGGGCGATCACCAAGGTGATGGGCGAACTGGCGTACCTGGACGACGAGTTGTCCGGCGCGGTCGGCCCGGCCCTGGAGCTGCCGGACGTGGAGCTGCCGAGGCTTCCCGCGTTCGAGGCGCCCGCGTTGCTGCTCGGGCAGGATCTCGCCGGGTCCGGGCTGATCCCGGCGGCCGAGGAGGCGGGGCTGCGGCTGGAGATGGTGCGCGGGGCCGCGGCCCTCGGTCACACCCGGCTGGTGTTCGCGCCGGACCCGTACGCGCCGTGGGAGAGCCCGGCGGCGCTGCTCGCCGAGGCGGACCGGCTGGGCGTCGGACTGACCGTGCTCGACACCACGCGGCCCGTTCCGGCCGATGTGCTGCTGCACCGGCTACGGCCCGCGCTGGTCGTCGGCTGCACCTCGGCCGCGCTGTTCGGGGCGGCCCGGTTCCACGGGCTCCCGGTGGCGACGGTCGGCACGGGGCTGCTCCTGGAGCGCCTGACGCCGTACGAGAACGCCGAGCGGATACCGGCGACGCTCGCCGACGCCGTGCTGCCCGCTCTCGACGACGCGGAGGCGGTCGCCGCGCAGACGCCGGGCCGCGCGGATGAGGTGGACGGTCTGCTGGCGGCCGTCGGCTTCGCGATGCGGCCGAAGGTGCGCCCCGATCTGCGCCCGGCCGCCGAACGCTTTCTGTCCGCGCACCTGGACGGCCGCACCTGGCGCTACTTCAAGCGCCGCCGCCTGGCCTCGCTCGCGCTTCCCGGGGTGGTCCCGGCGCGGCTGGCGTTCCTCCGCGGCAACCCTGCCCTGCGCCGGGTGGCCCGACGGGCCCGGGCGCTGCGGAGGGGCGGGAGCTGAGGAGAGGCGGGGGGCTGCAGGCGGCGCGGGCAGGCCGGCAGGCGGGTGCCGGTGGCCGGGTGCCGGTGGCCGGTGGCGGCAAGGGTCTGCGGGGTGTTCAGCCCAGCACCTTGCTCGCCCCCGCGCGGCCCCACAGCATGGCCGCGCCGAACGACAGCGCCGTCGTGGCCGCCGTGATACCGATGACCAGGGCTCCGGCGGCCGCGCCGCTCAGGTCCGCCCGGACGAAGGCGTCGTCGAGGACGCCGAGGACGAGTACGTGCACGAGGTAGGCCCCGAACGACGCTTCGGCCAGCCGGGTCAGCGTGGGCCTCATCCGCTCCGGGACGCGCAGGCCGTGCAGCGAGACCAGGACTCCGCAGCTGAACAGGCCCACCAGGACGTGGGCGTACGGGATCGCGTAGTGCACCTCGTGCTGGTACGCGATCACCCCCGCCAGCCCGCCCGCCGCGAGCAGCAGCCACGGCCACCGCCGTCGGCCGAACGTACCGGCCGGGGCGGCGAGCAGCAGCGCCCCGAGCACCGCGTAGATCAGCTGGTACGGGGCGAACGCCCAGCCGAAGCGGGGCAGTTCGCGGCCGGTGGCCTCGGCCAGGTCGCCGAGGAACGACGGCGCGGCGGCCAGGACCAGCAGGACCGCGCCGAGCCCCCACGGCCGCCTGCCCGCCCGGACCAGCACGACCAGGCCCAGGACCATGATCACGGGGAGGTAGGCGTACAGGTACCAGAGGTGGTAGGCCGGGCGGACCGAGGCGAAGGCGGAGTCCAGGGCGAGTTGGCGGAGCGGGTCGTCGTTGGTGTCGCGCAGCTTGCCCCAGGCCAGGTAGAGCGCGGTCCAGACGGCGAGCGGCACCACGATCCGCACGATCCGCTGCCGCAGCCGCGCGCCGTCCTTCGGCGGGGCCCCGGCCAGGACCACCCAGCCGGCGATGGCGAAGAAGAGCGGCACGGCGAAGCGGCCCGCGGAGTCGGCGACCAGCCCGGCCCAGTAGGTGCCGGACCCCTGCGACGCCGTCCGGCCCACCGTGTTCACGAACGCCGAACCGGTGTGGAGGCCGATCACGGCGACCGAGCAGAGAAGCCGGATCAGGTCGATGTCGTAGCGGTGCTCGCGGACGGGACGCGTCGCCTCCGGAGCCGTCGGAACCGCAGCGGGTACGGGGGCGGAGGCGGGGGGTGTGGTGGACATGACTCTCAGAGGGTGGGCGGGGCGGTACGAACGGAGGGGGCGGCGCGGTCCTCGTCGGCGGCGGACCGGGGCGCGGGAACCACGGGACCTGTGCCCGGATCACCGAACGGGTCCGGGAGACCGGTGAGTTCACGCAGCCGGGCGAGGTTGTCCCGGGTCACCGACCACAGCGCCCGCTGCCGGTCGTGGACGTCGGCCACCGCCGCCGCATGGTCCGCCAGCACCGCCTGGGCCCGCTCCGCGAGCCGGGCGCCGAGGGCCCGTTCGTGGACGGAGACGCCCCAGTCGGGCCGGTCGATGTCGGCGAGGAAGTAGGCCAGTTTGGGATGCGAGACCAGGCTGATGACGGGGGTGCCGCAGCCGAACGGGATCATCCCGGCGTGCCCGCGCATCCCGATCACCAGCCGGGTGCGCCGGTAGAGGTCGCGGATCTCGTCGTTGGAGAGCAGATACAGCGGCTCCACGGGGAGGGTGAGGCCGTGCTCCCGGCGCAGATCGTCGACGAAGCGTTCGTCGGCGGGCATGTGCGCGGCGTAACGGACCTCCGCGGCGGCCGAGACGGCTCTGATCGCGGCGGCCATCTCCGCCAGGAAGTGTCCGTAGTCGTGGCCGAAGCGGAGTCCGGCCCGGTCGTAGGCGCAGTTGATCAGCACGGTGTCCTCGCGAGCCGCCGGTTCGGCGAGGCGGGGATCGAGGTGGCGGGCGACGGTGGTGGGGCAGGGCTGGTAGCGGACCTTCTCGCGGAGGGAGGCGGGCAGCAGTTCCCGGACCCGGGCGACGGAGCCGTGGTTGCGCAGCCCGAAGAACGCGGACCGCTCGACCAGGGCCCGCAGCGAGGCGGCGAACCGTTCGCGGCGGTAGCGCTGGCCGTCGAAGACGTTGTAGCCGACGGCGAAGACCGCCAGGGGTGCGGTGATCCGGGCGAGCACGTCGTCGGGGATGTTCCACTGCCAGCCGCTGTTGCCGTTGGGCGCGGTGTCGGGGAGGAAGAGTCCGCCGCCGCCCACGATCACCGCCCGCCGGGCGTTGAGACGTTCGAGGCCGGCCTCGTCGACCAGCAGGTGCGCGTGCTGCTGGTGCCAGCGGTCCGGGCCGGTGTCGGCGGTGAAGCAGCTGCGGACCGCTTCGGGCAGCACCTTGTCGCCCGCGTTCTCCTCACCGTCGGCGAACAGGGCGACATGGGCCAGCTGTTCACCGGGCGGGGCGCCTGCCGAGGGCCGGTCCGGGATGACCGATGCGGTCGTACGGGTGTACCAGGCACGGCAGTTGGCGTCGGTGGGGTCGGCTTCCAGCCCTGCGAGCGCATAGCCGTGGGCGTCCTCGGTGCGGCCCAGCAGCCAGGCGAGCCGGGCGAGTTGACCGAATGCGCGGGGGGCGAAGTCCGGTGAGGCGGTGGCCAGCAGCAGATGCGTCTCGGCCTCCTCGTACCGGGACAGCGCCATCAGGCAGACGCCGAGCGTCTCGTGGCAGCGCGGCAGATCGGGGCGGCCCACGACGGCCTCGCCCAGCAGCGCCACGGCCTCGTCGTGCCGGCCGCGCCCCCGGTGGATCTCGGCGATCTGCCGGACCAGGTCGATCGGCGCCCGGCGTACGTCGGGGAACGGGAGCGCGAGGTGCAGCAGCAGATCGGGGTGCTTGGGGCCGGGGAGGGCGAGGTAGGCGGCCCGGAACGCCTCGTCGTCCAGGTCGAAGCGGTCCCGCGCGGCGTGGGCGGGTCCGGTACACGATGAGGGCGTACCGGCGAAGTTCAGGACGACGACGTCCTCGGGGACGGCAAGGTCGTCGCGGAGCCGCAGCGCCCGGAAGTCGTACCGGGCGTCCAGGGGTACGAGGAGGCTCTCCGGGATGTCCCGCGCGGCTGCGGGCGGTACGGGCCGGTCGAGGTCCTGGTGCTGGATCACCAGCAGGCCGTCGTCGGGGACGCCGCCGTGCGGGTCCGGGGTGCCGTCGGGGCCGGGGCGCGGTACGGCGGCCACGCCCGTACGGAGCTTCAGCAGGGCGTCGAGCGGGCCGAGGACGACCATGGCGGGGGCGAGGGCGACCACGGTGTCGTACCCGTCGAGGCCGAACACCTCGTGGTGCCCGGCGGCGGTGCGCGGGACCAGCCGGGGGTGCAGCCGGCGGGCGGCGTCGAAGTCGGTGTCCGGCAGGCCGGGATGCAGGACGACGACGTCCTCGCAGAGGCCCGGGTCGCTCAGCGCGAGGCTGCGCAGGAGGGCCCGGAGGCCGGGCAGTTCGTCCGCGTCGGCGACGTACACGGCGAAGGCGATCCGCCGTTTCCCAGTGACGGTGCGGCGGTCGTCGGCGGATGCGGACCCGGCCACGGGGGTGGAGTCGTGCGTCGTCATCTCAGGGTGATCCTCACTGCGCCTGCGGCCTCGTCCGGATGCGCGGTGCGTGCCCCGATCCACTCCCGCTCACGCGGGGAGAGGGCCGCCGGTCCTTCGAACCCGATGAGGTCCACCCGGGCGGGCGTGCCCAGGAAGTCGAGGAGCCGCAGCACGGTGTACGCGGTGCTCGCGTGCCCTTCGCCGTCGGCCGTCTCGCCGAGCAGCGCCGGATCGTGCAGCGGGCGGCGCAGCGAGGCGTCGCCGACGCGGTCCTGCGCACCGGGGACGAGCCGGCCGCGCAGGGCGAGCCGCCAGTGCGGGAGCGGGTCGCCGAAGACCAGCCGGATGCCCGCCCGCCGGTCCCAGCGGGGGCCCTTCCACGGGGTGTCGCCGCGCAGGGTGCAGGCGTGCAGGTCGGTGCGGGCGGTGGGGGCGGCATGGCGCGGGGTGTCGCAGCGTACGACGAGGTCGTAGCCATCGATCAGGGCGGCCGCAGCGCTGCCGGGCCGTTGCTCCTGCTCGGCGGTGCGCGGCGTGTCGGCGACCAGGCACACCGTCCGGCCCGCGACGAGCCGGCGCAGACCGGGTACGCCGATGAGCTCGGCCCCGCCGAGGAGCGGGTCGGACATCGGGTCGTGGTCCGAGAGCCGGCGGTGCTCGGTGTAGAGCGCGGCGAGCCGGCGTACGGCCGGGTCGTCGGTGCCGAGTTCGGCGGTACGGCGGCGGACCAGGTCGGTGAAGGCGGCGCGGGCCTCGGCGGCGGGCAGATGGCGGGAGAGGCGGACGGCCCCGGCACCATCCCCGTCTCCGTCCCCGACCAGCGCCAGCGCCTCGTCGATGCGGTCGCCCGCGGCGCGGAGGGTGGCGATGCGGCGTTCGACGTCGCGCGAGGCGGCGGCGTTCTGCTGGAGCGCGAGGTGACGTTCGTACGCCGTGATCGCTTCCTCGCGCCGGCCGAGCGCGTCCAGGGCGTTGCCGCGCAGCCGCCAGGCGCCCTTGGAACGGCCGCGCAGGGCGGTGGCCTCGTCGGCGAGGGCCAGGGCGAGGCGGGCCCCGGCTTCGCCCCCGCTGTCCAGGGCCTGCTGTCCGGTCCGCAGCAGCGCGTCGAACGCGTCGGCGCCCGGCGTGGAGCACGCGGTGGTCAGGGCGCCGATCGACGCGATGAGCCGGGTGCGGCGGGCGTCGGTGAGGGGCCCGGAGGCGGCGAGGGCGGCGAGGTGGTCGCCGCAGAGCCGCAGGGCGGCCAGGAGCGCCGGGTCCGGTCCGCCGCCGGGGCGCGCCCGGGGCGGCGTTCCCGGCCGCCCCGCTATCGCCCGTACTGACGTGAGCAGCCCGGTGAGGGTCTGGCCCATGCTCGTTCCGCCGTTCTGTGAGTCGGACGCCGGCGCCGGGGTTCGTTGCCCCGGCCCCTGGTCAGAGGCCCAGGGTGCTGCGGGTGCGCCGTACGGTGCGGCGCAGCCGGACCGCCGCTCCCCGGGGGCCGCCGCCGGGCAGGGTGAGGCTCTGCAGGCGGCGGCGCTTGAAGTAGTGCTGGGTGGTGGGGTCGAGGTGCTCCCGCAGCCATTCCTCGGCGTCGGGGCGCAGCCCGGGGTGGAGCTTGGCCTGCATGCAGTAGCCGACGGTCCGCAGCAGCGGGGCGAGGCTGTCCGGCGCGGTGCGCGGCAGACGGGGAACGCCCCCGGCGCCCTGCGCGTCCGGGCCGTCCAGGGCGGGCAGCTCGTCCAGGTCGGGCACGAGGTGGTCGGTGATCGTCAGCGGGACGCGGTTGCTGTTCTCGTACGGGGTGATGCGGTCGAGGACCAGCCGGGTGCCGACGCGGGCGACGGGGATGCCGTAGTAGGCGGCGGCGGTGAACATCGCGGTGGAGAAGCAGCCGACGACAAGGGTGGGCGCGCACCGCTCGTACAGCGTCTCGGCGAGCAGCGGGCCGTCCAGTGTGGTGAGCCGTACGCCGAGTTCGGCGGCGGCCTCGTCCAGGGCGCGGGAGTAGCGGGCCGGGGCGGTGGGGTGGGGCTTGAAGAGGATGGAGGTGTGCCCGGCGCGGGCGGCTCCGCGCAACATCCTGATGTGCAGGTCCTCTTCCTCCTCCGGGGTGAGGATGGTGAGGGCGGCGAGGTACTGGCCGAGCAGCATCGCGGTGGGGGCGGCGGCCTCGGCGGCGGCGAGCCCCTTGTCGCCCTCGGCCGCGGCGGCGATCTCGGAGAGGACGGCGCGGAAGGCGTCGTCGGGGACGAGTTCGGGTTCGACGCCGGCCTCCGCGAGGAGGAGCGGGCGCACTCCGGTGACCAGGTCGAGGTGGAGGACGCGCCGGATGCGGCAGGCGATGGACTGGGGCAGCCGGTTGCGGGTGGGGCCGTAGCTCATCAGGCCGTCGGCGTAGACGTGCACGGCGCTCTCGGAGAAGATCGCGGCGAGTGCGCGGGCCGGGTTGACCTGGATGGACTCGACGGCCAGGTCGACGGGGGCGTCGGGCGCGATGTCCCAGGCGAGGCGGAAGGCCCGCTGCCACAGGACGGTCTCCTCGGAGCGCGGGCCCCAGCCGCTGGGGTGGTGCGGGCTGATCGCCTCGTTCCAGTCGACGACGGCGTCGAAGCGGGCGGCGAGGGGGCCGTAACCGCGCATCTCCTCCAGGCGGAGGGCGGTTTCGGGGACGGCCGCGTTGTTGGAGACCAGCAGGATGCGGTGGCTGTCGGTGGCCCGGCCGAACTGTCCGGCGTCGAGCGCGGCGGCGAGGGTGGCCGCGCCGTACAGGGTGGAGACCTGGAAGATCTGGGTGCGCGGGGGCGTACGTACAGGCGTGGTCACGGGCTCGGGTGCGGTCATCGGTCAGGCGGCCTTCTGCTTGGTCTGCTTGGTGCGCAGACGGCTGAGCAGCGTGCCGCGCCTGTCGTCGATCATCGTCAGGGTGCGGTCGAGCACGTCCTGCGGCATCCGGCCCAGCGCGGCGGTGGACTCGGCGCGCAGCCGGCGGGCGGTGGCGGGCTCGTAGTCGTCGGCCTTCTCGTTGTGGAAGGCGATCATCGCGCAGTAGGTACGGACGGCCTTCGGCAGCAGGATGTCCGCTTCCCGGTCGGCGCGCAGCTCGTCGAGCAGGGTGTCGTAGGAGGCGAAGAAGTCGAGCTGTCGGGCGTCCTTGATCTGGGTCAGGGAGGTGGTGACCCCGCGCCGGTAGAAGATGCCGTACAGCCCGAGCGCCGCGTAGGTGCGGGCGCGCAGATGGAGCTGCCAGATCCACAACCGGTCCTCGGCGGTGCGCAGTTCGGTGGCGAAGCGCTGGGCGCCGTCCGCGAAGAGCCGCCGGTGGTAGATCCCGGCCCAGACGAACGGGTAGTCGACCATGGTCTCGCGCTCGGGCACCCCGATGCCGTCGCGGGGGTCGAGCACGGTGTCGCGGAGCGGCGCGGGGGCGCGCCGCACGACACGGGTGGTGCCGGTGGACTGGACGTGGTCGGTGCGGGCGAAGTCGCAGTCGAGGTCCTGGGCGGCGCGCAGCATCCGTACGAGATGGCCGGGGGCGTACCAGTCGTCGCCGTCGAGGAAGGTGAGGTAGTCGCCCTCGGCGGCGTCGATGCCGCTGTTGCGGGCGGCCGCGATGCCGACGTTCGTACCGTGTCTGATCACCCGGGCGCGCGGCAGCCGCTCGGCCCAGTGATCGACGATGTCCTGCGTGCCGTCGGTGGACGCGTCATCGACCAGCAGGAACTCGATGTCCGGGTCCGCGTTGCGGGCCAGGCCGGCCAGCGTGGTCGGGGCGTAGGCCGCGACATTGTGGAACGGTACGACAACGGACAGTTTCGGCACGCGCGCCCTCGCCTTCGATCATGGTCCCGACAACGTAGTGAGACGGCGGAAGGATCGGGTGACACCTGCCACGACAGCGGGTGAACTCTGCGCGTCCGCCAAATGACCGGGCACACGGTTCGGCGCGGTCCGGTCGGCCGGAACCGGACCTCGCTACAGCCGGTCGCCCCTGCTGGGTGATTCCGGAGGATGCGTCCCGCCACCGTCCTTGATGTCCGCTTCGCAGGTGCGCCGGTCGTAGGACTGGTCGTTGGGGATCAGCAGCACGGCGTCGACCTGCTCAGGGTGCGCGACGTCGAGCCATTGGTCGCCCGTACGGGGATCGTCGGCCTGGCCGAACGCCTGGGACGAGGAGATCGTCTGACACCCCAACGTCACGCGCTCCTTGTCGACCGCGCAGGCGTCCACCGCGGGGTCGTCATATTCATCGACGCCGTCGAAGCGGAAGCGGAAGTGGAGCTGGTCCCATCGCGCGAGCGGACGCGGCTACCGGGGCGGGCGAGGACCCGGCCGGGCTCGCCGCATACGCCGGACCGAACCCCTGGGCCTTGACCTCACGTCCGCTGGAGACCACCCACGGAACGGGCCGTTCCTCCGGCTACACGCTGCTGAGCGAGAGCTTGGCGGCGAACCCGAGGAACAGGACGCCCGCCGCCGAAGTCGCCCCCGCCGACAGCCGCTTACGCCGGCGGAAGGCGGCGGCGAGACGGGTGCCGCCGAAGATCAGCACCGAGAGGTACGCGAAGCTGGCGAGCTGGAGCAGTGTGCCCAGCACCAGGAAGGAGAGGGCCGGGTAGGCATAGCCCGGGTCGACGAACTGGACGAAGAAGGAGATCAGGAACAGGATCGCCTTCGGGTTGATCAGACTGACCACCAGCGCCCGGCGGTAGGGCCGCTCCATGGAGGCGGCGGCCTCGGGCGCCTCGGCCGTCTCGACCAGTTCGGCGGTACGCCGGTGCCGCTCGCGCCACAGGGACACGGCAGCCCTCAGCATCCCGATGGCCATCCAGGTCAGATAGCCCGCGCCCGCGTACTTGACGATCGCGAAGAGCAGGGGCGTGGTCTGGAGCAGGGACGCGGCGCCGAGCGCGGAGAGCGTCATCAGGACGGTGTCCCCGGTCCAGACGCCCGCGGCGGCGGTATAGCCGGTCCGCACGCCGCGTCGGGCCGCGACGGAGAGCACGTACAGCGAATTCGGCCCCGGCAGAAGAACGATCAGCGCCAGGCCGGCGAGATAGGTCGGAAGGTCGGTGACACCCAGCATGGACGGAGTCTCGCACGTCCGTACGGGTCGCCGTCCAGGGGTTTCACCAGGCGAAATCAGCGGTTCGGCACCTGGTGGGAGAGAGTCGTCTCCGGCGGGCCGGACCCGGCCATGATCCACCGGGCGCACCCTCGGGGGGCTGGACGCGCGGCGCGGGTCCGACGGAGGATTCGGTGACCGGGCCGGACGGGAATCCGTCATCCGTACAGGAGGCACCGGGCCGGCGGGTGAGCCAGGGGGGACCGAGCGATGGCGGACACGAACAGCGGGTGGGACGGCCGAGGGGCGAGGGGCGGCGTGGAGGGGGCGCGGGCGCAGGAAGCGATATCGGGACCGGGCGTATCGGGACCGGCCACGTCGGCCACGTCGGCCACGTCGGCCACGTCGGCCCATGGTCCGGCCCGGAGGCCCGGAGGCGGGCGACCCCAGGCGCGTCGCGTCACTGCCGTATCGATCGTCGCCCTGGCCGCCCTCGCGACCGCTTGCGAACCGGGGACCGCCACAGGGGCGCAGGACGCGCCTCCGCCGGTGCGGGCCACACAGGCCGCCGCGCCGACCGCGAGCGCCTCCCCCACGGCCTCCGCCACCGACGACGCCAAACCGCCCACGGCCTCGCCCACGACCCCGCCCCCGAGCCCGAAGGCGTCCACCGCCGCGCCCGCCCGCCCCGCCCCCGAGCCGAGCACCGCACCGCCGCCGCGCGTCCTGATGCGTACGGGATCCCAGAGCGACCAGGTGCGGGAACTCCAGGCCAGGCTCCGCCAGATCGGCCACTTCGGGCGCAACCCCACCGGCTACTACGGCTCCGTCACCGCCGACGCCGTACGGTCCTTCCAGGCCAAACGGCGGCTGACGGTCACCGGAAGCGCCGACGAGGTCACCTGGCAGCGGCTGCTGGCCATGACCCGGGTGCCGACGGCCGCCGAGCTGCACCCGCCGACCGAGCGCCCGGTGGCCACGCCGGACGAACGGTGCCTGAAGGGCCGGGTCCTGTGCATCAGCAAGAAGAGCCGGACGCTGGCGTGGATGATCAACGGCAAGGTCGTCTCCGCGATGGACGTGCGCTTCGGCTCGGAGTACACGCCCACCCGCGAGGGGGTGTTCGAGGTGTTCTGGAAGTCCCGGGACCATGTGTCGACGCTCTACGACACCCCGATGCCGTACGCCCTGTTCTTCAGCGGCGGCCAGGCGGTGCACTACTCCGCCGACTTCGCGGCCAACGGCTACGGCGGCGCGTCGCACGGCTGCGTCAACGTACGGGACAAGAAGAAGGTCGCGGCGCTGTTCGACCAGGTGAAGAACGGCGACAAGGTCGTCGTCTCCTGGTGACCCGGTACCGGATGACCCGGAGCCGGTGATCCGGCGCGAGCAAGTCATCAGCGGGGGCGGGGAGAGGGCGCGGGCGGGACCGGGGGAACGTGTCCCGCCCGCGCCGATGCGCTGAGCCGAAGGTACGGGGGGAACCCCGGCTCGTTGCGCGGCCGATGACCAGTCGGCTCACTCTGTACTGCGCCCGGCCTCCGAAAAACGTCACACCTGGCTGTCCGAGCCGTTCGCCAAGCCCTTCACCGGGCCGTTCACGGACCGCACACGCTTTCTGAATCCGCAGGTCAGCGGGCGAGCACGGAGGCCGCGCCGGAGCTCTTCGGGAGCGGCGAGGCCCCGGCATCCGCCCCGTCGGCGCCCGGCCCGGTCTCCACCGGCTGCTCCGGGGCGAAGCCGGAGCGCGGTACGGGATGGAAGGAGACGGGCGGCAACGTGCCGCCGCCGCCCGGTCCGCTCTGACCACCGTCGTCATCGTCGTCGTCCCCGCCACCGCCGGAGCCACCGCTTCCGCCGCTGCCACCGCTACCGCCGAGGAGACGGTCGCAGAAGCGCTCCAGGTTCTTCTCGCCCTTCGCGAACTCGATCAGCTGGCGTCGGCTCCGGTCGTCCAGGGTGCCGTTGCGGAAGGCCTTGCAGGCCTTGACGGACTTCTCGTACCAGTTCCCGGAGTCCGTACCGTCACCGGAGCCACCGGATCCGCCGGGGCGTTCGTCCCGGCCGTCGCCGCCGCCGGAGGTCTCCTCGCGGCCGTCGCCGCCCGGCCGGTCCGGGGTGCCCGAACGGTCGCCGCCGGACTCCCGGCCGGTGTCGCCGGTCCGTGCTCCGTCGGGCGCCTCGGATCCGCCGGACTCGCGGGTCTCGGGCGAGGAGGACGCCTCCGGTGCGTCGGGCGGGGACGGGTCAGCCGGGGACGAGGGGTCACCGGCGGGTTCCCTGGAGGTCAGCGGCCCGGGGGTCACGGCGGCCGATACGGAGCTGGCGGGCGCGGGCGAGCCCTGTCCGCCGAAGGTTCCGGTGAGCACGCCCGTACCGGCGGCGACCGCGACCCCGCCGAGCGCACAGCCCGCGAGCGAGGCGACCAGGCCGAAGCGGACCGGCCGGCTCCAGCGCGGGCGGCGGGCCGGGGTGTCGGGGGCGGAGCCGATCTGGACGGCGTGCAGGATGCCGGGGCGTCCGGGGACGGCGGCGCCGCCGGCGAGCCGGTCCACCCCGTTGCCGTGGCCGGCCTGCCGGAACGCGGCGAGGACGGCGTCCTCGCCGGGAAGTTCGCCTGCCGCGGCACGCGGTCCTCCGCGGGCCGTGCCGAGCGCTTCGGCGAGCCGGAAGGCGTCGGTGCGGGCCTGGTCGCCGACGGGGACGACAGGTTCGCCGCGGAGCAGTCTCTCCGCCGCGTCCTTGTCAAGCCACTCGTAGTGCTCGTCGGCCATCACATGTCCTTCTGCGTCCACGGTCGCGAATGCGTCACACCGGGAGTGACCCCGGCGGGCGCCGCCGGGCCGCCCCGGCCGGGCCGCTGGGAGGGCACGGCGCCGAGCCCGGCGCCTGCGCCCGCGTCGGAACCGGCCTCGCCTCCGGCCCCCTGTGCCGGGCCGGCGGCCGGGGTTCCGTCCGAGGTGAACGCGTTGTCGGCCCGGGGCGCCGGGAGCTGCTCGTCGGCGCCGAGGAGTTCGGCCAGTCGCTTGAGGCCGCGGTGGGCGGCGGTGCGTACGGCGCCGGGCCGCTTGCCCAGGGTCTGCGCCGCGCTCTTCGCGTCGAGCCCGACGACCACACGGAGGACGACGGCCTCGGCCTGGTCCTGCGGCAGCTGGGCGATGAGGGACATGGTGCGGTCGGTGTCGAGCGCCTCGATGGCGTCACCCGCGGTGTCGGACTCGGCGGCGCGTGCGGTCAGCTCGGTCTCGTCGCCGCCGATCGCGGGACGACGGCTGCGCATCCGCAGATGGTCCAGCGAGCGGTTGCGCGCGATCCGCGCGGCCCAGCCGCGGAACCGGTCGGCGTCACCGCTGAAACGGTCGAGGTCGCGCGCTATCTGCAGCCACGCCTCGGACGCCACGTCCTCGGCGTCCGGTTCCCCGACCAATGTCCGTATGTAGCCCAACAACCGTGGCTGCACCGCGCGGTACACAGCACGGAAGGCATCCTCGTCCCCGTCCTGCGCCGCGAGCACCGCGGCAGTCAGCTCCGCGTCGTCCCCCAGCACTCCCTCAACCCGCCCTGCCGTCCTCAATCGCAGCTGGTCAACTGCTGCGCAACCCTGCGCGAACCAGCACGCTACGTGCTCGGCGGGGGCCACGTCCATGACTTGTACAACCCGCAACAATTCGTCGGGCGTCTTCCGGTGTGACAGAAAACGCAGTCATGGCGCTGAGATGAGTACGGGGTCGTGCTGCGACCCCGTGGAAGACGGCCGGGGCCTCTCCTGTGGGGGGTGGCGGCCCCGGTCGTCGCTCCTCTTCTCCGCGTCCACGTCGTGGGCGCCGTCACCGGCGGGTGCCTTCGCGAGGCCGTCGGCCGCGGCTTCGACCGGCCTCCGCGTGACTGACCGACGTATCCGCGCATGCGTACGTGGCGCTGTTCCCGCCGCTGCCGCTCATCGCCACGGTGCTGACCGCCTACCGCGGCCCCGGCCCTGATCGGCAGGACACCCCTAAAGGGCCTGTCGTCGAACTGCCGTCGTCGCCCGAAGAGCGGCCGGGCGGCGCATCGAGCGTGCGTGCCAGGCGTCGCCCGGCAGGCGGCAGTTCGACGACAGGCCCTAGCCCGGGATCCGCTCCGCCAGTACGGCCACCGCGCCGACATAGCCGCACAGGCCGAGCACGGTGGCGAGCCAGCTGAGTGCGGTGTGCGTGCCGATTCCGTCGGTGCTCAATCCGAGATGGACCCGGGCGGCGCGGCTCACGCGGGGCCGCGGGCCGTGCGACGAGCGGTTTTCGAGGGCTCGGGACAGCCTGCGCCGGTCGGTGGCCTCCCGTAGGCCCAGGCAGACTCCGTCCCGGTCGCGTACCAGCAGCACCCGGTCCGCGACCCCGCCGTGGGAGAAACTCGTCAGCAGCCGCACCCGCTCGACCGTGGAGAGGTCGACGGTTCGTACCCCGGTCAGCGTCCGCGCGGTCAGCCGGGTCCCGGAGAGATGGACCGGTGACCGGCCCACGTGCACATCGCCGATCAGGACGACGCCCACGAGCCCGGCGAGCGCACCGAGAACCAGCGGGACGGCTGGGTGCGTACCCACGGCCGCCGCCACTCCCAGCGCGACGAACGGGCCCGTGAGCAGCGCGGCGACCAGGGCCACCCCGTTCCTCGTACGGCGTCGCCCGGCGCCCGGCGGCACGGGGCTCTCCTTCTTCCGGTTCGCTCTGCGCTCCACTACAGCCCCCGTCCCGGCCGTTCGGCCCTTGTCGTCAGCCCCGCCCCCGCGCCCGACGCGACATCACAGCGCGCAGCACCCGGCGGCCCTCCGTGGACAGGTCCAGCGCCTTGCGGAGGCCGGCGCCGCTGCCTGCCGTGCCGGTGGTCTCCGCGAGGATCTCCAGGATGCGGACCTGCCGTTCCAGCTCCCCCGCGACCAGCGGGCCCACGGCGGCCGGTCCGCCGCTGCGGGCCGTCTTGAGCAGGTGGTCCCCGTCCGGCGGTACGTCCTTGTCCGGGGCGTCGAACCGGCCGTGGACCCTCAGCGCGACCAGCGAGCAGGCGTCGGCCCACTCCCGCAGCGGTACGGGGGTGAAGTCGGAGGGGGCGGCGCCGAGCATCGACCGTACGAGCGCGGCCGGGCCGTCGGGGACCGGCGCGTGCTCCATCGCCGTCCGTACCGACGCGAGCCGGATGGCCCAATCCTGTCCGTCCCCGCAGCTCGCCCAGAGCGGGCGCAGCGGCTCCGCGTCCGGTCCCGCGAGCAGCGGCAGGCAGCGGTCCAGGCAGGCCACGGCGCTGGCGGCCAGTGCGCGCTCGTCTGCTCGTTCGATCAGTTCCAACAGACTCATCGACGTCTCCCTCGGTCTATCGGATACTGCGCCGAATGGCTGAAAATCGTCACTTCGGAGCCATCGTCGGCACGGAGCAGCCGCCTATCGGGCAGCAGCCGTCTACCGGGCAGCGGCCGTCACCGGTGGGCGCCCGGGACCACCGTGGCGGGCATCACGCCGTGCGCGGCACGTTCGACCTGCATCCGAGTCACCGTGCGGACGAAGAGGATCGCGAGCACCGCGGCGACGACGTCCAGCGCGTCGGAGGCCGCCACCAGGCCCGCCGCCCGCACGATCTCCGCCGGCTCACCGGCCCGCTCCCACAGACGCCCGGTGACGCGGGAGGCCAGGAGCGTCGCGACCCACGCGGCCCACCAGAGGTTGAGCGGGGTGCGGGGGACCGTGCGCCAGCCGCCGTCCGCGCGGGTCTGCGCGCTGGCCTCCCAGATGCCGCTCGCCACGCGGTACGGGAACCAGAAGTTGGCGACCGGGACGAACCAGCCGCCCACCGCCCAGCCCGGCCCCATCCGCTGCACCCCGGCGTCGAAGATCTCGGCGTTCCGGCGGGCCCGGTGGAACCAGACGATGAAGACGACGGCGGTGGCCACGAACACCGCGCCCTGGGCGAGGGCCGCGATGCCGTACAGCCGCTCGGCCGTCTCGCCGTCGCTGCCGTAGACGTCCAGGACGCCTTCCGTCGCCAGCCGGTCCCAGAGGGCGCGCACGCGCAGGCCGGTGCCGACGGCGAACAGGTCGGCGGCGATGACCACACCGAGCAGCGCCGTCACCGCCCGGGACAGGCCGACCGGCGAACGCGGCCAGGTGCCGACACCCCAGCCCCCGGGTCCGGCGGCCGGGGGCTGCAGGCCGTCGGGCAGCGGGGGCCGGGTGCCCGAGCAGAAGGTGCACAGGCCGTCGTCGGTCACGGCCGTTCTGATACGGCAACGGGTGCAGAGCATGAAGAAGTCCCCCCAGGACGCGGTGTCGGTGCACGGCCGCGCGTCCCTCCCCAGGAGCGCGCGGCCGACGGTGCGCAGGCCGGCGACTGCCGGGCTGTCCGCCTCGCATCTTCGCAGGTGGGCGAGGGTAGGGACAGCCCTTTCAGCGGCGGCTCACGGTCACCCGGCGCTGCCGGTCCGCTTCGCCAGTTCCTGGAACCGGGCCCAGCTCAGCGCGGGCTTGCGCGGGTCCCACAGCTTCTGCGAGGTCGCCACCAGCGGCATCCTGATGCCGTTCGCCACCTGCTGGGTGGTCTGCGCGTTCGGCAGGTCGCCCCAGACCGCGAACCGGCCACCGAGGATCTGCGGCGAGTAGCGGTCGGCGACGGGTTCGGTGCCGCGCAGGACCATCGGGGTCCACTGCTCGTAGATCCGCTCGCCGGTCGGGTAGACGAACTCGTTGGGCTCGCCGAGCACGTAGTAGAGGAACTCGTCGTTGAGGTTGAGCATCTTGTAGCCCTCGGCGAGGTACTCCTGCGGCGGGCGGGCGCCGATCTCCTTGCCGGTCCAGTACTCGATCTCGATGTTCTCGTCGGCCTTGACCTTCGTGCCACGGAACAGCCCGTCGTTCCAGGCCTTCGCGGTCCGGCCCTTGGGGATGACGACGTCCGCGCGGTCGTTCAGCCAGCTGGTGGCCAGGTCCTCGATGGTGGCGCCCGCGCCGTGCCTCTCCTCGGCGGCCCGCTGGAGCTGGGGGTAGGAGGCGGCCGGGTTCCGGACGGTCAGCGCCTGGTACTCGTCCGCGCCGAGGTGCCAGAAGCGGCCCGGGAACAGCTCGGTGTACTCCTCCAGGAGTTCGTCGATGAGCTTGGCCGCGGCCGGCTTGGAGATGTCGATGGACCCCTTCGACTCGACGCCCGCGGTGTTGCGCAGCTGGAGGTCGGGGTGGGCGGCCAGCACCGCGCCGAGGTGTCCGGGCGAGTCGATCTCGGGGACGACCTCGATGTGCCGGCTGTTGGCGAGGCCGACGATACGGCGGACCTCGTCCTGGGTGAGGGCCTCGTCGGAGACCACCTCGGGGTGGGACTTCGACTCGATCCGGAAGGCCTGGTCGTCGGAGAAGTGCAGGCCGAGCTGGTTGAGCTTGAGGTCGCCCATCTCGCGTATGCGGTCCTCTATCCACTCCGCGCTGTAGTGCTTGCGCGCGATGTCGAGGTTGAGCCCGCGCTGCGGCCGGTCCGGCCGGTCGTTGACGACGCCCTCGGGGAACGTGCCGTCCGCCTTGAGCGACTGTTTGAGCGTACGGGTGCCGTAGAAGACGCCCGATTCGTCGGGTGCGGTGATCTTCACCTTCGCGTCGCGCACGGTGAGCGTGTACGACTCGGCGGGGCCCGCGTCCTTGGCGCCGAGCGCCAGCTCGACGTCCCCGGTCCGCGCCGGTTCGGCGCCCCGGTAGCGGATCTTCAGCTCCTTGGCGAGCAGCTCCGCCTCGTCGGCGAGCACCTGGCTGCCCTTGGCGATGACGACCGTGCTGTCCTTGCCCGGCTGCCAGCCCGGTCCGCGCGCCGCCGTGTGCTCGCGGACCGCGGGGATCACACTCGGCGTGCCGGACATCGGGTAGCTGCGGGAGGGCGACGGGGCGGCGGCCTCGGCGGAGGTGCCGGAGGGCGACGCGGTGTCGCCGGACGGTCCGCTGCCGGACCCCTCCGGCCAGACGACGACAGTGAGGACGACGGCGGCTGCGGCCGTGACAGCCGCGCCGGTGACAAGGGCACCACGCGAGGGCGACATCGGGCAGATTCCTCCATTGAAGGGGCAGAGACGGGCGAAACGGGTGAAGAGCGGGTGAAAACGGTGACGAGGGTGCAAGGTTGGCATTTTTGCCGTGGCCTCGCCCATCGGGGGCTCCGGGGGATCGGACAGGCCCCAGACCCGCGCAGGTCAGACGTCCATCACACGTTCCGAAACTCTCCCGTTCGGGTGATTTTTCTCCGGCCCTTCGGACGGCAGCCGACCGGTCTCGCTAGCGTTGCGACACATTCGTCTCTCCCTTCACTCCCTCCCCGCGGAACCTGAAGACGCTCCGGCCGGTCTTTCAGGAACGGAGGGCCTTTCACGGGGCCACAGGGTCACAGATGTCGTCGATGTCATGGATGTCGTCGAATTGATACGAGGAGTCCACGCTGTCCAGGTCCAGCGAGTCCCCCGCCGGCCTGCCGAAGCGATCCACGCCCCCGGCCGGCCGGTCGGCCGTGCCCGTGCAGCCGCGCCACCCGGTTCCGGCCGACGGCCCGGAGGCGCCGCACACCGGCGCGCCGTCGGTTGATCATGCCGTCGGTCTGGCCCATTTCAACAGCCTCCCCTTCGCCGCCGCCGAGGCGGCCTTCCTGGAGTGCTGCGGAAGTCTCCGCTGGGCCCACCGGATGGCCGCCCACCGCCCCTACCCGGATCTCGGCTCCCTACTGGCCGCCTCCGACGAGGCGGGCTACGACCTCGCGCCCCGGGACATCGCGGAGGCCCTGGCCGCGGAACCGGCCCCCTGCCTGCACCACGACGCCCCGCGCGCCGCCCATCTGGCGCTGCGGGCCGCGCACGCGGCGTACGAGAGCAGGTTCGGCCACGCCTTCGTGATCTGCCTGGACGCCTACCAGCCCTCCCAGCACGTGGACCAGGTGCTGGCCGGGATCCGGGTCCGGCTGGCGCACGACCCGGACGAGGAGCGGGCGGTGACCGCCGAGGAGCTGCGACGACTCGCCCGGAGCCGGATCGTCGAGCTGGTGAACGCGGACCTCGGAGGGTAGGTCCGGCGGGCGCCTGCCGACCGGGGCGCTCTAGCCCGTACGTGCCCCTTTGATTGCCACTTTGATCACACCAGAGGCCCCGGCGCGAACGAACCGACAATGCGTCGCTACGATGGCCGGGGCCGGTGGACCGTACCCGGCCGGGTCAGACCGACAGTCAAGCCGGCCGACCCCAATCCCCGCTCCCGGAGGGTTCTTCCGTGCCGGCTGGAACGCTGTACCGCGGCCGGGAAGGCATGTGGTCCTGGGTGGCTCATCGAGTCACCGGTGTCCTCATTTTCTTCTTCCTGTTCGTACATGTCCTGGACACCGCTCTCGTCCGCGTCTCCCCCGAGGCCTACGACGATGTCGTGGCCACGTACAAGACGCCGATCGTCGCGCTCCTCGAATACGGCCTCGTGGCCGCGATTCTCTTCCACGCGCTGAACGGTCTCCGGATCATCGCCGTGGACTTCTGGGCCAAGGGCCCGCGACTCCAGAAGCAGATGCTCTGGACCGTGGTGGGCATCTGGATCGTGCTGATGGTCGGGGCCCTGTACCCCGTCCTCGGTCACGCCGTACGCGACGTCTTCGGGAGCTGAGGCCCATGTCCAGCGAGACTTCTTCCGCAGCCGCGATCGGCGACGTCGAAGGCGTGAGCCTGTTCGACGTCGACCACCCGGCCCCGGTGATCGAGCCCCCGCGCAAGCGCACGGGCAAGACGCCCAAGGGTTCGCGCACCAACTTCGAGATGTACGCCTGGCTCTTCATGCGCCTGTCGGGCATCGTCCTGACCGTCCTCGTCATCGGCCACCTGCTGATCCAGCTGGTGCTCGACGGCGGCGTCTCCAAGATCGGCTTCGCCTTCGTGGCGGGCCGCTGGGCCTCGCCGTTCTGGCAGGTCTGGGACCTGACGATGCTGTGGCTCGCCATGCTCCACGGCGCCAACGGCCTGCGTACGGTCATCAACGACTACGCCGAACGGGACAACACCCGCTTCTGGCTGAAGATGCTCCTGTACACCGCCACGGTGTTCACCGTCCTGCTGGGCACGCTGGTGATCTTCACCTTCGACCCGAACATTCGCTAGGCGCCGGGACAGAGGGACCAGAGGAAACCATGCAGATCCACAAGTACGACACCGTCATCGTCGGCGCCGGCGGCGCCGGCATGCGCGCGGCCATCGAGTCGACCAAGCGCAGCCGTACCGCCGTGCTGACGAAGCTCTACCCCACCCGCTCCCACACGGGCGCCGCGCAGGGCGGCATGGCCGCCGCGCTGGCCAACGTGGAGGAGGACAACTGGGAGTGGCACACCTTCGACACGATCAAGGGCGGCGACTACCTGGTCGACCAGGACGCCGCCGAGATCCTCGCGAAGGAGGCCATCGACGCCGTCCTCGACCTGGAGAAGATGGGCCTGCCGTTCGGCCGCACGCCCGAGGGCAAGATCGACCAGCGCCGCTTCGGCGGTCACACCCGTAGCCATGGTGAGGCCCCGGTCCGTCGCGCCTGCTACTCGGGCGACCGCACCGGCCACATGATCCTCCAGACGCTGTACCAGAACTGCGTCAAGGAGGGTGTGGAGTTCTTCAACGAGTTCTACGTCCTGGACCAGCTGATCACCGAGGTCGACGGGGTCAAGAAGTCCGCCGGCGTCGTCGCGTACGAGCTGGCGACCGGCGAGATCCACGTCTTCCAGGCGAAGTCGGTCATCTACGCCTCGGGCGGCACCGGCAAGTTCTTCAAGGTGACGTCGAACGCGCACACCCTGACCGGTGACGGCCAGGCCGCCTGCTACCGGCGCGGTCTGCCGCTGGAGGACATGGAGTTCTTCCAGTTCCACCCGACGGGCATCTGGCGCATGGGCATCCTGCTGACGGAGGGCGCCCGTGGTGAGGGCGGCATCCTCCGCAACAAGGACGGCGAGCGCTTCATGGAGAAGTACGCGCCCGTCATGAAGGACCTCGCGTCCCGTGACGTCGTGTCCCGCTCCATCTACACGGAGATCCGTGAGGGCCGCGGCTGCGGTCCCGCCGGTGACCACGTCTACCTGGACCTCACCCACCTGCCGCCGGAGCAGCTGGACGCCAAGCTCCCGGACATCACCGAGTTCGCGCGGACGTACCTCGGCATCGAGCCCTACACGGACCCGATCCCGATCCAGCCGACCGCGCACTACGCCATGGGCGGCATCCCGACCAACGTCGAGGGCGAGGTGCTGGCCGACAACACCACCGTCGTCCCGGGCCTGTACGCCGCCGGCGAGGTCGCCTGTGTCTCGGTGCACGGCGCCAACCGCCTCGGCACCAACTCGCTGCTCGACATCAACGTCTTCGGACGGCGTTCGGGCATCGCCGCCGCCGAGTACTCCGTGAAGAACGACTTCGTCGAGCTTCCCGAGAACCCGGCCCAGCTGGTCCAGGACCAGGTCGAGCGGCTGCGCAACTCGACGGGCACCGAGCGGGTCGCCGACCTGCGCACGGAGCTGCAGGAGTGCATGGACGCCAACGTGATGGTGTTCCGTACCGAGCAGACCATCAAGACGGCGGTCGCCAAGATCGCCGAGTTGCGCGAGCGCTACCGAGACGTGTCCATCCAGGACAAGGGCAAGCGGTTCAACACCGACCTGCTGGAGGCCATCGAGCTGGGCAACCTGCTCGACCTGGCCGAGGTCATGGCGGTCTCCGCGCTCGCCCGCAAGGAGTCCCGCGGCGGTCACTACCGCGAGGACTACCCCAACCGCGACGACGTCAACTTCATGCGCCACACCATGGCGTACCGCGAGGTGGCCGCCGACGGCGCCGAGTCGATCCGGCTCGACTACAAGCCGGTCGTGACGACCCGCTACCAGCCGATGGAGCGTAAGTACTGATGGCTACCCCCACCCTGGACAAGACCGGCAACGCCGAGGCCGGCTTCGCCGACTCGCCGTTCATCACGGCCACGTTCCGGATCCGCCGCTTCAACCCCGAGGTGTCGGACGAGGTCCATTGGCAGGACTTCCAGATCGAGATCGACCCGAAGGAGCGTGTCCTCGACGCCCTTCACAAGATCAAGTGGGAGCTCGACGGAACCCTGACGTTCCGCCGTTCCTGCGCCCACGGCATCTGTGGTTCCGACGCGATGCGGATCAACGGCAAGAACAGGCTCGCCTGCAAGACGCTGATCAAGGACATCAACCCGGACAAGCCGATCATGGTGGAGGCCATCAAGGGCCTCACGGTCCTCAAGGACCTCGTGGTCGACATGGACCCGTTCTTCCAGGCGTACCACGACGTCATGCCCTTCCTCATCACCAAGGGGAACGAGCCGACCCGCGAGCGTCTGCAGTCCGCCGAGGACCGCGAGCGGTTCGACGACACCACCAAGTGCATCCTGTGCGCCGCGTGCACGTCCTCGTGCCCGGTGTTCTGGAACGACGGCCAGTACTTCGGCCCGGCGGCGATCGTCAACGCGCACCGCTTCATCTTCGACTCGCGCGACGAGGGCGGCGAGCAGCGGCTCGAGATCCTCAACGACCGTGACGGCGTGTGGCGTTGCCGCACCACGTTCAACTGCACGGACGCCTGCCCGCGTGGCATCGAGGTCACCAAGGCGATCCAGGAGGTGAAGCGCGCGCTCATCACGCGTCGCTTCTGACCCGCTCGTAGCACCTGTTACGTCGACAGGCCCCGTTCCCGCAGCCTCACCGCTGCCGGGAGCGGGGTCTGTTGCTGCGCCCCGGCCGCGTGGGCGGTACGGTTCAGCGGAGCTGAAGACCGAAAGAGAAACGGGGATCGTCGTGAGCGAGCCGAATCCGTACGCGGACGACGCGTACAAGTGGGGCCCGCCCCAGCAGCAGCCGGGTCACCAGCCGACCGTCGCCGACGGCCAGGCGTACGGCTATCCGGCGCCGGGCGCCACGCCCGCGTACGGCTATCCGCAGCCGCTGCCGGAGTCCGCGGCCCAGCCCGGACCCGGTTACGGGTACCCCAACGCGGCGCAGCCGACGATGCCCGGCCAGTACCTTCCGGTGCCGCAGGGCGTGCCCGGCCAGGGCGGCGTGCCGGTGCTGGCGATCGGCGACATCACCGTGCTGAGCGACGCGATCGTCACCCCGTCCGGCTCGATGCCGCTCAAGGGCGCGGTCTGGACGGCCACGGACATGTCGCGCACGGAGGAGAAGATCCCGACGCACGCGGTCGTGCTGGCGATCGTCTTCGCGCTGTTCTGCCTGATCGGGCTGCTGTTCCTGCTGATGAAGGAGAAGCGGACCACCGGCTTCATCCAGGTCACGGTCACCAGCGGCGGCCGGCACCACTCCACGATGATCCCGGCCGTCGGCCCGTACACCTTCCCCGCGGTGATGGGCCAGCTCAACCAGGCCCGTTCCATGAGCGCCTGAGTCGCGCGCCGCCCATGGCACGTTTCGAGCACACGGTCTCCGTGGCCGCCCTGGACCGCGGCTGGTTCGAGGAAGCCGCCGGGCATGTGGTGGACCTCTTCGAAGCCTCCCGCGAGCAGGGCGGTGCCCTTCTGCTGCCCGACGGACGCCCGATCGACGGCCTCCGGCTGCTGAAGGGGCGTCACCTGCAACCGGGTGCGGAGTACGGGGAGACACCGGATCCGGTGAAGGACGAGACGGGCGCCCCGGAGACCGCCGTCCTGCGTGAGTGGCGGCCCTCCCGCGCCATCGAGGTGGAGAGCCTCGTGGCGGAGGAGGGCATGTCCATGCGGGTACGGGTACGGCTGCGCGAGCCCCGGACGCCCAGGGCGCTGGAGCTGTCCCTCGACGGGCACAACCCGAAGGGCGGTTCGCTGTACCGCTTCTCGGGGCGCGGCAAGGCCGACCTGCACGCCTGGTGGGCGGCGCTGGACCGACCCGCCGCGGCTCCCCCGGCCCCCCGGGCCCCGGTCGTCGGCAAGGCGGTGCACCGGCTGGCCAAGGCCCGTCTGACGGTCACCCCGCACCCGGCCGGGGACGGTTCCTGGCACGTCCGTGCGGTGCTGGGCGTGCGCGGGCGGTGGCTGCTGCGGCCGGTGGGCGCGGTGGTGCTGTTCTTCGCCCGGGGCCCGGTGGCGCGGGGCTTCCGTGAGGCGGTGGAGAGCGCGGCCGAGGAGTGGAACACGGCGCTCGCGGAACTGACGCCGCTGCACGGCGAGGCGTTGCGCGCGGAGATCGCGGACGCGCTGACGGAGCCGCCGGAGCGGCCCGAGCCGTCCGAACCGCCGGAGCGGCCCGAGCCGTCCGAACCGCCGGAGCGGCCGGAGCCGGAAGAACCCAAGGTTCTCTGAACCACCCCCCGTAGACCCCTTCTTGAACATGTTCAAGAAGGGGTCTACAGTCACGCCCAAGAGCATTTTTGAACGCGTTCAAGGGAGGGTGGGGCATGGACCTCACTGTTGTCGCGTACGTCATCTACCTGCTGATCACCGTGGCGCTCACCGTCTGGGTCGCCCGCACGCTCAGCCGCAACGGGCGGATCTTCCTCGCCGATGTGCTGCACGGGAACGAGAAGCTCGCCGACGCCGTCAACCACCTGCTGGTGGTCGGCTTCTACCTGGTCAACCTCGGGTTCGTCACGCTCTATCTGAAGAACGCCGGCGGAGTGGCCGATGCCCGCGAGCTGATCGAGGCCCTCTCGGTGAAGGTGGGCGTGGTCCTGCTGGTCCTCGGCGTCATGCACCTGGGCAATGTGTGGGTGCTCAGCCGGATCCGCCGCCGCAGCGCCCTGGAGCGCGAGCAGACGCCGCCCGTTCCGCCGCAGGGCTGGACGCCTCCGGCCACCCAGGGCCCGTGGGCCGCGCCCGCACCCGGGCGGTGAGCCCGGTGACCGGGGCGCCGCCCGCCGCCGTGGAGCCCGAGCCCGCTCCCGTACACCCCGGGCCCGCCCCCGTACGACGGCTCACCGTGCTCTACGACGCGCAGTGCCCGCTCTGCGTCCATCTCCGGCACTGGCTCCGGCGGCAGCGGCAGCTCGTCCCGCTGGACCTCGTACCGGCCGGATCGGCCGAGGCGCGGCGGCGGTTCCCGGAGCTGGACCATGCGGCGACGCTTGCGGAGATCACGGTGGTCGGTGACCTGGGGCAGGTCCACCGGGAGGCCTCCGCCTGGATCGTCTGTCTGTGGGCGCTCGCCAAGTACCGCTCCAGGGCCCACTGGCTGACCACCCCGGCGGGCCGGCCCTTCGCCCGGGGCACCGTGCTGGCCGCCGCCCGCTACCGCTCCAGGGCGCTGCCGCCCTGCGCCCCCGGGGCCCGCGAATGCGCCACCCCGCCCGGAGGACCGTGGGGCCCCCGTTAACCTTGGGCCCGTGGTGAAGGAAGAGAAGAACGTGCAGGAGAACAAGCCGGCCAAGGCCGCGAAGAGCGAGCAGACCCGCACGCTGATTCTCGAAACGGCGCTCCGGCTCTTCGCGGAGCGCGGCTACGACCGGACGACCATGCGGGCCATCGCCCAGGAGGCGGGCGTCTCGGTCGGGAACGCCTACTACTACTTCTCCTCGAAGGAGCACCTGGTCCAGGGCTTCTACGACCGGATCGCCGCCGAACACGCCGCGGCGGTCCGGCCCGTGCTGGAGGGCGACGGCGATCTGACCGTACGGATCAGGGGGGTGCTGCTCGGCTGGCTGGACGTGGCGGAGCCGTACCACCGCTTCGCCGCGCAGTTCTTCAAGAACGCGGCCGATCCGGACAGTCCGCTCTCCCCGTTCTCCGAGGACTCGGTGGCCGCCCGTGACGCGGCGATCTCCATCCATGAGCGCTGCATCGCCGGGGCGGACGTCAAGAGCGATCCGGAACTGGCTCCGCTGCTGCCGCAGTTGATGTGGCTGATGCAGATGGGGCTGGTGCTGTTCTGGGTGTACGACCGGACCGAGGGCGCCGAGCGCAGCCGCCGGCTGGTCGAACGCACCGCGCCGATCGCCGCCCGGGCCATCTCGCTCTCCCGGTTCCGGGTGCTGCGACCGCTGGTGCGGCAGATCCACGGGCTGCTGGTGGAGTTCCTGCCGGGAACGGCGACGGCCGGGCCCCAGGACACTGCCCGGGGCCCGGCCGGCTGACGAACCGGTCGGATCCATCAGATCCAGCTGAGCTCCCACAGGCGCCAGGTGCCGGTGCCGTCGGAGAGGTACTGCGAGCCGGCGACATCGGCCTTGGCGACGACGTAGTCCTTCTTCTGCCACAGCGGCAGCAGCGGGACGTCCTCGCCGACGAGCTCCTGCATGTCCTTGAAGTCGCCGGAGGTGCGGCTGCGGTCGCTGAACTGCTGCGTGGCGGCGATCAGCTGGTCCATCTTCTTGCTGGAGTAGCCGCTGTGCAGGACGTTTCCGGTGCCGACGAGCGGCTGGCTGAAGGTGTCGGGGTCCGGGAAGTCGGGGAACCAGCCGACGGTGTACATGTCGTACTTACCGGCGGCGTACTCCTTCTGGTACTTCGTCCACTCCACGGCCTCGACCGAGACCTTGAACAGCCCGTCCTTCTCCATCTGACGGCGCAGCTCGGCGGTCTCCTTGGTGTACATGTCGCCCTCGCGGTACGCGAAGTTGATGGCGACCGGCGTCTCCACCCCGGCCTGCTGCAGCAGTTGCTCGGCACGCTTGGGGTCGGAGGAGGGGTACGCGTCGAAGAACGGGGTGCTGTGCCCGATGTAGCCGGTGGGGATCAGCGAGTACAGCGGGTCGACCGTGCCCTGGTAGACCTTCCGGACCAGGGGACCCCGGTCGAGGAGCGCGGCGACGGCCTGGCGGACCTTCTTCTCGCCGAACGGCGAGTCGGTGCGGGAGTTGAAGATGATGTTGCGGATCTCGGCGCTGGCCGCCTCGGTCACCCGTATGTCCGGGTCGTTCGCGTTCAGTTCGGCGAGCGTCTCGGACGGCAGCTGGCGGTGGGCGATGTCCACGTCGCCGCTGTCCCAGGACGTCTGCAGGTCCTCGGAGGTCTTGAAGTAGCGGATGTTGACCGCTTCGCCGGTCTTCTTGAGCGCGCCCTTGTACTTCAGGTTGGGCACCAGCTCGGCGCGGCTCCCCGACTCGTACGACTTCAGGACGTACGGGCCGGAGCCGTCGACCTCGTTGCCCGCGCGGAGCTTGTCCTCGGGGTACTTGGTCGGGTCGACGATCGCCGCGGCGCCGGTGGCGATCTTCTGCGGGAAGGTCGCGTCCTTGCCGGACAGGTTGAACGTGATCGTGCGGCCCTCGGTCGTCACCGACTTCAGCGTGGGGAAGAGACCCGCGGGGCCGACGTCCGACTTGATCGTGAAGATCCGGTCGAAGGAGTGCTTGACGTCCTCGGCGGTGATCTTGCGGCCGTTGGAGAAGGTCAGGTCGTCACGGAGCTTGCACTGGTACGTCTGGAGCTTCTGCCCGACGAACCCGCAGCTCTCGGCGGCGTCCGGCTCCGGCGTGACGGCACCGGGCTTGAAGGTCATCAGCGACTGGTAGATGTTGCTGTAGATCGCCCAGGAACCCGCGTCGTACGCGCCGGCCGGGTCGAGCGAGGTGACGACGTCCGATGTCCCGACAGTGATCGCATCGGTCTTCCCCTCCCCCGACGGGAGCAGTTGCCAGGCGCCGACGCCCGCTATGACCAAAACCGCGAGAATCGCGAGAATCCGTACCCGGACCGACCGCATTGCCGTGCTCTCCCTTACCAGCCCCACCTCGGCGGTCGCGTTTGTGACGCGCACATCGCCGCATGTTCGCGCTTACCCAATCACACGATTTTCACATCTGGAAGAGTAAATGGGGCCCTCACAGCCTTTTGTTGGACACGCACGGGAACCCCTGTCCGAAAAGGCTGTTTCCTGCCTCCTACCTGCAGGTTTCCGTAGCTGACGGTGACCCTTCGGTATGGATTTCATGACGACGCATGCGGGGTCGCGCAGTCGTCGCACCCGCAACGGAACCACGCCCGACGGAGACCTACGCCTGACGGGAGGCGAGCTCCACGACGGTGATGTCGGACGGGGCGCCCACCCGGACCGGCGGGCCCCAGGCGCCCGCGCCGCGCGAGACGAAGAGCTGGGTGTCGCCGTAGCGTTCGAGCCCGGCGACGGTGGGGTTGGCCAGCTCGGCGAGGAAGTTGCCGGGCCAGAGCTGTCCGCCGTGGGTGTGGCCGGAGAGCTGGAGGTCGACGCCGTGCTCGACGGCGTCGTGGATGACGACGGGCTGGTGCGCGAGGAGGACGGAGGCGCGGCCCCGGTCCCGGTCGCCCAGCGCCTTCACGAAGTCGGGCCCCTGGCCCTCGGTCTCGCCGGCCACGTCGTTGACGCCCGCGAGGTCGAATCCCTCGATCTCGACCCGGGCGTTCTCCAGCGGGTGCAGGCCCAGCTCCCGGACGTGGTCGACCCACTGCTCGGCGCCGGAGAAGTACTCGTGGTTGCCGGTGACGAAGAAGCTGCCGTGCCGGGCGCGCAGGGCCGCCAGCGGTTCGGCGGCGGAGCCGAGGTCGGCGACGGACCCGTCGACGAGGTCGCCGACGACGGCGACCAGGTCGGGCGAGGTCCGGTTGATCGTGTCGACGATCCGGCGGGTGTGGGCGCGGCCGAGGATCGGGCCGATGTGGATGTCGCTGACCACGGCGATCCGGAAGCCGTGGGCGGCGCGGGGCAGTTTGGCCAGCGGGACGGTGATCCGCCGGACGCTCGGCCCGCGCAGTACGCCGTACGTGCCGTACCCGACGGTGGCGAGTCCGGCGGCGGCCGCCGCGCCGCCGACGACCCGGGAGACGAAGAGCCGGCGGGAGGGATTCGGGGCGAGCGCGGGCGGGGCCTCGGCCGCGGGCTGCTGAGCCGATCCCGCTGCCGGTTCCGCTTCCGGTCCGGTCGTGGGTTCCGTTTCCGGATCCGCCACGGGTTCCGTCGCCGTACGCACCGTTGCTTCCGAGGTACCGCCCGAGCGGGACGGAACCAGCTCCTCGGCACGGGGACGGGTCTCTTCCGGGAGCTCGACGAGCGTTCCGGCAGACGTTCCGGAAGGCACTGCGGAAGGCACTGCGGAAGGCTTTCCGCTTTCGGCCGTGACCGCCTTCCGGTCGCGCCGGGCGAGGACCCGCAGGAGCACCGGACGTACGACCTCTCCCACGAGCAGCGCCAGCGTCAGGTACAGCAGGCAGGCCAGCCACAGGAAGCCCGGCCAGGCCAGCACCTGCTGGAGCCAGAAGGGCGCGCCCACCCGGCCGGACGTCATGGCGCCGACGCTCAGCAGCGGCAGGACGAAGGCGGCGACGGTGCCCGCCCGCCGCAGCGGGCTGCCCGGCGCCGTCGTGTCACCGACGAAGCGCCGCCACAGATACCGGTGCACGGCGCCGAGCAACGCCAGCACCACGAGCCCCACCAGGGCGAAGACCACTGCAGCCATCCGAGCTTCCCCATGTTCCCGTCGTCATGCGCGCTTGTCGCGCAAAGCCCGGACTCCACGCAACCCGATCACGCCGACCGCCGTCCCCAGAAGAAAGGACGTGATGGCGAGCAGCAGGTGCACCCAGAAGTACCCGGTCGGTTCGCCCGCGTCGTCGAAGGCGAGCCCGCTGCCGTCCTGCCACAGGTTCTTGACGAAAGTGATCCAGATGAACCAGCTCCACACCCCGAACGCGAGCAGGAACCAGGACACGCGGCGGCTGAGCTTCATGGGTCCAGTATCGCCGCCGCCGCCCGGCTCCCTCCCCCGGGGTGGCGTCCGAACGGGGCCGTCCCGGCGTTCCCTGCGGCGGGTCAGGCGGTCCGGCTCCGCATCCACATCTTCGCCCTGTACGTTTCCGACCGTGCCTGCTCTGAAAAAGATCGCCCTGACGGTCACCTCCGCCGCCTTGTTGTCCGGTTTCGTCCTCAGTCCCGCCGCGGCGGCCGACAAGGACAAGAGCGACGACAAGCAGCCCAAGCCGCCGAGCACCATGTCCAGCCTCGGCGGGGAGCGGCTCGGCAAGGCTGGCACCCAGGTCAATCTGGGCCCGGGGGCGCCGGTGCTGCCCAAGAAGCTGTCGGGCCGGTCGTGGATCGTCGCGGACGCGGAGAACGGGGACGTCCTGGCGGCGCACAACTCGCACTGGCGGCTGCCGCCCGCCTCCACCCTGAAGATGCTCTTCGCGGACACGGTCCTGCCCGCGCTCCAGCCCACCGCCACCCACAAGGTGACGGAGAGCGAGCTGGCCGGGGTCGGCGAGGGGAGCAGCCTCGTCGGGATCAAGGAGGACCACACCTACACGGTCCACGACCTGTGGCTCGGGGTGTTCCTGCGGTCGGGCAACGACGCGGTGCACGTGCTCTCGGAGATGTACGGCGGCGTTCCGGAGACGGTGGCCGCGATGCAGAAGCACGCCGAGGAACTCCAGGCCCTGGACACGGTGGTGATCTCGCCGGACGGGTACGACGCGCCGCGCCAGGTCTCCAGCGCCTACGACCTGACCCTCATCGCCCGCAGCGGGCTCCAGAAGAAGGACTTCCGCGAGTACGCGGCGACCGCCTCGGCCGACTTCCCCGGCGAGGAGAAGAAGGGGAAGAAGCGCGACTCCTTCGAGATCCAGAACACCAACCGGCTGATCACCGGGGACATCGGCGTGGACCCGTACCAGGGCATCGCGGGCGTCAAGAACGGCTACACCACCCACGCGGGCAACACCTTCACCGGCGTCGCCGAGCGCAACGGCAAGGTCCTGCTGGTCACGGTCATGAACCCGTCGGCGGAGGAGAGCCACGCCGTCTACAAGGAGGCCGCCCACCTGCTCGACTGGGGCTTCGCGGCGAGCGGCAAGGTGACCCCGGTCGGCGAGCTGGTGCCGCCGAAGTCCGTGGACACCGGCACCGGCGCGGCGACCGGCGGCAAGGGCGCGGCGCCCGCCGCCGGCGCGGACCAGGGTTCGGGCGGCCAGGCGGAGGCCGCGCACGCGTCGGCCGCGAACGGTTCCAGCGGGGTCGGGATCGCCCTGGCGATCATCGGCGGGCTGCTGGTGCTCCTGGCCGGCGGGGTGTTCCTGGTCAACCGCCGCTGGCCGCTGCCCGGTCTGACCCGCCGCGCCCCGGCCGCGAGCGACGAACCGACCGAGACGGCCGGGACGGCCGGTACCACGGAGCCGGACGGGACCGCCGAGCCGGCCGAACCGGCTGCCTCGACCGACAAGTCCTAGGCGCGGGTGGAGCCGCCGGGCGCCTCGGCCCCGGCGGCACCCCCCGCGTCGGTGTCCTCGTCGTCCTCCTCGTCCTTGCTGCCGGTCGCCGTCCAGGCGGCGCAGAACAGCAGCAGTTTCGCGGTGAAGTTGATCCACAGGAGGAGCGCGATCGGCACGCCGAACGCGCCGTACATGCTCTTGCCCGCGACCTCCCGCATATAGCTGCCGAGCAGCAGCTTGAGCAGTTCGAAGCCGACCGCCCCGAGCAGCGCCGCGACCATCAGCCGCCGCCGGGGCGGCTCCACCCCGGGCAGCAGCGTCAGCAGATAGAGCAGCAGCAGGAAGTCGGCGACGACCGCGACCGCCAGAGCGGCCACCCGCAGCAGGACGCCGCCCGCCCCGCCGTCGGGGATGCCGATCAGGTCGGCTGTCCGGCCGACCGCCATCGAGCCGATGGTGGAGACCGCCGCGGTGGCGAGCACCGCACCGCCGAGGCCGACCAGCAGCACGGCGTCCTTCACCTTGGCGACGACGGGGTTGGCCTTCTGGACGTCGTCCAGTTCCCAGACCGCGCGCAGGCACTCGCGCATCGAGCCGACCCAGCCGACACCGGTGAACAGCAGCAGCGCACCGGCCACCAGACCGACCGTGCCCGCGTTGGCGACCAGACCGTCGATGCCCAACTGGTCCGAGATGCCGGGCACCTGGTCGGCGAGCTTGTCCTTGATGGTGTCCAGCTGCTTGTCGCTCAGCAGGGCGGCGGCGATGGCCGCTCCCACCGCGATCAGCGGGAAGAGGGCCAGAAAGCTGATGAAGGTGATCGCCGCCGCGAGCCTGGCCCAGTGGACCCGGTCCAGCCGCTCGTAGGAACGCCACGCGTGCGTCTCCATCAGCCGGGCGACCAGGGGCCCGATCACCGGGAGTTTCTTGAGCCAGTCCATGACGTAACGCGTACCCTCCTGGGCCCGGAACACCAGCGGCCCGCCCCGGACTCTCCCGGACCCGTCCGGCGGATCCCCGTCACGCTTCGCTGACACTCACTCCATCACCCGTTCCGGTGAGCGAATTCACCAATGCCGCGAAGGGGATTTCCCGGACGATACGGTCACCCTCATGTCCGTCGACACGGTGTCCTTGACCGGCTGGGGCCGCACCGCCCCGACGACCGCCGTGCGGTTCCGCCCCCGTACGCACGAGGAGGCGGCCGCCGTCGTCCGGGGGCGCGGGCCCCGGGGAGTCATCGCGCGCGGGCTGGGGCGGTCGCCCGGGGACGCGGCGCAGAACGCGGGCGGTTCGGTGCTCGACACGACGGGCCTGGCCCGGATCGGCGCGGTCGACGCCGCCGCCGGTGCGGTGCGCTGCGACGCGGGGGTGAGCCTGGAGCGGCTGCTGCGGGTGCTGCTGCCGCTCGGCTGGCTGCCGCCGGTCGTGCCGGGGACCGGCAGGGTGACCGTCGGCGGGGCGGTCGGCTCCGATCTGGCCGGCCTCGACCACCGCCGGTCCGGTTCGTTCGCCCGGCACGTGAGCGCCCTGGAGCTGCTCACCGCGGACGGCGAGGTGCGTACGGTGCTGCCGGGCACCGCCCTCTTCGACGCCACCGCCGGGGGCCTGGGGCTGACCGGGGTGATCCTGGGCGCCACGCTCCGGCTGCGGCGCGTCGGCACGGCCCTGATGTCCGTCTCCACCGAGCGCGCCGGGGACCTGGACGATCTGCTGGCCCGCTTCACCGCCGGCGGCGACCGGTTGCCGTACGGCTCAGCCTGGATCGACCTGACGGCCCGGGGCCGGGCGACCGGACGCGGAATCCTCACCCGAGGGGAGCATGCGCCCCTCGATGTGCGCCCGGCGCACGCGCGGCGCACTCTGCTGGGGCCGCGCTCCGGCGGGCCCCGGGGCCGGGGCGCACTCCCCGGCCTGCCGCCGCTGCCGGGCGGACTGCTCGGCCCGGCGGCGGCCGCCCTGTACAACGAGGTCCGCTACCGCGGCGCACCCCGCGCGCGGACCGGTGAGCTGCGCCCGCTGCCCCTCTTCTTCCACGCGTCGGACGCTCTTCCGGACCCGCGCCCGCTCTACGGCCGGGGCGGCCTGGTGCGCTACCGGTTCGCCGTCGGGTACGGCCAGGAGGAGACCCTGCACCGGGTGGTGCGCCGGATCGCGGCGCGCCGGAGCCCCGCCGTGCGGGCCGTGCTCCAGCGGTTCGGGGCGGCGGACCCGGGCCTGCTGTCGTTCGCCGCGCCCGGCTGGACCCTCGCGCTGGATCTGCCCGCGGCCCTGCCCGCTCTCGCCCGCTTCCTGGACGGCGTCGACGAGGAGGTGGCCGCCGCCGGGGGCCGGGTCTGCCTGGCGAAGGATTCCCGGATGCGGCCGGAGACGGCGGCCGCGATGTACCCGCGGCTGGCGGAGTTCCGGGAGCTGCGGGCACGGCTCGACCCGGCGGGAGCGTTCCGCTCGGACCTGTCGCGCCGGCTCGGCCTGTGATCGGCCCCCAGAGAATCCCACCCCATCTGACCAGGAGAATTCCGTGAAGGACGCCTTCGGCGCCCCGCAGTCCCTGCTCATCCTCGGCGGCACCTCGGAGATCGCCCTGGCCACCGCGCGCCGGCTGATCGCCCTGCGCACCCGCCGGGTCTGGCTGGCCGGGCGCCCCTCCCCGGCCCTGGAGTCGGCCGCTGCCGAGCTCCGTGGCCGGGGGGCGGACGTACGGACCGTCGACTTCGACGCGCTGGACTCCGGCTCCCACGAGGTCGCCCTCGGCAAGGTCTTCGCGGAGGGCGACATCGACGTGGTGCTGATGGCGTTCGGCGTCCTCGGCGACCAGGCGCGGGACGAGGAGGAGCCGATGGCCGCGGTCCGGGTCGCCCAGACCAACTACACGGGGGCGGTCTCCGCCGGGCTGGTGTGCGCCGGCGCACTGCAGGCGCAGGGGCACGGTTCGCTGGTGGTGCTGTCCTCGGTGGCCGGGGAGCGCGCCCGGCGTGCGGACTTCATCTACGGCTCCAGCAAGGCGGGCCTCGACGCGTTCGCTCAGGGGCTCGGCGACGCGCTCCAGGGGACCGGGGTGCAGGTGATGATCGTCCGCCCCGGTTTCGTACGGACGCGGGCCACGGCGGGGCGGCCGGAGCAGCCGCTCGCGACCGGCCCGGAGGAGGTGGCGGCGGCGATCGTCACGGGGCTGCGGCGGCGCTCGGAGACCGTATGGGTGCCCGGTTCGCTCCGGGTGGTGATGGCGGCGCTGCGGCACGTGCCGCGCCCGCTGTTCCGCAGGCTTCCGGTCTAGGTGTATTCATCAGGGCCTGAGCTTGGGGGAGTGCGTGTCAGGCGTCGCCCGGCAGGCGGCAGTGTGACGACAGGTCCTGGCGGACCGGGGACGTACGGCGGCTGTCCCGGCCGCTCAGGGCCGCAGCGACGGGGCCGACGACGACGCTTCGATCGTGTAGCCGCCCTGGGCGGGGACGGCGGGCGTCCCGCCGCCCGCTCCGAACGGGAAGTCCCGGAGCTTGCGCCAGACCGCGTCCGGGCCCTGCTCGTACAGCGCGAAGGAACCGCAGGTCCAGGCCGCCTCGTAGTCGGCGAGCTCCTCGTAGGCCCGGTCCATGGCCTCCTCGGCGATGCCGTGGGCCACGGTGACATGCGGGTGGTACGGGAACTGCAGCTCGCGCACCAGGGGGCCGGAGGCGTCCCGCACCCGCTTCTGGAGCCAGGAGCAGGCCGAGGCCCCCTCGACGACCTGGACGAAGACGACCGGCGACAGCGGGCGGAAGGTGCCGGTTCCGGAGAGCCGCATCGGGAACGGCCGGCCGGCCGTGGCGATCCGGTCGAGGTGCGCCTCGATCGCCGGGAGGTCGGCCGCCTGCGCCTCGGTCGGCGGCATGAGGGTGACGTGGGTGGGAATGCCGAAGGCGGCAGGGTCCCCGAAGCTCGCGCGGCGTTCCTGGAGCAGGCTGCCGTAAGGCTCCGGGACCGCGATCGAAACGCCGAGCGTTACGGTCCCCACGTCGTTCTCCTCCATCGTCGATGGTCGATTTCCGGTCATGCCGCGCGGGCCTGATGTCCGGCCCGCGCGTTCCGTCGCCGCAAGTGTGACCCCTGCGGCCATGATCTCGCCAGGGTCCTTGGACTCAGTGCTTCGCGGGCAGGAAGCCCATCCGGTCGTACGTCTGTGCCAGCGTCTCCGCCGCGACGGCCCTGGCCTTCTCCGCTCCCTTGGCCAGAAGGGAGTCCAGCGTCTCCGGGTCGTCCAGATATTCCTGGGTGCGGGTCCGGAAGGGAGTGACGAATTCCACCATGGCCTCGGCCAGGTCGGTCTTCAGCGCACCGTAGCCCTTGCCCTCGTAACTCCGTTCCAGATCCTCGACGGGGCTGCCGGAGAGGGTGGAGAGGATCGAGAGCAGGTTGCTGACGCCCGGCTTCTTCTCGGCGTCGAAGCGGATCACCGTGTCGGTGTCGGTGACCGCGCTCTTCACCTTCTTCGCGGTGACCTTCGGGTCGTCCAGCAGGTTGATGAGGCCCTTCGGCGTGGAGGCCGACTTGCTCATCTTCACCGCCGGGTCCTGGAGGTCGAAGATCTTCGCCGTCTCCTTGAGGATGTACGGCGCGGGCACGGTGAACGTCTGTCCGTACCGGCCGTTGAACCGCTCGGCGAGGTCGCGGGTCAGCTCGATGTGCTGGCGCTGGTCCTCGCCCACCGGGACCTGGTTCGCCTGGTAGAGCAGGATGTCGGCGACCTGGAGCACCGGGTAGGTGAAGAGACCGACGGTGGCCCGGTCGGCGCCCTGCTTGGCGGACTTGTCCTTGAACTGCGTCATCCGGGAGGCCTCGCCGAAGCCCGTGAGGCAGTTCATCACCCAGCCGAGCTGGGCGTGCTCGGGCACATGGCTCTGGACGAAGAGCGTGCAGCGCTCCGGGTCCAGACCGGCCGCGAGCAGCTGCGCCGCGGCGAGCCGGGTGTTGGCCCGCAGCTCGGCGGGGTCCTGCGGGATCGTGATCGCGTGCAGGTCCACGACCATGTAGAAGGCGTCGTGGCTCTCCTGCAGCGCCACCCACTGGCGCACCGCGCCCAGGTAGTTGCCGAGGTGGAACGAGCCCGCGGTGGGCTGGATCCCGGAGAGCACGCGCGGACGGACGGCCGCACCGGTGCGGCCCGTCTGCGGCTGGTCGGTGGGGAGCGAAGGGCGATCAGAGGCCATGGCCCCATTGTCTCAGGTGTCCGGGGCATCTCCGGCAGCCGGTGCGGGGCGGGAAGGGCGCGTCACCGCACGGTCCCGGAGCACGGGAGCGCACGGCTGAGACGAACCCCACATTCCGGCCGCCCGGCGTGCGACGGCGGGCGCGCCGCGCGGTGGAGGTTTCCCGGCACGGGATCCGACCGACGATACAAAGTGGGCACCACCCCCGCCCCTGCCGCACGACGAACGGAGATCCCGTGTCGACCACGGAAACCGCCATCGCCTCCGCCGAGGCGCACAGCGCGCACAACTACCACCCGTTGCCGGTCGTCGTGGCCACGGCGGAGGGCGCCTGGATGACCGATGTCGAGGGCCGTAGGTATCTGGACCTGCTGGCCGGATACTCGGCGCTCAATTTCGGCCATGGCAACCGGCGTCTCATCGACGCGGCCAAGGCCCAGCTGGAACGGGTGACGCTGACCTCCCGGGCCTTCCACCACGACCGGTTCGCCGGCTTCTGTGCGGAGCTGGCGGCGCTGTGCGGCATGGAGACGGTGCTGCCGATGAACACCGGGGCGGAGGCCGTGGAGACCGCGGTGAAGACCGCCCGCAAGTGGGGCTACCGGGTCAAGGGTGTGCCGGACGGCATGGCGAAGATCATCGTGGCCTCGGACAACTTCCACGGCCGCACGACGACCATCGTCAGCTTCTCCACGGACCCGGAGGCGCGGGCCGACTTCGGCCCGTACACCCCGGGGTTCGAGATCGTGCCGTACGGGGATCTCACCGCGATGCGGGAGGCGATGACCGAGAACACCGTGGCGGTGCTGATCGAGCCGATCCAGGGCGAGGCCGGGGTGCTGGTGCCGCCGGCCGGCTATCTCTCCGGCGTACGGGAACTGACCCGCGAGCGGAACGTGCTGTTCATCGCGGACGAGATCCAGTCGGGTCTGGGGCGGACCGGGAAGACGTTCGCGCTGGACCACGAGGGTGTGGTGCCGGACATGTACGTGCTCGGCAAGGCGCTGGGCGGCGGTGTGGTGCCGGTCTCCGCGGTGGTCTCGTCGGCGGATGTGCTCGGTGTGTTCCGGCCCGGCGAGCACGGCTCCACCTTCGGCGGGAACCCGCTGGCCTGTGCGGTGGCGCTGGAGGTGATCGCGATGCTGCGGACCGGTGAGTACCAGCAGCGGGCGGCCGAGCTGGGCGACCATCTGCACCGGGAGCTGGGCCTGTTGACGGGCGGCGGCGGGGTGGAGGCGGTGCGCGGCCGGGGCCTGTGGGCGGGCGTGGACATCGCACCGGCGCTGGGCACCGGCCGGGAGATCTCCGAGAAGCTGATGGAGCGGGGAGTGCTGGTGAAGGACACCCACGGCTCCACGATCCGGATCGCCCCGCCGCTGGTGATCTCCAAGGAGGACCTGGACTGGGGCCTGGACCGGCTGCGGGCGGTGCTGAGCGCCTGAGCCGGTCCCGGCGCCAGGAGCCGGATGGTTCAGAGGATGACGTGGGGCAGGAAGCGGGCGTACTCGTCCGTGACCGGCCCCGCCGACTCCCGGATGCCGAGCCCCGCCGCCTCGTCCTCGACGATCCACGCGCCGAGCACCACCCGGTTGCCGTCGATGTCCGGCAGCGGGGCCAACTCCTGGTAGCAGCACGGCTCGTCGCGCAGGACGGGCGGGGAGCCGGGGCCGTGCAGATCGACCCCGGCGCCCTCGCGGCCGAGCAGCGGCTTGGAGACGTACCCCGCGCCTCCCGGTCCGGCCAGCTCGCGCGGGCCGTCGAGGTGGGCGGGGAGCAGGTTCGGGTGGCCGGGGTGGAGCTCCCAGAGGATCGCGAGGAGCGCCTTGTTGGAGAGCAGCATCTTCCAGGCGGGCTCGATCCAGCAGGTGGTGCCGGAGCCGCCGCCGTTGTCGAGGGTGTCCAGCACCTGCGGTCCGAAGCGGTCGGTGGCCAGCCACTCCCAGGGGTAGAGCTTGAAGCAGCTGCGGATGAAGCGGAGCCGGTCGTCCACGAACCGCCCGGACAGCCGGTCCCAGCCGATCTCCTCGACGGAGAGCGCCTCGGTGTCGATCCCGGCCTGCTGGGCGGTCTCCCGCAGGTACGCGACCGTCATCAGGTCCTCGCCCGCCTCGTCGCCGTCGGAGTGCACGAAGTGCAGCGGCCCGGGCGGCAGGAGAGGCGCCTGCCGTTTCCAGGCGTCCACCAGCCGCTCATGCAGGGAGTTCCACTGGTCGGCGCCGGGGAAGCGGTCCTCCATCCAGAACCACTGCGCACTCGCGGCCTCCACCAGCGAGGTCGGGGTGTCGGCGTTGTACTCCAGCATCTTCGCCGGGCCGCTCCCGTCGTACCGCAGGTCGAACCGCCCGTACACGGAGGGCAGTTCGGTGCGGCGGTGCCAGGACTCGGCGACCAGCGCGGCCAGCCGCGGGTCGGTGATGCCGAGGTCGGCGAAGCGGTTCTGCTCGACGATGTGCGCGGCTGCGGCCAGGCACATCGTGTGCAGTTCCTCGACCACCTCCTCCAGGGCCTCGACCTCGGGCAGCGAGAAGACGTAGTAGGCGCTCTCGTCCCAGTACGGGCGCAGCGAGTCGTCCGGGTAGCGCGTGAGCGGGTAGACGACGCCCTGCGACTCGACGATCTCCTGCCAGCCGGGGCGCGGCTCGGTCGTACGGCGCTCCATCTCCGCTCAGCCCCCGCCGGACGTGGAGCAGCCGAAGCCGCCGCGGTCGACCGCGGACTTGTCGAAGCTGCCGCCCTGCACCTTGCCGTCGTAGCTGCTGGTGCTGCCACCGTAGTAGTACGAGCCCCGGCCGCCGCCGGAACCGCCCGAGCCGCCGCTGCCGCCCCGGCACTCGTAACTGGGCAGGGTCTCGCGGGTGGTCCGGTCGGCGCAGCGCCGGTCCGGCTCCGAGCCGCAGGATGTGATCGTCAGGGCGAGCAGCCCCATGCCGCCGAGCACGACCGTGCTCGACCTCAGCCTTCGTCCGGACATATGCGGTTCTCCCCCGTGGTACGCGATCGGATCCGGCCGCCTTCTTCCTGTTCCGCCACCGGACCTCTTGTCAGATTAGTTAACCGGGGGGCGGGTTCGGAAGCCGCCTGCTTACGGCAGCACCCGGCACAGGGCGTCCAGCGCGCCCGCCCAGGCGCTCTCGGACGGTGAGCCGTAGCCGATCACCAGGGCGTCGCGGGCGGCCGGGGCGTCCGGGTGCCGGTAGCGCGCGAGGCCGTCCAGCGCCAGGCCCTGGAACGCCGCCGCCTGGATCACCGAACGCTCGGCGCCCGCCGGGAGTTCGAGGACCGCGTGCAGCCCGGCCGCGATCCCGCTGACCTCGATGCCCGGCGCGCGCTCCGCGAGCGCCGCGACGAGCTGGTCGCGGCGGCGGCGGTAGCGCAGCCGCATGGAGCGCACATGCCGGTCGTACGCCCCCGAGGCGATGAACTCCGCGAGGGTCAGCTGGTCGGGCGAGCCGGACATCCACTCGGACACGCCCTTCGCCGCCACCACCTCCCCCACCAGGCTCCGGGGCAGCACCATCCAGCCCAGCCGCAGCGCCGGGGCCAGCGACTTGCTGGCGGTGCCGAGATGGACGACCCGCTCCGGGTCGAGGCCCTGGAGCGCGCCGACCGGCTGACGGTCGTACCGGAACTCCCCGTCGTAGTCGTCCTCCAGGATCAGCCCCCCGGTGGACCGGGCCCAGTCGACGGCGGCGGCCCGCCGGTCCGGGTGCAGCGGTACGCCGGTGGGGAACTGGTGCGCCGGGGTCAGCAGCACCGCTCCCGCGCCGCGCATCGCGGCCAGCTCACCGGTGCGCGACCCGTGCTCGTCCTGCGGCAGGCACGGGGTGCGCAGCCCGGCCTCGGTGAGGAGGTCTCTATGCAGGTCGAGGCCGTACGACTCGACGGCGACGTCCCGGATCCGGCGGCTGCGCAGCACCCGGCCCAGCAGCGACAGCCCGTGCGCGAAGCCGGAGCAGATCACGATGCGCTCCGGGTCGGCGTACACCCCGCGCGCCCGCGCCAGATACTCGGCCAGCACCGTGCGCAGTTCGACGCGGCCGTGCGGATCGCCGTAGCCGAAGGCCTCGTCGGGGGCGGCGGTGAGCGCCTTGCGGGCGGCCCTGAGCCAGGCGGTGCGCGGAAAGGCCGACAGGTCAGGCGAGCCGGGCTTCAGGTTGTACCCGGCTCCGGACCGCGCCGGCCTGGCGGGGGCCGCCGCCGGGGCCGTCCGGCGCGGCGCGGACCGCCGCGCGACCCGGGTGCCCGAGCCCTGGCGGGCGGTGAGCCAGCCCTCGGCGACCAGTTCGGCGTAGGCGTCGGCGACCGTGTTGCGGGCGACGCCCAGGTCGGCGGCGAGCACCCGGGAGGACGGCAGCCGGGTGCCGGGCGTCAGCCGGCCGGTGCGCACCGCCTCCCGCAGCGCCTCCATCAGCCCGCTGCGGAGCCCCTGGCCGACCGGTTCCAGATGCAGGTCCGCGCCGAAAGTGGCCCAGGAATCCGTCATGGCAATGGACCATACCGGGGTGCCATCGGGACCGTAGCGTCGTCCTCATGACCTCGACGCACGCACACCACCACGCCCCCGCCGACCTCGCCCCCGAGCACCCGGCCCGGATCTCCGTCTCCCAGCTCCTCCCCGACGTCTACAAGGCGATGATCCGGCTCGACATCGCCGCCCGGAAGGGCCTGGACCCGGTCCTGGTGGAGCTGGTGAAGATCCGGGCCTCGCAGCTCAACCGGTGCGCGTTCTGCCTGGACATGCACAGCAAGGACGCGCTCGCGGCGGGCGAGTCCGCCGAGCGGATCGTGCAGCTCAGCGCCTGGGAGGAGTCGCAGCACTTCTACACCGAGAAGGAGCTGGCGGCGCTCGCTCTGACCGAGGCGGTCACCGTCCTGACCGACGGCTTCGTCCCGGACGAGGTGTACGCGAAGGCCGCCGAGCACTTCGAGGAGACCGAGCTGGCCCAGTTGATCGCGGCCATCACCGTGATCAACGCCTGGAACCGCTTCGGCGTCACCGGCCGGCTGGCCCCGGGCCACTACACGCCCGGCGACCACAAGAGCTGACCCCGCCCGCGCGGAGACCGGACGCCGGACGCCCCCGGCAGCTCAGGCTGCCGGGGGCGTCCGGTGTGGTGCGGGGTGCGGATCAGATGAGGCCGAGCTCGCGGACCGCGTCGCGCTCCTCGGTGAGCTCCTTGACCGACGCGTCGATGCGCGCACGGGAGAACTCGTTGATGTCCAGGCCCTGGACGATCTCGTACTTCCCGTCCTTCGTGGTGACCGGGAAGGAGGAGATGATGCCCTCGGGGACACCGTAGGAGCCGTCCGACGGGATACCCATCGAGGTCCAGTCGCCGGCGGCGGTGCCGTTGACCCAGGTGTGCACGTGGTCGATGGCGGCGTTGGCGGCCGAGGCGGCGGAGGACGCGCCACGGGCCTCGATGATCGCGGCGCCGCGCTTGGCGACGGTCGGGATGAAGGTGTCGGCCAGCCACACCTCGTCGCTGACGACCTCGGCGGCGTTCTTGCCGGCGATCTCCGCGTGGAAGATGTCCGGGTACTGGGTGGCCGAGTGGTTGCCCCAGATCGTCAGCTTCTTGATGTCGGAGACGGCGGCGCCGGTCTTGGCGGCCAGCTGCGAGATCGCGCGGTTGTGGTCCAGGCGGGTCATCGCGGTGAAGCGCTCGGCCGGTACGTCCGGGGCGGCGGCCTGCGCGATGAGCGCGTTGGTGTTGGCCGGGTTGCCGACGACGAGGACCTTGATGTCGTCCGCGGCGTGGTCGTTGATGGCCTTGCCCTGCGGCTTGAAGATGCCGCCGTTGGCGGCGAGCAGGTCGCCGCGCTCCATGCCCTTGGTACGCGGGCGGGCGCCGACGAGCAGGGCGACGTTCGCACCGGCGAAGCCGACGTTCGGGTCGTCGGTGATCTCGATGCCGCGCAGCAGCGGGAAGGCGCAGTCGTCGAGCTCCATGGCGGTGCCCTCGGCGGCCTTGAGGCCCTGCGGGATCTCCAGGAGGCGCAGGTTGACCGGCACGTCCGGGCCGAGCAGGTGGCCGGAGGCGATGCGGAAGAGCAGCGCGTAGCCGATCTGGCCGGCTGCGCCGGTCACGGTGACATTCACGGGAGTGCGGGTCATGGCGGTCTCCGTTTAGACAGCTGGCGGTGGGGGTCCCGGCCCCCAGGGCCTGCCGTCAAAATGCCGCCTGCCGGGCGACGACGGCAGTTTGACGACAGGCCCTGGTGCAGGACCCTGGTGCTGGACACCTCTTCCGCCCGGCCCGGCCTGACGACCAATCTTGACGTGAAGAGATATCCAGCGGTCAGGCTATCGGACCCGGCCGGGCCGGACCGCCCGGCCCCCTGTGGCACCGCACACAACCGGTCACGCACCGCACGCGCGGGCGATGCGTGCGACCGTGCGGCGGCCCGGGCCCGTGTCACTCGCCCGGGCCGGTGCACCCCTTCGTGCCGGAGGTGAGCGTCGCGCAGGCCTTCGCGTCGGACGCCTTCTTCACCGCGACCATCGGGGTGTACGCGTCGGTGTCCCCCATGACCTCGCCGTTCTGGGGATCCGCGGCCCCGGTGATCTGCACGGTGTCGCCGATCGCCGCCTCGGTGAGACGGGCCCAGGCGGCGGAGCAGACCTTGCTGTAGCGGACCTCGACCTTGCTGCCGCCGACCACGGCGCTGGCCACCGTACGGGCGAACTCGCCGCCGCAGCCCATCGCCTCGGGGTCCTGCCCCGTGCAGTCGGCACCGCTGCACTCGACGCCCACGGGCAGCTCGGGAGCGGCCGTGGTGGGGGCCGCCGACGGGGGCGGGGTGGCCTTGGCGGCCTCGTCGCCGCCCGGGGCGAGCAGCACCGCGCCGACCACGACGATCAGAGCGCCGACGGCTCCGACGGCGAGCATGGCGCCCTTCCGGCGGCCGCCGGGCGCCTTGCCCGGTCCGGTGCCGCCCCGATTCCGGCCGGAGCCTCCGTCGCCGTTCTCCGCCGTGTTCCGCTCCGGTCGCCGCCCGGCCTGCGGCCCGCCGTCGTACGGCCGGTCCTGGTGGCGGGCGGGGTGCGGGGCGGTGCCGCGCTGGGTGGGGACGGTGAGCCGGCGCGTGTCGTCGTCGCCGGGCACGTAGGCCCCGCTGCCGTACGGGTCCTTGCCGTAGGCGTCGCGGGGCGGGGCGTCCGTACCGGCCGGGCCCCCCGCTGCGGGAACCCGCGCGCCGGATCCGGACGCGCTGTGCCGGCCCCCGGTGGAGGACCGGCCGGACCGGCCGCCTCCGGGAGCGTCGGGGGCGCCGGAAGCCGTCGGGCCCAGCTCGCCGAGCGCGGCCCGGGCCTGCGTGATGCGGATGGCCTCCATCGTCATGTCGTGACGCATCTCGGCCCGGCTCCAGGCCCGCTCCGCCAGCTCCCACATGGTCGTGAGGTGGTGCTGCGGGGTGCCTGTCACCTCGGCGAGCGCCACGACGGCCCCGCGCGGGGCGAGCAGCCGCCCGTTGAGATACCGCTCCCAGGACGTCTTGCTGTAACCCGTGCGGTCGGCCACCGCGTTGATGTTCAGTCCGCTGCGGTCGACGAGCCGGCGCAGCTGGCTGGCGAACTCCCTGATCTGCGGGTCGAGCTCTTCGGGCAGTGCCTTCCAACGAGGCATCGCGTTTCCCCCCTCATGTCCCCCGGACGTGCTTGCTGTACCCCGCTGCGCCGGGTCCCCCGACCCGCGCCCCCCGGTCCGTCCGCTGTCCGTCCGTTCCGGACCGTCAACCGGACTACCCACGAGGATGCGCGGGACCAGGGTGTCAGTTCCTGACGAGGGGGCGCACGGGAGCATTCGGGACGGGGTACGCATCTTTACGCGCCCCGATCACTGTTCCGGCCACTGCTCTGCCTGCTTGCTCCGTGCCGCTCTGTGTGCCGTGACAGTCTGCCATCGTTGCGCGGCGATCACACCGTGCCGGAATGGTCACTTCCGTGCCACAGGCCACAGTGAGCGCTTGTTCCGGCCTTTCATGTCCATGACGCTGGAGTCCGGACGGGGCAAGGCCTCCCCTCTCGCCGCATACCGGGGCTTCTTGCCCGGTGGCCCCGTTCCGCCGTGGTGTCCGTCCCCCCTCGGGGGTGGGGACGGGCACCACGGTCCGGCGCTCCGGGCCGATCCGCCGGACATGCCCTAGCGGATCGTGAAGCGGACCGCGTCCTCCAGGATCGGGACGTCCAGCCACGGCTCGGGCTGGGCGACCAGCGCGAGCAGCACGATCAGCGTGCCCATCAGCCCGTACGTGACCAGGTCGGTGAACCGGGAACGTACGGCCAGCATCCCGACCGACGGCACCACCCAGCGCAGCACGGCACCGCCGATCAGCGCGCCGCCGATCAGGATGGTGCCGACGCGGAACGCCTGGTCGAACGGGTCCAGGACCACGATCAGCAGGCCGAGGCCCGCCGCGCAGAGCACGGTGAGCAGGGGCCACTGCCGGGCCGGGGCGGGCGCGTCGCCGGACGCCGCCCGGCCGCCGCCCTCGGGGCGGGCGGTGTCCCGGGTGAACCGGGGGAACCGCCGCGACCGGCGGGGCCGCCCGGCGACCACGGCGTCGGCCGTGGCGGCCTTGCCCGCGGTCCCGTCGGCGGCCGCATCCGTGACCGTGGCCCTGCCCGAAGCCTCGTCCGTGGCCGGGTCCGACGCTCCGGAACCGGCGGATCCGCCGGCCCCGCCCTGCCCGTCCGGTTCGCCCGGCCCGTCCGCCGCCCGGTCGGCGGGGGCCGGGTCGGCCGGACTCGTACCAGCACCCATGGGGTTCCCTCCGGATCCGGGCGGTCAGCCCGCGGCGGCGGCGTCGGCGGCCTCGGACGCGGCCCGCTCGGCCGCCTCGACCACGTTGACCAGCAGCTGTGCACGGGTCATCGGGCCGACGCCACCGGGGTTCGGGGCGACCCAGGCGGCCACCTCGCGGACCCCCGGGTGCACATCGCCGACGATCTTGCCGTCCGCGTCCCGGCTGACGCCGACGTCGAGCACGGCCGCGCCCGGCTTGACGTCCTCCGGCCTGATCAGGTGCTGCACCCCGGCGGCGGCGACGATGATGTCGGCCTGGCGCAGGTGCGAGGAGAGGTCCCGGGTGCCGGTGTGGCACTGGGTCACCGTGGCGTTCTCCGTCTTACGGGTCAGCAGCAGCGGGATCGACCGGCCGATGGTGACACCGCGTCCGACGACCACGACGTGCGCCCCGTTGATCTCCACGCCGTGCGCACGCAGCAGCTGGACGACACCCTGCGGGGTGCAGGGCAGCGGGCCGGTCTCGTTGAGGACGAGACGGCCGAGGCTCATCGGGTGCAGCCCGTCGGCGTCCTTCGCCGGGTCCATCAGCTCCAGGACCCGGTTGGTGTCGATGCCCTTGGGCAGCGGCAGCTGGACGATGTAACCGGTGCACTCGGGGTTGGCGTTGAGCTCCCGGACGACGTCCTCGATCTCCTCCTGCGTGGCGGTGTCGGGAAGTTCGCGCTGGATGGAGCCGATGCCGACCTGGGCGCAGTCACGGTGCTTGCCGTTGACGTACCACCGGCTGCCCGGGTCGTCCCCGACGAGCAGGGTTCCGAGGCCGGGAGTGATCCCCTGGGCCTTGAGGGCCGCCACACGGACGGTCAGATCGGATTTGATCGCGGCAGCGGTGGCCTTGCCATCGAGAATCTGGGCAGTCATGGGCCCATCCTCGCGGATGACCCCGCCCGCATACCAATTGCCGGTGCCACCCCCGTACCGGAGATTGCACTTGCACAACGTCCGGGGCCCCTGACTGGACAAACGCGGGTTCCGCTCATAACGATGAAGGCCGCGGTTGTACGGGGGGCGGGCCGCTGATCGATGTCCTTCCTCCGTGTGGCCATCTCGTCCCCACACGTCTGTTGAAGGAACACCCCTTATGAGCTTCGGCGACCCGAACAACCCGTACGGGCAGCAGCCCGGCCAGCCGCCCCAGGGCCAGCCGCAGGGGCAGCCCGGCTACGGCTACCCGCAGCAGGCTCCGCAGGGCGTCCCGCAGCAGGGCTACGGCTACCCCCAGCAGCCCGGCCAGCCGTACGGGGCCTACCCGCAGCAGCCGGGTTACGGCGGCCAGCAGCCCGGCTACGGCGGCGGCATGCCGGAGCTGGCCCACTGGGGTCTGCGGGCGGGCGGGCTGCTCATCGACGGCCTCGTCGTCGGTGTCCCCTACCTCCTCCTCGGCGGCATCGGCGGCGCCATGGGCGACTCCGGGGGTGCGGTCTTCGCCCTGCTCGGCTTCGTGGCGCTGATCGGTCTCGCCATCTGGCAGCTGTACCAGGAGGGCACCACCGGCCAGACGATCGGCAAGAAGGCCGTGGGCATCCGCCTGCTGCGCGAGGCCGACGGCCGTCCGCTGGGCTTCGGCATGGCCTTCGTGCGCCGGCTGGCCCACTTCCTGGACAGCCTCGCATGCTACATCGGCTGGCTGTGGCCGCTCTGGGACGAGAAGAAGCAGACGTTCGCGGACAAGGTCTGCTCGTCCGTGGTCGTCAAGGCCAACTGACCCGCCGCAGCACCCCGTACGGACGAAGGCCGCACCCGGTTGCCGGGTGCGGCCTTCGTCCGTACCCGGCGTTCAGTCCTTGCGGACGCCCGGGATGTCTTCCGGTTCCGGCGTCGTGCGCTCCATCACCACGAAGCTGCCGCCCCGGTGCTTGAGCCGGTAGCGCGCCTCCGGGTGCAGCTGCTCGGCGTACGCCACCGGGTCCTGGATCGGGCGGGACCAGCCGAAGTCCAGGTTGATGGCGACGATGTCGGGTGCGGTGCCCGGGGCTCCGCCGACCCAGTAGACGGTGCGGTCGGAGGTGAGGTGGGCCATCAGCGTGATGTCCGTCTCGACCCGCGACCCGGCCGGGATGGCGTCCAGCGCCGCCCGGGCCGCCTGGCTGCGGGCGTCGTCGGTGCGGTAGGTCTCCGGGCGCAGCAGATCGCGCAGCGGCAGATGCTGGGTCATCGCGACGGCGATCGCGGCCGCGACGGGTACGGCGACCTTCGCGTACGAGGCGAGCCAGGGCCGCCGCGAGTCGCGGCTGCGGCGGACGCCGTCGGCCAGCGCGAGGAAGAGCACCGGCATGAGGATCGCGCTGTAGTGCCAGACCATGCCCCAGTGGTTGCTGTCCTGCGAGAGCAGCCGCCAGCCGAGCGTGGGGACGATCAGCAGCGTCAGCGGTGAACGCAGCGCCATGAACGCGGTGATGCCGATGAGGAAGACCAGCATCTCGATCTTGACGGAGGAGTTGAGGACGCCGAGGACGGAGTCCAGCATCGAGACGTCCTGCTCGCCGTTCTTGTCGATCTTCTGCCAGTAGTCGTACGTCCCCGCGCTGCTGGCCGCCGGGATGAGGACCATGAGGGTGACCACGAAGGCCGCGACCCCGAAGGCGGCGAGCAGCGCGCCCTGGAGGCGGCGGCCGTACACGAAGAGCAGGAAGCCGACGACGGCGACGGTCGCGCCGAGGTCCTCCTTGACCAGGACCAGCGGGAGCGACCACAGGAGCGCGGCCGTGTACCGCTTCAGGAGCAGCGCCCGGCAGACGAGGGCCAGCAGCGGCACGGCGAAGGCGATCTCGTGGAAGTCGGCCTTCACCGCTTCCTGGATGCCCCAGGAGAGCCCGTACGCGACGGTGACGCAGAGCCCGGAGCGTCCGCCGAGGAGCTGCTGCGTGGTGCGGCCGACGATGACCGCGCCCAGCGCGAACAGCGCGGCCTGGGCGAAGAGCAGGGCCTCGGCCGACGGCCAGAGCCAGTAGAGCGGGGCCAGCAGCGCCACGATCGGGGAGAAGTGGTCGCCGAGGATCAGATAGCCGGGGCCCTTGATGTCGACGACCGGCGCGTCGAACCCGGCGTACGCCCTGACTTCCTGCTCGAAGATCCCGAGGTCCCAGGAGGGCGAGCCGAAGCGGCTGTACTGGAAGTACGAGTAGAGGAAGTAGAGCGCGCACAGGACGGCGCCGGCGATGAGGTACGGGCGCAGGGGTACGCGTTCGGCGGCGGTGTCGCCCGTACGCGGCGCCTCGTCGGCCGGACGGGCGTCCGGCCCCGGCCCCTGGGCGGGCAGGCGGCCCGGTCCCGGCCGGTCCGTTCCACTCTTGTTCAGCTCAAGCACGGTGACTGCCCCCGCTAGGGATTTCCACGGCCGTTCATCGGATACGGCCGTGTCATTAGAACAGAGCGGCGAGCGCGTTCCGTACGACGGACACGGCGGCGGCCGCACCCCGGGGTCGGGGTGCGGCCGCCGGTGAACGCGGGTCCGGTCAGTGGAAGAAGTGGCGCGTGCCCGTGAGGTACATGGTCACGCCCGCCTTCTTCGCGGCCTCGGCCACCAGCTCGTCGCGGACGGATCCGCCGGGCTGGACGACGGCCTTGACACCGGCGGCCGTGAGGATCTCCAGGCCGTCGGGGAAGGGGAAGAAGGCGTCGGACGCGGCGTACGAACCGGCCGCCCGCTCCGCGCCCGCCCGCTCGACGGCGAGCTTCGCGGAGTCGACGCGGTTGACCTGGCCCATGCCGACGCCGACCGAGGCGCCGTCCTTGGCGAGCAGGATCGCGTTGGACTTGACCGCGCGGCAGGCCTTCCAGGCGAAGGCCAGCTCCTTCAGCTCGGCCTCGGAGAGCGCCTCGCCGGTGGCGAGCGTCCAGTTGGCCGGGTCGTCGCCGTCGGCCTGGAGGCGGTCGGCGACCTGGAGCAGCGCACCGCCGTCGATCGGCTTGACCTCGAACGCGGCGGCCGGGGCGTCGGGGGCGCGCAGCACGCGGATGTTCTTCTTGCGGGCCAGCACCTCGACGGCGCCGTCCTCGTAGGCCGGGGCGACGATGACCTCGGTGAAGATCTCCGCGACCTGCTCGGCCAGCTCGACGGTCACCGGGCGGTTGACGGCGATGACGCCGCCGAACGCGGAGAGCGGGTCGCAGGCGTGCGCGTTGCGGTGCGCGGTCGCGACGTCGTCGGCGATGGCGATGCCGCACGGGTTGGCGTGCTTGATGATCGCGACGCAGGGCTCGGCGTGATCGTAGGCGGCGCGGCGGGCGGCGTCGGTGTCCGTGTAGTTGTTGTAGGACATCTCCTTGCCGTGCAGCTGCTCGGCCTCGGCGAGGCCGCCGTCGCCGGAGGTGTAGAGCGCGGCGGGCTGGTGCGGGTTCTCGCCGTAGCGCAGGACGTTCTTGCGGGCGAAGGTGTCGCCCAGGAACTCCGGGAGGCCCGAGTCGTCGGCGGCCGCGTAGTCGTCGGCGAACCAGGAGGCGACGGCCACGTCGTAGGCGGCGGTGTGCTGGAAGGCCTCGGCGGCGAGCCGCTTGCGGGCGGTGAGGTCGAAGCCGCCGCCCTTGACGGCGGCGAGGACGTCGGCGTACCGCTCGGGGCTGGTGACGACGGCCACGGACGGGTGGTTCTTGGCGGCGGCGCGGACCATCGAGGGGCCGCCGATGTCGATCTGCTCGACGCACTCGTCGTCGGAGGCGCCCGAGGCGACGGTCTCCTTGAACGGGTAGAGGTTCACCACGACCAGGTCGAAGGGCTCGACGCCCAGCTCGGCGAGCTGCTCGCGGTGGGCGTCCAGGCGGAGGTCGGCGAGGATGCCGGCGTGGACGCGGGGGTGCAGCGTCTTGACGCGGCCGTCCAGGCATTCGGGGAAGCCGGTGAGCTCCTCGACCTTGGTGACCGGCACTCCGGCGGCGGCGATCCGCCCGGCGGTGGAGCCGGTGGAGACGAGTTCGACGCCCGCCTCGTGCAGACCGCGGGCGAGGTCTTCGAGCCCCGTCTTGTCGTAGACACTGACCAGGGCGCGGCGGATGGGCTTATTCACCGACATGACCGAGATGAACCTTTCGTCCCTCAATGCGACAGCCGTCACGGGCGATCCGCCCCACGGCCTCGACGAGCAGTGAGCGCTCGACTTCCTTGATGCGTTCGTGGAGAGCGGCTTCGCCCTCCGGGGTGTCCTCCTCGGTCACCTCGACCACGCCCTGCGCGATGATCGGACCGGTGTCGACGCCGTCGTCGACGAAGTGGACGGTGCACCCGGTGACCTTCACGCCGTACGCGAGCGCGTCACGGACTCCGTGGGCACCGGGAAAGCTGGGCAGCAGGGCGGGATGGGTGTTGATGAACCGGCCGCCGAACGCGGCGAGGAACGCCGGGCCGACGATCTTCATGAAACCGGCGGAGACGACGAGGTCCGGGCGGTGCTCCGCGACGGCGGCGGCGAGCGCCGCGTCCCACTCCGCCCGCGTCGCGTGGTCCTTGACCTTGCACACGAACGTGGGGATTCCGGCCCGCTCGGCACGCTCCAGGCCGCCCGCCCTGTCGCGGTCCGCGCCGACCGCGACGATCCGCGCCCCGTACCCCTCGGGGTCGTCGCCGATGGCGTCGAGGAGCGCCTGAAGATTCGTACCTGATCCGGAGACCAGCACGACCAGCCGGGCGGGAACGGCGGAGGAAGGCGGGGAGGCCACGTCGGGGCCCTTTCTCACGTGATGGCCGCACGGGTGACGCGGGTGCGGCATGCTCGATGCGCTCTTTGTAGGGTCGTACGAAAGTATCGCTTCGCCCGATACGGGGAACCCTACGAACGGGCCGACCGTCAGCAACGATACCGGCACACCCGACAGCCCCCACGGGACGGGGGCGTGACCGGGAGGTAGCGTCAGGGGACAGCGAGCCGTCCACCGGGCGGACGAACCGTCCTTCGGGCGGACATGACGAGATGGGGAAGACGTTCACCACATGCCGGACCGACGCCGTCGCACCGCCTTCCGCCTCCCCCTGCCCGAGCGCTCCCCTCTGCTGATGCGGGAACGCCGGTCCTCTTCGCCGGACTCCTCCGCCCCGGACTCCTCCCCGGCCGGCGGCTCCGCCGGGAAGCCGCAGGAGGACAACCCGTTCGCCGCGCCGCCCGCGGACCGACCGGACCAGCCGTGGCAGCCGCGCCACCCCTCGGCGTCGAACGGATCCGACGGCTCGAACGGGTCCGACGGCTCGAACGGGAACAGCGGCTCCGACGGGAACGGCGACGGCTCCTCCGGCGACCGCCCGGCCTGGGGCAGCCAGTGGAGCAACAAGCAGCCCGGCCGGGGCGACGGCGGCTTCGGCGGCCGCCCCGGCGGGAACGGCTCCGGCGGACCCGGCCGGGGCGGAGCCGACCGCGGCGGTCCGGGCGGACTGCGCTGGGACCCCACCGACCCCGCACAGCGGCGCGCCCGCTACGCGGTGCTCGGCGGTATCTGGGCCCTCTTCTTCGCCCTGTTCGACTTCACCGAGATCGCTCTGCTGCTGGGCGCGCTCTCGACGTACTGGGCGATCAGCGCGCTCCGCACCCCGCTGAGGAACACCTCCGCGACGGACCGTACGGGGACGGCCGGGGACGCTCCCGGGACCGGGTCCGGTCTCGGCTCCGGGACGGGCACAGGCGCAGGCGCAGGCGCAGGCGCCACGGTGGACGGTGGCTCCGGGACCGCGCCCACCGGGCCCTCGCCCGCCTCGCCCCTCGCCACCGCACAGAGCATCAGCGGCAGGCAGCAGACCACGGCGGCCGTCGGCGGCCTGGTGGCCGCCCTGCTGGCGCTGCTCATCGTGGCCACGACGTACACCGTGCAGCTCGTCTACCGCGACTACTACACCTGCGTGAACGACGCCCTGACCAAGACGGCCGCGCTGGCCTGCAACGACCAGCTGCCGAAGCCGCTGGAGCCGCTCTTCGGCGTCAAGGAGTAGCGCCGGGGCCGTCCGGCTCCGCCGTGGGGCGGTCCGTGCGGCGGTCGGCGGCGAGATCGGCGGGGAAGTCGGCCATCAGGCCGCCGGAGCCCCGCTTCAGGGAGGCCCACCGGGCCTCCCTGAGGTCTTTCCCGTGCCAGGGGTCGGTCGGCAGGAAGTCGTACGGCTCGAACCCCGCGTCCTCCCGGCCCGCCGCCCCGCCCGGCAGTGCGCCGGAGGCCGATCCGGGCGCCGGGCCGGGGGCCGGAACAGCGCCTGGAGCGGCATCCGTTGCGGCGGCCGGGTTCACGGAACGGCCCGGCCGCGCGTCGGCGGCCTCGCCCTCCTCCTCGTCCACCGCCCCGACCCGCCCACGCCACCGCGCCCACCAGCGGCGCGGACGCCCCGCGACCTCCTCCTGGGCCGCCGTCCCCGAGGGCTCCTCCACCTCCGCCACGTCCCCGTCCGCGTCCGGGCCCCTGTCCTCCGTGCCCACGTCCCTGCGCCAGGCCCAGCCTGGCGTGCGCAGCCGCCACAGCCGCAGCAGCAGGGCCGCCGGTACGCCGACGACCGCGGTCCACGCCAGTGCCGCCGGACCGGTCAGCCACCACACCGGGCCGAACGCGCTCAGCACCCCGGTGCCCAGCGGGCCGCCGGCCACCGCCGTGAGCAGTGCCGTCGCCAGGCCGCAGCCCAGCGCGGCGAGCAGGGTGACCAGCACCGTCTCGCGCGGGCTCCACGCCTGCGCGCGCGGCGCGTCGGCCGGGGCCGCCCTGCGTACGGTGAACCAGGCGACCGCGAGCGCGGCCGCCACCGGCACCGCCAGGGCCGCCCCGTTCAGCAGGGTGCCGGGACCCTGGTCCGGCACGGCCGCCAGCAGCGGGAAGTGGGGTACCGCCGGGGTGCCGTCGAGGCCCAGCGGGGTGACGGTGGCTTCCGTACCGAGCGAGAAGCCGGGCCCGAGCCCGTACGCGGCACCCCACAGCGCGGCGTTCGGCACGAGTGCGGCGGCCAGCAGCAGCACGGCGAACCGGCCCGACCAGTCACCCGCGAGCGCCAGAAAGTCGTTCTGGGCCACCGTCGCGTTCCGGCCGAGCGCCACCGCGACCAGCAGCGCACCGCCGCCGAGCAGCACCGTCACGCCCACCGCGGCCGAACGGCACGCCGTCCCGGCCCGGTTGCGGAAGAGCGTCCGCGCGAACGCCTCCTGAAGCGCCAGGGGCGACCAGGACGGCAGCGGACCGAACGGCCGCCCGGCCGCCGTCCACACCCCGGCCGCCGCCGCACCGGCCACCACCAGCGCCACCGGGAACACCAGCGTGTCCGGGTCCGCGCGCAGCGAACCGCCCCGGGCGTAGGCCGCCGCACCCGCCACGACCAGCAGATAGCTGGCGGTCACCGCGCAGAACGCGCCCGCCTGCGAAGGCCTGGGCCGCCCCTCCTCCTGCTCCGCCGCGTCGCGCGCCGCACGGTGCGTCAGCCAGACCGGGCCCAGCACGAGCAGCAGCGGCACCATGCCGACGGGGGCGGGAACGCCGCTCAGGGTGTCGGGGCGTACGAGTCCGGCACCGTGGGCCAGCAGCCACACCCCGGCGGCCGCGCGCAGCGCCCCGCCCGGCCCGCTGTCCGGGTACGGGGAGCTGATCCACACCACCATGACCAGTACCGTCAGCGACCCGAGGCCGAGCCCGGCGGCGACGGCGCCCCGCACCAGGGCGGAGGCCAGGTCGAGGGTGCGGTTCCGCTCGGCCGTCACCTTCGGGCTGCGTTGCGTCATTTGGGTCACGCGGCCCATGCTCCCAACGACACGCGCTGATCCCGCGTAACGCGCGAAGAGCCGCCGTGTCGCTCAATATACGTTTATGTACTTTTTCACCCAGTGCGGCGCTGCCGGGGGCCGTCCATGACCCGGAGCACGACCGACGAGGCCGCCGCGCCACCGCTGCCCTCCCCCAAGGAGCGCCGCAGACTGCGCGAGGCGAAATCGCTGAGCGAGGATCAGGTGGCGGCGGCGGTCGGTGTCACGCGCGCCACCGTGCGCTCCTGGGAGACGGGGCGCACGAGCCCGCGCGGACGCAAGCGCGCGCTGTACGCGAAGCTGATCGCCCCCGAACCGGCAGCACCCCCGGTGGCGGCAGCGCCCCCGGCACCCACGACCGCCCCGGCTCCGACCGCCTCGGCTTCGGCGGCTCCGACGGCTTCGGCGGCTCCGACGGCTCCAGCAGCTCCAGCAGCTCCAGCGGCTCCAGCAGCTCCAGCGGCTCCAGCGGCTCCGGCGGCTCCGGCGGCAATCGTTGAAGCCGCCCCGGAGGCCCCGGCCCAGCCCCCGGCCGAAGCGGCGGGCGCGGACGCCGAGGCCGAGGCCCGGGCGAGAGCGACCGGTGAGCGGCCTCTCTCGCCCGCCGAGGCGTTCGACGAGCTGTACGCCCGCACCGCCCCCGGCCTCGTCCGGCAGACCTACCTGTTGACCGGCCGCCGCGCCCTGGCCCGCGAGTCCGTCGAGCGCGCCTTCGAACTGGCCTGGCAGCGCTGGCCCGAGGTCGCCGTCGACCGCGACCCGGCCGGCTGGGTGCGCGCGGCGGCGTACGAGTACGCCATGTCCCCCTGGCACCGGCTGCGCCGCACGCACCGGCACCCCGACGCCCCGCCCACGGAGCCGGGCAAGCGCGCGCTGTTCGACGCCCTGCTCGACCTGCCCCCGGCCTACCGGCGCACCCTGCTCCTGTACGACGGGGTCGGCCTGGATCTGCCGGAGACGGCGGCCGAGACGGAGGCCAGCACCCCGGCGGCGGCGGGCCGGCTGATGACCGCCCGCGCCGCCGTCGCCGAGCGGCTTCCCGAACTGATGACCACCGCATCGCCCGCCGAACAGTCGGCCCTGCTGCACGACCGGCTCGACGGCCTCGCCCGCGCGGAGCACGTACCCGTACCGCAGCCCGCCCGTGCCGTGCGCACCGGCAGCGAGAACAAGGCCAGGCTGTGGACCCGGGCCGCCATCTCGGGCGTCGCCCTGCTCATCGCGGTGACCGGGCTGACCCTGCACACCGCGCCCACCCACTACGAGCCGCCGATCTCCCCCGCCGAACGGGTCGGGGGCGTACCACCGCGCGGTGGTCCGCAGAAGCTCACCGCGCAGGATCTGAAGCTGCAGAAGTCGCTGAGCCAGCAGCTGGCGCACGGTCCGGAGCGGCTGGTTCCGCAACCGCGGTGATACCGGCGTACAGGTGCCGGAAACGGCGCGGGCCCGCACCCCTGAGTGAAAAGGGGGTGCGGGCCCGCGCCGTTCGTACGCGTACGCGCGTCTGCGCGGCCTGCGTCAGGCGCCGAGGATCTCGCGCGCCAGCTTGGCGGTCTCGGTCGGCGTCTTGCCGACCTTGACGCCGGCGGCCTCCAGGGCCTCCTTCTTCGCCTGGGCGGTGCCCGAGGAGCCGGAGACGATGGCGCCGGCGTGGCCCATGGTCTTGCCCTCCGGGGCGGTGAAGCCCGCGACGTAGCCGACGACCGGCTTGGTGACGTTCGCCTTGATGAAGTCGGCGGCACGCTCCTCGGCGTCGCCGCCGATCTCGCCGATCATCACGATGAGGTCGGTGTCGGGGTCCGCCTCGAACGCCGCGAGGGCGTCGATGTGCGTCGTACCGATGACCGGGTCGCCACCGATGCCGACGGCGGAGGAGAAGCCGATGTCACGGAGCTCGTACATCATCTGGTAGGTCAGCGTGCCGGACTTGGACACGAGACCGATGCGGCCGGGCTTGGTGATGTCGCCCGGGATGATGCCGGCGTTGGACTGGCCCGGGGTGATGAGACCGGGGCAGTTCGGGCCGATGATCCGGGTCTTGTTGCCCTTCTCGTTCGCGTACGCCCAGAACGCGGCGGAGTCGTGAACGGCGATGCCCTCGGTGATGACGACCGCGAGCGGGATCTCGGCGTCGATCGCCTCGACGACCGCGGCCTTGGAGAACGCCGGCGGCACGAAGAGGACGGAGACGTTGGCGCCCGTCTTCTCGATCGCCTCGGCGACGGAGCCGAAGACCGGTACCTCGGTGCCGTCGAAGTCGACGGACGTGCCCGCCTTGCGCGGGTTCACGCCACCGACGATGTTGGTGCCGTCGGCCAGCATGAGCTTGGTGTGCTTCATGCCCGTGGCGCCGGTCATCCCCTGGACGATGACCTTGCTGTCCTTGGTGAGGAAGATAGCCATGGTGTGGAGTCCCTCGTCCTTACTTCGCAGCCGCGGCGAGCTCGGCGGCCTTGTCGGCCGCGCCGTCCATGGTGTCCACGCGCTGCACGAGCGGGTGGTTGGCGTCGGAGAGGATCTTGCGACCGAGCTCCGCGTTGTTGCCGTCGAGACGCACGACCAGCGGCTTCTCGACCTTCTCGCCCTTGGACTCGAGCAGCGCGAGCGCCTGCACGATGCCGTTGGCGACCTCGTCGCACGCGGTGATGCCACCGAAGACGTTGACGAAGACGGACTTGACGTCCGGGTCGCCGAGGATGATCTCCAGGCCGTTCGCCATGACCTCGGCGGAGGCGCCGCCACCGATGTCGAGGAAGTTGGCGGGCTTCACGTTGCCGTGGTTCTCACCGGCGTACGCGACGACGTCCAGGGTCGACATGACCAGGCCGGCGCCGTTGCCGATGATGCCGACCTCGCCGTCCAGCTTGACGTAGTTGAGGTTCTTGGCCTTGGCGGCAGCCTCGAGCGGGTTGGCTGCGGCCTTGTCCTCGAGGGCCTCGTGATCCGGCTGGCGGAAGTCGGCGTTCTCGTCGAGCGAGACCTTGCCGTCCAGCGCCAGGATGCGGCCGTCCTTGGTCTTCACCAGCGGGTTGACCTCGACGAGGAGCGCGTCCTCGGCGACGAAGGTCTTCCACAGGGTCACCAGGGCCTCGGCGACACCCTCGGCCACGTCGGCCGGGAACTTCGCCTGGGCCACGATCTCGCGGGCCTTGACGATGTCGACGCCCGAGTTGGAGTCGACCGGGACCTTCGCGAGGGCCTCGGGGGTCTTCTCCGCGACCTCCTCGATGTCCATGCCGCCCTGCACCGAGGCCATGGCCAGGAAGGTGCGGTTGGTGCGGTCGAGGAGGTACGAGACGTAGTACTCCGCCTCGATCTCCGGGGACAGCTCGGCGATCATCACCTTGTGGACCGTGTGGCCCTTGATGTCCATCCCGAGAATGTCGGTCGCCCGGGCGACCGCCTCGTCGGCGTCGGCGGCCAGCTTGACACCGCCGGCCTTGCCGCGGCCGCCGACCTTCACCTGCGCCTTGACGACAGACTTGCCGCCCAGCTTCTCGGTCGCCTCGCGGGCTGCCTCAGGCGTGTCGATGACTTCACCGGCCAGCACCGGTACACCGTGCTTGGCGAAGAGGTCCCTCGCCTGGTACTCGAACAGGTCCACGCGCGTCCGTCCCTTTTAGTGGTATCGCGGTTCGTTCTTCTGCGTGGGCGTGCCGCGAAGGGCAACGTGACTGCGCTGTCACTAGGGAGGCGTACACGGTGTCCGAGTACGCGGCATGTCCATCCGGCAGGTTATCCCCGAGCCCCGTGTGACCCTAAATCGCAGATCACACCTGAGCGGTGATAACGGTCACAGAGGGTGGCCCCTCCGGCTCCCGGCCGGGGTGAGCCGGGAGCCGGAGGGGGCCCTCGAAGAGGCTGTGCGGAGACGGGGCGGGAGCCGGAACACCCGGCCCGGGTCCCCCTGGGCCGCGTACTTCGGTGCGGTGAATCGTGTTCCTGCTTGCACCGCGCCCTGCGGTGTCCTTACAGCGCGGGCAGCGCGTCCGTCACGCAGGACGGGGTGACCGAGGTGACGCCCTGGGCGCCGGTGGCCGCGTGGCCGACGGCGGGGCGGGCGTCCTCGCGGAGCGTCTCCGCCAGCCCGCCCGCGAACGGCCGGGCCTGCTGCCCGACGCCCTCGGCCAGCGGCTGCACCCGGGTGGTGACGCCCTGGGCGAACGGTGCGACCGCGTCACCGGTCAGCCCCTCCGCCAGCGGCCGGACGTCGGACGCGACGCCCCCGGCGAACGGCACCGCCGCACCCGTGACACCGGACGCCGGCGGCTGGACCTCGGTCGTGACGCCCTGCGCGAAGGGCACGGCGGCGTCGCCGACGACCCCCTGGGCGAACGGTCCGACCTCACCGAGGACACCCCGGGCGAGCGTGCCGGCGTCGCCGACCGCCTGTCCGACGACCGGCAGTGCGGCATCGACCGCACCGGCGGCGAGCGGCGGCAGGACGGAGTCGGACGTCTGCCCGACCACGGGCCCGGCCTCGGCCGGCGCGCCCTGGACGGCCGCCGGAGCCTGGTTCTGCGCGTGGCCGGGGATCTGCTCGATCGGCCCGAAGAGGTAGTCGATCTCGTCGGCCGGCGCTGCGGGCACCTGGGGGACGCGCACGTTCTCGGGCACCTGCGGTACGTCACCGAGGTCCGGAACCTCCGGGGCCTGCGGCGCGCGCACCTGGGACGGAAGGCGGTCCCGTACGTCGGTCGCACCGGCGGCCTCGCTCCCGGCCTCCGTCAGCGTGTCCTTGACTCCGTCGGCGGCGTCGATGCCCCTGACGTCCTTGAGCGCCTCGGCGTCCTTGACATCGGTGACGGCCTTCGCGTCCTCGATGACCTTGGCGTCGGTGACGTCCTTGACGGCCGCCGTGTCCTCGACGCCCTCGACGACCTCCGTCGCGTCGGGGGCCTCGGCCGCCAGGTCCGGGGTGGAGAGCGGTACGGAGACGGGCAGTTCGTCCGCGCTCGCCGCGGCGGTGCCGAGCGCCCACATTCCGGTGGCGGTGGCGGCGATGGCTATGGATCGGCGCATGTTCTTGTGCATGGGTGTGTCAGATCCTTCGAAGGTGTTCGGCAGTCCGGAGAAGTCCGGACGCGGGCAGACCTGTTCCGCCCCCGCGCGGCAGGTCGAGGCGGGGAACGGCCTGCCCTAGCCGGGGAATTCGAGGATCTCGCCGGATCTGTCGGGTATCGGGGCGGCGGTCGCCGGGAGGCCGGCGCCCCGGACGAGCGCGGCGTGCGGACCGCCCGGGGCCGGGACCGCGTGCAGGTCGCCGCCGCGCGGCCCCTGGACATCGGCCGTCGCCGTACGCGCGAGGTCGCCGCAGGGGTCGAACGGTGCCCGGTCCTGCGCCGGTGTGGGCGCGGGGCTCTGTACGTGCCCGGCGCCCGGCGTACCGGACCCGTCCGCAACGGCCGGGGTCGCCGGGGCGGAGAACGGTTCCCGGATGCTCCGGCCGGCCTCGCGTTCGGCGGAGCCGTCGGAGGTGTCCGCCGGGGCGTCGCCCGGATTCGTGGTGCCGTCCTCGGCGCCACGGCCGGTGCCCGGCACGGAAGGTGACGGAGCACCGGGTGTGTCCGGTCCACCGCCGGGCACGGGCAGCACGGAGAGGAGCGGGGGAAGCCCCGGCAGGTCCGGCACCAGCGGCCGCACCTCCCCGGCGACCCGCTCCACGGCGTCTCCCGCGTCTCCCGCTCCCACGGCATCGCGGACTCGGGCGGGCGCGGTGGACTCCCGTACGGCCTGCTGTCCGTGCTGTGCTGCCGCCTGTTGCCGCGCGGTCTGCTCCGCGGCCCGATCGGCCGCTGTGGCCGCCGGGTCGACGGCGGGCTCGACCACCGGCTTGGTGGCCGGTTCGAGGACCGGCTCGGCGGTCGGCTCCATCGCCGGCTCGTCGGACCGTTCGGCGACCGGCCGAGCCGGGGGCTCGGCTGCCTTACGGGCGGCGGACTTAGGGGCAGCGCCCTGCGGCACGACATCCGGCACGGCGTCCGGCACGGCGTCGGCGACGGAGGACGTGAGCGGGCCCGGGTCCGGGCGCTCCTGCGCCTCCGCGCGTCCGCCCGCGAGGATCCCCAGGGCCAGCAGTCCACCGAGGAACACCACCAACAGCCCCACCCGTACCGCGCGACGCCCCGCCGGACCCCGCGCCGGGCGCGGGTCGACGGCTGCGCGGGCAGCGGTGGTCGTGGTCACCTCGGTGGCTCCTCCCTGGTACGCGGACGGCGGAATGCGGCCCTCCGCGACCGACGGGTCGATGCTTGCACGAGCCCGTGGGGGTCACGCAAGTCCCTGGTTACTGTTGGGTCTCCTTGTCCGGTATGGGCAGTGGCCTCTTCTCGATCGCCGCCGCCATGACGTCCGGGAAGAGGTCCGGCGTACAGGCGAACGCGGGTGCGCCCAGCGCCCCGAGCGCCGCCGCGTGCTCGTGGTCGTAGGCGGGTGCGCCCTCGTCGGAGAGGGCGAGCAGGGTCACGAACTGCACGCCGGATTCCTTCATCGCGGCGACCCGTTTGAGCATCTCGTCGCGTATGCCGCCCTCGTAGAGGTCGCTGATGAGGACGACGACGGTGTCCGCGGGGCGGGTGATTCTCGACTGACAGTAGGCGAGCGCCCGGTTGATGTCGGTGCCGCCGCCGAGCTGGGTGCCGAAGAGGACGTCGACCGGGTCGTCGAGCTGGTCCGTGAGGTCGACGACCGCCGTGTCGAAGACCACGAGCCGGGTCGACAGAGTGCGCATGGAGGCGAGCACCGCGCCGAAGACGGAGGCGTGGACGACCGACGCGGCCATCGAGCCCGACTGGTCGATGCACAGGACGATGTCCTTCTTCGCGGACCGGGAGGCGCGCCCGTAGCCGATGAGGCGCTCGGGAACGATCGTGCCCCTCTCCTCCGTACTTCCCGGCACGGGGAGGTAGTTGGCGAGGTTGGCGCGGATGGTGCGGTTCCAGTCGATGTCGCGGTGGCGCGGCCGGCTGATCCGCGCCGAGCGGTCCAGGGCGCCGGTGAGGGTGGCCCTGGTGCGGCTCTCCAGGCGCATCTCCAGGTCCTCGACGACCTTGCGGACGACGGTGCGTGCGGTCTCCTTCGTCGTCTCGGGCATCGCCTTGTTGAGCGAGAGCAGGGTGCCGACGAGGTGGACGTCCGCCTCGACCGCCTCCAGCATCTCCGGCTCCAGGAGCAGGGCCGCCAGGCCGAGCCGGTCGATCGCGTCGCGCTGCATGACCTGGACCACGGAGCTGGGGAAGTAGGTCCGGATGTCGCCGAGCCAGCGGGCGACGGAGGGCGCGGACGCGCCGAGCCCCGCCGTACGGCCACCGGTGCCACGGCCGCCGGGCTTCTTGCCCGCGCCGCCTCCGTACAGCGCGTTCAGCGCACCGTCCATCGCGGCGTCCTGGCCGGTGAGGGCGTGTCCGGTGCTGTCGGCGCTGTCCGCGCCGAGCACCATCCGCCAGCGCCGCAGCCGTTCGGCGTCGGGCGGCTGTGTCGTCTCCGCCATCGGGTCCGTCCTCCCGGTCGTCGTCATACGGCCGCCTCCGTGGGCTCGGGTGTGCGGCCGAGCAGCAGGCGCAGCACCGGCTCCACCGCGTCGGCCCTGGACTCGTCGAGACCGGGTCCGAAGCCTCCGGGCGCCCGGCCGGCGTCGTCCCTGCGGGCGCCTTCGGGGGCGGGACCGCGCCGCACCAGCTCGCCCAGGGTGCGCCGGACGCCCGGTTCGTACGCGGAGAACGTGCGGCGCAGCAACGGCAGCACATCGGTGAACATCTCGGCGGGGACGCCGGTCAGCCAGGCGTCGACGAGGCCGAGCAGCCGCTCGTCGTGGACCAGCAGCATGCCGCCGCCCGACGCACCGCCGACGAACCCCTCGATCCAGGCGGCGGCGTCGGCGGGCGGGGTGCCGGGCGAGAGCGCCAGGGCCATCAGCCGGGCCGCCTCGTCCTCCGCGAGCCGTCCTTCGTCCAGGAGGAGCCGGGTGGCCCGGCCCCGGATGATCCCGGCGACCGCGTCCCGGGCCGCCAGCTTGTGCAGGACGGCGTCCCAGCGCTCCCGCAGCCCTTCGGCGGGAGCCGGTCCGGCGAGGAGCAGCCCGATCGCGCCGTGCACGGCCTCCATCTGACGGCGCAGCGCCTCGGCCCCGTCGGCGTCGAGGCCGGTGCAGGCGGGCGGCAGGCCGACGCAGATCCGCTCGGCGAGTCCGGCGGCGACCTCGGCGAGCGCCGCCGTGTCCGTGGCGCGCACGTCCCCGTACCGCAGGGAGCGGGCCAGGGCGGGGAGCGCGTCCGCGAGGTGGCCGACGTCCGCGTCGAGGGCGGCCCGGTCGGCGAGGGCCTTCATCACGACGGGCAGCGCGTCGGGCAGCCCGGCCAGGAGGCAGTGTTCGGCGAGTGCGGTGACGTCGGCCAGCGCGGTCGCCGCCACGGCCCCCGACTCGGCCTTCGCGGTGGCGGCGGTGAGCACGGTGGTGCCCCATACGCCCGCCTCCGCGACCCGGACGTGCAGTTCCGGCTCCCAGCTCAGCCGCCAGCTCTCCCGGAAGGTGCCGGTGCTGCCCCGCCCCGCGACCGGGTCGCCCCAGCCGATGTCGAGGAGACACAGCCGGTGCAGGAGGCGGCTGCGGGCGGCGTCGGTCTCCTTGCGCAGATCGAGGTCCAGCTCGCGTTCCGACGCCTCCGGCTTGAGCCGCAGGGTGCGCTGGCTGCGGGTCAGGTCCCGTTGCAGCGGGACGGCCGGGGCGGTGTCCGGCACCTCTCCGAGGGTCTCGCCGACGATCAGCCGGTCCCGGACGAGGGCGAGCGGGACGTCGGACCCCTCGCACATGACGGCCCGTACCGCGTCGGTCGTCTCGCCGAGCCCCGCCAGCGGGCGGCCCCGCAGGGCGGCGAGGGTCTCGGCGAGCCGGACGGCCTCGATGACATGGGCGGTGGAGACGAACCGGTCCTCCGCGCGCAGCAGTCCGGCGACCTTGGTCATCCAGCGCTCGATGGGGCGGTCGGCCGCGTCGAAGAGGTGCCCGTACCAGCCGGGTGAGTCGATCCCGGCGCCGTATCCGCTGTGCCGGCCGAGCCGGCGGTGGGTCCACGGCACCCAGGTGAGGTCGGTCCTGACCTTCGGGAGGCCCTTGAGCAGGGCGCGGTCGGCGGCGAGGGTGGTCCGCGCGGCGAGCGCGGGCACGTGCCAGGCGCCGCAGACGACGGCGACGCCGTCACCGAACTCCTTGCGCGCGGTGCGCAGCTGGATCCGCATGTACGCCTCGCGCACCGCGTCCCGGGGCTGCCCGCCGTCGCCGTACGCCTCGCGGAGAGCGCTCATGGCCTCCGCCAGCGCGACGAACGGCGCGAGCGCGTCACCGGGCGTTCCGCCGACGGGTGTTCCCCCGGTGGCCGTTCCTCCGGCGGGCGTTCCTCCGGCGGCCGTTCCTCCGGCGGGTGCTCCTCCGGCGGGTGCTCCCCCGCCCGGTGAGCGGTGCTCGACGACGTCCTCCCACCAGCGCTCGGGGTCGTCGTATCCGGCGGTCTCGGCGAGCACCCGGATCGGGTCGACGACCGGTGTGGCCTCGTCCGCCGCCCGCTCCCCCGGCGCGGGTCCCTCGAGGGCGAGGGAGTGGGCGGCGGGCAGGTCGACGAAGCGGACCGGGACGTCGTGGTCGAGGGCCCAGCGGATGGCCACCCACTCCGGCGAGAACGCGGCCATCGGCCAGAAGGAGGCCCGCCCCGGATCGTCCACGGCGTGTGCGAGCAGCGCGACGGGAGGACGCATCTGCGGGTCTGCGGCGAGCGGGAGCAGCGCGTCGCCCTCGGGCGGGCCCTCGATGAGGACGGCGGCCGGGCGGGCCGCCGCGAGCGCGGCGAGGACCGCGCGGGCGGACCCGGGACCGTGATGCCGCACCCCGAGGAGCCAGGGCCCGACGGCCGCGCGGGAACCCGGAAAAGCCGCCCCGGTCGTGGCGGGGCCCGTCATGCGGATACCTCGCGGCAGGCGCGGTAGAAGTCCTTCCAGCCGTCCCGTTCGCGGACCACGGTCTCCAGATACTCCTGCCAGACCACCCGGTCCGCCGCAGGGTCCCGGACGACCGCGCCGAGGATGCCGGCCGCCACATCGCCGGGGCGCAGGATGCCGTCGCCGAAGTGGGCCGCGAGGGCGAGGCCGTTGGTGACGACGGAGATCGCCTCCGCGGTGGAGAGCGTGCCGGAGGGCGACTTGAGCTTGGTGCGCCCGTCGGTGGTCACCCCGTCGCGCAGTTCGCGGAAGACCGTGACCACGCGCCGGATCTCGGCCAGGCCCTCCGGCGCGGCCGGCAGGTCGAGCGAGCGGCCGATCTGGTCGACGCGCCGGGAGACGATGTCGACCTCGGCCTCCGGAGTGGCGGGCAGCGGCAGCACGACGGTGTTGAACCGGCGGCGCAGCGCGCTGGACAGCTCGTTGACGCCGCGGTCCCGGTCGTTGGCCGTGGCGATGAGGTTGAACCCGCGGACGGCCTGGACCTCCTGGCCCAGCTCGGGCACGGGGAGCGTCTTCTCGGACAGGATCGTGATGAGCGAGTCCTGCACATCAGCGGGGATACGGGTCAGCTCCTCGACCCGGGCGGTCATGCCCTCGGACATCGCGCGCATCAGCGGACTGGGCACCAGGGCCTCGCGGCTGGGGCCGTGGGCGAGCAGCTGGGCGTAGTTCCACCCGTAGCGCACGGCCTCCTCGGGCGTCCCGGCGGTGCCCTGCACGAGCAGCGTCGAGTCACCGCTGACGGCGGCGGCGAGGTGCTCGGACACCCAGGTCTTGGCCGTACCGGGAACGCCGAGCAGGAGCAGTGCCCGGTCGGTGGCGAGCGTGGTCACGGCCACCTCGACCAGGCGGCGCGGGCCCACGTACTTGGGCGTGATCACCGTCCCGTCCGGGAGGGCGCCGCCCTGCAGATAGGTGGCGACGGCCCAGGGCGACAGCCGCCAACGGGCGGGCCTCGGGCGGTCGTCGGCGGCCGCCAGCGCCTTCAGCTCGTCGGCGAACGCGTCCTCGGCGTGCGGGCGGAGCGCCTCGGCGCCCGCCTCCGGCTCGATGGCCGCGGTGGTTTCGGGCACGGTCATGGGTCCCCCTCCAGATCGGTCGACCTGATCTGGTTCCACCGTGCACCATGCCACTGACAACGGGCCCTGACCGCAGGTCAGGGCCCGTGCACGAGCATCCGGAACCGGTCCGTCGGCCGGTCGGACCCCCGCCCGGATCGGTTCCGTGGGCGGAGACCGCAGAGAAGCGCAGGGCAATGGCGAAGTCAAATCCCCTCGGGGCGGCTGCACCGCAGGTCGGAGGCGATTGTCAGTGGTGCCGCCTACCGTCGGGGACATGCTGCTATCTCACGGGGGAGAACCCTCGCCCACCGGTGGACCGGTGGCGCGCTGGTCGGTGGAGCAGGTGCTGGCGCTGGCTCCTGACGAAGCATCACGCAAGGCGGGCACGCGACTCGGTACGGCCGGCCCGTGGTCCGGCACGGGCCGCGATGGAGCGGGTGCGGTGTGGGGGCTGTGCAAGGGGAGCGGGAGCACGCCGTACCGGACGGTGGTCGACACCACCGGCCCGGCCTGCTCCTGCAGTTGCCCGAGCCGGAAGTTCCCGTGCAAGCACGCGCTGGGGCTGTTGCTGCTCCTGGCGTCCGACGACGCCGCATGCCGGTCCGGCGAGCCGGCCGACTGGGCCGCGGCCTGGATCGAGGGCCGGCGCGGACCGGCGGCGGAGCAGGCCGGCGCGGCGGCGGGCTGCGGCATCGCGCGGGGGCCCGCCGACGCCGCAGCCAGGAAGCGGGCGGAGCGCCGCGCCGAGCGGGTCACGGGCGGCGCCCAGGAGCTCGAGCAGCGTCTGGCCGACCTGCTGCGCGGCGGGCTCGCCGCGACCGACCGCTCGGGCTACGGCCTGTGGGAGGAGACCGCGGCCCGCATGGTCGACGCCCAGGCCCCCGGTCTCGCGGCGCGGGTGCGGGAGCTGGGCGCGATCACCGGGTCCGGTCCGGGCTGGCCGGTCCGGCTGCTGGAGGAGTGCGGCCTGCTCCATCTGCTGGACACGGCCTGGCTCGGCCGGGAGCGGCTGCCGGACCCGCTGGCCGCGACGGTGCGGACGAGGGTGGGGCTGCCGATGTCCGCCGAGGGCGCCCCGATCCGTGACCACTGGCTGGTCCTCGCGCAGTACGACACCCCGGACGGCAGGATCGTCACCCGGCGGATCTGGCTGTACGGGCGGGAGTCGGGCCGCACCGCTCTGCTGCTGTCGTTCGGCGCGGCGGGCCGGTCCCCGGCGCAGGCGCTGCCGGTGGGGGCCACGATCGACGCCGAGCTGACGCCGTATCCGGGCGGTGGGCAGCTCCGTGCGGAGCTGGGCGAGCAGTTCGGGACCACGGCCCCGGCCGGCCCGCCGCCGGGCATCGCCGCAGCGGCCGCCCCGGCCGTCTACGGCACCGCCCTGCGCGAGGACCCCTGGCTGGACGCCTGCCCGGTCACCCTGCGCGACGTCATACCCGTGCCGTCCGAGGACGGCTGGCAGGTGGCCGACGCACACGCCGCATCCGCGCTGCCGATCGCCCCGGCCGCGCTGTCCCGGCCGGGCCTGTGGAAGCTCGTCGCCCTGTCCGGCGGCGGCCCGGTCACCGTGTTCGGCGAGATCGGCCACCGCGGCTTCGACCCGTTCGCGGCCTGGGACCCGGGCGAGCGGGAGGAGGACGGGCGCACCACGGGCGGGTCGGTCGTCCAACTGGTCTGAGGCGACGACCGGACGACCGGCGACCGGCAGGCGGCGACCCGCGCCCGGAGACCCACCATCCGACGCTCACCACCCACCGTTCCCGCCCGCCCACCATCCCCACCGGAGGGTAAAGATGCCTCGCACCACCAGCACCAGCACCGCTCCCGCATCCGCATCCGTATCCGCATCCGCATCCGCATCCGCATCCAGATCGGTCGACTCTCCCACCTGGGAGGAGCTGGTCACCTCGGCGCTCCTGGGGACCGACCGCCGGCCGCCGACGCCGCGCGGCGACCCCGTACCGGCCGCCGATGTTCCAACGGCCCTGCTGGACGCCGTCGCGCTGCACACCGTGCGGCAGCGGGCCGGGCTGCTGCCCGCCGTGCCGGAAGCCCGGCCCGAGCCCGCCGCCCCGGATCCGCGCCCTGCGCTCCCCGAGGCCGCCCGGCACCGGCTCGCCCGTCTGCTGTCCGATCGGGCCGCGCCCTCGGGCGGCGGGCGGCGCGGGACCGCGCCCGACCTCACCGAACTGATTCCGCAGTGGCTGGCCACCGCCAACCGGAAGGGTTTCCGCGCCCCGGCGGCCCTGTTGCCGCCTCTGCTGGACGCCGCCCGCGCCCGGACGGACCTGCGCCCGCAGGCGCTCGCGTTCGCCGGGCCGCGAGGTCTGTGGCTGGCCGCGCTGAACCCGGACTGGAAGTTCGCCCTGCGGGGCTCCCCGAGCGGCACGCTCCGGCCCGACACCGAGGACCCGGACGCGGTGAGCCGCCTGTGGGAGGAGGGGCTGTTCGCGGAGCGGGTCGCGCTGCTCGACGCCGTACGGGCGCAGGATCCGCCCGCCGGGCCGGCCCTGCTCGCCACCACGTGGTCGGCCGAACGGGCCGAGGACAGGCTGATGTTCCTGGACTCCCTGCGGTCCGGGCTGGGGGCCGACGACGAGCCGTTCCTGGAGCAGGCCCTGTCCGACCGCAGCCGCAATGTGCGCGCCACCGCCGCCGAACTGCTGTCCGCCCTGCCCGCGTCGGCCCTCGCCGGCCGGATGGCGGCCCGCGCGATGTCCTGCGTCAGCCCCGACCGTACGGGGGACGTCGTCTCCATCGTCGTGGAGGCGCCGCACGAGTGCGACGCGGGTATGCAGCGTGACGGCGTCGCCGCGGTGCCGCCGACGGGCCGGGGCGAACGGTCCTGGTGGCTCGGGCAGTTGGTGGAGGCCACCCCGCTCGGTGTCTGGGAGCAGCGGTTCGGCGGGCGTCCGGCCGAGGAGGTCGTGGCCCTGCCCGTCGCCGACGACTGGGCCGGGGAGCTGCACGCCGCCTGGTGCCGGGCGGCGTTGCGGCAGCGGAATCCGCGCTGGGCCAGGGCCCTGCTAGGGCGCCCCTCGGCTCCCCCGGCGAGCAGCCCCGGGACGGCCTCGATCGCCGAGCGCTCGAAGCTCCTCGCCATCCTGGACCAGGACGAACGGGCCGTCTGGGTCGCGGAGTTCATCGCCGCGCACGGCTTGTCGGAGGCGTTCCAGCTGCTCGGGGTGTGCACGGTCCCCTGGGCCGGGCCGCTCGGGCGTGCGGTGGTCGACGCACTCGACATCGCGCGGGACGGCGGGAGTTATCCGTGGAGCTTCAGCGGAGTGATGGGCCTCGCGGAACGCTGCCTGGATCCGGCCGAGGCCGACCGGCTGGAGGTTCTGACGGCCGCGCAGGACGAGCAGGAGGGGGCGTCACCGGGAGCGGGCGGCTATTGGTCGGAGGCGTTCCAGCGCCTGGTCTCCACGTTGCGGCTGCGCGCCACGATGGAGGCGGAGCTGATGGCCTGACCAGGACGCGCACGCCACGCCGAGCCGGCCCCGGCCCACCCGGCCCGCGGTCGCCCGGCCGCCCCGGGCCACCCGAAGCAGCCCCGGCCCGGGGCGCGCGGCGGCCCGCGCCGCCCGGCGTCAGGCAGGCACAGCGGCCCCGCGCGGGCCTGCGCGAGCGGGCCCGCCCCGGGGCCGGCGTTCAGGCCTGGGCGGCCTGGCGGACGTTGGCGTTGACCCAGGTGACGATCTCGGTCGTCGTCGCCCCCGGCGTGAAGAGCTCCGCGACGCCCAGCTCCTTCAGCGGTGCGATGTCGTCCTCCGGGATGATCCCGCCGCCGAACACCTTGATGTCCTCCGCCTCCCGGGCCTTCAGCAGCTCGATCACCTTGGCGAACAGCGTGTTGTGCGCCCCGGAGAGGATCGAGAGGCCGATGGCGTCGGCGTCCTCCTGGATCGCCGTGTCGACGATCTGCTCGGGCGTCTGGTGGAGACCCGTGTAGATCACCTCCATACCGGCGTCCCGCAACGCCCGCGCGATGACTTTGGCCCCGCGGTCGTGGCCGTCGAGGCCCGGCTTGGCCACCACCACACGGATCGGACCGGTCACACCCATCACTGCCTCCACCTGGTCTCCCGTGCCTGAAGGGCCGGGGATGTGAACGAACGTTATCCACAGCATCCCGCAAGCCGCAGTTTCGCGGCAGGCGGGGAGGGGGAAATCACACGTGGGACATGTTCGCCAGACGCCGTCCCCCGTACGAGGCGGTGTTCCGGCCGCGCGGGGACCGGCACGACACACCCCCTGAGGGAGCCGCCACGAGGTCGCCGTACCACCGCGCCGCCAGCCGCACGGCACGGTGGTACGGCCCCACGTCGCCCGGCCGTCACCGGCCGTGCGCCGCTCGTGCCGGCGCCCCATGAGGGCGTACGGGGACGGGAGCCGCCTCCCCCGTGCGCCAGTGCAGGAGGCCGGCCGTGAAGCTCCTCCCCCTTCCCCCTCTCCTCTCCCGACTGCCCCGACTGCCCCGGCTGTCGTCCGCGCTGCTCGGCGCCACCGCGCTGGAGCTGGTCGTCCTCGCCGGGCACCTGGCCGTCTACCCCTTCGGCCTCACCCCGGAGCGCCGCCCGCCGACCCGGTCGGCAGGCACGGAAGCCGGCACCGGCAGCGGCACCGGCACCGCCTCCGGAAGCCCGGCCCCGGACCCTGACGAGGCCGCCCCGCCGGCCACCGCCCTTCCCGTCACGGCCGTCGCCGCGCCGCCGCCCGTCGTCCTGCTGCACGGCTTCATCGACAACCGCTCCGTGTTCGTCCTCCTGCGCCGCGCGCTGATCCGGAACGGCCACGACCAGGGCCACCACCGCCACCGTCACCTGGAATCCCTCAACTACTCCCCGCTGACCCGCGACATCCGCACCGCGGCCGGGCTGCTCGGGCGGCATGTGGAGGAGATCTGCGCGCGGACCGGGCACCACCGGGTCGACATCGTCGGGCACAGCCTCGGCGGCCTGATCGCCCGCTATTACGTACAGCGACTCGGCGGCGACCGGCGCGTGCGCACCCTGGTGACGCTCGGAACGCCGCACGGAGGCACCGCCGTCGCCCCCGGGGCGGGCGTTCACCCCATCGTGCGGCAGATGCGCGCCGGTTCCTCCGTGATCGAGGAGCTGCGCACCCCCGCCCCCGGCTGCCGGACCCGGTTCGTGAGCTTCTGGAGCGAGCTGGACCAGGTGATGGTCCCCACCCAGACGGCGCGCGTCGACCACCCCGATCTCGACGCGGTGAACGTACGCGTCACCGGCATCGGGCACCTCGCCCTGCCCGTGCACCCGACGGTGGCCGCCGCGATCCGTGAGGCTCTGGATGCGCCGGTGACAGGAGAGGACGCGGCGCCCGCCGCCGGTGCGGCTTCCGTGGCCTGAAATAGAACATCTTTCGAACGTAGGGCCAAGGCTGCGTCTGTCGTCCACCGAAAGACGGCCGATTGCCCGTTTCCTGCGGACGCAAAACCTGTCGAAGATTGTCGTCCTCACATACCGCCGGGTACAGTCGCGGCCACTGCTTCCCCCTGGGACACCCCTGACCGGGACCCAGAACAGTCCTGCTGCCGAGGCGAGAGAGAAGTTGGTGAACGACCAGCACCCCCACGCCGGGCACGTCGGGTACGACGACCGATCGACCGGCAGCTTCGACACCGACCCGCTCTTCGGCTCCCTTCCGGGCGGCCACGACACCGGCTACGACGCGGGTCACCCCGCCGCCGGATACGGCGACACCACCTACGGCGTCGGCTACGACACGACCGGACAGCCGAACCACAGCGGCCAGTACGACGCTTCCGCCTGGAACACCGGCGCACAGCAGACCTTCGCCTACGACGGCTATGCCGCTCAGGAGCAGGCCCCGCAGCAGCCCCTGCAGCAGGACCCACAGCAGTGGGACGCCTCCGGGACCTGGCAGCAGGTCACCGACCCGGACCTGACCGGCCAGTGGGCGACCGCCGCGTACAGCGCGGAGACCCCGTACGCCACGGAGGCGTACGAGACCGGAACGTACGACACGGGCGCCTACGACACCGGTGCGTATCCGGCCGCCACCGCGTACGGAACCGGCGGCGTCCACGGGGCGGACGCCTACGAGACCGGGGCGTATCCGATCGGCGCGTACGGCACGGCGGCCGTCGCCGCCGACACCGGTACGTACGCCACCACCGGCGCCTACGGCACGGGCACGTACGACGGCGGGGCCTACGACACGGGCGCCTACGACGCGACCGCGTGGAACTCCGGCGCCACGCCCGGGGACACCGCGTACGAACCCGAACAGACGTCGTACCCGCTGTACGAACCGCAGCACGAACAGCATGCGGCCGACGCGACGGCGCCCGAGGCGTCGGGCGAGCCGGACGGAACGGCCGAGGATCCGGCGGCCGACCCGTCCTCCACCGCCGCGTTCGCCGCCCTCGCACCGGACGCCGCGCCGGATGTCGCGCCGGACCGGGAGCAGGACGCCGGGGAGGACTTCCCCGCCCGGCACCCCGTGAACCGCACCGCCGTCCGCGCCCCCGCACCCCGCAACCGGGCTCGTCGGCGCACCCCCGCCAAGCGTTCCGCCCTGCTGACCGTCGCGGTGCCCTCCGCCTGCGTGATGAGCGTCGCGGGCATCGCCGCGGCCTCGGTCAGCGGGATGCCCGGCGGCGAGGAGAAGCAGGACGAGACGACCACCTCGCTGGCGGTCGCCGACCCCAGCACGGTCAAGCCGGTCGCCGCCAACAACCAGCTGGACAGCCAGCTGGCTCAGCTCTCCGAGGGCAGCGACGACTTCCGGGAGCGCGCGAGCCGCACCCAGGAGCGCATCGACCTGCGGGAGCGGCAGGCGGCGGAGAAGAAGAAGCGCGAGGAGGAGGCCGCACGCCGTGAGGCGCTGCGCCCCAAGTTCGTCCTGCCGGTCAAGCAGCACGGGCTGAGCGCCTATTACGGCCAGGCGGGCGTCAACTGGATGTCCGTGCACTCGGGCATCGACTTCCCCGTCTCGTACGGCACTCCGGTGATGGCCGCGACCGACGGCACCGTACGCACCCAGCTGAACAGCGCCTACGGGGTCATGGCGATCGTGACGGCGGCCGACGGCACCGAGACCTGGTACTGCCACCTCAGCAGCACCAAGATCCGCTCGGGTCCGGTGAAGGCCGGTGACGTCATCGCGTACTCCGGGAACTCGGGCAACTCCACCGGTCCGCACCTGCACTTCGAGGTCCGGCCCGGCGGCGGCGCCGCGATCGACCCGCTGGTGTGGCTGCGCAGCAAGGGCGTCAACCCGACCTGACGAGCACGTGAGAAAAAAGGGGGGCCCGAGGGCCCCCCTTTTCGCGTCTGTCCGCCCGTCTACAGCTTCTCGACCGGCGCGTACCGCAGCAGCAGCTTCTTCGGGCGCTCGTCGCCGAAGTCGACCGTCGCCTTGGCCTGGTCGCCGAAGCCCTCGACGGCCGTCACCGTGCCGAGCCCGAACTGGTCGTGCGTGACCCGGTCCCCGGCCACCAGGGTGACCGTCGGCTTCTCCGTGGAACGCCGGGTCGCGAAGCCCGAGGGGCCGGTGCGGGCGCGGGAGGAGGAGAGCGAGGACGTGATGCCGGAGGTCGGTCCGGCGGGAGCGGCCATCGGGCCCTTGCGCTTCCAGTCCAGGTGCTGTTCCGGGATCTCCTCCAGGAACCGCGAGGGCGGGTTGTACGAGGGCTGGCCCCAGGCGCTGCGCATCGCGGCCCGGGTCAGATAGAGCCGTTCGCGGGCGCGGGTGATGCCGACGTACGCGAGGCGGCGCTCCTCCTCCAGCTCCTTGGTCTGGCCGAGGGCCCGCATGTGCGGGAAGACGCCGTCCTCCAGGCCGGTGAGGAAGACGACCGGGAACTCCAGGCCCTTCGCGGTGTGCAGGGTCATCAGCGTGATGACGCCGGAGCCGTCCTCGTCCTCGTCGGGGATCTGGTCGGAGTCGGCGACGAGCGCGACCTTCTCCAGGAACTCCGCGAGCGTTCCCGCGCCCTCCTCCTCGCCGCGCTCCTGCTCGAATTCGAGGGCGACGGCGGCGAGTTCCTGGAGGTTCTCGATACGGGTCTCGTCCTGCGGGTCCGTGGAGGCCTGGAGCTCTGCGAGATAGCCCGTGCGCTCCAGGACCGCTTCGAGCACGACGGCCGGTCCGGCGCCGGACTCGACGATCGTGCGCAGCTCCTCCATCAGCGTGTTGAAACGCTTGACGGCGTTGGAGGAGCGGGCGGCCATGCCGTACGCCTCGTCGACGCGGCGCAGCGCCTGCGGGAAGGAGATCTTCTCGCGCATCGACAGGGCGTCGATCATGGCCTCGGCGCGGTCGCCGATGCCGCGCTTGGGGACGTTGAGGATACGGCGCAGCGGGACGGTGTCCTCGGGGTTGGCGAGGACCCGGAGGTAGGCCAGGACGTCCCGGACCTCCTTGCGCTCGTAGAAGCGCACGCCGCCGACGACCTTGTAGGGCAGGCCGACGCGGATGAAGATCTCTTCGAAGACACGGGACTGGGCGTTGGTGCGGTAGAAGACGGCGACGTCGCCCGCCTTGGCGTCGCCCGCGTCGGTGAGCCGGTCGATCTCGTCGGCGACGAACTGCGCCTCGTCGTGCTCGGTGTCGGCGACATAGCCGGTGATGCGGGCGCCGGAGCCGGCCTTGGTCCAGAGGTTCTTGGGACGGCGGCTCTCGTTGCGCTCGATGACGGCGTTGGCGGCGGAGAGGATCGTCTGCGTGGAGCGGTAGTTCTGCTCCAGCAGGATCGTCGTGGCGCTGGGGTAGTCCTCCTCGAACTGGAGGATGTTGCGGATGGTCGCGCCCCGGAAGGCGTAGATCGACTGGTCCGCGTCACCGACCACGCACAGCTCGGCGGGGGCGTCGTTCTCCCCGGCCGGGCCGACCAGCTCACGGACCAGCGTGTACTGGGCGTGGTTGGTGTCCTGGTACTCGTCGACCAGGACGTGGCGGAAGCGGCGGCGGTAGTGCTCGGCCACGTCCGGGAAGGCCTGGAGGAGGTGGACCGTCGTCATGATGATGTCGTCGAAGTCCAGGGCGTTGGCCTCGCGCAGGCGGGCCTGGTAGAGCGCGTACGCCTGGGCGAGGGTCTTCTCGAAGCCGTCCGCCGCCTGCCCGGCGAAGGTCTCCTCGTCGATGAGCTCGTTCTTGAGGTTGGAGACCTTGGCGGTGAAGGACTTCGGCGGATACCGCTTGGGGTCGAGATCCAGATCGCGGCAGACCAGGGCCATCAGCCGCTTGGAGTCGGCGGCGTCGTAGATCGAGAACGACGAGGTGAAGCCGAGCTTCTTCGACTCGCGGCGCAGGATGCGCACGCACGCGCTGTGGAAGGTCATGACCCACATGGCGTTGGCGCGCGGGCCCACCAGCTGCTCGACGCGCTCCTTCATCTCGCCGGCGGCCTTGTTGGTGAAGGTGATCGCGAGGATCTGCCCGGGGTGCGTGCCGCGTTCGGCCAGCAGATGGGCGATGCGGTGGGTGAGCACCCGGGTCTTGCCGGAGCCGGCCCCGGCGACGATGAGCAGCGGGGAGCCGGCGTGCACGACGGCGGCACGCTGCTCGGTGTTCAGCCCGTCGAGCAGCGCGGCGGAGTCGAGCACCGGGCGCGGGTGACCGTCCCGGTAGTACCCGTCCCGGGGCGGCGGGGGCGCGTCGTAGACGCCCTCGAAGAGTCCCTCCGGCACCGCTTCGGGCGCGTGGTCCTCGGGGGGCGGCGGGGGGCCGTCCTCCGCGGGCTGGAGGCCGGTCAGGAAACTGTCGTCAAAGAGGCTGCTCATCGCCTACCGAGTCTAGGCGGCCGCACCGACAACCTTCCGCCGAAGCCGGGAAGCGGTGACCTCGGCCCTACGCACGGAGAGCGGACGTCCACGTTCCGTGAAGGAGTGCCCGGTCGGAGGGGGTGCGGAGCCCTGGATCCGAAAAGGTCACGAAAATGTATCGGGCATATCGCTCATCGTGCTTCCCAGCGGTGGCACGGGTTGGCTAGCGTGCTCGGTCAGGTGATCCGTACCTCTCTGAGGCGAACCGCGCCTAACGGACACCTCTGCCGAATCCGTCCTGCCCTCCAGGCAGTTCGGAACCGGGGACCCACACGCAGAACCGGGGTGAATCGGTCCGTGACCTCGCATCCGGACCGTAGGACAGCCTTCCGTTCCGTCCGAACCCGACAGCTAACCCGGTAGGCGGTCCACGGAAGGAGATGCCGGTCTTGGCATCGCATCGCAAGCCGCGCACGAAGGTGCGCACCACCACTCCCGCCGTCGGGCTGACGACGGCCGCGCTGGCCTCCGTGACGTTGCTCTCCACGCAGAGCGCCACGGCCGCGCCCGCGGAGCCGAAGCCCGCCATCGAGGAAGTGCAGAAGAAGGTCGACGCCCTGTACCGGCAGGCGGGCACCGCGACCCAGGAGTACAACCGGGCCAAGGCCGCCTCCGCCACGCAGCAGAAGAAGGTCGACACGCTGCTCGCGGACGTGGCGAAGCGGACCGAGAAGATCAACGAGGCGCGCCGCGCGCTGGGCTCCTACGCGGCGGCCCAGTACCGCAGCGGCGGCATCGCGCCCACGGCGACGTTCTTCCTGGCGGACGACCCGCAGGGGTACTTCGACCAGAGCCGGCTGATGGACCGGGCGACGGAGCGGCAGCAGAAGGCCGTCACCGATTTCCGTACGCAGCAGGCCTCGGCGGCGAAGAAGCGCGCGGAGGCGGTGAAGAGCCTGGAGACGCTCACCGAGACGCAGGCCACGCTCGCCTCCAGCAAGAAGGGCGTGCAGACCAAGCTCACCGAGGCCCGCGGCCTGCTGTCCCGGCTGACCGCCGAGGAGAAGGCGCGGCTGGCGGAGCTGGAGCGCAAGAAGGAGGCCGAGGCCAAGGAGAAGGCGGCGAAGCTGGCCGCCCGGCAGGCCGCCGAGGCCAAGGAGAGGGCCGAGGCGGAGGAGAAGGCCCGCGAGGAGGCCGCGAAGGAGTCGGGCGGCGGTTCGGGCACGGGCTCCGGTTCCGGTACGGGCACGGGTTCGGGCACCGGCTCCGGTACGGGCAGCGGTTACGCGGCCAAGGCGGAGAAGGTGCTGGCCTTCGCCCGCGCCCAGATCGGGAAGCCGTACGTCTGGGGCGCGACGGGCCCCTCCAGCTACGACTGCTCGGGGCTGACGCAGGCGGCGTGGCGGGAGGCGGGCGTGACCCTGCCCCGGACCACCTGGGACCAGGTGAAGGTCGGGACCCGGGTCGCCACGTCCGACCTGCAGCCGGGGGACCTGGTCTTCTTCTACGACGACATCAGCCACGTGGGCATCTACAAGGGCGACGGCATGATGATCCACGCCCCGAAGCCGGGTGCGAACGTGCGCGAGGAGTCGATCTACTACATGCCGATCTACGGGAGCGTCCGCCCGGCGTAGCAGGCGTACGGGGCCGGGGGCGGCTCATCGGCGGCCGCCCCCGGAAGGCCGCGGCCAGGCCTCAGGTCCGGTGGTCCGGCCTCAGGTCCAGACCGTGGCGATGAAGATGTTGGCGGTCGTGAGGGCGCCGACCGCGATGAACGCGCCCTTGTCGACCTTCTCCTCGTCGCGCTTGACGTAGACCAGGGCGAGGATCACGACCAGCAGCGCCAGCTTGATGCCGATCTTGACGTTGTTCACGGTCTGGTCGTCGGCCTGGTTGAGGCCGACCAGGGCCATGCCGGTGACCAGCATGGTCAGCGCGCCGTGCAGCATCGCGGGGGTGAACCGGGCGGTCCCCGACCCCATGGCCTTCATCTGCGTCAGGAAGCCGCCCAGCAGGGAGGCGATGCCGATGATGTGCAGGGCGACGAAGACATTGATGAGTACGTCCATGGCTCGGGAGCCTAGCCATGGCCAACGTTTTACCTTTCAGTGAGGCAAGCCTTCCTCGATCGCTTCGATCACGAGTGACCGGCGAAACGTCACATCAGGGCAATAGCTGTCATGGCGACTCTTTTCTCCGCGCCCGGATTAGCGTCCTTCACGGACCCGCCGGTATCCCCCGGCGGCCAGCCGACAGGAAGGATGCCGCCCCCGTGGCAGCGCACCGCAGGTCAGCCCACCGAAAACCCAAGCAGCGCCCGTTCACCGGCCCTGCTGCCCGTACCGCCGCCACCCTGGCGCTCGCCGGAGCCGCCACCGCCGGCTCGGTCACCGGGGCCGGCGCGGCCCCCGCCGAACCGTCCCCCACCGCCGACCAGGTCAAGGCGAAGGTCGACCGGCTCTACCACGACGCCGAGGTCGCCACCGAGAAGTACAACGGGGCGAAGGAGAAGGCGGCCGCCGCCACCCGCGAGGTCGAGGCCCTGACCGACGAGGCCGCCCGCCGCACCGACCGCCTCAACACCACCCGCAACGCCCTGGGGTCGCTGGCCACCGCGCAGTACCGCGGCGGCACCCTGGACCCGGCCCTGCAACTGGCGCTCTCCTCCGACCCCGACGCCTATCTGCAGCGCGCCTCCTACCTCGACCGGGCGGGCGACCGTCAGAGCGGTCTGCTGCGGAACATCAAGCGGCAGGTCTCCCAGATCACCCGCGTCAAGGCCGTCGCCGGCCAGGAGACCGAGCGCCTCGCCGCCCGCCGCACCGAGCTGCGCGAACACCGCACCGCGATCCGCACCAAGCTGGCCGACGCCCGCAGGCTGCTGGACACCCTGACCGCCGACGAGCGCGCCGCCTACGAACGCTCCGCCGACGCCCGGCACGGCGGCGGCCCGGCCCACGCCGACCGCTCCACCGCCCGCAGCGGCCCGGTCGCCGCCCCCGGCTCCCGCGCCGGGCAGGCCATCGCCTTCGCCCACGGGGCGATCGGCAAGCCGTACGTCTGGGGCGCGACGGGCCCCAACGCCTTCGACTGCTCGGGCCTGACCCAGGCGGCCTGGAAGGCGGCGGGCGTCAGCCTGCCCCGCACCACCTACACCCAGATCAACGCCGGACAGCGCATCCCGCGCTCCCGACTGGCCCCCGGCGACCTGGTGTTCTTCTACTCCGGGATCAGCCACGTCGGCCTCTACATCGGCGGCGGCCAGATGATCCACGCCCCGCGCCCGGGAGCACCGGTGCGCATCGCCCCCATCGATCAGATGCCTTTCGCCGGAGCGACCCGGGTGGCATAGTCCCCGGCGCCGATCCGTACCGCCGAAGGAACTCCCGTATGACGATGGCGAACGCCGTCCAGGACTACGCCCGTACGCTCACGCTGCGATCTCCCGACCACTACCGGGTGGGCCCGTTCACCGTCCGGCACAACCCGGACTGGGAGCTGAAGTACGCCAACTACGCGATCCCCGACCGGGAAGCGGAACCCACGGCGGACGAGGCGGCGGCCCTGGTCGACGTGTTCCGGGAGCACGAACGGCTCCCCCGCCTGGAGTTTCTGCCCGCCTGGGCCCCGGCGTCGAGAGGATCTACGCGAGCATCGGCTACCGCCGGATCGGCGAGAAGGTCAACATCTCGCTCGACCCGGCCGGCCGTTGAGCGACGGCCTCAGACCAGCCGTCGTGCCGTGGCCCACCGGGTCAGCTCGTGCCGGTTGGAGAGCTGGAGCTTCCGCAGCACCGCCGAGACGTGCGACTCGACCGTCTTCACCGAGATGAACAGCTGCTTGGCGATCTCCTTGTACGCGTAGCCGCGCGCGATCAGCCGCAGGACCTCGCGCTCGCGCTGGGTGAGCCGGTCCAGGTCCTCGTCGACCGGTGGGGCGTCCGTGGAGGCGAAGGCGTCCAGGACGAAGCCGGCCAGGCGGGGCGAGAAGACCGCGTCGCCCTCCTGGACCCGGAAGACGGAGTCGACCAGGTCGGTGCCGGTGATCGTCTTGGTGACGTAGCCGCGCGCACCGCCGCGGATGACGCCGATGACGTCCTCCGCGGCGTCCGAGACGGACAGCGCGAGGAAGCGGACCGGGTTCTCGGCCGTGCCCATCATGGGGGCGCAGCGGCGGAGTACCTCGACGCCGCCGCCGCCCGGGAGGTGGACGTCGAGGAGGACGACCTCGGGGCGGGTCGCCGTGATGACGGTGACCGCCTGGTCGACGTCGGCGGCCTCGCCGACCACTTCGACGCCGGTCTCCTCGGTGCGGCCGATCTCGGCCTGCACCCCGGTGCGGAACATCCGGTGGTCGTCGACGAGCACGACCCGTACCCGTCGCTCCGGGCCCCCGGTGGCTTCGGTGTTCTCGGTCATTCGCTCGCCCTCTCCATCTCCAGCTCGACCTCGGTGCCCCCGCCGGGCACCGAACGCAGCCGGGCGCTGCCGCCGTTGCGCTGCATCCGGCCGATGATTGATTCTCGTACGCCCATGCGGTCGCCGGGAACCTCGTCCAGGTCGAACCCCGGACCCCGGTCCCGTACGGACACGAAGACCGTGGTGCCCTCGACCTCCGCGTAGACCTGCACGGCGCCGCCCTCGCCACCGTACTTGGCGGCGTTCACCATCGCCTCGCGCGCGGCCTGCATCTGTGCGGTCAGCTTGTCGTCGAGGGGGCAGTCGCCGACCACGACGACCTCCAGGGGCACGCCGTGCTTGTCCTCGACCTCGGCGGCGGCCCGTTTGACCGCCTCGGCCAGGGTCTCCGGCTCGTCGTCCTCGTCCTTGCCGGTGCCCTCGGGGTTGTAGAGCCAGTTGCGCAGCTCGCGTTCCTGGGCGCGGGCGAGGCGTCTGACCTCGCCGCCGTCGTCCGCGTTGCGCTGGATCAGGGTGAGGGTGTGCAGCACGGAGTCGTGGACGTGGGCGGCGACCTCGGCCCGCTCCTGGGCGCGGATGCGCATCAGGCGCTCCTCGGAGAGGTCCTGGGTCATCCGCACGAGGTAGGGGCCGGCGAGCAGGGCGATGCCGGTGAGTACGGCGATGGCCGCGGTGAGGACGTTGCCGAGCTGGGCGGCCGAGCCGCGCACCACCATGAACACGGCGAGGCCGAGGCCGACGAGGGCCACTCCGGCGAGGCCGCGGGCCAGGTGCAGCAGCTTGCGGTTGCGGCCGGTCTCCATCCAGCGGGCGCGGCGGGCGTTGTCCGCCTGCCGCCAGACCAGGACCGAGCCCGCGCCGATCAGCAGAGTGGGCCAGATGTAGCGGTCGGCGTCGCTGCCCATGTCGACGTTGACGACGAACGCGATGGCCCCGACGGTCAGGGCGACCAGTGCGAAGACCTGACCCTTGTCCGGTTTACGTAGTTTGCGGCGGCCGTCCGTCGATGTCTCGAACACCGAGCGCGGGGCGTCGACGCCACCGACGCCGAGCGGGACGACGATCCAGAACACCGCGTAGAGCACCGCGCCGAGGCCGTCGGTGAGGAACAGCCCGAGGAAGAGGAACCGCACCCAGGCGACCGGCAGCCCGAGGTGCCCGGCGAGCCCGCGCGCCACGCCGCCGAGCAGCCGGCCGTCGGCGCTGCGGTAGAGCTTGCGCAGCGGCGGCTCCTCCGGGTCGGCGGCGAGGGAGCTGGCGGCTCGGGCGGTGGCGGCTGGCATACCCCGATCGTCACACGCGCGGACGCGGGGCGGCATCAGGGTCGGCCCCCGAAGTGACCCTGATGCTCTCCCCCGTGTGCGGCCTGGTGCCCTCCCCTCTCCCTCCGTCGCCCGGCGGGGCGTGTCCGGTCGGCGGATCCGGCCCTTCCGGGGCGTGCGCGGGCAATATCAGGGACCGTCCAGGGTCGGCGCGGGTCCCGGCGGGCGGTCCGGCCCGTCACCATGGAGGCATGACCGCTCCCTCCAACGCCGCTCCCGGCGTCGCGCCCCCCGAAGCGCCGAAGCCGACGCTGCGGCGCACCCCGCGACAGAAGGTCGTCGCCGGGGTGTGCGGCGGACTCGGCCGGTACTGCGACGTGGACCCGGTGATCTTCCGGATCGTGCTCGGTGTGCTGTCGGCGACCGGGGGCATCGGTCTGATCTTCTACGGCTTCGCCTGGCTGCTGCTGCCCGCGGACGGCGACGACGAGAACGAGGCGCGCAAGCTGCTGTCGGGGCGGGTCGACGGGGCGTCCCTGGTGGCGCTGCTGCTGGCGCTGATCGGCTGCGGTCTCTTCCTGTCGATGCTGCACAACCGGGGCATGCTGGCGTTCGCCGCGCTGCTGACGCTGGCGGTCGTCGGGTTCTCCGTATGGACGCAGTCCCGGCGGACTGCCGCCCCTGAGGACCCGGCCGCCCCGCCCGGCGCACCGGCTTCTCCGCCCGGACCCGCGCACGCCGGCGGGCTCGGCACGCCGCCACCGGAGGTGAAGGCCCCGCCGACGCCCGGCGGCCCGTCGTGGTGGCGGGACCCGATCGTCAAGGACGGGACCACGGGGCCGGTCGGCTCCGGCTACCTGTGGGGGCCCCCGGACACGGACGCCGATGCAGCGCGCGCCGATGTGAAGGCCGGGCGGCCCACGCCGGACGCCCCGTTCCGTACGCCTCGGCCGTCGCCCGCTCCGCGCGGGCCGCGCTCCATCGGCGGCCTGGTCTTCCTGACGGCGCTGGTGGCGGGAGGGCTCGGCACCGGGCTGAGCTGGGAGCACCAGCCGCTGGGCACCGCGCTCCAGATCGGACTGGTCGCCGCCCTCGCGGTGTTCGGACTCGGTCTGCTGATCGCCTCGGTGCTGGGGCGGACCGGATTCGGCACGGTCCTGATGGCGATGATCACGGCGGGTCTGCTGGCGGGTGCCGCGGCGGTGCCGAAGGACATCGACACCTCGTGGGCCCGTCAGGAATGGCGGCCCGCCTCGGTGGCCGCCGTCGAGCCGCACTACGAGCTGAGTACGGGCGACGCCCGGCTGGACCTGTCCGGTCTGAAGGTGCCCCAGGGCGAGACCGTGCGCACGGGGCTCGACGTGGCGGCGGGCCGGGCGGCCGTCGTCGTCCCGGCGAACGTGACGGTGAAGGTGCGCGCCGAGGCGGGTCTCGGCGAGATCCGACTGGAGGAGGGCCAGCGGGTCCAGGTCCGGATCAACAGCGACGAGTCGAAGCAGCGGACGCTGCCGCCGCCGACGGGCACGAAGCCCGCCGGCACGATCGAACTGGAACTGGAAGTCGGTATCGGACAGGTGGAGGTCACCCGTGCTGCGTCATGAATTCCGGCCCGGCCGCGCGGTGGCGGGCCTGGCGATGCTGGGTCTGGCCGCCGGGTACGCGGCCGACGCCGCCGGGGCCTGGGAGGTCCCGTGGACGTTCTTCCTGCCGCTGTTCCTCGGCGGGCTGTGGCTGGCCGCGACGGTGACCTGGGCCGCCTACATGTTCCGGCGGCGGCGCGAGGCGAGGAAGGCGTCGGCGGAGAACACGGTGGCGCCCGCGAGCACCAGCGGCAGCCACGCCATCAGATAGGGCAGGTCGTTGCCGTAGTAGTACGGGGTGGCCTGCCAGCTCACGGTCAGCCAGAGGCTCAGCGAGATCAGCGCGCCGCCGAGCGCCGCGAGCCGGGCCCAGAGGCCGACGAGGGTGCCGAGGCCGACGAGGAGTTCGCCGATCGCGATGGCGTATCCGAAGCCCTCGGGGCTCTTGAGCGCCAGGTCGACGAGGGCGGGGACGGCGGAGGAGTCGCGCACTCCGCGCATCATCTCGCCGATGGATCCGGTGCCGGTCGCGGACAGGAACGCGCTGTCGGTGAGCTTGTCGAGCCCCGCGTAGACGAAGGTGACGCCGAGGAAGATCCGCAGCGGCAGCAGGGCGTACGTGCCCGCCTGCTCCCGCAGCGTCCTGCGCTCGCCCGGACCGTACGAACCGCCGCCGTAACCGTTCATCACCACTGCCCTACTTCCCGAAGTCCCGTCACCTCGACCATACGTACGCCTTCGGGGCGCTGCTCACCAGGGCTGCGGGGCGATCGGCGGAAGAAGAACGGGTGTCAGTCCGTCACGTCGATCGGGCAGCGGTTGGTCTCCACCCCGGCGGCGGTGACGACCTGGACGTCCACGGTGCCCGGCTCGACCTCGACCGGGACGGGCACGGTGAGGACGGTGTCGGTCGGGTTGGCGAAGCCGCCGGCGACCGGGACCAGCGGAACGTGCACATGGACGGTCCCTATCCGTACGACGAGCCGGGCCAGCCGGTCGGGGCCGCCCGCGCCGGGCGGTACGAAGCCCGCGCCCCGGATCTCGATGTCGTCGCCGGTCCGGATCGCGCCGTCCAGGTCCCCGGCCTCCCGGGCCCGTACGACGGAGAGCACGACGGGCCGGCCGCCCTCCGCGTACTTCCCGGCGAAGTAGGTCGCGGCCGAGACCGCCACCAGCAGCGCGAGCCCCCACGGCAGATCGGGCAGCTGCTCGGGGCGGCGGGCGAGGCGGACCGCGGCGAACAGCACGGCGACGGCGCTGACCAGCACGTACTGCACATCGGTGAAGGAGCCGCGCCCCGAGTCGTCGGTGAGCAGGTCGGCGGCGCGCGGCCGGTCGGCGCGCAGCTTCTGGAGCCGCTGGTTCAACACCCGTACGGTCACCACGCGGCGCACGACGACGGCGACCGCGCACACCAGCGCCAGCACGGCCACGACCCCGGCGGAGCGCACCAGGTCGAGCCCCTCGATCAGCGCGTCCCGGTCGTCCGGGTCGGAGGCCCCGGCCAGTTGCAGCGCGAGGACGAGGACGGCGAAGACGGCGAGCAGCACCCAGGCGGCGGCGACCGTCCGGGAGGTGGAGAGCCGGTTGTCCTCACCGATCAGCGGGGCGAGGAGGCCGCCCCGGGCGCGGTGGAGCCGGGCGGCGGCCGTGAGCAGCCCGGCGGTGAGGAGGGCGGCGATCAGCCCGGCGGTACGGGCGGTGGACCAGCCGACCCCGATCGCGGTGAGGCTCGCCCCGACGAGGAGCGCCCCTGCCGCGCCCCAGACGGCGAACAGCGTGCCCCGCCACACCTGGTGCAGCCAGGCGTCACCCGCCTCCCGGGCCCGTTCGGCGACGGTACGGGCGGATCCGGTCAGCTCGTCGGAGACCCACTGCCGCGAGGCGGACGGGGACTGGGCGACGCCGGCGGGCAGCCCGTTCCCGGCGGCCAGTTCGTCCCGCTTGGCCAGGAACGCGGCGACCGCGCGCCGGTGTCCGCGACGGGCTCCGTGCGGGCAGTCGCCGCAGGTACAGCCGCCGCCGTGCGTGCCGCTCGTCCTTGCTTCGTCCAACGCCACGGAGGATTACACCCTTTCCCGCCCTGGTCCAGCCAACTCACTTGCGATATCAGCGAATTGTGCCGTACCGGGCGGCCGGGCCGCGCATCGGGGCGGCCCGGGGGCGGGTGTCGTCAGAACGTTCGAACGATCCGCTGCCACAGGGGCTGGTAGTTGATCCAGGCCACCAGGTCGCTGCCGAGGTGGTCGCGGGTGGTGACGGCGTCCCGGTGCGAGATGAGCACGGGCTTCCCGGCGGCCCGAGCCAGCAGCTGTACCTGGCAGGCGCGCTCCATCGTGAGGAACCACCAGGCCGCCGCGTCCACCGAGCCGCCGACGGTCAGCAGCCCGTGGTTGCGCAGGATCACCGCCTTGTGCGGCCCGAGCGCGGCGGCGATGCGCCGGCCCTCCTCCTCGTCCACGACGACCCCGGAGTAGGCGTCGTACAGCGCGTGGTCCTCGTAGAAGGCACAGGATTCCTGGGTGATGGGCTCGATCGGCTCCCCGAGCGCGGAGAGCGCCCGCCCGTGGACGGAGTGGGTGTGGGCGACGGCCACGGTGTCCGGCCGGGCCCGGTGCACCGCCGCGTGCACCGCGAACGCGGCCTGGTTGACGTGGAAGCGGCCCCGGACCACCTGGCCGTCGCCGTTGACGAGGATCAGGTCCTGCGGGGCGATGTCGGCGAACGTCGCGCCGAACGGGTTGACCCAGAAGCAGTCCGCCAGCTCGGGGTCGCGCACGGTGATGTGCCCGGAGACGCCGTCCTCGTACCCGAGCTGCCCGAACAGCCGCAGTGCGCCCGCCAGTCGCTCCCTGCGGTGCGCGCGTTCCTCGTCCGGGGACGCGTGCACGGGCGGCATCGCGAACTGGAGCTGGTCGACGGGGATCGGGGCGGGGGCGGGCACGGCGACCGGCTCGGGCATGGCGGCTCCTCGGGTTCCCAGGGCGTACGGGACCGGAAGTTACCGCCGGGTGGACCAGGTGACCAGAGGCAGGACGCCCTCAGGGCGCTGCTCAGGTGCCGAGCACCAGATAGGCGAGGGTGAGGTACGAGCGGTAGCCGCCGTAGTATCCGGTGCGGCGGGCGTCGATCTCGGCCGTCACCTCGGCCCGCAGTGGATGGTCCGGGTGCTCCAGCGCCCAGCGCTGCCCGCGTCCGATCGGGCCATCGGACTCGAAGAGGTCCCATTCGCGCTCGTCGGCGACGGTGACCTGGAGCGCGCGCAGCCCGGCGGACTCCGCCAGCCGGATCAGCTCCAGCAGCGAGCCGAAGTCCCCGGGCCCGGCACCGATGCCCTCCAGCGCGGCGGGCGTGGGCTCCCGCTGCCAGACCGCCTCGCCGAACAGGACGCGCCCGCCGGGGCGCACGGTGGCGGCCAGCGCGGAGAGGGCTTCGCGGGTGGTGCCGGGCCAGGCGTGCGAGGAGCCGATGGAGACGGCGAGGTCGTATCCGCCGTCGGACCACTCGGCGGCGGGCGTCTCGTGGAATCTCACCCGGTCCGCGAGCCCCCGTTCCTCGGCGAGCTTCCGCCCGCGTGCCACGGCTTCCGGGTCGGTCTCGACGCCGTCCCCGGTGGAGCCGGGCGCGGCTTCCACGAGCCGCATCAGCAGCTCGCCCCAGCCGGATCCGAGATCGACGATCCGTGCGCCGGGAGCGGGGGCGCAGGCGGCGATCAGGCGGGCCGCGTGTTCCTCGGAGAGCGGGGTGTTCCAGGTGAGGCGGTCGTTCCCGGCGGCGGAGATGACGGCGCGGACTTCTTCGGCGGACATGGTGGAGGAGCCTGGCACGGGCGGCGATGCCCGTGCCAGGGAATTACCGGCGGCCCCGGCGGTAGATCTCGCCGAGGTCCACGTCGATCCGGAAGGGAACGGACAGGTTCATCTTCTGGTGGTGGATTCCGGTGGGCGTGTAGGTGTGCGTCGCCGGGTCGAGCTCGTAGACGTAGACGACGGGCAGGTCGTCGTCACCCTGCTCGACCCGCCAGAAGTGCTTGACCCCGGCCTCGGCGTACTTGCGCGGTTTGACGCCCCGGTCACGCTCCAGGGAATCGGGGGACACGACCTCGACGGCGAGGACGACGTCCTCCGGTGCGTACCAGGTCTGGTCGGGGCCGGTGTCGGCGTCGGCCCTGTACACCAGGAGGTCGGGCTCCGGGCGGTTGCTGGTGTCCAGCCTGATGGTCATCTCCCGGTCCACGTCCAGATCCGCGGGGACGTGGGCGAGGAGGGCGGATTCCAGCAGCCACATGGCTCGCGTGTGGAACTTCCGCTGCGGACTCATGAAGACGAGACTCCCGTCGATCAGCTCGGTGTGGGGCGGGAGGCCCGGAATCCGGTCGAGGTCGTCCGCCGTCCAGCCGCCCTCGGGCGGAACCGGCCACCGGTTCGGCTCCTGCTCAAGCCTGTCCTCGGGTGCGGCGCTCATAGTTACTCCCATACGCCGAAGTCTCGTCTCTTCACTCAGCGTACCCATCCGATACGACAATGCCGCCGCCCAAACGAATGAGCGACGGCATCGGCGTTGACCTGGGGGCGCCGGGGTACAGCCGAGCCCGGGAGGGGTCACTCCCACTCGATGGTCCCCGGCGGCTTGCTCGTCACGTCGAGGACGACGCGGTTGACGTCGGCGACCTCGTTGGTGATGCGGGTGGAGATCTTCGCCAGCGTCTCGTACGGCAGGCGCGACCAGTCGGCCGTCATGGCGTCCTCGGAGGAGACCGGGCGCAGCACGATCGGGTGGCCGTAGGTGCGGCCGTCGCCCTGGACGCCGACCGAGCGGACGTCGGCGAGGAGGACCACCGGGCACTGCCAGATGTCGCGGTCCAGGCCGGCCGCCGTCAGCTCCTCGCGGGCGATGGCGTCGGCCTCGCGGAGCAGGTCCAGGCGGTCCTTGGTGACCTCGCCGACGATGCGGATGCCGAGGCCGGGGCCGGGGAACGGCTGGCGCTGGACGATCTCCTCGGGGAGGCCCAGCTCTTGGCCGACCATCCGGACCTCGTCCTTGAACAGCTGACGCAGCGGCTCGACGAGCTGGAACTCGATGTCGTCGGGGAGGCCGCCGACGTTGTGGTGGGACTTGATGTTGGCGGTGCCGGTGCCGCCGCCGGACTCGACCACGTCCGGGTAGAGCGTGCCCTGGACGAGGAAGGCGACCTCGGGGCCCTCCTCCTGGAGGATCTCCAGCTGGGCCTGCTCGAAGACGCGGATGAACTCGCGGCCGATGATCTTCCGCTTCTGCTCGGGGTCGGAGACCCCGGCCAGCGCGTCCAGGAAGCGCTTCTCGGCGTCGACCACCTTCAGCTTCGCGCCGGTCGCGGCGACGAAGTCCTTCTCGACCTGCTCGGTCTCGCCCTTGCGCATCAGACCGTGGTCGACGTACACGCAGGTGAGCTGGGAGCCGATGGCCTTCTGGACGAGGGCCGCGGCGACCGCGGAGTCCACGCCGCCGGAGAGGCCGCAGATGGCGCGCTTGTCGCCGACCTGCTCGCGGATGAGGGCGACCTGCTCCTCGACCACGTTGGTGGTGGTCCAGTTCGGCTCGATGCCCGCGCCGCGGTAGAGGAAGTGCTCCAGGACCTGCTGGCCGTGGGTGGAGTGCAGGACCTCGGGGTGGTACTGGACGCCGTAGAGCTTCTTCTCGTCGTTCTCGAAGGCGGCGACCGGGACCACGTCGGTGGAGGCGGTGACCGTGAAGCCCTCGGGCGCGGCCGAGCAGGCGTCGCCGTGCGACATCCACACCGGCTGCTCGGTGGGCGTGCCCTCGAAGAGCGTCGAGCCCGCCTTGGTGACGTGCAGCGGGGTACGGCCGTACTCACGGGCCCCGTTGTCGTCGACCGTGCCGCCGAGCGTGGTGGCCATCAGCTGGAAGCCGTAGCACATGCCGAAGACGGGCACCCCGGCCTCGAAGAGCGAGCGGTCCAGGGACGGCGCGCCCTCCGCGTACACCGACGAGGGGCCGCCGGACAGGATGATCGCGCGCGGGTTCTTGGCCAGCATCTCCGCCACCGGCATGGTGGACGGGACGATCTCGCTGTAGACCCGGGCCTCACGGACGCGGCGGGCGATGAGCTGGGCGTACTGCGCGCCGAAGTCGACGACGAGGACCACGTCGGCCGTGGCGTCGGGGGCGGCGGGGGGTGCTGCTGGCACGGGGCGGCCTTCCGGCGGTGGTGAAGGGGGTCGGTTCTTCCGATTCTACCGGCCGTGCGCACACCCTCCGCCGGGCCGGGCGCGGGGCTCCGCGTCTCAGGATCCGGGCGCCGTTTTGTCGGGGCAGCCGGAGCGGGGCCATACTGTGCCCATGCGTCAGCACACGATCTTCGTCTTTACCTATGGCATCCGGCCCGCCGGCTGCCATGGTCGTGCTGCTTGAGCCACTGACAAGCAACGTTCCAGGCGCCCCGGGCCATCAGGCCCGGGGCGTTCTGCGTATCCGGGCCCGTTCGCCCCGGGTGGCCTCCGACCATCAGGAGTCACCACCATGAGCAGCACCACCGCCGCCACGGACACCACCACGGCCACCGGCGCCCACACCGACGAGGCCGCCGCCCTGATCGGCGGCGCCCGTGAGCGCATCGACGCCCTCGACGACCGGATCATCGGCCTCGTCCAGGAACGGATGGCCGTCTCGGCGGTGATCCAGCAGGCCCGGATCACCTCCGGCGGCCGCCGGGTCAACCTCTCCCGCGAGACGGCCGTGCTCGGCCACTACAGGGACGCGCTGGGCAAGCCGGGCACCGCGCTGGCGATGACGCTCCTGGAGCTGTGCCGCGGCCGGGTGTGAGGGCCCCGGAAGACCCTCCGCGGGAACGGTTCTCCGCCTGCCGGACAGGGGCCGTATCTGCGTTCGGGCCCCGTCTCACCCGTACGGCGCGTGACCGGGGGCGCGGTGCCTTCGTTGGTCCTGATGTCCGTGCCAACCAGGGGCGGCATCGGCAGGAAACCACGCGTGGCTCCGCCGGGAAGTGTGACGTACCGCAGGTGCGTCGTGGGACCACGACCCGGCGTACGTGACCGGTCCGCAGGGGACAGCAGCCCGGTCACCCCATATGCGGCCGGGCCCGGGGACGCCCGGGCCGGCCGCATCGGAACGTATCGGCGGAGGCCTGTTCCCTCCTCCGCCCCCTCCGCATCGCTCCCCGTCGGTCGGGCGTCAGATGTGCTGCGCGGCGGACCGTCGCCGTGCCGCCGTGAACAGCAGCAGGCCCACCGCCAGCGCCGCGGCCGCCGTGCCCGAGGCGATCAGCGCGATCGACCCCGTCGAGGCGAGGCCGCCGCCGGAGCCGCCCGTCGTACCCGCCGCGCCGCCGCCGGACGTGGTGGAGGTGGAGGCCGAGGGGCCGGAGGTGCCGGACGGGCTCTCCGCCGGGTCCGGGGCGGAGGTCGGCGGGGTGGACGGCTCGCCGGAGCCACCGTCACCGCCGGCCGTCGCACCGCCGGAGTCGGAGCCGTCGCCCTCACCGTTCAGGATCAGGTAGGCCGTGTTGTTGGCGGGCTTCGGGTCGAACGGAAGCTTCGGGTTCTGCAGCCAGGTGTTGCGTACGGTCACCGCGCCGCTCGCGCCGACCATGGCCTTGTCGACCCGCAGCTCGAAGGGCAGGTCGAGGCCCGCCCCGTCCCGTACGGTCATCGAGGTGTTGCAGACGTAGCGCGGCGCGGGGCTGTTCTGGTCCTCGCGGTACTTTCCGTCGGCCGTCACCGCGCGGCAGCGCTCCGGCTTCGACGTGACCGACGCGCCCTGGGGGACGGTGAAGTCGACGGTGGCGACGTCCTCGCCGGAGCGGATGTGGCCGATCCACGCCGGGCCCTCGTTGCGGAAGCCGATGTCGGCCTTGACCGTGGAGCCCTCGGGTCCGGCCACCTGGTCGCCGTACGCCACGAAGTCGGCCGTGTTCTCCGTACGGAAGTCGGCCTCCTGCTGGTTGTCGTACGGGTCGAGGTCAGTGCTCCTCGCCGCGGCGCCCTTCTTCGCCGGAACCGCCTTCAGCACGCCGCCGGCGCCCCGCTCGAAGGGGGCGCCCGCTCGCTGGGCGGTGCGCTGGGCGGCGCTGTCCTCGTGGATGCCGTAGAGGAAGGTGTCGTAGTAGGCGCGCTCGGTGGCCTCCAGCGTCAGCGGGGTGGCCAGCGTGTACGTCGCGCCCGCCTCGAAGGCTCCTTCGACGGAGCAGAGCGCCGTGGTCCAGCCGAAGTCGGGCAGGTCCGGGTCGTCCACGGTGTACTCGCAGTTGGAGTAGCGCTGCGGAATGTCCAGGCCGCGCGAGTACCGCAGCGTGAGGAGGACGCCGTCGGCGTCCCGGGTGCCGCGGTTGGCGAAGGTGATCGGGGCCTGCTGCTTCTCGCCCGGGGTCAGCTCCGTCTTGAACGGCAGCCGCTCCATCACGAGGTCGGGGCCGCCGACCGTGAGCCGGGTGGTGAACGGCGTGAAGGTGGCGCCGTCCGCCTGGCCGGTCACCGTGATCGTGCCGGTGTCGCCGTTCTCGCTGCCGTCGGCGGCGGTGACGACGAGGTCGGCCGCGCCCTGGAGGCCGGGCCAGATGCCCCAGTCCTCGCAGACGGCCTTCGTACCGGTGACCTTGCAGTCCGGGCTCGACTCGCCGTCGAACTTCACGTCGGCGACGCCCGCGACGCCGCTGAGGTCGAAGGTGAGGGTGAAGGCGCCGCCGAAGCCGCCGTTCTCCTCGTCATCGGACGGGTTGTTGAGGGTGATCCCGACCGTGGACGACTTCGGCTTGCCGCTCTCCGGGTACGGGTGCAGGGCGGTCTCGGCCGGGCCGCCCAGCGTGAACACCGGCGTGTCCGCGGCCTGTGCCGGGGCGGCCGCCCCGGCGAGCGAGGCCGCGGCCAGCAGACCGGCGGCGGCGAACGAGCCGGCTGCGCGGTGCAGCACGGTTCTCGGGGAACAGCTTTTCATCTGGGACCTCTGGTACTCGGCAAGGAGCTGTGTGGCTGCTGTGACAGTTGTCGCGGTACGGGTTCGACCGCGCAGCTCCCCGAACAGTTGCCCTCCCCAAGATCACGGATTGGGTACGGTCATGGACGACGGGGCACGGTCACGGACGGGGGACGGGGGTGTTCCCTACGCCCTTGACATCCTTCCCGGCCTCCGTCGTCCCCTTCGGCGGCACCACGGGCAGGCCCAGGAACGGCAGCTTCAGCGCGCCGAACGCCTCCTCGGGCACGGCGGGCGCGAGCGGTTCGACGGGGGCGAGCCGCTCGTAGGCCGCGTCCTGCTCCGGGCGCGGGTCCGCCTCGCCCTTGTTGGGCCACAGCGACATCGCGCGCTCGGCCTGGGCGGTGATGGTCAGCGAGGGGTTGACGCCGAGGTTGGCGGAGACCGCGGAGCCGTCGACGACGCTGATGCCGGGGTGGCCGTAGAGGCGGTGGTACGGGTCGATGACACCCTCCTCCGCGCTCGCGCCGATCGGGCAGCCGCCGAGGAAGTGGGCGGTGAGCGGGGTGCCCATCAGCTCGCCGACGTTGGACCCGGCGAAGCCGTTGATCTCCTCGGCCAGCAGGGTGGCGCTGCGGGTGGCCTCAGGTATCTGGGTCGGGTTGGGCGCGCCGTGGCCCTGGCGGGCGGTGAGCAGGCCCTTCCCGATGCCGCCCGGTTTGCGGTACGTGGTCAGGGAGTTGTCCAGCGACTGCATGACCAGGCCGATGATGGTGCGCTCGGACCAGCGGCGGTTGGAGAGCGAACGGGCGGCGAGGGTGGGGTGCTTGACCATGTTGGCGAGCCAGCCGCGCACCCGGTGGGCCCCGTAGGGGACCTGGAGGATCGACATCGCGCCCATGGCGTTGGAGCCCTTGCCGTAGCGGACGGGCTCGATGTGGGTGTTGTCGTCGGGGTGGATCGAGGAGGTGATCGCGACGCCCTGCGAGAAGTCGGCCCTGGCGATGCCGTGCTTCTTCCGGTAGCGGCGGTCGCTGGTCTGGGAGCCGACCAGCGCCTCGGAGTTGGTACGGGTCAGCTCGCCGAGCTTCGCGGAGAGCCGGGGCAGCAGGCCGCGGTCCTTCATGGTGTGCAGCAGGGTCTGGGTGCCGTACGTGCCGGCCGCGACGACGACCTTGCGGGCCCGCAGCTTCGTGGGCTTCGCCCTGCGGCGGTCGGTGGGGACGGTGAGGACCCGGTAGCCGCCCTCGGGGTCGTCGGTGATCCCGACGACGGAGGTCATCGGGTGGATGACCGCTCCGGCCTTCTCGGCGAGGTGGAGGTAGTTCTCGTTGAGGGTGTTCTTCGCGCCGTGGCGGCAGCCGGTCATGCATTCGCCGCACTCGGTGCAGGCCTTGCGGGCGGGGCCCGCCCCGCCGAAGTACGGGTCGGGGACGGTGGAGCCGGGCTTGGCCTTCGCCGTGCCGTCGGCGTCCTTGCCGTCGCCGAAGAAGACGCCGACCGGGGCCAGGTGGAAGGTGTCGCCGACGCCCATCGCCTCGGCGGCGGACTTTAGGTGGATGTCGGAGGGGGTCATGGTCGGGTTGAGGCGGACCCCGAGCATCCGGCGGGCCTGGTCGTAGTACGGCTTCAGCTCGTCCTGCCAGTCGGTGATCGAGGCCCACTGGCGGTCCTCGAAGAAGGGGGCGGGCGGCACGTACAGCGTGTTGGCGTAGTTGAGCGATCCGCCGCCGACCCCGGCCCCGGCGAGCACCATGACCTTGCCGAGGAGGTGGACGCGCTGGATGCCGAAGAGGCCGAGCGCCGGGGCCCAGAGGTAGTTCTTCAGGTCCCAGGAGGTCTTGGGGAGCGTGCCGGGGGTGAAGCGGCGGCCCGCCTCCAGGATGCCGACGCGGTAACCCTTCTCGGTGAGCCGAAGCGCCGACACCGCGCCGCCGAAGCCCGAGCCGACGACCAGGACGTCGTAGTCGTACGCGGCGTCGTCCTCGGCCGGGACGGGGATCGCCGGAATCCGGCTCGCGGCCTGTTTCTGGGCAGGGCTGTCCTGGGACATGGCACTCCTCGGAACGGAATCAGTACGAAAAGGACGTGCTGCGCTGTCTCAGCGCAGCCGGAACGCCTTCATCGCCTTGAGGCTGCGGGTCATGAACGCGGCGTACTTCTCGTCGTCCATCCCGAAGGCGGGCGCGAGCGGGATCAGCCGCTGCTGGGCGACGGTCTGGGCCTCGGTGTACTTGAGGATGCCCTCGGAGCCGTGCCGCCGGCCGAGACCGGACTCCTTCATGCCGCCCATCGGGGACTGGACGCTGCCGTAGGCGGGGGCGTACCCCTCGTTGATGTTGACGGTGCCGGTGCGCAGCCGGGCGGCGACCTGGTGGCCGCGCCGGGAGTCGGTGGTCCAGACGCTGGAGTTGAGGCCGTACGGGGTGGCGTTGGCCTGGGCGATCACCTCGTCCTCGCCGCTGAAGCGGTAGATGGCGACGACCGGCCCGAAGGTCTCCTCGGTGCAGACGGACATCGGCGCTTCCACGCCGTCGAGGATGGTCGGCTCGTAGAAGAGCGGGCCGATGTCGGGGCGGGCGACGCCGCCGGCGACGAGGGTCGCGCCCTTCTCGACGGCCTCGTCGACGTGCTGGGTGACGGTCTCCAGCTGGCGTTCGCCGACGAGGGAGCCCATGTCGGCCCCGTACGCGAGGGCGTTGCCGAGCCGCATGGCCCTGGTCCGGGTGGCGAAGCGCTGTACGAAGTCGTCGGCGATCGACTCGTGGACGTACAGCCGCTCGATGGAGATGCAGAGCTGACCGGCGGAGGAGAAGCAGGCACGGACGGCGCCCGCCGCGGCCTTCTCCACGTCGGCGTCCTTCAGGACGAGCATGGCGTTCTTGCCGCCGAGCTCCAGGGAGACGCCGACCAGCCGGGAGGCCGCGCCGACGGCGACCTCGCGGCCGGTGCGGGTGGAGCCGGTGAAGGAGACGTAGTCGGCGCGGCTGACGACCTCGGGGCCGACGACCGGGCCCTCGCCGAGGACGACCTGGAAGACCTCGGCGGGCAGTCCGGCCTCGATCAGCAGGTCGCGGGCCCACAGGGCGGTGAGCGCGGTCTCGGTGTCGGGCTTCATCACGACGGCGTTGCCGGAGACGAAGGCGGGCAGGGCGTCGCCGACGGAGAGTTCGAGCGGGTAGTTCCAGGGGGCGATCTGGCCGACGACGCCGCGCGGCTGGCGCAGCTCGGTGACCTTGGTGAGGGTCGGGACGACGCCGGTGTGGCGGCGGGGCTTGAGGTAGGAGGCGGCCTTGCGCCCGTAGTGGCGGGCGGCGACGGCGACGGCCTGCACCTCCTCGTGGGCGTGCAGGCGGGCCTTGCCGGTCTCCAGCTGGATGAGGTCGAGGACCTCGGACTGGCGGCTGAGGACGAGGTCGTGGAAGCGCAGCAGGACGGCGGCCCGCTGCCGTACGGGGACGGCGGCCCAGACGGGCTGGGCGGCGCGGGCCCGGTCGAAGGCGGTGGCCACGTCCTCGGGGGTGGACTCGGGCAGGTCGGCCAGCTTCTCCCCGGTGAAGGGGGTGTGGTTGGCGGTGCGGCCCGACCCGACGACGCCCCGGGTCAGCTGGGCGATCACCTCGGGGGTGACCACGTCGGCGGCGGTGCGCACACCGGCGGGGGCGACCGCCACGGGGTTCGTACCGAGAGGGGCGTCAGGGGCCTGCGAGTCCGTCATGAGGCCGAGAGTATGTCCAGCCGAAGCCTTTGGGTACCCGTGGGTAACAGTTTTTCACAGGACCCGCCACCCCCGTCCGACGCCGACCCTGAACGAGCCAGTGATCGCTGGCGACATAACCGCTGATCAGTGGCTATACGGCCGACCGCCCAGCGGCGTCCGGTGCGGGAGGCCCGGGGAGCGTGAATTTTCCGGCGCCCTCAGGGGGCGTGGATCTTCAGCCCCTCGGTGACCTCGGTGAAGATCGCGTCGCCGTCCTTCGCCGCCTGCCTCTTCGCGGGCATCCGCACCCGCACGTGCCAGTAGGGGTCGCTCTCCTTCTCGCCGGGGGATCAGCAGCTCCCGGAAGCGGTAGCGCACGGGGTCGTCGCCGGAGGAGGCGTAGGGGGTGAACTCGGTGCTCATCTCGACCGCCTTGCGCCCCTGGTGCGTGGCGTCCTTGTACGTGACGGAAGCGTCCACCATCTGGGTGGTGTTCGCCCCGCCCTTCTCGTAGTACGCCTCGCGGGCCGCCGCGCCGGCCCCGGGGTTGTCGTCGGTGGTGTCGTCGCTCTCCGGGGCGCGGTGCCAGAAGGCGATCTCGAAGACGCCGCTGGGGTCCGCGTACCAGACCAGTTCGCCGTCGTCGTCCTGGACCCGCTTGTACTCCTCCGGCACGGCCACGTCCGCCGACAGGACCTCGTTCTCCGGCCGGATCTGCCAGTTCTCGGGCGATCCGTCGCTCGCGAACGGGTTCAGCAGGACCAGCACGAGTGCGACGACCACCGCCAGCGCCCCGCCGCCGAGGGCGAACCGGGCGACGCGGTTGCGGTGCAGCACCGGCGGCACCCACTTGCTGCCGCCGCCACCGCCCGCCGGGACCGCTCCGCAGGGGGAGGTCACCGGCGCCGGGGCCGGGGCGGCCAGCTGCTGGAGCGTCCGGGGGACCTCGGCGGCCGACGGGCGCGCGGCCGGGTCCTTGCGGAGCAGCTGCATCACGAGCGTGCCGAACGCGCCCGTGCCGCGGGCGGGCACCTGCGGCTCGGCGGACAGCACGGCCTGGAGGGTGGCCGGGGTGTGCGAGCGGCGGTACGGGGACATCCCCTCGACCGCCGCGTACAGCACGACGCCCAGCGACCACAGGTCCGACTCCGGCCCGGGGCGCTGTCCGAGGACTCGCTCCGGCGCGATGTACTCGGGCGAGCCGACGAACGCGCCGGTCTCGGTGAGCTGCTGTTCGCCCTCGACCTGGGCGATCCCGAAGTCGGTGAGGACGACCCGGTCGCCGGTGCCGAGCATGACGTTGTCCGGCTTGACGTCCCGGTGCAGGATGCCGATCGCATGGGCGGCCGTCAGGGCGTCGAGGACCGCGAGACCGATCCTGGCCGCCTCGCGGGGTCCAGGGCGCCTTCCTGGAGGCGGTCTCCGAGCGACGGGCCGCGCACCGGCTCCATGACGATCCACGGCTTGCCGTCCTCGATCACCACGTCGTGGACGGTGACGACGGAGGGGTGGTCGATCCGGGCGGCGGCCCGCGCCTCGCGCTGCATGCGCTGGTGCACGGTGCTGTGTTCACGCTCGCCGAGGTGTTCCGGTACGCGCGGTTCCTTGACGGCCACCTCGCGGTCGACGACCTGGTCGTGCGCCCGCCACACCGTGCCCATCCCATGGTCGGGGGCGCTCGCCTGGGCGGTCGGGGAAGGGATGTACGCCGGGGGCGCGGGGTGCTGCGCGCCGGAGCCGCCCGGTGCGTGCGGTGGCTGGAGCCCGTAGCTCGTGGGCTCGTTCGCCCGTCCCCCGTGATCTGTCTTGCGCTCATCCTGGTTCACGCGCCCGGCCGGGCACCACCGGGGGCGGCCGGCGGATGCAGAGCCGTGACCGTACAGCGACCCGGGCCGGGCATCGGGCGCCCGCGGTCACGTCTTCGGGGCGCTCCAGCTGCGCAGCATGATGTCGAACTTCTTCCGGCTGTCCTCCCAGCCCTCCTGCGGGGCGGTGAGATACAGCGCGTACTCGGGGCCGCCGGAGGAGCCGTAGTACATCTGGTCGATGCCGTGCCGGGGTCCTGGATGGTCCTTGGTCTCGTTCCAGGTGAACTCCCAGAGGGCGCCCGGCCGGTCGCGGAAGGTGTTCTTCTCCATCCCGATCCGCTGGTAGCCCGGCAGCCGCCCGGAGAGCTGCTCCTCCATGTTCTCCATATGCAGATACGGATGGTCGAAGTCCGGGTCCGGGTCGACGCTGATGCGGATCCGGTGGGCCCCGCCGTCCGGGGTGTAGTCGATCTGACCGTCCTGGTACTGCCGGGTCCAGCTCTCCGGCACGACCAGGCTGAACCCCGCCGGGTCGTCGACCCGGTGCCAGCCGTCGGGTATCTCCGGTGCCCCCTGGGCGGGGTCGGTGGGCTCCGGGGTGGTCTGCTTCGCGGGCGGGGTACGGCCCGCGGACGTACCGCCGCCCGTTCCGGCGGGGTCGCCCGAGCCGTCCCCGTACTTCATCGCGAACAGCCCGCCCGCGCCGCCGAGGACGGCCGCGGCGACGACCACGACGAGCACCGTGCGCCACCGGGATCCGGCGCGCCGGGTCACCGGGGCGGAGGCGGGGCCGGTGACCGGGTGGGCGTGGTCCGGGCCGGTGGCGGGCGGCGCGGTCGTGGCGGGGGCCGCGCCGGGCAGCCGGGCGGTGGCGCCGTCGGAGGGGCGGGAGCCGTTCGCGCCGCCGGGGCCGTTCGCGTCCGGGTAGCCGTAGCGGGCGTCCTCGCCGAAGCGCCGGGTCGGCACATGCGCCTGGGCCGCGCGGGGTTCGCGGCCCTCCATGGCGTCCAGCAGCATCTGCTCGGTCTCGGCGGCCGTGGGCCGGTCGGCCGGGTCCTTGCGGAGCAGCGCGACGATCACGGCGCCGAGCGGACCGGCGTTGACCGGGGCCGGCGGCTCCTCGGTGACGACGGCCTGCATGGTGGAGATCGGGGAGGTACGGCGGAACGGGGAGGTGCCCTCGACCGCCGTGTACAGCGTCGCGCCCAGCGACCAGAGGTCGGAGGCCGGTCCCGGGTCGCCGCCGCGTACCCGTTCCGGTGCCAGGTAGTCGATGGAGCCGACCAGTTCGCCGGTCCGGGTGATGGTGGAGTCGCCCTCGATCGCGGCGATCCCGAAGTCGGTCAGCAGCACCTGACCGTCGCGGGCCAGCAGGACGTTGCCGGGCTTGACGTCGCGGTGCAGCACCCCGGCCCCGTGGGCGGCGCGCAGGGCGCTCAGCACATGCAGCCCGATGCGGGCCGCCTCGCGCGGGGCGACCTCACCGCTCTCCTTCGCGGCGTCGGCGAGCGAGGGTCCGTCGACGTACTGCATGACGATCCAGGGGCGGTTGTCGTACTCGATCACGTCATGGACGGTGACGACGCCGGGGTGCGTGATGCGCGCAGCCGCCCGCGCCTCCTTCTGCGTCCGGGCGTGCAGGACGAGCCGGTCGGCCTCGGCGACGTACAGCCCGGCGGTCAACTCCTTGACGGCGACGGTGCGGTGCAGCACTTCGTCGTGGGCGCGCCAGACCTTGCCCATGCCGCCCCGGCCCAGGACCTCGCCCAGCCGGTAGCGCCCCGCCAGGACCAGTCCCGCGTCCGTGCCCTGTGATCGATCCACGTGATGTCCCCGCCCCGTTCCTCGGCTTGCCAGATTACGGAGGCGGAACGGAAAGGCGGAACCGGGGATCGCCCACGAGACCGCACTGTGATGGTTGTCGACACCGCACAACGCCCGTGGCGGTGTGGTGACGATGACGTGCGGTCAGGCTCCGACCCGGTACGAGGCGATGGCCTGCTCGTAGATCTCGGTGACCTTGTCGCGGTCGTTCTCCGGCCCGATGACCTGGATGACGTGGTACCTGCCGTCGACGATCATCGCGAGATTACGGACGTACACCTCGCGCCCGCCGCTCTCCTGCCAGGTGAACTGCCCCTCGGCCATGGCCTGCCGCCCGACGTCGACCCGGCGCAGCCCGGAGGAGGAGGACCAGCTGGAGTCGCGGAACGGCTGGAGCTCGGGCTCCTTGTTCCGCTGGTATTCCAGCGGATCGCTGCCGCCCGTCTTCACCGTGTCCCGGCCGGGCACCACGAGCAGGGTGAACCCGTCGCTGCCGTAGCGGATCTGACGGTCCGCGTTGGCGGGGCTGCGCTGCCAGTCCTTCGGTACGCCGACCTCGAAGCCCTCCGCGTCCTTGCGGAGCGTGTAGCCGGAGGCGAGCGCGACGGCCGACCGGCTGGTCTGCGGCTGCTGGGAGCCGGCCTCGGCGGACCCGTCCGACGAGGCGGACGGCTCGGGCTCGCCGGAGGCGGCGGGCGGTGCGGCGGAGCCGGTGGGCGATGCCGGCGCTCCGCTGTCTCCGCCCTCCCCCTGCTTCGGCAGGAACATCACCGCGTACGCGACGGCGGCGGCCATCAGCAGCAGGATCAGGACGAGCAGCAGCCGGCCCAGACTCCGCGGCGACGACGGCCGCTCGCCCCGGCGCGGCGGTTCCCGCAGCACCCGGGGCCCCTTGGGCGCACGCGGCGCACGGGCCGGGCGCTCCTCCTCCCAGGCCTCGACGGGCATCCGCACGGACCGGTCGGGCGGCAGCAACGAGTCGTGGCGGTCATGCTGCTTGCCGCCGCCGCGCTGCTTGGACGGCTGCTGACGCTTCCCCTGCCGGTGCCTTCCGTGCGCTGCGCCGCCGCCGAAACGGCCCCGGCGTCGGCGGACCAGCTCGCCCCGGCGGCGTACGACGGGGAGCCGGGTGGCGTCGGGCGCGGGCAGGGGGACGACATCGGCGCCCGCTTCCGGCTCCGGCGCGGAGCGCACCAGCGAGCGCAGCCAGCCGCGCAACTCCTCGAAGTCCGGCCGCTCCGTCGGGTCCTGGCGCAGCAGCGACTCGACGACGGGCCGCAGCGGGCCGCACTCCTCGGCGAAGGCGGGCGGCTCGCCGCACACCATCTGGACGAGCTCGGCGGCGTTCTCCTCGGGGTAGGGGGCGTGGCCCTGGACGGCGCGGTAGAGCAGCGCGCCGAGCGCCCACAGGTCGGTGGAGGGGCCGATCGGGGGCGCGAGCTGCCAGTTGTCGTGGACCGGGCCCGCCTGCTCGGGGGCCCAGCGCTCGGTGACGGCTCCGACCACGGCGATCCGTGCCTGGCGGGCGCGTTCGGCGGCGAGCGGGGTGGTGGGGCCGCGGTAGACGGCGGGTTCGCCGCCCGCGACGGCGTCCTCCCGGGCCCGGGACGGGGACGGGGCGGTGCGGGCGAGCTGCTTGGGCGCGGGGGCCGGCGGTCCGGGCCGCCGGGAGTCGGCGCGCAGCGCGTCCGCGCCGGAACCGCCGGCGGAGACGGGCCGCCCCGCGCCCGGCCCGTCGTCCCAGGTCCCCGCGAGGTGGACGCGCCGGCCGGACGGCCGGGGGCCCTCTTCGTCGTCCTCGTCGTCCTCGTCGTCGTAGGGGTCGTCGGCGGGGCTGCCCCAGGGGGCGGTCAGCCGGGGTGTGGCGGGGGCTCCGGGGGCCGGGGCAGGGGGCTGGAAGGGGAGGGCGCCGGTGCTGGTGCCGTCGGGGGCGGTGCCGGTGGTGGTGTCGCCGGTGTCCGTGCTCGCGCCCGGGGCCGTGGTGCCCGTGCCGGGTGCGGATCCGGCGCTGTCGGCCTCCGGGGCGGTATCGCCCCCGGGCCGCGGCGACTTCGTGAGGTCGGCCGGGGTGCGGTCGGCCTGCTGCCGGTCCTCGCTGACCCGGGCGGCGGCCCGCGCGCCCGCCCGGTAGGCGGCGATGGCCCCGGCGCGGGCGGCCCGCAACTGGGCGGCGCTCGCGGCGCCCGGCTCGGCGGGCGGTACGGCGGTGTACGGGACGGCGGGGGCGGCCGGGCGCGGGACGATCTCCTGCCCGTCGGCGCGCTGCTCCGGAACGGGTCGGGTCTCGCGGCCCGACGGCAGATCGCTGCGGTCGTCGTCCTGGCCGTCGTCGTCCTGGCCGTCGTCGTACCGATCGTCGTCGCGCCGGCGCGGCGCGTACCCCTGCGGCAGCGGCGGAACGGAAAGCTCCCGGCCCTCGCGACCCTGACCGCCGGCGCTGTCGCTGTCGCTCTCGCCGCTTCCGGGCTCGGCGTACTCCTGGACGGCCGCGTACTCCGCGCCGACCGCATGGCTTTCGACCGCCGCGTGCCCCGCGTACTCCGCGTCCGCTTCGCTCCTGGCCGGTGGCAGCGAATACGCCCCGCCGAGCTCCCTCGGCGGGGCGGGCTCGACGGCCGGGATGCCGTACGTCGTCGGGGCGGCCACCGGGTCGGCGTCGGGCCGCGGTTCGGGCGCGTACCCGCAGAGCGCCTCCTCGGCGGCGCCCGCCGCGAGGCCGGTGAGCATGACGCGGCCGTCGTCGCAGACGAGGACCGTGCGCACGGTGATGTTGCGGTGGGTCCAGCCGTGGGCGTGCAGCACCCGCAGGGCGGTGAGCACGTCGGAGCCGATCTCGGCGGCCCGGTAGGGGTTGAGGGGGCGTTCGGCGAGGAGGGCGGCGAGCGGGCGGGCCGCGACGAGCTCGCTGACTATCCAGAGCGAACCCGCTTCGGCGAACACGTCGAAGACCTGGTCGAGCCGGGGGTGGTCGGGCACCTGGGCGGCGGCCTGCGCGGCCTCGATCGCCCGCCGGACCGCGGGGTCCGTGCTGCGGCGGACCGCCCGCCCGGTGGCACGCCCCGACGCCGAGGTCCCCCCGTCGGCGTCGAGCACCTCCGCGTCGACGATCTCCGGCAACGGCACCTGGCGGACCAGGACTTCCTGGCCGCTGTAGGTGTCGAACGCCCGGGTCTCGGCCAGTTCGTACCCATCGGACGGGGGCAGCGGAAGGCGGTAGCGGTCGGCAAGCACCCGACCCGCGTAGTCGTCCACGACGCCTCCCCAGAGCGCGCTGTTCCCCCGGCCGTCCGAGGTGCACGTATCCGTCAGTTACGGTCATTTGGCGGGCAATTGACCGGTGATTCCGGCTGCGTACGGTCTCCGGCCTCTTACGATACGTGGCAACACGGGCCGACGGGCCGGGTCGCGCCAACCCGGCCCGCACAAACGTTTCACACCGGCCCGGATCGGGCGTGCCCGGCGGTCAGTCCGTGGGCGTGAACGTGGCGAACGCCGTTTCGCGCAGCGTCCGGCACTCGTCGCCGTCCCACTCGTCGATCTTGCAGCTGATCATGATCGAGTAGCCGCGCTTGGCGTCGACCTTGAAGCCTCGGTTGAGCACCCGGACCCGGACGCCGTTGTGGTTGCGCTCGAACGTCCAGTCCGCGACGGTCGGATAGCCGTTGTACTCGACCTTCTTTATGCTGCCGTGCTTGTACCCGTCGCTGAGGACCTTGGCGCTGCCGACGGCCCCGCGCCAGGCGGCCGCCGCGTCGTCCTTGGGCGAGCTGTTGAAGTCGACCTGGACCCGGGGGAAGCTGCCCTGCGCGGCGTTGTAGATGCCGCCGGAGTTGGCGCCCGCGATGCCCGTGCGCTTGAAGTCGCCGGGCATCGCCATGGTGAAGTGGAACCGGGTGTCGGTGACCTTCTCGTAGCCGGCGGGCAGGGAGTCGCCAGCGGCCGGATCGTCGCCCTCGGGGTCGTCGCCCTTCGGGTCGTCGGAGCCCTCGCCGGACGGGTCCTCGGATGCCCGGCCGTCCTCCTTGCCCTGGCCCTCCTTCTGGCCGTCGCCCTTCTCCCCGGCCGAACCGCCGCCGGTGTCGCCCTTGTCGTCGGCGCCACCGGCCGAGGATCCGGCCGACGCGGCGGTGTTGTCCTTGCCGCCCTTGTCCGCGTCGCCGTCGCCGAGGGTGAGCGCGAGGATCGTGCCGAGGATGGCCAGCGCGACGACGGCCGCGATGATCGCGAGGGTGCGGCGGGGCACCACGTCGGTGATCGAGGCACGCGTGGACGCGGGCGGGGCGGGCGGGCGCTGCCCGGGTAGGGAAGCACTCGCCGTCGCCGTGGACTTCGGGGCGCCGACGGGGGCGGCGGGGGTCGCGACGGCTCCCTTCGCGGCTGCCGGGGTGACCGCGCCGGACTGCGCGCCCGAAGTGGAAGTCCCGGGCGGGGACGGCGGCTTGGGCGGGGCGACGGGCGAACCTGTGGCGGCGGCGGCCGGAGAGCTCGCCGACGCCGCGGCCGCGCCCGCCGCGGCTCCCGCCGCCACGGCCGGGGTCTTCGCGTTGCGCACGGAGCGCAGAGCTCCGCGCAGCCGGTCGCGGGCCCCCTCGCCGGACTCGCCCGAGCCGGTGGACTGCTTCGGCGGCTTCGGGGCCTTGGGCTGCTTCGGCGTCCGCTTGACGAGGGGGTCGGCGGCGGGGGCCGGCGGGATGGCCATGATCTGGGTGGAGTCGGCGGGGGCCGGCGCGGGAACGTCGGGAGCGTTGATGACGTCGTTGAGCAACGCCCGTGCTCCGGCGTCGTCGAGGCGCTGCTCGGGGTCCCGGGCGAGCAGCCCGTAGATGACCTCGGTGAGCGGACCGGCGTTCTTGGGCGGGTCGAGCGGTTCGGTCATCACGGCCGTGAGCGTGGCGATGGCCGAGCCCTTGTCGTACGGCGGGCAGCCCTCGACGCTCGCGTACAGCAGTCCGCCGAGCGACCACAGGTCGGCGGGCGGACCCGGCTTGTGACCACGCGCGCGCTCCGGCGAGATGTACGAGGGGGCGCCGACGAGCATGCCGGTGGAGGTGACCGACGGGTCGCCCTCGACCTGGGCGATGCCGAAGTCGGTGAGCACGACGCGCCCGTCCTCGGAGATCAGCACGTTGGACGGCTTCACATCGCGGTGCAGGATGCCCTCGCGGTGCGCCGAGCGCAGCACGTCGAGGATGGCGAGCCCGACCTCGGCGGCCCGCTTCGGCGTCAGCGTGCCGTCCTCGCGGATGGCCTCGGCGAGCGACTTGCCCTCGATCAGCTCCATGACGATCCACGGGCGGTCGTCCTCGTCGACCACGTCGTAGACGGTCACCGCGCTGTTGTTGCGGATCCGTGCGATCGCCTTGGCCTCACGCAGGGTGCGCGTGATCAGCCGGCGCTTCTCCTCCTCGTCGATCGCCGAGGGGAACCGCAGTTCCTTGACCGCGACCGTGCGGCCGAGCGTCTCGTCGTCGGCGCGCCAGACCGTACCCATGCCGCCTCGGCCGAGCACCTCACCGAGCCGGTAGCGCCCCGCGAGGAGACGACCGTTCTTGTCCCGTTGGGGCTCCCGTGACTGCTCCGCCTCCGACATGCGTCCCCTCTGCGATCAACCCGCCCTGGCAGAGCGTTCATTGTCCCTCACCCCGGGACCGGTCCTGGTGCCGGGTCCGGGGTCCGCCGAGCCGCGGCCCGTGGAGGAATCTCCCACAGCCTCCTACCAACCCGGCCTCCCCGTCCAGGCCGGACCGGGCCGCCGCCCCGCCCCACGGGACCGGTGGGGCCCAACTGCCCCGGAGGCAACAGGCGGTGGCCGCCGTCCGGGGCTCCTCGGGCAGACGGGCGCCGAAGAGAGCGCCCCCAGGGCCTTTCGTTCGGATCAGGCCGGATCAGGGAGCGGGGGCCGGTGCGTACAGCTGCAAGGCGGAGGAGGGAGTCACTGCGGAGCATCGGCGACTGACGACAACGCCGCAGATGTACGCACCGGCCCCCGCGAGCCCGGCCTGATCCAAACGACAGACCCTAGTAGGGCTTTGTTAGGTGGTGTCGTAGGGCTGCCATGGGGTGGGTTGTCGGCAGGTGGGGCAGGTTCCGGTCCAGGTGGCCAGTAGGTGTTGGAGGAGGGCCAGGGCCTGGTAGAGGGTCAGGCCCTGGCAGGGGCTTTTGGGGCGGAGCGCTGTTCGGTCAGGAAGAGGTGGGCGGCGGTGACGAGGGTGACGTGGCGGTGCCAGCCGGTGAACGATCGTCCCTCGAAGTGGTCGAGGCCGAGTGTGGTCTTCAGCTCTCGGTAGTCGTGCTCGATGCGCCACCGTAGTTTCGCGAGGCGGACCAGGTCCCGGGCCGGGATGTCGGCCGGCAGGTTGGAGATCCAGTACTTGACCGGCTCGTCCTGGCCTTCGGGCCACTGGGCTATCAGCCACCGCAGTGCGATGACACCGTCCGGGGCGGGTTTGGGGCGGCGGCCGGCGAGGCGGACGCGCAGGAACACGAAGCGGGCGGACATGGCGGCCTTGGATCCTTTGCGCCAGGTGACCGTGACGGCTCGTGCCCGTCCGGCGGCCAGGACGTGTTCGCGCAGGCTGACCGGCCGGGTGCGGTAGCGGGGCAGCGGGCGTGGCCCGAGCCCGGTGTAAGGCGGTGTGCGGGGTTCGGCTGTCTCGGCGTGGGCGGTCATCTCGCCCTTGACCTGCAGGGCATAGGCCAGGCCGCGGTCCTCCAGGCCGTGGCGGAAGTCGGCGTTCGCTCCGTAGCCGGTGTCCGCGACCAGCACCGCCGGCCGCAGTCCGACCGTGGCCAGCTCGTCGAGCATGTCCAGCGCGAGCTGCCACTTCGGCCGGTGACGCGCACCGTCAGGGATGCGGCAGCGGGCCCGACGGTCCGCCGCCTCCGGCCGGTCCCAGCTGCCGGGCAGGAACAGCCGCCAGGACAGCGGGCACGACGCGGTGTCGGACGCGGCGTGGACACTGACCCCGATCTGGCAGTTCCCGACCTTGCCCAGGGTGCCTGAGTACTGGCGGGCCACCCCGGGCGAGGACATTCCGTCCTTCGGGAATCCGGTGTCGTCCACGACCCACACCTGAGGCCTCACCACCGCCACCGCCCGGCGGGCCAACCTGGTGCGGACGGTGTCCACCGGCCAGGTCGACGACGTCATGAACTGCTGCAACTGCTGATGGTCCACACCCAGGCGTCCGGCCATCGGCTGCATCGACTTCCGACGCCCGTCCAGGAGCAAACCCCGCAGATAGAGGCTGCCCTTCACCCGCTGGTCAGCACGCGACAAAGGCGCGAACACCTCCCCGGCAAACTCCTCCAACCGGCCCCTGCACGAAACGAGTTCATCCACCCTCATACCAGCAGGAAACCACCAGAGCGACCGCTTGCCCAGAGACGTAACAAAGCCCTACTAGATCGGCACGATGTCCGGCGCGCCGAGCCGGGCCGCGTCCGCCGTGAGGTCGTCCGGCTGCCGCTGCGATTCGCGCTCGGCCTCCACCCGCTTCTCGTAGTGCTCGACCTCCCGGTCGATCCGCCCCTCGTCCCAGCCCAGCACCGGCGCCATCAGCTCCGCGCAGAGCCGGGCGCTGCGGGTGCCCCGGTCGAAGGTCTCGATGGAGATCCGGGTGCGCCGGGTCAGCACGTCGTCCAGATGGCGGGCGCCCTCGTGGGAGGCCGCGTAGACGATCTCGGCGCGCAGATAGTCGTCGGCGGCGGGCAGCGGTTCACCCAGAACGGGGTCGGCGACGATCAGTTCCAGAATCTCCTCCGTCATTGAGCCGTACCGGTTGAGCAGATGCTCCACCCGGGCGACATGGAGTCCGGTGCGGGCCGCGATCCGGGCGCGCGCGTTCCACAGGGCCTTGTACCCCTCGGCCCCCAGCAGCGGGGTGTCCTCGGTGACGCAGGCGGCGACGCGCTGGTCGAGTCCGTGCACCGCCTCGTCGACCGCGTCCTTGGCCATGACCCGGTACGTCGTGTACTTGCCGCCCGCCACGACGACCAGGCCGGGGGCCGGGTGGGCCACCGTGTGCTCGCGCGACAGCTTGCTGGTGGCGTCCGACTCGCCGGCCAGCAGCGGGCGCAGTCCGGCATAGACGCCCTGGACGTCGTCCCTGGTCAGCGGGGTGTTCAGGACGGAGTTGACGTGTTGGAGCAGGTAGTCGATATCGGCGCTGGAGGCGGCCGGGTGGGCCTTGTCCAGGTCCCAGTCGGTGTCCGTGGTGCCGATGATCCAGTGCCGGCCCCAGGGGATGACGAAGAGGACGGACTTCTCGGTGCGCAGGATGAGGCCGGTCGAGGAGTGGATGCGGTCCTTGGGGACGACCAGGTGGATGCCCTTGGAGGCCCGGACGTGGAACTGTCCGCGCTCACCGATGAGGCCCTGGGTGTCGTCGGTCCACACGCCGGTCGCGTTGACCACCTGCTTGGCCCGGACCTCGTACTCCTCGCCGCTCTCGACGTCCCGTACGAGCGCGCCCACGACCCGTTCGCCCTCGCGGAGGAAGCCGACGACCCGGGCCTGGTTCGCCACCCGGGCGCCGTAGGACGCGGCGGTGCGCACCAGGTCGGTGACGAAGCGGGCGTCGTCCATCTGGGCGTCGTAGTACTGCAGGGCGCCGACGAGGGCGTCCTTCTTCAGCGCGGGGGCGACCCGCAGGGCATGCTTGCGGGAGAGGTGGCGGTGGACGGGGAGGCCCCGGCCATGGCCGGAGGAGACCGACATCGCGTCGTACAGCGCGACGCCGGAGCCGGCGTAGAGCCGCTCCCAGCCCTTGTGCTGCAAGGGGTAGAGGAAGGGCACGGGCCTCACCAGATGCGGGGCGAGCCGCTCCAGGAGCAGCCCGCGCTCCTTGAGGGCCTCTCGGACCAGGGCGAAGTCGAGCATCTCCAGATAGCGCAGGCCGCCGTGGATCAGCTTGCTCGACCTGCTCGATGTGCCGGACGCCCAGTCGCGCGCCTCGACCAGGCCGGTGGAGAGGCCTCTCGTGGCGGCGTCCAGCGCCGTGCCCGCGCCGACCACGCCCGCTCCTACGACCAGCACGTCCAGTTCGCGCTCGGCCATGGCGGCGAGCGCGGCGGTGCGCTCGGCGGGTCCCAGTGTCGCTGTCCTCACTGCTGCCTCCCGGTGGATCGGGGTGGTCGGACACGGGAGTGCCACCCGGCCGAGGGGCCGGCCGCCCGTGTCCACCCCTCGATTCTGTCCGCGCTCCCCGAGTTCAGCCACCGCCTGTGGACAACACCCGGGCGTCCGGAACCACGCAATGCGACATATAGGTCATATTTACGCCTAGTCTGACATTGCGCTGTCCACAGCAGTTGCGATCTTCGCTCTCCGCACTTAGGGGGTCTTCCTGTATGCCCGCAGACCTCGCCGTCATCGGACTCGGTCACCTCGGCCTGCCACTCGCCCAGGCCGCCGTCACCGCCGGAATCGACACCGTCGGCTACGACCCCGACCCACGCCCCTACGCGGAGCTCGGAGCGGGCCGCAGTCCCGTCGAAGGCACCCTCACCGCGTCCGAGATCCGCCGCATGCTCTCCGGCGGCTTCCGGCCCACCACCGACGCCGCCGAGCTGGGCCGGATCCGTACCGCCGTGATCTGCTCCCCCACCCCCCTCGGCCCCGACCGCACCGTCGACCTCACCGCCCTCGGCGACGCCGCCCGCGCCCTGGCCGCCCGACTGCGCCCGCACACCACCGTGCTGCTGGAGTCCGCCGTGCCGCCCGGCACCACCGAGACCTTCCTGCGCCCCCTTCTCGAAGAGGGCTCCGGGCTCCTCGCCGGACGCGACTTCCACCTGGCCTGCTCGCCGAGCCGGCTCGACCCCGGCAACCGCGGCCACACCCTGGCCAACACGCCCAAGGTCATCGGCGGCCTCACCCCCGCCTGCACCGAGTCGGCCGCCGCCTTCTACGGACGGCTCACCGACAAGGTCGTCCGGGCCCGCGGACCGCGCGAGGCGGAGATGACGAAGGTGCTGGAGACCAACTTCCGGCACGTCAACATCGCCCTGGTCAACGAGATGGCGGTGCTCTGCCACGACCTCGGCGTCGACCTCTGGGACGTCATCCGGTGCGCCGAGACCAAGCCGTTCGGCTTCCAGCCCTTCCGCCCCGGACCCGGCGTCGGCGGCCACGGCGTCCCGGTGGACCCGGGCTGCCTGCCCTACAGCACCCGCACGCCCGGACACCCGCTGCGGATGGTCTCGCTGGCGCAGGAGATCAACGACCGGATGCCCAGTTACGTCATCCAGCGCTGCGCCACCCTCCTGAACGAGCACGGCAAGTCCGTCCGGGGCGCACGCGTCCTGCTCCTCGGCGTCACCTACAAACCGGACAGCGCCGACCAAGAGGCCTCCCCCGCCCGGGAGATCGCCACCCGGCTGATGGACATGGGCGCCCAGATCGGCTACCACGACCCGCACGTCCTGGACTGGCGGGTGCGCGAACGCCCCGTCCCGCGCGCCGACTCGCTGTACGAGGCGGCTGCCGCCGCCGATCTGACCGTCCTGCTCCAGCAGCACCGCACCTACGACCTCCAGGGTCTCGCGGTCAAGGCCCAACTGCTCCTGGACACCCGGGGAGCCACTCCGGCGGGGGCCGCGCACCGGCTCTGAGGGCGGTGCGCGGCGGCCGAAAAAGATTGCCGGTGACCGAATCCGGTGCGTACTGCTACCCTGCGGCGTCACAGGGCGCACAGACGTGCGCACCACGCACACTCGTGCGCAGCCGCCCCAGGGGGAGTTCCACCGTGAGTCAGCCCGTGCAGCCGCCGAACCAGCCCCAGCAGCCCTACGGCGGTCAGCCCGTCGAGGGCAACCCGTACGCCGGCCAGCCGGGTCAGCCCGCTCCCGCCGCGCCGACCGGCAACCCGTACGGCCAGCAGCCCCCAGCCCCGACCGGCAACCCGTTCGCGGGCCAGCAGCCGGGCCAGGGCGCCCCGTTCGGCGGCGGCGCGCCCTTCGCCCCGGCGCCCCCGGCCCGTAACAACGTCCTGCTCGGTGTGCTGGTCGCGCTCGGCGCGGCGCTCGTCGCGGGCATCCTGTACGGCGTGATCGCGGGCTCCATCGAGCGCGAGGTCGGCTATGCGGCGGTCGGCGTCGGCTTCCTGGTCGGCTTCGCGGCGAGCAAGGTCGGCGGCTCCAACCCGGCAGTCATCGCCGCCTCGGCGGTCTTCTCCATCGGCGCCGTCTACCTCGGCCAGCTCGTCGGCATCTCGATGGTGCTCGCCGACCTGGCGCAGATCCCGTTCTCCGAGGTCATCGGCGACCACTTCGACACCGTGACCGAAGCCTGGTCGCAGGAGGCCGACTTCATGACCTACCTCTTCCTCGGCCTCGCCGCGGTCGCCGCCGTCGGTGGCGCCAAGAAGGCCGGCTGACACCCGGCGGGACCACCCGGAAGGGCCCGGACCGTGACGGTCCGGGCCCTTCCGTATACGTACGTACGGGAGATCAGCGGCGGTGCTGCGAGTCCGCCACCGTCACCTCGACGCGCTGGAACTCCTTGAGGTCGCTGTAGCCGGTGGTGGCCATCGCGCGGCGCAGGGCGCCGAAGATGTTCATCGAGCCGTCCGGGGTGTGCGAAGGACCGGTGAGGACCTCCTCCGTCGTCCCGACCGGACCGAGGTCGACCAGCTTGCCGCGCGGCACGTCCTCGTGGACGGCCTCCATGCCCCAGTGACGGCCACGGCCCGGCGCGTCGGAGGCGCGGGCCAGCGGGGAGCCCATCATCACGGCGTCGGCGCCGCAGGCGATGGCCTTCGGCAGGTCGCCGGACCAGCCGACGCCGCCGTCCGCGATGACGTGCACGTACCGGCCGCCGGACTCGTCCATGTAGTCGCGGCGGGCGCCGGCGACGTCCGCGACGGCGGTGGCCATCGGGACCTGGATGCCGAAGACGTTGCGCGTGGTGTGCGCGGCGCCGCCGCCGAAGCCGACGAGGACACCGGCCGCGCCGGTCCGCATCAGGTGCAGGGCGGCGGTGTACGTGGCGCAGCCGCCGACGATGACCGGGACGTCCAGCTCGTAGATGAACTGCTTCAGGTTCAGCGGCTCGGCCGCACCGGAGACGTGCTCGGCGGAGACCGTCGTACCGCGGATGACGAAGATGTCGACGCCCGCGTCGACGACCGCCTTGGAGAACTGGGCGGTGCGCTGCGGGGAGAGCGCGGCGGCGGTGACGACGCCGGAGTCGCGCACCTCCTTGATGCGCTGCCCGATCAGCTCCTCCTGGATCGGCGCGGAGTAGATCTCCTGGAGCCGGCGGGTAGCGGACTCGACCGGCATCTCGGCGATCTCGTCCAGCAGCGGCTGCGGGTCGGCGTGCCGGGTCCACAGGCCTTCCAGGTTCAGCACACCCAGGCCGCCGAGCTCGCCGATCCGGATGGCGTGCTGCGGGGAGACCACGGAGTCCATGGGAGCGGCCAGGAACGGCAGCTCGAAGCGGTAGGCGTCGATCTGCCAGGCGATCGAGACCTCCTTCGGGTCCCGGGTGCGGCGGCTCGGAACGACGGCGATGTCGTCGAATGCGTATGCCCGGCGGCCGCGCTTGCCGCGCCCGATCTCGATCTCAGTCACGATGTGTGGCCTTTCCCTCTACGTCTGCGCTGACCAGTATCCCCGACACGCGGCTGAGGGGCGGTACCGGGAACTCCGGTCCGCCCCTCACCTGCGCTGATGCGTTACTTCCTGCTGTAGTTCGGCGCTTCCACCGTCATCTGGATGTCGTGCGGGTGGCTCTCCTTGAGACCCGCCGAGGTGATCCGGACGAAGCGGCCCTTGCTCTCCATCTGGTCGACGGACGCGGCGCCGACGTAGCCCATGGTCTGGCGCAGGCCGCCGACGAGCTGGTGGAGGACGTTGGCCAGCGGGCCGCGGTAGGGCACCTGGCCCTCGATGCCCTCGGGGACGAGCTTGTCGTCCGAGGAGACCTCGGCCTGGAAGTAGCGGTCCTTGCTGTACGACCGGCCCTGGCCGCGCGACTGCATCGCGCCCAGCGAGCCCATGCCGCGGTACGACTTGAACTGCTTGCCGTTGATGAACATCAGCTCGCCCGGCGACTCCTCGCAGCCCGCCAGCAGGCTGCCCAGCATCACGCTGTCCGCACCGGCGGCCAGGGCCTTGCCGATGTCGCCGCTGTACTGGAGGCCGCCGTCGCCGATCACCGGGACGCCCGCGGCACGGGCGGCGAGCGCGGCCTCGTAGATCGCGGTGACCTGCGGGACGCCGATGCCGGCGACCACGCGGGTGGTACAGATCGAGCCGGGTCCGACGCCGACCTTCACGCCGTCGACACCGGCGTCGATCAGGGCCTGGGCGCCGTCGCGGGTGGCGACGTTGCCGCCGATGACGTCGACGCCGACGCTCGACTTGATCTTCGCCATCCAGGCGAGGGCGTTGCTGTTGTGGCCGTGCGAGGTGTCGACGATGAGGAAGTCGACCCCGGCGGAGGCGAGCGCCTGCGCGCGCTCCAGCGCCTCGGGGCTGGCGCCGACGGCCGCGCCGACGAGCAGCCGGCCCTCGGCGTCCTTGGCCGCGTTCGGGTACTGCTCGGCCTTCTTGAAGTCCTTGACCGTGATGAGGCCCTTGAGGAGGCCCGCCTCGTCGACCAGCGGCAGCTTCTCGATCTTGTGGCGGCGCAGCAGCTCCATGGCCTCGACGCCGGAGATGCCGACCTTGCCGGTGACGAGCGGCATCGGCGTCATGACCTCGCGCACCTGGCGCGTACGGTCCGACTCGAAGGCCATGTCGCGGTTGGTGACGATGCCGAGCAGCTTGCCCGCGGCGTCGGTGACCGGGACACCGCTGATGCGGAACTTCGCGCAGAGCGCGTCCGCCTCGCCGAGCGTGGCGTCGGGGTGCACGGTGATCGGGTCGGTGACCATCCCGGACTCGGACCGCTTGACCAGGTCGACCTGGTTCACCTGGTCCTCGATGGAGAGGTTGCGGTGCAGCACGCCGACGCCGCCCTGACGGGCCATGGCGATCGCCATGCGGGCCTCGGTCACCTTGTCCATGGCGGCGGACAGCAGGGGGATGTTCACCCGGACGTTGCGCGAGATGAGGGTCGAGGTGTCGACCGCGTTGGGCAGGACCTCGGACGCGCCGGGCAACAGCAGCACGTCGTCGTAGGTCAACCCGAGCGTCGCGAATTTCTCGGGCACTCCGTCGACGTTTGCAGTCATGACACCTTCCCCAAATGGCCTTGATCGGTGCGGATGTCCATGCTAACGGGCTCCACGGGTGTCTCATTCCACGATCAAGATCACTTGGCCGTTCTGTAGCTTCCTACAGACCCCTCGGGGAGGGCCGGAACAGGCGCCCCTACTGCTCCGCGAGCGCCCGGAGCCTGCTGAGCGCGCGGTGCTGCGCGACCCGGACCGCACCCGGCGACATCCCGAGCATCTGTCCGGTCTCCTCCGCGGTCAGCCCGACCGCGACCCGCAGGACCAGCAGCTCGCGCTGGTTCTCCGGGAGGTTGGCGAGGAGCTTCTTGGCCCAGGCCGCATCGCTGCTGAGCAGGGCGCGCTCCTCCGGACCGAGGGAGTCGTCGGGCCGCTCCGGCATCTCGTCGGAGGGGACGGCGGTCGACCCGGGGTGGCGCATCGCGGCGCGCTGGAGGTCGGCGACCTTGTGACCGGCGATCGCGAAGACGAAGGCTTCGAAGGGCCTGCCGGTGTCCTTGTAGCGCGGCAGCGCCATCAGCACCGCGACGCAGACCTCCTGCGCCAGGTCCTCCACGAAGTGGCGAGCATCACCGGGAAGGCGGTTCAGCCGGGAGCGGCAGTAGCGCAGGGCGAGGGGGTGTACATGAGCCAGCAGATCATGGGTGGCCTGCGCGTCGCCGTCGACGGCCCGGTGCACGAGGGCACCGATCACCGTGGTTTCGTCGTCGCGCATCGGACCATGGTGCCCTGATGCCGTCAGGTCCGCTCCATCGCGTCCCGAGTTGTGCACCGAAGCGTTATGAGCGGGTGCGCCGGATGTCATGTCCTGCGCCCTCCCCTTCCGCTCGACCGAATCGTTCCTGAGGAACTCCACGACTCAAGGATGCGTCATCGGCCGGGAAGCGTCACATGGCACCGCTGTGCGGGCGCCCGGATACGGGGTGTGGAGCCGGTGGCCCGCTCCGTGACCCCGTCCGCCGGTGTGCGGACGGGGCGCGGCCCGGGCCGGTCGTCAGCGGACCAGGCCCCAGCGGAATCCGAGGGCCACCGCATGGGCGCGGTCCGAGGCCCCGAGCTTCTTGAACAGGCGTCGGGCGTGGGTCTTGACCGTGTCCTCGGAGAGGAACAGCTCACGGCCGATCTCCGCGTTGGAGCGGCCGTGGCTCATGCCTTCGAGCACCTGGATCTCGCGCGCGGTGAGCGTCGGGGCCGCCCCCATCTCGGCGGACCGCAGCCGGCGCGGGGCGAGCCGCCACGTCGGGTCGGCCAGCGCCTGGGTGACGGTGGCCCGCAGCTCGGCGCGCGAGGCGTCCTTGTGCAGATACCCGCGGGCCCCGGCGGCGACCGCGAGCGCGACGCCGTCCAGGTCCTCGGCGACGGTCAGCATGATGATCCGGGCCCCGGGGTCGGCGGAGAGCAGCCGCCGGACCGTCTCCACACCCCCCAGACCGGGCATGCGTACGTCCATCAGAATCAGATCCGAACGATCGGCACCCCAGCGGCGGAGGACTTCCTCGCCGTTGGCCGCCGTCGTCACGCGCTCGACGCCGGGCACGGTGGCCACCGCGCGACGGAGCGCTTCTCGGGCAAGCGGGGAGTCGTCGCAGACGAGGACGGATGTCATGACCGTCCTCCGCAGCTGATGCGCGTCACCTTGAGCCTCCAGGCTGGTACAAGTCGTCACCTGTGCGGTTGACCCCCTCGGACATGTGCCCGAGCCGGATATCCGTCAACCGCATCCGCTCTCTTAACGACGGTCACTCGAAAGAGTTACGGGTCGGGCGGTCGGGTTCGGCACTCTACGTGAAGGGCCGTGTACGGAGGAGAACGGCACGATTGATTCACCCATCAACCGAATCTTCACTCTCTGGCATGCCCTATTTGGCAGCTTTTCTTCCCTTTAGAGGGTGTCTGTGGCTAGATTCGCAATCAGTCATATTTACATCTACTAGCACCGTAGATGTACGGTCGAGACTTCGGTCACACCGATCACAGACGGTCCGAACACCGCAGGCCGTCGATCACAGACGGTCGAGGATGCCGCTTCCGACGCAGCACAGCTCCGAGGGGACAAGCAATGGCAGATTTCTCCCGCCTTCCCGGACCCAACGCAGACCTGTGGGACTGGCAGCTGCTCGCCGCCTGCCGAGGCGTGGACAGCTCCCTGTTCTTCCACCCGGAGGGTGAGCGCGGCGCCGCCCGGAGCGCCCGCGAGACCTCCGCCAAGGAGGTGTGCATGCGCTGCCCGGTACGAGCCGAGTGCGCGGCGCACGCCCTGGCCGTCAGGGAGCCCTACGGAGTGTGGGGCGGCCTGACGGAGGACGAACGCGAAGAGCTGATGGGCCGGGCCAGGACCCGGCTGATCACCGCGGCGCCCTCCGGGGCCTCCGCCGACGGCCCCGGCGCCACCTGACACCCGTACGCGACCACTGAACGCAGAAACGTTTCTTCAGCACCTTCAGCCATCCGGCCCGCGACCAGCCGCAGCGGGACCGGCCCCCTCACCGCCCGTGGGCCGCGGGGCCCGGCGGGCTCCGCGGCCCCGCGCGGTCTCAGCGCGCGGCCGTCCGCGCCAGCTGGTCCAGCGTGGCCGCCACCGCCGGGACCCGGGCCAGGTCCGGCAGGGTCAGGGCGACGATCTCCCGCTCGATCGCGGGCTCGACCGGCACTGCCCTGGCCCCCTTGGGGCGTACCGACTCGACGGCCAGCTCCGGCAGCACCGCCACCCCGAGCCCCGCCCCGACCAGGCCCATCACCGCCGGGTAGTCGTCGGTGGCGAAGTCGATGCGCGGGGTGAACCCGGACTCCTCGCAGACCTCGACCAGCTGCCGGCGGCAGCGCGGGCAGCCCGCGATCCACGACTCCTCGGCCAGCTCGCCGATGGACACGCTCGCCGCCCCGGCCAGCCGATGCCCGTCCGGGACCAGGCCGATCAGCCGGTCGGTGAGCAGCGGCCGGACCACCAGGTCGTCCCATTCGCCGCCGGTCGCCCCGTAACGGAACGCCAGCGCGATGTCGCAGTCGCCCTCACGCAGCAGGTCCACCGAGCGTGGCGGCTCGGCCTCGACGAGCGACACCCGGGTCCCGGGGTGTTCGGCACGCAGGGCGGCCAGCGCCCCCGGCACCAGGGTGGAGCTGCCGCTGGGGAAGGAGACCAGCCGGACCCGGCCGGCCCGCAGTCCGGCGATGGCGGCCACCTCCTCCTCGGCGGCGGTCAGCCCCGCGAGGATGCCGGAGGCGTGCCGCACCAGCGCCTCGCCGGCCTGGGTGAGGCGCATCTCGCGTCCGGTGCGGATCAGCAGCGTGGTGCCCGCGGAGGCTTCCAGGGCCTTCATCTGCTGGCTGACGGCGGGCTGGGTGCAGCCGAGTTCGCGGGCGGCGGCGGAGAACGAGCCGGTGGTGGACACGGCACGCAGGACACGGAGGTGGCGAGCTTCGATCACCCTTCCAGCATAAGAAATTCTTGGAGGCGGGGCGAATTAATGAGGTGACCCTTTGGGATCAGGGGCGGCTAGCGTGATCGTATGAAGCTGCTGACCGTGAATACCGGCCAACCCCGCCACTCCGCCCAGGCCGACGGGCCCGGAGGGCTCACCGGGATCGACAAGCGACCGGTGGAGGGCCCGGTCGAGGTGCTCGACCCCGGCCCCAAGGGCGTCGGCGGCAGCGGACTCGCCGGTGACGCGGTGTGCAACCTGCGCCATCACGGCGGCAGCGACCAGGCGGTGTACGCCTTCGCCCGGGAGGAGCTTGACGCCTGGGAGCGGGAGCTGGGTGGCCGGAAACTGGCCAATGGCGCGTTCGGCGAGAACTTCACGACGCTGGGGCTCGACGTCAGCGGCGCACTGATCGGCGAGCGCTGGCGGGTGGGCGCGGACCTGGTGCTGGAGGTGACCTCGGGCCGCATTCCGTGCCGGACCTTCGCCCACCATCTCGGCGAGAAGGGGTGGGTCCGGCGGTTCACCCAGCAGGGCGTCAGCGGCGCGTATCTGCGGGTGATCGAGCCGGGGACCGTCCGCGCGGGCGACTCCATCGAGATCGTGCACCGGCCCGGCCACGAGGTGACCGCCGCCCTGCAGTTCCGGGCCGTGACCACCGAACGCACCCTGCTGCCCCTGCTGCTGGCCGCCGGGGAGGCGCTGCACCCCGAGGCGCTGCGCAAGGCCCGGGAGTACGCCGCGCGGCAGGGCTGAGGCCGGGCGGGACGGTCCCGTACGAGGACGGCGCCCCGGTTCGGTGACGTAGCGTCACTCCTCGCGATGCCCGGGGGCGTTGAGCGGGAACTGGACCGGCGCGCGGCGCGTCCACCACCAGGGACCTTGCGTCCGAGAATCGGTTCTCGAGCCGCGTGGCACGTCTCAGGGGGAAGACCATGCCCGACCCGCAGCAGCCCTGGTACAACCCGGGCCCGCCGCAGCAGCCCGTTCCCGGAAACCCGTACGCCTCGCAGGACGGCGCGCCCCAGGGGTTCGGGCCGCCGCCACCGCCACCGCGTCGTCGGCGGTTCGGCCGGGGGCCGGTCGTCGCGGCGGTCGTCGCGCTGGTGCTCGTGGTGGTGGCGGGCGGGGTGTACGCCATCACCGACCGGGGACGGGACGAGCCGACGAAGCCCGCGGCGAAGCAGACGCCCGGCCCTTCCGGACCGGCGTCCCCGTCCCGTACGCCCGCGGCCGGCGCCCCGGGGCTGAGCCACATTCCGACGACGGAGGAGGTCTCGGCCGCGCGGAAGCCGGGTGAGGCGGCGGCGTGGATCGCCGACGACAGGACCGACCTGCCCAAGCAGATCAACGTCGTCCATGACCTGTGGATCGTCGGCGACACCGCCGTCCAGGCGCTGCACCGGAAGGTCACCGCCTACCGGCTCTCGGACGGCGCCGAGGTCTGGAGCGTGACGCTGCCGTCCGCCGTCTGCGAGACACCGGCCAACCCGACGCCGGACGGCAAGGTCGTGGTCTTCCGGAACGAGAGGCCCGACAACGAGCGGGGCAATCTCTGCAACCAGATGCAGATGATCGATCTGAAGACGGGGAAGCAGGGGTGGCACAAGAAGCTCGACGAGCCCGGTGACGAGAGCGCGTTCATCGTCTACAGCGCCATCAGTGGCGACGTCCTGTCCGTCGCCCGGGGCATGGTGGCCATCACCTACCGGATGGCCGACGGGAGCAAGCTGTACGAGATCCCCCGGGAGAACAAGGACAAGTGCGTTCCCGACGATGTGGCGGGCGGCCCGGCCCGGCTCCTGGTGAGCTCCGAGTGCATGATCGCCGTCGAGCGGGGCAAGAACTACGGCCAGGTGCGCGAACTCGACCCGCGCACCGGCAAGGTGCTGTGGCGCTACCGGATGAAGACCGGCTGGAGGTTCGGCAGTCTGATCTCCATGGACCCGGTCGTCTTCACCGTCTACAACGACAAGGACACCGCGTCCGACTGGCGGATCACGGTCCTGGACCCCAAGGGCAAGCACCGCGTCACCTTCGACGCCCGGGACAAGGGCTTCGAGGAGTGCGCCGGAACCGGGTCGGGCGGTGACATCCAGCCCTGCCGGGGCGCCTCGGTCGACAAGGGCCTCATCATGCTGGGCGGCCAGGACCAGGTAGGCGCGTACGACGTGAAGACCGGGAAGTTCCTGTGGGGGATCAAGTCCGACGAGCTGCGCACGCTGTATCCGCTGCGCGCGGAGGACGGCACGTCGATGCGCATCTACGAGGCGGCCGGCCCGAGCACCCCGGGCCGGACCTTCCTGATGGGCCCGCGCGGCGCCGGCACGGAGACGGACGTCGTGAAGCACCCGGTGGCGACCGCGCGGTGGGAGTACGAGATGTTCATGGGGCACACGGCCTACGTCGACGGACGGCTCGTCCTGACCTCGACCCACATGAGCGGCGACGAGGACCGCAAGCCCGTGCGCGAGGCCCGCATGCTGTCCTTCGCCCCGGGGGCGCCCTGACCCGGACCGCGGGGTCTCCCCCGGTCGGCCGGGCGGGTGTCGTCCCGGGCCGGGCGGGGCACTAACGTGCCGCGTATGACGACTGCACTGATCACGGGCGCGACGGCGGGTATCGGGGCCGCGTTCGCGCGGCGGCTCGCGGCCCAGGGGCACAACCTGGTGCTGGTGGCGCGGGACACCGCACGGCTGCGCGAGCAGGCCACGGAGCTGCACGACCGGCACGGCATCGAGGCCGAGGTGCTGAGCGCCGACCTGTCCACGGACGACGGGATCGAGGCGGTCGCGAAGCGGCTCGCGGAGCGCACGCATCCGATCGATCTGCTGGTCAACAACGCCGGGTTCGGCAACAAGGGGCGCTTCCTGGAGGTGTCCATGGCCGATGAGCTGACGATGCTGAAGGTGCACTGCGAGGCGGTGCTGCGGCTGACCTCGGCGGCCGTCGCCGGGATGCGGGAGCGGGGCCGGGGCGGGGTCGTCAACGTGGCGTCCGTCGCCGCGTTCGTGCCGCGCGGTACGTACGGGGCGTCGAAGTCGTGGGTCGTGCAGTTCACCCAGGGCGCGGCGCGGGATCTGGCCGGTTCGGGGGTACGGCTGATGGCGTTGTGCCCCGGGTTCGTGCGGACGGAGTTCCACGAGCGGGCCGGAATGGGCACGGACAACATCCCGAACTGGATGTGGCTGGACGCCGACAAGCTGGTGGCCTCGGCGCTGGCGGATCTGGCCCGGGGGAAGACGGTGTCGATCCCGGACCCGCGCTACAAGGCGCTGATGGGTCTGGTCAAGGTGGCCCCGCGCGGGTTGCTCGGCGGGGTGACCTCGCGGACGGGGCGCAAGTACGGCCCGCAGTAGGGCAGTAGCGGTACGGGAGTCGCTCGGCCCCTCCCGCGTCCGGCCGCCCTGTGATCGAATGATCGCCCGTTGCTCAGGGTTCGATCATTCTGCTCCAGGGGGCTGTCTCCGTGCGCGAAGGTGCTGCTGAACGTCATGACCGGCTGCTGAACCTGGTGCGCGAGCGCGGCACCGTACGGGTCTCCGATCTGGCGGACCGGCTCGGCGTCGCCACGGTCACCGCCCGGCGCGATGTCGAGGCGCTGGCCTCCCGGGGGCTGCTGGAGCGGGCGCACGGTTCGGTGTCGTGGCCCGCCGACCGGGGCCCGGCCGGTACGCCGGCGGGCGGCGGCCCCGTGATCGGGATGCTGGCCCCGGCCGCCGCCTACTACTTCGCCGAGGTGATCCGGGGCGCCCACGAGGCGGCCGCCCGGCTCGGCGCGCGGCTGATCCTGCGGGTCACCGACTACCGCCCCGAGGACGACGCGGCGCACGCGGCCGGTCTGCTGGCGGCCGGGGCGCAGGGGCTGCTGCTGGCGCCGAGCTGGACGGAGCCGGACCACCCGGAGCGGTACGGCGAGTGGATGGCCCGGCTGCCGGGCGAGAAGGTGCTGGTGGAGCGGAAGGGCGCACCCGGCAGCCCGCTGGAGGGCCTGGACCAGGTGGGCTCGGACCATGCGCACGGGGTGCTGCTCGCCGTTCGGCACCTGGTGCGGCTGGGACACGGGACGCCGATGCTGGTGGCCCGTTCGGACAGCCCGACGGCCCTGGCGGTACGGGCCGGGTTCACTCGGGCGCTGGCCGCGCTGGGGCTCGCCGGGACGGAACCGCTGATCGCGACGGTCTCCGCCGACCGCGATCCGGCGCTCTTCGAGCGGTCGGCGCAGGCGGTGCGGTCGGCGGTGCGCGAGGGGCGGGCGAGCTCGGTGCTGGTCCACAACGACGAGGAGGCCATCCGGCTGGTGCGCCGGCTGGCCGAGCTGGGGGTGCGGGTCCCCGGGGACCTGGCGCTGATCACGTACGACGACGAGGTGGCGGCGCTGGCCGACACCCCGCTGAGCGCGGTGGCCCCGCCCAAGCGGGAGGTGGGGCGCAGCGCGGCGGAGCTGCTGGTGGAGCGGCTGGCCGGGCCCCGGTATCCGGGCGGGGACGGGTCTTCGCCCCGGCGGCAGGTGGCGCTGCTGCCGGCGCTGCGGGTGCGGGAGTCCTGCGGGCGGCCGGGGGCGGGCGACGCCGACCGTCTTGCGACGGTCTGACCCTCTTCACCCCCTCCCAAATCGATCATTATTCGATCATTCAATCTTTCGCTCTTGACTTCGCTCAGGAGGGATCGAAACATCGCGGCTACCCAGCTCGTACCGTCCGTACAGGAGCCATGCCGTGAGCCGCAGTTGGTCCCGTCCCGTCCATGCGCTGGTCGGCGCCGCCACCGCTCTCGCCGTCGTCACGGCGTGCGGCGGCGCCGACGACTCCCGCGCCCGAGGTACCGCCGACAACCCGGTGACCGTGTCCTTCTGGGCATGGACGAAGGGATCCCAGGAGGTCGTGGACGCGTTCAACGCCACCCACGACACGATCCGGGTGAAGTTCGAGGAGATACCCTCGGGCGGTCTCGGCGGCTACCCCAAGATCGCCAACGCGGTGAAGGCGGGCATCGCCCCCGATCTGCTCTCCATCGAGTATCCGCAGCTGTCCGCGTTCGTCAGCCAGGGGTCGCTGCAGGACATCAGCCCCTATCTGACGGAGGACATCAAGAAGAAGTTCTTGCCGCAGACGATCGAGATGACGACGCTCGGCGGCAAGAACTGGGCCGTCCCCTTCGACGCCGCGCCGCAGATCTTCTACTACCGCAAGGACTTCTTCACCGAGCACTCCATCGAACCGCCCGCCACCTGGGACGACTTCCGGGTCGCGGCGGAGCAGGTGAAGAAGGCCTCGCCGAGGACCAGGATCGCCACCTTCTTCCCCGACGACCCGACGTTCTTCCAGGCCATGGCGTGGCAGGCCGGCGCGCAGTGGTTCCGGGCCGGGACGGACGCCTGGCGGATCGACACCACCGACCCCGCGTCGGAGCGCACCGCCGCGTACTGGCAGGGCCTGATCGACGACCGGCTCGTCTCCACCGCCTCCTCGTTCAGCCCCGAGTGGACCGGCTCCCTCAAGCAGGGCACCACCGTCGGCTACCTCGGGGCGTCCTGGAGCGCGGGCGTGCTCGCGGGCATCGTGCCCGAGCAGAAGGGCAAGTGGGCGGCGGTACGGCTGCCGAGCCAGGAGGCGGACCGGCCGGCCAGCGGGATGATCGGCGGTTCCACGTTCGCCGTCAGCAAGGGCAGCACCAGGACGGCGGCCGCCGTCGAGTTCGCGCTGTGGATGTCGACGCACGAGGACGCGATCAACGCCCGGATCGGGGCGAGCACATCGAGCGCTCTGCCCGCCTCCCCCGCCATGGTGCCGATCGCGAGGAAGGCCTTCGACACGGGTTTCTACGGCGGTCAGGACCTGTACGGGCTGTTCGAGGAGGCGGGCAGGTCCATCGGGCCCGACTGGGTGTGGGGCCCGAGCCCGGGGGCGACCAACTCCGCGCTGGGCGACGAGCTGGGTGAGGTCGTCGGCGGCGGCTCGACGCTGCCGCGCGCGCTCAGGAGAGCCCATGAAGCCACCGTCGCCGACCTGAGGAAGCGCGGCCTGAAGGTGGCGGAGCACTCATGAACCGCAACGACGGGGGACGCCCCCCGAAGGTCATCGGCTCACGTGCCCGGACCCGGCTGGCGGCGGGCACGCTCCTGGCCCCCTTCTTCGCCCTGTTCACCGTGGCGATGATCGTCCCGGTCGGCTACGCGCTCTGGCTCAGCCTCTTCACCGAGAAGCAGTCCGGCCTGGGCTTCGACGGCCCCCGTACCGTCTTCGACGGGCTCGGCAACTACGCGACGGCCCTGGGCGACCAGGCGTTCCGCGACGGTTTCCGGGTGCTGCTCGGCTACTGCGCGTTCTACATCCCGCTGATGGGCGGCGGCGCGATCGTGCTGGCGCTGCTGCTGGACACCGCGCTGGCCCGCGCCCGCCGCTTCTTCCAGCTGGCGCTGTTCCTGCCGCACGCCATCCCCGGCCTGATCGCCGCGCTGATCTGGATCTACCTCTACACCCCGCAGCTCAGCCCGGTCGTCGCCGCCATGGAGGCCGGCGGTTTCGGCTTCGACTTCTTCTCCTCCGAGGGCACGCTGCCCTCCATCGTGAACATCGCGCTGTGGCAGTGGCTCGGCTACAACGTGGTGATCTTCTACGCCGCCCTCCAGGCCGTGGACCGCTCACTGCTGGAGGCGGCGACCGTCGACGGCGCGGGGAACTGGCGGATCGCCTTCTCGGTCAAGCTTCCCCTGATCCGCTCGTCGCTGGTGATGGTCCTGCTCTTCACGATCATCGGTTCGCTCCAGCTGTTCACCGAACCGCTCATCCTCAGCCGTGGCTCGGGCTCGGCGGTGACCAGCACCTGGACCCCGAACATGTACGCGTACAGCGCCGCCTTCGAGCGCAACGACTACGGTCTCGCCGCCGCCGCGTCCGTCCTGATCGCCCTGGTCGCCGCCGCCCTGTCCTTCGTCGTCACGCGCTTCGCCAACCGCAGGAAGGAGGCACGCCGATGACCTCCGGCCGATGGCTGTCGAAGACGGCGGTCAACGTCGTCCTGCTGATCGCCGCCGTGTACACGCTGTTCCCGCTGATCTGGCTGCTGACGGCGGCCACCAAGGACGCCGGGAATCTGCTGGGCGGCGATGTCCTCTCCTTCGAGGGCTTCGACCTCGGACACAATCTCTCCGAGCTGACGTCCTACCAGGACGGCATCTACTTCCGGTGGTACGGCAACTCGCTGCTGTACGCGGGCATCGGGGCGCTCGGCTGCTCGCTGGTCAGCGTCGCCGCCGGGTACGCCTTCGACAAATACCGCTTCCGGGGCAAGGAGAAGCTGTTCGCCCTGGTGCTGCTGGGCGTGCTGCTGCCCTCCACCGCCCTCTCCCTGCCGCTGTATCTGCTCGCGGTCGAGACCGGCACCGTCAACACCTACTGGGCGGTGCTGATCCCGGCGCTGGTCAACCCGTTCGGTGTGTATCTGTCCCGGATCTTCAGCGCGGGCTACATACCCGACGAGGTCCTGGAGGCCGCCAGGATCGACGGGGCCGGTGAACTGCGCACCTTCTGGTCGGTCGGCCTGCGGATGGTGATGCCGGGGTTCGTGACGGTGTTCCTCTTCCAGTTCACCGCGATCTGGAACAACTTCTTCCTGCCGCTGGTGATGCTCTCGGACAAGGACCTCTACCCGCTGAGCCTGGGCCTCTACAACTGGCACAGCAACGCCAACGCCGACCCGGCCTTCTACCCGATGGTCGTGACCGGCTCGCTCCTCGCCGTCACGCCGCTGATCATCGCCTTCGTCCTGCTCCAGCGGCACTGGAAGGCGGGCCTGACCGCAGGGAGCCTGAAGTGACATCCACCCCCACCGCCCTCCTCGCCATGGGCCCCGGCATCGCGGACCGCCTCTTCACCCCCGTACGACGGGAGCGGCTCACCGCGCTCGTGGACACCGACCCGGCGCTCGTCGCGCACCGGCTGACCGACCCGGAACCCGAGGTGGCGGCCGCGCTCGCCGGGGCGGAGCTGCTCATCACCTGCTGGGGCGCGCCCCCGCTGACCGCCGGCGTCCTCGCCGCCGCGCCCCGGCTGCGGGCCATCGTCCACGCGGCGGGAAGCGTCAAGCACCACATCACCCCGGCCTGCTGGGAGCGGGGCATCCAGGTCACCTCGGCGGCCGGGGCCAACGCGCTGCCGGTCGCGGAGTACACGCTGGCCGCGATCCTGTTCGCCGGGAAGAACGTGCTGCCCGCCGCCCACCGCTACCGGCAGCTGCGCGCCCCGCACGACTGGCGGGCGGAGCTGGCGGGGCACGGCAACTACCGGCGGTGCGTGGGCATCGTGGGCGCCTCGCGGATCGGCCGCCGGGTGATCGAGCTGCTGCGCCCGTTCGATCTGGACGTGCTGCTCTTCGATCCGTACGTGGACGCGGGGGCGGCGGCGCGGCTCGGCGCGGCGAAGGCGGGCCTGGACGAGCTCTGTGCCCGTAGCAGGATCGTCTCGGTCCACGCGCCGGAACTGCCCGCGACCCGGCACCTGATCGGTGCCGCCCAGCTCGCGGCGATGGCGGACGGGACGACGCTGATCAACACCTCGCGCGGTTCGCTGATCGACGAGGAAGCGCTGCTGCCGGAGCTGGTGGCGGGGCGGCTGAACGCGGTGCTCGATGTGACGGAGCCGGAGGTTCCGCCGCCCGGATCGCCGCTGTACGACCTGCCGAACGTACTGCTGACACCGCATGTCGCGGGTTCGCTGGGCGACGAGATCCACCGGCTGGCGGACTGCGCGCTGGACGAGGTGGCGCGGTACGCGAGCGGGCTGCCGTTCGCGGACCCGGTCGCCCCGGACGACCTGGCGCGCAGGGCGTAGGGGCCAGGCCGCCCGGAACGCACCGAGGCCCGGTGCCCCCGCGACGGGGGTACCGGGCCTCGGCCGTACCGGAAGGTACGGGGCCGTACTAGTGGGAGTGGCCGTGGCCGCCGTGACCGGCGTCGGCCTCTTCCTCGGCCGGCTTCTCGACGACCAGGGTCTCGGTCGTGAGCAGCAGCGACGCGATGGACGCGGCGTTCTCCAGGGCGGAGCGGGTGACCTTGACCGGGTCGATGACGCCGGCCTTGACCAGGTCGCCGTACTCGCCGGTGGCGGCGTTGAAGCCCTGGCCCTTGTCGAGCTCGGAGACCTTGGAGGTGATGACGTAACCCTCCAGGCCGGCGTTCTCGGCGATCCAGCGCAGCGGCTCGACGGCGGCGCGGCGGACGACCGCGACACCGGTGGCCTCGTCGCCGGTCTTGCCGAGGTTGCCCTCCAGGACCTTCACGGCGTGGACGAGGGCGGAGCCACCGCCGGAGACGATGCCCTCCTCGACCGCGGCGCGGGTGGCGGAGATGGCGTCCTCGAGGCGGTGCTTCTTCTCCTTGAGCTCCACCTCGGTGGCGGCGCCGACGCGGATGACGCACACGCCGCCGGCCAGCTTCGCGAGGCGCTCCTGGAGCTTCTCGCGGTCCCAGTCGGAGTCCGTGGACTCGATCTCGGCCTTGATCTGGTTGACGCGGCCCTTGACGTCCTCGGTGTTGCCACCGCCGTCGACGATGGTCGTGTCGTCCTTGGAGACGGTGACGCGGCGGGCGGTGCCGAGCACGTCCAGACCGGCCTGGTCGAGCTTGAGGCCGACCTCCTCGGCGATGACGGTCGCACCGGTGAGGGTGGCGATGTCGCCGAGCATGGCCTTGCGGCGGTCGCCGAAGCCCGGGGCCTTCACCGCGACGGCGTTGAAGGTGCCGCGGATCTTGTTGACGACGAGGGTGGAGAGCGCCTCGCCCTCGACGTCCTCGGCGATGATCAGGAGCGGCTTGGAGGCGCCGGCCTGGATGACCTTCTCCAGGAGCGGCAGCAGCTCCTGGATGGAGCCGATCTTGCCCTGGTGGATCAGGATGTACGGGTCGTCGAGGACGGCCTCCATACGCTCCTGGTCGGACACCATGTACGGGGACAGGTAGCCCTTGTCGAAGGCCATGCCCTCGGTGAACTCCAGGTCCAGACCGAAGGTGTTGGACTCCTCGACGGTGATGACACCGTCCTTGCCGACCTTGTCCATCGCGTCCGCGATGAGCTCGCCGACCTGGGTGTCCTGCGCGGAGAGCGCGGCCACGGCGGCGATGTCGGACTTGTCGTCGATCGGGCGGGCCGTGGAGAGGAGCTCCTCGGACACGGCCTTGACGGCGGCGTCGATGCCCTTCTTCAGGGCGGCCGGGGAGGCGCCGGCGGCGACGTTGCGCAGACCCTCGCGGACGAGCGCCTGGGCCAGGACGGTCGCGGTGGTGGTGCCGTCACCCGCTACGTCGTTGGTCTTGGTCGCCACCTCCTTGACGAGCTGGGCACCGAGGTTCTCGTACGGGTCGTCGAGCTCGACCTCACGCGCGATGGTGACACCGTCGTTGGTGATGGTGGGAGCGCCGAACTTCTTGTCGATGACGACGTTGCGGCCCTTGGGGCCGATCGTCACCTTGACCGTGTCGGCAAGCTTGTTGACGCCGCGCTCAAGGGCGCGACGGGCGTCCTCGTCGAACTTCAGAATCTTCGCCATGGGCTGTATCCCTCTCAAAATGAACTGCGCCCCTCGCCGCCCGGCTAGTTATTTCGCAGGGGGCCAGGGGCGCAGAACACAAGCAAACGTGGGTGAATTACTTCTCGACGATCGCGAGGACGTCGCGGGCCGAGAGGACGAGGTACTCCTCGCCGCTGTACTTCACCTCGGTGCCGCCGTACTTGCTGTACAGGACGACGTCGCCGGTCTTGACGTCGAGCGGAAGCCGCTCGCCGTTCTCGAAGCGGCCCGGGCCCACGGCGAGGACGACGCCCTCCTGGGGCTTCTCCTTCGCGGTGTCCGGAATGACCAGGCCGGAAGCCGTGGTCTGCTCGGCGTCGAGCGGCTGGACCACAATGCGGTCCTCGAGCGGCTTGATCGCAACCTTGGAGCTGGTGGTCGACACGATCCGGTCTCCCCCTTCGGAGATCTCACGGGGTTTAACAGTCTGTGGGCGGCGACCAGACCGATCCGTCGTCGCGGGTGCCGGACCTGCCCTGTCGCGCAAAGGTGGTGCTGGCACTCTCCAGTGGGGAGTGCCAGACCCGAGACTATGACCGCGATTAGCACTCGGTCAAGCGGAGTGCCAATTCACCACCCTCGCGCCGTCTCGATCGAGGCTCGATCAGGGCTCCGTCGGGTCACCGTCCGGACAACGTGGGGACGGAGCGCGGTGTTCCGTACGACGGTGCGGAGATGACGCACTCCGAGAGCCGCCCGCCGGAACGCCCCGACGAGAAAGCCGCATCGCGACGGCGGGCGTCGGAGCCGGGCGGGTGCGCGGACCTGCTGATGGGCCTGCTGCTGGTGGTCGCGGAGGCGACAGCCGGGGCACTGCTGCTCATCGTGATCGCGGTGCGGACCCTGGCGCCGCCGCACGGCCCCTCCGAAGGCTTCGCCGACGCGTGGGGCCCGACCATCGCGCTCGCCGTTCCGGCCGTGATCCCCGCCGGCCTCGCCGTGAGCCTGCTGCGCAACCGGTGGCACTGGGCGGGCGGCATGCAGGTGCTCGTCGCGGCGGCCCTGTGCGCCGCCGCGCTCGCGTCGGCGGTGGAGCGGCGGCCGGACCCGTGGACGGACCGCGGCCCCGGCCCCACGACCGCACCGGCCCCCACCTACGTCTCCCCGCCCTGCCGCAGCGGCGGCGACAACGCCGCATGCGCGCACAGCGGAGGCTGAGCGCGCATGCGGGGCCGGAGTGCGGGGAAGGGCTCCGGTCAGACGTAGTCCTCCAGCTTCGCCACCGCGTACCCCTTGTCCGTGATGGTCTTCATGACCCGGCGGATCATGTCGGGCATCGAGCCCTTCCAGTCCCCCTTGCCCCGGAAGTGGGTGAGGACGATGTCGCCGGGGTGCAGGTCCCGGTCCCACTCGCGCCACTCCATGTGGTCGGGGAAGGCCTCGGAGGACCACAGCGGTACGGCGGTGATCCCGCAGGACTTGGCGATGACGAGGGTGTCGCGGTTGTAGTTGCCGTAGGGCGGGCGGAAGAGGGTGGGCCGCTTCCCGAAGTGCTTGAGGATCTTCTCCTGCTGGCCGCAGATCTCCCGCTTCTGCTCGGCGTAGGAGAGGCCGGGCAGATAGCGGTGGTTGAGGGTGTGGTTGCTGATGGTCACCCCGCGCTGCTGCATCTTCTTGAAGTAGCCGTAGTCGTCGTTGATGACGTAGTCGCTGAGGAACGCGCTGTACGGGATGTCGAGTTCGGTCATCATCCGCAGCAGCTCGGGGTCCTTCTCCGCCCCGTCGTCCATCGTCAGGAAGACGATCTTCTCCTTGGTGGGGACGGTGGTGAAGACGGGCGGCAGCCCCTTGTCGTCCCGGACCTCGAAGCCCTTGCGGGTGGTGATGACCGGCTTTGCCTTCGGCGGCTCGGGGGCCGCGAGCGGGGTCTTGGCGAGGCCCCACTTCCTCGCGGCGACGGCCCGTGCGGCCTGCTTCTTCCTGAGCGCCTCCGCGTAGGTGTCGAGGGCTCGCGCCGGCCCGGCCTGCGGGGCGGCCTCGCCCTGCTGGCCTGCGGCGGGTTTCGCGGGCCCGCCGGGGGCTCCCGTGCCGCTGCCGCCCGTCTCCGCCGCGCATCCGGAGGCGACGGCGGCGGCCAGCAGAGCCGCCAGCACGACGACGCCCGACCTGTGCCACTTCATGGCTGATTTTTCGTTTTGTCGTACTAGCTGCATGGCGCCGCATCCTGCCAGCCGTCGGCCCGTCTCCGGCCCCGACACCGCGAGCGGACCGGCGCCGTCCCCCGGCCGGCCCACACCCGTACACCGGCCACAATGGACCGGGTGAACGCATCGACCCCCGCCGCCCCGTCCGACGACCCCGCGCGCACCGCCTTCGCCGCGCTGCGCACCCCCGAGGGCGAGCAGCTGCTGGCCGGGCTGCGCGACCACGACCCCGCCGACGAGCTGGCCACCGCGACCCGGCTGCGCCGTACGCACCCGGCGGAGCTGGTGTCGGCGGCGCTCGGCCAGGCCCGGCTGCGGCAGCGGGCGGTGGCGAAGTTCGGGGCCGAGGACGCCCACCGGATGTACTTCACGCCCAACGGCGTCGAGCAGGCCACCCGCACCTCGGTCGCCGCCCACCGAGCCGCCCGGTTCGCCGGGCTCGGCGTGCGGAGCGTGGCCGACCTGTGCTGCGGCATCGGCGGCGACGCCATCGCGCTGGCCCGCGCCGGGATCTCCGTACTGGCCGTGGACCGCGACCCGCTGACCGCCGAGGTGGCCCGCGCCAACGCCGAGGCGCTCGGCCTCGCCGGGCTGATCGAGGTGCGGTGCGCCGATGTCACGGAGATCGACATCGCCCCGTACGACGCGGTCTTCGTGGACCCGGCCCGGCGCGGCGGCCGGGGCAGGATCTTCGATCCGGAGGCGTACTCACCGCCGCTGTCCTGGGCGACGGCCACCGCGCTGAAGGCTCCGAGGGCGGCGCTGAAGATCGCCCCGGGCATCCCGCACGAGGCGATCGGCCCGGAGGCGGAGGCCGAGTGGATCTCGGACGGCGGCGATGTGAAGGAGGCGGTGCTCTGGTACGGGGAGGGCTTCGCGCCCGGTGCGTTCCGGGCCACGCTGCTGCCCTCCGGGGCGACCCTGACCGCCCCGGCCCCGCTGCCCGCCCCGCCGGTGGGCCCGGTCGGGCGCTATCTGTACGAGCCGGACGGCGCGGTGATCCGGGCCCATCTGGTCGCCGACATCGTGGAGCGGTGCGGTGGGCGGCTGGTGGACGAGACGATCGCGTACGTCACGAGCGACGAGCCGTACTCCTCCCCGTACGTCGCCGGGTACGAGATCACCGACCGGCTGCCCTTCAACATGAAGAAGCTGAAGGCGCTGCTGCGGGAGCGGGAGGTCGGCGTACTGACCGTCAAGAAGCGCGGTTCGGCGGTCGAGCCGGAGGAGCTGCGCCGCCGGATGAAGCTGAGCGGACCGAACGCGGTGACGGTGTTCCTGACCCGGGTGGCGGGGGCTCCGACGATGCTGATCGGCCACCCGCTGGGGTGAGCCGGGCGGTTCGACCGCCGTCCGGCGGACCCACCCGGCCCGTCCGGCGTTCGAGGACGGAACCGTCGAGCACGTTCTCGGGTGCGGACAAGGGTCTCCCCTGCCACGGGGCCCGTAAGGGGCTCGCCCACCAGGCGAAGGGTTCCGTCCTCGAACGCCGGACGGGCTGGATCAGCGGTGGCCGGGCCCGCCGGTGCGGACAAAAGGCGGGCGCACGGGCCCGGACTCCGGCGCGGCCGACGGCCGTACGGTCCCGTCCCCGGTCCCCGCACCGCCCCCGGTACCGGCTCCGAGCCCGGCTCCGAGCCCGGTCCCCGTACCTCCTCCGCCCCCGGTTCCCATCAGGACGCCCACCACCCAGCGGCGGTGCGCCAGGGCCGTGACCGCGCCGATCAGCGCGGTCAGCCAGGCGACCATGCCGACGCCCATCATCAGGGCGACCAGCCCGTACGTGTCCCGGCCGGGCCGGGCGCTCGCGGGCCCGATGACGCACAGGGCCAGCCCCACCGCGCCCAGGGCGAACGACAGCAGCAGCCAGGTGAGGCTCGTCCCGGGCATCCGCAGCCGCCGGTCGCGCTCCGGGTCGCGCGCCAGCGCACCCCAGGCGGTGAGCAGCGTGCGGACCTTCCGGTCCCGGGAGACGCCGACGCAGAGGAAGACGACGGCCGGGATCAGGACCGCCGCGCCGATGACCAGGCTGACGGCGCCGCCGATGACACTGACGAAGTCGACCAGGTCGATCGCCTGCTCGAACATGACGATCCCGGTGCCCACCACGCCCCAGCCGATCGCGGCGAGCGCCGCCCACATCCACAGCAGCCCCAGCCGCCCCGGCCCCACGTGCATCGTCACCAGCTCGCCCAGGACCACCGCCCGGTCGGCGAGCATCGCCTCGCGGTCGGGCCAGGAGCGGATCTCGGCGGGCGGCGGAGGGGGTGGCAGCGGGGCACGGCGTGGCATGCGCAGAACACTACCGATGCGCCGCGGGTCACCACCGACGCGGTGCGGTCACCACCGACGCGGTGCGGGTCAGGCGTCGCGCAGGGCCTGGACGTCCAGCTTGCCCATGCCGAGCATGGCCTTGACGACACGTTGCGCCCGCTCCTTGTCCGGGCCGGTGACCAGCCGTTGCAGCTCGTTCGGGACGACCTGCCAGGAGACCCCGAACTTGTCCTTGACCCAGCCGCACGGTCCCTCCTCGCCGCCCTCCGAGAGCGCGGCCCAGAACCGGTCCACCTCGGCCTGGTCGGCGCAGTCGACGGAGAGCGAGATCGCCTCGGTGAACGGGAACTGCGGTCCGCCGTTGAGCCCGATGAAGTCCTGGCCCGCGAGCCGGAAGTCGACGGTGAGCACGGAACCCGTCCTGCCGGGGGCCTCTTCGCCGTAATAGGTGATGTCCCCGATCCGGGAGTCGCCGCCGAAGATCGCGACGTAGTGCTCGGCCGCCTCCTTCGCCTGGCCGTCGTACCAGAGACAGGGGGTGATCTTCTGCATGGTCTGCTCCTCGGGCCGTCCACCCGTCCGGGCCGGGCGGCCCGGACGTCGTGGAAGGCAGACCCGGCCCGCCGCCCGAACTCATCGGACCCGCCCGGCCCCGCACCCGTACGGACTCAGCGGGCGGCCGCGCCGCTGTCCGGCTCCACGGCCACCGGGCCCGCGGCCCCGGTCCGGCGCTCCGCCGGCAGCAGGACGTACGCCGCCAGCGCGGCCGCCGCCAGCAGGCCCGCGGCGGCCCAGAAGGCGGCCGCGTACCCCGAGGACAGCTCGGTGGGAACGGTGGAGCCGCCGGTGACCCGGGCGGCGACGGTGACCAGGACCGCGAGGCCGAGCGAGCCGCCGACCTGCCGCGAGCTGTTGAGCAGCCCGGAGGCCATGCCGGTCTCGCCGGGGTCCACATCGGTCGTCGCGGCCGTGCCGAGCGGGACGAAGCACAGGCCGATCCCGAAGGAGCAGACCAGCGACGGGCCGAGGATGGAGACGAGGAAGCCGCCGTCGACCGTGGCGGTCACCGCGAACCAGCCCATCCCGAGCGCGGCCAGCGTCGCGCCCACCGTCATCAGCCGCCGGATGCCGAGCGCGGCGACCGCGCGGGTGGCGAGGACCGAGCCCGCGACGACACCCACGCAGAAGGGCAGGAACGCGAACCCGGCGGCGGTCGGCCCGAATCCGAGGACCAGCTGCATGTAGAGCGAGACGAAGTAGAACGCGCCGAACTGGGCCGAGGCGAGCAGCAGACAGAACAGGTTCGCGGTGAGCACCGGCCGCCCCTTCAGCAGGCCGGGCCGGAGCAGCGGGGAGGCGGTCCGCAGTTCGACGGCGACGAAGGCGGACAGCAGGACGACCGCCGCGCCGAGGGAGGCGAGCGTGGTCGCCGAGGACCAGCCGTGGTCCGAGGTCCGCACCAGTCCGAGGACCAGCAGCGTCGTCCCGGCCGTGGCCAGCAGCGCCCCGGCGACGTCCAGCCGGGCCCCGGCCCGCCGCTGCCCGCCGACGGAGCCGGTGCGCGCGGCGGCGGCCAGGGCGAAGGCGACGATCGGCACGTTGACCAGCATCACGGACCGCCAGCCCGTCGCGTCGGTGAGCACGCCGCCCGCCAGCACCCCGACCGCGCCGCCCGCCGCGCCCGCCATGCCCCACAGTCCGAGCGCCCTGGACCGGGCGGGCCCGGCCGGGAAGGCGAGGGTGATCAGGGCGAACGCCACCGGGGCGAGGGCCGCCGCGCCGACGCCCTGCACCGCGCGCGCCGCCACCAGCGAACCGGGTGACCAGGCGAGGCCGCCCGCCAGGCTGGCCAGTCCGAACAGGACCAGACCCGCCGTCAGGACGCGGCGGGGGCCCGCCAGGTCGGCGAGCCGGCCGCCGAGCATGAGGAGCCCGCCGAAGGCGAGGGCGTAGGCGTTCACGACCCACAGCAGCCCGTCCCCGCCGAAGCCGAGGTCGCTGCGGATGTCGGGCAGCGCGACGTTCACCACGGACATGTCCAGCGACACCAGGAACTGCACGGTGAGCGCCACCACCAGCAGCCATCGCGCATGCCGCTCCCCCGCACCCGGTTCCTTCGTCGTCCCGCCCATGACGTCCCCTTCCCCTCGATGTGTCCCTCGGCGTCACCCTCGATCGAGAATTACCATACACGTATAGAAAATAGACGCGCCGGTACGGAGAGGGAGCCGTAAGGGGAGAATGCCCAGGTGTCAGGCAGCGAGAAGACCGAGAAGAAGACCGCGAAGAAGAAGACCGGGGCGTCCGGGCGGCCCGTGGGACGGCCCCGGCGGCTGGACCCGGCCGTGATGGTCGCCACCGCGCGCCGCATCGTCGAGGAGGAGGGCGTGGCCGCCCTGTCCATGCGGCGGGTGGCGAAGGAGCTGGGCAGTACGCCGATGGCCCTCTACCACTACGTGCAGGACAAGGACGAGCTGCTGATGCTCACCCTGTCCGGCACGGCGGCGGCTTTCCCGCGCCCGGAGCTGCCCGAGGACCCGCGCGAGCGGATCGTGGCGGTGGCCGCGCACATGCACGACGTCATCGGCCGGATCCCCTGGGTGCTGGACGTCCTGGCGCTGGGCGAGCTGACCGACCGCAACGCCCTGTGGATGGTGGAGGAGATCGTCGACTGCGCGCTCGCCTGCGGCCTCTCACCGGCCCGCGCGGTCCGGGCGTACCGGACGATCTGGAGTTACGTCTACGGCGACCTGGTCTTCCGCAGGGCGGCGGCCCGCCGGGCGGAGAACCCCTCGCGCCGGGAGTTCTTCCCGGAGATGATCACCGAGGAGGACGCGGCGGAGCTGCCCCGGCTCACCGGGTTCAAGGACCGCTGGCGGGAGTACGCCGCCGACTACGAGACCGTCGAGGAGCTCGACGCGATCGTGGACGGCCTGATCCGGCGCGGAACCCGGGGCGCGGGAGCCTGAGGCCCCCGGCGGGCCCGCCGCTCAGCCCACCGCCTCGAAGCGCCAGCGGTGCACCGGGCGGGTGATCAGGGCGGCGTCGGGCTCGGGGAGTTCGGGCAGGTCGTCGGCGTACGAGGCGTCCTGCCACCACGTCATCACCAGCACCCGGTCCTGCGGGGCGCGCAGCAGCTCGCGGCGGCGGGGTTCACGGGCCAGCTCGGCGGCCCGGGCGCGGGCCCACTCCAGGAGCTCGCCGCCACGGCCCTCCACGGCCCGGGCCTCCCACATCAGGACGATGGTCGCGCCGCTCATGAGTACAGGTTGTCCTTGCTGATCTCGTGCACGTGGTCGTGGTCGTGGTCGTGGTCGTGGCGGTGCGCGGCCCCCGGCACGTGCGGCTCCGTCACCGGCAGCGAGGAGTCGGCGGACAGCTCCAGGTCGGAGGGGCGGCGGTTGCGGGCGACCATCTCCGCGCCGAGCGCCGCGACCATCGCCCCGTTGTCGGTGCAGAGGCCGGGGCGCGGCACCCGCAGCCGGACGCCGGCCCGCTCGCAGCGCTCCTGGGCCAGGGCGCGCAGCCGGGAGTTGGCCGCGACGCCGCCGCCGATCATCAGGTGGTCGACGCCCTCGTCCTTGCAGGCCCGGACCGCCTTGCGGGTGAGCACGTCCACCACGGCCTCCTGGAAGGACGCCGCCACATCCCGTACCGGCACCTCCTCGCCCGCCGCGCGCTTCGCCTCGATCCAGCGCGCCACCGACGTCTTGAGGCCGGAGAAGGAGAAGTCGTAGGGGGCGTCGCGCGGGCCGGTCAGACCGCGCGGGAAGGCGATGGACTTCGGGTCGCCCTCCTTCGCCAGCCGGTCGATGACCGGGCCGCCGGGGAAGCCCAGATTCAGCACGCGGGCGATCTTGTCGAAGGCCTCGCCCGCCGCGTCGTCGATCGTCGCGCCGAGCGGGCGGACGTCGCTGGTGATGTCGGGGGCCAGGAGCAGGGACGAGTGCCCGCCGCTGACCAGCAGGGCCATCGTCGGCTCGGGCAGCGGGCCGTGCTCCAGCTGGTCGACGCAGATGTGCGAGGCGAGGTGGTTGACCCCGTAGAGCGGCTTGCCGAGCGCGTACGCGTACGCCTTCGCGGCCGAGACGCCGACCAGCAGGGCGCCCGCGAGCCCGGGCCCGGAGGTGACGGCGATGCCGTCGAGGTCGCGGGCGCTGACGCCCGCCTGCTTCAGGGCGCGCTCGATGGTGGGGACCATCGCCTCCAGATGGGCGCGGGAGGCGATCTCCGGGACGACGCCGCCGAAGCGGGCGTGGGTGTCGACGCTGGAGGCGACGGCGTCGGCGAGCAGGGTCGTGCCGCGCACGATGCCGACGCCGGTCTCGTCGCAGGAGGTCTCGATGCCGAGTACGAGGGGTTCGTCGGCAGCCATCATTCAGTCCCGGTCTCTGGTGCGTGCTCGTGCACGGCTTGCTCTTGCATGGTCAGGCGCATGACGAGCGCGTCGATGTTCCCCGGCTGGTAGTAGCCGCGCCGGAAGCCGATCGGCTCGAAGCCGAAGCGCTCGTACAGCTTCTGCGCGCGGGTGTTGTCGACCCGTACTTCGAGGAGCACGGTGGCGCTCTCGAAGGCGGTCGCGGCCTTCAGCAGGTCGGTGAGGAGCTCGGAGCCGAGGCCGGTGCCCCAGGCCTCGCGGCTGACCGCGATCGTCTGGACGTCGGCCAGGTCGCCGAGGGCGGCGAGCCCGGCGTAGCCGACGATCCGGCCGGTGGCGGTCTCCTCGGCGACGACGTAGTGGCGGGTGGCGCCGGGGCCGCGGGCGTGGGCCAGCTCGGACCAGAACATGCCGGGCGACCAGGCGTCGTCCGGGAACAGCGCGTGTTCGAGCTCCAGCACCGGTGCGATGTCCCACCAGCGCATCTCGCGCAGTACGGCGGTGGCGGCGCTCACTTCGGGGTGACCACCTTGTAGTTCTTCGGGACCTGGGCGTCGGGCCGGCGCAGATAGAGCGGCCGCGGCTCCAGGAGCTCCTGCCCGGCGGCCAGCCGCTCGGCGGCGAGCGCGGCGAGCGCCCCGGCGGCCACGTGCTCGGGGCCGCGCGCGTCCGGGAAGGACTCCGGGTAGAGCCGCGCGCCCGCGCCGGCCACGGGAAGCCCGGCGAGGGCTTCGGCGATGTCGGCGGGCCGGTCGACGGCGGGTTCGCCCGTACGGGTGCGGGCGTCCTCGTACCGCGCCCAGTAGACCTCCTTGCGGCGCGCGTCCGTCGCCACGACGAACGGCCCCTCCAGGCCCTCCTGCCCGGCGGCGTACGCGATCCCGTCCAGGGTGCACAGACCGTGGACCGGTACGGAGAGGGCGGAGCCGAAGGTGGCGGCGGTGACCAGGCCGACCCGCAGGCCGGTGTACGGGCCGGGGCCGACGCCCACGACCACGTCCGTCACGGCGTCGAGCTTCGTCCCGGCCTCGGCGAGGACCCGGTCGACGGCGGGCAGCAGCAGCTCCCCGTGCCGGCGGGCGTCGACCTGGCCGGAGGAGGCGATGACGGACGTACCGTCGTACAGGGCGACGGTGACGGCGGGCGTGGCGGTATCCATGGCGAGCAAGAGCACGCAAACAGCCTACGGCTCCGCCGACGGCGGTACGGCGTCCGTACGGCGTCCCGGTCCGCGCACGCGCTGCTGCTACCGTCACCGGGTATCCGCGGGTACGACGTAAACGCTTGTACGACATGCGGCAGGCGGCGCCGAAAGGGGAGTTCACGGTGGCAAGGAGCAGCTCGGGAATCGTGGCCGGGCTCACTGCGGCGGCGGTCGCCGCGGTCGCCTTCCTCGCTTACCAGGCCTCGGCGAACGCCCCCGACTCGGTGGCGTCCACGCCCGGCCCGAAGACGTCCGCCGCGGCCTCGGCGCAGCCCTCCGCCAAGCCGAAGCCCCCGGCCGACCCGCTGGCTGTCCCGGCTGCCTCCGGCAAGGGCGAGCGCGTCGTGTACGCGCTGAAGGACCGCCGGGTGTGGCTGGTCGACGAGAACAACAAGGCGATCCGCACCTTCACCGTGATGCCGAGCCCCGTCAGCCCGCCGCCCGGCGTCCACCAGGTCACCTCGCGCTCGGGCACGGTCCGGGGCTCGGACGGCGTCCCGATCGAGCACGTGGTCCGCTTCGCGAACGTGGACGAGGTGGCGATCGGCTTCAGCGCGGCCCAGGACGGCTCGATGGCCAGCCCGGACCCGACGTCGAAGACCGGCGGCGTCCGGATGAAGCGCGCGGACGGCAACGCGATGTGGTCCTTCGCGACGATCGGCGCGAAGGTCGTCGTCGTCCCGTAGGCGGCGTCCGGCGGATCGCTGCCGGGTCCGTCACGCGGCGTCGCGCCTGGCCGGCGGGGGCACCGCGCCGCGGGCGTCACCGGCGCTCGCTTCCTCCGGCTCGTGGCGCGTCCCGCCCGGCGGGGTGGAGACCGCGGTGGCCGCGGCGCACGAGGCCAGCAGGTCTCTCATCGACAGGGCGGACGGAGTCGGTCGCGGCTGCGGTCGCGCTGCGCGCTCGGGCGTCGGCATGGATGCCTCCTGGGTGCTCCGGTGGAGGGCACGGTTAGGTAAACCTAACCACGTCTCGTACTCATGTGACCACGACCACGGTCCCCCGCGCAACAATTTACCGACGCGCTGTCGGGAAGGGTAGGGCCGGGCGTCACCGACCGGGCGTCACCGACCGGGCGTCACCGACCGGGCGTCACCGACCGGGCTCTACGCCAGGTCCTCCCGCAGCCCCGCCCAGCGCGCCCCGATGCCGACCAGGGTCACCTCGCGCCGCTCGTCGTCGGTGTCTCCGGTCGCGCGGTCGATGAGGACCCGCAGTCGGTCCTCGGCCAGCTCCTCGACCTTGCCGTCGCCCCACTCCACGACCACCACCGACTCCGGCAGCGACACGTCCAGGTCCAGGTCCTCCATCTCGTCGAGGCCGCCGCCGAGGCGGTAGGCGTCGACGTGGACCAGGGCCGGGCCCTGGACCAGTGAAGGGTGGACGCGGGCGATGACGAAGGTCGGCGAGGTGACCGCGCCGCGCACGCCGAGGCCCTCGCCGAGGCCGCGGGTCAGCGTCGTCTTCCCGGCGCCCAGCTCGCCGGTGAGCATGACCAGGTCGCCGGGGGCCAGCACCCGGGCGAGGCGGCGGCCCAGGTCCTGCATCTGTTCGGGGGAGGTGACGGTGAGCGTCACGGCGACGGCCTCGGGCACGGCCCCCGCGGGGGCGGGAGCGGTCTCAGCGGCCGGGCTGTTGTGCGGTGCTTCCATGTCCGCCAACGTTAGCGGCCGGCACCGTGCCGCTGCGTACGAGCAGGTCGGCCAGCCGGTCCGTGACGGTCTCCGGGTGCTCCAGCATCACCAGGTGCCCGGCGTCCGGCACGATCACCAGCTCGGCGTCGGGCAGGACGTCCGCGATGGCCTCGCTGTGCGAGCTGGGGGTGACCAGGTCCTTGTCCCCGGCCAGGACCAGCACCGGCACGTCCCGGAACGCGGGCAGCGCGCCGCTCTTGTCGTGGTCGGTGAAGGCCGGGTAGAACTCGGCGACCACATCGATCGGGGTGGACTCGATCAGCCGTTCCGCGAACCGGGCGACCGCCGGGTCCACGTCCCGCGAGCCGAACGAGTACCGCTTGATCAGCCCGGCGAACAGGTCCGCCGTGGCCCTCCGGCCCTTCTCCACCAGCTCCGTCTGCGAGCCGAGCGCCTTCAGCACCCCGGGCAGCACCCGGCGCACCGCGTTCACGCCCGCCACCGGCAGCCCGAAGTCGACCTCGCCGAGCCTGCCGCCGGAGGTGCCGACCAGGGCGACGGCGGCGACCCGGTCGCGGATCAGGGCCGGGTACTGGTCGGCCAGCGCCATCATCGTCATGCCGCCCATGGAGTGCCCGACCAGCACCAGCGGGCCCTCGGGGGCCGCCGCGTCGATGACCGCCTTCAGATCGCGGCCGAGCTGGTCGATGCCGACCGGCACCCCGTCCGCCTGGGCCCGGCCCCGCCCGGAGCGGCCGTGGCTGCGCTGGTCCCAGTAGACGCAGCGGACGAGACCGCGCAGCGCGGCCCGCTGGAAGTGCCAGGAGTCCTGGCCGAGGCAGTAGCCGTGGCTGAAGACGACGGTGACCGGGGCGGGCGCCCTGCGTCCGAAGAGGCGACGGCGGCGGGCGCCGGAGGCGCCCTCGTCGGCCGTCGCCTGCGCGTCCTCCACCTCGTCGACCTCGTAGTACAGCTCGGTGCCGTCGTCGGCGACGGCCCGGCCCGGCGTGCCGCGCAGCGAGCCGTAGGGCCCGGTGGCGTCCAGGGCGAGACGGGCCTTCTTGCGCATGCCGCGCCCGACGGTGAGCCGCTCGACGGCGACCCCGGCCGCCGCGCCCGCGGCGAGCACCCCTATCGCGGCCCCGGCGATCCCCGCCCGGCGCCAGCCCGCCGCACCGGCCGCGCCGGCCACGTTCGCGGTCGCGGCCACCACGGCCTCCGCGCTGCTCTCGCTCACTGCTGTCCGCCCCCGGTCGGATCGGTGTGACCGGTTGTCCCGTTCACGTACACCCTGGGCACCCGGGTGCCGATGCGCGTGACGATCTCGTACGCGATGGTGTCGGCGGCCTCCGCCCAGTCCTGCGCGGTCGGCTCGCCCCGGTCGCCGGGCCCGAACAGCACCGCCTCCGCGCCCGCCTCGGGCCGGTCGCCGTCGAGGTCGACGACGAACTGGTCCATGGCGACCCGGCCCGCGACCGTGCGCCGCCGACCGCCGACCAGGACGGGGCCCCGGCCGGACGCGTGACGCGGGACGCCGTCCGCGTAGCCGACGGGGATCAGGCCGAGGGTCGTCCCGGTGGTCGTGCGGTAGTGGTGGCCGTAGCTGACGCCGTGTCCGGCCGGGGCGTCCTTGACCAGGGCGACGGACGCGGCGAGCGTCATCACGGGGCGCAGCCCGAGGTCGGCGGAGGTGCCCAGCTCGGGGGCGGGCGAGATGCCGTACATCGCGATGCCGGTCCGGACGAGGTCGAAGTGCGCCTCGGGAATCGTGAGCGTGGCCGGGGAGTTGGCCAGGTGCCGCACCTCGGGCTCCACGCCCTCCTTCTCGGCATACGCCACCATGTCGCGGTAGACGTCGAGCTGGGCGGCGATCGAGGGGTGGCCCGGTTCGTCGGCGCAGGCGAAGTGCGACCACAGGCCGGTGATCCGGACCCGTCCGGCCTGCTCGGCGGCGAGCGCCTCGGTGACCAGTTCGGGCCAGTCGGCGGGCTGGCAGCCGCCCCGGCCGAGGCCGGTGTCGGCCTTGAGCTGGACGCGGGCCGGGCGGCCCGCGGCTCCGGCGGCGGCGACGACCTCGCGCAGCGCCCACATACCGCCGACCGACACGTCGAGGTCGGCCTCGATCGCCTCGCGCCAGGGGCCGCCGGGCGTCCAGAGCCAGCACATGATCCGGCCGTCGAGTCCGGCCGCCCGCAGGGCGAGGGCCTCGTGCGGGGTCGCGGTGCCCAGCCAGGCCGCCCCGGCCTCCCGCGCGGCCCTGGCGCAGGGCACCGCCCCGTGCCCGTACCCGTCGGACTTCACCACGGCCATGAGCTGCGCACCGGCCGCCCGCTCGCGCAGGACACGCACATTGGCGCGCAGCGCGGCGAGGTCGATCTCGGCACGGGCTCTCAGGGACGCTGTCTCGTTCATCGCGCCCAGTCTCTCAGAGGCACCCGCCACCTCCCGGGCAGTGCACGCCGGTATCCGGGCTTATGTACGTTTCATCACATGCCTGAGGTGGTCGACCAGGACCGGGACATGGCTGTCCTCGACGTCCTTGGCCGCTGTGATCAGGGTGACCGGGCCGCCCTCGCGCACCAGGCCGGCGAGCTGCTCGACCGCCTCCGTGTGCGTCGGGTCGTCCAGCTCGGTGCGGTAGCGCTCGACGAACTCCTCGTGCCGGTCCGCGCGGTCGTGGTGGTACCAGGAGCGCAGCTCGTCCGAGGGCGTGACGTCCTTGAGCCATACGCCGACGGCGGCCCGCTCCTTGGAGACGCCCCGGGGCCAGAGCCGGTCGACCAGGACCCGGGTGCCGTCGCCGTCCTCGGCCGGGTCGTACGCCCTGCGTACGCGTACGGGGTCGCTCACCGCCTGCACCGCCCTTCTGCCGGGGCTTCCACCATCGCCCCCGCTCACCCCGCCCGCACGTCGCGCCAGGCCGCCGGGATGCCGTCCGCGACGTCCTGCGCGGAGACCGGGGCCCCGTCCGAGCCGTGCCGGGCGGCCAGCCCGTGCAGATAGGCGCCGACGGACGCGGCGTCGCGCGGGGCGAGCCCGGCCGCGAGCAGGGAGCCGGTCAGACCGGAGAGCACATCGCCGCTGCCCGCCGTGGCCAGCCAGGACGTACCGGTCGGGTTGACCCGTACGGGGGTGTCGCGGGCCTCCGCGATCAGGGTCGTGGAGCCCTTGAGGAGCACGGTGGCGCGGTAGCGGGCGGCCAGTTCGCGGACCGCGGCGAGCCGCCCGGACTCCACCTCCTCGCGGGCGGCGCCGAGCAGCGCGGCGGCCTCACCCGCGTGCGGGGTCAGAACGGTCGGGGCGGTCCGGGTGCGTACGGTCTCCGCGTCCAGCAGCCGCAGCCCGTCCGCGTCGACGAGCACGGGCACGTCGGCGGCCAGCACATCGGCGACGGCCGCCTCCGCGCCCCGCCCGTCACCGAGCCCGGGCCCGACCACCCAGGCCTGCACCCGCCCGGCCTTCGACGGCGGCCCGGCGTGCACCAGCGCCTCGGGGAACCGGGCGATCACCGCGTCCGCGCCCGGTCCGACGTACCGCACCGCCCCGGCCCCGCCGCGCAGCGCGCCCGCGACCGCGAGGACCGCCGCGCCCGGGTAGCGCTCGGACCCGGCGACCACGCCGACGACCCCGCGCCGGTACTTGTCGCTCTCCGCGCCCGGCACCGGCAGCAGCGCCGCGACGTCCGCGTACTGGAGCGCCTCCAGGTCCGGCGGCTCGGGCAGCTCCGGCCCGAGCCCGATGTCCACCAGCCGCAGCGCCCCCGCGTGTTCGGCGGCCGGGTCGATCAGGAGGCCGGGCTTGTAGGTGCCGAAGGTGACCGTCGCGTCCGCCCGGACCGCGTCGCCGTGCACCTCCCCGGTGTCGGCCTCCACCCCGCTCGGCAGGTCGACGGACAGGACCGGCGTACGGTCCCGGGTCACCGCGTGCAGCACGTCGGCGGCGTCCTCGCGCAGCCCGCCGCGCCCGCCGATGCCGGTGATGCCGTCCACCACGAGGTCGAGCACGCCGAGCCCGTCCGGCCCGTCGGCGACCTGTCCGCCGGCCGCCAGCAGCGCGGCGAGGCCGCCGGGGTGCGCCCGGTCGGGGGCGAGCAGCAGGGCCCGCACGCCCGCGCCCCGGCGGGCGAGGCGGGCGCCGGCGTAGAGCGCGTCGCCGCCGTTGTCGCCGCTGCCGACCAGGAGCAGGACCCGGGACCCGTACACCCGGCCGTTGCGCCGCAGCAGATCGCCGCAGGCCACGGCGAGTCCGGCGGCGGCGCGCTGCATCAGGGCGCCCTCCGGCAGCCGCTGCATGAGGGCGGCCTCGGCGGCCCGTACGGTCTCCACGCTGTAGGCACGTCGCATGGTCCAACCCTCCGCGATCACAGGGGCCGACGCCACCCCCGCAGGGCGTGGCGACCGGTTCGGCCGTGCGGGTGCTCACCCCTCCGCGATCACCACCGCCGAGGCGACCCCCGCGTCATGGCTGAGCGAGACGTGCCAGCCGCGCACGCCCAGTTCGGCGGCGCGGGCGGCGACCGTGCCGCGTACCCGCAGCCGGGGCTGCCCGCTCTCCTCGACCCAGACCTCCGCGTCGCTCCACAGCAGCCCGCCCGGTGCGCCGAGCGCCTTGGCCAGGGCCTCCTTCGCGGCGAACCGGGCGGCGAGCGAGGCGACACCGCGCCGCTCGCCGCTCGGCAGCGTCAGCTCGCTCCCGACGAAGAGCCGGTCGGCCAACTGGGGCGTACGCTCCAGCGCCGCGCCGAACCGCTCGATCTCGGCCACATCGATGCCGACTCCGATGATCACGAACCCACCCTCGCCATCCCCATCACCCGGGACGCACGCCCCGGTTCACTCCACGGTCACGGACTTCGCCAGATTGCGCGGCTGGTCCACTTCGTTGCCGCGGGCCGTCGCGAGCTCGCAGGCGAAGACCTGGAGCGGCACGGTGGCGACCAGCGGCTGAAGCAGCGTAGGCGTTGCGGGGACGGTGATGAGGTGGTCGGCGTACGGGACGACGGCCTCGTCGCCCTCCTCGGCGACGACGACCGTGAGCGCGCCCCGGGCCCGGATCTCCTGGATGTTGGACACGATCTTGTCGTGGAGGACCGAACGCCCCCGCGGCGACGGCACGATGACGACGACCGGCAGCCCCTCCTCGATGAGCGCGATCGGCCCGTGCTTCAGCTCGCCGGCCGCGAAGCCCTCGGCGTGCATGTAGGCGAGTTCCTTGAGCTTGAGCGCGCCTTCGAGGGCGACCGGGTAGCCGACGTGCCGGCCGACGAACAGCACGGTGTCGTGGTGGGCGAGGGACCGGGCCAGCTCGCGCACCGGCTCCATCGTCTCCAGTACGCGGTCGACCTCGCCGGGGACGGCGGAGAGCTGGCGCACCACCGCACGGATCTCGTCGCCCCACTTGGTGCCGCGCACCTGGCCGAGGTAGAGCGCCACCAGGTAGCAGGCGACGAGCTGGGTGAGGAAGGCCTTGGTGGAGGCGACGGCGACCTCGGGCCCGGCGTGCGTGTAGAGGACGGCGTCGGACTCGCGCGGGATCGTCGAGCCGTTCGTGTTGCAGATGGCGAGCACCTTCGCGCCCTGTTCGCGGGCGTGCCGCAGCGCCATCAGGGTGTCCATGGTCTCGCCGGACTGGGAGATGGCGACGACGAGGGTGCGCTGGTCCAGGATCGGGTCCCGGTAGCGGAACTCGCTGGCCAGCTCGGTCTCGCAGGGCAGCCGGGTCCAGTGCTCGATGGCGTACTTGGCGATCATCCCGGCGTGGAACGCGGTGCCGCAGGCGACGATGACGACCTTGTCGACCTCGCGCAGTTCGGTGTCCGGGATGCGCACCTCGTCGAGGTGGAGCGCGCCCTCGCCGTCGATCCGGCCGAGGAGGGTGTCGGCGACGGCCTGCGGCTGGTCGGCGATCTCCTTGAGCATGAAGGAGGCGTAGCCGCCCTTCTCGGCGGCGGAGGCGTCCCAGTCGACGTGGTATTCGCGCACCTCGGCGAGCTCTCCGTCGAAGCCGGTGACGGTGACGCCCTCGCGGCTCAGCTCGACGACCTGGTCCTGGCCCAGCTCGATCGCGGAGCGGGTGTGTGCGATGAAGGCGGCGACGTCGGAGGCGAGGAACCACTCGTCCTGCCCCACACCCACGACGAGCGGTGAGTTGCGCCGGGCGCCGACGACGACGTCCGGCTGGTCCGCGTGGACGGCGACGAGGGTGAACGCCCCCTCCAGCCGCCGGCACACCTGCCGCATCGCGTCCGCGAGGTCTCCGCCCGCCGAGAACGCCTCGGCCAGCAGATGCGCGACGACCTCGGTGTCCGTCTCCGACTCCAGGGCGTGCCCGCGCCCGGTCAGTTCGCGGCGGAGGGCGGCGAAGTTCTCGATGATCCCGTTGTGCACGACGGCGACCCGGCCCGCGTTGTCCAGGTGCGGGTGGGCGTTGACGTCGGTGGGCGCTCCGTGCGTCGCCCAGCGGGTGTGCCCGATGCCGGTCCGCCCGGCCGGCAGCGGCCGGTCCCCCAGCTCCTTCTCCAGATTGACGAGCTTGCCCGCCTTCTTCGCGGCGGCCAGCCCGCCGTCCGCGAGTACGGCGACACCCGCCGAGTCGTAGCCCCGGTATTCGAGGCGCTTGAGTCCTGCGACGACGACGTCCTGCGCCGACTGTCCACCGACATAACCCACGATTCCGCACATAACGGCACCCTAAGGCCGGAAGGCGGATTCCAGGCCTCTTGAAAACTTCGTGACGCGATCGACGCTGATCTTCATACAACCTTTTCGGCAGTGTGGTGAAGCTCACACTCCCCTTCCTCCCATGTCGCCTATGCCGTACGTGCCTTGCTTGCCTTCGGGTGCGGCAGCTGTTGGGCTGAGTTCACCCGGAAGGTGACAGCGGGGTACGAGCAGGGGGCTCGGGACACCTTCCGGTGATGCGAGGAGGGGTTTTGAGAAGGCGCGTACTGAAGTCCGCCCTGGCCGCTGGCGCCCTGTCCGGGGTGGTCGTGGCAGCGCTCGTGACCGGACAACCGGATTCGGACCAGCAGGAGTTGACGCTCCGTCCGGTGGCGGACGAGGGGCCGGGCCACGCCGTGGAGGACTTCGCCTATCCACAGGCCGACAAGATCCTCGCCGAGCAGGGGATCCTGCTGAAGCGGGGCGACGGGCACATCGTGCTGGCGCAGTGCGGCAGTTCTCCGGATCTGCTGGAGATCTACGTACGCCACGAGAGCGCCGACAAGTTCTGCTTCCGGACCACGGGCGCCTCCGGCTATCTGAGCCTGGAGCTGCCCGCCGTCTACGGCGTCCAGACCAAGGACCACGCGACCGAGCTGTCCACGACGGTCGACGGCGAGGACCACCAGTACGACGTGGCGGCCAACTCCTGGGCCCCGGTGGGCGAGACGGCCGACCCGGAAGGCCGCGAGCACGTGCTCGTGGAGATCGTCACCTCCGGCTAGCCGCCGGCACACACCCCGAGAAAGCGCCGACGGCAGGTCAGCCGCGGGGCTATGCCGCCGTGCGTAACGCCATCAGCGCCGCTCACCCGGGTGAGCGGCGCGTCCAGCGTTCCCACACCGAAAGGAATTCCGTCGTGCCACCCACCATGTGGAGCAGACGCCGCATCCTCACCACACTCTCCGCGATGACCGCCGTCGCCGCCGTACCCGGCTCGCTCGTCCTGTCCGGGGCCCCGGCGTATGCCGCGGGCACCGCCTCCGACCTGCCCGACAACCTCCCGGACACCGACCGCGGCCAGGTGCTGTGGGCGTATCTGACCGGTGGCCGGGCCGTACGGGAGGCCGCCGCCGCCGCGCTGCTCGGCAACGACGCCCGGATCGCGGCGTTCCTGTCGGGCGAACTCGCCCCGGCCAGGGCCGAGGACAACCGTGTGGCCGTGTTCCAGGGCCTCGCCTGGGCGGGCCGGTCCGTCCAGACGGCGGCGAGCCGGGCGCTGTCCGGCGGCGACGAGGCCGTCGCCGCCTACCTCAAGGACGGCTATCTGGCGCCGCTCAAGACCGACCTCCGGGCCGAGGTCCTCCGCGTCATGGAGAGCGGCGGCACGGGCATCAAGAGCCGTGCGAACACCGCGCTGAACGCGGACACCCAGGAGTCGCTGGAGAAGTTCCTCCTCGAAACCCGCTTCGACGGCCAGGAGGAGGACGAGCAGGTCGAGGTCTTCAAGATCCTCGCCACCGCCTCGCCCCAGGTGAAGGAGTACGCGCAGCGCGCGCTGCAGGACGGGTCCGCGAAGGCGATCCAGTGGTTCCTGAACACCGGTCAGCACATCGCCCGGGCGCGCGACGAGGAAACGGCCACGATCGACCAGCTCGTGTCGATCGTCGAGCGCGAGGGCAAGCAGGCACGGCTCAAGACGGACAAGGCCGTCGCCGCCTCCGAGCAGGCGAAGGAAGCCGCGGTCAAGGCCAAGGAGGCCGCGCTGATCGCGGCGGCCGAGGCCAAGGCCGCGCAGAACGACGTACGCAAGTCGGCGGCGGCCGCCAACAAGGCGTCCGACGCGGCGCGCGGGGCCGCCCGCGCGGCGCAGACCGCGATCAGCGCCTCACGGTCCGCGCAGTCCGCCTCGCAGCGGGCGGCGAACGCCGCACAGGCGGCGGCAGCGGCGGCCGCCGTGGCCGGCCGCGCGGCCTCACGCGCCTACAACGCGGCCATCGCCGCCTCCGGTGACGCCAACAAGGCCTCCGCCGCGCTCTCGGCGGCCAAGGGCGCCCGGGACGCCGCCGCAAAGGCGCGGACCGCCGCGAAGGCCGCCGACCAGGCCTCCATCGCCTCCACGCAGGCCTCGGCGGCGGGCGCCGCCGCTGCCTCCGCGGCCGGCAACGCCGCGGCCGCCGCGAGCGCCTCCGCCGACGCGGCCAACGCCGCCGGCGCCGCCACCTCCGAGGCCCGCAAGGCCCGTGAGGCCGCCGCCGACGCCAACGCGCAGGCGGCCCGCGCCACCCGGGCGGCCGCGCTCTCCCGGCAGCTGGCGGACAAGGCCGCGTCGGCGGCCTCCGCGGCGCACAAGGCGGCCAACTCCGCCGCCGCGCACGCCGAGAAGGCCGCCGACGCCGCCGAGGACGCGGCCAAGCACGCCGGACAGGCGATCGAGTACGCGAAGCGCTCCCGCATCTTCGCCGAGGAGGCTGTGAAGGCCGCCAACACCGCGGCCGACGCCGTCCAGGAGGCGACGGACGTCGAGGCGGCGGCGCGCGAGGCCGAGGCCGAACGCATCGAGCAGGACACCGAGGTCGGCATCGTCGCGGCCCGCCTCAAGGCCGCCCAGGAGCAGGAGGCCCTGGACCGGATCGCCACCCAGCGCACCCAGAACGACCAGATGGCGCAGGAGATCCGCGATCTCGTCGCGCAGGCGCAGGAGGCCATGACCGCCGGGGACCAGCCGCGGGCGGTGTCCACGGGCCGCCAGGCGGCGGTCAAGCTCCTCGACAGCCACGGAACATGGACACGCCAGGCGGCGGAGTTCGCGCTCGCGGCGGGCGACTACGAGATCCTCAACTGGATCGACGTCGACCGCCCGGCGGCCCAGCGGCAGGACGACCGCGAGACCGTCCTGGCCCTGGCCGAGATGGCGGCGCCGGATGTCGCGGCCGGCGCGCATGTGGCGCTGAAGAGCGAGGACCCCGACGCGGCGAGCACGTTCCTCGAAGCGGGCATGACCGATTCGGCCGCCACCGAGAACCGCGTCAAGATCTTCACGATCCTCGGCCAGGACCCCGGCCGCGCGGTCAAGGCCAAGGCGGAGGCGGCCCTCGCCGACGGCAGTCCGGAGGCGCTGTTCCGCTTCCTGAGCACGGAGTACGTCGAGGCGGTCAAGGAAGACGACACCGTCGAGGTCTTCAAGATCCTCAACGAGGGCGGGGCCTACCTCCGTTCGGCGGCCAAGGTCGTCCTGGAGGGGTCCGCCCTCATGCGGCGGTCCTTCGTGGCGCACGACCAGTTCAACGTCGCCCGCCTCGACCACGACGCCGAGGCGCACGTCGCCGCGATCCGGGCCGCCATCGCGCACGCCGCGCAGATCGCCCAGCGGGCCCTGGAGGACGCCGCGCGCGCCTCCAAGGCGGCGGCGGACGCCCGGCAGGCGGCCGAGGAGGCGGCGGACTGGGCGGACAAGGCCAAGGGCTACGCCAAGGCCGCGGAGGCCGCGGCCACCAAGGCGCGCAACAACGCCGAGGCGGCCGACGCGTCCGCCGCGCGCGCCGCCGCCTCCGCCCAGCGCGCCGAGAGCGCCGCCGTGGTGGCACGGTCCGCCGCCCGGGCCGCGAACTACTCCATGAACCAGGCCTACGCCTCCGCCGGCCGGGCCCAGGCCTCCGCCGCCTCCGCCGCACAGTCCGCGGCGAGCGCCCGCGCCTCCGCCGAGCAGGCGGGCAAGGACGCCTCGGAGGCGGCCGCGGTCGCCTCCGACGCGCACCGCATCGCCCGCGAGAAGCGGCAGCAGGAGATCGCCGCCGCCGCGGCCGCCGCGGAACGCAAGGCGAAGGAGGACGCGCAGAGCGGCAAGAACCCGGCCGACAGCGCCGACAACGACAAGAACAAGGCGGAGGAGGACGGTGAGTTCCTCGGCCTGACCAAGGACCAGTGGATCAAGTACTCCGGCCGTGTCAGCACCATCGCCGGTACGATCTCGGCCGGCGCCGGCGGTCTGGCCCTGGCGGTCGGCTGGATCCCGGTCGTCGGCCAGGGCGCGGCCGCGATCCTCGGTGGGATCTCGCTCGTCGCGGGAGGAGTCTCCCTGCTGGCGGGCGGTGTGAACGTCATCGCGAGCTGGGGGACGGACGATTTCAAGAAGAATCTGGGCACGTTCGCACTGAGCGCCCTGTTCTTCGGGAAGGGCCGAGCGGTGGCCCATGTGTCCAAGAAGGTCGGCAGCAGCCTGTCGGGCATCGCGGACGAGGTCGGCATGAAGGTGTCCGGCTTCCTGGAGGACACCACGACGGCGGCCATCGGTCTGCTGAACTGGAGCTGACCGGGTTGACCGGTGCGGGTGGGCGGCGCCGGACACGGCGCCGCCCACCCGCACCGCACACGGGACGACGGAACGGACGGGAGAGAGCGTGCAGGCAGAGAGCTTGACGACGGCGCAGTGGTGGCTCGTGGCACTGGCGACCTCCGCGGTGCTGCTCGCGGCGGTCCACTTCACCTTCAGGAACGGCAAGGCCACGCTCCTCTCCTTGATCGCACCCGCCGCCGGTGGGGTCACCGTCCTGGGCGCCGCCGGCGTACGCGACCACGGGGAGGCGGAGGCGCTGATCATGTTCTCCGCCTCGATGCTCGCCGTGGCACTGCTGGTCCTGGCGCTCAAGCCGGAGCTGCCGAGGATCAGGGCGGCGGCCCTGGCCGGTGAGACGTACGAGATGCCGAAGTGGAAGACCGGCCTGTACGGGGTGCTGGCGGTGGCGTTCGCGGTGACGGTGGTGTTCGTCCTGCTGTGAGCAGCCGGCTGAGCGGCCCCAGGGGTGTCGGACGCCCCTACTCCCCCAGCTTCCGTCGCAGGGCTGCCCGCTCCGGCCCGGTGCCCGCGCGTTCCAGGGCCTCCCGGTACGCCTCGGCGGCCTCGCCGTCCCGCCCCAGCCGGCTCAGCAGATCGCCGCGCGCCACCGCGTACGGCGCGTACGCCCGCAGCCGGGGCTCTTCCGCCAGCGCGTCCAGCAGCGCGAGCCCCGCCTCGGGCCCGTCCCGCATCGCCACCGCCACGGCGCGGTTGAGCGCCACCACGGGCGACGGGGTGAGCGTGAGGAGCACGTCGTACAGGGCCACGATCTGCGGCCAGTCCGTGCCCGCCACGTCCGCCGCCTCGTCGTGCAGGGCGGCGATGGCGGCCTGCACCCCGTAGGGCCCGGCCGGTCCGCCGGTCAGCGCCCGGACGACCAGGGCACGCCCCTCCTCGATCATCGGCCGGTCCCAGCGCCCCCGGTCCTGGTCCTCCAGAAGCACCGGCTCGCCCTCCGGCCCGGTCCGCGCGTCGCGCCGGGCGTGGACCAGGAGCAGCAGCGCGAGGAGCCCGGCGCTCTCCCGCTCGGCGGGCAGCAGCCTGCGCAGTATCCGGGCCAGCCGGATCGCCTCCTCGGCCAGGTCGAGCCGCTGGAGACGGGGCCCGGAGCTGGCCGCGTACCCCTCCGTGAAGACCGAGTAGACGACCTGGAGCACTCCGGGCAGCCGCTCCGGCAGTTCGTCGGGGCCGGGCACCCGGAACGGGATGCGGGCCTCGCGGATCTTCTTCTTGGCCCGCACGATGCGCTGGGCCATGGTCGCCGTCGGTACGAGGAAGGCGCGCGCCACCTCCGGTGTGGTGAGCCCGGCGAGGCAGCGCAGGGTCAGGGCGGCGCGGTCCTCGGCGGCGAGGGCGGGGTGGGTACAGGTGAAGAACAACTGGAGCCGTTCGTCGGGAAGCTCACCGGCTCCGGCCGCCTCCGGGGCGGGCGCGGGCTCGGCCCGTTCCGCGTCGGCCCGCAGGACGGCGAGCCGGGCGGCGTACGTCCGGTCGCGCCGCAGCCGGTCCACGGCCCTGCGCCGCGCGGTCGTCAGCAGCCAGGCCCCGGGCCGGGCGGGGACGCCCTCGGCGGGCCAGTGCCGCAGGGCGGCCTCGATCGCCTCGGACGTCACCTCCTCGGCCAGGTCGAGGTCGCCGAACCGGCGGACGAGGGAGGCGAGCAGCAGCCCGCGCTCCTCCCGGAACACCGCCTCGACGGCGACCCCGGCCTGCCCCGCCGGGGCGTCCTCGCCGGCCGCCGGAAGGCCCTGCCCCGCCGGGGCGTCCTCGTCCGCCACGGTTCTCAGGCCCCGAAGTCCGCGACCGGCCGGACGACGACCGAGCCGCCGTCGCGCGAGCCGGGACACCGGGCGGCCCAGTCGAGGGCGGCGTCGAGGTCGGGCACGTCGATCACGAGGAACCCGCCCAGCAGCTCCCGGGTCTCGGCGAACGGCCCGTCCGTCACGGTCCGCTCCCCGGTCGGCGAGACCCGCACGGTGGTCGCGGTCACCAGATCGGCCAGCGACTCCCCGGAGACATGGATCCCGGCGTCGCGTACGGCCTTGTCGTAGGCCATCCAGTCCTCGACGGTGCACTCGGGCGCGCCGCCCTGCTCGTCGACGGCCCCGCTGTGGATCAGCAGCATGTACTTCATGGTCGGCTCCCGTCACCTGTGTGTCGCGCCCGCCGTGCGGGTCGCCCTACACGATGACGACGAACGGGACCGGGTCCGATCGACACGCCGCCGACATCTTTTTTCGCGGACCTCGAGCAGGAAGGTTCTGCGGACCTCAGCACGCGGGTCTCACGCTCGCGGGCCTCGGCACGACGGCTCACGGACCTCAGCACGAGTGCGCCCGCCGGCTCTCCCCCACCGGCTCGGCCCGCCCGCAGACGCCCATGCTGCACCAGCGGCGGCGGCCGCCCGCGTCGAGGAAGAGCCACCCGCAGTCCTTCCCCGGGCAGACCCGGACGGTGAGGCGGCGCGGGTGGGCGAGCAGGTCCGCGGCGCGCTGGGCCACGGCGTGCAGCGGAAGCCGGAGCCCGGACTCCGGATGGGGTCTCCAGCGCCCGAGACCGTCCTCGCCCCGGACGAAGGACGCGTGGCGCATGGCCTCCTGGATCATCTCGGCGGCCCGGCCGAAGGCCCCGCTGCCACCCGGGCCCGGTCCCTCCGTGAGGCACCCGTACAGCGCGCTCCGGAACCCCCGTGCCGCCGCCAGCACGGCGCCCGCCTCCTCGGGCCGCTCCTCCGCGGTGCGCAGCAGCCGGACGACCGTACGTTCGTCGACGAGGTCCAGGTGCCCGGCCCAGACCACGAGCGTGCGGTAGCCGCAGAGCCACTCCGAACCGGCCCGCCGTTCGCCGCCCCACCCGGCGTAGGTGTTGCAGAACTCCAGGGCCGGATCGCCGCTGGTGTTCCACGGCAGCCACTCGCCGCGCACCCGGACGGCGTACGTGGGCGTGGCGGCCTGCCGCAGGGCCGGGTCGTCGCGGCGGACCCGTTCGTACAGGGTGCGCAGTTCCTCGCCGGGCTCGGCGTCGAAGGCGGACCGCAGGGCGCTGCGCGTGGCCCGGTAGAGCTGGAGCGCCTCCGCCGACCGGCCGCCGCGGTGCAGGGCGACCATGCTGTCCGCGACGAGGCGTTCGCGTTCGGGGTGCTCCTCGGCGAGCGGGGGCAGTTCGGCGGCGACGCGCTCGTGCTGCCCGAGCGAGAGCAGGAGCCGGGCGCGTTCCTCCGCCGCCGAGAGCCGCAGCGCGGCGAGCCGCCGGCCGATCCGGTCGCGCAGGGCGTCGGCGGCGACGTCGGCGAGGAGTTCGCCGCGCCACAGCGCCAGCGCCCGGTCGTAGCGGAGCACCCGCTCCTCGTCGTCCACGGCGGCCGCGGCCTCCCGTACCCCGTCCTCGAAGGCCCGGGTGTCGATCACATGGTCGTCGGCACGGAGTAAGTAGCCGTCGTTGCGGGTCTCCAGGTGGACGCCGTCGGGCCCGAGGGAGGCGCGCAGCCTGCCGATGTACGTGTGCACGGTGGAACGGGCCCCGGCCGGGGCCTCGCCGTTCCAGAGCAGGTCGATGAGCCGGCCGGTCGGGACGGTCCGGCCCGCCTCCAGGAGGAGGACGGCCAGCAGGCACCGCTCCTGGCGGCGCAGCCCCGCGAGTACCGGACGCCCCCCGTGCCGCGCGGCGAAGGGTCCGAGCAACTGGAATTCCATCGGCAAAGCATCCAACTGCCGCCGCCCGCAAGGCCAGACCTTGCCTACATCTGCGCCTGTGTCGTGGCGGGTCTGTCGTGGTGAGTCTTTGGTGAGCCCCCCGGAGCATCCTTCGGCGAACAGCACGACCAGGACCACGAGCAGCACACGATCACCCGATCTCGACCCTATGGAGAGTTCACATGCGCAGCATCGTTCTCGGCGCTCTCGGCGCGGCCTGCCTGGCCGTGGTGGCGCTCGGCACGGCCCCTGTGGCGGCGGCGGCCCCGGCCAAGGCCGCTCCGCAGGGATCCGGCTGGGAACCGGCTCCTTCGGCCCCGTGGGACGTACCGGCGGGAGAGCGGTGCGCCTTCCCCATCCACGGCGAGCCCATCGTGGACGAGGTCGTCCGCCGCGAACTGCCCGCGCCCGAAGGCGTGACGCGCAGCTTCTACAAGGGCGACCTCGTGGTCCGGGTGACGAACAAGGAGACCGGGGCCTATTACGACGCCGACTCCAGCGGTGTCGCCCTGATCGACGAGTACGCCGACGGGGCCCAGCGCTGGCACATCATCGGCCCGGTGCTCCTCGGCGTGGGCGAGGGCAATCTGCCCCGGGGCATGTGGCTGGTCGACGGCGCCTACAAGCTCCACTGGAGCGCGGACCGCGTCAAGACGGTGACCGGCGCGGTCCTGTCCAAGACCGACGTCTGCGCGCAGATCGACTGAACGGACGCGGGGCGGCGGGCCGTTGACCTCACACACTGAGCAGGGACGGCTCGCCGCCGTACGCACGGATCTCGCGGCACTCCCCGCAGCACCCCGGCACGGACGACCGGAAGGCGCGGTCGCAGTCGTCGCAGGTCTGGAGGGGCACGACGGGCACGGCGGCGGGCCGGGTCGGCGGGAGGAGCGCGATGAGCCGGTGCCGCAGCAGCTTCGCCGGGTGCCGGAGGGGTACGGGCGGATCGCCGGTGAGCGCCGCCCGTACGGCCTCCGGCCGCATCCCGCGCTCCAGCCAGGCGGCGACGCCGGGGGTGAGCCGCTCCACGTCCGCCTCGGAGAGGACGAAGAGGGGCGCGCCGACGTGCAGCCCGGCGAGCAGCCGCGCGGCCTCGGCGGACAACGCGGCGCTGGGCTCGCACGGGACGGGCAGCGGCGGGGGCGGCGGCTTGGGCGCGGTGGGCGGCGGCACGAGACGGGGCGCGGGCACGGGCGCAGCTTCCGTCACGGGCACGGGCACGGGCACAGCTTCCGTCACGGGCACGGACGCGGTCTCCGGCTCCAAAGCGGGCGCGTGCGCGGACGCGGACGCGGTCTCCGGCTCGGGCACGGCCCTCACCGCGACCCGGGCCGCCGCCTCCGGGTGGTTGTACGACTCCGTACGCGTGGCGAAGCGGCCGCCGCAGCCACGCTCCCGGGTCCGGCGCAGGAACCCGTGCCGCTCCAGCTCCCGCAGCGCGGCGGCGATACGGACCTCGCTCTCCGGGAAGATCGCGGCCAGCGCCTTGACGCCGATGCGCCGCCCGGCGGGCAGCGACTGGATGTGGGTGCCGAGGCCGATCGCCAGCAGGGACATGCCCCGGTGCTGGGAGAGCCGGTTGGAGATGATCGAGAAACCGTCGGTGAGCCGGATGTTGATGTGGACAACACCGGAGGACGGGCCGCGCGAGGGCGCGCTAATCTGCTGGGTATCCATCGGGAAGCTCCTACTTCCTCGGTGGTCAGGCCTTCGGTCGGGATGCCAGTCCCGGCCGGGGGCCGTCTCAATGTCTGATGTTGTGGTCAGCGCGAGCATATGCCCGCCAACAGGTCATAAATCCAGCCCGGTTGGCACACTTCACCCATGCGAGTGATCACGGCCCCGCCGGAGCTGACCAGGACCCGCAGAGGTCGGCCCAGGGGGTTGGGTCGGGTCATTTCTCCCGTACTCAAAGACCAGTGCTTAAGAGCTTTTACGTCGTGGGTCACCGCGTCGCGGTCCACCGCGACGCGGTGACCCACGCTCCCGGCGACCTCTCCCACCCCACCGGGTCGCGACCGTCACGATCCGGTGAGCGCCACCTCCGCCCAGACCGTCTTGCGCGGGAACGGCCCGTGCTCCGTACCCCATCGCACCGACAACGCCTCGACGAGCAACAGCCCGCGCCCGCTCTCGGAGTCGGCGTCCGCATCCCGTTTCTCCGGGAGGCGGTCACCCCGCGTGTCGGCGACCTCGATCCGCAGCACGTCGCCGTACACGCTGAGCAGGATGCGGAAGTCCCGCCCGGGGACGTACCCGTGGAGCGCCGCGTTGGTGGCCAGCTCGCCGATGACGAGGCTCGCGTCCTCCAGCGGCAGCCCCCAGGAGCGCAGTTGCTCGGTGGCGAGCAGCCGGGCGAGGCGGGCGCCCCGGCGGGTGGCGGAGAGCTGGACGGCGAACTGTCCGGTGCGTGCACGCGGGTGGGTGATTTTTCGGTTCACGTCACTCAGCGTGGCCGCCCGTAACTACGCTGAGAAGCACTGACACGGGTACGGACCGTCACTGTCCCTGGTGTGTACAGGCCTGTCCCCGTACGTACGGTGCCCGCCGCGCGGGCGCACGGACCGAAGGCGGGCACGGCAGATGATCGACGGAACCGAAGAGGACCATGAGTTCGGCCTGGACGACGACTCCGGAGCGGTCATCGCGGCCGTGGGCCGGCAGATCAAGCTGTGGCGCGAGGAAGCCGGATTACGCGCCGCCGAGCTGGGTTCGATCATCGGGTACAGCGAGAACCTGGTCTTCAAGGTCGAGGGCGGGCGGCGCATCCCGAAGCCGGAGTTCCTGGACAGGACGGACGCGGCCGTCGGGGCGAACGGCAAGGTCTCGGCGATGAAGAAGGACGTGGAGGAGGCGCGGTATCCGAAGAAGGTCCGCGATCTGACGAAGCTGGAGGCGGAGGCGATCGAACTCGGCGCGTATGCCGGGGTGGTGATCCACGGGCTGCTCCAGACCGAGGAGTACGCCCGCGCGCTGTACGCACAGCGTCGGCCCGCGTACACCGAGGACGACATCGAGCGCTTGGTGACCGCTCGCATGGCCCGGCAGGTGGTGTTCGACCGCCGCCCCGCTCCTCTGCTGACCTTTGTCCAGGAAGAGGCGACGCTCCGACGGCGGACCGGAGGCAGAATGGTCCTGCGACGCCAGCTCGAACATCTGCTTGAGTTGAGCCAGTTGCGGCATGTCGAGATCCAGGTCATGCCGACGGAGGCGGAAGAGCACGCGGGTCTGGGCGGCTCGCACCGCATCCTTAAGCTCAAGGACGGAAAGACCGTCGGGCACAACGAGGTTCAGCTCATCAGCGGGCTGATCACCGATCCGAGGCAGGTGCAGATCCTGGAGATGCGCTACAACCTCATCCGGTCACAGGCCCTCACGCCGCGGCTGTCGCGGGAATTCATCGAGAAACTGCTGGGAGAGACGTGAACACCACCGAGCTGACGTGGTTCAAGAGCAGCTACAGCACCAACGACGGCCCCGACTGCGTCGAGGTCGCCGCCGCCCCCGCCACCGTCCACGTACGCGACTCCAAGCAACTCCCCGCCGGCGGCCCGCACCTCGGCTTCACTCCTTCCGCCTGGGCGGACTTCATCACGTACGCCGCAGCGCAGGGCTGAGCCACGTCCGTACCGCCGGTCCCTCCGGGTACTCCGGGGGACCGGGTCGAGGCCGTGCGGCAGCGGAGTGACAAGGGCCGGGCTCGTACGCGAGGCTCGGCTCCATGGAGATCAGAGCAGGTTCGAGGGACGACGTGGAGCAGATAGCCGCTCTGCACGCCGACAGTTGGCGTACCGCCTATGCGGGAATCATGCCGGACAGCTACCTGAGCGGCAGCCCTCTGGACGCGGAGAAGCTGGCTCTCTGGCAGGAGCGGACCGCCGAACCCGATCCGGCATCGGGACTCTTCGTGGCCGTGGGCGGCCGCGAAGTCGCGGGGTTCGCCTACATCACGCCGCGACCCGACGGCCGCCTGCTTCTCGACAACCTGCACGCCCGGCCCGGCCGTACGGGCTCCGGTATCGGCGGCCGGCTGCTTCGGCACACGCTCGCGTGGGCCGCTGCCGAACACGGCGGGCGGGACCTCCACCTGGAGGTGCTGAGCGCCAACGCGCGCGCCATCGCCTTCTACGAGCGCCACGGGGCCACACGTACGGACGAGCGAGTCTGCCGGTTCGACCAGGGCTTCGCGCTGCCCGAAGTCGAGTACACCTGGACCGCGAAGGCTCTGGCTGCAGGTGCCTCGCGCGTCGGTGCCCGGACGGAGTGACGTCGGCGCTCGACCGTCCGCGCGCCGTCGCGGCGAGCCCGGACCACATCCGCCTCGCCGTCGGCGCCGGCCTGCGGGAAACTCCCCGGCACACACCGCGCACCGGGTGCTAGCCTCCCGTTCCGATCACCGCACCGCTCGTCCCACCGCTCGACCCCGCCTCCACCTGCCTGTTCGTCGACACGCCGCGCGCCTCGTACGCCCGGCCCCCCACCGGTCGCGTCCGCAGCCCGAATCCAAGGACCGACGTGTCTCCGACCGACCCCGACCTGATACGCGCGGAGTTCGACCTCTGCCGCCAGATCCCCTCCCTCGTGGATCTCCGCACCGCCGTACGCGGGAACGACTGGGACACCGTGGAGGCGTACTTCGACTTCCTGGACGACGAGGACGAGCGGGCCGTCGCCTCGAACCTCGTCGCCGACCTCAGCTCCTCCGAACGCTTCCTGGAACGCGCCGTCGCCGACCACGGGTCACCGCTGGCCCGCACGCTGCTCGCCGCGCGCTACATCGTCGTCGGCTGGAACATCCGCAGCTCGTACACGGCGCAGCACGTCTCGCGGGATCAGTTCCAGGAGTTCCACGCGTGGCTGCGGCGTGCCGAGCAGCTGCTGATCGGCGTCTGCGCCGACGAACCCGCGTACGCCCTCGCCTGGATGTCCCGGCTGACGACCGCCCGGGGGCTGGAACTCGGGGCGAGCGAGGCGCGACGGCGGTACGACCGGCTGGCGGAGCATCACCCGCACCACATCCAGGGCCAGATCCTGCTGCTCCAGCAGCTCTGCCCCAAGTGGGGCGGGCGCTGGGAGGACGCGTTCGGCTTCGCCCGGGCGTGCGTGGAGGCGGCGCCGGCGGGAGCCCACGCGGGCCGGCTGGTGGCGCAGGCGCACCTGGAACGCTGGCTGGACGAGAGCGACGACGGGCCCGGCTCCTACCTGCGCGCGGCCGAGGTGCGCGACTCTCCGGCACCGCCGAGGAGGTCGTCGCCCACCTCAACGGGGTCTGCGCCTCCCTGCGTGACCTGCCGGTCGAACGCCTCGCCACCGAGCGGGAGATCCTGCGGACCGAGCAGGCGGGCCGCAGCCGTGGCCCCAACCACCAACTGCCGCTGTGGCGTTACGGGGCCCGGGGCTACGGGCTCGTCAGCTACCCGGAGTACGGCACGCTGCATCTGACGGCCGACGCGGTGCGCGACTGGGCGAGGACCTATTTCACCCGGGAGAACGCGGTTCTGTGGATCACCGCCGACACCGTGCCCGAGGGGCTGGACCTGACCCTGCCGGCCGGGCAGCGGCAGCCTCCGCCCGCGCCGACCTCGGCCCTGCCCGTCACCCCCGCCTACATCACGGGCGGCAGTGGCGGAGTGGTCCTGGACGGCATCGTGCGGCGCAGTTCGGCGGCGTCCCTGTTCGCGGAGGTGCTGGGCCGGGCGCTCTTCACGGACCTGCGGCAGAAGGGCGGCTACTCCTACACCGCCGACTGCGGCTACGAACCGCGCGACAACGAGCACGCGACGATCACCGCCTTCGCGGACGCGCTCCCCCAGAAGCAGGACGCGGTGGTGGGCGGCTTCATCGACGTACTGGCACGGCTGTGCGCCGGAACCATCGAGCAGGCCGAGCTCGACTCCGCCCGGGCGAAACGCCTCAAGCAGTACGAGACCCCGGACCTCGGTGCGGCCGCACTGCCCGGGCACGCCCTGAACGTCCTGACGGGCCACGCCGACCTCTCTCCCGACGAGCACCGCGCCGAACTGGCCGCCGTCACCGTCGAGGACCTGCGCGACGTGGCCCGCGAACTGCGCGCCTCCGCACTGATCCAGGCACCCGGACGGGCCGTGGACTGGGCGGGCTTCACCGAGGCCCCCCAGTGGTCGGCCCCGGACCCCGACCCGGCGGGCACCGTGCACCGGTCCCGGAGCCACGATGCCGTGAGCCTGACCGTCGGACCGGAGGCCGTCACGCTGTCCACGCCCGACGGGCAGATCACCGTGCGGTACGACGCGTGCGCCGCGATGCGCCTGTTCCCGGACGGGGCCCGGCACCTCATCGGCTTCGACGCGTTCGTCGTGGAGGTGGAGCCGACGCTGTACGCCAAGCTCACGCCGGGCCGGATCGCGGCCATCGACGCGGGCGTCCCGGCCGGGGCCGTCGTCCCCATGCCGGAGCGCTCCCCGGACGAGATCCCGCAGCCCGTCGCGCGGCGCGGCGGGCTGAAGAACCGGGCGCTGGGGGTGCTGCGTTCCCTGCGACCGGGCCGCGGCTGACGGGCCGACAGGGGGGCGCGGGGCGCATGGGCGGAGAGGGACGGGCGGTCGGGCCCTGCTTCACCGGGTCGCGGTCACACCATCGGGGAATCCGCCCGTGAACCTTTCCGCCCGCCGCGGGCAACAGGGGTGACAGCCACACCGACCGACGCACCCTGGAGGCGCAGTGACCGGACCACCTCCGGCCCGCCCAGGCACCGAACGCGACGACGCCGACGTCATCACGCAGTCGCTCGACGAGCCCGAGCTGTTCGCCGGGCTGTACGACCGGCACGCCCCGGACATCCACCGCTACGCCGCCCGCCGGCTCGGGGAGGGCCCGGCGGACGACATCACGGCGGAGACGTTCCTCATCGCGTTCCGCACCCGGGACCGCTACGACACCGCGCACCGGCTGGCCCGGCCCTGGCTGTACGGCATCGCGGCCAATCTGATCGGCAAGCACCGGCGTTCCGAGGTCCGCGCGCTGAAGGCGCTGGCCCGGACGGGCCACGACCCGGTCGCCGCGTCCTGGAGCGACCGCTCCGACGACCGGATCGCCGTACAGGCCCCCCTCGCGGGGGCGCTGGCCGCGCTCTCGCCCGGCGACCGGCACGTCCTGCTGCTCGTCGCCTGGGCGGACCTCGGCTACCAGGAGGTGGCCGAGGCGCTCCGGATACCGCTCGGCACGGTCAGGTCCCGGCTGAACCGGGCCCGCCGCAAGGTCCGCGAGGCGCTGAGCACCGATCCCGCGTTCGTCTCGGCGCTCGACACATCGCCCGCACCCCCGCCCGGCCCGTCCTCGCAGAGCAGGAGCTGAATCCGTCATGGACGAAATGACCCAGCTGCGGGAGCTGCGCGCCGACGCCCCCATCGCCGACCGCGCCGCCCTCGCCCCCGGCCGAGAACGCCTGACCGATGCCATCACGGGCAGGAACCGCCGTGCCCGCAGGCTGTGGTCCGACTGGCGGGTCGCCTCTCTGGGCGCGGCGGCCGCGATCACCGCGGCCGCCCTGATCATCACCCAGGTCGTGGACACGTCCTCGAACCCGGACACACTCGCGGACAATCTGGACCTGTCCGGCCCCACGGTGACACTGAACCGGGCGGCCGACTTCCTGGAGGAGCAGAAGGTTCCTCCGGAGCCGCGGGCCGGCCAGTGGATCTACACCGTGGACATGTTCAGGAAGCCGAAGCTGGCGACGGTGGAGAACATCGCCGAACCCGACAGCAGCCCCGCCCCGTCCTGGACCCCTTACGCGGACCCCGAGATGGAGAAGGACCCGGCGGACGACGCCTGGTCGGCCCGCGAGACCTACCGAGCGGCCGAGAGCCTTCCGGACGACCCCGCGGCTCTGCTGGCAGAGGTCCGCGCCCTCTACCCGGCGTTCGACACCGATCGGGGACGCGAAGAGAACGCCACCGCCCGCACGTTCCGCGGGCTGAGCACGCTCATCGAGTCCTTTCCGCTGTCCCCCGCCGCCCGCGCCCGCATCTACCGGGCACTCGGCACCGTGCCCGGGGTGCGCGTCACCGATCACCTCGTACGTGACGCCGCGGGCCGCAAGGCCATCGCCGTCACCTTTGAGGAACCGGGCAGCCACGAGCGCCAGGAACTCCTCCTGTCCCCGTCCGACTACTCCTATGCCGGCACCCGCCACGTGGTGACCGAGGACCACGAACTGAAGGAGCTGGGCTTCGTCACTCGGATGACGGCGGGCGATATCACCCTCGATCGCGCGCGCACCGCCGCGAGCGTGGTCGACGCCCGGGGCGAAGAGCCTCAGCCGTAGAGCAAGCAACCAACCGAACCGGGGCAGCACGGAAGGGAGCGTCCGTCCGCCCTTGCCGGCACCGCCCCGACACCCACGTGACCGACCCCACCCCCCACTCCGTTAAAACTCCCGCAACAATGAACAGGTGATCACCTCACCCGCACGGAGCCCCCACCGTCGCACCGAGCATGCGCCGACCCCCTACGTCGACCTCTCGCGCGACGAGTGGAGCGCTCTGCGGGACAAGACCCCGCTGCCGCTGACCGCCGACGAGGTGGAGCGGCTGCGGGGGCTCGGGGACGTCATCGACCTGGACGAGGTGCGGGACGTCTATCTGCCGCTCTCCCGGCTGCTCAACCTGTACGTCCAGGCCACCTCCGGGCTGCGCGGCGCGCTGAACACCTTCCTCGGGGACGCCGGGAACGGGCACGGGGCGCAGCGCGGCACCCCGTTCGTCATAGGGGTCGCGGGCAGTGTCGCCGTCGGCAAGTCCACCAGCGCCCGTATCCTCCAGGCGCTGCTGGCCCGCTGGCCCGAGCACCCGAGCGTCGAGCTGGTGACCACGGACGGGTTCCTGCTGCCGATGAAGGAGCTCAAGGCGCGCGGGCTGACCTCCCGCAAAGGGTTTCCGGAGTCCTACGACCGGCGCGCCCTGACCCGCTTCGTCGCCGACATCAAGGCGGGCAAGGACGAGGTGACCGCGCCCGTCTACTCGCACCTGATCTACGACATCGTCCCCGGCGAGCGGCTCACCGTGCGCCGCCCGGACATCCTCATCGTCGAGGGCCTCAACGTCCTCCAGCCCGCACTGCCCGGCAGCGACGGCCGCACCAGGGTCGGGCTCGCCGACTACTTCGACTTCAGCGTGTATGTGGACGCCCGCGCCGAGGACATCGAGACCTGGTATCTGAACCGCTTCCGCAAGCTGCGCGCCACGGCGTTCCAGGACCCGTCCTCGTACTTCCGCAGGTACACCCAGGTCTCCGAGGAGGAGGCGCTGGACTACGCGCGCACCATGTGGCGGACCATCAACAAGCCGAACCTGCTGGAAAACGTGGCTCCGACGCGCGGCCGTGCCACCCTTGTGCTCCGCAAGGGTCCGGACCACAAGGTCCAGAGGCTGTCCCTGCGCAAGCTCTGACCCGCTGCGAGAACCGGAAGGCCGGGCACGAGGCCCCCGGCGACGACGCCGGGGGCTTCTCTGCGCGGATGAACGACGGCCTCGGTATACGGATGAGCCGGGGGCTCAGCCCAGCGCGGACTTCACCACATCGGCCAGCCGGCCGGCGACCGCCCGGGCCTGCTCGATGTCGGCGGCCTCGACCATGACCCGCACCAGCGGCTCCGTACCCGACTGGCGCAGCAGGACGCGCCCCGTCTCGCCGAGCTCGCGCTCCGCCTCGACGACGGCGGCGGCCAGCTCGGCCGAGGTGTTCACCCGGGTCTTGTCGACGTCGGGGACGTTGATGAGGACCTGCGGCAGGCGCTGCATGACCCCGGCCAGCTCGGAGAGGCTCCGGCCGGTGGCGGCGACGCGGGCCGCCAGCATCAGGCCGGTCAGCGTGCCGTCGCCGGTCGTGGCGTGGTCCAGGACGATGACGTGCCCGGACTGCTCGCCGCCGAGCGCGAAGCCCTCGGCCTTCATCGACTCCAGGACGTACCGGTCGCCGACCGCCGTCTGGACGAGCCGGATGCCCTCGCGCTCCATGGCCAGCTTGAAGCCGAGGTTCGACATCACGGTGCCGACGACGGTCTCCTTGCGCAGCTGACCGGCGTCCCGCATCGCGAGAGCCAGCACCGCGAGGATCTGGTCGCCGTCGACCTCCTCGCCCGCCGCGTCCACGGCGAGGCAGCGGTCGGCGTCACCGTCGTGCGCGATGCCGAGGTCGGCCCCGTGCTCGACGACGGCGGCGCGCAGCAGCTCCAGGTGGGTGGAGCCGCAGCCGTCGTTGATGTTCAGGCCGTCCGGGTCGGCCCCGATGGTGACGACCTCGGCCCCGGCCCGCGCGAACGCCTCGGGCGAGACGCGGGCGGCGGCGCCGTGCGCCTCGTCCAGGACGACCTTGAGGCCGTCGAGCCGGTTGGGCAGGACGCCGATGAGGTGGGCGACGTAACGGTCGAAGCCCTCCGTGTAGTCGGTGACCCGGCCCACGCCGGCGCCGGTCGGGCGGTTCCACGGCGCGCCGGTGCGGTGCTGCTCGTAGACCGTCTCGATCCGGTCCTCCAGCTCGTCGGCGAGCTTGTGGCCGCCGCGCGCGAAGAACTTGACGCCGTTGTCGGGCATCGCGTTGTGACTGGCGGAGAGCATCACGCCGATGTCCGCGCCGAGCGAGCCGGTCAGATACGCCACCGCGGGCGTCGGCAGCACGCCGACGCGCAGCACGTCCACACCGGCGCTGGCCAGGCCCGCCACGACGGCGGCCTCCAGGAACTCTCCGGATGCCCGTGGATCACGTCCGACCACGGCGGTCGGGCGATGGCCCGCGGAGGTGCCCGCCTCGGCGATGACGTGCGCCGCCGCGACCGAGAGTCCGAGCGCGAGCTCGGCCGTCAGATCGGCGTTGGCGACACCGCGTACTCCATCCGTACCGAAGAGTCGTCCCACTGGTGTCCTCCGAAGTGCTCCGAAACCACAAACCACTGCACAGCAAACGAACTGGCAACCAAACAACACATGCAACGAAAGCAACGCGAAAACGCAAAAGGGCACGTCGGACGGCATGGCGCGACCGACCTGCGAGATGCGCGACAGCGCTCACCGGTTCGCGGTCCCGTGCGGGCCGATGAACGTCTTATGCCGTTATACGCCTGCGGGGGCTGATAAACGAACGCCCCAGCAGCACAGAGCGTGCCGCCGGGGCGAACGTGACAGTCGAGCAGGCGATATTTAGCGCTTGCTGTACTGCGGGGCCTTACGGGCCTTCTTGAGACCGGCCTTCTTGCGCTCGACCGCACGGTCGTCGCGGGAGAGGAAGCCGGCCTTCTTCAGCGTGGCGCGGTTGTTGTCCACGTCCGCCTCGTTCAGCGCGCGGGCCACGCCGAGGCGCAGGGCGCCGGCCTGACCGGAGACGCCGCCACCCGAGATGCGGGCGATGACGTCGTAGCGGCCGTCGAGCTCGAGCACCTTGAAGGGCTCGTTGACTTCCTGCTGGTGCACCTTGTTGGGGAAGTAGTCCTCAAGGGTGCGACCGTTGATCTTCCACTTGCCGGTGCCCGGAACGATCCGGACGCGGGCGATGGCGTTCTTGCGACGGCCAAGGCCGGCCGCCGGCTGCGGGTCGCCGAAGCGGCCGGCGAGCGACTCGGAGGTGTACTCACCCTCGACGGGGACCTCGGACTCGAAGGTGGTCACCTCGGCGAAGGTCTCCTCGCCCTCGGTGCCCTCGACGGGGGTCTCAACAGTGGTCTCGGCCACGATTCTCCTCAGATCTTTCTGTACGTCTTAGGGGGTGGCCGGAACTACTGCGCGACCTGGGTGATCTCGAACGGGACCGGCTGCTGAGCAGCGTGCGGGTGCTGGTCGCCCGCGTAGACCTTGAGCTTCGAGAGCATCTGACGGCCCAGGGTGTTCTTGGGGATCATGCCCTTGATGGCCTTCTCGACGGCCTTCTCGGGGTTCTTCGCGAGAAGCTCGTCGTAGCGCACCGAACGGAGACCGCCCGGGAAGCCGGAGTGGCGGTACGCCATCTTCTGGGTCTTCTTGTTGCCGGACAGGTGAACCTTGTCGGCGTTGATGATGATGACGAAGTCGCCCATGTCCATGTGGGGGGCGTAGATCGCCTTGTGCTTGCCTCGGAGGAGGTTCGCAGCCGTGGTGGCCAGACGGCCCAGGACGATGTCCTGAGCGTCAATGATGTGCCACTGGCGCGTGACATCGCCGGGCTTGGGGCTGTACGTACGCACTTCGCAGCCTTCGCTTCTTCAGTGGATGGGATCCAGACACACGGCACCTCTGAAGCGATCATGCAGCTGAGGCTCACAATGCCGGGGACGCTGCCCGTATGCGAGCCACTGGTAACTGCTCCAGGGAACCTACGTAAGGCCCTTCGCGTGAGAACGACGAAGCCAATACGTATAACAAACCTGAACCCTACCGGGGACCCCCCACGCAGGTCAAAACGCCCCCTCATCTCAGCCTCGCCGACGCTTGAGGCGGTCCTTCCAGCCCCGCCGCACCACCCAGCCCCGCCGGCGCTTGAGGCGATCTTTCCAGCCACGCCGGCGCTTGAGGCGGCTTTTTCAGCCCCGCCGGCGTTTGAGGCGGTCCTTCCAGCCCCGCCGTACCACCCAGCCCCGCCGGCGCTTGAGGCGATCTTTCCAGCCCCGCCGGCGCTTGAGGCGGCTTTTTCAGCCCCGCCGGCGTTTGAGGCAATCTTTCCAGCCCCGCCGGCGTTTGAGGCGCGGGGACCCGGGGGCAGCGCCCCCGCAACGGCGCCGCACGGCACCCCGCACCCTCGCACCCGCACCCGCCCCGCCCCGCCGACCGCCAAGGTCACCGCACCCGCTCAACCCTCCGCTCGTCCCACACCGGCTCCGAAGTCTCCCGTACGACCCCGTCCGACCCGAACACCAGATACCGGTCGAAGCTCTTCGCGAACCACCGGTCGTGCGTGACGGCCATCACCGTGCCGTCGTACACCTCCAGGCCGTCCTGCAACGCCTCCGCCGACTCCAGGTCCAGGTTGTCCGTCGGCTCGTCCAGCAGCAGCGCCGTCGTGCCCGCCAGCTCCAGCAGCAGGATCTGGAACCGCGCCTGCTGCCCGCCCGACAGCCGCTCGAAGTCCTGGTCCCCCTGCCGCTCCAGCTCGTACCGCCGCAGCACCCCCATCGCCCCGCCCCGGTCCTTGGCGTGCTCCGACCAGAGGATCTCCACCAGCGTCTTGCCGAGCAGTTCCGGATGCGCGTGCGTCTGGGCGAAGTGCCCCGGCACCACCCGCGCCCCGAGCTTCCACTCCCCCGTGTGCGCCACCGGCTCCCCCGCCAGCAGCCGCAGGAAGTGCGACTTGCCCGACCCGTTGGAGCCGAGGACCGCGACCCGCTCCCCGTAATAGATCTCCAGGTCGAACGGCTTCATCAGCCCGGTCAGCTCCAGGCCCTTGCAGGTCACCGCCCGCACCCCGGTCCGCCCGCCGCGCAGCCGCATCTTGATGTCCTGCTCGCGCGGCGGCTCCGGCGGCGGCCCGGCCTCCTCGAACTTCTTGAAGCGGGTCTGCATCGCGTGGTAGCGGTTGGCCATGTCGGGGCTGTTCGCCGCCTGCTGCCGCATCCGCAGGACCAGCGCCTTCAGCCGGGCGTGCTCCTCCTGCCAGCGCCGCAGCAGCTCCTCGAAGCGCGCGAACCGCTCCTTGCGCGCGTCGTGGTACGTGGCGAAGCCGCCACCGTGCACCCAGACGTCACTGCCCGCCGGGCTCGGCTCGACGCTGACGATCTTCTCGGCGGCCCGGGACAACAGCTCCCGGTCGTGGGAGACGAAGAGGACCGTCTTACGGGTCTCCTTCAGCTTCTCCTCCAGCCACCGCTTGCCCGGCACGTCCAGATAGTTGTCCGGCTCGTCGAGCAGCAGGACCTCGTCGGGCCCGCGCAGCAGCGCCTCCAGCACCAGCCGCTTCTGCTCACCGCCGCTGAGCGTGCGCACCTCGCGCCACTGCGCCTTCTCGTACGGGACGCCCAGCGCGGCCATGGTGCACATGTCCCAGACCGTCTCGGCCTCGTACCCGCGTGCCTCCGCCCAGTCGCTCAGCGCCTGCGCGTACGCCATCTGCGCGGCCTCGTCGTCGACGGTGAGGATCTTCTCCTCGGCCGCGTCGACCGCTTCCGCCGCCTCCCGGATCCGCGGCTGCGACACGGAGACCAGGAGGTCGCGCACCGTACGCTCGTCCCGCACCGAGCCCACGAACTGCGGCATCACGCCGAGGCCGCCGCTCACCGACACCGTGCCGCCGTGCGGCTGGAGCTCACCGGCCAGCAGGCGCAGCAGGGTCGTCTTGCCCGCCCCGTTCGCCCCGACGAGCGCGACGACGGCCCCGTCGGCCACCCGGAACGAGGCATCGCCGAGCAGCACCCGCCCGTCCGGTAGGTAGTACTCCAGGTGGCCTGCTTCGAGATGTCCCATACAGAGCATTGTCACGGTCCGCGAAGCTCTGACCCAACCGGTTTACCGATAGCCCTAAACTGCGCGCATGAGCTTTGGGCAAGGGGGGGCCTCCTGGGGGCCCGGGGGCGACGGGACTCCGGACTGGGCGGCGCTGGCGGATGAATCCGCGGCGCGCGCCCGCCGGAAGAAACTGCTGATGATCGGCGGCGGCGCGCTGGCCACCGTGGCGATCGGCGCGATCGTGACCACGGCCGTGGTCACATCGAACGGCGGCAAGGGCAAGGCTGACGAGAACGCGAGCCAACTGCCCGCACCCGCCGAGCTCCCCGAGGACACCTCGGCGCCCGAGCCCTCCTTCTCCTCGGTCGCACCGCCGCCCCCGCCGGACCCCAAGGAGTTCATATCGAGCGCCGAGAAGGACAAGGCGCCGATCACCGTCGACGGGTTCTTCCCCGGCAAGAAGCTCACCATGGGTGACCGCGTCCACCTCAAGGGCGCGACGAGCAGCGCCGCGAACTGCGCGACCGGCACCCAGGGCGCCCTCGGCTCGATCCTCGCGAACAACGGCTGCACCCAGCTCATCCGGGCCACCTACCGCAAGGACGGGGTGGCCGTCACGGTCGGCATCGCCGTCTTCGAGACGGAGGCCCGTGCGAAGAAGACCGCCGACCAGGCCTCGGGCGGCCTCGCCTCCCTCAGCGGCGGGGGCGTCGACACCTTCTGCCGGGGCGGCACGGTCTGCCTGCGCACCGCCAACTCCTACGGCCGTTACGCCTACTTCAGCGTCGGCGGCTTCCTGAACGGCAAGCGGGTCACCACCACCGACAAGGACGTCTACGCGGTCAGCAAGGACCTCACGAACTTCGCCTTCCGCCAGATCCACCGCCGCGGCCAGATCCAGGCCTCCCAGGCCGCAGCAGAACCCAACGGCTGACGAACACGCCGAACTCCCGTGCCCAGCACGGGAGTTCACGGTCAGCGGCCGGCCGCCCCCGGCCTGCGTTCCGGATCAGCAGCAGCCCGCCCCCGGCAACGTCCGTACGTTCCGGGCCTCTTCGGCCCGGGCCGCCAGCAAGCCGTCCGCCGGATACGCCACTTCCTCCAGCGTCAGCCCGTGCGGCCGCACCACATGCACCCCGGGATCGCGCACCTTCGCAGCCAGCACCTCGGCGGGCCAGGAGGCCGGCCGCCGCCCGTCGCCGACGAACAACGCCGCCCCGATCAGGGCCCGCACCATGTTGTGGCAGAACGCGTCCGCCTGCACGGTCGCCGTGAGGACCCCGGACTCCTCGTCCCGTACCCAGCTCAGCTTCTGGAGCGTACGGATGGTCGTCGCGCCCTCGCGCTTCTTGCAGTACGCGGCGAAGTCGTGCTCGCCCACCATCAGCGCGGCCGCCTCGTTCATCGCGTCCACGTCCAACGGCCGGTCGTGCCACAGCACATGACCCCGCATCAGCGGATCGACACCACCGGGCCGGTCGCCGACGCGGTACGCGTACCGCCGCCACAGCGCGGAGAAGCGGGCGTTGAACCCGGCCGGGGCGGGAGCCGCGCGCCAGATCCGTACATCCAGCGGCAGCCGCCCCGCCAGCCGCCTCAGCAGCTTCTCCTCGTGCTCCGCCCAGACCGCCTCCGGCAGATCCACATGGGCCACCTGGCCGCGCGCGTGCACCCCGGCGTCCGTCCGCCCCGCCACCGTCAGGTCGTACGTCACCGCCGAGCGGGTCACGGTCCGCAGCGCGTCCTCGATCTCGCCCTGCACCGTGCGCCGGCTGGTCTGCTTCGCCCAGCCGGAGAAGTCCTTGCCGTCGTAGGACAGGTCCAGTCGTACCCGTACGAAACCGGGCTCGGCCTCGTCACTCACCGCGTCTCCCTCTCCACACCCTGGTCAGCGAAACGGGCCCGCACCGCCCCGAAGGGAGATGCGGGCCCGTCCCGTGGTCGCTAGGACGCTCAGGCGTCCTTGGACTCCGCGTCGTCGGCCGGCTTGGCGTCCTCGACGGCCTCGGCCGCGGGGGCCTCGTCCTTCTTGAGGGCGTCTTCCTTGACCGCACGCTTCGTCGCGGCCTCGGCCTCACCGGTGGCCTGCTGGGCCACGGTCAGCGCCTCGACCAGCTCGATGACGGCCATCGGGGCGTTGTCGCCACGACGGTTGCCGATCTTGGTGATACGGGTGTAACCACCGGGGCGGTTCTCGTACCGGGGAGCGATCTCGGTGAAGAGCGTGTGGACGACGCTCTTGTCCGTGATCGTCTGGAGCACCAGGCGACGGTTGTGGATGTCGCCCTTCTTCGCCTTGGTGACGAGGCGCTCGGCGACGGGGCGCAGACGGCGGGCCTTGGCCTCGGTCGTCGTGATGCGGCCGTGCTCGAACAGCGACTTCGCCAGGTTGGCGAGGAGCAGCTTCTCGTGCGCGGCGCTGCCGCCCAGACGGGCACCCTTGGCGGGACGCGGCATGGTGATTCTCCTTGTGTGCTGCACCGGCCGTATCAGGTACCGATGTCAGTTCCCGCGAGGCGGACGCCTCACGGAAGTCATAGCTGCCGACCGGGCACGATCAAGCCCGTCCGGCGTTCGCCGGACATCAGCCGAATTCAAGCCCGTCCGGCGATTGAGGACAAAGCCTCAGCCCCGGCCCGGGGCGCCCGAAAAACCGGGCACCCCCAGCCGGGAGGCGACTCAGTACTGCTCGGTCTCCACGAAACCGGCGTCCGCGTCGTCGTCGGCGCCGAAGGCGTCGGCGGCGGCGGTCGGGTCGAAGCCGGGAGGCGAGTCCTTCAGCGCGAGGCCCATACCGGCCAGCTTCGCCTTGACCTCGTCGATCGACTTCGCACCGAAGTTGCGGATGTCGAGCAGGTCCGCCTCGGAACGCGCCACGAGCTCACCCACGGAGTGGATGCCCTCGCGCTTGAGGCAGTTGTACGAACGGACCGTGAGCTCCAGCTCCTCGATCGGCAGAGCCAGATCGGCGGCGAGAGCGGCGTCCGTCGGGGACGGGCCCATGTCGATGCCCTCGGCGTCGATGTTGAGCTCGCGCGCCAGACCGAACAGCTCGACCAGGGTCTTACCGGCCGACGCCATGGCGTCACGGGGACGCATGGCCTGCTTGGTCTCGACGTCGACGATCAGCTTGTCGAAGTCGGTGCGCTGCTCGACACGGGTCGCCTCGACCTTGTACGTGACCTTGAGCACCGGCGAGTAGATGGAGTCGACCGGGATACGGCCGATCTCCTGGCCGACCTGCTTGTTCTGGACGGCGGAGACGTAGCCGCGACCGCGCTCGACGGTCAGCTCCATCTCCAGCTTGCCCTTGCCGTTGAGCGTGGCGAGAACGAGGTCGGGGTTGTGCACCTCGACACCGGCCGGGGGCGCGATGTCGGCGGCGGTGACCAGACCCGGGCCCTGCTTGCGCAGGTACATCACGACCGGCTCGTCGTGCTCCGAGGAGACGACCAGCTGCTTGATGTTGAGGATGAGGTCGGTCACGTCCTCCTTGACGCCCGGCACGGTGGTGAACTCGTGCAGGACACCGTCGATCCGGATGCTGGTGACAGCGGCACCGGGGATCGAGGAGAGGAGGGTGCGGCGGAGGGAGTTGCCGAGGGTGTAGCCGAAGCCCGGCTCCAGCGGCTCGATCACGAACCGGGAGCGGAACTCGTCGACGACCTCTTCGGTCAGCGACGGACGCTGAGCGATAAGCATGCGGTGATCCTTCAGTCGTGGGCACCCACTATTTGATGCCCGACAGATGTAACAAGGGTACGGGCGGTACGCCCCGTGAGAGGTGTACCGCCCGGACCCGGCGCTACTGACGCACGGCCGTCACCGGCCGTAGCGGGTCAGACGCGACGGCGCTTCGGCGGACGGCAGCCGTTGTGCGGCGTCGGGGTGACGTCCTGGATCGAACCGACCTCCAGGCCGGTGGCCTGGAGCGAGCGGATCGCGGTCTCACGGCCGGAGCCGGGACCCTTGACGAAGACGTCGACCTTGCGCATGCCGTGCTCCTGCGCGCGGCGGGCGGCCGACTCGGCGGCCATCTGCGCGGCGAAGGGGGTGGACTTGCGCGAGCCCTTGAAGCCGACGTGGCCGGCGGAGGCCCAGGAGATCACGTTGCCCGAGGGGTCCGTGATCGAGACGATCGTGTTGTTGAACGTGCTCTTGATGTGCGCGTGGCCGTGAGCGACGTTCTTCTTTTCCTTGCGACGCACCTTCTTGGCTGCGCCCTGACGACCCTTGGGGGGCATGTCTTGACTCCAGATGGAGAGGGGAGGTGATCGGTCCTACAGCGAAGACCGCTGGTTGCTGCGGGTTCCGGGGAACCGGAGGTCCGCAGTGCGTCCGCTGAGGACTACTTCTTGCCCGGCTTCTTCTTACCGGCGATGGCGCGACGCGGGCCCTTGCGGGTACGCGCGTTCGTGCTGGTGCGCTGACCGTGGACGGGCAGGCCACGACGGTGGCGGATGCCCTGGTAGCAGCCGATCTCGACCTTGCGACGGATGTTCGCCTGGACCTCACGGCGGAGGTCACCCTCGGTGCGGAGGTTGGCGTCCACGTGCTCGCGGATCTTGACGAGGTCTTCCTCGGCCAGGTCGCGAACGCGGGTGTTCGGGTTCACGCCGGTGGAGGCGAGGATCTCCTTGGACCGGGTGCGCCCGATACCGAAGACGTAGGTGAGGGCAACCTCCACGCGCTTTTCGCGCGGGATGTCAACACCTGAAACGCGTGCCATTCAATGGCTCCAGTTGTTAGATCGGGGGTCTTCCGCAGTGCCACTCCCGACCGCCGACCGCTCCTGAGGAGCAGTGGTACGTCCGGGTCCCCGGCCCCCGCCGGAGGTGTCGTCAGCCGTGGCTTGGACGGGCTCTGCGTATGTACGGATTACGTGCGTCGCGCGAAGAACTGCGAGATGCAGGCGGTCGTGCGTCAGCCCTGGCGCTGCTTGTGGCGCAGGTTGTCGCAGATGACCATGACCCGACCGTGACGGCGGATCACCTTGCACTTGTCGCAGATCTTCTTGACGCTCGGCTTGACCTTCATGGGATGTCAGGTTCTCCGGGTCAGTGCCATCACCCGCCGAAACGGGGTGCCGGCAAGATCTACTTGTAGCGGTAGACGATCCGGCCACGCGTCAGGTCGTACGGAGAGAGCTCCACCACAACCCGGTCATCGGGGAGGATACGGATGTAGTGCATCCGCATCTTGCCGCTGATGTGCGCCAGGACCTTGTGACCGTTCTGGAGCTCCACCTTGAACATTGCGTTCGGGAGGGACTCGATCACGGTGCCCTCAATCTCGATGGCACCTTGCTTCTTGGCCACGCTTCGCCTTTCGAATCGGCTACCTTGATCGGCTCCTGTTTCACCGGAGCGCCGCATACGGGCACACTGATGCACGAGAGCCGACGAGTCAGTCTACGTCAGCGGACTCCAAAAGACGAATCCGTCAAGTTTGCCCACTCCCGGTGATCCTTAGACCTGTCCGGAAGGGTTGTGTCACCCCAGCGGGTCGGGCGCGGCCTCGATCCCGTACTCCGCGAGCTTCGCCTTCCCGCAGTCCGGCGAGGTCAGGACCAGAGGGCCCTGCTCGGTCAGCGCGATGGAGTGCTCCCAGTGCGAGGACCAGGTGCCGTCCGTCGTGATGACCGTCCAGTCGTCGCTCAGGGTCTCCGTGCGGGCCGTGCCCAGCGACACCATCGGCTCGATCGCCAGGCAGACGCCCGGGACCAGCTTGATGCCCTTGCCACGCTTGCGGGAGACGTAGTTCAGCAGGTGCGGGTCCATGTGCATCTCGGTGCCGATGCCATGGCCGCCGAAGTCCTCGATGATCCCGTACTTGCCGGTCGCCGGCCGGGGCTGGCGGCGGATGTAGGTCTCGATGGCCCGGGAGATGTCCACCAGGCGGTTGTTCACCTTCATCGCGGCGATCCCGGCCCACATCGACTCCTCGGTCACCCGGGAGAGCTCGATCAGCTCCGGAGCGTGGCCGGTACCCACGAAGGCCGTGTAGGCCGCGTCACCGTGCCAGCCGTCGACGATCGCGCCGGCGTCGATCGAGATGATGTCGCCGTCCTTCAGGACCGTCTTCTCGTCCGGGATGCCGTGGACGACGACCTCGTTGACCGAGGTGCAGATGGTCGCGGGGAACCCGCCGTACCCGAGGAAGTTCGACTTCGCCCCGTGGTCGGCGATCACCTTCCGGGCGACCTGGTCCAGATCCCGCGTGGTGGCCCCGGGAACGGCCGCCTCACGGGTGGCGGCGTGAATGGCAGCGACCACCAGGCCCGCCTCGCGCATCTTCGCGATCTGCTCGGGGGTCTTGATCTGCACCATTGCTCGGCGCCTCTCTGCATCGACGGTGACGGGTACGGCTCGGCGTGTTCAACGATACGGGCGCAAGCAGTCGGCCGCGGCGCCCTGAGGCGCCGCGGCCGGCTTGCACTACGCGTGTGGTACGGGGGTGGGGCTCAGGCCTTGTCGGAGGCCTTGAGCGCCTCCATGGCGCGGGCGGTCACATCCGCGACCTTGCCCAGCGCGGAGATCGTCACCACGAGGCCCTGGGCCCGGTAGTAGTCGATGATCGGCTCGGTCTGCGTGTGGTAGACCTCCAGCCGCGTGCGGACCGTCTCCTCGCTGTCGTCGTCCCGCTGGTACAGCTCGCCGCCGCAGGCGTCGCAGACGCCCTCGGTCTTCGGCGGGTTGTACGTCAGGTGGAAGACGTGCGCGCTGTTGTTGCGGCAGACACGGCGACCCGCGATCCGCTTCACGACCTCGTCCTCGGGGACCTCGAGATCGAGGACCGCGTCCAGCTTCACGCCCTCGTCCTTGAGCATCACGTCAAGGGCTTCGGCCTGGCCGACGTTCCGCGGGAACCCGTCCAGCAGGAAGCCGCCCACGGCGTCCGACTGGCCCATGCGGTCCTTCGCCATCCCGATGGTGACCTCGTCCGGCACCAGCTGCCCTGCGTCCATGTAGGCGCGGGCCTGCTTGCCAAGGTCGGTGCCCTGGCTGATGTTGGCGCGGAAGAGGTCGCCCGTGGCGATGTGCGGAATCGAGAGGTTCTGAGCAAGGTACGCAGCCTGCGTTCCCTTGCCGGCACCCGGAGGCCCGACGAGGACGATTCGCATCAGCGGAGGAACCCTTCGTAATTGCGCTGCTGGAGCTGACTCTCGATCTGCTTCACGGTTTCCAGACCCACACCCACGATGATCAGGATGCTCGTCCCGCCGAACGGGAAGTTCTGGTTCGCACCGCCGAAGCCTGCCAACGCCATCGTCGGCACCAGAGCGATCAGGCCCAGGTACAGCGAGCCCGGCCAAGTGATCCTGTTGAGCACGTAGCTCAGATACTCGGCAGTAGGTCGACCTGCCCGGATACCCGGGATGAAGCCACCATACTTCTTCATGTTGTCGGCGACTTCGTCGGGGTTGAACGAAATGGCCACGTAGAAGAAGGCGAAGAACACGATGAGTACGAAGTACGTCGCGATGTAGTACGGGTGGTCACCGGTCACGAAGTTGTCCTGGATCCAGGTCGCCCAGCCTGCCTGGGAGTTGGAGAACTGGACGATCAGCGCCGGGATGTAGAGCAGCGACGAGGCGAAGATGACCGGAATCACACCGGCCTGGTTCACCTTCAGCGGGATGTACGTGGACGTACCGCCGTAGGACCGGCGTCCGATCATGCGCTTCGCGTACTGCACCGGGATACGGCGCTGGGCCTGCTCGACGAAGACGACGAGGCCGACCATCACGAAGCCGATGAGGATGACGGTGCCGAACTCGATCCATCCGTCGGCCAGCTTGCCGCTCTCCTTGATGGCCCACAGGGCGCCGGGGAACGTTGCGGCGATCGAGATGAACATGAGGATCGACATGCCGTTGCCGATGCCGCGGTCGGTGATGAGCTCACCGAGCCACATGACGGCGGCCGTACCGGCGGTCATGGTGAGGACCATGATGATCGTGGTGAAGACCGACTTGTCCGCGACGATCTGGTCGCCCACGGAGCAGTTCTGGAAGAGCGCACCGCTGCGGGCGGTGGCGACGAGGCCGGTGCCCTGGAGGACGGCGAGCGCGACCGTCAGATAACGCGTGTACTGCGTGATCTTCGCCGTGCCGGACTGCCCCTCCTTCTTCAGGGCTTCCAGGCGCGGAATCACGACGGTCAGCAGCTGGAGAATGATGCTGGCCGTGATGTACGGCATGATGCCGAGCGCGAAGATGGTGATCTGCAGAAGAGCGCCACCGCTGAACATCTGCATCAGACCGAGGAGACCACCCGAGTCGGCCTGGTCGATGCACTGCTGCACCTTCGAGTAGTCGACGCCCGGGGCCGGGATGTGCGCCCCGAGCCGGTAGATCACGATGATGCCGAGCGTGAAGAGCAGCTTCTTGCGCAGGTCGGGCGTCTTGAACGCTCGGGCGAACGCGGTGAACACGGTGCCTCCTGCGACCCCCGCGCTATGCGTCAGAGGCGACGGGTCTGGATGGGTCTGGATGGGATCGGGTACAAGGCAGCCCTACATCGTAAGGAGGCCACAAAAGATTAACGGCGCCACCCTACCCGGCCCGGGACTGAGCAGGAAACACGCACCGCACACCGGTGCACCGCCCGTCTCCCGGCCCGCGCCGTGAAAGACCGGCCAAGCCACACCATTTGGGACGTGAACGACCTCGGACTCCCCCACCGCCGGTGCGGTGGACACTCGTTCAACCTTTCCCGAGCCTTTACGGTTCCCGTACAGCGCCGTAAACACGGAAAAGCCTGGCCGGCCGCCTCCGAAGAGGCGGCCGGCCAGGCCCAGTTCTGTCCCGCGGCTCAGACGAGCTCGGTGACCGTACCGCCTGCGGCGGTGATCTTCTCCTTGGCGGAGCCGGAGACGGCGTCAACCGAAACCTGCAGTGCCACGGAGATCTCGCCCTGTCCGAGGACCTTGACGAGGTGGTTGTTGCGCACAGCGCCCTTGGCGACCAGGTCGGCCACCGTGACCTCTCCACCCTCGGGGTAGAGCGTCGCGAGCTTGTCCAGGTTCACGACCTGGTACTCCGTGCGGAACGGGTTCTTGAAGCCCTTGAGCTTCGGGAGACGCATGTGGAGGGGCATCTGGCCACCCTCGAAGCGCTCCGGAACCTGGTAACGGGCCTTCGTACCCTTGGTACCACGGCCTGCGGTCTTACCCTTGGACGCCTCACCACGACCCACACGGGTCTTGGCGGTCTTGGCGCCCGGGGCAGGCCGGAGGTTGTGGGCCTTCAGCGGGCTGTTCTCCGCCATGTCAGTCAACCTCCTCAACCGTCACGAGGTGGCGGACGGTGTGCACCATTCCGCGGAACTCGGGGCGGTCCTCCTTGACAACCGAGTCGTTCAGGCGCTTGAGCCCGAGCGAACGCAGGGTGTCGCGGTGGTTCTGCTTGCTGCCGATGTACGACTTCGTCTGCGTGATCTTGAGGCGAGCCATTACGCACCCGCTCCCGCACGTGCACGAAGCAGAGCCGCGGGGGCGACGTCCTCGAGGGGCAGACCACGGCGGGCCGCGATCTCCTCGGGACGCTGCAGGCCCTGGAGGGCCGCCACGGTCGCGTGCACGATGTTGATCGCGTTGGACGAACCAAGCGACTTCGACAGGATGTCGTGAACGCCGGCGCACTCGAGCACGGCACGCACCGGGCCACCGGCGATAACACCGGTACCGGGGGAAGCCGGCTTGAGCAGGACGACGCCCGCAGCCTTCTCGCCCGTGATCGGGTGAGGGATGGTGCCCTGGATGCGCGGGACCTTGAAGAAGTTCTTCTTGGCCTCTTCGACACCCTTGGCGATGGCCGCGGGAACTTCCTTGGCCTTGCCGTATCCGACACCGACGGTGCCGTCACCATCGCCCACCACGACCAGCGCGGTGAAGCTGAAGCGACGACCACCCTTCACAACCTTGGCGACGCGGTTGATCGCGACGACACGCTCGACGTACGCGGTCTTCTCGGCGGCAGCGCCACCGTCACGGCCCTTCCGGTCCCGCCGCTCGCCGCCACCGGCACCGCTTCCGCGGCGCTGGGGTCCAGCCATTGGATTTACCTCTCTCTGTTACGTCCGCTGTGCGTAGGAACCGGGGCTTAGAACTTCAGCCCGGCTTCACGGGCGGCGTCAGCCAGAGCGGCAATCCGCCCGGCGTACTGGTTACCACCGCGGTCAAACACGACGGCCTCGACGCCTGCGGCCTTGGCGCGCTCGGCGACCAGGGCGCCGACCTGCTGGGCCTGGGCGCTCTTGTCACCCTCGCCACCACGGATCGAGGTGTCCAGGGTCGACGCCGACGCGAGCGTGTGGCCCGCGATGTCGTCGATGACCTGGGCCACGATGTGGCGGTTGGAACGCGTCACGACCAGACGGGGACGCTCCGGCGAACCCGACAGGTGCTTGCGGACGCGGATGTGGCGCCGCTTGCGAGCAGCGCGCTTGTACGCGTCGCCCTTGGCGATCTTCACACCGTATGCCATGGCTACTTACCAGCCTTTCCGACCTTGCGGCGGATGACCTCGCCCGCGTACTTGACGCCCTTGGCCTTGTACGGGTCGGGCTTCCGCAGCTTGCGGATGTTGGCGGCTACCTCGCCGACCTTCTGCTTGTCGATGCCCTCGACGCTGAGCTTCGTGGGCGACTCGACCTTGAAGGTGATGCCTTCCGGAGCCTCGATGAGGATCGGGTGGCTGTAGCCCAGGGCGAACTCCAGGTTGGAGCCCTTCGCCTGGACGCGGTAACCGACACCGCTGATCTCGAGCGCCTTGCTGTAACCCGTGGTCACACCGGTGATCATGTTCGCCACCAGCGTGCGGGACAGGCCGTGGAGGGCCTTGTTCTGACGCTCGTCGTTCGGGCGGGAGACGTTGAGCACGCCGTCCTCACCCTTGGAGACCTCGATCGGCGCGGCAACGGTGTGCGTGAGGGAACCCTTGGGGCCCTTCACGGCGACCGTACGGCCATCGATGGTGACGTCCACACCGGCGGGAACCTGGATGGGGAGCTTGCCGATTCGCGACATGAGCTTTCCTTCCTTTCCCGACTACCAGACGTAGGCGAGGACTTCCCCACCTACGCCCTTCTTGCCTGCCTGCTGGCCGGTCAGGAGGCCGTGGGACGTGGAGATGATCGCCACGCCCAGGCCGCCGAGAACCTTCGGCAGGTTGGTGGACTTTGCGTATACACGCAGACCCGGCTTCGAAATCCGCTTGATGCCGGCGATCGAGCGCTCGCGGTTCGGGCCGAACTTCAGCTCGAGGACGAGGTTCTTGCCGACCTCGGCGTCCTCGACCTTCCAGCCGGTGATGAAGCCCTCCTGCTGGAGGATCTCCGCGATGTGCGACTTGATCTTGCTGTGCGGCATCGAGACATCGTCGTGATATGCCGAGTTCGCGTTACGCAGACGCGTGAGCATGTCTGCGATGGGATCAGTCATGGTCATGAGTTGGCCTTCGGCCTCTCTCGCCGGGGTTTCCTGTATGCGCCATCCCTCTCCCCACTCAGTGGCGGGACGGGTGCGGTGCGGGGACCTACGGCGTAGTAAGTCGGTCTTGGGCGGCAGGCGCCCAACCCTTCAAGCCTACGGCATGAAAGGACGGGCTCCTGCCGACCCAGATGCTTACCGAGAGTCTCCGGAACTTCCCTTTGCCCGAGGGCAGAGGGGAGTTACCAGGAGCTCTTGGTCACGCCCGGCAGCTCGCCACGGTGAGCCATCTCACGAAGGCACACGCGGCACAGGCCGAACTTGCGGTAGACGGAGTGGGGCCGGCCGCAGCGCTGGCAGCGGGTGTACCCGCGAACGCCGAACTTCGGCTTACGGGCGGCCTTAGCGATCAGAGCCTTCTTCGCCACGGTCAGTTCTCCTTGAACGGGAAGCCGAGGTGACGAAGGAGGGCACGACCCTCGTCGTCGTTGGTCGCCGTGGTGACCACGGTGATGTCCATGCCCCGGACCCGGTCGATCTTGTCCTGGTCGATCTCGTGGAACATGACCTGCTCCGTGAGACCGAAGGTGTAGTTGCCACGGCCGTCGAACTGCTTCGGCGACAGGCCACGGAAGTCACGGATACGCGGAAGCGCGAGCGACAGCGTACGGTCCAGGAACTCCCACATCCGGTCACCACGAAGGGTGACGTGGCAGCCGATCGGCTGGCCCTCGCGCAGCTTGAACTGCGCGATGGACTTGCGGGCCTTCGTGACGGCCGGCTTCTGGCCGGTGATCGTGGTGAGGTCCTTGACGGCACCGTCGATCAGCTTGGAGTCGCGGGCGGCGTCGCCCACACCCATGTTGACCACGATCTTGACCAGACCGGGAACCTGCATGACGTTCTCGTACGAGAACTCCTCACGCAGCTTGCCGGCGATTTCCTCGCGGTAGCGCGTCTTGAGACGCGGCGCAGTGGTGGCAGTCATCAGATGTCCTCACCGGTCCGCTTGGCAACGCGGATCTTGTTGCCCTCGTCGTCAAAGCGGTAGCCGACGCGGGTGACAACCTTGTTGCCGTCCTTCTCCACAACCAGCTGAACGTTGCTGACGTGGATCGGGGCCTCGGTGGTGACAATGCCACCCGTCTGCGAACCGCGAGCCGTCTGACCGGCCTTGGTGTGCTTCTTGACCCGGTTGACACCCTCGACGAGGACGCGGTCCTGAGCGGGGTAGGCCACGATGACCTTGCCCTGCTTGCCCTTGTCCTTACCGGTGATGACCTGAACCAGGTCGCCCTTCTTGATCTTCATGCTTACAGCACCTCCGGCGCGAGCGAGATGATCTTCATGAACTTCTTCTCGCGCAGCTCCCGGCCCACCGGGCCGAAGATGCGGGTGCCGCGGGGGTCGCCGTCGTTCTTCAGAATGACGGCGGCGTTCTCGTCGAAGCGGATGTACGAGCCATCCTGACGACGACGCTCCTTGACGGTGCGAACGATGACGGCCTTGACGACGTCACCCTTCTTCACGTTGCCACCGGGGATCGCGTCCTTGACGGTGGCGACGATGACGTCACCGATACCCGCGTAGCGGCGACCCGAGCCACCGAGAACACGAATGGTGAGAATTTCCTTCGCACCCGTGTTGTCGGCGACGCGCAGTCGCGACTCCTGCTGGATCACGTCTATCTCCTGATCGTCTGCCGGTTCCCGGCGGGTGCCTCTCCGTTACCGGAGAGGCACCCCACCGAGCCTGGCGGAACTGACCTGAGGGGAGAATCCCTCAGGAATTACTTGGCCTTCTCGAGGATCTCGACGATGCGCCAGCGCTTCGAGGCCGACAGCGGACGCGTCTCCATGATGATGACGCGGTCGCCGACGCCCGCAGAGTTCTGCTCGTCGTGGGCCTTGAGCTTGTTGGTACGGCGGATGACCTTGCCGTACAGGGCGTGCTTGACGCGGTCCTCGACAGCGACGACGACGGTCTTGTCCATCTTGTCGCTGACGACCAGACCCTCACGGGTCTTGCGGAAACCGCGGTCGGTGTTCGTCTCAGTCACAGTCTTCTCGCTCATCAGGCGCTCTCCACCGTCTCGATGCCCAGCTCGCGCTCACGCATCAGGGTGTAGATCCGGGCGATGTCCTTACGGACGGACTTGAGCCGGCCGTGGTTCTCGAGCTGGCCCGTCGCCGCCTGAAAGCGGAGGTTGAACAGCTCTTCCTTGGCTTCGCGGAGCTTGTTGAGGAGCTCCTCGTCGCCCAGCTCGCGCAGCTCGGACGCCTTGGTACCGGCCGACATCACGACTCACCTGCCTCGCGCCGAACGATCCGGCACTTCATCGGAAGCTTGTGAGCAGCGCGGGTGAGCGCCTCACGAGCAATCTTCTCGTTCGGGTAGGACAGCTCGAACATCACCCGACCGGGCTTGACGTTCGCGATCCACCACTCGGGAGAACCCTTACCGGAACCCATGCGGGTCTCGGCCGGCTTCTTCGTCAGGGGACGGTCCGGGTAGATGTTGATCCAGACCTTGCCGCCACGCTTGATGTGACGGGTCATCGCGATACGAGCGGACTCGATCTGACGGTTCGTCACGTACGCCGGGGTCAGCGCCTGGATGCCGTACTCGCCGAACGCAACCTGCGTGCCACCCTTGGACATACCGCTGCGCTTCGGGTGGTGCTGCTTGCGGTGCTTGACCCTACGGGGGATCAGCATTTCGGTCAGGCCTCCGTTCCGGTGCTCTCAGCAGCCGGAGCAGCGGCGGCGTCGGCCTTGGGGGCCTCGGCTGCCGGCGACTGCTGCGGCTTACGGCCGCGACCGCCACGCTCGCCACCACGGCCACCGCGGCCGGCCGGGCGGTCAGCGCCGCCACGAGCCGGACGGTTACCGGCGCGGGCCGCGGCGTTCTCGGCGCGAACCTCGGCGATGTTCTTGACGTCGCCCTTGTAGATCCAGACCTTCACGCCGATGCGGCCGAAGGTCGTCTTGGCCTCGAAGAAGCCGTAGTCGACGTTCGCACGGAGCGTGTGCAGGGGCACGCGGCCCTCGCGGTAGAACTCCGAGCGGGACATCTCGGCGCCGCCGAGGCGACCGCCGCACTGGATCTTGATGCCCTTGGCGCCGGCCTTCATCGAGGACTGCATGCTCTTACGCATGGCCCGACGGAAGGAGACGCGGGAGGAGAGCTGCTCGGCGACGGCCTGGGCCACCAGCTGAGCGTCCACCTCGGGGTTCTTGACCTCGAGGATGTTCAGCTGGACCTGCTTGCCGGTCAGCTTCTCCAGCTCGCCGCGGATGCGATCGGCCTCGGCGCCACGGCGACCGATGACGATGCCCGGGCGGGCGGTGTGGATGTCAACGCGGACGCGGTCGCGGGTGCGCTCGATCTCGACCTTCGAGATGCCGGCCCGCTCCATGCCCTTCGTCATCATGCGACGAATGGCGACGTCTTCCTTGACGTAGTCCTTGTACAGCTTGTCGGCGTACCAGCGGGACTTGAAGTCCGTGGTGATGCCGAGCCGGAACCCGTGCGGGTTTACCTTCTGGCCCATTACCGGGTTCCTTCCTTGCTGCTGACGACCACGGTGATGTGGCTGGTCCGCTTACGGATCCGGTAGGCACGGCCCTGAGCACGCGGACGGAACCGCTTCAGGGTCGGGCCCTCGTCCACGTACGCCTCGCTGATGACCAGCGAAGAGGCGTCGGTGTGGTCGTAGTTGTGTGCAGCGTTGGCGATGGCGCTGTCCAGCACCTTGCCAACCGGCACGCTCGCGGCCTGCGGGGCGAAACGCAGGACCGCCTGAGCCTCCGTGGCATCCATGCCACGGATGAGGTCCACCACTCGGCGGGCCTTCATGGGCGTGACGCGGATGTACCGCGCCTGGGCCCTGGCTTCCATGGTTGTCCCTTCGGTGTAAGTCATAGTCGTTTCCACCCCGCGCTAGCGGCGCTTCGACTTCCGGTCGTCCTTGACGTGGCCGCGGAAGGTGCGAGTCGGCGAGAACTCGCCGAGCTTGTGGCCGACCATCGACTCGGTGACGAACACCGGGACGTGGATCTTGCCGTTGTGCACCGCGATGGTGTGACCCAGCATGGCCGGGACGATCATCGAGCGACGGGACCAGGTCTTGATGACGTTCTTGGTCCCCGCGTCGTTCTGTACGTCCACCTTCTTGATGAGGTGGCCGTCGACGAAGGGCCCCTTCTTGAGACTGCGCGGCATCTAAACCCGCTCCTAGCGCTTCTTGTTCGTCTTGCGGCGGCGGACGATGTACTTGTTGCTCGCCTTCTTGGGAGAACGAGTACGACCCTCCTTCTGACCCCACGGCGAGACCGGGTGACGACCACCGGAGGTCTTGCCTTCACCACCACCGTGCGGGTGGTCAACCGGGTTCATCGCGACACCGCGGACGGTCGGGCGAACGCCCTTCCAGCGCATGCGGCCGGCCTTGCCCCAGTTGATGTTCGACTGCTCGGCGTTGCCGACCTCACCGATCGTCGCGCGGCAGCGCGCGTCGACCAGGCGGATCTCACCCGACGGCATACGAAGGTGGGCCATGGTGCCCTCCTTCGCCAGCAGCTGCACGGAGGCACCCGCGGAACGGGCGAACTTCGCGCCGCCGCCGGGCCGCAGCTCGATGGCGTGGATGGTCGTACCGACCGGGATGTTGCGCAGCGCCAGGTTGTTGCCGGGCTTGATGTCGGCGGTCGGACCGTTCTCGACACGGTCACCCTGCGACAGGCCACGGGGAGCGACGATGTAACGCTTCTCGCCGTCCGCGTAGTGCAGCAGCGCGATGCGCGCGGTGCGGTTCGGGTCGTACTCGATGTGCGCGACCTTGGCCGGCACGCCGTCCTTGTCGTGACGACGGAAGTCGATCACGCGGTAGGCGCGCTTGTGGCCACCACCCTGGTGGCGAACGGTCACACGACCGGCGTTGTTACGGCCGCCCTTGCTGTGCAGAGGGCGGACCAGCGACTTCTCCGGCGTGGACCGCGTGATCTCGACAAAGTCGGCGACGCTGGAGCCACGACGGCCCGGGGTCGTCGGCTTGTACTTGCGGATACCCATTTCTCAGTCCTCGTCCGATTCCGGACGACTCGACCTCACTTAAGAGGTCGGGCCGCCGAAGATGTCGATACGGTCGCCCTCGGCGAGGGTCACGATGGCGCGCTTCGTGTCGGAGCGCTTGCCGAAGCCGGTCTTGGTGCGCTTGCGCTTACCCTGCCGGTTGATCGTGTTGACCCCGGTGACCTTGACCGAGAAGACCGCTTCCACGGCCTGCTTGATCTGGGTCTTGTTGGAGCCGGGCGCGACGATGAACGTGTACTTGTTCTCGTCGAGCAGCGCGTAGCTCTTCTCGGAGACCACGGGCTTGACGAGAACGTCACGCGGGTCCGAGTACGTCTTGCTGGTAACGGTCGCCTCGCTCATCAGGCGTCGCTCCCTTCGGTCTCAGCGGTCTGGGGGCCAGACACGAAGGACTCGAAAGCGGCCTGGGTGAAGACCACGTCGTCAGAGACGATCACGTCGTACGTGTTGAGCTGGCCCGGCTCCAGGATGTGCACCTGGGGCAGGTTGCGCGCGGACAGCCACGCGGCCTCGTCGGCGCGGTCGACGACCAGGAGCAGGTTCTGGCGCTCCGAGATCTTGCCGAGCAGCGTCTTGGCGGCCTTCGTGGAGGCGGCACCCTCGACCACGCCGGTGACGACGTGGATACGGGAGTGACGGGCCCGGTCCGAGAGGGCACCGCGCAGGGCGGCGGCCTTCATCTTCTTCGGGGTCCGCTGCGAGTAGTCACGCGGCTGCGGGCCGTGGACGACGCCACCACCGGCGAACTGCGGGGCGCGGGTCGAACCCTGACGGGCGCGGCCGGTGCCCTTCTGGCGGTAAGGCTTCTTACCACCACCGCGGACTTCACCGCGGCGCTTGGTCTTGTGCGTGCCCTGACGGGCAGCCGCCAGCTGAGCGACAACGACCTGGTGGATCAGCGGAACGCTGGTCTTCGCGTCGAAGATCTCCGCGGGGAGGTCGACGGTACCGGCCTTGTCGCCTGCCGGCGAAAGGATGTCAATGGTGCTCATTACCTCAAGCCCCCTTGGCCGCGGTACGGACCAGGACGAGGCCGCCGTTCGGACCGGGGACCGCGCCCTTGATGAGGAGCAGACCCTTCTCCGCGTCAACCGCGTGGATGGTCAGGTTCTGGGTGGTGACGCGCTCGTTACCCATGCGGCCCGCCATGCGCATGCCCTTGAAGACACGCCCAGGGGTGGCGCAGCCACCGATGGAACCGGGGGAACGGTGCTTGCGCTGGGTGCCGTGCCCGGCGCCGAGGCCCTTGAAGTTGTGACGCTTCATGACACCGGCGAAGCCCTTGCCCTTGCTCTTGCCCGTGACGTCGACCTTGACGCCGGACTCGAACACCTCGGCAGTGACCTCCTGGCCCAGCGTGTACTCGCTGGCGTCAGGGGTGCGGAGCTCCACCAGGTGGCGGCGCGGGGTGACGTCGGCCTTGGCGAAGTGACCCTTGAGGGGCTTGTTCACCTTGCGCGGGTCGATCTCGCCGAAGGCGATCTGCACCGCTTCGTAGCCGTCGCTGTCGTTCGTACGGACCTGCGTCACAACGCACGGACCGGCCTTGACGACGGTCACCGGGACAACCCGGTTGTTCTCGTCCCAGACCTGGGTCATGCCGAGCTTCTCGCCCAGGACGCCCTTGATGTTCTTGCTCATCTCGGCCCGTCCCCTCAGAGCTTGATCTCGATGTCGACGCCAGCCGGCAGGTCGAGGCGCATCAGCGAGTCAACCGTCTTCGGCGTGGGGTCGAGAATGTCGATGAGGCGCTTGTGCGTGCGCATCTCGAAGTGCTCGCGAGAGTCCTTGTACTTGTGCGGCGACTTGATGACGCAGTACACGTTCTTCTCAGTGGGCAGCGGCACCGGGCCCGCGACCGACGCACCAGTGCGGGTCACCGTCTCGACGATCTTCTTCGCCGAGGAGTCGATGACCTCGTGGTCGTAGGCCTTGAGCCGGATGCGGATCTTCTGTCCCGCCATGGCTACTAGTAGTCCTGTCTCTCGTAACGCTCTGGAACCCGGGGGTTCTCTGGACTCCTCCTCCGACCCACGCGGTCGGGCGTGTCGCATCCCCTCTACGAAAATCTCCCGAAGGAGATCCCAACCAAGGGGGTGCGGACCCTAAGACCGCGGAACCGGGGGCGGAACACCCACCGGGTGCCTGGCCGGCGCCCTGCATTGCTTCCCGGAAGATTCCCGTACGTCCGGCCCTGGGGGCCGACGAGTACTGTGGGACTCGCTTCCGGTCCTCCCGGCGGGAGGCGCGCAGCATTGACACTCAACCGAGCAACCTGGTCAGTGTGCCATACGGGGCGCGGGCCTGGCCAATCGAGTCGGGAATCCTACCCCGGCCGAGCGAGTACTCAAACGCGGGCGCGCATCCGGCGGTGCCGGGGCCCCTGCCAGAATCCGGCCATGCCGACGAACACCCTGCCGAGCTGGGAGCTGCGCCCCGCCACCCCGGACGACGTCGAGGCCATGGCGGAGCTCCGTGCCGTGGTCATCCGCCCCGACCTGGAGCGCCTGGGCGTGTACGACGACCACGGGGTCCGCCAGCGGCTGCGGAACCACTACGCCCCCGAGCACACCCGGATCGTCGAGTCGGCGGGGACCTTCGCGGGCTGTGTCACCGCGCGCCCCTTCGAGGGCGGCCGGTGGCTGGAGAACTTCTGCCTCTCCCCCGCCCTCCAGGGCCGCGGCATCGGCTCGGCCATCCTGCGCGACCTGCTCGCCCGCACCGACGCCGAGGGCGTGCCGGTGCGGCTGCAAGCCCTTCGGGGAAGCGCCTCCCTGCGGCTGTACGAGCGGCACGGCTTCGCGTCGGAGCGCGAGACTCCGTTCGACGTGTTCCTGGTGCGCAAGCCCACTCCCTGACCGGGCAACCTCGGTGCCGCGATCCCCGTCTATCCCCCCGCAGGCGCCGCCGACCAGCCGCTGACCTGCGCAGAGAGCCAGGGAGTACGCAGGACAGGGCGACCGTTCGCCCGCTGCGGGGGAAGCGGACGGAGTACGCGGCGTGACGGATCGATCTGCCCTGCCCCGGACAGACCTGCCCCGACGTACCGGCCCGCCGCGGCGCACGGCTCTGCTCGCCGCCGGGGCCACCGCCGCGGCGGCCGCGCTCGCCGGGTGCTCCGTGCCGGCGCCCCGCCGCCGGAGTCCGGTGCCCGATCCCGCGCCCGGGCTGGCGATCAGCAGGGCGCGGCGGGCGCTGCTGATGCAGCTGCTGGCCCACCCCGACGACGACCTGTACTTCATGAACCCGGACACCCGGGAGGCCCTCGACGCCGGGACGCCCGTGGTATGCGTCTACCTCACGGCGGGCGAGGCCGACGGGCTGAACAAGGTTCCCGGGGCCCCGCGCCCGGTCCCCGACCGGTCCGCGTACTCCTCCGCCCGGCACCAGGGCCTGCGCCAGGCGTACGCCGAGCTGCTCGGGCTCGACCGGTTCACGCCCTGGCAGAAGTCCGTGGTCTCCCTGCGCGGCGGCCACCGGGCCGAGCTGAACATCCTGGTCGACGGGGTGCGCCGGGTCGAGCTGGTCTTCCTGAACACCGCGATGCACACCGCGCGCGGCCGCCTCGGGCTGCCCAGTCTCTGGCAGGACCGCCGGCTCGTGCTGCGTACCGTCGTCGCCGACGACTCGCCGCTGGAGCGGGCCGGTTCCTACACGCACGACTCCCTCGTCGACGTTCTCGTCGGGCTGCTGGCGGAGTACCGGCCGACGCTCGTGCACACCCTCGACCCGGACCCCGACCTCCAGTTCAGCAGCGAGTACGAGCGCCGCCGGGACAGCGAGCAGCACGGGTACTCCGACCACGCCGACCACACCGCCGCCGCCGGCTTCGCCTGGGCGGCCCTGATCCGCTGGGTGGCGGCCACGACGGGCCGCGGCGAGCCGGTGCCCGGGTTCGTCGTCGCCTCGTTCCGCGGGTACTACAACCGGCACTGGCCCAAGAACCTGCCGCCCGCGGTGCTGGAGCGGAAGGCCTCCCACCTCGTCCCGTACGGCGGCGCACCCGACTGGGAGTGCGGCAATCCGTCCGGCTGCGGCGACTACAACGTCGGCGGCGACCGGCCGCTGACCAACCGCAAGGGCTGGGTCCGCTCCACCCAGCACCGCTACCCGGGCCCCCGGGCCGTCGTCGCCGCCGCCCCGGACGGGCGGCTCACCGTCTACGGGGTGCTGGGGCTGCGGGCCGTGCGGTGGAGCGAGAGCGCGCCCGGCAGCGGGCTCCGGGACTCGCCGGACGATCTCGGCGGCGGTCCGCTCGCCCCGGTGCTGGGCTCCGCGACGACGGCGGACGGGCGGCAGCTGCTGTTCGGGCTGCGGTTCGCGGCGCCCGGCGGGCAGGGGACGCCCAACGAGCGCGAGATCGCGCTCCTGGAACAGCGCTCACCGGACGGCCCCTTCCTGGCCTGGCAAGGGCTCGGCAACCCCGCGGCGGGCCGCGACCACGGCCGCCGCATAGGGATACCGGTCGCCGTCACCGCACCGGACGGCCGCGTCCACCTCTTCGTACGCAACGCGGAGAAGGGGCTCAGCACGCGGGTGCGCGACGCGGTCACCGGCCGCTGGAGCGGCTGGCGCGACATGGGCGGCGGCGAGGTGCAGGACGGGCTGAGCGCGGTCGCGGACGCGGCGGGGCGCGTCCACGTGTACGCGGCCGGGCACCACGCCGTGCACCACTGGACCCAGGACGCCCCGGGCACCGATGTCACCGCCCGTACCCAGCTCACCGACTCCCCCGTTCCCGCGCACGCGCCCGGCGCACTCCCGGCGCCCGACGGGTCCGTGGAGCTGTACTACCGCCCGGCCGCACGGGAACGGCTCACCGCCGTCCGGGCCGACCCCGCCCCCGCGCCCCGCTTCGGCGGGTACGGTCCGGTGACCGCCGCCGCCGCGCCGAGCGGCGGCCCGGTCCTGCTCGGCCGGACCGCGGAGGGCCGGATACAGCTGCGTACCGCCGAGGGCACCGCCGTACGGTCGCGGGGCCCGGTCGCCCTGGACGGCGCGGCCCTCCACCTCGGGGCGGGCGGGCGGCCCGTCGTCGTGGGGTTCGGGCCGGACGGCGCGCCCTGGACATGGCGGCCGTAGAAGCGGCCACGCCCGGCCCAACTACCGCCCCATAACGCCGTGTTATGCCCAAACGTTAGTACCCCGGCCTCGTCGCGCTCCGGCACCCTGTTGCCCACCATCCCCCACGGACACGCCCACCCAGCGTGTCGCGCGAAACGAGGAATCATGCGTATATCCAGACTCGTGCCCGCTGCCGCCGCAGCAGCGGCCTGCGTCCTCGCCCTCTTCGCACCGTCCGCCTCGGCCGCCCCCGAGGCCCCTCTGCAGGACGCCCCGCCCCCGACCACCCAGATCATCGGCGGCGGCTACGCACAGAACGCCCCGTGGGCCGCGCGCCTCTTCTCGAACGGCCGGGAGACCTGTTCGGCGACGATCATCGCGCCGACCTGGATCCTCACCGCCAAGCACTGCGTCACCGGCGGCGGCCTGTCGTTCCGTATCGGCAGCCTCGACCAGCACAGCGGCGGTGTGGTCGCCAACGGCGTCCAGACGTACAACCACAGCGCGGACATCTCCCTGGTCCGCCTGGACCGCTCCGTGCAGACGACCTACTCCCGCCTCGGCCAGCCCGGCACGGTCCGCGTCGGACAGAACGTGCAGGTCTGGGGCTGGGGCGCCACCTCCCGGTGCGGCTCCGAGGCCAACTGCCAGTCCCGCTACCTGAAGGTGGCCAACGTGACGGTCACCGGCGGCTGCGGTGACGCGTACGGCGGCTCGGCGATCTGCGCCCGCCGGGGCAACGGCATCACGGCCGGCGGCGACTCCGGCGGCCCGATGACGTTGAACGGCATCCAGGTCGGCGTCGCCTCCACCAGCGACCGGCAGACCACGACCGCGTACACCAACGTCACCGCGTACCGGTCCTGGATCCAGTCGATCGCGGGCGTCTGACCTGCCGTCACCCCTTGGGGCGGCGGGCACCTGACCGACCCGCCGTCCCTCTGAAACGTAGGGCCCCCTTGCCTCTCCGCCCTGAGGTACCGGGGCCCTACAACCATGCCGGGCGCGGCGACTTCGTGACCGCCCCCACTCAACGACGGCGGCCGCCGCCCGGGCACGCCGAAGGGCCCCGCACCTCTTTCGAGGTGCGGGGCCCTTCTTGCAGCTCAGTGAGCCACCAGGTCCAAGGACCAAGCAGAAACTACTTGATGATCTTGGTGACCTGGCCGGCGCCCACGGTCCGGCCACCCTCACGGATGGCGAACTTCAGGCCCTCTTCCATGGCGACCGGCTGGATCAGCGCGACGTCCATGAGGGTGTTGTCACCCGGCATGACCATCTCGGTGCCCTCGGGAAGGGTCACAACGCCCGTCACGTCCGTGGTACGGAAGTAGAACTGCGGGCGGTAGTTGTTGAAGAACGGGGTGTGACGGCCACCCTCGTCCTTCGACAGGATGTAGGACTGCGCCTGGAACTCGGTGTGCGGGGTGACCGAGCCGGGCTTGATGATGACCTGGCCGCGCTCGACGTCCTCGCGCTTGATGCCACGGAGGAGCAGACCGACGTTCTCACCGGCCTGGCCCTCGTCGAGCAGCTTGCGGAACATCTCGATGCCGGTGACCGTGGTGGTGGTCTTCTCGGTCTTGATACCGACGATGTCGACGGTCTCGTTGACCTTCAGGACACCACGCTCGATGCGGCCGGTGACGACCGTACCGCGACCGGTGATCGTGAAGACGTCCTCGATGGGCATGAGGAACGGCTTCTCGACGTCACGCTCGGGCTGCGGGATGGCCTCGTCGACAGCCTTCATCAGGTTGAGGACGGACTCACCCCACTCCTTGTCGCCCTCGAGCGCCTTGAGCGCCGAGACCTTGACGACCGGAACGTCGTCGCCCGGGAACTCGTACTCGGAGAGGAGCTCACGGACCTCGAGCTCGACGAGCTCCAGGATCTCCTCGTCGTCCACCATGTCGGCCTTGTTCAGGGCGACGACGATGTAGGGGACGCCGACCTGGCGGGCCAGGAGGACGTGCTCCTTGGTCTGCGGCATCGGGCCGTCGGTGGCGGCGACCACGAGGATGGCGCCGTCCATCTGCGCGGCACCCGTGATCATGTTCTTGATGTAGTCCGCGTGACCGGGGCAGTCGACGTGCGCGTAGTGACGCGACTCCGTCTGGTACTCGACGTGCGCGATGGAGATGGTGATACCGCGCTGGCGCTCTTCGGGAGCCTTGTCGATCTGGTCGAAGGCCGAGGCCTCGTTCAGGTCCGGGTACGCGTCGTGCAGCACCTTGGTAATGGCGGCCGTGAGGGTCGTCTTACCGTGGTCGATGTGACCGATGGTGCCGATGTTGACGTGGGGCTTAGTCCGCTCGAACTTTGCCTTCGCCACTGGGGTCCTCCTGAGTGGTTCTGTACGCCTTGCTTCATCGGCGCCAGGTGATCTTTGCTGGGGTGCCGGGGCCGGGGGCATTCCGCACAGTGCTCGCGCGCTGTGCGAAATGCCCGCCCGGCTCCGGTGACAAGCCTAAAGCGTGAGCTCGGGAGAGTTACTCGCCCTTGGCCTTCGCGATGATCTCCTCGGCGACGTTCCGCGGAACCTCGGCGTAGGAGTCGAACTGCATCGAGTAGCTTGCGCGACCCGAGGTCTTGCTGCGGAGGTCTCCGACGTAGCCGAACATCTCCGAGAGGGGCACGAGGCCCTTCACGACGCGAGCGCCGCTGCGCTCCTCCATGGCCTGGATCTGGCCACGGCGGGAGTTGAGGTCGCCGATGACATCGCCCATGTAGTCCTCGGGCGTGGTGACCTCGACGGCCATCATCGGCTCGAGGAGCACGGGGGACGCCTTGCGGGCACCCTCCTTGAACGCCTGCGAACCGGCGATCTTGAAGGCGAGCTCCGAGGAGTCGACCTCGTGGTAACCACCGTCGAGAAGGGTGACGCGGACGCCGACCATCTCGTAACCGGCCAGGATGCCGAACTGCATGGCTTCCTGAGCACCCGCGTCCACCGAGGGAATGTACTCACGGGGGATGCGGCCACCGGTGACCTTGTTGACGAACTCGTAGGAGGCGTCGCCACCCTCGATGGGCTCGAGGGCGATCTGCACCTTCGCGAACTGGCCGGTACCACCAGTCTGCTTCTTGTGCGTGTAGTCGATGCGCTCGACGGTCTTGCGGATCGTCTCGCGGTAGGCGACCTGGGGCTTGCCGACGTTCGCCTCGACGCGGAACTCGCGCTTCATGCGGTCGACGAGCACCTCGAGGTGAAGCTCGCCCATACCACCGATGATGGTCTGGCCGGTCTCCTCGTCGGAGTGCACCTGGAAGGAGGGGTCCTCCTCCGAGAGGCGCTGGATGGCGACACCCAGCTTCTCCTGGTCACCCTTGGACTTCGGCTCGATGGCGACCTGAATGACCGGCGCCGGGAAGTCCATGGACTCCAGGATGACCGGGTTCTTGTCGTCGCACAGCGTCTCACCGGTGGTGGTCTGCTTGAGACCCATGACGGCGATGATGTCGCCGGCGCCCACCGATGCGATCTCCTCACGCTTGTTCGCGTGCATGCGGTAGATCTTGCCGATGCGCTCCTTCTTGCCCTTGACGGAGTTCAGCACCGCGGTGCCGGCCTCCAGGCGACCGGAGTAGATCCGGACGAAGGTGAGCTTGCCCAGGTGCGGGTCGCTCGCGATCTTGAACGCCAGGCCGGAGAACGGCTCGTCGTCCGAGGGCTTGCGGGCGATGACCTTCTCCGGGTCCTTCACGTCGTGGCCCTCGATGGCCTCGACGTCCAGGGGGGAAGGCAGGTAGCGCACGACCGCGTCGAGCAGGGGCTGGACGCCCTTGTTCTTGAACGCGGTGCCACAGAACACCGGGGTGACGGTGACGGAGTCGGCACTGCCCTTCGACGCCAGCGTGATGCGACGGATGGCCTCGTGCAGCTGCTCCTGGGTGGGCTCGTTGCCCTCCAGGTACAGCTCCATCATGGCGTCGTCGTTCTCGGCCACGGCCTCCAGGAGCTTGCCGCGCCACTCGGCGGCCGACTCCTTGAGGTTGTCCGGGATCTCGATGACGTTGTACATCTCGCCCTTGGCGGCCTCTTCGGGGTACACGAAGGCCTTCATCGACACGAGGTCGACGACGCCCGTGAAGTCCGCTTCGGCGCCGATGGGGAGCTGCATGACGATCGGGGTCGCGCCGAGGCGGTCGACGATCATCTGGACGCAACGGAAGAAGTCGGCGCCGGTGCGGTCGAGCTTGTTGACGAAGCAGATACGCGGCACGCCGTAGCGGTCCGCCTGACGCCAGACGGTCTCGGACTGCGGCTCGACGCCGGCGACGCCGTCGAACACGGTGACAGCGCCGTCGAGGACGCGGAGCGAACGCTCCACCTCGACGGTGAAGTCGACGTGACCCGGGGTGTCGATGATGTTGATGGTGTGGTCAACATCGTTGAGCGGCCAGTGACAGGTCGTCGCGGCGGACGTGATCGTGATGCCGCGCTCCTGCTCCTGCTCCATCCAGTCCATCGTGGCAGCGCCGTCGTGGACTTCACCGATCTTGTAGCTCACACCGGTGTAGAAGAGGATCCGCTCAGTGGTGGTCGTCTTCCCCGCGTCGATGTGGGCCATGATCCCAATGTTGCGGACCTTGGCCAGGTCAAGCGAAGTGGTGGCCATAAGGCTCAATCTTCTCTCGGTCTCGATGGGGGTAGCGACTACCAGCGGTAGTGCGCGAAGGCCTTGTTGGACTCGGCCATCTTGTGGGTGTCCTCACGCTTCTTGACCGAAGCGCCGAGGCCGTTGGAGGCGTCGAGCAGTTCGTTCATGAGGCGCTCGGTCATGGTCTTCTCGCGGCGGGCGCGGGAGTAACCGACGAGCCAGCGCAGAGCGAGGGTGGAGGCGCGACCGGGCTTGACCTCGATCGGCACCTGGTAGGTGGCGCCACCGACACGGCGGGACTTGACCTCGAGCGAGGGCTTGACGTTCTCAAGCGCGCGCTTCAGCGTGATGACCGGGTCGTTGCCGGTCTTCTCGCGGAGGCCTTCCATGGCGCCGTACACGATCCGCTCGGCGGTGGAACGCTTGCCGTCGAGGAGGATCTTGTTGATCAGCGAGGTGACAAGAGGAGAGCTGTAGACCGGGTCGATGATGACCGGGCGCTTCGGGGCGGGGCCCTTACGAGGCATTCTTACTTCTCCTTCTTGGCGCCGTAGCGGCTGCGGGCCTGCTTGCGGTTCTTGACACCCTGGGTGTCAAGGGAGCCGCGGATGATCTTGTAACGAACACCCGGCAGGTCCTTCACACGGCCACCACGCACGAGCACGATGGAGTGCTCCTGCAGGTTGTGTCCCTCACCCGGGATGTAGGCCGTGACCTCGATGCCGGAGGTCAGACGCACACGCGCGACCTTACGGAGCGCCGAGTTCGGCTTCTTCGGGGTGGTCGTGAACACACGCGTGCAGACACCACGACGCTGGGGCGAACCCTCGAGCGCGGGCGTCTTGTTCTTCTCGACCTTGTCCTGCCGGCCCTTCCGGACCAGCTGCTGGATCGTAGGCACTACTTCTCCGGTTTCTGTGTGCCGTTCGTGAAACTAACCTGGAACATCGCCGACCCACGCGGTCGGGTGTGTCGAATACTGCGGACTTCCGCCCTAAGGACAGAAGGGGCGCAGATTGCGGTGGCTACAGACGGACTCGCGATGCGGTTGATGACACGCACACGAGCCCAGGCACACCCCAGGCACAAGGCTTGAGCGTACCTACCTCACGGAGCTGGGTCAAAACAAATGCTGTCCACGCGGACGGGCCCCGCCCGCCGACCACCCGGGACGGGCCCCGGGGGCGTACGGCCGACGGGAGACGCACTTGCCGGATCCCGGCAGTCAAGCGGCGCGGAGACAGCGTACTTGCGCCCTGCCGCCGTATCCCATCATGCCGGACAATGCGGTCAGCCGACCAGCCCGACCGGTCCCCGGACCGGCCCAAGGAGGTCCACATGACAGCCGACCGCCGTGACCCCGTATCCCAGGCACCGAGCGCGCTCGACACCGACGTCAGTCTGGCCGTCATCGAATACGGTGACGCCGCTTCCGCCTACGCCCCGGCCATGACCGCTCCCGGACTGCCGCGGTCCGTCGTCGACGACTACGCGATCGTCGTCGACGTCCTGGCCCTCGCCCGCAGGGTCCCGCTGCCCGACGTTCCCCCTCTTCTGGCCGTGGGCACCCGCGCCCTGCTCCGGGTGCACCACGCCCTGCTCGGCCGGTAGAGGGCGCCCAGAGGCCCCTGGCGGCCCACACGCCGGAGGGCGGCCACCCCGTTGCGTACGGGGTGACCGCCCTCCGGTCGTTCAAGCGACAGCCGCTCGCTTACTGGTTGTACGGACCGTAGTCGTAGTCCTCCAGCGGAACGGCCTGGCCGGAGCCGGTGCCGAACGGCGAGTAGTCGATGTCGTCGTAGCCGACGGCCGAGTACATCGCGGCCTTGGCCTCCTCGGTCGGCTCGACCCGGATGTTGCGGTAGCGGGACAGGCCCGTACCGGCCGGGATGAGCTTACCGATGATGACGTTCTCCTTGAGGCCGATCAGGGAGTCCGACTTGGCGTTGATCGCCGCGTCGGTCAGGACCCTGGTCGTCTCCTGGAAGGACGCCGCCGACAGCCACGACTCGGTGGCGAGCGAGGCCTTGGTGATACCCATCAGCTGCGGACGGCCGGAGGCGGGGTGACCGCCCTCGGTGACCACACGACGGTTCTCGGTCTCGAACTTCGACCGCTCGACCAGCTCGCCCGGAAGCAGCTCCGCGTCGCCGGACTCGATGATCGTCACACGGCGGAGCATCTGCCGGATGATGATCTCGATGTGCTTGTCGTGGATCGACACGCCCTGCGAGTTGTAGACCTTCTGGACTTCGCCGACCAGGTGGACCTGGACCGCACGCTGGCCGAGGATGCGCAGCACGTCGTGCGGGTTGGTCGCACCGACGGTGAGCTTCTGGCCCACCTCGACCGGGTCGCCCTCGCCCACGAGCAGACGGGCACGCTTCGAGATCGGGAACGCCGTCTCGTCGCTGCCGTCGTCCGGGGTGACGACGAGCTTCTTGGTCTTCTCGGTCTCCTCGATCCGCACGCGGCCCTTGGCCTCGGAGATCGGGGCGACACCCTTGGGCGTACGGGCCTCGAAGAGCTCGACGACTCGGGGCAGACCCTGGGTGATGTCGTCACCGGCCACACCACCGGTGTGGAAGGTACGCATCGTCAGCTGGGTACCGGGCTCACCGATGGACTGGGCGGCGATGATGCCGACCGCCTCACCGATGTCGACCAGCTTGCCGGTGGCGAGCGAGCGTCCGTAGCAGAAGGCACAGGTGCCGACCGCGGACTCACAGGTCAGGACCGAGCGGGTCTTGACCTCCTCGACGCCGGCGCCCACCAGGGCGTCGATCAGGACGTCACCGAGGTCGACGTTGGCAGGCGCGATGACCTTGCCGTCCACCACGACGTCCTCGGCGAGCATGCGGGCGTAGACCGAGGTCTCGACGTCCTCCGTCTTGCGGAGCACGCCGTCGGCGCCCTTGACCGCGATCTTCAGCTTGAGGCCGCGGTCGGTGCCGCAGTCCTCCTCGCGGATGATCACGTCCTGCGAGACGTCCACCAGACGACGGGTCAGGTAACCCGAGTCGGCGGTACGCAGGGCGGTGTCCGCCAGACCCTTACGGGCACCGTGCGTGGAGATGAAGTACTCCAGAACGGTGAGGCCCTCGCGGAAGGACGCCTTGATGGGACGGGGAATCGTCTCGTTCTTGGCGTTCGACACCAGACCACGCATACCCGCGATCTGACGCATCTGCATCATGTTTCCTCGGGCACCCGAGTCGACCATCATGAAGATGGGGTTCGTCTTCGGGAAGTTCGCGTTCATCGCCTCGGCAACCTCGTTGGTCGCCTTGGTCCAGATCGCGATGAGCTCCTGCGTGCGCTCGTCCTTGGTGATCAGACCGCGCTCGTACTGCTTCTGGACCTTCTCGTCCTGGTCCTCGTAGCCCTTGACGATGGCCTTCTTGGCCTCGGGCACGACGACGTCGGAGATGGCCACGGTGACGCCCGAACGGGTCGCCCAGTGGAAGCCCGCCGCCTTCAGGTTGTCGAGCGTCGCCGCCACGATGACCTTGGGGTAGCGCTCGGCCAGGTCGTTGACGATCTCGGAGAGCTGCTTCTTGCCCACCGAGTAGTCGACGAACGGGTAGTCCTCGGGCAGCAGCTCGTTGAAGAGCGCACGGCCCAGGCTGGTCCGCAGCCGGAAGGTGTCGCCGGGCTGGTACTCCGGCTCGCCCTCCTCGGCGACCGGCGGCACCCAGCCACGCGGCGGCATGGTGCCGACCGGGAAGCGGATGTCGACCTTCGCCTGGAGCGACAGCTCGCGGGCGTCGAAGGCCATGGTGGCCTCGGCCGTGGAGCCGAACGCGCGGTCCGTGCCCTTGACGTCGCGGCCCTCTTCGTCCGTGGTGAGGAAGAAGAGGCCCAGCACCATGTCCTGGGTCGGCATGGTGACGGGACGACCGTCGGCCGGCTTCAGGATGTTGTTCGAGGACAGCATCAGGATGCGGGCCTCGGCCTGCGCCTCCGCGGAGAGCGGCAGGTGCACGGCCATCTGGTCACCGTCGAAGTCCGCGTTGAACGCGGTGCAGACGAGCGGGTGGATCTGGATGGCCTTGCCCTCGACCAGCTGCGGCTCGAAGGCCTGGATGCCGAGGCGGTGCAGGGTGGGCGCACGGTTCAGCAGCACCGGGTGCTCGGCGATGACCTCTTCGAGGACGTCGTACACGACGGTGCGGCCACGCTCGACCATGCGCTTGGCCGACTTGATGTTCTGCGCGTGGTTCAGGTCCACCAGGCGCTTCATCACGAACGGCTTGAAGAGCTCCAGCGCCATCGCCTTCGGCAGACCGCACTGGTGCAGCTTGAGCTGCGGACCGACGACGATCACGGAACGCGCGGAGTAGTCCACGCGCTTGCCGAGGAGGTTCTGACGGAAACGACCCTGCTTGCCCTTGAGCATGTCGCTCAGGGACTTCAGGGGGCGGTTACCGGGACCGGTGACCGGGCGACCGCGGCGGCCGTTGTCGAACAGCGCGTCGACGGCCTCCTGCAGCATCCGCTTCTCGTTGTTCACGATGATCTCGGGGGCGCCGAGGTCGAGAAGACGCTTGAGGCGGTTGTTGCGGTTGATCACACGGCGGTACAGGTCGTTCAGGTCGGAGGTCGCGAAGCGGCCACCGTCCAGCTGCACCATCGGACGCAGGTCCGGCGGGATGACCGGCACGCAGTCGAGCACCATGCCCTTGGGCTTGTTGCTGGTCTGCAGGAACGCGGAGACGACCTTGAGGCGCTTGAGCGCACGGGTCTTCTTCTGGCCCTTGCCGGTACGGATGATCTCGCGGAGGCGCTCGGCCTCCTCGTCGAGGTCGAAGGACTCCAGGCGCTTCTGCAGCGCGGCAGCGCCCATGCAGCCGTCGAAGTACGTGCCGAAGCGGTCACGCAGCTCGCGGTAGAGCAGCTCGTCGCCCTCCAGGTCCTGGACCTTGAGGTTCTTGAAGCGGCTCCACACCTCGTCGAGGCGGTCGATCTCGCGCTGCGCACGGTCGCGCAGCTGCTTCATCTCACGCTCGGCGCCTTCGCGCACCTTGCGGCGCACGTCGGCCTTGGCGCCCTCGGCCTCCAGCTCGGCCAGGTCGGTCTCGAGCTTCTTGGCGCGGGCCTCCAGGTCGGAGTCGCGGCGGTTCTCGGTCTGCTGGCGCTCGACGGAGACGTGGGCCTCCAGGGACGGCAGGTCGCGGGTACGACGCTCCTCGTCCACGAACGTGATCATGTACGCGGCGAAGTAGATGACCTTTTCCAGGTCCTTCGGCGCGAGGTCCAGCAGGTATCCGAGGCGCGAGGGAACGCCCTTGAAGTACCAGATGTGGGTGACGGGAGCGGCAAGCTCGATGTGGCCCATCCGCTCACGACGCACCTTGGCGCGAGTGACCTCGACGCCGCAGCGCTCACAGATGATGCCCTTGAAGCGGACACGCTTGTACTTGCCGCAGTAGCACTCCCAGTCCCGGGTCGGACCGAAGATCTTCTCGCAGAAGAGTCCGTCCTTTTCGGGCTTGAGCGTGCGGTAGTTGATGGTCTCCGGCTTCTTGACTTCGCCGTGCGACCAGGTCCGGATGTCGTCCGCGGTGGCAAGGCCGATCCGCAGCTCGTCGAAGAAGTTGACGTCGAGCACTTGTCGTCAATCCCTCTTTCGGGGTCTCGTCTCAATCAATGGTCTGAACGGGTCCGGGGAGGGCCGGCCGCCTCGGGATGAGGCGGCCGGCCGGCCCGTCAGACCTCTTCGACGCTGCTCGGCTCGCGCCGGGACAGGTCGATACCGAGTTCCTCCGCCGCGCGGAAGACGTCCTCGTCCGTGTCGCGCATCTCGATGGACATGCCGTCCGAGGACAGCACCTCCACGTTGAGGCAGAGCGACTGCATTTCCTTGATGAGCACCTTGAAGGACTCGGGAATGCCGGGCTCGGGGATGTTCTCGCCCTTGACGATGGCCTCGTAGACCTTCACGCGGCCGGTCACGTCGTCGGACTTGATCGTCAGGAGCTCCTGGAGGGCGTATGCGGCGCCGTATGCCTCAAGGGCCCACACCTCCATCTCACCGAAGCGCTGACCACCGAACTGCGCCTTACCACCCAGCGGCTGCTGGGTGATCATGGAGTACGGGCCGGTCGAACGCGCGTGGAGCTTGTCGTCGACCAGGTGGTGCAGCTTGAGGATGTACATGAACCCGACCGAGACCGGGTCCGGGAACGGCTCGCCGGAGCGGCCGTCGTAGAGCTGGGCCTTGCCGGAGGGCTGGACCAGCCGGTCGCCGTCGCGGTTGGGGATCGTGGCCTGGAAGAGGCCGGTGATCTCGTCCTCGCGCGCACCGTCGAAGACGGGCGTGGCGACGTTGGTGCCGGGGGCGACCTGGTCGGCGCCGATGGCCTGCAGGCGCTGGGCCCACTCGTCACCGAGGCCGGAGACGTCCCAGCCGCGGCTGGCGAGCCAGCCGAGGTGGATCTCCAGGACCTGTCCCGGGTTCATTCGGGACGGGACACCCAGCGGGTTGAGGATGATGTCGACCGGGGTGCCGTCCTCCAGGAACGGCATGTCCTCGATCGGCAGGATCTTGGAGATGACGCCCTTGTTGCCGTGACGGCCGGCGAGCTTGTCACCATCGGTGATCTTGCGCTTCTGCGCGACGTAGACGCGGACCAGCTGGTTCACGCCCGGCGGCAGCTCGTCGCCCTCTTCGCGGTCGAAGACGCGGACGCCGATGACCTTGCCGATCTCACCGTGCGGCACCTTCAGCGAGGTGTCGCGCACCTCGCGCGCCTTCTCACCGAAGATCGCGCGGAGCAGGCGCTCCTCGGGGGTCAGCTCGGTCTCGCCCTTGGGCGTGACCTTGCCGACGAGGATGTCGCCGGCGACGACCTCGGCACCGATCCGGATGATGCCGCGCTCGTCGAGGTCGGCGAGGACCTCTTCGGAGACGTTCGGGATGTCCCGGGTGATCTCCTCCGGGCCGAGCTTGGTGTCACGGGCGTCGACCTCGTGCTCCTCGATGTGGATCGAGGAGAGGACGTCGTCCTGCACGAGGCGCTGCGACAGGATGATCGCGTCCTCGTAGTTGTGACCCTCCCACGGCATGAACGCCACGAGCAGGTTCTTGCCGAGGGCCATCTCACCGTTCTCGGTGGCCGGTCCGTCGGCGAGCACCTGGTCGGCGATGATCCGGTCGCCCTCGGCGACGACGACCTTCTGGTTGACCGAGGTGCCCTGGTTGGAGCGCATGAACTTGGCGATGCGGTACGTGGTGTACGTGCCGTCGTCGTTCGTGACGGTGATGTAGTCCGCGGAGACCTCCTGGACCACACCGTCCTTCTCGGCCTTGAGGACGTCACCGGCGTCGGTGGCGCAGCGGTACTCCATGCCGGTGCCGACCAGCGGGGCCTCCGACTTAATCAGCGGCACCGCCTGACGCATCATGTTCGCGCCCATGAGGGCACGGTTGGCGTCGTCGTGCTCCAGGAAGGGGATCATCGCGGTGGCGACGGACACCATCTGGCGCGGCGAGACGTCCATGTAGTCGACGTCCGTGCCGGGCACGTAGTCGACCTCTCCGCCACGACGGCGGACCAGGACGCGGGGCTCGGTGAAGCGCAGCTCGTCGGAGAGCGTCGCGTTCGCCTGGGCGATGACGAAGCGGTCCTCCTCGTCGGCCGTGATGTAGTCGACGTCGTCGGTGACCTGGCCGTCGACGACCTTGCGGTACGGCGTCTCGATGAAGCCGAACGCGTTGACGCGGCCGTACGAGGCGAGCGAACCGATCAGACCGATGTTCGGGCCTTCGGGGGTCTCGATCGGGCACATGCGTCCGTAGTGGGACGGGTGCACGTCTCGGACCTCGAAGCCGGCCCGCTCACGGGAGAGACCACCCGGGCCAAGAGCCGACAGACGGCGCTTGTGGGTGAGACCCGACAGCGGGTTGTTCTGGTCCATGAACTGCGACAGCTGGCTGGTGCCGAAGAACTCCTTGATGGAGGCGACGACCGGCCGGATGTTGATCAGGGTCTGCGGCGTGATCGCCTCGACGTCCTGGGTGGTCATGCGCTCACGCACGACGCGCTCCATCCGCGCCAGGCCCGTACGGACCTGGTTCTGGATGAGCTCGCCGACGTTGCGCAGACGACGGTTGCCGAAGTGGTCGATGTCGTCGGTCTCGACGACGATCTCCCGGCCCGACTCGCCGGTCGTCTCGGTCTCGCCGGCGTGCAGCTTGACCAGGTACTTGATGGTCGCGATGACGTCGTCGGTGGTGAGCACCCCGGCGTCCAGCGGCTCATCGGCGCCGAGCTTCTTGTTCACCTTGTAGCGGCCGACCTTCGCGAGGTCGTAGCGCTTCGGGTTGAAGTAGAGGTTCTCGAGCAGCGTCTGAGCGGCCTCGCGGGTCGGCGGCTCGCCCGGACGCAGCTTGCGGTAGATGTCGAGCAGTGCGTCGTCCTGGCCCTGGGTGTGGTCCTTCTCCAGGGTGGCGCGCATCGACTCGTACTCGCCGAACTCCTCCAGGATCTGCTCGGTGCTCCAGCCGAGAGCCTTCAGGAGGACGGTGACGGACTGCTTGCGCTTGCGGTCGATGCGGACACCGACCATGTCGCGCTTGTCGATCTCCATCTCCAGCCAGGCACCCCGGGACGGGATGATCTTGGCGGAGAAGATGTCCTTGTCGGACGTCTTGTCGATGGAGGAGTCGAAGTAGACACCCGGCGAGCGGACCAGCTGCGACACGACGACACGCTCGGTGCCGTTGATGACGAAGGTGCCCTTGTTGGTCATGAGCGGGAAGTCGCCCATGAAGACCGTCTGGGACTTGATCTCGCCGGTCTCGTTGTTGGTGAACTCGGCCGTGACGAAGAGCGGCGCGGCGAACGTGAAGTCGCGCTCCTTGCACTCGTCGATCGAGTTCTTCGGGGGCTCGAAGCGGTGGTCGCGGAACGTAAGCGACATCGACCCGGAGAAGTCCTCGATCGGTGAGATCTCCTCGAAGATCTCCTCCAGGCCGGACTTGGTGGGGACGTCTTGTCCACTGTCCAGAGCAGCCTCGACGCGAGCCTTCCAGGCGGCGTTGCCCAGGAGCCAGTCAAAGCTCTCGGTCTGCAGCGCGAGGAGGTTCGGAACCTCGAGGGGCTCCTTGATTTTTGCAAAGGAGATGCGCAGCGGGGCGGTGCTGGCACCGTTGTTCGTATTCGCGGTCGAGGCGTTGCGCGAGGCGGCCAAGAGGGGGTCCTTCCGAGGGCTCGGACTCACTACGCGCGTACCGGTCCCACTCTGGACACAAAGACAGGCCGTTCCGAATCGGTCGCAAACGACCAGGTCGGAGGGGGTCGGTCATCGGTGCTTCAGCGTGGGCATGCCTCTGGTGACGGGCAGGAGGCAGCTAACAGGCAGCGCAAAGGGTCAGTGTAGCCAAGCGGCACACTGATGTCCAGTCGGGGTTCTCAGAGACCCACGTTGCTCTCAACAGCTGTTCTCAACACCTATGTCTAGCCCTAGCCCTCGCGCGGGGTGCGCTCTTCTTTACTGCCCTCTTCACTCTCGATCCATGCCTCGGATACGGATCGAAGTGAGGACGCGTCCTGAGAATTGCGCGCCGCGTCCGGTTCGTCAAGGCCCGCCGGTCCGATCGGACCTCCAGGAGCCTTCACCGGCCACCCCCGGGATACCCGCAGGACGCCCCTGAGGGCCCCGCGAGAGGCGCACGGCGAAGATCACCCTACTCGTCGTCGGCGGAAGAGCAAGGCACCCGCCCCGGGCACGCCGAAGGGCGACCACCCGAATGGGTGATCGCCCTTGGTGCGGGCACGTGACGTGCCCAGGGAGTCCGGAGGACTCCCGAGGTGTTACTTGACCTCGACGGAAGCGCCGGCGGCCTTGAGGGACTCGGCAGCCTTCTCGGCGGCCTCCTTGGCGACCTTCTCGAGGACCGGCTTCGGGGTGCCGTCGACGAGGTCCTTGGCCTCCTTCAGACCCAGCGAGGTCAGCTCACGCACGACCTTGATGACCTGGATCTTCTTCTCGCCGGCGCCGGTGAGGATGACGTCGAACTCGTCCTGCTCGGCCTCGGCCTCGGCCGGGGCGCCGCCCTGGGCGGGACCGGCGACGGCGACGGCCGCAGCGGCGGTGACGTCGAACTTCTCCTCGAAGGCCTTCACGAACTCGGAGAGCTCGATGAGGGTCATCTCTTCGAACTGCGCGAGCAGGTCGTCCTGGGACAGCTTCGCCATGACAGGCGTCCTTCCACTATTCGGCAGGTGCCGGATGTATATGTCGGCGGGCGTACACGGAGCCCGCTGGACCGCTGAGCGTGATTACTCGGCGGCCTCGGCGGGAGCCGGAGTACCGGCACCGCCCTGCTCTTCCTTCTTGGCGCGAAGAGCTTCCGCGGTGCGGACGAACTTGGAGGGCAGGGCCTGGAAGACCTGCGCCGCCTGCGTCTGCTTGCCCTTGAAAGCACCGGCCAGCTTGGAGAGCAGAACCTCGCGGGACTCGAGGTCCGCGAGCTTCTTGATCTCATCGGCGGACAGCGCCTTACCGTCAAGGACACCGCCCTTGATGATGAGGTTGGGGTTGTCCTTGGCGAAGTCACGAAGACCCTTCGCCGACTCCACCGGGTCACCGGTGACGAAGGCAACCGCCGTCGGACCCGAGAACAGGTCGTCCAGCGTGTCGATCCCGGCCTCGTTGGCCGCAATCTTGGTCAGCGTGTTCTTCACCACGGCGTACTGGGCGTTCTCACCGAGCGAACGGCGCAGCTCCTTGAGCTGTGCCACGGTGAGACCCCGGTACTCGGTCAGCACGGCGGCGTTCGAGCTGCGGAACTGGTCCGTCAGCTCGGCTACCGCGGCAGCCTTGTCGGGCCTTGCCATGAGCGTCGGCCTCCTTCCGGGTGATGAGGACCGCTCAGAAGGGGCCGGGAAAGACGAAACGCCCCAGCACAAGTGCCAGGGCGCAGCTCGACCGAACAGAGTCCGGGAGCGTTCCACAGTCACCTGCGCAGGTCGTCCGATCTAGCGGAACCTTCGGTCACCGTCCCTCTGACGAGGCACAGTGACGACCAGCGGTCTTTGGCTTCCTGGTGAGAGTACGCGACCGGAAGGGGGACGAGCAAATCCGTCCCTGTTCGTCCCTTGCGGGAGGTGTCAGGAGGTGCCGCCCGGGGTACCGCCCTGTTTCAGCATCTCCTTGAAGTCCACGGTGTCCGAGGCCGCCGGCTTCTCGGCGGGGACCTCGGTGCCGTAGTCGCTGTAGAACAGCGTCGAGTTGAACGTGCCGGTCTTCATCTCGCCGCGCTCGGTCTTCTTCACGAGCAGGTCGTTCTTGTCGACCCAGATGTCGACGGTCTGGGTGGTCACCCCGGCCAGCGCGAGCTGCTCCTTGAACGCGGCCAGCTGCTTCGCGTCCAGCTCGCTGTTCTTCGCGGTCAGGTCGGCCACGTCGACCGTGCCGGAGTAGTGCGTCGCGGAGACCCCGCGGACGTCCTCCTGGCCGACCTTCTTGACGTCCCCGGAGGCCAGGAGCGCCTTCACACCCTGCTCGGGCGTGCTGTTCTGGATCTGGTCCTTCATGACGTCGCCGGAGGCGCCGCCCAGCTCGGCGAGGTCCTCGTAGGAATACCGGATCCAGTGCTTCCCGCCGAGGTTGGCCGCCATGGCGTCGCCCATGTTGGCGTAGTACTCGTCCTTGAAGTAGCGAGCCTCCACCGATCCGTCGCCGCCGGCCTGCTTCAGGGCGTCGCCCATGGTGCCGCCGGTGTACGTGATGGTCAGCGCGCCCGAGAGGCCGTCGGACCAGCCGATGGCCCCGGACTGCTTCATGGACATGGTGTCGCCCATCTCGGTGGTGCCCTCGACCTTCGCCGACTGGGCGCCGCCGGTCTTCTGCTGCACCTGCTTCAGCGCGGCCACGGGGCTCGCCTTGGAGACGGCGCCCGCCTTGTCCGAACCGGATCCGCCCGAGCTGTCGGAGCCACTGCAGGCCGCTATCGACGTCAGTGCCGCCGCGGCGGCCAGAGCCGTACCCACGCGTCGTGCCGTGCTCGTCCTCATGTACCCGTCCACCCCTCGTATCGTCCTTCGTCCCCCGCACAACAGTGTCATAGGGCACTGACAGGCATGGGGTCTTACGGATACGAGGACGGGCCCCGCACCTCGAAAGGTTGCGGGGCCCGTTCACACAGTGCACGCGTGCGACGCGGCTACCGGGTGAGCACGGTGGCTCAGACGGCGGCCGGGTCCTCCTCGACGAGGAGGTTGCGGGTGCGGTTGGCGTCCAGCGGGATGCCGGGGCCCATCGTGGTGGCCAGGGTGGCCTTCTTGATGTAGCGGCCCTTGGCGGCGGACGGCTTCAGACGGAGGATCTCCTCCAGCGCCGCTGCGTAGTTCTCCACCAGCTTGGTCTCGTCGAAGGAGACCTTGCCGATGATGAAGTGCAGGTTCGAGTGCTTGTCGACGCGGAACTCGATCTTGCCGCCCTTGATGTCGTTGACAGCCTTCACGACGTCGGGGGTGACGGTGCCGGTCTTCGGGTTCGGCATCAGACCACGCGGACCGAGCACGCGGCCCAGGCGGCCGACCTTGCCCATGAGGTCCGGGGTCGCGACGACGGCGTCGAAGTCCAGACGGCCCTTCGCCACCTCGTCGATGAGCTCGTCGGCGCCGACGATGTCGGCTCCGGCGGCTTCCGCGGCCGCAGCACGGTCACCGGTCGCGAAGACCAGGACCCGGGCGGTCTTGCCGGTGCCGTGCGGGAGGTTCACGGTGCCGCGGACCATCTGGTCGGCCTTGCGCGGGTCGACACCCAGCGCGAAGGCGACCTCGACGGTGCCGTCGAACTTCGTGGAGGAGGTTTCCTTGGCGAGACGGACGGCCTCGAGCGGGGCGTAGTTGCGCTCCCGGTCGACCTTGGCGTCCGCAGCGCGGAGGTTCTTGCTGCGCTTCACTTCTACTCCTGTGGTTTCAGAGTGTGGAGTCGTGGTGCGGACCAGCGCTTGGTCCTACCACTGGGGGTTACGGGGCTGAATCAGCCTTCGACCGTGATGCCCATGGAGCGGGCGGTGCCGGCAATGATCTTCGACGCGGCGTCGAGGTCATTGGCGTTCAGGTCGGGGAGCTTCGTCGTGGCGATCTCGCGGACCTGGGCGGCCGTCAGCTTGGCGACCTTGGTCTTGTGCGGCTCGCCGGAGCCCTTGTCCACACCCGCGGCCTTGAGGATCAGCTTGGCGGCCGGCGGAGTCTTCGTGATGAAGGTGAAGGAGCGGTCCTCGTAGACCGTGATCTCCACCGGCACGACCATGCCACGCTGCGACTCGGTCGCGGCGTTGTAGGCCTTGCAGAACTCCATGATGTTGACGCCGTGCTGACCGAGCGCGGGGCCGACCGGCGGGGCCGGGTTCGCCGCACCGGCGTTGATCTGGAGCTTGATAAGCCCCGTGACCTTCTTCTTCTTGGGAGGCATTGCTCTCTCCGGGTCCTAGTGAGAGTGTTTCGCCGCCGATTCCGGTCATCCGGATGGAGGCATACCGCACAACGATAACGGGTATAGCTGTGCGACCAAAAACCAAGCAGGTCAGAGCGGCCGCGAAGCCCCTCTGACCTGCTGGGTAGGCATGTGTCCAGAAACCGGCGGGAAGCGCTAGTTCTTCTGGATCTGGTCGAAGCTGAGCTCGACCGGGGTCTCTCGGCCGAAGATCTCGACGAGGCCCTTGACCTTCTTCGAGTCGGCGTTGATCTCGTTGATCGTGGCCTGCAGCGTGGCGAACGGGCCGTCGGTGACGGTGACCGAGTCGCCGACCTCGAAGTCCAGCACCTGGACCTCGACCTTGCGGGCCGGAGCCGGCTTGCCCTCGGCCTCGGCGGCCTCGCGGGCGGCCTTCTCCTCGGCCTCCGGGGCGAGCATCTTGACGATCTCGTCCAGGGTCAGCGGGTACGGGTCGTAGGCGTTGCCCACGAAGCCGGTGACGCCCGGCGTGTTCCGCACGACGCCCCAGGACTCGTTCGTCAGGTCCATGCGCACCAGCACGTAGCCGGGGAGCTTGTTCTGCCGGACGTTCTTGCGCTCGCCGTTCTTGATCTGGACGATTTCCTCCTCAGGCACCTCGGCCTGATAGATGAACTCCTCCACGTTCAGCGAGACGGCGCGCTGCTCCAGGTTGGCCTTCACGCGCTTCTCGTAACCGGCGTACGTGTGGATGACGTACCACTCGCCGGGGAGACCGCGGAGCTCGTCGCGCAGGGCGGTGACGGGGTCGACGGGGGCGGCCGGCTCGGCCTCTTCCTCGTCGGCGCTCTCGTCGTCGGCCTCGGCGGCGACGTCCTCGTCGGACTCCTCCGCCTCGGCGTTCACGGCGGCCTGCTCGGCGGGCTCGCCCGCGGCGAGGTCGGCGGCCTCGGCCTGGTCCGGGTCCACGGAGTCAGCAGCCTCAACGATGTCGAGCTCGTCCTTGGCGGACTCTGAGGCGCCGGCCTCGGGCTCGACGGCGTCGTTCAGGTTCGGGTCAGACACGATGGCTGCTTCTTCCTGGATACAAAGGGTGGAACGTGCGAAAGGGGCGCCGGGTCGGACGCCTTCCGCGAGATCAGCCGAAGACGTACTTGATGACCCGGGCGAAGCCCATGTCGAGAACGGTAACAAGACCGATCATGACGACGACGAACACGATCACCACGGAGGTGTACGTCGTCAGCTGGCTACGCGTCGGCCAGACAACCTTACGAAGTTCGGCGACGATCTGGCGGTAGAACAGCGCGAGACGGCCCAGAGGGCCCTTCTTGCCGCGCTTTCCGCCCTTCCGAGTCTTCTTCTTCGACTCAGGAGCTTCATCATCGGCATCAGGCATGTCGATGGAGCCCACGGCGTCCGTCACGCTACTCACCTGATTCCGGGTCGTGGCCGTGCCGCGCCCGGTGGAGCCGCACGGCTGTGCAATGAAGTACGTACATGCGCACACATCCTGGCGAAGGAGTGTGTAGCAGGGCCGGAGGGACTTGAACCCCCAACCGCTGGTTTTGGAGACCAGTGCTCTACCAATTGAGCTACGACCCTTTGTGGTTTCCACCAACCTACCGCATCTTTCCCGGTGACCGGGTGCAGGAACGGTGCGGCTGGTGAAGGCCAACGACAGGTGAGTGTACGTGTTCAGGGCCGCTGCGTCGAACAGACAACTACCGACCGGTCCTGTCCGGATGCTGTCCGGGTCCTGTCCGGTCCCTGAAACCCCTGTGCCGACGGCTTTTACGGTCTGGGAGCATGGGGCCATGAGCGCTGCAACTTCACCGTCCGAGCGCCGGGTTTCCGCCCGCATCGGTGCGATCTCCGAGTCCGCGACCCTCGCCGTCGACGCCAAGGCCAAGGCCCTCAAGGCCGCCGGGCGTCCGGTGATCGGCTTCGGGGCCGGCGAGCCCGACTTCCCGACGCCCGACTACATCGTCGACGCCGCGGTCGAGGCCTGCCGCAACCCGAAGTACCACCGCTACACCCCGGCCGGCGGGCTCCCCGAGCTCAAGGCCGCCATCGCAGAGAAGACGCTGCGCGACTCCGGCTACGAGGTCGACGCCAGCCAGATCCTGGTCACCAACGGCGGTAAGCAGGCCATCTACGAGGCCTTCGCCGCGATCCTCGACCCGGGAGACGAGGTCATCGTCCCCGCCCCGTACTGGACCACCTACCCCGAGTCGATCCGGCTCGCGGGCGGTGTCCCGGTCGAGGTCGTCGCCGACGAGACCACCGGCTACCGGGTCTCCGTCGAGCAGCTGGAGGCCGCGCGCACCGAGAAGACCAAGGTCGTTCTCTTCGTCTCGCCGTCCAACCCGACCGGCGCCGTCTACAGCAAGGCCGACGCCGAAGCCATCGGCCGCTGGGCCGTCGAGCACGGTCTGTGGGTGCTCACCGACGAGATCTACGAGCACCTCGTCTACGGCGACGCCACGTTCACCTCGCTGCCGGCGATCGTCCCCGAGCTGCGCGACAAGTGCATCGTCGTCAACGGCGTCGCCAAGACGTACGCGATGACCGGCTGGCGGGTGGGCTGGATCATCGGCCCGAAGGACGTCGTGAAGGCCGCGACCAACCTCCAGTCGCACGCCACCTCCAACGTCTCCAACGTCGCCCAGGTGGCCGCGCTCGCCGCGGTCTCCGGCCCGCTGGACGCGGTCGCCGAGATGCGTACCGCCTTCGACCGCCGCCGCAAGCTCATCGTGCGGATGCTCAACGAGATCGACGGCGTGTTCTGCCCGGAGCCCGAGGGCGCGTTCTACGCCTACCCGACGGTGAAGGACCTGCTCGGCAAGGAGATCCGCGGCAAGCGCCCGGCCACCTCGGTCGAGCTGGCCGCCCTGATCCTGGACGAGGCCGAGGTCGCCGTCGTGCCCGGCGAGGCCTTCGGTACCCCGGGCTACCTGCGCCTTTCCTACGCCCTGGGCGACGACGACCTCATCGAGGGCGTCTCGCGGATCCAGAAGCTGCTGGGCGAGGCCAAGGCCTGACCGGTCGCGCACAGCCGCTCACGGGAAGTGCCCCCGGCCGCCGGATCCACCACCGGCCGGGGGCACTTTTTTGTTCGAGCCGCCCTCCGTAGGGGAAAGCGGCTACCGCTCCGGCCCGCCCGTGCGGCAGGATCTTCCAATGGAGCGTGATGTACGTCTGTTGCCCAAGGCCCACCTGCACCTGCATTTCACCGGGTCGATGCGGCCCACCACCCTGCTCGAACTCGCCGACAAGTACGGGGTCCACCTCCCGGACGCCCTGACCGGTGGTGAACCGCCGAAGCTGCGGGCGACCGACGAGCGCGGCTGGTTCCGTTTCCAGCGCCTCTACGACATCGCCCGGTCGTGCCTGCGGTCCCCGGAGGACATCCACCGCCTGGTGCGCGAGAGCGCCCAGGAGGATGTCGCGGACGGCTCGGGCTGGCTGGAGATCCAGGTCGACCCCACCTCGTACGCCCCGCTGCTCGGCGGGCTGATCCCGGCCATCGAGATCATCCTCGACGCCGTGGACAGCGCCGCCCGGGACACCGGCCTGGGCATGCGGGTGGTGATCGCCGCCAACCGGATGAAGCACCCGCTGGACGCCCGCACCCTGGCCCGGCTCGCCGTGCGGTACGCGGACCGGGGCGTCGTCGGCTTCGGGCTCTCCAACGACGAGCGGCGCGGGATGGCGCGCGACTTCGACCGGGCCTTCGCCATCGCCCGCGAGGGCGGTCTGCTGGCGGCTCCGCACGGCGGCGAGCTGTCGGGGCCCTCCAGCGTGCGCGACTGCCTCGACGACCTGGACGCCTCGCGCATCGGCCACGGCGTCCGGGCCGCCGAGGACCCCCGGCTGCTGCGCAAGCTCGCCGAGCGCGGGGTCACCTGCGAGGTCTGCCCGTCGTCCAATGTGGCGCTCGGCGTCTACGAGAAGCCCGCCGACGTCCCCCTGCGCACTCTGTTCGACGCGGGTGTGCCGATGGCGCTGGGGGCGGACGACCCGCTGCTGTTCGGTTCGCGGCTGGCCGCCCAGTACGAGCTGGTGCGCCGCCACCACGACTTCACCGACGAGGAGCTGGCCGAGCTGGCCCGGCAGTCGGTGCGCGGCTCGGCGGCCCCCGTGGACGTACGGGAGAAGCTGTTGTCCGGGATCGACGACTGGCTGGCTAGCTGATTCCGCCCAGCAGGGTGCGGGCGACGGAGGCGGCGAAGTCGTCCAGGGGCTGCGGGGGCTCGCCGCCGGGGAGCGCGGCATAGGCGAAGGCCCGCTGGGCGCAGGCGCCCATCAGCAGGGAGGCGGCGGCGTAGGTGTCCGCGTCGGCCCGGATGCGGCCCGCCCCCTGTTCGGCGCGCAGATAGGCGTCGAGTCGCTGGATCGGCAGGTGGGGCCCGGCCTCCAGCCCGCCCACGCCCTGCTCGTGGCGGCGTTTGAGCTGGGGTTCGGCGTAGAGGGACGCGGCCATGGGGAAGGTCTGCTCGTAGAACAGGGCAGCCACCCGGGCGATCTCGGCGAGGTTGCCCTCGACGCTGCCCTCGCCGGCCCTCAGTTCGCCGAGCAGATTCCCGAGCCGGGGCAGCCGCTCGGCGAGGACGGTGACGAACAGCTCCTCCTTGCCGGAGAAGTACTTGTAGAGCGCAGCCTCCGAGCAGCCGGCGGCCTTGGCGATCTCCTTGGTGGTGGTCCGGGCGAGGCCGATGGAGAGCATCAGCTCGTGTGCCGCGTCGACGATCCGGACGCGGGCGGGCTTCTGGTCCATGCGTGCTCCAACCGGCCGGGACCCGGAGATCTTGACGCCCGGGTGGGAAGCCACCCACCCTAGAGGTTAGTGAACACTCACCCACCAGGGGGCGCACTATGAGGATCACCGTGTTCGGAGCGACCGGCGGTGTCGGTCGGGAGGCCGTGGGGCAGGCACTCCCGGCGGGTCACGAGGTGACGGCCGTGGTCCGCGACCCGGACCGGCTGCCCGCGTCGCTGGATCGCGCGGCGCTCCATGCCGTCGTACGGCTGGACGATCCGGCGGCGGTGCGGGCGGCGGTGGCGGGACGGGGCGCGGTGCTCTCGGGGCTGGGCTCGCGCGGCCGGAAGGCGAACGGCGTCGCCGAGCGGCTGACCGGCCGGATCGTGTCGGCGATGGAGGCGGAGGGCGTCCGACGGCTGCTGGTGGTGAGCGCGGCGCCGGTCGGGCCGGAGCCGGCGGACGATCCGCTGGTGGACCGGCTGATGCGCCGGGCGATCGGGGCGGTCCTGGCGGAGCTGTACGCCGATCTCGCCCGGATGGAGGCGGCGTTGGCCCGCAGCGCCACGGACTGGACCTCGGTGCGCCCGCCGAGGCTGACGGACGGGCCGTGCACGGGCGTCTACCGGAAGGTCGTGGGCGGTACGCCGCGCAGCGGCCGGTCCATCTCCCGGGCGGACGTGGCGCACGCGATGCTCGCGCTGATCGACGACCCGGCGGCCGTGCGGCAGGGCGTGGGCGTCGCGTACTGACCGCGTACGTACGTTCCCAGAGGCTGACCGCGTACGTCCTAGAGGCTGACGCCGACCGTCACCGGCTCGTTGACCAGGGTGACGCCGAAGGCCCGGTGCACTCCGGCGACGACCTCGCGGGCCAGGGCGAGCAGGTCCTCGGTGGTGGCCGCGCCCCGGTTGGTGAGGGCGAGGGTGTGCTTGGTGGAGATCCGGGCGGGGCCGCTGCCGTAGCCCTTGGTGAATCCGGCCCGGTCGATCAGCCAGGCCGCCGAGGTCTTGGTGCGGCCGTCCTCGGCGGGGAAGGCGGGGGGCGTCACGTCCGGGCCGAGGTGTTCCTGGACCCGGTCGAGGAAGTCCTGGAACGCGGCCGGTTCGAGGATCGGGTTGGTGAAGAAGGACCCCGCCGACCAGGTGTCGTGGTCCTCCGGGTCCAGCACCATGCCCTTGCCGGCCCGCAGCCGCAGCACGGTCTCGCGAGCGGCCTCCAGCGGTACGCGGTCGCCCTGCTCGACGCCCATGGCCCTGGCCGTTTCGGGGTACTTGAGGGGCGCGGAAAGCCCGGCGGCCTCTTCCAGCTCGAATCGGACACGCAGCACAACGAAGCGGTCGGGTTCGGCCTTGAAGCGACTGTGGCGGTACGAGAACGCGCACTCCGCGTTCGGAATCGTCACCGTCTGCTCGGTGCGCCGGTCGTAGGCGACGACCTCCGTGATGGTGGTGGACACCTCCTGGCCGTACGCGCCGACGTTCTGGATGGGCGTCGCGCCGGCGGAGCCGGGGATGCCGGCCAGGCACTCGATGCCCGCCAGACCCGCCTCGACGGTCCGGGCGACGGCGTCGGTCCACACCTCGCCGGCCGCCAGCTCCAGGGACGTACCCGAGAGCGCGAAGCCCTTGGTGGCGATGCGCAGCGCGGTGCCGTCGAAGCCCTTGTCCCCGATGACCAGGTTGGAGCCGCCGCCGATCACCAGCAGCGGGGTGCCGCTCGCGTCGGCCTCGCGTACGGCGGCGATCACCTCGGCGTCGGTCGTGGCGGTCAGCAGCCGGGCTGCGGGGCCGCCGAGCCGGAAGGTGGTCAGGGGGGCGAGGGGGGCGTCGTGGAGTTCCTGCACGGGGACAAGAGTACGGTCCGTGGGCCGGCCGCCGGTGCCGGGCCACGGACCGTACGCCGGGGTCCGGGGCTCGGACGGCCACCGGCTCCGGCTGACGCGCCGGTACGTCTCAGGCGAGCCGGACCACGGCCCGGGACATGCCCAGCACCTTCTTGCCGTCGCACACGGCGACCAGGTCCACCCGGACCAGGTTGTCGTCCAGCTTCGCGGCGACCTTGCCGCTGACCTCGATCAGCGCGCCCTTGTCGTCGTTGGGCACGACGACCGGCTTGGTGAAACGCACCCCGTAGTCGACGACCGCGCCCGGGTCGCCGGCCCAGTCCGTGACCACCCGGATCGCCTCGGCCATCGTGAACATGCCGTGCGCGATCACATCCGGCAGCCCGACCTCGCGCGCGAACTTCTCGTTCCAGTGGATGGGGTTGAAGTCACCCGAGGCGCCCGCGTACTGCACGAGCGTGGCCCGCGTCACCGGGAACGACTGCGCCGGCAGTTCCGTACCGACCTCGACCGACCCGTAAGAGACCTTCGCCGTCATCACGCCTCCTCGGCGGCGCGCGCCACCAGCTTCGTCAACGCCGTGACGACCAGTTCGCCGGCCTCGTCGTGCACATCCCCGCGGACGTCCAGGATGTCGTTGCCCGCGAGGGACTTGATCGCCTCGATCGTCGAGGTGACCGTCAGCCGGTCCCCCGCCCGCACCGGACGCACGTAGGAGAACTTCTGGTCCCCGTGCACCACCCGGCTGTAGTCCAGGCCCAGCTGCGGGTCCTGCACCACCTCTCCGGCGGCCCGGAAGGTGATCGAGAAGACGAAGGTGGGCGGCGCGATCACATCGGCGTGACCGAGTGCACGGGCGGCCTCCACGTCGACGTACGCCGGGTGGGGGTCGCCCACCGCCTCGGCGAACTCGCGGATCTTCTCCCGGCCGACCTCGTACGCCGGAGTGGGCGGATAGGTCCGCCCCACGAAGGACTGGTCGAGCGCCATGAGCTCGCTACCTCCTGAGAAACCTGGTGAAAAACGAACAAGGGCACGCCCCCGTGCGGGAAGCGACCCCGTACAACGACACGAGGCCGCCCCCAGAGGGGACGGCCTCGTGTACGAGCCTGATTCAGCGCGTTTCGCGGTGCGCGGTGTGCGAGTTGCAGCGCGGGCAGTGCTTCTTCATCTCAAGACGGTCCGGGTTGTTACGCCGGTTCTTCTTGGTGATGTAGTTCCGCTCCTTGCACTCCACGCAGGCCAGCGTGATCTTCGGGCGGACGTCGGTGGCAGCCACGTGAGTGCTCCTTGGACGGACGATGGACGGATGAACGCATGAAAGGGTAGCCGATCGAAGGACCGACCCAACCATCGGCTACCGTTAGTAGCGGTGACCGGACTTGAACCGGTGACACAGCGATTATGAGCCGCTTGCTCTACCGACTGAGCTACACCGCTTTGATGAATGAGTCCCCCCGCCGAAGCGGGGTTTCCCGATCACCAGAGCCCCAATGCGGAATCGAACCGCAGACCTTCTCCTTACCATGGAGACGCTCTACCGACTGAGCTATTGGGGCGAGCGATGAAGACATTACACGGTCCCCCGCCGGTTGCCCAAATCCGTTTGTTCCGCACGCTCCGGCCCTCTGTCCGGGGCCGCCCACACCCCCTGATCAGGCCTTGATCCAGGCCGCGTCCACCTCAGGACCGGGCCCGGCCGGCCGACAGCACAGGCGCACCGGTACGACTATTCCGCTCCTCCCGGAAGCCGCCCCCGCACGCCCCTAGGGTGTGGTCACTCCGTGTGATCTTGCACCCCTCCCAGGAGCGCGATGCCTGACAGCCAGCCACGGCGGCCCGACGACAACGCGCCCGACAGCGCCGACGCAGCCACCACCGCCGACACCCCCGCCCTCGTCCTCAGCGGCGCCCGCCTGGCCGACGGCCGGGCCGTCGACGTACGCCTGAGCGGCGGCCGGATCGAGGCCGTGGGCACCGCGGGCAGCCTCACCGCCCGCGGCCCCCGCATCGACCTCCGCGGCTATCTCCTGCTCCCCGCCCCGGCCGAACCCCACGCCCACAGCGACTCCGCCCTCACGGCGGACAGCGCGGGCCCCGACAGCCCGGGACCGGCCTCCCACCGCGCCGAGGACATCCAGCGCCGCGCCACCGAGGCCGCGCTCCTCCAGCTCGGCCACGGCGCGACCGCCCTGCGCACCCACGTCCGCGTCGGCGACGTCCAGGGCCTCGTCCCGCTCGAAGCCGTCCTGCAGACCCGGCGCGCCCTGCGCGGCCTCGCCGACGTGATGCCCGTCGCGGTCCCCCGGATCCTCACCGGCGTCGCCGGGGCGGACAGCCTCGCGATGCTCAGGGACGCGGTGAAGATGGGCGCGGCCGTCGTCGGCGGCTGCCCCGACCTCGACCCGGACCCCACGGGCTACACCGAGGCCGTCCTGGAGATCGCCGCCGAGCACGGCTGCCCCGTGGACCTGCACACCGACGGCGACGACCCCGTCCGGCTGGCCCGGCTCGCCGCGATGGCCGCAGGTCTGCGCCCCGGTGTCACCCTCGGCCCGTGCGCCGGTCTGGCCCATCTGCCGCTGGACGCCGCGACCCGGGCCGCCGACCGGCTGGCCGCGGCCGGGATCACCGTGGTCTGCCTGCCCCAGGGCGGCTGCGCCGGTGCGGAGCGCCGTACGACCGCCCCCGTACGCTTGCTGCGCTCCGCCGGTGTCCGTGTCGCTGCGGGCAGTGGCGCGTTGCGGGACACGGCCAACCCGGTCGGCCGCGGCGATCCGCTCGAAGCGGCCTACCTCCTCGCCTCGCAGGCCGGACTACGCGCCGAACAGGCGTACGCCCTGGTCTCCACGACCGCGCGCGCGGCCATCGGCCTTCCCGACGTACGCGTCGAGGCGGGCTTTCCCGCCGAACTCCTCGCCGTACGCGGCGAACGGCTCTCCGCGGTGCTCTCCCTCGCCTACAGCCGCATCGTCATCCACCGCGGCCGGATCGTCGCCCGCACCAGCGCCGTACGCGAGTACTGCGACTCCGACGCCGACGCCACCGCGGGCCTCGGCGGCCTTCCGCGTCAGGGACGACCCGACTCCGGTCCCGGGCCCAGGAACTGAGCGGGAGCCCGCCCCCGGGCGTACGGTCGGAGGTATGCGCATTGTCATCGCAGGTGGACACGGACAGATCGCACTGCGGCTGGAGCGGCTGCTCGCCGCACGTGGGGATGAAGCCGTAGGGATCATCCGCAACCCCCAACAGAGTCAGGACCTGACCGACGCCGGCGCCCAACCCGCCGTGCTGGACCTCGAGTCGGCCACCGTGGAGCAGACCGCGGAGGTGCTGCGCGGCGCGGACGCGGCCGTCTTCGCGGCGGGCGCGGGGCCGAACAGCGGTACCGCCCGCAAGGACACCGTCGACCGCGGCGCGGCCGTGCTGTTCGCCGACGCGGCCGAGGCGGCGGGCGTCCGCCGCTATCTCGTCGTCTCCTCGATGGGCGCCGACCCCGACCACCCCGGCGACGAGGTCTTCGACGTGTACCTCCGGGCCAAGGGCGCCGCCGACGCCGACGTACGCGCCCGTACCGCGCTGGACTGGACGATCCTGCGCCCCGGCATGCTGACCGACGACGCGGGCACCGGGCAGGTCCTGCTGGCCGCCTCGACCGGCCGCGGCCCGATCCCCCGCGACGATGTGGCGGCCACGCTGCTGGAGCTGCTGGACACCCCGGCGACGGCGGGCCTCACCCTGGAGGCGATCTCCGGGAACGTGCCGGTGACGGTGGCCGTGAAGGACGTCGCGGGCAACTGATCCGCACCGGGACTCCGTGCCGAGAACGGCCGCCCGGACAACGAGGAAGCCCCCGGCCAGAAGACTGGTCGGGGGCTTCGTTCGCGTGGCGGCGCCAGGGTTCGAACCTGGGTAGGCTGAGCCGGCAGATTTACAGCGGGCTCCACCCACCACTTGTGGCCTGCAGTTGTGCGTGCACTTGAGGTTGCCGGGGGACGCCTGGGGGGACGTCCACTCGTCGAGCGAGCGCAGCAGGCCGTCTGCGGACTTTCTGCAGTGCAGGAGGTGGGTTCTCGACCTTCCGCTCCGGCTCAGCCAGCTCTGTCGCCCTGACAGTCGTGTGGCAGTCACAAGTCCTTGCGTCCACGGCCAAGACGGATGCCACGGCGCATGGAACGCATCCGCCCCGGGCGTCGCCCTGTTCGGGAAACGCCCCGAGTGCGTGGAGTGCCCCAAGTGCGCCTGCGTGTCGGTAGGTTGCCCTAAAGTCGGGTCCGTGGATGACTTCTTCGATGTCTTTGCAGCTCAGGCTCAGCGCAATGGTCTGCAGCAGACGGTGCTCAAGTTCCAGAAGCGGTTCGACCCGGACGAGATCGAGGGCTACGTCCAGGAGTTCCAAAGGCGTGCGGAATCGGTCCGGGTGGGTTACCCGCCGAAGATCCTTGCCGCGCCAGGGATGGAGCCTTGGTATCCGGGGCCGCTGGCGGACGATCCCTATTGGATGCCGTACGCCGAGTTCCTGCGACAGGACGGCTGGCCCACGGATCGCCTAGAGGTGCTGGACCAGGCCTCCTCGAAGATCATCGCTTACACCAACGACCCTTCCCACGCGACGTTCTTGACGAAGGGCCTGGTCGTCGGTCACGTGCAGTCGGGCAAGACGACGAACTACACGGCGGTGATCGCGAAGGCAGCCGACGTGGGGTACCGGTTGATCATCGTGCTGTCCGGCATCCACAACGGGTTGCGCCGGCAGACCCAAGAACGGTTGTCCGAGCAACTGTTGGCCCGCAAGGACGACGGGTGGTTCACCCTGACGTCCGCGGAGGCGGACTTCGAGGAGCAGAACTCCAAGGCGGCCGCGTATCTGCATCAAAGCGGCACCGGGGTGACCCTGTGCGTGGTGAAGAAGAACCACAAACGGCTGCAGCGGTTGATCGAGTGGCTGAGGCCTGCGGTGAAGGCCGGGGCGTTCGCCGACCTGCCGGTGCTGATCATCGACGACGAGGCCGACCAGGCGAGCGTGGACACCCCCATCATCAATCCGCAGATCCGCCAGTTGCTCGACTTGTTCGACAAGCGGACCTACCTGGGCTATACCGCTACCCCCTTCGCCAACGTACTCATCGATCCCTCGGCCGGTGATCTGTACCCGGAGACGTTCATCCTCAGCCTGCCCCAGCCGGACGGGTACTTCGGCGCCGAGAAGATCTTCGGCCGGGAGGCGGTGGAGGGAGAGGCGACGGGCAGTGATCTCGACGGCCACGACATGATCCGCATCGTTCCCGCCGCCACGGTCGACCGGCTGCGGCCGCGCCGCCGGGCAGACACCGCTGGCTTCGCCCCGACCATGACCGACGAACTGACTGCTGCGGTGCACTACTTCTGGCTGGCGACCGCGGCCCGCCGCTGCCGCGGGGACCACGAGCACTCCACCATGCTCGTGCATCCCAGCATGCAGACGGTGGTGCACGAGGCCTACCGGGAGCCGCTGGAGCGGATGCGCCAGGCCATGGTCGATGCCTTGGAGCAGGACGACGAGGGTGTGGTGGGAGGGTTGCGCCAGCAGTGGGAGGAGGAGAGCCGTAAGGTTCCCGCCGCTCAGTTCGGCAATCGTTTCGTCCCCTTCGACGAACTGCGCGAGCACCTGCCCGGCATCGTGGCGCAGACCGATGTGGTCCTCGACAACCACCGCAGCCGCGACCGGTTGGACTACTCCGGACCCGAGCCGGTGGTGGCGATTGCGGTGGGTGGCAACACCCTCTCGCGGGGCTTGACGCTCGAGGGGCTGGTGGTGAGCTTCTTCGTCCGTTCGGCCCGCACCTACGACACGCTGCTGCAGATGGGCCGCTGGTTCGGGTTTCGTCCCGGCTACGAGGACCTGCCCCGGATCTGGATGACGCAGCAGCTCAAGGAGTACTTCCGGCATCTGGCGACGGTCGAGCACGAGATCCGCCTGGACATCAGGCGCTATGAGGAGGACGACATCCCGCCCGGCGAGGTGGGGGTGCGCATCCGCACGCACCCGGTGTTGAACGTGACGGCGAAGATGGGGCGGGCTCGGACGGCATACGCCTCCTACGGCGGTCGCCGGGTGCAGACCCGCTACTTCCCCGAGGACGAGCGGGAGTGGCTGGCCGACAACTTGCGCGCGGCTCGCACTCTGGTCGGCGACGCGCTCCGCGACGGCGCGGCACTGGACGACCGCGGCTCCGGAGAGGTGCTTTTGCGTGACGTGGACGTGCGTCACGTCCTGCACTTCCTGGAGAGCTATCGGGTGCACGAGGACTCGCCGGACCTCGAACCGCGTCTGATCCGCGCCTACATTGAGACCGAGAACCGGCGTTCGCCGCAGAGCCTGCTCAGTTGGACCGTCGCCGTCATGGGAGGCCCCGCCGCGGACGCCCGGCACGTGGTGGAGTTCGACGAGCGAGTGCGGGTCGGCACCATCAACCGGTCCAAGTTGAAGGACAGCGGCGGCGCGAAGGCCGACATCAAGACGCTGATGACGAAGGAGCACCGGGTCGTCGACATGGACGTGCCCGCGGCCGAGGCACGGCGCCGGTCCGAGGCGGGCCTCGTGGCGCTGCGCAACGACCACCCCGACTTCCAGGATCGGGGCCTGCTCCTGCTGTATCCGATCGCCAAGGACTCCCCGCCCGACGAGGCCAACCGGGACACCCGTCGGCCGCTTCAGGCCGTCGAGCACGTCGTGGGCGCCGCCTTCGTCTTCCCGGGCAACTCCAAGGACACGGTCGCCAATCGGTACGTGCAGGTGGGCGTCGACCACCAGGCGGTCGATGACGCGGAGTACGACGACCAGGCCAACGCCCTAGACGACGAGGCGGACGACGCATGAGCGGCGCGGACACCGACTGGCGGCGCGAGCTGCGGTTCACCTGGCCGGTGGTGGGGGCGAGGCGGATAGCCGGCGAGCACATGACGATGGCGCCGATCGGCCTGGCCGTGACGGCGGGCGAGGTGCAGGTGGGGCTGGACGCCCGGGGGGATCGCCATCTGCTGCTGCCCGTCGCCCGCCCGGAGGAGGTGCACGAGGACCTGCGCTCGGCGCACGTGCGGCTCAAGCGGGGCAGTCTGCGAGTCGAGGGCCGGGTGCAGCACTACGCGGACCTGGTGTGCCACCGCACGGACCTGGGCGACCTCTTCGACGACGTGGTCAGCGAGGTCCTGCAGCGCTTGGCCGAGGACGGCGGCGCTCCCGCGCAGACCTGCCGGCAGACCCTGGACGCCTGGCGGGAGATGTTCCAGGGCCGCGGAGGGCGGCTGGCGACCTCCGAACAGCGCGGCTTGTTCGGTGAGTTGACCGTGCTCGAGCATGTCCTGCACGGCGATGCGTTCCTGCGGCCCACCCAGATCTGGACCGGACCCGACCGGCTGCCCCACGACTTCCGCCTGCCCGGCACCTGGGATGTGGAGGTCAAGACGCTGGGTCGGGGCGGCTCCACCGTGGAAATCCACGGTCTGGACCAGCTGGCCCCTCCGCCCGGCGGCCGATTGACGCTGGTCTTGGTCCGCTTGGTCGAGGACGCGTCCGGCACGTCGCTGCCCGAGCTCGCCGAGCGTGTAGTGGCCGCGGCCGCCGACTCCCGCGGCCTGATCGAGCAGTTGGCCAAGGCTGGCTACAGCACGGCGGACGCGGATCTGTACGCCGGCGCGCGCTACGGCAGGCCTCGGCTGCTCGGGCTCGCCGTCGACGCTGGCTTCCCCGCCCTGACACCGGCCGACCTGCGCGGTCCCCTGCCGCCCGGCATCGACGCCGTTCGCTACACCCTGGACGTGTCCGACCGACTGCCCGACGCCCTCGACCACGAACAGGTCGTGGCCCAGCTCGAGGGACGGTCGACGCCATGAGTGCTCCCGTGTGGTGGGCCCAACCCTCCGCCCCTGAGGGTGCCTCCGACGCGGAGGGCATCCGCAAACAGCTCGGCCGCCCCGACCTAGACCCCCTGCAAGTCCTGGTGCGGGAGGCCGCGCAAAACACCTGGGACGCCCGCCTGGGCACCGGGGAGGTCGGTTTCGATCTCGCACTCGCCCGACCGGGCGAGACCGGGCTGGCGCCCTGGATCAATGCCCTGTTGCCGGTGTTCGGCGACGACACGTCGCTGGGCCTGGCTGCAGTGCTGCACGACCCCGACACCGTGCTGCTGACCGTCAGCGACCGCGGCACCGGCGGTCTGGGCGGACCGCTGCGCGGCGACCGCGTCCACCACGGCAGCACGGACTTCGTGGGACTGGTCCGCGACATCGGCCGCACCAACCGCCGCGCACACAGCGGAGGGACGTACGGATTCGGCAAGGGCGTGCTGTTCACCACCAGCGCGGCCGGCACTGTCCTGGTGCGCACCCGATGCCGGTGGCAGGACCGCGTGCAAACCCGCCTGATCGCCGCCGCGCTGGGAACCGGCTTCGATCAAGCCGAGCGCCGTTACACCGGCCGCCACTGGTGGGGACGCATCGCCGCGGACAACATCCCCGACCCGCTGCTGGACGAGGACGCCGACGCCGTAGCCGACGCCCTGGGCCTGCCGGCGCGCGCTGGCGACGAACTGGGAACCGACATCGTAATCGTGGGTGCCCGGCTCGGCTCGAGCGCCCCCGTGGAGGCTGACGAACCCGAGCGCCCCCGCACGATTGAGGAAGCCGCCCAATTCCTCGGCTCCGCCATGCTCTGGGAACTGTGGCCCGTAATGATCGACAACGCTCCGGGCGCCGCGCGCATGCGCTGCCGCGTCAGCGTCGATGGCCGGCCGCTGGACCTGCCCGACCCAGACCGGGTCCCCCGATTGCAGCCGTTCATCCGTGCCTATCGCAGCGCCCACACCGACGGGCGTCACGTGCGCAGCAGGAATCCCGCCATCGACCTCGGCCGCTTCGCCCTCGAGGCGTTCATGACACCGGTGCGCCCGCACTGGACGGACGTAGCCGCCCCATCCGAGGGGCCCATGCACCATTGCGCTCTAATGCGGCAGGCGGGCCTCGTGGTGCACTACCGACCGGGCCCCCAACTCCCCGACAGCGACGTCTCCTACGGCGCGGTCTTCCGCACCGCGGTGGGGGTGGACGACGCCTTCGCTGCCGCCGAACCGCCCACCCACGACGCCTGGGTGGCCAAGAACATGCCCGACCCCGACGCCAGGAAGTTGGTGCGCTCGGCGCTGCGCACGATCGACAACCGCATGCGCGAGTACGCCCTCGCCGAACCCGAACGGGTGTCGGCCGCTGGCCCCCAACCGCCGTTGGGCGCCCTGTCCCACCGCTTCGCTTCCCTGGTGCCCACCAGCAGCGGCCAGGGCGCCGACCATCCGTCGCCCGCCCCCGGGCCGCCCGGGGGCGGGGGAACGGGCAGCCTACTGCGTACCCTCGCCCCGCCCCGACTCGTCGAGATCGACGGCGCCTTCTACGTCATCACCGATATCACCGTCTCCTCGGCCGCCGCCCCCATCCGCGTCCTGGCGATGGCTTCAGTCGCCCTGGACCACGGCAGGGAGAAAGATCCTCCGGTCGGCGCGATCGGCCCGGAGGTGGTGGGCTTCCGCAGCCCCGACGCGGCGGAGATGCGCGAGGGCGACGTTCTGACCCTCACCGTTGCCGACCGACGCGACTGGGTGGTGGTGGTGCGCCCCGTCGCGGGCGCCGCCACGCGAGTCCGCGTCAGCGCCCACCTCGTGCAGGAACAGGAAGGAGCCCGCTGATGGCACACGACGTCATGCCGTTCCTGCAGCCCGCCCCCCAGGTCCTGACGTGCGGCCCCTGGCAGATCGACGACGCCGAAGGCGCCCGAGAGCTGCCTGCGCTGCTGCCGGACTGGGACCCCCAGGCCGACCTTGCCCTTTCCCGCTATGTCACCGTCGACCACCCTCGGGCGCTGGCCGACTGCAGGTTGCCCGCCGACACCCCGCTTGCCCTGGTCGTCGACTGGCACTCCTCAGCTGCGCACTACACAGGATCAGCGTTCCGCCGCCTTGTGGTCGACGCGACAAATCTGACCGTGAAGATCAAACTGTCGGGCACCGACCTCGGCGGCACCCTCGTGATCCACACACGCCTGGTGCTCGCCGACGACGTCCCCCGCCCCGAGGCGGCGCCCCCCTTCACCCCCCGCCACGCCGGGGAGATCCTGTGCGAGCAGAGCGCAGAAGTCCGCCTGGAGGGCGGCGCCTCCCGCTTCCCGATCTCTGTGATCGACTTCCCGCTGCACGGCTTCGACGAGGACGCCCGATGGGCGCTGGGCCTGCCCGACGACCCCGCCGTCCCCGTCACCGGCGGCATCCGCCTCTACCTCAACCGGACCGACAGCGAACTGGTCACCGCCGCCACTCGGGCAGCGGCCCCCACTTCGATGCAGCGCCGTCTGCTCGAGACGATGTACGACGACCTCGCCCGCCAACTGGTGGAAGCCTGCCTGCGCCCCGCCTGGCGGGACGCCGTCACTGACGCGGCTGACGAACCTGGCAGCCTGGCCGAAAGCCTGACGGTACTGGTCTCCAATCTGTTCCATGGCGCCTCACTGCAAACCGTGGCTACCTGGCGCGAGGCCGAACCCTCCGTTTTCGCCGCTGCCCTGCAGGGCGCTCTGCGCCGCCAGCATCAAATGCGCCGGGAGACGCGATGAGCCTGCTGTACCCACGGATCACCCCCGCCGAGGCCACGACGCTCCTGGCCCACTTCACAACTCTGACCCCACAGGACATCAGGAACCACGCTGGCCACTCCCCCACTGCCTTCTACGGCACCACCGGCGGCACCCCCGTTCCCCCAGCCCACCTTGACCATCTCGCCGACACCCTGCGCGACTGTGCACGGCGCGCCGGTCAGCCGGCTCCGCCCGCCGACCACAACAAGATCCTCTTCGACCGAGCCGCGGCTAAAGCCCTGCACACCACGATGGACATCACCCCCGCCGAGGCCAGCCAAGGCGACATGTGGAGCTACCTCGCCACCTGCCTCGTCCCCGACGTCACCGCCTGGCGCTTCGGTACCCGCACCCCCAAACGCTGGATCGGCACCGGCCTGGTCCGTCACACGCTCGCCCGCCTGTGGTGGCAGGCCCATGCCCTCGCCGAGACCCGCGACGGCACCACCCACTACGACCTGCTCGACCGACTCACGGAGTCTGATCTCAACCAAATCTTCGAACGCCGCACCATCGGCGGCACACCGACCCTCGCCCGCGCACTCGCCCGCGAATTGACTGCCCCCCGCCTTTCCTCCCTGCCCGTCCCCCGGCGCGCCATCGTCCGCGACACCACGAAACGCCTACGCCGCCTCTTGCCTTACACCTCCTTCACTTCCCTCGAGGAAACTGCCATTCAGAGCAGAATCCACACCCTCATCGCCCAATCCATCCAAGCGCTCCAAAGCCCCGCCACTGACCCCTGACTTCACCCGCCTACAGTCACTGCAGCATCGGCTGGCCAATCCCCTGAGCACGAGTGGGAGCTTCTTCCAGTTCCAGTGCTTCGGGGGGACCGTCTCCTGCCCTCCCTTCCCTCCAGCTTGGTGCTACCGCGACCCGCTGCCACGGGAGAGCTTCACCCACGCAGGCTTGGTACGCCAAGGTTGGCGAAGAACTGTCGCATTGCCAGGTCCACCGTGCGCGGCGCGATACCTCAAATCGACCATCCTCCTATGCACTTCTGGCAATCGCGACGTTCCACCGAGCTGCCATAGCGTGACTTGACTTCAGGCGAGATGCCCGGTGGTCAACGCGCGGAGGTGGTTTTGCGTGTCCTTGTCAGTTGAATAGAGGCGCGTCCCTCGAGTTCCGCGGGTGGCGAGGACGCGGTACGTGTTCAGCGCGTAACGCAGGTACTGCGCTGGCGACAGCCCTTGAAGGGCGAGGTCACGGCTCTTCTCGGGTCTGGCTTGCCAGCCGGTGGGGGTCCAGGTGAGGTCGTCACCGAGGATGACGGCGCTGTAGTCGTACTCCATGCCTTGGGCGGTGTAGACGCAGCCGATCTGTTGGTGGCCGCCTTGGCCGGTGGCCCAGAAGGCCCGCCCCGGGGTGTCGGTGCCCGCGAGGACGCCGCTCGCGCGGGAATTCCATGGCCGTTGCCACAGGTGGTCCCCGGTCTCGTCGGTCCAGGGGATCGAGACTTCTGGCGTGAGGGGCGGGGTGGGGGGTGAGTCCCAAGGCCAGCAGAAACCGGCGGTGATGCGAGCACTGTGGCCCGCATGTTGGTGCGTGGCGACCCAGTCTTCGAGTTCGGCAGGGCTGGTGGCGACGGCGAGATCGTAGTCGGTGCCCTGCCATTCGGGTGCCTGCCCGTCTTCAGCGAGGAGGGTGTCGATCCAGTCGAGATAGGTTCGCGAGCCACCGCACCGGAACTGGGTGGTCAGGTCGATGTGGGCGAAGGTGTAACCGCGAGCGCGGGCCAGGCGGCGGAGTTCGTCGAGGGTGGTCCCCTCGCTGGGGCGAACGATCTGTCGTTCGTCCAGGAAGAGGACGAGTGCCGCGCAGTCGCGGACAAGTCGGGTGAAGAGGTCGGGGAACTCGCTGTTACGCCGTAGCGGGTCGGTGCGTGCCCGGTGGGCCTCGTCCAGCAGGACGACACTGCTGTCCTTGCTCAATCCGCGGGGCAGCGTGGTGGTCAGGGTGGCGATAAGGCCCTTGGCTGCGTCACCGACGGCGCGGGTGAGCTGCTGGGTGAGCGTTCCGGACGGAGACAGGAGCCTGGGGTTGGCGTCCTGTCTGAGGCAGAGGTCGCCCAGGACCCGGGCAGCAATCGCCGTCTTTCCGGTACCCGGTCCACCTGTTACGACCACGAGGTGGCCCGGTCTGCCCTGCTCGATAGCCTTGATCGCACGGTGGATGGTCTGGCGGGCTTTGTCCTGGTCGCCGATGAGCCGGAAGCCGTCGTGGCCTTCGATGGTGCTGGCAACCCTGGAAAGCAGGGATGGGGACGGACGGTGCTGAGCCAGGAGGAAGTCGCTGACCGCTTGGCGGTCGGCGGGTTGAACGTCTGCGCACTGCAGTCGTGCTGCCAGCACTGAGGCTTCGGCGCTCTGGGGAAGGTCATCGGCTCCCAGCAGTGGGAAGACAGCGCTGGGGCCGTTGGCGGCGAGCGCACGCAGGCGCTCGGTCAGTTCTGCCGATGCGTTGTGCAGGAAAGCCAGGCCACGCACGTCAAGGTTCAGTTCGGCAGGAACCCAATCGTTGAGGTAGGCAACGTATCCGCCGACCTGACGCCCAGGGTGCAGAACCTCCCGCTCTCCCGCCATGAGCATCCCCGCTCCAACTGGATGCGAACTGGCAGACGTCCACTGCTTCAGTTCGACAACGACAGCCGCGAGACGCCCCGCCCGCCGGCCGAGAAGGAGAGCATCGACCCGCTGGCTGGAGCCGGGCAGCTCGTACTCCAGGAACAGGTGCAGCTCGTGCAGCCCGGCAGATACCAGCACGCTCACCAGCGTTGGCCAGCTCCCCGACCAGCTCCTCAGCTCCCCCTCCCCCGGCGGCCGGCCGTGCACGGCGGTAAACCGCTCGGCGCACTGCGCGACGAATCCGGGATCGGCGAGCCGGGCCGAGGCTTCCTCAACGGTTCCCTCAAAGACATGCATGCGTGATCTATAGCAGCCGCAACTGACAGCTCAGCCAGATTCGTTGCCAGTAGGCACGACTGTCAGAGGCACCTGGTAGGGATAGACGCATGACGATCCGAGAACTGCAGGAAGAACTAGCCCGGTTCGCCCGCGAACGCGACTGGGAGCAGTTCCACACACCGAAGAACCTCGTCATGGCGCTCTCCGGCGAGGCAGGGGAGCTGGCCGAACTCTTCCAGTGGCTCACCCCGGAGCAGTCGCAAGCCATCATGGACATGCCCGACCAAGCCCAAGCGGTGCGCCAAGAGATGGCCGACGTCTTGGCATACCTGCTGCGGTTGGCGGACGTCACAGGCGTGGACCTGGAAGAGGCCTTGGCCGAGAAGATCGAGCTGAACGGGCAGCGTTATCCGGTCGACCTCGCTTACGGCCGCGCCGACAAGTACACGAACCTAGGGGCCTAGTAACCATGCGAGTCCTTGCACAGCCGGCGAGACGCTCGGACAAGATCGTCGAAGAGCACTACCAGGACACCATCGCCAGCCCAGTCGTCTTCGACCAACATGCCGACCTGCTGGATACAGCCACCCTGGACGCGCTCAAGCAGCTCTTCCCGGAGGGCGTCGCCCCAATGTGGGGCGTCATGCCCGGCAAGAACGGGGCCAACCTCCCCGAGATCCGCAAAATGGAGCCCGGCTCCTGGGTCTTCTTCAGCGGCGACAAGCGCCTCTACCTCGGCGGAACGGTCGCCCTGACCTGGCGCAACCCACAACTTGCAGCACGTCTGTGGGACACCAACGACGCCGGCGACACCTGGGAGTACATGTACGCCCTCTCCGGTACCCGAGGCTTCGACATCCCGATCGAGGAAGTCCGCGACCTCCTCGCCTGGAAGCCCACCCGCAACATCATGCGCTTCCAGGCCTTCAACGACACCGAGGCCGACCTCCTCCAAAGCCTCCTGACACTGGAACCCGCCCAGGCCGTCCAGCCCGAGGACGAGGAATCCGAAACTCAACAGGCCATCACCAACTACACCGGCCCCCTGGAGCGCAGCGCCGAGCGCGCCCAACGAGGAGAACAAGCACACCTCAAGCGCGCGCTGCTCCCCGGCCCCACAGGCGAATGTGCCCTGTGCGGGCGCTCGCTGCCAGCCGCCTTCCTCATCGCCGCCCACATCAAAAAGCGAGCCGCCTGCACCGACACCGAGAAACGCGATCTCCAGAACGTCGCAATGCTCGCCTGCCTGCTGGGCTGCGACGGCCTCTACGAACGCGGCTTCATCACCATCGCGGAAGGCGGACAGATCCAGGTCAGCCCACTCGCTGCCTCAGCACCAGCGGTCGCCCAACACATCGAGGACCACCTGGTCGACCGCACGACCCCATGGTGGACGCCAGCACGTGAACAGTACTTCGCCTGGCACCGCGTACACACTTTCCGTAGCGCCCCGGCGCCTTGAGCCCGCAGACCTCCAGCGGCTCCACCAACGGCGTGCGCTGCGCTCTGTCCGACTGTTGATTCCCCCGGAGGCACCCGCGAGAATCCGCTCGAACCAGTGCCCCGCCCCTCAACCTTCCAGCGGCTGATGCAGCGCTGTCGGCGACACCGCCCGGCCGATCCCGGTGTCGACAACCGCAGAGTACTCGGGTATCTCCAACTTAGAGAGGGAAACCCAAGCAGCAAGAGCCAGCTGGGTCAGACCAGGTACGGATTGCGCGTGGATTGCACCACGAGAGCGGCTCTGTGCGAGGTTCCGCGGTTGCCAGTCGCCGGACGTACGTCGTCGGCGGCTATTCAACGGCGGGGCAGTTGCGACCTGTAGGGCGTGCTCCAGTGCGAGGCCGCAGATCGTTGGGCCCATCTCGTCGACCAGCGAACGTTCGTTCACGGGCGCCTCGGGAAGCAGCAGCGGCCAGCGGATCACCACCACCCTTTCCCAAAGTTCGGGAGGCACCGTGTTGGCCAGGTGATGGCTCTCACCCACCGGAAGATCCCGCAGCCGGCGCTCGGCTTCCTGTGTCTGCCCTACGTAGCAAAGGCCCGCGCCAGCGGCGAACACCCCGTAGAGAGCTGGCCCTGTGGTGGCAGGGCCAGCTCCATGCCCATCGGTCAGGAGGGCTCCGACGCGATGAGCGAACTGAAAGCGCCGCTCCTGCCACCGCGCAAGCCGCGCGGGATCGGCCAACAGGGTCGTCAGCGACGTTCGCCAACCGCGGTAGGCATCGTCGTACGTCTGATCATCCACGCACCGCAGCGTAGCCCTTGACTCGGACAGTGATCAGGGACGGTTTTCGAGACCGGGCAGCCCAGCCAACTGCCACCGCGCCGACCTGCACTTATCCCCCTTGCGGCTCTCCAGGCTTGTGTCCTGGCCCACACATGGCCCATGCCAGGGCACTACATCACCAACACGCTCTCCAACTCTGCATGGCCGCGTTCGCCCTGGTTCGCGCCTGTCCACTCACCAGGTCTCCGGCAAGATCGTCGGGAGGGTGGTCGTCCGCTTACAGCTGCAAACGAGACTGCGCCGACGGCCCGCCGGTAGGTCTTCTTGCGCACCTATCGCTTCTTTCGGATCTTGCGCTTCTTCGCCTTGGCTTCCTTCTCCTTGCGCTGCGCGGCACCGTATGCAGACCAGGTGCCTTGATGCTTCGCGCATCGAGAGGTGCCGATCACTGCGAGGCTCCTGCACGCTGTGCCAGCTTTGGTGCGTGCACCGCACCTGGACTGAGACGCCACCCATACTCCTCACGACAGGCCAAGCAACTTCAGACCTCATGCAGTCTCCTGTGTGGCGCTTGCCATAGGCAGGCGCATAAGCGCCGCACGGGAGCACGCTTGAGGCGTTCACCCCAGAGGCGCATGACAAGTACTTCGGTAGTCGTGCTCGGCCGAGGTACCGGTGAGTCGGGAACATGACAGCCTCAGCCCTAACTGTCACTGGCGTCGGTACCGAGCCAACCGTTGCAACTTGAGGATCAGAGTTGCCGGTTCATGAGGCTAGGCAGCGCGCCGCTGGCATGATGGACCCTCTTGGCAACGTCCGATTGGAGTCGCATGGAACCCGTGGTCATTGGTGCAATGGGACGAATCGCAGCCGCCGTAGTGCAGCGATCTTCGGCACCTGTCAAGAGCGAGGTTCCATCGCCAGCGGAGTGGTCAGAGGAAGCAGATGAGCGTGGTGGGCTGATTCTCCGTGATGGTTCCGGAGAAGCCTTCGCCATGCTCACGCAAGACCAAGTATCTCAGATCTCCGATTTTTTGGAGCAACCCGAAGTCGTGGCACTGAGTCAGTTCATGTTCATTGCTCGCCTGGGCATGAGAGATACCGACTCATTTGCGTTTTTGGCTGAGGAGTACAAAGATACTTTTTCTATCGTCACTGAGGAGCACTGTGACGAGAATGGGTACAACTGGTCAAGCTTGGCTGGAGAGATTTGGCAACTGGTAGTTGCTTACATGGAGAGCATGTTCCCCGACACGCTCTCGACGACAGCCATTAGCGCCGTCGAAGTAGCCAGGATCACGTCATATGTAGGCGCTACGCCGAAGCTGGGAGGCTCATCACGGCCAGCCAACGTAGCGTTTCGAGACGTAGTGGATATTTTGGGCTCACCCGAAAGGTTCAAGGACGCTCGTAACAGCCTTTCTGACATCAGGGCCGCATCGGAGCGCAGGTACGCGGAACTGAATTTGGCACACACCTTTAGCCACGCAGCTGAGAACTTCCGGTTCGACCATGAAGTTCTTTACGTACCACGAAACCTGCGGGTGCAGAACTCTGACAGAATCAGAAACGACACGTTCCTCACTTCTCCCACCAGCCGGCCGCGTTGCGTTGTGATCGGAAATCCTGGCGTCGGAAAAAGCACAATGACGCAGAACCTTGTTCATCAATTGTCCACTGGGAGCGAGGTCGCGTCAACCTATGCACCCTTCGTAATCTCCTGCAAGGATATTCCCAATGCCGAAGGGAACTCTTATGTCGTAAGTGCCATCGTTCGGTCCTTGCGTGAAAATCTGCAACTTGACGTCTCAGACGAAGTCGTAAATGACTTGGCTACTTTGGGGCGGGCGTTCATAATCTTTGATGGCATTGATGAAATTATTGATCTTGGGCGTAGACAGAACTTCGTCAAAACAATTGAAGCCTTTGCAGTCCGTTATCCGCTGACTCCTATCCTGGTAACTGCTCGTCGCGTCGGCTACAGCAAGGCGAGGTTCAATTCAGGTGAGTTTGATACGTATGAGCTTGATGATTTTTCGGAAGAGCAAGTCTATGAATACACTCAAAGATGGTTTTCTGTAACCGGAAGAACCGACCGCGAGAGGGAAGCATTTCTACGGGAGACGGAAAACGTTCCTGATCTATGCACAAATCCGTTGATGCTGTCCCTACTGTGTGCTCTTTATCGAGCCCGAGGATACATTCCGCGGAACCGCCGAACTGTGTATGAGTCCTGTGCGGATCTATTGTTCCAGCGCTGGGATGCGATGCGGCACATCGAGCAGCCGTTGGACCATCGCCAGTACGGCAATCGGCTCATGCAAGAGCTTGCACTCTTCTTTCACAAGAGCCAGACGGCCCAGGCGGGTGTGCAGGAACGGCAGCTGAAGAAGTTGATTGCCCAATTCTTCACCGACACTGCTTCAGTCGACGAGAATGACGCCCGGGTAAGGGCGCAAGATTTTCTCGATTTCTGTGCTGACAGGGCATGGCTGCTGTCCTACCAAGGAACAGATGACAGAGATCAGAGGATTTTTGGTTTCACTCACCGGACCTTTATGGAGTACTTCGCAGCTGAGGCTGTTGTGAGGAGGTCGCGATCACTTGATGAGATCGTGACTGAGGTGGCTAAGGCTTACGAACGCGATGCCAGCTCCGTTCTGGCAGACGTTATCTTCCAGTGTGCGGATGATAAATATGACGGTGGCGCCCGTGAGGTCGTAGCTGGATTGATGGACAAAGCCAAGGGGCTAGGGCGACAGAACGCAGCTAAGTACCTATCGTTGTGCTTGCGCATTATGAACTCCGCTCCACTTCCGCCTCACTCGACAGAATCAATCTTTCATGCACTGCTGGATCATTGGGCAGATACCAACCCAGAGGAAAGCTACACGACAGCCATTTCAGTTTTTGAGCTTTCCAGGGATCCACGTAATCGTTTTATTTCCATCATTCGCTCGAATCAGGCGTGGGCCGAGGTGGCCATGCGAAGGTGGGCGCGCCTTTACTGGTCTGGCGAGGAAGGGCTTTTTGACAGTGCATGGGCAGAAGAAATGTTCGGAGTCGCTAGCGCCATGGGGCCCGTGCAGTCTTTGGATCCTCCACTCATGGGCTATCTCGTACGGAATGGCCTCGTTGATATTAATGCGAGTCAATGGCAGAGGCTGGATTGGCTTCTGGGTTTCTATGCATTCGGTGAGCTAGTATCCGGACCTCTGATTCTGGATTTGACCGAGCGCCTTTGGGGGGGTGCCGATAATTCGGGCCATCTTGTTGGAATCTCCGAGGGTGATGACTATGTGGCTAGGCTGACGATCAACGGACCGTTTGTGGATCACATTTTCAGGAACGTGGCGACGCGTCATCCAGAAATTTCTGGCGAGACGGCCAATGTAGATGTAAATCACTTCCTTATCTGGGCTTGTTGTGTTCTCCATGAAATCTCAACACCCAGTTACCACCCATTTCATGAAGTGATCGGCTGGGTGCGCGGAAAGGATTGGTTTGATCGAATGGTTGCCACGCGCGTCAACGGAGTGGGGCGTAGGAAAATTAGGGGTGCGACTCCCTTCTCTGGGCCGGAATTGCAAGATCAAATTTCCCGAGGTGTTGTACCCTGTTGGTTCCAGGATTGGTGCAGCGGAGAGCTGTCCTTTCTTCCTGATCGCTAAAGGGGGGGGATCCGTTGACACAGCTAAGTGGTCGGTCATCCCCTAACCAGGGGAGATTCGGAGTGTCCAGGCAGACAGAGGAGGAGGCTGTGACACAGCAGGCCAGCCCGCGGGGGACCTTCTTGCTCGTCGCTGACGCAGTCCGAGCACAGGTTGATGCCGACGATGAGATGACCGAACTACCGTCGGCTGCGGATCTGATGCGACGTCACGGTGTGTCTCGCGGTGTTGCTCTGCGGGCCTTCGCAGCCCTCGAGAGGGATGGGGTCGCGGAGCGGGTGCCTGGCGGTCGTTGGCGGGTGGTGCGGCCGGGCGGAGACGTTGACCGCAGACCTCTTGCCGAGCGGTTGGCGGATGTGATCGCAGAGGATGGTCTTTCGGTCGGGGCAGCCTTTCCGAGTACGACGGCGCTCAGCGTCCGCTTCGGGGTCTCGAGGCCCACGGTGAGTAAGGCTCTCGACAGGCTTGAATCGGCCGGCTTGCTGTCCGAAGGTCGGCAGGGAAAGCAGCGCACTGTACGGGCGCTACCGAAGCGAACGGAGTCTCCGGCATCTTGACGACCACGGGATTGATCGAGTGGGCCTACCCCCTTGCGGAGAAGCTGCTTGCCGAGCCGTTGCCGCGTAGGTGGGCACATTGCCAGGGTGTGGCTGATAGGGCCCGCACCCTCGCCCCCATCCTCGGTGACGATGCCGAGCTGCTCGAGGCCGCGGCCGTCTTGCATGACATCGGGTACGCACCGGACCTGGCCAAGACCGGGTTTCACCCGCTCGACGGCGCTCGGTACCTCCGGCACGTCGCGCATGCGGACGAGCGCATCGTGCGCCTTGTCGCGCACCACTCCTGTGCGTGGATGGAAGCCGAAGCACGTGGGATGCGCGACGAGCTGGAAGCCGAGTTCCCGCGTGAGCACCCTGACCTTGCGGACGCGCTCTGTTACTGCGATATGAACACGACGCCAGACGGCACGTCGACCAACCCGGTGGACCGGGTGGACGAGATCGCCAGCCGGTACGGCTCCGACAGCCTCATCGGTACTTTTATCCGGCGTGCGGAACCGGAAATTCTCGCCTGCACTGCACGGGTCGTGCTGCGGCTGGCAGAGGTTAAGCGTCAGCCGATGTAGGGAGTCGGCCGCGCCTCGTCCATAGCGTGCTCGATTCGGAGCCGCATGGTCGAGTGGATGTCGTACGTGGACAGGTCCGCTGGGGTGACCCAGCGGACCTGAGTTGTTTCGTCGCTCGTTCGGATATCACCACCGACGGGGCGAGCGCGGAAGCAGATGCTGAACTGCTGCCGTGCCTCTCCGTCGTCGTAGAGCATCACGTGCCCGGGGTCGGTGTAGATGCCAGAGATGTCTATGACTTCGGCCTTGATGCCGGTCTCTTCCCATACCTCGCGCACAACGGTGTTACTGATGGACTCGCCGACGTCATGGCCGCCACCGGGCAGAGCCCAACGGCCGTTATCCGAACGTTGAATGAGCAGGACGGCACCTTCGTCATTCCGCACGAACGCCACGACGGACGGCACCACCGAGTTGGCCGGCGGGGCGTCCGGGTCGTGAAGGTAGTCGATGCGTCCCATGTTCAGGCTCCCACCATGTCGGCGTCGGTGACCGGGCGTGCGTTGCCCCAAGTCTGTTCGATGCTACGGGCGTAGGTGTCGAAGAGCCCGCCGCCCGGCAGTCGGCGCAGGTGCAGAACAGGGGCCATGTAGGCGCCGATTCCGTAGACGTGCGTGTTCACGAGCATCTCGTCGTCGGATCGAAAGAGCGAGTTGTAGAGCGTGGCGTCATGGAGCCGGAAGCCGATATCTGGGTGGCTCGTGAAGAGGGGCTGGTAGTTCACCAAGGCATTGCGGATCTTGCCGTCCATGATGCGGTGCCCCTCGTCTATGCCGCGCTGCCGCACCGCGTCGCAGCCTGGGTCTCCCAGCATGATCCGGACCCGCGCGTTGCCCTCGACCTTGGCCTTCAGGAGGCCGTGGAAGAGAGGGTCCTCCGAGAGCCAGAGTCCGGAGTAGACCAGGACATCGAGGTGGTTGCGGGCCCGTGCGTACAGCTCCCGCCATAGTCCGTTCGGGACCATGTGGCGGTGCGGGTAGACCGTGACGATCTCTGCCTTGCTCAGGTCGGTAGCGCTGTCGACAGCCCTGCCGTCGTCCCACAACGTCGTGACATCCACGGCGAGCACAGAGGCCGTCGCGTACTGGTGCCTCCGGTACGGCACCTTCCCCTGTGTGATCCAGCGCTCCACCGTCTTGGCGTTCACGTCGATGGCTTCGGCCAGGTCGCGGACGGTCATGCCCTGAGCGAGCAGGGCCGAACGTAAGCGCTCGTTGGTCATCTCTACCCCCGGTGGGACGACTTGGGACTTCTCGACGGTAGCCAGATCGACCCAAGGTGTCCACGGAAGGGGTAACCAACGCCCCTGAGCTGCACCGATGCTGATGGTGCGCCAGGAAGTTCCGGCGCAAAGCCCAGAGGTTCCACCGATGAGCTTGACGGCAATCGATGCAGTACCTGTAATAGAGGTACTGCATCTCTCGTAGAGGGATCGCTGTGAACGGCTCTACCTGCGCCCGGTGAGCCCCGTGAAACGGGTTTGAAGGAAGCGCTCGTAGCTTGAGAACTGAACAGCGTGCCAAGAACGAACGGCAGGGTGGAAGTCCCTGTCCCCGCGGCGGTCCGGGTGATGTCGTCGGCGGCCCCTTTTGGCGTGCTGGCTCTGGAGAACAGCCTGGCGATCATCCCTCCATCCCTGGAGGTCAGCGTCTTGCTGCCACCCGGTACGCGCCGCTCTGCTGGCGTCAGAGCAGTGACGATGACGCACCGATTTGCAGACTCGGGATCGGTCGGCCGTGGTAGCGGCCGACCGGCGAAGTCCTGCCGGCTGCCTCCCCCTCCCGTCCGGCCCTCGGGTCGTACGGGAGGGGCTGAGGGGAGCCGGAGAACAACTTTCCAGCTTCACCCCATCTGAACGGCGCGCGGCCCCGGTGCTCGAACACCGGGGCCGCTGTTCTGGGCCGTTCCACCGACAGGAGAAAACGACCCATGAAGAACATTGTGGCCGGTCGCATCGCGGCCAGCACCACCGAGTTCATCGAACTGGCCCTCGGTACCCCGCTGGATCTGTGGCTGGGTGTAGAGGACGAGAGCGAGATGGAGCGCGCCGCCCGCATGGATGCGGCCCGCGACATCCTCGCCGACAACCCCGACTTCCCCGACCGCGTGAGCCAGGTCGCCGTGCAGGCGATCGAGGCCCACGCCCCGGAGCTGTTCAACGTCACCCAGCTCCCCGCCCGCCGCCCGGCCGGCCGACGGCAGTATCGGGGCGGTGTGGCGGCATGACCACCACGACACCGGAAACCGTGCGGCCAGCGGTTCCGCCGCTGACCCGACCGGAGATGGGCCTCGCCGGATTCGGCGCACTCGCCGCGGCCGGTGTCGGCGCGCTCGGGCTGATCTCCTCCTTCGACGCCGTGTCCGACGCGGCGGCGGGGTGGGGGTTCAGCGAGGCGTGGATGGTGCCGGTCGGGATGGACGTCGCGATCCCGGTGTTCTCGGTGGCCAACCTGCTCCTGATCCGCATGGACATGCCCTTGGCGTGGGTGCGCTTCGTCCCCTGGATTCTGACCCTGGTGACATGCGGGCTGAACGTCTCGGCCGGGCATGGGCTGTGGGCGAAGGTGGCGCACGGGACGATGCCTCTGCTGTGGGTGGTGTTCTCCGAGATCGGCGCCCACATCTACGCCTCCCGCATCGGGGCGGTCACCGGCCGCCGCATGGACAAGATCCGCGCCTCCCGATGGCTGCTCGCCTTCCCGTCCACGTTCGCCCTGTGGCGCCGGATGACGCTGTGGGAGGTCACCTCCTACGCCGACGCCCTCACCCGCGAACGCGAACGCCTGCTGGCCCGCGCCGAGTTGCGCGAGCGGCACGGCCGCCGGTGGCGCTCGCAGACCCCCCGCCGCGAACGCGTCCTCCTCAAGCTCGGAGAACTCAATCCCACGCCCGAGCAGGAACCGGCCGCTCCGGAGTCCGACAAGGTTCCGGACGCGGAACCCTCCGGGGCCCCGGAGAACGAGCCGCAGCCCAAGGCCAAGCGTCCGCCGCGTCGCCCGGTCAAGGCGAAGCAGCCAAAGCGAACCCCGGAGGAGATCCTCGCCGAGGCTCGGGAGGTCACCACGGCGTGGCCTGACGCGGCGCTGACCGCTGACGGCATCCGCACGGCGGTACGCGTCTCGCAGGCCACCGCCCGCCACCTGCGCGACACCCTCAAGGCCGAACGCGTCGCTCAGCCCCTGCACAGCGTCGACACCGAGCAGGACCAAGACGGTGCGGGTGCCGGTGGCGAGCAGGCCGGGGCGGTGGCGGCATGAGCACCCTCTTAACCGCCCTCGCCACCGCCGGTCCGCTCGCGGCCGGGTGGTCGGTCCACACGGTGTGGCTGCGCCGCTCCCTGCGTAGCGCTCGCCGTGACCCGCTCACCGGACTCCGCACCCGCGACGGCTTCACCCGCCGCGCCAACGTCCTGCTGAAGGACCCCCGCGCGGTGGTGGTCCTCGCGGACGTCGACCACTTCAAGCAGATCAACGACCAGTACGGCCACGCAGCGGGGGATGCCCTGTTGAAGGCAACAGCGGACCGGCTCGCGCACTACGTGGGTCGGAACGGGGCCGCCGGACGACTCGGTGGGGATGAGTTCGCAGCTGTCGTCATCGACACCCACGGCACCATCAGCGACCTCCTCGCCGTTCTCCACGGTGCCCTCGCCCGACCGGCTGACGGCATGGACCCGGCGGTGCGCACCACGGTGTCGCTCGGCTGGGTCCGCGCCTCCGACCACCCCAGCGACGACCTCTCCGCACTGCTCCGGCGGGCCGATGAGGCCATGTATACGGCGAAGCAGGCCAAGGCCGGGGTCCGCCGAGCCGGGCTCGGCAGGCTCCTGGCCACATGGTCCGGTCGTCGTGCCGGCCGACGCGGCACCAACCTCGCCGGACCCGGGGACGCGGCCTGATGTCCCCGGCATTCGGCAAGTGCTACGACCCCAGTGGGGCGGCGTACGGGGTGCCGACGTTTCCGTGGAAGTACGCCCCCAACGGCTACGCCACCCGCCGCCAGCTCCGCGCCCGAGGGCTGCGCCCCGGCGGCCAGCCCGTTGCTGCACAGGTGATGCGCCGCGCCTCCCGCCGCAAGGGCGGGGTGTCGGTCGCTTATCTCTATCGCCTGGACCTCGCCAAGCCCGTCCGCCCGATGACCCCGGGTCGCACGGCCGCGCTCGCCGCCGCGATGACCGCGCGCCGCACGTGCCCGGAGTGCCAGGTGGACATCGGGTACTGCATCCCGACCTCGCTCGGCATGTGCCCCGGCTGCGCCTACTCCTCCTCTGCCTGACCCGGAAGGGTTGATCGCCATGCTCGGCTCACTGTTCGTCCTCCTCTTCCTCGGTCACTTGCTGGCCGACTACCCGTTCCAGACCGACCACCAAGCCGCCCACAAGGCCGACTGCAACGCGGTCGGTTGGGTCGCAAATCTCACCCACGCCGCAACCCACGTGGTCACCTGCGCCGCCGCTCTGATCGTGGGGGCCCTGCTCCTCGACGACGTGGTGCTGTCCGTGCCGGTCGTCGTCGCCGTGCTGCTGTGGATCGGTGCCACCCACGCCTTCATCGACCGGCGGTGGCCCGTCGCCCGCTGGATGAACTTCGCCAAGCAGGCCGGATGGGCGAAGAACGGCGGGGCTGCCCATGTCGACCAGACCGCGCACGTTCTCGTGCTCGTGGTCGCCGCGTTCGCCCTCGCCGCCTGAAATCGAAACGTTGAGCGAGGGGCGCAGAGTGCGCCCCTTGTGCGCGACATCCGGCCTGATCATCAACGACATGGGCCCGACCGCTCACCTCTCACAGCGTCGGCCGGGCCCGTGCCCACTCCCTTGTCCAGGAAGGACAGTCAGTGAATCACGACGACGAAAGCGAACTCTTCAACCGACTCGAAGCCGACATGAACACCCCCGCCGGACCCGACCCGGTCGGGTCCGTGGTCGACCTCGACAAGGCCCGATCCGCCCGCGCCGAGTCGGCCGACCCGACCACCGACCGGTCGGCCGACTCCCGGCCCGGTGAGTCGGGTGTCGAGTCGGGCGACCCGACAGAGCGCGTGATGGTCGACGGACCCGCCGAAGTCGGCCCCGGTTTCATGGGCCGACTCATGGGGGCGAAGCGGCGGGCGATCGTCCCGGCCTGGCTGCGGTCGGGCAAGGAGTTCCGGACCGCCGCGAAGTGGGCGGGCGGGCACTACGGTCACCTGGCCGGGTACCACGCCCTGCGCTCCCCGTACTACGCCGCCCGCCTCACCTTCCAGGCCCCGGCCGGTGCAGCGAAGTTCGTCGGCGGGACGATGCGGTGGGTGGCCGACCGCGAGGGCGAACCCGTCCGCCTCGCCTCCGTCCGGCGCGAGGACGCAGCCGAGTACCTCAAGCTCTCCCGACAGCGCGACGGCCGAGTGCGGCTGCGCACCGTCGTGGCGACGCTGGCCCTGTTCATCGGAATCGGGGCCACGCTCGCCATCTACGTCCTCGCCCCCGGCTGGCTCCAACTCCTCACCTTCGGAGCACTTTTGATGGCGCTCGGGTCGGCCGGCACGAAGGCCGACGCCCCGGTCATCACCCGCGCAGTCGAGATGACGAAGGCTCCCAAGCTCACCTCCGACATCGTCCTCCGGGCGCTGGGTGCGCTCGGCATTTCGGCTATCAGCCAGGCGCAGGGGAAGGGGCGGGACGGGTTCACGTTCACCGCCCCGATCACCCGCGACGGCCCCGGATGGCGTGCCGAGGGCGACCTCCCTTACGGCGTCACGGTCACCGACGTGATCGAGCGACGCGACAAGCTCGCCTCCGGCCTGCGCCGCCCACTCGGCTGCGTCTGGCCCGAAGCCGTCCCCGACGAACACACCGGCCGCCTCGTGCTCTGGGTCGGGGACCAGGACATGTCGACCGCCGCGAAGCCCGCCTGGCCGCTCATCAAGGCCGGGGCCGTCGACCTGTTCAAGCCCGTCAGTTTCGGCACTGACCAGCGGGGACGCTGGGTCGACATCACCCTGATGTACATCGCCGGGGTCATCGGCGCGATCCCCCGCATGGGCAAGACGTTCCTCCTACGTCTGCTCCTGCTCATCGCCGCCCTGGACGCGCGTGCCGAGGTCCACACCTACGACCTCAAGGGCACCGGCGACCTCGACCCCGTGGGCGAGCGGATCTCACACCGGCACCGGGCCGGGGACGACGACGAGGACATCGAGTACGCCCTTGAGGACCTGCGGGCCCTGCGCACCGAGCTGCGCCGCCGGGCGAAGATGATCCGGTCACTTCCCCGGGATATCTGCCCGGAGTCGAAGGTGACGTCCGAGCTGGCGAACAAGAAGGGACTCGGGCTGCACCCGATCGTGATCGGGGTGGATGAGTGCCAGGTCTGGTTCGAGCACCCCAAGCACGGTGGGGAGTTCGAGGAAATCTGCACCGACCTGGTCAAGCGCGGCCCGGCGACCGGGATCGTGCTCCTGCTGGCAACCCAGCGCCCGGACGCCAAGGCGCTGCCCACCGGGATCAGCGCGAACGCGTCGGCCCGGTGGTGCCTGAAGGTCATGGGCCAGCTCGAAAACGACATGGTCCTCGGTACGTCGTCGTACAAGCGGGGCATCCGGGCCACGATGTTCTCCTGGAAGGACAAGGGAATCCACTACTTCGTCGGTGAAGGTGCCGACGCGCGGATCGTCTCGTCCGTCTACGTCGACGCGCCCACCGCCGAGGTGATCGGGCTGCGGGCCCGCCGCCTGCGCGAAGCCGCCGGAACCCTCACCGGCCACGCGGCCGGAGAGACGTTCGAGGACAGCGACCCGTCCTCGGGGTATGACCTGCTGCGGGACATCCTCGCCGTCGTGCCGGCCGAGGAGCCGAAGGTGTGGTCCGAGGTGGTCGTGGCCCGGCTCGCGGACCTGCGGCCCGACGTCTACGGCGGCTGGGATCCCGAAGCCCTCGCCGCCGCGCTCAAGCCGCACGGGGTCCCCACCGGTCAGGTGTGGGGCAAGACCGAGGCCGGGAAGGGCGCGAACCGGCGCGGTATCGAACGCTCCCGCATCCTCACCGTGATTGCGGAGCGTGACGGAAAGCGGGACGCGAGCTGACCCCGGTACGCCGCTAGACCTAGCGCCCACCCCCGCTAGGTCTAGCGGCACCGCTAGCAGCCCATACGCCGCTTGATCAGCACGCTAGTACCTAGCGCCCCACCTGCGAAAACCCCGGGAACAGGCTCTGGAGGCCCTTGATGACCCCTGCCCTGCTCGCTAGCACCCTCCTCATGTTCATCACGCTCAGTTACGCATCGCTGTGTGCGGCCTCGCCGTTCGGGAACTGCCGCCGCTGCCGTGGCTGGGGCTTCGCGATGAAGACCGACCGCAAGGGTCGGGTCAAGCGCGGCAAGGACTGCCGCCGCTGCAAGGCCACCGGCAAGCGCATCCGGATCGGCCGCCACCTCTACAACGTTGCCGCCCGCCTCCACCGCGACGGCACCCGCTGACCACCCCCCACTCACCGCACCGTCGACCACCCTCGGAAAGGGGCCCGTCGTGGCCGTCACCGTCTCCCTGGTCCTGCTCTTCGGACTCGTCCTGTTCTTCCTGCTCCGCTCCAAGTCGCTCGGAGCGGGCTCCGCGTTCATCGCCGTGATGTTCGGGTTCTTCCTCGCCTCCACCGGAGCCTCCACCCCGATCAACGAACTCACCACCGCCGTCATCAACTCCATCCCGGACCTGTGAGGCGTGCGATGAACGAACCTCTCGTCCAACGCCACTGGGCCGCGCTCGCGGCCCCGAAGGTGGCCCCGGCCATCGGCACCTCGACGGTGCTGATGCTCGGGCGGATCTGGAACGCCAACGGTGCCGAACACTCCACCGGAAACGCCGTGTTGATGGTCGCCCTCGCCGCCGGAGCCGCGACCGCCGGCGCGTTCGCCGCCGCCGGGCGCAGCGGTGGCGACGGGGTCCTCGCCGGGACCGCGTTCGCCACCTCCGGAGCACTCGCCCTCGCCGGAGTCGCCGGATACGCCGACGGCTGGTCCCTGCCCATCCTGCTGTGGGCGGTGGCCACCGCTGTGGCGTACGGGATCGCCGCCCGCTACTGGCGCACCGACCGACGCACCGCCCTCGCCCACCACCGGCAGACGGAAGTCCGGCGCGAAGAGCACGGACACGTTGAACGCGTCGAAGGTCTACGCGCCGGAGCCCAGATCGAAGCCGCCCGCGCCGGGGGCGCGTACGCCGAGCAGCTCGCCACCGCGCTCATCACCCGCGCCACCCTGCCCGGCTACGACCCCGCCGCGCTCACCCGCGCCGGACTTCCCGCCATTGACCTCAAGCACGACCAGTAGCTGCGCCAAGGGCGGCCCCCTTCTCGGCAAAAGATCCGGGGCCGCCCTTGTCTCCCAGCCCTCAACAGAACTGGAGACATCCAGCATGACCCAACCCACCCCCATCCTGCGAGTACCCGGCCACCGGCCGCTGCTACTCGACCTGTTCTGCTGCGCCGGCGGCGCAGCCACCGGCTACCACCGCGCCGGATTCGACGTCATCGGCGTCGACATCGTCGACCGCCCCAACTACCCCTTCACGTTCGTCCGGGCCGACGCGCTCGAACACCTCGCCGCCCTGATCGCGTCCGGGGAGATCGCCCGGTTCACGGCGGTGCACTCCTCGCCGCCGTGCCAGGCCGGATGCGCCCTCACCGTGGGCACCAACGCATCACAGGGCTGGGGCGGTGACCATCACGACCTGGTCGCCCCGACCCGCGTGCTGTTGGAACGGACCGGGCTGCCGTACGTCATCGAGCAGCCCAACGGCCGCGCCAAGATCCGCAAAGACCTCTCCCTGTGCGGGGAGATGTTCGGGCTCGGTGTCCTGCGCCACCGCAACTTCGAACTGGGCCGCTGGACCATCACTCGGCCCGCGCACCCGAAGCACCGGGGGTACGTGCGCGGCTACCGGCACGGCGTCTACCGAGACGGGCCCTACGTCGCCGCCTACGGCTCCGGCGGCGGCAAAGCCACCGTCCCCGAGATGCAGGAGGCGATGGGCATCACGTGGACCGACGTCCGCGAGGAGCTGACCGAGGCGATCCCGCCGGCGTTCTCCGAGCACATCGGCCGCGCCCTGCTCACCGCTGTTCGTCCGGTGGGGGTGGCCGCGTGAACGCGCGTGTGCTGCCGCTGCGCAGGCCGAACGGGCTGCGGGTGCTGGATCTGTGCTGCGGGGCCGGTGGCCTGTCCATGGGCTACTACCTCGCCGGATACGACGTCACCGGCGTCGACCTGCACCCCATGCCGAACTACCCCTTCACTTTCCACCGGGCCGACGCCCTCGACTACCTCGCCACCATCACCGCCACCGGGGAGATCGAGCTCTACGACCTGGTCCACGCCTCCTGGCCCTGCCAGAACAAGGCCCGCGTCACCGCCTGGCGCGGCAGCCGCGACGACCACCCCGACCTGATCACCCCCGGCCGCGAACTCCAGCGCGCCTGCGGCAGGCCCTGGCTCATCGAGAACGTCCCCGAAGCCTCCTGGGACGGCACCCTGCGCCCCGACTACCTGCTGTGCGGCTCCCAGTTCGCCCTCAACGTCCGCCGCCACCGCGTCTTCGAAACCTCATGGGGCGGCGGCGGTGACCTGCTCCCGCCCTGCTGGCACCACAAAGGACTCCTCGCCTTCGAGCACAAGGGCGAGCGGGCCTACGCCGACGCCATGGGCTGCACCTGGATGACCAACGTCGAAGCCCGCCAAGCCGTACCCCCCGCCTACACCCAGTGGATCGGCCACCAGTTCCTCACCCACGAAAGGACGGCCGCAGCATGAACACAGCCCATCTCACCGCCGCCCTCGACCTGGCGAACCGGTCCGTCCCCGTCCTGCCCCTGCGGGCGGGCAAGGTGCCGTTCGGGAACTGCCCCGCCTGCCGGGACAACGCGTGCGGCGGCCGGCCGAACATGAAGAACCCCGGCCCCTGCACCTGCCCCCACCCCTGCCACGCCTGGGCGGCCGCCACCACCGACCCCGACGTCATCACCGGGGCCGGGTGGTCGACGGCGTGGGAGCAAGCCGCGGCTGTTGCCTATCACCCCGGCGGTATCGGGCTGACCGTCGTCGACCTTGACCACGTCGACGCGGTCGCGTGGGCCCGCCGGACGCTGCCCGCCACGCGGACGGTGCCGACGACGCGGGGCGAACACTGGATCTACCAGGGGGCCATGGGGTCCGCGAACGATGTGCGGGACGGGGTCGACATCAAGTCGACCATGGTCTACGCCCGGTGGCTCGGTCCCGGCACCGGCACCATGACCACCCTGCCCGACACCGTGCGGGACCTGATCGTCAGGAAGCCCTCGCCCGTCCACCCCGTCACCGCGCCCGTACCGGCCGGAGGCGGTGACTGCCGCCACCGCACCCCTGCCTACCTGGAGCGCGGCATCGCCATGGCAGAACAGCGCATCACCGCCGCGACGAGCGGTGTCCACGCCACGGTGTACCGCACGTTCCTCGCCGTGCTCTCCACGCACGGCCGGTGCGGATGCCTCACCGACACCCACGCCGCCCGGCTGTTCGCCGCCGCCCAGACCAAGGGCGAAACCGCCCGGCACTGCACGGATGCGTGGTCCAACGCCCGTACCGCTCTGGGGATGTGAGTCATGTCCGAGGACGAGAAGAACCCGGCGCGTGAGGTCATCAGCGACTACGCGCAGTCCCACTTCCGGTACTTCCGCACCGCCGACGGCACCGTCTACGCACAGCGCAACGGCCACCCCGTGGCCCGACCGATCCGCTCGCAGGGCACGACGGGAAGCCACCGGCAGGAACTCATGGTCGGCATGTTCAAGGACGGGGTCGGTGTCTTCAACGGCACCGCACTCAAGGAGGCACTGGACTTGATCGAGGCGTTGGCGATGACCGAGACCACCCAGGCCGTGCACATCCGCGTCGCCCCCGGCTTCGACGGAGCAACCTGGCTCGACCTCGGCCGCGCGGATGGGCAATCCATCCGCATCCACCCCAACGGGTGGGAAATCAAGGTTCCCGACCCGCGCGAGGTGTGCTGGCGGCGCACCCAGCTCACCGGGGAACTCCCCCTCCCGGCCAAGGACACCGACGGCAAGGGCATCGACCTCCTGATGCGGCTGTGCAACTTCGCAGGCGCCGAAACCGAATGCCTGGCCATCGCCTGGCTGATCGGCTGCCTGGGGCCGGGCGTGCCCGTCCCGGCCCCGTTCCTCACCGGCCCGCAGGGCGCGGGTAAGTCGACCGGGGGACGGATGCTGGTGCGGATCGTGGAGGGCATGAGCGGGGACCTGCGCCGGGCCCCGAAGGACGAAGAGAACCTCATCGCGGCCGTCGCCGCCGGATGGGTCACCGCCCTCGACAACCTCTCCCACATGACCCCGGACCTGTCCGATGCCATGTGCTGCATCGTCACCGGAGCCGAGAGCGTCAAGCGCGCCCTGTTCACGGACGGGGACGTGCACCGGGCCCGCTACCGCCGCCCGCTCCTGCTGACCGGGATCGACGTCGGGGTCATTCGCCCCGACCTCGCCGAACGGCTCCTGCCGCTGCGGTTGGAGCGGCCCACGGTCCGGCGGACCGAGGCTGAGTTGTGGGCGGAGTACGAGGAGGTGCTGCCCGTGGTCCTCGGCTCGCTGCTCGACCTCACCGTGAAGGTCCGGGCCGCGCAGGCGGAGACGCCCACGGATCTGCGGATGGCGGACTTCGCCCACCTCTGCGCCCAACTCGACGTCGCCACCGGGCTCGGGGCCCTGCCCGCGTACCGGGTGAGCCTGGACGACCTCAACGACGACGTCATCGAAGGCGACCTGCTCGCGCAGACCGTCCTCCAGCACGCCGAAACCCTCGGCCCCGGCGGCGAGCAGCGGATGACGTCCACGGAATGGCTGCACGCCCTGAGCCGCCTCTACAGCGGCGACGAGCTACGCCCCCTACCGAAAGGGTGGCCGACCACCGGCAAGGTGCTCTCCGACCGTCTCAAGCGCCTGCAACCCACCCTCGCCGCCCGGGGCGTCCTCATCGACACCGGACGCACCAAAGCAGGCCGCTACCTCGAAATGATCCGCCAGGCCGCGCCCCCGCCTCCTGAGCAGCCGGAGCAGGCGGCAGCGTTCTGACCGCACCGGTCGACCCGGGGCACAAGCAAGAGGAGCACCCCCCGCCACGCCGCCGGGTGCTCCTCTTGCTGTTCGGCGGCAGCGCCGCCCAACAGGCGTGCCCGAAGGGCCCCTCACTTCGCCTGAAGGATCACCGCCACTACTACAGACACCCCCTTCTTTTCCTAAGTAGGGAAGGTCTGCGTCACCTGCGTCACCCGGGACGGAGAACGGCCCCTGACCTGCACAGGAAGGGGTGACGCAGACGGCGAATCCTGCGTCACCCCTGCGTCACCCGCGTCACCCCCACGTCACCCGGTGACGCAGAAGGTGACGCACACCCGATCCGCTGCGTCACCCAAACCCGCAGGTCACAGCCCCGGATGACGCGGGTGACGCGGTGACGCAGAAATCCACACCTCGGACAACCACGCCCCCTCCAAGCCTCCGAAGGAGTCCCACCGTGGCCCGCCCCAAGATGCTCAAGCTCCGCGAAGTCCTCGAAGAGATCGACATCAGCCGCGCCGCCTTCTACCGCATGCGCGCCCGAGGCCAGGCACCCCGTCTTCAGAAACTGCCGAACGGACATGTCCGCGTCAGCCGCGCGGACCTGGATGCCTGGTGGGGGACCTGCGAGGAGCGCGCCGCCTAAGCACGACTACCGATTCGAGGGCCGCCTCCGGCGGAGGCGGCCCTCCCTTGCCGAGCACGGAGCGCCATGCCCCTCACCTATGACGTCCGCATCTACAGCATCGAGACGCGACGCGACCGTCCGAAGCCCTACCGAGTCCGCTGGATGGTCGGGCCCCAGAAGCATTCGAAGAGCTACACCGTCAAAGCTCAAGCCGACGGTCGACGGTCGGAACTGATGACCGCTCTCCGTAGGGGTGACCAGTTCGACGTGGAGACCGGTCTCCCGACCGCCGAGCTACGCATCCAGGGCAGCCGCGTGACCTGGTACGAGCACACGCGAGCGTACGTGGACCGCAGGTGGGACCGTCTCCCCGCCAAGTCTCGCCGGAACGATGCCGATTCTCTCGCCACGATCACGCCGGCGCTCATGAGGAGCGTCTCCGGTCGCCCGTCGCCCGGCGCTCTCCGTGCCGCTCTGTACGGGTGGGCGTACAACAGGAGCCGCTGGGACCAGGAGCCTCCTGCCGAGGTCGCGAGCGTGCTGCGCTGGGTGGAGAAGAACTCCCTGCCTATCGCCGCGCTCGAAGATCCCGCCACGCTTCGCCTGGCGCTCGACGCGCTATCAACGCTCCAGAACGGCTCCCCCGCCGCCGGGAGCACCGCACGCCGGAAGCGAGCCTGCCTGAGCGACGTTCTGGGGCTCGCAGTCGAGCGGCGGCATTTCAGTGTCCCCGTCAACCCGCTGTCCACAGTGAAATGGACAGCTCCGAAGTCTGTTGAAGAAGTCGATCCGGCGAGCGTCGCCAACCCCCGACAGATTCAGGAACTCCTGTCTGCCGTCCGAAATCAAGGCGATCGGGGCGCTCACCTCGAAGCTTTCTTCGGGTGCCTCTACTACGCCCTTATGCGCCCCGCGGAGGCGACGGGACTCACCGAGGCGCAGTGCTACCTGCCCAGAGAGGGATGGGGCGACATCACCCTCCGTGGTGGCATTGTCCACGCAGGCCACGCCTGGACCGACGACGATCGGGCCCACCAGGCCCGCCACCTCAAGGCGCGTGCCGAACGGGACTCCCGGGTGGTGCCGATTCCCCCTGTCTTCGTGGCCATGCTCAGGTCGCACATCGAGCGCTTCGGCACCGCGCCCGACGGCCGCCTGTTCCGGACCAGCCGAGGAGGTGTGATTCAAGACACGGGATACGGCGAGGTCCTGGCCGCCGCTCGCGCAGAAGCCCTGACTCCGCACGAGTTCGAGTCGCCTCTCGCTCGACGTGCGTACGACTGGAGGGCTGCCGGGGTCTCATTCCTGGTCTTCATCGGGGTCGATCCGATGGAGGTCGCGCGCCGGGCCGGCCACTCCGTCGCGGTGCTTCTGCGCGTCTACGCCAAGGTCCTCGCGCGGGCGCAGGAACGAGCGAATCAGAAGATCGAGGCTGGCCTGCGCGAATGGGACGGAGAAGCCCCGTCCCCCGGGGGACGCCTGGGGGACACGCGCTGATCAGAGTTGGTCTACGCCCGGCACAGGGTGAGACAACTCGCGCATTTCACCCCCGACCGACGCCGCAGGCTCGAACACGAAGAAGCCCCCTCCTGAACTGCGTTTCCGCAGTTCAGGAGGGGGCTCCACTCGCGTGGCGGCGCCAGGGTTCGAACCTGGGTAGGCTGAGCCGGCAGATTTACAGTCTGCTCCCTTTGGCCACTCGGGCACACCGCCTCGAACGACGCCTTGGATCTCGTGGTGATCTCCTTGGCGACGACGTAAACAATACCTGATGGCCAGGGGTGCTCCGCCACCTGATTGATCAGCGACCGGAGCGTGTGACGGTGGCTAGGCTTTGGGCTGTATCCCCAGCAGCTGTATCCCAGCATTCGACGCAAGGAGCCACACGTCATGGCCGACTCCAGTTTCGACATCGTCTCGAAGGTCGAGCGGCAGGAGGTCGACAACGCCCTCAACCAGGCCGCCAAGGAGATCTCCCAGCGTTACGACTTCAAGGGCACGGGCGCCTCGATCTCGTGGTCGGGCGAGAAGATTCTGATGGAGGCGAACGGCGAGGAGCGCGTCAAGGCCATCCTCGACATCTTCCAGTCCAAGCTGATCAAGCGCGGCATCTCGCTGAAGTCGCTGGACGCCGGAGAGCCGCAGCTCTCCGGCAAGGAGTACAAGATCTTCGCCACGATCGAGGAAGGCATCTCCCAGGAGAACGCCAAGAAGGTGGCGAAGATCATCCGCGATGAGGGCCCGAAGGGCGTCAAGGCACAGGTCCAGGGCGACGAGCTGCGGGTCAGCTCGAAGAGCCGGGACGACCTGCAGGCCGTGCAGGCGCTGTTGAAGGGTCAGGACTTCGACTTCGCGGTGCAGTTCGTGAACTACCGGTAGTCACCGCAGCCGACTGCCACACGCAACGGGGCACACCGCCGAGGCCGACCTCGACGGCGTGCCTCTTCGTGTTTCCGGCCCGTGCGGTCGGGCGGGGCGTGCGGACGCGATGTCCGAATGCCGCCGGTGGTGGTGGGCGGACGGGCGCAGACTGGCCGTACGGACCGGGGAAGTGAGAAACCATGACGACGACGGTGTACGCGCGGGTGGAGAGCCCGCTGGGCGAACTGCTGCTGGTCGGCGAGGCGGCGGTGGACGGGCCGGAAACGGCCGGACGTGCCGGTGTCCGGCTGCGGTCGTTGTCGATGCCCGGTCAGAAGGGCGGGGTGGTCGTCCAGGACGGCTGGAGGCACGCACCTGAGGCGTTCGCCGAGGTCGCCCGGCAGCTGGAGGCCTATTTCGCGGGACGCTCGACCCGGTTCGACGTACCGGTGGCCGAGGGCGCGGGCACGGAGTTCCAGCGGCGGGTCTGGGCGGTGCTGGAGTCGATCCCGTACGGGAGCACGGTGTCGTACGGCCAGGTCGCGGCACAGGTCGGCGCGTCGGGCGCGGGAGTACGGGCGGTGGGCACGGCGATCGGGCGCAATCCGCTGCTGGTCGTGCGGCCGTGCCACCGGGTGATCGGGGCGGACGGGGCGCTGCGGGGGTACGCGGGCGGCCTGGAGCGCAAGAAGCTGCTGCTGGGGCTCGAAGGCGTCGAAGCTCTGGCGGGCTGAGCCGTGGCGCAGGATCCTCCGCTCTCCTCGGACGGTCTGTTCCGGCGGCCGCGCCGGGTGGTCGCGCCGGGGGCCGTGCATGTGCCGGAGTGGCTGCCGGTGGAGCGTCGGGCGGAGGTGGTGGCGGCGTGCCGTCGGTGGGCGCGGGGGCCGGTCCCGCTGCGGCACACCGTGCTGCCGGGCGGCGGGGTGATGTCGGTGCGGACGGTGTGCCTGGGGTGGCACTGGCAGCCGTACCGGTACGCGCGCACGGCGGACGATGTGAACGGCGCCCGGGTGGCCGCGTTCCCGGAGTGGCTGGGCGATCTGGGGCGGGCGGCGGTGGCCGAGGCGTACGGCGACGAGGGTGCGGCAGCGGCGTTCGCCCCGGATACCGCGCTGATCAATTTCTACGACGACGCGGCGCGGATGGGCATGCACCAGGACAAGGAGGAGCGGTCGAACGCTCCTGTGGTGTCGTTGAGCATCGGGGCGAGGTGCGTGTTCCGCTTCGGAAACACGGAAGGCCGCGGGCAGCCCTACACGGACGTGGAGTTGGCGTCCGGGGATCTGTTCGTCTTCGGCGGGCCGTCGCGTTACGCGTTCCACGGGGTGCCGAAGGTGTATGCGGGATCGGCCGACCCGGCCGCGGGGCTGCGGGCCGGCCGGTTGAATCTGACGTTGCGGGAGACCGGGATGGCGTCGGAGGACGCGTAGGAAGGCGCGGCCCGCCCGCGGTCAGCGGCGGTCGCGGGAGTTGCCGAACAGCAGCCGGTAGGCGATGAGCAGGACCAGCGAACCGGCGATGGCGGCGATCCAGGTCGCGGTGTCGTAGAAGTCGTTGCTGATGGGGCGGTCGAGGAACTGGCTGGAGAGCCAGCCGCCGACGAAGGCCCCGGCGACGCCGATGAGAGTGGTGCCGATGATGCCGCCCGGGTCACGTCCCGGGAGGAGGATCTTGGCTATGAGGCCGGCGAGCAGGCCGAGAATGATCCAACTGATGATGCCCATGTCGCTGCACCTACCCCTTGTTTCGTCTTGAAATCCAAGACGCGGCGGGCAGGTGTTCGGTTGCTCTCGCGTTCGCCGGACCCGGCGGGCTAGCGGGTGGCGAAGGGCTGGTCCGTGGGGACGATCTCCTTGCCGAAGGGCATGAGGGAGACCGGGATCAGCTTGAAGTTGGCGATGCCCAGGGGGATGCCGATGATCGTGATGCACAGCGCGATGCCGGTGGTGATGTGACCGAGGGCGAGCCACCATCCGGCGAGGACCAGCCAGAGGACGTTGCCCACGCAGGAGGGCGAGCCGGCGTCCCGGCGGTCGACGACGGTGTAGCCGAACGGCCAGAGGGCGTAGACGCCGATCCTGAAGGCGGCGAGCCCGAAGGGGATGCCGATGATGGTGATGCAGAGCAGGAGCCCCGCGACCAGGTAGCCGAGGAACATCCAGAATCCGCAGAGGATCAGCCAGATGACGTTCAGGATGGTTTTCACGGGCGATGACCTGCCATCTGTTCTAGTCGGGCGATGCGCTCCGCCATCGGCGGGTGGGTGGAGAACATTTTCGCCATGCCCTGGCCGGGACGGAAGGGATTCGCGATCATCATGTGGCTCGCGGTCTCGATCCTCGGCTCGGGCGGCAGCGGGAGCTGTTTCGTACCGGCGTCGAGCTTGCGCAGCGCACTGGCGAGAGCCAGTGGGTCGCCGGTGAGCTGGGCTCCGGAGGCGTCGGCCTCGTACTCGCGGGAGCGGCTGACGGCGAGCTGGATGACGGACGCGGCGAGCGGCCCCAGGATCATGATCAGGAGCATGCCGAGGAGGCCGGGGCCCTCGTCGTCGTTGGAGCGGCCCACCGGGATGAGCCAGGCGAAGTTGACCAGGAACATCACGACGGAGGCGAGCGCTCCGGCGACGGACGAGATGAGGATGTCCCGGTTGTAGACATGGCTGAGCTCGTGGCCGAGGACGCCGCGCAGCTCGCGCTCGTCGAGGATCTGGAGGATGCCCTCGGTGCAGCAGACGGCGGCGTTGCGCGGATTGCGGCCGGTGGCGAACGCGTTGGGCGCCTGTGTCGGGGAGATGTAGAGGCGCGGCATGGGCTGACGGGCCGCCGTGGAGAGCTCGCGGACCGTGCGGTAGAGCTGCGGCGCCTCGAATTCGCTGACGGGGCGGGCGCGCATGGCCCGCAGGGCGAGCTTGTCGCTGTTCCAGTAGGCGTACGCATTGGTGCCGACGGCTACGAGGAGCGCAACGACGAGGCCCGTACGTCCGAAGAAACTGCCGATGACGATGATGAGTGCGGACAGTCCCCCGAGGAGTACGGCGGTCTTCAGCCCGTTGTGCCGGCGGTGCACGGTACGCCCTCCAAGTGGTGCAGCAGGGGAACCCTTTGCATGGTGGTGCTCCACTCCCCAGTGGAGCCTCCCGTACTGGTCAACGCCAGGCGAGAGGAGCTAGTTCCCTTGTGCGTGCGGCCGGAGGGCGGGGGTCGTGCCGCGTGTTCGCACCGGCCGGACTCCCGGACCCGTACGGAGCGGCGCTGGGCCGTACGGGTGGTGGGGCGTCCTGCTTGGTGGTGCGGTGAGGTGCGGGGGCGAGATGCGGGGCGGTGGGTGCTGCCGCGCGGTGAGCGCTGGTGCTCGGTCAGTGCTGGTGCTCGGTCAGTGCTGCTGTGCGGGGAGCTTGGCGAGGGAGAGCGCCTCGGAGTCGGGCTCGACCTCGCTGGTGCAGTGGCCGCAGCGGGAGGCGACGGCGGGAATCTGGCTGAAGCAGCGCGGGCAGTCGCGGAGGGCGGCCTTGATGTCGACGGCCTCTTCCTTTTCCTTGGCGAAGCGGTCCTGCACCTTGGCCATGGGGACCACGACGCAGAAGTAGAGGACCGCGGCGGTGATCAGGAAGGCGATGGCGGCGCTCACGAAGAGGCCGTAGGGGAACTTGACGCCGTCGACCGTGTAGGAGGCCTTGCTGAAGTCGCCGGTGCCGCGGGTGGCGAGGCCGATCAGCGGGGTGATGAAGGCGTTGCTGAAGCCCGTGACGACGGCGGTGAACGCGGCCCCGACCGCGAGACCGATCGCCATGGAGATGACGTTCCCGCGCAGGATGAAGTCCTTGAACCCGTTCAGCACTGCTCTCTCTCCCTCTTGTTCTTGACACGTCCACGCCGATTACGTGACGTGCGCAGCCAAGACCATGCCCTGTGGCGGGGGCCGTGGGCAAACCGATCTTGCGGGCCCCGGAGGGCTCAGAAAAGGTTCACGGAGGCGAAGCGCAGGACGGTCTGCGGAACCCCGGAGAGCAGGATTCCGGCGACGGCGGTCAGGACGATCGCCGTGGTGAGAGGGGCGGGGGCGCGGAATCGGCGCGGCGGGGCCGAGGCCGCGGCACCGGTGGCCTCCTCGGCCGTTTCCGGGGCTCCGTCCGGCGTACGGAAGAGGATCGCGGTCCACTGAAGGTAGTAGTAGAGAGCGATCACCACGTTGACGGCCATGACGACGGCGAGCCAGCCGAGGCCCGCGTCGACCGCCGCGGAGAAGACGGTGACCTTCGCGAAGAGCCCGATGATGCCGGGCGGCAGTCCGGCCAGGCAGAGCAGGAAGAAGCCGAGCGCCAGGGCCGCGAGGGGCCGGCTGGCGTAGAGGCCCCGGTAGTCGGAGAGCCGGTTGCCGGGGTGCGTACGGGCGACGAGGGCGGCGACCGCGAACGCGCCCAGGTTCACGACGGCGTACATCAGGGCGTACGCCACCGTGGAGCCGATCTGTTCGTCGCTGGAGTACGCGGCGGCGGCGATCGGGACCAGGAGGTAGCCGGCCTGGGCGACCGAGGACCAGGCGAGGAGGCGGACGGCGCTGCGGGCGCGGTCGGCCCTCTGGCGGAGGGCCGCGACGTTGCCGACGGTCATGGTGAGCGCGGCCAGGACGGCGAGTGCGGGCCCCCAGACGTCGGCATAGGAGGGGAAAGCGATGACGCTCACCAGGATGAGCCCCGAAAACCCGACGGCCTTCCCCACGACGGAGAGATAGGCGGCGATCGGGAGGGGCGCGCCGACGTAGGTGTCGGGGACCCAGAAGTGGAAGGGCGCGGCGGCGGTCTTGAACGCGAAGCCGACGAGGGTGAGGGCGACCCCGGTCTTGGCGAGGGTGTCGAGCACCGGGGACACCTCATCGAGGCGGACGGCGATCTCGGTGAGGTGCAGGGTGCCGGTGGTCGCGTACACGAAGCTGACGCCGAGGAGCATGACGGCGGTGGCGACGACGGAGGAGAGGAAGAACTTCAGCGCGGCCTCGGAGGAGCGGCGGTCGCCGCGTTTGATGCCGACGAGGGCGAACGCGGGCAGCGAGGCGACTTCCAGGGCGACGACGAGTGTGGCGAGGTCGCGGGAGGCGGGCAGCAGGGCGGCCCCGGCGGCGGAGGCCAGGAGCAGGAACCAGTACTCCCCCGCCGGCAGTTTGCGGGTGTCGTCGAGCGAGAGCAGGACGGTGAGGAACGCGCCGCCGAGGACGAGGGCCTGGATGACGAGCGTGAAGTGGTCGGCGGTGTAGCTGCAGGCCCGGGTGCCGGTGGTGACGCAGAAGGTGGCCCGGTCCCCGGCGCGCAGAGGGAGCAGCAGGGCCAGGGCGGCGGCGAGGGCGGTGAGCGCGCCGTGACCGAGGAGCCGCTTGCGGTGCGCGGGCAGGAACAGGTCGGCGACGAGGACGGCCAGGGCGGCCAGCGCGGTGAGGGTGGGAGGCGCGATGGCGAGCCAGTCGACGGACTGGACGAGGCTGGGGGCGTCGGCCGCGGCGGTGTACGCGACGTGGCTTCCGGCGGTGGTGGCGATGTCCGCGGTCACGACTTGCCTCCTGCGAGGAGCTGCTGCACGGCCGGGTCGGTGAGGCCGAGGAGGACGGCGGGCCAGAGGCCGGCGAGGACGGTGAGCGCGGCGAGCGGGGTCCAGGCGACGGCTTCGTACGTCCGGATGTCGGCGAGCTGCGGGGTGGTGACCGGCCGGGCTCCGGCGGTTGCGGACGGCTCGGGGCCGTCGGGGGTTCGCGAGGCCCGGTCGTCGGGCGACAGCCGGGAGTGGGGCGTATGTCCGCCCATGCAGACGCGCCGGACGACGATGAGCATGTACGCGGCGGTGAGCAGCGTGCCGAACGCCCCGATGGCCATGAAGGTGCGGAACGCGGGGCGGCTGAGGCCTTCGGCGGGGCTGTACGCGCCGAACAGGGTGAGCATCTCGCCCCAGAATCCGGCGAGTCCGGGCAGCCCGAGCGAGGCGATGGCGGCGAAGGCGAGCAGCGCGCCGAGGCGGGGGGCCCGGCCGTAGAGGGCGGCCCCGGTCGCTCCGGCGAGGGTGTCGAGGTCGGCGGTGCCGTAGCGGTCCTTGATGGCGCCGACCAGGAAGAACAGCAGGCCGGTGATGAGGCCGTGGGCGATGTTGGCGAAGAGCGCGCCGTTGACTCCGGTGGGGGTCATGGTGGCGATGCCGAGCAGGACGAAGCCCATGTGGCCGACGGACGAGTAGGCGATGAGCCGCTTGAGGTCGCCCTTGGCGCCGGTACGGGCCAGGGCCAGGCAGGCGAGGGATCCGTAGACGATGCCGACGACGGCGAACGCGGCGAGGTAGGGCGCGAAGGTCCGCATGCCGTCGGGGGCGACGGGGAGCAGGATCCGGACGAATCCGTACGTTCCCATCTTCAGCAGGACGCCCGCGAGGAGCACCGACCCGACGGTGGGGGCAGCGGTGTGGGCGTCGGGGAGCCAGCTGTGCAGAGGCCACATCGGGGTCTTCACGGCGAGGCCGAGACCGATCGCGAGTACGGCGATGACCTGCACGGATGTGGTGAGGCCCCGGCCGTTGTCAGTGGCGAGTGCCACCATGTCGAAGGTGCCGCTCTTCAGCCCGATGAGGAGGAGGCCGAGCAGCATGACGACCGAGCCGAGCAGCGTGTAGAGGATGAACTTCCAGGCGGCCGCCTGCCGTTGGCCGCCGCCCCAGCGGGCGATGAGGAAGTACATCGGGATGAGGACCATCTCGAAGGCGAGGAAGAAGAGCAGCAGGTCGAGGACGGCGAAGGTGGCGAGGGTGCCGGACTCCAGGACGAGGACGAGGGCGACGAAGGCCTTCGGTGAGGGGCCCGCGGGCAGCTTGAAGTAGCTGTACAGCGCGCAGAGGAAGGTCAGCAGCGCGGTCAGGAGCAGGAGGGGGAGGGAGATGCCGTCGATGCCGAGGTGGATGCGGACGTCGAGCGCCGGGATCCAGCTGATGTCGGTGGTCGCCTGCATCGTGGCGGGGTGGTCGTGGTCGAAGCCGGCGGCCAGGACGATCGCGGCGACGAGGACGGCGCCGGTGACGGTCACTCCGTGGCGGAGCACGGCCTGGTCGGGGTTCTTCCCCTTGAGCCCGGGCGGGGCGGGGAGCAGGGCCGCGACGGCGCCGAGGAGCGGGGCGACGACGATGAACGCCAGAAGGAACTGCATCACGGACGCACTGATATCGATCACGGTCACGACCCCGCGTTGACGTTGGCGAAGACGACGGCGGCGATCGCCAGGACGAGTGACCCGGCGAGCAGGGCGCTGACGTAGGTCTGCACATTGCCGGTCTGGGCCCGGCGGACGGCGGTGCCGAGGAGGCGTGTGACGGCGCTTGCTCCGTTGACGTAGGTGCCGATGACCTCGCGGTCCAGGAAGCGGACGAGGCGGGCGGCTTCCTGGACGGGCCGGACGAACAGCGCCGTGTACAGGGCGTCGAGGTGGAAGCCGGTTACCGCGTGGCGGTGCAGGGGCCCGAGGAGGAGCCTGCCGGGGTCGGCCGGGTCGGGGGCGTCCGCGATGGTGCCGTAGGCGGCGGTGTGGGACGTCATGGCCTCGGCTTCGACGAGGGCGGGTTCGGCGCCGGGGTGGGCGGCGACGGCGCCGATGGGGGTGCGGGCGGCGAGGGCGGTGGTGTGCCGCCACGCGCCGTAGGTGACGAGGCCGCCGACGAGGCCGACGCCGGTGGACAGGACGGCGGTGGTGAGCGACGGCGTGAGGGCGTGTCCGTCGAACCAGTCGCCGAGCATGCCGGCGGTGAGGCCGAAGCCGATGGTGGGGACGGCCAGGGTCCACAGGACGGAGGTCATGGCGAAGGGCTGCCTGCCGTGGTCGGGGACTTCGGCCCCGCGGCCGCGGAAGGCGAGGAGCCAGAGGCGTACGGCGTAGGCGGCGGTCAGGACGGCGGCGAGGAGCCCGGCGATCAGGATCGTCCAGCCGGCGGCGGCCGGGGCGACGGTCCGGTCGCCGAGGGCGGTGTGCTCGGCGGCGACGAGGACGGCTTCCTTGGAGAAGAAGCCGGCGAACGGCGGGACGGCGGCCAGCGCGAGGAGGGCGACGGTCATCGTCCAGTAGGCGTCCGGGATACGGCGGGCCAGGCCGCCCATCCGTGACATGGCGGCCAGTGAGTTGGTGCCGGCGGCGTGGATGACGACGCCCGCGGCGAGGAAGAGGACGGCTTTGAACGCACCGTGCGAGATCAGGTGGAAGACGGCGGCGCCCCGGTCGCCGACGGCCAGGGCGCCCGACATGTAGCCGAGCTGACCGATCGTCGAGTAGGCGAGGACGCGCTTGATGTCGTCCTGGGCGAGGGCCGCGAGCCCGGACCCGATCATCGTGACGGCGGCCATCACGGCGAGGACGACCAGCGCGGCGTCGGAGGCGGCGAAGACGGGCAGCAGGCGGGCCACGAAGTAGATGCCGGCGGCGACCATCGTCGCGGCGTGGATGAGCGCGGAGACGGGGGTGGGGCCGGCCATCGCGTCGGGCAGCCAGGTGTGCAGGGGGAACTGCGCCGACTTGCCCGCGACGCCCGCGAGGAGCAGCAGGGCGATGAGGGTGGGGTGGTCGAGTCCGCCGTTGCCGACGGCGGCGAGGATCTTGGTGATCCGGAAACTGCCGGTGTCGGCGGCGAGCGCGAACAGGCCGATCAGGAAGGGGACGTCGCCGAGCTTGGTGACCAGGAAGGCCTTGAGGGAGGCGGCCCGGGCCTCGGGCGTCTCCCAGTAGTGGCCGACGAGGAAGTACGAGCAGATGCCCATGATCTCCCAGCCGACCAGGAGCACCATCAGGTCGCCCGAGTAGACGACCAGCAGCATCGCGGAGGTGAAGAGGGAGACGAGGGCGGCGTAGGAGGGGTAGCGGGCGTCGTCGCGGAGGTAGGCCGTGGAGTAGAGCTGTACGCAGGTGGCGACGACGGTGACGAGGACGGCGACCAGCACGGCGAAGCCGTCGAGGTGCAGGGCCAGGTCGATCGGGACCGAGCCGGTGGGCGTGAGCTGGGTCGCGGCGTCGATGGCCCGGCCGCCGCCCTGCCGGACGGCGACGAGCACGGCGAGTACGGCCGCGGTGAGGGGCGGGAGGATCGCCAGCGGCCGGACGAAGCCGGGGGCGGCGCGGCCGACGGCGAGCCCGGCGAGGGCGCCGAGGAACGGGAGGAGGGGGACGAGGGCGGCGAGGGTCGTGGTGGTCACGTGGTGGCCTCTGCCTTCTTGGTCTTTCCTGCTTTCCCGTCCACCTGGCCGGGGGCCGTCTCTGCGTCGTCGATCTCCGAGGTGTCGGGGAGCGTTTCGGCCTCGTCGGTCTCGGCGGTGTCGCGGAGCCGGTCGATGTCGGAGGTGCCCCGGTTGCGGTGGACGGCCAGGACGATCGCGAGGCCGATGCCGATCTCGGCGGCGGCGATGGCGATGGTGAAGAGCGTGAGGGCCTGGCCGGAGTGGAGGGTGTCGCGGAGCCAGACGTCGAAGGCGACGAGGTTGAGGTTGACGGCGTTGAGCATCAGCTCGACGGACATCAGGACCAGGATCGCGTTGCGGCGGGCGAGGACGCCGTAGAGGCCGATGCAGAAGAGGAGGGCGGCGAGTACGGCGGGATAGGCGAGGTGCATCAGCGCTGCTCCTCCTTGCCGGACGGGCCTGACGGGACTGACGGGCCTGACGGGCCTGACGGGCCGGGCGAGTTCGACGGGCCGGGGCGGACCGCGGTGTCCGTGTCGCGTTTGCGGGACAGGACGATCGCGCCGACGAGGGCGGCGAGCAGCAGGACGGAGAGCGCCTCGAAGGGCAGGACCCAGTTCCGGAACAGGAAGGCGCCGGTGACTTCGGTGGAGCCCTGGGCCGGCCCGTCGAGGTCGATCCAGGTGGTGCGGAAGGCGTCGATCACGACCCAGACGAGAGCGGCCGCCGCGGCGGCGGCCACCCCGAGCGCGACCCACCGGTTGCCCGAATCGGCGTCCGGGGAGCGGCCGATGGGGGCCCGGGTGAGCATCAGGCCGAAGAGGAGGAGGACGACGATGGAACCGACGTAGATCAGTACCTGCACCCAGGCGATGAACTCCGCGGTGAGCAGGAGGTACTCGACGGCCAGTCCGCCGAGCGCGACGACGAGCCAGAGCGCGGCGTGCACCAGCTGCTTGGTCGTGACGGTGATGACGGCTGCGCCGAGGGTGGCGAGGCCGACGAGGAGGAACGCGATCTCCACGCCGGACGGGGAGAGGAAACCGGGGTGGTCACCCGTGGCGGCGGCGGTCGCGGTGAGCAGAGGGGGTGCGGTGTGCAGCGTCACGGGGTTCCTCCCTTCTCGTCCGGACGGTCGTGCTGGTCCTGCTGCTCCGGCTGCTTCTGCTGCTTCTGCTGCATGAGCTGCTGTTCCCGCTGCTCCTGTGCGCGTTGGGAGGCGAGCTTGTCCGCGGCCTTGCGGGCGGCGGCGATCTCCTTCGGCTCCTCGGCACCGGGGTCGAGAGCGGGCGGCTCCGGCACGGTCCACATCCACTCGCGGAGCTTGTCGCGCTCGTGGGTGAGTTCGTGGATGTCCGTCTCCGCGTACTCGAACTCCGGCGACCAGAACAGCGCGTCGAAGGGGCACACCTCGATGCAGATGCCGCAGTACATGCAGAGGGAGAAGTCGATGGCGAAACGGTCGAGGACGTTCCGGCTGCGCTCACGGCCGCCGGGGGCGGCAGGCGGCGACGTCTCCTTGTGGGAGTCGATGTAGATGCACCAGTCGGGGCACTCACGGGCGCAGAGCATGCAGACCGTGCAGTTCTCCTCGAACAGCCCGATGACGCCGCGGGAGCGGGGCGGGAGTTCGGGCTGGGTGTCCGGGTACTGCGCGGTGACGGTCTTCCTCGTCATCGTGCGCAGGGTGACGGCAAGGCCCTTGGCCAGGCCGGATCCGGGGATCGGGGGCATCAGTTGATCGCCACCTTCACGATGCCGGTCAGCGCGATCTGCGCGAGGGCGAGCGGGACGAGAGTGGTCCAGGCGAGCTTCTGCAACTGGTCCTCACGCAGGCGCGGGTAGCTGACGCGCAGCCAGATGACGACGAACGCGAGGAGGGCGGTCTTGAGGAGGGTCCAGAGCCAGCCGAGTCCGTCGGCGCCGAACGGGCCGTGCCAGCCGCCGAGGAAGAGGACGGTGGTCAGGGCGCAGAGGATGACGATGCCCGCGTACTCGGCGAGGAGGAACAGGGCGAAGCGCAGACCGGTGTACTCGGTGTACGCACCGAAGATGATCTCGGAGTCGGCCACCGGCATGTCGAACGGCGGGCGCTGGAGTTCGGCGAGACCGGCCACGAAGAAGACCAGGGCGCCGACGATCTGCCAGGGCAGCCACCACCACGCGAAGGCGTCGAGGATGCCGGTGAGCGAGACCGTACCTGCCGCCATGGCCACGGAGGCGGCGGCCAGGAGCATCGGCAGCTCGTAGGAGAGGAGCTGCGCGGCGGTACGGAGGCCGCCGAGGAGCGAGAACTTGTTGGCGGAGGCCCAGCCCGCCATGAGCGAGCCGAGGACGCCGATGCCCATGACGGCGAGGACGAAGAAGATGCCCGCGTCGACGGCCTGGCCGACCGCGTCGTCGGGGCCGACGGGGATGACGACGAGGACGAGGAGGTACGGGAGGAGGGCGACGGCGGGGGCGAGCTGGAAGACGCGGCGGTCGGCGGCGGCCGGGACCACGTCCTCCTTCTGCGCGAACTTCACGCCGTCCGCGACGAGCTGGGCCCAGCCGTGGAAGCCGCCTGCGTACATGGGGCCCAGGCGGCCCTGCATGTGAGCCATCACCTTGTGTTCCGTCTGGCCCACGAGGAGGGGGGCGACCAGGAACACGACGAAGACGATGGCCAGGCGGAGGGCGACGTCGAGTACGTCGTTCACTCGGGATCGCCTCCGGCGGGGTGGTCTGGGGTGGGGTGCTCTGGGGTGGGCTTGTCGGGATGGGGTGCGGGTTGGTCTTCGGAGTCGGTGGCTTCGAAGTCGGCGGCTTCGGTGGGGGCGGCTTCGGTGGGGGTGGGGCCGCTGCGCAGGGCTTCTCCCCTGCCCGCCCCTTCCCGAACCGGGGGTTCCGCCCCCGTGTCCCCGCTCCTCGAACGCCGGAGGGGCTGAGAAGGCTCGTCCGGTGACTCGGTCTCCGGGCCCTCCGGCTCGTCGAAGGCCGGTTGCGCGTCGTGCCACGGGGCATCCGTGCTGCGCACCCGGGGCGGACGCGACGGCGAGCCCTCGGGGGCGTCCGACGCCTGGCGCCGGCCGGCCGAACCTTCCGACGCGGACCGGGAACGGCGCGGGCCGGCCGGCGGGGGCTCGGGCCGGTCGCCCGGCTCGGGGCGCTGACTGGCCGAGCCGTCGGACGTCGACCGGGAACGGCGGGCGGGCCGGGCAGGGGTGGTCCCCGGCACGTCCGGCTCCGGGCGCTGGCTCGCCGAACCCTCCGACGCCGACCGGGAACGGCGCGGGCGGGCCGCCGCAGGTGTTCCCGGCGTCTCCCGCGTTCCCGGCGCTTCGGGTGTTCCCAGTGCCTCGAGCGTCTCCGGCGTTCCCGGTGCTTCGGGCGTTCCCAGTGCCTCGGGCGTCACCGGAGACGCGGAGGTGGGGGTCTGCGCGCCGGCCGCCCCCGGGATTACGGATGCCTCCGGCGTCGTCGGGGCAGCCGCGCCGCTCGACTCCGGCGCAGGCGCAGGCGTCTGCGCACCAGGAGCCTCGGGTGCGGCCGCGCCGGCCGCCCCGGGTACCTCCCTGCCAGGCGCCTCAGGGGCCTCCGTGCCGGGCGGCGGCGTAGGGCGCTGCGCCGCTGAGCCCTCGCTCGCCGTGCGCGTGCGGCGGGGTGGGCGGTCGGCTGCTGTGCGGGCGGCTCGGGCCGGGCGGGCGGCTGCTGGGGGGAGCTGGCCCTTCAGGGGGCCCCATTCGTTCGGGTCGGGGACCCCGGGCGGAAGCATCGCGCGACGCTTCGGGCCGGTGTGGCCCTCCGCCGGCTCCCCCGGTTCCTTAGCCCCGGGCCAGGCCTTGGCGACCCGTGCGGCCAGGACGAAGTCCTTGCGCAGCGGGTGGCCCTCGAAACCTTCCGGCAGGAGCAGCGGTACGAGATGGGGGTGGCCCTCGAACGCGACGCCGAACATCTCGTGCGTCTCGCGCTCGTGCCACGCCGCCCCCGCGTACACGTCGATGGCGCTGGGCAGCACCGCCGCGTCGTGCGGCACGGTCGTCCGTACCATCAGCCGCCGTACCGTCCCCGTGCCCAGGGCCGCGACATGGGCGCAGACGCGGAAGCCGACGCCCGGTTCGTCCACGGCGCTGAGCCAGTCGAAGTAAGTGCACCCGAGTTCGTCGCGGGCGGTCCGCAGCGCGGTGAGCCAGGCGGCGGCGGGGACGTCGACGGTCAGCAGGTCGTACGCGGACTCCGCCGTGGCCTCGTCGCCGAAGAGGTCGGTGACCGCGTCCGGCAGCCGGTCGAACGCCTCGGCCGCCTCGGCCACCGCGGATTCCACGTGCTGGTCGCGGTCGCTCATCGCCGCCCCTCCCCGTCCGGTTGCGAAGCCGGTGCCGGTGCGGCGACCAGGCCGCTGCGCAGGGCCTCGGTGGACGGACCGCCGCCCGTCGCCCCGGAGGCGTACCGCTCGGCGAGGGATTCGCGCGCGATCTTCTCCTGGAGCTTGAGGATGCCCTGGAGCAGCGCCTCGGGCCGGGGCGGGCAGCCGGGTACGTACACGTCGACGGGGATGATCTGGTCGACGCCCTTGGTCACGGAGTACGAGTCCCAGTAGGGGCCGCCGCAGTTGGAGCAGGCGCCGAAGGAGATGACGTACTTCGGTTCGGGCATCTGCTCGTACAGCCGCTTCACGGCCGGGGCCATCTTGTCCGTCACCGTGCCGGAAACGATCATGAGGTCGGCCTGCCGGGGGCCGGGGGCGAACGGGATCACGCCGAGCCGGATGAAGTCGTGGCGTGCCATGGACGCGGCGATGAACTCGATGGCGCAGCAGGCGAGTCCGAAGTTGAAGACCCAGAGGCTGTAGCGGCGGCCCCAGTTGAGGACGACCTTCATCGGCTCCGGTGCCAGCCGGGAGAGCACGCCCAGGCGCTTGGGCTCGGGAAGCAGGACCGGATCGGACGGGGGCGGGGGCGCGGGCGCGGGCGCGGGCTGCTGCGACTCGGGGGCGGGGGTCGGCCGGCTCGTCAGGCCCATGCGAGGACGCCCTTCTTCCATGCGTAGAGCAGTCCCACGGCCAGGAAGCCGAGGAAGATGAACATTTCGACCAGGGTCGTCGCGCCGTATCCGGGCGCCGCGAACACCGTGGCCCACGGGAACAGGAAGATGGAGTCGACCGCGAAGATCACGTACAGGAACGCGTAGACGTAGTAGCGGACCTGGGTGTGCGCCCAGCCCTCGCCGACCGGGTCGACGCCGCATTCGTAGGTGAGGAGCTTCTCCGGGGTGGGGACGACGGGGCGCAGCAGTCGACCGGCCCCGAAGGCCACGGCGACGAACAGGACGCCGACCAGGGCGAGCAGGCCGATGACCGAGTAGCTCTGGAAGTACTCCGAGGCGAGTGCGGTGGGTCCGTCCGCCGGGACACCCGGGGCTCCCGGAAGGCCCTGGACGCCCGCGCCGCTGGACACGCCGGACACGCCGGTCGTTCCCGCCGCGTCCGCCACGCCGGTCACGTCCGTAACGTCGGCCACGTCCGCCCCTCGCTCCCTCTTCGTCCGCTTCTTCGTCTGCTACGTCGTCCGCATCGGTCCCACGTGCCTGTTCTGTACGCGCGGGAGTTACGCACGGGAGTCTAGGGCCTGCTAAACGGAGCGTAAGCAGCCGCGTCGGGCATCAGGTGGGGTTATCCCTACTTCGACCCGCCCATGAGCCCCATGGTGTGCGCGGGTGCGGCCCGGCAGGCTGTGGGTATGACCATGAGCCCTTCCGTTCCGGACCCCGGCCGGCTGCCGCCCGCCCGCTTCGCCATCGACCGGTGGACCTGGCGGGAGATCGCACATCTGCTCGCCGATCTGCCGTTGGCCGTCGTCGGGTTCGTCTACACGGTCCTCGTGATCGCCGTCGGCGTCGCGCTCTCCGTGACGGTGATCGGTCTGCCGCTGCTGGTCGCCGGGCTCCAGGGCGCCCGGCTGCTGGGCCGGTTGGAGCGGCGGCGGGCGCGCGGGATGCTCGGCGTACGGGTGGAGGAGCCGAGTCCGTTGGCGCGCGGCCACCGGAACCAGGGGTTCTTCGCCCGGCTGTGGGCGGGGCTGAAGGACCCGGTGGGCTGGCGGACGTTGCTGTACGGGTTCATCCGACTGCCCTGGGGGGTGCTGACGTTCGCGGTGACGCTGGTGAGCCTGTTCGTCCTGTGGCCGGTGCTGCCGTTCATCGCGCGGGGGCTGACGACGGTGGACCGGGCGATGGTGCGTGGGCTGCTGTCGCCCTCGGACGAGCTGGAGCGGCGTATCGCCGAGCTGGAGTCGGACCGGGGCGTCGTCGTGGACACCGCCGCCGCCGACCTGCGGCGCATCGAACGCGACCTGCACGACGGCGCCCAGGCCCGTCTGGTCGCCCTCGCCATGGGGCTCGGCCTCGCCAAGGAGAAGCTCACCGACGACCCCGAGGCCGCCGCCCGCATGGTCGACGAGGCCCATGGCGAGATCAAGGTGGCCCTCCAGGAACTGCGCGACCTGGCCCGCGGCATCCATCCCGCCGTCCTCACCGACCGGGGCCTGGACGCCGCCCTCTCCGCCATCGCCTCCCGCTGCACGGTCCCGGTCAAGGTGTCGGTGGAGCTTCGGATGCGTCCGGCGGAGGCGATCGAGGGGATCGCGTACTTCACCGTCTCGGAGCTGCTCCAGAACATCAGCAAGCACAGCGGCGCACGGTCGGCCTCCGTCGACGTGTGGCGTTCGGCCGACCGGCTGATGCTCCAGGTCACGGACGACGGCGGGGGCGGAGCCCGGACGGACGGCGGCGGTACGGGGCTGGCGGGGCTCTCCGAGCGGCTCGACGCGGTCGACGGGGTGCTCGTCCTGGACTCGCCGGAGGGCGGGCCGACGACCGTCACCGCCGAGCTGCCCTGGCGCGACCGCACCGCCTGACCGGCCGTGTTCCCGATGCCCGGCACGGCCCGGGGGTGGGGAAAACCCCCGGTCGGATACGGAGAGGGGCCTCATGGTGCGGAAGACGGCCGGCCAGCACTCTTGAGGGAGAACGGTCCGTGGGGACCGGCCGCCCCGGCGCCACCGCGCCGCACGTCCCACGCACCACGTCCCTCGCACCATTTCCCTCGCACCACTTCCCACGCACCACTTCCCTCGCACCACCGCACAGCCCACTGAGAGACTGAGAACAGAGACGGAACGGACGGAACTCATGGCCACGGCATACGGACCGGACACGCGGGACCGGGAGCATCAGGGTTCCGGCCCCGCCGTCGGGGCGAAGACCCCGGCGAAGCACTTCCTCCCGGCGCCGCTGCGGGCCCCGCTGGAGGCCCGTGCCTGGCGCGAGTTCCTCTACGCGCTGCTGAGCTTCCCGCTCAGCACGGTGATGTTCGTCTTCGCGGTCACCATGACGTCGATGAGCGCGGGCCTGCTGGTCACCTTCATCGGGATACCGGTCCTCGCGGTCGGTCTCACCGTCTGCCGGGGCTTCGGCGCGCTGGAGCGGCACCGGGCGCGCGGGCTGCTGCGGGTCGAGGTGGCGGATCCGGAGCCGGTGCGGGGGAAGACCGGCGGCCCGATGTCCTGGATGGGCGCCATCCTCAAGAGCGGGGCGTCCTGGCGGCACCTGCTGTACGCGCTGCTGCACTTCCCGTGGGCGACGTTCACGTTCGTGGTGGCGATCTCGTTCTGGACGTACGGCCTGGCGGCGCTGACGTACCCGCTGTGGTTCTGGCTCTTCCCGGTGTTCGGTGGGCAGGGCGGCCTCCAGCTGTACGGGGACAGCACCCATCAGGAGTATCTGGACTCGCCCGGTGAGCTGGCGGTGACCGGGGCGGTGGGGCTGGTGCTCGTGCTGGCGGCGCCCTGGATCGTCCGGGGGCTGCTGACGGTGGACCGGCTGATGGTCACCGGTCTGCTGGGCCCGTCCCGGCTGGCCAGCCGGGTCTCCGAGCTGGAGTCGGACCGGGGCGTGGTCGTGGACACCGCCGCCGCCGACCTGCGCCGCATCGAACGCGACCTGCACGACGGCGCCCAGGCCCGTCTGGTCGCCCTCGCCATGGATCTGGGCCTGGCGAAGGAGAAGCTCACCGACGACCCGGAGGCCGCGGCCCGCATGGTCGACGAGGCGCACGGCGAGGTGAAGGTGGCTCTCCAGGAGCTGCGCGACCTGGCCCGCGGGATCCATCCCGCCGTCCTCACCGACCGGGGCCTGGACGCCGCGCTCTCCTCCATCGCCTCCCGCTGCACCGTGCCCGTGACGGTCGAGGTGGACCTGGACTCACGGCCCGCGCAGGCGATCGAGGGGATCGCGTACTTCACCGTCTCGGAGCTGCTCCAGAACATCAGCAAGCACGCCCGGGCGACCCGGGCCACGGTCGACGTGTGGCGGGCGGCCGACCGGCTGATGCTCCAGGTCACGGACAACGGCCGGGGCGGGGCGTCGCCTGCCGCGGGCGGCGGCCTGGCCGGGCTGACGGAGCGGCTGGACGCGGTGGACGGGGTCCTGGTCGTCGACTCCCCGGCCGGCGGTCCGACGACGGTCACCGCCGAGCTGCCCTGGCGGGGCTGAGACCCCGGACCCTCCGCCCTCCTCCACCTTCCGGCTCTCCACTTCACCTGCGTACGCGTGCCCCGTCGCCCGGACCCTCGGTCCGGGCGACGGGGCGTGTCGTGTGGGTTATCCACAGGCCCCCCATCCGTGTCCGGGGCCTGGGATGCTTGAGCGGTCGGGGCGCGGTGCGCGGTGGTCGGGCGTGGTGCGTGCGAGGTCGTGGGGAACGCGGCATATTCGGAACAGTGGGGGACTCGCAGTCGTGGAGAACGTGGAGAACAGGGTGCGCGTGGTCATCGCCGAGGATTCGGTCCTGCTCCGGGAAGGCCTGACCCGTCTGCTCACCGATCTCGGGCACGAGGTGGTCGCCGGGGTCGGGGACGCGGAGGCGCTGCTGAAGACCGTGGCGGAGCTCGACGGGCAGCAGGCCCTTCCCGATGTGGTGGTCGCCGATGTGCGGATGCCGCCGACGCACACCGACGAGGGGGTGCGCGCGGCGGTGCGGCTGCGGAAGGACTATCCGGACATCGGGGTGCTGGTCCTCTCCCAGTACGTGGAGGAGCAGTACGCCACCGAGCTGCTCGCGGGCAGCAGCCGCGGGGTGGGGTATCTGCTGAAGGACCGGGTGGCCGAGGTCCGCGAGTTCGTGGACGCCGTGGTCCGGGTGGCGCAGGGCGGGACGGCGCTGGACCCGGAGGTGGTGGCGCAGCTGCTGGGCCGCAGCCGTAAGCAGGATGTGCTGGCCGGGCTGACGCCGCGCGAGCGGGAGGTCCTCGGTCTGATGGCCGAGGGCCGGACGAACTCCGCCGTCGCCCGGCAGCTCGTGGTGAGCGACGGGGCGGTCGAGAAGCACGTCAGCAACATCTTCCTGAAGCTGGGGCTCTCGCCCAGCGACGGGGACCACCGGCGCGTCCTCGCCGTGCTGACCTATCTGAACTCCTAGCTGTCTGACACTCTGTCAGATAGTGATGGATGCGGCGGTCGCGGCACTTCAGGGGCGCACCGGGAGCGCTCCGGGGGCATTGCGCAGGCCCGGTGGTGTCCGGCGAGCACCGGACGGGCACCTCTGATCAAGAGACGACCGAGGAGCGAGGGCGACGGCGGCTCCACCAGGAAACGACCGGGGGGCGGTAGAGAGACAACCGCGGGGCTTAGGACCAAAGACGCAGAGCTCAGCCGCTTCCATCCTGCGATCGAGGGCTTGAGAAAGGTGACAAACCGCACGGAAAGGGTGTCTCAAAACAACGTCCACCATATGATCGGTCCCTGGAGAGCCTCTTACGCGGACGTAGGGTGGCCTCTGGGATCGCCGGCTGGCCGGACGGTTCCGAACCGCCGCCCCAAGGGAGGTCCAGTTCAGTGACGAGCCAGGTCAGTAGCGCGGCAGAGAAGGCCGATGAGGCCAATGACGCCGTCCTCGGGGGTCAGCGAGCCCCCCTGTCAGGTACGACGGGAACCACGGGCGGCGACGGCAAGGAGATCCGCCGCCTGGATCGGGTGATCATCCGTTTCGCGGGTGACTCGGGTGACGGTATGCAGCTCACCGGTGACCGGTTCACCTCGGAGACCGCCTCCTTCGGCAACGATCTCTCCACCCTGCCGAACTTCCCCGCCGAGATCCGTGCCCCCGCAGGCACGCTGCCGGGGGTCTCTTCCTTCCAGCTCCACTTTGCCGATCATGACATCCTCACCCCCGGCGACGCCCCCAACGTCCTGGTCGCGATGAACCCCGCCGCCCTGAAGGCGAACATCGACGACGTACCGCGCGGCGCGGAAATCATTGTGAACACCGACGAGTTCACCAAGCGCCCGATGGCGAAGGTGGGGTATGCGACCAGTCCGCTGGAGGACGGTTCGCTGGAGGCCTACAACGTCCACCTGGTTCCGCTGACGACGCTGACGCTGGAGGCGCTGAAGGAGTTCGGACTCCCCCGCAAGGAGGCCGAGCGCTCCAAGAACATGTTCGCGCTCGGGCTGCTGTCGTGGATGTACCACCGGCCGACCGAGGGGACGGAGACGTTCCTGCGGCAGAAGTTCGCGAAGAAACCCGAGATCGCCGAGGCGAATGTGGCGGCCTTCCGGGCCGGGTGGAATTTCGGCGAGACGACCGAGGACTTCGCGGTCTCCTACGAGGTCGCCCCGGCGTCGCAGGCCTTCCCCACCGGCACCTACCGCAACATCTCGGGGAACCTCGCCCTGTCCTACGGCCTGATCGCCGCCGGGCAGCTGGCGGACCTGCCGCTCTACCTGGGGTCGTATCCGATCACCCCGGCCTCGGACATCCTGCACGAGCTGTCCCGGCACAAGAACTTCGGTGTGCGGACCTTCCAGGCCGAGGACGAGATCGCCGGGATCGGGGCCGCGCTGGGTGCCGCGTTCGGCGGGGCCCTGGGCGTCACGACGACGTCCGGCCCCGGGGTGGCGCTGAAGTCGGAGACGATCGGTCTCGCGGTCTCCCTGGAGCTGCCGCTGCTGATCATCGACATCCAGCGCGGCGGACCGTCCACCGGGCTGCCGACCAAGACCGAGCAGGCGGATCTGCTCCAGGCGATGTACGGCAGGAACGGCGAGGCCCCGGTCCCGATCGTGGCCCCGCAGACCCCGGCGGACTGCTTCGACGCCGCGATCGACGCGGCCCGGATCGCCCTGACGTACCGGACTCCGGTCTTCCTGCTCTCCGACGGCTATCTGGCCAACGGTTCCGAGCCCTGGCGCATCCCGGAGACGGCGGCACTGCCCGACCTGAAGACCTCCTTCGCCACCGGCCCGAACCACACCCTGGCCGATGGCACCGAGGTCTTCTGGCCCTACAAACGCGACCCGCAGACCCTGGCCCGCCCCTGGGCGGTCCCCGGGACGGCCGGCCTCGAACACCGCATCGGCGGGATCGAGAAGCAGGACGGCACCGGCAACATCTCCTACGACCCGGCCAACCACGACTTCATGGTCCGCACCCGCCAGGCCAAGGTCGACGGCATCGAGGTCCCCGACCTCCAGGTCGACGACCCGGCCGGGGCCGCCACGCTGGTGCTCGGCTGGGGGTCGACGTACGGGCCGATCACCGCCGCCGTGCGCCGGCTGCGGGCCGCGGGGGCGCCCATCGCCCAGGCCCACCTGCGCCACCTCAACCCCTTCCCGAAGAATCTCGGCGAGGTGCTGAAGCGCTACGACAAGGTCGTCGTGCCGGAGATGAACCTCGGCCAGCTCGCGATGCTGCTGCGAGCCAAGTATCTGGTGGACGCCCACAGCTACAACCAGGTCAACGGCATGCCGTTCAAGGCAGAGCAGCTCGCCACGGCTCTCAAGGAGGCCATCGATGCCTGACACCGACGAACTGCTCCACAACGAGCTGCTGCAGCTGGTGCCCAAGGCCGAGGCGAAGCAGTCCATGAAGGACTTCAAGTCGGACCAGGAAGTGCGCTGGTGCCCCGGCTGCGGCGACTACGCGGTCCTCGCCGCCGTCCAGGGCTTCATGCCGGAGCTGGGGCTCGCGAAGGAGAACATCACCTTCGTCTCCGGCATCGGCTGCTCCTCCCGCTTCCCGTACTACATGAACACCTACGGGATGCACTCCATCCACGGCCGCGCCCCGTCCATCGCGACCGGGCTCGCCACCTCCCGCCGCGATCTGTCGGTGTGGGTGGTCACCGGTGACGGCGACGCGCTCTCCATCGGCGGCAACCACCTCATCCACGCCCTGCGCCGCAACGTCAACCTCAAGATCCTGCTGTTCAACAACCGGATCTACGGGCTGACCAAAGGTCAGTACAGCCCCACCTCCGAGCTCGGCAAGATCACCAAGTCGACGCCGATGGGCTCGCTCGACGCGCCCTTCAACCCGGTGTCGCTCGCCATCGGCGCGGAGGCCACGTTCGTGGCGCGCACGGTCGACTCCGACCGCAAGCACCTCACGAGCGTGCTGCGCGCGGCGGCCGAGCACTCGGGCACGGCGCTGGTGGAGATCTACCAGAACTGCAACATCTTCAACGACGGCGCTTTCGAGGTCCTCAAGGACAAGGAGCAGGCCGCCGAGGCCGTCATCCGCCTCGAACACGGGCAGCCGATCCTCTTCGGCTCCCAGGAGCCCAAGGGCGTCGTCCGCGATCCGGCCACCGGTGATCTCCGGGTGGTGGCCGTCACGGAGGAGAACCGCTCGCAGATCCTCGTCCACGACGCCCATGCCGAATCGCCCACGACGGCGTTCGCGCTGTCCCGGCTCGCCGACGCGGACACCCTGCACCACACCCCGATCGGGGTGCTGCGCAGCGTGGAGCGGCCCGTCTACGACACGCTGATGTCGGACCAGCTGGACGCCGCCGTCGAGCGCGAGGGCAAGGGCGACCTCGCCTCGCTCCTCGCGGGCAACGACACCTGGACGGTCGTCGGCTGAGGCACGGCGGAACGGTTCGGACCAGCAGAACGGAACCAGAACGGAACGATCGGAAGCGGAACTGCTTCCGGGCCCGGGTCCGGTCCCTCACGGGATCAGGCCCGGGCCTCGTCGTATGCCTCGCGTGCCGTCTGCACCGCGTCCACCTGCCGTTCGGTCCAGCGGGCGAGCGCCCACACCTGCTCGGCCACCTCGATGCCGATCGGGGTGAGCGTGTAGTCCACCCGCGGCGGGATCACCGGCTTCGCGTCCCGGTGGACGAAGCCGTCGCGCTCCAGCGTCTGGAGGGTCTGGGCCAGCATCTTCTCGCTGACGCCGCCCACCGCGCGGCGCAGTTCGCTGAAGCGGTGCGAGCGTTCCAGCAGCGCCGCCAGTACGAGGACGCCCCAGCGGCTCGTCACGTGCTCCAGGATCAGCCGGGACGGACACATGCGCTGATTGACGTCCGGACGACGTGATCGGTCTGCGCTTACTCCCATACCAGTACCTTACTTCAAAGTGGGTACTTTCTTAAAGTTAGCGCTGTGCTTAGGGTTGCGTTCGAAGGGCGGAAGCCGCCCGGACCGCCGAAACCGGCCCCACCACCATCGGAGAACCTTCATGAGCATCGTTGTCACCGGAGCCACCGGCGCACTCGGCCGCCTCGTCGCCGACACCCTGCTGGCCACTGTTCCGGCCGGAGAGGTCGTCTCGGTCGTACGCGACAAGGAGAAGGCCGCCGCGCTCGCCGCCCGGGGCGTGGAGCTGCGCATCGCGGACTACAGCCGCCCCGAGACCCTGGCCGGAGCCTTCCGGTCCGGCGACCGGGTGCTGCTGATCTCCGGCAGCGAGGTGGGCAAGCGGGTGGCGCAGCACGCGGCGGTCATCGACGCGGCGAAGGCGGCGGGCGTCGCCCAGCTCGCGTACACCGGCATCCTCGGCGGACCGGACGCGGACTTCACGCTGGCCGACGAGCACCGGGCCACCGAGCAGCTGATCCTCGACTCCGGGCTGCCGTACACCTTCCTGCGCAACGGCTGGTACACGGAGAACTACACCGCCGACCTGGCCCCGGTCCTGGCGCACCACGCGGTCGTCGCCAACGCGGGCGAGGGGCGCATCGCCTCCGCCTCCCGCGCCGACTACGCCGCCGCCGCGGCCGCCGTACTGACCGGCGACGGCCACCTGAACACCGCCTACGAGCTGAGCGGCGACACCGCGTGGTCGCTCGCCGAGTACGCCGCACTGCTGTCCGAGCTGACCGGCGAGGAGATCACGTACAAGAACGTCCCGGCCGCCGCGCACCAGGAGGTCCTGGTCGGCGCGGGACTGCCCGAGGGCTTCGCGGCGATCCTCGTCGACGTGGACGAGGCGATCGGGCGCGGCCGGCTCGCGGGGACGAGCGGCGACCTCGCCCGGCTCATCGGCCGCCCGACGACGCCGCTCGCCGAGACCGTACGCGCCGCCCTGTCCGCCGCCTGAGCCCCGGCGCACCCCGGCCGCACCTCCGCACGCCGACCGTACCCAGCACTGTCATGAGTGTTTCCGTGAGACGGCCATGACACGAAGCTCTTCCGGCGCTACCGTCGTGCCGTCGGCGGTCGCGCCGGCGCGGGTGGGCCGGGAGGGCACGTGAAGGGGAAGAACGAACAGCGGGCAGGCTTGCTGTACGGAATCGGCGCCTACGGGATGTGGGGCCTGGTCCCCCTCTTCTGGCCGCTGCTGAGGCCGTCCGGGGCGATCGAGATCCTCGCCCACCGGATGGTCTGGTCGCTCGGCGTCGTCGCCGTCGCCCTGCTGGTCGTACGCCGCTGGGCCTGGATCGCCGAACTGGCCCGCGATCCGCGCAAGCTGGGTCTCATATCGGTCGCGGCGGCGACCATCACCGTCAACTGGGGCCTCTACATCTGGGCCGTGAACAACGGCCAGGTCGTCGAGGCCTCGCTCGGCTACTTCATCAATCCGCTGGTCACCATCGCCATGGGCGTCCTGCTGCTCGGCGAGCGGCTGCGGCCGGTCCAGTGGGTCGCGGTCGCCACCGGTCTGGCCGCCGTGCTCGTGCTGGCGATCGGATACGGCAGGCCGCCGTGGATCTCGCTGACGCTGGCCTTCTCCTTCGCCACGTACGGCCTGGTGAAGAAGAAGGTGAACATGGGCGGCCTGGAGTCCCTGGCCGCCGAGACCGCCGTGCTGTTCGTGCCCGCGCTCGGCTTCCTGCTCTGGCTGGCCGCGACCGGCGAGTCGACGTTCACGTACGGGGGCGCGGGGCACGGGTTCCTGCTCGCGGCGACGGGCATCGTCACCGCGGTCCCGCTGATCTGCTTCGGCGCGGCGGCGATCCGGGTGCCGCTGTCCACGCTGGGGCTGCTCCAGTATCTGGCCCCGGTCTTCCAGTTCGGCCTGGGCGTCCTCTACTTCCACGAGTCGATGCCGCCCGAGCGGTGGGCCGGGTTCGCCCTGGTCTGGCTGGCGCTGTCGCTGCTGACCTGGGACGCACTGCGGACCGCTCGGCGCAACCGGGCGCTGGCGGCGGAGCTGCTGGCGACGGCGGCCGCCGCGCCGGCGACCACGACGCCGACGGCAGCGACCCCGGCGACCACGCCCCCGGATCCCACACAACAAAAGATTACCTAGTTGCTTTTCTAACTCGGTTACGTTTTTCTGGTCCTGGGTGACCTGAAGTGTGACCGAAGGAGAGGCATGGGCATGACCGACGTACTCGTCGTGGGAGCAGGTCCCACCGGGCTGGTGCTGGCCTGCGATCTGGCCCGGCGCGGCGTCGCCGTACGGATCGTGGACCGGTCCCCCGCGCCGCCGCGCACCTCGCGCGCCAAGGGCCCCAACCCCCGGTCGCTGGAGATCCTGGACGATCTCGGGGTGGCCGAGGAGGTGCTCGCCGCCGGTTCGGCGCCGCTGCCGATGCTCAAGTACCGCGACCGCCTCCCGGTCGCGGAGGCCGATCCGTGGGCGGACTCCGCCCCGGCCCCGGGCGCGCACTACGACCGGGGGTGGCTGATCGCCCAGTGGCGGCTGGAGGGCATCCTCCGCGACCGGCTGGCCGCTCACGGCGTCCACGTCGAGCTGGGCCGCGAGGTCGTGGGGCTGGCGGAGGGGGCCGACGGGCGGCGGGTGGACGTGACGTTCGCGGAGGGCCGGACGGAACGCGCACGGTACGTCGTCGGCTGCGACGGCGCCCACAGCTCCGTACGGAAACTGCTCGGGATCGGGTTCGACGGCACCACCGACGAGGACCAGGTGATGGTCTGCGGCGATGTCGACCTGGCCGAGGGCGCCCTGGACCGTACCCGCTGGCACCAGTGGTTCGACGAGGACGGCGCGGTGATGCTCTGCCCGATCCCCGGTACGCGGACGGGCTGGTGGTTCCAGGGCGGGCCGGAACGGGACGGGCGGGGGCGGCCGCTCGCGCCCACCGCCGACGGGTTCCGCCGACTGCTCGCCCACCACACCGCGCTGCCCCGCGAGGACCTGACGCGGGCCGAGCTGCTGTCGACGTACCGGGTCAATGTGCGGATGGCGGACCGGTTCCGGGCGGGGCGGGTCTTCCTCGCGGGCGACGCGGCGCATGTGCACGCCGTCGCGGGCGGCCTCGGGATGAACACCGGCATCCAGGACGCGTTCAACCTGGGCTGGAAGCTGGGCCTGGTGCTCACCGGCCACACGGACGCGAGGCTGCTGGACAGCTATGAGGAGGAGCGGCTTCCGGTGGCCGCCCGGACCCTGGACCTCACATCGGAGCGGCTGCGGGCCACGCTGGAGGCGATCCGCCGGCCCGGCGGAGGCCTGGACGCGGCGATCACCTCGGACACCACCGGCCTGGGCGTCGGCTACCGCTGGAGCTCCCTGGCCGCCACCCGCGCCGACACGCCGCGGGCCGATGGCGGCGGCCCGGAACCCGAGGGCGGCGCCCCGCACGCCGGGGACCGCGCGCCGGACGCACCCTGCACCGACGCCGCGACCGGAGCCCGTACCCGGCTGCACCGCGTTCTCGCAGGGCCCGGCACGACCGTGCTCGGCTTCGGCCCCGGCAGCGCGGCGGCCCTGCGCGAGGTGGCGGCCGCGTACGGCGTGGCCGGGGTACGGACCTGCCGGGTGTACGCGGCGCACGAGAACCGGGCCGAAGCGGAACCGGGCGCGGTGGTCGACGACGCGGGCCACGCGGCCGCCGCGTACGGAACGGAAACCTCCGGCGAGACGGGCGCGGGCACCGTCGTGGTCGTCCGGCCCGACCACCATGTGGGCGTGTACGCACCGGCGGACGATGCCGATGCCGTACGGGAGTATCTGCGCCGGCTCCACGGAACGGGCGCGTCCGCGGGCCGGCCCGACGGCACGCCCACAGTCCGGTCACCGGAGCAGTCACCGGACCGGTCCACGGACGGGTCACCCGGCATGGTGGACGCCGTGCGGTAAAGGCTGATTGAGTGCCCGGATGGGGACTGTGCTGGGGGCCATGAGGAACGTGCGGTGGCACGAGCTGCAGCACGCGTACGGCTCCGCGTCCCAGGTTCCCGGCGTGCTGTCGCGGATCGCCTGGGGGGACGCGCCGACCTCGGACGAGGCCCTGAGCGATCTGGAACGGTGGATCGGCACCCCGCCCGTCTTCGACTCGACGGCGGCGACGGTGCCGTTCCTCTGGGAGCTTGCGGCGACGGACACGGTCCGGGACCGGGCGGGCGTCGTGGACCTGCTCGCCACGATCCTGGCCGCCGGAAACGCGGAGCACCCGGCGTGGACCCGCGCGGCGCACGACGCGGTGGCGGCGGGCCGCGCCACGGCCGCCCGCCTGGCCGCCACGCCTGAAGCGCCGGGCGCACCGGAAGCGCCGGGCACACCCGGCGCGCAGGCCGTACGCACGGCGGCCGCGCGCCTGCTCGCCGCGATCGACCGGCACGACTGCCCGGCCTGCCCCGCCCCTCCCCCGCGCGAGGCGTAGGAAGCCTCACTCGTCGGCGGCGGTGAGCCGGGCGCGGTGGGCCCGGACCTTGGCACGGTTGCCGCAGCGCTCCATCGAGCACCAGCGGCGGTTGCCGGGGCGCGAGGTGTCGACGAACAGCAGGCGGCAGTCGTGCGCGCCGCAGGTACGGATCCGGTGGGCGTGCGCCCCGGTGAACAGGTCGACCGCGTCACGGGCGACGGTGGACAGCAGCCCGGTCCCCGTACCCCCCGGAGCCCAGGCCCGGCCGCCGTCCGCGGTCAGCCGGGCCGTCAGGGGCGGGTGCGCCGCCGCGTCGTTGAGGGTGGCGAGGTCGTCCGGGCCGGGCGGCGCACCGCGCACGTGCCCCTCCGTCAGCCGCCAGAGCGCATCGCGCAGAGCACGCGCGTCCGCCACCTCGGCCATGCTCACCGCGAGCCCGTCGCGGGCTCCGGCTCCGGGGGCGAGCCCGTCGGGCAGCCGGCTCTCCTGCGCCCAGCGCACCAGGTCGGCCGGCTCGCGCAGCACCTCGAAGTACGCCAGCGGGCCGGGGCCTCCGGTGGGCAGCAGCTCCAGACACAGCGCGCCCGGATCGAACCGGAACGAACTGCCGTCCGGATGCCGCAGCAGCAGCCCCGGCGCGTCCGTTGCCTTTTCACTCATGTAACCACTATAAACGGTTTCCATGACGCAGACACCGCCACAGGCGCAGACACAGCCCCAGCCGCAGCCCCTGTCCTGGAAGCTCGTGATCGACAGCGCCGACCCGCACGCACAGGCCGGATTCTGGGCGCAGGCCCTGGGCTACCTCGTCGAGGACAACAGCCCGCTCGTCGAGCAGCTGCTCGCGGCCGGAGCCGCGCCCGAGGCCATCACGACCCACGCCCACGGCCGCCGCGCCTGGCTCGACCTCGCGGCGGCCCGGCATCCCGACGACCCGTACGACGAGGTCAGCGGTACGGGCCAGGGACGGCGGCTGCTGTTCCAGCGGGTGCCGGAGCCGAAGACGGTCAAGAACCGCCTCCACATCGATGTGCACTCCGCGCCGGGGCAGCGCGACGCGGAGGCGGACCGGCTGGTGGGGCTGGGCGCGCGGGTGCTGCGTACGGTCGACGAGCAGGGCGGGAGCTGGATCGTCATGGCGGACCCCGAGGACAACGAGTTCTGCCTGAACTGATCCCGCCCCCGAGCGGCCACGACGACCGCTACCGCCGCAGCCCGCGCAGCAGCAGCTCCACCAGCCGGCGCGGGTCGTACCGCGGATCGTCGTCCCGCCCGACGCAGAGGTTCCCGACGCCCCGCATCAGCTCGTACGGCTCGATGCCGGGCCGAACCTCTCCCGCCGCGACCGCCGCGTCGAGCAACTGCCCGCAGACGGGCACCAGCCGGTCGAGGAAGTAGGCGTGCAGCGCCTCGAAGCCACCGCTGTCCGAGCGCAGCGCGTCGGCGAGCCCGTGCTTCGTGACCAGGAAGTCGACGAAGAGGTCCACCCACTTCTCCAGTGCGACGAACGGCGACTCCTCCTCGGCCAGCAGCGCCGGGCCCGCCTCGGCGCAGGCCTCGACCTGGTGGCGGTAGACGGCCACCACCAGGTCCGCCCGGGTCGGGAAGTGCCGGTAGATCGTGCCCATACCGACGCCGGCCTTCTTGGCGATCTCGCGGATCGGCGCGTCGACCCCGGAGGCCACGAAGACCTCGGAGGCGGCGGCGAGCAGCGTCTGCTGGTTGCGTACCGCGTCGGCCCTCCTGGGTCGGGCCGACGCCCCTGCGGCTTCATCGGCGGCAGCCACCGCACACCCCTCTCCTCGCCCGTTCCGCCGTCACCGCACAGTGAGCCGTTGACAAAGCGGAACAGTGCTCCGTATCGTAAATGGAACAACGCTCCGCTTCACTCTAGCCGAAGCCGGACGCTTCCACCTCCCCTGCCCCGCCCCTGTTCGGACCCGTGGCAGGGACCCCCGGGAAGGAACTCTCTCCCCCATGAGCACGTCGACACCCCGCACCACCGATGCCTTCGGGCCCGCTTCCCCCGTCCTGTCCGTCGCCCCGGTGACGCTGCCCACCCCCGACCGGGCCGTGGACCTCCAGGTCCGCGTCTCCGTACCCCTGACCGGCGAGGGGACGTCTCCGGCCGGGAGCCGTCTTCCGGTCATCCTGCTCTCGCACGGCCAGGGCTTCTCGAACAACCTCTCCTCGCTCAACGGCTACGCACCGCTCGTCAGCTTCTGGGCGGCGCACGGGTTCGCCGTGATCCAGCCGACCCACCTCAGCTCGACGACGCTGAAGCTGCCGGCCGACACCCCCGGCGCGCCCATGCACTGGCGCTCCCGGGCCGAGGACATATCGCGTCTCATCGACCGGCTCGACGAGATCGAGGCGGCGGTGCCCGGCCTCGTCGGCCGCCTGGACCGGGACCGGATCGCCGTCGCCGGGCACTCCATGGGCGGCCACACCGCGGGCCTCCTGCTGGGCGCGAGCCTCATCGATCCGGACGACGGCACGGAGGTGGACCTGGCCGATTCCCGGATCGGCGCGGGCCTCCTGCTGGCCGGGCCCGGCCGGGGCGGCGACGCCCTCGTGCCGACCATGGCCGAAATGCTGCCCTTCCTCACCACCACGGACTTCTCCCGGATGGCGACACCCACGCTCGTGGTCAACGGCGAGAAGGACGGGTCCACCCATCTGACGGTCCGGGGCCCGGCCTGGCACACCGACCCCTACACCCTCTCCCCCGGCCCCAAGACCCTGCTCACCCTCTTCGGCGCGGAACACGGACTCGGAGGGATCTCCGGATACGACGTCGCCGAGACGACCGACGAGAGCCCGGCACGGGTGGCCGCGCTCGCCCGCCTCAGCTGGGCCTATCTGCGCAGCCGGCTGTACGCGGACGACACCGTCTGGCAGACGGCCCGCGAAGCGCTGGCGTCGGGCCCGGACGCGTTCGGCCGGGTCGAGTCGAAGGAGGGATAGGGACGACGGTACGAAGGTGCCGCCCGTCGCACACGGCGGCGGGCAGCACCTCGTACCGCGTCCTGGGCCGGGACCGAAGTCACCCCCCTGCCCACACGTGCCGCAGACGCCCCGACGGCGCAGGTCATACCGACAGGTGGCGGCGCCCGGCGCGAGGCACCGCCCTCGACTGCGTGAACCAGCGCACCGGCGTCGACACGCTCACCGGAGGCATCCGGAGCACCGTCAGCCGCAAGCCGCGGCTGATGGTGCTGACCCGGACCCCCTGCACGTCGGACAGCCCCTAGTAGGGCTTTGTTAGGTGGTGTCGTAGGGCTGCCATGGGGTGGGTTGTCGGCAGGTGGGGCAGGTTCCGGTCCAGGTGGCCAGTAGGTGTCGGAGGAGGGCCAGGGCCTGGTAGAGGGTCAGGCCCTGGCAGGGGCTTTTGGGGCGGAGCGCTGTTCGGTCAGGAAGAGGTGGGCGGCGGTGACGAGGGTGACGTGGCGGTGCCAGCCGGTGAACGATCGTCCCTCGAAGTGGTCGAGGCCGAGTGTGGTCTTCAGCTCTCGGTAGTCGTGCTCGATGCGCCACCGTAGTTTCGCGAGGCGGACCAGGTCCCGGGCCGGGATGTCGGCCGGCAGGTTGGAGATCCAGTACTTGACCGGCTCGTCCTGGCCTTCGGGCCACTGGGCTATCAGCCACCGCAGGCCGATGACACCGTCCGGGGCGGGTTTGGGGCGGCGGCCGGCGAGGCGGACGCGCAGGAACACGAAGCGGGCGGACATGGCGGCCTTGGATCCTTTGCGCCAGGTGACCGTGACGGCTCGTGCCCGTCCGGCGGCCAGGACGTGTTCGCGCAGGCTGACCGGCCGGGTGCGGTAGCGGGGCAGCGGGCGTGGCCCGAGCCCGGTGTAAGGCGGTGTGCGGGGTTCGGCTGTCTCGGCGTGGGCGGTCATCTCGCCCTTGACCTGCAGGGCATAGGCCAGGCCGCGGTCCTCCAGGCCGTGGCGGAAGTCGGCGTTCGCTCCGTAGCCGGTGTCCGCGACCAGCACCGCCGGCCGCAGTCCGACCGTAGCCAGCTCGTCGAGCATGTCCAGCGCGAGCTGCCACTTCGGCCGGTGACGCGCACCGTCAGGGATGCGGCAGCGGGCCCGACGGTCCGCCGCCTCCGGCCGGTCCCAGCTGCCGGGCAGGAACAGCCGCCAGGACAACGGGCACGACGCGGTATCGGACGCGGCGTGGACACTGACCCCGATCTGACAGTTCCCGACCTTGCCCAGGGTGCCTGAGTACTGGCGGGCCACCCCGGGCGAGGACATTCCGTCCTTCGGGAATCCGGTGTCGTCCACCACCCACACCTGAGGCCTCACCACCGCCACCGCCCGGCGGGCCAACCTGGTGCGGACGGTGTCCACCGGCCAGGTCGACGACGTCATGAACTGCTGCAACTGCTGATGGTCCACACCCAGGCGTCCGGCCATCGGCTGCATCGACTTCCGACGCCCGTCCAGGAGCAAACCCCGCAGATAGAGGCTGCCCTTCACCCGCTGGTCAGCACGCGACAAAGGCGCGAACACCTCCCCGGCAAACTCCTCCAACCGGCCCCTGCACGAAACGAGTTCATCCACCCTCATACCAGCAGGAAACCACCAGAGCGACCGCTTGCCCAGAGACGTAACAAAGCCCTACTAGGAGGCCCCACCGCCGTCCCGGTCACGCCGTACGTCCTCCCGGATCCGCTCCGCCATCAGATCGGCGAGCGGATCCGTGACGTCCCAGGAGTGCGCGGCCGGATGCCGGTCGTACAGCACACAGGCGTCGCCGTCCTTGACGGACAGCCGGTGGATGACGGCCGGGCACGGCAGCAGTTCCTTGAAGCGGAACTTCCGGCGTCCGTCGGCCTCGCTCCAGAACATCCACAGGTCCCGCCCGCCGGAAGCCGACACCGAGGGGAGCTGGGCCGCGTGTTCGACCCCCTCCTCGTGCTCGCCGAGCTCGCACAGCAGGAACTCGTCCAGTTCGGGGGCTTCCGTCGCCTCGCCGGGCTCATCCTCCAGGCCCATGAGCGCGACCCGCGCGCCCATCTCAGGGAGTTCGGTGAAGGCGGTGCACTGCAACATGGCGCTCATCCTTGCCGGTGAGAAGGGGAGGGGGTACGGGCGGCAGCGGCCAGCGGGCGCATGACGAGTCCGTACCAGGCCGTGGCGTCCCGGGCGACGAACTCGTACGGCAGCCCGTCCGCGAGCCGCCCCAACGCGTAGTCGTGCTCACGGAAACTGGTGACCCAGGAACGGAGTTCGGCCGGTGCGTCGCGCCGGCCGGCCGCGCCGACCGGGTACAGCGCACGGCCCGGAACCCACGGAGCGTACGGGTCAGGATCCAGCGCGTCCGCGAAGCGCCGGGCCTGCCGCCGCAGCCAGCGCAGCGCCAGCCGCCGCGTCGGCACGAGGACGCCGCCGAGCCGCACGGACCTTGCCGCGTCGCCGCCGTGGCTCTCGGCGACGTACCAAGTGGCTTGCCGTTGCCGGGTGTTCACAGGACCTCGCCCCGACTGCGGGCGTTGAGCCGGGCGGTCCTCGCCCGGAGCTGCTCCATGAGGAGCGCGGGCCGGACCCGGTGCGGCTCGGCCTCCCACTCGGCCCCGCCGCCCACGGGCCGCAGCGACCAGCGGGCGCCGGCGACCCCACGGAACTCGCCCACACGGTCACCGTGCCCGGTGTCCACCATGAGCGCGCCGAGGGCCGGGAGTTCGGGAGGCTGCTGCGCGTTCGGGCAAACGTTCTCGCCGTACACCTATCGCTCCTCTCTGTAGCCGTATGACTACCGGGGCGATTCAGCGTGACCTACCGTGAGGAGCCATTCAACTTGCCTATTCGGCACGGAAGATCGGGGCGGGGCCCGTGAACGTCAAGGAATTGAACCCGGAAAGCTCCGCGCAGGCGGCCTACGGTGCACGTCTGCGCGAGTTACGGGAGAAGCGGGGCTGGACGCAGGAGGAGCTGGGCAGCCACAACGGCTACTCCAGCACGCACATCTCGTCCGTGGAAACGGGTCGCAAACTCGCGACCTTGCGCTTTTCGCGTAGTACGGACCGGGCGCTGGGCCTCACCGGAACCGAGGCGTCGTTCGAGCGCGAGCTGGGCCAGATCAAGCACGGCAGCCTGCTGGAGGGCTTCCCGGAGTTCCTCGGCTACGAGCGCCGGGCGGCAGAGATCCGGCTGTACGAGGTCGGTGTCATCCCGGGCCTGCTCCAGACCCCGGAGTACGCGACGGTCCTGGCGGACAGCGTCATCAGGCGGCAGGTGATCACCGCGGACCAGGCCCAGGAGCGGGTCGCTCTGGTCGCGGAACGTCAGGCGGCCCTGGTCCGGGAGAAGCCGCCGCTGGTCTTCGCGCTGCTGGACGAGAGCTGCCTCCTCCGGCCGGTCGGCGGGCCGGAGGTCATGAAGGCGCAGATGGACCGCCTCATCGAGTTCGCCGAGCAGCCCAACACCGTGATCCAGGTGGTGCCGTTCACCATGGGAGAGCACCGCCCGTTCAGCCTGCCGCTCTACATCCTGACCATGCCGGACCGCTCGCTCATGTCGTACGCGGAGTCGGCGCAACAAGGCTATCTGGAGCGCGAAAGTGGCTCGGTGGTGCAGCATCTGACGGCCTACCATCAGATGCAGGCCCTGGCCCCCTCCCAGGCCGCGTCCGTAGACATGTTCAGGCAGTTGCGAAAGGGCACCCCGTGACAACCGAGACCCCCCGTTGGTTCACGTCCTCCTACAGCGAAAACGGCGGCGCGTGCGTCGAGGTCGCCACCAACCTCGCCGCCCCGCACGGCATCGTCCCCGTCCGCGACTCCAAGAACCCGACCGGCCCGGCCCTCACCGTCCCCGCCACCGCGTTCACCACCTTCGTGGCGGGCGTCCGCGCCGGAGACTTCGGCACCGTCTGAGCCGCCCGAGCCGACAGGACAACAGCCCCACCGTGCAGGCACGGTGGGGCTTGCCGTCGTCCGGGGAGAAAGCAGCGCCGCGGTTTCCCGTTCCGGAAACCAGAAGGTCTTGCTCCGGGCTCCGCAGACCGGAACCATCGGGAGAAACATCACCACCGGCCATGGGCTGACGATTCCGGCTCACGAAACCCTCGTCGAGATCGCCATGGAACTGATCCGCAAAAGCGTTCGGAGACCAGATCAGTGCCTGACCTCGATTTTCATGACGGTCCGTCGGTTTCTTCGGCGGGCTGTTTCGGTTGTTCGGTTCGGCGGTGGGCACGCTGATGGCCCCGCTGTCGCGTCGGGTGGGCGCCGGGTTCCACGGCTCCGGTCGGGTGGTGCTGGTTGCAGGGACGGGAACGCGCTGGTCAGCCGGGGTTCGGGAGTACTTCGAGCCGTGCCAGGGCGTCGGTGATCACGTCGGTCCAGGGCCAGTGGCGTGCGAATCTCAGGTGCCGGCGGCGGGCGGTGGTGACGATCTGGGCTGCGGCGGAGAAGAGGCGGATCCGGAGACGGCGGGGCTCCCACCTGCGAGTTTTGCCGGTCAAAGCGAGCATGGGCATCCAGGCCAGCAGGTCGAGAGCGAGCTGGACGTTCTCCAGCCAGATCTGGTTCTGGGCGGTGTCGTGCAGGGGCAGGTTGCGCAGGCCGGTGGCCCGCGCGGCCCGGATGCGATCCTCGGCCCCTGCTCGCTGGCGGCGCCGCAGCTCCAGTGCCGCGATCGCCATGTCGGTGGTGTTGGTGGCGAAGCAGGTCAGACGCAGTCCGTCAGCGTCGGTGATCCGCAACTGGGCTCCGTGGTGGGGCCGTTCCTTGCGGACGATCAGCCGCATCCTCTTCGGCCAGCCCTTGAGGCAGTAGCCGGTGATCTCGGCGACCCAGGCCCCGTCCCGGATCTCACCTTCCGGTTCGACGGCGGGTGTCCACGCGGCGGGCGGGACCTTCAAGGTGGCCTGGTGGATGGCGTCGATAGCGAGTCGGGCTGCGGTGATGTGGTCGGCGGCAGTGTTGCTGCCAGCGTTTCCCGGCCTGAGCAAGCCGGCCACCGGCTCCCCGGACCCGCCGCTTCCGTGATCGACGAAGGCCATCAGAGGGTGGTGCCCGAAGGTCTTCTTCCAGGTGGCGGCGGCGTCCTGCTGTCGGAGTGGGCCAGCACGAGCACCCCGTCCAGGTCCACGATCACCTGCCCTGAGGCGTCCGGAGCCGCGCTCTTGGCCAGATTCCAGACGCGCTCGCGGGCCTCTGCCCGAGCGGCTCGTATCGCGGCCAGGGCGGACCGTCTCTACCAGCAGCACCGCCCCGGCCTGCGGGACCACCCCGCGACCGCCACCCTCAACGCGGACACGCGGGTACGACCCGATACGCTTCTTCACCTGGAAAGTGCCTCCGACAGGGGCGGGAACAAGGGCCTAGACAATCCTCGTTCTCGCTGGTCAGAGGCACTTTCTGCTGTCTCGATCACCTGCTGGACAGCCCACTTCGTGAAAGCGCGAGGCCAGGAGTCACTGCTGGTCGGAGATGTCACCGAAGTACGGTCTGCGCATGCTCATGCCGCGACCCAAACGAACCCCGAACGCCTGACCGGCCGCGATACCCCAACGTCACACCAACGAGCGATCACAAGCCGGCCAGAAGCTCACGTACCGCACTCTCAGGGAGGTGCCGCGACCTGCCTCCGGACACCCGGACACCCGGGGTCCCGGGTGTCCGGAGGCAGGGACGAGCAGGGTCAGGCGTTCGCGCAGATCGCGCTGGCGCTGCTGATGGCGGTCGAGCGGGAAGGCTCGCGGACGGACGTTGCCCAACGATAGCCGTGGGCGGAGTCGATGAACTCGGGACGACTGGCGCTGACGACGGCGCTGTTGTAGCCGCCGGGGCCTCCGCCGAGGATGGCCTTCCCCTGGGGGCAGGTCACGGTGACCCGGTTGGGGTTGGGGGCTTCCGTCACAGGCGCTTCGATGATCTCGTATCCGGCCATGGGGTCCGCGCAGATCGCGTCGACAGTGATGCCGACCGTTTCCTCGGCGAGCGACTGACCGCTCGCCGTCCATGAGTAGTACGGGACCTTCTTGGCGGGGATGGGCATGCTGAAGCGGAGCGTCGCGCTGGCACCTCGGGCCTCCGCTCCGCCGCCCACCACTACCTTCCCGGACGGGCAGGAGACCTCGCGTGAACCTCCGTTGGACACATTGGCGTTGGGCAGGTTGACGAGTTGGTAGCCGGGCAGGGCGGTGCTGTCGACGCAGATGATGTGCCCGGTGACGGTCACCTGGCTCTGGTTCTCCTGTCGTGCCACGATGTTCCACCGGTAGGTGCCGCCGACATGGCTGGGGAAGCTGCCGACGAGTACACCGTCGGCACCCTGGGCCTCGCCACCGCCGCCTACGACGACCTTGCCCGACGGGCAGGCCATATACATCCGGGCGAAGTTGTCCACTGTGGCGGGCCCGCCGTGGATCACCTGATAGCCGGGAAGGACCGCAGCCGCAGGGGCAGCCGCTTGCGCGGGTTTTGCGGGTTCCGCCTGCCCCGGCGTCGTGACGCCCGCCACGGTGGCGAGTGCGATTGTGGCCGTGGCGAACAACCGCCAAGGAGTTGTGAGCTTCATGCTGAACCGTTCCTGGCATCGAAAGGAGGACAGAGCGCATGCCGCAGCCCTGTCCCAGGGAGTGGGTTCGGGAGCGGCTCACGGAATCTGACGGTGAATTACAGCCCCGAGTAAGGGCCGCACAGGGGTTTGTAGTCCTCACGCCAGGGACAGTTGAACCGGAATCACCGCCCACTCACTCACATGGCCTAACGAATTCACCCGCTGAAACGATCATCCAGTTCGGTGCGGGTGCCCCCCGTGATCACGGGTTCGATGAATCCCCGCTGCTCATCGGTGAGATCGCTCAGGTACGGCCTGCGCCGGCCATGTCGCAACAGCAGCGAACCTCGCATGTCTGACCGGCAGTGATGCCCCAGCATCACACCATGAGCGATCACAACCACCAGCCAGGATGGAAACCCCTCAGTGGTGACGGAACGGACCCGAGGGACGTTTCTCAGTACATCAGAAAGTTCGATGCGTTCAGCAGATTCGCCCTTTCCGGCGACGACATGCGAGCTCTGCTCGAAAGAATCCGGGACGAGTTCTTGCGCGAGCAGGAAACCGGCTGGGGAACGAGTCCTCATTCGGACACCATTGCTGCCGATGCGACCAGTCGACGGCCCCCTCGGGGCCGCCACGGACCGGGAAAGGCACGAGCAATGACCGACTTGTACGACCTCCCCATCGAAGAAGTCACGTTCTTCAAGGCCTGCGGCGGCAACACCCACCCCGACGGCGAATCGTGCGTCACTCTCGCGCGGATCGGGCCGGACGCCTGGGCCCTGGGCGACAGCAAGCGCCCCGACGCCGAGCCGTTGCGGTTCACGACGGCCGAGCTGGACGCGGCGGGCATCGACCCCGTCCGCTTCGACCTCTCCGCCTGAGCCGCCGTGCACCACCACGGTTACGCCTGGCTCGGGGAGAAGCGGACGTTCGACAAGGAGAGCATCCGCAGGCCCCAGGGCCAGGCACCGACGGCGAGCAGTGAGCAGGACATGCACGAGCGGTACCGGGAGGCGGTAGCCGTGTTCCCGGGCTCCGACGTACCGCCGATCCAGACGGCACACTGGCTCGTGAAACCGGCCTCGATGATTCGGGGCACCTGGGATGACCCCAAGGAGGCCGGCGCGTAGCTGGGGCGGCAACTCACTGAGTTCGCGCCCCGGTTCGCCTCCGCACAGGACCGGGAGGCGACCAGGCTGGTCCTGCTCGCCAGGGCGGCGGTCGAACGGCTCGCGTGGGGCGGAGACGTCTCCCTCGGCCACTACCTCAGCGGCACGGTCTTCCACTCCGTCGCCCTGGTGACCTGCTCCCCGAACCGCAGCACACCCGAACTGCCCTGCCCGCAGAGGCGGGACGGGCCGTGACCCGCGCCGCGCACGCCGACGCACGACGGGGTGCTCACCGCCCTTGACAGCCAGCCCTCACGCGGCATGCAATATATTGCATGCCAGTCCCGCAGAACCGAGGTCTCGTCTCCCGTTCGCTCCTCCGTGAGAGCGCCTACCGGGCCATCCGTGACGCCATCGTCGACGGCACGCTCGCGCCCGGCGAGCGTCTCAACGACGGTGACCTGGCCGAGTGGCTCGGGGTCAGCCGCACGCCGGTGCGTGAGGCTCTGGCGCGGCTGGAGCAGGCGGGGCTCGTGCAGACGAAGCCCGGTCGCCACACCCTCGTGAGCCCGCTCGACGTGCGCGCCGTCCGGGCCGCGCAGTCGGTCACCTCCGCCATGCACGAACTCGCCGTGCGCGAGGCGGTCCCGCAGCTGGGCGCGGTGGAGCTCGACGCGATGCGCGAGGCGAACGCGCGCTTCGCCGACGCCCTGCGGCGCAACGACGCGGACGGGGCGCTGGAGGCCGACGACGCGTTCCACCGCGTCGCCGTGACCGCCTGCGCCAACGCGGCCGTCGCCACCGTTCTCGACCAGTTCACGCCCGTACTGCGACGCCTGGAGCGGCTGCGCTTCTCCTCGCTGAGCGGGCGCGGGTCGGTCGCCCAGCACGACCGGATCATCGCGCTGTGCGCGGCCGGGGACGTCGAGGGCGCGGTGGCCGCGACCAGGGCGAACTGGCAGACGCTGCTGCCGCTGCTCGACGCCTGGCCGGAGGCCGGAGCGGGGGCCGCCACCGGGGAACCCGGCGGGCCGGGGACCGGCACTCCGCGGCCCGGCGGATCGAGGACCGGCGGCGGATCGCCGAGCAACGCACCCGAAGTCTCCTGAACGCCCGTGCCACACGGCCCGTCGCCGGGCCGCGCCGGACCATCCACGCCCACGCCCACGAGGAGCCCGCGATGTCCCTGGACGACTTCGAGCGTTACCCCCTGCTGTTCGGCCCCAGCCCGGTGCATCCGCTGGACCGGCTCAGCGAGCATCTCGGCGGTGCGCGCATCTGGGCCAAGCGGGAGGACTGCAACGCCGGTCTCGCCTACGGCGGCAACAAGACCCGCAAGCTGGAGTACCTGCTTCCCGACGCCCTCCGGCAGGGCGCGGACACGCTCGTCAGCATCGGCGGCGTGCAGTCCAACCACACCCGGCAGGTGGCGGCCGTGGCCGCCCGCGCCGGCCTGAAGGCGGTCCTGATCCAGGAGAGCTGGGTGGACTGGCCCGACGCGGTCAACGACAAGGTCGGCAACATCCTGCTGTCCCGCATCATGGGCGCGGACGTGCGCCTGGTGCAGGCGGGCTTCGGCATCGGCGTCAAGGACAGCTGGCGTCAGGCCCTGGACGACGTACGGGCCGCGGGCGGCACCCCGTACGCCATTCCGGCCGGCGGATCCGACCATCCCCTCGGCGGCCTCGGCTTCGCGAACTGGGCGCGCGAAGTGCAGCGGCAGGAGGAGGAGTTGGGCGTGTTCTTCGACACCGTCGTGGTGTGCAGCGTCACCGGAAGCACCCAGGCAGGCATGATCGCCGGGTTCGCGGGCCAGGACCGGCCGCGGCGGGTCCTGGGCATCGACGCGTCGGCGAAGCTCGCCGAGACCCGTGACCAGGTGGCGAGGATCGCCCGTGCCACCGCCGGACTCATCGGCCTCGGCAGGGATCTGAAGGACGACGAGATCACCGTCCTGGAAGGCTGGGCCGGCGAACTCTACGGCGTACCCGTGCCGTCCACGGTGGACGCCATCAAACTCACCGGCCGGCTCGAAGGGATGATCATCGACCCGGTCTACGAGGGCAAATCCATGGCCGGACTCATCGACCTGGTGCGCGGCGGCGAGATCCCCGCGGACTCCAACGTCCTGTACGCCCACCTCGGCGGCCAGCCGGCCCTGAACGCCTACAGCGGGATCTTCGCCTGACGCCCGCGCCGGGCTTGGGCCGGGCGGGCGCGGGACCGGGCCGACACGGCCCCCCGCCGGCCGGGCAAGACGATCCTCTTGCCCTCAACAATGCTTGAGGTTCTACGGTTGCCGCGAGGCCACCACAAGGCCCCCGAAGCACATGAGGGAGAAGACGTCATGACCGCGCACCAGCTTTCCGACGCCGAACTCGCCGGACAGCCCGCCGCCTACTGGACCGGCGTCGCCTACGAGGCACTGATCACGTACACCCGCGACCGGCAGGCCGAGAAGGGCTACACCCAGCCCCAGTTCTGGCTTCTGCGCCATCTGTCGGCGAACGACATCTCGCCCGACGGCGAAGGGATGGCCCTCCCCGAGCTCCAGCAGGCCATGGCCACGTACATCCGGCCCGAGGACGACCTGGCGGTCGAGGCCGAGGCGCTCGTGGAGCAGGGCCGGCTGAACCGGGACACGGACGGCAGGCTGTGGCTCACGGAGGCGGGGGAACAGGCACGGGTCGATCTCGCACGCAACGCACCCGCGATCCGCGCCGCGCTCCACGAGGGCATCTCCGACGCGGACTACGTCACCACGGTGAAGGTGCTGCAGCGGCTCATCCGCAACGCCGGCGGGACGGCCGCCTGACAGCGGCCCCCGCCCGGCCGATCCTCGTAGCCGATCCGCCCCTGGCGGGCAAGCGGCCGTCCGGGGGCTCCTAGGCTATGGCCCATGCCCACGCCCCCCGCATATGCCCTCATAGCCACGGACCTGGACGGCACCCTGCTCCGCCCGGACGACACCGTGAGCACCCGGTCCCGCGCAGCACTCGCCCGCGCCGCCGCCGCGGGCGCCCGGCATCTGATCGTCACCGGGCGGCCCGTCCCCGGGATACGGGCGCTGCTCGCGGACCTCGCGTACACCGGGCTCGTCGTCTGCGGGCAGGGCACCCAGCTGTACGAGGCCGGGAGCGGGCGGCTGCTGCGGTCCGCCACCCTGGACCGCGAGGCCGCCGACACCGCGCTCGGCAAGATCGAGGCGGAGGTCGGGGCGGTGTTCGCCGCCGTGGACCAGGACGGCGTGGACGGGGTGACCCTGATCGAGGCCGGGTACCGGATGCCGAACCCGACGCTTCCCGCCCGACGCGTCGGCTCCCGCGCCGCGTTGTGGGCGCGGCCCGTGATCAAGGTGCTGGTGCGCCACCCGGAGCTGGGCGACGACGAGCTGACCGCCGCCGCGCGCGCCGCCGTGGGCGAGCTGGCGACGGTGACGATGGCGGGGCCCGGCACGGTGGAGCTGGCCCCGCGCGGGGTGGACAAGGGCACGGGGCTGGCGCTGGCCGCCGAGCTGCTGGAGATCGGGGCCGAGCGGACGATCGCGTTCGGCGACATGCCCAACGACCTGCCGATGTTCGCCGGTTCGGGCCACCGGGTGGCCATGGGCAACGCGCATCCGGAGCTGCGCGCGGCGGCCGACGAGGTGACCCTGTCGAACGCGGAGGACGGGGTCGCGGTGGTCCTGGAGCGACTGTTCGGCGTCGAGGGCGCACCGGGCCCCGAGTGACGTAACGGAGCCCGGTTTGGTCTAGACCAAGACGGGTAGGCTGCGGTCGCCGACGTGGCGACCCCACCGCCACCCGGACCGCTTGACATGCACCTGCCCCGCCGCTCGGTGTGGGCGGCGGGCGGGAGACCCCCACGGAACCACGGACCCACCGAGGAGCTGTCGTGAAGCGCAAGATGATGTCGGCCGTCGTGGCCCTGCTCGCCACCGGCCTCGCCGCGTCCCCGGCAGTCGCGGCCCCCGCTGCCGCCTCCGCCTCCGCCGAAGGCAAGGCCCGCGTCAGCGCCGACTGGGCCAAGCGGTCCATCACCTTCACCGCCGCCCCGGGCCAGGTCAACGACCTCCACGTGGTCCCGATGGACCAGGGCGACGGGGTCCGGCGCATCGGCTTCCGCGACGCGGTGCCACTCCTGCCCGGCGACCACTGCACGTACCTCACCCCGGGTGACGAGACATACGTCGTCTGCGAACTGCCCACCGACAGCGCCCGGCCGGACCGGATCGACGCCTTCCTCGGCGACGGCGACGACGAGATCGCCACCAGCGACCCGGGCGTCGCCACCGTCAGCGGCGGCCCCGGCGACGACATGCTGCACGCCCACACCGCGCACACCGTGCGGGGCGACGAGGGCGACGACATGGTCATGGGACGCGTCGTCCTCGACGGCGGCGACGGCAACGATCACCTGATGGCCGTCGACGGCGACCAGTGGCTGTGGGGCGGCCGGGGCGACGACATGATCGAGGCGTACGACGGCGACGACGTCGTGTACGCGGGCCCGGGCGACGACCACGTCATGGGCGGGGACGGCGACGACCTCCTGTTCGGCGGTTCCGGCGACGACATGCTGCACGGCGAGGACGGAAACGACCTGATCGTCGGCGGCCCCGGGAAGGACACGGTCGAGGGCGGCCCGGGCCGGAACATCACACTCCCCTGAACGCTCCCTCGAACGCCTCTCCGAACACCCGCTATCCCTGGGGCGGGTTGAGCTTGCGGAAGTACGTCCAGCTGGTCTCGTTCGGCTCGCTCCACTTCTCCGGGGCGTGGGCGAACTCCGGGTGGCGGTCGGCGATGTAGGCGCGGGTGCGCTCGGGCACCTCGGTGTACGCGCCGAGCTTGCGGCCCCGGCAGTGGAAGGTGAGACCGCCGGGCCGCTGCCCCCGGGCCATCCAGGGCAGCCACGGCGACATCCGGCTCCACGACATGGTGGCCGGAACGCTGGGCGCCGCCCCCGCCAGATCGGCGCGGTCCGCGAAGAACTGGAAGAGCTCCAGGGCCTTGTACGTGTCCCCCGCAGAGTGCACCGGATACTCGGCCACCGGCAGCGGGGACGGGTAGGCGAGCGGGATCTCCAGGCTGAAGCAGACCTGGTCCCCGAGGTCGGTCGTCGGGATCGGGAAGGGGCGCCACTTCTGGTTCGCCGGGTCGTTCCAGACGTGCACCACCGGCAGGTCCTGCCAGGTCTCCAGGATCTCGCGGCTGACCGGATCCAGGTAGAACGCGGCCTCACGGGTGAGCAGTCGATACGCGTCGGGCCCGGCCTCCACGTCCTGGACCAGGCGCGAGACATTGAGGCCCTCGAAGCCGAAGACGCGCTGGTAGGGCTCGTCGGGGGCCCAGGAGTACACATCTCCGGACCACCAGTACGTCACCTCCTCGCCATCGAGGGAGGCACGGGTGCGGGCGAAGGAGCGAAGCAGCTCCGCGGGTGTCGTCATACGGACCACTCTGCTCGATCGGCGCGGCCGACATGCCCGAACGCACGCACTCAAACCGGCGGTGACGGTGGCCGGGGCGGCGCGAAATCGTCGCCCGACAGCTCCTGTTCGGTCCACAGCACCTTGCCGTCCGGCCCGTGCCGGGCGCCCCAGTGCGAGGCGAGACGGGAGACGATGAACAGGCCCCGGCCGCCCTCGTCGACGGTCCGGGCGTGCCGCAGGTGCGGGGCGGCCGTGGAGCCGTCGTGGACCTCGCAGGTGAGCGTGGAGTCCAGCAGGAGGCGCAGCCGCAGCGGCGGGGTGCCGTAGCGGACGGCGTTGGTGACGAGCTCGCTGACGATCAGCTCGGTCGCGTCGACGGTGTCCTCGTCCAGGCCCCAGCCCTGGAGCCGGTCGCGGACGAGCACACGGGCGGTGGCGGGCGTCGCGCGGTCCTGCTCCAGGTCCCAGGTGGCGACCCGGTGTTCGGAGACCGTACCCGTACGGGCCAGAAGCAGGGCCGCACCGGCGGAGCGGGTGTCGTCCGGCAGCGCGTACACGATGTCGTCGCCCAGTTGCCTCAGGCTGCGGCCCGGCCGGGCGAGGGTCTGCGTGATGCGTTCGACGGCCCGGTCGCCGACGAGCAGTTCGGCGGTGCAGAACGCGAGCAGGCTGCCCTCCTCCAGGGTGACGGTGGCGGGGGCGAAGAGGGCGCTGTCGGCGGAGAAGAGTCCGGGCCCTTCCGGTACGTCGAGGTCGACCGTCCGCCCGTCGGGGCCGACGATCAGCGGCGCGGGGTGCCCGGCACGGGCGATGGTGCAGGTGCGGGTGAACGGGTCGTAGACCCCGTACACGCAGCCCGCGCTCAGAGGTTCGCCGTGGAGCGAGTCGTCCCGGGGCAGGGCGGCGCGCTCGCCGGCGAGGCGGTCGGCGGTGTCCTTGAGCCGGGCGAGGACCTCCTCCGGCTCCAGGTCGAGACCCGCCAGCGCCTGGATCACCGTACGCAACTGGCCCATGGCGATGGCCGACTGGAGGCCCTCGCCCGCGACGCCGCCCACGACGAGCGCGGTACGGCCGCCGGACAGGGCGATGGCGTCGAACCAGCGGCCGCTGTCCCGGCCGGGCAGCAGGACGTGCGCGGTCTCGACGGCCGCCTGCTGCCGTTCGGCCTGCGGGAGCAGCCGCCGCTGGACGGTCGAGGCGATGACGTGCTCGCGTTCGTAGCGGCGGGCGTTGTCGACGGCGAGCGCCGCGCGGGTGGCCGCCGAGGTGGCGAGGGTGACGTCGTCCTCGTCGAAGGGCTCGGCCGCCGCGCAGCGGTAGAGGCTGACCAGCCCGAGGACCGCGCCGCGCAGCGTGAGCGGCACGACGATCAGGGAGTGCGCACCGGCCTGTGCGACGGCGCCCGCCCCGTCCGGGTCGGTGTCCAGCCACGGGGTGTCGGGGCCGATCGTGACGAGCCGGGGCCGCAGATCGGTGACGGCGAGCGCGTACGGCGTACGGGCGGGGAGGCGGCGGGTCATCCCGGTCCGGGACCGCCGGGCCCCGGCGGGTCCGCTCCCGGCCTCCGCCGCGTCCCGCACCGCATCGCACCGGCCGCTCGCCGCACGGCACAGCGGGGTGTCGGGCGGCAGCGGGCCCACCGGCGGCTCGGCGCCGCGCAGGACCTCGTCCACCACCTCGATGACGGCCAGGTCGGCGAAACCGGGCGCCAGGGCGTCGGAGAAGGCGCGGCAGGTGGCGGCGACGTCGAGGGCGCCGCCGACCGCGTCCCGCACGGCGGCGAGCGTGCTCTCCCGGGCGCGGGCCCGCTCCCGCTCGGTGACGTCGACGACCGCGGTCAGCAGGCCGAGGGGCGCACCGCCGGGGCCGTCCAGCCGGTAGGCGGAGACGAGGAAGGTCCGACCGCCGGCGATCCGCCGCAGCCGCCCCCGTACGAGGTGGTCGCGCATCGGCCCCTCACCGGCGATCACCCGCGTCAGGAGCTGCTCGCACGCGTCGGGGTCGTCGAGCCGGAAGACCTCGCGAAACCGCTGCCCGGCGTACTCACCGGTGTCGACGCCCTCGACGAGCGAGTTGGCGCGGACGAGCCGGAGCTGCGGGTCGAGGACGCCCAGACCTACGGCGGACTGGGCGAACAGCGTGGCCAGCACCGCCTCGTCCAGCCGGTCCAGCTGATCCGCCCGGCCTGCCCCGCCCGCCCGGTCCGGCCCACCCGGTGGCCCTTCGGGCCCGGCCGGGGTCTCGGCGTCCGACACGACTCCACCCGCCCTCCGGCTCCGGCGCGCCGGAGCACCGGAGCCGGCGCGCGCCGGTCCAGCATCACCCGGTTCCCGGGGCCCGGCCACCGGTGGACGGCCGACAGAGGCGAGCGGGCCTGCCCTCACGCCGCGGCGATCTTCAGCCGTCGAACACCGACCTCCGCCGATGCCGTCAGTGGCTGTCAGCGGCCGTCAAAGGCCTGCGGCATACTGAACCGCCGGATCACAGGGGGGCGTTCAGCGCATGGAGCACGGGACGGACGGCGGCGGGCTGCCGGAACGTATCGGCGGGTACGCCGTGGAGCGGGAGTTGGGCGCCGGCGGGATGGGCACCGTCTATCTGGCGCGTTCGCGCGGCGGGCGGGCGGTCGCGGTGAAGGTGGCCCGGCCGGAGCTCGCGAGCGACCCGCACTTCCGGGAGCGGTTCCGGGCCGAGGTCGCGGCCGCGCGCAGCGTGGGCGGCTTCCACACGGCTCCCGTGGTGGACGCGGACCCGGAGGCGGCGGCGCCCTGGCTGGCCACGGCGTACGTTCCCGGGCCCACGCTCGCCGCTCTGGTGGAGGCCGAGGGACCGATGGACGAGACGCGGCTGCGGCAGCTCGGCGCGGCGCTGGCCGAGGCGCTGGCGGCGATCCACGGCTGCGGGCTGGTGCACCGCGATCTGAAGCCCGGCAACATCATCATGGCCCCGGACGGTCCCCGGGTCCTGGACTTCGGCATCGCCAGGGCCCTGGAGTCGACCCGGCTGACCGCCACCGGCATGGCGTTCGGGACGCCGGGATTCCTGGCGCCCGAGCAGGCCCAGGGGCAGGACATCAGCGGCGCGGCCGATGTGTTCGCGCTGGGCGCGGTGCTCGTCGCGGCGGCGGGCGGCAGCGCGTTCGGGGCGGGCACGCCGATGGGCATGATGTACCGGTCGGTGCACGAGCCGCCGGACCTGGCCCCCGTGCCGGAAGGCCTGCGGCCGGTCCTGGCCGCGTGTCTGGCCAAGGAGCCGGAACAGCGGCCCACGCCGACGGGCCTGCTGGACCTGTTCGTACCGGACGGCTCGGCCGCTTCGCCCGCCGCGCCGCACTCTCCGTACTCCCCCACCGTGGCGGTGGCCCCGCCGCCGCCCTCGTACGCACCGTCCAACACCCCGCTGCCGCACCGGGCCCCGCCCCACTCCGCCCTGCCGCACCAGGCCCCGACCCGGCCCGTGGCGGCGGGCGGCGCACCGGACGCCGACACCGACATCTCGTTCGTGGCCGTCGGCCCGGGAAGCTCCCTCCTGATCGACGCGACGGGCATCACGCTGGGCCCGGAGGGCGCGGAGACGCACTACACCTGGGCCGAGATCCGCACCGTGACGTATGCGGCCGAGGGCCCCAAGCATCTCGGGGTCGTCGTCCACCTGCACCGCGGCACGGCGCACCCGTGTCTCGTCGCCGCCCGCAGACGGGGCCGCCTGCAGGAGTGGCTGCAGGACCTGCCGCTGATCCTGGAGTGCTTCCTGTAGCGCCTCAGTACCCCGGCGCGCGCAGCGAGCGCAGTACGTGGTCCACGAGGGTGGCGATCGTCGCCTCGTCCTGGACGGGTTTGCGCAGGACGTGGCGGTAGTAGACGGGGCCGTACAGCATCTCGACGGCCAGCGGGAGGTCCGCGCCGGGCGGGATCTGGCCCTGCTCCTGGGCGCTGCGCAGCCGGCCGATCGCCTCCTCGACGCGCGGGTCGACCAGCTGTTCCCGCAGCTGCTGGGCCAGGAGTTCGTCGTGGTGCAGCTCGGAGAGGATGCCCGCGTAGGCCGGGCCGAACGGCGGAACCGAGAGCAGGTTCACCGCGCCGGCGACATGGGTGCGCAGGTCGGCGCCGATGTCGCCGGTGTCCACGAACGGGGTGGCGTCGATCAGGGCGTCCGTGAACGCCTCCAGCAGCACCGCGCCCTTCGACGGCCACCAGCGGTAGATCGTCTTCTTGCTGACCCCGGCTTCGGCGGCGATGGCCTCTATCGTGACGTGCCCGTATCCCCGCTCCGTACAGAGGTCGAGAGCGGACCGCAGGATCGCGCGGCGTGATCGTTCGCTGCGTCGCACGCTGCTCGGCGATGTGATCATTCGGTGAGCATAGGGGGGTTCCAGCCAATCTCTTGTTGACATCTCGTCGCCAAAGGCCGAACAATACCCAGGCGGAAACGGAACGTACCGTGTCGTGTCGTTCCCCGTTGTCCGCACCGTTCGTGCCGTTCGTGCCGCGACGAGCCGATCGGGGGACGGCTCGCCCGGCCGACGGCGCGTGCGGCCTCCGCCGATCCGATCCGGCCAGGCCCCTTGCGTTCCCTTCCGGCAGGCCCCAAGACCTCTCAGGCCGTGATGTCCTTGGCCGTGAAGCGGGCCCAGGCCGCCGAGCCGAACACCGCGACGTACAGCCCCTGCAGCTGGAAGTTCTTGATCAGGTCGTCCCAGTGGACGGGTTCGCGCAGGACGTCCGCGAAGGACATCCAGTAGTGCGAGAACAGATACGGATGCGCGCCGCTCAGCTGCGGGATGCTGTCCAGGATCTGCACCGTGATCAGCAGCCCGACCGTGGCCGCCATCGCCCCGATCCCGCTGCCGGTCAGCGTCGAGACGAACAGCCCGAGCGCGGCGAACCCGGTCAGGGACACCGCGACGACCAGTGCCGTCAGCGCCGCCCGGACGAGCCCTTCGCCGAAGCCGATCCGGGTCCCGGAGATCGTGGTGACCTCCCCCACCGGGAACAGCAGCGCGCCCACCGCCAGCGCCGACGCCGCCACGACCAGGGTCGCGACCAGGCAGAAGACGAGGACGGAGGCGTACTTCACGAGCAGCAGCCGGGTCCGGCCCGCCGGGGCCACCAGCAGATAGCGCAGGGTGCCGCTGCTCGCCTCGCCCGCGACGGCGTCGCCCGCCACCACGCCGACGGCCATCGGCAGGAAGACCGGCAGGGTCGCGGCGAGGGCGGCGAAGACGAGGAAGAGGCCGTTGTTGGTGACCTGGGCGAGGAACGCCGGCCCCGCCCCGCCGTCCGGACCGCCCGCACCGCCGCCACCGCCGCCGCCCGTCTCGATCCGGACCGCGATCCCGATGAGGACGGGTACGGCGGCGAGCACGCCGAGGAGGGCGAAGGTGCGGTGGCGGCGGAGCAGCGTGGTGATCTCGGAGCGGAGGAGACCCAGCGTCCACAGTGGGTTACGGGTGCGGAGCCCGGCGCTCCCCGGAGGTGTGGCCTTCTCAGCCTGCGACATCGAATCCCTCTCCTGTGAGTGCGACGAAGGCGTCCTCCAGCGAACCCCGCTCGACGCCGAAGAACCGCACCCGCACCCCGCCGGTCACCAGCGCCGCGTTGAGGTCGGCGAGGTCCACGGCGGCGGGCGGAGCGTCGGCGGTGAGCCGGTCGCCGTCGGTGCTCAGACCGGTGAGCCCGTGTTCCCGGAGGATGCGGGCGGCGTCCCCGGGGTCCGGGGTGGTGACGGCGAGCCGGCCCCGGGCGCCCGCCGCGAGGTCGGCGACCGGGCCCTGGACGATCAGCCGGCCCCGGGCCATCACCGCGGCGTGCGTGCAGACCTGCTCGATCTCGTCCAGCAGGTGGGAGGAGAGGAACACCGTGGTGCCCTCGGCCGCCAGCTCCCGGACCAGGGCGCGGATCTCCCGCATGCCCTGCGGGTCGAGGCCGTTGGTCGGCTCGTCCAGGACCAGCAGCCGGCGCGGCCGGAGCAGGGCGGCGGCCAGGCCGAGGCGCTGTTTCATGCCGAGCGAGTACGCCTTGGCCTTCTTGCCGGAGGCGGCGGCGAGCCCGACCCGTTGCAGGGCCTCGTCGACGCGGGCCCGGTGGGTGCGCGGGTCGGCGGTCGGGTCGGCCCGGTCGTACCGCAGGAGGTTGTCGCGGCCGTTCAGGAAGCCGTACAGCGCGGGCCCCTCGATCAGCGCGCCGACCTCCGGCAGCACCGTACGGGCGGCCGCCGGCATCGGGCGGCCGAGCACCTCGGCGGTGCCGGACGTCGGGTCGATGAGGCCCATCAGCATCCGGATCGTGGTGGTCTTCCCGGAGCCGTTGGGGCCGAGGAAGCCGAAGACGCTGCCGGCGGGCACCGCCAGGTCGAGGCCGTCGACGGCGAGCTGGCCGCCCCGGTAGCGCTTGGTCAGGCCACGGGTACGGATGACCGGCGCGCCTGCCCCGTCCGCCACGCCCGCCACATCCGCGGCGACTTCCCCTGTCGTCGTCATCCCGGTCGCACCTCTCCGTCCGCGCGGCTGCCAGGTCCTTACGGCGTTGCCGCCCCGCCGCACAGTGTGCGACGGGGCGGCTGTCCGGCGCCGGTTGCCCGGCGTGTCCTACTTCGCGGCCGCGTCGGCGGCGCGCACCAGCGCGTCCTTCGTCACCGCTCCGACGTACACCGAGCCGTCGTCCGTCAGCAGGGCGTTGACCAGGCGCGTCTTGAAGACCGTGCCCGAGCCGAACTTCCCGGTGACCTTGTCGCCCAGCGCGTCGAGGAAGCCCTGCGCCTCGGCCGGGACCTCGTCCGAGCCGGCCGCCGGAAGGCCCTTGCCGCCGGGGGTCCTGATCTCGGCGATCGAGGTCCAGCCCTTGCCGATGACGTTGAGGCCCTCGAAGCCGTCCAGCTCGGCCAGCTGGCCGGGCAGCGCCTTCTGTGCCGTGCCGTGCTCGTCCTTGCCGGTCTCCAGCTCGTCGGCCTCGGTCACCTTGGCGCCCTTGGGCGGGGTGAAGGAGAACGTGGACGCGGCGGGCTTGGAGAAGTCGACCTTGGTGAACCCGGCGTCGACCACGGCCTTGCCGCCGCTCGCCGCGGACAGGGTGAACTTCAGCGGTACGCCGTTCTCGGCGTCCACGGCGATCCGGACCGAGCCGATCGTCGAACCGGACTGCTTCGGCTTGATCAGCAGCTGGTACGCGTCCCGCCCGGCGACCTGCGCCGTGCCGTCCACGGTGACCGATGTGGTGTCCCCGGCCGCCGCCAGCGCCTGTTCGGCGAAGTCCTTCGGGGTCGCCGGAGCGCCCTTGGGGAGCTTCGGGGCCTTCTCGGCACCGTCGCCGTGGCCGTCGCCGCCGTCCCGGCCCTCGGGGGCCTCGGCGTGGTAGACCTCGTCGGACTTGCTGTCGTACGCCCAGACCTCGCCCTGGTTGTGGATGAGGCTGTACTCGGACGCGTCCCCGAGGATGGAGAGCTTCTGCCGCTCCGGGCCGTCGGCGGCCACCCGCAGCGTGTGCGTGCCGGACGTCAGCTCCATGAGCTTGTCCTGCGGGGCAGCCGCGCCACCGTCCTTGTCGCTGCCCTTGCCGCCCGGGACGAGGGAGCCCGCGAGGCCGTCGAGGGGCAGGCCCAGGTCGGTGCTGATCTTGAACGTGCCGGAGAGCTGCTCCTCGTCGGAAGCGGCGATCTTCTCGATGAGTTCCTGTGCGCTGATCTTCGGCAGATCCGGGTCGCCGGAGTTCGCGAGGGCCGGGACGAGTCCGATGGTCGCGGCCGCCACCCCCGCGACCGCGACGGGGACGATGTAGCGCGCCGCCTTCCGGCGGCCCACGACAGTGCCCGTGGCCTCGCCTGTGGTCTGTGCGCTGTCGTTCGGGTCCATGTGTGCCCTACCTCCGTGGTCGGCGCTTCCGTTGGTATCCATCTGACCAAAACGGACGGCTTGAAGCGTCAGCCCGGGGGATCAACTCCGCCTACTGCTCCGGTATGACAACCGGACGGGGCACCCGGGCCATCCAGTAGGGGTAGGCCACCGGTTGACACCACGTCAACCCGCGCCGAAACGACGCCTCGCAGCACCGCACGGCCTCAGCCCGCCCGGTGCACCACCGCGTCGCACAGCTCCTCCAGCGCCGACTTCGCATAGCACTCGGGCAGCGGCGCGAGCGTGGCGCGCGCCTCCTGGGCGTAGCGCACGGTGTCCTGGCGGGCCTGCTCCAGCGCCGGGTGGGCGCGCAGCCGGCGCAGCACCTCGGCCAGGGCGTCGTCGCCGCTCAGGTCGCCGTCGAGCAGCTCGACGAGCTCCAGGTCGTCGGGCTTGCCGTCCTCCGCCGCCTGGGCGCGCAGCCGCAGGACCGGGAGGGTCGGGATGCCCTCGCGCAGGTCGGTGCCGGGGGTCTTGCCGGACTCGTGGGCGTCGGAGGCGATGTCGAGGACGTCGTCGGCGAGCTGGAAGGCGATGCCGAGCCGTTCCCCGTACTGCGTGAGGATGTCCACGGTCCGCTCGTCGGCCCCGGACATCATCGCGCCGAACCGGCCGGAGACGGCGACCAGCGAGCCGGTCTTGCCGCTGAGCACGTCCAGGTAGTGGTCGACCGGGTCGCGGCCGTCGCGCGGGCCCGCGGTCTCCAGGATCTGGCCGGTGACGAGCCGCTCGAAGGCCTCGGCCTGGATGCGGACGGCCTCGGGGCCGAGGTCGGCCAGGATGTGGGAGGCGCGGGCGAAGAGGAAGTCGCCGGTGAGCACGGCGACGGAGTTGCCCCAGCGGGCGTTGGCGCTGGGCACCCCGCGCCGTACGTCGGCCTCGTCCATCACGTCGTCGTGGTACAGCGTGGCCAGGTGGGTCAGCTCGACGACGACGGCGGAGGGCACGACTCCCGGCGCGTCCGGATCGCCGAACTGTGACGCGAGCATGACCAGCAAGGGACGGAACCGCTTGCCGCCCGCCCGCACCAGGTGCTGGGCGGCGTCCGTGATGAAGGGCACGTCGCTCTTGGTGGCTTCGAGCAGACCCGCCTCGACAGCAGCCAGGCCCGACTGGACACCGGCCTCAAGAGCCTGGTCCCGCACGTGCAGTCCGAACGGCCCGACGACGGTCACGAGGGCATCTCCTGTCTGCTGACGATCACACGCAATGTCGATGTGTCGCTGTCTCTCCTAGCAACTTCAGCGTATCCGGTCCGCTATGGATCACCGTGGGCGGCTTCCCATCACCGCCGGTATGTTCGGGATCAGCTCATACGATCAGGAGTCTCCGCTTTGTCCCACAGCACCGCCGACACCGAACCGGCCAAGCCCCCGCCCGAGGACGATCACGCCTTCTTCGGGCAGCCACGGGGGCTGATGACCCTGTCGGGCCTGGAGGTATGGGAGCGGTTCTCGTTCCTGGGCATGCAGGCCATCCTGGTGCTGTTCTTCGCCGACACGGTGGCGAACGGCGGCATGGACATGGACCCCGGCACCGCCGCCTCCGTCTCCGCCGCCTACGGGACGCTGGTCTATCTGGTCTCCGTGGCGGGCGGCTGGCTGGCCGACCGGATCCTCGGCTCGTACCGGGCGGTGCTGTACGGCGGCGTCCTGATCGCCTGCGGCCACTACTGCATGGCCGTACCCACCGACGCCATGACCTGGGTGGGCCTCGGCCTGATCAGCGCCGGAACGGGCCTGCTCAAGCCCAATGTGGCCTCCATGGTCGGCAAGCTCTACCGCACCGACGACGAACGGCGCGACGCCGGCTTCGCCCTCTACTACATGGGCATCAACATCGGCGCGTTCGCCGGACCGCTGATCACCGGCTGGCTCGGCGAGCACTGGGGCTGGCACTGGGGCTTCTCGGCCGCCGCGATCGGCATGACCTTCGGTCTGATCCAGTACGTCGCGGGCCGCCGTCACCTGGCCGGGCGTAAGCACGCCGCCGAATTCGCGCTGGCGCCGGACGCGATGCGCCGCGCGGTCCGGCTGATCATCGGCGGGGCGGTGGTGGTCGCCCTCGTCGCCACCGCGCTGGCCCTGGCGGGCTGGCTGACGATGGACCGGTTCGTCGACGTGCTCACCGTCATCTCGGTGATCGCGCCGGTCGTCTACTTCGTGGTCATGTTCCGCTCGCCCCGGGTCACCGCCGAGGAGCGCGGCCGGCTGCGCCCGTACGTGGTGCTCTTCCTCGGGTCCGTCGTCTTCAACTTCATCCTCTTCCAGGCGTACTCGACGATGATGCTGCTCGCTTCGACGAACGCCCGGACCGAGATCTTCGGCTTCACCTTCCCGGCCAGCTGGTACGCCTCCGCGCTCGGCGCCTTCGAGGTCGCGCTCGCCCCGGTCGTCGCCGCCGTCTGGGCCAAGATGGGCCCGCGCCAGCCGCACGCCTCCAACAAGATCGCGTTCGGCGTGATCCTCGGCGGGCTCTCCTTCCTCCTGATGGTCCTGCCGACCTCCGGCCACGCGAGCGACACGTACCGCATGGCGGCCTGGTGGATCGTCGGCTCGTACCTACTGCTCGGACTCGGCGACATCCTGCTGGAGACCTCCGGCATGTCGGCCACCACCAAGCTCGCCCCGAAGGCGTTCGCCAGCCAGACGATGGCCCTGTGGTTCCTCTCGCTCGCCCTGGCCAACGGCATCCAGGCCCAGATCGTGAAGCTGTACGGCGAGGTCTCCAACCCCGCGTACTTCGGCGTCAACGGGGCCATCGCCGTGGCGGTCGGTGTGGCGATGATCCTCGCCGCGCCCTGGCTGAAGCGCACGATGCACCCCGTCCACTGACCCGTACGCCTGAAAGCACCCCGTCCCCCACCGAGGTGGCCCATGAACATCACGACCGAGTTCCCGTACGAGACCACCCGCGAGGACGTCCGCATCCCGCTGCCCGACGGCACCCGGCTCTACGCCCGGATCTGGCGGCCGCTGACCGACGAACCGGTCCCCGCCCTGCTGGAGTACCTGCCCTACCGGCTCGGCGACTGGACCGCACCGCGCGACTGGCAGCGCCACCCCTGGTACGCGGGCCACGGCTACGTCTCCGTACGGGTCGACGTCCGTGGCCACGGCAACAGCGAGGGGCTGCCGGGCGACGAGTACGACGCGCAGGAGCTGGAGGACGGGGTCGCCGTCATCCACTGGCTGGCCCAGCAGGAGTGGTGCTCCGGCCGGGTCGGGATGTTCGGCATCTCCTGGGGCGGCTTCAACTCGCTCCAGATCGCCGCGCTCGCCCCCGAGCCGCTGAAGGCGATCGTCACCGTCTGCTCGGCCGACGACCGCTACGACAACGACGTCCACTACATGGGCGGCTCGGTCCTCGCCGTGGACATGCACGCCTGGGCGGCCACCATGCTCGCCTTCGTCAGCCGGCCGCCGGACCCGGCGCAGGTCGGCGACGACTGGAAGGAGATGTGGCTGAAGCGGCTGGAGGCCGTCGACCCCTTCATCCACACCTGGCTCGCCCACCAGAGCCGCGACGCCTACTGGAAGCACGGCAGCGTCTGCGAGGACTACGGCGCGATCAAGGCGAACGTCCTCGCGGTCGGCGGCTGGCACGACCCGTACCGCGACACCGTCCTGCGGCTGGTGGAGCACCTCGACCCGGGGCGGGTGCGCGGGATCATCGGGCCGTGGTCGCACCAGTATCCGGACCGGGGGCTGCCGCCGGGGCCCGCGATCGGCTTCCTCCAGGAGACGCTGCGCTGGTGGGACCAGCACCTCAAGGGCAAGGAGACGGGCGTGATGCGGGAGCCGCTGCTGCGGTCCTGGATCAGCGGCTCGCACCCGCCCGCCACGGTGTACGAGACGCTGCCCGGCCGCTGGGTCGGGGACGCCTCCTGGCCATCGGAGAACGTGAACCCGGCGGCGTACGCCCTCCAGGGCGGCGAGCGGATCGTCGCCTCGCCGCAGCAGACCGGCCTGGACGCGGGCCGCTTCTTCCCGTTCGGCAACGACGCGGACCTGCCGCCGGACCAGCGCGACGAGGACGCCAAGTCGGTGTCGTTCGAATTCCCCGTCCAGGAGGCGCCGATCGAGATCCTCGGCCGCCCCCGGGTGAAGCTCCGCATCCGGATGGACGTGCCCCGCGGCCAGGCCGTCGCCCGGCTCTGCGACGTGGCCCCGGACGGCTCCTCCACCCTGGTCACCCGGGGCGTCCTCAACCTCGCCGCCCGGCACGGCCGCGACCGCACCGACGACTGGACGCCGGGCGAGACGGAGGACGTCGTCTTCGACCTCAACGGCATCGGCCACACCTTCCCGCCCGGCCACCGCATCCGGCTCGCCGTCTCCTCCTCGTACTGGCCGTGGATCTGGCCGCAGGCCGGCTCGGCGGGCTTCACCCTGGACGCCGACGGCAGCTTCGTCGAGCTGCCGGTGCGCCGCCACACCGAGGACCCGGCGATCACCTTCGGCGAACCGGAACAGTCCGAACCGCTCGGCGTGGTCTACCCGGTCACGCTGGAGGAGCCGCGCCCCGAACGCCTCGTGGTCCGCGATGTCGCCAAGGGTGAATGGCGCCTGGAGGTCGACCCCCGCTACGGCGGTACGCGGGTCTACCCGGACGGCCTCGAATTCACCGAGGACGCCCTGGAGACGTACACGATCCAGCAGGACGACCCGCTCTCCGCGCGGACCCGCTCCGACTGGCGGATCCGGCTGCACCGCCCGGAGATGGCCTGGGACGTGGAGATCGAGACCCGCTCCGAGATCGCCGCCGACGACCAGGACTTCATCACCTCCGACGAGGTGATCTGCAAGGACGGCGGAGAAGTCGTCTTCCACCGCACCTGGGAGAAGCGCATCCCGCGCACGGCGGGCTGATCGGCGCGCGTGTTTCCCGCCCGGTTCCCCCGGATTCCCGGGGGAACCGACGGTAACCGGTGAACTTTCCGGGCAATGCGCACAGTTGGGGATGGTCAGGGCACTGCCGCTGGGTAGGAGCCCCGACGTAACGTGTCCTCCACGCGACCTGGAAAGCGAGGCAGCACCACATGCCCGAGCAGAGCAGCCCGCTCGATCTGGCCGAGGGCGACCCCTTCGGCCCGCACAACCTTCCGTACGGTGTGTTCTCCACCCCTGACCACCCCGACGTCCGCCGGGTCGGCGTCCGCATCGGCAACCACGTCCTGGACGCCGGGGCCGCCGCCCACGCGCTGGGCTCCCCGTACGCGGGGCTGCTGGCGCAGCCGAGCCTGACGCCGCTGCTCGCGGCGGGCCGCACCGCCTGGCGGGACGTGCGCCGCGCGCTCACCGCCTGGCTGACCGTCCCCGCCCACCGCGCGGACATCGAGCCGCTGCTGCACCCGGTGGACGCGGTGACCCTGCACCTGCCGTACGAGGTGGCGGACTACGTCGACTTCTACGCCAGCGAACACCACGCCACCAACGTCGGAAAGATCTTCCGGCCGGACGGCGACGCGCTCACGCCCAACTGGAAGCACCTCCCGATCGGTTACCACGGCCGCTCCGGCACCGTCGTGGTCTCCGGCACCGACGTCGTACGCCCCAGCGGCCAGCGCAAGGCGCCCACCGACCCGGCCCCCGTCTTCGGGCCCTCGGTGAAGCTGGACATCGAGGCCGAGGTCGGCTTCGTCGTCGGCGTCCCCTCCGCGCACGGCTCCCCGGTGCCGCTGGCCGACTTCCGCGAGCACGTCTTCGGGCTCTTCCTCCTCAACGACTGGTCCGCGCGCGACCTCCAGGCCTGGGAGTACGTGCCGCTCGGCCCGTTCCTCGGCAAGTCCTTCGCCACCTCCGTCTCCGCCTGGGTCACCCCGCTGGAGGCCCTGGACGCCGCCCGCACCGCGCCGCCGGCCCGCGACTTCCCCCTCCTCCCCTACCTCGACGACGCGAACGAGGAAGAGCCGGGCGGCTTCGACATCCGGATCACCGTCGAGATCAACGGCCAGGTCGTCGCCGAGCCGCCGTTCGCCTCGATGTACTGGACGGCGGCCCAGCAGCTCGCGCACATGACGGTGAACGGCGCCTCGCTGCGCACCGGCGACCTGTACGGCTCCGGCACCGTCAGCGGCCCCGAGCCCGCCCAGCGCGGCTCGCTCCTGGAGCTCACCTGGAACGGCCGCGACGCGCTCGAACTCCCCGAGGGCAAGCGGACGTTCCTGGAGGACGGCGACACGGTCACGCTGACCGCCTGGGCCCCGGGCCCGCACGGCACCCGGGTGGGCCTCGGCGATGTGACCGGAAGGATCGTCACCGCGCCATGACGCACGACGCCTCCGAGCTGACGCTGCCCGAGGAACTGCTGCTGCTGACGCTGGACCCGCTGCGCGGCAAGCCGCTCTGCGACCGCACGCATCTGCGGTACGGCACGGCCGGCGCGGTCCTCGCCGAGCTGGAGCTCCAGGGCCGGATAAGCGAGAAGCGGGGCCGGGTCCAGGTGGTCAACCCCCTGGACCCGGCCCACCCGCTGCTCGCCTCGCTGCTCCGCACGCTGAACCCGCCGTCCAAGAGCCGCTTCCGCTCCGGGACCAGCGCCAAGGCCTGGATACGGCAGTACGGCCGCGACGCGGAGGAGCGCCACCTCGACACCCTGATCGAGCGCGGCCTCCTGCGCCGCGAAACCCGCCGCTTCCTCGGCATACTCCCCTACCAGCGCCACTTCCCGGCCGACCCGGACCTGACCGGTGCGGCCCGGCGGCGCTTCGGCCAGGCGGAAGCCCTGGGCTTCCCGGACCGGCGCGGCCGCGCCCTGGCCGCCCTGATCTCGGCGACCGGCCTCGCGGGCACCCTGAGCACCGACGGCCGCGCGGGCCGCACCACGATGAAGGCACTCCGCCGCACCCAGTGGGCCGCCACGGCCGTCCACCACAACGTCCGCCAGACCCGGTCCAGCGGAGGCGACAGCGGTGGCGGCGGCTGGGGCGACGGCGGCTTGGGCGACAGCGACGGCGGAAGCAGTTGCGGAGGCGGCGGCGGGGACTAGAAGGCTGATGAAGATCCTGGTGAGGGCTGTCCGGCGGATCAGGCCGGGCTCCCAGAACCTTTGGCCATGGATATTCTCCGGCCATGTCGGATCAGTCTGTGGCCGCGGGAGTCGGCCTCGCCGGTGTGCTGGCGCACTGCGGCGGAAACCCGGTCGGCGCCGTCGAGTTGCTGGTGGGGGCGATCTCCTCGGAACCGGCGGCCCCGGAGCCCTGTGCGGCCCTCGCCGAGCTGTGGCAGGACCGGCGCCCGGAGCTGCTGCCCCGGATGCTCGTGGCCAAGGCCCGGCGCATCCGTGAGAAATGAAAGCGTGCAGGTCAGCGGCGCAGGGGGTGTTCACACGTTCGGGTCAGCCGGATCCCGTTCCCGGCGGATACGCTGGTCGGGCCCGCGAGACTCCTCCCCATGGGAGCAATGATGAGCATCGAACCCGAGGCCTCCGAGCCGCGGTGGGCGGTCCCGCCCGAGGGCGGCTGGACCGCCGATGACCTGGACACACTCCCGAATCTGCCTCCGCACACGGAGCTGATCGACGGGAGCCTCGTCTTCGTGAGTCCGCAGACCCTCTTCCATTCGCGAGCGGTCAGCTTCTTCGAATGGCAGCTGCAGTCCCTGGCACCGCCCGGGCTGGAGGTCGTGCGCGAGTTCACCATCGACATCGACCGCTACAACCGGCCCGAGCCCGATGTGATCGTCATCGACGGTGACGTCATCCAGGACCCGGACCAGACCCGGTTTCCCGCCGAGTCGGTGCGCCTCGCCATCGAGGTCGTCTCCCCGGAATCCCGGTCCCGCGACCGGGAGACCAAGCCCGTGAAGTACGCCCGCGCGACGATCCCCCACTACTGGCGGGTGGAGAACCACGACGGGCGTGCGGTGGTCTACGTCTTCGAGCGCGAGCCGGCCACCGGGGCGTACACCTCGACGGGGATCTTCCACGACCGGATGAAGGTGTCGGTGCCGTTCCCCGTCGACCTGGACCTCACGGCTGTCACGGCCCGCCGCCGGGCGGCGGACCCGGGATAGGTCCGGCCGCCCTCCTCCTCGCCGCCCGGTACACGACTCACTCGTACTCGGGCGGTTCCTCGTCCCAGCCGAACTCGGGGTCGCTGTGCTGCGGGGCCGGGGCATCGGTGCGGGCCGGGGCCGGCGGACGCGGTGCGGGGGCCGTCGCAGGTGATGCCGGGGCCGCAGGCGCGGGAGCCTCCGGCGCCCCCGGGGACGTCCGGGCCAGGACCTCCAGTACGCCCTCCCCGTAGGTCGCGAGCTTCTTCTCGCCCAGGCCGCTCACGCCGCCCAGCTCCGCGAGCGAGGCCGGGTGCAGCGTCGCGATCTCCCGCAGGGTGGCGTCGTGGAAGATGACGTACGCCGGGACGCCCTGCTCCTTGGCCGTCGCCCCGCGCCAGGCGCGCAGCGCCTCGAAGACCGGGACGGCGGACTCGGGGAGGTCGGCGACGGCCGCCTTGCCCCTGCCCTTGGCTCCGCCCGCGGAGGACGACGAGCGGGATGTGGGCTTCTTGGGCTCCTTGCGCAGCAGCACGTCCCGCTCGCGGCCGAGCACCGTCGCGCTCTCGTCGGTGAGGACCAGCGTGCCGTACTCGCCCTCGACCGCCAGCAGGCCCTGGGCCAGCAGCTGGCGCACCACGCCGCGCCACTCCGCCTCGGCCAGTTCCTCGCCGATGCCGAAGACGGAGAGCTGGTCGTGGTCGAACTGGATGACCTTGGCGGTCTTGCGGCCGAGCAGGATGTCGATGATCTGGCCCGCGCCGAACTTCTGGTTCCGCTCGCGCTTCAGCCGTACCACCGTGGAGAGCAGCTTCTGCGAGACGACCGTGCCGTCCCAGGTCTCCGGCGGGGTGAGGCAGGTGTCGCAGTTGCCGCAGGCGGGGGCCGTGGGCTCCTGGCCGAAGTAGGTCAGCAGCTGCGCCCGGCGGCACTGGACCGTCTCGCACAGGGCCAGCATCGAGTCCAGATGGGAGGCGGCCCGGCGGCGGAACGCCTCGTCGCCCTCGCCGCCCTGGATGAGCTTGCGCTGCTGGACGACGTCCTGCAGTCCGTACGCCATCCAGGCCGTCGACGGCTCCCCGTCACGGCCCGCGCGGCCGGTCTCCTGGTAGTAGCCCTCGACGGACTTGGGCAGGTCGACATGGGCGACGAAGCGGACGTCCGGCTTGTCGATGCCCATGCCGAACGCGATCGTCGCGACGACGACGAGCCCCTCCTCGCGGAGGAACCGCGCCTGGTGGGTGGCGCGCGTGGAGGCGTCCAGACCCGCGTGGTACGGAACGGCCTCGACGCCGTTGCGGCAGAGGTACTCGGCGATCTTCTCGGTGGAATTGCGCGAGAGGCAGTAGACGATGCCCGCGTCCCCGGCGTGCTCCTCCTTGAGGAAGGTCAGGAGCTGCTTCTTGGGCTCGGACTTCGGCACGATCCGGTACTGGATGTTCGGCCGGTCGAAGCTCGCGACGAAGTGCTTCGCGTCCGGCATGCCGAGGCGGCGGGTGATCTCCTCGTGCGTGGCGTTCGTCGCGGTCGCCGTCAGGGCGATGCGCGGCACGTCCGGCCAGCGCTCGCCGAGCACCGACAGGGCCAGATAGTCGGGGCGGAAGTCGTGGCCCCACTGGGCGACACAGTGCGCCTCGTCGATCGCGAAGACGGAGATCTCGCCCCGGGCCAGCAGCGAGAGCGTGGAATCCAGCCGCAGCCGCTCGGGCGCCAGATAGAGCACGTCCAGCTCGCCCGCGAGGAACTGCGCCTCCATCGATCGCCGCTCGTCGAAGTCCTGCGTGGAGTTCATGAAGCCGGCCCGGACGCCGAGCGCCCGCAGGGCGTCGACCTGGTCCTGCATGAGCGCGATCAGCGGCGAGACGACGACACCGGTGCCCCGGCGGACCAGGGACGGGATCTGGTAGCAGAGGGACTTTCCGCCGCCGGTGGGCATGAGCACGACCGCGTCGCCGCCCGCCACCACATGCTCGATGACCGCGCCCTGCTCGCCGCGGAACGACTCGTACCCGAAGACGCGGTGCAGCGTCCGCTGCGCCTCGCTCTCGCCGCCCGTGTCGGTGCCGGTGCCGGTCACCGTCCCGGTGGTCTCATCCATGGTCACGCCCAATGCTCTGTCCCCCGAGGGTCCGCACGCCCGGCCCTGTCCGTCCTGCTCCCGTCCCCGTCCACGATAGGCGGCTCCTACGACAACACCGGACGGTCTGTGGATAACCGACCGTCCGGCGCTGCTGTCGCTCATACTGCGGGGGATCCGCGCGGGCTACCGCACGAAGACTCCCGCCTGGCTCGCCAGGTCCAGGAAGTACTGCGGGGCCAGGCCCAGCACCAGGGTGACGACGACGCCGGCCGCGATCGTCGTCATGGTCAGCGGGGACGGGACGGCGACCGTGGGGCCGTCCGCCTTCGGCTCGCTGAAGAACATCAGGACGATCACCCGGATGTAGAAGAACGCCGCGACGGCCGAGGAGAGCACACCGACGACGACCAGTCCGCCCGCACCGCCCTCGGCGGCCGCCTTGAACACCGCGAACTTCCCCGAGAACCCGGAGGTCAGCGGAATTCCGGCGAAGGCCAGCAGGAACACCGCGAAGACCGCCGCGACCAGCGGCGAGCGGCGGCCGAGCCCGGCCCACTTCGACAGGTGCGTGGCCTCGCCGCCCGCGTCCCGGACCAGCGTGACGACGGCGAACGCGCCGACCGTCACGAAGGAGTAGGCCAGCAGGTAGAAGAGGACCGAGGAGATGCCCTCCGGACTGGCCGCGATGACGCCCGCGAGGATGAAGCCCGCGTGCGCGATCGAGGAGTAGGCCAGCAGCCGCTTGATGTCGGTCTGGGTGATCGCGACGATCGCACCGCCCAGCATCGTGATGATGGCCACGGACCACATGACCGGCCGCAGGTCCCAGGTGAGGCCCGGCAGCGCCACGTACAGCAGGCGCAGCATCGCGCCGAACGCGGCGACCTTCGTGGCGGCGGCCATGAATCCGGTCACCGGGGTCGGGGCGCCCTGGTAGACGTCCGGGGTCCACATGTGGAACGGGATCGCGCCGACCTTGAAGAGCAGGCCGACCAGGATCATCGCGCCGCCGATGAGCAGCAGCGCGTCGTTGCCCATGGTGTCGGCGAGGGCCGGGTCGATCTCCAGGATCGAGCCGTCGACGACGTTGGCGATGTCGGCGTACGCGAGGGAGCCCGCGTAGCCGTACAGGAGGGCGATCCCGAAGAGGAAGAACGCCGAGGAGAACGCGCCGAGCAGGAAGTACTTCACGGCGGCTTCCTGCGAGAGCAGCCGCTTGCGGCGGGCCACGGCGCACAGGAGGTAGAGCGGGAGGGAGAAGACCTCCAGCGCGATGAACAGGGTCAGCAGGTCGTTGGCGGCCGGGAAGACCAGCAGCCCCGCCACCGAGAAGAGGAGCAGCGGGAAGACCTCGGTGGTGGCGAAGCCGGCCCGGACGGCGGCCTTCTCGCCCTCACCGCCCGGTACGGCTCCGGCCTGGGCGGCGAAGGAGTCGACCCGGTTGCCGTGGGCGGTGGGGTCCAGCCGGCGTTCGGCGAAGGTGAACACCGCCACCATGGCGACCAGCAGAATGGTGCCCTGGAGGAACAGCGTGGGGCCGTCGATCGCGATGGCGCCCATGGCCGCGATCTGGGCCTTCGTGGTGCCGTACCCGCCGGCCGCGAGGCCGACGATCGCGGCGAACGAGGCGGCGACCGCCACCACGGTCAGGAAGAGCTGGGCGTGGTAGCGGGCCCGGCGCGGCACGAAGGCCTCCACCAGGATGCCCAGGACGGCGGCGCCCACGATGATCAGGACCGGCATCAGCTGGGTGTACTCGATCTTCGGCGCCGTGAACGAGGTGCCCGGTGCCGCCGATGTCACCCCGCTCGCCGTCGTCCACAGACTGTGGACAGCTGTTGCGCTCACTTGGCGGCCTCCACCTCGGGCTGGGGGTCCTTCTTCTGTACGTCGGACATGGTGTGCTCGACCGCCGGGTTGACGACCTCGGTGAGCGGCTTCGGGAAGACGCCCAGGAAGATCAGCACGGCGATCAGCGGAAGCGCGACCGCGAGCTCACGGGCCTTGAGGTCCGGCATGGACCGGACCGATTCCTTCACCGGCCCGGTCATCGTGCGCTGGTAGAGGACCAGGACGTAGAGCGCGGCGAGCACGATGCCGGTGGTGGCGATGATGCCGGCCACCGGATACGCGCTGAAGGTGCCGACCAGGACCAGGAACTCGCTGACGAACGGGGCGAGCCCCGGCAGCGACAAGGTCGCCAGACCGCCGATGAGGAAGGTGCCCGCCAGCACGGGGGCGACCTTCTGGACCCCGCCGTAGTCGGCGATGAGCCGCGATCCGCGCCGGGTGATGAGGAATCCGGCGACCAGCAGCAGCGCGGCCGTGGAGATCCCGTGGTTGACCATGTAGAGCGTGGCGCCCGACTGGCCCTGGCTCGTCATCGCGAAGATGCCCAGGATGATGAAGCCGAAGTGCGAGATCGAGGCGTAGGCGATGAGCCGCTTGATGTCGCGCTGGCCGACCGCGAGCAGCGCCCCGTACACGATGGAGACGAGCGCCAGGGCGATCACCACCGGCGTCGCCCACTTGCTGGCCTCCGGGAAGAGCCCGAGGCAGAAGCGGAGCATCGCGAAGGTGCCGACCTTGTCGACGATCGCGGTGATCAGCACGGCTACCGGGGCGGTCGCCTCGCCCATCGCGTTGGGCAGCCAGGTGTGCAGCGGCCACAGCGGGGCCTTGATCGCGAAGGCGAGGAAGAACCCGAGGAACAGCCACCGCTCGGTGCTGGTCGCCATCTCCAGGGATCCGTTGGCGCGGGCCTCCACGATCTCGGAGAGCGAGAAGGTGCCCGCGACCACGTACAGCCCGATGACGGCGGCCAGCATGATCAGGCCGCCGGCCAGGTTGTAGAGGAGGAACTTGACCGCCGCGTACGAGCGCTGGGTCGCGGCGCTCTCGTCGGTGCCCGCGTGGGCCCGGTCGCCGAAGCCGCCGATGAGGAAGTACATCGGGATGAGCATGGCTTCGAACAGGATGTAGAAGAGGAAGACGTCGGTCGCGACGAACGACAGGATCACCATGGCCTCGACCATGAGGATCAGGGCGAAGAAGCCCTGTGTCGGACGCCAGCGCGAGGACTTCGTCTCCAGAGGGTCGGCGTCGTGCCAGCCGGCCGCGATGACGAACGGGATCAGCAGTGCGGTGAGGCCGAGCAGCGCCACCCCGATGCCGTCCACGCCCAGTTCGTAGCGGACGCCGAAGTCGGCGATCCAGGAGCGGGACTCGGTGAGCTGGTAGCGGTCGCCGCCCGGCTCGAAGCGCAGGAAGACGACGGCCGCCAGGACGAGCGTGCCGAGCGAGAAGAGCAGCGCGAGCCATTTGGCCGCGGTGCGCCGCGCGGCGGGGACGGCGGCGGTGGCGATGGCGCCGATCGCCGGGAGCGCCGCCGTCGCGGTCAGGAGGGGAAAGGACATGTGATCAGACCGCCCTCATCAGCAGGGTCGCGGCGATGACGACCGCCGTACCGCCGAACATCGAGACCGCGTAGGTGCGGGCGTAGCCGTTCTGCAGCTTGCGCAGCCGGCCGGAGAGCCCGCCGACCGAGGCGGCCGTGCCGTTGACGACGCCGTCCACCAGGGAGTGGTCCACGTAGACCAGCGAGCGGGTGAGGTGCTCGCCGCCGCGGACCAGGACCACGTGGTTGAAGTCGTCCTGGAGGAGATCGCGGCGGGCGGCCCGGGTGAGGACCGAGCCGCGCGGGGCGAGGACCGGGACCGGCTTGCGCCCGTACATCGCCCAGGCGATGCCGACGCCGACGACCAGGGCCACCACGGTGGCTCCGGTGACCGTGGCCGCGCTCAGCGGGGCGTGCCCGTGGTCGTAACCGGTCACCGGCTCCAGCCAGTTGATGAACCGGTCGCCGATCGCGAAGAACCCGCCGGCGAAGACCGACCCGAAGGCCAGCACGATCATCGGGATCGTCATCGACTTCGGGGACTCGTGCGGATGCGGCTCGTGGCCCTCGGCGTCGGGCTGCCAGCGCTTCTCGCCGAAGAAGGTCATCAGCATCACGCGCGTCATGTAGAACGCGGTGATCGCGGCGCCCAGCAGGGCCACGGAGCCGAGGATCCAGCCCTCGGTGCCGCCCTTGGCGAAGGCCGCCTCGATGATCTTGTCCTTGGAGAAGAAGCCGGACAGGCCCGGGAAGCCGATGATGGCCAGATAGCCGAGACCGAAGGTGACGAAGGTGACCGGCATGTACTTCCGCAGGCCGCCGTACTTGCGCATGTCGACCTCGTCGTTCATGCCGTGCATGACGGAGCCCGCGCCGAGGAACAGCCCGGCCTTGAAGAAGCCGTGCGTCACCAGGTGCATGATCGCGAAGATGTAGCCGATGGGGCCGAGGCCCGCGGCGAGGATCATGTAGCCGATCTGCGACATCGTGGAGCCGGCGAGGGCCTTCTTGATGTCGTCCTTCGCGCAACCGACGATCGCACCGAAGATCAGCGTGACCGCGCCGACGATGACGACGACCAGCTGGGCGTCCGGGGCGGCGTTGAAGATCGCGCCGGAGCGGACGATGAGATAGACACCGGCGGTGACCATGGTCGCGGCGTGGATGAGGGCGGAGACCGGGGTCGGGCCCTCCATCGCGTCGCCGAGCCAGGACTGCAGCGGCACCTGGGCCGACTTGCCGCAGGCGGCCAGCAGCAGCATCAGGCCGATGGCCGTCAGCTTGCCCTGGCTCGTCTCGCCCGCCGACTCCAGCACCGGCCCGAAGGCGAAGGTGCCGAAGGTGGTGAACATCAGCATGATGGCGATCGACAGGCCCATGTCGCCGACCCGGTTGACCAGGAAGGCCTTCTTCGCGGCGGTGGCCGCGGTGGGCTTGTGCTGCCAGAAGCCGATGAGCAGGAACGACGCCAGACCGACGCCCTCCCACCCGACGTACAGCAGCAGGTAGTTGTCGGCGATGACCAGGATGAGCATCGCCGCGAGGAACAGGTTGAGATAGCCGAAGAAGCGGCGCCTGCGCTCGTCGTGCTCCATGTAGCCGATGGAGTAGATGTGGATCAGCGTGCCCACACCGGTGATGAGCAGGACGAACGTCATCGACAACTGGTCGAGCTGGAAGGCGATGTCGGCCTGGAAGCCCTCCACCGGAATCCAGCTGAACAGATGCTGGTGCAGAGCCCGGTCCTCGGCGCCCTTCCCCAGCATGTCGGTGAAGAGGATCAGTCCGACGACGAACGAGGCGCCGGCGAGGACGGTGCCGAGCCAGTGGCCCGTCCTGTCCAGCCGGCGTCCGCCGCAGAGCAGGACCGCCGCTCCGAGCAGGGGCGCCGCGACGAGCAGCGCAATCAGGTTCTCCACGTTTCCGACCCCTTACAGCTTCATCAGGCTGGCGTCGTCGACCGAGGCCGAGTGGCGGGAGCGGAACAACGACACGATGATCGCGAGTCCGACGACGACTTCCGCGGCGGCGACGACCATCGTGAAGAACGCGACGATCTGCCCGTCGAGGTTGCCGTGCATCCGCGAGAACGTGACGAGCGCCAGATTGCAGGCGTTGAGCATCAGCTCGACGCACATGAACAGCACGATCGTGTTCCGCCTGATCAGCACCCCGGAGGCGCCGATCGCGAACAGCAGGGCCGCGAGATAGAGGTAGTTGACCGGGTTCACTGGGCGGCCTCCGAATTCTCCACGTCCTTGCGCCCCAGCCGCTCCCCGGAGCGCTGCTCCAGCGCCTTGAGATCGGCGAGGGACTGCTGCGAGACATCGCGGATCTGACCGCGTTCGCGCAGGGTCTGCATGACGGTGAGCTCGGACGGCGTGCCGTCGGGGAGCAGACCGGGGATGTCCACCGCGTTGTGCCGGGCGTAGACGCCGGGGGCGGGGAGCGGCGGGAGGTGCTTGCCGCGGACACGCTCCTCGGACATCTCCCGCTGGGTCTTGGCCCGTTCGGTGCGCTCGCGGTGCGTGAGCACCATCGCCCCGACGGTCGCGGTGATCAGCAGGGCACCGGTGATCTCGAAGGCGAAGACGTACTTGGTGAAGATGAGGTTGGCGATTCCCTCGACGTTGCCGCCGTGCCGGGCGTTGGCCGCGCCGAGCCCCTTGAAGGAGCTCAGGGAGGCGTTGCCGATGCCCGCGATCAGCAGCACGGCGAACCCGAGGGCACACCCGAGGGCCAGCCAGCGCTGCCCCTTGAGGGTCTCCTTGAGCGAGTCCGCCGCGGTGACGCCGACGAGCATGACGACGAAGAGGAACAGCATCATGATCGCGCCGGTGTAGACGACGATCTGGACGATGCCGAGGAAATACGCGCCGTTGGCGAGGTAGAAGACGGCGAGGACGATCATGGTGCCGGCGAGCGACAGGGCGCTGTGCACGGACTTCTTCATCAGCACCGTGGAGAGCGCGCCGATCACGGCGACGGTGCCCAGGATCCAGAACTGGATGGCCTCGCCGGTCGAGGTGGCGGTGGCCGCGGCCAGGGCGTTCACGCCTCCACCCCCTTGTCCTGCCGGGAGTCGGCGGCCCGGGTGGACTCGATGGGGTCCTCGTCGGACTTGTCGCCCTCGCCCTTGGACACGGCCGTCTGACGGACCGTACCGGGGGCGGCCTCGGTGACCACGCCCCGGTAGTAGTCCTGTTCGTCCATGCCGGGGAAGATCGCGTGCGGGCTGTCGACCATGCCCTCGTCCAGGCCCGCGAGCAGCTCGTCCTTGGTGTAGATGAGGCTCTCGCGGGTGGTGTTGGCGAGCTCGAACTCGTTGGTCATGGTGAGCGCCCGGGTGGGGCACGCCTCGATGCAGAGTCCGCACAGGATGCAGCGCGCGTAGTTGATCTGGTAGACGCGGCCGTAGCGCTCTCCCGGGGAGTAGCGCTCCTCCTCGGTGTTGTCCGCGCCCTCCACGTAGATCGCGTCGGCCGGACACGCCCAGGCGCACAGCTCGCAGCCGACGCACTTCTCCAGGCCGTCCGGGTGGCGGTTGAGCTGGTGGCGGCCGTGGAAGCGGGGCGCCGTCACCTTCGGCGTCTCCGGATACTGCTCGGTGAGCCGCTTCTTGAACATGGCCTTGAAGGTCACGCCGAAGCCGGCCACGGGGTTCTGGAACTTCTCCCCGGACTCCTCCGACTCCCCGGTCCGTCCCGCCCGGCCCGAGGATCCAGCGGATCCCGATGAGCCCGTGAGCTCTGGTTTCTCAGACACCGCCGGCCTCCTTTCCGTCACTCGCGCTTTCGTCACTCTGAGTATCCGCCCCGCCACTGACAACGAGCTCCCGGTCCCGTCGTGGCCTGCGCCTGGGCACCGGCGGCAGCGTCTGTCCGGGCAGCGGCGGCACCGGGAACCCGCCCGCCATCGGGTCGAAGGCGGGCTCGGGTCCGGCCGCTTCCTCCTCGGTCCTGCGCCTGCGGTCGCGGTACATGTCGACGACGAAGGAGATCAGCAGGATCGAGATCACGACAGCGGCGACGTACAGCACGATCCGGGAGAAGTCGTAGCCCTCGTTGCGCAGGGCGCGGACGGTGGCGACGAGCATCAGCCAGACCACCGAGACCGGGATGAGGACCTTCCAGCCCAGCTTCATCAACTGGTCGTAGCGCACCCGGGGAAGGGTGCCGCGCAGCCAGATGAAGAAGAAGATCAGCAGCTGGAGCTTCAGGAAGAACCAGAGCATCGGCCACCAGCCGTGGTTCGCGCCCTCCCAGAAGGCGGAGACCGGGTACGGGGCCCGCCAGCCGCCGAGGAACAGCGTCACCGCGATCATCGACACGGTCACCATGTGGATGTACTCGGCGAGCATGAACATCGCGAACTTGATGGAGCTGTACTCGGTGTTGAACCCGCCGACCAGGTCGCCCTCGGACTCCGGCATGTCGAACGGGGCCCGGCTGGCCTCCCCGACCATGGTCACCATGTAGATGATGAAGGAGACCGGCAGCAGCATGATGTACCAGCGGTCCGCCTGCGCCTCCACGATCGTCGAGGTGGACATCGACCCGGAGTAGAGGAAGACCGAGGCGAAGGCGGCGCCCATGGCGATCTCGTACGAGATCATCTGGGCGGACGAACGGATTCCGCCGAGCAGCGGGTACGTCGAACCCGAGGACCAGCCGCCGAGCACGAAGCCGTACACCCCGACCGCGCCGACGGCGAGGATGTAGAGCGCGGCGATCGGGAGGTCGGTGAGCTGCATCGTGGTGCGCTGCCCGAAGATGGAGACCTCGTTGCCCGCCGGGCCGAAGGGAATCACGGCGATCGCCATGAAGGCCGGGATCGCGGCGAGGATCGGCGCGATGACGTAGACCGCCTTGTCCGCGCGCTTGACGATCACGTCTTCCTTCAGCATCAGCTTGACGCCGTCGGCGAGCGACTGGAGGAGCCCCCAGGGGCCGTGCCGGTTGGGGCCGATGCGCAGCTGCATCCAGGCGACGACCTTGCGTTCCCACACGATGGAGAACAGCACGATCAGCATCAGGAACGCGAAGCAGAAGACCGCCTTGATGACGACGAGCCACCAGGGGTCGGTGCCGAACATCGAGAGATCCTCGGCGGCGAGGACGGCGCGCTCGGGCGCCGTCGTGAGTGCGGCGAGGCCAGTCACGCTCGTACCTCCGATGGTTCGACGGGAGCACCCGGTGCGGCGGCGGGGCCGATCCGCACCAGGCCGCCCGGGTTCACGCCGGTGTCGGCGGGGATGCCGCGCCCCACCGAGTTCAGCGGCACCCAGACCACCCGGTCCGGCATGTCGGTGACCGCGAGGGGAAGTTCGACGGTGCCCGCGGGGCCGGTGACGGCGAGCAGGTCGCCGTCCTTGACGCCGGACTCGGCGGCGGTGACCGCCGAGAGCCGGGCGACGGCCGCGTGCCGGGTGCCGGCGAGTGCGGTGTCGCCCTCCTGGAGCCGGCCCAGGTCGAGCAGCATCCGGTGGCCCGCGAGGACCGCCTCGCCGTCGCCGGGCCGGGGCAGCGGCTGCGCGCTCTCGCGCGGGTCGTCCGCGTGGCCGCCCTCCCAGCCGCCGAGCCGGTCCAGCTCGCGACGGGCGGCGGTCAGGTCCGGCAGGGCGAAGTGCACGTCCATGGCGTCGGCCAGCATGTGCAGGACCCGGGAGTCCGTCGGCGCGAGCGTCCGGGACATCTGCTCGGGCTTCAGCGCCGCCTGGAACATCCGGACCCGGCCCTCCCAGTTGAGGAAGGTGCCGGACTTCTCCGCGACGGCGGCGACCGGGAAGACCACGTCCGCGCGGGCGGTGACCGCGCTCGGCCGCAGCTCCAGCGAGACCAGGAAGCCGACCTCGTTCAGCGCCTCGATGGCACGGTTCGGGTCGGGCAGGTCCTCGACGCCGACCCCGGCGACGAGCAGCGCGCCCAGTTCGCCGGTGGCCGCGGCCTCGACGATCTGGCCGGTGTCGCGGCCGTGGCGGGAGGGCAGTTCGGCCAGCCGCCACAGCTCCGCGACCTCGTCGCGGGCCCGCGGGTCGGTGGCCGGGCGGCCGCCGGGCAGCAGCGAGGGGAGCGCGCCCGCCTCGACCGCGCCCCGGTCGCCCGCCCGGCGCGGAATCCACACCAGGCGTGCGCCGGTGGCAGTGGCGGTGCGGATCGCGGCGGACAGTGCGCCGGGCACGCCCGCGAGCCGCTCACCGACGATGATCAGCGCGTGCTCACCGCGCAACGCCTCGGCGGCCGCCGCTCCTTCGGCCTCCAGGCCGACGCCGCCCGCGAGCGCGTCCAGCCATTCGGTCTCGGTGCCGGGGGCGGCGGGCAGCAGGGTGCCGCCCGCCTTCGCCAGGCCCCGGGTGGCGTGCGAGGCGAGCGCGAAGGTCTTCTGGCCGCTCTTGCGGTGGGCCTTGCGCAGCCGCAGGAAGACGCCGGGCGCCTCCTCCTCGGACTCGAACCCGACGAGCAGGACCGCGGGGGCCTTCTCCAGGGCGGTGTACGTGACACCCTCGCCGTCGAGGTCCCGGCCGCGTCCGGCGACCCGGGCGGCCAGGAAGTCGGCCTCCTCGGCGCTGTGGACCCGGGAGCGGAAGTCGATGTCGTTGGTGTCGAGGGCGACCCGGGCGAACTTGCTGTACGCGTAGGCGTCCTCGACGGTCAGCCGGCCGCCGGTCAGGACGCCGGTACGGCCGCGGGCGGCGAGGAGTCCGGCCGCCGCGGCTGCCAGCGCCTCGGGCCAGCTCGCCGGTTCCAGGACGCCTTCGGCGTTGCGGACCAGCGGGGTGGTGAGCCGGTCGCGCTGCTGGGCGTAACGGAAGCCGAACCGCCCCTTGTCGCAGAGCCACTCCTCGTTGACCTCGGGCTCGTTGGCCGCGAGGCGTCGCATGACCTTGCCGCGCCGGTGGTCGGTCCGGGTCGAGCAGCCGCCCGCGCACTGCTCGCACACCGAAGGGGTGGAGACCAGGTCGAAGGGGCGGGAGCGGAATCGGTACGCCGCCGAGGTCAGCGCGCCGACCGGGCAGATCTGGATGGTGTTGCCGGAGAAGTACGACTCGAAGGGGTCGCCCTCGCCGGTGCCGACCTGCTGGAGGGCGCCGCGCTCGATCAGCTCGATCATCGGGTCGCCCGCCACCTGGTTGGAGAACCGGGTGCAGCGCGCGCAGAGCACGCACCGCTCGCGGTCCAGCAGCACCTGGGTGGAGATCGGGACGGGCTTCTCGAAGGTCCGCTTCTTGCCCTCGAAGCGGGAGTCTGCGCCGCCGTGCGACATCGCCTGGTTCTGGAGCGGGCACTCGCCGCCCTTGTCGCAGACCGGGCAGTCCAGCGGATGGTTGATCAGCAGCAGCTCCATCACGCCCTTCTGCGCCTTCTCGGCGACAGGAGAGGTGATCTGCGACTTGACGACCATGCCGTCGGTGCAGGTGATGGTGCAGGAGGCCATCGGCTTGCGCTGGCCCTCGACCTCGACGATGCACTGGCGGCAGGCGCCGGCGGGGTCGAGGAGCGGGTGGTCGCAGAAGCGCGGGATCTCGATGCCGAGGAGTTCGGCGGCCCGGATGACCAGGGTCCCCTTCGGGACGCTGATCTCGATGCCGTCGATGGTCAGCGTGACCAGGTCCTCGGGCGGAACCGCCGCCTCGCCGCCCCCGGAGGGCGCACTCGTGGTGACTGTCATGCGTTCACCCCCCGGTGAGCGTTCTTGCCGTCGGTGTTCTTGTCGTCGGCCCAGGCCGTGGACCGGGCGGGGTCGAAGGGGCAGCCCTTGCCGGTGATGTGCTGCTCGTACTCCTCGCGGAAGTACTTGAGCGAGGAGAAGATCGGCGAGGCGGCGCCGTCGCCGAGCGCGCAGAACGACTTGCCGTTGATGTTGTCGGCGATGTCGTTGAGCTTGTCGAGGTCTGCCATCTCGCCCTTGCCCGCCTCGATGTCGCGGAGCAACTGGACCAGCCAGTACGTGCCTTCGCGGCAGGGTGTGCACTTGCCGCAGGACTCGTGGGCGTAGAACTCGGTCCAGCGGGTGACGGCCCGCACGACACAGGTCGTCTCGTCGAAGCACTGGAGCGCCTTGGTGCCGAGCATGGACCCGGCGGCGCCGACGCCCTCGTAGTCGAGGGGGACGTCGAGGTGCTCCTCGGTGAACATCGGGGTGGAGGAGCCGCCCGGGGTCCAGAACTTGAGGCGGTGACCGGCCCGGATGCCGCCGCTCATGTCGAGGAGCTGACGGAGCGTGATGCCGAGCGGGGCCTCGTACTGGCCGGGGCTGGTGACATGGCCGCTGAGCGAGTAGAGCGTGAAGCCCGGGGACTTCTCGCTGCCCATCGACTTGAACCAGTCCTTGCCCTTGTTCAGGATCGCGGGAACCGAGGCGATGGACTCGACGTTGTTCACCACAGTGGGACAGGCGTACAGACCGGCGACCGCAGGGAAGGGGGGCCGCAGCCGGGGCTGGCCACGCCGTCCTTCGAGAGAGTCGAGCAGCGCGGTTTCCTCACCACAGATGTACGCACCGGCGCCCGCGTGCACCGTGAGTTCCAGATCGAGTCCTGAACCCAGGATGTTCGTCCCCAGATAACCCGCCTCGTACGCCTCTCGTACGGCCTCGTGCAGTCGTCGCAGCACGGGGACGACCTCACCGCGCAGATAGATGAACGCATGCGAAGAGCGGATCGCGTAACAGGCGATCACGATGCCCTCGATGAGGCTGTGCGGGTTCGCGAAGAGGAGCGGGATGTCCTTGCAGGTCCCCGGCTCCGACTCGTCGGCGTTGACCACCAGATAGTGCGGTTTGCCATCGCCCTGCGGGATGAACTGCCACTTCATCCCGGTGGGGAAGCCCGCGCCCCCGCGGCCGCGCAGACCGGAGTCCTTGACGTACGCGATGAGGTCGTCGGGGTCCATGGCCAGCGCCTTGCGCAGCCCCTCGTACCCCTCGTGGCGGCGGTAGGTGTCCAGCGTCCAGGACTCGGGCTGGTCCCAGAAGGCGGAGAGCACGGGTGCGAGCAGCTTCTCGGGGCTCGTCCCGTTGTGGTCGATCTCGGCGGCCAAGGTCATCACTCCCCCTCCTCGGCTGCGGGCCCGGCCGGGTGCTCCGGGTCGGAGGCCGAGGTCTGCTGCGGTGCGTCGTGCGAGCTGAGGTGCTCGGACGGCGAAGGGTCGTGCGGCTGCGCGTCCTGCGGCTGCCCGGCGCGCGGGGAGACCACGCGCGCCTTCGGGAGCGCCTCGCCCTTGGCGAGCTTCAGCCCGACGAGGGAGGCGGGGCCCGCGCCGCCGGTCGCCTCGACGGCGCCGGGGCGCTCGTCGGGGAAGCCCGCCAGGATGCGGGCGGTGTCCTTGTACGAGCAGATCGGCGCGCCGCGGGTGGGCTCGACGGTCCGGCCGGCGATCAGGTCGTCGACGAGCTGCGTGGCACTCTCCGGCGTCTGGTTGTCGAAGAACTCCCAGTTGACCATCACGACGGGCGCGAAGTCGCAGGCGGCGTTGCACTCGATGTGTTCGAGGGTGACCTTGCCGTCCTCGGTGGTCTCGTTGTTGCCGACGCCGAGGTGCTCCTTGAGCGTGTCGAAGATGGCGTCGCCGCCCATGACCGCGCACAGGGTGTTGGTGCAGACACCGACCTGGTAGTCGCCGCTCGGCCTGCGCCGGTACATGGAGTAGAAGGTGGCGACGGCGGTGACCTCGGCGGTGGTGAGGTCGAGCGTCTCGGCGCAGAAGGCGACGCCCGTACGGGAGACGTAGCCCTCCTCGGACTGCACGAGGTGCAGCAGCGGCAGCAGGGCGGAGCGGCTGCCGGGGTAGCGGGCGAGCACCTCCTTCGCGTCCGCGTCGAGCCGGGCGCGCACCTCGGCCGGGTAGGGGGTGGCGGGGAGCTGCGGCATCCCCAGACTGACGTCTTGGCGTGAGGTGGTCACCGGTCGACGCCTCCCATCACGGGGTCGATGGACGCGACGGCGACGATGACGTCGGCGACCTGGCCGCCTTCGCACATCGCCGCCATGGCCTGCAGGTTGGTGAAGGACGGGTCGCGGAAGTGGACCCGGTAGGGGCGGGTGCCGCCGTCGGAGACGACATGGACGCCGAGTTCGCCCTTGGGGGACTCGACGGCGGTGTACGTCTGTCCGGCGGGGACCCGGAAGCCCTCCGTCACCAGCTTGAAGTGGTGGATCAGGGCTTCCATGGAGGTGCCCATGATGTTCCTGATGTGGTCGAGCGAGTTGCCGAGACCGTCGGCGCCGAGCGCGAGCTGGGCGGGCCAGGCGATCTTCTTGTCGGCGACCATGACCGGGCCGGGCTCCAGCCGGTCGATGCACTGCTCGATGATGCGCAGCGACTGGCGCATCTCCTCCAGCCGGATGAGGAAGCGTCCGTAGGAGTCGCAGGTGTCGGCGGTCGGGACGTCGAAGTCGTAGGTCTCGTAACCGCAGTACGGGTCGCTCTTGCGCAGGTCGTGCGGGAGTCCGGCGGAGCGGAGCACCGGGCCGGTGGCGCCGAGCGCCATGCAGCCGGTGAGGTCGAGGTAGCCGACGTCCTTCATCCGGGCCTTGAAGATGGGGTTGCCGGTGGCGAGCTTGTCGTACTCCGGCAGGTTCTTCTTCATGGTCTTGATGAACTCGCGCAGCTGGTCGACCGCGCCCGGGGGCAGGTCCTGTGCGAGGCCGCCGGGGCGGACGAACGCGTGGTTCATCCGCAGGCCGGTGAAGAGCTCGAAGAGGTCGAGAACCAGTTCACGATCGCGGAAGCCGTAGATCATGATCGTGGTCGCGCCGAGCTCCATGCCGCCGGTGGCGATGCACACCAGGTGCGAGGCGAGCCGGTTGAGCTCCATCAGCAGCACGCGGATGACGGTGGCCCGGTCGGGGATCTGGTCCTCGATGCCGAGGAGCTTCTCGACGCCCAGGCAGTACGCCGTCTCGTTGAAGAACGGCGTCAGGTAGTCCATCCGCGTGACGAAGGTGGTGCCCTGGGTCCAGTTGCGGAATTCGAGGTTCTTCTCGATGCCGGTGTGGAGGTAGCCGATGCCGCAGCGGGCCTCGGTGACGGTCTCGCCGTCGATCTCCAGGATGAGGCGGAGCACACCGTGCGTGGACGGGTGCTGGGGGCCCATGTTGACGATGATGCGCTCGTCGTCGGACTTCACCGCGGATTCGACGACCTCGTCCCAGTCGCCGCCGGTGACCGTATATACGGTCCCCTCGGTCGTGGCGCGAGGTGTTGCGTGGGGAGTGGTCATCAGGAGTACGACCTCCGCTGGTCCGGAGCCGGGATCTGGGCGCCCTTGTACTCGACGGCGATGCCGCCGAGCGGGTAGTCCTTGCGCTGCGGGAAGCCCTGCCAGTCGTCCGGCATCATGATCCGGGTCAGGGCCGGGTGCCCGTCGAAGACGAGCCCGAAGAAGTCGTACGCCTCGCGCTCGTGCCAGTCGTTGGTCGGGTAGATCTCGACGAGCGACGGGATGTGCGGGTCGCTGTCCGGGGCGGACACCTCCAGCCGGATCAGCCGGCCGTGGGTGAGCGAGCGCAGGTGGTAGACGGCGTGCAGCTCGCGGCCCTTGTCGCCCAGGAAGTGGACGCCGCTCACGCCCGTACAGAGCTCGAAGCGCAGGGCGGGGTCGTCGCGCAGGGTGCGGGCGACCTGGACGAGGTGCTCGCGGGCGATGTGGAAGGTCAGCTCGTCGCGGTCGACGACCGTCTTCTCGATGGCGTTCTCGGGAAGCAGGTCCTGCTCCTCCAGGGCCCCTTCGAGCTCGTCGGCCACCTCGTCGAACCAGCCGCCGTAGGGCCGGGAAGCGGCTCCCGGCAGGGTGACGGTGCGGACGAGGCCGCCGTAGCCGGAGGTGTCGCCGCCGTTGTTCGCGCCGAACATGCCCTTGCGTACGCGGATGACCTCGCCGCCGGTGTCGCGCGGGGCGGGTACGGCGTTGCCGTTCCGTCCCTCGCCGTGGGTGTGGTCGCTCACCGCAGCAGCCCCTTCATCTCGATCAGGGGCAGTGCCTTGAGGGCCGCTTCCTCGGCCTCACGGGCGGCCTCCTCCGCGTTGACCCCGAGCTTGCCGTCCTGGATCTTCTGGTGGAGCTTGAGGATGGCGTCCAGCAGCATCTCGGGACGGGGCGGACAACCCGGCAAATAGATATCGACCGGGACAATGTGATCAACACCCTGCACAATGGCGTAATTGTTGAACATTCCACCCGATGAAGCACAAACCCCCATGGAAATGACCCACTTGGGATTCGGCATCTGGTCGTAGACCTGGCGCAGGACGGGTGCCATCTTCTGGCTCACCCGTCCCGCGACGATCATCAGGTCCGCCTGTCGCGGCGATCCGCGGAAGACCTCCATCCCGAACCGGGCGAGGTCGTAGCGGCCGGCGCCGGTCGTCATCATCTCGATGGCGCAGCAGGCCAGCCCGAACGTGGCCGGGAAGACGGAGGACTTCCGCACCCAGCCCGCGGCCTGCTCGACCGTGGTCAGAACGAAGCCGCTCGGCAGTTTCTCTTCGAGTCCCATGGTGTGCCCCTCAGCCCCTCAGTCCCATTCCAGGCCGCCGCGACGCCACACATACGCATAGGCGACGAAGACGGTGAGCACGAAGAGCAGCATCTCCACGAGCCCGAAGATCCCCAGGGCGTCGAAGGAGACCGCCCAGGGATAGAGGAAGACGATCTCGATGTCGAAGACGATGAAAAGCATCGCCGTCAGGTAGTACTTGATGGGAAAGCGGCCGCCACCGGCCGGAGTCGGGGTGGGTTCGATACCGCACTCGTACGCTTCGAGCTTTGCCCGGTTGTAGCGCTTGGGGCCGATAAGCGTGGCCATGACCACGGAGAAGATCGCAAACCCTGCCCCGAGGGCGCCGAGCACGAGGATGGGCGCGTAGGCATTCACGCTCCTCGCTCCTTCCAGTCGTCCTTGACCTTTGGACCGCATCGGGCGACCGGCTCGCCACCTCACCAAGATCGTGCACATGTGAGGCAGTTCACAAGCCCGACTGCCCCGCATCCTATGCCCGGTCCCCTGTGATCTGCGACACGGGGTACGACAACGGCTTTGTGATCTCCACCACCTGACGAAGGATCATGAAGTCGTATGAGCGGTGATCTTCGTACGCGAAGCGGCCGAGTGATCACGAGACGTGACATTCCACGGCGTTACCGCTGGTCAAAGGCGCGCAGCGCTATCAATCGACGGCCTGTACAAGCAAATTGGCGGTGGACGGCCCGAGAGTGATAAGGGTGCCGCCCGATCCCGATGCTCACCCGGACGAGGGGCGGCCGGGACCGAAGGGGACATGTGCCCGCATTCACGAACTTCCGGATCGGACATCCGGCGACGCCCGCACGCCGGCTGCGGCGACGCCCCGCGCTCCGATTCCGGCCATGCACCGCACCCCGGTTCCGGCCACGGGCGCCCACGCGGGTCACGGGCGCGAGGGTTGCCCGTCGCGGTGGACTCACACTGTGACCTGCGCCACTCGGCTCCACGCCCCGGGAAACCGGGCTTGGCCATCGGTGTGAACGGATGGTAAGCGACGGGCAATTCGGGCGTATTACCGAAAGGCAGTGATCACGGGCCTGATCGCGGCCGCCCGATTTGCCCGTTACGGCGTCAATAAGGGCGCTCAGAAAGCGGATTCACAGATTCCGAACGTAACTGTGTCGCAACACACGTTTCTTGATGGGACCCCTACAGCCCTGATAGCGCTAGTACCCATGTCCCACACCGCTCACATACCCAGCCACCGGAAGCCCCGCCAGCGCGCCTCGAAGTCGGCACTGCGAGCCGGAGTTGCCGGTGGCGTCCTCAGCACCATCGCGGTCGCGGGTGCCGCCGGTCCGGCCCAGGCCGAGCCGGTGACCCAGACGATCGAGATGCCCACCATCACGTCCGGCTTCTCCACCGCTGTGGCCGCCTCCGCTCAGGCCACCCAGCAGGTCGCCCTCGACCTGGAGACCCAGGCCGACGAGGACGCCGCGGCCGAGAAGGCCGCGAAGACGGCCAAGAAGGCCCACGCCGAGGCCGTCCGCAAGGCCGAGGCCAAGAAGAAGGCCGAAGCCGCCGCGAAGGCCAAGGCCGAGGCGGAGGCAGAGGAGCGCGCCGAGCGCGCCTCCCGGACCGCCGAGCGCACGACGCTCAGCGCCTCCTCCGGCTCCTCGGACTCCACGGGCAGCTCCGCCTCCGCCCCGTCCTCCTCCTCGAACGTGAGCGGTTCCGCCGCCTCCATCGTGGCGTTCGCCAAGGCCCAGGTCGGCGACGCGTACGTCTCCGGCGGCACCGGCCCCAACGCGTGGGACTGCTCCGGCCTGGTCCAGGCCGCCTACCGCACGGCGGGCATCGACCTGCCGCGCGTCTCGCAGTCCCAGTCGACCGCCGGCACCCAGGTCTCCCTGGACAACCTCCAGCCCGGCGACATCCTGTACTGGGGCGGCGCGGGCAGCGCGTACCACGTGGCGATCTACGTCGGCGGCGGCGAGTTCGTCGGTGCGCAGAACTCCAGCACCGGCACGGTGCAGCGCTCCCTGGACTACGACCGGCCGACCGGCGCGGTCCGCGTTCTCTGATTCACAAGCGGTTCCCCGGGTGTTCGCCCGGAGAGCCGTCGCGCCCCCGGGCGCATCGGCGCACGGCTGAGGGCCGCCGCTCCCCCGCTCGGGGGCGGCGGCCCTTCGCCGTCGTCGCGGCGACGAGCAGCGCCAGGACCATCAGCAGGGCGCTCACCCGGACCGGAGACCGGTAGCCGAGCCCGGCGTCCAGGGCCAGTCCACCCGCCCACGGACCCACCGTCGCCCCCAGGTTGAACGCCGTCGTCGAGAAGGCGCCGGCCAGCGTCGGGGCCCCGGGGGCGAGGCCCAGCACCCGGGTGATCAGGGCGGTGCCCGTACCGAAGGCGAGCATGCCGAGGAGCGGAATCAGGGCCAGGGCGAGCACCGGGCTGCCCGCCGCCGGGGCGAGCGCCGCCCAGCCGGCGGTGAGGGCCGTCATGCCGGTGGCGACGACGGCGACCGGACGGGCGTCGGCGAACCGGCCCGCCACCGCGACCCCGGCGAACGAGCCCGCCCCGAAGAGCGCCAGGGCCACCGGCACCCACCCCGCGCCCAGGCCCGTCACCCGGGTCAGCAGCGGCTCCAGGTAGGAGAACGTGCAGAAGGTCGCCCCCTGCACCAGGGCCATCGTGAGCAGGGTCGGCCGCAGCAGGGGACCGGTCAGCGCGCGCAGTTCGTCCCGTACGGGTACGGGAGCGGCGGCCGCGCCCGTACCCCGGCCGCCCGGGATGGAGCGCAGGACGGCGAGGACGGCGGGCAGCGAGACGATCGCGACCGCCCAGAAGGCCGACCGCCACCCCCAGTGCTCCCCCAGCACCGCCCCGGCCGGTACGCCCACCACGCAGGCCACGGTCACACCGCCGACCACCACGGCGGTGGCGCGGCCCTTCAGCCGGTCGGGGACCAGCGCGACGGCCGTCGTCAGGGCCACCGCCCAGAAGCCCGCGTTGGCGAGGGCACCGACGAATCGGGTCGCGAGGAGCACGCCGTAGTGCGGGGTGAGCGCGCCGATCACATGGACGGCGACGAAGACGGCGAGGAAGAGGAGCAGGGCGCGACGGCGCGGCCAGGTGCGGCTGGTGAGCGCCATCAGGGGTGCGCCGACGACCATCCCGACGGCGAAGGCGGAGGTGAGGAGGCCGGCGGCGGAGAGGGAGACGCCGAGGTCGGCGGCGATGCCCGAGAGGAGCCCGGACAGCATGAATTCGGAGGTGCCCTGGGCGAAGACCGCGAGCCCGAGGACGTAGACGGCGAATGGCATGGGTGAGTAGCCCCTTGGACGGAACCGTCGGATGGACAGACAGACCGGTGTGCGGGGATACGGGCCGCGCGGACGGCCCCGCCGGAGATACGGCGGCGGCATGGCGCGAAGAAGTGCCCGGCGTCGATCGGCCGGTGGCACGAACCGCGTACGGCGGTGGTTCGGCACGTACGCGGGAGAGAACGGCCCGTACCCGCGGTGATCCGGCGGGGCGTGGAACCGTGATGGAGGGACCGGTGACCCGAGGGGTCAGTCGGTGAAGCTCAGCACGGACACGGCCACCGGCGCACCGGTGGCCGGAGTCTGTCGGACTCGGGGCCGGTCATGGGACGGGAGGTTACCGGATCAGCGGCGGCGCGGGCGGCGGTTCGGCCGCTCCTGCTCCTTGGCCGAGGTGGTGGGCGCGGGAAGCGCTTCGTACGCGGCGTCGAAGTCCTCGTCGTCGTCCGGCGTGGTCAGGTCCACGGCGAAGCGGGGCTCCAGGAAGAGGTCCTGGTGCTGGGGCAGCGAGGCGGTGGTCATGGCTGTCAGTCCTTGGGGTCGAGCAGCGCTGTAGCGGCTTGTTCCGTGCCCCGCCGGCCTGCGTTCGATGGTTTCGATATGAGAGTGCGTCAAAGAGAGTGGCACGCACCGCGTGCCGCCACGGTGGGCGGGGGCGGGCGGGCGCCGCCCGGTCCGGACTGCCGACAACCGGGGGCGCGCAAATCATCGCACACGATCACCCGGGGGGCCGAGGATTAAAGCCCGTGGTCCGGATCAGAGGACGACACGGAAGTGGGTGGTCAGTCGCCGGTCCTCACCCAGGACGTGGAACGCCAGCCCCGGGGGCTGGTCCCGGTCCGCCGGCCGGTCGCCCTCCCAGGGCATGCGCAGGGTCCAGGTGACGGCGGGGCCGACGATCAGGGGGCGGCCGCCGAAGACCGATGCGGCGGCCGTGTGGGCGTGTCCGGTGAGGACGGCGACGACCTGCGGATGGGCGGTGAGCAGGGCGGCGAGCCGCTCGGGCTCCTGGAGCATCCCGGCGTCCGGCAGCGGGTGGTGGAGTTCGACGGGCGGCTGGTGGAAGGCGATCAGCGCGGGAACGTCGTCGGGCAGCCCGGTGAGCGTGGCGTCGATCCAGGCGAGCGTCCCGGCGTCGAGGCGGCCCTCGTCCCGGCCCGGGATCGTGGAGTCGCACATCAGGACGGCGTTTCCGGCGATGCGGTGGACCCGGTTGACGGGCGCGGTGTCCGGGGCCTCCCCGAGGAAGGCCTTGCGGTAGGCGGGGCGGGCGTCGTGGTTGCCGGGGCAGGCGAGCACGGGGAACGGCGCGTCCAGCAGCCGTACGGCCTCCTCGTACTCGGCCTCGGTCGCGTGGTCGGCGATGTCCCCGGTGACCAGCAGCGCGTCGACCGGCCGGGGCAGCGCCCGCAGATGGTCCATGACGCGGACGGCACGTCGCGTCGCGCGTTCGCTGCCGTCCAGGTGCAGATCGCTGATCTGAGCAAGCAGCATGAGCAGCCCTTCCCCCTCTAATGCTCATTCTCGTTTCTTCCATTAGGACTCTAGAGTGGGGAGCGCAGACGTTCAAGAGGCGTGAGAGGAGCGGCCGGTGAGCGAGCGGCCCGTGATGGAACTGGCGGGCACCATCCGCCACGACGGGGACGGCGGCGTCCTCGACGACCTCGGCACGCTCGAAGGGGCGGCCCGGTGGATCCGGCGGCAGACCGGACTGCTGAGCAGCCCCGCCCCGGCCGGAGAGCCCATCGGCGCCGAGGAGCCCGTACACGCCCCGGAGTTCGTCGTCGACGAGGAGTTCAGGGACGCGGTCATCGGTGTACGGCGGGCCGTCCGGGCCCTGTTCGCGCGGGTGGTCAGCCCTGCCCCGCCCAGCCCGGCCGACGCCCACCGCCTGATGCCCGCCGACGAGGCCCTGGCCCTCCTCAACGCGGCCGCCGCCCGGGAGCCCGTGGCCCCGCAACTGCGCTGGCCCGCCGAAGGCCCGCCCACGGCCGGGCTGCTGTCGGCCGAGGCCGATCCACGCGTACGGCTGGTCGCGGCGCTGGCGCGCGACGCCGTCGACTTCCTGATCGGGCCGGAGCGCGAGCGGCTACGGGCCTGCCACGCACCGCGCTGCGTACGGTATTTCGTCAGGAGCCACGGCCGGCAGGAGTGGTGCAAGCCGTCCTGCGGCAACCGGGCGCGGGTGGCCCGCCACTACGAGCGCACCCGCGCGGCGGACCCTTCGTGAACCGCCCGGAACGTCCCGTGCGGCCTCAGGCCTTCGGGGCCACCTTCGACAGGCCGTTGATGATGCGGTCCATCGCGTCGCCGCCCTGCGGGTCGGTCAGGTTGGCCAGCATCTTCAGGGTGAACTTCATCAGCAGCGGGTGGGTCAGACCGCGCTGGGTGGCGAGCTTCATGATCTTGGGGTTGCCGATCAGCTTCACGAAGGCGCGGCCCATCGTGTAGTAGCCGCCGTAGGTCTCCTTGAGCACCTTCGGGTAGTTGTTCAGGGCCAGTTCACGCTGGGCGGGGGTGGCGCGGGCGTGGGCCTGGACGATGACGTCGGCGGCGATCTGGCCCGACTCCATGGCGTACGCGATGCCTTCGCCGTTGAACGGGTTGACCATGCCGCCCGCGTCGCCGACGAGCAGAAGGCCCTTGGTGTAGTGCGGCTGGCGGTTGAAGGCCATCGGGAGGGCGGCGCCGCGGATCGGCATCGTCATGTTCTCCGGGGTGTAGCCCCAGTCCTCCGGCATCGAGGCGCACCAGGCCTTGAGGACCTCGCGCCAGTCCAGCTCCTTGAAGGCGGAGGAGGAGTTGAGGATGCCGAGGCCGACGTTGGAGGTGCCGTCGCCCATGCCGAAGATCCAGCCGTAGCCGGGCAGCAGCCGGTCCTCGGCGCCGCGTTTGTCCCACAGCTCCAGCCAGGACTCCAGGTAGTCGTCGTCGTGGCGGGGCGAGGTGAAGTACGTACGGACGGCGACGCCCATCGGGCGGTCCTCACGGCGGTGCAGGCCCATCGCGAGCGAGAGCCGGGTGGAGTTGCCGTCGGCGGCCACCACGAGCGGGGCGTGGAAGGTGACCGGGGTCTTCTCCTCGCCGATCCTCGCCTCGACGCCGGTGATCCGGCCGGTGCGCTCGTCGCGGATGGGCGCGCCCACGTTGCAGCGCTCGTGCAGCCGGGCGCCGGCCTTCTGCGCCTGGCGGGCCAGCTGCTCGTCGAAGTCGTCGCGCTTGCGGACCAGTCCGTAGTCCGGGTAGGAGGCGAGGTCCGGCCAGTCCAGCTGGAGCCGGACGCCGCCGCCGATGATGCGCAGGCCCTTGTTGCGCAGCCAGCCCGCCTCCTCGGAGATGTCGATCCCCATGGCGACGAGCTGTTTCGTGGCGCGGGGCGTGAGCCCGTCGCCGCAGACCTTCTCCCGCGGGAAGGCGGTCTTCTCCAGGAGCAGGACGTCCAGTCCGGCCTTGGCGAGGTAGTACGCGGTCGTGGAGCCGGCAGGGCCCGCTCCGACGACGATGACATCCGCGCTGTGCTCGGAGAGGGGCTCGGTCACGGTCGGATCTCCCGAAGACTCGAATTCGCGTGCCGCGCGGCACATGTCCCGTGCAGTCTATGGGGGCCTGCGAACCAACCCTCCGAAGGGCTCCCTCATGTCGATCGCGCCTGCCACGCCCCATGCTTCGGCCCCCGCCGTACGCCTCCGTGTTCCGACCGACGAGGACGCCCTGACCTGGCACCGGGTCTTCGACGACCCCGAGGTGATGGAGTTCTTCGGAGGCCGGCGGGCGGATTTCTCCGTGTACGAGGAGCTCACCGCGCGCCAGCGCCGGCACGACGCGGAGCTCGGCTACTGCCTGTGGACCGTCACGGACGAGGAGGACGCCGTGCTCGGCTTCACCGGGGCGCAGCCGTGGCCGCACACGCATTACGGGCCGGTGGGCGCGACCGAGATCGGCTGGCGGCTGGGGCGTGCGGCGTGGGGCCGCGGATACGCCTCCGCCGCCGCCCGCATCACGCTGGAGCGGCTGCGGGCGGCGGAGGTCGGCGAGGTGGTCGCGATGATCCACTCCCGTAACGGCCGGTCCATGGCGGTGGCGGAGCGCCTCGGAATGCGGCGCGCGGAGTCGTACGACACCCCGCGCGGCCAGGAGGCGGTCTGCTTCCGGCTGGAGCTGTGAGACCGGGGCCGTTACGGGATCAGGCGCGGGTGGCCCGGTGCAGGGCCACCACGCCGCCGGTCAGGTTGCGCCAGGCGACGCTCGACCAGCCCGCCTTCTGGAGCAGTGCGGCGAGGGCGGGCTGGTCGGGCCAGTCGCGGATGGACTCGGCGAGGTAGACGTACGCGTCCGGGTTGGAGGACACCGCGCGGGCGGCCGGCGGGATCGCCCGCATCAGGTACTCCGTGTAGACCGTGCGGAACGGGGTCCAGGTCGGCTGGGAGAACTCGCAGATCACGACCCGGCCGCCGGGCTTCGTCACCCGGTACAGCTCGCGCAGCGCGACATCGGTGTCCTGGATGTTGCGCAGCCCGAAGGAGATCGTCACGGTGTCGAACGTCTCGTCCTTGAACGGCAGCCGCATACCGTCGCCCGCGGTGAACGGCATCCACGGGTGGCGCTCCTTGCCGACCTTGAGCATGCCGAGCGAGAAGTCGCACGGCACGACATAGGCGCCCGCCTTCACGAAGGGCTGCGAGGAGGTCGCGGTGCCCGCCGCCAGGTCGAGGATCTTCTGCGCGGGGCGGGCGTCGACCGCCGCCGCGACCGCCTTGCGCCACAGCCGGGCCTGGCCGAGCGAGATCACGTCGTTGGTCAGGTCGTAGTTGGCCGCCACACCGTCGAACATCGAGGCGACTTCGTGCGGCTGCTTTTCCAGGGAGGCTCGGGTCACCGTTCCATTCAAGCAGCCGCACCACCGGGATCAGTGAGGGCGGTCGCCCGCGATGGCCACGCCCTCCGCTCCCGGCGGTGCGGGGCGTGGTCGCTGACCGCGTAGTGCTGGGCGGCCCGGTTGTCCCAGAACGCGACGGGCGCCGTTCCAGCACAGCGCTTCGCGCGGGCACCAGGATCCGCCGGGGAGCGAGACGCCTCCGGACCGGTACGTGGACGGGTAACGGACCGGCGCACACACCGTCCCGAACCGATCTTCACTTCTCTTCAACCTTTCCGGCACACGGGCGCTCTGTAAGGGGTGGGGGTCGAGGAGAGAGGGGAGGGCGGATGCCGGCAGGGGCTGAGCCCGCCATGGCGGACGGCGAGCGCGCCGCGTTCGAGGCGTACGCCAGGACCGGGCAGCGCCGGCTGTACCGGACGGCCTACCTGCTGTGCGGGGACGTCGAGGGCGCGCAGGACCTGACGCAGACGACGCTCGCCAAGCTGTTCCAGCACTGGCGCAGGGCGAGCCGGGCGGACAACCTCGACGCCTACGCCAAGACCGTGCTGGTGCGCACCTTCGTGGCCGAACGCCGCCGTACCGTACGCGATCTGCTCGCCCACAACCGCGACGCGCCCCGCCCCCAGCCCAATCCCGCACCGGGCGCCGACCTCCGGGTCACGCTGCTCGCCCTGCTCGCCGAACTTCCGCCCCGGGCACGGGCGATGGTCGTCCTGCGCTACTGGGACGACCTGAGCGTGGAGACCGTGGCCTCGCTGCTGCGGTGCAGCGAGTCGACGGTGAAGAGCCAGTGCTCGCGTTCGCTCCTCCGCCTGCGCGCCCGGATGGGCGACGTCCAGCTCTACTCCACCGGAAGCTGAGGGCCGGTCATGACCCCTGAACCGTACGAGCGCCTGTCGCCCCGCACACGCGACGAAGAACTGAGCCGGGCCGAAGAGCTCTGCAGGGACGAAGAGTTGTTCCGGGACGTCCTGCACCGGACCGTCGGCCCGCTGTCCCTCCAGCCTGACCTGGTCTCCGACGCCGTGCGGGAGGGCCACCGGCGGCGGGCCAGGGCCCGGGCGTTCGCGGTCGCGGGCGCCTTCGTCGCGGTCACCGCCGTGACCCTGGGCCTCTCCGTGCTCGGCCCCTGGCTGTCGTCCGGGCCGGACCCGGAACCCGCCGCGCCCGCCGGACCGTCCCTCTCCCTGCCCGCCACCACGCCCACCCCGTCCCCCCGACGTACGGAGCACTCCACCGACATGCCGAGCCCCACCGCCGTCCCCGTGCCGACGGAGTCCGCGGCCGTGCCGCCCGTACCCCCCGGGCCGCCCGAGCCGTCCCTGTCGGTCCCGCCCGGACTCGGCTCCCAGGAAGCGCAGCGCCTGGAGGGCTTCCGGCGGCAGGCGGCCCGGGCCCTGGACGCCCTGCTGCCCGCGTCGGTCGGCACCGTCCGGCCCGTCGGCGACGGACCGGGGAGCTACGAGGGGCGGCGCGGCTCCGTCGTGCACACCGTCCGCCTGTCGGTGCGCCCGGACCCGGGGAGCCCCGAGCCCGCCTGCCGCGACCTCCCGGAGAAGGGGCTGACCTGCGAGCCCGTCACCCTGGACGACGGCACGCCGGCCCGGGCGTTCCGGCAGCCCGGCGCGGACCGGCCGGGCACGGAGGTCTCGCTCCACTACCGGTCCGGCCGCAGCACGGTGGCGCTGTCCGTCGCGCCCGCGCGGTCCGGGGCGGACGGTGCGGCCGTCACCGCGGGGGACCTGGTGCGGGTCGCCCAGAGCCCGTGGTTCCGGGAGCTGATCGCGTACGCCGACGAGCACCCGGTGGCGTGGAGCGGGGCCGCCTCGTGACGCGCCGCCGCACGACCGGCACGCTGCCGCCCGCGTACGGGCGGCCGGAGCGCGACGAGGACACGTTCCGGCTGCGCGTGCCGCCGCCCCGGACGCCGGAACGGACCGGGAGCGGTCCGAGGAGCGGTTCCCGGGACGACTCCCGGGACGGCTCGGGGCGCGGTTCCCGGGACGGCTCCCGGCGCGGCTCACGGTCCGCTCCCCGTTCCCGGTCCGCGGCGCGGACCCGGGTGCGGCGTCGGCAGCGGAACCGGCGCCGGGCGGTCGGCCTCGCCGTGCTGACGCTCGCGGTGGCGGCGGGCGCGGCGCTTCTCGTCGGCCGCCCCTGGCAGGACGGCGGCCCGGCGGACGCCGCCCCGGCCCCGTCCCGTACGGCGCCGGAGGGCGGACCGGACAACGCCTCCGAGCCGCTGGAGGACGCCCCCGAGCCCACTCCCCCGCCGACCCCGTCCACATCACCGTCGGCCGGGGCGGACACGGACACCGACACCCCCAGGGCCGAGGACATCCCCGCCTCGGGGCCCGGCACGTTCACCGTGGCCCGTGCGGGCGTCACGGCGAAGGGCAAGGGCAGCGCCTACCGGGTCGAGGTGGAGGACGGCATCGGCGTCGACCCGGACCGGGCCGCCGCCGGCATCGCCGCGGTGCTCGCCGATCCGCGCGGCTGGGGCCACGGCGGCGAGCGCTCGTTCCGCCAGGTCGCCGACGGATCGGCCGGGCTGGTGATCAGGATCGCCACCCCGGCGACCACGGACCGGATGTGCGGCGCGTACGGCCTCAAGACGCGCGGCGAGGTCAACTGCCGGGGCGGCGAGAAGGTGATGGTCAACCTGAAGCGCTGGCAGCTCGGTTCGCCGCAGTTCGACGGGCCCGTCGCGGAGTACCGGGCGCTGATCATCAACCACGAGGTCGGCCACTGGCTGGGGCGCGGCCACGAGACCTGCCCGGGGAAGGGCCGCCCCGCGCCCGCGATGATGCAGCAGATCGACGGGCTGAAGGGCTGCGTCGCCAACGCCTGGCCGTACGACGCGAAGGGGCGCTACCTGGGCGGCCCGAAGGTGCCCTGACGTCCGCCGGGGAAGCGGGCCTCAGCGCTCGCGGTGCACGAGCCGCCCCGCGAGCACCGTCGCCACGCAGGGCCGGGGCCCCCCGCCGTACAGCGCCGCCTCGTCGGGCACGTCGAAGACGGCGAGGTCGGCCCGGCCGCCCGCGGTCAGCGGTCCGTGTGCCGTACGCGCCAGATCGCCGCCCGCCGCGAAGGGGTCCAGGTCCGGCACCCCTTCGCGTACAAGCGGGGGCCCTCCGGGCAGGGCAGCGACCTGGACCAGACCCGACCGGGCGACGGCCGTGCGCAGCGCCGGGTCGTCCGCGCCGAACGGGCCCGCCACATGCGTGGTCCCGTGGCGCAGCATCCGCTGGAGGCCGCGTCGCACGCTGCCGGCCCGCCGGGTCGCGTCCGCCGCCGCCGCGATCCGCTCGAACGCCTCGCCCCACAGCGGGAGTCCGCCGAGCTCGTCGGCCTCGCGCGGGTCGGGGTGGTAGCAGCCGGTGAGCAGCTCACGGGCCCGGTCCTGGCGCAGTCCGGGCGTGAGGAGGCCGGGCCAGCGGCGGACCCGGGCGGCCGGGTACGCGGCGGCGACCTCCTCGTACGGGCCGAGGGCCGCGATCCGGTCGCCGTCGACCGCGACCGCCCCGTCCGCGACGGCCGCCGCGCCCACCGGGAGGACCAGGGGCGCGGCATGAATCGTCAGCACGGGGCGAGGCCCTAGTTGGCGCTGAGGAGCTTCAGCTCCGGGTGGGCGGTACCGCCCTCGATCGCGGTGGACGAGATGTGCGAGACGACGCGCTCGTCGACCGGGTCCATCGCCGGGTCGTCGTGCACGACGAGGTGCTCGTACGTCGTGGCGCGCTGGGCCGGGACGCGGTCGGCCTTGCGGATCAGGTCGATGATCTCCAGCCGGTTGGAGCGGTGCTTGGCCCCGGCCGAGGAGACGACGTTCTCCTCCAGCATGATCGAGCCGAGGTCGTCCGCGCCGTAGTGCAGCGACAGCTGGCCGACCTCCTTGCCGGTGGTCAGCCAGGAGCCCTGGATGTGGGCCACGTTGTCGAGGAAGAGCCGGGCGATGGCGATCATCCGCAGGTACTCGAAGAGCGTGGCCTGCGTACGGCCCTTCAGCTTGTTGTTCTCCGGCTGGTAGGTGTACGGGATGAAGGCGCGGAAGCCGCCGGTGCGGTCCTGGACGTCCCGGATCATCTTCAGGTGCTCGATGCGCTCGGCGTTGGTCTCGCCGGTGCCCATCAGCATGGTGGAGGTGGACTCGACACCGAGGCCGTGCGCGATCTCCATGATCTCCAGCCAGCGCTCGCCGGACTCCTTGAGCGGGGCGATGGCGGTACGCGGCCGGGCGGGCAGCAGTTCGGCGCCCGCACCGGCGAAGGAGTCGAGCCCGGCGGCGTGGATGCGGCTGATGGCCTCCTCGGCGGAGACCTTCGAGATCCGGGCCATGTGCTCGATCTCGGAGGCGCCGAGCGAGTGGATGACCAGCTGCGGGTACGCCTTCTTGATCGCGGAGAAGTGCTCCTCGTAGTACTCCACGCCGAAGTCCGGGTGGTGGCCGCCCTGGAACATGATCTGGGTGCCGCCCAGCTCCACGGTCTCCGCGCAGCGGCGCAGGATGTCGTCGAGGTCGCGGGTCCAGCCCTTGTCGGTGTCCTTGGGCGGGGCGTAGAAGGCGCAGAACTTGCAGGCCGTGACGCACACGTTGGTGTAGTTGATGTTGCGCTCGATGATGTACGTCGCGATGTGCTCCGTACCGGCGTAGCGGCGTCGGCGTACGGCGTCCGCGGCGGCGCCCAGCGCGTGCAGCGGCGCGGACCGGTAGAGGTCGAGCGCCTCCTCCGGGGTGATCCGACCGCCTTCGGCGGCTCGGTCGAGGACGGGCTGAAGGTCGGCCTTCTCGGTCACCGGGCTGTCACCTTTCGGCGGTTTTTTGAGGATCCACGGACCGATCCAGCGTACGCCAGCCCCTTGCGCGATCAGTCGCCGGACCGGGTGAGCTTCCCGTACGGGAGCCCGGCGGCGCGTTCCTTCGAGCGGTAGTCCAGGGTGCCGTCCTCGGCGAGGCGGAAGACCAGGTCGGCCTCGGTGGTGGTGCACAGGCCGGGGGTGCTGGGGCGGTCCGGATCCGTGGCCTCGCGGATGTTCAGCTCCGTCGCGGTGCCGGAGGCGAGGGTGCCGACGCTGTTGCAGGTGACGGTGATGCCGAGCTGGGAGATCGTCGTGCTCATCCGGACGACCTGCTCACCGCGCTTGCCCTCGGTGAAGACGGCGGTGAGGGTGCCGTGGGGCTGGCCGGTCGTCCTCTCGGTGACCGGCCCCTTCCAGGTGCCGACGTACGCCTTCGGCAGCGCGGCCGCCGGGGCCTCGCTCGCGGCGTCGTCGGACTCGGCGGGCGACGGCTTCTCCCCTGCCGGTGGGGTGGCGGACCTCGACGGGGTCGCGGCGGCGTCGTTGCCCCGGTCCCGGTCGGCGTCGCCGCCCGGGAGGAGTCCGTCGAGCAGTCCCGTGCCGAGGGTGACGACGGCGAGCGCGCCGGCCACGGCCAGGGCGACCGTGCAGCTGACCCGGCGGCCGCGGCGCTCCCCGGTGGTCTGCCGGTTCTCGGCGCTGACGGTCAGGGAGAGGCGGGGGTCGCCGGTGCGCTGCCCCGGCAGGCCGCTCGCGCCGTGCGGGCTGTGCGTGCCGTCGCCGCCCTGCCGGTAGGTCCCGGCGTGCGCCGGGAGCGGGGGCGCGGTGGGGGCGGACTTGGCACGCGGCGGCATCGGTGGCGGAGGCGGGGGCGGCGTCCCGTAGTCGTCCTGCGGATGCGGCGTCCCGTACGCGTCGTCCTGCGGATGCGGCGTCCGGTACGGCACGTCGTCCTGCGACGCTTCCCGCGGCGCTTCCGGTGACGCTTCACGCAGTGCTTCCTGCGGGTGCGCCGTCCGGCCCGGCGCTTCCTGCGCGGCTTCCTGCACACGCGGTGTCCCGTACGGCGCCTCCTGCGGGTTCGGGGCGGGTGGGCCGAATTCCCCGGGCCGGCCCGGGGCGGCCTCCCCCGGCCAGGGCCGGGGCCCGGCCCCCGCCCCCAGCGACGCGCTGCTGAACGGCACCGGACCCGACTGCACCGGCGCGTCCTGCGGTTCCAGGTCCAGCAGGGCCACCGCGGACCGGCTGACCTCGCGCACCAGCCGGCCCGGCAGCCAGCCGCCCGCCACCATCGCCGCCGCCCCCTCGGGAGCGAGTGCGCGGGCGAGGTCGGCCGGGGCCGGGCGGTCCGCCGGGTCCTTGGCGAGGCAGCCCGCGACCACCTCGCGCAGCTCGCCCTCCAGTTCGCCCAGTTCGGGTTCCTCGTGGACCACCTTGTAGAGGAGTACGGCGGAGGAGTCGCCCGGGAAGGGGGCCGCGCCCGTCGCCGCGTACGCGAGGACCGCGCCCAGCGAGAAGACGTCGGCCGCGCCGGAGACGTCCCGGCCCCGGATCTGCTCGGGCGCCATGTAGCCGGGCGAGCCGACGGAGACGCCGGTGGAGGTGAGCGAGACGGTCGCACCGAGGGCCCGGGCGATGCCGAAGTCGATGAGGCGGGGGCCGTCGAGGGCGAGCAGCACGTTGGACGGCTTCACGTCGCGGTGGACGATGCCCTGGCCGTGGACGACCGCGAGGGCCTCGGCGAGACCCGCGCCCAGGGTGCGCACCGCGTGTTCGGGCAGCGGGCCGTGCTCGGTGATCGCCTGGGAGAGCGGTGGCCCGGCGACGTACCCGGTCGCCACCCACGGCACCGGCGCGTCCGGGTCGGCGTCCAGGACCGGGGCCGTCCACTGGGCGCCGATGCGCCGGGCGGACTCCACCTCGCGCCGGAACCGGGCGCGGAACTGCTCGTCGAGGGCGAAGTGGGGGTGGACGACCTTGACCGCGACCGTACGGCCGCCCGCGCTGCGCCCCAGATAGACCCGGCCCATGCCGCCCGCGCCGAGCCTGCCGAGCAGCCGGTAGGCACCGATGGTGTGCGGTTCGCCCGCTTCCAGCGGCTGCATATGGACTCCCCCTGTGAACCCTGCGGACGGTGAACCCGTGGACGGCAATCCCTGTGGACGCTCCGGAATCCCTGTGGACGGTCCGGACCCGGACCGAAGCCTAGGGGGCGGCACCGGCGCGGTCACCGGGAAACGGCCGGACCATTCCCCCCTCTCCGGTCAGGAGGGGATCATTTCGCCCCGGGGAAAGGCGCGAATGTGTTGTTCCGGCGCCCCGCCGTCAATTCTCTGCCCAGGAACGGGAAAGGGAATTCCCGCCCTTTCCCGGGCCTCGGCTCAGCCGCCGAGCAGCTCCACCCGGACATCGGCCGGGTAGCCGGTGTCCTGTCCCGTCCGGCGGGCGAACTCGCGGACGCCGGCCAGCTGGTCCGGGCCGAAGCGGAAGTCGAGCGTCGTGAAGTACTGCTCCAGCACCTTCGCGTCGAAGGCCTCCCAGCGGGCGGCCTGCTCCGCGACCTTGGTGACCTCCTCCAGCGAGAGGTCCCGGGAGGCCAGGAACGCCTCGTGGACCTGGGCCGTCCGCTCGGGGTGCGTGGCCAGGAAGTCCTTGCGGGCCGCCCAGACGGCGAAGACGAACGGCAGCCCCGTCCACTCCTTCCACATCTGGCCCAGGTCGTGGACCTGGAGCCCGAGCCGGGGGGCGTCGTGGAGGTTGGCGCGCAGCGCGGCGTCGCCGATCAGCACGGCGGCGTCCGCTTCCTGCATCATCAGGCCCAGGTCGGGCGGGCAGGTGTAGTAGTCGGGCCGGACGCCGTAGCGCTCGGCCAGCAGCAGCTGGGCCAGCCGCACCGAGGTGCGGGAGGTCGAGCCGAGCGCCACCCGGGCCCGGTCGAGCTGCTCCAGCGGCAGCTGGGAGACGATCACGCAGGACATCACGGGTCCGTCGCAGCCGACCGCGATGTCCGGGAACGCCACCAGGTCGTCGGCGTTGCGCAGGTACTCCACGAGGGTGACCGGGCCGATGTCCAGATCCCCCCTGATCAGCTGCTCGCTGAGCCGCTCCGGGGTGTCCTTGGAGAGCTCCAGGTCGAGCAGGGTTCCCGTCCGGGCCAGGCCCCAGTACAGCGGGAGGCAGTTCAGGAACTGGATGTGGCCGACGCGGGGCCGGCTGCGACGGTCGTCGTCGCCTTCACGGGGGGAGACGGTTGAATTGTCCACATCGCGAGGCTAGACCCGCATCCGGCCACGGGCACCACCGGGGCCAGCGCGCCCCGCCCCGCGCCCCCGCCCGCTCTCCGCTCCGCGCCCCCTTCGGGAGGCCCTCGGGCGGTCTTCCTCCGGACGCCCGACGAGCCAGTCAAACCTTCGGGTGAAGTGATCTTTCCCTCTACCGCTCTCCAGAGACTGCGTGCTAGGCTCGCCCGCAAGTTGCAGTTTGGTTTCCCTTGCAGTACAGAGCCTGCGGAGCATGTAACCCGCAGGCTTTTGTAGTTTTCAGACTTGTTTGCAGGTTCTGGAGCAGGGCAACCCTTTGGCCCAAGGAGGGCTTATGGCTACCGGAACCGTCAAGTGGTTCAACGCTGAAAAGGGCTTCGGCTTCATCGCCCAGGACGGCGGCGGCCCGGATGTCTTCGTTCACTACTCCGCGATCAACGCGTCCGGGTTCCGCTCCCTCGAGGAGAACCAGGTCGTGAACTTCGACGTCACTCAGGGACCCAAGGGTCCGCAGGCTGAGAACGTCACCCCGGCCTAGTTGCCCGGGTCGGTCGATCGCGGCCGCACATAGCAGTACCCAAGGAGCCCCGTTCCCCCGCTTCGGCGGAGGAACGGGGCTCCTGCCCGTATACGGTCCGGGGCCCGTCAGGGCCGGCGGCCCACGGCGGACCTGGCGGCGACCGCGTCGGCCGGGTCCCAGCCCGCACGCGGCACCGAGGCCAGCAGCAGCCGGGTGTAGGGGTCGCGCGGGCCGGCCAGCACCTCGGCGGTCGGGCCCTGTTCGACGGCCGTTCCGCGCCGCATCACGACGACCTCGTCGGTGATGTGCTGCACCACCGCCAGGTCGTGGCTGACGAAGACCAGGGCCACCCCGGTGTCCCGGCGGATCCCGTCCAGCAGCTGGAGGATCTGGGCCTGGATCGACACGTCGAGCGCCGCCACCGCCTCGTCCAGGACCAGCACCTTCGGGTCGACGGCGAGCGCGCGGGCGATGGCCAGGCGCTGCCGCTGCCCGCCGGAGAGCCCGTGCGGCAGGGCCTCGGCCTCGCGGGCGCCGAGGCCCACCCGGTCCAGCAGCCCGTCGGCCAGGGCGGCTTGCCTGCCGTGCAGCCGCAGCGCGGTGGTGAGGCAGCGGCGGGCGGTGAGCCGGGGGTCGAGCGAGAGGTAGGGGTCCTGGAAGACCATCTGGATCTCCCGCGCCCGGGCCAGCCGGGCCGCCCTGCCGCGCGGGGCGGTGAGCCCCCGGGCCCGCCCCTCGACCCGGACCGTCCCGGCGTCCGGGCGGACCAGGCCCACCAGCATCCGGGCCACGGTCGTCTTGCCGGAGCCGGACTCCCCGACGATCCCGAGCGAACCGCCCGCCGGAACGGTGAAGCCGATGCCGTCGGCGGCGGTCAGGCGGCCCTTGCCGGGCAGCGGGTAGGTCTTGCGCAGCCCCTCGACCCCGAGCAGCGGTGCGGGGTCCGTCACCAGCGGTTCCTTTCCCAGCGGGAGCGTCATCGGCTGCCGCCCTTCTTCTGTGACTGAGCTGCGGATACGGGTACGGGTCCGGCCCCGGGGGCGAGTACGGGCAGTCGGCGGCAGGAGGCGGAGCCCGTAGCGACGTCCGCGAGGGTCACCGGTTCGGGCTGCCAGCTCGCGCACTCCGGTTCGGCGTCCGGGCAGCGGTCGGCGAAGGGGCAGCCCGTGAAGGCGTCGGCCAGCGAGGGCGGCTTCCCCGGGATCGGCCGGATCTCCCGGTGCTTCTCCCCCAGCGTCGGAGAGCAGTCCAGCAGCCCCCGGGTGTAGGGGTGGCGGGGCCGCTCGAACAGGGCCCCGGCGGTCTGCTCCTCGACGACGCGGCCCGCGTACATCACGTACACACGGTCGCAGTAGGCGGCGGCCAGGTGCAGATCGTGCGTGATGAACAGCAGGCCGAGGCCGCGCTCGGCGCGCAGGGTGCGCAGGAGGGCGAGGATCTCCGCCTGGGTGGTGACGTCCAGGGCGCTGGTCGCCTCGTCGGCCAGCAGCAGCCGGGGCTCGGCGGCCAGCGCGCCGGCGATGACGACGCGCTGGAGCATTCCGCCGGAGAGCTCGTGCGGGCGCTGGCGGACCCGGCGCTCCGGATCGTCGAGCCCTACGGCGTCCAGCAGCTCGACCGCCCGGGACCGGGCCGCCCGGCCGGTCACCCCGGTCCCGGCGGCGGCGAGCCGCTCGACGAGGAAGTCGTCGATGCGGCGGACGGGGTTGAGGGCGGCGCGCGGGTCCTGATGGACCAGGGCGACGGTCCGGGCCCGGTGGGCACGCAGTTCCTCGCCGCGCAGGGCGAGGACGTCGCGGCCCGCCACCCGTACGGAACCGTCGAGGGCTGTTCCCTCGGGGAGCGTGCGCAGGGCGGCCTTGGCGGTCGTGGACTTCCCGGAGCCGGACTCGCCGACCAGGCCGACGACTTCGCCGCTCGCGACCCGCAGGGACACCTGGTCCAGGACGGGGCGGGCGGTGCCGGGGAGACGGAGGGTGAGGCGGTCGATGTCGAGGAGCACGGGGTCACTTCCCGGTGCGGCATGGGCCGCTGTGTCGTGTCCTGCTGTGTCGTGTCCCGGTGCGGTGTGTCCCGGTGCGGCGTGCGCCGCTGTGTCGTACGGCATGGGTCCTACCTCCCGTTGGCGAGTCGGTCGGCGGCCCGGACCCCGACGACGTTGAAGGAGACGACCACCAGGGCGATGGCGACGCCGGGCACGAGAGACGGCAGCAGGGCGCCCTGGACGACGGCGGCCTGTCCCTCCTGGACCATCAGGCCCCAGTCGGAGCTGGGCGGCTGGGCGCCGAAGCCGAGGTAGGAGAGCGTGGCCAGGGACATCAGGGCCTCGCCGAAGAGGACCACCAGATAGCCGATGACGGAGCGGCCGAGGTTGGGCACGAGGTGGAAGGCGCAGATCCGCAGGCCGCCCATGCCCTGGACGCGGTAGGCGTCGATGTAGGGCTTGCGGCGCTCCACGATGGCCACCGAGCGGGTGTACTTGGCGACGGTCGGCGTGTACGCGAGGCCGAGGGCCAGCACGGAGGTGGTCATTCCGGCACCGAATACCGCGATGATCAGCACGGTGAAAAGCAGCCCCGGGAACGCGTACATGACGTCGGTGAGCCGGGAGATCACGGTGTCTGCCCAGCCGCCGCGCCAGGCCGCCAGGGTGCCGAGCGCGATGCCGAGCACGGCGGCGATGGCGAGCAGCAGCGCCGGGGCGACGAGGCTGGTGCGGGCCCCGTACAGCACCCGCGACAGCAGGTCCTGGCCGGAGGAGTCGGTGCCGAGGAGGTGGTCGCCGGTGGTCCCGGCCAGCGAGGCGGAGAGGTCGATGGCGTCGGGGGCGTACGGGGCGAGCAGCGGGGCGAGCAGGGCGGCGAGCACCACCAGGCCGAGGACCGCGCCCGCGAGGATCGCGCCGTAGGGACGCCGGGCGGTCGCCGTCTTCTTCACCAGAGCCGGAGCCGGGGCCGGGGCGAGGGCCGGGGCGGTCATACGGCGGCCTCCTTCACGCGCGGGTCGAGCAGCGGGTGGACGAGGTCGACGAGGGTGGTGACCACGATGTAGCCGGTGACCATGAGCAGCAGCACCGCCTGGGCGACCGGGAAGTCGTGGGTGTTGATCGCGCCGACGAGCAGCGAGCCGATGCCGCTGATCCCGAACGCGGTCTCCACGACGACCGTGCCGGCCAGCATCCCGGCCATGACCAGCCCGCACATGGTGACGATCGGGCCCAGCGCGTTGCGCAGGATGTGGCGGCGCACGATCTCGCGCTCCGGGATGCCGGAGGAGCGGGCGGCCTCCACATGGTCGGCGGCTCCGGCGTCGGCCATCGCCTGCCGGGTGACCCGGCTGATGATGGCGAGCGCGCCGAGCGCCAGGGCCAGGGCGGGCAGGGTCAGATGGTGCAGGGTGCCGGTGAAGCCCTCGCCGCCGCCGGTGACCGGGAACCAGCCGAGCCGGACGCCGAAGACGGCGGCGAGCGCGATGGCGGAGACGAACGAGGGGACCGAGGCCGCCAGCGTCGTACCGCCGACCACGGCCGAATCCACCCAGGTGCCGCGCCGGACGGCGGCGAGGATGCCCGCGCCGACGCCGAGGACGACGAAGAGGACGGTCGCGTACGCCACCAGGGCCAGGGTCGTCGGGAAACGGGCGACGAGCAGATCGGCCACCTGGTCGCTGTACTTGAAGGAGCGGCCGAGGTCGAAGTGGAGGCAGTCGCCGAGCCAGCGGCCGTACTGCACGACGAGGGGCTCGTCGAGGTGGTACTGCGCCCGGACCAGCTCCAGCTTCTCGGGGGTGAGTTTGTCGCGGCCGCCGGCCAGGAAGACGGCGGGGTCGCCGGGGGCCGCGTACACGGCGGCGAAGATGACGAAGGAGGCGGCGAGGAGGGTGGCCAGCAGTCCGGCCAGCCGCCGGGAGATCCGGGCGAGCATCGCGGGTCAGCCCTTCTTGGTGCCGAGGTCGGCGGCCCAGGGGTAGTAGAGGTACGCCATGGAGGCGGGGGGTCCGGTCAGCTTCTCGTCAAGGACGAGGACGGAGGGGACCTGGGCGACGGAGATCCAGACGGCGGCGTCGGTGAACTTCTTCTGGACCTCGACGGCGAGCTTCGCGCGCTCGGCGTCGTCGAGGGTGGCGAGGGCCTTCTTGACCGTGGCGTCGTAGCCGGGGTCCGCGAAGCCGACCCAGTTGTTGGAGGAGCCGGTGAGCGCGTTGTCGTAGAAGCCGATCGGGTCGGCCTTGGAGATGTACCAGTCGCCGACCAGGACGTCGATGCCGCCGCGGGCCTCGGGGTCGCTGTAGAACTGCTCGAACTGGGCGGTGGGGACGGTCTTGATCTGCCCGGTGAGCCCGATCCGCTGGAGGGCGGCGCGGACGGCGTTGGCGACGACGGTACGGCCCTGGCTGGCGTCGGTGCCGATGACGATCGGGGTGGCCGCGTCGACGCCGGAGTCCTTCACCAGCTCCTTCGCGGCGGCGATGTCCTCGGCGTCGGGGCTCGCGGGGGCGGCCGGGTCGGCGGCGCGCCGGGCCGCCTCGAAGGCCGGCTTCTCGTAGCCCCAGGCGCCGGAGCCGACCGGGGTGGACCAGGGCTGGACCATTCCGCCGTAGCCGGAGGCGGCGATGCCCTTGCGGTCGAGCGCGAGGGAGAGCGCGCGGCGTACGGCCGGGTCCTTCAGCCCGCCGCGGGCGGTGGGGATGAGGACGAGGGAGGCGGTGGAGGGGCCGTAGTACTGGGTGATGCCCTTCTTGCCGTCGAGGGCGGCGGCGGTGTTCGGCGATTCGGCGTACGCGCCGTCGGCGGCCCCGGTGGTGAGCGCGTTGACCAGGGCGCTGTCGGTGGCCCAGCGGAAGGTGACGCGCTTCGTCAGCGGCTTGTCGCCCCAGTAGCCTTCGTACCGCTCGATGGTGATGGAGTCGCCGGACTTCCAGCTTCCCAGCCGGTAGGGGCCGGTGCAGGCGTCGGGCTGTCCGGGGGTGCCGAAGTCGCGGCCCGCCTTCTCGACCTGTTCCTTGTTCCAGACGATGCCCGCGTCACCGGCGAGCGCCTTGAGGAAGAGGGCGTCGGGGGCCTTGAAGGAGAGGGTGATCTCGCGGTCGCCGGTCTTCTTCATGGCGGCGACGTTTCCGAACTCGTCGCCCTGTTCCATGTCCGGGTCGGCGTGCCGCTGAAGGCTCCAGAGCACGTCGTCGGCGGTCATCGGGGTGCCGTCGTGGAAGGTGACGCCGGAGCGGAGCTTGAGGACGAGGGTGGTGTCGTCGGGGGTCTCGACGCTCTCGGCGAGGAACGGCTTCGTCGTCATGTCCGGCTGGAGCTGGTAGAGCCGCTCGCAGACGTTGGTGAGGACGACCCGGCCGGCGCTGGAGCCCTGGGTGTCCAGGTCGAGGGAGTCCGGTTCGTCCTCCAGCAGCCAGTCCGCGTGGGCGAGTTCGCCCTGGGCGGCGGGGGTGGTCGGGGTGAGGGTGAGCCGCGCGGCGTCGGCGGCCGAGCCGCTGCCGCCGGGGTTGGTGGCGCCGCTGCAACCGGCGGCGAGCAGGGCGACGACGACGGCTCCGGCGACGGGGGCGGTACGGCGCAGGGCGCGGCGGTCTCCGGTGGCGGGCGGACAGCGGTGGGTGCGGTGGGTCATGGCTGGGTTCCTGTCGGTTCCGGGCCGCCGTGCGGGCCGTCGTAGAGGTTCCAGGGAAGGTGCTGGTACTCCCGGTCACAGGGGGTTCCGGCGGTCACGTGGTAGTCGCCGGTGGTGAGGTCGGCGAGCGAGGAGACGAGGGTGGTCCAGTGCTCGACGGCCGGGCGGCGCGGGTCGGGGTGGGTGCACAGGGACTCGGGGTGGCCGAGGTGGTCGGACATGGCCCGGCGGATCAGCTTCCGGGACTCGTCGGGTCCGGTGGAGTGGCGCAGGGCGGCCAGGCCCTGTTCGGCGCGGGGGACGCGGACCAGGGAGTCGGCGGACATCGGGCGGTAGCCGGCGGCGGCGAGCGGGGCGGGGATGCCCGCCTGGTAGTGGTTGCCGTGCACCAGCAGACCGTCGGCCGGATACATCCAGCCGTGCCCGGCGGGGGTGGTCTCCAGGTCGATGGCGAAGCCCTCGCGGCAGGTGAGCAGGGCGTTGCTGGCGATGTGGGCCCGGGTGCGGCAGAGCACGTCGAGGGCGTCGGCGATGTTGTCCTGGTCGAGGACCGTGCGCCGGACGATGGTCTGGGGCAGCCCGATCCGGTCGTCGAACCGGCCGCCGAGACCGTTGGCGTTGAACGCGATCCCGGCGGAGTTCGCGCCCTGGCGGCCGATCTGCCCGGCCTCCACCTGCATGATCAGGGTGGGCCTGGGCGGCTGGACGATCCGGATCATGACGACGGTGTCGGCGACCCCGGCCCGCCAGTCCCAGTTCTGCCCGGCGTAGACATGACCGTCGCCGCTGGCCGGGCCGTAGGCGGCGAACGAGGTGCAGCCCTCGGCGGGTTCCTCGTCGGCGGGTCCGCCGCCGCCCTCGTCGGCGGCGATCTCGGCGAAGGACTTGTCGTAGATGACCTCGCCCCGGGCGTTCAGCGCGAGGACGTCCAGGAGGCCGGCGCCCGCGCCGTCGGCGATGCCCCGCATCTCCTCGACCAGGTGGGGTGCGTAAGCGCGTACGGGCTCAAGCCAGCGGGCGGCGCGGGCGGTGACCTTGTCCCAGGTGAGCCCGGCGGAGCGGCCGAACGCCTCCTCGTAGTAGCTCAGGGCCGCGTGCAGTCGGGGGCGGACGGCCTCGCCGTACTGGCGGCCGCGCTCCAGCGGGGAGCCGGATATCTCGATGACGGGAAGGGTCCGGGCGGCGGAATCGGTGGGTAGGGGTGCCATTCTTCTCCTCGCGACGGAACGCTTCCGCGACCGACGTACAGAGACCGGGGACCGGAGACCGGCACGATCCTGTAACGTCGATTTCAGAATGCGTTCCCCTTGGAACGTTCTGCCCAGGACAGTAACGCCGGTCACACGGAAGTCAATGCTTGTAATGGAAATTCCAGAGAACGAGACCGGAGTGACGCGCCTCCGTGCCGCCATTCGTGACCAATGGAACGGTCTGTCCACATCCGAACGGGCCGTGGCCCAGTACCTGGTGAGCGCGCCGGTGGAGCAGTTGCTCTTCGCCAGCGCCCAGCAGCTCGGCGCGGCCAGCTCCACCAGCAACGCCACCGTGGTCCGGGCCCTGCAACGCCTCGGTTACGCCGGTCTGCCCGCGCTGAAGCGGGAGCTGGCCAACGACTTCACCTCGGCCGTCGCCCCCGAGGTGCGGCTCAAGCGGCGCATCGCGCATGTGGGCCAGGATCTGGACTCCATCTGGACCGATGTGTTCGACGAGGCCCAAGAGCGCATCGACCAGGCCCGCCGGCTGACCGGACCGGACTCGCTGAAGCGTGCGGTGGCCGCACTCGCCGAGGCCCGCGAGGTCTTCGCCTACGGGGTCGCCGCCTCGGAACCGGGCGCGCGGCACCTGGCGTTGGCGCTGGGCCGGATCGGCCGCCGGGCCCGGGCCGTGTCCGAGACCGGCTTCGCACTGGCGGACCAGCTGTTGGCCCTCGGGCAGGGCGACGCGGTGGTGATCTTCCAGCCCGGGCGGCGGCTGATGGAGCTGACGGTCCTGATGGAGCGGGCCCGCTCGGTCGGCGCGAAGGTGGTCCTGGTGACGGACGAGCTGGGCGAGGCGTACGCGGACCGGGTCGACGCGGTGCTCACCGCGCCGCACACGCCGACCGGCATAACGGCGGAGTCCCTGACCGGGCTACTGGTGGCCGACGCGCTGCTGCTGGCGCTGGCCACCCTGGACGAGGACCGGGCCGTCGACTCCTCGCACCAGCTGACGGCCCTGCGCGAACAGTTGCTGGACCCGAAGCGGCACGGCTGACGGCACGGCCGACAGCACGCCCGAGGACCCCCGCCCCGACGTCGCTCGCACTCGGCCTTGACCTTGACACCGTGTGAGGCGGTGCAGTGGGAGCCATCATGTTCACCATCGGAGACTTCGCCAGGTACGGCCGGGTGTCGCCCCGGATGCTGCGTCATTACGACGCCATCGGGCTGCTGCACCCGGACCGCACCGACCCCGCCACCGGCTACCGCCTCTACGGCGCGGCCCAGCTGGCGCGGCTCAACCGGATCATCGCGCTCAAGGACCTCGGCTTCACGCTCCAGCAGGTGGGGGCCGTTCTGGACGAGCAGGTGGGCCCGGAGGAGCTGCGCGGGATGCTGCGGCTGCGCCGGGCCGAGCTGGCGGAGGCGGTGGCGGGCGCGTCGACGCGGCTGGCCCGGGTCGAGGCGAGGCTCCGGTCGATCGAGAGCGAGGGGCGTATGCCTGCCGACGACGTTGTGATCAAGACCGTTCCGGCGGTCCGGGTGGCCGAGCTGACCGGGACGGCCGCGAGTTACCAGCCGGAGGACATCGGTCCGGTGATCGGCCCGCTGTACGACAGGCTCTTCCCGCTCCTGGAGGGCGCCGGCCTCCGGCCCACCGGTCCCGGGATCGCCCGGTACGAGGACGCCCCCGGCGGCGGCGGCGCGATCACGGTGCACGCCGGGGTGACGGTGTCGGCCCCGGCAGGCGCGGTCGGGGACACGGGGGTGCGGGTGGTGGAGCTGCCTCCGTTCGAGGCGGCGACGATCGTGCACCGGGGCGCGATGGACGACGTCCTGCCGACGGCCCACACCCTGGCCCGCTGGCTGGACGCCAACGGCTACCGCTCCACGGGCTACACCCGCGAGGTGAACCTGGAGTGCCCGGCCGACCGGAGCGCGTGGGTGACGGAGCTCCAGGAGCCGGTGGCGAAGGCCTGACGCGGTGACGTACGGGGAGGGGCGTCCCCTCCCCGTACGTACGCGGGCACGCACGCGGCGACCCGCCCCCGTACGCGACACGCACCCGCCCCCGGCGTCACTCCCCCACGCGTTACGCCCCCGCCCAGAGCCCGTCCTCCGTGAGCCCCAGCAGGTCGATCGCGTTGCCCCGGACGATGCGGTCGACGACGTCCGGAGCCAGGTGGCCCATCTGCTCCTCGCCGACCTCGCGGGAGCGGGGCCAGGTGGAGTCGGAGTGCGGGTAGTCCGTTTCGTACAGGACGTTGCCGACGCCTATCGCGTCGAGGTTCTTCAGCCCGAAGGCGTCGTCGAAGAAGCAGCCGTGGACGTGCTCGGCGAACAGCTCGGACGGCGGGCGGTGGACCTTCTCGGCGACGCCGCCCCAGGCCCGGTTCTCCTCCCAGACCACGTCGGCGCGTTCCAGGATGTACGGGATCCAGCCGATCTGCCCCTCCGCGTACATGATCTTCAGGCGGGGGAAGCGTTCGAACTTCCCGCTCATCAGCCAGTCGACCATCGAGAAGCAGCAGTTGGCGAAGGTGATGGTGGAGCCGACGGCGGGCGGGGCGTCGGCGGAGGTGGACGGCATCTTCGACGAGGAGCCGATGTGCATGGCGATCACGGTGCCGGTCTCGTCGCAGGCCGCGAGGAACGGATCCCAGTCGTCCGCATGTATGGACGGAAGTCCGAGATGGGGAGGTATCTCGGAGAACGCGACCGCGCGCACGCCCCGCGCCGCGTTGCGCCGGACCTCGGCGGCGGCGAGCTCCGCGTCCCACAGCGGGACGAGGGTGAGCGGGATGAGGCGGCCGTGCGCCTCGGGGCCGCACCACTCCTCCACCATCCAGTCGTTGTACGCGCGCACGCCGAGGAGCCCCAGCTCGCGGTCCTTCGCTTCGGTGAACGTCTGCCCGCAGAAACGCGGGAAGGTCGGGAAGCAGAGCGCGGACTGCACATGGTTGACGTCCATGTCGGCGAGCCGGTCCGGGACCGAGAACGAGCCCGGCCGCATCTGTTCGTAGGTGATGATCTCCAGCTTGATCTCGTCCCTGTCGTAGCCGACGGCGGTGTCGAGACGGGTGAGCGGGCGGTGCAGATCCTCGTACACCCACCAGTCGCCGACCGGCCCGTCGTCGCCCTTCACACCCATCACGGGCGCGAACTTTCCGCCCATGAAGGTCATTTCCTTCAGCGGTGCGCGAACGACGCGCGGACCGGAGTCCGCATACCTGGACGGGAGCCGGTCCCGCCAGACATGAGCGGGCTCCACCGTGTGGTCGTCCACCGAGATGATCTTCGGGAAGGTCTCCATGTGTTCCACGGTAGCGCCGATCTGACGAACCGTCAGCTAGCGTGCGGGCATTCACGCCGGGTCCGGCACGGGGCTCGGTTCCCGAATCGTTGTCGAGGGCTTGTGCAGAGCGTCACCCACTGCTGACGAGTCCGCCCGGGACAAGGCAGACTGTTGAGCGCGATACCAGCGGTACCGCGCCATCCGGATGCCTGACGCGCATCGACGCACGGGCGGACATGCGGGTGCGGGCACCACCGGCAGGATCCGCAGACGAGCGGGACCGGCAGGCGAGCAGGACAGGGGGGCATCAATGGACCGTGACAACGGACCACGCGTGCGCGTACCGGAGCAGCGTGCTCCGGAGAAACCGGGTACGGCGGACGCCCTCAGGTTCACCGTGCTCGGCCCCGTACGGGCCTGGCGGGGCTCGGAGCTGCTCTCCTCGGGCTCGCCCCAGCAGCGCGCCCTGCTGGCCGCGCTGCTGCTGCGCGAGGGCCGGACGGCCACCGCGGGCGAGCTGATCGACGCCTTCTGGGGCGAGGACCCGCCCTCACAGGCGCTGGCCACGATCCGTACGTACGCCTCCCGGCTGCGCAAGATCCTGGGCCAGGACACCCTGGTGAGCGAGTCCGGCGGCTATGCGATCCGGACCGACCGGGCGGCGCTCGACCTGACGCTGGCACAGGATCTGGCGGGCGAGGCCGAGAAGGCGCGGGCGGCCGGGGACCGCTGCCAGGCGCGCGTCCTGATCAACAAGGTGCTGGGCCTGTGGGACGGCGAGGCGCTGGCCTCCGTGCCCGGCCCGTACGCGGACAACCAGCGCACCCGGCTGGAGGAGTGGCGGCTCCAGCTCACCGAGACGCGGCTGGACCTGGACCTGGAGGTCGGCTGCCACGCGGAGACCGTATCCGAGCTGACCGCGCTGACCGCCGCGCACCCGCTGCGCGAGCGGCTGCGCGAACTGCTGATGGTGGCGCTGTACCGCAGCGGCCGGCAGGCCGAGGCCCTCGCCGTTTACGCGGACACCCGCCGGCTCCTCGCGGAGGAGCTGGGCGTGGACCCGCGCCCCGAACTGGCCCAGCTCCAGCAGCGGATCCTGCGCGCCGACGAGGAGCTGGCCCGCCCGGCGGACGAACCGGCGCCCGCGCCCGCGCCGCTGAAGCCGGCACAGCTCCCCGCCACCGTTCCGGACTTCACCGGCCGGTCCGCGTTCGTGGCGGAGCTGGGCAGCCGGCTGGCCACCTCCGAGGGCTCGGTGATGGCGGTCTCCGCGGTGGCCGGGATCGGCGGCGTCGGCAAGACGACACTGGCGGTGCACGTCGCCCACCAGGCCCGTCGGCACTTCCCGGACGGGCAGCTCTACGTCGACCTCCAGGGCGCGGGGGCGAGGGCGGCGGAGCCGGAGACGGTCCTCGGCTCGTTCCTGCGCGCGCTCGGCACGGCGGACTCGGCGATTCCGGACACCCTGGACGAGCGGGCCGCGCTGTACCGCTCGACGCTGGACGGCCGCCGCATCCTGATCCTCCTCGACAATGCCCACGACGCCGCCCAGATCCGCCCGTTGCTGCCCGGTACGCCGGGGTGCGCGGCCCTGGTGACGAGCCGGGTGCGGATGGTGGACCTGGCCGGGGCGCATCTGGTGGACCTGGACGTGATGTCGCCGGAGGAGGCGCTGCAGCTCTTCACCCGGATCGGCGGCGACGAACGGGTCGGCGCGGAGCGCGAGGCGGCGCTGGACGTGGTGGCCGCGTGCGGCTTCCTGCCCCTGGCCATCCGCATCGCCGCCTCCCGCCTCGCGGCCCGCCGCACCTGGACGGTCTCGGTCCTCGCCGCCAAGCTCGCCGACGAACGCCGCCGGCTGGACGAGCTCCAGGCGGGCGACCTCGCGGTGAAGGCCACGTTCGAACTCGGCTACGGCCAGCTGGAACCGGCCCAGGCCCGCGCCTTCCGCCTCCTGGGCCTCGCGGACGGCCCGGACATCTCGCTGGCCGCCGCGGCGGCCCTGCTGAACCTGGACCCGCACGCGGCGGAGGACCTCCTGGAGGCCCTGGTCGACACGAGCCTGGTGGAGTCCGCAGCCCCGGGCCGCTACCGCTACCACGACCTGGTGCGCCTCTACGCGCGTGCGTGCGCGGAACGGGACGAGGAGCCGGTGGAGCGGGAGTCGGCGCTGTCGCGGCTGCTGGACTTCTATCTGGCGACGGCGGCGGGGGTGTACGCGCTGGAGCGGCCGGGGGACCGGCTGGCCGATCACCGGGAGCCCACGCAGTACAGCGGGCTGACGTTCGCCGACCGGCACAGCGCTCAGGACTGGCTCTACACGGAGGCCAACTCCTTGCTCGCCTGTGTACGTCAGTCGTCGGGGCCCGGTACGGTGCGCCGGGCGGTCGATCTGCTCTGGGCCACCAAGGACCTCGCGGAGTCGGGCGCGAACTCCAAGCAGTACGAGGCCGCGGCGATCACGATCCGCGATCTGGCGCGGTCCAGCGACGACGCGCGGGCCGAGGGGCGGGCGCTGATCACCCTCACCAACGCACGCCTGGTCGCGGGCCGGTTCGACCAGGCGGAGCGGGACGCGCAGCGTGCCATGCGGCTCGCCCGCGCCGTGGACGACCCGCTGCCGAGCTGCTGGGCTCCGAACGACCTCGGCATCATCGCGCTGTACCAGAACCGCCACGCTGAGGGAGAGGCGTATCTGGAGCAGGCCATCGCCAACTTCCGGGCCGACGGCAACCACCCGGGCGAGGCGAGCGCCCTGTGCAACCTCTCCCGTATCCATCTGGCGATGGGGAACACCACGAGCGCGGTGGCCCTGGCCCAGCAGGGCATAGACATCTACGACGAGCTGGGCCACGCGCTGCGCGGCGCGAACGGCCGTTACGCTCTCGGCCTGGCTCTCACACAGAGCGGCCGGTTCGCCGATGCGACGGAGCAACTCCACGACGCGCTGGCGGTGTTCCGGGACAGCAGGCAGCGCCTCTGGGAGGGCATGGCCACGTTCCGTCTCGCGGAGGTGGACCTGGCGGCCGGCCTTCCGGCGCAGGCGGCCACGAAGTCCGAACAGGCCCTCGCGATCCTGCGCGGCATCGGCGGGGAGTGGCGGCGCGGCAACGTCCTCACCGTGCTGGGCCGGGCACTGAGCGAGATCGGACAGCCGGGCCGGGCCCAGGTCTGCTGGCGCGAGGCGCTGGACATATACGAGACGCTCGGCTCGGCGGAGATCGAGACCGTACGCAAGTTGCTCGTGCCAACGCTGCCCGGCTGAGCCGGTGGTGAACGTTCATCATTCGTTTATCGCTTCCCGACACTGTGGTCCCAGTCGTTCCGTCGCGTCGGGGGGCAGACGGGCCGGCTACGGCCGTAGAGGTACGTTGAGCGGCCAGATGACACCCGCCCGGCAACCCGACGGGGGAGTTGCCGGGCGGGCTCGTCGAGTCCGAGCACAGCTATTCAGGGAGCTGGAGAACACCATGAGCGATGCGCAGAAGAAGCCGGTCGTGAAGCCGCTCGACAACCACGCCACCGGCGGGGAAGCCACGACGCAGGACAACCACGCGACGGGTGGTGCGCTGAAGCCGCTGGACAACCACGCCACCGGCGGCACGGTCAAGCCGCTCGACAACCACGCGACGGGCGAGCCCGCCTAGACCCTCCCGACGGGGATACGGGGGAAGCGACCACGGCGACGCCGAGGGGGAGCCGCCGCGGTCGCGGTACGGGGGAATGTGTGAGGGGCCCGAGCCGGGGGAAACGCTCGGGCCCCTCACGCGTGTCCGGGATCGGCGGCTACAGAGCCCGCAGCTCCCCCTTCACCACCTTGCCGCTCGCGTTGCGCGGGAGATCCGGGACGAACTCCACCGCCCTGGGGACCTTGAAGTTCGCCATCTCGCGGCGGGACCAGGCGATCAGGTCGTCCGCGGTGAGCGTCGCGCCGCGGCGGCGGACCGCGTAGGCCTTGCCGACCTCGCCCAGCCTCGGGTCCGGGATGCCGATGACCGCGACGTCGGCCACGTCCGGGTGGAGGCCGAGGAGCTGTTCGATCTCGGCCGGGTAGGCGTTGAAGCCGCCCACGATGAACATGTCCTTGATCCGGTCCGTGATCCGCAGGTTGCCCGCCCCGTCCAGGACGCCCACGTCGCCGGTGCGGAGCCAGCCGTCCTCGGTCATCGTGGCGGCCGTCGTGTCCGGGTCCTCGAAATAGCCGCTCATCACGGTGAAGCCGCGGACCTGGACCTCGCCCGGAGCGCCCGGTTCCGCCAGGACGCGGATCTCGGTGCCGGGGATCGCCCGGCCGGAGGTGGTGGCCACGACCTCCGGCGCGTCGCCCCGGCGGCACATGGTCACGATGCCGCTCGCCTCGGAGAGGCCGTACGCCGTGAGGACCGTCGCGATGTGCAGTTCGTTGCGCAGGCGTTCCACCAGCTGGAGGGGGACCACCGCCGCGCCCGTCACCACCAGGCGCAGGGCCGACAGGTCGTGCGCGTCGCGTGCCGGGTGGTCCAGGAGCGACTGGTGGAGCGTGGGCGGGCCGGGCAGGACCGAGATCCGTTCCGCCGCGATGTTCGCCAGCACCGTGTCCACGTTGAACACCGGCTGCGGCACCATCACGGCGCCCCGCGTCAGACAGGCGATGATCCCCGCCTTGTAGCCGAAGGTGTGGAAGAACGGGTTCACGATCAGATAGCGGTCGCCCTCGCGCAGGCCCGCCAGTTCGCTCCAGATCGCGTAGGCGCGCAGCGTCTGGGCGTGCGTGATCACCGCACCCTTGGGCGCGCCCGTGGTGCCGGAGGTGTAGATGATGTCGGAGGGGTCCGAGGGGGCGATGGCCGCCGCCCGTTCGCGCACGGCGGAGGGCTCCACCCCCTCCCCCGCCGCCAGGAAGTCCGGCCAGCTCGTGTAGTCCTCCGGGGCCGTGTCCGCCAGCACCACCACCTGCTCCAGATCCGGCAGCTTCACCTCCGCCCGCCGCAGCGACGCCACGTACGAGGTGCCCAGGAACGTGCCGGTGACGAACAGCAGCCTGGCCCGGCTGCGGCGCAGGATGTACGCCGCCTCCGTGCCCTTGAAGCGGGTGTTGAGCGGGACCAGCACCGCGCCCGCCGTCACCGCCCCGAGCGCCGAGACGATCCACTCCGTCGTGTTCGGGGCCCAGATCGCGACCCGGTCGCCCGGCTCCACTCCGGCGGCCATGCACGCGGCCGCCGCGCGCTCCACCCGGTCGCCGAGCTCGGCGTACGAGAGCCGGATGCGGCCGTCGGCCACCGCCTCGGCCGGGCCGTACCGCTCCGCCGCCGCCCGCACCAGCCCCGGGATGGTGCCCCACTCCTCGTCGCCCCGCATCACGCGCCCGCCTTCCGCCGCCGCACTAGCTGACTATCCGTCAGATTAACGGTAGCCTCTGCCGCTGTCAGCAGGCGCGACGGTGCGGGAGGTCAGCGGATGGCAACGCTCAAGGACGCGACGGCGATAGCCGGGATCGGGCAGACGGCGTTCGCGAAACGGCTCCCGGAATCCGAGAAGACACTCGCCTGCCGGGCGATCCTGGCGGCCCTCGACGACGCGGGCATCGCCCCCTCGGAGGTCGACGGATTCGCCTCGTACACCATGGAGGAGACCGACGAGGTCGAGGTCGCCAAGGCGATCGGGGCCGGGGACGTCACGTTCTTCAGCAAGGTGGGGTACGGGGGCGGGGGTTCCTGCGCCACACTCGCCCATCTCGCCGCCGCCGTCGCCACCGGACAGGCGAGCGTCGGCGTCGCCTGGCGGTCCCGCAAGCGCGGGTCCGGCCCCCGGCCGTGGAGGAACACCGCCGCCCAACTCCCCACGCCCGCCCAGTGGACCCGGCCCTACGGACTGCTCCGGCCCGCCGACGAGATCGGCATGCTGGCCCGCCGCTACATGCACGAGTACGGGGCCACCCGCGACCACCTCTTCAACGTCGCCCTCGCCTGCCGCAACCGGGCCAACCAGAACCCGGACGCGATCATGTACGAACGCCCGCTGACCCGCGAGATGTACATGAACTCCCGCTGGATCAGCGAACCGCTGTGCCTCTTCGACAACTGCCTGGAGACCGACGGGGCGCTGGCGTGCGTCATCGTCTCCGCCGAGCGCGCCCGCGACTGCCGGCAGCGGCCCGTCTACCTCCACTCCGTCGCCCAGGGGCTGCCCACCCAGCACCACGGAATGGTCAACTACTGGAACGACGACCCGCTCACCGGCCCCGCCTGGACCGCAGCCCGACAGCTGTGGAAACAGGCCGACTTCGGGCCGCAGGACATCGATGTGGCCCAGATCTACGACGCGTTCACCCCGCTCGTCCCGCTCTCGCTGGAAGGCTACGGCTTCTGCGGGCGCGGCGAGGGCGGGGCGTTCACCGAGGGCGGTGCGCTGGAGAGCGGTGGGCGGCTGCCGGTCAACACCGGCGGCGGTGGGCTGAGCGAGGCGTACGTCCACGGTTTCAACCTCATCACCGAGGGCGTGAAGCAACTGCGCGGCACCTCCACCGCCCAGGTGCCCGACGCCGCCACCTGCCTGGTCACGGCGGGCGAGGGCGTACCGACATCGGCCGTCCTGCTGCGGAACTGAGCAGTCGAGGAGTTGAGGAGAGCCACCATGAGCGAATCCCTGTTGCTTCCGGTCGTCGACGAGGACGGAGCGCCCTTCTGGGAGTTCGCCGCGCGCGGCGAACTCCGCGTCCAGGCCTGCGCCTCCCCCGCCTGCGGCGAACTGCGCTTCCCACCCCGGCCCTGCTGCCCGCGCTGCGGGTCCTTCGACAGCGCGTGGCGGCTGATGAGCGGACGCGGCCGGCTCTGGTCGTATGTGATCCCGCACCCGCCCCTGCTTCCCGCCTATGCCGAACAGGCTCCGTACAACGCGGTGTTGGTCGAGCTGGCGGACGCCCCGCGGATCCGGCTCGCCGGAAACGTCGTCGCCTCGCCCGACGCCCCGCTGAACTCGGTGGACCCGGCGCGGCTGCGGATCGGCGCTCCGGTGCGGGCCGTCTTCTGCCCGGCCGGGCCCGGGGGCGACGTCACGCTCGTGCGCTGGCTCCTGGAGCGGTGAGCGATGGCCCTGCGCACCGAGCGGGACGAGAGGACCGGGGTCGCGCTCGTCACCCTGGACCGGCCGGCGAAGCTCAACGCGATCGACCTGGAGACGGCCGGCGAACTTGTTCTGCTGTGGCAGGAGCTGCGGTTCGACGAGGCGATCCGGGCGGTGGTTCTCACCGGGGCCGGGACGCGGGCCTTCTGTACCGGGATCGACCGGGGCGTCGAGGTCCCGCAGCCTCCCTCCCCGTACGCCCTCGACGATCCGCTCCTGCGCATCGGGCCCAAGGCCAACGACCTGTGGAAGCCGGTGGTCGCGGCCGTGGAGGGGATGGCGTGCGGCGGGGCGTTCTATCTGCTGGGCGAGGCGGAGTTCGTCGTCGCGTCCCGGGAGGCGACGTTCTTCGACCCGCACACGACGTACGGGATGGTCTCGGCGTACGAGGCGATCGCGATGGCCCAGCGGATGCCGTTCGGGGAGGTGGCCCGGATGGCGCTGATGGGCACCGCGGAGCGGGTGAGCGCGGCGCGGGCGTACGCGGTCGGGCTGGTCAGCGAGGTGACGGAGCCGGGCCGCGCGGTGGCGGCGGCGCTGCGGTCGGCGGAGGTGGTCGCCGGATATCCGACGGAGGCGGTGCAGGGCACGGTCCGGGCGGTGTGGTCCGCGAAGGAGGCGGCCAGGGCCCAGGCGATGGCCCAGGCCCCGGCACTGATCGCCCTCGGCAACCTGCCCCCGGAACGGCAGACGGAGCTGTTCGGGGGGCGGGACGGGGGCGGGGAGCCGCGGGTGCGGTGACCCGGGTGCGGCCGCCGCCGGCCGGCCCTAGAGCGCCACCGCGGTCACTTCGCAGCGCTTGACCCGGGACACCTTGCCGGGGCTCTCCATCCGCACGGTGAGGGTGCGCACCTCGCCGCCGTCCAGGTTCGTGGTGGTCTCGGCGGTGTCCACGGTCTGGCCCAGGGCGTCGACGAACCGCACGTCGATCTCGTACGCCTGCGAGCCCGGCTCGTTCGCCCTCAGTTCGACCAGCGACGTGGTGACCGCCTTGCGCTTGCCCTTGCGCGGCGCGGCGCAGCGGATGACCCGGACGGCGGGGGCGTCGGACGCGGTGGGCGTCGGGGTTCCGTAGGAACCGGAGGAGCCGGAGGACGAGGAGCTGTCGTCGTCGTAGTCGTGGTCGCGGTAGCCGTTGTTGCTCTTCTTCGAGCTGGAGCAGCCGCCGCCCGAACTGCTGCTCTTGCCGCTCTTGCTCTTGCCGCTCTTGCCGCCGCTGGTGGAGGTGGAGAATCCGGTGAGCGCGAGCACCACCACGACCAGGACCGCCGCGAGTTTCATCTGTCGCCGCATCATGGATGCAGCCCCCCTTGAGTTTCGTTGCCGTTTGTCGAGCCTGTGGCGTGCGTTGTGACCCTCAGCATGCCGTGCGGGACTCCATGTTCGGGTCATGACCCTGTCACGGTCCGGTCATGGTCCGCGTGGCGGGGGTGATCGTCCCGGCGTAGCGTCGGTGGCGGGGGCCGTTCGCGTACGCCCCTGGAGGCCTGACGATGATCCGCAACATCCTCGGCTCCGTCGTCGCGCTGGCCGGGGCGGCCTCCGCCGTGCTGAGCCCGTTCCGCGACTGGTACGCCGGGCGGGCCGGGCACGAGTACCGGGTGCGGGACCTGTTCGAGGGGATCACCGCCACGGAGTCGGGGGTGCTGGTCTCGATCCTGCTGCCGTTCCTGGTCGCGGCGTTGCTGGTGATCGTGGGCGTGGTGCTCCGCTCGCGGCTCGTGGTCGCCTTCGCGGGCGTGGTGGTGCTGGGCTTCACGATCCTGTGGATGGTCCGCCAGGGGCAGGCGTCGGGTTCGCTGGTGGTGGGCGGGGACGGGGCGGGGTTGCAGGTGGGGGTGGCGAACGCGTTGGCGGGTGGGGTGCTGATGGTGATCGGGGCGTTGCTGATGAGGGGGCGGGGTCGGCGGAGCCGGCGGGAGCGGGAGCCGGTGGAGCGGTATGCCGCGCCGGCGGCGGATCAGGTGGACACGTGGCCGCCCACGCAGGAGCCGGGGATGTCGGTGCAGCAGTCGCCGTGGCCGGAGCCGGAGGTGGAGCCGTACACGGGGCCGGATCCGCGTGACGCCCGTACGCGGTCGTATCCGCGGGTACCGCATCCGGAGGACGACCCCCGGGATCCGGTGCATCCACCGCACCACCCACCACCGGCCTGACGACCACCGGGCCGAGGGTTCCGTCCTCGAACGCCGGACAGGCTGGGGGTCCGCAGGGTCACCGCTCCCCGGGACAAGGGGTCCGTCCTCAAACGCCGGACGGGCTGGGGTGGGCCGGACGGGCGGGGGAATCAAGCCCGTCCGGCGATTGAGGACATCTTTTCAGCCTGTCCGGCGCTTGAGGACGCCTGTCCAGCCCGTCCGGCGCTTGAGGACGAAAGCAGCGCTCAGGTCCGGGCCCGGTTGCCCGTGCCTGTGCCCTTCAGGGCGTCCAGCGCGTACACGCAGCGGTCCTTGCTGCAGGCGTACACCACGCCCGCCCGGGCCACGGGCGAGCCCGTGATCTCGCCGCCCGTCGCCAGCTTCCAGCGCAGCTGGCCCCCCGCCGCGTCCAGCGTGTACAGCACGTGGTCCGCCGAGCCGAAGTGGACCCGGCCGTCCGCCACCACCGGGGAGCCCACCACGTCGCCGCCCGCAGCGAAGCGCCACTTCGGGGTGCCGGTGACCGCGTCCAGGGTGTAGAGCGCGCTGCCGCTGCCGACGTGCACGTTGCCCACCGCGACCAGCACCGGTTCGATCGAGGAGCGGGCCTCCGTGGCGATGCGCCAGCGGTCCTTGCCGGTCGCCGCGTCCAGCGCGTACACCGTGCCGAGGTAGTCCGCGAGGTACACCCCGCCGCCGGTCACCGCCGGGCCCGGCGCGAACGCGGGCGGGGAGAGGAAGACCGCGGGCGACTCGAAGTGCCAGCGCACCCGCCCGGAGCCGGTCTCCACCGCCAGCACCCGGGTGCCCGCCGCGATGTAGACGTAACCGTCGGGCGCCGGGGTGACCCGGACCGGGACGCCGCCGCAGGAGGCCGCGTCGCCGATGGGGTACGACCAGCGCTCGATGCCCGTACGCGCGTCCAGCGCACGCAGCCGGGCGTCCTGCCAGACGTACGCCGTGCCGTCGTGGATGACCGGCCCGGCCTCCGCCGTCTCGAAGTCGCTCTGCGCACCGGTGATCTCCCACAGCTTCTCGCCGTTGGAGGCCTCCCAGCCCTGGACGCCGCCGCCCCGGGTCGCGGTCAGGACCGTGCCCCGGTCGGCCTTGAGCGCGTACACCCAGGCGTCGGTCGACAGCCGCCACTGCTCCGCGCCGCTCGCCGCGTCCAGCGCGTACAGCGACGGGCCGTCCGAGGCGTGGATGCGGCCGCTCTCGACGGCCATCGCCCAGGCCACGTCCCGGGTCTTGAACTGGCGGCGGCCGTTGCCCACGTCCAGCGCGTGGACCTCGAAGGACGTCACGTACAGCAGATCGCCGGAGACGACGGGCGTGCCCCACACGTCGTTGGACATGCGGAAGCGCCAGGGCCGCCAGCGGTCGGGGGCGGGGGCCGCGCCGTCCTGGGCGGGCCCGGGGGCCGGGACGGGCGCGGTGGGGGCCGTGGCCGCCGACGGCGAACCGTTCACTCCGGCGGGCGGGCGGACCCAGCCGGTGGCGGCCGCCGGGTGCGCGGCGGCGGCCCCGCGCACCTCACCCGCACGCGGTCCCGGACCGATCGGCACCTTGGCGCCGGGCAGCTGGACGGGCCCGCTGTCGGGGGCCGCGGACGGGCCCGCCGAGGGGGCCGGGCCGGACGCACCGGACATCGGGGAGGGCGAGGCCAGCGGGGAGGGCGAGCGGAGGTCGGTCCCGCTGCGCCAGGCGGTGTCCCGCTCCGGGGCCCTGGGAGGCTGCCGCGGGGGCGGCGGGGGCGACACCGGGGCGGGCGGGGCGGTGCGCCCGCCGCCCCTGCGCCGCTCGATCATCGCGGTGGCCCGGGACGGCAGCCAGGCCGAGGCCGTGCCGCTGTCGTCGCTGCCGGAGGCGAAGAGGTGCGGGGCGAGCTGCGCCTGGAGGTCGGCGGGGCTGGGCCGCTGGGTGGCGTCCATCTGCATGCAGGACTCGATCAGCGGCCGCAGGTCGTCCGGCAGGCCCTCCAGGTCGGGGCCCTCGCGCAGCAGCATGAACACCGTCTCGACCGGGTTGGCCCCGTGGAAGGGGGCGTGGCCGGTGGCGGCGAAGACGAGCGTGGAGCCCAGCGAGAAGATGTCGCTGGCCCCGGTGACGCTGCGGGAGTCCCTGGCCTGCTCGGGCGACATGTACGCGGGTGTGCCGACGGCGACGTTCGTCATGGTCAGCCGGGTGTTGGAGACGCCGGACGCGATACCGAAGTCGATCACCCGGGGGCCGTCCTCGACGACGAGGACGTTGGACGGCTTCAGGTCGCGGTGGACGAGGCCGGCGCCGTGGATGGACTGGAGGGCCTCGGCGATACCGGCGGCCAGCCAGCGCACGGCCTGGGTCGGCATGGGGCCGCACTCGTTCACTATCTCTTCGAGCGAGGGCGCGGGCACGTAGGCGGTGGCGAGCCAGGGCACGGCGGCCCTGGGGTCGGCGTCGACCACGGCGGCGGTGTAGAACCCGCTGACCGCGCGGGCGGCCTCGACCTCGCGCGTGAAGCGGACCCGGAAGAGCTGGTCCTCGGCGAGCTCGGTCCGCACCGTCTTGATCGCCACCCGCCGGCCGGACGCCGAGCGCGCGAGATAGACCAGCCCCATGCCGCCGGCCCCGAGCCGTCCCAGCACCTCGAACGGGCCGATCCGTCTCGGGTCGTGCTGCGTCAGCTGCTCCACCACTTGCCTGCCACCTCCCCGTCACCGGACCTCGGCGACGAAGTCCGCGAATTACCGCCCGTTGCTGCCCGGTCGGATCCCGCCCTGCGCAGCGCGCCCTGTGCAGGGTCTCACCACTGGGCATCACCTGGCGGTACGCACCCCGATTCTTCCTGGCTCGGGCTCCGGTTGCGAACCCGGGGGCGGATCGGGGTGTCCCATGTCACTTCGTCCCGTATCCGTCCACACCGGGTTCAGCTGTACCGGTCAGCTGTACCGGTCAGGTGCACCGGTCAGGTGCACCGGTCACGGAAGCAGTTCGTCGGGCTGCAGTACGGCGAAGGCGGCCCCCTGGTCGTCGTGCAGGACGGCCATCCGGCCGGAGGGGATGTCGAAGGGCGGCTGGGCGACCCGGCCGCCGAGCTGTACGGCGAGTTCGGCGGCGGCGTCGCAGTCGGCGACGGCGAAGTAGACGAGGAAGTAGCTCGGCATCTCGGCCGGGAAGGCGTCCGTGATGACGCTGCGGCCGCCGACGGCGGTGTCCGGGCCCGGTTCGGCGCCCTCGGGGGACCACATCCGGAAGTCGACCAGCGCTTCGGAGTCGCCGGCGAGGTCATGGCCCGGCTCGTCCAGGTCGGTGCCGTGGAAGCCGAAGACCTTCTCGTAGAAGGGATCCACCCGGTCCGGCTGCCGGGTGTAGACCTCGGTCCAGCAGAAGGAGGCGGGCTCGTTCTGCTTCTCGAAGCCCGCGCGCTCCTCCGGCTGCCAGAGCCCGAAGACCGCGCCCCCGGGGTCGGCCGCCTGGGCGACGATCCCGGCGCGCCCCGCCCGTACCGGGTCGGTGATGATCTGGCCGCCGTGCTCGCGGATCTCGGCGACGGTGGCCCGGATGTCGTCGGTGGCGAAGTAGACGCCCCAGGCCGTGGGCATCCGGCCGTCCTTCTTGGCGGCGAGCGCGGCGACCAGGCGGCCGTCGCTGAGCGCGTCCGCGAAGGGCATGCCGTCGCCCGCCCGGAAGGTCCAGCCGAAGAGCCCGCCGTAGAAGCGCTTGCCCGCTTCGAGGTCGGAGAGCTGCACGTCCGCCCAGCACGGCGCGGAATGCGCGAATGCGGCCATGGAACCGGGTCCTTCCGTAGCAGTGACGCCCGTCACAGTCAACGTAACGTCGCCTCCGGTCCGGCGCGCCCCGAGCGCGGCGGGTGCACCTGAAGAGAACCTTTGACCGATTGATGAAGTGTGCGCCCACCATGTGGACGAAAGTTGTCCACCGAAGTTGTCCACAGGCTGTTGATAACATTTACGCCGGGCAGCACCCCCGGCTCCGGGGGCTCCCGCACGCTCCGGGGCCTCCCGCACCGCGGCTGAAAACCGTCGCTCACCGCCCCCGCGCACCCCGCCGGTCCTGCGGCGTTCCCCATTTGCAGTCGGCCGAATCGCGCTCCCATCACCCCTCGGTAAGCTGACGGCATGACAGGACAAGTACGCACCGTCGACGGCCGCGTGGCCGGTCGACGCGGTCAGGCGACGCGGCAGAAGCTGCTCGACTGCCTCAGCGAGATGCTCAGCTCCTCGCCGTACCGGGACGTCAAAGTCATCGACGTCGCCCGGAAGGCCGGGACTTCACCCGCGACTTTCTACCAGTACTTCCCCGATGTGGAGGGCGCCGTCCTCGAAATCGCCGAGGAAGTCGCCAAGGAGGGCGCCGGACTGACCGAACTGGTCGCCGGACGCTCCTGGATCGGCAAGGCCGGCTGGGCGACCTCCGAGCAACTCGTCGAGGGATTCCTCGACTTCTGGCGGCACAACGACGCGATCCTCCGGGTGATCGACCTCGGCGCGGCCGAGGGGGACAAACGGTTCTACAAGATCCGCATGAAGATCCTGAACTCGGTCACCAACTCCCTCACGGATTCCGTGAAGGAGCTCCAGAGCAAGGGCAAGGTCGACAAGGACGTCAGCCCCGCGGCGATGGCGGGCTCCCTGGTGGCGATGCTGGCCGCGGTCGCCTCGCACCAGAAGGGCTTCACCACCTGGGGTGTGAAGCAGGCCGAACTGCGGCCCAACCTGGCCCTGTTGGTCCACCTCGGCATCACCGGCAAGAAGCCGACGAAGTAGGCCGGGGCGCCGGAGGCCCACCGCCCCCGGATGTCCCGCGCCACCGGGCGGGCACCCGTTCGCCCGGACGCCCCACGTCCTGTCTCACCGACGGCGGTCCACCCACGCACCCCTGCGGGTGGTCCGCCGTCGGCGTTCCCGCAGGACCGGACCGGCTTCGGCACACCTCCCGGCGAGCGACTGCGGCCGCTACCGCCCGTACCGCCACTCCAGCCCCTACCGCCGCTCCAGCCGGAAGAGCCGGATCTGCCGCTCCACCCGTCGCTGGTACGCCGCGTACGGCGGCCAGAACGCCAGCGCGGCCTCCCACACCCGGGCCCGCTCCTCGCCCTCCAGCAGGGTCGCGCGCACCGGGATGTCCCGGCCACGCCAGTTGACGACGGCCTCGTCCGGGCGGGCCAGCAGATTCGCGGTCCAGGCCGGATGCCCCGTACGGCCGAAGTTGCTGCCGACCAGGATCCAGCCGCTCTCCGCCTCGCCCTCCGGCATGCAGGCCAGCGGGGTGGTCCTCGGCCGGCCCGTACGCGCCCCGGGCACCGTGAGGACGAGTCCCGGCAGCATCCGGGCGCTGAGCAGCACCCTGCCCCGAGTGAGCCGGTGCACGGACCGGTCCAGCACGGGGACCGCATGCGGGGCGATCCGCCCGAAGGCCCGGGTGGAGGAGACCTTCTGGATCAGGCGCGCGCCCCGGGCGCCGGTCATCGGACGCCCGCCCCGGGCGCTGCGGCGAGCGGCATCCGTGCGGGCGCGAAGAGGCCGGCCCGCTGCGCCGCGTGGTCGCGCAGCCGGTGGACCGGGCCGAACAGCAGCTCGTCGCCCGCCGCCCGTTTGAGGTAGCGGTGCGCCTCGTGCTCCCAGGTGAAGCCGATGCCGCCGTGCAGCTGGACGGCCTCGCCGGTGCTGATCCGGGCCGCCTCCAGGGCCTGGGCGAGTGCGAGCGGGCCGGCCTCCGGCTCCCGGGCGGCGTGGTACGCGGCGGAGCGGGCCGCCTCGACCCGTACGTACAGGTCGGCCAGGCGGTGCTTGACGGCCTGGAACGAGCCGACGGCCCTGCCGAACTGCTCGCGCGCCTTCACGTACTCCACGGTGCGCTCCAGGGCGCTCGCCGCCGTCCCGACCGCCTCGGCGGCGAGGATCGCGGCGGCGGCACGCCCGACGGCGGCGAGCGCGTCGGCCGTGTCGGCGGTGTCGTCCGCGCCGAGGAGCGTGGCGGGGGTGTCGCGGAGTTCGACGCGGGCCAGTGGGCGGGTCTCGTCGAGGGCGGTGAGCCGGGTACGCACCAGCCCGGCCGTGTCACGGGGAACCAGGAACAGGAGCGTACGGCTCCGCGGATAGCCCCCGGTGTGCGCGGCGACCAGCAGCAGCCCCGCGCTGTGGCCGTCCAGGACCCGCTCGGCCTCCCCGTAGAGCCGCCAGCCACCGCCGCCCTCGCCGTCACCGGCCCCGGGTCCGCGGGCCTGGATGCCGCCCGCCCGGCCGCCGCCCGCCCAGGCCCCGTCGCGGTTGTCGCCGGTGAGGCCGAGGGCGGTGGCGAGCGAGCCGCCGGGGACGGCGAGGGCGGCGGTCAGGACCCCCTCGGCAATCCGGGGCAGGAGGACGGCGCGCTGGTCCGGAGTGCCGAGGGCGGCGATCAGGGGTGCGGCGAGGGCGGCGGTGGCGAGCAGCGGTGAGGGCAGCAGCGCGCGCCCGGTCTCCTCGCAGGCGAGGGCCAGCTCGGTGGCCGTGCAGCCGGCCCCGCCGTACTCCTCCGCGAGTGCGAGGCCCGGCAGCCCTAGCTCCCGGGCGAGCCTGCGCCACAGGACCGGGTCGTAGCCCTCGTCGGTGCCCACGGCGGTGGGGATCGCGCCGGGTCCGGCGGCCCGGGCGAGCAGTTCGCGCAGGGTGCGGCGGATCTCGTGCTGTTCCGCGGTGAAGGCGGCGTCCATCTGCGGGCTCCTTCCACCCGGGGCCTGGCGGCTCCCGATCTGACGAGCCGTCATATTAGGTGCGGGGCAAGGGAATTCCCAGGGTCGCGCATACGCCGGGACCGAAGGAAGAGGTCGCGCGCACGAGGTTGCGGAGACCGATATCTGATGTACCGTCAGATTCATGCTGCCAGCCCAGGCCTCCTCCCCTCGTCCGCGCAGGGTCGCCGCCGTCGGCGTGGCGCTCGCGGACTGCGGCCGCGTCGACGACGCCACTCCGTACGCCCTGCACGCCCAGGCCGCCCGCCGCGCCCTCGCCGACTCCGGCCTCGACCGCTCGGTCGTCGACGGCTTCGCCTCCGCGGGGCTCGGGACGCTCGCCCCGGTGGAGGTCGCGGAGTATCTGGGGCTCCGGCCCACCTGGGTCGACTCCACGGCGGTGGGCGGCGCCACCTGGGAGGTGATGGCCGCGCACGCGGCGGACGCCATCGCCGCCGGCCGCGCCCGCGCCGTGCTCCTGGTGTACGGGTCGACGGCCCGGGCCGACATCAAGGCGGGTCGCCGTACGTCGAACCTGTCGTTCGGGGCGCGGGGGCCGGCGCAGTTCGAGGTGCCGTACGGGCACTCGCTGATCGCCAAGTACGCGATGGCCGCCCGCCGCCACATGCACGAGTACGGCACGACGCTGGAACAGCTCGCCGAGGTGGCGGTGACGGCGCGGGCGAACGCGGCGGCGAACCCGGAGGCGATGTTCCGGGAGCCGATCACGGTGGACGACGTGCTCTCCGGCCCGATGATCGCGGACCCGTTCACCAAGCTGCACTGCTGCATCCGCAGCGACGGCGGCTGCGCGGTGCTGCTGGCCGCCGAGGAGTACGTGCCCGACACGGCGAAGCACCCGGTGTGGATCCTGGGCACCGGCGAGCACGTCTCGCACTCCGCGATGTCCGAATGGGAGGACTTCACGGTCTCCCCCGCCGCCGTCTCCGGCCGACTGGCCTTCGAACGGGCCGGGGTGCGGCCCGCCGACATCGACCTGGCCGAGATCTACGACGCGTTCACGTACATGACGCTGGTGACGCTGGAGGACCTGGGCTTCTGCGCGAAGGGCGAGGGCGGCGCGTTCGTCGAGAAGGGCCGCACCGGGCTGCGTGGCGAGCTCCCGGTGAACACGGACGGCGGCGGCCTGTCCGCCTGCCACCCCGGGATGCGCGGGCTGTTCCTGCTGGTGGAGGCGGTACGACAACTGCGCGGCGAGGCCGGCGAACGCCAGGTCCACCGGCCGGGCGGCGGCCTGCCGGAGCTGGCGGTGGCCTCCGGGACGGGCGGCTGGTTCTGTACGTCGGGCACGGTGGTGCTGGGGCGCGGGTGAGCGGAGGGCCGGCAGAGGGTGGCCCCGGAGCGGCCCCGCAGTGATCCGGGCCCGGGGGTGATCCGGGCCGGGGGTGATCCGGGCCCGGCGGTCCCGGGGCGAGCCGCGAAATGGGCCTGGCGTGCGTGCCCGTCAGCGGGCCCGTACGGTCCAATGGCCTCCATGACCGACCACACCGCCGCGCCCGCCCAGCCCCCCTCCCCCGGCTTCCGCGACCTCCTGCACGCCCAGCGCGTCTGGGACGTCGAGCTGCCGGCCTTCGACCCGGCGGACGCCCCGCCCGACCCGGTCCTCCTCTTCCGCACCTGGTTCGCCGGGGCCGTCGCGGCAGGGCAGCCCGAGCCGCACGCGATGTCGCTGGCCACGGCCGACGCCGAAGGGCTGCCCGACGTGCGCACCCTGCTCCTGCACGGGGCCGACGAGCGGGGCTTCCACTTCGCCTCGCACGCCACCAGCGCCAAGGGCCACCAGCTCGCCGCCCGCCCGCACGCCGCGCTCGGCTTCTACTGGCCCGCGCAGGGGCGGCAGGTACGGATCCGGGGCCCCGTCCTGCGCTGCACGCCCGCCGAGAGCCACGCCGACCTGCACGCCCGGTCCACCGGGGCGCTCGCCGCCGCGCTGACCGGGGCGCAGAGCGAGGTCGTCGGCTCCGTGGCGGAGCTGCACCGGGCGGCGGACTCCGCCTGGGAGCGGGCCCGGGCGAAGCCGGACACGGAGGCCCCGACCTGGACCCGGTACGTGGTCGAGCCGGCCGAGGCCGAGTTCTTCCAGGGCGACGCCCGGCGACGCCACATCCGGCTGCGCTACCGCCGTACGGGAGGCGGCGACTGGACGCGCGAGCTGCTCTGGCCCTGAACGGAGCGGCTCCGGGCCGGAGCCGCCCCCGCCCCGACCGGTGTAGGCGGCACTTTTATCCGGTTCTCACCGTCAAGGGGCACTATGGGAGTCAGGTGAGAGGTGGGCCGTCAGGAGGCACCGATGCCACGATCCCGTTCGCGCTACGCCCCCGACCGGGGCCTGACCGGTCGCATGGTCACCACCATGTTCCTGATCGGTCTGCTCTACGTCGTCTTCGTGGGCGTGCTCCTCGCGGCCCTGCGGGGCTCCTGGCCGATCATCCTGATCATCACGGGCGGCATGTTCATCGCCCAGTTCTGGTTCAGCGACCGCATCGCCGCGTACGGCATGGGCGCCCGGGAGGTCACCCCCGAGCAGGCCCCCGAACTGCACGGCACCATCGACCGCATCTGCGCGCTGGCCGACATGCCGAAGCCCAAGGTGGCCATCGCCGAGAGCGACGTACCGAACGCGTTCGCCACCGGCCGCAGCGAGAAGACGGCACTGGTCTGCGCGACGACGGGCCTGCTGCGCCGGCTGGAGCCGGAGGAGCTGGAGGGCGTCCTCGCCCACGAGATGTCGCACGTCGCGCACCGGGACGTCGCCGTCATGACGATCGCCTCGTTCCTCGGCGTCCTGGCGGGCGTCATCACCCGGATCGCCCTGTGGGGCGGCTTCGCCCGCAGCCGGCCGGGCAACGACCCGGCGGGCATCCTGCTCCTCCTGATCCCGCTGATCAGCGCCGTCGTGTACGCAATCAGCTTCCTGCTCACCCGGCTGCTCTCCCGCTACCGCGAGCTGTCCGCCGACCGGGCCGCCGCCCTGCTCACCGGCCGGCCCTCCGCCCTCGCCTCCGCCCTGACGAAGGTCAGCGGGCAGATGGCCCGCATCCCGACCGAGGACCTGCGGAAGGCGGAGCCGTACAACGCCTTCTACTTCATGCCGGCGTTCTCCGCGAAGGAGAGCCTGGGCCGGCTGTTCTCCTCCCACCCGACGCTGGAACAGCGCCTCGACCAGCTGTCCCGGATCTCCACCGACCTGTCCCGCTGAACCGATCCCGAACCATAGAGCGTTGAAGGAGTTACGCCCGTGGGCCTGCTCGACGCGATCCTCGGCCGGAGCAAACCGGTCCGCCCCGACCTCGACCAGCTCTTCGCGGTGCCCTCCGCCGCTCTCACCCTCCAGGCCGCCGCCGGGTTCACGCCGACCGGCCTGGGCTCGGTCTGCTTCGCGGGCGTGGAGGGCGGCGGCTTCGCCCGGCTCCAGGAGGACGTGCGCGAACTGCTGGACGCGGACACCGACCGCGGCGGCATCCCGGTGGAGTTCAGCCGGGACGCGTACGGCTACACCTGGCTGCTCGCCCGCCACCCGGCCGACGACACGGCGGGGCTGGTCAACGACCTGCACGCGGTGAACACCCTGCTCCAGGACGGCGGATTCGGCCCGCATCTGCTCTGCTCGCTGATCGGCTTCCGGAACGCGGACGGGCGGGCGCTGGCGCTCGTCTACCTCTACAAACGCGGCACGTTCTATCCGTTCGCGCCGCTGCCCGGCGACGCCGAGAAGCGGGACAACCAGCTGGAGCTCCAGGTGCGGGGCGCGCTCCGGGACGACCTCCGGGTGGAGAAGGACCTGTCGCGGTGGTTCCCGGTGTGGGGCGCGCCGGGGCTGTGACCTGCGGGCGTCATGCGTCCAGCGTGATGCCGTGCGACGTGGGGCCCAGGCGCACCCGGTAGCGGCGGACGCCCCGGCTGCGGTGCTCCAGCTCGGCGGCGACCAGCACATCCGCCCGGTTCACCGCACCGGGCACGAGCTCCACCAGGGCGGCCACCGGGTGATCGCCGACCAGCGGCGCGCGGCGCAGCCGGCGGAACTCCCACTGCGGGTCCGGCTGGGACGCCCCGTGGCCGCGCACGATCCACTCCTCCCGGCCCGGGCCCGCCTCCGGCTGCCGCTCGACGCCCACGTCCACGATGCCGGTGCTGACCGTGAAGCTGAGCCCGGTGCCGGGGCCGGCCGGCGCGGGCCGGGTGCGTACGCCCGGGTCGATGAGCCGGGCGACGGGCCGTACGGCCGGGTCGGGGGTGCTGAGGGCGACGGCCAGCGAGGCGTGCCGGAACGCGCCCGGCGCCTGCGGGGTCTCCGGCCGGAAGGAGCACACCAGCAGCAGGTGGCGGTACGCGCGCCCGGGGGTGGCCTCGGCGTGCGCGAGCCAGTCGGCGGGGGCGCTCGCGTGACCGGCGGGCAGCAGGTCCCAGCCGAAGGTGAGACGGCCGCGCAGCGGTCCGTCGTCGGCCGGGGCGCCTAGCGTGCGCTCCGGCACGAGGGCGACGTCGTGCAGCTGGACCTCGGTCATGCGGTGGCTCCCTTGCTCCGGCCGAGCAGACAGGTGAACGCGCCCCAGTCACGGTATTGGGGGTAGCGGGCCCGGGTGGCGGTCTGTGCCGCGCGGAACGCCTGCTCGGGGGCGTCGGCGAGGTCGGCCCGCCGGTGCAGGCGCTGGAAGAAGTACGTGGCCGGTTCGGGGCGTACGGCCCACAGGCAGCCGACGACGGCCTGGACCCCGGCGGTGATCAGGGCGGCCGGGACGCCGCGCACGTTGTCCGCCCGGTCGAACCGGCCCAGCGCCGACTCGCACGCGGCGAGCGTGACCAGGCGGACGCCGCTCAGGTCGAGTTCGAGGAAGTCGTGGGCGAAGAGCCGGCCGTCGTCGTCCTCGTCGGGCGTGAAGTAGAGGCAGTGCAGCCAGGGTGCGTCCTGGTCCATCGTGCCGTGGACGGCGAGGTGGACCACGTCGGCGGTGGCTAGTTCGGCGAGCAGTCCGGCGCGGGTGGCGGCCGGGCCGGTCAGCGCGTGCGCGCCGACCGCGGCGGCGACCGTCCGGGCGTGCTCCTCCAGCGCGGGTTCGGCGGACAGACCGTAGGGGACGCCGCCGGAACCGGAGGCGAGGACCGCCGTGCGGCGCGGGCGTACGGGGCCGCCGGCGGGCAGGAGTGCTTCGAGGCCGGCGACGGTGACGACGGTCCAGTCGTCGGCGATCGTGCGGCCGCCCGCGGAGCAGAGCGCGACCGGCAGATAGTGCAGTGCGCCGTGCGGCCAGAGCAGGAGCCGGTCCTTGTCCCGGGCGCGCCACGCGGCCAGCTGGTCGCCGTCGGGGAGCGGCAGTTCGTGGCCCGTCAGCAGCCTGCGGCCCTCCGGTGTCACCTCGCCGAAGAGCGGGTCGCGTTCGACCTCCGTCCGGACCGCCTCGACCAGGTCGGCGACGGGGTGCCGGTCGGCGTACACCGCCGCGCCCTCCGGTCCGCCGTCGCCGTCGTCGCCATAGCCGTCGCCGTCGCCGTCGCCGTCGCCGAGCTGCACGGTGATCGTGCTGCCCTCGCGGGTGACGGCGAGGAGGACGGCCGCGCCGTTCACCGCGGTGGGCAGGAACCAGGTGAGCAGGACCGTGCGATCGTCCAGCAGTTCTCCGGTCCGCGCCCATACGTGCTCGTCGTCCACGAAGGCGGCCGAGCGGCTGCGCAGTTCGTCGTCGATGAACGAGGAGATGCGCCGGCGCAGGTTGCGGGCGAACTCCTCGCGGTCGTCGTCGACTTCGGCGCCTTCATCGCCTTCGCCGCCTGTGCCGCCTGTGCCGCCCGGACGGTGGTCACCGTCCAGGACGTCGAGCAGGTTCGTCGTCGCACCGCCGACGGCGGTCGGGCTCTCCAGCGCGCGGAGTTTCCCGATGTAGTTCTCGATGTGCGCGGGCCGGGTGATCGCGCCCTCGATCCGGCGCCACGCGCCCGCCTCCGGCCCCTTGCCCGCCTGGTGGAGTCCGAGCATCAGCGCCACCGGCATCGACTCGATCTCGACGGTCAGTTGCCACACGGCGGCGTGGACGAGGTCGCGCAGTACCTCGCCGAGTGCCGGGGCACCGCTGGTGTCGAAGTTCGGCAGGTCCACGATGATCGCGTACACGGCGTTCCTGAGGTCCTCGCCGCGCAGCCGCGGCAGGTCGTGGAGGACGGGCAGCAGACATGCCTGGGCCAGGTCCTGCTGGTTCAGCGAGGCGTAGGAGAGTGCCGCGTACGTGGAGTGGCCCCACGGGAACGGGACGGGGCCCGCCACCGGTTCGCCCTGCTCCACGGCCAGGCGGTGGAGGTCCGCCGTCAGCAGTCTGACGCCCGCGCCGTCGCCCGGCCGTGCCTGTCGCAGGAGGGCGGCGCCCAGCGCGGGCTGCCGCCGGTCGCGGGCGTGGGCGGCGGTGTGCAGCAGAGCGGCGGAGCGCTGGGGCGGGGTCCAGTCGGCCGGGAACGACTCCGGGAGGGGCCCGGGGCCGGGGCAGTCGGTGGGGTCGTCGGGCAGCGCGTGCAGCCGGGCCTCGATCTGCTGGCGGCGGTGCGCGGGGCCCGGGAGGAGGGGGGAGCGGTCGGCCCAGTCCAGCGCCGCGCGCAGCAGCGGCCGGTCGGCGCGTTCCCGGGCGAGGCTGATCCCCTGGTCCGCGGTCCGGGCGGCGACGGCCCCGCCGTGTGCGGCGAGGAAGGCGGGCACGTCCGAGCCGAACACGTTCTCGCGCACCACGTCGACGAAGGAGGCGGGCACGTCGTCCACCGCCCGGAGGAGGAAGACGGTCAGATCCGGCGGACCGGCGGCCCGCAAGTCGAGCAGGGCGTCGAACGCGGCCCGCACGGTCGCCCGGTCCACACCGCCGTGCTCCTCCTCGCCACCGCTCTCCTCCGCGACCACCTCCTGCTCGGCACCGCCGCCCTCCTCCACGGCCACCTGCGCCAGCGCGGCCAGGATCCGGGGGCGCAGCGCACTGCCCGGACCGTCCTCGCGGTCGTCCGACCCGACGGCCCGTAACAGCAGTTCGCGGGCCTCGTCCCGCAACCGCGCGTCGAACCGCAGCGGCCACGCTCCGCCGAACCACGGCCGGTACAGCGGCGACCGGTACAGATCCACAGCGAGCTGAGCGGCCCGTACGGTCCCTTCCGCCCCGGCGTAGGCATCGCCGCCCAGGTCCTCCGGCCCCCGGACCGCCAGCCGCAGCCGGGCCGCCGCCAGGAGCGCCGCCGCCAGGCCCGGAGCGCCGCCCGACGTACCGCCCGGGCTACCGCCCGAGGCGCCCTCCAGCCGCTCGATCAGACGGCCGGCCAGCTCGTCGGCGTCCTCGAAGACCGGGCGCTCGCACCGCTCCGCGAGGACCGGGGCCGCGCTCTCGACCGTACGCAGCGCAGCCTCCCGCCAGACCGCGTCCACCCCGCACTCCTCGGCGACCTCGGCCACCAACCGCCAGTACAGATAACGGAGTTCGGCCGGTCCTCCCCGGCTCCGGTCCGCCTCCGCGACCAGCAGCTCCAGCAGCGCCCCGGCGGTCGGCCAGTGGTCCTCCCCCAGGCTCCGCCGGGTCCGCTCCAGCTCGCGCGCCCGCCGCCCGGCCGCGTCGAGCGACAGCACCCGGTCCCGCACATGGAGCACCAGCTCCAGCAGGACGGAGACCGGGTCGAGGACGTGGGCGAAGGTGGGCGGCCCGGCGGTCCCGTCGCCGGGCGGGCCGAACCGTACCCGGCCGGCGCAGACCATCCCGTGCTGTGTCTCGTACGTCAGCACGGCGGCCATGTCGTCCGAGGACGGCAGCGCGTGGGACACCACCAGGACCAGCGATCCCGTGCCGGTCACCGACTCCAGCCAGCCGGGCGGCAGATCCAGGGCGAGGTCGTAGGCCAGCTGCAGGCCACCGGGGCCGAAGACGGAGACGACGCCCTCCGCGTCCCGGTGGACGCACCACCGCGCGTCCATGGGGCCCACGAGCGGCAACGCGTCCGGAGAGGTGAGCGTGGGCAGCCCGCGGACGTACGCCAGGGCGGCCAGGCTTCCGCCCGGCCCGGCCCCGGTGAACGGGCCGAGCCCGGCCTGCCCCACCGCGAGGCCGGCGTGCCGGACGCCGTCCACCTCCGCCAGGAACGCCCAGCCCGTGACATCCCCCGACCGCCGCACGCCGCCCCCTCGCACCCCTGGATCATGGCCCCGGCCACCCTTCCACACGAACCGGCGGCACACAGGCGGCTTCCGGCCATCGGCGGCCGGTGACCGGTCCCGGGCGACCGGTCGCCGAGGCGGGGCGGGCCCGTCAGGCTCCGGGCCGGAAGACCGCCACGGCCTCCCCGCCCACGCCCCCGCCCTCCTCCGCACCCCGGCGGAACGTGACCGTCAGCGCCATCCCGATCCGGAGGCCGGCGGCCGCGCACTCCACGATCTCCGTCATCATCCGGGGCCCCTCGGCGAGGTCGACGACGGCCGCCACGTACGGCACGCGCCCGCCGAAGGGCGGCAGGTCGTTGCGGTGGACGACGGACCAGGTGTGGAGCGTGGCGTTCCCGCTCGCGCGCTCCCAACCGACGTCCTCGCTCCAGCAGTACGGGCAGAACTCGCGCGGGTAGTGATGGGCCCGGCCGCACCCGGCGCAGCGGCGGATCAGCAGCCGTCCCTCCGCCGCCGCGTCCCAGTAGGGGCGGGTGAAGGCGTCCGGCTCCGGGAGGTCGAAGCGCGGGCCCGCCGCGGGCTCGCGCGTCACAGGAACAGCCCGAACGCCGCGTCCAGCGACCAGGTCTGCCAGGCCATGGCGAACAGGGCCACCAGCGAGATGAGCGCCATCATCGCGTTCTGCCCCTGCTCGGCCCAGTCGTGGATCATCAGGACCAGGTAGAGGAGGTTGAGGAGCAGGCCAGCAACGAGCGCGACCGGGGTCAGGAATCCGGTCACCAGGCCGAGCCCGAGGGCGAGTTCGGCATAGACCACGAGGTACGCCATCACCTTCGGGCGCGGCTCGACGACCCGCCGGAAGCCCGAACGCACCACGCCCCAGCGGTGCTTGCCCGCGACGTCCGCCGCCCAGGCGATGCCCGTACCGCGCTCGAACCAGCCTTTCCGGTCCTTGTGCCGCCAGCTCTCCAGCCACCACAGGCCGAGGCCTATCCGTAGGACGGCGAGCCATTCCGCGCCGCTGAGCCAGATCGTCTGCATCGGACAGCCTCCGGTCACCTCACACATCTGACGGTACGTCAGTTCAGCGGATGCGGGCCGCTCCGCGCAAGAGGGGCGCACCATCCGCACCCAGCCCGGCGCCGACGCGCCTCAGCGCCGCCGCCCCCGCCGCCACATACGCCGGGTCGCGGTGCAGCAGGACCAGCAACGCCCCGGTCGCCGCAACGGAGTCGAAGCCGACGATGCCGGGGCTGCCGCGACCGCCCCCGAGGTCACTCCACGGTCAACCCAAGCAAGGCCTCAAAAGGAACAATCGGTGCGAATGGTCGTCAAGTGCCGCACCACGACCCCCCGTGATCAATTCGCAATCGTTTTCCCTCTTGACCGAGACCCATCAACAGAGTGGGCGATTACGCTCCGAACCATGCCCAACAGCCCGTCCACCGCAGCCATTCACGACGCCGTCGCCCTCACCGACCGTACGGACGACCGTCCCGTCTACGTCATCGGCGGCGGCCCCGGAGGTCTCGCCACCGCTGCCGCGCTGCGCGCCCGGGGCGTACGGGCGGTGGTCCTGGAGAAGTCGGACCGGGTCGGCGCGTCCTGGCGCGGCCACTACGACCGGCTGCACCTGCACACGACCCGGCGCTGGTCGGCGCTGCCGGGGCTGAAGATGCCGCGCAGGTTTGGGCGCTGGGTGGGCCGGGACGACGTCGTGCGGTATCTGGAGAAGTACACCGAGCACCATGAGCTGGAGGTGGTGACCGGCGTCGAGGTGACCCGGATCGACCCGGCCCCCGACGGCTCCGGCGACTGGCGGCTCACCGCGACGGGCGGCCGGGTCCTGCGGGGCCGCGCGGTCGTCGTCGCCACCGGCTTCAACCACACCCCGCGCATCCCCGAGTGGCCGGGCCGCGACACGTTCACGGGCGAGCTGCTGCACGCGGCGCAGTACCGCAACCCGGCCCCGTACGCGGACCGGGACGTGCTGGTCGTCGGCATCGGCAACACGGGCGCGGAGATCGCGGCGGACCTGGCGGAGGGCGGAGCCTCCGCGGTGCGGATCGCGGTGCGCACCGCCCCGCACATCGTGCGCCGCTCGACGGCGGGCTGGCCGGCCCAGGCCACCGGCATCCTGGTCCGGCGGCTGCCGGTACCGCTCGTCGACCGCGCGGGGGCCGTGATGAGCCGGATCGCCGTGCCCGACCTGGCGGCCCAGGGACTCCCTCGCCCCGCCACCGGGCTCTACTCCCGGGTCCGCCAGGGCGCGATCCCGGTCCAGGACGTCGGCCTGATCGATGCGGTGAGGACCGGCCGGGTGACCCCCGTCGCCACGGTCGCCTCCTTCGACCGGGACACGGTGGTCCTGGCCGACGGCACCCGCCTCACCCCGGACACCGTCATCGCGGCCACCGGCTACGACCGCGCCCTGGAGCCGCTGCTCGGCCACCTGGACGTCCTGGACGGACGCGGCCGCCCGGTCGCCCACGGCGGCCGCTCGCCCGAGCGGGCCCCAGGGCTCTACTTCACCGGCTTCACCAACCCGATCAGCGGGATGCTCCGCGAACTGGCCCTGGACGCCGAGAAGATCGCCAAGCGGGTGGCCCGGACGCACCGCTGACGGGACGTCTCACGGAAGGCCGTGTCAGAGCTCCCTGGAATAGGGTGCGCCCCGTGAGCGGTGTCGCCCACGACACCCACCGGCAGGACGACGGCACGGTGGGGATCGGGCACTACCGTGCGCACGAGGACCCGACGCCGAGCCCGCTGCTGGTCGGCGACGGTCGGGCCGGTCTGGTGCAGGACCTTCTTCCGGGGAGTCGATGATGACCGTTCGCCGCGTCGTGCCCAACGTCCGTTCGGAGGCGATGGAGGAGAGCCGGGAGTTCTACGGCCTGCTCGGCTTCGAGGAGGTCATGAACCTCGGCTGGATCACGACCGTCGCCTCGCCGTCCCGTCCGCAGGAGCAGGTCAGCTTCATGACTCACGACCTGACCGCCCCGGTGGTGCCCGACATGAGCATCGAGGTGGACGACGTGGACGCGGCCTACGCGGCGGTGCGGGAGAGCGGTGCGGAGATCGTCCACCCGCTGCAGGACGAGGAGTGGGGCGTACGGAGGTTCTTCGTCCGGGACCCGAACGGCCGGGTGGTCAATGTGCTGGGCCACCGCTGAGCCGACGAAGGGAATACGGTCGCGGAGTCGGGTGACGCCCGTCACTCCTGCGGATGTCACATCCTCCGGGGCCGGTTCCGTCCTGTGTGTGCACCCACCGACGACAACAGAGGAGCACACCATGAAGGCCCGCATCGACGCCCTCGCCAGCCCGCTCACGGGAAAGCTCGTCAGGCATCTGGTTTCGGCGGCCAAGGTCGTCGAGGGCACGGCGCTGCCCGCGGCGACACAGGAGCTGGTGAAGATCCGCGCGAGCCAGATCAACGGCTGCGGCGGCTGCCTGGACATGCACACCAAGGAAGCCGCCGCGGCCGGTGAGACCTCGCTGCGGCTCAACCTGATCGCCGCCTGGCGGGAGGCCACCGTCTTCACCGACGCCGAGCGCGCCGCGCTGGATCTGACCGAACAGGGCACCCGGATCGCGGACGCGGCGGGCGGGGTCCCGGACGACGTCTGGGCGAACGCCGCCAAGCACTACGACGAGGAGCAGCTCATCGCCCTGACCTCGCTGATCAACGCCTTCAACCGGCTGAACGTGATCCTCCAGCAGCCGGCCGGGGGCTACCGGGTGGGGCAGCTCGGACACCACGCCTGAGGTCCTGATCCGCCGGACATGCCCTAGGCGCGGCCCACCGCCGTACGACGGGCGCCGCCCACGACGACCAGCGCGAGTGCGGTCAGGGCGGCGCCCGTCCACAGCACGCTGGTGGTGCCGATGCTGGGGGCGACGGTGGAGAAGTTCATGCGCTGAGGCGCCTGGACCGTGGTCATGCACCGACCGCAGGCGCGGAGGCGACCCGGCACAGGGTGCATTTCCGGGGCGGAATCATGGGTCGATCCACGGCCGGGGCGAGAATCGGCTGCCCTGGCCCCCGTCCGCCGCGGCCCGTCCCGGCCCATGGGTGACCGTCCGTCGTCCATAGGTGAACGTCCGCCACGCCCGCGACTCTGCCTAGGCTGGGCCTCATGGACGTGTTCGACGAGCTGTTGCGGGGCGTGCGGGGCAGGGGTGCGGTGTTCGGCCGTTCGGTGCTGTGCGCACCGTGGTCGCTGCGGTTCACGGACGGGGCGTATCTGACCCTGTGCCTGCCGTTGCGGGGTGCGGGGTGGATCGTGCCGGAGGGCGGCGAACCGCTGCGGGTGGAGGTCGGCGAGGCGGCGATCGTCCGGGGCCCGGCGCCGTTCGTCTTCACCGACGACCCGGTGGACGGCACGCGGCCGGGGCGGGCCGGCGGCGTACGGGAGGTGCGCTGGGGACAGGTCCGGGACGCCGGGGCCCCGCCGGACCGCGGCCCCGAATTCGACTGCCCCACCGTGCTGCTGGCCGCCACCTATGACGTGCAGGCGCAGGTTCCGCAGCGGCTGCTGCGGGCGCTTCCGCCGGCCCTCGTGGTCCCCGACGAGGAGGACTGCGGGCCGATGCGGGACTACCTGGAGGCGCAGATCGGCGTCGGCCGGCCGGGCGATCAGATCGTGCTCGACCGGCTGCTGGACTGGATGCTGGTGTGCACGCTGCGGGACTGGTTCGACCGGCCCGAGGCGGATCCGCCGGGGTGGTACGGGGCGCTCGGCGACGAGGTGGCGGGGCCGGCCCTGCGGGCGATGCACGAGGATCCGGCGTACCCCTGGACGACGGCGGAGCTGGCGAGCCGGGCGGGGGTGTCGCGGACGACGCTGGCGAAGCGGTTCACCGAGCTGGTCGGGGACGGCCCGGTGGCCTACCTCACCGAGTGGCGGATGACGCTGGCGGCGGACCTGCTGACCCGCCCGGAGCTGACGGTGGCGGCCGTGGCCCGGCGGGTCGGCTACGCGGACGCGTTCGGCTTCAGCGCGGCGTTCAAGCGGCTGCGCGGCCGGAGCCCGAGCGCGTTCCGGCAGGAGGCGTCGGCCGTCGACACGGTGGAGGCGGCCGCCCCGGCGGGGTGAGCCGCCCCGGCGGGCCTCCGGGGCGGGCGGCGGGCGGGCCCCCGGGTCCCTCAGCCCCACACCCCCTGCGCCGCCGCGTCCCGGACGAAGTCGGCGAAGTCGCGCGGCTCCCGGCCGAGCGCCCGGCGCACCCCGTCCAGGACAGGCGCCTCCCGGCTCGTGGTGATCGGCTCCAGCGCGTCGGTCCAGAGGTCGGCCTCCTGGTCCGTGAAGCCCTGGTCGGCGAGGAGCCCGGCCCGGAAGACGGACGCCTCGACGGGGAGGTACGCGGAGCGCTTCCCGGTCTCCTTCGCGATCTCGTCCAGGACGTCGGCGATGCCGAGGGCGCGCGGGCCCGAGAGTCCGTACTCCTCGCCCGCGTGGCCGTCCTCGGTGAGCGCGGCGACGGCCACGTCCGCGATGTCGTCGGCGTCGATGAACGCGGCCTTCCCGTCCCGGGTGGGCAGCGCCAGTTCCCCGGCGCGTACGCCGTCGAGGAAGACGCCCTCGCTGAAGTTCTGGGCGAACCAGCCCGGCCGCAGGATCGTCCACTCCACCCCACAGGCGCGCACCGCCCGCTCGCCCTCGCCGTGCGGTCCGCCGTCCTCGTAGGCGGGGCCGAAGTAGCCGGGCACCTCCGTGCCCCGGGCCGAGAGGAGCACCAGCCGCCGCACCCCGCTCGCGACGGCCTGTTCGACGAAGGCGGGCGTCGGGGAGGGGGAGACGTCGAGCGGGACGATGTAGACGGCGGCGACGCCGTCCAGGGCGGCCTGCCAGGTGGTGGGGTCCGCCCAGTCGAACGGGGTGTCTCCGGACCGGGAGGCCGCCCGGGTCTCCACTCCCAGCTCACGGAGGCGGGTCACCACCCGGCGGCCGGTCTTGCCGGTGCCGCCGGTCACCAGTACGGGGCCCTGCACGGAGGTCGTTGCTGCGGTCGCGTCTGTCTGCGTCATGGAACCAGCCTCACGCGGCGGGGCGGCCCGCGCCCATGGCCCAGCGTCCGGGAGGGATGTCCGAGCGTCCGCCACCGGCCGGGGGACGGGGAGCGGACACGGCCGAGGCCCGGATCCTCGTGGATCCGGGCCTCGGTCGCGTACTTCTTCAGTAGCGGGGACAGGATTTGAACCTGCGACCTCTGGGTTATGAGCCCAGCGAGCTACCGAGCTGCTCCACCCCGCGTCGGTGAACACCACCTTACGCCACGGAATAGCCCCGCGTGACCATGTGAGCCTTTGCCTGCACACCCATTCCTGACGCAGCGTCAGTTCAGTAACCTGACAGGGTGTCAGCTAACCGGCCGACCCCGCCCGTTCACCGGCGGGCCATCGAGCAGGAGTGGGCGGAACGATGCTTGGATCGACTCACGGCACCCTCACCACCGGCTTCCGCGCCCGGGTGGTGGCCTGCGGCGAGGAGCCGCACGCCGCCGCCGTCAGCCTGCCGACGGCCTCGGCCCCGGGCGGCCTCGACGTCAGCGGGCGACCGCTGCACCTGACCGTGCCCGACCTGGACCGCTTCTTCCGGCCCCGGTCGGTGGCCGTCGTCGGCGCCTCCGACGCCGAGGGCCGCCCGAACACCGGCATCACCCGGCAGCTCGTCGACTGGGCCGGACGGGTCGGGGCCCGGCTGCACCCGGTGCACCCGACCCGGCGGACCGTGTTCGGCCGCGACTGCTTCGCCTCGGTCGCCACGATCCCCGAGCCGGTCGACCTCGCGGTCCTCCTCGTCGCGGACCCGCTCCCGGTGATCGAGGAGCTCGGCGAGGCCAAGGTGCCCTTCGCCGTCGCCTTCGCCTCCGGGTTCGCCGAGACCGGGGAGGCGGGCGCGGCCGCCCAGGCCCGGCTGGCGGCGGCCGTGGAACGCTCCGGGCTGCGGCTGCTCGGACCGAACACCAACCTGAACGCCTTCGAGCGGTTCCGGGACGACCTGGCGGGCCCCGCCATCGCCCTGATCACCCAGTCCGGGCACCAGGGCCGCCCGCTCCACGCCCTCCAGGAGCTGGGCATCCGGCTCTCGCACTGGGCCCCGACGGGCAACGAGGCCGATCTGGAGACCGCGGACTTCCTCGCGTACTTCGCCCAGCTCCCCGAGGTCGGGGCCATCGCCTGTTACGTCGAGGGGCTCAAGGACGGCCGCTCCTTCCTGCTCGCCGCCGACCGGGCCGCCCGCGCCAGGGTGCCGGTCGTCGCCGTGAAGGTGGGCCGTACCGAGGCCGGGGCCAGGACCGCCGCCTCGCACACCGGCAAGCTGACCGGGGCGGACCAGGTGGTGGACGCGGCGATGCGGCAGTTCGGAGTGATCCGGGTGGACGGCCTGGACGAGCTCCAGGACACCGCCGCCCTGCTGGCCCGGGCCCGCCCGCCGAAGGCCGACGGAGTGGCCGTCTACTCCATCTCCGGCGGCACCGGCGCGCACTTCGCGGACCTGGCGACGGCGGCGGGCCTCACCCTGCCCACGCTCTCCCCCGCCAAGCAGGACGAGCTGCACACCTGGATACCGGAGTACCTGACCGTCGCCAACCCCATCGACAACGGCGGCCATCCGGTCGGCGACTGGCGCGGCCGGAAGATCATCGACGCGATCCTCGCCGATCCGTCCGTCGGGGTGCTGATCTGCCCGATCACCGGCCCCTTCCCGCCGATGAGCGACCGCCTCGCCCAGGACCTGGCGGACGCGGCGGAGGCCACCGACAAGCTGGTCTGCGTGGTCTGGGGCTCCCCCGTCGGCACCGAGGACGCCTACCGGACCACCCTGCTGGGCTCCTCGCGGCTCGCCACGTTCCGTACCGCCCGCAACTGCGTCACCGCCGTGAAGGCCTATCTGGACCACCACCGCTTCACCGACCGCTACCGCTCCCCCTTCGAGGACGCCCCGCGCACCCCGTCGCCCTCCTTCCGCAAGGCGCAGGGCCTGCTGCGGCCGGGGCAGCAGCTCAGCGAGCACGCGGCGAAGCAGCTGCTGCGCGCGTACGGGATCCGGGTGCCGCGCGAGCAGTTGGTGACCAGCGCGGCGGCGGCGGTCCGGGCGGCGGGCCCGGTCGGCTACCCGGTGGTGATGAAGGCGTCCGGCCCCCGGCTCGCCCACAAGACCGAGCTGGGCCTGGTGAAGGTCGGCCTCACCTCGGCCAGCCAGGTCCGCGACGCCTACCGCGAGCTGACCGACATCGCCCGGTACGAGTCGGTGGACCTGGACGGCGTCCTGGTCTGCCAGATGATCGACCGGGGCGTCGAGATGATGGTCGGAGTCACCCACGACGCCCTGTTCGGCCCGACGGTCACGGTTGGGCTCGGCGGGGTCCTGGTGGAGGTGCTGCACGACGCGGCGGTGCGGGTACCGCCGTTCGGCGAGCAGCAGGCCCGGGACATGCTGGGCGAACTCCGCGGCCGGGCCCTGCTGGAGGGGGTGCGGGGCGGACGACCGGTCGATGTGGACGCGCTCGTCGAAGTGGTGCTGCGGGTGCAGCGCATGGCCCTGGAGCTGGGCGACGACCTGACCGAGCTGGACATCAACCCGCTGGTGGTGCTGGGCCGCGGACAGGGTGCGGTGGCCCTGGACGCGCTGGCGGTGTGCCGGTGAGCGGGGAGGCGGCGGAGGCCGCCCCCCGGGACGCCACCGTCCTGCACTCCCTCGACGGCGGCGTCTCCTGGATCACCCTCAACCGGCCCGAGGCCATGAACGCCGTCACCTGGGACCAGCGCGAGCGGATCATCGCCCTCCTCGCCGACGCCTCCGCCGACCCCGGCGTACGGGCCGTGGTGCTCACCGCCACCGGCCGGGGCTTCTGCGCGGGCGCCGATCTGCGCGGCGCCCCGGCCCCCGCACGCGAACGGGTCCCGGGCGATGTGGCCCGGACGATCCGGCTCGGCGCGCAGGGGCTGATCGCCGCCGTACTGGACTGCGAGAAGCCGGTGATCGCCGCCGTCAACGGGACGGCGGCCGGCATCGGCGCGCATCTGGCGTTCGCCTGCGATCTGGTCCTGGCGGCCGACACGGCGACGTTCATCGAGGTCTTCGTACGCCGGGGGCTCGTCCCGGACGGCGGCGGCGCGTATCTGCTGCCCCGGCTGGTGGGCCCGCAGCGCGCCAAGGAGCTGATGTTCTTCGGCGACGCCCTCACGGCGGCGGACGCGGAGCGGCTGGGCCTGGTCAACCGCACGGTGCCGGGCGGGGAGCTGGAGGCGCTGGCCAAGGAGTGGGCCGGCCGGCTGGCCGCCGGACCCACCCGGGCCCTGGCCCTGACCAAGCAGTTGGTGAACGCCTCACTGGACGGCGACCGGGCCACGGCGTTCGCGGCGGAGGCGGCGGCCCAGGAGATCAACATGACCACGCGCGACGCGAACGAGGGCGTGGCGTCCTTCGTCGAGCGCCGGTCGCCGGAGTACCGGGGGTGCTGACCGGAGTACTGGAGACACTGATCGCGGCACCGGGGCACCGGCCGCTGCGCCGAACCTCAGGCTGCCACCGGCGGGTTGAACCGATGGAACCCGGGGGCCGACCAGCGCAGCGGGGAGGCGGCGGCGATCTCCCGTACGGCGGTGACCTCGAACTCCACGAGCCGCTCCGCCCCCGGCACCCGCGCCACCGCGTCCGCGTCCCAGACCGTGCGGGCGCGACCGGTCAGATGGAGGGCGGCCCCGGTGTCCCAGCCGGGCACGAGGAGCCCGGCGGCCGGGTTGAGTTCGAGGTTGCCCAGGGTCAGGAACATGCCGTTGCCCGCGTAGTCGGGCCAGCGCAGCAGCCGGTCCGAGACCACCTGGACGAAGCCCGGGTTGCCGCCCCGGTGCGAGGCGTCGGCGTCGCCCCGGTCGGACGCGGTGGCGACGAAGAAGGTGTCGGCGGCCCGCACCGCGTCCTGCTGCGCGGGGCTCAGGGCGTCGCCGTCCGTGACCGTGTGCCGCTGCCCGCGCTCCTCGCCCGGTGCGACGCGGTGGTGGTGGTGGCGCTCCTGTATGTACTTGGGGCAGTTGGCGACGGCCTGGTCGAGTTCGACCCGGAGCCCGTCGCCGGCGCGGACCGCCCGGCCGTTCATCCGCATCCGGCGGCGGGTGGCCGGTTCGATGGCGATCATGCCGATCCGGGCCGGGGCGGCACCGCCCGCACCGGCGCCGGACAGCAGGCCGGCCAGCGGATCGCCGGGCCGGGGCAGGGCCCCGACGACCAGGGTGTCCGGCGCGGGAACGCTCAGGAACCCCGGTTCGCCGGTGAGCTGGGCCGCCCAGATCCGCCCCCGCTCGTCCGCGCCGCCCACCACCAGGAAGGGCTGCCGGCCGAGGAAGTCCGCCGCGATCCCGGGGATGTCGGAACGGATGGCCCGCTCCGCACTCGCCGCCCGCCGGGCGAGCCCCGCCCGCTCCTGCACGGCGATCTCACCCCGGTGATATCCGCTCATGACCCGCACCTGGCCTTTCCGCCGCGTGACTGCCCGACCGCCTGATCGCCTGATCGCCTAGAAGAACCCGCAGGTGGGAGCGCCGGCGGTCGGTGCGTCCGCCGGGTCGGCCCCGGTGGGCGCGTAGACCTCCAGGCGGATGCCGTCGGGGTCGGTGAAGAAGATGCCGCCCGAGGTGCCGCTCTCGCCGTGCGGTACGACGCCCTCGTGGGCGAACTCCGCGCCCAGCCCGCGCAGGACGTCCTCCGTGGCCCGGACCTCCTCGACGGAGTCCACCTGGAACGAGAGGTGGTGGAGACCGGGGAGGGCCGTCGCGAACGTGCCCTCGCTCTGCTGCCACAGGGTCACCACGAGCCGGGAATCGCGCCCCAGAAAGGCCCAGCGGCGATCGGCGTCCTTGCCTTCCGCCAGCAGCTCGAAGTCGAAGACCTCGCGGTAGAAGGCGGCCGAGCGCTCCAGATCGGTGACGTTGAGGCCGACATGACCCGTCTGGAGGTTCTTCGCCTTGCCCATGGTCGATCCCGTTCCTTCGGTCAGGGCCGCGAGGTGATCTCGTAACCGTTGATATCGAGTTTGAGGGTTAGGACGGCGAACGTCAACCGGTGATCTCCACTTGACTGGTTATGATCGAAGGATCAGCCGCCCTCATCCACGGGAAGGAGCCCAGCCGTGTCACACCCCTCCGGGGCCGACCCCCGGCCACTGACCGGCGAGCCGCTCGCCCTCGACCTGCTCAACACCCGCTGGATCGACGGCGACGGCCGGCACGACCTGCTGGACTCCGTGGCCGGCCTGACTCTCTGGCTGGACAGCCCTCCGGTACGCGGACACCTCCGACCCACGGAAGCCGCCCCGGCCCCGCCCGCCGACCGCACCACGCTGGACCGGCTGCTCGCGGCCCGGGCGGCGCTCGACACCCTGGCCGCCGCGGCCACCGGCCCGGATCCGGCCACCCCCGAGGACGCCGGCCGGCTGAACGAGGTCCTCACCCACGGGCGCATCCGCCGCTCGCTGGGGCCCGACGGAGCGCCGGAGTCCGTGGTGGAGACGGACGCCCCGTCCTGGATCCCCGCCTGGTACGCGGCGGAGAACTGGCTGCACCTGATCGCGGACCGGCCCGACCGCATCCGCCCCTGCGCGAACCACGCGTGCATCCTGCACTTCTACGACGTCTCCAAGAACGGCACGCGCCGCTGGTGCTCCATGGCGGGCTGCGGCAACCGCGCGAAGGCCCAGCGTCACTACGCCAAGCGCTCCGGAACCTGACGCCCGCCCCGCGCCCGCGACTTCACATCTGACGATCCGTCAGCTCTAATGGACGGCGTGATGGGACACGCAGGCATGGCCGCCACCGCCGTCCGGTACCTCAGGTCCGTCGGCGCCGCCACGACAGCCGCACCGCAGGCAGTCGCCGAGGCGCTGCCCCGGCCGGACCTGAGGGCGGTCCGGGACGACGAGCGGCCGCCCGTCGCACCGGGCGAATTCCGGCGCGTGCTGGGCCACTTCGCCAGCGGCGTCACCGTGATCACCGCACGCGACGCGGACGGGCCGACGGGCTTCGCCTGCCAGTCCTTCGCCTCGCTCTCGCTGGACCCGCCGCTGGTGTCCTTCATGGTCGCCCGTACGTCGACGACCTGGCCGCGCATCGCCCGCGCCGGGACGTTCTGCGTGAACATCCTGGGGGCCGGACAGGGCGCGCTGTGCCGGGGGTTCGCGGTGAGCGGGGCCGACAAGTTCGCGGGCGTGGCCCACGAGGACGCCCCGGCGACCGGTTCACCGCTGCTCGACTCCGTACCCGCCTGGATCGACTGCCGTATCCACGCCGTCCACACCGGCGGCGACCATCTCATCGTGGTCGGCCGGGTGGAGGCGCTGGGGGCGACGGAGGAGGGCGAGCCCCTGCTCTTCCACCGGGGCGCGTTCGGCCGGTTCAGCGGCTGAGCCGGAGCTCGGCCGGTTCAGCGGCTGAGCCCGGCCTCCGGCTGCCGGACCCGCCGGATCACCAGCGACATCAGCGCCGCCATCGCGCACAGCGCCCCCGACGCGTACCAGACCACGTCGTAGCTGCCGAACACGTCCCGCGCGACCCCGCCGAGGAACGCCACGACCGCCGCGCCCACCTGGTGCGAGGCCAGCACCCAGCCGAAGACGATCGCGCTGTCCTCGCCGTACTGCTCGCGGCAGAGGGCCAGGGTCGGCGGGACGGTGGCGACCCAGTCGAGACCGTAGAACACGATGAAGAAGATCATCGGCGGCTGCACCTCGGGGCCGATCAGCAGCGGCAGGAACAGCAGCGAGATCCCGCGCAGCGCGTAGTAGACGGCGAGCAGCCTGCGGGCGTCGAAGCGGTCGGTGAGCCAGCCGGAGAAGATCGTGCCGATGACGTCGAAGACCCCGATCACCGCGAGCAGCGAGGCCGCCACGGTGATGGGCATGTGGTTGTCGTGGGCGAAGGGGACGAAGTGGGTGCGGATCAGGCCGTTGGTGGAGGCCCCGCAGATCGCGAAGGTGCCCGCGAGCAGCCAGAACGGGCCGGTGCGGGCCGCGTCGAACAGCACCCGCACCGTCCGGCGCGCGGCGCCCCGGGCCGGGGCCGGCTTCGCCAGGTACGTACCGCCGTACGGGGCGAGCCCCACATCGGCCGGGTGGTCGCGCATCAGGAGCCAGACGAACGGGACGACGACCAGAGCGGCCAGCGCGACGGTGATCGACGCGGGCTGCCAGCCGTGCCGGTCGACGATCCAGGCGCAGAGCGGCAGGAAGACGAGCTGCCCGGAGGCGCCCGCCGCGGTGAGGATGCCGGTGACCAGCCCTCGGCGGGCCACGAACCAGCGGTTGGTGACGGTCGCGGCGAACGCCATCGCCATCGAGCCGGTGCCGAGGCCGACCAACAGGCCCCAATAGATCATCAGTTGCCAGGAGGCGGTCATCCAGACGCTGGCGATCGCCCCGGCCGCCACCATGGTGAGCGCGACCGCCACGACCCGCCGGATGCCGAAGCGGTCCATGAGCGCCGCGGCGAACGGCGCGGTCAGCCCGTACAGCGCCATGTCGATGGAGACCGCGAGCCCGATCTCGCCCCGCGACCAGCCGAACTCGCTGTGGAGCGGTTCGATGAGCAGGCCGGGCAGGGAGTTGAAGGCCGCGCCGCCGATGATCGTCACGAAGGTGACGGCGGCGACGATCCACGCCCGGTGGACGGAGAAGGGGAAGCGGCGGCGCGCCTCGTGGGGCGGCCGCCGGTCGTTCTGCGCGGCGCTTTCGATGGTCTCGGTCACGTGGACCAGCTTCTTGGCCTGCTCCTTTCCCGGCGAGTGGCCTGAAGGACACGGTTCGCAGGAATCGGGCCACGGCCCGGCGTGCGGAGGGCTGGAGCTTCACGCAGCGGCACCACCGGTCAGCGGCGACGCCTCGTGGCCCCCGCGTGGACGGACCAGGCCGCCGTCGCGCCCACCGTGTACCAGAGCAGATCCGGTGCGTTGAAGGTCGAGCCGAGCACCAGCCGGGCCACCGTGCTCTGGGCCGACAGCTCCGCCGGTACGCCGGTGAGCTGCGCGAACTCCACCGCCCAGCTCACCGCCAGCGCCGCGCCGGCCACCACGGCCGGCCGCGCGCGGGGCGCGCAGAAGGCGACGAGGGCGCAGAGCAGCACCGTGTAGAGCGCGCTCCCCGCGTACTTGGCGAACGCGCCGTCCGCCCCGGCGCGCACGGCGAGGCCCGCGGCGACGGTGGCGACGGCCGCCACCGCCGCGACCGCACGCACCACGAGCGGGCGGGGCACGGGGTTCTCGGCCGTGGCCGGGCTGCCGGGGACCGTACGCGGCACGGGCGTCGGCGTACGCGCAGGCGTGGGCGTACGCGCAGGCGTGGGCGTCGGCATAGCCGCGGGCGTCGTGGGTGACCGTGTCGAGCGCCTCATGCGTGCCCGATCCGCTTCAGCTGCCGGATCGGCCGGGCCACCAGCAGCACCGCCACCACCCCCATGTTGATCACGGCCGCCGCCACCAGCAGTTCCGGCGCCCCGACCGCCTCGGCCACCGGGCCCGCCAGCGCGCGGCCCGCCGCGACCATCAGGAGCGAGCCAGCCACATCGTAGGCGTGCAGCCGGTTCAGGGCCTGCGGCGGAACGTGCGTCTGGACCGTCGTGGACCACATCACCAGCCAGAACGCGGCTGCCCCGCCGGCCAGCAGTTGCCCCGCCGCCAGCACCGGCACCGGCATCCCGAGCGCCAGCACCAGCAGGCTCACCGCCACCAGCGGCAGCGCCACCGCGCCCGCCGCCAGCGGGTGCGACGGGCGCAGCCGCAGGGCGAGGAGCCCGCCGACGACGCTGCCCGCACCGTTCACCGCCATCAGCATTCCGTACGCCCCCGAGCCGTGCGCCTCGGTGACCAGGACGGCGGTCAGCGGGAGCATCGGGCCCAGGACCGCGAAGCCGTACACCGTCCAGACCGCGATGACGCCCCACAGCCAGGACCGGGCCCGGAACTCCCGCCATCCGTCGACCAGTTCGGCGGTGAACGTGCCGCGTGCCGCGTCGTCGTGCGGGGCCGGGGCCAGCCGCATCAGGAAGAGGCAGACGCCGGAGACCGCGAAGGTCGCCGCGTTGGCCGCGTAGACGGCCCCGGCGCTGGCGAGGCCGACGAGCGCCCCGGCGAAGGCGGGCCCGGCCATGGTCATCAGCGCCTCGGCGACCCGCAGGACGGCGTTGGCGCGCTGGACGTCGGTGGAGACGCGCGGCACGGTCGAGGCGACCCCGGGCTGGAAGAGCGCCGCGCCGACGCCGGCCACCGAGCTGAGGACGTACACCGCCCACAGCGGCGGGTTGCCGGTCGCGAAGGCCACGGCCAGCACGGAGGCGCCGATCAGCCGCAGCACATCGGCGATGATCATCATGCGGCGTGGCGTGAAGCGGTCGGCGAGGACCCCGCCGAACAGGACGAACACCGCCAGCGGCCCCATCCAGGCGGCGAGCGCGAAGCCGACCGACGAGGCGGGCCGCCCCGCGCCCAGCAGGCCGGCGGTCAGGGCCACCGGGATCATGCCGTCGCCGAAGAGCGCGACCGTACGGGCCACGAAGAAGTAGCGGAAGTTACGGTTCCAGAGCCCTGCGGGCCGGGTGGACCCGCCGCCATCGAGCAGGACCGGGCTCAGGCTCGGGCCCCGGTCCGGATTCGGGTCCAGGTCCGTGTCCGGGGACGTACGGGTGTCGCGCGCGGCGTCGGGAATGGACGCGCGCCCTGTCGGCTTCTCCATCACGTCGCTAACCTGTATCAGCTCGTGGTCTATACCAGCTACTGGATTCCCCTGTGATCTTCGAGGAGGCCGTCGTGCCGCACCGCGTCGTCGTCCTGGCCCTCGACGGGCTGCTCCCCTTCGAACTGGGCATTCCGCAGCGGATCTTCGGCCGCAGCATCGGCACGGAGGCGGGCTCCCCGGGCCGGAAGCTGTACGACGTGGTGACCTGCTCGGTCCGGCCGCCGGGCCCGGTCCGGACCGACGCCGACTTCTCCGTCCTCGTGGAGCACGGCCCGGAGGCGCTCGCCACCGCCGACACGGTCGTCGTCCCCGCCTCCTACGAACTGGGCCCGGTCTTCGAGGAGGGCAGGCTCACCGAGGAGCTGGTCGCCGCGCTCGCCCTGGTCCGGCCCGGCACCCGGATGGTCTCCATCTGCACCGGCAGTTACGTCCTGGCGGCGGCCGGCTTTCTCGACGGCCGCCCCGCCACCACGCACTGGTCGTCCGCAGACCACTTCCAGCGGACGTTCCCGCAGGTCCGCGTCGACCCGGACGTCCTGTTCATCGACGACGGCGACGTCCTCACCTCCGCCGGGGTCGCCGCCGGGATCGACCTCTGCCTGCATCTGGTGCGGCGCGACCACGGCACGGCCGTGGCCAACGAGATCGCCCGCCGCACGGTCGTGCCCCCGCACCGGGACGGCGGGCAGGCGCAGTACATCCACCGGCCCGTTCCCGAGCCGCAGTTCGCGACCACGACCGGCGCCCGGGCCTGGGCGCTGGCCCGGCTGGAGCGGCCGATCCTGCTGCGGGACATGGCGGAGCAGGAGGCGATGAGCGTACGGACGTTCACGCGCCGCTTCCGCGAGGAGGTCGGGATCAGCCCCGGCCAGTGGCTCACCCAGCAGCGGGTGGAGCGGGCCCGCCATCTGCTGGAGTCGACGGACCTGTCGATCGACCAGGTGGCCCGGGACGCGGGCTTCGGCACGGCGACCTCGCTGCGCCAGCACCTCCAGTCGGCCCTGGGCGTGCCGCCGACGGTCTACCGGCGTACGTTCCGGTCCGCGGCGGACAGCGTTTCCTGAGGCCCCTCCCGAGGCTCCGGCCTCAGCCGCGCCTCGCCACCAGGTCGTCCAGTTCGGCCTGGAAGAGCCGGGCGGGGTCGAAGGCCATGCCGGTGAAGTGACCGGCCAGCTCCAGGGACAGCACACCGTGCAGCCGGGTCCAGAAGGCGAGGGCCCGGTGCAGCGCCTCGGGCGGGGCGGGGTGGTCACCGGCCCAGTCGCGGTGGCCGGCCAGATGGGCGGCGAACGGGGTGGCGGGCGCGTCCGGTTCGAGGGCCGCGCAGGCGGTCAGCAGGTCGGCCATGATCTCCTGCGAGATGCCGGTGATCTCCTCGGGCGCGTGGTAGCCGGGGACGGGGGTGCCGTAGACGAGGAAGTACCGCTGCGGGTCCGCCAGCGCCCAGTCGCGCAGGACGTGCGCGAGTCCGGCCAGGTCGGCGCCGGTGCCGGCCGCCGCGTGGACGGCGTCGGCGAGGCTGCGGTACGCGTCCCGGATGAGCTCGGTGATCAGCTCGTCGCGCCCCGCGTAGTAGCGGTAGAGCGCGGGCCCGCTGACCCCCATCCGCTTGGCGATCGCGTTGAGCGAGAGCGCGGACGCCCCGGCCGTGGCGATCTGCTCCCACGCGTGCTGCTTGATCTCCGTACGGACCTGGGCGCGGTAGCGCTCCCGGGGGGTCGCGGCGTCGGACTTCGCCATGGGGTGCCGCCTTCCGTCACCACGTCAGCTACTCACTCAAGTTTCCGTTAGAAGATATCACGCAACCCCTTGACCCCTCGATCCGCGCGGAGTTACAACTCCTAACGACCACATGAGGAACTAACAAACGGAGCCCTGATGACCCGGACCCGCACCACCGCCGCCGCTGCCCTGCTCGTCCTCCCGCTCGCCGCCGCCGGGCTCCTCGGCGCCGCCGCCGCGCCCGCCGGGGCCGCCACCGCGCGCCCGGCCCCGTCCCTCACCTGCCAGGGCAAGGGCGTCGACCCCTACTCCCTGGTCCGCGCCCGGACCGAGACCGTGATCGACGCGCCGCCGAGCACCGTGTGGAAGCTCCAGACCGAGGTGGAGCGCTGGCCGCACTGGCAGACCCATGTCACGAGCATGGACCGCCTCGACCACGGGCCTTTCCGCCCGGGTTCGGCGTTCCGGTGGACGACCCCGGTCCCGCCCAGCCCGGCGATCCCCGCCACCAGCCTGGACATCACCTCCACCGTCGAACAGCTGAAGCGCGGCTCCTGCATCCGCTGGACCGGCCCGGCCGTCGGCGAGGGGCTGCACATCGACGGCGTACACGTGTGGACGTTCACCCGGGTCCGGGGCGGCGTCCTCGTCCGTACCGAGGAGACCCACACCGGCGAACAGGTCGACGCGAACGCCCCCTACGCCACCGAGATCCTGAAGCAGGGCCTCGAAGCCTGGCTCGCCGAGCTGAAGACCGCCGCCGAGGCCCGGCCGTGCTGACCCAATGACCGGTCAGAAGACCAGCACCCCCCGGGCCACCCGCCCGTGGTGCGCGTCGTCGGCCGCCTTGGCGAAGTCCTCCACCGGATACGTCTCCGTCACCAGCTCGTCCAGCAGCAGCCGGCCCTCCCGGTAGAGGTCCGCGTACAGGGCGATGTCGCGCTGCGGCCGCGAGGAGCCGTAACGGCAGCCGAGGATCGACTTGTCCAGGTACATCGAGGAGACCAGGAACGACGCCTCGGCGCTCGCCGCCGGCACGCCCAGGAGCACGGCCTGCCCGTGCCGGTCGAGGAGGTCGATCGCCTGGCGGATCAGCTCGGTGCGGCCGACACACTCGAAGGCGTGGTCGGCCCCGTCGGGCAGGATGTCGCGCACGCCCTCGGCACCGGTCAGGAAGTGCGTGGCGCCGAACCGCCGGGCCACCGACTCCTTCGCCGGGTTGCTGTCGACGGCGACGACGATGAGCGCACCGGCCAGCCGGGCCCCCTGGAGCACATTGAGGCCGATGCCGCCGGTGCCGATGACCACCACACTGTCGCCCCGGTCGACCTTCGCCCGGTTGAGGACCGCCCCGACGCCGGTGAGCACCCCGCAGCCGATCAGAGCGGCGGAGGTGAGGGGCAGGTCGGCCGGGATCCTGACCGCCTGGACGGCGCGCACCACCGTACGTTCGGCGAAAGCGGAATTGGAGGCGAACTGGAACACCGGCTTCCCGCCCCGCGAGAACGGCCGCCCGGGCCGGCCGATCGCCTTGCGGCACATGGTCGGCCTGCCCCGGTCGCACTGGGCGCAGGCCCCGCAGTTGGCGAGGGTGGACAGCGCGACGTGATCACCGGGCCGTACGTGGCCGACGCCGGGCCCGACCGCCTCCACCACGCCCGCACCCTCGTGGCCGAGCACGACGGGCACCGGGAAGGGGATGGTGCCGTCGATCACCGACAGATCGCTGTGGCAGAGCCCGGCGGCGGCGACCGTCACCAGCACCTCGCCGGGGCCCGGGTCGCGTATCTCCAGGTCGTCGACGACCTCGGTCCGTGTGCCGTCGAAGACGACGCCTCTCATCTCGGCTCCCTCGGTAGGCCGAGCACCCGCTCGGCGATGATGTTCCGCTGGATCTCGTCGGAGCCGCCGTAGATGGTGTCGGCCCGGCTGAAGAGGAACAGGTGCTGTGCGGGGTTGAGTTCGTACGGTCTCCGCGCCGTCCAGGGCTCCGGTCCGACGGCCCCCGCCTCCCCGGCGACCTCCACCGCCAGCTCCCCCAGCCGCTGGTGCCAGCCGCCCCACAGCAGCTTCGCGACGCTGGGCGCGCCCGGGTCGCCGGTGGTGCCGAGGGTGCGCAGGGCGTGGCGGCGCATGGTGTCCAGCTCGGCCCACTGGCGGACGAGCCGGGCCCTGATGACCGGGTCCTCGGCGGCCCCGCTCGCCACGGCGGCGGCGACCACCTTCTCCAGCTCCGCGGCGAACCCGACCTGCTGGGCGAGGGTGGAGACCCCGCGCTCCAGGGCGAGGAGGCCCATGGCGACCCGCCAGCCGTTGCCCTCGCCGCCGACGGCCTCGGTGGCCCGCGCCCCGTCGAGGAAGACCTCGTTGAACTCGCTGGTGCCGGTCAGCTGCCGGATCGGCCGTACCTCGATCCGCCCCGGCTGGTCCATCTCCACCAGCAGGAACGACAGCCCGTGGTGGCGGGTGGAGCCGGGGTCGGTGCGGGCGAGGACGAAGCACCAGTCGGCGTCCAGGGCGAGCGAGGTCCAGATCTTCTGGCCGGTCACGGTGTAGCCGCCGGTGCCGTCCGGGGTGGCCGTGGTCCGTATCCCGGCGAGGTCGGAGCCCGCGCCCGGTTCGCTGTACCCCTGGCACCAGAGGGTCTCGCCCCGGGCGACGGCGGGCAGATGTCGGTGCTTCTGCTCCGCGGTGCCGTAGGTGATGAGGGTCGGCGCGAGGAGGTTCTCGCCGATGTGGCCCATCCGTGCGGGGGCTCCGGAGCGGGCGTACTCCTCGGCCCAGACGACCTGTTCGGGGAGGGTGGCGCGGCGGTTGCCGTACGTCTCGCCGTCCGCGCCGGGCCAGCCGATCCCGATCCAGCCGGCCTTCCCCAACGCGCGTTCCCACGCGCGGGGGTGGGGGTCGGGGGTGTCGGCGAGGCGGTTCGCCAGCCAGGTGCGCACCTCGGTACGGAAGTCCATGGGTTCCTCCTGCCGCTTCGGGGCGGCGCCCCGTATCGAGCCCCTCCGGCGATTGAGGAGCGGGATCCGGGGCAGCGCCCCGAGGCCTCCGCCCCCAGACCCCCGCTCCTCAATCGCCGGAGGGGCTGGAATCGCCCCGGACGTCCCGCGCGGGCACGCCGGAGGGGCTGAAGGCGTTCGGCCGGTCGCCCGACTTCGCCGCTGCCGCCATCTCCGCCACCCGCGCCAGCATCGGCATCGGATCCACCCCCACCGTCCCCGGAAGGAAGTCCGCGATCCGCTCCGGGGTCCAGGCCGCCCCCTCCGCGTACGCCGCCCGCAACTCCCTCGGCTGGGCCCAGACCGCGATCTTCGGGCCCGCGATCGTGTAGACCTGCCCGGTGATCCCCTCGGCCCGCGCCCGCTCGCTCAGCAGGTAGACGACCAGCGCCGCCACGTCCTCCGGCTCCCCGATCTCCTTCAGCTCCATCGGTACGCCGGCCGACATCCGGGTCCGGGCGACGGGCGCGACCGCGTTCGCCGTGACGCCGTACCTGTGCAGGCCGAGCGCCGCGCTGCGGACCAGCGAGATGATCCCGCCCTTCGCCGCGCTGTAGTTGGCCTGCGAGACGCTGCCCTGGTGGTTGCCGCTGGTGAAGCCGATCAGCGTGCCGCCGCCCTCCTGCTTCCGCATCACCGCCGACGCGGCCCGGAAGACCGTGAACGTGCCCTTGAGATGGGTGGCCAGGACCGGGTCCCACTCCTCCTCGGACATGTTGAACAGCATCCGCTCACGGAGGATCCCGGCCACGCAGACCACCCCGTCGAGCCGCCCGTACTCCGCCAGCGCGGTGTCCACGATCCGCTGCCCGCCCGTCATCGTGGAGATGTCGTCGGCCACCGCGACCGCCTCGCCGCCCGCCGCCTCGATCTCCTTGACGACGGACCGGGCGATCTCGCTGGTCGGTTCGGAGCCCTCGACGGAGACGCCGTAGTCGTTGACCACGACCCGCGCCCCCTCCGCCGCCGCGGCGAGCGCGACCGCCCGCCCGATGCCCCGGCCGGCCCCGGTCACGGCGACCACCCTGCCTGTCAAGAAGTTCCCCATGCCCGGCCCCTTCCCGCGGTTTCTGACGGACCGTTAGATTTTACGGGCAGTCAGATGCTCCGGCACAAGACCCAGGAGGCCCCCATGTCCCTGCCGGCCGAGTTCCACGAGATCGCCAAGCGCGTCAACAACTGGGGCCGCTGGGGAGAGGCCGACGAACTCGGGACGCTGAACCTGATCACCGACGCCGTCGTACGGGAGGCCGTCGGAGCCGTCCGCACCGGCCGCCGGATACCGCTCGCGCTGCCGCTCCGGCAGGACGGGGTGCAGAGCGGGCTCATCCCGGGCCGGATCAATCCGCTGCACACGATGGTCCAGATCAACCAGGAGCTCTTCGGCCCCGGTACGGTCGCCACCAGCGACGACGCCGTCACGATGGGGCTCCAGGCGGCCACCCACTGGGACGCGCTGACCCATGTCTCGCACAGCGGGAAGATCTACAACGGCCGCCCGGCGGACACGATCACCGCCCACGGCGGGGCCAGGCACTCCTCGATCGCCACCGTGGAGCACCTCGTCTCGCGCGGGGTCCTGCTGGACGTGGCCCGCGCCCGGGGCGTGGACCGGCTGCCCGGGGACCACGCCGTGACGCCACAGGACCTGGCGGCGGCGGAGGAGTTCGGGGGCGTGACCGTACGGGCCGGGGACGTCGTGCTCGTACGGACGGGGCAGGTGCGCCTCGCGCTGGCCGGGGACCGGGACGCGTACGGCTATCCGTCGCCGGGGCTTTCGGTGCGCACGCCCGAGTGGTTCCACGCCCGGGACGTGGCGGCGGTCGCCAACGACACCCTGACCTTCGAGATCTTCCCGCCGGAGATCGAGGACCTGTGGCTGCCGGTGCACGCGCTGCACCTGGTCGAGATGGGCCTGCTCCAGGGCCAGAACTGGAACCTGGAGGCGCTGTCCACCGCCTGTGCGGAGGAGGGCCGGTACGCCTTCCTCCTCACCGCCGCACCGGAGCCGTTCGCCGGGGCCACCGGTTCGCCGGTCGCCCCGGTCGCGGTCCTGTAGCGCGGAGCGACGGGCGGTTCAGGCCGGGCGGGTATCAGGCCATGTGGTCGGTGAAGACGCACGAGGGCGGTTCGCACACCTCGCCGCCGCCCCGGACGACCACCGTGGGCGGCTCCGCCCCCCGCACCGGCCCACTCCGGTCGACCTCGCACCAGATCTGCTTCCCGGCGCCCTCCGGCAGCCAGCCCCAGCGGTCCGCGAGGCCGTCCACCAGCTCCAGGCCCCGGCCGTTGGTGTCCTCGCCCTCCGCGTGCCGCTGGAGCGGCGGACGGTCGCTGGCGTCCGCGACCTCGACCCGGACGGTCCCGGCCACGCCTGAGGACCCGGCCCCGCCGAAGAGCATCCGCAGCACGGCGGGACAGCCCGTATGAACGACGGCGTTGGTGACCAGCTCCGAGATCAGCAGGATGAGCGTCTCGGCGAGCGGCTCGTCATCCCCTATCCCGGAACCGACCAGGCGCGACCGCGCCCACCTACGGGCCCGCCCCACCTCTGCGGGATCCGGACCGACCTCCAGCTGAACCTGAAGCACCTGCACCGCTCACACCATCCGAACCGGCGGACACATCGCCTCGCGCCTCCTCAGGGTCACGGAACGTGATTCCCTTACGCGACAGCATGGTTGACGTACAGTCACCGCAACAAGCGCTTCGGGCATATTCCAGCGCGAAGGAGTACGCGTGGTGCATACTGTGCGACGCACGCTGCGGGGAGTCGAACAGGAGCGCGCAGAGACTGCGAGAAACGCTCTTCGGGCAGGCCCGGCACATCTCCGGCGAGCGCCCTCGCCCCGGACCGGAGCCGCCGCACAGGCCGCCCCCGGATCGCCCGGTTCCAGAACCACTCGCATCCCACGGAGCGTACCCGAGCCGGGCCCCGACTCCACCCGGTGACGAATCACGCAAAGGACACGAGCCGGTATCGGCAGGGCACGGATGCGTTGCGTCACCCTCCGCCCCCTGCTTCCGGGACCCCCGGGCCGTACGCCGCCGAGCTGCCGGGAAGCGGCCGCGCGGCCCCCAGAGCGGCGGCGAGCAGCTCCTCCGCCCGGGCCCCGGTGAGCCAGGCCGCGGACCTGAGCCAGGCCCGTTTCAGATGGAGGTGAACATCTGCCTCCCAGGTGAAGCCCATGCCGCCGTGGATCTGGAGACAGTCGCGGGCGTTGCGTACGGCGGCCTCGTCGGCGAGCAGTTTGGCCGCCGCGATCTCCAGCGGATCGCCGGTCACGGCGGCCGCGTACACGGCGGCGCGGGCCGGTTCGGTGCGGGCGAGCATGTCGGCGCAGAGATGTTTGACCGCCTGGAACGATCCGATGGGCGATCCGAACTGCTCGCGGTCCCCGGCGTGTTGAACGGCCGCCTCGGTGGTCCGGGAGGCGCTGCCGAGCTGTTCGGCGGCGGTGAGCAGCGCGGCCTCGTACCGCAGCCGCCCCGCGTACGCCGGAGTGCGGTCCGTCGCCATCAGCGTGCGCTCCGTCATGGCCGGCGCGTCCGCCGCTGCTGATCCCGCTCCCGCTCCCGCCGCGGCCGCCCGGTGCAGCGGTGTGAGCGGGTCCGTCGACCGTACGGGCCGGGCGGCGGCCACGAAGCCCCGCAGCGCCTCCCCGGTGAGCGCCTCGGCCCCCACCAGCACCGCGTCCGCCGCCGCCAGGTGCGCCACCGGCAGACGCCCGTCCACCGCCGTCACCACCGCCTCGCCCTCGGCGGCGCCCTTCACCAGGCCCGCCGCGAGGTGGGTGGCGACCAGCGGGCCCGGGAGCAGCGCCCGGCCCGCCTCCTCGAAGAGCAGCACCGCCTCGGGCAGCCCGAGGCCCACCCCGCCCGCCTCCTCCGGCAGCCGGAGCGCGAAGAACCCGGCCGCACCCAGTTCCCGCCACAGCGTCCGGTCCAGGGCACCGCCCCGGTCCACCGCCGCCCGCAGCCGGTCCCGGTCGAACACCGCGTCGAGCAGGTCGCGCATGCCGGACCGCAGGGCGCGCTGGTCGTCCGAGAGCTGGAAGTCCACGGTGGCCTCAGCGCCCCTTCGGCAGGCCGAGGATGCGCTCGGCGACGATGTTCCGCTGGATCTGGGAGGTGCCGGCGGCGATCGTGTAGGAGAGCGAGGAGAGCCGGTCCAGCACCCATTCCCGGTCCAGGTCGAAGGCGTCCTCCGCGCCCAGCACCTCCGCCGCCGCCTCGTACAGCTCCTGACGGGCCCCGGAGTAGCGCAGTTTGAAGACCGAGCCGCCGATGCCGGGAACGCCGCCCGTACGCTCCGACTCCGCCACGTTCCACTGGGTGAGCCGCCACAGGGCCCGGAACTCGGCGTTCAGGCGGCCGAGGCGCCGGCGCAGCACCGGGTCGTCCCACCGTCCCGTCCGCCGGGCCGCGTCCGCGAGGGCGTCCAGGGTGCGGCGGCAGGCGACGACCTCGCCGACGAAGGCGGTGCCGCGCTCGAAGGAGAGGGTGACCATGGTGACCCGCCAGCCGTCGTTCTCGGCCCCGACCCGGTTGCGTACCGGCACCCGGACCTCGTCGAGGAAGACCTCGGCGAACTCCGTGGACCCGGCGAGCGTGCGCAGCGGCCGGACGGTGATGCCGGGCGCGTCCATCGGCATCGCCAGCCAGCTGATCCCCCGGTGCTTCGGCGCTTCGGGGTCCGTCCGCACCAGCAGCTCGCACCAGTCGGCCACCTCGGCGTGCGAGGTCCAGATCTTCTGCCCGCTGACCACGTAGTCGTCCCCGTCGCGCACGGCCCGCGTCCGCAGCGCGGCCAGGTCCGAGCCCGCGTCCGGTTCGCTGAACCCCTGGCACCAGATCGCGTCGCCGCGCAGCACCGGCGGCAGCCAGCGGGCCCGCTGCCCGGCCGTGCCCTCGGCGGCGATCGTCGGCCCGGCGTGCAGCAGCCCGACGAAGTTCGCGCCGACGTAGGGCGCCCCGGCCTTCTCCGTCTCCTCCAGATAGATCAGGTGCTGGGTCGGGGTGGCGCCCCGCCCGCCCGCGTCGGCCGGCCAGTGCAGACCCGCGTACCCGGCGTCGTACAGCATCCGCTGCCAGGTGGTGTCGTACGCCCGGCGCGCGGGCCAGTCCTCCGGCGAGGGCTTCGGCGGCAGCCCGGGGAGGACACCGGCCAGCCACTCCCGCAGCCGCCGCCGGAACTCCTCCTCGGCCTCCGTGTACGCGAGATCCACCGGTCCGCCGCCTACTTGTCCAGGTCCAGGCCGAGCATCCGGATCGCGTTTCCGCGCATCAGTTTGTGGACGGTCTCCGCGTCCAGTCCCTTGACGTGGTCGAGGGCGACCTCCTTGGTGTGCGGGAAGGTCGAGTCCACGTGCGGGTAGTCGGTCTCGAAGGTGGCGTTGTCGCGGCCGACGACGTCCAGTGCGGAGATGCCGTGCTTGTCGCGGAAGAAGCAGCAGAACATCTGCCGGTAGTAGTACGTGGACGGCGGCTCGGGGATCAGATCGCGCACCCCGCCCCAGGCCCGGTGCTCCTCCCAGACGTCGTCGGCGCGCTCCAGGGCGTACGGGATCCACCCCATCTGGCCCTCGCTGTACGCCAGCTTGAGCGTCGGGAACTTCACCAGCACGCCGCTGAAGAGGAAGTCCATCATCGAGGCCATCGCGTTGTTGAAGGAGAGCGAGGCCTGCACGGCGGGGGGTGCGTCCGGGGATGCGGCGGGCATCTGGGAGCTGGAGCCGATGTGCATGTTGACGACCGTGCCGGTCTCCTGGCAGACGGCGAAGAACGGGTCCCAGTAGCCGGTGTGGATGGACGGCAGGCCGAGGTGGGTGGGGATCTCGGAGAAGGTGACCGCGCGGACGCCCCGGGCCGCGTTCCGCCGGACCTCGGCGACGGCCAGGCCGATGTCCCAGAGCGGGATGATGCAGAGCGGGATCAGCCGGCCGCCGCTGTCGCCGCACCACTCCTCGACCATCCAGTCGTTGTAGGCGCGCACACAGGCGAGGGCGACCTCCTTGTCGTGCGCCTCGGCGAAGGTCTGCCCGCAGAAGCGCGGGAAGGTCGGGAAGCAGAGGGAGGCCTCGACGTGGTTGAGGTCCATGTCCTTGAGGCGTTCGGCCGGGTCCCAGCAGCCGGGGCGCATCTCGGCCCGGGTGATGCCCTCCAGGGTCATGTCGTCGCGGTCGAAGCCGACGGCGGCGATGTTCCGCTTGTACGGGAACTTCAGGTCCTCGTAGATCCACCAGTCGGTGGGCGGCCCGTCCGGGTCCATCGTGATGACGTACTTGCCGCCCGTGTAGGCCAGCTCCCCGATGCCTGCCGTGAGCGGCTGCGGGCCGCGCTCGCGGTACTTCGCGGGCAGCCAGGTGAAGAAGAGGTGCGCGGGCTCGATCACATGGTCGTCGACGCTGACGATGCGAGGCAGTTCCGTGTCCGTCATGGTGTGTGCCGTCCCCTCCGCGCACCCGGAGCGCCCGACCAACTCCAGGCCCCGGACACTTTCTGATGGTCCGTCAGATGTGATTGCGGAACTCAGGCTAGCTCCGCACCCCTGGACCGACAAGGCGCGGAGCCCTACGCTCTGCGCAATATCTGACTGGCCGTCAGTTCGGAGGGATCCCCGTGACCGCCGTGAACGACGTGACCGCGACTGCCCACGCCCTGGGCTCCTCGCGCACCTTCTGGGAGCTGATCGAACGCCGCGCCGCCCTCACCCCGGACCGCCCGGTCCTGCTCCAGGAGGACCGGAGCCTGACCTTCGGCGAGCTGCGGGACCGCGCGGAGCGGGTGGCCGCCGGGCTGCACGGCATGGGCGTGCGGGCGGGCAGCGTGGTGGCCTGGCAGCTGCCGACCCGGCTGGAGACGGCCCTGCTCTCCTTCGCGCTGACCCGGCTCGGGGCCGTCCAGACCCCGGTCATCCCGTTCCACCGGGACCGCGAAGTGCGGTTCGCGCTGCGCGAGTCGGGGGCCGCGTTCTTCGCCGTGCCCGGGGTGTGGCGCGGCTTCGACCACACCGCGATGGCCGAGCGGATCGCCGCCGGACTCCCGGACCCGCCGCGCGTCTTCGAGGCGTACGAAGCCCTGCCCGACGGCGACCCGGCACTGCTGCCGCCCCCGCCGGAACCGGCCTGTGGCGAGGAGGTCCGCTGGATCTACTGGACCTCGGGCACCACCTCCGACCCCAAGGGCGTCCTGCACACGGACCGTTCCCTGATCGCGGGCGGCTCCTGCCTCGCCCACGCGCTGAAGCTCGACGCGGACGACGTGGGCTCGATGGCGTTCCCGTACGCCCATGTCGCCGGGCCCGACTACACGGTGATGCTGCTGCTGTACGGGTTCCCGGCGGTGCTGTTCGAGCAGTTCGCGCTGCCGGACGCGCTGGCGGAGTACCGGCGTCACGGGGTGACCGTGGCGGGCGGCTCGACGGCGTTCTACGCGATGTTCCTGGCCGAGCAGCGCAAGGACCCGAGCACACCGCTCGTCCCCTCGCTCCGGCTGCTGGCGGGCGGCGGGGCACCGAAGCCGCCGGAGGTCTACCACGCGGTGGTCCGGGAGATGGGCGTCCAGCTCACCCACGGCTACGGCATGACCGAGGTCCCGATGATCACCATGGGCGCCCCGGACGACACCACGGAGGACCTGGCCCTGACCGAGGGCCGGCCGCCGGAGGGCATGGAGATCCGGATCACCGACGAGCACGGCAAGCCGCTGCCGTACGGCGTGGAGGGCGAGGTACGGCTGCGCGGGGAGGCGGTCTGCCGGGGCTATCTGGACACGGCGGCCTCCGCGGCGGCCTTCGACGCCGAGGGGTTCCTGATCACCGGGGACCTGGGCCGGGTCCGGGAGAGCGGGCATCTCACGCTCACCGGGCGGCTGAAGGACATCATCATCCGCAAGGGCGAGAACATCTCCGCCAAGGAGATCGAGGATCTGCTCCACACCCACCCGGCCGTCGCCGACGCGGCGGTGATCGGCCTGCCCGACCCGGAACGCGGCGAACGCGTCTGCGCGGTGGTCGAACAGCCGTCCGGCGCGCCGCCGTTGACGCTTGCCGAGCTCTCGGCCCACCTGCGGGGAGCGGGTCTGTCCGTCCACAAGGTGCCCGAGCAACTGGAGCTGCTGGACGAGCTGCCCCGCAACGAGACGCTGCGTAAGGTGCTCAAGTACCAGCTGCGGGAACGGTTCGGCGGATGAGCGAGGCGTTACGGGGGCGGGCTCGCCGCCCCCGTGACGCCGTCCCCGTAACGCCGGGAGCGACTACGCGTCCGGCTCGATCACCGTGAAGTACACGGCGAACGCCGCCACCACATCGCTCTCGGCGACCCGGCCGTCCCGGTCCGTGTCCAGGCTCTGGGCGGCGATGCCCGCGATCTCGGGGCTCGCGCCGAGGACCCGGAGCGCCCGCTCCACGTCCGCCACCGACGCTCTGCCGTCGTTCCCGCCGTCCGCGACCGCGATGACCGCCCGCAGGAACGGCCGGGCGATCTCGGCGAACCGCTCGGGATTGTCCCGGAGCCGCTTCACCGCCCCGCCCACGAACTCCTCACGGGTGACCCGCTGGTCCCCGTCCACATCGGCGATCCCCGCCATGCCCTGCCAGAAGGCCTCGGCCCCGGTGTAGAGGGCCTGCCCCTTGTCGCAGCGGGCCGTCGTACCGAACTCGGCGAGCAGACGGGCGGCTGCGGCGTTGAAATCGGCGCGATCGATGTAGCCGTTGCCGTCCTGGTCGAAGGCGGCGAAGCGGTGCGCGATCTTTCGCTCGTACTCTGCGCTGTCCATGCGGGGAGCGTACGACGCCCGGAGCGCTCACGTGTCACCGCGCGGCTCTTCCTGTGTGACAACCTCGCATCGGCGCCCGCGGATTCAGGCGCTGAGCGGCCTGCACTCCTCGTCGGTGGCCGACAGCGCGTCCGGGTAGACGTCGAAGAGCCGGCGCACGCCGAGCGCGCCGAGCACCTTGTTGACGTGCGAACCGTCCTCCGCGCCCCGGGCCGGGAGGATCAGCCGCAACCGGCCGCCGCAGGACTTCATCAGCCGGCGCGAGGCGATCAGCACACCGACGCCGCTGGAGTCGCAGAAGAACACCTCGGACAGATCGAGCACCACATCGTGCTGCCCCTCCGCCACCGCCTCGTGGACGGACTGGCGCACGACGGGTGACGTCACCAGATCGAGTTCGCCGCTCATGCGCAGCACGGTCCAGGAGCCCTGCTCCGCCTCGTCCACCTTCAGCGTCACGCGACTGGACCTCTCGTTCCGGGGCTTCCGGTAATCCGGAAGTTTCCGTTCCTCCTCGCGGCTGCCCAACCGCACCTCCATGAAACACCGACGCACCCATCCAAGCCCAGGAGGTTTCCGGTGGAAAGGCGCACTTCGGCCCGTTTCCGCTGATCAGAACGGCCGGGGAGGCATTCGGGCCGAAAATCGACTACCGTCGTCGGCCACGCGCCGCGGGAAGAGAGTTGACGCAAAGGCGCGTGCGTCGCACACCCGGCGGACTACATTCGGTCCTCACGGGCACAGGGTGGATCACGGAGCTGGGCAGACAGGCCGGGGGCTGGGGGGTTCATGGCGAAGGACACGGCACCCCGCTGGGACCGCAGGATGCAGCAGCGGCTGGCCCGCGGCGAGGCGGCCGCGCTCGGCGAGCTCTACGACCGGTTCGCGGCCCTCGTCCACAGCCAGGCGCACCGGATGCTCGACGACGAGGACGCCGCCGACCTGGTGACCCGCGAGGTCTTCGCCCAGGTCTGGGAGAACCCCGAGGCGTACGACCCGAAGCAGGGCTCGATGCGCTCCTGGGTGGCCCGTCTCACCCACCGCCAGTCCGTCCAGCGGCTGCGCCGCGCCACGACCTCCCGTCACGAGGCGGAACACGGCGAGGGCACGGCGCCCGACCCGGAGGAGCTGGAGCGGCGGGTGCGCAGCGCCACGGCCGCCGCCCGCGCCGACTACATCGTCTCCTCGATGCCCGCACCGCTGCGGCAGGCCCTGGAGCTGGCGTACATCCAGCGCCGGGACTACCGGCAGACCGCCGCCGATCTCGGGGTCACCGAGGACGAGGCGCGCCGCCGGCTCCGGCTGGGCCTCCAACTGCTGTCCACCGCGAACGCCCGCCCGCTCGAAGGGTCCTCGCCACCCGGTTACGGACGGGTCCGGTGAATGGCGACGGACGCGAGAGCGAGGGCAGCGAGGAGGAGGTGCGCCGCGCTCGCCGGATACCGGGGCCGCGCGGGGCGGCGGACGACCTCGACCTGGAGTCGGTGCCGCTGCCTCCGCTGCCTCCGCCCGGCACGAACACCTCCGGGAGCACCTCCGCCGAGACCGTGCCGGAGCAGGCCGGGGCGGAGCGGCAGGCGGTTCCGGACGATGCGCCGGAGCCCTCTGACACGGACGCCCCGGAGCCGCTCATGACCTCCGCCGCCCCGGTCCTCCCGCACCGCGTCCTCAAGGCCCTGCTCGGCGCCTGGGCGCTGTCCGCGTGCTCGGCGGAGGAGACCGCCGCCGTCGAGGACCACCTCACCGAGTGCGCCCCGTGCGCGGACGAGGCGCTGCGGCTGCGGGACGCGGTGGGGCTGCTGCACACCGACGGCTCGCTGGACCTCGATCCGACGCTGCGCACCCGGGTGATCGACGGCTGCCTGGGCCGCCGCCCGGCCAGGATCCCGGTGCCGGAATGGGCCGCCCCGTACGACGCCGAGACCGCCCGGCTCGACGCGCTGCTCCGCGACATCGGCGACTCCGAATGGCATGCGCCGGTGCGCCTGCGGTGGTTCGAGGAGGAGCGCGCGGTCAGCCGCCGGACCACGGTCGCCGGGGTGATCGGCCATCTGCTGGCGGTCGACGGGCTGCTGTCCGCCGCGCTCGGCCTCGACGACCCGCTCGGCGGCGGCGAGGTGCCCCTGGACCCGACCGAGCGCACCGAGACGTACTGGTCGGCCGACGGACCGCCGCCCACCCGGGCCGTCCGCGAACCCTGGCGGGCGCAGAGCCACGAGCTGATCCGTACGGCGTCCTTCGCCGGGCGGAACGTCGCCGAGACCTCCGTCTCCTACGAGGCCTTCGCGCTGCCGCTCCAGGACGCCCTGCTGGAGCGGGCCTTCGAGTGCTGGGTGCACGGCGAGGACATCGCCGACGCCGTCGACTACCCGTACCAGGACCCGTCGGCGGCCCATCTGCACCGGATGATCGACCTGGCGGCCCGGATGCTTCCGGCCGCCCTCGCGGGGCGCCGCCGCGCCGGGCTGGCCGCACCGGCGAAGGACCTCGTCACGGCCGGGGCGCCGGGCCGCTCGCTCCATCTGGAGATCGAGGGCCACGGCGGGGGCGACTGGTACATCGCGCTGGACTCACCGGCCGCCGTCGGCTCCCCGGACCGCGCGGTGGCGCAGGTGGCCCTGGACGGGGTGGAGCTGTGCCGGCTCGTCGCGGGCCACATCTCGCCGGTGGAAGCGGCCGCGGGCCAGGAGGGCGACCGCGAGGCCATCCGCGACGTGCTCTTCGCGACGGCCTCGCTCAGCAGGCTCTGACGCCGGCTCCGACGCCACAGCCGTCCGCGGGCGGCCGCCCGTCCTACGCGAAGATCACCGTACGGCGGCCGTTGAGCAGGATCCGCCGCTCCGCGTGCCACTTCACCGCGCGCGCCAGCGCCTGGCACTCCACGTCCCGGCCGACGGCGACCAGCTGGTCCGGCGTGACCTCGTGGCCGACGCGCTCGACCTCCTGCTCGATGATCGGGCCCTCGTCGAGGTCGGCGGTGACGTAGTGCGCGGTCGCGCCGATCAGCTTCACCCCGCGCGCGTGCGCCTGGTGGTAGGGCTTGGCGCCCTTGAAGCTCGGCAGGAAGGAGTGGTGGATGTTGATGATCCGGCCGCTCAGCTGCTTGCACAGATCGTCGGAGAGGACCTGCATGTAGCGGGCCAGGACGACCAGCTCGACGTCCTCCTCGCGGACCAGCTCCAGCAGCCGCGCCTCGGCTTCCGGCTTGTTGTCCTTCGTCACCGGGAGGTGCCGGAAGGGGATGCCGTACGAGGCGACGAGCTCGGCGAAGTCCGTGTGGTTGGAGACGACGGCCGCGATCTCGACCGGCAGCGCGCCGGTACGGGAGCGGAACAGCAGGTCGTTCAGGCAGTGGCCGAACTTGCTGACCATGAGCACGACCCGCATGCGCTCCGCGGACCGGTGGATCTGCCACTCCATGCGGAAGGCCTCCCCGATCGCGGCGAAGCTGGCGCGCAGCTTGTCCACGGTGACGGTGGCGTCCGCCGAGAAGTGGACGCGCATGAAGAACAGGCCCGTGTCGTGGTCCCCGAACTGCTGGCTGTCCTCGATGTTGCAGCCGGTCATGAAGAGATAGCTGGACACGGCGTGCACGATGCCCTGTTTGTCGGGGCAGGAGAGCGTGAGGACGTACTGCTCGGTCGCGGCGGCGTCCGAGGTGGCGGAGAGGGCGGGCTGCTGCGCGGTCATCCTCGTAGGGTGCCACACCCGCCCGGCGTCAGGCCGCTCTGGTCATGATGCGGATGACGTCCAGCGAACGCGGCGGTATGTCCGGATCCTCCGCGTCGTTGGTGGCGAGCATCACGTGGGCCTCGCGGGCCGCGCGGACGGCCTCGGGCCAGCCGTGGTGCTCCAGATAGGCGGAGACGGGGGCGTCCGCGCCGACCTGGTGCATGATCCGCAGCACCCGCAGGGCGGCGGCGTCCACGGCGGCGGCCTCGGCGGAGTCCCTGAATATGGTGCCGACGTATTTCTCGGCGGACCAGTTGTCGAGCCAGGTGTCCTCGACCAGGCGGTACACGGCGTCGGTGACGTCCCCGTACCCTTCCCGGCCGGCGAGCCAGCACTCGTGGTGGAAGACGGGGTCGGAGAGCATGTGCAGCGCCGAGCGCACGTTGGTGCGCCAGCGCCACCACGGCATGTCAGTGAGCGGCATGCCGCCCATGGTGGAGGAGCGACGGCCGCGACGGGAAGAGTTCTCCGAACCTTGCTGCACGGTGTTCGATCGTACGTTCCTTCACACCGCCCCCGCACAGGCCCCCGTAATTCACCCGGACGTCACCGTGCGTTGAGAACAGCACACCGCGCCGTTACCCGGGGCCCGGAAGTGTCCTGGTTCATGACCGGACGGCGACGCCCCACCTTTCCCCGCCCCTTCCCGGGCGTCATCAGCGCGGCGGCGGCGGGGGCGGTACTGCTGTCCGGCTGCGGTGTGCTCCCTGGGGCCTCGGGGGGATCCAGGGAGCCCGTCACCGTGATGACCTGGGCGCCCGACCGGTCGGGGGACATCAACGCGGTGAAGATGGCCGGGGTGCCGGCGATGGCGCAGACGTACGCCCGCTGGGTCAACGACACCGGCGGCATCGACGGGCGCGAGCTGCGGGTGGTCGTCTGCGACGAGGCCGACACCCCGATCGGCGCCGAGCGGTGCGCTCGGGAGGCGGTCGAGAAGGAGGTGGCGGCCGTCGTCGGTTCGTACAGCCGCCACGGGCAGAGCTTCATGCCCGCGCTGGAGGCGGGCGGCGTCCCGTACATCGGCGGCTACGGCGCCTCGATCGAGGAGTTCAGCAGCTATCTCTCGTACCCCGTCAACGGCGGCCAGCCGGCGCTGCTGGCCGGTCACGGGCAGCAGTTGGGCGACAGCTGCAAGCGGGTCTCGCTGGTGCGCCCCGACTCGATCGGCGGCGACGGCATGCCGCCGCTCCTGAACAACGGGCTGATGGCCGCCGACCGGCCCGCCTCCACCGACATCCTGGCCCCGCTGGACGCCACGTCCTACGACGAGCAGGCCGCGCAGGCGCTGGAGCGGTCCGACGGGGGCTGTGTGACGGCGGTGCTCGGTACCCGTACGGAGACGTTCTTCGACTCCTTCCGCCGCCTGGAGCCGGACGGTGAGCAGGTCAGGATCTCCTCCGTGCTGGGCAGCGTCAACCAGCCGCTCATCGACCGTACGGGCGGCCCGAACAGCCCCTTCGAAGGCGCCTACGTCACCGGCTGGTACCCGGACGCGAAGAACGCGCGCTGGACGGAGATGCGCAAGGTGATCAAGAAGTACGCCTTCGGCGACAACCGCATCGACCCGGACGACACGGCCGTGCAGACGACGTGGATCGCGTACACGGCACTGCGGGCGGCCGTCCGGGCGCTCGGCGACGAGGACGTCACGTCGGGGCGGGTCGTGGCCGCCCTCAACCGGGGCGTCGAGGTCGACACCGGCGGCCTGACCCCGACGCTCCGCTGGCGCTTCAAGGACCTGGTCGGCACGTTGGGCTACCCGCGCATCGTCAACACGAAGGTGACGTTCCAGGTGGTCCGCGAGGGCCGACTCACCGCCCAGAAGAAGGGCTTCGTGGACGTCGCCGACGCCCTGACGGACGCCCCGCGCAGCTAGGGCCTGTCGTGGGCCTCCGGGACGCCTGTCAGGTCGTGTGGGCTCAGAGCTCGACGTAGGTGTGCTCGGTGAGGCCGTACTTCACCGCGATGGCGTTCCACAGCTTGGACGCCTCGCGCTTGGCCTGGGTGGCCACCCCGCTCTGCTGGTTGGCCTTGGCCGTCTCGTTCGTCGACCGGGCCTGGCCGCCCTTGCAGACGGACTTGTTCTTCTTGGCCTGCCGGGCCCAGGTCGCGTAGTGCTCGTCGGCGGCCGCCGACGCCTTCCACGCCCGGTTCAGCGAGGCGGTCAGCTCGGCGTGCTGCGGAAGCTTGTCGACGGTCAGGCCTTCGAGCCGGGTCACCATGTCACGGCGCTGCTGGGCGGCGCCCTTGAGGTCGGTGTTGGCCCGGTCCAGGTCCTTGCAGGACTTGATCTTCTCGACCGCGCTGATCACCGCGGCCCGGCTGTTGTTGCTGTCGGCCAGCAGCTTGTCCAACGCCTCGGCCTGCGGCTTCGCCGGGTCCGGCGCCGCCTTGGCGGTGGGCTCGGCCTCGGCCGGTGAACTCTGCGCGGCGACCGGCTGCTTGTCGTCCTTGCCGGAGTCGTCGCCGCCGCTCATCAGCGCGCCCGCGCCGAGCCCGATGACGGCGCAGCCCACGACGACCGCGGCGATCAGCGGCACATGCGCGCCCCGCCGGCGCGGCGGCTCGCCGTCCTGCTGCGGTGGCGGCCCGGCCTGATCCGCGCGGCCCTGGAGGCCCTGGAGACCGGACTGGTAGCCCCCGGGCGCCTGCGGCGGCAACGCGCCGCCCTGGGGCTGCTGCTGGGGCTGGTAGCCCTGCTGCTGGTACGGGGGCGGGGGCTGCTGCTGGTACGGCTGCGGGGGCTGCTGCCCCGCGTCGAACTGCGGCATCTGCTGGGTGGCGCCCGCCGGTTCCTCCGAACGGAACAGGTTGTCGAACTCCGCGGGCGGCTGCCGGTCCCCCGGCGCGCCCGGCCTGATCCCGTACGGGGCTCCTCCGGGCACCGGGGGTATGTACTGGGTCGCGTCGGCGTCCCCGCCGCCCGGCTGGGGGGCCACGGGGCCGGGGCCGCCCGGGATGGGCGCGATGTACTGCGTGGCGTCCGCGTCACCGCCGGGAACACCCGGACCGGCCTGACCGCCCGGACCGGCCTCCGGCGGCAGCGGCTGCGCGTACGGCTGCGGCTGGTGCTGCTGCGGGGCCTGCTGCGGCGGCTGGGACTGCTGGTGCGGCTGCTCCTGCTGTCCGTACGGCTGCGGCTGATACGCACCGGGCTGCTGGGCCTGCTGCGGCTGCGGCAGGTAGCCGCCCGACTGCTGGGGCTGCTGGTACGCCCCGGGCTGCTGGTACGTCTCCGGGGCGCCCGGCGACTGCTGCTGCTGCTGCGCGGTCGGCAGGGGCTGCGCCGGCGGGTAGCCGTAGTGCGCCTGCGCCTGCTGGTCCGGCTGCGGCGGTCCGGCGGACTGCGGCCCCCACTGCCCGCCCCACGGCTGACCGCCCGCGGGCGCGCCCTGCTCGCCCTGCTGTCCGCCCTGCCCGGCCGCGGGCGCACCCGGGGTCCAGGGGGCGCCGCCGTCGGCAGGCAGCACGACACCCTCGTGCGCGGGTCGTGCGGCGGGGAGCTGGTGCTCGCCGCCCTGTCCGCCCTGTCCGCTCTGCGTCACCGGGACTCCTACGTGTGAACCTACGGAATCGTCGGCTCACGCTATCGGGTGGCCGCCCGCCTCCGCCAAGCGCGTGGTGCCCCTCACGACCCCTTCACAGGGCGGGTAACATCCGGCGGCCCGACGACGCTGTTCAAGGGTGGCCGGGCGGCCGGACCGCCGCGGACACGGCCCGGACCGCGTCGGCGACGTCCTTTACCTCAGGCCGCCTGGAGCTCCAGCCGCTCGCCGAACTCCCGTACCGCGGGCTCCTCGGCGAAGGGCGTGAGCCGCTGCTGGAGGTCGTCGAGATATTCGGCGCCCCGGCTGGAGCGCACCGTCGACAGCAGCTCCATCGCCCGGGTCCCCGTGTGGCACGCCCGCTCCACCTCGCGCTGCTGCACCTGGGCCGAGGCCAGCAGCACCAACGCGATGCCCCGGCGCCTGGCCCGGGTCTCCGGCAGCGCGGCCAGCGCCTCCTTGGCCCGCCGGGCGGCCGGCTCCGGCTGCCCCAGGTCCCGGTGGCAGTGGGCCAGTTCGTCCGCGAGGTAGCCCGTGTCGAAGTGCGCGATCCAGACCGGGTCGTCGCCGGAGTCCGGGCCCGCCTGCTCCAGCGCGGCGACCGCCCGCCCCGCCACCGCGTCGCAGGTCCGGGCGTCCCCGAGCAGCGCGTGGCCCCGGGCCTCCGCCGCGTAGAACATCGCCCGGGCGCGGGGGGTGACCTGGCCCCGCGCGCCTTCCTGTGCGGCGCGGGCCAGTTGGGCGATCTCACGGGGGTTGCCGAGCTGGGCGGCGAGATGGCTCATCGAGGCGGCGAGCACATAGCCGCCGTACGCCCGGTCGCCCGCCGCCTGGGCGAGCCGCAGCGCCTGGATGTAGTAGCGCTGGGCGAGACCGGGCTGGCCGGTGTCGACCGCCATGTAGCCGGCGAGTTCGGTGAGCCGGGCCACCGCGCCGAACAGCTGCCGCCCCACCTGTTCGCGGTACGCCCCCGAGAGCAGCCCGGAGACCACGCTGTTGAGGTAGTGCACCAGCACCGGCCGCACATGGCCGCTGCCGAACCGGTGGTCGAGGTCGGTCAGCGCGGCGGTCATCGCCCGCACCGCCTCGACGTCGGACATCCCGACCCGGGCCCCCGCCGCCCGCTCGACCTGTGCGTCCGGGCCCGAGATCAGCCAGTCCCGGCTGGGCTCGACCAGCGCGGACGCGGCGACCGCCGAGCCGGTGAGCAGATCGCGGCGGCCCACGTCGCTGCGCCACAGCTCGCAGACCTGCTCGACGGCCCCGGCGACGGTCGGCGCGTACTGGAGGCCGACGCCGGAGGCCAGGTTCTTGCCGTTGGCCATGCCGATCTCGTCGATCGTGACCGTACGGCCGAGCTTGCGGCCCAGCGCCTCGGCGATGATCCCCGGGGCCCGGCCCCGGGGCTGCTGTCCGCGCAGCCAACGGGCCACGGAGGTCTTGTCGTAGCGCAGATCGAGACCGCGCTCGGCCCCGACCATGTTCACGCGGCGGGCGAGGCCCGCGTTGGAACAGGCCGCCTCCTGGATGAGCGTCTGGAGCCGTTCGTTGGGCTGGCGGGCTACGAGAGGCCTTGCAGCCATATGTCCCCCTGAAACATCGGTTATGTGCAGTGATCGGTGGAAGGGATCACTGCCCGGCACATACACAAGAAATGCGCATATTCCATCGGCATTCGGTACGGACATGGCGCGTTGCACCGTCGCGGGGGCCCGAGCGCGGTCCCGGGCGGCGGTCCTGGAGGTGGTTACCCGTCCTTCGGTGCGACGCCGCACGCGCGCCCCCGCCCATGCACCGATGCGCCCCGCGTGCAGGATCGATGCGCCGGGCCCCCGTTCAGGGGAGGCCGTAACCCCTGGTGACGGCGGGAGTTGTGCTGGACGTGGAAGAGCCCATCGGAGTCACGGAAGCCGCACAGGTCCCTCAGCAGCGGAGCGAGCCGCTGCTCGACGCCGCGGTGCGGTATGCGGAAGAGCGTCACTGGGACGTGTTCCCCGGCACCTGGCTGGAGGCGGTGGGCGGCGGGGAGCGGTGCTCGTGCGGCGACGCCGGCTGCGCTCTGCCCGGGGCCCATGCGGACCGGCCGGACTGGGCGGGTCAGGCGACCGGCAGCGGGGCCGCTGCCCGGCGCATGTGGACCCGGCGGCCCGGCGCCTCGGTGCTGCTGCCGACCGGTCGGGCCTTCGACGCGCTGGAGGTGCCGGAGTCCGCGGGCTTCCTGGCGCTGGCCCGGATGGAGCGGATGGACCTGACCCTGGGTCCGGTCACCCGCACACCGGACCGCCGGATGCTGTTCTTCGTGCTGCCGGGGGCCGCCGCCAAGGCCGCCGAGCTGGTGCGCACGCTCGGCTGGAACGCCGAGGCGATCGACCTGACGGGCCGGGGCGAGGGCCACTACATCGCCGCCCCGCCCACCCGGTTCGGCGCCCGGGGGGCCGTGCAGTGGGCCCGCAGGCCCACCCACGCCAACCGCTGGCTGCCCGATGTGGACGAGCTGATCAGCCCGCTGGCGTACGCCTGCGCCCGTGAGGCGGCCGACGCCCGCGCCCGCGTTTCGTAGGGACCGGACAGCCTTTCGTAGGGTGGTCCCCACCACGTGGGGATATCGAAAGGCTGTGCCATGCCGGACCAGGCAGATGCACGTACGAAGACAGACACGGCGACGGACGCGGCGGCCGGCGGGGCGCACGAGGTGCGGCCCGCCGTCCGGGTGCAGGGGCTGTGGAAGCGGTTCGGGGAACAGGTCGCCGTCGCGGGGATCGATCTGGAGCTGCCCGCGGGCAAGTTCATCGGCCTGGTGGGGCCCAACGGGGCGGGCAAGACGACGACGCTCTCGATGGTCACCGGTCTGCTGCGGCCCGACCTGGGCAGGATCGAGGTCGCGGGCCACGACGTGTGGACGGACCCGGTCGAGGTGAAGTCCCGGATCGGGGTGCTGCCGGAGGGGCTGCGGCTCTTCGAGCGGCTCTCGGGGCGTGAACTGCTCGCTTACAACGGCCGGTTGCGCGGACTGCCCGGCGACGAGGTGGACAAGCGGGCCACCCAGCTGCTGGACGTGCTGGATCTCGCGGGTGCGCAGCACAAGCTGGTCGTGGACTACTCGACCGGGATGCGGAAGAAGATCGGGCTCGCGGCCGCGCTGCTCCACAACCCCGAAGTGCTGTTCCTGGACGAGCCGTTCGAGGGCGTCGACCCGGTCTCGGCGCAGACGATCCGCGGTGTGCTGGAGCGCTACACCCGGTCCGGGGCGACCGTGGTCTTCTCCAGCCATGTGATGGAGCTGGTCGAGTCGCTGTGCGACTGGGTCGCGGTGATGGCGGCGGGCCGGATCAAGGCGCAGGGCACGCTGGCCGAGGTGCGCGGCGACGCCCCCTCGCTCCAGAGCGCCTTCCTCGAACTGGTCGGCGCGGGTGGCCGGGACAACGGCGACTCCCTCGACTGGCTGGGCGGTGCCCGATGAGCGTGCTGGACGCCCCGGTCACCGCGGCCGCCCCGGCCGCGCCGACGACGGGCCTGACCCCGGTCTTCGTACGGCTCAAGCTGACGCTGCTGCGCAACGGACTGCGGCAGTCCTCCGGGCGCAAGGCGGCGTTCATCGCCTCGCTCGTCGTCAGCCTGCTGCTCGCCGCCGGCCAGGTGCTCGGTCTGGTGCTGCTGCGCGGCAACGAGCACGCGGGCACGGTCGTGGTGCTGCTCACGGGTGTGGTGGCGCTCGGCTGGGCGGTGCTGCCGCTGTTCTTCCCGAGCGGTGACGACACGCTCGACCCGACCCGGCTGGTGATGCTGCCGCTGCGGCCCGAGCCGCTGGTCCGGGCGCTGCTGGTGTCCTCGCTGGTCGGCATCGGCCCGCTGTTCACCCTGTGTCTGGTGATCGGCTCGGTCCTGGCGCTGGCGCACGGGGCGGCGGGTGCGGTGTTCGCGGTGCTCGCGGTCCCGCTGACGATGCTGCTGTGCGTGGCGCTGTCGCGGGCGGTGGCCACGGCCAACGTACGGCTGCTGAACTCCCGCAAGGGCCGTGACCTCGCGGTGCTCAGCGGGCTGGTGATCGCGGTGGGCATCCAGTTCGTCAACTTCGGCGCGCAGCGGCTCGGCCAGGCCGGCGGGCTCTCCACGCTGGACCCGGCGGCGGACGTGGTGCGCTGGCTGCCCGGGGCTTCGGCGGTGGCGTCGGTGGACGCGGCGTCGGACGGTGCGTACGGGGTCGCCGTCGCCCAGCTCCTGATCACGGTCGCCGCCCTGGTGGCTCTGATGTGGATGTGGCAGCGGAGCCTGGTGAAGCTGATGACCGCGCCGGACGGTTCGACGCTGGCGGCGGCGGAGCCGAGCCGCGAGAAGACGTCCGGCCGGGGCGTTCTGTCGGGGCTGCTGCCGGAGGGCCGCACGGCGACGGTGATGCAGCGCAGTCTGCGGTACGTGGCACGGGACCCGAAGACCAAGGCGGCCTGGGTGACGGCGCTGGCGGTCGGGGCGATCGTGCCGCTGCTCAACGCCGTCCAGGGCACCGGCTCGGTCTACTTCGCGTGCTTCGCCGCCGGAATGCTCGGCATGCAGATGTACAACCAGTTCGGCCAGGACACCTCGGCCTTCTGGATGGTGGCGCTGACGATCTCCTCGCCGCGGGACGCGTATGTCGAACTGCGGGCGCGGGCGCTGGTCCTGCTGCTGCTCACCCTGCCGTTCACGCTGGTCGTGTGTGTGGTGACGGCGGCGATGATCGGCGACTGGCGGTCGCTGCCGGGCGCGCTGGGCCTGTCGTTCGCGCTGCTGAGTTCGATGGTGGCGACGGGTGCGGTGGCCTCGGCGCTGTTCCCGTACTCGATTCCGCAGGAGGGCGCGTTCAAGAACGTGGTGCCGGGGCAGGGCGGTCTGGCCTGGATCTCGATCCTCGGCGGCATGCTGGCCGCCGCGCTGCTGGCGTCGCCGGTGATCGCGGCGACGGTCTGGATGCACCTCTCGGACCACCATGACGCGCTGTGGTTCATGGTGCCGGGCGGGCTGGCCTACGGGGCGCTCATCGGGTGGGCGGGGCTGAAGGTCGCCGCGCCGCGCACGGCGGCTCGGCTGCCGGAGATCCTGGCGGCGGTCAGCAAGGGCTGAGCCGCCGCCCTCGGGCCGGGGCGAGTGCCGAGGGCCGGTTCGACGACGGGCCCTACGACGAGACGGGTTCGCGGTCGTCGCGGTTGTCCTCGGCTGAGGGCTGTCCCGTAATCCCTGGTGGATCAGCGCGCGGCGTCAGATGCGGTGCATCGCAAGGCGGAAGGACGTCCGCATACTGGATGTATTCGGGCGTTCCGACAACGCGGCGAGGCGCCGTAGCTGTCGTCGCACGCCCGCCAGGGGTTACGGGACAGCCCTCAGCTGTTCCAGGAAGGGTTCGACCGCTGCCCGCCAGCCCTCGGGCTGGTCGTAGTGGACGAGGTGGCCCGCGTCCGCCACTTCCGCGTACTGGCCGCGCGGCAGGACGCGGACCATCTCCTGGGCCTCGGCCCGGCCCAGCTCCCCGTCGAGGCCGCGCAGCACCAGCGCGGGGCACCGGACCTGGGCCAGCTCCTCCCAGTGGGCGTCGAAGACCCAGGTGGCGCGGGAGCGGAGCATCTGGCGGCGGGAGAAGACCGGGCGCCAGCCGTCCTCGCTCTCGGCCATCACCTCGGCGTAGAACTCGCCGCGCGAGGGGTTCGGCCGCTCCACCCAGGGGTCGTCCTCGCCGAACCACTTCCGCACGTCGGCGAGGGTGGCGAAGGGCAGCGGCCAGGAGTCGAACCAGTCGCCCCACTCGCGCTGGGAGGCGGCCCCGAGGGCGGAGGCCCGCATGTCGCAGATGACGACGGCGCGGACCAGGTCGGGGCGCTTGGCGGCGAGCTGCCAGCCGGTGAGCGCTCCCATGGCGTGGCCGACGACGGTGACGGGGCCGAGCCCGAGCTGTTCGATCGCGGCCTCGGCGTCGGAGACGTAGGCGTCGCGGGTGTACGGGCCGTCGGCGGGCTTGTCGCTGCGGCCGTGGCCCCGTTGGTCGAGGCCGACCGCGCGGTGCCGTTCGGCGAGCCAGCGGGCGGTCGGGGCCCAGTGCGAGGCCCGGCCCATCAGCCCGTGCAGCAGTAAGACCCCGGGAGCGCCGTCCGCTTCCGCGCGCCCCTTGGGCGGGTCGGCGAACTCCCATGCCGCGAGGCGTACGCCGTCGGTTCCGGTCACATCGATGCGCCGCACCATAGTCCTGGCACCCCCTTCTGCTCCTAGATCACCGTGTGGTCGCCCCGCCAGGCTATCGAACTCTTATTCGAAAACGGGGTTCCACCGCCCAAGACCCCACGTTCGAGTGACACCCGTCAAGGATTGATGCCGACCGGCCTGGGGAGATCTTCAGCGGGAGGCGGGCCGCTCGGGGACAGGGGCCCGCGGGAACTGACCTTGAGAGCTCGGGGCTCCGGGTCAGCACAGGGGAGGAACGGCCCCGGCGCCTTCGGACGCCGGGGCCGCCCGCTGTTCGGCCACGGCCTTCGACGGGCGCCCGGCGGATCGGGGCCGGACCTTCTCCGGCGGCCTCGACAACGATGGCAGGCGGCAGCGCGAACCGCCCCGCACCGGCCGGGACCGGCCCCTCCCGAAGCGCGACGAGCACCGTGCGGTGCGCGTGGTGGTACGACGGGCGCACTCCCTGCTCCCTCCCCGACCGTGCCGGCCGTGGCCGGCCGACACCCTCAGGTCCGCTGCCTGGCCTCAGCCTGGCATGTGACGCGTCCGGCCGCTGCCATTCCGGACGGAAACCGGAAAGCGCGCTCACGGTGGGGTCGCCGTGACCGGCTCCCGGCCGGGCGCCGCACCGGCGCCGGACGACGAACGTCCCGGAACCGGGCGGCCGCCGGCTCAGCGCTTGGCGACGAAGACGTGCGAGGCGACCTCGGAGTCCAGCTCCGCCGCCTCCCCGCTGGAGCCGACCAGCACTCCGCCGGGCGACTCGGTCACGCTGACCACGGACCCGGGCTGCACCCCGGCCCTGCGCAGCGTGTACATCAGCTGCGCGTCGGTCTGGATCGGCTCCCCGATCCGCCGGACCACCACGGTCTTGCCCTCGGCGCCAGGATCCAGGTCGGCCAGGCTCACCATGGAGGCGTCCAGGAACGGGTCGGCCTCGGCCTTCTCGCCCAGCTCCTCCAGGCCCGGGATGGGATTCCCGTACGGCGACTCCGTCGGGTGGCGCAGCAGCTCCAGCACCCGCCGCTCCACCGCCTCGCTCATCACGTGCTCCCAGCGACAGGCCTCGGCGTGGACCTGCTCCCACTCCAGGCCGATCACATCCACGAGCAGACACTCGGCGAGCCGGTGCTTGCGCATGACGCGGGTGGCGAGGCGGCGGCCCTCCTCGGTCAGCTCCAGATGGCGGTCCCCCGCGACCTGGACCAGTCCGTCGCGCTCCATGCGGGCCACCGTCTGGCTGACGGTCGGACCGCTCTGGTCCAGCCGTTCGGCGATCCGGGCGCGCATGGGGACCACGCCTTCCTCTTCCAGTTCGAGGATGGTGCGGAGATACATCTCCGTGGTGTCGATCAGTCCGGACATACGTGCCCCTCGATGCTGTGACTAGAAAACGTCGTGCGATGGCCCTGTACCAATTCTGACGCATAGCACCGACAACCGTGCCGCCCCGGTGGAAGACCGGTGGAAGTGCGTACGGACAGGGTCGCAGGGCGCTATTGACAGGCCACTGGTCCAGACCGCAACGTGATCGGCGGCACAGCCATTCCCACCCCGCCGAAAGGGCCCTTCCCGATGAGCGACAGCAAGCTGGCCGGCCAGTTCCTCGACGCGGCGATCGGCCTGCTGACGCGGGTGCGGGACGAGGAGGCGGGCAGCATCGCCGCCGCCGGCGCGGCGATCGCGGACACCGTCGAGTCGGGCGGCCGGCTCTTCGCCTTCGGCGCCGGCCACTCCTCGCTGGCCGCCCAGGACGTCGTCTACCGTGCGGGCGGCCTGGCGCTGATGAACCTGCTCACCGTGCCCGGCGCGGTCGGCGTGGACGTCATGCCCGCGACGCTCGGCTCAGCGCTGGAGCGGGTGGACGGGCTCGCCTCGGCCGTCCTGGACTCCAGCCCCGCCACCGCCGGGGACCTGCTGGTGATCGTCTCGCTGTCCGGGCGCAACGCCCTGCCGGTCGAGATGGCTCAGAACGCCCGGGCCCTCGGGCTGAAGGTCATCGGCCTCACCTCGGTCGCGTACGCGGAGAACACCCGCTCCCGGCACGCCTCGGGCGGCTTCCTGCGGGACCACTGCGACATCGTCCTGGACAGCAAGATCGCGATCGGTGACGCGGAGCTGACGGCACCCGGCGTCGAGGCCCCCTTCGCCCCCGCCTCCACCGTGGTGACCAGCGCGATCATGCAGGCGATGCTGGCGGCCGCCGTGGAGCAGCTGGTGGCCCGGGGCATCGAGCCGCCGATGCTGCGCTCGGGGAACGTGGACGGCGGCCACGAGTGGAACGGCCGGGTCATGACGGAGTACCGGGACCGGATCTTCTACCGGCACTGAGCCGCGGCCTGCGGGACACGCGTCGGCAGGACGACCCGGGCCGTCAGCCCGCCGCCCGGGTTGGCGCTCGCCCCGGCGTCGCCGCCGTGCGCCCGCGCCACCGACGCCACGATGGAGAGCCCGAGGCCCGCGCCCTCGCCGGGCGCGTGACGGCGGGCCCGGGCCCGCCGGAACGGTTCGAACAGCAGCGGCACGGTCGCCGGGTCCACCACCGGCCCGGTGTTGGCGACCTCCAGCCCCTCCGGCCCGACCCGGACCCGTACGGTCCCGCCGGGATGGTTGTGGCGCAGCGCGTTGGCGACCAGGTTGTGCACGAGGTGGTCGAGCAGGACCGCGTCGCCCTCGACCGTCACCGGCCGGGCCGTCACCTCCACGGTGATGTCCCGCTCCTTCGCCTCGGCGGCCAGCGCCTCGGTGACCGTGGCGGTGGTCTCGTCCAGCGCGACCCGCTCCCGCCGCCGCAGCCCCTCGTCGGAGACCGCGAGGAGCAGCAGCCCCTCGATGAGCCGCTCGCTGCCGGCGGCGGTGTCGATGAGCTTGTCCCGGATCCAGGCGACCTTCTCCGGCGGCGGGTCGTCGGCGAGCCCGATCTCGGCGGCGGCCCGCTGCACGGCGAGCGGGGTGCGCAGCTCATGGGCGGCGTTGGCGGCGAACCGCTGCCGGGCGGCGACCAGCTGCTGGATCCGGTCGAGCATCCCGTCGAAGGTGTCGGCCAGCTCCTTCAGTTCGCCGGGCGGGGCCTTCAGCGCGATCCGTTCGTGCAGGTTGGAGCCGGAGAGCCGGCGGGCGCGGGCGGTGATGACGCCGACCGGCCGCAGCACCCGGCCCGCCATCCACCAGGCGAGCGCGACGGAGAGCGCGGAGTAGACGGCGAGGGAGACCCCGGAGACGGTCAGGAGCTGGTTGAGCGCGGCGTCCCCGGCGGCGGTGCCGACCTTCTGCGCGACCGCGATCTGGCCGGGTTCGAGCACCGCGGTCCGCGCCCAGTCCGAGGACGGCAGCGCGGGGCCGGCGGCGGTGGCTCCGGCCGGCCGGGAGGCGGGGACGGCCGGGGCGACGGCGGTGACGATACCGGCGTACACGCCCTCGCTGACCAGCAGATAGACGATGGCCAGGAGCAGGACGCCGGCCATGACCAGCAGTCCGCCGTACAGCGCGGCGAGACGGGTGCGCTCACTGTTCACCGGGCGTCCTCCGTGCCGGCCCCGGGGGCGTCCCCGATGCGGTAGCCGGCCCCCGGGACGGTCTCGATGACCGGGGGCGCGCCGAGTTTGGCGCGGAGCTTGGAGAGGGTGACGCGGACCGCGTTGGTGCGGTAGCTGGTGTCCTCCTCCCACACCTCCTCGATCAGGTCGTCGCCGCTGACGACCGCGCCTTCGGCCCGCAGCAGGGTTTCCAGCACGGCGAACTCCTTGCGGGAGAGGGAGAGGAAGCGGCCGTCGCGGCAGACCTGGCGGCGGGCGGTGTCGAGCCGCAGCCCGGCCCGTTCCAGGACGGGCGGGAGGGCGGGGCGGGCGCGGCGGCCGAGCGCGAGGACCCGGGCGAGGAGTTCGTCGTACGCGAACGGCTTGGTCAGGTAGTCGTCGGCGCCGAGCCCGAGACCGGCCACCCGGTCCCGTACGGTCCCGGCGGCGGTGAGCATCAGGATCCGGGTGAGCAGCCGCAGGGCGACGACCCGGCGGCACACCTCGTCGCCGTGCAGCCCCGGCAGGTCGCGGTCGAGGATCATCACGTCGTACGCGCCGAACCGCAGCTTCTCCAGCGCCGCCCGCCCGTCGGGGGCGATGTCCACGGCGACGGCGTCACGGCGCAGCCCCTCGGCGATCATCTCCGCCAGGAATTCCTCGTCCTCCACCACCAGCACGCGCATGGGCCCTGTGTACCCGAAAGCGATGTTTCGCCGGTGTAAGCATCCGGGCTGAGAGAAACGAAACCGCGTCCTCGCGCACGCTCGGGCCGTCCCTGTACGGACCTGTCGGCAAGCGACGAGGAGCCCCCATGAACCAGACCCTTTCCCGCCGGACCGCCGCGCGCTCACGCGGCCGCTCGCTCGCGGCGGCCTGTGCGCTGGCCGCCGCCCTCGCCCTGACGGCCACCGCCTGCTCGGGCGGCGACGGCGGCGGTACGAAGGACGGCGGATCGGCCTCCGACGGCAGGAAGACGAAGGAGGACCAGGCGCTGGAGCACCGCAAGTGCCTCCGTGACCAGGGCCTGGACATCCCCGAGCCGAAGCCGGGCCAGGACGGTGTCGGCATCACCATCGACGGCGGCTCCCTGAGCAAGAAGGAGATGGAGAAGGCGTTCAAGGCCTGCGAGGACAAGGCGGTCGGCGGCGGGCCCAAGGAGCTGACGCAGGCGGAGAAGGACAAGATGGTCGCCTTCGCCCGGTGCATGCGCAAGAACGGTTTCGACATGCCCGACCCGAAGTTCGACGGCGGGGCGATGCAGGCGGCGCCCGCGCTGGAGCAGAAGGACATGAAGAAGTTCGAGAAGGCCAACAAGGCGTGCGAAAGCGTCGGCCGATGAAGCGCGGACGGGCCGTGTCGGTGGCGGTCGTGGTGGCGGTGCTCGCCGCGACGGCCGGTTCCCTCGCCCTCACCCGGATCGGGTCCGGCGAGGAGACCGGCGGGGCGAAGAACACCGGCCTGCCCCCGGCCACCGCCCCGGTCGAACGCGGGGACCTGCGCGACAGCGCCCAGGCCGACGGGACGCTCGGCTACGACAAGGAGCGCAAGGTCAACGCGGGCGCGGCGGGCACCATGACCTGGACACCGCGCACCGGCTCGACCGTGGAGCGGGACGATCGGCTGTACGAGATCGACGGCCTGCCGGTGCGCCTGATGTACGGCTCCGGGCCGATGTACCGGACGCTGAAGGCGGGCGACGAGGGCCGGGACGTGGAACAGCTGGAGCGCAATCTCGCGGAGCTGGGCTACACGGGCTTCACCCCGGACGACGAGTACACCGAGCTGACGGCGGCGGCCGTCAAGCGCTGGCAGAAGTCCCACGGCGCGAAGCAGACCGGGAAGGTCGGTCCGGCGGACATCACGTTCGCGCCGGGGAAGGTCCGGATCAAGAGCATCGGGGCGGGCGTGGGCGAACAGGCCCAGCCCGGCGCCCCGGTCCTGGAGACGACCGGTTCCGAACGCATCGTGACGTTCCAGCTGGACGTGGCCGAAAGTCAGTTGGCGAAGGCGGGCACGAAGGTCACCGTGGAACTGCCGGACGGCACGACCGCGCCGGGGAAGGTCTCCTCGGTCGGCCGGACCGCGAAGCCGGGCGACGACCCGCAGGACGACAGCCCCAAGGTCACGCTGACCGTGTCCTTCGACGATCCGGACGAGGTCGACGGCTTCGACCAGTCTCCGGTCACGGTGAACCTGACGGGCGAGACCCGTAAGGACGTCCTGACCGTGCCGGTGAACGCGCTGCTCGCCCTGCCCGGCGGCGGCTTCGGCCTCCAGGTCGTCCGGGGCGGCACGGTCCGCGAGGTGAAGGTCGAGCTCGGCATGTTCGCGGAGGGCCGGGTCGAGGTGTCCGGCGGCGGTCTGCGCGAGGGCACGAAGGTGGGGGTGCCGAAGATATGACCGGTCACGAGGGTACGGAGACGGGTCAGGATCACGGTGCGCACGCGGGCGCCGGCCCTGGTACGGCCGTCGCCCCCGGAGCCCGTACGGTCGTCGCCCTCTCCGGCGTCACCAAGGAGTACCCGGGCCCGGTCGCCGCGCTGCGCGGGGTGGACCTCACCGTCGAGGAGGGCGAACTCCTCGGCATCGTGGGCCCGTCCGGCTCCGGCAAGTCCACGCTGCTGCACATCATCGGCACCCTGGACCGCCCCACCGCCGGCTCCGTGCACATCGCGGGCCACGACGTGGCGGCGCTCTCCGACCGCAGGCTCTCCGCGCTGCGGGCCCAGCATGTGGGCTTCGTCTTCCAGGCTTTCCACCTGGTGCCGGGCGTCAGCGCCCGCGACAACGTGGCGGAGGGCCTGCTCTACTCCGGCCTCTCCCGCTCGGTGCGCCGTCGCAGGGCGGCCGAGGCCCTGGACCGGGTCGGCCTGGCGGACCGCCTCGACCACAAGCCGCACCAGCTGTCCGGCGGCCAGAAGCAGCGGGTCGCCATCGCCCGGGCGGTGGTCGGCGAGCCCGCGCTGCTGCTGGCCGACGAACCGACCGGGGCGCTCGACTCGGCGTCGGGCGAAGCGGTGATGGAGCTGCTGCGGGACCTGAACCAGGAGGGGGCCACGATCGCGGTGATCACGCACGACACGGAGATCGCGCGGGAGTTGCCGCGCGAGGTGCGGATCCGGGACGGCCTGGTGGTCGCGGACGTGACCCACGGGACGGCGACGACGGGAGCGGGCCGGTGACCCGCACGGGCCGTGGCCGGGGCAGGCTGAAGGCGGCCCGGCTGAGCCCCCGGGACGTGGCGCACGTCGGCTCGTCCGGTCTGCGCAGCCGGCCGATGCGGGTGGTGCTCTCCGCCCTGGGCATCGCCATCGGCATCGCGACGATGATCTCGGTGGTCGGCATCTCCGCCTCCAGCCAGGCCCAACTTCTCCGCGAACTGGACAAGTTGGGCACCAACCTGCTCGTCGCCTCGCCCGGCGAGTCGATGTTCGCCGGGGAGGAGGTGAAGCTGCCCGAGGAATCGGTCGGGATGGTGGGCCGGATCAAGGGCGTCCAGGACGTCGGCGCGACGGCCGATCTGAACGCGACCGCGCGCCGCACCGACAAGGTCGACGAGGGCGACACGGGCGGGATCTCGGTCAAGGCGACGACGGCCGGCCTGCTCCGGGTCCTGCGCGGCGAGGTCGGCAGCGGCAGCTGGCTGAACGCGGCGACCGGCCGCTACCCCTCCGTGGTCCTCGGCCATGTCTCGGCGGAGCGCCTGGGCATCACGGAGCCGGGACAGCAGGTATGGCTGGGCGACCGCTACTTCACGGTCACCGGCATCCTGGACCCGCTGCCGCTCGCCCCGGAGATCGAGCGTTCCGCGCTGGTCGGCTGGGAGGGCGCGAAGCGCCTGCTGGGCTTCGACGGCCACCCGACGTCGGTGTACGAACGCTCCACGGACGCGGCGGTGCCGGACGTCCGCAAGGTGATGGCCGCGACGGTCGACCCGCAGAACCCGCAGAACGTGAAGGTCACCGACCCGTCGTCGGCGCTCCGCGCGAAGGCGGCGACCGAGGGGGCGTTCAGCAGCCTGCTGCTGGGCCTGGGCGGCATCGCCCTGCTGGTCGGCGGGGTCGGGGTGGCCAACACCATGATCATCTCGGTCCTGGAGCGGCGGTACGAGATCGGCCTGCGCCGCTCGCTGGGCGCGACGAGGGGCCAGATCCGCATCCAGTTCGTCACGGAGTCGCTGATGCTGTCGGGCCTGGGCGGCCTGGCGGGCGTGGCGCTGGGCGCGGCGGCGACGGGGGTGTACGCGCACTCCGGCGGACTGCCCTGGGTGGTCCCGCTGTGGGCGGTCGGCGGCGGCTTCGGCGCGACGCTGGTCATCGGCACGGTGGCGGGCCTCTACCCGGCGGTCCGGGCGTCCCGGCTCTCCCCGACCCTGGCACTGCACGCGGCGTGAGGAGGGCTCCGGCGGGTTGCCGGAAACAGGCAGGCAGCGGCGCGGGCCGCTGCCTGCTCCTGCCCTTGCCCTTCCGCCCTCGCGCAGCGCAGGCTGAGCAGGGGGGCGCAGGGGTGCCACGCCCGTAATGAGGAGAGCGGGGGTGGCCGGGTGAGACATATACCCGTGTTCCGGTGGGTGCTGGCCTTGGGACTGGCCCTGATCACCTGGTCGGCGCTCCTGTACGTGACCGCGCCGGACTTCCCGGAGTTGGAGCAGGTCGATCTGACCGTGCTGGAGGAGAAGCCCGACGGCACGTGCACGGTCGCCTACGCGAACCCCTTCGCGTTCGACGACGAGCGGGAGGGTCCGTACCACTGCGACGCCCGCCGCAGCTCGTCCCTCAAGGCGCCGGAGTACGACCCGGCCACCGGCTTCGGCTGGGAGAGCGGGTGGGTGATCGCGGAAGGACCGGACAAGGGCGAGCTGTACTCCCTGGACGAGGGAGGCAAGACCCGCGACGAGCAGATCGAGCGCTCCGACGCGTTCGTCGCGGCCGGGCTGATCCTGACGATCATCGGCCTCGTCGGCGGCAATGTCCGCTCGCTGCGCCGGATGCGCGGGGTGCGGCCCGGGGTGCTCCGCCGGGCCACGAGGCTCAAGGAGGCCGCCGACGCGGCGGCGCGGGACCACCGCCGGGCCCTGGCGGCGGTGCGGACGGCCTGGGAGCCGCTGCACCAGGAGCTGGTGGACGGCGAGCTGGGCCGGATTCCGGTGAGCCGGATGCGGGGCCTGGCCGAGAAGCGGCTGCGGGCCAAGGAGCTGGAGGAGGGCGGCGTCCGTACGGTACGGGACGTACTCGACGCCGGGACGTGGACCCTCGCTCAGTTCCTGGGCATGGAAAGGAACATGGCCGAACAGACGATGGACGCGGCCCGGCGGACGGCCGACACGGTGGGCCGGGAGGTGACCGTACGGTTCGACGCAAGCGGCCCCGAACCGCGCACCACCGCGCTGCTCGCCGCCCTGCGGGTCCTGGTGGACGCCGGCCCGGACGCGCGGGAGGCCGGACGCGTGGGCGGGGAACTGGCCGCCCGGCTGGAGCCGCTGCTGATCACCGCCGAACCGGCGGCCGGGGTACGGGAGACGCTGCGGGCGGGACCGTACGAGCGCGACAACATCCTGGCGGCCCTGACCAAGCTGCGCCTCGTACTGGCCGAGGCCGAACGGGAGGGCCTGGCGGAGCGCTTCGCCCAGGCCTCGGTCGACCTGCTGCGCGGCCCGGACGCCGGCGCGGACGAACTGGCCACCTGGACGGACTTCGAGTCCCGCCCGGCGGCGTACTACGCGGCGCTGACGGAGGCCGTCGAGGACACGGACCACGAGGAGGGCCGTGCGTCGGCCCGGACCCCGGACGGGGCCGGGCTGACGGGCAGCCGCCGACGGCGCCGGTGAGACGCCGCCGGGCCCGGCAGCCGGCGTACCTGGCAGCCCGGACATCCCGGCGCCGCGCCGGCCGCCGGTACCGGCCCGGGACCGGGCGTCGCGCGGCAGACGGCAGACGGCAGACCGAATTGCCGGACAGGTCCTAGCTGCCCGCCGCCCGGGTCACCTGCGCCAGGTCGACCGCCCCCGCGACCCGGGCCGCGACCGTCTCCGCGTACGCCGTGTCCGGGCGTTCGAAGGCGGCCCGGTTCGCCGCGCGGAGGAACGTCAGCACGCCCAGCGTCCGGCCCCGGCTCCGGAGCACCGCGCAGAGCGCGTGCGCCGCGTCGCTGGGCCAGCGGCGTTCGGTGGCCCAGGTCGCCGCAGCGGCCTCACCGGCGGCGGCGCTCGTACGGACGGTCCCGGTGCGCTCGACCGACTGGAGGGCCGGGTGGCCGGGGCCGTACCGGGCCGGGATGGAGCCTCCCGCGACCGGCAGACACGGGCCGGGCGCGTCGAACGGCGTGGCGGCCGTACGCACCAGGCGCTCGCCCGCCACCAGATCGACCAGGACGTGGTCGGCGAAACCGGCGAGCGCGAAGTCGAGCAGGGAGGTCGCCGCCTCCATCGGGTCCTCGCACTCGGAGGCCGCACGGGCGGCCCGGTGCAGCTGGCTCGCCCGGAACCGCAGGCGGTCGGCCTCCTGTTCCGCGAGCTTGGCGGCGGTGACGTCCCGGAACAGCCACCCCACCCCGAGCGGAACCGGCTCCTCCGTCAACGGCGAGGCCAGCCTCAGGAATCCGCTGCGCCAGCACCGGCGGCGCTCGCCCTCCGCCGTCCGCAGCGTCACCCACAGCTCGGCCGGGGCGCTCGGCGCGCCTTCGGCGAGCACATGGTGCAGGGCCGCCTCCAGCTCCTCGACCCCCTGGACGACCAGCTCGCCGAGCGGGCGGCCGAGCAGCCTGGTGCGGCCTCCGCCGAGCGCACGGGAGGCGTACGCGTTGACGACCGTGGGGCGCAGGTCGACGTCGACGAGGACCACGCCCCAGGACGCGTCCTCCAGCAGCGCCTCGCTCAGCGCGATGGCCCGCTCCAGGTCGATCTGGGCGTGCACCTCGCTGAACGCGCAGTAGACCCCGGCCGGTTTCCCGTCCACGCCGCGCACCCCGGCGGACTGGGTCCGCACCAGCACCCGGCCGCCGTCCTTGCGGAGCAGCGCGAACTCGTGCACCTGCCGCCCCGGCGCGTCCATGGCCGACATCAGCCGTGCCCGCACCTCGTCCGCGTCGGCCCGGCGCACCGCCCAGCCCGCGAAGCCGGCCCGGCCCACGGCCTCCTGCGCCGACCAGCCGAGGATGCGTTCGGCCTCGCGGTTCCAGTGGGTGACCGTGCCGGCCGCGTCGAACGCGCAGAGCGCGGCGTCCATGCCGTCGAGCAACGCCGCGAGCAGCTCGGACCCGTCGGGCGCCCCGGGGATCCCGCCCTCACCGGCCGAGTCCCCGGGGTCCGTGGAGCATCCCGGCGGCCCGCCGCCGGAATCCTCGTCCGGACCGAGCTCGTCGGTGGTCCCGCTGCTCCTGGAAGCACCCACTCCGCACCCCCCGCAGAACGTGTCGGCCGTTTTCCCACGCGTCGCCGCGTGTATTGCTGCACGTCAGACCATTGAACTCGAACGTGACCCAGCACACATCAACTTCACGGAAATCATTTCTCCCGCCACCGGCCTCCCGATGGTTTCGCGCCAGTCGCGAACGCCTCATGAGCGGCCATCGAGCGGTCCGGTGCGGGGAGTTCACCGGCGGCACGGCGGTGCGTGGCGACGCCGTCACACGGAGTCCACCGGGCGCGCCCAGCCTTGGGTCGCCCTCGTCCGCCCCGGCCTCGCCCCCGACCTCCAGGAGCCCTCCGTGACGCCCTTCCGCACCGCACGTCCGGCGGCCGCGACCACCGTGGCCGTCTGCGCCGCGCTCGCGACGCTCACCGCCGCGGCCCCCGCGCCCACCGCCGCCCGGCAGGACGCCCTCCGCCCGCTCCCCGCCGTCACCCCGCGCGCCGAGACCGCCACGCTGTACGACGACGAGGAGGGCGGTAACGCCAACGCGGACGACCCCGCGATCTGGCGCAACCCCGCCGACCCGGGCCGCAGCCTGGTGATCGCCACCGCCAAGGAGGGCGGGCTGCGGGTCTACGGCCTGGACGCCCGGCTCGTACAGTCGCTGCCCGCACCCGCCGCACCCGGCCCGGACGACGCGCCGGGCCGCTTCAACAACGTCGACCTGGTGCACGGCCTGCGACTGGCCCCGGACCGGAACACGGGCCCGGACGCGGGCCGGGGGAAGGACCGTACGGCGGATCTGGCCGTCACCAGCGACCGGGGCCACGACCGGCTGCGCATCCACCGCATCGACCCGTCCCGCCCGGGTGGTCCGCTGACCGACGTCACCGACCCGGCCGCGCCCCGGGTGTTCTCGTCCGGCCAGGACGAGGTCAACGAGCAGGCGACGGCGTACGGTCTGGCCACCTGGACGGACCGCCGCAGCGGACGTTCGTACGCGCTGGCCAGCCGCCGCAACCGGACGTCGATCGCACTGCTGGAGCTGCTGCCGACCCGGTCCGGCACGGTCACGTACCGCAAGGTCCGCAGCCTCGACCTGCCCTCCTCCTTCCGGCTGCCCGACGGCACGGCCTGGACGCCATGCGGCGAGCCGGGCGAGCTGCCGCAGGTCGAGGGGATGGTGGTCGACCCGGCCGACGGCACGCTCTACGCCGGCCAGGAGGACGTGGGCATCTGGCGGCTGCCCGCCGACCTGCGGGGCAAGCCGGTGCTGGTCGACAAGGTCCGTGAGTACGGGGTGCCGGGGACGTACGACGAGAAGAGCGAGGAGTGCGCCCCCGGAAGGGACCCGGGCTTCGGCGGCACCCGTATCTCGGCCGACGTGGAGGGCCTCACCCTGCTCCCCGAGCGGAACGGAGACCGCTATCTCCTGGCCTCCAGCCAGGGCGACGACACCTTCGCCGCGTACGCCCTCCGGGCCGGCCGCGAGAACCGGACCCTTCCCGGGCACGCGGGCGGCTTCCGGGTGACCGCCGCCTCGGCGACGCTGGACGGGTCGGAGGCCTGCGACGGCGCGGCGGTCCTGAACGAACCGCTCGGCAGCCGGTACCCGGGCGGCCTGCTCGTCGTCCAGGACGGCGACGCCACCCCGGCGCAGGAGGGCCGGGAGGCCACCGGCTTCAAGTTCGTGGACCTGCGGAAGGTCCGGGGCGCGCTGGGCCTGGCGCGTACGGGAACGCACGCCGAATAACGCGTGCCGAACAAATAGCTTGAACCGCGAACCGGACGGCTCCTAGGCTGTGGGCAGCGAAGAAAGGAGGTGTTCCGGAAGTGATTTCTTCTCGGACTCGTGAGGTGACTGCGGGCTGACGCCCGTCGTCGCGCTCTTTGCAGTGCATGGCCGGACGCCGGCCAATCCCAAGCAGTCACCGACCCGCAGGCTCGCCGGTAAGTCCGGCCGGCTCCTCTGTGCACGGAGGAACCAGAGCCTGCGGGTTTCTGCGTTGTCGGGGCAGGCGCCGGCCGCCTACGGGCAGAGCCGCTCCACCCGCCACGGGCCGCCGGACGCCCCGTCGCCCTCCCTGACGTACCGCAGCCGGTCGTGCAGCCGGTTCGCGTGCCCCTGCCAGAACTCGATCGTCTCGGGCACCACCCGGAAGCCGCCCCAGTGCGGCGGGGCCGGCACCTTCTCGCCCTCCGGATAGCGCGCGGCCAGCTCCTCGTACCGCGTGACGAGCTCCTCGCGGGAGCCGACGACGCTGGACTGGGCGCTGGCCCACGCGCCGAGCTGGGAGCCGTGCGGGCGGGTGCGGAAGTAGGCCACGGTCTCCTCGCGGGAGGTACGGGAGGCGGTGCCGGTGACGATGACCTGGCGGGCCATCGGGTGCCAGGGGAAGAGCAGCGAGACGTGACCGTTCGCGGCCAGCTCGCGGCCCTTGCGGGAGTCGTAGTTGGTGAAGAAGACGAAACCCCGGTCGTCGTACTGCTTGAGCAGCACGGTGCGCGAGGACGGGCGGCCGTCCGGGGTGGCGGTGGAGACGACCATGGCGTTGGGCTCGTGCAGCACCCCGCCGACGGCGACCTGCCGGAACCAGCGGGCGAACTGGTCCATCGGGTCGGGGCTGAGGTCACGCTCGGTGAAGTCCTCCGAGCGGTACTGCTCGCGCATGGCCGCCGGATCGGTGGTGGAATCGTCGGGGAAGGGTCCCGAAGAACCTTCTGGTGTGGGCACGCACCCATCCTGCCGCAGCGGCGGAGTGTGCCCGGCGGGGAGGGCCCGTAACCACGCACCGCCGAAATGGAGTCCTGTGCCGGATGTCACGCTTCCCCGCTCCGTGGGAACCCGCCAATATCTTGGGGCAGGCCTCGTGGGAGCCCTGGGGCCGTAGGGACTGTCGCCCATCCGCCCGCCGAACTGAGGGAGCCGCCTGATGTCCGACTTCGTACCCGGTCTTGAGGGAGTCGTCGCGTTCGAAACGGAGATCGCCGAACCGGACAAGGAAGGCGGTTCGCTCCGTTACCGAGGGGTCGACATCGAGGATCTCGTCGGCCATGTCTCGTTCGGGAACGTGTGGGGCCTGCTGGTGGACGGGGCGTTCGATCCCGGTCTGCCGCCCGCCGAGCCGTTCCCGATCCCCGTGCACTCCGGTGACATCCGGGTCGACGTGCAGTCGGCGCTGGCGATGCTCGCGCCCGTCTGGGGTCTGAAGCCGCTGCTGGACATCGACGAGGCGACCGCCCGCGACGACCTGGCGCGGGCGGCCGTGATGGCGCTGTCGTACGTCGCGCAGTCGGCACGCGGCCAGGGACGGCCGATGGTGCCGCAGAGCGAGATCGACAAGGCGCAGTCGGTGGTGGAACGGTTCATGATCCGCTGGCGCGGCGAGCCGGACCCGAAGCATGTGAAGGCGGTCGACGCCTACTGGACGTCGGCGGCCGAGCACGGCATGAACGCCTCCACGTTCACCGCCCGGGTCATCGCCTCGACCGGCGCGGACGTCGCGGCGGCCCTGTCCGGCGCGGTGGGCGCGATGTCGGGCCCGCTGCACGGCGGCGCCCCGTCCCGGGTCCTCGGCATGATCGAGGAGATCGAGCGCACGGGCGACGCGACCGCGTACGTGAAGCAGGCCCTGGACCGGGGCGAGCGCCTGATGGGCTTCGGCCACCGTGTCTACCGCGCCGAGGACCCGCGCGCCCGCGTCCTGCGCCGCACGGCCCGCGAGCTGGCCGCGCCACGCTTCGAGGTGGCGGAGGCGCTGGAGAAGGCCGCGCTGGAGGAGCTGCACGCCCGGCGTCCGGACCGCGTCCTGGCGACGAACGTGGAGTTCTGGGCGGCGATCGTGCTCGACTTCGCGGAGGTCCCGGCGCACATGTTCACGTCGATGTTCACGTGCGCCCGCACGGCGGGCTGGTCGGCGCACATCCTGGAGCAGAAGCGCACGGGCCGCCTGGTGCGCCCGTCGGCGACCTACATCGGCCCGGGGACCCGGGACCCGCGCGAGATCAGCGGGTACGAGGACATCGTCGCGGGCTGAGCCGGGTCGGGCCCACGGGGCGGGCCGGGGCAGCCTGGGCCGCCCCGGCTCAGATCTTCCCGCTCACGAGGACCGTGCGGTGACCGTCCAGCCGGCGGCCGAACTCCGCGAGGAAGGCCGGGGTGAGGTCGGGCCACCCCCAGAAGGTGAAGCCGAGGCCGCCGAAGGCGAAGCAGTGCTCCATTCCGGTCCAGTCGACGAGCGGGGAGGACGCGTCGCAGTGCGCGCACCGCACGAGGGCCCCGCCGCCCTCCTCCCAGTCGGCGATCGCCTCGGAGAAGGGGCCCCAGGCACCGGGTATGTCCTGCCAGACCTTGTCCTTGAACTCGATGTCCCGCTCGCAGCACGGACATTGGGCCGAGGACGGGTCGGCCCACTGCCCGGCGTCGAAAACGGTGCGGGTGACGACCACGTCGAGCACCCCGCCCTGCCAGGGCTCACCCCAGCCGCTGCTGTCGACGACCTCCCGGATACGCGGTCCCGGCGGATATCCGGGGCCGCTGCCGAGCGCGGGCTCGGTGCGGTCGGGCCCGATGACACCCTCGGCCGCGAGCCAGGCGACGACGCGCGCGGCCAGCGGGCCGGCATCCGCCTCGGTGACATCACGATCGACGACGGTCTGGAAGTAATCCCCCACAGCTCCCCCTCCAACTCACCGGTCCTTCCGGCCCGTCCGGTCTCTCCGGCCCGTCCGGATCCACCCGGTTCGGCTCTCCGACTCCACCGGCCCCCACTCTGCCACCCGCCACTGACAGTTCAGGCGGGCTCGCCCCGACGGACGGCGATGACGTTGTCGGTCACGGTGGCCCTCTCGCCACCGGGCCCGGTGGCGGTCCGCCGGGGCGCGTGGCAGCGCTCGGTCCGCCAGCCGTCGCCGAGGCGCAGGGAGGCGAGTACGTCGTCGGGGGCGGGGAACGTTACGTTCTCGTGGCCGTCCCGCCAGGACCAGGGAGCGAGCGAGGCATGCTCGACCAGCACCAGGAGGCCGCCCGGGGCGACGGCCCGGGCCGCCCGCCGGAGCACCTGCTCGCGGGGGATCTCCACAGGGGTGTGGAAGTAGCTGGCGGCCACCAGGTCGAAGACCCCGTCGGGGAAGGACACGGCCAGATCGTGCCGGCTCGGGTGGACCCGGTCGGCCAGCCCGGCCGCGTCGGCTCCGGCGGCGACCCGGCCCAGGGCGGTCGCCGAGACGTCGACGGCGGTGACGTCCCAGCCGAGCGAGGCGAGCCAGAGCGCGTCGCCGCCGTGCCCGCAGCCGAGGTCCAGCGCCCGGCCGGCACCGCCCGGCGCGGGGGCCAGGGCGGTGACGACGTCGGCGAGGACGACGTTGGGCTTGGTGCCCCACTGCGCGTCCATGCCGGCGTAACGGCTCTCCCAGAATCCTGCGGAGTCGGTGGCGCCGCTGGTTCCGCCGCTGGTTCCGGTGCTGGTTCCGGTGCTGGTTCCGGTGCTGGTTCCGGTGCTGTCGCTGCTCATCGACCATGCCTTTCCCTTGGGCGGCCGCTCCGGATGAACGCCCCGCTCAGCAGGAAGGTGCGCCACACCCTGCCGCACTTGCAAGGCCCCATGCCATTTCGGCAACCTGAAGGCATGGGTGACACGGGAAGCAGGGACGACGTACTGGCCGCGGTGGGCCCCCGCCTTCGCGAACTGCGGCGCAAGCACGGCATGACGCTCGCCGAGCTGGCCGAGCGGACCGGGATCAACGAGAGCACTCTGTCCCGCCTGGAGGGCGGCAGCCGTAAGCCCACGCTGGAACTGCTGCTGCCGCTGGCGGAGGTCCACGCGGTCCCGCTGGACGAACTGGTGGGCGCGCCCCGCACCGGCGACCCGCGCATCCACATCCGCCCGGTCACCCGGGACGGCCTCACGTACGTACCGCTGAGCCGCCCCGGCGGAGTCCAGGCCCACAAGCTGCTGATCCCGCCGCACCCGGGCACCGAGCCGACCCTGCGCACACACGAGGGCTTCGAGTGGCTGTACGTCCTGGCCGGGCGGCTCCGGCTGATCCTCGGCGAACGGACCCTCGTCCTGAAGCCCGGCGAGGCGGCCGAGTTCGACACGCATGTGCCGCACTGGCTCGGCCCCGACGACGACCGCACCGTAGAACTCCTGGTCCTCTTCGGCCACCAGGGCGAACGGGCCCACCTGCGGGCCCGCCAGGAGCCTTTGCGAGGATCGCCCGATGGGACCCACTGACGCAGCGTCCGTACGCCACTCCCCCTCGACCTGGCAACAGCCCTGCCCCGCACCGGCGTCGGTCGAGCGCAGCGCCCTGACCGAAGCGCTCGCGGAGCGCGTACGGGCCCTCGGCCCGGGCCGGCTGCTCGTGGGCATCGACGGCTTCACGGCGGCGGGGAAGACGAGCTTCGGCCACGAACTCGCCGCGCACCTGGCGGAGTCGGGCCGCCCGGTGCTCCGGGCCACGCTGGACGACTTCAAGAACCCGTGGAAGGACCGCCACCTGTACGACCGGGAGTCGGGCGAGGGCTACTACCGCAACGCCTACGACTACGATGCGGCCGAGCGCCTCCTGCTGGACCCGGCCCGCACCCCGGAGGCGACATCCTGCGCCCTGTGCTCGATCGACCCGCTGACCCAGCGGAACCACACGGCCGACACGACCCCGCTCACCCCGGACTCGGTGCTGATCGTGGACGGCGTGTTCGCGTTCCGTCCGGAGATCGACGCGTACTGGGACTTCCGTATCTGGATGGACGTGGACGCCGAACTCTCCGTACGCCGGGGCGCGGAACGCGACCAGAACTGGGCGGGCTCGGACGCGGAGGCCATCCACCGCGACCGCTACCTGGTGGCGGAGCGCCTGTACCTCGCGGAGGTGGACCCGCTGCCGAGGATGGACGCGGTCGTGGACAACACGGACTTCGCGCGTCCGAGGCTGATCACGGGCTGACCGCGTGGCCGCTCCCCTCGGCGGGGCAGGCGCGTCGACCGGCGGGACCCAGAGCCCCGGTGCCGGCGAATTCATGTGCTTCGTCGGGCGGGACCGCGCTATCGTCGATGACATGAACGTCACCGGCACAAACACCACCGCGACCGCGCGAGCGACCAGCTCGCCGGCCGCCGCCGCCTGACCTTCCTCATCCCCCCCCGGCGACCGGAAACGGTCCGTCGGCAGTGCCGTGGCGCCTCTGGCCCCGGCCGGGTGACTGAACGGGTCCGTTCTCCGGTGCCTCCCCGCTGCGACGCGAAGGAGCCACTCCCATGCGTACGGACCAGCTGATCAGCACGTTCGTCGAGTACTACGAAGAGCGCGGCCACCGCCGGATCACCGGCTCGACACTGCTGCCGCCACCCGGCGGCTCCGTGCTCTTCACCACCTCGGGCATGCACCCGCTCACCCCGTATCTGGAGGGCCGCCCCCACCCACTGGGCAAGCGGCTGGTCAACGTACAGCGCTGCCTGCGCACCACCGACCTGGACGAGGTCGGGGACGCCACCCACCTGACCGTCTTCGAGATGCTCGGCACCTGGTCGCTCGGCGATTACGAGGGCCCGCGCAGCCTCGACTGGGGGTACGGGCTGCTCACCGAAGGCCTGGGCATCGATCCCGGCCTGCTGCACGCCACCGCCTTCGCCGGTGACGACCGGACGGGTCCGGACACGGCTTCCGTCGAGCTGTGGCAGCGCCTGGGCGTCCCCGTGGAACTCACCGTCGAGGACAACTGGTGGTCCAACGGGCCGGTGGGCCCGTGCGGACCCGACTCGGAGTTCTTCCTGTGGAGCGGCGACGGCCCGCCGCAGTCGACGCCCACCCGTGACGACCGCTGGGTGGAGGTGTGGAACCACGTGACGATGACCCACCGCCGCCTCGACGACGGCTCTCTCGTACCGCTGCCCCAGCGCAACGTCGACACCGGACTCGGCCTGGAACGGCTGGCCTCCCTGCTCCAGGGCAGGTCCTCCGTCTTCGAGTGCGACGTGTTCGACCCCTGGCGCCGCCTCGTACCGGCCCTGTGGACGCTGGACGAACCTTCGCTGCGCCTGGTCTGCGACCACCTGCGCTCGGTCGTCGTGCTGCTGGGCGACGGCGTGCGCCCGGCCAACACGGGACGGGGCTACGTGCTGCGCCGCCTGCTACGACGCGTACTCACCGTGCTCCGGCAGGGGGAGGCCCCCTCGCACGGCATCGGCGACCTCCCGGACGAGCTGATCCGGCACACCTTGGACCACTTCCGGCAGGACATGCGCCCGAGCGACGTGCGCCGGACGCTGATCGACGAGGAGCAGAGGTTCGGCCGCCTCCTGGAACGCGGCCGGAGCGTGCTCGCCAGGCCCAGGTTCCGGGGCCCGCTGACCGAGGAGGACTTCCACTACCTCCACGACACGCACGGCCTGCCCCGCGAGCTGATCACGGGCCTGCGTGAGGAGTGAGGGCGTAAGCGCACGGCCGGGCAGGTCATCACCGGTCGTGCGCACGGCCGGGCAGGGAGCGATGCCCAGCGGGGCACGGGACAGCACGGGACAGCACGGGACACAGGGCATCCGAAACGCCGGCGCCCTCCCGCGACCGGCGCGGCACAATGGCCGGATGACCGGCAGACGGATCACCCAGCGCACAGCGGACGGCGTCCGCATACCCGGCACCTGGCGCCATGCCTTCATCCGTAACGGAAGCTCCTACTTCCTCACCGACCTCGTCATCTACGCCGACGGGCTCATCGACTGCTGGGGTCTGGTGACCTTCGAGGAGTTCGAGGAGAAGCTCCGGACCGGCTGGGTGGCCACCACGTTCCCGGAAGGCGCCGAGGCGTCCGCACATGGTCTGGCGCGCTGGACGTTCGGCGAGCCCCGGAGCCGGCTCACCCCCGAGCTGTTCGCCGCCGAGGTCCGCGACACCATCGACCGGCTGAACGATCGCCCCAATTCGACCGGTCGCTGCCTGGCCTCCCTGGACGTCTTCCTCGCCGACCGGACGGAGGCGAACCGAGAAGCGGTCCGCGACGCCTTCCTGTCCATCCCGTCATCGAAACGCCGTTACGCCCTGGGGGACATGGACAGCAAGGACTGGCCGCTGCGCACGCTGGTGGCGGGGCCCGGCGGCACGACGTACCTGCCGGGCGACCCGCCGGTCACCCAGGACTCGTACGACCGGGCTCTCGCGTACTTCGAGGACCGGGCCCGTTGGATGGCCGTACGGGACACGCAGGCCCGCGCGGACGGACCGACAGCTCCCCGGAGCCCGGCGGTCCAGCTCCACCACTCCTTTCCGCGCGAGCCCGAAGCCCGCCCCGGTCAGCTCGGCCTGCGCAACGACTACCCCGCCCCGATCACCGTGAAGGAGATCGTCTACCCCTCTGTCGCCCACGCCTACTGGGCGCTGTCGGTCGCCGATCCGGAGACCCACGACGCGGTCGCCGCGGCGGACACCTCTGCCGCAGCACGCAAGCTGGCGGCCGGAGCACCGCGCCGCGAGGACTGGACGCACGTCCGCACCGCCGTCATGACGAGCCTGCTGCGCGCCAAGTACGACCAGCATCCCGAGCTGGCCGAGATCCTGCTGGCAACGGACGACGCCACCCTGATCTACGAAGACGTGGACTCGGCCTACTGGGGCGACAGCGGCGGCCGGGGCCGCAACTGGACGGGCCGCCTTCTCGAACTCGTACGCTCCGAACTCCATCTGCGGCGAGCCGGGCTCTCCGGCCTCTGATGTCTGAAGGCGGCGGCCCGAGGCTCGGGGCCCGGGCTTCGGGCTTCGGGATGCGGGACCCGAGGTTCGAGCGCCTTCTTCAACCGGTGGCCTTCTCCACGGCGGTGAACCGACCTGCCCCGCCCCTTCGAAGCGCGGGGGTTAGCCCTACCGCGCATGGGCCCGCTGCCCGGATCGAGGAATCGATCTTGAGCCCGCAGGCTGGACGCATCGGGATTTCCGAAGCATCCAGCGGTTGCACCAGGAGGGTTCTCCATGACCGATCGTCCGTATCAGGTCCGGCGTATCCGTGCCGTGTCGTCGTCAGCGGGCCGAGGGCGGCGGCGAGGCATCGCGGTGGCGGCCGTGATGGCGGCCGCCCTGGCCGTGGTCGGCACGCTGCCCGCGTCCGCGGCCCCCCAGGGGCGCGGCCCCGGGGGCGTCGTACAGCGGGGGCTGGACCGCCTGGTCCACGACGACAGGTACCCCGCGGCTCTGGCCGCCACCGTCGGCCGTGACGGCCGTACCCGCCACTACACGTCCGGCGTCGCGGACCTGAGGACCGGAGCGAACGTACCGGTAGACGGGCAGGTACGGGCGGGGAGCAACACCAAGACCTTCGTCGCCACGGTCGTCCTCCAGCTGGTCGGCGAAGGAAAGGTCGCTCTCGACGACCCGGTGGAGGACTACCTGCCGAACCTGGTGCGGGGCGAGAACATCGACGGCAACCACATCACCGTGCGCCAGTTGCTGCAGCACACCAGCGGACTGCCCAACTACACCGACCACATGAGCGACGAGGACCTCGCCGGGGAGGGCCGCCACACCTACGTCCAGCCCCGCGCCCTGCTCGACCAGGCGTTCGCGCACAAGGCGGACTTCGCTCCCGGGACCAGCTGGAAGTACAGCAACACCAACTACATACTGGCCGGCCTGATCATCGAGAAGGTCACCCGCCGCCCGCTGGCCGAGCAGATCACCCACCGGGTCATCGACCGCATCGGGCTGCGCCGCACCTACTTCCCCGGTGTGGGCGAGGAACGCATGCGGAAGGCCCACCCCAAGGGCTACTTCGCGGCGAAGCCCGGCGCTCCGCTGAAGGACGTCACGGAGCTCGACCCGTCCTGGGGGTGGGCCGCCGGACAGCTGGTCTCCACCCCCGGCGACCTGAACCGCTTCCTCACCGCTCTGCTCGGAGGAAGGCTGCTCGCACCCGCGCAGCTCGCCCAGATGCGCACCACCGTCGAGATCGGCGACAGTGACTTCGACGATTCCGGCGTCCGGTTCGGACTGGGACTGACCAGTACGCCGCTGAGCTGCGGCGGCCTGATGTGGGGGCACGGCGGCGATATCCCCGGCTACGCCACGCGCCCCGCGGCCACCGATGACGGCCGCGCCGCCGCGATCGCCGTCACCGCCGACCGGGCGCCCACCGAGCAGGGCCCCGGCCGTGTCGACGCGCTCCTCGATACCGCCCTGTGCACGTGACGGCGACGGGGCGGCGCGCCTCACTTGCCCGAGGCCGCTCGGCACTCCGGCCGAGGTCGTCATCCTGCTCACGGGGGGGGGAGGGCCCACCGGCGATCATGAGCGAATGAATCAGGAGAACCAGGAAAGCACAGATGTGAGCGCGGCCATCGACGGCGAGTTGCGGCTGCTGGACTCCGCCGTACGTCTCTCCCGGTCGCTCGCCGCGACCCTGCTCGACCCGGAGTTCGTCGAGGTCGGGGCCTCCGGGAAGCGGTGGACGTACGAGGAGATGATCGCCGCGCTCCCCGACCTGGACGGCGGAAATGCGGACGGGCCGCGCTTCGAGGCCTCCGGTATGACCGGGGTGGTGCTGGCGCCCGGGCTGGTGCATCTCACGTACGAGACCGTCGTCGGCGGCGAACGGGCCCGTCGGAGTTCGCTGTGGCGCAGGCGGGACGGGGAGACGGCCTGGCGGTTGTACTACCACCAGGGGACGCCGGTTCCGCGTGGTGAGGGCTCCGGGCACGCCTGAGTCCGCGCGGCTCCGAACGAGTGGACTTGGCAGGGCGCGGGCGGGATGCGGAACGGAGGTCCGGGGGCGGATGGTGTCGTTGCCGTCCGTTCCGCCCCCCTCCCCCATGGCTCGGAAGAGGCACCCCCACATGCGACGCTCCCCCGCCCGACGTCCGTTCGCCGCGATGCTGCTCGCGGCGTCCGTCCTGGCCCCGCTGGCCCTGGCTCCCGCCCCGGCGGTCCACGCCGCAGCCCTCGACCAGCACGACCAGCGCGTTCAGCACGATCAGGGCGGCAGACACGATCGGCGCGGCGACGACGACCGCTGTCCGACCGGCGGTCTCGACCCCGCGCTGACCGCCAAGCTCGACAGGACCATCGAGGACGTCCGCGAACAGGTCGGCATCCCGGGTGCCGTCGTCGGGCTGTGGATGCCGGGCAAGGGCAGCTACGTCCACGCGAGCGGCGTCGGCAACACGGTCACCGGTGAGCCGATGTCCGCCGACACCCGTATCCGGATCGGCAGTGAGACCAAGACGTTCACCGTCACCGCGCTGCTCCAGCTCGTCGACGACAAGCTCGTCAAGCTGGACGACCCGATCTCCCGTTACGTCTCCGGCGTGCGCAACGGCGACCGGATCACGCTCCGCCAGCTCGCCGGGATGCGCAGCGGTCTGTTCCCGTACACCGCGGACGCCGGCTTCGTGCACGACCTGCTGAGCGATCCGTACCGCTCGTTCACCCCGCGCGGCGTGCTCGCGTACGGCATGCAGCACAAGAACACCTTCAAGCCGGGCGCGGAGTTCCAGTACTCCAATTCCAACCTCGTCCTGCTCGGCCTGGTGATCGAGAAGGTCACCGGTCAGAGCCTCGACCGCGTCATCCATGAGCGGGTGCTCCGCCCCGCCCGCCTGCACAGCACGCTCTTCCCGACCGGGGCGGAGTTCCCCGAGCCGCACGCCCACGGCTACACCGACCAGACGCTGAGCGGTGAGACCGAGGACGCCACGGACTGGAACCCCAGCTGGGCGTGGGCCGCCGGGGCGATGATCTCCGATCTGCACGACCTGCGGCGCTGGGCCAAGGTCGTCGCCACAGGTGAGCTGCTCAGCCCGGAGACCCAGGCACAGCGGCTCACGACCCTGCCGACCGGGTTCCCGGGGCTCAGCTACGGCCTGGGCATCTTCGAGACCGGCGGGTGGATCGGGCACAACGGTTCGCTGCCGGGGTACGAGACCGTGACCGTCTACCTGCCCGCGCAGAAGGCCACCATGGTCATCATGATCAACACGGACTCCCTCAGCGGGAGCCAGGAGCCGTCCACCCTGCTCGCCCGCGCGGTGACGCAGATCGCCACCCCGGGCCACGTCTACGACGGCAGCGCCTCCCAGGGGCGCAACACTCCCTGAGGCCAGGCACCCGTCAGGGCCCCGTCAGCGGTGGTGCGGCCGGCGTGCGCAGGCCCAGGTGGTCGCGTGGGTCGGTGACGGCGTCCGGGTGGGCGGCCAGCAGGCGGGTCGCCGTCGGCAGCGGCATGCGGACCACCACCGGGCGGGGCAGCGTCAGTTCGCGCTCCGCCACCGCCGTACGGGAAGTGCGCACCCGGTCCGTCACCCGGGCCACCACCCGTACGTCCAACGTGAACTGCACCAGCACCGACGTGAACTTCGGCTTGTGCAGCGGCATCGAGCCCGCGCCGTGCGCCGCCGCGCCGCTCGCCGAGCCCGCGCCGCCCGTGTTGCCCATCAACTGGTTGAGGCGGAACTCGTCGGCGTTCAGCACGCCCGCACCGAGGAGTCCGCGTGCCTGGCGGCTCTGTTCGGCCGCGCTCTGGCCTTCGCCCTGGGTGGGGCGGGGCGCCCCCAGGTGGCTCTGGGCGACGGTCTCGAACGTCATCTTGTCCCCGGCGCCCAGCACCCTGCCCGCCCGCAGTCGCGCGTGCACCGAGGCCTGGAGGTCCTGGCCCGACGCCCCGCTCGCGTGCACCGGCGGCAGCTCCGCCCCGGCGTTGGTGAGCAGCGGCAGGGCGGAGATCAGCCACTCGGTGGAGACCGCCTCGCCCAGGGTGTAGGCGGCGGCCTGGCCCTTCTGCCGGAAGCGGTCGCCGCCGCCCGCCGCCCGTACCGCCGTGTTCACCAACTCCCTTACGCTCGGTGCTCCCTGGAATCCGTTCACCTGTGCCTCCATCGGCAGCGGCACCCCGTCGGCCCGCCAGGCGCCCAGCCCGGCCGGGTCGCCCGGCGGCCTGTCCGACCGGGCGCGTACGGGGGCCCGGCGGGGGGCGGTCATCCGGTGCAGCGCCGTGAGGTCGCTCTCCAGGATCCGGTGGACCAGCGACGTACGGCCCGTGGCGGCGAACGCCAGCCGGCGGTCTCCCCGGTGGAGTTCGAGGGTGGCGATGACCGGTACCCGCATCTTCGCCGCCTTCGCCGTCTTCGCCTCGGCGACGGTCTTCGTCCCCAGCTGGCTCCGCGCGGCCTCGCCCCGGCGGCGTCCGGAGCCCGAGGCGACACCGAGCCCGGCGGCGGCCCCGGCGCTCTTGACCGGCCCCGCTCCGCCGTCCGGTTTGCCGGAGCCCGCGAGGATGCCCTCCACACCGGTGGTCGCCCCCTCGTCGTGCGAGGTGGCCTGCTGGGCGGCGGCCGAGGTGATGTACTCCATGTCCCGGCCGTCGTCCGCCGCCCCCTCCCAGGAGCCCGCGCCGACCCGGTCCACCTTGAACACCGCCCAGTACGGCGTCCTGCGGCCGTCCAGCAGCTCCACAGTGACGCCGCCGTCCATGGCGCTGCCCAGCAGTCCGGTGGAGCCGTCCCGGTCCAGGACCCGCAGCAGGCGCTGCACGTTGTCGTTACGGTCGCGGAGCTGCTGCCGGGGCAACAGGTCGTCGGCCACATCCTGTCGGCCGGTCCGCGCGAGAGTGCCGCGCAGTCGCTCCAGCAGCGGCACGAAGTCCGGCAGCTCCTCGATCATGCCGAAGCCGAGCGGCAGGTCGCGGGCCAGGGTCGGTCCCGGGCGGGCCTGCCCACCGGACGCGGATGCCGATGCCGTTGCCGATGTCGAGGCCGGGGCCGCCGCTGACGTGGACGCCACCGCCGGTGCCGCCGACGTCGATGCCTCGGCCGACGTCGATGCCTCCGCATCCAGCTTCAGCGCCTTCCGCGCCGACTCCGGCAGGTCCACCCCCGCCGCCCGCAGCTGCTCCGCCGTCAGCCACACCGCCGCCGCGCCCGGCAGGGTCCGGGCCGCGTCGGCGACGTACGGGCCGCCGCCGGTGACCTTGACCTCCGCGACCATCGTGACGAGCAGATCGCACCGTACGAGATACAGCGGGGCCTTCTTGGGGGTGTGGGCGTTGCGCTCCACGGTTCCCGACACCGTGGCGGCCTCGCTGTCCCCCTTGCCCGTCGTGCGGTACCCCGACAGCCCCTCGCCGACCCGCCACTCCGCGCCGTTCTGCACGCCGGTGGCCCCGACCTGGACCGTGCTCGAGGTGCCCTCCCCCTGCTGTCCTCCGGCCTGGTGGCCGCCCAGCAGAAACGTCTCGGTGCCGGGGCCCGCCGCCTCGTGCACCAGCTGCGGGGCGGCCAGCGCCAGCCGGGTGCCCACCGCGCCGTTCAGCGCGGCCAGCCGGCGCGGGTACCGCAGGTTCTTCACCACCCATCCGGAGGACGCGGCCTGCCGCAGCGCGGCCGTGATCGCCCGGGGGCTGAAGCGTTCCTCGACCGCCAGCCGGGGCGCCAGGCCCTCCGCGGCCAGCGCCGGGTCCTGGCGGCCCGCCCGGCCCCGGGCGGCGGCCCGGGACAGCAGGGCCAGGGCGAGGTCGCGGACCGGCTGCCCGTCGCCGATCGTCTCCACCAGCTGCCAGTCCCGTACGAGCTGCCCGGTGGCCGGGGCCGGGGCCACCCGGGACAGTTCGCCGATGCCCGCCGCGCCGACGGCCCGCTCCGGGCCGGGGGCCTGGCCGGCGCCCGCGTCCAGCCGTGCCTTCTCGTCCGTGCCGACGGTGAACTCGGACGGCGTCAGCAGCCGGATCTCCTGCTCCTCCATGTGCAGTCCGGACAGCAGCCCGGCCTCCGGCGCGTCCCGGCCGGGGCCGCCCGGGGTCACGGCGCGGGCCAGCTTGCGCTGCCGTGAGGTCATGGTGACGTCCACGTTCAGCCGCAGCGCCGCCCCGAACGCGCTCGCCTTCTCCGACCCGTTGGTGAGGACGTCGGTACGGGTGGTGGGTCCGCCCTGGTTGCGGCGGGAGCCCGAGCTCTGCCGCTCGTAGCGGGCCGAGCCGGTGAGGACGCCCGGCACCAGCCGGGCCTGGGCCAGCACCATGCCGCCGATGGAGCGTGAACTGCTGCGCCCGCTCTGCGCGTTGGCCGCGACACCGGAGTGGGCGCGCACCAGCCAGTCGTCGATGTCGCCGAGGTGGGCCGCCTCGCCCAGCTCGCCGTGGACGCGCAGCTGTACGTCATGGGAGTGCATCGCGGTCTTGCGGCGCAGCCGTACCCGGATGCCGGTGGAGAGCAACTGGTCCTTGTTCACCCGCAGGTTGGCCTCGGAAAGGGCGGCCATCAGCTCGCGGTGGTTGATGCGCTGCGCCTCGTCCTCCTCCCTGCTGAGGCCCGCCGGGGGCGCGGTGGCGCCGAAGGCGGGCAGATAGCCGGTCAGCCGGGGGTCGGTGGCGAACAGCTCCTGCACGGCCTTCAGCATGGGCGCGGTGTCGAGCCGGCCGAGCGTCACGCTCGATCCCATCGCGCCGAAGGGCAGGTGCCGTTCGCCTTCCGCCGCTCCTTCGCCCTCTTCGGCGTTCGCCCCCGATCCCGCCCGCTGCGGCCGCTCCGGGCCCTTGATGAACTCGCCCGCCGTCACCCCGGGCGGCAGCGGCAGGCCCAACTCCTGGGCCTCGTCCGCCCGTAGTCCGACCCAGACCCGCATCGCGTGGGTGGCCTCCCGCGCCTCCGGGCGCAGGATCGCCCGGACCGACCGGGGCCCGGTGCCCTCCACGGCGAACTCCACCGTCCCGAGGTACAGCACCTTCACGCCGCGCACCTCCGCGCCCTGGCGGCTGGAGACGGTCTGCTCGTTCACGCTGAACCGGGCCTTGCGGGCGGCGGCGACCGGCATCGCGGTGGCCCGCACCACGGCCGCGTTGGCCGCCGCCCCGACCCCGATCGCCGGGCCGACGCCGCCCGCGACGGCGCGGCCCTTGCCCGCCGACTCGGTCGCGGTGTGCTGGGCCTGCTGATGGGTGCGGAGCTGCGTCTTGCCGGTGGCCCAGGCGGGCGACAGACCGGTGACGACCGCGCGCATCCGGTAGCTGCCGGCGCTGCTGCCGTCCTTGGAGTACAGATCGTCGCCGGTGACGCCGCTGCCCAGCAGCCGGGGCAGGTCCTCCAGCACGGTCGCGGTGGCGGTCGCCTCGTACAGCCGGGAGCGGCCGGGGGCGCCGGGCGCGGTCAGCGACGGGTGCAGGACGGAGGCGACCGCGTCGAACAGGCCGCCGCCGCCCTGGTGCGGCCCCTCGGTGTCGGAGACGGCGACCGGGGCCAGCGAGTCGGCCAGCGCGACCCGCCGCGCGAGGTCGTCGGCCACCGGCTGCGGCCGGGCCGGCGCCCCGGTGCCGGCCGGGACGAGGTGCTCGGTGGGCACCCGCTGGGTGAGGCCGCCCGAGCCCCGGAAGGTCTGCTCGTCCCCGCCCGCCTGGGGCCGGATCCGTACGACGTACACCACTCGGCGAGGCACTTCCACCGAGCCCTTGTCGCTGCGCAGGACGCGTGGTTCGGCGACGCCGCGCTGGGCGCGGGAGTCCCGTGAGGACTGCCAGGGCTGGACGCTGCCGGTCACCGCGCCGCCCAGCCACAGCCCCGGTGCGACCGGGGCGAGCCCGAACGCCGTGCCGCCGGCGCCGGTGCTGGAGGAGTTGCCGGCCGTTCTGCTCGTGGTGGCCCCGCTGTTGTGCTGGACGTCGACCTTGGTCTCCTTGCCCTCCGCCTCGTCCACCGCGGCGAGCGGCGCCCCGCCCGGGTCCGGTGCGGCCGACGGCAGGTCGGCGGCCGGGTGGAAGGTGGGCGGCCGGTCGTCGGGCGCGGGCGCGATGCGCACGGTGACGTCGAACCCGTCGCCGCCCTGTGCGCCCTCCACCGCGAACGCGCGGCCCCGGCCGTAGAACGACTCGGGCCGCCCGGCCAGTTCGGCGGCGACGGCGGCCACCGTGCCGCCGCCGTGGCCCACGACGGCCGCGACGGCGCTGCTCACGAACTCCTGCCCGGTCAGCCCGTACGCGGTGGACAGTCCGCCCGCTTCCAGGTCCATCAGGTACGGCGGCAGCACGAGCCCCTGCTCGGCCCGCTCGTCGATGGCCGGGGGCGGTGCGGCGGGCCGCTTCCCGCGGCGCAGCGCCCGGGTGGTGGCCTCGTTGCCCAGCATCCGCTGCAGGGGCATCAGGCCGCCGGGACCACCGCCGAAGACCCCCGGTCCGGCCGGACCGGACGGCCGCCGCGCCTCCCGGCGCAGCTGCTCGGCGTCCGTGGACACACCCCGCGCGCTCGCGCCCGCGCCGTCGTTCGCTGACCACTGCTGCCTCCGCACAGCGTCAACGTAGCCAGCGGTTCGGCGGCCCAAGGGTGTTCGGACGGCCGTGCGAACGTTCGCCGCCCACTCCTCATCCCCGCGTCGACTCCCGTACACCGGAAGGTCCGCACCAGCTCAGCCCCGGGGACCCAGCCCCTCCTCCACCAGCGTCGCCCACTGCGCCACCACCCGCGCCCGCCGGGCGGTGTCGTCGGTGAGGAGGTTGGCGAGGCCGAGGCCGCGGGCCATGTCCAGCAGGCCCTGGACCGTCTCGCGGGCGCCGGGGCGGGACTCGTCGGCGCCGAGGAGTTCGACGGCGATGCGGTGGGTCTCGCGGCCCACCCGGGCCTCCAGCTCCGTGACGCGCGGGTGGAGCTGGGCCTCGTTGGCGGCGGCCACCCAGAGGTGGAGCGCCGCCCGGAACAGCGGGCCGGTGTAGAGGTCTACCAGTGCCGCGACCACCTCGGCCCGGCCCTGGACGGGCAGTGCGCGCAGGGCGGCGGAGCGTTCCTCGGCGACGTACTCCACCGCACCCGTGAACAGGTCCTCGCGGGTCGGGAAGTGGTGCTGGGCCGCGCCGCGCGAGACGCCGGCCCGCTCGGCGACGACGGAGACGGTGGAGCCCGCCCAGCCGTGTTCGGCCAGGCAGGCCACCGCGGCCTCCAGGAGCCGCTGCCGGGTCGCCCGGCTGCGGTCCTGCTTGGGCGCGTGAGCAGCCCGAGGAGTGGTGGAGGAGGAGGTCACCGCACCCACGCTGGGTCCCGTCGTTCCAGGAAGGCCGTCATCCCCTCTCTCGCCTCGTCGGAGGCGAACAGCGCTGCTGAGCGGGCGATGAGGTCTTCGGCGTACTGGTCGAAGCTCCTCAGCACCGTAGCCGTGACCAGCTCCTTCGATGCGGCCAGCCCCTGCGGCGAGGCCCGGCGCAGCCCGTCGAGGACCGGGACGAGCGCCTTGTCCACGTCCTCGGCGGCCACCGTCACCAGCGAGATCCTGGCCGCCTCCGCCGCGTCGAAGCGCTCACCGGTGAGGTAGTAGCGGTGCGCGGCCGTACGGTCCAGGCGCGGCAGCAGCGTGAGCGAGATGACCGCCGGGGCCAGGCCGAGGCGGGACTCGGTGAGGGCGAAGGACGACGCCTCGCCCGCCACCGCGATGTCGCACGCCGCGAGCAGGCCGAGACCGCCCGCCCGGACATGGCCGTCCACCCGGGCCACCACCGGTTTCGGCAGCGCCATGATCTCCCGCATCAGGCCCACGAACGCCGCCGGGTCCGGCGGCGCCTTCAGATCCGCCCCGGCGCAGAACGTCGACCCCGTGTGGGCCAGCAGCACCGCCCGTACGGTGTCGTCGCCCGCACACTCCGCCAGGGCGTCGCGCAACTCCGCCACCAGCGCCGCCGAGAGCGCGTTGCGGTTGGCCGGGGAGTCGAGCGTCAGCGTCGCGATGCCCCGCTCCCGGGATGTGGCGATCAGAGTCACTTCTCCTCCGATGGTCCCGAACGATCCGTCTTCTCGCGGTCGCGCAGCTCGCGCCGGAGGATCTTGCCGGAGGCCGCCCGGGGCACCGCCTCGATGAACTCGGCCTGCCGCACCTTCTTGTACGGGGACACGCGCTCGGCGACGTACGCCATCACGTCGTCCTCCGTCAGGCCGTCCGCCGCCGGGCCCCGGACCAGGAACGCCTTCGGGATCTCGTTGCCCTCGGCGTCGTACACCCCGATCACCGCGGCGTCCGCCACCTGCTCGTGGGTCAGGAGCAGGGCTTCCAGCTCGGCGGGGGCCACCTGGTAGCCCTTGTACTTGATCAGCTCCTTCACCCGGTCGACGACGTACAGCCAGCCGTCCGCGTCGGTCCGGCCGACGTCGCCCGTGTGCACCCAGCCGTCCGCGTCGATCATGTCGGCGGTGGCGTCGGGACGGCCCAGGTAGCCCTTCATCACCTGCGGGCCGCGGATGAGGATCTCGCCGTCCGCGCCCGGCTCGGCGTCCTTCGCCGGGTCCTCCAGCGACACGATCCGCATCTCGGTGCCCGGCAGCAGCTTGCCGACCGTGCCCGGCGGCGGCTGCTCGACGGAGAGCGGCACCACGTGCGTGCCCGGCGACAGCTCCGTCATCCCGTACGCCTGCCGCACCGGAGGGACCCCGAGCCGGGCCGAACACGCCGCCGCCAGCTCGGCGTCCAGGGGGGCCGCCGCACTGACGATGTACTGGAGCGAGGACAGGTCGTACTCCCCCACCAGCGGGTGCTTCGCCAGCGCCAGCACGATCGGCGGGGCCACGTACAGGCCGGTGATCCGGTGCGTCCGGATGGCCTCCAGGAACTGTGCCAGGTCGAAGCGGGGCAGGACGACGACCGTCGAGCCGCAGCGCAGCGGCGCGTTCATCAGGGCGGTGAGGCCGTAGATGTGGAAGAAGGGGAGGACGGCCAGGATGCGGTCGCCCTCGCCCATGGGGATGAACGGTCTCAGCTGCTCCAGGTTGGTCGCGATCGACCGGTGCGTGAGCATCACGCCCTTGGGCGTGCCCGTCGTGCCGGAGCTGTACGGGAGCGCCGCGACATCCTCGCCGGGGTCGATCGCGATCTCCGGTTCGGGGGCCGTGGAGGCCAGCATGTCCAGGATGGAGGTGTGGCCCTCCGCCTGGTCGCAGACGTAGATCTCCTTTACGCCGCCGGTCAGCTCGGCCGCCCGGCGGGCCGTCGCCAGGAGCGGTGAGACCGTGACGATCCACTTCGCGCCGCTGTCGGCGAGCTGCTTGGCGAACTCCTCGGGCGTGGCCAGCGGGTGCACGGTGGTGACGGAGGCCCCGGCGCGGGTGGCCCCGTAGAAGACCGCCGGGTAGGCGATGGTGTTCGGGCTGTGCAGGGCGAGGACGTCGCCCTTCCGGAGCCCCGCCTCGGCGAGCTCGGCGGCGATGCGCCGGTGGAAGCCGTCGAGCTGGGTGTACGTGAGGGAGGTGCCGTTCGTCCCGTCGATCAGGGCGACGGTGTCACCGAACCCGGCGGCCTCGCCGAGGACCGCGTCGTGGATGGGCGTGTCGAGGGCCGGTACGTCTGCGTACTCGCTGCGGAACACCATGGCGGTCCCCTGTCGTCGCGGCTTCCCGTGCCGCCGTGGCGGAGGCGCGGGACGCCGTGCGGGTGTGGAGGGTCAGAATCACCCCTGCGGGGGAGGGATGGGGAGGGGTCGGACAGCGCGAAGAATCACGGCGCGGTCAGGGCCTGATCCGAACGACAGGCCCTAGTAGGACTTCGGCAGGCCCAGCGTCTGGTGCGAGACGTAGTTCAGGATCATCTCGCGGCTGACCGGGGCTATCCGGGCCACCCGGGACGCGGTGATCAGGGACGCGAGGCCGTATTCGCGGGTCAGGCCGTTGCCGCCGAGGGTGTGCACGGCCTGGTCGACGGCCTTCACGCACGCCTCCCCGGCGGCGTACTTCGCCATGTTCGCCGCCTCGCCCGCCCCGATGTCGTCGCCCTCGTCGTACAGCCGGGCCGCCTTCTGCATCATCAGGCGCGACAGCTCCAGGTCGATGTGCGCGGTGGCGAGCGGGTGCGCGATGGCCTGGTGGGAGCCGATGGGGGCCTTCCAGACCTGGCGGGTACGGGCGTACTCCACGGCCTTGCCGAGGGCGAAGCGGCCCATCCCGATGCCGAACGCGGCCGTCATGATCCGTTCGGGGTTGAGCCCGGCGAAGAGCTGGAGCAGGCCCGCGTCCTCGTCGCCGACGAGCGCGTCGGCGGGCAGCCGTACGTCGTCCAGGACGAGTTCGAACTGCTTCTCGGGGGCGTGGAGTTCCATGTCGATCTGGTTCCGGCCGAAGCCGGGGGCGTCGCGCGGGACGATGAACAGGCAGGGCTTCAGCTTCCCGGAGCGGGCGTCCTCGGTGCGGCCGACGATCAGCGTGGCGTCGGCTATGTCGACGCCGGAGACGAAGACCTTGCGGCCGGTGAGGAGCCAGTCGTCGCCGTCGCGGCGGGCGGTGGTGGTGATGCGGTGCGAGTTGGAGCCCGCGTCCGGTTCGGTGATGCCGAAGGCCATGGTGAGGCTGCCGTCGGCGAGGCCCGGCAGCCACGTCCGCTTCTGTTCCTCCGTGCCGAAGCGGGCGATGACCGTGCCGCAGATCGCGGGCGACACGATCATCATCAGGAGCGGCGAGCCGGCCGCACCCAACTCTTCGAGCACGATGGAGAGTTCGGCCATGCCGCCACCCCCGCCGCCGTACTCCTCGGGAAGGTTCACGCCGAGGTAGCCGAGCTTCGCGGCCTCCGCCCACAGCTCGTCGGTGTGGTTGCCCTCGCGGATGACGGTGGTCATGTAGTCGCGCCCGTACCGCTTTCCGAGGGCGGCGACGGCGGCCCGCAGTGCCTGGTGCTCTTCGGTTTCGAGGGCGGTGCGTGCGGTGCTCATGCGGTCTCCTCCGGTACGGGAACGGGTACGGGGGTGGCGGCCGGGTCCTCCTGGACCACGGCGAGCAGCGCGCCGACCTCGACCTGGTGGCCGGGGGCGGCGTGCAGGGCGGTGAGGTTGCCGGTGACGGGGGCGAGGATGCGGTGCTCCATCTTCATCGCCTCCAGCCAGATCAGCGGCTGCCCGGCCTCGACGGGAACCCCGGCGGTCAGGCCCTCCGCGAGGCGGACGACGGTCCCGGGCATCGGGGCGAGCAGGGAGCCGGGGGCGGTGTGGGTGGCGGGGTCGGTGAAGCGGGGCAGGGCGGTGAAGGTGTGCGAGGCGCCGGTGGTGTCCACGTGGATCCGGTCGCCGTGGGCGCTGATGGAGAAGTGCCGGGTCACGCCGCCGACTTCGAGGGTGACACGGTCGGGTGCGGTGGCCAGGACCCGGATGCCGGGGGCGTCCTGCGGTTCCGGGGCGCCGGTGCGTCCGGTGCGGTAGGCGACCTCGTGTTCGGTCCCTTCGGGTTCGCTTCGGTAGCGCTTGTGCTGGGGCTGCGAGGGCACGTTGCGCCAGGCCCCGAAGCGGGTGGGGGCCGGGCCGCCGGGTGCGGCGGTGTTGCGTACGGCCGAGGCCAGGGCGGCGGCGAGGGCGGCGGTGGCGGGGTCGCCGGATCCCGGTGCGGTCAGGGCGGCCAGGTGCCGGTCGTAGAACCCGGTGTCCAGGCGCGCCGCCGCGAAGTCCGGGTGGCGCAGCGACCGTACGAGCAGCTCGCGGTTGGTGACCGGCCCGTGGATCCGGGCCCTCTCCAGCGCGCGGGCGAGCAGCCGGACGGCCTCGGCGCGGGTCGGGGCGTGGGCGATGACCTTGGCGAGCATCGGGTCGTAGTGCACGCCGATGGTGTCACCGCCGGTGTATCCGGTGTCCAGGCGCAGGCCCGGCGCGTCCGGCACCTCCAGTGCGTGCAGGGCCCCGGTCTGCGGCTGCCAGTCGCGGGCCGGGTCCTCGGCGTAGAGCCGGGCCTCGACCGCGTGGCCGGACGGCTCCGGGGGTGCGGTCGACGGCAGCGGCTCGCCATCGGCCACGCGCAGTTGAAGGGCGACCAGGTCGAGCCCGGACACGGCTTCCGTCACCGGGTGTTCGACCTGGAGGCGGGTGTTCATCTCCAGGAAGTACGGGCGGCCGTCGGCGGAGACCAGGAACTCCACGGTGCCCGCGCCCCGGTAGTCCACGGCACGGGCCGCCGCCACCGCCGCTTCGTGGAGCCGGGTGCGCAGGGCCTCGTCCAGGCCGGGCGCGGGGGCCTCCTCGATGACCTTCTGGTGGCGGCGCTGGAGCGAGCAGTCGCGGGTGCCGAGCGCCCACACGGTGTCGTGCTCGTCGGCCATCACCTGGACCTCGACGTGCCGGCCGCGTTCCACGTACGGCTCGGCGAAGACCTCGCCGTCGCCGAAGGCCGACGCCGCCTCGGCGGCCGCCGCCGTCAACTCACCGCGCAAGGCGTCGAGTTCGCGGACGATGCGCATGCCGCGGCCGCCGCCGCCGGAGGCCGCCTTGAGCAGCAGCGGCAGATCGTCCTCGCCCGCCGCCGCCGGGTCCACCGGGGCGAGCAGCGGCACCCCGGCCCCGGCCATCAGCTCCTTGGCCCGGGTCTTGGACGCCATCAGCTCGATGGCCTTCACCGGCGGGCCCACCCAGACGAGCCCCGCGTCCTGCACGGCGGCGGCGAAGGCGGCGTTCTCGGAGAGGAAGCCGTAGCCGGGGTGCACGGCGTCCGCCCCGGCGGCCAGCGCGGCGGCCACGACGAGGTCGCCGCGCAGATAGGTGTCGGCGGGCGCGGCCCCCGGCAGCCGTACGGCGAGGTCCGCCTCCCGTACGTGCAGGGCCTCCGCGTCCGCGTCGGAGTACACGGCGACCGTGGTGATGCCCAGGTCACGGCAGGTGCGGAAGATCCGGCAGGCGATCTCGCCCCGGTTGGCGACGAGCAGGGTGTGGATCACGTCACTCCTCATGGGCGGGTCACATCCGGAAGACGCCGAAGCCGCCGCGGGCGCCCTCGACCGGTGCGGTGTGGATCGCGGACAGGCACATGCCGAGGACGGTCCGGGTGTCGCGCGGATCGATGACCCCGTCGTCGTACAGCCGCCCGGACAGGAACATCGGCAGCGACTCCGACTCGATCTGCTGCTCCACCATGGCGCGCAGCCCGGCGTCGGCCTCGTCGTCGTACGGCTGTCCCTTCGCCGCCGCCGAGGCGCGGGCGACGATGGACAGCACACCCGCGAGCTGCTGCGGGCCCATGACGGCGGACTTGCTGCTGGGCCAGGCGAAGAGGAAGCGCGGGTCGTAGGCGCGGCCGCACATGCCGTAGTGGCCGGCCCCGTAGGACGCGCCCATCAGGACCGACAGATGCGGGACCTTCGAGTTCGCCACCGCGTTGATCATCATCGCGCCGTGCTTGATGATGCCGCCCTGCTCGTACTCCTTGCCGACCATGTAGCCGGTGGTGTTGTGGAGGAAGAGGAGCGGGATGTCGCGCTGGTTGGCGAGCTGGATGAACTGGGCGGCCTTCTGCGACTCCTCGCTGAACAGCACCCCTTGGGCGTTGGCGAGGATCCCGACCGGATAGCCGTGCAGCCGCGCCCACCCCGTCACCAGGCTCGTCCCGTACAGCGGCTTGAACGCGTCGAAGTCCGAGCCGTCCACCAGCCGGGCGATGACCTCGCGCGGGTCGAACGGCACCTTCAGATCGCCCGGCACGATGCCCAGCAGCTCCTCCTCGTCGTACTTCGGCGGCTCGGCGGGTCCGGGATCGGTGTGCGCCTTGCGCCAGTTGAGGCGGGCGACGATACGGCGGGCCTGGCGGATCGCGTCCTGCTCGTCGACGGCGAAGTGGTCGGCGAGCCCGGAGGTACGGGCGTGCATCTCGGCCCCGCCGAGCGACTCGTCGTCGCTCTCCTCGCCGGTGGCCATCTTCACCAGGGGCGGTCCACCGAGGAAGACCTTGGACCGCTCCTTGATCATCACGGTGTGGTCGGACATGCCGGGGACGTACGCGCCGCCGGCCGTCGAGTTGCCGAACACGACGGCCACGGTGGGGATTCCGGCGGCGGACAGCCGGGTGAGGTCCCGGAACAGCGCCCCGCCCGGGATGAAGATCTCCTTCTGGGACGGCAGATCGGCCCCGCCCGACTCCACCAGGCTGATGACGGGGAGCCGGTTGGCGAAGGCGATCTCGTTGGCGCGCAGGGCCTTCTTCAGCGTCCAGGGGTTGGACGCCCCGCCGCGCACGGTCGGGTCGCTGGCGGTGATCAGGCACTCGACGCCCTCCACCACCCCGATCCCGGTGACGAGCGAGGCCCCGACCGCGTATTCGGGGGAGGCACTGCCCCAGGCGGCCAGCGGCGACAGCTCCAGGAACGGGGTGTCGGGGTCGACGAGCAGCTCGATCCGCTCGCGCGCCGGAAGCTTTCCGCGCCCCCGGTGCCGGGTCACGTACTTCTCGCCGCCGCCCGCGAGCGCCTTGGCGTGCTCGGTCTCCAGCTCGGCGAGCTTGGCCAGCAGGGTGGCCCGGTTCGTGGCGTACTCGGGACTGGTGGTGTCGAGCGCGGTGGGCAGGACGGTCATGCGGTCACCTCCGGGAGGGGGATGCCTTCCAGCAGCGGTACGGGGACGGGCAGCCACCGGGACCGCAGCCACTCCCCCACCGCCTTGGCCTGCGGGTCGAACCGGGCCTGGGCGGCCACGCCTTCGCCCAGGAGGCCGCGGACGGTGAAGTTCAGGGCGCGCAGGTTGGGCAGGACATGGCGGACGACGGTCAGGTCGGCGGTCTCCGGGAGCAGTTCCTTGAACCGCTCGACGGTCAGCTCGTGCGCCAGCCACCGCCAGGCGTCCTCACCGCGCACCCAGACACCGACGTTGGCGTCGCCGCCCTTGTCGCCGCTGCGCGCGCCCGCGATCAGCCCGAGGGGGACGCGCCGGGTGGCGGCGGAGGGGTACGGGTCGGGCAGCGGCGGTTCCTCGACCTCGGCCGGCTCCTGCGTGAGGCCGGGCGGTTCCATGACCAGTCGGCTTCCGTCCGGCAGCACGGCGGTGTGCTCGACATCGCCCGCCGGTACGGGCCGGGCCTCGAACACCCCGTAGGGCGCGCCCTTTCCGGGCGGGGCGGTGACGTGGAAGCCGGGGTAGCTGCCGAGGGCCAGCTCGACGGCGGCCCCGGAGACGGCCCGGCCGACCGCGTCGGCGTCCTGGTCGCGGACGACGAGCCGGAGCAGCGCGCTGGCCCGCTCCTCGGTGTCGGCGTCGGGGTGGTCGGTACGGGCCAGCTCCCAGCGCACCTCGGCGGGCGGGCGGGTGCCGCCGCGCTCCAGGGCGTCGGCGAACTGGGCCTTCACCAGGTCCGCCTTGGCCTCGATGTCCAGGCCGGTGAGGACGAACACGACCTCGTTGCGCCGGCCGCCGAGCCGGGTGAGCCCGGCCTTGAGGGTGGGCGGCGGGGCCTCGCCGCGTACGCCGTCGATCCTGACCCGGTCCGGGCCGTCGGCCGTGAGCGTCACGGTGTCGAGGCGGGCGGTGACGTCGGGGCCCGCGTACCGGGCTCCGCCGGTCTCGTACAGGAGTTGGGCGGTGACGGTGGAGAGGTCGACGACCCCGCCCGTGCCGTCGTGCTTGGTGATGACGGACGAGCCGTCGGCATGGATCTCGGCGAGCGGGAAGCCGGGGCGACGGAGGCGGGCGGGGTCGTGCTCGCGGAAGAAGGCGTGGTTGCCGCCGGTCGCCTGCGTACCGCACTCCAGGACATGCCCGGCGACCACGGCGCCCGCGAGTGCGTCCAGGTCGTCCGGGCCCCAGCCGAAGTGGGCGGCGGCGGGACCGGTGACCAGGGCCGCGTCGGTGACCCGGCCGGTGACGACGACATCGGCCCCGGCCCGCAGACAGGCGGTGATCCCGGTGCCGCCGAAGTAGGCGTTGGCGGTGAGGAATCCGTCCGGGACGGGCAGGCTGTCGCCCTCGACATGCGCGACGGCGACGGGCACACCGACCGTGGCCGCCAACTTCCTCACGTCGTCGGCGAGTCCGGCCGGGTTGAGGCCGCCCGCGTTGGCGACGATCTTCACCCCGCGCTCATGGGCGAGGCCGAGCCCTTCCTCCAACTGGCGCAGGAAGGTGGTGGCGTAGCCCTTCTCCGGGTCCTTGAGGCGGCTGCGGCCGAGGATGAGCATGGTCAGCTCGGCCAGATAGTCGCCGGTGAGGACGTCGAGGGGGCCGCCGGTGAGCATCTCGCGCAGCGCGTCGAAGCGGTCGCCGTAGAAGCCGGAGGCGTTGCCGATCCGGAGGGGTGCGAGGACGGGGCCGGGGGTGGAAGTGCGATCCGGAGCTGGGGTGTTCACCGGTGGCCGTCCTGTCCGGCGCGCTCCGCGCGGGGCAGCCGGCCCGGTCCGGGAGGCCCGGCGAAGGCCTGGGCGAGGGAGAGCCACTGGTCGGCGTCGCGTCCCTCGGCGGTGACCGCGAGGTCACGGCGGTGGGCGCGCTGGGTGACCAGGAGGCAGAAGTCGAGGAGCGGCCCGGTGACGCGCTGGGCCGCGTCCTCCGGGCCGTACGCGATCAGCTCGCCGTCCGGAGTGCGGAGTTCGACGCGGAACTCGACCTCGGGGGCGGTGATGCCGCGTACCGCGTAGGCGTAGTTCCGGGCCCGTACGCCGATCCGCGCCACGTGCCGGAGCCGGGCGGTGGGGGTCCGGGTCACGCCGAGGGCGTCGGCGATGTCCTGGCCGTGCGCCCAGGTCTCCATGAGCCGGGCGGTCGCCATGGACGCCACGCTCATCGGCGGCCCGTACCAGGGGATCCGGGTCCCGTCCGGGGCGTCGCGGAGGACCTTGTCGAGCCGCTTCCGGCCCTCCCGCCACCGGGCGAGCAGGGCGTCCGGGGCGTGGGCGGCGACCAGGGCGTCGGCCGCCTCGTCGACGAAGGAGTCGGGGGCGGCCAGGGCCCTGGTCACCTCGTCGCCGAACCGGTCCGGCTCGGTGGCCGCCAGCACCGCGACCTCGTCGGTCCAGCTGAGATGGGCGATCTGGTGGGCCACGGTCCACCGCTCGGCCGGGGTCGGCCCGCGCCAGTCCGAGGCATTCAACTCCCTCACCAGCTCGTCGAGTTCGTCGCTCTCTTCGCGCAGATCGTCGATCACGGCTACGACAGCGGACACGTGCGCCCCCCCTCGGGACCGGGTGTGGTGCCCAGGAGCATGGCAGCGCGCCGGAAAACAATCAAGCGCGCTTGCATGATTTTCTGTGCGCAGCGTGCCGGAGATCCGTAAAGGCAGCGGTAACGGGAACGGGTCGGCGGCCCCGGGGCGTCTCCACCGAGGAGAAGCGGCGGACCTTACCTCCCAGTAGAACGGATCGGAAGGTTCCTTAGGGAAAGATTCAAGTCAATCACACGCTGGTGCTAGCCGGATCACATCAGCTCTGACAGCGTGAGCCACGTTCCAACGGGGGAACGACTGAGGAACACTTGTGTGCGTTCCCCCTGCCCTGACCAAGCAGGAGACGACATGACGCACTTGAGCAGGATCGCGGCGCACCCCGCGCACAGGACCCCTCCCGCCGTTCCACTTGACGGCGAGAACCGGACAGCAGAGCCTCTCCGTCTCGGTATCGACGCTCCGCTCACGTCGCACCGGCGGGAGGGTACCTGTTGATCAACCGCGCACGAGCCGGTCTCTCCGACGGCTCCGTCCCCCCCACCGCTCGGAACACCCCAGGGCCCGCCGCCCTCCCCACCCCGGCGCCACCGCACGACACCCCCGACATACGCGCCGCCCCCTGTTTCGGCGTTCTCGGGCAGCTCTCGGTCCGCGGCAGGACGATGTCCGTCACCTCACCCGTCCGGCGGGCCGTTCTCACGGCGTGCCTGCTCCGCTTCGGACGGCCCATCGGCATCGCGGAGTTCAGCGAGATCCTGTGGGACGACCCACCGGTATCGGCCACGGCGAACCTCCGCAGCCATGTGACGGGACTGCGGAGGGAGCTCGACGAGATCGAGGAGGGACTCGGCGAGCGGGTGAAGACCTACCGGGGCGGCCAGAGCGGATACGGATTGGAGATCGCCGCCGAGGAATTCGACCTTCCCCGGTTCACGGCGGCTGTCGAACGTGGCCGAAATTGGCTGCTGAATGGATTCAGTGAGTCGGCCGTCGACGCCCTGGAACTGGCGGTAGACCTCTGGAACGGCCCCTTCGGACAGGACCTGCCGCCCACGCGGTGGTTCAGCTCCCACACGGCGGGGCTCAACAACCTCCGGCTGGACGCCTATCAGGACCTCTTCACCGCGTCCGTTCTCGCCGGCCGCACGAGCATGCTGCCCTACCGCATAGAGAGCCTGATCGCCGAGGCTCCCTACCGGCAGCATCTCTGGGAACTGCTCGCCGCGGTGCACTGTCTGCACGGCGACACCGCCAGCACGCTGTCGGTGGTCGGTCGCTGCCAGAAGCTGTTCGCGGAGGACCTGGGGCTCGATCTGCCGCCGGGGATCGAGGCCATGCGGACGGCGGCGCTCAACTGGGACCGCGACGAGGCCATGCGGCTCGTCGCGTCGAGGACGCGGGCCTCGGCGGAGGGGTGCAGGTGCCGAAGACCCTCACACCCCTCCTCCCCCTGACACGGAAGACGCGACGGGCGTCCGGTGGCCGGCCACCGGACTCAGGTCACGTCGCGCCGGAGCAGGAGCAGCGTTCCCGTGAGCCCGCCGATCAGGCTGTAGGCGAGGAGCACGACGGCACCGGTCCAAGCGGCGGGGGCTCCGGCGAAGAGCTCGCCCGGCGTCGTCATGATCTGGGACGCGACTCCGGGCAGCAGGACCTGGGCCTGGAGCACCCAGTCCTCCTCGATGAGGAGGTCGTGGACCGCCTGGAAGGCGAACGCGACGACCACCGAGGACAGGAAGTACAGCGCAGCCGCGGTGACGGTGGCGGCGGTCTGGCTGCGGATGAGCACGCCCAGGCAGAAGCCGAACACGCCCCACACCATGTAGGCGGCCAGGTTCAGCAGGACCGCGCCGAGCACGTCCCCGCTCCCGAGCCCGAGGCCGGCGCCCTGCGAGGACAGGAAGATCCCGCCGACGACGAGGCCGACCGAGGTCGCGACCAGCCAGAGCCCGGCCGAGGCGATGAGCACGGCGACGAGCTTGGCCGTGATGACGCGACCCCGGCGGGGCGCCGCCAGGAACGTGGCCGTCAGGGTCCGGTAGTGGTACTCGTTCGTGACCAGGAGGACGGCGAGCACACCGGCCAGCAGGAGACCGAAGACCTGCCCGGAGGTGTAGAGCGTGGCGGCGATGCGCCCCGGGTCCCCCTGGGTCTCCCAGAGGTCGCGCATCGACGCGACCTGTTCGGCCGACATGTCCTCGCGGGGGGTCAGGACCGCACCTGCCAGATAGTCCTCGAACGGCTGCATGAAGGTATGGGCCTGCCAGCTGTTCCATCCCGCCAGGAGCACCGCGATGACGGCCATCGCCAGGCCGGCGACCCACCAGGTGGGCAGCGTACGGAGCTTGAGCAGCTCACTGTTGACGAGGGCCTTCACCGGATCTCCGCCTTTCCCTGCGTAAGCCGCAGGAACGCCTGCTCGAGGTCGGGTGCGTCCTCGGTCAGTTCGTACAGTTCTCCGCCGTGGGCTGCCGCGAGTGCGGCCACCGCCCCCGTCCCCAGACCGCCGACGAACAGCAGCCCGTCCTCGGCGGGCGGGTCCGTCACGGTCGCTCCCGCCGCCGCGAGCGCCGCCGCCAGTTCCGCCGGCCGGGAGGAGCGGACCCGTACCCGGGACTCGCCCCGTACCCGCGCGGCGATGTCGCGGCTCGCGCCCTCGGCGACCAGCCGGCCCTGGCTGATGATCACGAGGTCGTCGGCGGTCTGCTCGACCTCGGAGATGAGGTGGCTGGAGACGAGCACCGTACGGCCTTCGGCAGCCAGCCCCTTCAGGAGGGCGCGCATCCAGGCGATCCCCTCGGGGTCGAGCCCGTTGGCGGGTTCGTCGAGGATGAGCACGGGTGGGTCGCCGAGCAGAGCCTGGGCCAGGTTGAGGCGTTGCCGCATGCCGAGCGAGTACTCCTCGTAGCGTCGCCCGCCCGCCCTGGCCAGTCCGACCTGGTCGAGCACCTCGTCGGCGCGGCGGGCCGGCAGCCCCGTCGCCGCGCACTGCACGCGCAGGTGGTCACGGCCCGTCCGCCTGCGGTGCGTGCCGGACTCGTCGAGCATCGCCCCGACGGTTCGGAGCGGCTGCCCCAGGTCCCGGTAGCGCTGTCCGCCGATGGTCGCGGTCCCGGAGGTCGGGGCGGTCAGTCCCAGGAGCATCCGGAGCGTCGTCGTCTTGCCCGCCCCGTTCGGACCGAGGAAACCGGTGACGCGTCCGGGGCGGACCGTGAAGGAAAGGTCCTGCACGGCGCTTCTGTCGCGGTACCGCTTCGACAGGCCGCGGAACTCCAGGGTGCGCCCGTCGGCCGGGGCCGGGGCGTCCTGCACTGCCGGTGAGGTCATGTGCTCTGTTTCCTTACCTTCGCGCGGCTGCCGTGCCGGGTATCCCGGGCGCGGCCGTGGGGGCCGCTGGAATCACGTGGTGCGGTGGACGCGCAGGTCCTCCGCCAGATGCGAGCCGCGCAGCCGGCGGGTGCGCAGCAGGCGGCGCCAGTCCGCCCGGGTGTCATGCATCAGCTGCAGGTGGAAGTAGTTGACGTACTCCGCCACGGCCAGGCCGTACAGCACCAGGCCGGCCGCCCACTCGGACGCCGGCCGGCCGGGCGCGGCCGCGGCGATGGCCACGAGGCCGACCGTCAGGGCGCCCGCGCACAGCGGCCGGAGCGCACGGAACAGTCCGATCAGGGGCGGTCGCCTTGCGCCGGTGCGCAGTTGGCGCAGCTTCAGCGCCCAGTACGCGGCCCCGGTGAGCAGGAGGACGGCGACCAGCGCGAAGCCGACCGCGTTGGGCGTGCTGAACGGTGCTCCGAGGGCCACGAAGACGGCCCAGCCGATCAGGGCGATGTTCAGCACCTCCAGCACGGCCAGGGTCCGCAGCCGGCCGAGGAGCGCTGTGCGGGAACGTGTCTCAGGGGTCACGCCGCCAGCATCGCGCACCTCGGCCGCCCGGTGGGGCGGTCGGCGCGAACCCTCAGTCATGGACCAGTTGTTGGCCGACGAGCGCCGCGTACGCGCCGTCCCGCGCGACCAGTTCGTCGTGGTCTCCCTGCTCGACGATCCGGCCGCGGTCGATGACCAGGATGCGGTCCGCGTCCCGCACGGTGCTCAGACGGTGCGCGATGACGATGCGGGTGCAGTCGAGCTCGGAGAGGTTCTCGTGCACGATCGCCTCCGTGGTGGCGTCCAGGTGGCTGGTCGCCTCGTCGAGCAGCAGGACCCGCGGCCGGTGTACGACGGCGCGGGCCAGGGCCACGCGCTGGCGCTGTCCGCCGGAGAGGCCGTTGCCGCCCTCGCCGAGGATCGTCTCGTACCCCATCGGCATGTGGGTGATGTCCTCGTGGACCGCCGCGAGCCGGGCGGCCTCGACGACGTCGTCGAGGGTGGCCTCGGGCATGACCAGCGCGATGTTGGTCAGGACCGATCCGCTGAAAATGTCCGCGTCCTGGGTGACGACGCCGCACTGGCGGCGCAGATGGCCAAGGTCGAGGTCGGTCAGCGGGGTGGAGCCGTAGGTGATCTCCCCGTCGGTCGGATCGTAGAGCCCGAGGATGAGGCGGGCCAGGGTGGACTTCCCCGAACCGCTGCTGCCGACGATGGCGATCTTCTCGCCCGGCCGGACGGTGAGGGAGATGCCCGACAGGGCCTCCGGTCCGTCCCCCGAGTAGCGGAAGCCGACGTCGGTCAGGGTGATCGGCTCGTTCAGGTCAGCTTTCGCGTCCCCCTGGCCCACGGACTCCGCGGGCTCGTTCAGCACATCGCGCAGCCGGTCGAGGTGAACCCGGATGGTCTGGAACGTCTTGATGCTGCGGCCCAGTTGGGCCACCGGGGCGAGCGCCGCGCCGGCCAGGGCGATGAGCGCGAGCATCGTTCCGAGCGACAGGTTGTCGCTGAACACGAGAGAGGCGCCGAGGACGAGCATGAGCAGCGGCGACGCGGTGCCCAGCATGCCGAGGACGCTGTCGATCCCGTTGTCGAGCCGGCTCCGGCGTACAGAGGCGTCCAGCTGCTCGGTGAACTTCTGCGACCACCGGCGCACCACGACGTGTTCGGCTCCGGAGGACTTGACCGTCTCGGCGCCGGTCACCGATTCCAGCAGGGTGCTCTGAGCCTCCCCGAGCGCCTGCAGTTCGCGTTCGGTCAGCCGTTGGGCGGCCCGGGCTGAGGCGAACATGACCCCGAGCTGGACGGCGGCGACCGCGAGGATCGCGGCGACGAACAGCAGGGACTTGAAGCCGATCACCACGAGGTAGACGCCCAGCAGGGCCACATCGAGGAAGACCGCCAGGAGCTGGCTGGAGACGGCGTCCCGGACGTACGTCATGCTCGACACCCGCACGAGCAGATCCCCGCCGGTGCGCAACTGGAAGAACTTGTACGGCAGGGACATCAGATGTCTGAGGAACGTCCCCATCATCGACCAGTCCATCCGGGTCTGGAGCCAGAGCAGCAGCTCCGCCCGCGCCAGCGTCATCAGTGCGTGGCTGACGGTGTAGGCCACGAGACCGGCCGCCAGGACCAGCAGGGTGTCCTCGCTGCGTCCGGGCAGGACGCGGTCGACGACGTACGCGGTCAGGAAGGCCGGGAGCAGCCCGAGCAGGGTGAGCGTGGCGGAGGCGCCGATGATGGCGGAGACGATGGGCACGGAACGGGGCAGGAAGGGGCGGACGAAGGACCAGAGTCCGGTCTCGACGCCGTCGCGGCGTTCGAGGTCCTCGGTCGGTTCCAGCTCCAGCGTCACCCCGGTGAAGGAGGCGTCCAGCTCCGCGTAGCCGATGTGCCGCCGCCCGGACGCGGGGTCGACGATGTCGACCCCGCGCCGGGTGAACCGTTCGATGACGACGAAGTGGTTCATGCCCCAGTGGGCGATCAGCGGCAGGCGGAGCTCGCGCAGCGCGTCCGGTTCCGCGCGGAAGGCCCGCACCTTCATGCCCAGTTCGCGTGCCTGGCGGGCGATGGACGCGGCGCTCGCCCCGTCGCGGGACAGGACCATCCGGTCGCGCAGCTCGGCGACGGCGGTGGAGCGGCCGTGGTAGCCGAGCACCATGGCAAGGGCGGCGACGCCGCACTCGACCGAGGTCGACTGCAACCGCACGGGCACACGGCGGCGGATGATGCTCACTTTTCGCTCCTTTCATCCCAGAGATCCATGAGCAGGGGGCGGGTGCCCTGGTCGAGGACCACGGATGCCCCCTCCTCCAGCTCCTCGGCGACGCCGGCAGGCAGTTCGACGAGGAGCATGGTGACCCGGGCCCCGCCCTGACCGGTCTGGAAGTCCTTGACCCGGCCCTCCACCCGCTCGCCGCCCACACTCAGCCGGACGTCGCTGTCCTTCGCCGGCGGACTGAAGTCCGGGAAGGCGAGGACACCTTGGCGTCCGTTGGTGCCGGCCAGGGTGCCGGTGGGCCCGACCGGCACTCGTACCACGAGGCCCGCGGTCACCGTGACGGCCAGGATCAGGGCTCCGGCCAGCGCCCAGCGCCAGCGGGGGCGCATCGCCTCGGGGTGGAAGCCGGTGCGGGCGGCGCCGCGCGGGTTGGCGCGGTAGGCGGCGACCATGCTCGGCCGGTAGACGCCCTCCGCGATGGCCCCGTCCGGCGGGGCCGCCGGTGCGGGCCCGCTGTTCAGCACGCCGTCCTCCCGATGTCCGGGGCGGCCAGCGTCAGCAGGTCCGGCACCCGCTCGGGGGCGGCCTTGCGCGCCAGGCCCCAGGCGATGCCGGCCAGACCGGTCATGAGCCCGGGGGTCTCCACGCCCTTGGGGACGCCGCACAGCCAGCCGTTCTCCCGGCCCTCGTGGAGCAGCGTCTTCCACACCTTGGGCAGCAGCCCGGAGACCTCCGGCTCCTGGTCGGCCCGGGTGGCCGCGTCGATGATGAGGAGGTTGCCGATGTCCCCGTGGCACAGGCTGTGGTTACCGAGGCCCGACACCGGGTCGAGGTCCAGGCCCGTGGAGATGGCGGCGAGGACCGCCGTGTGCCGGTCGCTCTCGATGAGGTCGGCCAGCTCCGGGGCGGTGCCCAGCTCCTGGAACGCGTTGCGGGCCAGCGCGATGCCCGGGGCCCCGTGGCACCAGGCGTTCATGACCGTACGTCCGCCGAGATTGGCCGGCCGCAGGTCGCGCCAGGTGCGCAGCTCCGGGTCGAAGACGGTCCGCTCGTACGTCAGCGCGTGCCGGACGGCCTCCTGGTACTCCGCGCGGGGCGCGGCCCGGTCCAGGCGGGCGAACGCGTACGCGATGCCGGAGGCCCCGTGCGAGAAGCCGGCGAGCGGCTGCTCGGGGTTGATCGGGGTGGCCCAGCCCCAGCCGTCTCCGAACTCCTGCCGGGTGGCCAGCAGACGCTCGGCGCAGCGTTCCGCGATCCGGGCGGCTCCGGTGCCGGGCCGGGCGGTCTCCAGGGCGAGGAGGGCGAGTATGGCACCCGCGGACCCGGAGACGATGTCCAGGAGCGGGTCCTCCTCGACGAGTTCGTCGATGGCGGGCAGCAGGGTGGCCGCGGCCTCGGCGTACTCGGGCCGGCCGTGGCGCACGGAGGCGTGCGCCAGGGCGTAGATCGCACCGCCGAACGGGCCGAAGGCGCCGATGCCGAACTCGTCGGCTCCCGGCTTCTTCGCGAGGCCCGCCAGAGTCTCGGCGATGAGCACCGAGCGCTTCGCCACCTGGTCGAAGGCGGCCTGGGCCAGCTCGCCGGTGCGCTCGTCGCCGGTGACGGCCGCGACGGCGTCCAGGGCGTGCGCGATGCCGGCCGTTCCGGTGTAGAGGCCGATCGGGGCGGGCGCGTACTGCCAGTACTTCTCGTCGACCAGGTCGAGGCCGATCCAGCCGAGGCCGTGTTCGTCGCGGACGCACAGGTCCGACAGCCGGTGGGCCAGGCGCAGGGCCTCCTCGGCGAAGTCGCCGGGGTCGGCGGCGCCGTCCATCCGGGGCCGGTGCCAGTTGGGCCAACGGGCATCGCTCTCGCCCATGGCGGTGGCGGCGACGCACGAGCGGATGACCCGCTCCTGGAAGGCAAGGTCCGCGTCGCCGAGGGCCGTGAGGCGTTCCCGTACGGCGATGAGGGGCGGGTAGCGGGTGCCGATCGGCTCGCCGTCCAGCCCGCCGCGCAGGGTTCCGGAGTCCGCGTCGACGGTGAACATGGGGATGTCCCCGAGGGTGAGTTCGGCGACCTCGTCCAGGACCATCGCGATGCGGGACTCGGGCATCTCGACGTGCCCGCCGGCCAGCCGGGCGAGCGAGCGCGCGTGGTCCAGGCCGTCGCGCAGGAAGTCCGGGTGGGTGCTCTCCAGCAGCAGGCGGCCGTAGATGTGGGTCGGCCGGGCGATGAGCCGGGTCCGGACGGGACCGAAGGCAGCCAACGGGCCGTTGGGGGACAGCAGTTCGGGACGGCCCGCTTCCAGCAGCCGGTAGACGTGGGTGAATCCCTCGACGAACGAGTCGACCCGGCCGACCAGGTCGATCGGTTCGCCGTCGGCGGTCATCGGGTGGTTGCGCTCGGCGTCCATCTCCATACGGCGCTTGACCAGCCGCATGCGGTCGGTGCCGCTGTCCTCCCACATCGGCACCGGCATGGGGGTCAACTGTCCCCCGTGGCCCGCGAGTCCGCTGACGTCCAAACCGAAGGTGCCGTCCTCGCCGCGCACCAGCAGGTGGTTGGGCAGGATGCCCACGGACTGCACGGAGTCGGCGAGGGTGACCGCAGCGATGTCGGTCTCGCCGTCGATCTTGACGACGGCCGCGGTCTTGTCGTTGTGGAGCAGGGCCTCCAGGTCGACGAGGACCGGGTACTCGCCCGCGGCCAGTACGTTCTCGAAGTGGAAGTCCGTGGCGTGCAGGAGGTAGAGGAGCGAGGTGAGGGCGCCCAGCCGCCAGGCGTAGCGGTCGCCGCCTGCGGCGTCGGTGGTCACGGTGGTGTCGACCTCCTCGACCCAGCCGTGGTCGCCGCGCTCCAGGATGCCGATCCGGGCCAGGTCGTGGGTGGGGTCCTGCTGCCCGACCCAGGCGAGAAGTCCGTCGAACGCGGTGTCCATGGCCAGCGAACGGGGCTTGAAGACCAGGGTGCAGGTGTCGAACTCGACCATGGCGACGGACCGGCCGCGCCGGTGCTTGTCACCGGCGCCGAACTCCAGGCGGTCGAGCCGCTGGGGCGGGCGGGTGGCGAGCAGGGTCTCGCGCAGGACGGGGAGGTCGGCGACGAGGGCCGTGATCAGCTCGGCCCGGGTGTCGATCCAGAAGCGAAGCTGGACCACGATCAGCCGTGCCAGGACCGGGTATTCGTCCCAGATGGCGAGGGCGTTGCCCTCCGAGCGCAGCAGTTCGACGTAGGAGGAGAAACGTTCCTCGGGGGTCTCGCCGACGAGGCGGTCCTCGACCCGGGCGATGTTGAGTTCGAGGACGAGGGTCCGCTGGACGTGACTGAGCAGGTCGGCGGCCGGGGCGGTCGCGCGGACGATGTCGAGGATGTGCCCGGGGTCGGCCATGACGGGGTCGTCACTGGTCCGTACGGCTTCCTCGACGAGCACGTCGAGTTCGTGGACGGCGCCCTCCACGAGGGGGCGGATCACTTCCAGGAGGCCCATGTCGGGGTCGAGGCGGCGAGTGGCGTCGGTGGTGGCCATGCCCTCGTCCCACCAGCCCCGGAAGGTGCGGTGCCAGTCGGGTTCGTCCGCCATGCGGCCGGCCAGGGACGCATCGTCCTCACCGAGCAGCGAGGTCAGCCGGTCCGCGTCGACGCCCAGCGGTTCCAGCCGCGTGTCCAGGGTGGCCCGTCCGCCGGTCAGAGGTGCCAGCTCCCGCCACATGGACAGGCGCTTCTCGCCCCGTACCGGGTCGGACTGCGACGGAGTCCCGGCGAGCCTCTCGCTCAGGGTGGCGGCCCGGTGCCAGGGGAGGTGGGCCCCGGCCGGCCGGACGGTGGGGTGCTCGCTTGCGTCGTCAGGCATTCCGCTCTTCCTCCTGGGGCATGAAACATGACCGGCGGGGGCGCACGAACGCCCGCCCCTGCCGGTCACGCCGTTTCTTCGGTACGCTGCTAGTTCTTGCAGGGCTTACCGGGGTTGCAGGCGAGACCGCAGACGGTCCAACCCGAATACCACGGCAGGCACGAGCAGCACCCGAGAGTGCCGAGAACTCCGGAGCCGGCTCCGTTGATCTCGGTCAGCTCCTCGTCGGTGATTGCGGTGAGGCCTTCGCCCGACGGATGGGCGGGGGCCTCACTCCCGAGGGACAGCCGGTAATCGGCGCCCTTCCAGGACCGGACTATGTCCACGTACATCACTCCTTGTCAGGAATCGGGCAGGCTCAGCAACAGCCGCGCGTGCCCATGCTGCAGCTGCCGCAGAGGGTTCCGGTCGGGGAGCACACGGTCACAGTCAGAGTGATCGTTGCGCACGCCCAGGTGGTCCCGCCCGCAACACCGTCGAGCTGGTCGTCGGCCAGCTCGACGAGGCCCGCCGGGTTGGCGGGAGCCTCGCTGAGGGTGGCCCGGTACTCGGGGTCCTTCCATGCGCGAACAAGGTTCATTTGTCTTCACCTCCCTTCGCCGAGGATGCGGAACCGCCCCGTGGGGTGGTTCCGAGTGCCATCCTCGGCGGCCCTCATCCAGGCGGAATACCGCGCGGGCGGAGCGGTGCGCACATGCGGCGCATACGCGGGGTGGTGAGGGCGGTGGGGGCGGGGCGTGCGGACGGCGCTGTGCGGCCGCTCCGTGTGCCGCCCGAGCAGCGGGTTCCCCGCACCCACCACCCTGCGCCAGGCGGGGCTACCTGGGGGTTCCCGGCGCCCTCCAGGCGATGGAGGCGCTGAACTCCCGCATCGACGACGGGCAGTACCGCCTCGCCGAGCTCAAGCTCGCGGACCTGCACACCGCTCATGAGGTCCGGCAGAAGTACGAGGGGCTGCGGCTCGACCTGGCCGACGCGGTCGGAGTGGTCCTGGCCGACCGCTGCCGAACAGATCGCATCCTCACCCTGGACCAGCGCGACTTCCGCGCGGTGTCACCGCTGACTCCCGGGCTGGACTCCTTCCGGATCCTGCCCGCCGACTGCTGAGGACCCCCAGGGCCGCGGACGAGCCACGGCTCACGCCTCGCGTCGTGGCGCCGCCCCCGACCGGCTGCGCACCGCGCCGATGCTCGCCCCGATGACCAGGGCGATGGCGAGGGCATCCGTCGTGGAGAGGGCCTGGTCCAGGATCAGGAAGCCCGCACCGGCGGCGATGGCCGGCTCCAGGCTCATCATCACGGCGAACGTGGGCGCCGGCAGCCGGCGCAGGGCCATCAGCTCCAGGGTGTACGGGAGCACCGAGCTGAGGACCGCCACCGCCGCGCCGAGCGCCACCGTGGACGGGACCGTGAGCTTCGCCCCGGACTCGATGATGCCGAGCGGCAGCGAGAGGACCGCGGCGACCACCATCGCCAGCGCGAGCCCGTCCGCCTGCGGGAAGCGGCGGCCGGTGCGGGCGCTGAAGACGATGTACGCCGCCCACATCGCCCCGGCCCCCAGGGCGAAGGCCGCGCCGACCGGGTCGAGGCGGTCGAAGCCGCCGCCGCCCAGAAGCACGACGCCGACGAGGGCGAGCCCGGCCCACAGGACGTTGATCAGGCGGCGGGAGGCGAACACCGAGAGGGCGAGCGGGCCGAGCACCTCCAGGGTGACGGCGATACCGAGCGGGATCCGGTCCAGCGCCAGGTAGAAGAGCGTGTTCATGCCGCCCATCGCGAGACCGAAGGCCAGCACCGTGCCCCAGTCCGCTCGCGAGTGGCCGCGCAGCTTCGGGCGGCAGATCACCAGCAGGATCAGCGCGGCGGCCACCAGCCGCAGGGTGACGACGCCCAGCGCACCCGCCTTCGGCATCAGCAGCGCCGCGACCGCCGAGCCGAACTGGACGGACAGGCCGCCGGCGACCACCAGCGCGATCGGCGTCAGCGCCGCCCGGCGGTCCGACCAGGACCGTCCGGCGCCTTCGAGTGCCGTCACCGCTTCGGGTACGGCGACGGCTGCGGCGGCCGGTTCGGCGGCGCTGCGCTGGTCGTTCACGGGGGGCCTTCCGGGGACGAGCGAATAAGTGCACTGCAATGCACTGGACGGTACAGGATGACGAACTACGTCCGCCATGGGTTTCCCTTCACCGTAAGGACGCCCGCGCGTTCCGTGAAATGCCGATCACGCTCTCGTTATGCTTCCGGCGCATGAGCGAGGAACCGACCACGGGCCGCCCCGTGGAACTCCGGCATCTGCGGGCCTTCCTCGCGGTCGCCGACGAGCTCAACATCACGCGCGCCGCCGCCCGCCTCCGGCTGACCCAGCCCGCCGTGTCCCGCACCCTCGCCGCGCTGGAGCGGCATCTCGGGGTCCGGCTCGTCGACCGTTCCACCCACCACCTCGCCCTCACCCCCGACGGCGTCGCCTTCCGCGACAAGGCCGCCGCCGCGGTCACCGCCTTCGACGAGGCGCTCGACCCCGGGCGGCTGCGCACCTGGCCGCTGCGGCTCGGGCACGCCTGGTCCGCGTTCGGGCCGTACACCACACCGCTGCTGCGGACCTGGCAGGAACGCTTCCCGGGCACCCCGCTGGAGCTGCTCCGGATCGACGACCGCACCGCCGGGCTGACCCGGGGCGAGGTGGACGCGGCGCTGCTGCGCGGGCCGGTGGACGCGCCGGGGCTGGTCACCGAGGTGCTGTTCACCGAGGTACGGGTGGCGGCGGTGACCGCGGACGGGCCGCTCGCGGCGCGCACCTCGCTCGCACTCGCCGACCTCGCGGACGGCCCGGTCGTCCTGAACACCGTCTCCGGCACGACCACCGTGGACCTGTGGCCGCCGCACGCCCGCCCGGCCGCCACCCTCACCGTCGGCAACACCGACGACTGGCTCACCGCCATCGCCGCCGGGCGCGGCAGCGGGGTGTCCACCGCGTCGACCGCGGACCTGCACCCGCACGCGGGGGTCGCCTACGTCCCGCTCGACGACGCCCCGGCCGTCCCGGTCCTCCTCGCCCGCCGCGACGCCCCCGGGCACCCGGCGCTCCCCCGGCTCATCTCGCTGGCCCGGGAGATCATCGCCCGGGACTCGACGCGCCGGCCCCCGGGACGGGCTCCGGGAGAGCCTCCGCGATGACCTCCGCGAGGTGCCGGGCCCTGCGGCCGGCCAGCTGGTCGAGCTGCGTACGGCAGGAGAAGCCGTCCGCGAGGAGTTCCGTCCCGGGTTCCGCCTCCCGTACGGCGGGGAGCAGCCGCTCCTCCGCGCAGGCGACCGACACCTCCCAGTGCCCCCTCTCGAAGCCGAAGTTCCCGGCGAGCCCGCAGCAGCCGCCGCTGAGTTCGCCGGTCAGGCCCAGCCGTTCCCGCAGCCGCCGTTCCGCCGCGTCGCCGAGCACCGCGTGCTGGTGGCAGTGCGTCTGGCCGACGGCCGGGCGGTCCAGGCGGGGCGGTGTCCAGTCGGGGGCGTACTCCTCCAGGTACTGGGCGAACGTCCGTACAGAAGAAGCCAGTTCGGCGGCGCGCGGGTCGTCGGGGAGGAGTTCGGGCAGATCGGTGCGCAGGGTCGCGGCGCAGCTCGGCTCCAGGACGACGAGCGGCTGCCCGGGGAAGAGGTCCAGCCGGTCCAGGGTGCGGCGCATCACCCTGCGGGCCGCGTCGAGCTGCCCGGTCGATACGTACGTGAGCCCGCAGCACACCCCGCGCGGCGGCGGCAGCACCGTACGCCCCGTCGCCTCCTCCAGCACCCGCACCGCCGCCCGGCCGACCTGCGGGGAGAGATGCTCGGTGAAGGTGTCGGCCCAGAGGTGCACCACCCGGTCCGTCGACAGGACGTGCGTCCCCGTGCCCTGCCGCGCGCGCAGCCACCGGCTGTACGTCTCGGTCGCCAGCACCGGGATCGCCCGCTCGGGTGCGATCCCCGCCGCCCGCTTCGCGAGCGCGGCGAGCGGCCGCAGCCGGGCCAGCGCGTTGAGCGGGCGGGCGAACGGGGCGGCCAGCCGCAGCCACTGCGGGAGACGGCCCATCGCGTAGTGCGATGCGGGCCTGATCCTGCCCCGGTAGTGGTGGTGCAGGAACTCCGCCTTGTACGTGGCCATGTCGACGCTCACCGGGCAGTCGCTGCGGCAGCCCTTGCAGGAGAGGCACAGGTCGAGCGCGTCCCGGACCTCGGTGCTGCCCCAGCCGTCCGTGATGACCTCACCGGCCAGCATCTCGTGGAGGAGCCGGGCCCGGCCCCGGGTCGAGTGGGCCTCCTCACCGGTCGCACGGAAGGACGGGCACATGACGCCCGCGCCGCTCGCCTCCGTCGTACGGCACTTGGCGACGCCGACGCAGCGGCGGACCGCACCCGCGAAGTCCCCGCCGTCCTGCGGATAGCCGAACTCCACGTCCACCGGGCGTTTCGGCAGGACCGCGAAGCGCAGGTTCTCGTCGAGGCGGGCCGGGCGGGCGAGGATGCCCGGGTTCAGGCCGCCGGACGGGTCCCACAGGTCCTTGAACGTGCCGAAGAGGGCGACGAGTTCGTCTCCGTACATCCGGGGCAGCAGCTCAGCCCGCGCCTGGCCGTCGCCGTGTTCGCCGCTGAGGGAGCCGCCGTGCGCGACGACGAGGTCGGCCGTCTCCTCGGAGAACCGGCGGAAGCGGGCCACCCCTTCCGGGCTGATCAGGTCGAAGTCGATTCGGACGTGGATGCAGCCGTCGCCGAAGTGGCCGTACGGGGTGCCGCGCAGGCCGTGTTCGGCGAGCAGCGCCCGGAAGTCGCGGAGGTACGCGCCGAGCCGGGCGGGCGGCACCGCGCAGTCCTCCCAGCCGGGCCAGGCCTCACTGCCGTCGGCCATCCGGGTCGCGGTGCCGGCGGCGTCCTCGCGGATCCGCCACAGGGCCCGCTGCCCGGCCGGGTCCGTGACGACCGTGCCGTCCACGGCGTCGGCGGCCCGCAGGATGCGCTCGGCGTGCGCCCTCGCTTCGGCCGGGGTGTCGCCGCCGATCTCGACGAACAGCCAGGCGGCTCCGCGCGGCAGCCCGGCGGACTCCCGTACGAGGTCGGCGGCCATGCCCTCGACGGTGAGCGGGCCGTACGGGAGGAGACCCGGGGCGGCGTCGGCGGCTGCGGACTCGTCGGCGTAGCCGAGGACGGCCAGGGCGCGGGCGCGCGGGGCCTCGACCAGGCGCACGGTGGCCTCGGTGACGACGCCGAGGGTGCCCTCGCTGCCGCAGAACGCCCGGACCGGGTCGGGGCCGCCGGGGTGTTCGGGGAGCAGGGCGTCGAGCGCGTAGCCGGAGATGCGGCGCGGGAGGTCGGGGTAGCCGGTGCGGAGGAGGGCCAGGTGGGAGGCGATCAGTTCGGTGACGCCTTCGGGGTGCTCTCCGCCCCCCTGCTCCAGACGCAGCGCCTCGCCGCCGTAGCGGACCACCGACAGCGCCCGCACGTTGTCCGCCGTCGTGCCCCAGGCCACCGAGTGCGCGCCGCAGGAGTTGTTGCCGATCATTCCGCCGAGGGTGCAGCGGCTGTGGGTGGAGGGGTCGGGGCCGAAGGTCAGGCCGTGGGGTGCGGCGGCGGCCCGCAGGTCGTCCAGGATCACTCCGGGCTGGACGACGGCGGTGCGGGCGACGGGATCCAGGTCGAGGACCGTGCGCAGATGGCGGGTCAGATCGAGGACGAGGCCGGTGCCGGTGGCCTGTCCCGCGATGGACGTGCCGCCGCCACGCGCCACCACCGGCACCCCGTGCTCCCGGCAGACGGCCAGGGCGGCGGCGATGTCGTCGGCGTCGCGTGGGGCGAGCACGCCGAGCGGAACGCGGCGGTGGTTGGAGGCGTCCATGGTCGTCAACGCCCGTGCGGCGGCCCCGAAGTCGCTCGTGCCGCGTACGGCGGAGCGGAGCGCGGCGACGAAAGCCGGGGAAGGTCCGGGATGCGGTCGATGCTGTTCGGCCATTCCTTCAGCATGCCGTCGGTACAGGTGAACTCTTGGGATCCACGCGGACGAACGTGCGTAAGCCGCACAAAAAAGCCCACAAGATCTTCCCAAACAGACCGTCAAGTCTCCTATAGTGACCAAGACTTGCGCAGGAACTATCAGCTCCAGTTGTGCATGATCGCCCGTACCCGTGCCGAACTGTCCTGAATTCGACTGGTCGGTTTCGCTCGATCCGTACCACCCGCTCTGCCCGTACCGCCCGCACTGCCCCATACCGCCCGCACCGTCCGCCACCGAGGACTCCGATTGCGCCCCTCACACCGGCCCACCGCACTCGCCCTGCTGATCTCGGCAGCCGCAACCGGCACGCTGACCCTGTGGGGCGTCGCCGCGGCCCCCGACACGGTACGGACTCCGCTGGCCTGGGGCGCGGGCGCAGCCGCCGTGCTGCTGAGCGTCTGCGTGGCCGTCACCGTCCACACCCTGGGTACCGCGCGGACGCTGCGCGCCCTGCGGGCCGCCGACGCCCAGCGGTTCACCTCCGAGACCTCGCGGCTGGTCTCCTCCTCCGCCGTCGAGGCCCAGCGCTTCACCGCGGAGACGGCCAGGATCAAGGGCGCCGCCTCCGCCGAGACCGCCCGGGTCGCCGCCGAGGCCCGCGCCGAGAACGAGCGGATCGCCGCGGACGCCGCCGCCGAGCAGGCCCGGCTCAAGGTCACCGTCGACCGGCTGGCCGCCCGCGCCACCCGCGCCGAGACCGAGCGCTCCGCGGCCGTCGCCGCCTGCGCCAACGCGGCGGGGCGGATGCAGGCTCTGGCCACCAGCATGCTGGCCGACCTCCGCGAGATGGAGCACCGGCACTCCGACGAGTCCGTGCTCGGGGACCTGCTCCACCTGGACCACCGCACCGCCCAGGCGGGCCGCCTCGCCGACTCCATCGCCGTGCTGACCGGGGCCCGTTCCGGGCGGCGCTGGGCCAAGCCGATCGTCATGGAGTCGATCCTGCGGGGCGCGATGGGCCGGATCGGCAGCTACCAGCGGGTCCGGTTGCACTCCACCAGCGATGTCGCCATCGCCGGTCACGCGGCCGAGGGCGTCATGCACGCGCTCGCCGAACTCCTCGACAACGCTGCCAACTTCTCGCCGCCCACCGCCGAGGTCCACGTGTACGTGGAGGAGGTCCCGGCGGGCATCGTCATCACCGTCGAGGACAGCGGGCTCGTGATGAGCGAGGTGCAGCTGCGCCGTGCGGAGCGGGCCGTCTCGGCCGAGAACCAGGACCTCACCAACCTCTCCGGCACCCGCCTCGGGCTCGCCGTCGTCGGCCGGCTGGCCCGTAAGCACGGCCTGACCGTCGCCTTCCGGCCGTCCGCCCGGGGCGGCACCGGCGCGCTGATGATGCTCCCGCAGGAGCTGATCTCCCGCGCCACCGCACCGACCGCGGTGGCCCCGACGGCGACGGGCCCGGACCGGGCCCAGGACCAGGCCGGCACCACCGCACCGGCCACCGCCCCCGCCGAGCCGGAGCCCTCGCACGCCTCGGCCGCCGGAGCGGACACCGCCGACGCCGCCCCCACGGCCCGGTCCCTCGCCGAGGACGACGCCTCCACACCCCCGACCCCGGCGGCGGAGTCGGAGTCGGAGTCCACCGGCGCCGTGCCCGCGTTCGGCGAGAGCGGCCTGCCCAAGCGCCGACGCGGCCGCACCCTGGCCGCCGCCGAAGCCCGTACCGGCAACGCCACCCCCGGCGGAGCCGACACCCCCCGGGCCCGTACCACCGACCCGAAGGTCCAGGCCGCGCGCTTCAGCACCTTCAGCAAGGCGGTACGAGCCAACTCCCCGCACCCGGAAGGCAACACCCGATGACCGCGACCACCGACGAGAAGCTCAACTGGCTGCTGGAGGGGCTGCTCGACCGCACCCCCGGTACCCGCCACGCCCTCGTCCTGTCCCGCGACGGCCTCAAGCTGTGCCGCACCCCCGAGCTCTCCGTCGACCAGGCCGACCAGCTGGCCGCGATCTCCGCCGGGATCCAGAGCCTGTCGCACGGGGCGTCCGTCGAGTTCGGCGACGGCACCGGCGGCGTACGGTCCGCGATGGCCGAGTTCTACGGCGGCGTGCTGTTCATCGTCGAGGCGGGGGCCGGGGCCCACCTGGCCGTCGTCGCCGACGAGGACTCCGACGTCGGCCTCGTCGGCCACAACATGAGCGAGCTCGTCGAGCAGCTCGGTGAGCATCTGGTCGCCCCGCCGCGCTCACCCGTGGCAGAGAGTTCGGCCGTATGACGACGGCACCCCGCCCCCGACCGGGCCGCGACGACGATCCGGACCGGCTGTACACCCTCACCGGTGGCCGCAGCCGTTCCGACTCCGCCGCCTTCGACCTGGTGACGCTCGTCGTCGCCGAGTGCGATCCGGCCCCCGGGATGCAGTCCGAGCACGTCGCGATCCTGCGGATGTGCCAGGGCCCCACCGCCGTCGTCGAGATAGCCGCGAACCTGAACCTGCCGGTCAGCATCGTCCGCATCATGCTGTGCGATCTGCTCGACACCGGCCGGATCAGCGCCCGCCACCCCCGTACAGCCCGTGTCGCGGACCGGCTCCCCGACCCCGACATCCTGGAACAGGTGCTCGTTGGACTCCGCAACCTCTGACCGCGCCGCCCTGAGCGCGACGGCCGACAACGGACTCAAGATCGTTGTCGTCGGCGGCTTCGGGGTCGGCAAGACCACCATGGTCCGATCCGTGAGCGAGATCCGTCCGCTCAACACGGAGGAGACCATGACCCGCGCGGGCGAGGCCGTCGACGACCTCGACGGCGTCCAGGCCAAGACGTCCACCACGGTGGCGTTCGACTTCGGCCGGATCACGCTCGACGAACGCTCCGTGCTGTACCTCTTCGGCGCGCCCGGACAGGAACGCTTCTGGTTCCTGTGGGACCGGCTGTTCTCGGGCACGCTCGGCGCGGTCGTCCTCGTCGACACCCGCCGGCTCGCCGACTCCTGGTACGCCATCGACCGCCTGGAGCACCACGGCACCCCCTTCATCGTGGCGTGCAACGACTTCGGCGGCCCGCTCCACAGCGAGCAGCAGATCCGGGAGGCCCTGGACCTCTCGGAGGACGTGCCGCTGGTGGAGTGCGACGCCCGCGACCGGTCCTCCAGCAAGTACGTGCTCATCACGCTCGTCGAGCACCTCGCCGCGCTCTCCGCCGCCCGTCTCCAGGCCACCGGAACGACCGCCTCCGCGGCGGCCGCTCCCGCGGCGGCCCTGGCGGCGGCCGGCCCGACCCCGGAGTCCGCCCCGTGACCACTGTCTCCGGCTGCCCCGTCACCCACGCGTCCGTCCCCCTGTCCGGGCCCCGCTTCCAGATCGACCCGGTCCAGCTCTACCGGGACCTGCGACGCGAACACGGGGCCATCGCCCCGGTCGTGCTGGACGGCGACGTGCCCGCCTGGCTCGTCCTCGGCTACCGCGAGCTGCACCAGGTCACCGGCGACCCGGTCCTCTTCAGCCGGGACTCCGACCTGTGGAACCAGTGGGACCGCATCCCGGACGACTGGCCGCTGCTGCCGATGATCGGGCGCAAGCAGAATTCGATCCTCTACACCGTCGGCGAGCGCCACAGCGTCCGCGCCATGATGATCAGCAACGCGCTGGAGGGCGTCGACCCGTTCTCCCTGAAGCGGTACGCGGAGGAGTTCGCGGACGAGCTGATCGACCGGTTCTGCACCAAGGGCTCGGTCGACATCATCGCGGACTACGCCAAGCTGCTGCCCGCCCTGGTCCTGGCCAGGATCTACGGCTTCTCCGACGAGGAGGCGTACCCGCTGGTCGGCGCGATCAACGACATGATCGACGGCGGGGAGCGGGCGCTCGTCGGACAGCAGCACCTGGGCACCTCGATGTTCCAGCTGCTGGCGGACAAGCACGCCGAGCCCGGTGACGACGTCGCCAGCCGGATGATCGCGGACGCGGGCGGCTTCACCGACGAGGAGGTCGCCCAGGACCTCATGGTGATGATGGCGGCCGGCCACCAGCCGACCGCCGACTGGATGGGCAACTCACTGCGCCTGATGCTCACCGACGACCGGTTCGCCGCCTCGCTCTCGGGCGGCCGGCACAGCGTCGCCGAGGCGATGAACGAGGTCCTCTGGGAGGACACCCCGACGCAGAACGTGGCCGGCCGCTGGGCCGCCCGCGACACCCACATCGGCGGCCGCCACGTCCGCGCGGGCGACCTGCTGCTCCTGGGCCTCGCCGCCGCCAACGGCGACCCGCAGGTGCGCACCGACGGTTCGGCGCTGACCGGCGGCAACAACGCCTTCCTCTCCTTCGGACACGGCGAGCACCGCTGCCCGTTCCCGGCCCAGGAGACCGCCGAGGTCATCGCCCGTACCGGCATCGAGGTCCTGCTCGACCGGCTGCCGGACGTGGACCTCGCCGTCGTCCCCGAGCAGCTCACCCGCCGCCCGTCACCGTGGCTGCGCGGTCTGACGGACCTGCCGGTGACCTTCACGCCCACGCCCGCCCTCGGCAGACCCGGACACTTCGGAGGCCCCGCATGACCCGCATCGCGCTCGACCCGTTCGTCACCGACCTCGACGGCGAGAGCGCCGCACTGCGGGCCGCCGGTCCGCTGGCCGAGGTGGAGCTGCCGGGCGGTGTGCACGTGTACGCGGTCACCCGCCACGCGGAGGCCCGCGCGCTGCTCACCGACAGCCGGGTGGTCAAGGACATCAACGTCTGGGGCGCCTGGCAGCGCGGCGAGATACCGATGGACTGGCCGCTGATCGGCCTGGCCAACCCGGGCCGCTCGATGCTGACGGTCGACGGGGCCGACCACCGCCGGCTCCGTACGCTGGTGGCGCAGGCGCTCACGGTGAAGCGGGTGGAGCGGCTGCGGGCGGGCATCGAAGCGCTCACGAACGCGAGCCTGGAGAAGCTGGCGGCCCTCCCGGCCGGGGAGCCGGTGGACCTGAAGGCGGAGTTCGCCTACCCCCTCCCGATGAACGTCATCAGCGAGCTGATGGGCGTGGACGCGGCGGACCACCCGCGGCTGAAGGAGCTGTTCGAGAAGTTCTTCTCGACGCAGACGCCGCCGGAGGAGGTCCCGCAGATGATGGCGGACCTCGGAACGCTCTTCACGAAGATCGTCGACGCCAAGCGGGCGAACCCGGGCGACGACCTGACCAGCGCCCTGATCGCGGCCTCCGAGAACGGCGACCACCTCACCGACGAGGAGATCGTCAACACGCTGCAGCTGATCATCGCCGCCGGACACGAGACCACGATCAGCCTGATCGTCAACGTCGTGGAGGCGCTCCAGACCCACCCGGAGCAGCGCAAGAAGGTCCTCGACGGCGAGATCGGCTGGGAGGGCGTGATCGAGGAGACGCTGCGCTGGAACACCCCGACCTCGCACGTCCTGATCCGCTTCGCGACGGAGGACATCGAGGTCGGCGACAAGGTCCTGCCGAAGGGCGAGGGCCTGATCATCTCGTTCGGCGCGCTGGGCCGGGACGAGGAGCAGTACGGCCCGACGGCGGGCGAGTTCGACGCCACCCGCACCCCGAACCGCCACATCGCCTTCGGCCACGGCCCGCACGTCTGCCCGGGCGCGGCGCTGTCCCGCCTGGAGGCAGGCATCGCGCTCCCCGCCCTCTACGAGCGCTTCCCGGAACTGGACCTGGCGGTCCCGGCGTCCGAGCTGCGCAACAAGCCGATCGTGACGCAGAACGACCTGCACGAGCTGCCGGTGAAGCTGGGCTGCCCGTTCGGCGGCGACGCCTGACCGCTCGCCGCAGGTGACGTCCACGGGCCGGGAACGCCCTCCTCCGCCCGGGGTCCACGGGTCGGAGCGCACGTCTCATCGGACGGACACGGTTACGAAGCCGTGCCACCGAGGGACTACGCTCCGTCCCGTGGCCGACATCCAGATTCCCGCTGACATCAAGCCCGCCGACGGACGCTTCGGCGCCGGTCCTTCCAAGGTGCGGACGGAGGCGCTCGACGCGCTGGCCGCCACCGGCACCTCTCTCCTCGGTACGTCCCACCGCCAGGCCCCGGTCAAGAACCTGGTCGGCGAGGTACGGGACGGCGTCCGCAGCCTCTTCTCCCTCCCCGAGGGTTACGAGGTCATCCTGGGCAACGGCGGCTCCACCGCCTTCTGGGACGTGGCGACGCACGGTCTGATCGACTCGAAGTCCCAGCACCTGAACTTCGGCGAGTTCTCGTCGAAGTTCGCCAAGGCCGCGAAGCTCGCACCCTGGCTGTCCGACCCCACCGTCATCGCCTCCGACCCGGGCACCCACCCGGACCCGCGGGCCGAGGCCGGCGTCGACGTCTACGCCTTCACCCACAACGAGACCTCCACCGGTGTCGCCGCCCCGGTCAAGCGCGTCGCGGGCGCCGACGAGGGCGCGCTGGTCCTGGTGGACGCCACCTCGGGCGCGGGCGGCCTGCCGGTCGACATCACCGAGTCCGACGTCTACTACTTCGCCCCGCAGAAGTCCTTCGCCTCCGACGGCGGCCTGTGGATCGGTGTCTTCTCCCCGGCCGCCCTGGAGCGCGCCGCCCGGATCCACGCCTCGGGCCGGCACATCCCGGAGTTCTTCTCGCTGCCCACGGCGATCGACAACTCCCTGAAGAACCAGACGTACAACACCCCGGCGCTGGCCACCCTCTTCCTGCTGAACGAGCAGCTGAAGTGGATGAACACCCAGGGCGGCCTGGACTTCACGACCGGCCGCACGGCGGCTTCGTCGGGCCACCTCTACGGCTGGGCCGACGAGTCGAAGTACGCCACCCCGTTCGTCACGGACCCGGCGAAGCGCTCGCAGGTCATCGGCACGATCGACTTCGCGGACGAGATCGACGCGGCGGCCGTCGCCAAGGTGCTGCGCGCCAACGGCATCGTGGACACCGAGCCGTACCGCAAGCTCGGCCGCAACCAGCTGCGCGTGGCGATGTTCCCGGCGATCGACCCGGCGGACGTGCAGGCGCTGACGGCGTGCGTCGACTACGTGATCGAGAAGCTGTAGCTCTTCGGTTCTGTACGGCTGTACGGAGACGGCCCGGCACCCACGTGGGTGCCGGGCCGTTTCTGCTTCACTCGACCGGGTGGCATATGCCAGAAGCGCGATCTCGGGCAGACCCGCCCTACGATGATGCTCTCGACACCAGCCCATTCCAGGAGGCCCGCAATGTCTGCAGCAGCAGTCGAGCACCCCTGTGACGGTGAGCCGGAATTCTCGCTGCTGGACAGCGCCAACGAACTGTCCGATCAGCTCCCGGGTCGCCGCGTCGAGATCATCGGAGGCGTCATCACCGTGGCCCCATCCCCGGACGGCCCGCACGCCGACGCGCTGACCACACTCGCGCTCCTGTTCGGAGCCGCGGGGCTCCACGGCCAGAAGTCCAGAATCCTTCAAGGGGCCGGTCTCTGGCTGCCCAGTGGCCCCTACGACTATGCCATCCCCGATCTGGCGCTCGTCGACGCGGACTACAGAGACCATCAGGCCGAGAACGCAACCTACGACCCCAGCGTCTTCCGTCTTGTGCTGGAGGTCACCTCCGGGAACTACCAGAACGATCTCCGCAACAAGGTCACCGCCTATGCCCTGGCCAAGATCCCGGTCTACGTCATCCTCGACCGCAAGCACAGCCGGGTCCACGTCCTGACCGAACCGCTCGCCGGTGGTTACGACAACCACCAGGTCTACGCGCCCGGCCAAACGGTCACCCTCCCCGACTCCATCGGCGCCGAAGTCTCCCTGGACGTCGAAGAACTCGTACACGCGGGCAGCCCGAAACGCTGAGAGTCCTCGGAGGTCACTCCCCCGGCGCGCCCGCCAGCACCGCCCGCAGCGCGGCTATCCCCGCCAGCCACTCCTGGTCCGCTCCGGCGTCCGCCCACAGGTCCAGCGGCTCCGCGTTCTTCGCGGTGAGGCGGTCCAGGGCACGGACGGCGAGCGAGCGCAGGTCGGCGGGGAGCGGCGGCAGGGGCTCCTTCGGGCCGTACGCCGTGGTGACGGGCTCGCCGCCGGGGCACTGGGCGGCGATCAGCGCGGCGGCGGCCACCGCCTCCTCACCGCCGTCCGCATAGTCCTCCGGCCCACTGTCCGCGACGGCGGTCAGGACGTCCCGGAGCACGTCCGCCTTCTTCGCCGCCTCCGCGTCGTCGACCCGGCCGCCGAAGTCGGCGGCGGTGTCGTTGTCGAAGTGGCCGATGTCCCAGGCGCCCATGGGGTCCCCCTCAATCCGCTGTGTTGGTGTCCCCATCCTCACAGCCACCACTGACAATCGGCCTGCGCGCGAGGACGAACCCCTGCGGCGCCCGCTCCGGGAACGGTCCGCCCGTCTCCCGCTCCCGCCACACGCGGGACACGACCTCCAGGCCCGCGTCCCGCAGCAGTTCGGCGATCCTCTCCGGCTGCCGCCGGTGGAAGTCGAGGGAGATCTCCATGCCCCACGCCTCCGACATACGCAACGGCTCGTCGCCGACCTGGAAGCCCAGCTGTACGTGGGCGCCGGGCGCCAGCACGCGGCGGAACTCCGCGAAGGCGCGCGGCAGTTCCTCGTCCGGGACGTGGATCGTCGAGTACCAGGCGAGCAGTCCGCCCAGCGACGCGTCCGGCAGGCCGAGGGCGAGCATGGAGCCCTCCTCGAAACGCAGCCCGGGGTGCTCCTGCCGCGCCACCGCGATCATCCGCGGGGAGAGGTCGATACCGAACACGTCCAGTCCCAGGCCGAGTCCGTGGAGGTACTCGGTCACCCGGCCCGTTCCGCAGCCGACATCGGCCACCGGGAGGCCGCCGCCGCTCGCCGCCGCGAGTTCCGCGAACGTACCCAACAGCGCGCGTTCCAGAGGCTTGGCGGCCAGCTCGCCGCGCGCGAACTCAGCGTAGGCGGGGGCCAGGGCGTCGTACGAGTCACGGGTGGCGCGCTGGAAGTCGGTGGCCGGGCCGGAGATGGTCATGGCCGTCACTCTAGGCGGAGAGAGCGAAGGGGAGAGGGAGGGGAAGCGGAGTTCTGATGCCTCCCCTTCCCCTCCCTCCCCACCCGTCCGCCGTCAAGTGGGCTCCCCGTCAGGCAGCGCCGCCGGGGTTCGTCGCGAGGAGCTGCTGTTCCCAGGCGAAGGCGATACCCGAGGCTCCGCCGTGCTGGGCCTGCACCTCGATGGCCCCCGTGATCGTCTCCTCGCGGGCCCAGTCGCGCTGCCACTCGGCCATCACGGCCAGCCACGTGATCGGCACGACGCCCGCCTGGACCATGCGCCGCACCGCCATGTCGTGGGCCTCGGCCGACACACCTCCGGACGCGTCGGTGACGGCGTAGACCTCGAACCCCTCCCCCGCCGCCTGGATGGCCGGCATCGCGAGGCATATCTCCGTCCAGAGCCCGGCGAGGATCAGCTTCTTGCGGCCGGTCGCCTTGACGGCGTCGACGACGCGCTCGTCCTGCCAGGTGTTGATGAGCGTCCGGTTGATCGGCTTCTGCTCCGGGAACACGTCCTGGACGCCCTGGATCAGCAGGCCGCCGCGCTCCTCCAGCACCGTCGTCAGGATGGTCGGGACGCTGTACGCCTTGGCGGCCTTGGCGAGCCCGACGACGTTGTTGACGACCATCGTCGGCTCATGGCTGTTCAGGTTGGCGACCTGGAACGGCTGATGGTCGATCAGCACCAGGACGCTCTCCTCGGGCGTCAGCAGCGCATCGAGTCCGGCCTTGTTCTGGGTGCTCATGGGTTCCCCTTCTGGAGCGTCGCGCCCGTGGATCCGGGCGACGACCGGCATTCCGACATCGATTGGTTGACGCGTCATCCACATTAGGCATGGATGGTTGATGGGTCAACCACCACTCGGGCCGGGCGACTTGGCGCCCCATGTCGAGCATCCGGTGGAGACGGGCCGTACGGCCTCGCTACGCTCCTCGCATGAACGCGACGCCTCGCTGGCTCACCCCGGACCAGCAGGCCGCCTGGGACGGCTTCATCCGCATGCAGGAGAAGCTCATCGGACGGCTCTCCCGCCAGGTCCAGGCAGAATCCCGGATGTCCCCCGCCGACTACATCGTGCTGGCCAAACTCACCGAGGCCGGCGGACGCATGCGCTTCATGGACCTCACCAAACTGGTGGAGTGGGAGAAGAGCCGCATGTCCCACCAGGTGGCGCGGATGGCGAAGCGCGGCCTGGTGACCAAGGAGGAATGCCCCGACGACGGACGCGGGTCCTTCATCGTCGCCACCCCGGCCGGCCGGGAGGCGATCGAGGAGGCCGCGCCCCTGCACGTCGAACACGTCCGGCGGCTGTTCATCGACGCGCTCACCCTGGAAGAGCTGGACGCCCTCGCCCGCATCGCGAACCGCGTCCTCGCGCATATGGAGAAGCAGCCCGACTGACCGGCTCCGGACAGCGCCGCGTCGTATGCATCGGCTAGCGAGGCAGGCTCAGACGGGCTTGAGCAGTTCGCGGAGGTTGCTCATGCGTAGCTTGACGTCGGCGATCTCGGCGGTGCGGGTCGCGTCCTCCTCGCCCAGGGAGTGGGCTTCGCGGCAGGGGCGGCAGAGCCCGTCGAAGAGGGCTTCGGGGCGGCCGGGCCGGCCGCAGTCGGTGCATTCCATGAGGATGCGGCGGGCCGGGCCGGGGCTGCTGGACCGGGCGTTCTCGATGGGTAGCCGCGGAGGGATCTTGTCGACGAGACGGCGGCGGACGAAGCCGAGGGGGCTGTCGACCCGGGCGGGAAGCCCTGCTGTGAGGGCGCCGGTCAGATAGTCGACGGTCACGCCCCGGTCGAGCCATTCCGTCGCCTGCGCTTCCAGGGCGGCGCAGTCGGCGGCGGACAGCGTCAGCCGGTGATCGTCGCGGCCGAGGCGGGCGAGGGCGAGGTAGGCGGGGGACGTCGAGGTGGCCGCTTCCGGGGCAGGGGGCGCGGGCTCGGCGTCCGGGGCCGGTTCCTGGTCCGGGGTGCATTGGTGCGGTACGGCGGGGAGTTCGGGCGCCTGTTCCGTACCAGGGTCTTCCGGGGCGGGCGGCGGTTCCTCGACCAGGCCCCTGAGCGGCGGGAGCGCCGCGTCGGACGCCGGGATGTCCGGTCCGGAACTCGCGACCAAGGTGCTGTTCTCGGTGGCGAGGTAGGCGTTCCACCATTCGCTGTCGCGGGCGGTGCGGGACCAGAAGGTGCGGTAGACCCAGCGGGTTTCGTCGCTCGCGCTGGTGACGGAGCACCGGACGCGGCGCAGGTGCCCGGCGACGGAGAGGGCGTTCAGGGCGGTGGAGATGGCTTGCTGCCCGTAGAGCGGGAGCTGTTTGGCCAGCTGCTTCACGCTCATCGCGGCACCTTCGGGGAGGTGGTCGACGAATCCGGCGACGTAGCGTTCGCGCGTCGGCAGGAGGCAGAAGTCGGTGCGCGTGCGGGCTTGCTGGCCGGGTGCGGAGCGCTTGCCGTACCCGGGATTGGCCATCGGGTACGCGGCGGAGAGTGCGGGGGCGGGCAGGGCGGAGCTAGTGTGCTTTGTAGCCACGAGGTCGGCTTTCTGGTGTGTGTCGATCTTGCGGTGAGACCCCGGCCTGGTGCTGTAACACCGCGTCGGGGTCGATTAGTTCTCGCACCGTAAGCGGCGGTCACGCTGCGCCGCAAGCTGTCACGATTAGTCATACTTCCTGGCCGTGACGGGGCGGGGAGGGAGGGAAGGTTTTCCCTAACCCTCTTCATCTACCTACCGGTTAAAGAAGGATCTCGTGTCACGGGTCTCGCATCCCGAAACCCGTGTCCCGGGTCCCGAGCTTCGGGCCGGAGCGCCGTTCACGTAACCCCGGAAGAGTGACCCGGCCGTCCCCGAGGCCCGAGGCTTGCGGCTCAGGACCCGAGCTTCGGGGCGGGCAAGGCGCTTGGGCGGGCCGGATCGGAACGCGCTGCCAAGCTCTGGACCCTGATCGACCGGTCACCTACGGTCAATTGCGCGCAACTGTCGTGCCTGCAGAACGATCTGCAATTCCGCGCAATACATCGGCGGCCTTGAGCTATCCGCAGCATCCTGGATTCCCACCCAGCGCAGACGGAGGGCACGATGGCGCACCTCAGGTTCCTCGGTACCACCAGCGACGACGGAGACTGCCCCACGCTCTACGAGGTCGAGGGCACCACCGACATCCTTGTCCAGGGCGACCGTGTGACCGACCCCGAGCAACTTGCCCGGCTCCGCGATGTGAAGGACAGCGAGACGTTCGTGCTGGTGCCACGCGACCTCCTGGTCCGCTTCGCTCCGCGCACCGCCCATCCCGAGATGGTGCCGTTCTCCGAGACCGCCCCGCTGTTCCGCGAGTTCAAGCACACCGCGTTCCGGCTGGAGAGCCGGCGCGGATACGCCTCCGACCGCAACGGCCCGAAGTGGGAACGATGGAAGAGCGGCGCGGACATCGCGACGGAACCGGACAACGCATGGCGCGAGAACGTCCGCGCGCAGACAGCGGAGGGGAAGCGGTTCGAACGGGTCCGACTGGTCGACCAGCCGCTCACCGAGGGGCAACGGTTCCTTCTCGCCAGTGGGCACAGCAACGTGTCGGCAGGCGAGGACATCCGCAACCTGCCCCGGGACGAGGCGGAGCGCATCGGCCTGCCGGACCACGACTTCTGGCTGTTCGACTCCAGGCTCGTCGCACGGTTCGACTTCGACGAGAACGACACAACGCTCGGCGTCATCCTCAGCGAGGACCCGGCCGAGGTCGCAGCTGCCTGTCAGGCGCGAGACGCGGCCTGGCACCACGCGACCCGCACCGCTGATTTCGCAAAGGCGGTAGCTTCGACAGGGTGAGCACCGACCTCAGCCACGCCCCACTCCTCTCACGCCTCGGCGAGGCGGATCGCGTACCGGATGCTCCCCAGTTCCCGATCATCGACGATGTCGCGGCTGCCGAATGGCGCCCCTAGGCTCGACGTGTGAAGACGTTCGTGTTCGACATCGGTGAGACTCTCATCCGCGACGACCGCTACTGGGGTTCCTGGGCCGACTGGCTCGGCACGCCCCGGCACACGCTGTCCGCCCTCGTCGGTGCCGTGACAGCCCAAGGGCTCGACAACTCCGAAGCCCTGAAGCTGGTGAAGCCTGGCATCGACATTCCGGCCGAGTACGCGGCCCGCGAGGCAGCAGGGCGGGGCGAGTACCTCGACGAAAGCGACCTGTACGAAGACGTCCGCCCCGCGCTCGCGGAACTTCGCCGCCTTGGCATGCGCGTCGTCATCGCAGGCAACCAGACTGTGCGCGCAGGCGAGTTGCTCCGTGATCTCGACCTGCCCGCCGACCTCATCGTGACCTCCGGGGAGTGGAACTGCGCCAAGCCTTCGGCAGAGTTCTTCGCGAAGGTCCTGGAGGTGTCCGGTGCCCCTGCGCGCGACACCGTGTACGTCGGTGACCACCCCGCGAACGACACATTCCCCGCCGCCAGGGCCGGACTCCGCACCGCGCACATCCGCCGGGGCCCCTGGGGACACCTCTGGGCCGGTGACGACCAAGTCAACTCGACCGCCGAGTGGGTGATCCACTCACTCATGGAACTTACCGACATCACTGGTAAGTAGCGGGAAACGTCTTCCGTAGCGTCATCGCCCGCGTACGGTCAGTGGGTGTCCTCCGACAGCCCGCAGGAGATCGGCAGGCGGATTGCCGCATGCCGCCGCGCACGCCGCTACACCCAGACCGCACTTGCCGCGGCCTCTCACGTGTCCTACGCCATGGTTCGCGCCATCGAGCGAGGCGCCCGGCGGCCCAGCGACGAGGTGCTCGAAGCGATCGCGGATGCCCTTGAGGTGGATGTCGCGCGTCTGCGCGGATCACGTCGGCACGGAGCGTCGTGTCCATCGGGCGCTGCCCGCCCTGTCGGAGGCGATCGCCGGGTACGACCTTGCTCTGGGGCCGCCGACACGTAGACCGGATGAACTGGCCGATGAGATCACTGCGGCGGTGGGCTGGCGTCTCGCTGCCCAGTACGGCCGGATTGCCGCCGTCATCCCTGGGCTGCTGGCCGACGCAATTCGGTACGTCCATACAGCGCCCAGGACTGAACACCAGGACGCCGCGCGGATGCTGGCCTCAGCTGCCCGGACCGCGGATGCCGTCGCCTTCAAGCACGGGGCGCACGATCTCTCGGCGCGGCTCAGCGACCTGATGCGCTGGGCAGCGGACCGGGCAGACGACCCCCTCGTCCAGGCCACAGCCTCGTACGTCCGCGCCGAGACGTTCTTCGCGACCCGCGCTCATGCCGCCGGCCTGGTAGCGCTGGAGCAGGCCATCGAGGCCGCCCCGCCACCGGACGGGCGTACGCAGGCAGCCGCTCGCGGTGCACTCCACATGAGAGCCGCAGTGCTTGCGAGCCGAGCGCAGAACGCTGCCGGGACGGAAACTCATCTGGCTCACGCGCGGCAGCTGAGCCGACAAGTCGGCCGAGAAGGCTGCTATCTGGGCACGGCCTTCGGACCTGAAAGCGTTCGTATCCACGAAGTGTCCGTCGCCGTCAGCCTCGGACCTGACCACGCGGACCGGGCCCTTCGCGCTGCTGCCACCTGGGCACCCGGCGTCGATCTGCCTGCCGAGCGTCGCAGCGGGTTCTACATCGAACTCGCCAGGGCTCAGGACTGGGCGGGTCGCCCCGTAGAGGCCTTCACCAGCCTCCGGATGGCACGTGCTGCGGCTCCTCAGCACACACGGGAGCATCCATGGACGCGCGAGGTCGCCCGGAACCTGCGCCGCTTCCATCGCTCTGACGCCGAGAGCCTGACGCACTTCGCCCACTGGGCCGGAGCCGTCTGAACCGTGCGCGCTGCTACACGCCGTAGCAGTCAGGTGTCGTCCTGCCACCGATGCTCTACCTGTCCGCGCCAGACAGGCAGTTGTAAGGAGACCGGATGAACATTTCCGTGCCCGTAGAGGAACTGCGCACCGCCCGGCCGCATGCCGGGCCACGCCGCGCCAGGAGCAGCCGGAGCGAGAGCGGCGACGCCACGTACAGAACGTGGCTCGGGCACACCCTGTGCTGTGCCGCCTGCCGTGCCGGGGTCTCCTGCCCGATGGCTGTGCGGTTGGGGCGTGCTTGGCGGGAGGCGCGGCGCGGATGAGGTGTTTCGCGGAGGGGGTCGTGCACGAGGTGCTGTCCGAGGACGGCACGGGTGCCTACTGTCCGGAGCATGGGGTGACGCTGTTGTGGCGTGGTGATCCGATCTCTGCCGCCGATCTGTCCGGAGGGTCGGTCGTTGCTCTGGACGCGCTGTCGGTAGGTGTGGAGGGTCCGTGCAGCGTTGTCTGCCGTAGCGGGTTGGTGACGGACCTGGCCGACGTGCATGCCCTGTGCCGCTTGCCGGAGTGCACCTGCCCGTGCCACGTGTTGACCCCTGCTCTCCGGGATGCGGGATGACCCCCGACTTGTCGGTCTCGGATGTCCGTACGTGTGAGGCGTGCTGGCGAGCACCGGTGACCGCCGTCCGGCACACCGCCCTTGGCCGGGATTCGTTGTGCCGGGCGTGTGCCGAGGGTGGCTGTCCGCGTCGGGTCGACCTCTTTCCGCCGTACGGGATCTACCGACTGCACCACCCTCTCAACCAGTCAGCTGCACCGATCAGAGGAGATGGACGATGACCAGCACCCCCGTACCCGTCGAGGCCGGCAAGCATGGCGGGCCGCCGGCGGACAAGCCGTGGACTCCGCCCCAGGAGCCGAAGCCGTCACCGGACGGCAGCCGGCCCCAGTTCGTGCAGCAGCCATGAGCACCGCACACCAGGTCCCTACGTACACGGCGCTGGTACAGGAGTTGGCCGATCGTCGGCTGCTCACTGCCCGCTGGCGGCAGGTGTTCGATGCTGTGCCGCGCAGCCGGTTCGTCCCGGCCGATGTGTGGCGGCAACTCCCGGACCGGTGCGAGCCGGTCGTGGGCACGGACGCGTGGCTGGCGTTGGTGAACAGTGACGAGCCGGTCGTCACACAGCTCGACGACGGGGACGAGGACGGACCCGGCATCGCGACGTCGTCGAACTCGATGCCCTCGATGGTCGCCCGGATGCTCGGCCTGCTCGACATCGAGGACGGTCAGCGGGTGGTGGAGATCGGCACCGGCACCGGGTACGTCGCCGCGTTGCTCTGCGAGCGGCTCGGTGACGACCTGGTCCATAGTGTCGAGCTGGACCCGGGCGTGGCACGACAGGCGGCCGAGGCCTTGGCGCAGGCCGGGTACCGGCCGCATCTGCGGGTCGGCGACGGTGAACAGCCCTGGCCCGGCCTGGGCCCGGTCGACCGGCTCATCGCCACCTGCGCCCTGCGCTACATCCCCTACGCACTGCTCCGACAAGTCCGCCCCGGCGGGATCGTCGTCGCCCCGCTCGGCCGGGAGTTCTGGTCGGGCGCGCTGGTCCAGCTCCACGTCCAGGACGACGGCACCGCGACCGGCCCGTTCCGCGGCGGAGCCACGTACATGCCGATGAGAGCGCATCGCGTGCCCGACCTCCACGACGTACACGGGAAAGGGCGGGCGCGTGCCGCAGGCCTGGACCCCGCTCTCCTCCTCGACCTCGGATTCGCCCTCTACGCCGGAGCCCGGCTCCCCGGCGTACGCCTCATCCACCAGAACACCGACAACGGCGTCCAGGTCTGGGCGACCCGCGAGAACGGAGCCGCCGCGACAGCCGCCACCGGAGCAGAGGTGTGGCAGTACGGGCCCGGGTTCCTCTGGGAAGAGATCGAACAGACCTGGTGGGAGTACGAGACGGAAGGTCGGCCCGACGCCGAACAGTTCGGGCTGACCGTCACCGACCGAAGCCAGCACGTATGGCTACGAGACCCGCACGAGGTCATCCGGCCTGGTAGGCCCTAACGGGACCCCGGCACGGGCGGGTTGCCCGTCCAGCGTCGCTCGCCGTCCTCCCACTCCCCCGTCGGCGCGAGCCCCGCCGCCGACGCCACCGCCTCCGACGCGGCGTGGTCGGGGTGGACATGGGCGACGAGCGTCCGGACTCCCCCGGCCGAAGTCAGGTGTGCCGCAAGGCCCTTCGCCGCCTCGCTCGCATAGCCCCGGCCCTGCCACGGCGTCCCGACCACCCAGGCGATCTCCGCACGCGGACCCCGTACGGTCGCCTGGACGTATCCGGCGAGGCGCCCGTCCGCACGGACCCGGAGCACCCAGTTCCACCACAGCTCGCCGGGGTCCGGCGAACCGGCGCACTGCCGCTCGTACCGGGACCGCAGTGCGGCCGGGTCCGGCGGGCCGCCCCCGGTGAACACGTACAGCGCGGGATCCGCGAGGACCGCCGCCATCTCCTCGGCGTACGCCGGATCGAGGGGCAGCGCGTCGAGGCGAGGTGTGGTGAAGGGCAGGGGCCCGGTGGTGGTCGGCACGGCCCTCGACCCTACGCCGACCCGTCCGCGTCGGCGGCCACGACCTCGATCCGGTCGCCGCCGACCCGGTCCTTCAGCGCGTCCGGGGTGTCGTCGGCGATGGCCCGCCCCCGGGCGATGACGGTGATGTGCGAGGCCAGGCGGTCCGCCTCGTCCAGGTACTGCGTGGTCAGCAGCACCGTCGTACCGCCCGCCACCAGGGCCCGGACCGCGTCCCAGACCTCGCCCCGGCCGCGCGGGTCGAGCCCGGTCGTCGGCTCGTCGAGGAAGAGAACGTCGGGCGAGAGGATCATCGAGGAGGCCAGGTCGAGCCGTCGCCGCATGCCGCCGCTGTACTCGCCGGCGCTCCTGTCGGCCGCCTCGACCAGGTCGAACCGTTCCAGCAACTCCCCGGCGCGCTGCCGGGCCCGGCGGTTGCCGAGGTGGAAGAGCCGCCCGAACATCTCCAGGTTCTGCCGCCCGGTGAGGCCCTCGTCGACGGCCGCGTACTGGCCGGTGAGCCCGATCCGGCTCCGTACGCGGCGGGGTTCGCGGGCCACGTCGAGCCCGGCGACCTCGGCCCGGCCCGCGTCGTACCGCAGGAGCGTGGCGAGGACCCGCACGGCGGTGGTCTTGCCGGCCCCGTTCGGGCCGAGCAGTCCGTGGACGGTGCCGGGGCGGACGGCGAGGTCGAATCCGTCGAGCGCCCGCTTCTCCGTCCCGCCCTTCCCCCGGTACCGCTTCACCACGCCCTCGGCGAGCACCGCGTACCCGGACGCGGTTTCCGTCATGGACATGGACGTGGACGACATGGATGTGGACATGGATGTGGGCACAGGCATGGCGCTACCCCCTGTTTCTCCGACCGAGCGGAAGCCAATTGAGTACACCGTACCCCAAACTGAGTACGGCGTACCTCGATTCGAGTACGGCGTACCCACATCCGTTCCGGCGCATTACGCTGACCCCATGGCGAAAGACGGATCGACAGCGGCGACGGACGGCACGGCCACCGGGAGCGGCGACATCGCGCGCAGCCTGGAACTCCTGTGGGGCACCGGGGAACGCCCCAGCCGCGGCCCCAAACCGGGCCTCACGCTCGACCGGATCGTCACGGCCGCGGTCGCCGTCGCGGACGCGGAAGGGCTGGCCGCCGTCTCCATGCGCCGGCTCTCCACCGAGCTCGGCACGGGCACGATGTCGCTCTACCGGTACGTCCCCGGCAAGGCCGAACTGCTGGACCTGATGCTCGACCGGGTACTGGGCGAGCCCCTCCCCTCGGACACGGGCACGGACCCCGCCGATACGCCCGGGGCACCCGCCGAACCGGCCGACGCCCCGGCCGACTGGCGGGCGGCGATCGACACCATGGCCCGCACCTACCTGGACAACCTGCGCCGCCACCCCTGGCTGCTGAAGATCAACCAGGCCCGTACGGTGCTCGGCCCCAGCGCCCTGCGCGGGCTGGAGCTCTCGCTGACCTCGCTGCGGTCCATGGGGCTGCGCGACCCCGAGCTGATCAGCGTGATCATCACGGTGAACAGCTTCGTGGAAGGCCTCGCCCGCACCCGGGCCGACGAGGCGGAGGCGGTGGCGCAGACCGGGCTGAGCGACGAGGAGTTCTGGGACAACCAGCGCCCTTACCTGGAACGGGCCATGCTCAGCGGCGCGTACCCGATGATGGCGGGCATGTCGGAGGACACCTTCAGCCCCGAGTTCGACCACTTCGAGTTCGGGCTGCAACGGCTGATCGCCGGATTCGAGGCCCTGGTCGCGGAGCGGACGACGGAGCGGGCATCGGAGAATACGTCGGAGACGGCGGGGACCTCGGGCTGAACAGCAGCCCGGACATGACAATGCTCCCGGCCCGTGCCCCAATGGATATATGGACGCCAGCCGGGAGCTCGCTCCCTTCGTCAAGCAGTACGCCGTCCTGCTGAGCACCCACCGGCAGGACGGGACCCCCGTCGGCACACCGGTCAACATCGTCGTCGAGGGCGATCACGCGTTCATCCGCACGTTCTCCTCCGCCTGGAAGGTCGAGCGGATGCGCAACCACCCGCAGGTGGAGCTCGCCCCCTGCACGGTCCGGGGCAGACCCACCGGACCGCAGATCAGGGCGCACGCGCGGCTGCTGCGACCGGGCACGAAGGAGAACACGCACGCGGCACGGATGATGTCGCGCAAATACCCGATCGTGCAGGGCGTGCTGGTCCCGCTCGCGCACCGGCTGAAGCGGGACCGGACGCTGCACTACGAGGTGTGGCCGGTGACGGACGACACCTGAGGCAACAGCCGCCTCATCCCTGACCGCGCCGCCGCTTCAGCGCGAGCCAGAGAGCCGCCACCCCGACGAGGACGGCGGCCCCGAGCGCCGCACTGCCGCCACCGTCCCCGTCACCTGCCTTGTCGGCGCCATCCCGCTCGCCGCCCTTCGAGGGAGCCCCGGAGCCGGAGCCGGAATCCGAACCGTTCCCCGGCCCACCCTCCACCTCCACCCGGACGACACCGCTGCGCGCGCCCTCCGAGCCGAACATCAGGGCCGAGCCGTCCGCCGTGTACGTCACCGACTCCGCCTGCCGCTGGAACGGTGCGGCGACCGGCCGGTCCGCGCCGAGGCGGCCGTTCTCGAAGGCGTACTCGCGGGCGCTGAAGTACGAGCGCAGCGCCAGCCGGGTGCCGTCGGGCGAGAAGGCCCCGTCCGTCACCCACGGCACCTCGCCCACCCGCCGGAACACGTTCGTGGAACCGGCGGTCAGCTTCGCGGGTCCTTCGTAGAGGCCGCCGCCGTCCTCGTTCTTGGAGGCGATGTAGACCCGGCCGGTCTTGGGGTGGACCATCAGCGCCTCGGCGTTGCGGGCCCCGTCGGCGTACTTCACGTCGTACTGGACGGCCGTGACGGTCGCGTCGCGCAACTGCTTCGGCTCGGGGAACCGGTAGATCCAGACGTGGTCCCAGCTGCCGTCCAGGTTGTCGCCGATGTCACCGACGTAGATGTCGCCGTCCGGACCGATGGAGATGCCCTCGACGTCCCTCGGCTCGCCCACGCCGCGCATGGTGATGGTGGCGAGGGTCTTCCCGGTGCGGGAGTCGACCGCGAAGACGTAGGGGCCGTCGTCGCTGTCGTTGTGCGTCCAGTAGACGCCGGGGTGCGCGCGGCTGGCGGCGAGGCCGCTGGACTCGGTGATGCGGGGGTCCTCGATCGTGAAGTCACGGTCGGGCCGCCCGTCGTCGGCCACGGCCGGACCGGCCCCGGCGAACAGCAGAAGGGCGGCGGCGAGGGCTGCGGCACGGGTGCCCGTCGGGCCGGTCGGATACGAACGCATGGCCCAAGTGTCCATCGTCACGTCGCAGGCCGGAGCCGTGATCGGCCATGATGACGCCATGCGTTTCCTCTTCGTCGGCGATTCCATGACCATCGGGAGCGCCGGCGACGTCACCTGGCGCTACCGGATGTGGCAGCACCTGGAGGCATCCGCCGGCCTCCCGTACGAGATCGTCGGCCCGCGCTCGACGCTGTACGACGCCGGGGCGGGCGCCCCGCTCTCCCACGCGTACGCCGACCCGTCCTTCCCGCCCGCCGCGCGCCGCCATCTGTCCGGCTGGGGCGAGGGCTGGCTGCACATGGCCCCGGTGATCGCGGACGCGGTCCGCGAGACGGAGGCGGACGTCCTGCTGGTCTCGCTCGGCCTGATAGACCTCGGGTTCTACACGGACGCCGGGCAGACGGCGGCCAACGCCCGCGCGTTCATCACGGCGGCGCGCACGGCGAACCCGCGCATCCGCATGGTGCTGCTCCCGGTGATACCGAACGTCCGGGCCGAGACGGACGCCCCCTTCGCCGCCTCCTGCGCCCACTTCAACGAACTGCTGGCCAAGGTGGTGGCCGACCTCGACACACCGTCGTCCCCGCTCCTGCTTGCGTCACGTCCGCCGGGCTACGACATCCACACGGACACGTACGACGGCACCCACCCGGGCCCGACGGGCGAACACAAGCTCGCCGCCACCTTCGCCGACGCGATGCACCAGGCGTGGGGGCTGGGCGGGCCGTATGCCGGGCAGCGGGTTCCGGTGGGCGGACCGGTCGGTGTGGCGGCGGCGTCGGGCTGACCCGTCCGCGCCCTCACTCCTCCGAGCGCTGCGACCCCAGCATCGACAGGGCCAGCTGGGTCAGTTCGCCCGAGACCTCGCCGGGGCGGGCCCGGCGGCAGCGGCGGGCGTGGTGGGCCATCAGTTCGTGGACCGTGCCGACCATCACCATCACGTCGACCCGGTGGTCCCGGTCCTCCGCCTCGCCGCGCTCCACCGCACGCTCGGCCTCGCCGGTCAGGAACTCCGTCCACAGCGCCCGCCAGAGCTTGCAGTGCTCGTCCACCACGGCGCTCACGCCCAGCACTTCGACGAACGTCACGCGGGCCTCGCGCGGGTCGCTGGTGACGGCCTCCACATAGGCGTCGAAGAGCCGTCGGACCCGCTCCGCGATCGAGCACTCCTCGATGCCCTCGGTCAGCAGGGCGCTCTCCGCCGCCCGCAGCCCGGTCGTCGTGACCCGGTTGTGGAGGGCGATGAGGAGCCCCTCCCGGGAGCCGTACTCCTGACGCAGCACCTCGACCGGCACGCCGGCCGCCTCGCACACATCGTGCTCGGCGGTCTCCCGGTATCCGTTGACGCCGTACAACTCCCTGGCTGCTTCCAGAAGTTGTTCCCGCGCCTGGGCGCGCGCGACATCCCCGGGCCCGGTCCGCTGAACCGTCCAGCTCTCCGCCACCGGTCCTCCTTGAGCGCAAGGTGCGGGAGAGGGGCCTGCGCGCCTCTGCACGAACCGCCGCCCCATTGTGCTCGCCCCACCGCCGTCCGGACGGCCGCGCCACACCCGTACGGGGGAATACCCGCACGCGGAAACGCTTCTTCTTTGCGCGCCCCGGATGCGCCCCAGCGCTCGGCCCTCACATGCGCCGCATCGCACGGCGAACCCCGCGTTGAACACGTTCAAACAGCTCTGCCACGATGGTCACAGCTGCCGCCCCGGCCGGGCGTGCCGCGTACATCACCGTGCGCAAGGGGGACTTAACGGTGCAGAACAAGCGATTGTTCGGCCTGTCACTGCTGCTCTCGATCCTGGTCCTGCACCTGGAAGCGGCGATCGCGCTCGTCGTGAGCATCGTGTACGGCGTCACGCAGGAGTCGCCGAACACCGGCGTCGGCGGTTCGGCGATGTTCGTCCTGCTGCTGCCCGTGCTCGCCGTGTTCACGACCAGTGCCGCAGCCGTCCTGTCCCTGGCCCTCGTCCTCCCGACCGCCTGGTTGAGCGATGTGCTGGGACGCCGGTTCGGCGGGCGCGAGGTGTGGTGGTGGGTTCCGGTGGTGGCGGCGGCCGTCTCGCTCCTGACGGTCGGCGTGGTCGTCGTCCTGTCCGGTGGCGGTGCGGGGCCCGTCGCCGTCGTTCTGGGCTGGTGCCTGACCACGGCCGCGCTCACCGTTCCGGCCCTGCTCTGGCGGTCGCGGCGGGAGCGGATCTTCGGGCCCGTGCTGCTGTGGGGCGTGGTCGCCGTGGTTCTCACCGCCGTCCTCGGCGGCGTCGGCCTGGCGACGGGGCTGCTCCGGGAGTACCGCCCACCGGCGGTCACATCGGCGGACATCGTCGGCACCTGGTCCGACGGAAGGGGCGGGACGCTCGCCTTCACCGCGGACGGCCGGGTCACCGCCGTCGACGTCGACGAAGACGCGCTCGACGTCTGGGACATGCCCGACGACGAAGACGCGGAGGATCCGGCGGACTCCCACAACAGCTGTACGGGGCAGGGCACCTGGGCCTTCGAGCCCGGCGTGAACCGCTGGTCGCAGGGGGTCGACGTGAGCTTCGACGCATGCTCGTACGACACATGGAACATCGGCGGCACGGAGAGCCGGCCCACCCTCTACCAGTACATCGGCGACCCGGACTCCTGGGACCTGTACAAGCTGACGAGGTCCACCGGGAGCTCCGGCAGCGGCCCTTCGGTTCGACCCTGACGTACGGGGCAGGGGTGAGCGTCACCGCACCCCAGCCATCGAAACCCCGGCCCTGCCAGGGCCGGATCGAGGAGCCGTCCATCGCCCGGCCGCACGGCCCCGGGCCGGCGGGAACGTCGGCCCGTCCCGGAGCCGACCCCGGCCCCGGTCACCGAGCCGACCGTCACAGTCGAGCCACGGGTCCTTCTCGACTGAGCCACCATCAAGGTCACAGAACGTACGGTTCGCAAACCGGAACGCCCCGTTCTCGTGCTTCACATACCTTTTGGCCGACCCACTCAGGGCTCCCAGCGGCCCCATCGACCACACAGGGTTGTCACAGGCGCAACTTAGGCTCCCTTTATGCGTATCTCCAAGAACCTCATCGGGCTGGCCGCCGTCGGCATTCTGGCGGCCGGTTGCGGCTCCTCGTCGAGCGACGACTCCGCCGGCTCCTCCGGATCGACCGGCTCCGCCCGCCAGGCCCCCAGCAAGGACGCCAAGGCTCCCGAGCCGGGCGCGGACCTCGCGGTCCCGGTGACCGGGCCGCAGCCGGACGTCCTCGCGTCCAGCTCCGACCCCAAGCTCAAGGTCACCCCGAAGCCCGCCAACGGCGCGTCGTTCACCGAGAAGGTCGAGCACAAGCTCCAGGAAGACCTGCTCGGCCGCCTCAAGGTGCCGGGGAAGACCAGCGCGAACTGCCCGGACGGGGTGACCCAGAAGGCCGGCGCCGTCAGCGTCTGCAACGTGACCTACGAGGGCGCGACCGTCCCGTACGAGATCGAGATCAGCGAGAAGTACAAGCCGGGCAGCTTCCTGACCTTCTACAACAGCACCCCGAAGAAGGGGCTCCTGGTCGCCGAGAACGCCTACGACCGGCTCTGGGCCGCCAACAAGAACCGTTCCGACATCAGCAAGCTCTCCTGCCAGGAGCTGCCCGCGGCCAAGGCCGTGGACGAGGAGACCGAGACCGGCTTCCACTGCCAGTACTGGGGCAAGTACGCGGGCGAGGACGGCAAGGGCGGCTTCGTGAAGCTCGGCATCAAGGTCAACCGGCACAACGTGGACTTCTTCGAGGTCCGCTGACGTCCGACGGCTACGGGGACATCACCGATGGGACCGCTCCCGCGGTCTGGCGCGGAACGGTCCCATCGACGGCTCGGCCGCCACGGTCCGGGGCTCAGCCCTTGACCGTGAACTCCCCCCGCAGCAGCGCCTCGTCGCGGGACGACGGGCCCACCAGCAGCTCGAAGCGGCCCGGCTCCACGATGCGGCGGCCCGCCGCGTCCACGAGCGTGCAGTCGGCGGCCGGGAGCTCGAAGAGGACCTCGCGCGACTGCCCGGGGGCCAGCTCCACGTGGCGGTAGGCCTTCAGCTCCTTCTCCGCCCAGGTCACCGAGGTCACCGTGTCGCTCACGTACACCTGCACCGTCTCCAGCGCGGGCCGCGCACCGGTGTTGGTCACCGTGACCCGGGCCCGTACGGACTCCGACTCGTCGACCACCGCCGTCAGCACCTCCAGGTCCGTGTAGGCGACGGTCGAGTAGCTCAGCCCCTCACCGAACGCGAACGCCGGGCGCTGGGTGAGGTCCGCGTAGCGCGTGCCGTGCTGGCCGCGCACCTGGTTGTAGTACGTCGGCTGCTGGCCCGCGTGCCGGGCGAAGGACAGCGGCAGCCGGCCGGTCGGCTCGACCAGCCCGAGGAGCAGTTCGGCGACGGCCCGACCGCCGAGCATGCCCGGGTTGGCCGCGTACACGATCGCCGCCGCACCGAGCGCGGACGGCGGCAGCACCAGCGGCTTGGAGCTGATGACCACCACGACGAGCGGCTTGCCCGTCGCGGCCAGCGCGTCCAGCAACGCGACCTGGTCGCCCACGAGTTCGAGGGTGGCCGTCGACTTGCCCTCGCCGATCAGCTCGATCCGGTCGCCGACTACGGCCACCACATGGTCGGCGGCCTCGGCGGCGGCCACGGCCTCGGCGATCAACTCCGCGTCGGGGGCGGCCGGGTGGACGACCTCCGGGCGGGGCTGGCCGTCCGGGAAGAACTCCCCCTCCGGATCGGGCCCGACATCCAGGATCCGGGCGCCGGGCGCGTACGAGACGGTCCAGTCGGCGGGCGCCCGGTCGCGGAAGCCGTCGAGGACCGTACGGATCATGGCGCGTGGCTGGCCGTCCGGCAGCCAGTCGGCCTGCCCGGAGGAGCCCGCCCAGTCGCCCAACTGGGTCTGTGCGTCATCCGCGTTGGGGCCGATGACCGCCACCGTACGGGGACCGGGACCCGTGGCCCGCCCCTCCTCTCCGGCCTCCAGGCCGCCAGCGAACGGCAGCGTGCCGTCGTTCGTCAGCAGGACCAGCGAGCGGCGGGCCGCCTCCAGGTTCAGCTCGGCGTGCGCGGCGCTGCCGATGAACTCGGCCTGGCGGCCGGCATCGGGGTGGCGGGGGTTCTCGAAGAGGCCCAGCTCGAACTTGAGCGTCAGGATGCGGCGTACGGCGGCGTCGATCTCCGTCTCCGACAACTCGCCCTGGGCGACCGCCTCCTGGGCCCCCTCGAAGAAGTTCGACGTGGTCATCACCATGTCGTTGCCCGCGCGGACCGCCGCCGCCGAGGCCTGCGCGTAGTCGGCGTAGACCTTCTGCTCCCACACCATGCGGCCGACGTTGTCCCAGTCGGTGACCAGCGTCCCGGTGTAGCCCCACTCGCCGCGCAGCACCTCGTTGAGCAGCCAGTTGTTCACGGTGATCGGCACGCCGTCCATCGACTGGTAGCCGAGCATGAACGTACGGCAGCCCTCCTTGGCGACCCGCTCGAACGGCGGCAGGAACCAGGAGCGCAGTTTGCGCCGTGAGATGTCCGCCTCGCTGGCGTCCCGGCCGCCCTGGGTCTCGGAGTACCCGGCGAAGTGCTTGGCGCAGGCCAGGATCGCGGTCGGGTCGTCGAGGCCGTCGCCCTGGTAGCCGCGCACCATCGCGGAGGCCAGCTCACCGATCAGGAGCGGGTCCTCGCCGAAGGTCTCGCTCACCCGGCCCCACCGCAGGTCCCGGGTGATGCAGAGCACCGGCGAGAACGTCCAGTGCACCCCGGTCGCCGCGACCTCGACCGCCGTCGCCCGCGCGATCCGCTCCACCAGCTCCGGGTCCCAGGTGGCGGCCATCCCGAGCTGCGTCGGGTAGATCGTGGCGCCCACCCAGAAGGAGTGCCCGTGGATGCAGTCCTCGGCGACGAGCAGCGGGATGCGCAGCCGGGTCTTCGCGGTGAGCGCGGCGGCCTCGCGCACCCGGTCCGGCGAGGCGTGCAGGATCGAGCCGGCGTGCAGGTCCTCGACGAGGTGCCGCACCCCCTCCTTCGCGTTGAGCTGGAGCATCTGGCCGACCTTCTCGGGCAGCGTCATGCGCCCCAGGAGGTCGGCGACCCGTTCCCCGACGGGCAGCTCGGGGTCGAGATACGGCGGCTTGAGACCCACAGGACTTCCTTTCACGACGGCCACGACGGCACTCCGCAGTACCGTACGCTCAATCCCGACCGCTTGGTAAGTATTCGCCCCTGTGAGAATCTGGGGCGGAACGAGAAAGGCGTCCGATGACAACGGGTGAATACGCGTGACCCCGGAAACCCGGCGCGGCTACGCCAAGGGCCGGGCCAAGCGGACCGAGATCCTCGACCAGGCGATGGCCCTGTTCGGCGAGGCCGGCTACCGGGGCGCTTCGCTGCGCGTCATCGCCACCCGCTGCGGCATCTCCCACCCGGGCCTCCTGCACCACTTCCCGACGAAGGAGGCCCTGCTCCTCGCCGTGCTCCAGCGCCGTGACGACGTGGACGACGAGTGGCTGTCCCTGGGCGTGACGCGGGGCATCGACCATCTGCGCCGGCTGACCGACCTCGCGGAGCTGAACGCCAAGCGGCGCGGGATCGTCGAGCTGTTCTCGGTGGTCGCGGCGGAGGCCACCGCCCCCGACCACCCGGCACACGCGTACTTCGAGGCCCGCTACCGTACGTCGGTCGCCAACACCGAACGCGCCTACCTCCAGGCCCGGCAGGCGGGCGAACTCCGTGACGACGTCGATCCGTCGGCGGCCGCGCAGCAGCTCATCGCGCTGATGGACGGCCTCCAGATCCAGTGGCTGATCAGCGACTGCGCGACGGACATGGCGGGCGTACTGCGGGCGCACGTCCGGGCGCAACTGACCGTGCCCTTCTGACCCGGCCGAGAGAGGACGTGGCCGTGCCGACACCGTTGACGGGCCTGTTTCTGCTGCTCAGCGCGGCGGCCGCGGCCGCCTGCGCCCTGGTGCTCGCTCTCCTGCTGAAGAACCCGCCCCGTTCGCCGGCCAGGATCTGCGGGGTCGCCGCCCTGCTCTGCGGCTTCGCGGCCACGGCCGTGTACTGCGCCGGCTGGTTCTCCGTCACCCTCGGAGGGCCGTTCCCGGCACTGTGCGAGGACATGAACATGTCCGGTGCCGCGCTGGTGAGCCTGGAGCAGGAGTTCTGGCCCCTGCGCAACGCCTGCGTCTACGCCGACGGCTCGGCGGTGGAACACCTGCCCCCGTCGGTCACCGTGCTCCTGCGTACGTCGGCCGGTCTCGCCGTCGCCCTGGCCTGCACCGCCGCGTTCCTCAGCCGAAGGCCACGCCCAGGAGGAACGGGGCGACAGTCAGCGTCACGGACACCGACCAGTACGGGTACGGGGACGCCGCAGCGATCAGACGGCGCCGCATCCACAGGTTGATCAGGGTCCAGAGACCTCCGAAGCCGGCCACCACCGGCACGACGAGGATCAGCCACGGCAGCATCCCGTCGTTCTCGGTCGGTTCCCGCTGGGTCCACCCCAGCTCCGCCAGGGGCCCGTTGGACAGGACGTACCAGATCAGGAAGACCGGCACCACGGCCGGAACCCCGAGCATCAGGTTCACCACCACCGGGACGAAGGACTTCCACAGCCTCGTACGCTCCACAGGTCCCCCCGTCCCGGCCGGCCCCGCGGCCGCCCCTTCGCGGTAGCTTTCCACGGACCCGGCGCGCGCCCCGCCGCACCCCCTCAGCGGTCGAGGAACTCCGCGCAGCGCAACGGCCCCGGCTCCGGCCCCTCAGGGGCTCACCCGCTCGACCCCGCGGCGGTCCGCGATCCGGGCCATGGTCAGGCAGTACAGCGGGGCGAAGACCAGCTCGATCACCATGGCCTGCCAGGGCGCGTCGGCCGCGGTCTCCGTACTGGCCAGCTCACCGAAACCGGCCGCCAGGCCGAAGGCCAGCAGGTTGTTCGCGACGTGCATGACGATCACGGCTTCGAGACCGCCGGTACGGATCACCAGCCAGCCCCACCACAGCGCCGAGTACAACAGCAGCAGGAAGCCGGAGAGTTCGCCGAACCCGTGGGCCAGGGCGAACAGCAGGGAGGCGATCACGATCGCGGGCCACGGCGTCCGCACGGCGCGGCCGATCACCTGGACCAGCCAGCCCCGGAAGACGTATTCCTCGGCGGCGGCCTGGAACGGGACGAGCGCCAGCACCACGGCCAGGCTCAGCAGAAAGACGGGCCACCCGGGGAAGCCGGTCCCCGTCTCCCCGAGCGGCTCGTCGTTCCAGGTCCACGCGATCAGCAGGCCGATCTGCACGATCATCAGCGGAAACGCCACGGCGGCGCACCGCAGGAGCCAGCCCCAGCGGATCCGCCCGACGACGGAGGAGACGGTTCCGGCGGGGCGGCGACCCAGCAGCCGGACGGCCAGCAGGACGATGGGGATGCCGATCGCGAGGCCGAGGAGCTGGACGACGAGATCGGCGACCGGGTCCTCGAAGAAGAGTTCGCTGTCCGCCGAGTCGGGCCCCGCGTCCAGCAGCTCCGCGACGACGAACCCGGCGATGCTGACGACCAGGACGCCCACCACGACCAGCGCCACGACGACCGCCAGCTCACCGAGCCAGCCGAACCGTCCGCCCTGCCCGTTGCGCCCCTGCTCGTCGTAGCGGGAGCCGGCGGGCGCGCGCACGGGCCCGGAAGGCGGGCGGCTCCACTCCGGGGGCCTGTCCCAGCCCTGCCCGCCCTGCCACGCCTGCCCCGCCGGCCCGCCCGGCCAGGCCGGTGCGGGCGGGTGCGGCGGCTGGGCCCAGGGGGAGGGGGGCCCGTCCGTACGGGGCGCTTCGCCCGAGGGTGAGGGCGCGGGCGAGGGCGGAGGCGGGTCAGAAGGGTTGCTCACACCAGCGATCTTCGGATGCCGCCCGCGTGCGGGTCAACGCCAGCCGTCCTCGCGGACCCGGGTCGCCAGGTCGATCTTGGTGTAGGTGGGCCGCCCCGTCTCCTGGTACTTGGCCTTCACGCGGTCCAGGTAGTACTTCGCCGTGTTCACCGTGATCCCGGCACGGCGGGCGGTCGCCTTCAACGTGAGCCCGGAGGCGTACCCCACCAGCACCTCGCGTTCCTGGGGAGAGAGCCGGGGGCGGGTCGAGCCCCGGTCGTAGGCCAGGGCGAAAGCCAGCTCCGGGGAGTGGGGGGTGCGCCCGGCCGCGATCTCGCCGACGGCTTCGACGAGGACGGACAGCTCGTGGTCCTTCGTGAGGAAGCCGTCGGCGCCGTCGGTGATGGCCGCGACGATCCGGTCGCGGTCCGCCACCACGCTGATCATCAGCACTCTGCTGCCGGCCGCCCGAAGGCGGCGGATGTTGTCGGCGGGCGGCCGGTCGTCCCGGAGCATGAGGTCCAGCAGGACGACGTCCGGCGGCTCCCAGGAGCCCGCGAGCAACTCGTCGACGGTGGCCGCGCACGCGACGAGGTCCAGCTCCTCGACTCCCGCGAACCACGAACGGATGCCGTCGCGCAGCATCCGGTCGTCGTCCACCACGGCGACGGTGATCACCCCGGCCATCTCAGCTCCACGCGGACGCCCTCGCCGGGGGCGCTGTCCACGAAGGCCCGGCCGCCCACGCCGCGCATCCGGGCGTGCACGGAACGGTCGAGCCCGATTCCGCCGGCGGCCTGCCCGGCGGGACCGGCCGGCCCCTCCGATCCGCCCGATGCCCTCGGTCCGGCGACTCCGCCCGCATCGTCCGGTCTGGCTGATCCGGTAGCGAAACCCCGGCCTCGGTCGACCACGGTGACGACCAGCCGGCCCGAGTCGCCGACGGCGGTCAGGAAGGCGTGCCCCGTACCGGCGTGGCACCGCACGTTGTTGAGGGCTTCGGTCGTGGCCCGTGCCATGGCCAGCGCTATCTCGCCGGGCACGGCGGGCGGCTCGTGGTAGCGGGCGGTCACCCGCAGCCCCAGCGCTTCGGCGGCGCGTACGGACTCTTCAAGTGCCGCCCGCACCTCGGAGGCCGGCTCACGGTCGTCCGCCTGCTCGACCAGCCTCCTGAGGTAGGCGGCCTCCCGCGCGCAACGCTCGCGCATCATCGAGGTGTTGGCGTCGACGCCACCGCGGGCGATGGCCGTCAGCGTGGCGAGGACGGTGTCGTGCAGCGCGTTGTGATGGGCGACGCGCTCCGCGAACCTGGCCCGCTGTGCCTCAGCGGCAAGCGCCCGCCGGTTGGCCGAATCGACCTGCTCGCCCTGTCGGCAGAGGTACCAGGTGAGCACCCAGGACACGACGGCGGAGAAGACCAGGGCGTTCAGATGGGCGCCGGTCACGGCGGCGTCCGCCTCCACCATGAGGTACCCGGCGAGATGGGTGGCCACCAGGAGGGCCACGGCGACGGCGAGGAGGCGCGCTCCGAAGGCGACGGCGGCCATGGCCGAAGCCGATCCGCCCAGGAGCATGACCCAGGCGACCGACTCCTGGGTGCGGGCCCCGCCCCAGGCGTACGCGCCGAAGGGCAGCAGGCAGCCGATCACCAGAACGTCGAGTCCCACGACCCAGGGAACGAGCCGCCGGTGCCGGGCTGCCATGAACCAGATGAGCGCGGTGGACGCGATCGCGGCACTCAGGGCCAGCCACGGGAACAGGCGGTCGCGCTGGTGCTGCGCGACCACGACACCCCCCGCGACCAGGTGGCTGCCGCGATACAGCGCGGTGGCGATGACCATGGTCTTCCGGGCCCGGTGCAGCCCGGTTTCGGTTCTGTCGATCCGACGGCCCCCCTTGATCGCAACCCCCCAGAACGGGTGGTGCACCGGCCCCTCGGCACACCGCTAACGTCACCCGTGGCGATCGGGGGATCGCTCGCCGCCACGATAGGCAGAGGTGGCCGAGGACGGTCCGCGATTCCCGGACAACTCGGCAGATCTTTCGATGCGCCCTGGCCGAAACGCATATGACGATTCGTCATGTGCGGTCAACACCACTCCCGCACCGCGCACCGGCTCCGCCCGGACCGTCAGGGTCCCGCCACCACACCGCACCGGCAAGGAAGGATCGCCTGTGAGCAACGACCGCGACGAACACGACGGCGGCAGCTTCTTCGCGCTGGACACCGGCCTGCTGCCCGGCATCGTCGAAGGGGTGCTGCACCGGCGCGGTGCGACGCAGTGGGCGGTCGAGCAGGGGGAGTTCTGGTGCTCGGCCCGGCCGCGCGGCCACCGGAGCGGCGAGCAGGGCTGGAAGCTGCACCTGTCGGCCACACCGCTGTCCGCGGCCCTGGTCCTGGCGGTGGCGGCCGATGTCCTGGTCGAGGAACGGGCCTCGTTCAAGTTCGCGGGGGCCCTGGACCGGGTCGCCCTGCTGACGGGAGGGCGCGCCGACCGCGGCGGCGGCGGCAAGTTCATCACGGTCTACCCCGACGACCCGGAGCTGTTCCGCCGGCTGGCCCGGCGGCTGCATGCGGCGACGCTGGGACTGCGCGGACCACGCATCCTCTCGGACCGGCCGTACGCCCCGGGCAGCCTCGTCCACTACCGCTACGGGGTGTTCGGCGGGGTGCGGACGACGACGAACGACGGGGACACGGACGTACGGCTGCGCAACCCCGGCGGCGGGCTGGAGAAGGACCGGCGTCAGGCCTGGGTCACCACCCCCGCGTGGGCACCGCCGCCGTTCCCGGAGCCGTCGGCTTCCCCGGAGACCGCGCCTTCCCCCGAGGCCGCGCCGAGCCCGTCGCGGGAGCCGGCCGGACCGCAGAAGCCGACGCGGACACCGGGGAGGAAGTCTGTCCGCCTCAACGGCCGTTACGTGGTCGCCAAGGCGATCCGGCACGCCTTCAAGGGCGGGGTGTACCTCGCGACCGACGAGACCACCGGCCGGCAGGTCGTGGTGAAGGAGGCGCGGGCGCACGTGGGCGTCCGCATGGACGGCACCGACCTCCAGGACACCCTGCGCCACGAGGCCGAGATGCTGGAGGCGCTGGACCCGCTGGGCTTCACCCCGGCCGCGATCGAGTTGTTCGCCCAGGGCGGCAACCTTTTCCTGGCCCAGGAGTTCGTGCCGGGGCAAACGCTGCGCGACCGGCTGGTGGAACGCCCGGTGCGGGACCTCGCGGAGTTCCTGGCCCTGGGCCGGCAGATCGTGGACATCGTGGCGGCCGTCCACGGCACCGGGCGGGTGCTGCGCGACCTCTCGCCGAACAACCTCATGGTCACGCCGGAAGGCCGGGTCCGGCTCATCGACGTCGAGTACCTGGCCCCCGAGGGCGTCCCGGTCCGCCGCGGGTACACCCCCGGCTATGTCGGCCCCGAGGTGTCCTCGCTGCGGGACTACGACTTCACGGCTCCCACGTACGCGGGCGATCTCTACGGCCTCGGCGCGGTGCTGCTCCACCTGGCGACGGGTGTCGACATGCTCCTGGTCCCCGACGACCGCCCGATGGGCGACCGTACACAGGCTCTGATCACGCAGGCGATCGCCGATCACCCCTGGGCCGCAGCGCTTCTGCCCCTGCTTCTCGCCCTCTGCGCCCCGCTCCCCGAGGAACGCTGGGAGCTGCCCCGCATACGGAAGGCTCTCGCGGAGCTGCCCGGAACCGGCCACCGGTCCACCGGCGGAGAGACCGGCGGAACCCGGGGGACGGGCACGGGCGCCACCGGTGGGAGCGGCGTTTTGGCCCTGTCCGGCGAGGAGCGCGAGCGGCTGATCGCCGGTGGCATCGCGTACCTGCTCCGCACCGGGCCCGGCAGCGGCGGACACCTCTGGGACGTCAGCGCATTCGGCGCGACCACCGACCCGCTGAACGTCCAGTACGGCTCGGCCGGCGTCCTCGCCGTGCTCACCCGGGCCGCGGCGGCGGGCGCGGGGCCCGACGTACGGCACGGGGTGGCGGAGCTGACGGAGTGGACACGGCGGCGTCTCGCCGATCTTCCCACCGGCCGGACACCCGACGGAACGCTCCTGCCCGGGCTGCACTTCGGCCGCTCCGGCACGGCCTGGGCACTGCTCGACGCGGCCCTGCTGCTGGGCGACGAGGACGTCGCCGCCGAGGCGTCCGCACTCGCGCGCGCGGTCCCCCTCGACTGGCCCAACCGGGACATCTGCCACGGGGCGGCGGGGGCCGGCATGACCCAACTGCACTTCTGGCGGACGACGGGTGATCCGGTCTTCCGCGACCGGGCGGTCGCCTGCGCCCAGGCGATCATCTCGGCGGCCGAGGATCACCCCGCCGGGGTGATCTGGCCCGTCCCGGCCGCCTTCGACTCGAACCTCGCCGGAGCCCGCCACTACGGGTTCGCCCACGGCATCGCGGGGATCGGCGCGTTCCTGCTGGCCGCCGGGGTGGCGGCGGAACACGAGGGCCTCCTCTGGGCGGCCGGCAGGGCGGGCGACACCCTGGTGAAGCTGGCCCGGTTCGAGGCCGGCCGGGCGGTCTGGCCGGCCGGGGACCGGGACGCCGACGGGCCGGTGGGGCAGACGCACTGGTGCAGCGGCTCCTCGGGCATCGGCACGTTCCTGGTCCGGCTCTGGGCCCGGACCGGCGACGAACGCCACCGGGAGGCAGCCGTACGCGCGGCGGCCGGAGTACGGGAGACCATGTGGCTCTCCTCCCCCGCCGCCTGCCACGGGCTCGCCGGGAACGCGGAGTTCCTGCTCGACATGTCCGCCGCGCTCGGCGACCCCCGGTACCGCGACCAGGCAGGGGAGCTGGCCACCTGCATCCACACCCGTGCCGTACGACGCGACGGCCTGCTGGTGGTGCCCGACGAGTCGCTGGAAGCGGTCACGGGCGGCTACCAGACCGGTGTCGCCGGAACGGTCGGCATGCTGCTGCGCCTGCGGGACGGGGGCCCGCGGCTCTGGATGCCGGACACCCCGGAACTCTCCGCGCCCGCCGGCCGGCACCCGCGTACCGCGGTGGGGGTGCGATGAACCGGCGGCCGGAGCGCATCAGCTTCCGCTTCTCGGCGCGGTCCCGGTTCGCCGCCTGTCTGGTGGCCACGGCCGACGGCGCGCTGGCCCCGGGGTGGTGGGACCTCGACGGCACGCACCCTCCGTACCCCGGTGACACGCCCCGCTACCGGGAGGGCGCCCCGGCGGAGACCACCGCAACCCAGGTGCTGCCGACCGAGGACGGCGGGCTGCTGCGGCTGCGCGGCACGGCGGGCTCCGGCCGCCACCTGCTCCTGCTGTCCCGCCCCGCGCCCGCCTCGGCCACGGCCGCCGGGACTTCGCTCGCCGAGCCCCAGGTGCCGTACCAGGCCGGGCCCGAGCTCAAGGACCCGTCCCCTGCCGAGGACCTGGTCGTCGAGGCGCGGGGCCTGCGCCTGGTGCCCGGCGGGCCGCCCGGCACGCTCGCGCTGGCGGTGGAGACCGCCCACGACGGCCGTACCCGCGTCCGGCGGGTCCGTTCCACGCCACTGCGGCTGAGCGATCCCGTGATCCTGCCGGGCCGGGTCACCGCCCTCCTGCCGCTGGACGGGACGGGCTGCCGCTACGCCACGGACCTCGAAGGGCCCGACGGATACCGCCCCGTCTCTCTCGACCTGCGCGACGGGAAGTGGCACGCTCTCCCGTCGCCGGCGAACGGCCGCATCCACCGGCTGCTGCTCTCTGCACCTGCCTCGGGGCTGCTGCTGACGGCGAGCGATCCCGGCGACGGACGGCTGCGAATCGCCCACGCCGCCCTCGGTGACCGGGCCCGGCTCAGCTTCCCGGACCGGCTCAACTCCCTGGACGGCGCGGTCCTTCCGCTGGCCGCCGACCCGGCGGGTGAGCGGGTGGCGCTGCGGGTCTCCCGGGGCGCGCAGGCCCGTCTCTTCCTGTACGACGTGGGGGCGGACCGGTCCCGGCCCGCCGCGCTGCCGCCGGGCGCGTTCCACCCCGTCGCCGGCTGGAGCACGAGCGGGCTGCGCGTCGTGTACGCGACCCCGGACCGTCCCGCCGACCTGGTCACCGTCCCGGACACCGCCTCGTACGACGCCCCGTCCGACACCCGCGAGGCCCCGGCCCGCACACCTGACGCCCCCAGGGCTCCGCACGCCGCGACCGAGTGGTTCGCCACCCCGTCCGGGCGGTTCGAGGCCGTCGTCCTGGGCGACCGGCGCACCGCGCCCACCGTCGTCGTCGCGCTGCACGGCGGCCCGGAGGACCACTGGACGCTCGGCCACGACCCGGTGCTCGCGCGCCTGTCGGAAGCCGGGGCGGCGGTGGTGGCCCCCAACCAGCGTGGCAGCACCGGCTACGGCCGGGCCCACGCGGAGGCGATCCACGGCGCATGGGGCGTGCCCGACCTCGCGGACATCCGCTCCCTGGTCCGTACGCTCACGGAGCAGCGCCCGCCGGACGCCGAACCGCCCGTTCTCCTCGGCATCAGTTACGGGGGCTTCCTCGCCCTGCTGGCTGTGTGCGCCGACCCGTACGCCTGGGCACGCTGCGCGGTGATCGCCCCGTTCCTGTCCGCGCGGGGACTGCGCGAGCGGTCGTCGCCCGCCGTGCGCGCCCTGATCGACCGGCACGGCCTGGGCGAGCCGCCGGACGACGACCTCGGCCCCCGGGACGTCGAACGCCTCGCCCACCGCATCCGCGTACCGCTGCTCGCCCTGCACGGCTGTGACGACCCCGTCGTGCCGGTGGACGAGACGCGTCGGCTGCGCCAGGCCCTGGCGCGGGCGGGCGGCCCGCAGCACGCACCCCACGACTGCCTCGACATCGCGGGAGCGGGCCACCACCCGCTCCAGGAGCGGGGCGGCGCCGAACTCACCGACCGGCTGGTGAGTTTCCTGACGGCCCGGGCCCCGGACCGCCGCCTCGCCCTCGCTCCCCCTGAACTCACGGTCGCCGACGCGGCCGTGCGACACCGCCGGTCCTCGGCGGTGTTCGGGCACATCACTCACGACGAAAGGACACCACCATGATCGACAACACCATGACCGTCGACGTCGACGAGCTGCAGACCCTGGAGGGCGAGGAGTCCGTCGCGCTGGCCGGCTGCACCCGGACGTGTACCTGGACCTGCTCCATCACCAGCATCGAGCAGCAGTAGCAGCCGTGCGCCGGACGGGCCCCTCCCGGGCCCGTCCGGCGCACGCCGTGTCTCCCGTACGCACGACTCACCGCGATCCGTGCCCGTCACCCGTGCCCGTCCGCCCCCGGGCGGGAGCCACGGACGGCCGGAAGGAGTTCGATGACGTCTCCCCGGCGACTGGTGTGGGACGCGACCGCCCGGACGCGTGGCTGGTTCGTCCTCGCCTCCGCCACAGCCGTCCTGGGGTCGGCCGGCACGCTGGCGTTCCCCTGGGCCATGGCACGGGCCCTGGACGCGGTCGTCGCCCGGCGGTCCGTCACCGGCCCCGTCCTCGTGTGCGCCGCGCTCCTCGCCCTCGTCGTCACCGCCGGGTCCCTCCAGACCCTCGCCAACGGGGGGTACGGCTCCGGCACGGTGGCCGCCCTCCGCCGGACCCTCGCCCGGCGCGCCCTGGACGCCGGGGTTCCGGGGACGGCCGACTTTCCCGCCGGGGACCTCGCGGGGCGTCTCTCCGCGGGGTGCGCGCAGGCCGGCTCGGCCGGGGTCACGCTGGTCACCGCCTCGACGGCGGTGCTCACCTCGCTCGGCGGGGTGGTCGCGCTGTGGCTGCTCGACTGGCGGATCGGGCTCTGCTTCTCGCTGGGCGTACCGCCGTTGGCGCTCATCGCCCGGATGTTCATGAACCGCGGCTCGGGGCTGTTCCTCCGGTATCAGGAGACCCAGGGAAGAATCTCCGCCCTGCTGCTGGAAGCGCTCGGCGGGGCCCGGACCATCGGCGCGAGCGGCACGGCGGCGGCCGAGACGCGCCGAGTCCTGGATCCTCTCCCGGAGCTGTCCCGCACCGGGCACCGCGTCTGGGCGCTCCAGCGGGACACCGGATGGCAGGTGGGCCTGCTGATCCCGGCCGTGGAGGTGCTGGTGCTCTGTGCCGGAGGTCTCGCCCTGCTCCACGGTGACATCAGCGCGGGAGAACTCGCCGCGGTCGTCGGCTACACGGCGCTCGCGATGGCCGCACTGGACCAGCTCGACGCCCTCTTCGCGCTCGGCATGTCGGCCGCCGGTGCGCGCCGGGTCGCCGAGGTCGTCGACCAGCCGGTCCCGGCCCCCGGCACCCGCGCGCGCCCGGCGGGCCGCCCCGGCACGGTGACCCTGTCGGGGGTGACCGTCCGTTCGGGCGCCCGGACCGTCCTGGACGCCGTGGACCTCGTCGTCCCGGCGGGCACGGCGCTCGCGGTGGTCGGCCGGTCCGGGGCGGGCAAGAGCACCCTGGCGGCGCTGATCGGGCGGCTGCGGGAGCCCGACGCGGGCCTGGTCGCCATCGACGGCGTACCGCTGCGGGAGCTGACCCCCCAGGCCCTGCGCGCCGCCGTCGGCTACGCCTTCGAGCGGCCCGCGCTGCTGGGTACGACGGTGGCCGGGATGATCGCCTTCGCCCGCCCGGACGCCTCCCACGAGGAGGTGACGGCGGCTGCCGCGGCCGCCCGGGCGGACGACTTCATCGCCCGCCTCCCGCGTGGCTACGACACTCCGCTCACGGAGGCCCCGCTCTCCGGCGGAGAGGTCCAACGCCTGGGGCTCGCGCGGGCGTTGGTCCACGATCCGGCGGTGGTCGTACTGGACGACGCGCTGTCGAGCCTGGACACCGCCACGGAGGCACGGGTCGGCTCCGCGCTCGCCTCGGCCTGGTCGGGCCGTACCCGGGTGCTGATCGCCCACCGGGTGTCGACCGCCGCGCGGGCCGACCTGGTGGCCTGGCTGGAGGACGGCAGGGTCCGCGCCCTGGGCCCGCACGCGGATCTGTGGCAACTCGACGACTACCGGGCCCTGTTCGCGGCGAGCGCCGGCCCGGAGACCGCCCCGGACCGCGATACGGGATCCGGGGCCGAAGCGTGGACCGACCGGAACACGCCCCCGCACCCGAACCCGCACGCCCAGGAGCCGGTATGAGCGAGGCAGCCCCGCGCCCCATCGACCGGCACCTGTTCGCCGGGTTCCTGCGCCGACACCGCGGGGCGGCGGTCGCGGTGGCGGGATGGTCCCTGCTGGAGGCGGTTCCGGCACTCGCCTCCGGGCTGCTCGTCGCCGCCGCCCTGGACCGGGGCTTCCTCGCGGGACGGCCCGCCGAAGGCTTCTTCTGGATCGGCCTGCTCGGGGCCGCGATGGTCTTCCGCGCCCTGATGACCCGGACCCTGACACCGTGGCTGGGGCGGATCGTGGAACCGCTGCGGGACGACCTGGTGACAGCCGTGGCCGCAGGGGCCGTGCAGCGCGCGGCGGCGGGGGCCCGGGACACGGCGGGCGCGGGCGTGGCCCGGCTGACGGTCCAGGTCGAGACCGTGCGGTCGCTGGTGTCCGCCCTGCTGCGCTCGGCCCGGCAGCTGGGCGTCTCCCTGCTGATGGCGTTCGTGGGCCTGGCCGCCCTGTCCGCCCCGGTGGCGGCGGTCACCCTGCCCCCGGTCCTGCTCACCCTGCTCCTCTGCGTCCCCCGCCTCCGCGTCCTCGCCCGCCGCCAGCGCCGCCAGCTGCGGGCGGAGGAGCGCCTCACGGGGGTCGCGGGCGAGACCTTCGACGGCATCCGGGACGTCGTCGCGTGCGGTGCCCGGGACCGGGTGGCCGACGACCTGTCCGCCCGGATCACCGACCACCGGGACGCGGTCAGGGCGGTTGCCCGGACCGCGTCGGCCAACACCTTGCTGGTGTCGCTGGGCAGCCATCTCCCGCTGCTGGTCCTGCTGTTGTCGGCCCCGCGGCTCCTGGACAGCGGTGCGCTGTCGGTGGGCGAACTGCTGGGCGCGACCAGCTATCTGGTCAGCGGAGTGGCTCCGGCCCTGCGCTCGCTCGTCACCGTACTCGGCTCCTGGGGCGTGCAACTGGTGACCGTACTGAGCCAGTTGAGCCGATCAACACGGGAAGCGCGGCCCGGCCCTCCGAGGGGTCCGGGCCCGGTCCTCCCCCCACGGACCCCGCGCTCCCCGGACCTGTCCCTGGTGAACGTCGTCTACGCGTACGGCCCGGGAGCGGCACCCGTCATCGACGGGCTCTCCCTCGACATCCCGGCCGGCTCACATCTGACGGTCGTCGGGCCGAGTGGTGCGGGGAAGTCCACTCTCACCACGCTGCTGGCCGGGATGGCCGGGCCGGACAGCGGCCGGCTGACCCTGGGAGGCGTACCGGCGACGGAGGTCGACCGGGCCTGGCTCCACCGGGCGGTGACCCTGATCCCGCAGGAGGCGTACGTGTTCACCGGCACCGTGCGGGACAACCTGCGCTACCTGCATCCGCAGGCCCGGGATGCCGACCTCCTCGCGTCGGCGACGGCTGTGGGCGCGCGGACCCTCGTGGACCGGCTCGGCGGCCTGGACGCGCCCGTCGGACTGGACGGGCCCCCGCTCTCCTCCGGTGAACGGCAGCTGGTGGCGCTGGCCCGCGCACATGTGTCCCCCGCGTCGATCGTGCTGCTGGACGAGGCGTGCTGCCACCTCGACCCGGCGGCCGAGGAGCGGGCCGAGCGGGCCTTCGCGGACCGGGGCACCACGCTCGTCGTGGTGGCACACCGCATCAGCTCCGCGCTGCGCGCGCCGCGCGTCCTGGTGCTCGACGGCGATCGCACGGCCGTCGGCACTCCCGCCCAACTCCTGGACAGCAGCCCGCTCTACGCGGATCTGGTGGGTCACTGGGTCTCCGCCGGGGCCCCGTAGGCGTGTGGCAGACTGCGTCGACTGAATGGTCCACACCACGTGTATCTGGAGTTCGGTATGACGGCACAGGCGCCTCACCCCCCGATCGACACCAGCAAGCCCCACTCGGCGCGGGTCTACGACGCGCTGCTCGGCGGCAAGGACAACTACCCGGTGGACCAGGAAGTGGCCGAACTCCTGCCCGTCGAGGCGAAGATAGGCGCCCACCAGCAGCGCGCCTTCATGAACCGCGCGACGGCCTGGCTGGCGGGCCAGGGCGTGACGCAGTTCCTGGACATCGGTACGGGCATTCCCACCGCGCCCAACCTGCACCAGGTGGCCCAGGAGATCCGCCCCTCCGCCCGGGTCGTCTACTGCGACAACGACCCCATCGTCCTGCGTCACGCGGAGGCGCTGCTGATCAGCCGGCCGGAGGGCGTCACGGACTACGTCCACGCCGACGTCCGCGAGCCCGCGATCATCCTCGACGCGGCCCGCGAGACCCTGGACTTCGACCGCCCGATCGCCCTGTCGCTCCTCGGCCTCCTCCACTTCCTCCCCGACGCCGAGGACCCGATCGGCATCATCCGAACGTTCACGGACGCCATGGCCCCCGGCAGCTACGTCGTGCTGTCCCACGGCGCGTCCGACGTGAACGCGGAGATCGGGCAGCAGAGCGAGGACGAGTACAAGAGGGGCGGCATCCAGCTGGCGCTGCGGAGCCGCAAGGAGTTCGAGCGGTTCTTCGAGGGCCTGGAGATCGCCGCCCCCGGCCTGGTGATGGCCCCGGAGTGGTTCAACGGCACCCCCGCGCCCGCCCAGGAGCACAGCGGCATCTACGTGGCCGTGGCGCGGGTCCCGTAAGCGCTGAAGGCCCCCCGGGCGGACGGAGAGCGGTACGCGACCGGCCACGGCGGTGCCCGCGCGGACCTGGAACGCCTCGGGCCTTACGACGAGCACCGGGTACGCCGGGCGGGCGGCGGGCACCTCCTCGTACACGACGGTCAAGAAGGTGAAGTCGACCAGCACGGGGGCGCTCAAGACCACGGTGAAGGCCGGCAAGTCCGGGACATGGCGCTGGACGTACTTCGGCAACACCACCTCCGGCGCGAAGTCGTCGACCGGGGACCGGGTGGAGGTGCGGTAGGCGAACGGCTGTCGGACCCGTCTGGGACGCTCGGGACATGGAGACGACGCTGCAGCTGACGATCGACTGCTCCGATCCGCAGAGGATGGTGGCCTTCTGGTCCGAGGCCCTCGGTTACGTACCCGAGCCCGCGCCGGACGGACATGCCACGTGGCGTGCCTACTGGGCGTCGATGGGGGTGCCCGCGGAAGAGCTGCCGCCCGGCGCCGGGGACGTCCCGGAGTCGATCGTCGATCCGGCCGGACGAGGACCGAGAGTGTGGTTCCAGGCGGTTCCGGAGCCGAAGACCGCCAAGAACCGGTGGCACTTCGACCTGAAGGTCGGCGGGGGCCGTGACGTCCCGCTGGAGCTCCGCACCCAGCGGGTCAGGGCCACGGTGGAGCGGCTGGTCGAAGCCGGCGCCACCGTGCTGCGGATCAAGGACGACCCGGGTACCGGTTTCTACGCCGCCGCCATGCAGGACCCCGAGGGCAACGAATTCGACGTCGTCTGAGGGCCGTTCACTCCCGGCCGAGCCACGCGAAGAGAGGGTGGTTGGCGACGAAGTAGTGGGCGCTGACGTGGCCGCGCTCCTTGTCGAGGAGGGGCGGGGCCCCATCGCGGTAGATGTGGCGGAGGTAGCGGCGGCGGATCGGCGCTCCTGCGATCAGCAGCAAGGGGGAGGCGACGAGAACGCCCGACCAGATCAGGGCCTGCACGGCCCTGATCCTGACTCTTTCGGATCTCGTCTCGTACCGCATGCGACCAGTGTGCTGATCCGTCCGCCGGGGCGGAAGGTACGGGTTTCGGCGCACCGGCCGGTCAAGCTCCGCCTCACTCACTCCTTCACGACGCACCCCGCCCGCAACCAGGCCATCTCGTGCAGCAACGCGCCGTCCACGAAGGGATCCTGGACCGTGGGCCGCGACCGCCAGTCCAGCGGCCAGGTGCCGCCGCCCAGCGCGGGCACCCCGACGAACGCGTCCCCTCGCGCGCTCCGGCTCATCGCCTCCACCCCGGGAGGCCAGCGGTGCTCGGCGGCGGCCCCTGGCGCGAGCAGGAAGTACATGCTGCGCTCGCCGATGCCGGAGCGGACGATGGGCCCGGCCCGGAAGTCGGTGAACTGCATGACCTCGTACGCGATTTCCTCGCCGAGCAGACCGATGGCGCGGACGGCGTCGAAGTGGATGCCGACGTGGCGGAGTGCGTGGCCGGAGGCGGGGATCCAGGAGGGGCAGAAGGGGACCGGATCCGGTGAATTCTTCAGTTCCATGCGCTCAGCGTTGCGGCAGACACGTACGGTGACCAGGGTCACAAGCATGTTGTGAACAGTGGTGTACCTGTGAGGTGAGCCCGTGCACTCCAGTGATCAGCCGGAAAGCACCGCCGAGATGTTCGGTCTGCTGCTGCGGCACTTCCGTGTGCTGACCGGACTGTCCCAGGAGCAGTTGGGCAAGCGGATCGGCTACTCCAAGTCCCAAGTGGCGATGGTGGAGCGGGGCGCCCGACCGCCGACGGACGTCTTCGTGCAGCGGGCGGACGAGGTGCTGGGTGCACAAGGTGCACTGATCGTCGCCGCACCGAAGCCGCCGAAGCAGACGGAGCGGCGCAACCCGCTGCCAGGGTGGTTCACGCCGTTCGCGGACGAGGAGGAGAAGGCGTGGGCGAGGCACGAGTACGAGAACCACGTCATGCCCGGTCTGCTCCAGACGGAGGCGTACGCACGCGCCGTCTTCACGAGCCGGTACCCGACCTATGACGACGACGAGATCGAGGCGAAGGTCGCCGCGCGGCTCGAACGGCAGAAGCTGCTGTCCCGCAGGCCGCTGCCCGACATCAGCTTCGTCCTGGAGACGATCGTGCTGACCCGGCCGATCGGCGGCCGCCGCGTCATGAAGGCCCAGCTCCACCACCTCGCCGATGTGGCGCGGCTGCGGCACGTACGGATCCAGCTGATGGATCCGGACCGCGAGGACCACGCGGCGCTCGACGGCCCCTTCGTCCTGCTGGAGACCGACAAGCGCCGGCAGCTCGCCTATATCGAGGGGCAGGGCGGCAGCTTCTTCGTCACCGAACAACCGCAGCTGGGCAACCTGTTCGGCAAGTATGGCGTCACCCGGGCCCAGGCATACACTCCGGAGAGGACGCTGGAGACGATCGAGAAGATGGCAGAGGAACTATGAGCACTGGCCTCCACTGGTTCAAGTCCAGCTACAGCGGCAGCGAGGGCGGCAACTGTGTAGAGGTGGCACTCACCTGGTCCAGGTCCACGTACAGCGGCAGCCAGGGCGGCGACTGCGTCGAGGTCGCCACCTGCCCCCACACCGTCCACGTCCGCGACTCCAAGGACCTCACCGCCCCCGCGCTCGCCGTCTCCCCCGCCTCCTGGGCGTCCTTCGTAGAGTTCGCCGCGTCGTAGCGACAGGCTCGACGGTGCGGTGACGACAGGGGGCACGCACATGGTCCGCATGAGCAGAGGTACGGACGGGGTGATCGAACCGCGTCTACGGCTGGGCAGTGTCATGGCGCGCGGCGCGGCGTACGGCGTGGGGGCCACGGTCTGCGTGGTCGTCGCCGCGTTCGTCGTGCGGGATCACGACGCCCGTGTCGACCTGCTGGAAGCGACCAGCTATCTGGGGCTGCTGACCGGCGCGGTCTTCTTGGTGATCGGGCTGTTCTTCTGGGCGTGCAGCCTCGGTGACATCCTGCGCTGGCGTGACTTCTTCACGACCACCCAGCCCAACGACGTGGTGTCCATCGTCGGACCGTCCCTGGTCCGCGCCGGTGTCTTCCTGCTCGTGCCCGTTCCGTTCGCCTTCGGCCTGGGCCGACTCGTCGCATCGGCGGAGTCCGGCTCCTGGCTGTGGGGCGCCTGAGGCCCCGGGGAGTCACTCGTGTCCGGCCGGGACGCGCATCGGCCGGACACCCTGCTTACTCGTACCGACTCACCTGACCAGGAACTTCACCGAACCGAAGTGGTCGGGGGCGTTCTGGCCCGGCTCGAGGAAGGTCACGATCGCACCGTCCTGGCAGTCCGTGCCCCGGAACAGAACGGCGAGCCGGTCGGTGTGGTTGGTCGACCGGTGCGCTTCACCCTGCAGGATGTCGTAGCAGCGACCGTCCTCGGGATCGGTCAGCTCGAATCCGTGCCACCACCCCTCCACGTAGTAGGCGAAGGATCCTCGCGCCGCCTGGGCGGGTGCCGCGGACACGGTGCACAGGGCCGCGGCGGCAACGGCCACGGCCAGCGCCTTTCGGAGGTTCTTCATGGATGCGCTCCCTCGGGGACGTACTGCGGGTGGCCAGTGTGTCCGCCCGGATGTGCCCGTGGGGCGACCGTCACCCGGACGGCGGGAGCGGAAACGATCCCGCCTCGCCCGAAGGGGCTACTGCTCCACACGAGGTCGAGGCGAAGGGCCCCATCCGAGGCGCGGGTGGAGCCCTTCCCTGTGCGTGCGTACTGCCTGTCCGTCCGGCTACTCCTGGACGGTCCCGCGGCGTCGGCGCATCCACCACATCAGCGTTCCACCGGCCACCGCGAGCGCGGCGGCGACGCCCGCGATGAGGCCGACCGGAGCGCTGCTGCCGGTGTCGGCGAGGTCGCCGTCCGGGTCAGGCTTGTTGCCGGGCGGGGCCAGGGTGCCGTGGTCACCGGGGGTGGTGGGGTCCGGGGCCGGCGACGACGGCGGGTCGGTCGGCTTGCCGGGGTCCGACGGGGTCGGCGTCGGGGTGGGGTCGCCGCCCGGGTCACCTCAGCGGCTCGTCGTTGCCGTCGGCCGCGAACGCCGGATTCACGATGCTCAGCATGGAGCCCCACGCGCCGGCGTGGACGACGTCCAGATCGGCGCGCACGGACGACGGCAACGGCGTCAGCACCGAGCGCGGCCCGAGGTCCTCCAGAACCTCCTCGACGCCCTCGAACGCCCCGGCGAACGCACGTGCCGCCACCGGGTCCTGGGGAGGCAGACCGCGGGCGTCGACGTCGAACGGCGGCTGGGCCACGGTGAGATGGCAAGCCCCATGGAGCCGCGCACGATCCGGTCCGGCGCAGATGTCCAGTAATCGGTGTCGGTCATGCGGGCCACCGTAGTGGGCCTCGATGACACGCCGTCCTGAGCCGGAGCCGCGGAACGACCTCCCGGTTCCGGGCGGGCGTACGCGTCACGGCGGTGCCGGGCGGAATTCCTTGACCGTGTCGTAGAGGGCCCGTTCCCGTTCCGTGGCCAGGGCCGAGCAGCTCAGTCCTCCTGCTCCGGGGCGGTGGACCGCACCAGGGACACGGGCTCCGTCTGCTGGTCGGAGGCGGAGACGCGGGTGGTGTGGCGGGTCAGGCGCAGCCCCATGGCCGTGAGTACGTCCGTGTCGTAGAGCGCGCACAGCAGCGCGGCCGCCGCCGGGAGCGGCAGCGGGCCGGCCGGGCCGAGGCCGAGCAGGGCCGCCGCGTCGGGGTCGTCGAGGACGGCCTGTCCGGCGTGGGCGAGCACCTTGCGGGGGTCGTCGACGATGAGTTCGTCGATCTGGATCCGCTGGGCGCGGACACGCAGGTCGAGAGGGCGGGCCGGAGCGGGCCTCGGGGCGGCGACGACGGACCGGAGGTTCGGGCGGGTCGGGTGGGTCACGTGGTTCATGGGGTGGGCTCCAGAGAACGGGCCGCCGGAACGACGGTGCGTGGAACGGCAGTGCACGGAACGGCTGGGGCGGGGCGTGAGGCAGCGGGCGGGCGGCGGGGAGGGCGAGTCGGGGGGGGGGGGGGGCGGGCGAGGCGGTGGAGCGGGGGAGAGGCAAGATCGGCCCGGTCCCACCGAGTTGGCGTACGGCGGGGTCGGACATGCTTACCTTGAGAGCGCCGTGCGAGCGTCGCAAGGTGCGCTGTGTGCACTGTGCGCAGACTGCGCGGAATGTCGGATAGATCGAGCCGGACACAGGGAGGGGGAAGCCGTGGCGCGCGAGAGGTCGGGGCGGACGGCCCAGCACCTGGTCCTGGTGGCCCGCCTGCGGCGGCTGCGCGAGGGCGTCGGACTGTCCGTCCCGCAGGCCGCCACGCAGTTGGGCTGGCATCCCTCGACGCTGCGGCGGCTGGAGCAGGCGCAGACCTCCCTCGACGTGGGTCAGGTGTCCGCCCTCCTCGATGTCTACGGGGCGGGTGCGGCGGAGGCCGACGACATCATGGGACGGCTCAACGCCGCGAACATGCCCGGCTGGTGGCATCCGTGGCGGGACGCGATGGCGCCCTGGCTGATGGACCTGATGAGCGTGGAGTCCGCGGCGAGCGTCGTACGCACCTGGCATCCGGCGCTGGTGCCGCTGCTGCTGCGGACCCCGGCGTACGCGATGGCCGTCGACGAGATCATGTCCCCCGGCCGGGACGCGGCCGAGCGCCGGCGGCGGGCGGACTTCCTGGTCGAGCGTCAGAAGCGGCTCCAGGAACAGCAGACCCGGCTCTGGGCGGTCCTGCCCGTCACCGCGCTGCGCTGCCGGGTCGGCGGCGACGAGGTGATGCGCGAGCAGCTCAGGACGCTCCAGCAGATCGCGGAGCGCGGGGATGTGACGGTGCAGCTGCACGACGAGTACACACCGCCCCATCCGCTGACCGGCGTTCCGGCGCTGACCCTCTACCGGGTGGAGATCCGGGAGATCGCCGACCATGTGGTCCGGGAGGGCGGACTGCCCGGCACCGCGGAGGTGTGGGACAGCCCCCACCCCGTACAGACGTATCAGGGAATGCTGGACGTGTCGTGCGTGATGGCGATGCGGCCGGCCCGAACAGGAGAGGCGTTACAGGATGAGTACGACCGGAAATGGGCCTGAACTGCCCGCGCAGATCGACACGAGCGTCGCGCACTCCGCACGTGTCTGGAACTACTGGCTCGGCGGCAAGGACAACTTCCCGGCCGACCGGGCGGCGGGCGACGCCTACCGGGAGAAGTACCCGCTGATCGAGACGTTCGCGAAGGAGTCCCGGGACTTCCTGCGCCGGACCGTCACCCACCTCGCCCGCGACGCCGGAATCCGGCAGTTCCTGGACGTCGGCGCGGGGCTGCCGACCGCGAACAACACGCACGAGGTCGCCCAGCGGATAGCCCCGGAGTCCCGTGTCGTCTACGTCGACCACGACCCCCTGGTGCTGCTGCACGTCCACGCGCTGCTGACCAGCACCCCCGAAGGCGCGACCGCCTACGTCGAGGCGGACATGCGCGACACCGAGACCGTGCTCACCGGGGCGGCCAAGACCCTGGACCTGACGCAGCCCGTCGCCCTCGTGATCAGCGACGTGCTGGGCCACATCGTGGACTGGGACGACGCCCTGTCCCTGGTGCGGCGGCTGGTGGAGCGTCTGCCCTCCGGCAGCTACCTCTCGCTCAGCCACTCCACCGCGTCCGACGACGCCCACCGCGCCGTGCAGGACGAGTACAACGCGAGCGGCGCGATCCCGTACATCTTCCGGGAGCCGGAGACCACGATCGCGTTCTTCGACGGGCTGGAGATGGTGGAGCCGGGCATGGTGTCCTGGCCCAACTGGCGGCCCGACGCGAACACCGGCACCACCACGGCCCGGGCCGGGTGGGGCGCGGTCGCCCGCGTTCCGTAACCACGTCCGCACCTGCCGCGCCGCGCACGGGCCTTCCCCGTGCGCGGTGCGCACCGCCCGCAGAGGCTTGCGCATGAGCACCACAGGCACCACCGACCGCGAGGCCGCCGACTCGTGGGGAGCCCGGGACGGACGGGAGACGGCGGGCCGGCTGCTGCGGGCGGCGACCCGCTCCGGTGCGCATCTGGTCGCCGAGGCCGCGGCCCTGGTCCAGGGCTGGGCGGTCCTCGCCGACCCGATCGCCGGGGCCGTCTACAGCACGCCCGCCTCGGCCGCCGCCGACGGCGTGCACGCGGCCGCCGCCCCGCAGGAACACCCGTACTGCGTCCAGCTCCCGGCGGCCGGAGCGGTCCTCGTCCTGGCCCCGGCCCCCACCACGCCCGCTGAGCACACCGGCCATGTCGCCGCGACCACCGCGGCCCTCCTGGAGGTGCGCGGGCAGCGGGCGGCGGAGCTGCGGGGCGAGCAGATGCGGCTGCACACCACCCTCATCCGGCTGCTGCTGGCCGGCCACACCTCCGTCGTCACCGAGACCCTGGGCCGCGACACCGCCGTCGCCGAGGGCCTCGGCCGAGACACCGCCACCGACTCCGCAGCCGTCACCGAAGGCCCGGGCGGGAACCGGCTCACCCATGTCACGGTCTACCGGCTCACCGGCGCCGACGTCCCCGCCGCCCACCAGGTCCTCTGGCGGGCCGTGCGCCCCTCCCTCGACCCGCATGCCGAAGCCTGCACCCTGCTGGGCCGGCTGGCCGGCGAACTCGTCGTCGCCGAACTCCACCACGGCGGCGACGACGGAAGGGTCCTGCGCCTGGTCTCCCGGGTGAGCGAGCGGCACCGCCTGCTCGCCGGCATGGCCGGACCGCTGCCCCTGGCCGAGATGCCCACCGCCCACAGCGGAGCCGCCGCCGCCCGGCACAGCGCCACACCCGACCGCCGGATCGTCCCCGCCGACGCCGTCGGCACCTCCCGGCTCGCGCCCCTCCTGCCCACCGTGCCGTACGCCCGGTGGGCGGAGTCCGTACTGCGTCCGCTGGCCCCGGCCCACCGGCACCTGCTCCTGGTGTGGCTCCGCACCGGCAGCAAGCCCCGCGCCGCCGCCGCGCTCGGTCTGTCCGCCGGTACGGTACGGGCCCGGATACGCGAGCTGGCCCGGCTGCTCGGCGCGGACCTGGAGGACGCCACCGTGCAGGCGCATCTGCTGCTCGCCCTGCGCGCGCCCGGCCCGGACGACGGCGGCAACGCGCCCCTGCCGCCCGGAGCGCCCGGCCCGGACCGGCTGGAGGCGCTGCCGGACGGCCTGCTGGACGGCGAGGCGGCCCGCTCCTGGGCGTACGGCCTGGTCGGCGGGCTGGAGCCGCATCAGCGGATCGCGCTCGCCTGCTGGCTGCGCCACCACGCCAGGACCGCCCCGGCGGCGGCCGAACTCCACGTCCACCGCACCACCCTGACCATCTGGCTCGGCCGGTGCGCCGAACACCTCGCGCAGAACCTCGCCGACGCCACCGTGCGCGCCGAACTCCACCTCGCGCTCCGGGCCACCCGGAACGGCCCCGACGACCCGGCGGCCCTCCCCCGGCGCGGCGGCCGCACCTACCGCCGGCTGTGACCGGCGGCGGACGAAGCTGCGGCGGACGAGGCGGCAGCGATCAGGCCGGCGCCTGGCCCGTCTCGAAGCGGCTGACGCGGTCGCCGGAGACCGTGAAGACCCAGCGGGTCCGCATCGTGCCCCAGGTGTCGTTCGTGTAGTCGACGACGAGGGTCCGGCCGTCGTCGGAGGCCTCCACGACCTGCATACGGCCGTTGGCCTTCGGGGAGAAGATCTCCTTCTCCGTCCAGGCCGCCAGGTCCCGTTCGCTGCCGTCGTCGGACATCGTGGCGTCCTCGGTGAGGACGTCGGCGAAGAAGGCGTCCTTGTCGCCCGCGTTCACCGTGGCGATGAACTTCTCCACCACCGGGTCGCTGATCGATGTGGTCATCGTGCTGCTCCCTTTCTTCCTTCTCTTCTTCCTTGCCCCGAGTCTCTGTCGGCGGGTTCACCGCCGCATGCCGTCCCTCACCGCTCCGGATGCGGTTCGTCCGCCGGTCCGGCTGAGGAAGAGAGATCCCGCCCGGGACACGTCGTGTGCGCGGGCCACAGTGCGTGGACCGGGACATGGACGGGCGGGTCCAGGTCCACGACGTGGGCCGCGCCGCCCGCCGCCGGGCCCGGGGGCGTCGTGACGAAGGCGATGCGGCCGGTCGCGGTGACGGCCGTGATCGGCGGAGTGCCCTGGACCGGGTTGCGCCGGGTGTCCGGCTCCACGCCCGCCTGACGGCACAGGCCGATCAGGAGGTCCGTGTACGCGGACGAGCCCGGCTCGCCCCACACCGTGAGCGGCTGGCCGCGCAGATCGGCCAGGGCCACGACGGAGCGGGCGGCGAGCGGGTGCCCGGCCGGGACGGCGATCCGCAGGCGGTGTTCGGCGATCCGGGCCCGGGTCAGGCCCGTGTCGGCGGGCATGGCCCGGCTCAGGCCCAGATCGCAGGCGCCGGTGAGGAGTTGTTCGCGCAGCTCGTCGGGGAAGAGCTGGCGGACGTGGGCCTGTATGCCCTGCTCCTCCGTACGGGCCCGGGTCAGCAGGTCCACGACCTCCTCGGCGGTGACCGCCGGGGTGTGGCCGATGCGCAGGTGCCCGGCCCGGCCGCGCCCGATCCGGCGGGCGCGGTCCAGGGCGGCGAGCGCCTGGGCGCTGAGGGCCCGGGCGTCGTCGATGAGGGCCTGCCCGGCCGGGGTCGGGGTGACGTGCTGGTGGCCCCGGTCCAGGAGCTGGACGCCGACATGGCGCTCCAGGGTGCGGATGGAGGTGCTCAGCGCCTGCTGGCTCAGGTGCAGCCGTTCGGCCGCCCGGGTGAACCCGCCCTCCTCGGCGACGGCGACGAGATGCTCCAGCTTGCGCAGATCCAGACTCACGCGGTCCTCCCGGACGCCATCGGCCGACGGCCGCCGGTCAGCGGACCGTGTAGCCGCCGTTGGCGAAGATCGTCTGGCCGGTGATCCAGCCGCCCTCGGTGACGAGGAACTTCACCAGCGGCGCGATGTCCTCGATCTCCGTCAGCCGGCCGCCCATGGCCTGCGACTTGTGGAACTCCACGCGCTCCGGCGTCTCCTGCGGGTAGAAGAACGGCGTGTCCATCGGTCCCGGGGCCACATTGTTCACCGCGATGCCGCGCGGGGCGAACTCCTTGGCCGCCGCCCGGGTGAAGTGCTCCAGCGGGGCCTTCGCGCCCGCGTAGGTGGCGTACCCGTCGGTGAACGCGGCGAGCAGCGAGGTGACCAGGCTGACGATGCGACCGCCGTCGTTGAGGCGGGTGCCGGCCTCCTGGAGGAAGAAGTACGCCGCCTTGGAGTTGATCGCGAACATGCGGTCGTACTCCTCCTCGGTCGTCTCGCCGATCGGCTTCCGCAGCACCATGCCCGTGGTGTTCACGGCGACGTCCACCCCGCCGAAGGCGTCCAGCGCCTGGTCGAAGAGGCTCCGCACCCCCTCGACGCGGGTCAGGTCCTCGCGGACGACGACGGCCTGCGCGCCCGTGCCCCGTACGGCCTCCGCCGTCTTCTCGGCATCGGCGGCGGTGTTCTCGCTGTGGTAGTGGACGACGACGTTCGCGCCGGCCTCGCCGAGCGTGCGACTGATCAGGCCCCCGAGGTTCTTCGCACCACCGGCGACCACGGCGGTCCTGCCGGCCAGCGGCTTCTGCTGCTCACTCATGACGGATCCTCTCCACCGGCCGCATTCCGATATGCGGCGTTCGTTGTAGTTTCCGTCGTCCACGCTAGGAGCGCGCCCCCGCCACGGGGAAACACAAAGATCGCGTCGAACCACCAGGAACATGGGTCACCGCAGGTCAGCGCGGGCGCACCGGTGCCGCCCGGGTGACCGGAAAGGCCATTGACGTGCGCCGTACGGGTCACGAAGGATCACCGCGTGACGACCACCGAACAGCCTTCGCCCACCCCCGCCCCGGCCCGCCCCATCGCCCTGATCACCGGCGTCGGCCGCAGCATCGGCATCGGCGCGGGCATCGCGCGCCGGCTGGCGGCCTCCGGCTGGGACGTCGCCTTCACCTACTGGACGCCGTACGACCGCCGCATGGACTGGGGCGCCGAGCCGGGGGCCGCCGCGTCCATCGCGAAGGAGCTGACGGAGGCCGGGGCCCGTACGGCGGCGGTCGAGGCGGACCTGTCCGACCCCGACGCGCCGACCCGCATCTTCGACGAGGCGGAGCAGCGCCTCGGCGGTCCGGTGACCGCGCTCGTCCTCTCGCACGCGGAGTCGGTGGACTCGGGGCTGCTGGACACCACCGTGGAGGCGTTCGACCGGCATTTCGCGGTGAACTCCCGGGCCAGCTGGCTGCTGATCCGCGAGTACGGGCTGCGTTTCCGCAGCGCGCCCGGCACCGCGACGGGCCGGATCGTCGCGCTCACCAGCGACCACACCGCGGGCAACCTCCCCTACGGCGCGAGCAAGGGCGCCCTGGACCGCATCACCCTGGCCGCCGCGCACGAGCTGGCCCACCTCGGTGTGACGGCGAACGTCGTCAACCCCGGCCCGGTGGACACCGGCTGGATGACCGACGACCTGCGCGAGACCCTGGCCGCGGGCACCCCGCTCGGCCGCCTCGGCACCCCGCGGGACACCGCGCACCTGGTGGACTTCCTGTGCTCGCCCGAAGGGCAGTGGGTCAACGGCCAGTTGCTGAAGAGCAACGGCGGCGCGGCTTCGTAGGGCCCGGCGCGACGGCGAACCTCCGCGCATCGAGGTCGCGTCTAATCTGGCGTAATCCATGTAGTGCACAGGGGGTCGTATGCACAGCGAAGACAGGTCCGGGAGAATCGGCGACGCCGTGCCCTCCCCCCGCACCGTGATCGACGGCCGCTACGAGCTGCTGGAGCCGATCGGCAGCGGCGGGATGGGCGAGGTCTGGAAGGCCCACGATCTGCGGCTGCGCCGGTTCGTCGCGGTGAAGGGCCTGCTCGACCGGAACACCATGACCGCGGCGAACCGGTCGGCGGCACTGCAACGGGCCCGGCGCGAGGCGGAGGCCATCGCGAAGATCGAGCACCAGAACGTGGTGACGGTCCACGACCAGGTCGAGACCGAGAACCAGGTCTGGATCGTGATGAAGCTGCTCGAAGCGCCTTCCCTGGGCGACCTGTTGACCGCCCAGCACGTCCTCGCCGTACCGAGGGCCGCGAACATCGGCCTGCAGATCCTCCAGGGCCTGCGGGCGGTCCACGCGGCCTCGGTCGTCCACCGCGACGTGAAGCCGGGCAACGTCCTCGTCCGCGACGACGGCCTCGCGATCCTGGTCGACTTCGGCATCGCCACCTTCGAGGGCGCGGACCGGGTCACCCGGACCGGCAGCGTCATCGGCACACCGCCGTACCTCGCGCCGGAGCTGTTCGCCCCCGCCTCCCCGGGCCCCACCCCGGCCTCCGACCTGTGGGCGCTGGGCGTCACGCTGTACGAGATGGTCGAGGGCCGGGCGCCCTTCGCCGGGCACGAGGTCTGGGAGGTCCAGGAGAACATCCGGCAGTCGCCCGATCCGGTCATCCGGTACGCCGGTCCGCTCGCCCCGGTCGTCCAGGGGCTGTTGATCCCGGACCCCCGGGAGCGGCTGGACGCGGCCACGGCGGAGGCGATGCTCCGCGAGGTGCTCGGCGATCCCGCCGCACCGCACGCGCACCGGGCCGCCTCGGCGACGCACCCGCCGACCGCCATGTCCACACCGAACCCCTCGACGCCGAACCCTTCGACGCCCGCGTCCGGTCCGGCCGCCCCGCCTCCGCCGGCACCGGTGGCGCCCGCGCCGACTCCCGTACCCCAGGCGGCGAGCGGCCGGCGCGCCCGGCACCGTGGCTGGAAGGTGGCCGCCGCGGCGGTGTGCGTGGCGCTGCTGGCCGGTGCGGGCTGGCTGGTCTCGCAGGGCGACGGCGAGAAGGACGGGGGCGGCGACCGGGCGGGCTCGGTGCGGGGCCAGGGCGAGGGCGACGGGGCGGCGGGCAGCGGCTCCCAGGAGCGGTGGAAGGACACCCATCCCACCCTGAAGATCGGCGTCAAGGACGACCAGCCCGGGCTGAGCATCTTCGACAAGAAGTCGCGCACGTACAAGGGTTACGACATCGACCTGGCGTACGCGGTCGCCGAGAGCATGGGCTACGGCAAGGGCGAGGTCGCCTTCACCACGGTCGCCACGGACTACCGGAGCACCGCGCTGAAGACCAAGCAGGTGGACCTGGTCATCGCCTCGTACAGCATCACCGACGACCGCAAGACGGCCGCGCCCGACGGCTACAGCGTCGACTTCGCGGGCCCGTACTACGAGGCGAGCCGGGGCTTCCTGGTCCGCGAGAAGTCGGCCAAGTACACGATCAACGACTCCAGCGACCTGCGGGACCTGGGCGTCGAGGTCTGCACGGCACGGGAGTCGACGTACGAGAAGGCGCTGCCGAAGCAGGGCTTCACCATGGCGAAGTCGCAGCCCAACACCTATCAGGACTGCCTGGACAAGCTGCTGGACCCGAAGTCCGACGTGTACGCGGTGGCCTCGGACGACATCATTCTCGCCGGGTACGTCGAGGCCAACCCGGGCAAGGTGCGGCGGCTGGAGAACATCCAGGGCGCGGAGGGCTACGGCGTGGCGATGCGGCCGAAGACCCCGGTGCTGAAGGGCGAGGTGTGCTCGGCGCTCCGGACGATCCTGGACAGCAGGGTCTGGGAGGACATGTACAAGGAGAACCTGTCCGGCCTGGTGGGCAACGAGAACCCGCCGGGCCTGCCGGACCTGACGGAGTGCGAGGGGTACTGAGACCCGGTCGCCCCCCGGCCCGTGCACGGGCCGGCCCGGCTCACCGCTCCGGGAACCGCTCCCCGCACCGGCTGCAGAAGACCGGTGCGGGGTCCTGCGAAAGGCGCCCGCACTCCGGGCAGACCCGGTCCAGCATGCAGGGCGCGTCGCCGCCCTCGTACGCCCCGCCCGGCGGCTTGATCGCGAGGCCGGGGCGGCGGCGGTGGACGGTGAGATACACCAGCCCGTCCGGTCCGGCGGCCAGCGCACGCCGTGAGGTGCGGGGCAGCCAGAGCGCGGTGCTGGGCGCGAGGTCCAGGACCCGGCCGTCGCCCGCCCTGACGCTGCCCGCGCCCGCCAGGACGACGAGGAGCACGTCGAGCACGTCCTCCTGATGCTCACCGACCTCGGCGTCCGGCGGCAGCCGCACCAGATTGGCGTCCAACTCCCGCCCCGGCTCCGCCAGCTGCCACAGCGCTCCGCGCTCGCCGGGGGCGGCGGAGGCGAGGAGCGTGTCGAGGACGGCGAGGATCCGGGGGTCGGCGTTCACGGCGTCCAGGCTACGCCGCGTCGGCGGGGCGGGCTCGCGGCGGTCGCCGGTCCGGCGCACTCAGCCCTGCGGGGCGGGCGCGCCGGCCGCGGCCACGCAGAACTCGTTGCCCTCCGGGTCGGCCATCACCACATGGTGCTCGTCGACCTCCGCCAGCACGGACCCGCCCGCCGCCACGAGCCGCGCGGCCTCCGCCCGGATCCGGTCCCACCGCTCGGCCGGGGTGCCGTGGCCGTCGATCCGCACATCGATGTGCAGCCGGTTCTTCGCGGTCTTCGGCTCGGGCACCTTGAGGATGGCGAGGTGCGGGCCTACGCCTTCGGGGTCGCAGAGCCAGGCCCCGTCGTCCGCCGTCTCGCCCTCCGGCAGATCGAACTGGGCGAGCCACTCCTCCCGGGTCGCGAACGGCGGCGGTGGTGGCAGGTCCACATAGCCCAGGGCCGACTTCCAGAAGGCGCGCAGAAGTTGGGCGTCGGTGCAGTCCAGGGTCAGATCGATGCGTACAGGCATGGGCGGGACCGTACGGGACTCCTCCGACGACCGCATCCGCGTAACGTGGCCAGCCGCCCACCCGCCCGCCGTACCGAGGGGAACGACGCCGTGCACCGCGAACCGAACGACCTGTACCCGCCGATCGAACCGTACGACAGCGGCATGCTGGACGTCGGCGACGGCAACCTCGTGTACTGGGAGGTGTGCGGCAACCCCGACGGCAAGCCGGCCCTGGTCGTCCACGGCGGTCCCGGCTCCGGCTGCACGCCCCGCGTCCGCCAGTACTTCGACCCGGACCGCTACCGGGTGGTCCTCTTCGACCAGCGGGGCTGCGGCCGCTCGACGCCGCACGCGAGCGACCCGGCGACCGACATGGCGCACAACACGACGGCCCACCTGATCGCCGACATGGAACGCCTGCGGGAACACCTGAACATCGACAACTGGCTGCTGTACGGCGGCTCCTGGGGCTCGACCCTGATCCTGGCGTACGCCGAGGAGCACCCGGGGCGGGTCACGGAGGCGGTGATCCCCTCGGTGACGACGACCCGCCGCAGCGAGATCGACTGGCTCTACCGGGGCGCGGGACAGCTCTTCCCCGAGGCCTGGGACGCCTTCCGCGCGGGCGTCCCCGAGGTGAGCGACCCGGCCGGGCTGGTCGCGGCGTACGCCCGCCGGATGGAGAGCGAGGACGCCGCCGTACGGGAGAAGGCGACGGCCGACTGGTGCGCCTGGGAGGACGCGGTCGTCTCGATGGAGTCGGTCCCGGGCCCGGCTCCGTACAGCGGGCGTCCGGGCCGCGAGCAGCTGGCGCTCGTCCGGATCTGCTCCCACTACTTCGCCCACGGAGCCTGGCTGGAGGAGGGCCGGCTGCTCGCCGAGGCCCACCGCCTGACCGGCATCCCCGGCGTCCTGATCCACGGCCGCTTCGACATCGCCGGCCCCCTGATCACCGCCTGGGAGCTGAACCGCGCCTGGCCGGACGCCGAACTGACGGTCATCGACAACGCGGGCCACATGGGCGGCACGGAGACCCGGCGGGCGGTGCTGGAGGCGCTGGACGGCTTCGCGGCGAGGCGATGACGCAGCGGTGAGGCCCGCCCCCTGCCGGCGCATTCCAGGGGCGGGCCTCAGGCGGTGCGGCTCCTACCAGGCGAAGGCCTCCGGCGACGGCCCCGGGCCCGGGAAGATCTCGTCCAGGCCGGTGAGGACCGCCTCCGGGAGCTCCAGCTCAAGTGCCCGCAGCGCACTGTCCAGCTGCTCGGCGGTGCGCGGGCCGACGATCGGGCCCGTGATGCCGGGACGGGTCAGCAGCCAGGCCAGGGCCGCCTCGCCGGGCTCAAGGCCGTGCTTGTCGAGCAGATCCTCGTAGGCCTGGAGCTGCGCGCGGGTGGCGGGGTCGGCCAGGGCGTCGGCCGCGCGGCCCGCGGCGCGTCGGCCGCCCTCCGTCGTCTTCCTGATCACGCCGCCCAGCAGTCCGCCGTGCAGCGGCGACCAGGGGATGACCCCGAGGCCGTACTCCTGCGCGGCCGGGATGACCTCCATCTCGGCGCGGCGCTCGACGAGGTTGTAGATGCACTGCTCGCTGACCAGGCCGAGCGAACCGCGCCGGGCGGCCTGCTCGTTGGCCTGGGCGATCTTGTAGCCGGAGAAGTTGGAGGACCCGGCGTAGAGGATCTTGCCCTGCTGGACCAGGACGTCGATCGCCTGCCAGATCTCGTCGAAGGGCGTGTTCCGGTCGACGTGGTGGAACTGGTACAGATCGATGTGGTCGGTCTGGAGGCGCTTGAGCGAGGCGTCGACCGCGCGCCGGATGTTCACGGCGGAGAGCTTGTCGTGGTTCGGCCAGGCCTCGCCGTCGGCGCCCATGTTCCCGTACATCTTGGTGGCCAGGACCACCTTGTCGCGCCGGCCGCCGCCCTGGGCGAACCAGGTGCCGAGGATCTCCTCGGTGCGCCCCTTGCTCTCGCCCCAGCCGTAGACGTTGGCCGTGTCGAAGAAGTTCAGGCCCGCGCCGAGCGCGGAGTCCATGATCGCGTGACTGTCCGACTCATTGGTCTGCGGGCCGAAGTTCATCGTCCCGAGGACGAGCCGGCTGACCTTGAGTCCCGTACGTCCGAGCTGTGTGTACTTCATGACGCCCAAGCCAACTCCTTCGAGTCCACTCCAGGCAAGCACGGGCCCCGGACGCGCCGGGCGGCCGGACCGGCGCGGAACGCCGGCCGGCGGCCCGCCGGTCTCAGCCGCCGATGGCGGCCCCCACGGCGACGACGACGAATATCAGCACGAGCACGGCCGCCATGATGCGGTTTCTGGTCTTCGGGTCCACCCTTCGAGCGTAACCGCAACGGTCACCCGCCCAGCGGCCAGGCTCGCACCGTCCCGTAGCGCGGCCGCTCCCCCGGCACCCCGGACACCGGCAGCTCGCTCCGTACGAGACTGATCTCCCCGGCCTCCCAGCGTTCCCCCTCGAACCCCGCCAGCGCCGCGGCGAAGGGCCGCAGGTCGGCGTCACCGCGGCTCCGGGCCAGGGTGAGGTGCGGGGTGTAGCGGCGGTGCTCCTCCATCGGCAGCCCGGCCCGCCGGGCGGCGGCGTCCGCGCGCTCGGCGAGCAGCCGCAGTGTGTCGAGGCCGCCCGCCGCCCCCGCCCAGAGCGCCCGCCCGCCGAAGTGCCCGGCGCCGTGCACCCGGAGCGGGAAGGGCTCGGTGCGGCGCGCGGCCCGCTCCAGCCGCGCCTCCAGCTCCGGCCGTACGTCCTCGGGCACCTCCCCGTAGAACGCCAGCGTGAAGTGCCAGCCCTCGGGGCCCGTCCAGCGCAGGCTCTCCGAGCCCGGCAGGGTGTGGAGCGGCGCGAGTGCCGTACGGAGTCCGGCCACGGCGGACGCGGGCGGCAGGACGGCGGCGAAGAGGCGCTGGGCGGGCGGACGACCGGGATCGCGGCTGCTCATGGGCGCGAGTCTTCCAGGTCCGGGCGTGTCCGGGGCGCCGGGCCTATCGTGGTCCTGCGCGGCTGCCCGCACGCCCGTGCGGCAGCGGGCAGGAGCGGCACGATGACCGTCGTAGACACCGACAGGATCGACATGGCCGACACCAGCGACGAGCGCACTCTGGACGAGATGTTCGAGTGGCTTGAGCCCACCCCCGAGGGATTCAAGGTCGAGATCGTCGAGGGGACCGTCCACATGTCGCCGCAGCGGGACACGCACTGGGAGATCATCCGCAGGATCGTCCGTGCTCTGGAGGACCGGTTCGGAATGGACGTGAGGGCCCTCTCGGACGTACGCATCGACTTCGGCGAAGGCAACGGCTTCGCCCCTGACGTCGTGAAGCTCTTCGACAAGGCGGCGAAGAACAGCCAGGGCCGCTGGCTCCCCGAGCACATCGAGTTCGTCGGCGAGGTCATCTCCAAGGGCACGGCCGCGGCCGACTACGGGCCCAAGAAGGACGCCTACGCGGCCGCCGGCGTCCCTGTGTTCCTCATCGTCGACCCGTACGTGGGTCGCTGCCTCCTCCACTCGGAGCCGAAGGACGGCGGCTATCACAAGAAGGTCGTCGTCGACTTCGGCCTCGACGTCGATCTCACCGACACCGCCGTGGACCTGGTCCTGAAGACCGACACCTTCCCCCGCGACTGACCCGGACACGCGAAAGGCGCCCTCCCCCGATCTCTCCGGGGGGAGGGCGCCTTTCGCGTGCCTCTACGCCGCCGTCGCCAGCTGCTCGCGCGGGACGAAGCGCACGTGCGGGCGGCCCGGGCGGAGGTCGACCTTCAGGCGGAGGCCGCCGACGCGGGCGAGGGCGAAGCCGACGGCCAGGGCGGCGATCACCGAGATCGCGCCGCCGGCCGCGAAGCCGATGCGGGCGCCGTACGTGTCGCTGATCCAGCCGACGATCGGGGCGCCCACCGGCGTACCCCCGGCGAAGACCATCATGTACAGGCTCATCACCCGGCCCCGCATCTCCGGATCGGCGGCCATCTGGACGCTCGTGTTCGCGGTGATGTTCGTCGTCAGGCCGAGCATGCCGATCGGGACCAGCAGGATCGAGAACAGCCAGACCGACGGGGACAGCGAGGCGGCGATCTCCAGCAGGCCGAACGCCGTGCCCGCCGCCACCAGCATCCGCAGCCGCGAGGAGCGGCGGCGGGCCGAGAGCAGTGCGCCGGCCAGCGAACCGGCCGCCATCAGGATGTTGAAGAAGGAGTACATGCCCGCGCCGCCGTCGAAGATCTCGTCGGCGAAGGCGGTCAGCCAGATCGGGAAGTTGAAGCCGAACGTGCCGACGAAGCCGACCAGGACGATCGGCCAGATCAGCTCGGGGCGGCCGCGGACGTACGTCAGGCCCTCGCGGAGCTGGCCCTTGGCGCGGGGCACGGTCACCGAGGCGTGCAGTTCGTTCGTGCGCATCATCAGCAGGCCGATGAGCGGGGCCAGGAAGGAGAGGCCGTTGAGCAGGAACGCCCAGCCGCTGCCGACCGTGGTGATCAGGACGCCCGCGACGGCGGGGCCGATGAGCCGGGCGGACTGGAAGTTCGCCGAGTTCAGGCTGACCGCGTTGCGCAGCTGCGCGGGGCCGACCATCTCGGAGACGAACGACTGGCGGGCCGGGTTGTCGACGACGGTCACCATGCCGAGGAGGAAGGCGACCAGGTAGACGTGCCAGACCTCGACGACCCCGGAGAGGGTCAGGACGGCCAGCGCGATGCCGCACAGGCCGAGCATGGCCTGGCTGACGAGCAGGATCTGCCGCTTCGGGAGGCGGTCGGCGATGACGCCGCCGTACAGGCCGAAGAGCAGCATCGGAAGGAACTGCAGGGCTGTGGTGATGCCTACGGCGGTGGCGGAACCCGTCAGGCTCAGCACGAGCCAGTCCTGCGTGATGCGGGACATCCAGGTACCGGTGTTGGAGATCACGGCGCCCGTGGCGAACAGGCGGTAGTTACGGATCTTCAGCGACGAGAAGGTCCCGCCGGTCTTGCTCTCGTGGGTGGAAGTCGGTGCGGGGGCGGAGTCTGCTCCGGATCCCGTACTCAAAAGAGTTCGCCTCCTCGGGCGTCTGCGGCGTTCGGTCCGACGAGGACGTGACGACGGGCGCTCCGACGGTGGTCCGAGCCGGTCCGGATGCCGTGCTTCCGGTACGGCGGCGGGTCACCGTCGACGCGCCCGTGGGGTCACAGGTGGGCGAGCTTCTCCAAGACGGGCGCGGCGGCCCGAAGCGTCTCCCACTCGTCCTCGTCCAGGCCCTCGGCGAGGTGGGACAGCCAGGCGTTCCGCTTGGTGCGGCTCTCCGCGAGCATGGCCTCGGCCTGCTCGGTCTGGCTGACCCTCTTCTGCCGACGGTCATCGGGGTGCGGTTCCAGCCTGACCAGCCCCTTCGCCTCCAGCAGCGCGACGATGCGGGTCATCGACGGCGGCTGGACGTGCTCCTTGCGGGCCAGCTCACCGGGGGTGGCGGATCCGCAGCGGGCCAGGGTGCCGAGCACCGACATCTCGGTGGGGCTCAGCGACTCGTCGACACGCTGGTGCTTCAGGCGGCGGCCCAGCAGCATCACGGCGGAGCGGAGGGAGCTCACGGCGGCGGCACTGTCGCCGTCGTGGATCAGGTCAGGCATGTTTGTTAGCGTAACTCATTACCCAATCTAAATACCACCCGCTTGAGCCTCCCGTAAATTCCGATCACCCGAACGAGTGAGTTGGAAGCGGAAAGTGACGCAAAGAGCGCTCCGCGGCGGCGACCCTGCTGGACATGGGATCGACAGTGCTCAGCCTGCGGATAGACGGTGAGCTGCTCGACCGGCTCCGGCAGCACGCCGCGAAACGCGGAATGAGCGTCCAGGACTATGTGGTCCGGACGCTCGTCCGCGACGACTTCGACGAACGCTTCAAGGCGGCCGTCGAGGAGACGGAGAAGTTCTACGGCGACTCCAGGGGAGGCGTGACGCCCCCCGTGGACGCCAGGAGGGGCGTGACGCCACCGATCACGTGAGGCCGAGCGCCGGCATCGCGTAGTAGAAGACGAAGACCGCCGACACGACGTACATCGCGATCGGCACCTCGCGGCCGCGGCCGGCCGCCAGGCGCAGCACGGAGAAGGCGACGAAGCCGATACCGATGCCGTTGGTGATCGAGTACGTGAACGGCATCATCACCATGGCGAGGAACGCCGGGACCGCGAGCGTGTAGTCGCTCCAGTCGATGTCCCGCACCGAGCCCGCGATGATCAGGAAGCCGACCGCCAGCAGGGCGGGAGTGGCCGCCTGCGACGGGACCATGGTCGCCAGCGGTGTGAGGAACAGCGCCACCGAGAAGAGCAGACCGGTCACCACGCTCGCCAGTCCGGTGCGGGCGCCCTCGCCGACGCCCGCGGTGGACTCCACGAAGCACGTGGTGGCGGAGGAGGAGCTCGCACCGCCCGCGGCGACCGCGATGCCGTCCACGAACAGCACCTTGTTGATGCCGGGGAAGTTGCCGTCCTGGTCCATCAGCTTCGCCTCGTCGCCGACGCCCAGAATGGTGCCCATCGCGTCGAAGAAGCAGGACAGCAGCACGGTGAAGACGAACAGGACGCCGGTCAGATAGCCGACCTTCCCGAAGCCGCCGAACAGACTGACCTCACCGAGCAGCCCGAAGTCCGGCGCGGAGACCGGGTTGCCCGGCCACGACGGCGTCGTCAGACCCCAGGCGCCCTCGGGCAGCCCGGCCACCGCGTCGATCACCACGGCGACGACCGTCATGGCGACGATCGAGATCAGGATCGCGCCGGGCACCTTGCGCACGATCAGCGCGAGCGTGAGCAGCGCACCCAGCACGAAGATGAGAATCGGCCATCCGGTGAGGTGGCCGTCGCCGCCGAGCTGGAGCGGCACGGTGGTGTGCGCGGCGTCCGGGATGCGCGAGACGAAGCCCGAGTCGACGAGGCCGATCAACAGGATGAAGAGGCCGATTCCGATCGCGATGCCCTTGCGGAGCGAGCGCGGCACGGCGTTCATCACCCGTTCCCGCAGCCCCGTGGCGACCAGCAGCATCACCACGATGCCCGCGAGGACGACCATGCCCATCGCGTCCGGCCAGCTCATCCGGGGAGCGAGCTGGAGCGCGACGACGGTGTTGACGCCGAGGCCGGCGGCGAGCGCGATCGGCACATTGCCGATGACGCCCATCAGCAGCGTGGAGAACGCGGCGGACAGCACCGTGGCGGTGACCAGCTGCCCGTTGTCGAGCTGGTGGCCGTACATGTCCTTCGCGCTGCCCAGGATGATCGGGTTGAGCACGATGATGTACGCCATCGCGAAGAACGTGGCGAAGCCGCCGCGGAACTCACGGGCGACGGTCGACCCCCGCTCGGAGATCCTGAAGAACCGGTCCAGGCTGCCCTGGGGCTGCGGAGCCGACGGGGGCGGGGAGTCGACCGGAGCGGTGGCCGAGGGGGGCATGGGTGACCTCAGTCGTACGTAGGGGAGGTGAGGCAAAGGGCGAGAGGTGATCGAATTTGGATGTTCAGACGAACAATTCGAGCCAGCCCAAAGCAGATTCAGTATGAATACATCAAGCGAAGATCGCTATCTCCGCGCGTAGACCCTTGGGCCGAGCGGCCGCAACCCGCCGATCGAGTGACCCGTGCCGGGCCCCATACACTGAACCCATGGAGAAGTGGACACCGAAGCACGAGGCGCCCGAACCTCTGGAGGGCCCCGTCGTCGCCACCGTCGTCGGCGGCACGATCCTCTGGTTCGTCCTCTTCCTCGCCCAGCTCCCCTTCTACGGCTGGTTCGCCGACCGCGGCCACACCTGGTGGGTGTGGACCCCGCTGGCCGGCGCCGGGCTGGGCCTGATCGGCATCTGGTACGTCCGCGGGCGCGACGCCGCCCTCAAGCGCCACGCGGCCCGGGCCGAGGCCAAGGACGCCGCCGGGGCCGAGGCGGACGAAGCGCTCGGCCGCTGAGCCGACCGGCCCGGACCGGACCGCCCGACTCCGCTTCCGTACGACCACGGGACCGACCTGGTCCTCCCCTGGTCGGATCTTCGACCCCCTCGGTGGGTGATTCGACGCGCACGCCCGTAACGTCGGACCCATGACGCAGCGGGCACTCGATTCCTCCGGGGAGCAGACCCCCGGACCCTCCCGGCCGGCCATGATCGACGCGGGGGCGGAACTCGATCCCGTGCACCCCGTCGAGCTACCGCCACCGGCCCATCGACCGGACGGTCTGAGCACCGCCGAGGTCGCCGAACGGGTCGCGCGCGGTGAGGTCAACGACGTACCCGTACGCTCCTCGCGCTCGGTCACCGAGATCATCCGGGCCAACGTCTTCACCCGGTTCAACCTGATCATCGGCGTGCTCTGGGTGATCATGCTGTTCGTCGCGCCGATCCAGGACAGCCTCTTCGGCTTCGTGATCGTCGCCAACACCGGCATCGGCATCATCCAGGAGTGGCGGGCCAAGAAGACCCTGGACAGCCTCGCGGTGATCGGCGAGGCCAAGCCGACCGTGCGCCGCGACGGGGTCGCCGCCGAGATCTCCACCTCCGAGATCGTCCTCGGCGACCTGGTCGAACTGGGCCCCGGCGACAAGGTGGTCGTGGACGGCACGGTCGCCGAGGCCGACAGCCTGGAGATCGACGAGTCGCTGCTCACCGGCGAGGCCGACCCGGTGATCAAGCGGGCGGGCGACCCGGTGATGTCGGGCAGCTTCGTCGTCGCGGGCGGCGGCGCGTTCACCGCGACCAAGGTGGGCCGCGAGGCGTACGCCGCACAGCTCGCCGAGGAGGCCTCGCGCTTCACGCTGGTCCACTCGGAGCTGCGCAGCGGCATCAGCACGATCCTGAAGTACGTCACCTGGATGATGGTGCCGACGGCGATCGGGCTGATCATCAGCCAGCTGGTCGTGAAGGACAACAACTTCAAGGACTCGGTCGCCCGGACCGTCGGCGGCATCGTCCCGATGATCCCCGAGGGCCTGGTCCTGCTGACCTCCGTCGCCTTCGCCATCGGCGTCGTACGTCTGGGCCGCAAGCAGTGCCTGGTGCAGGAGCTGCCCGCGATCGAGGGCCTCGCCCGGGTCGACGTGGTCTGCCTGGACAAGACGGGCACGCTGACCGAGGGCGGCATGGACGTCACCGAGGTCCGGCCGCTGAACGGGAGCGACGAGGCGTACGTCCAGGAGGTGCTGCGGACGTTCGGCGCATCGGACCCGCGGCCCAACGCCAGCCTCCAGGCCATCATCGACGCGTACCCGCAGGGGGACGGAGCCGCCTGGACGGTCACCGACGCGATGCCGTTCTCCTCCGCCCGCAAGTACAGCGGCGCGGCGTTCACCGAGGCCGACGGAACGGCCTCCGCCTGGCTGCTCGGCGCCCCCGACGTCCTGCTGCCCGAGGGCGACGCGACCCTCACCGAGATCGAGCACCTCAACGAGCAGGGCCTGCGGGTGCTGCTGCTGGCCCGGGCGCAGGGCGAGCTGAACGCGCCCGGTGCGGCCGCCGGAGCCGCCCCCACCGCCCTGGTCGTCCTGGAGCAGCGGCTGCGGCCCGACGCGGGCGACACACTCGCCTACTTCGCCGACCAGAACGTGGCCACCAAGGTCATCTCCGGCGACAACGCGGTCTCGGTCGGCGCGGTCGCCGGGAAGCTGGGCCTCGCGGGCGCCGAGAACACCCTGGACGCCCGCCGGCTGCCCGCCGACCCGGACGCGATGGCCACGGCCATGGAGCGACACGCGGTCTTCGGCCGGGTCACCCCGCAGCAGAAGCGGGACATGGTGGCCGCCCTCCAGTCGCGCGGCCACACGGTCGCGATGACCGGCGACGGCGTCAACGACGTGCTGGCCCTCAAGGACGCCGACATCGGCGTCTCGATGGGTTCGGGCTCGGAGGCGACGCGTGCGGTGGCGCAGATCGTGCTGCTGAACAACAGCTTCGCGACGCTGCCCTCGGTGGTCGCCGAGGGCCGCCGGGTGATCGGCAACATCACCCGGGTCGCCACCCTCTTCCTCACCAAGACGGTCTACTCGGTGCTGCTGGCGATCCTGGTGGTCTGCACCCAGGTGGAGTATCCGTTCCTGCCGAGGCATCTGACCCTGCTGTCCACGCTGACCATCGGCGTCCCGGCGTTCTTCCTGGCGCTCGCGCCCAACAAGGAGCGCGCCCAGCCCCACTTCGTCCGCAGGGTGATGCGGTACGCGATCCCCTCGGGCGTCATCGCGGCGGCGTCCACCTTCGCGACGTACCTGGTGGCGCGGCACCACTACAGCGGCGAGGGCGCGCTGGAGGCCGAGACGAGCGCGGCGACGCTGACGCTGTTCCTGGTCTCGATGTGGGTCCTGGCGATCATCGCCCGCCCGTACACCTGGTGGCGCATCGGCCTGGTCGCGGCGATGGGGCTCGGCTTCCTGATCGTGCTCGTGGTGCCGTGGCTCCAGGACTTCTTCGCGCTGAAGCTGGTCGGCACGACGATGCCGTGGGCGGCGGTCGGCATCGCGGTGGCGGCGGCCGCGCTGCTGGAGTTCACCTGGCGCTGGGTGGGCCGGCGCTTCGGGGCGTAGGACGCGGACAGGCGGAAGCCCCCGGGAGGACGGTGCGCCTCCCGGGGGCTTCAATGTGCCGGGTGCTACTTCACGTCGAGGTAGTCGCCCTTGGCCGAGACGGCCGGGGTGCTCGGGGTGCCGGCGAAGCTGTAACGCCAGTAGCCGTCGGCCGAGGCCTTGACGGTGGTCTTCAGGGTGCCGGTGGAGCTGGTCTTGACGGTCTTGACCGTCGTGTAGCTCTTGGCGCCCTTCTTCTTGAACTGGAGCTTCACGGACTGCTTGCTGTAGCCCTTGTACGTGCCGGTGTCCCAGTTGGCGCGGGTCAGCTTGCCGGTGACCGTGATGGTCTTGCCCTTCTTCACGGGCTCCGGGGAGGCGTTCACGGTCAGCTTGGAGAAGCGCTGGACGCGGACCTTGGAGACCGCGTCACGCTCCACCTCCTGGCCGTCGTTGGCGCCGGCCGCCGCACCGACGCGCCACCAGGTCGCGTCCGAGTTGAGCATCAGACCCGGGGTGAGGGTGATGGTGCCCTTGCAGGTCGTGGTGGTCGCGCCGGCCGCCTTGCACGAGATCGACTTCTCGTTCGGGCCGAAGCCGAAGCTGTTCTCGTCGTCGACGGACGAGCCGATCCAGATGAACGCGGCGGCGCCGGCGATGCCGGAGTCGTCGGTGGCCGTCACGGTGTAGGGCACCGTGACCTTCGACTTGGTGCCGACGACGATCGGCTTGCCGCCGTTGACGACCGCCGAGGTGATCTTGGCGTCGCCGGCCTTCGTGGCGGCGAACGCGCGCTTCGACTTCTCCCCGGCCGAGGGCTGGGTGGCGGTGAAGCCGCGGTCCAGGTTCCACGAACGGCCGTCATCGGCCTGCGCGGCCGGTACTGCGAGAGCGGAAAGGGCCAGGGCGCCGGAAACGGCGGCCACGGTGGCACGAATACGCATGTGTCCCCAAGTGGAGAAGGGGTCCCGGGGCGCGCTTGTGTCGTCAGCCCGGCGGGGCCCATCTGGTCCATGAGCCTCTTGGCTCAATGGAACAGACAGGCGAACCAGGTGAACGGTTGTGCGGATCTGTGACCTTTCTGTGAAGTCGCAGTTCACGCCCCGATGGGGCCCCGCCCCTCAGTCGAACCAACGGTCCCGGGCCAGCTCCTCCGTCCGGGACGGGTCCTCCAGCAGGGCCGCGACCTCGAAGCGCCGGGGCCACTGGCCCGCCGCCCACGCGAGCCCGGCCGCCACGCCCTCCAGGGTCGCGGCGTGGACGACACCGTCCGGGGTGCGCCGCCAGTCCAGTTCGACGCCGCCCGCGCGGAGTTCGGGGTGCTCGATGTACGTGTCCGGGGTGCCGGCGCCGAGCAGGACGCGGACCGGCTCCGGTACGCGGTGCTCCTCGCCCTCGCTCGTCACGCCCGCCTCGATCGTCTCGCCGAGGCGGCGCACCTGGAGCAGATCGGCCAGCTCGGCGGCGCGCGAAGGAGCCACCGGAAGCAGGGGCAGACCCGCCGTCAGCGGCAGCACGTCCGGGGCGTCCGCGATCGCGGCGTCCGCCGCGTCGGCCACCGTCACCTCCCCGTCCACCACCGCGCGCAGCTCGTCCGGCAACGTCACCTGGTCCGGGTCGAGTTCGGCGAGGGCCGTGTAGAGCGCGTGCAGCTGTACGGGGGTGACGGGGCGGTCCTCGTCGGCGAGCCGGCCCAGCAGTTCGGCCGCGCCGCCCGGCTCGTCCAGGAGCGCGGCCACCGAGGTGCGCACCCCGAGGGCCCGCAGCACCTCGGCGTCGTCGAAGCCGGTGGCGTCCACCGCGTCGTAGAGCCCGGTCAGCCGGGGGTCGCCGCCCGCGGCGCGGAGACCGGCGGGGCGGCGGCCGTCCAACACCGGGTGGTCGCGCAGCCACCACGCGGTGTACGGGCGCACGGACTGCGTCGTCCCGTCCGGCAGCAGCACCCGCACCGGCTGCGTCAGCGCGTCGCGCAGCGGCGGCCGGGCCAGCATCGCGAGCGCCTGCGGCCAGGCGTCGTCGTCGACCAGGTCGAGATCCCGTACGGCGACGATCTCGGTGGCGACCGGTGGCACGGGCGTCTCGGGCAGCTGGTCGAGCAGGTCCTCGCACCAGACGTCGACGGCGTCCAGCAGCCCGGCGTCGTCCGGTTCGGCGAAGTCGCTGTCGCGGGGCTCCAGTTCGTCCGGGTCCAGGACGACATCGGTGGCCCGTACGAGCGCGAAGGTGGCGAGCACCCCGCAGGCGGTGAGCGGGCCTTCGCCCCAGCGGTCGGCCAGCTCCTGGTCGACGAGCGCGAGTTCCCCTTCCCGCATGACCTGGGCGAACGGGCTTGCGGGGAGGACCAGTTCACCGGCGGGGGCGGGCTCACCCTCCTCGTCGGGGAGGGCGAGCGCGCCGAGCCACGGTTCGTCGCCGGGGGCCAGCTCGGCGTCCCGGACGAGGGTGAGCACGGTCTCGGCCAGCTCGTCGCCGTCGAGCGCGTCCTCGTCCCAGATCTCCCCCGCGTCCAGCGAACCGGCGACGGCCGCCCGTACCTGCGGGGTCGTCAGCACGGCGCGGGGCGTGGCCGGCAGCGCGCCGAGCTTCTCCAGCAGCGGGTGCGCGGCGTCCGGGTGGGCGACCTTCAGACCGAGCCGGGAGAGCCGGGCGAGGACCGGGCCGGTGAGCCCGTCCGGAAGCGGCAGCAGGATCTGCCGCGGCCCGATCGCGGTGCGCGGCGGGCGGCCCGCCCGCTCCTCGTCCGGGTCGCCCGCGAGCGGCACCGGCAGGCCGGTGAGCCGGTCGGGGTCGGTGCCCGCGAGGCTGTCGTAGAGCCGGTACCACCAGGCGGGGTCGCGCTCCAGACCGGCGAGCCGGTCGATGGCCTCGGTCAGCGGTACGCGGGCGACGCCGAGGCTACGCAGTTCGGTGCGGCGCTCAAGCCCGGCGGGCAGCAGACAGGGCAGCACCTCGGCGAGCACCGTCACGGTCCCGGCCCCGACGCCCTCGACGATCTCGGCCTCGACGGGCCGCAGGGCGGAGGTGCTCTCCGTACGCTCCTGGTCCCGGTCCCGGTCCCAGTCGTCCGCCCAGCTCTGCTCCGCCTCGGGGTCCCGGGGCGCGGCGGGCTCCAGGAACGCGACGCGCGGCAGCCGGGCGAGGATCGCCCCGCGCAGGGCCCCGTCCAGCGCCCCCTTGCCCAGCTGGCCCGGCACCAGGTCGATGGTCCCGGTCGACACCGGCCGCCAGGCGCCCAGCAGCTCCGCGTACGCGTCCGCCGCCCGCTCCACCAGGAAGTCGGTCAGCGGCCCCGGCGCGGGGTGCCTGCGGGCGGTGTCCAGCGGGAGCGAGGCGATGAGCAGGGCGGGGATGCCGAGCGGTTCGTCGGTGGGGGTCGGGGCGTGCACGACCGGTGCCGTACGGGGGTGGAGCGGGGCGCCGGACTCGTCGACCGGCACCGCCCAGGTCACCGACCAGTGCGGACGCAGCCGCTCCTCGACCGGGCGGTCGGCGAGCAGGGCGGGCTCGACGGGCCCGTGGCGAAGGACGGTACGCCAGCGGTTCAGGCCGCGCGCGGAGTCGTCGACGTGCGTGTACGGGCCGTGCTGCGACCGGCTCAGGGTCCGCGTGCCGTCCGGGGTCTCGATGACGACCTCGTCCAGGCCGGGCAGCGTGAGCAGCAGCGCGTCGTCCACGGCGGCCAGCAGCCGGGCCACCAGGTCCTCGGCGGTCCCGTCGCGCAGCGGCAGCACGACGACGGTGTCGTACCCCTCGGGTGCGGAGCCCTCGGCGGGCAGCGGCAGGCGCAGCAGCGGTACGTGTCCGTCGCGGCGGCGCAGCTCGTCCCCGAGGCCGGGGGATCCCACGGCCGCCTGGCGGGCCAGCTCGCGGGCCTCGGCCAGGGACCAGCGGACACCGCCGTGCCGGCCGAGCACCGCGGGTTCGTCGCTGACCGCGAGGACCGCGGCGAACCCGACGCCGAAGCGGCCCACCGCGGACTCGTGGCCCTCGCGCTTGGCGGAGGCCCGCAGGGTGCTCAGGGACTCCACGCCGGTGGCGTCGAGCGGCGCGCCGGTGTTCGCGGCGGCCAGCACGCAGCGGGCGTCCGGGTCGCCGGGGGCGGCGGGGTGCAGGGTGAGGCGGAGCCGGCCGGGGGTCTCGGCGCGGGCGGCGGCGTCGGCGGCGTTCTGGGCCAGCTCGACGACGAGGCGGTCGCGGTAGCCGCCGAGCGCGAGGTCCTCCTCGGCGTTGGCGTCCTCCCGGAACCGGGCGGGCCCGGCGCCCCACGCGTCGAGCACGCCGCGCCGCAGCCGTGCCGTCCCGAACGGATCGGCCCCCTCGGTCGCCTTCATGCTCACGCTCTCGACTCCGTCCGCGTTGTGGGTGGCCCGCGTATGCCTGCGGCCCAGTGTGCGCCCGAAGGTACCGCGCCCGCCGCCCCGGCGTCCCAGGCCGCCAAGCCCGTCCGGCGTTTGAGGACGGAACCGTCGACGTCAGGTCCGATGCCACCGCAGGGCCCTGCGCACCAGGTGCCTGTTCAGATGGCCGCTACCCAGGCCAAGGGTTCCGTCCTCAAACGCCGGACGGGCTGAGTAGGGCACCCCAAGCCCGTCCGGCGATTGAGGACGGAACCGTGGCCGTGATCCGGGGTGCGGCTACCCGTGCCCGGGCTCTCGGGGCCCTGTTCTGCCGACCGCTCACCTGCGCAAGGGTTCCGTCCTCGAACGCCGGACGGGCTGGGCAGGCGCCCGGACGGGCCGGATGCGGGAAATCAAGCCCGTCCGGCGATCGGGGACACCGGATGCGCGGGCGCTCAGGAGTGGCCCAGGTCCTCCGACTCGCCGTCCGTCTCGGCGGGCACGGAGCCCTCGCCCCGCTCCGGCCGCAGCGAATACGCGTCCACCCGCATCGTGTCCATCGCATGCGGCGCCGGCTTCGGCGGGGACGGCATCACCGCGGCCTCCGAGTGCCCGCCGCACCCGTACGCCAGCGACACCACATGCCCGTCCGCCGGACCGAACTCGTTCGCGCACACCCCGAAGGCCTGCTTCAGCGAGCCCGCCATCGGGAGCAGGAACGCACAGCTGACACAGGTCGCCGGAGCCGCCTGGGCCATCGGCGTCTTCGGGCCGAACGCCTCGTCCCAGCGGTCGGCCGCCGCGTACAGCCCGTACCGCGACAGCACCCGCGCCCGGCGCGTACCCAGCTCCTCGGCCACCGCGGCGATGGAACCCCGGCTGGTCGCGGCCACCGGCCGGTCGGTCAGCTCGGCGTCCTCGGAGTCGACCAGCTCCGCCAGCTCCTCGGAGACCGCGGAGTTCGGCGGCGGCTCGTCCTCACCGGTCCAGCCGGGCTCCAGGCGCAGGTCCTCCGCCTCGGTGGGCAGCAGATCGCCGGGGCCCATGTCGCCGGGGCGCAGCCGCTCGCTCCACGGCACCCACTCCGGCGCCAGAAGCGCGTCGGCCCCCGGCAGCAGCACCGTTTCGTCCAGGGTGACGTTCTTCGCGCGGGAGGCCCGCGCCACCGTCACCGCCCAGCGCCAGCCCCGGTAGCCGGGCTCCTTCGCCTCGAAGTAGTGCGTGACGACCCGGTCCCCCTCGGAGACCACGCCGGCATGTTCACCGACCACACCTGGCGCGGCGGCCTCCTCGGCGGCAGCGCGCGCGAGGTCCACCGCCTCGGCACACAGGCGGTCGGGAACGGGGGTCCGGGCCGTACGGCTTCGCGTCGTCGTCGCAGCACTCACAGGTCTTCGCTTCTCTCCATACGCCAGTCTCACGAGCGCGCCAGCTGCAGCACGATTGCCGTTTCGGCCAGACAGGTGCGGGCGGAGCGGACCTGGGGGCCGCGTCGACGTCCACACCCGTTGTGCCTGCCTCGGGCGCGCCTTCTGCCACCCATTCTGCGGGATCGCCGAGAGGCGCGCGGCCAAGAACAACCGCCGGTGGCGCGTTACGCACGCTACCCTCTCCGCCGCTCCGCGCCCACCTGCCCGCCCCAAACGTGCCGTATCCGTTCCGGTCCGTTCCGGCGGACGCCGGTATCGACAGCGCGTCCAACAGGGCGTCACACGCGCGTCCGCACGCGATCACCGTTCATACCGGCCAGGGTTGGGGCACTATGACGGGGTGACTGCCGCCAGGTCGCACGACGGTCCCGGCCCGCTCCGCAGGGCGGGACGGGCGACGGGCCGTGCCCTGCGCGCCCCGTTCACCGGTACGGCGCGCGGTATCCGCAAGGCCACCCACGCCCACGGCGCGGGCGAATCCGGCCTCGGCAAACTGATCGAGCTGCACGCGGTGAACGGCGCGGGCGACGTCATGATCACCGTCGCGCTCGCCTCCACGGTCTTCTTCTCGGTGCCGACGGACGAGGCGCGGGGCCGGGTGGCCCTCTACCTCGCCATCACCATGGCCCCCTTCACCCTGCTCGCCCCGGTGATCGGCCCGCTCCTGGACCGGCTGCCGCACGGCCGCCGCGCCGCGATGGCGGGCGCGATGCTGGCCCGCGCGCTGCTGGCGATCACCATGTCGGGCGCGGTCGCCACGGGGGGTCTGGAGCTGTATCCGGCCGCGCTGGGCGTCCTGGTCTCGTCGAAGGCGTACGGCGTGGTGCGCAGCGCGGTCGTGCCACGTCTGCTGCCACCGAAGTTCTCCCTGGTGAAGGCCAATTCCCGGGTCACCCTGGCGGGGCTGCTGGCCACCGGGGTGGCGGCCCCGATCGGGGCCGGCCTCCAGACCATCGGCTCCCCCTGGCCGCTCTACGGCGCCTGCGCGATCTTCGTCGCGGGCACCTTCCTCGCCTTCACCCTGCCGCCCAAGGTCGACTCCGCGAAGGGCGAGCGCCGGGCGCGGCTGATCGACCCGCACCACGGCGAGGAGTCCGTACCGCGCCCCGCTCCCGGCAAGGGCAGCACCCGGGCCGGCCTCCGCAGGGGCGGCAACGGGGAGAAACCGGCCAAGGAGCGGCCGCCGGGTCTGCGGTCCGTCGGCGGGTCCGTCCTGCACGGGCTCCAGGCCAACGCCGCGCACCGGGCCCTCTCCGGCTTCCTCATCTTCTTCCTGGCGTTCCTGCTGCGCGAGCACCCGCTGGCCGGGCAGAGCGCGGCGGTCTCGCTCGGCATCGTCGGCGTGGCGGCCGGGGTCGGCAACGCCTGCGGTACGGCGGTGGGCTCCTGGCTCCGGGCGCGCGGCCCCGAGATCATCATCGCGACGGTGCTGGGGCTCGCGCTCGGCGTGGCGATCCTGGCCGCCGTGTTCTTCTCGACCCTGCTGGTCGCCGCGCTCGGCGCGGTCGCCGGCTTCACCCAGGCCCTCTCCAAGCTGTCACTCGACGCGATGATCCAGCGGGACGTGCCCGAGGAGGTCCGTACCTCCGCGTTCGCCCGGTCCGAGACCTTGCTCCAGATGGCGTGGGTGGTCGGCGGCGGTATCGGCATCGCGCTGCCGCTCAACGCGGTGGTCGGTATGTCGGTGGCCGCGGGCATCCTCGCGCTCGGCGCGGCCACCTCCGTACGGGGCCTCCTGGGGGCCGCGCGGCGCGGCACGCCGCACCCCCGCGTGGCGTGAGCGGAGGCGACCGATAGCCTTCGGCCCATGACCGTTGCGTTCTTCTCCGGTAAGGGCCGTCGAATCGGCGTCGCTCTTGGTGCCGTGTCCGCGGGACTCCTTGTCCTGTCCGCCTGCGACAAGCCGACGCCGCTCGCCACCGTGACGGTCGGCAGTGACTCGGTGAACACCGAGGCCGCCTGCTACAACGACGGCGATGCGATCAAGGAGTCCCTGATCCAGGGCTGCCTGAACAAGAAGGCCGACAAGACCATCAAGGTCTCCATGGACGACCAGGTCCGCTTCGGCGTCGACCCGGAGATCGCCGAGAACGGCTGGACGCTCTTCATCAACGGCCAGCAGGCCGAGCAGGAGCCGTTCAAGAAGACCTACCGGACGATCCCCGGCAACGCCTTCTTCGCCAGCCAGACCGGCCAGCCGGCCGACAAGACGAACATCTCCATCGTGGAGACCAAGGGCAAGAAGCTCACGGGCATCTGGCAGTTCGAGTTCAAGAAGGACTGACCCGGCCGCCCGGAGAGCACTTCCCCTGTTCTTCCCCCGTCCTCGACCCGAGGCTGAATCCGTGCGTGTGCTCGTCGTGACCGCTGTCCCGGTGGAACGGGACGCGGTCACGCGTGCGTTCGGGGGCGCCCCGCAGACCGTGGCGGTGCCGGGGGCGGAGCTGCACCGCAGCGGGGCGTTCGACGTCCTGGCCGGCGGTGCGGGCCCGGCCGCCGCCGCCGCGGCCACCGCGTTCGCCCTGGCCGCCGGGGCGTCGGCCCCCGTGCCGTACGGTCTCGTCGTCTCGGCCGGGATCGGCGGCGCGTTCACCCCGCTGACGCCGCTCGGCTCGCTGGTCGTGGCGAGCGACATCGTCGCCGCCGACCTGGGCGCCGACACGCCCGACGGCTTTCTGCCGGTCACCGCGCTCGGCTTCGGCCGGGACCGGTTCGCCCCGCCGCCCGCCCTCGTACGGCGTGTGGCGGCCACCGCCGGCGCCGGCGCCGGCCCCGTCCTCACCGTCTCCACCGTGACCGGCACCGCCGAACGCGCCGCCGGCCTGCTCGCCGCGCACCCGGGGGCGCTGGCCGAGGCGATGGAGGGCTTCGGGGTCGCGGAGGCCGCCGCCCGGGCCGGTGTGCCCGTACTGGAACTGCGGGCCGTCTCGAACGCCGTCGGACCCCGCGACCGCGACGCCTGGCGCATCGGCGACGCGCTGGCGGCGCTCACGGACGCGTTCGGGAAGACGGCACCCGTACTGGAAGGTTGGAACCGGCATGACCACTGAAGCGAACCCGGGCCCGGCCGGCGAAGCGATCGAGATCGCCTTCTCGCCCTGCCCCAACGACACCTTCGTCTTCGACGCCTGGGTGCACGGCAGGGTCCCCGGCGCGCCCGCGCCCGAGGTGACCTTCGCCGACATCGACATCACCAACGGCATGGCCGAGCGCGGTGAGCTGGACGTCCTGAAGGTCTCCTACGCCGTGCTGCCGTGGGTCCTCGACGACTACGCCCTGCTGCCGTGCGGCGGGGCGCTGGGCCGGGGCTGCGGTCCGCTGGTCCTCACCAAGGAGCTGGGCCTCGACCTGACCGGCCGGACGGTCGCCGTGCCGAGCGAGCGCTCGACGGCGTACCTGCTGTTCCGGCTCTGGGCGGCGGACATGGTGCCGGGCGGTGTCGGCGAGGTCGTCGTGATGCCGTTCGACGAGATCATGCCCGCCGTACGGGACGGCAAGGTGGACGCCGGTCTGGTCATCCACGAGGCCCGTTTCACGTACCGGAACTTCGGTCTGCACAACCTCGCCGACATGGGCCGGCACTGGGAGGACACCACGGGCCTCCCGATCCCCCTCGGCGCGATCATCGCCAAGCGTTCGCTCGGCGAGGAGGCCCTGCGCCGGCTGGCCGACACGATCCGCAGCTCGGTCCGCCTCGCCTGGGACCACCCGGAGGTCTCCCGGCCGTACGTCCTGGAGCACGCCCAGGAGATGGACCCGGCCGTCGCGGACCAGCACATCGGGCTGTACGTGAACGAGTTCACCGCCGACCTCGGCGAGGACGGCTACGCGGCGGTCCGCGGCCTGCTGACCCGCGCGGCGGCCGAGGGGCTCGTACCGCCCCTCGGCCCGGACGCGCTGGCGTTCCCCTGAGCCCGCCGACCGCTTCGGGTCAGACGTCGAGCTGGTCGGCGACCGCCCTCAGCAGGCCCGCGATCTTCGCTCCGGCGGCCTTGTCGGGGTAGCGGCCCCGCTCCAGCTGCGGCGTGATGTTCTCCAGGACCGTCGTCAGGTCCTGCACGATCGACGCCAGCTCGTCCGGCTTGCGGCGCTGTGCGGCCGCGACGGACGGGGTGGGGTCGAGGACCACCACGGAAAGGGCCTGGTCGCCGCGCTGGCCCGCGACCACGCCGAATTCCACGCGCTGGCCGGGCTTGAGCGCGTCGACTCCGGCAGGGAGTACCGACGAGTGGACGAAGACGTCGCCGCCGTCGTCGCGGGAGAGAAAGCCGAAGCCCTTCTCGCTGTTGAACCACTTGACCTTGCCGGTGGGCACGTCTGTCCTCGTCCTCGTACTCGTCGGTGTGCGGAAGAGCCGGTCCCCCTCGGGCACCAGGGGAAACGGCTCCGGATAGCAGTACAGCGGGTCACCGTGACCCGCCCGGTCCCAGGCTAATGGCCCTACGGCCGGTGACAAGACGTCGCCGGAGAGTTCCTCCGGGCTGGGAACTACCCTGGTCGCGTGAGTACTACTCCTTCAGGCGCAGGTGACCGGCTTGTTCAGGTCGGCGCGATCGTCTTTTTCGTCGGCGCACTGGCCACGCTGGTCACGGTGGCTCCGCTGTTCCTGGGCACGGACCCGTTCCCTCCGGTCGCCTACGCCGTCTGCATGTTGATGGGCGTCGGGTTCCTGATCGCCGGGGCCGGCGTCGTCCGCTCGGCCTGGGCCAACTCTCCGAAACGGGCCGCGAACCGCCTCTGACGATCTTGGCCCGTTCCCGCCCCTGACGTACGCCGTCAGGTCCGCCGGCCTACGCCGTGCGGTCCGCGTCGAAGGCGGCGAGCCAGGCCGGGAAGCCCGTCAGATCCGGCAGGACCACGTCCGCGCCCGCCGTCCGCAGCTCCGCCACGTCGCACGGGCCCGTCGTCACCGCGACCGACAGCGCGTCGGCCGCCCGCGCCCCGCGCACGTCGCCGGTGTGGTCGCCGACGTACACCTGCGCGCCGTTCTCGCGCAGCGCCTCACCCTTGGCCTCCGCCCACAGCCAGCCGACGACCGCGTCCGGCTCGATGCCGAGGTGGTCCAGGTGCAGCTTCGCGTTCGGCTCGTACTTCGCCGTGACGACGATCGCCCGGCCGCCGAGCGCCCGCACCGCGGCCACCGACTCCCGCGCTCCGGCGAGGGCCGTGGACGGGGCTATCGCGTGGTCGGGGTAGATCTCCCGGTAGCGGTCCGCGGCCGCGTCCACCTGGTCGGCCGGGAACCAGTGCGCCAGCTCCGTCTCCAGCGGCGGCCCGATCCGGCTCACCACCAGGTCCACGTCGATGGGCACGCCCGTCTCGGCGGACAGCGCCCGGTAGGTCGCGGCGATGCCGGGGCCGGAGTCGATGAGCGTCATGTCGAGGTCGAAGCCGACCGTCAGGGGGCGCCGGTGCGGGTGCTGGACGGAGTGCGGAGCGGTGGACGTCATGCCTGCCATTGTGCCGACCTGCCGGGGCCGGGCCCGGGGCGGTCCGGAAGCCCCCGTCGGACCGGAAATCCCGCCGCCTAGACTGAGGCCCGTACTTAGCCAAGCCTTACCAGCCCCGGCCCGGTCACCCTCACGCACCGGGCCGACACGATGGGTTCAGATGTCAGCGTCAGCACCGGTGCGGGCCGCCGCGCCACCCGGAGTGCCCCGAGCACCCCGCCTCTCCCGACGCGCGACCGCGACGGTCGCGGCCGTCGTCGCCCTGCTGCTCGCGATCCTGCTGAGCCTCGCCGTCGGCGCGCGTTCCATCCCGCCGGGCGAGGTGCTGGACGCCCTGCTGCACGGCGGGCACTCCGACGCCGCCGAGGTGATCCGCACGATGCGGGTGCCGCGCACGCTCATCGGGCTGATGGTCGGCGCGGCGCTGGCGCTCGCGGGCACGGTGCTCCAGGGCATCACCCGGAACCCGATCGCCGACCCCGGCATCCTCGGCATCAGCCAGGGCGCGTCGGTGGCGGTGGTGATGGCCATCGCGTTCGCCGGGGTCCACACGCTCACCGGGTATGTGTGGTTCGCCTTCGCGGGCGCGGCGCTCGCCTCGGTCGCCGTGTACGCCATCGCCTCCCGCGGACGCGGCGGCGCGACCCCGGTGAAGCTCGCGCTCGGCGGTGCGGCGATCAACGCGCTGCTGGTGTCGGTGACGATGGGGATCCTCACGACGAAGGCGTCCGCGCTGGACGAGTTCCGCTTCTGGCAGGTCGGCTCGATCGCGGGCCGGGAGGCGGACGTCGTCCAGCAGGTGTGGCCGTTCCTGCTCCTCGGCACCGTCCTCGTGCTCTCCGTCGCCCGCGGCCTGGACGCGCTCGCGCTCGGCGAGGACGTGGCGAAGGGACTCGGGCAGAACGTCGCGGCGGTCCGGATCGTCGGTGGCATCGGGGCGACCGTGCTGACCGGGGTCGGGGTCGCCGCCGCCGGTCCGATCGCGTTCATCGGGCTCGCCGTCCCGCACATCGCCCGCGCGGTCGTCGGCAACGACCACCGCTGGGTGCTGCCCATGGCGGCGCTGATCGGGCCCGTGATGCTGCTGGTCTCGGACGTCGTCGGCCGGATCGTCTTCCCGCCGAGCGAGGTCCCGGCGGGCGTGATGACGGCACTGATCGGGGTGCCGTTCCTGGTCGCCCTCGTACGCCGGAAGGCGGTGCCGGCATGAGTGTCGCCCGTACGCCCGAGAAGACCGTGCAGCCCGTACGGGTCCGGCCCGCCGGGTACGCCGTCGTGAAGGCCGGGCCGCGCGGCCGGTTCCTGCTGCACCGCAGGGCGTCCGTCGCGGCGGCGGCCCTGGTCGTCCTCCTGGCCGCCGTGTGCGTCGCCTACCTCTGCGTGGGCGAGAGCTTCGTCGCGCCCGGCGAGGTCGTGAAGGTGATCCTCGGGCAGCCGTCCTCGGCCGAGCTGGTCGTGGGCACGCTCCGGCTGCCGCGCATGGTCGTCGGGCTGCTGGTCGGCGCCGCGTTCGGGGTCGCCGGGGCGCTGATCCAGACGGTCGCCCGCAACCCGCTGGCCAGCCCCGACATCATCGGCATCAGCCAGGGCGCGAGCGCGCTCACGGTCGGTGCGATGACCTTCGGCATCACCTCGTACACCGTCCTGCCCTACCTCTCCGTCATCGGCGGAGTGGCCGCGGCGGCGCTCGTCTACGTCTTCGCCTGGCGCGGCGGCCTGCACGCCACCCGCTTCGTCCTCATCGGCATCGGCTTCGCCGTCGCCCTGCGGTCGGTGACCACACTGTTCCTGACCAAGGGCGACTACCTGGTCGCCCAGCAGGCGCAGATCTGGATGACCGGTTCGCTGAACGGTCGGGGCTGGTCGGAGGCCGCCCCGATCGGCTGGACGCTGCTGGTGCTGCTGCCCGCCATCGCCTGGGCGGCCCGCGCGCAGCGCACCGTCACGATGGACGACGACACCGCCACCGCGCTGGGCGTGCGCCTGGGGCGGGTACGGCTCGGTCTGGTCGCGCTCGGTGTGGTCCTGGCGTCCGTGGCGACGGGCACGGCCGGCCCGGTGGACTTCGTGGCGCTGCTCGCCCCGCAGATCGCCCGCCGGATGACCCGGACCGCGCAGATCCCGCTGCTGTCCTCGGCGCTGCTGGGCGCGGTGATCGTCGTCCTCGGCGATCTGCTCGCCCGCAGGCTGTTCTCGCCCACCGAACTGCCGGTGGGCGTCCTCACGGCGGCGGTCGGCGCCCCGTACCTGATCTGGCTGATCATCCGCGGTCACCGCGGCCGCAGTGGAGGCACCGCATGAGCCCGACGACATCCGACGCAGCACAGCGGACCGGCCGCCTCGCGGCCCGCGCCCTGACGCTCGCGTACGAGGACCGCACCGTGGTCCACGAGCTGGACCTCACCGTGCCCGACGGGCAGGTCACCGTCATCGTCGGCCCGAACGCCTGCGGCAAGTCCACCACCCTGCGGGCGCTCGGCCGGCTGCTGAAGCCGCGCGGCGGGGCGGTCCTGCTGGACGGCACGGAGCTGGCGCGGATACCGACGAAGCAGATCGCCCGGTCCATCGGACTGCTCCCGCAGACCCCGGTCGCACCGGAGGCGATCACCGTCTCCGACCTGGTCGCCCGGGGCCGCCAGCCGCACCAGAGCTGGTGGCAGCAGTGGTCGGACGAGGACGAGCGCGCGGTGACCGACGCCATGTCCCGTACGGATGTGACGGCGCTGGCCGACCGGTCGGTGGACGAGCTGTCGGGCGGCCAGCGCCAGCGGGTGTGGATCGCGATGGCCCTGGCCCAGAACACGGACCTGCTGCTGCTCGACGAGCCGACGACGTATCTGGACATCGCACACCAGGTGGAAGTCCTGGACCTGGTAAGGCAGTTGGCCTCACCTGCCGCGGACGGCACCCGGGGCCGTACGGTCGTCACCGTGCTGCACGACCTCAACCAGGCGGCCCGGTACGCGGACCGCCTGGTCGCCATGAAGGAGGGCCGGATCGTCGCGGAGGGCGCCCCCGGGGACATCGTCACGGCCGAGCTCGTCCGCGAGGTATTCGGCCTGGAGGCGGTGATCGTCCCGGACCCGGTGACGGGCTCGCCGCTCGTCGTCCCGAGCGCCCCCTGGGCCCCGGCGCTCACCACGTCGCCCGCCCCGTCCGTCTCAGCCTCCGACCCGACTCCCGGAAAGGTCCTCTGACCCATGACCCAGCGCAGCTTCCTTCCCCGCGCCCTGGCCGCCGTGTCCCTGACCACGGTCGCCGCTCTGACCCTGGCCGCCTGCGGTGGGTCCGAGGACTCCGGTTCCGCATCCGGCTCCGCTTCCTCCGGCGGCTCCACGCGTACGGTCAGGACGCCGATGGGCGACGTGAAGGTCAAGAAGGCCCCCGAGCGGGTGGTCGTCCTGGACACCGCCGAACTGGACTCGGCCCTCACCCTCGGTGTGAAGCCGGTCGGCGCGACCCATGCGGACGTGACGTCGGGCTTCCTGAACTACCTGCCGAAGGACCAGCTCTCGGGCATCAAGGACGTCGGTCAGATGATGACCCCGAACCTGGAGGCCATCGCCGCCCTGCAGCCCGACCTCATCCTCACCAGCAAGATCCGGCACGGCGACAAGTACGACGAGCTGTCGAAGATCGCGCCGACCGTGATGACGGAGAACACCGGCCACCCCTGGAAGGAGAACTTCCAGCTCCACGCGGAGGCCCTCGGCAAGCAGACCGAGGCGAAGATGGTCGCCGACGACTACGCGAACCACGTGGCGGACGTGACCAAGGCACTCGGCGGCAAGAACAAGGCCGCCGCGACCGAGGTCAACATGGTCCGCTTCGTCGAGGGCGCGGACATCCGGATCTACGGCAAGAAGAACTACATCGCCACGATCCTGGCCGACGTGGGCCTGGGCCGCCCCGCGATCACGGACAAGGCCGAGGACGGCTTCTCCTACGACGTCAGCCCCGAGAAGATCGACCTCGCGGACGCGGACGTGGTCTTCCACTCGACGTACGGCGACCCTAAGAAGTCCAAGGAGACGGAGACCACCGGCAGCGGCCTGTGGAAGAACATGGACGCGGTGAGGAACGGCAAGGTCTTCGCGGTCGACGACCAGCTGTGGATCCAGGGCATCGGCTACACGGCGGCCGACAAGATCCTCGGCGAACTCCACAAGAGCCTGACGAAGTAGTCCGCCGGACATGCCGTAGGTAGGACCTTCGTCGAACTGCCGCCTGCCGGGCGACGGCGGCAGTTGGACGACAGGCCCTGGAGGAGGTGGGCCCGGCCGTCACCCCGTACGCCTCCGCGCCCGCCACACCAGGTAGAGCGCGGAGGCGACGGCGGCGACCCGGACGACCACCGGCCAGGTGTCCAGCAGGACGTCCCGCATCGCGCCCTCGCGGATCGGCTCGCCCCAGCGCCCCTCCATCCGGCCCCAGATCCATACGAGGGCCGTGGCCGCCACGACGCCCGGCAGGCCCAGCGCCGCCCACTTCGCCTCCGTACGGGAGAGGGTGCGCGAGCTGTACGCGATCAGCCAGCCGCCCGCCAGCGGCAGCCAGGAGCCGGTGACCACGCCGGCGATGAGCAGGACGGCGGCCAGGACCAGCAGCGGGTGCGCGAAGCCGCCGCGGGGGCCGGGGGCGGCGGCCTCGGGCTCGGCGACGACGGGGGCGGCCTTGCGGCGGCGGAGCTTCACGAGGCGCAGGGCGCGGCGGCGCCGGGCGGTCCCGGCGGCCCCGTCCTCCGCTGCTTCGCCCTCCTCGGGCTCCTTCCCGTCGCCTTGCTTCTCTTCCTTCTTCTCGTCCTTTTCCAGGGGGCTCGGTCGGCGGCCCAGCAGCTCCGGGGCCTCGATGCCGCCGAAGAACCCGGGGATGGCGGTGCCCTCGTCGAAGGGGCCCGGCTCCAGGCGCCACCAGTCGGCCGCGCCGTCCGTGTCCCCCTGTCGGTCCTGGCCGAGCATGTGCGGGGCGTTGGGGTCGGGCCAGTCGCGGACCGGTACGTCGGCGTCGTCGGGGGCGGTCGAGGGGTGGGGTACGGCGGCCGTGTCGGCGGTCGTGTCCGTACGGCTGTCCGGCGTGTCCTCGGCATCGCGGCGCGACGCGCCCCGCCCGAAACCGGCTTTCGGCTTCCCGAGGCTCTGGGCCTCCCGGCTCCCGCCGGCCCCGGGCGCGGTCTCCTTGGGCCCTCCCGGCCCTTTGCGGAGGAGTCCGCTCCGGGGCCGGGGCAGGCCGCGCCGCTGCTGCTCGCCGGTGCCCGGCCCGGTCCGGGCGGACGGCAGCGGGACCGTGCCGTCCGCCGACCCGGCGGCCGCGGCGACCAGTTCGTCCGGGCTGCCCAGCCTGCCGATGATGCGCCGCACGGCCGCCGGGGAGTCCGCGCCCTCCGTGCCGCGCTGCCGGTCGATCTCGCCCCGGAGCGTCGAAACCAGGCGCATCCGGGCGCCCGACGACAGCTGTTGTTGCTGAGCCAGGTCGCCGACCCGGCTCAGGTAGTCGTAGACGAGCTGGTCGCTCTCGATCCCCACGCGGTGCATCCCCTCTACCGGCCCTGCCCCGACGGTAGCGTTCCAGCGGCTACCGTGGGACGGATGGGGACGACCACACCACCGCGCACGCTCGCCGAAGCCCTGCGCGCCCGGGGCGACGAATCGCTGGCAGGGCTGCTGCGTGCCCGCCCCGACCTCCTCAACCCGGTGCCGAACGACATCACCCAGCTCGCCACCCGGGCCGGCACCCGGGCGTCCGTCGTCCGCGCGCTGGAGCACCTGGACCGGTTCGCGCTGCAGACCGCCGAGGCGCTGGCGGTGGCCCCGGACCCGGCCCCGTACGACACCCTGCTCTCCCTGCTCACCGGCGACGGGCTCGACGACGGCGAACAGCGCGACGACGCGGGCGCGGCGATCACCGCCGCGCTGCCGGGCGCGCTGGCGACGCTGCGCGAACAGGCCCTCGTCTGGGGCGAGGACGACCGGCTGCGGCTGGTGCGCACGGCCCGCGAACTGCTCGCCCCGTCCCCGCAGCACCCCTCCCCCACGGGCCTCGGCCCCACGGTCGCCGAGGCCACAGCGGGCATGTCGCCGGGCCGGCTCCAGGAGATCCTGGCGGCGACCGGGCTGCCCGCCACGCACGACCCGGTCTCGGCGGTGGCGGCACTCTCGTCCCTCTTCACGGACCGGACGCGGATGGCGGCGCTGCTGGACACCGCCCCGGTGGAGGCGCTGTCGGTCCTGGACCGGCTGGTGTGGGGCCCGCCGTACGGCGAGGTCACTCCCAACCCCACCCCACCGGTGAAGTGGCTGCGCGACCGGGGCCTGCTGCTGCCGGTCTCCACCCGGACGGTGGTCCTGCCGCGCGAGGCGGCGCTGCATCTGCGCGCCGGGCGCGCGCACCGCGTACCGGAACCGGTCCCCCCGGCCGTCGCGGCGGCCGCGGAACGCGATCCACAGGCTGTGGACAGGGCGGCGGCGGGCCAGGCGTTCACCGCGCTGTCGACCGTCGAGGAGCTGCTGAAGCTCTGGAACGGCGGCGGCCCCGCGATCCTGCGCGCGGGCGGGCTGAGCGTACGGGAGCTGAAGCGCGCCGCGAACGCCCTGGACGTGACGGAGCCGATCGCCGCCTTCTGGATCGAACTCGCTTACGGTGCCGGCCTGTTGGCGCCCGACGGCGAGACGGACGAACGGTACGCGCCGACGCCCGCCTCCGACGAGTGGCTCGACCTGCCCGCCGAGGACCGCTGGACGCACCTCGCCACCGCCTGGCTCGCCGCCACCCGGACCCCGGGCCTGGTCGGCGGCCAGGACGCCAAGGGCCGGGCCCTGTCCACGCTCGGCCCGGAGCTGGACCGCTCGGCCGCCCCCGACGTACGCCGCCGGGTCCTGGCCCTCTTCGCCGAACTCCCGCCGGGCACCGCGCCGGACGCCGAGACGCTGCTGCGACGGCTGCGCTGGGAACGCCCGTTGCGCGGCGGACCGACCGCGTCGGCCACCGGTCAGGGCCCGGAGGGCACGGACCTCCGCTCGCGCCTCGCCCTGTGGACGCTCAACGAGGCGGAGCTGCTGGGCATCACGGGCCGGGGCGCGCTCTCCGCACAGGCCCGCGCACTGCTGGCGGAGGGCGAGAAAGCCGCCGCGGCACGCCTCGCCCCTCTCCTCCCCGACCCCCTGGACCACGTCCTGCTCCAGGCCGACCTGACGGCGGTGGCGCCGGGTCCGCTGGAACGCCCGCTGGCGGACACGCTCTCGGTCCTGGCGGAGGTGGAGTCGAAGGGCGGGGCGACGGTGTACCGCTTCACGCCCGGTTCGGTGCGCCGCGCCCTGGACGCCGGGCAGGCGGCGTCGGACCTGCACGCGTTCCTGGCCGCGCACAGCCGTACGCCGGTGCCGCAGCCGCTGAGCTATCTGATCGACGACGTGGCCCGCCGCCACGGCCATCTGCGGATCGGGGCGGCGTCCGCGTACGTACGCTGCGACGACGAGGCGGTCCTCAACGAGATCCTGGCCGACCGCCGCTCCACCGGCCTCCGGCTCCGCCGCCTCGCCCCCACGGTCCTGGCCTCCCAGTCCGACCCCGGCTCCCTCCTCGAAGCCCTGCGCGACATGGGCTACGCACCGGCCGCCGAATCCGCCGACGGCGACGTCCTGATCACCCGCGCCGGCGCCCGCCGCACCCCGCCCCGCACACCTCCGGTCCCGGTCCCCGAGGGCCCGCCGGTCCCGGACGACACGCTGCTCGGCGCGGCGGTCCGGGCGATCCGCGCGGGCGACACGGCCGCCACGGCGGTCCGCAAGGAACCGGCGGATGCCCCTTCCTCGCATGCCCCCTCCGGCTCCCTCCCCCGCACCACCCCCGCCGAGACCCTGGCCACGGTCCAGGCCGCGGCGATGACGGGCTCCACGGTCTGGATCGGCTACGTCAACGCGGACGGCGCGGCCAGCCAGCGCGTCATCGCCCCGGTCCGCGTGGAGGGCGGCTTCGTCACGGCGTACGACCACACGGCCGACGAGGTCCGCACCTACCCGCTGCACCGGATCACGGGGGTGGCGGAACTGGCGGAGGACGGGAAGGGGTAGGAGGGAGTTTCCCGGCCTGTGAGTGACGTGGGAACGACCTCGTGCGGCATGGGACCGGTCAGTTGGACGGGAGCTTCACGGAGGGGCAGCCGTGTTGCTTGCCGGCGGCGTCGAGGAAGGCTTGGAAGACGTCTCGGGAGGCCGAGTCCAACGGATCCGAGCGGTACAACCGTTTCAGGTAGCGATGGTCCCAGTGCACGCCGAGGTAGAGGTCCTTGCCTCCGCACTTCAGGATGGCCCTGCTGTTTCCGTCCACCACACCCGTGCCGTCCGGCAGGTCCTCGAAGCCCACGCCTGTCTTGAGACGTTCGTTGACGATGTTCGGGTCGAAGGTGGAACCGAACGACAACTGGGGTTCGTCCTGACCGCCGGACTGGTAGAGGTCGCAGGCCCAGGAGTCCGAGGGTGCTCCGCTGGTGCGCTGCACTTCGAGCGTGGCATCGCCCTTGGCCACGGCTCTGCCCGGCAGATGGAATCCGGGGATCTCGCATATCGAATCGGCTGTGATCGCCTCCGGGCTCGTAGGCGGCTGCACCTTGGGTGCCTGCAACGGAGTGTCGTCGGAGCACCCGGCAGCGGCGGCGACCTTCTGCGCTGCGTCCACGAGCACGCTCGTGAGTTTCTGGGGGTCCACGGTTCCCCTTCTCAGTTCCACCTCGACGACCTGGGCGTTGTCGGGTACCGGGGCCAACTTCACGCCGCCGTCCAGAACCCCGCGGACCTTGTACCGGCACTTCTCGGGCAGCATGACCCAGCCGCGGCTCCCGGAGACGGCCCCGGTGACTCCCCCCGACAGGAAGGACCTGCTTGAGGAGTTGTCCCAGGCGTGCGTACTGAACTGGAAATCCGGTGGGTGGACGGCGGTGTTCATCACCATCTCCAGCTCCTCGGCCCCCGTGATCCTGCTGGTGCGGCTCACCGTGCAGCGGAACGACACCTCGTCGCTGATGCCTTCCGTCACGTCCGAGATACGGCCCCGGGTGTCGAGGAGCGACTCGGCCTGCTCGCCGGTCAGCTTTCCCGCGCACAGTTCCGTGGCGGCGAACACGTTCGTGTCCCACCACAGGAACAGCCCGGCTAGGACCGACAGGCCCGTGCCGCTCGCGACGGCGGCGATCGCCTTCTTGTTCTTCATGCCTTGATCCTGCTTCCGGGCCGGATTCCTGTTCTAGACCTTCGGCTTGAGCGCGTCGATGGTGATGCCGCGGCCAGCGGCATAGCTCTGCTGGGCCTCGCTCTTGGCGACCTCCGTCACGGCATTGGACGCTGCGCCCGGCTGCTCCTGGTGCCAGTTGTCGAAGAAGGCATCGAGTGCGTCCATGGCTACGGCGTTTCGTGTCGACCGGTCTTCCCGCGCCACCATTCCGTTCTCATTCGTGACCGCGGTGAGCCACTGGTTGGCTCCGATGTCGACCGAGCGCTGCGCGATATCGCCGATCACGGGGATCCCGGTGATCAGACCGCCTCCGACGTGGTAGCCGTAGAACCTCTTGTCGGCGGCATCCGAGTTCGCCTGCTCCAGCTGCCCGATGCGGAGGTCTCCGCCGAGCGCGGTCATGCTGCCGAAGACCTCGCCGATCTTCGCCGCACGAGGAGTGATCGCGTCGCCGTCGGCGTACGTGTCGGACGCGAGCTGCTCCGCCATGTAGCCGAGTTGCCCCTGATACAGCTTGACGAAGTTCTCGGGCTCTTCGCCCTCAGGGACGTCGGAGATTCCTCGCATGAAGCGCAGAACGCTGGTCTGGCTGTTCTGGATCCTCGAATCGTCTCCGTGAGCGTACTCGTCGTCCCTCCCCACCCGGCCACCGGTGCCGTTGCCCGCCAGGATGTCCCCCGTGTCCTGCGTGTAGGTGAGCAGCGCGTTGGCCAGCGGATCCCGCATGTTGGCGTACTCCTCCTTCTTGAGCACTTCGTCGGCCTTGCCGATGCGGTCCGCCTTGCCCTCCTTGCCCTCGGCGTCGCCGTAGTCGAGCAGGTTGATCGTGTCGTGCATGATGCGAGCCTCGGCCTCGGTGTGGCGGCCGAGCTCCTCGCCCGGCGAGCCCGGCGGGCGCCCCGTGGTGGCAGCTTCGAGGGCGAGGCCCAGTCCGGCCCGGATGTCCTTGTCGAATGTGTCCTTGCCGGGGATCTCGAGGTTGCCGCGCCAGTCCACGGTGTTGGCGATGTCCCAGTCGCGCTTCGTCAGCAGGTACTCCAGGCGATTCTTGTCGCCGTCCGCCGCCGGGTCGAGGTAACCGGTCACCGTCTCGGGGTCGCGGCTCATGATCTCCAGCGCGCCGTCGACGGGGTCGTTGGCGAACCAGCCGTCGTTCTTGCCCTCGAACCGGCCGTAGAGGTCCCAGACATCCTGGTCCTTCGTCTCGGCCTCGATCATCTGGTCCGTGAGGTCGCCTAGGAACTGCGGCGAGTAGCCGCTGCCCTGCTGCATGAGGGTGGCCAGTCCCTGGTAGCCGCGGATCTCCTGGTCCTGGCCCCGCGTCAGGGGGGCCTTTTCGGCCGCGACATCAAGCTCGAACCTGTCGAGGCCCGTCTTCTTCAGGTCGGTCATGAAGTCGTTGTAGAACTTCGCGTCCTCGGTCTTCGACCACTTCGCGAACGCATCCTGGTACTCCTTGGTGCCGTACGCAGGGTTCCTCTTCCCTTCGACGAAGACCATCTGCGTCGCGGTGGACAGGGTGTTCGCCAGCAGCTTGTTCGTCTCGCCGTACAGACCCCTACGGCCGGCGTCACCGGAATGCGCGACGTTGTTCAGCGTGTTGGCGAGCTTGATCGTGCCCTCGGCGCCCAGGCCGGAGACGAAGTCGCGACTGAACTCCGTGCGGTGGGCGAAGGCCGGGTTGTTGTTGTCACGCACGATGCGCGCGAATCCCTCAACGTCGGCGTTCGAGACGTCCTGGCCGTTGTTGAGCCGGGTGGACACGTCCCTGACATACTCCAGCTCGTACTGCTCGATGTCGCTCTTGGCACCCGCGTTGAAGCCGTTGCGTGTGGCGTCCTGACCCGTGACGGCATCCTTGTTGCTGTCCTTCACGGCAGCCTGGAGGGCCAGCTTCACACCGGCGTCGGCGTCCTCGAACGCCGTGACGTACTTCTTGATCTGCCCGGCCCAGCTGTTCGCCGCCTTGTCGTACTGCGCTAGCGCCGCTTGGCCGTCGGGGTCGTGGACGTACCTGAAGCGTTCTTTGTCACTCAGAGCGGGGCGGACGTTTCCCTCATCATCGACGGCCATCTTGTCCTTTCGGGCGTCCGCCACCAGCGACTCGAGTCGCTGCTTCAGCTCGGTGAACTGTCCGTGCGCGTCCCGCAGCAGACTCGCGATGGCCTTCGCCTGCGTCCGGGCCGCCGCGTACTCGTACTGCGTGCCCGCGAAGTTCGTGTAGGCACTGCGCTGGCCTTCGCCCTGCCAGTTGTTGCCGCTCGCGAGTGGCCCGGTGGCGGCCGCGTAGGCCGACTCCGCCTTCTTGAATTCGGCGGCCATGTCGTCCCAGGCCTTGGCAGCAGCGGTGAGCTTGCCGTAGCTGGTCGTCATGATCTTCTTGTACGTGAGCCCCATGTCCTACCGCTCCTGCCAGCCGTACGCGCCGTTGAAAGGGAGTTGCCTCTTCAGTAGCTGGAATTCCGCGTACGCCTCGAGCTCACTCCCGAGGTACATACTCCGCGCGACGCCCAGGTTGTGGGACTCCGTGGCCAGGCGGCCCAGCAGGTTCTTGACCTGCTTGTTCCAGGTCTCCTCGGCCGTCTTCAGCCCCGCCGCCGTGTCCCAGCCCGCGAAGGCGGTGATCGCGACGGCCGTCTCCTCGTCGCTCTTCTTTCCCGCGTTCTCGGTCTGGGTCCTGATCTCGCCGGCCAGCTTGCCGGAAGCCGCCTTCTTCTGCGCCGAGTCCGTACCGAAGTCGGACCCGCCGCCCCCGCCGCTTGCCGGGGCCAGTTGATTGAGGCGCATGCGGTCGTCTTGGCGTGCGGCCGCCTCGCCGCGCAGTTGGGCCCATTCCTCGTCGAATCCCATCGTTGCTGCCCCCGTGGTACGCGTCGAGATGGTTTCTCCTTGGACACCAGTTCTATCAGGCATGTGGATGATGGCCGGGCACGATCGGCGCGGGGTGGATTTACGGTCGCTCGACGCCTCGCGACCGGTCCCGGTTCCTCGTGGCGCGGCCCGCGTTCCGGTTGCCGTACGTGTGGAACCCTCGCCCCTGGAGAACTCTCCGACCGCCCGCCGCACCCCGCCCCGCACACCTCCGGTCCCGGTCCCCGAGGGCCCGCCGGTCCCGGACGACACGCTGCTCGGCGCGGCGGTCCGGGCGATCCGCGCGGGCGACACGGCCGCCACGGCGGTCCGCAAGGAACCGGCGGATGCCCCTTCCTCGCATGCCCCCTCCGGCTCCCTCCCCCGCACCACCCCCGCCGAGACCCTGGCCACGGTCCAGGCCGCGGCGATGACGGGCTCCACGGTCTGGATCGGCTACGTCAACGCGGACGGCGCGGCCAGCCAGCGCGTCATCGCCCCGGTCCGCGTGGAGGGCGGCTTCGTCACGGCGTACGACCACACGGCCGACGAGGTCCGCACCTACCCGCTGCACCGGATCACGGGGGTGGCGGAACTGGCGGAGGACGGGAAGTCCTGACAGCCGGGTGGGGGCCGTCTGCGATGCTGCGGGCATGTCCTTCGCCGACCACGTCCCCGAGCCGAAGCGGGTGCCGCCGGAGACCGTGACACCCGGGCCGATGACCCCCGAACCCGTGTCGCCCATCCCGCCCGCCGCGCCGATGCCTCCGCTGCTCACGCAGTCCTGGCTGGATCTGGCGTTCCTGCACTGGGCCGTCGATCCGGCGTACGTGGCACCGCTGTTGCCGCGCGGCACCGTGCCGGACACCTTCGACGGGGCGACCTACGTGGGGCTCGTGGCGTTCCGGATGCACCGGGTGAGCGGGCTCGGGCTGCCGGGGATTCCGTACCTGGGTACGTTCCCCGAGACCAACGTCCGGCTGTACTCGGTGGACGAACGCGGTCGGCGCGGCGTCGTCTTCCGGTCCCTCGACGCCTCGCGCCTGATTCCGGTCACCGTGGCGCGGACCGCGTTCCGGCTGCCGTACGTGTGGTCCCGGATGGACATCGCGCGCTCCGGCGACACCCTCACGTACACGAGCACCCGGCGGTGGCCCGGTCCACGCGGTGCGCGGAGCAGGATCGTGCTGCGCACGGGGGACGTGATCGACGAACCCACCCCCCTGGAGCACTTCCTGACCGCCCGCTGGGCCCTGCACAGCTCGTTCTTCGGGCGGACCGTCCATCTGCCCAACGTCCATCCCCGGTGGCCCCTGCACCGGGCGGAGCTGGCCGAGTGCGACGAGGACCTGGTGGCCGCCGGAGGGCTGCCCGCGCCGGTCGGCGATCCGGTCAGCGTGCTGTACTCCCCCGGCGTCCCCGTGCGCTTCGGGCCGCAGCGGCGCGGGACCTGAGGCCTCGGCGGCCCCGGGCCCCGGGCCGGTACGGCCGTCAGGCGGGAGCCGTGTCCGAGAACCGCTCGAAGGTGTCCGCCCCCGTGGCGCCCTTCTTCCAGGTGACGGTCAACGTGCCGCCGTTCTGCCGCAGGTAGCCGACCCGGTCCTTGCTCTTGCCCCGGACGCCGTTCTCCTCGCACAGCAGAGCCGTCTCCAGGAAGTCACCGCTCTCGTCCTCCTGCCAGCGGCCCTTGCACTGCAACCCGTCGCGAATGCTGAGGATCGCGTTGATCCTCGCGGGCTCGTCGGTGTGCGCCTCGCCGAGCCCGAGCATCGTGGAGTCCGGCATTTTCCACACCGCCTGGAGCCCGGTGCCGGTGGGCTGAGGCACGAGCGGGTTGTCCGAGCGTGCGGGCGGCGAGGCGGACGGCTCAACGTCCGGGCCCGTCGTCGGGTCCGTCGCCTCCGGGCTCTCCCCGGTGCTCCCGTCGGCCCCGGACGCGCTCGGGGTCCCCACGGTCGTCGGTGACTTGGCGTCGTCGCCGCCGCTCTCGCTCCCCCGGTCCACGGCGAACCAGACCCCGCCGCCGATGCGCCGCCCCCGCGCACACCCGCTGTCCGGCTGTGAACTCAGCGGCTCCGCCAAGCCTGTTCCAGCATCTCCTGAACCCGTCGGAGATCCCCCCGTTCGGTGCGCGAGACCACGGCGGCGATCAGGGGGCGCAGGAGGCGATCGCTCCCGGTCAGGGTCACGCGCTTGACTATCTCCACCCGGCACGTGTCCTCGCCGGTCGCGGTCACCGAGCGGCTGCCCTCGGCGGTCGCGCCCTCGACGACCCGCCACGCGAAGGAGTGCCCCTCACGCACGTCCGAGACCTCGACCAGGCTCTCCACGACCCTGCCCAGCACACGAAGCGTCTCCTCCACCCGGGCTCCGTCCCGCACGGGGCCCGGCGGGCTCTGGGTCATTCTCTCCAGACCGGACCGCCACTCCAGGTCATTGCCGTAGACGCGGAGGAAATCCCACACGAACCCCGCGGGAGCCTGCACAACGGCCGTGGAGCGCACAGCGATGGGCTTCATCAGAGCACCTTCCTCATTTGATTAACCAGTTGACCATATACCGAATAACGAGTCCGGTACCATAGCGGTATGGCCGACAGTTCCGACATCCGCCCCGACTTCGCCGACGTCGCCGTCGCCCACTGGGAACGGGAGCGCCCCGATCTCGACTTCACCGCGATGGCCACGCTGGCGCGCTTCGCCCGACTCCACATCGCCGGCAGTCGCCGTGTGGACGCGGTCTTCGCCGCCCACGGCCTGGACCGCGGGGAGTTCGACGTCCTGGCCAGCCTTCGCCGTACGGGCGCGCCGCACGAGATGCCGCCCTCGCAGCTCGCGGAGATCCTCCTGATCACCCGCGCGGGGATGACCAAGCGCGTCGATCGCCTGGAGGCGCGCGGCCTCGTCACCAGGCGCGCCGACCCGGAGGATCGCCGCAGCCTCCGGATCTGCCTCACGCCCGAGGGGATCGTGCTCGTCGACGCGGCCGTCACCGAGCACGCCGCGAACGAGAACCGCCTCCTCTCCCTGCTCACCGAGGACGAGGCGCACGCATTCGACGCGACCCTGCGGAAGCTGCTGGCCGCCGTCGAGGAGCACCCGCCGGAGTCGACGTGACCGGGGATCGTCCGGGCGTCGCAGCCCGACACGTGATCGGCTGACCGGCCGCAGTCCGTGGGGCGGGCCCCTGCGCGCACGCCCACCCCGCCCCGCCCCGCCCCGCGATGCGGCACACTGGACGTTTGGCCGCAGCCGTGGCCGTACCCCGCAGAAAGGGCCGAAGCGCGTGACCGGACCCCTCATCGTCCAGAGTGACAAGACGCTGCTCCTCGAGGTCGACCACGACCAGGCGGACGCCTGCCGTCGTGCCATCGCGCCGTTCGCGGAGCTGGAGCGTGCGCCCGAGCACATCCACACGTACCGGGTCACCCCGCTCGGGCTGTGGAACGCCCGTGCCGCCGGGCACGACGCCGAGCAGGTCGTCGACGCCCTGGTCGAGTACTCCCGCTACCCCGTGCCGCACGCGCTCCTGGTCGACATCGCCGAGACGATGGCGCGGTACGGGCGGCTCACCCTGTCCAAGCACCCGGTGCACGGGCTCGTGCTCACCAGCACCGACCGGCCCGTGCTGGAGGAGATCCTCCGGTCGAAGAAGGTCCAGCCGCTGGTCGGGGCCCGGATCGACCCGGACACCGTGGCCGTGCACCCCTCCGAGCGCGGGCAGGTCAAGCAGACCCTGCTCAAGCTGGGGTGGCCCGCGGAGGACCTTGCCGGTTACGTCGACGGCGAGGCCCATCCGATCGAGCTGGCCGAGGACGGCTGGGCGCTGCGGCCGTACCAGAAGCAGGCCGTGGAGGGCTTCTGGCACGGTGGGTCGGGGGTCGTGGTGCTGCCCTGCGGGGCCGGGAAGACGCTGGTGGGGGCCGGCGCCATGGCCGAGGCCAAGGCGACCACGCTGATCCTCGTGACCAACACCGTCTCCGCCCGGCAGTGGAAGCACGAGCTGGTGAAGCGGACCTCGCTGACCGAGGACGAGATCGGCGAGTACAGCGGGACCCGCAAGGAGATCCGGCCGGTCACCATCGCCACCTACCAGGTGCTGACCACCCGGCGTAAGGGCGTCTACCCGCACCTGGAGCTCTTCGACTCCCGCGACTGGGGGCTCGTCGTCTACGACGAGGTGCATCTGCTGCCCGCGCCCGTCTTCAAGTTCACCGCCGACCTCCAGGCCCGGCGGCGGCTGGGTCTCACCGCGACCCTGGTGCGGGAGGACGGGCGGGAGTCGGATGTGTTCTCGCTCATCGGCCCGAAGCGGTTCGACGCCCCGTGGAAGGAGATCGAGGCGCAGGGCTACATCGCGCCCGCCGACTGCGTGGAGGTACGGGTCAACCTCACCGACTCCGAGCGGCTCGCGTACGCGACCGCCGAGACGGAAGAGAAGTACCGGTTCTGCGCGACCACGGCCACCAAGCGGAAGGTCACCGAGGCGCTGGTACGCAAGCACCAGGGCGAGCAGACCCTCGTCATCGGGCAGTACATCGACCAGCTCGACGAGCTGGGGGAACACCTGGACGCGCCCGTCATCAAGGGCGAGACCAGCAACGCCCAGCGCGAGAAGCTCTTCGAGGCGTTCCGCCAGGGCGAGATCAGCGTCCTCGTCGTCTCCAAGGTCGCCAACTTCTCCATCGACCTGCCGGAGGCCACCGTGGCCATCCAGGTCTCCGGAACCTTCGGGTCACGCCAGGAGGAGGCGCAGCGACTGGGCCGCGTCCTGCGGCCGAAGGCCGACGGGCACGAGGCCCGGTTCTACTCGGTCGTCGCCCGGGACACCATCGACCAGGACTTCGCGGCGCACCGCCAGCGGTTCCTGGCCGAGCAGGGGTACGCGTACCGCATCGTCGACGCGGACGAGCTGCTCGCGGGCAACTGACGCCTCCGGAAGGGGCGGGCGTTCAGCGGCCGCGGCCGACGACGCCCGCCTCTTCCGCGTACTCCCCCAGGACGACGACGCCGAACGCCGTGGTCACGAAGACCTTCACGGCGCGCAGCGCGTCGCCGACGCGGTGGGGTCGGTGGTCACCGGTCGCCGCGGTCGCGCCGTGCGCGGGGCCGGTCGTGCGGGGGTTCAGGGTGGCTGTGCTCATGTATCCATGGTGCTCCCGTCACCCGTTCGGGCGCGTCGGCCCGCAGACGGAACCCGGTGAGCGGGCGCGTAGGTCTGCGGTGCCATGCCGGGGCCCGGCGTCCCCTACGGGTATCCCTTGGACCGCCGCCTCCGGCGGAGCCCGTATTCCGTTTCGACCGAGCCCCGCCCTGTGGCTACAATCGCCGGTCTGCCCGCCTCCCGAACCGTGGTACCGGCCTTTCGCTGCCGGCAGCCGGGGGAGCGCCGCCGGCCGGACGGAAACCGGCCGACAACCACGCGAAGCGACCTTCCGAGCGGACCGCCCTGCTCCGGCCTCAGCCGGTGCCGGCGCGCGGTCCGCCGTCCTGCGTTGAAGAGCCGGAGGCATCACCGTGCCCGCGCACGTAGCAGAAAGCGATTCCACCCCCGACCCGACCGACCCCCCGGACCCCGTCGACCCGCTGGCGCACGAACGCGCCCATCTCGCCGCGTCCCGCGCCGCACTGCGCGGGATGCGCGAGGACGTCCAGGCCCTCGACATCCGTGATGTCACCGCGAACTGGGTCAACGCCGAAGTGCTCCAGTCCCAGATCGACGACCGCATCAAGGCGCTCGCCGATCTCTCGCACACCCCGCTGTTCTTCGGCCGTCTCGACTATCTGCACGCCGTCGGCGGCGAGCCGGCCGAGGGCGCGGACGGCGAGCGGTTCTACATCGGCCGCCGCCATGTCCACGACGCCGCCGGCGACCCGATGGTCATCGACTGGCGTGCGCCGGTCTCCCAGCCGTACTACCAGGCGTCCCGGAAGAACCCGCAGGACGTCGGACTCCGCCGCCGCTTCGGCTACACGGCCGGCGAGCTGACCGCGTACGAGGACGAGCACCTCACCGATCCCGCCGAGGACGGCCCCGGGGCCGAACACACCAGCCGGCTCCTCCAGGCGGAGATCGAGCGGCCGCGCGTCGGCCCGATGCGCGACATCGTCGCCACCATCCAGCCCGAGCAGGACGAGATCGTCCGCAGCGGCCTCGGCGGCACCGTCTGCGTGCAGGGCGGGCCCGGCACCGGGAAGACCGCCGTCGGCCTGCACCGGGTCGCGTTCCTGCTCTACGCGCACCGCGACCGGCTCGCCCGCACCGGCACCCTCGTCATCGGGCCGAACCGTTCTTTCCTGCACTACATCGAGCAGGTCCTGCCCGCGCTCGGCGAGCTGGAGGTGAGGCAGGCCACCGTCGACGATCTGGTGCGCACCGGCGTCGAGGTCCGGGGCGAGGACGAGGCGGCCACTGCCGTCGTCAAGGGCGACGCCCGGATGGCCGAGGTGCTGCGGCGGGCCGTCCGCTCCCATGTGACCGCCCCCGCCGAGCCCGTCGTCGTGGTGCGCGGCTCCCGGCGCTGGCGGGTGCCGGTGTACGAGATCCAGGAGATGGTCGACGAGCTGCTGGCCCGCGACATGCGGTACGGGGCGGCGCACGAGGCGCTGCCGCAGCGGATCGCGCACGCCGTCCTCGTACGGATGGAGGAGGCCGGGGAGGCGCCCGACGACCGGGTGCAGAACGCCGTGGCCCGCAACCCCGCCGTGAAGGCGGCCGTCAAGGCGGTCTGGCCCGCCGTGGACCCGGCGAAGCTGGTGCTGCGGCTGCTCTCCGACGCGGAGTTCCTGGCCGCGCACGCGGAAGGCCTGCTGAGCGAGGACGAGCAGAAGCGGCTGCTGTGGGCGAAGCCCGCCCGCAGTGTGAAGTCCGCGAAGTGGTCGGCGGCGGACGCCGTGCTGATCGACGAGGCGAGCGATCTGATCGCCCGGACGCACTCGCTCGGCCATGTCGTGCTCGACGAGGCGCAGGACCTGTCCCCCATGCAGTACCGGGCGGTGGGGCGGCGCTGCTCGACCGGTTCGGCCACCGTCCTCGGCGACCTCGCGCAGGGGACGACGCCGTGGTCCACGGAGAGCTGGGGCGAGGCGCTGTTCCACCTGGGCAAGGCTGACGCGGTGGTGGAGGAGCTGACGGCCGGTTTCCGTGTGCCGCGCGAGGTCATCGCGTACGCCTCCCGGCTGCTGCCCGCGATCTCGCCGGGGCTTGCGGCGGTGGAGTCGGTGCGGGAGTCGCCGGGCTCCCTGTCCGTACGGGAGGTGGCGTCGGCCAAGGAGCTGGACGCGGCCGTCGTCGCCGCCTGCGAGGAGTCGCTCGGCCACGAGGGGTCGATCGGGCTGATCGCCGCCGACGCCCGGATCCCGGGGCTGGGCGCGGCCCTGACGGCGGCGGGCCACGCGTATCTCTCCCCCGGTGAGGAGACCACCGCCGCGTCCCGGCTGACGCTGGTGCCCGCGTCGCTGGCCAAGGGCCTGGAGTACGACTACGTGGTGCTCGACGAACCGGCGGCCGTGGTCGACGGCGAACCGGACGAGCGGACCGGGCTGCGGCGGCTGTACGTGGCGCTGACCCGTGCGGTGTCGGGGCTGACCGTGCTGCACGCGGCCCCGTTGCCGGAGGCGTTGGCGGCGTAGGACCGTGAGGGGGAGCGGGACTTCCGGTCCCGCCCCCGGCTCCCCGGGCGGGCCTCAGGCGTCCAGCGCCTCGCGCCACTCCCGTACCGCTGCCGCGTCCACCGGCGCCGACCAGCCCCGGGGCCGGGCCGCGCCGCCGATGTGGAAGGCGTCGATCCCGGCGGCCAGCAGCTGCGGCAGGTGGTGCAGGTGGAGCCCGCCGCCGACCAGGACCTGCGCCTCGTATCCGGGCTCGCCGGTACGGGCCGCCTCGGCCAGGAGCGTCGGAATGCCCGCGTCCACCCCGGCCGCCGAACCCGCCGTGAGGAACGTGTCGAGCCCGGGCAGGTCCGCGAGCTGCTTGCGCAGGGCGTCGCGGTCGGCGGCCCGGTCGATCGCCCGGTGGAACGTCCACCGGCAGCCGTCCAGCTCGGCGACGAGCCGTTCGACGGCGACGAGGTCGGGGTGGCCCTCCTCGTCGAGGAAGCCGAGCACGAACTCGTCGGCCCCCGCCTCCCGCATCTCGCGGGCCTTGCCGATCAGTACATCGATGTCACCGGCGGCGAAGCCGTCCGCCACCCTGAGCATCACGCGCAGCGGGATGTCCACGGCGGACCTGATCGCCGTGAAGGTCTCCCGTGACGGTGTCAGACCGTCGGCGGCCATGTCGGTGACCAGTTCGAGGCGGTCTGCACCACCGGCCTGGGCAGCGACCGCGTCCTCCGCGTCGAGAGCGATCACCTCCAGGACTGCACGGTTGCTCATGGGTCCCCATTCCTCCGATACACAGCTATAGGTCTAGTCCAATGGCCAGCCTACGGGTCGGTAGACGGACAGCCCAGCCCTCCATCTCAACGCACGACCGCGGCGGCGCGCGAGCCGGCCCCGCAGACGAGTGACCCGCGCCGTCGGCACTCCCTCCGCAACCTCTCCCGCCACACCTTGCACTTCATAGGGGTGGGGGGTATACATGAGGAGAGAAAGAGATACCCCCTAGGGGTATCCAGACGGCTTCAGGGAGGACCCCGTGTCCGCGCACTCCGCCACCACCGCCGGTACCACCGCCGGCTCCGAGGCCGGCACCACCGCGGTCGAGCTCGCGATCGGCGGGATGACCTGCGCCTCGTGTGCCGCCCGTATCGAGAAGAAGCTCAACCGGATGGACGGCGTCGAGGCCACCGTGAACTACGCCACCGAGAAGGCGAAGGTCACCTACCTGGGCGCCGATGTGTCCGTCGACGACCTGATCGCGACCGTCGAGGCCACCGGCTACACCGCCCGGCCACCCGCGCCACCCGCACCGCCCGCTTCCCCCGGGAGCAACGGTACGGAGACGGCGGGCGCGGCCGGCACGGCGGGTTCGGCGGCACAGAGCGCGGAGGACGACGGGCTCACCACCCTGCGCCAGCGCCTGGTCACCGCCGTCCTCCTGTCCGTCCCGGTGATCGCGATGGCGATGGTCCCGGCGCTCCAGTTCGACTACTGGCAGTGGCTCTCGCTGACCCTGGCCGCACCGGTCGTCACCTACGCCGCCTGGCCGTTCCACCGTGCCGCCTGGACCAACGCGAAGCACGGTGCGGCGACGATGGACACGCTGATCTCCGTCGGCACGTCGGCCGCGTTCCTGTGGTCGTTGTGGGCGCTGTTCTTCGGGACCGCGGGCATGGTCGGGATGACGCACCCCTTCGAGCTGACCATCGCCCGCAGCGACGGCGCCGGGAACATCTATCTGGAGGCCGCGGCCGGGGTGACGGCGTTCATCCTCGCCGGGCGCTACTTCGAGGCACGTTCGAAGCGGAAGGCCGGGGCGGCGCTGAAGGCGCTGATGGAGCTGGGCGCGAAGGAGGTCACGGTCCTGCGCGACGGCGTCGAGACGACGATCCCGACCGCCGCGTTGCAGGTCGGGGACCGCTTCCTGGTCCGCCCCGGGGAGAAGATCGCGACGGACGGAACCGTCGTCGAGGGCTCCTCCGCCGTGGACGCCTCGATGCTCACCGGCGAGTCCGTACCCGTCGAGGTCTCGGCCGGCGACACCGTCACCGGAGCCACCCTCAACGCCGGCGGACGCCTCGTCGTCGAAGCCACCCGCGTCGGAGCCGACACCCAACTCGCCCGCATGGCCCGCCTCGTCGAAGACGCCCAGAACGGAAAGGCATCAGCCCAACGCCTCGCCGACCGCATCTCCGCCGTCTTCGTCCCCATCGTCATCGCCCTCGCCCTCGCCACCCTCGGCTTCTGGCTCGGCAACGACGCCGGACTCACCGCCGCCTTCACCGCGGCCGTCGCCGTCCTCATCATCGCCTGCCCCTGCGCCCTCGGCCTCGCCACCCCCACCGCCCTCATGGTCGGCACCGGCCGCGGCGCCCAACTCGGCATCCTCATCAAAGGCCCCGAAGTCCTGGAAACCACCCGCCGCGCCGACACCATCGTCCTCGACAAGACCGGCACCGTCACCACCGGCCGCATGACCCTCCAGACCACCCACACCACCGACACCACCACCGAGGCCGAAGTCCTGCGCCTGGCAGGCGCGCTGGAGAACGCCTCCGAACACCCCATCGCCCAGGCCGTCGCCACCGCCGCGGCCGACGCCACCGGCCCGCTGCCCACCCCCGAGGACTTCCAGAACATCCCCGGACTCGGCGTCCAGGGCGTCGTCGAGGGCCACGCCGTCCTCGTCGGGCGCGAACAGTTGCTGGCCGAGTGGGAGATCCGTCTCCCCGCTCCTCTCGCCGAGGCGAAGAAGGCCGCCGAGGCCGCCGGGCGTACGGCGATCACCGTCGCCTGGGACGGGGAGGCGCGCGCGGTGCTGGAGGTCGCCGACGCGGTGAAGGACACCAGCGCCGAGGCCGTCCGCCGGCTCCGTGACCTCGGCCTGACCCCGATCCTCCTCACCGGTGACAACCGGGCCGTGGCGGAGTCGGTGGCCGCCGAGGTCGGCATCGACGAGGTGTACGCGGAGGTCATGCCGCAGGACAAGGTCGATGTGGTCAAGCGCCTTCAGGCGGAGGGCCGTTCGGTCGCGATGGTCGGGGACGGGGTCAACGACGCCGCCGCCCTCGCCCAGGCCGACCTGGGCCTCGCGATGGGCACGGGCACCGACGCCGCCATCGAGGCGGGCGACCTCACCCTGGTCCGCGGCGACCTCAACGCCGCCGCCGACGCGATCCGCCTCTCCCGCCGCACCCTCTCCACCATCCGCACCAACCTCTTCTGGGCCTTCGCCTACAACGTCGCCGCCCTTCCGCTGGCCGCCGCCGGACTCCTCAACCCGATGATCGCCGGAGCCGCGATGGCGTTCTCGTCCGTCTTCGTGGTCGGCAACTCCCTGCGGCTGCGCACCTTCAAGGGCGTGTGAGGCCCGGGACACGACGTCCGGGCGCGGCGGGGCCCCTCGGTCCCGCCGCGCTCACGCGCGTACGAAACGCAGCCGGGTTCCCGGCACCGCCTGCGCCGCCGCGGCGAGGGACCGTTCGGGGACGACGCCGACGACCGGGTAACCGCCGGTCGTCGGATGGTCGTTGAGGAAGACGACGGGCCGGCCGTCCGGCGGCACCTGGATCGCGCCCAGCACCATGCCCTCGCTGGGCAGTTCGCCCGTACGGGACCGTTCCAGCGCCGGGCCCTCCGTCCGCAGCCCGATGCGGTTGCTGTGCGGCGAGACCCGGTAGGCGGCGGTGAGGAGCGTACGGAGCGTGGCCTCGGTGAACCAGTCGTGCCGGGGCCCGGAGTGGACCGGGAGCACCAGCTCGGCGGGGGCGCCCGGCCAGGGAACGGGCCCGGCGGGCGGCAGCCGAGCGCCCGACGCCGGTTCGCCCAGCGGGAGTTCGTCGCCCTCACTCAGCGGGGCGGGCCCGAGCCCCGAGAGGAGGTCCGCCGAACGGCTGCCCAGCACCGCTTCCGGCACCAGGCCGCCGGCGAACGCCAGATAGCCGCGCAGGCCGTACGTGGCGGGGCCCGCGTCCAGCACCGCGCCCGCGGGTATCCGTACCGGCGCGCCCCACGCCACCGGCCGCCCGTCGACCGTCACCCGGCAGCCCGCCCCGCCGACGACGGCCACGACCGTCCGGTCCGGGCGGACCGCGCACCCGGTGAGCGTGGTCTCCAGGACGGCGGCGTCGGGCGGGTTGCCCAGCAGCCGGTTGGCCAGTCGGGCGGCGGGCGCGTCCAGGAACCCGGCCCGCCCGACCCCGAGGTGCGCCCAGCCGGGCCGGCCCGCGTCCTGCACGGTGGTCAACGCCCCGGCCCGGACGACGCGCAGACGGGAGCCGACGGGCGGGCCGGCGGTGGCGTGGGACGCACCGGAACCGACGGACGGCATCATGAGCCCGCCGCCCGAGGACTCGGCACCGCACCACCGGCGCCCTCCCCCACCGCCACGAACCGCACCGGCGTACCCGGCTCCAGCAGCGCCGCCCGTTCCCGGCCCGGGTTCCACAGCTCGCCCGGGTCCGGCATCCGCCCGATGATCCGCCAGCCGCCGGGCGAGGGGCGCGGGTACACCCCGGTGTAGGGCCCGGCGAGGGCCACCGCCCCGGCCGGGACCCGGGTGCGCGGACTCGTGCGCCGGGGCACGTGCAACGGCTCGGGCAGCCCGGTGAGATAGCCGAACCCGGGGGCGAACCCGCAGAACGCCACCCGGAACGCGGTACGGGAGTGCACGGCGGCCACCTCGGCGGCCGGGACGCCCCAGAGCGCGGCGACCTCGTCCAGGTCGGGGCCGTCGTAGACGACGGGGATCTCCACCGCGTCGCGGCCCGCGCGGCGCGGCGGCGGTATCCGCCAGGAGACCAGCTCCCGGGCGAGCCGGTCCCGCGCTCCGGGCGTACGCTCCTCGATCCCGTCGAGCAGGACGGTCCGGGCGGCCGGGACGATCTCGCGTACGGCGGGGAGTTCACCGTGCTCGCGGCGGCGGAGCACTTCGGCGTGGAAGGCCTCGGCCTGCTCGCCGTCGGCCAGCTCGACGAGCAGCGCGTGCGGCCCGGCGGGCAGGACGCGTACGCCTCCCGTACCGGCCGGGCCGGTCACACGAACGCCCGTACCGCGACGCCCGCTTCCTCCAGCGCGGCCCGTATCCGGCGGGCGAGGGCCGCCGCGCCCGGGGTGTCGCCGTGGACGCAGAGCGAGCGCGCCGCGACGGGTATCCGGCTGCCGTCCGCCCCGGTCACGGCCCGCTCGACGGCCATGCCGACGCTCCGTCGTACGACGTCGTCCGCGTCGTGCACCACCGCACCCGGTTCACCGCGCGGTACGAGGGTGCCCTGCGGGGTGTACGCGCGGTCGGCGAAGGCCTCCTCCACGGCGGGCAGTCCGGCGTCGGCCGCGTGGGCGAGCAGCCGGGATCCGGGCAGCCCGAGCACCGCCAGATCGCCGCCCGCGAGCCGTACGCCCGCGACGACCGCGGCCGCCTGCTCGTCGTCCCAGACGGCCCGGTTGTAGAGCGCGCCGTGCGGCTTGACGTAGGAGACGACGGACCCGGCGGACTCCGCGAAGACCCGCAACGCGCCTATCTGGTAGGCGATCTCGGCGGTCAGCTCGGCGGCCGGCACATCCATCGACCGGCGCCCGAACCCGGCCAGGTCCCGGTAGGAGACCTGCGCCCCGATCCGTACCCCGCCGGCCGCCGCAGCGTCGCAGACCCGCCGCATCACGGAGGCGTCGCCCGCGTGGAAGCCGCAGGCCACGTTGGCGCTCGTGACACAGGCGAGGAGCGCGTCGTCGTCGGTCAGGGTCCAGTTGCCGAAGCCCTCACCGAGGTCCGCGTTGAGATCCATCATCACGGGCGCACGGTAATGACCGTTCGGCCGGAGCGACAAGGGGCGGTCCGGAGGACGGAACGGGGACGGGCGCAGGGCCGGTACGGGGGCGCCCCACCCGCCCCGGAGGGCGTCTAGAGTCGCCCCCATGACGGAGAGCCCCCGCCCGCCCCACGCAGCCGCCTCCCCGGACGACGCCGGCCCCGGCGACACCGCGTCCCGGGACGACGCCGGCCTCCGGCGCCGCTGGCACGACACGCTGCTGGCGGCGCGTGCCGGGGCGGACGGGCCCGATCCGCTCCCGTACGCCGAGAACCTCCTCGCCCGCTGGGCCGAACCGCAGCGCCGCTATCACACGACCGCCCACCTGATCGCCGTCCTGGACGGCATCGACGCCCTGGCCGGGCACGCCGACGATGTGCACGCGGTACGCCTCGCCGCCTGGTTCCACGACGCGGTGTACCGGCCCGACCGCAGCGAGAACGAGGAGCGCAGCGCCGCCCTCGCCGAGCGCGCGCTGCCCGAGGCGGGGGTGCCGGACGCGGCGGTGGCGGAGGTGGCCCGGCTCGTTCGCCTCACCGTCACGCACGACCCGGCGGACGGCGACCGCAACGGCGAGGTGCTGTGCGACGCGGACCTCGCGGTCCTGGCGGGCGGCCCGCAGGCGTACGGGGCCTACGCGGCCCAGGTCCGCGAGGAGTACGGTTTCGTGCCCGACGAGGCGTTCCGGGCGGGCCGGGCGGCGGTGCTGCGGCAACTCCTGGACCTGCCCCGGCTGTTCCGTACGCCGTACGGTGCCGCGGAGTGGGAGGCGCGGGCGCGGCACAATCTGGCGACGGAGCTGGAGCTGCTGGGTCCGTCCGGTCCGCGGTGACCGGCAGCCGGTCGGGTTCCGATGAGTAAATGTTCCGGTTCCTTCACGGAGTTGTTCCGGTCATGACCTGCCCCGGCCTGTGCCGCGGCACGCCCGCTAACGTCTGGCATCGCAGTTGCACACACTTTGATGACTCCACCGGGGGTACGGCGACATGTTCAAGGGAACCGCGGGACACGGCACGAAGGCCGGCAGGCCTTCACGACGGCGAATACTGCGACTGGCCGGAGTCGGGGTCACGGTGGCGGCGCTCGGAGCCGGCCTGACCGGCTGCGAGGACGAGCTCGCGACCGGCGGCGATGGCAGCACGCCGCCGCCGCGCGGCGATTCCCCCGAGGAGGGCAAGGCGCCGAAGGACGGGGAGGCCCCCGCACCGCTGTGGACGAGGGCGACCTCGGCGCAGACCTACGGCGACAACGACGAACTGGTGACCGTGGACGGCGTGGTGATCGCGAGCGGCGATCCGCTCGCCGCCTTCGACGCGACGAGCGGCGAGGAGCGGTGGTCGCTGCCGGGCGGTGCGGTCCCCGGTGCACCGCTGCTGCTCGGCGACGGCACCCTGTACCTGGCCAGCGGCAAGTACGACGGCAACGTCATCGGCTACGTACCGGGGTCCGGCAAGGAGGCCTGGCGCAGCCACCTGGGCAAGGAGTACCGGCAGCCGAGGCCGGTCGCGGTGGACGCGGACCAGGTGTACGTCATCGCCGAGATCCTCGAACCCGACAGCTCGTCCCACACCAATGTGATCGCCGCGCTGAACAGCGGCACCGGCAAGGTCGTCTGGAAGGAACAGCGCGACCTCGGCACCCAGCAGAACGGCGTGCACGCCGCCGTGCAGGGCCGCTATCTCGTCTACACCGACTTCAAGAAGAACCTCACGGTCCGCGACACCGCCACCGGCCGGCAGGTGTGGACGCAGAAGACGACGAAGACGAGCTACGGGCCCTTCGTCGTCCACCAGGATCTGGTGATCGTCCCGCAGGGCCGGCGGATCCAGGCGTTCGCCCTGTCCGACGGGTCCGAGAAGTGGTCGGTGGAGACCGAGAAGTTCACCACGTTCCGCGAGCCGAGCCTCGTGGAGGACGTGCTGTACATCGCGGACAGCGGCCGCACGCTGTGGGCCCTCCAGCCGGGCACCGGGAAGAAGGTCTGGCAGTCCACGGCGCTCAAGGACTCGGGCGCGCAGGTGCCGCGGCAGTTCGTGAAGGCGGGCGGCGTTCTCTACGGCGCCACCGACCTCGACAAGCAGGGCGGCGTCCACGCCTTCGACGCGAAGACCGGCGCCCTGCGCTGGACGTTCAACGACAAGTCCGGCGACTTCCACGCGTGGCTGGTGGCCACCGACGGCAAGCACGTCTTCGCCCTGCACGGCAAGAAGCTGCACGCCCTGCCCGCGTGACGGGGCACGCCCTTCTCCCGCTCCCGTAACAGGAGCCTGTAACAGGGGCATGAAGAAGCGTGCCCACCACCCGGCGCCGGGGAATGCGGAAGCGTTCCCTGGCGTTGTGACGAGTCATGCCCGACTCCGCCTCCCGCCGCGCACCCATGCCCGTAGCCGTATACATTCTCGGCCTCTCGGTCTTCGCACTCGGCACCAGCGAGTTCATGCTGTCGGGCCTGCTCCCACCGATCGCCGACGACATGAACGTGTCGATTCCGCAGGCCGGACTCCTCATATCCGCGTTCGCGATCGGCATGGTGGTCGGCGCCCCGCTGCTGGCCGTCGCCACGCTGCGGCTGCCGCGCCGCACCACCCTCATCGCGCTGATCTCGGTGTTCGGCCTCGGCCAGATCGCCGGTGCGCTGGCCCCGACGTACGAGGTCCTCTTCGTCTCCCGGGTGGTGAGCGCGCTCGCCTGTGCGGGCTTCTGGGCGGTCGGCGCGGCCGTGGCCATCGCGATGGTCCCGGTGAACCAGCGTGCGCGGGCGATGGCCGTGATGATCGGCGGCCTGTCCGTCGCGAACGTGCTGGGCGTGCCGCTGGGCGCCTTCCTCGGCGAGCACCTCGGCTGGCGTTCGGCGTTCTGGGCGGTCGGCGCGGCCTCGGCGGTGGCCCTGGTCGGCGTAGCCACCCGCATCCCGCACATCCCGCTGCCCGACAAGAGGCCCGAGCTGAAGCGGGAGCTGGCGATCTACCGGGACCGGCAGGTCTGGCTGGCCATCGTGATCACCGCGCTCGCGGCGGGCGGGGTGTTCTGCGCGTTCAGCTATCTGGCGCCGCTGCTCACGGACGTGGCCGGCCTCGACTCGGGCTGGGTGCCGTGGATCCTCGGTCTGTTCGGCGTGGGCGCGCTGATCGGCACGATGATCGGCGGCCGGGTCGCGGACGCGCACCTCTTCGGGGTGATGCTGAGCGGCATCACGGCGTCCACGGTGTTCCTGGTGGCGCTGGCCCTGTTCGCGGCCGGTCAGTTCGCGGTGGTCGCGCTGGCGTTCCTGCTGGGCCTGTCCGCCTTCTTCACGGCCCCCGCGCTGAACGCCCGGATGTTCAACGTGGCCGGAGCCGCCCCGACCCTGGCCGGAGCCACCACGACGGCGGCGTTCAACCTCGGTAACACGAGCGGCCCGTGGCTCGGCGGCACGGTGATCGACCTGGACTTCGGCTTCGCGTCCACGGCCTGGGCGGGCGCGGCGATGACGGCCCTGGCCCTGGCGGCGGTGGGGGTGGCACTGCGCCTCCAGCGCGGCGACGGCGACGGCGACCGGACGCGCTCACGCTCACGGCTGATCGCGAAGAGCGTGGCGAGAGGGACGGGGCGACCGGCGCGGGTCGATTCCGTACCCGCCGACGGCCGGGTGACTCCGTAGCCCCGGGCTCACCGAGCCACTCCCGGCCACCCGCCCGGCCGATTTCCGCCGGGCAGCCGAACAGCAGCCGAAAAAGACGCTACCGATCAGTAGTGAGATATCCACCCGCCCTTCATTATTGAGCGCGAGCATGACAACCCGTCGCCGGGTCACGGCGTACGGGCCATTGGCAGGTTCCCCACCCAGGAGTCCCCATGCATGCAGGCGCCACCATCCAGCGCACCGCCGCGGCACTGGCCGCGACGCTCGCCCTCGTCGCGGTCCCCGTCACCTCGGCCGGCGCGACGGAGACGCAGACCCCGGCCCGTACCGCTCCCGCGACCGCACCCGCCGCTTCCGCCCTCGCCGCGGATGTCGACTACGGCACCTGGCGAAAGGACGTCGCGGCGGTCGTCGCCGAGGCGCGCCCCTGGATCGAAGCCCGGTCGGAGAGTGCCGGGAGCGAGAAGCAGGCGATCGTCCTCGACATCGACAACACCGCGCTGGAGACGCACTTCCACCCGTTCTGGGAGCTGCCCACCCCGGCCGTCGGGGACGTCCGCGAACTGGCCCGGTACGCCGACGCGCGCGGTGTGGCCGTCTTCTTCGTCACGGCCCGGCCGGGCATCATCCACTCCCTCACGGACTGGAACCTGAAGAAGGCCGGTTACCCGGTCGACGGGCTGTACGTCCGCAGCCTGCCCGACCTCTTCGAGGAGGTCAGCGCCTACAAGACCGAGCAGCGGGCCGCGATCGAGGCGAAGGGCTACAAGATCATCGCCAACATCGGGAACAACACCACCGACATCGTCGGCGGCCACGCCGAACGCGGCTTCAAGCTCCCGGACTACGACGGCACGCTCTCCTAGCGGGCCCTGTCGACGGAGCGGCCGGGCGGCGGGCCGCCGGGGCGGGCTACCCCGGCGCCGGCCGCCCCTTCGGCCGCCGGAGGCCCGCCGCCGTGAGCCGCCGGACCAGCTCCTTCGAGCCGACCTCCCGCGCCCCGGCCCGTACGGCGTCCGCGTAGTGCGCCTCCGGCACGTCGTAGTGATCGCGTTCGAAGGCGCGCGGCGGGCAGCCGATCGCGGCGGCGAAGGCATGCAGCTCCTCGAACGACTCATCGCTGACCAGGTGCGACCAGAGGCGGCCGTGTCCGGGCCAGGTGGGCGGGTCGATATAGACCGTCACCGCCGCAGCACCTCGCCGAGCGCCCCCACCGGCGCCACCGCGACGGCCGCCTTGGTGCAGACCCAGTGCGGGTCGGGCCCCAGCTCCGGCTCGACGTCCAGGGCGTGCGGCTCCTCCTCCGGCGAGCACGCGGGGCACAGCGGCCACCGCCCGTACCGTTCCAGCAGCGCGTCCTGGACGTCCTGGGCGACCAGACCGGCGACGAACTCCGCCCCCTCGGGCCACTGCTCCACCCACCACCGCCGGTGGGTCACCGCGTCCTCGACCAGCGAGACGACGTCCGCCTCGGCCACGTCGCCCGCCGCCAGATCGGCCATCACGAGCGCGCGGGCGGTGTGCAGGGACTGCTCCAGGGGGTTCAACTCCATGCCCCCATTGTGCGCGAGGAGCCGCCGGAGGCGCCGCCAGAGGTAGGGACCGGAGGGGGGTTGACGGACCACGAGGTTGAAAATATCTTTCAGATGTGACCAGTGACGTGAAGGAAATTTTCAGCGGCGATTCCCCGCCGGCCCCCGCGGCCCTCGCCGCCAAGGTCCGGACCCTCGCCCCCTCCATGACCCGCTCGATGCAGCTGGTCGCCGAAGCGGTGGCGGGCGACCCGGCCGGCTGCGCCGCCCTCACCGTCACCGGTCTCGCCGAGCTCACCGGCACCAGTGAAGCCACCGTCGTCCGCACCGCGCGCCTCCTCGGCTACCCGGGCTACCGGGATCTGCGCCTCGCGCTGGCCGGCCTCGCCGCGCACCAGGAGTCCGGCCGGGCCCCCGCCGTCACCGCCGACATCGCGGTCGACGACCCGATCGCCGACGTGGTCGCCAAGCTGGCCTACGACGAGCAGCAGACCCTCGCCGACACCGCCGCCGGGCTCGACACCGTACAGCTGGGGGCCGCCGTCGCCGCCGCGTCGACCGCCCGCCGCATCGACATCTACGGCGTCGGGGCATCCTCCCTCGTCGGCCAGGACCTGGCGCAGAAGCTGCTCCGGATCGGCCTGATCGCCCACGCCCACATGGACCCGCACCTCGCGGTGACCAACGCCGTGCAGCTGCGCAGCGGTGACGTGGCCATCGCGATCACGCACTCCGGCTCCACCGGCGACGTCATCGAGCCGCTGCGGGTCGCCTTCGACCGTGGGGCGACCACCATCGCGATCACCGGGCGGCCCGACGGGCCCGTATCGCAGTACGCGGACCATGTGCTGACCACGTCCACCGCGCGCGAGAGCGAGCTGCGCCCCGCCGCGATGTCGAGCCGCACCAGCCAGCTGCTCGTCGTGGACTGCCTGTTCATAGGCGTCGCGCAGCGGACGTACGAGACCGCCGCACCCGCCCTGGCCGCCTCCTACGAGGCTCTCGCCCACCGCCACACCCCACGCACCCGCTGACCGTCCCGGGCCCGCCGACCACGGGCCACGCACCCCCCGTACGCGTACGAGACCGAGCACCCCGAGAAAACCGAGAAAGCTGAGCCGCACCTCATGACCTCCACCACCGACACCCCCGGCGCCACCGACACCCCCGGGTCCTCCGGCACGTACGGCGAGCTCCGCGCCCAGCTGGCCACCCTCACCACCGAGGCGTTCCGCCCCGAGCTGGCCGAGATCGACCGGCTGGCCACACAGGAGATCGCCCGGATCATGAACGGCGAGGACGCCACCGTCCCGGCCGCCGTCGCCGAGCGGCTGCCGCAGATCGCCGCCGCCATCGACGCCGCCGCCGCCCGGATGGCCCGCGGCGGACGGCTGATCTACGCGGGCGCGGGCACGGCGGGGCGGCTCGGGGTGCTGGACGCCAGCGAGTGCCCGCCCACCTTCAACACCGACCCGTCCGAGGTCATCGGTCTGATCGCGGGCGGCCCCTCCGCCATGGTCACGGCCGTCGAGGGCGCGGAGGACAGCAAGGAGCTGGCCGCCGCCGACCTGGACGCGCTGAAGCTGGGCGCCGACGACACGGTGATCGGCATCTCCGCCTCCGGCCGCACGCCGTACGCGATCGGCGCGGTCGAGCACGCCCGCGCGCAGGGCGCCCTGACCATCGGGCTCTCCTGCAACGCGGACTCCGCGCTCGCCGCGGCGGCCGAACACGGCCTGGAGATCGTCACCGGCCCCGAGCTGCTCACCGGCTCCACCCGGCTGAAGGCGGGCACGGCGCAGAAGCTGGTCCTCAACATGATCTCGACGATCACGATGATCCGGCTCGGCAAGACGTACGGGAATCTCATGGTCGACGTACGCGCCTCCAACGAGAAGCTGCGCGCCCGCTCCCGGCACATCGTCTCCCTGGCCACCGGCGCGTCCGACGCCGACATCGAGGCCGCCCTCACCGCCACCGACGGCGAGGTCAAGAACGCGATCCTGGTCATCCTCGGCCAGGTCGACGGCCCCACCGCCACCGGGCTCCTCACCGAGTCCGACGGCCACCTGCGCGCCGCCCTCGCGGCCGTACGCACCACCTGACCCACCGGGTATCCCACCCCCCGCACAGCAAGGCACCGAGCACCATGGCCACAGAAGACAAGAACCGCGCCACCGCCGCCGCGATCCTGCCGCTCGTCGGCGGTGCCGCGAACGTCGCCTCCATCGCCCACTGCATGACCCGGCTCCGCCTCGGGCTGCACGACAGGTCCCTCGTCGACGACGAGGCGCTGAAGGCTCTCCCCGCCGTGATGGGCGTCGTCGAGGACGACACGTACCAGATCGTGCTGGGTCCGGGCACGGTCGCCCGGGTCACCCCGGAGTTCGAGCAGCTCGTCGAGGAGGAACGCGAGACGGCCCCGGCCCCCGGACCCGGTGGCCCGGCCGCCGTCCCGTCCGACGATCTGGCGGCACAGGGCGCGGCGATCAAGGCACAGCAGAAGGCGAAGAACGCCACCCCCTTCAAGCTGTTCCTGCGCAAGATCGCCAACATCTTCGTGCCGCTGATCCCGGCGCTCATCGGCTGCGGGATCATCGCGGGCCTCAACGGTCTGCTGGTGAACCTGGAGTGGCTGCCCGCCGTGACGCCCGCGCTGGCGGCGATGGCGTCCGGGTTCATGGCGCTGATCGCGGTGTTCGTGGGCTACAACACGGCGAAGGAGTTCGGCGGCACGCCGATCCTGGGCGGTGCGGTGGCGGCGATCATCGTCTTCCCGGGCGTCGCGAACATCGACGCCTTCGGCCAGACCCTCTCGCCCGGCCAGGGCGGTGTACTGGGCGCCCTGGGCGCCGCGGTCCTCGCCGTGTACGTGGAGAAGTGGTGCCGCCGGTGGGTGCCGGAGGCACTGGACGTCCTGGTCACCCCGACCCTGACGGTGCTGATCTCCGGCCTGGTCACGATCTTCGGCCTGATGTACGTGGCCGGGGAGATCTCCTCCGCCATCGGTACGTTCGCCGACTGGCTGCTCTCCAACGGCGGCGCGGGCGCGGGCTTCGTGCTCGGCGGCCTCTTCCTCCCCCTCGTCATGCTGGGCCTGCACCAGGCACTGATCCCGATCCACACGACGCTCATCGAGCAGCAGGGCTACACGGTCCTGCTCCCGATCCTGGCGATGGCCGGGGCGGGCCAGGTCGGCGCGGCGATGGCGGTCTACTTCCGCCTCCCCCGCAACGAGTCGATCCGCCGCACCATCAGGTCGGCGCTCCCGGCTGGCCTGCTGGGCGTCGGCGAACCGCTGATCTACGGCGTCTCGCTGCCGCTGGGCCGCCCGTTCATCACGGCGTGCGTCGGCGGCGCGTTCGGCGGCGGATTCGTCGGCCTGTTCAACCAGCTCGGCGACACGGTCGGCTCGACGGCCATCGGCCCGTCCGGCTGGGCCCTGTTCCCGCTCCTGGACGGCAACCACGGCCTGGGCTCGACGATCGCGATCTACGGGGGCGGCCTGCTGGTGGGCTACGTCGCCGGCTTCCTCGCCACGTACTTCTTCGGCTTCGGCAAGGACCTGCTGACCGAGTTCAACGTCTCCCAGGAACCGGCCCCGTCCACGGTCGCCGCCACGGGCGGCCCGCACCCGGCACCGAACGCGGACCGACCGGGCGGCCCCGACGGCACGGACCCCGGCACCGACCCGGCCAAGACACCGGCCGGCGTCTGACCGCCGGGTAGCGGCCGGCGAACGTCCGCGTACAGTCCAGCCGTCATGGCTCCGGCCGCCGCGTGTGCGGCGGCCGGAGCCATGGGAAGTGACGCCCGCGCGGCCGACCACCGCTGACGCCGCGCACCGGCGCCCGCCCAGCGGACTACACCATAGGTCCGGCCTCGCGTGGGCCCATCGGCCGATCCGCCCCGGCAGCCCCGCTGACTAGCGTCGTCCCCATGCGTATAGGACTGCTCGGCACCGGAAATGTCGCCCGCGCCCTGGCCCACGGCTGGCGCGCCGCAGGGCACGACGTCCTCCTCGGATCACGTCGGCCCAAGGAACGCACCGGCCTCGGCCTCCCCGTCGCGGGCCTCGACGAGACGGCCGCGCATGCGGAGGTCCTGGTCAACGCCACCCCGGGCGGCGTCTCCGTGGAGCTGCTGCGCTCCATCGGGGCCCCGGCCCTGGCGGGCACCCTGCTGATCGACGTCGGGGTCGGCCTCTCCGACGACTTCAGTGCCCTCACCCACCCCAACAGCAGCCTGGGCGAACTGATCCAGGAGGCCTTCCCCCTGACGCCCGTCGTCAAGACGCTCTGCACGATGGACTCGACCACCATGACCGCCCCGGGCGACCTCACCGAGCCGGGCACGGTCTTCCTCTCCGGCGACGACGCCGAGGCCAAGCGCACCACCGGCCGGCTGCTCACCGACCTCGGCTGGCCGGAGTCCTCCCAGCTCGACATCGGAGGCATCACCACGGCGCGCGGCCAGGAGCACTTCGCGTTTCTGTTCATGGGCATCGCGGGCGGGGTGGGCTCCCACACCTTCAACATCAAGGTGGTCACCCGCCCGCCGGCTGCCGCCGTTCATCAATGATTCCGCACCCTCCGCGTGTAGAAGAAAGAACAGCGGGAACCTGAATTTCTGGAGGTTGATAATCATGGTTCCCCTGCTACTCGTTCTTCTGCTCGCCCTGGTTCTCTTCGGTGCTGGTTTCGCGGTCAAGGCTCTCTGGTGGATAGCCGTGATCGTGCTGGTCCTCTGGCTCATAGGGTTCTTCGTCCGCCCCGCCGCAAGCGGTGGCCGACGAGGTCGGTGGTACCGCTGGTAGTCGCCCAATAAACGGCTCTGACCAGTGAAAACGGGGGCGGGACCGGGCGAGCGCCCGGTCCCGCCCCCGTTTTCCGTCCCGGCACACGGGCCAGGTGTAGGCCGTCGTTCCCCGGGCACACGACGTTCAGCGGAATATCAATAACGCATCGACGAACCGCCGCAATAATAATCCGGGCGGCCTTCGCGAAAGGAGCCACAATGAGCGACTCGCTGTGGGGCTACCAGCCGTCGAGCGGTCATACCGCGGGCGCCGATCTGACCGGTTATTCGGTCGAGGCGACCGACGGCAGTATCGGAAAGGTCGACAAGCACTCCGACGAGGTGGGTTCGGCCTATCTGCTCGTCGACACCGGGGTCTGGATCTTCGGCAAGGACGTCCTGCTGCCCGCGGGCACGGTGAAGCGCATCGACCCCGAGGAGCGGAAGGTCTACGTCGAACTCACCAGGGAACAGGTCAAGGACTCCCCGGAGTTCGACCGCCACCGGCAGGCCGAGGACCCGGGCTACCACGAGCAACTGTCCGCGTACTACCTGGCGTTCCGCATCATGTGACGGCGACCCGGTGTACGCCCCCGAACGGCGGCGGGCCCGGCCCCGAGGAGGGGTCGGCCCCGCCGCCCCGTACGTTCCCCGGCGCTCCTCAGAAGACCAGGTCCGACCAGAACGGCGGGCCGCTCCCGTCCGCCGGGGACGGCCCATCCGCCGCGCCCGCCTCCCACCCCACGAACTCCCGCTCCACCCAGTCCGCCAGGTCCCGCCCGTAGTGGATGATGTCGGCCCCCTGCATCGAGAGCACGGGGCTGCCGCACGGCTCCTTCGACGGCAGGTACCGGTGCGCGTGGACCGGGATCAGCTTCGGTACGGAGGCGAGCGCGGCCCGCGCCATCGCGACGGCCTCCACCGGGTCCGCCGGGCGCACCCCCCACCGGCCGGGCAGCCACCAGCCGTGCTCCACCGAGAACAGCAGCCCCTCCACCGGCCCCTCCAGCCGCTCCCGGAGCAGGGCCGGGTCGCCGTCGCGCCAGTCGGGCCACGGGTTCCGCGGGGGCTCGCCCTCCTCCGGCCGCCCCGCCCGGCCCACCGGCAGCCCGGCCGCCAGGAAGCCCCGGTGGTCGTCGGCGAAGACGATGCCGTACTCCGCCTCGATCCGGCCGAACTCCGCATCGCTCAGCCCCGGCCCCAGCTCGCACACACCCAGCTCCGCCAGACGGCGCGCCGCCCGCGCCCCCGCCCGCATTCCCTCGTCACCGGCCATCGGGGCAGCGTAACGAGTGCCGATCGCACCCCGCCCGGCGAGCGGGTGGCAGCTGGCCGCCCGGCCGACCGCACCCCGCCCGGCCTCAACGCGGCAGCTGGCCCTCCCGGTTGATCTCCGTCACCCGGGCCCGCAGCACCACCCCCGGGGACGCCGGCCGCACCGCCTCCGCCGGACACTCCCACTCCGGCCCGCCGCCGGGCGGCCGCAGCCGCACGTTCGGCCCGGACCGGCCCGTCACCCGGCCGACCCGCCCGTCCCGCCCGTCCACCGCGAACGCGCCCGCCTCCGGCGCACCCGGCTCACATCCCTCACCCGTCATGACCGCTCTCCTTCTCCGCCAGCACCTCGCACAGCCGCAACACGGTGTCGATGTTGCAGCGGCCCAGGTCGACCAGGGGCGCCGGTTCGTCGCCCGCACACGAGACCGGATCGATCCGCAGGGACGGCAGCTTCACCCCGTGCTCCGCGAAGCCTTCCCGCAACCGCTCCACGGCGTCCTCCGCCGTCCGCACACGGTCCGCCGCCGCCCTGCGCCGCTCCATCGCTTCCATGCCGCACACCTTCCACTCTGAGTGATGACCATGCATACCCAGCGTGTTCAACGCGCAGTTGGCCCGTAAGAGGCGCAGTTCCGGCAACCCCGACGTCGCCCCGTACGGCCCCGGAACGGTCATCGCCTCCGCCGGCTCTCCCTGGAAGCGCTCTCAGCGCTGTCGGCGCCCGGCGCTAGGCTGTAGCCGATCCGGCGGCGACACCGAGCACACGACACGCGCACGACGCACCACGCGCGCACCCACGCGCGTCCCCGCGCACCAGCCCGCGTATCGCCGCCCCCGTCGACGAGGAGCGACCGCCTTGCCCGAGCAGTCCCCCGGGTCCCGGCCCACCCTGGAAGCCGTCGCGGCACGTGCGGGGGTGTCCCGGGCCACCGCCTCGCGGGTCGTCAACGGGGGCGACGGAGTCCGCAAGCCACTCGTGGACAAGGTGCTCAAGGCCGTCGAGGAGCTGGGCTACATACCGAACCACGCGGCGCGGACCCTCGTCACACGTCGCACCGGCGCGGTGGCCGTCGTCATCGCCGAGCCGGAGACCCGGTTCTTCTCGGACCCGTTCTTCTCCCAGCAGATCCGGGGTATCAGCAAGGAGCTCACCGCCCACGACACCCAGCTCGTCCTGCTGCTCGTGGAGGGCCCCGGCGACTTCGACCGGATCGCGCGGTATCTGTCCGGCGGGCATGTGGACGGGGCGCTCGCGTTCTCGCTGCACACCGACGACCCGGTGCCCGCGATCACCCGGCGGGCCGGGATCCCGGCGGTGTACGGCGGCCGGCCCAGCTGGACCGCCGACCCGGGCGACCAGGCCGTGCCGTACGTCGACGCGGACAACCGGGGCGGGGCGCGGCTGGCCGTGCAGTATCTGAAGGACCTCGGGCGGCGGCACATCGCGCACATCGGCGGGCCCTCCGACCAGACCTCGGCGATGGACCGGCTGGACGGCTACCGGGACGTGCTGCTGGACGTGGACCCGACGCTCGTCGCCGCCGGGGCGTTCACCGTGGAGAGCGGGGCGCGGGCGATGACGGAGCTGCTGGACCGGCGGCCCGATCTGGACGCGGTGTTCGTCGCCAACGACCTGATGGCGTCGGGCGCGTTGCGGGTCCTGCGCGAACGCGGGATCGCCGTGCCGGATCAGGTGGCGCTGGTCGGGTTCGACGACATGGACTCGGTGGCCTCGGAGACCGACCCGCCGCTGACCACCATCGGCCAGGAGATCGAGGAGCAGGGGCGGCTGATGGCCCGGCTGCTGCTGCGCGCGCTGGACCGGGACCGTACGGGCAGCGGCGAGGTCCCGCAGTCGGTGATCACCCCGGTCACCCTGGTACGGCGGGCCTCCGCCTGAGGAACCGGAGACCCGCCGCGCTCTGCGTCACCCGTGCCGGCCGTCCCCCAGGGGTCGGCCGGTAAGGATCACCGCCCACCGGTCATCGGCCGGCCGTCGGCCGGCCGATGACCGGCAGCGGTCACTGGTACGGAATCCGCAGCACCGCCGCGTCCGTCCCGGTCTGCACCCGGGACGTGCCGTTGCCGAGCGCGTTCCAGATCTCCAGCCGGACCGTGCCGTTCTTCAGCTCGCCCAGGCTGCCGGTGGCCGCCTGGACGCCCGCCGCCTGTGTGTACTCCTCCCAGCCCGTGACCGGGTCGGTCGCGAAGTAGCGGAAGGTCTCGGCCCGGTCGAACGTGCCGTCGCCGGTGAGGTCGTAGCTGACCCGGACCTGCGGGGCGAGCCCGACCGCCGTGCCCGCGTCCACCCGGAGGCGGAACGCGGTTGCGGCCCCGGCGGAGACCTTGCCGTTGACCTGCTTCACCTCGTAGACGGTCGGCCGGTACGGGGTGCCGTCCCGGTTGACGCCGTCGGCCGAGGCGATCGTGTCCGTGCCCGCCGGGTCCGTGGTGGCGGTGGTGAGGACGCCGCCGGTCTTGAGGCGGAAGGTGTTGCCGGTGGACGGGCCGGGCTCCTCCGGGTCGGGGTCGCTGCCGCCGGGTCCCGTGCTCGTGGCCGTCGAACGGGCCGGTACGGACAGCGTCTTGCCGTCGGAGAAGGTCACCGTACGGGCGGTCGAGCCGTGGTTGTGCGCGGTGTAGGTGCGCGTCCCGTTCTTGGCGAAGACGGCGGAGGTCGGGATGTCGCCGCTGACCGTCATGTCGGGGGCGCCGACGGAGGCGAGGGTGTTGATCCAGTGGTAGGTGTGCGCCTTGGACTCACCCTGCTCCGGCTCGTAGTTCCCGTTCACACCGTCCCACTTGGCCTTGGCGGCGGCCGGATCGGCCAGCGACTCGAACTCCCAGAGCAGGTCGCGCCACTCCTGGGCGGGTCCGCCGTTCTCGCGCTCCATCTCGGCGATGTTGCGCTTGATGGCCGCCTTCTCGCGGGCGAGGTGGAGTGAACCGCCTGTCACCGGGAGGACGTTGATGCCGTGGATCTCCTCGGGGTTCGCCGTCCACCAGGTGGAGTACGCGCCGCCGCTGCCCCAGACCATGCCGACCGTGTCGTGGCCGAAGGAGGAGGGGAAGACCTGCTCGTTCGCGTCGAACCAGTACTGGGTGATGGCCTCGGACTCCGTCGTCAGCAGGTAACTGCCGAGGTCCCGCAGCGCGTTGTCACCGGTGGCCGAGCCCCAGAGGACGAGCCCCGCGCTGAGGTTGATGGACTCCGATGACGACTCCTGGTTGTTGCCCGCCGCGAAGCCCTGGTGGCCGGAGGCCCAGCTGTGGCCGGCGTACACGTCGAAGCCGCGCAGGAAGGGGTAGGCGGAGTCGGTGCGGCTGGGGTTGGCGGTGTCGCGGATCAGGTGCTTGATCATCGTGCCCCAGGCCGAGTCGGCCGCCCAGGCCTGGTCGTACTGGGCGATGATCGCCGCCGCGTAGACGTAGTAGCTGTAGTGGAAGTGGTGGTCGTTGAGCTCGGTGTCGCTGCCGTACGAGGCCGGGTAGCCGGTGAGGGTCTTCCAGTCCTTGTCGTAGCTGAACTCGCTCGCCCCGCCCGCCGTGAACCACTCCTGGAGCCGGCCCTTCATCAGGCCGAGGAGCTTGTCGCGGGTGGCGGTCTCACCGATCTGGTCGGCGACGGGCACCAGCTGGGCGAGACGGCCGAGCGCCTTGCCGGTCCAGTAGGTGTCCGAGGCGCCGGAGAACGGGTCCGAGGCGTTGGCGACCTCGTTGAGGTAGCCGGTCAGCCGGGCCTTGTCGACGCCGCTGGAGGCGGGCAGCGCGGGCACGACGCCGTTGTTCCTCTGGCTGGTGGTGAAGGTGGCGGACTCACGCACCTTCATCGTGCCGCGCGGCGACACGTACGTGTACGGGGTCAGCGCGTCGGTGGTGTGCAGCCACTGGTGGCGGTACAGGGCCTGGAGCGTGCCGCGCTCGGTGCCCTCCTTCGCCTCGGTGGTCAGGCTGTAGGTCGCCCGGACGTTGCCGCCGGTGGTCTGCCAGGCCACCTGGGAGCCGGTGACGAAGCTGAAGGCGTACTTCCGGTAGGTCGCCAGCGCGTCCGTGGAGGGCAGGACGGCGAGCGAGAAGTAGTCCTTGGAGCCGAGGCCCGCGGTGATCGTGGAGCCGGAGACGTTCCAGTCGCTGCCGGCCGGGGCGAAGAGGGCGTAGTGGTGGCCGGCGACGGTGATGCCGAGGACGTTGCCCTGGTCGGAGAAGACGGTGGGCGCGGAGGCGGTCGTGACGCGGGCGTCGCCGCCGGAGCCCTTGGCGTACACGAAGGGCATGCCGTGGCCGATGGTGGCCCGGAAGGTGCGCGAGCCGTCGGCCCAGTACGGCGTGACCGTCCAGTCGGACCAGGCGTCGGCCTTGGTGTCGGGTGAGTTCAGGCCGGAGAGCCCGACGGTGAGGTCGGCCTTGTGGGCGTACTCGTACTGGCGGCCGTCGCCGACGATCGCGGGCGTGGTCGGGTAGCCGACCTCCAGTCCGCCGGAGGTCGCCTGGTAGGTGAGGGGGTGGCCGTACATGGGGGTGCTGTACGGGTTGTCGCCGTAGCGCTGGAAGGCGAGCGAGGACCACCAGTCGTTGGTCGGGACCGGCTTGTTCCGCGCGGCGGCGGTGACCTTCGGGGTGACGGGCGCGCCGGTGTTGGTGGTCGGGCCCGAGGTGCCGGCGGGGCGGCTGTCGGTGTAGCTGCCGGCGCCGGCGGGGATGGTGGCGGCGGCAGCGGGCGATGCGGCGGGGCCCAGGCCCACGGCGGCCACGGCGACGGCGAGGAGCGCCGCCGCGGCGGGTCTGGGGGTGACTCGGGAAACGAGTCCGGAGAGGGAGGTCAGCACGAGCAGCACCTCGATCATGGGGGGGCGAAGAGCGCGTTCGAGAGCGCTCTCAAGTGTCAAGGAACGTAAAACTCCTGAAACGTAAGTGTCAAGAGAACGCACAACGAAGGCAGTTGGGCGGTAGTCCGCTGTAACCCCAAGCTGTTATGCGTTCGAGTCTTGACGGGGCGGGGGTGGTGGGGGACGCTCCAGACGCAGGTTTTGAGAGCGCTCTCAAGGCGCTCGGTTCATCCCGAAGCCAAGGGAGGCTTCCCATGCCCATCGCCCGAGCCGCCAAGCGAGCCACTGTCCGCCTCGGCGCGGTCGTCCTCGCCGGGGCCCTCCTCGCCGCCTGTGGATCCGGCGACTCGTCGGACTCGTCCGACAGCGCGGGCGGAAAGGTCACGCTCAACGTCGACCTCTTCGGGTCGTTCGGCTTCAAGGAGGCCGGGCTGTACGAGGAGTACCAGAAGCTCAACCCGAACATCACGATCAAGCAGAGCGACACCCAGGACGAGGCGGACTACTGGAAGTCGCTCCAGACCCGTCTCGCGGGCGGCGGCGGTCTCGCGGACGTGCAGGGCGTGGAGGTGGGCCGCATCGCGTCGGTCACCCAGCAGCAGGCCGACAAGTTCCAGGACCTGAAGGAATTCGGGGCCGACAAGCTCAAGGACGAGTTCGCCGAGGCCAAGTGGTCGGCGGCGACCACCAAGGACGGCAAGATCCTCGGCCTCGGCACGGACGTCGGCCCGGAGGCGATGTGCTACCGCACCGACCTCTTCAAGCAGGCCGGGCTGCCCACGGACCGCGAGGAGCTCGCGAAGAAGTGGGCCACCTGGGACGGCTACCTGGAGCTGGGCAAGGAGTACAAGAAGAAGGCCCCCGCCAAGAGTGCCTGGCTGGACAGCGTCGGCTCGCTCTACGGAATCATGATCGGCCAGGAGGAGGAGCGGTACTACGACGCCTCCGGCGAGCTGATCTACGAGAAGAACCCGGCGGTCAAGGAGGCCTGGGACACCTCCGTGGCGGCGGCCGAGGCGGGCCTGAGCGCCAAGCTCGACCAGTGGTCGCCGCAGTGGAACCAGGCGTTCGCGGCCGGTTCGTTCGCGACGATCCCGTGCCCGGCCTGGATGCTCGGCTACGTCAAGGGCCAGGCCGGTGACGCCGGCAAGGGCAAGTGGGACATCGCCAAGCTGCCCGGCGGCGCGGGCAACTGGGGCGGCTCGTACCTCTCCATCCCGCGCGCGGCCAAGCACAAGAAGGAGGCGTACGCGCTCATCGAGTGGCTGACCGCCCCCGAGCAGCAGGCGAAGGTCTTCCAGAAGCAGGGCAACTTCCCGTCCTCGACGGGGGCCATCGAGACGATCTCGGACGCCAAGGACGAGTACTTCTCGGGCGCCCCGATCGGCCAGATCTTCGGTGACGCGGCCAAGGAGTCCCCGGTCCAGGTGCTGGGTGTGCACGACCAGAACGTGATGCAGCAGATCACGAACGCGCTGAGCGAGGTCGAGCGCAAGGGCAAGCCGGCGGACAAGGCGTGGGAGACCGCGAAGAAGGGTGTGGACAACGTGATCGGCTGACCCGCCGGTCCGCACGGTCCCGCTCCCTCCCCGCCCGTCCCTGGGGCCGGCCCACCGGTGCACACCACGGTGGCCCGGCCCCACCCCCGTACCCCTGTACCTCCGTAACAGACCGCCCCCGATCCCGAAGGGCCGCACCGTGTCCCTCACCGCCACCGCGAAGGCCGGGCCCCCCGGCCCCGCCGGAACCGGGCCCGGCCCCGACGACGGCCGGGCCGCCGCGCTCCGGCGCACCTGGCGCAAGGCCTCCCCGTACGCCTACATCGCCCCGTTCTTCACGCTCTTCCTGGCCTTCGGCCTCTTCCCGCTCCTCTACACCGCGTTCGTCTCGCTCTACCGGGTCGAGCTCCAGACGAGCGGCGAGATGGAGTGGCGGGGCATCGCCAACTACACGGCGCTGTTCACGGACGAGTACTTCTGGACCTCGCTGCGCAACACGTTCACCATCGGCGTGCTGTCCACGGTCCCGCAGTTGGCGATCGCGCTGGGTCTCGCGCATCTGCTCAACTACAAGCTGCGCGGCCGGACCTTCATCCGCACCGCGATCCTGCTCCCGTACGCGACCTCCGTCGCCGCCGCGACCCTCGTCTTCGCGCAGCTCTTCGGCAAGGACTTCGGGCTGATCAACTACGTGATCGGGCTGGTCGGCCTCGATCCGGTGGACTGGCAGACCGGCACGGTCGCCTCGCAGATCGCGGTGTCGACGATCGTGGTCTGGCGGTGGACGGGGTACAACGCGCTGATCTACCTGGCCGGCATGCAGTCCATCCCGCACGAGCTGTACGAGGCGGCCGAGATGGACGGGGCGTCGCGCTGGCGGCAGTTCCTCCACGTGACGCTGCCCGGTCTGCGCCCCACGATCGTCTTCACCGTCATCATCTCGACGATCGGCGCGACCCAGCTCTTCGGTGAGCCGCTGCTGTTCGAGGGGTCGATCTCCGGCGGTATCTCGCATCAGTACCAGACCCTCGGCCTGTACATGTACGAGCAGGGCTGGGGCTTCTTCCACCTGGGCCGGGCCGCGGCCATCGCCTGGGTGATGTTCGTCCTGATCGTGGTGCTCGTCGGGGTCAACGCCCTGTTCGTGCGCCGCCGCGCACGCAAGGAGGCCGGCCGATGACCGCGCTCGCCGCACCGCCGACCGCGCCCGAGAAGGGCGATCCGCCGCAGAGCCCGCCGTCGGGCAGGCGCGTCGGCAAGGGAGGCGCGGGCCGCACGATGAAGGGCGGCTGGCTCTCCTACCTGATCCTCGGCTTCGCCCTCCTCATCTCGGCGTTCCCGTTCTACTGGACGATCGTCACGGCCAGCCGGTCCAACGCGGACATGGCGAAGGTCCCGCCGAGCCTGCTGCCGGGCCCGAACCTGATCAAGAACTTCGAGCAGGTCCTCGAAGAGGCGGACATCGGCAAGGCGCTGCTGAACTCGCTGATCGTGTCGGGTTCGATCACGATCGGCACGGTGCTGTGCTGCACGCTGGCCGGATTCGCCTTCGCCAAGCTGAAGTTCAAGGGCCGCAACGCGCTGCTGACGCTCACGATCGGGACGATGATGATCCCGCCGCAGCTCGGTGTGATCCCGCTCTTCATGCTGATCGCCGAACTCCAGTGGGTGAACCAGCTCCAGGCGGTGATCCTGCCGGGCCTGGTCTCCGCCTTCGGTGTCTTCTTCATGCGCCAGTACCTGGTGCAGTCGCTGCCGGACGAACTGATCGAGGCGGCCCGGGTGGACGGCGCGTCCACGGCCCGCATCTTCTGGTCGATCGTGGTCCCGATCGCGCGGCCGGGGATGGCGGTGCTCGGGATGCTCACGTTCATGACGGCGTGGAACGACTTCTTCTGGCCGATCATCGCGCTGTCCTCGCAGGAGCCGACCGTGCAGGTCGCGCTGCGTCAGCTCGGCGGCGGCTACGTCAACGACCAGTCGGTGATCATGGCCGGCACGCTGCTCGGCACGCTGCCCGTGCTGCTGGTCTTCGGCCTGCTGGGCCGGCAGATCGTCGGCGGCATCATGCAGGGCGCGGTCAAGGGCTGATCCGCGCTCCCCCCTCTGCTCGCCCCCTCACTTCCTGGAGTGTCAGTCTCATGACCGCTGTCGATGCCCGCCCGGCGACCTCCACAGGCGCCCGCCCCGAGGCCGGTACGGTGCTCCGCTTCCCGACCGGTTTCCGGTGGGGCACGGCCACCGCCGCCTACCAGATCGAGGGCGGGGCCGCCGAGGACGGCCGTACGCCGTCGATCTGGGACACCTTCAGCCGGACGCCGGGCAAGGTGCGCAACGGCGACACCGGTGACATCGCCGCCGACCATCTGCACCGGATGCCGGACGACGTACGCCTGATGAAGGAGCTCGGCGTCACGGACTACCGGTTCTCGGTCTCCTGGCCCCGGGTCCAGCCGACCGGCCGGGGCCCGGCGGTGGAGCGCGGCCTCGACTTCTACCGCCGGCTGGTCGACGAGCTGCTGGCGGCCGGCATCAGACCGGTGGCGACGCTCTACCACTGGGACCTGCCGCAGGAACTGGAGGACGCGGGCGGCTGGCCGGAGCGGGACACGGCGCACCGGTTCGCGGAGTACGCGGGCCTGGTGGCGGGGGCGCTGGGCGACCGGGTGCCGACCTGGACGACACTCAACGAGCCCTGGTGCGCGGCGTTCCTCGGGTACGGGAACGGGGTCCACGCCCCCGGCCGGACCAGCGACCTCGCGGCCCTGCGCGCCGCCCACCACCTGAACCTGGCGCACGGCGCGGGCGCGCGGGTCCTGCGCGACCGCCTCCCGGAGTCGGCGGAGATCTCGCTCACCCTGAACCTCCACGCCCTGCGCCCGCTGACCGACACCGCGGCGGACCGGGACGCGGTGCGCCGGATCGACGCGGTGGCGAACCGGATCTTCCTGGACCCGGTCTTCCACGGCCGGCTGCCGCAGGACCTGGTCGAGGACACGGCGGCGGTGACGGACTGGTCGTTCGTGAAGGACGGCGACCTGGAGGTCACGTCGACCCCGATCGACTCGCTGGGCATCAACTACTACTCCCCCAGCGTGGTTTCGGCGGGCGTCTCGGAGTCGCCCTCGCCGTGGGCGGGCGCGGAGCAGCATGTGGCGTTCACCCCGGCGGCGGGCCCGCGCACGGCGATGGACTGGCCGGTGGACGCGAACGGCCTGTACGAACTGCTGACCCGCCTGCGCGACGAACTCCCTTCCGTGCCGGTGCTGGTGACGGAGAACGGCGCGGCGTACGACGACTACGCCGACCCGGAGGGCGAGGTCCACGACCCGGAGCGGGTGGCGTACCTGGAGGCCCATCTGGCGGCCGTGCACCGGGCGATCGCGGACGGGGTGGACGTGCGCGGGTACTTCCTGTGGTCGCTGCTGGACAACTTCGAGTGGGCGTACGGCTACAGCAAGCGGTTCGGCATCGTGCACGTGGACTTCGCGTCGCAGCGGCGTACGGCGAAGGACAGCGCGCGGTGGTACGCGGATCTGATCGCGCGGGGCGGGCTGGAGGGGTGAGGGGCTGAGCCGCCCGAGGGGGTGACGGCCTGCGGGCCCGAGTCGCCTGCGGGCCTGTGGGCTCTCTGCCGGCGTTCCGTCCAGGGGCTCCGGGGTGCACACCCCGGAGCCCTTTTGGTGTGCCCGGACCGCGACGAGGCGACCCATGCTCATCATGGCCGCCCAGGGGCGGCTTCACCGATGTGCGTGACGGTCACAGCGTTCGGGATACCCAGGGGCGGGCGAACCTGGTCTCGACCGACTTGATTTGGACGACCGTCCAGGACTATCGTCCAAATGAGCCGATCGAACTATTCTCTGCACCTCTGGAGAACGTGATGGAACATTCCCTGCTGGCAACCTTGACCGGGGCATTTCTGGTCTGGGAAGCACTCCTGCTGATCCCCATGGTCCCGGGCAAGCTTGTCGATACGAGGGATTTCTCCTCTCTCCCTCGCTGGCAGTACAACGGGTTCAACGTCTACCTCACCTCCTTGGGGCTGGCGAGCTTCGTGGTAGCTGGGTTCGCGATGGCGGGCCATGACTGGGTATTCGTGCCGTCACTGGTCCTGGCCCTGGGCTACGCCGCGGTCTTCGCGGCCGACCTCGGCGCGGTGTTCCCCGTCGTGCCCGATCCACTCCCGGTCCAACTGCTCGTCCTTGAAGCCATCGCGCTGGCGTCCGCCGGCGTGGGCGCCGTGATCGCGATCCAAGGGATTCGACTGTGAACGCCGTTCCCCCTGCCGAAACGAGCACCCGGGAGAAAATCATCGAGGCTGCGGCCTCCCTCATTCCCGACGTGGGCTGGGGTGGAGTGACCAGCAGGCGTGTCGCGGAGCGTGCGGGGGTAAGCACCGGCGTGATCCACTACCACGTCGGAAGCATCGACGAACTCCGGCGCATCGCCGCAGTGGGCAAGATCCGGATGTTCTTCCTCGACCGCATCAACGGAGCCCTTTCACCACAGGATCCCGCAGTGGCCGTTGAACTGATCGTCCGCTCGCTGTGCACCGGCGACGCACATGAACCGGAACTGCTCCTGCTGTACGAGTCCCTCGTAGCGGCGAACCGGGACGAACAGCTACGCAGCGATATCGCCGCTTCCCTGTCCCAGCTCCGACAACGACTGCACGACTGGTTCGCCGAGCAAGGTGTTGCCCACCCGCTCGCAGCGGCAGTGACCCTCACCGCAGCGATTGACGGCTTCCTGCTCCAGCGCACACTCGACCCGGACCTCGACCCCGCCCCACTCATCGAGGGCCTCACGACTCTGGTCAAACGTCAACCGGGTCACTCGTAGACACCCGGTCTTCAATGCGCGGCCGCGTGGGCCGGCACCTCGGCGGGCTGGTGCGGGGTGGCCGCGAGGCGGGGACCGCGGAGCATGGTCGCGGCGATGACCGCCGCGACCACCAGGGTGACGGCGGTGGCGAGGAAGACCGCGGAGTAACCGTCCGTGAGCGCGGCCGCCCGGCCGCCGCCGGCCGCGGCGGAACGTTCGACGGCGCCGAGGTAGATCGTGGTGAACACCGACAGACCGACGCAACCACCGATCTGCATGGCGGAGTTGACCAGGGCCGATGCGGCACCGGCATCATGGTGGCCGACGCCGGCGAGGGCGACGTTCTGCACAGGGATGATCACGAAGGCGATCCCGATGCCGACGACCACCAGCCCGCCGAAGACCTCGGTCCAGTAGTTTCCGTCGGCGGTGATGAAGGTCAGCCACAGCATCCCGGCCGCCGCGATCAGCGGCCCACCGGTCATCAGGACGCGCGGGCCCCTGGTGGGCAGCAGCCTGGCGGCGACGGGCGCGGTGATCATGGTCGCGAAGGTCATCGCGAGACTCGCGAGTCCGGCCATCAGCGGGGAGAGCCCGAGCACGATCTGCAGGTGGAACATCAGGTAGAGGGTCATCCCGATGTAGACGGCGCCGATCGTCGCCTGGATGAGGAACGCCCCGGCGCGTGCGCGGTCCCGCACGATCCGCAGCGGCAGCAGCGGCTGCGCGGCACGGGCCTCGATCCACACGAACGCCGCCAGCAGCACCAGACCGCCGGCGAGGAAGCCGATGGTGTCCGGTTCGGTCCATCCGGACTCGGCGAGGGTGAACCCGTAGACGAGGGCGGCCAGGCCGAGGGTGACGGCCAGGGTGCCCCGGACGTCGTATCCGTTGCCGCCCTCGACCCGGCTTTCGGAGACGAACATCAGGGCGCCGGCCAGGCCGACGACGGCGAAGACGATGTTGACCAGCAGGCACCAGCGCCAGTCGGCGAACTCGGTCAGGACACCGCCGAGTGCCAGGCCGACGGCGGCACCGGTACCGGCGACGGTGCCGAAGACGGCGAACGCCGTTCCGCGCTCACGCCCGGCCGGAAACGTGACCGTCAGCAACGCGAGCGCCGCGGGTGCCAGCAGCGCCGCGAACACGCCCTGCAGGCCGCGCGCCGCGATCAGCTCGGTCCCGCTCTGCGCGAGACCGCCCCACGCGGAGGCGGCCCCGAAGCCGAGCATCCCGACCATGTAGCTGCGCTTTCGCCCCCAGTAGTCGGCGACGCGTCCGCCGAGCAGCAACAGCGCGCCGAAGGCGAGGACGTACGCCGTGATGACCCACTGCCGCTCGGTGTCGCTCAGCTCCAGTTCGAGCTGGGCCTGGGGCAGGGCCACGTTGACGATCGTCGCGTCGAGCACGACGACCAGCTGCGTCAGGGCGATCACGGCCAGCGCCCACCAGCGGCGGGGGTCAGGATCGGTGGGCCGGGACGGCAGGGGGACAGACACGAAAAAACCTCCGGGGTTCTGTCTGACGAGCGCCGGAGGTTTCAAGCCTCGGACCGGACACCGGACGGCCGGGTCTGACCACCTCGACCACGGGGCCGAGCACATCCATCCTAACCACGGCCCGCCGACCGGTCCGGACCGCGGACGACCGTGATCCGGCTCACAGAGGGACGCCGGACATCCTCGTCTCCCGGACCCGAGGACCCCAGGGAGAACGGCGCGCCCGCCGCCCCCTCCTCCACTTCTTCATCCTCCGCCGAGGGGGACGGCGGCAAGCAGTTCGAGCACGTCATCATCGCCACCTCCGAGGGAGACCCGAACCCCGCCCAGGTCGAGCTGCCCGACGCGCCCACCGTCGACAAGCCGGTCGTCACCAACTGGTCGGCCAAGCGCAACGAGGTCATTCCGCGCATCGTCCGACATCCGACGGGGAGCGACCTCACACCACCCGGATCACATGCTTGCCCCGCACCCCGCCCTCCTCCAGGGCGCGGTGGGCGGCGGCGATGTCCGACAGCGGGTGGACCGTGTCGACGACGGGCCGCAGGTCACCGCGCTCCACGTACGCGGTCAGCTCGGCGAACAGGTCGTGCTTCGGGTTGCCGCTGAAGAAGCGGACCCGCCGCCTGCCGTGCACGGCCGAGCCCAGCAGACAGCCGATGCTCCGGACCGGGTGGTCGATGTCGAAGGCGATGGAGACCAGACGGCCGCCGGGAGCCAACCGCTGCCGCAGCGCCCGGTGTTCGGTGCCGACGGTGTCCATGATGACGTCGTAGCGGTCCAGGTCCGCCAGGGCGGTGGCCCGGTGATCCAGCACCTCGTCCGCACCCAACTCCCTCACGAAGTCGGCGTTTTTGGCCCCCGCGAGACCGGTGACATGCGCGCCGAGGGCCTTGCCGAGCTGGACGGCGACACTGCCGACGCCGCCGGACGCCCCGCGCACGAGCAGGCGTTCGCCCGCCCGCAGACCGGCCTTGTCGCGCAGGGCGGTGAGGGAGGTGGTGCCCCCGGCGGGCAGCGAGGCGGCCTCGGTGAGGGTGACGTTCTCGGGGGCGTACGCGATCTGGCGCGGCCGGACCGAGACGTACTCGGCCGCGCTGCCGAAGGTACGCCCCAGGGTGCCCCACACCCGGTCGCCCACGCGGAGACCGGTGAGGCCGGGGTCCACCTCGGCGACCTCGCCCGCGAAGTCGAGCCCGGTCCGCTGCGGGAACCGGCGGCCGGTGACGAACCGGACCCGCCCGGCGCGCCCGTACAGCTCACCGCCGTTGACGCTCGCCGCGTGGACCCGGACCAGCACCTCACCGGGCTTGCGCACCGGCACCGGCACCCGGCCCTCGTAGAGGACCTCGGGCGGTCCGTAGCTGTCGTAGAGCGCCGCGCGCATGTCGTCGTTCACGGTGGAGGGGTCCTGTCTGTTCCGTCGGTACGGGGAGGGGGAAGCCCTGCCCTCACTCCACGGTAGGCAGATAAACGGAAGACCCCCTCCATTTACCGTAAAGTGAGAGACATGCCAGCTCAGCCCTCTCACAACCCGCCCCCAGGCACTCCGGACCCCGGCCCCGAGACGCTGCGGGCGGACGCCCGGGAGAACCGGGAACGCATCCTGCGGGCCGCCCGCGAGGCGTACGCGCTGCAAGGCATCGACGTACCGATCAGCGCCATCGCCCGCCGGGCCGGGGTCGGCGTGGCGACCCTCTACCGCCGCTTCCCCACCCGCGGCGCGCTGATCACCGAGGCGTTCACGGAGCAGCTGACCGAGTGCGCGGGCGCGCTGGACGAAGCCCTGGAGGACCCGGACCCCTGGCGCGGCCTGTGCACGGCACTCCGGAAGGTGTGCGCGATGCAGGCCGCCGACCGGGGCTTCACCCACGCCTTCCTGGCCCGCTTCCCGGGCGACACGGCGTACACCGGGGAGCGCGACCGGGCGGAGGAGGGCCTGGCCCTGCTGGTCCGCCGGGCGAAGGAGGCGGGAGCGCTGCGCCCGGACTTCGACGTCTCCGACGTGGTGCTGGCCCTGCTGGCCAACAACGGCGTGGCGAACGGGGCCGGCCCGGAGGCCGCCGCCGCGTCCCGCCGGCTGGTGGGCTACCTGCTGGAGTCGTTCCGCGCCACACCGGCCGCCGGGCCGCTCCCACCGCCGGTGCGGCTGGAGTTGGAGCGGTTGGGCGGACTCAGACCAGAGCCGCGACCAGTAGCGTGAAGGCGGCGATCAGAACTGCGACGCGGATGTAGTGGTACCGGTCCCAGCGGTTCATCTGCTCCTTCCAGTCCGCGGGCCGGTTCTCAGGGGTCCACGTCCTGCCCAGGTTGTTGATCGGGACGAGCAGCAGGACCGACATCACCACGCTCAGGAGCAACAGCCCGCCCGCAGTGACGACCAGACCGACGCCCACCTCCCCCCATCCGGCTATGGCCCAGATCGCGCTCAGGACCAGCGAGCCGATGTACCAGAACGGCATCACCGCCCCCAGCATCCGGCCCCCGTGGCTTCGGCCGAGCTGAGTGCTGTCGTCGGGCAGCGCGTCGAGGATCCGGTTGATGACGAAGGCGACGGAGAGCTCCACCCCCACCAGCAGTCCGACGATCACGGTGGTGACGATCTCAAGCGCGTTGAGCATGATGACCCCTCCTGGAATCTAGCGGTGCTAGATGATGAGGCAACGCTAGACCTACTGCCGCTCGATTGTCTAGCGGTGCTAGGATCGCATCATGTCGGTACAGGAACGCAAGGAGCGCGAACGGGCGGGCCGCGAGCGGCTCATCGTGGCGACGGCCCGCGAACTCGCCGAGCAGCAGGGCTGGGACGCGGTCACCACCCGCAGGCTCGCCGAGCGCATCGAATACAGCCAGCCCGTCCTCTACAGCCACTTCCGGGGCAAGCGCGAGATCATCGGCGCCGTCGCCCTCGAAGGCGCCGCCGAGATGGCCGGGACACTGCGGGCCGCGACCTCGGCCACGGACGGGCCTCGCGCCCGGGTCGCCGCCCTCGCCCGCGCCTACCTGGATTTCGCCGCAGCCAACCCGGCGGTCTACGACGCCATGTTCCGGCTCGACGGCGGCCTGGCCTTCGCGGAGGAGGACACCCCGGAGCCACTGAAGGACGCCTTCGCCGCCCTCCTGGAACCCCTCGGCGAAGTGGCAGGGGACGGCGTTCACCCAGGGCTGTTCACCGAGCTGTTCTGGGCATCCCTGCACGGGCTGGCCACCCTCACCCGCGCGGGACGGCTGCCGCCGGAGGACAGCGAGCGGAGGGTGGAACTGCTGGTGGACCGGCTCGCCGTGGTCTGACACGCGCCGCCCCGGTGGGTGCGTGGCCGAGGCCGTACGCCTACCTCCTCACCCCGCCCACCTCCCCGTCAGGAACGTCAGCGCGACGATCGTCGTCACCGGCGCGGCCACGCACAGGTACGCCGTCGTGAACCACGGCCGCCGCAGGCTCACCGCCGCAAGGCCGATCCACAGCGGCCACCACAGCAGCGTCGCGCGCGGAATGGACGTGTACCAGTACGAGGTGCCCAGCGCCCACAGGCTGAGCGCCACGTACACCGCCTCGGGCCAGCGACGACGGCGCAGGAGGATCGCCACCAGCGCCAGGCCCACCAGCATCGCCGCCAGCTCGGCCTGGAACATGAACGCGTACCCCGTCGACTGCGTACCCTCGAACGCCCCGTGCCACGTGTTCGTCCACGCCTCCCACGGGGTGTGGAACGTGCGGTACCAGCCCCGCTCCTGCGCGTGCTTCCACGCCATCCAGTCGCCGGTGTGCGCGTGCAGGTACCAGCTGTACGCGGCCGGGGGCAGTGCCGGAACCAGCGTCCAGCCCGCCGCCCGCCAGTGCCTCCCCGCCCGGGCGGACAGCACGAACAGCAGCGCGACCGCGGCGGCGAGGAACAGACCGCTGACGCGCACCGTCGTCGCCGGCGTGGTCAGTACGGCGGCGAGCGCCCACCGGTGCCGCATCGCCGCGAGCCACGCGGGCAGGGCGAACGCGAGGAACAGCGCCTCCGTGTAGCCGGCGGCCAGGAACACCGCGCACGGCGAGAGCAGGAAGAGGACAGCCGTACGGTGGCCCGCCGCATCCTCCGGCAGGTACGCCCGCGCGATACGGGCCAGGGCCAGCACCGCCACCGCACCCGCGACGAACGAGATCAGCAGCCCGGCCGCCGTCCAGTCCGGGACGACCGTGTGCACGGCACGCAGGAGGAAGGGGTAGCCCGGGAAGAACGCCTCCCGGTTGTCCCAGCCGCTCGTCCACGGGCCCGTACCGGCCGGGAAGTAGCCGTCGCGCGCTATGTGGAGGTAGTGGTTCGCGTCCCAGTGCTGGAAGGGCGCGAGGACGGGTGCCGCCTTCCGCGTTCCGGGGTGGGCCGGGAACAGCCAGCGGGCGAGGTGGGCCGTGATCCACAGGGATATACGGGTCAGGAGGTACAGCCACAGAACGCTGCGGTCGGCAGCGGTCAGGCGCGCGGCCGCCCGGCGGAGCCGGCCCGCCCGGGGCTCGGGTGGCGGGGCCTCGGCCCGGGGCTCAGGGCGTACGGCAGCAGAGGTGCGCAGCTCGGAGGAGAGCGTGGACAGGTCGGCCACTCGGGCACCTTTCGGGCACGCCTCACGGACACGTCGCCGCGAAGGCGTGCGGGGTCGCCCGGTGAAGCCGCCGGGGCGCGGAAGGGAAGTGGAAGGGAGGGGGTGTACGGGGTACGGGCTGCCGGGTCAGGGCATCGATGTGGCTCCGCCGGTCGTCGTCGCCGTCGCCGATGCGGACTCGGACGTCGTCGGCGGCGGCTTCGTCGTGGTCGGGCTCGTGCCCGTAGGCGCACCCGTGCCCATACCCGTGGGCAGACCGCCCGGCAGCGTGTTGCTCGGCGAGGGGGGCGGCGACGGTTGCTCGGTCGACAGGCCCTCCGACGGTGCCGGCGAGGGGTAGCTCGGTGACGGACTCGTCGCCGGGGCGACCGGTTCCGGCCGTACCGGCAGCAGGCCCACCGCGACCGCCCCGCCCCCGCCGACGGCCAGGCACACGCCCACCGCGACCACGGCCATCCGGCGGCGCTGCGCGCGCATGCCGCGTTCGGTGATGCTCGACGCCGGGTCCGCCACCGAGCGGACCTGCCCGAAGTCACCGGCCTCCCGGAACAGGGATCGCAACGGATCCCTCGAATCCCTCGGATCCCGCGGTTCAGACATCAGGAGCCTCCTCGATGCGGGGGTCTTGCAGACGGTGCGCGAGCGCCGCCCGTCCACGGACCAGATGCGTCTTGATCGTGCTGGTGGAAAGCCCGGTCTCCCCGGCGATCTGCTCGACCGTGAGGTCGCACAGGTAGTGCAGGGTCAGCGTCCGCCGCTGCTGGGCGGGCAGTTCCCGGAGCGCGTCGACCAGCACCACATGGCCCGGGTCCGGCGGCTCCACGTGCTGGGGCGCACCGCTCCCCCGGCCCCAGGCATCCGCCGAACGCCGCCGGAAGCGCCAACGGCTCACCGCCAGCCGCCAGGCGACCGTACGGATCCACGCCTCCGGCTGCCCGTCCCGCTCCAGCCGCCCGCGCCGGACCCACGCCTTGACGAAGGCCTCCTGCACGACGTCCTGCGCCTCCTGGAGATCGCCGGTCATCACGTACAGCTGGCCTGTGAGACGCGCGACCGCCTGGGCGTAGAACTCTTCGAACTCCTCGACGGTCAAAAGTTGCTCCCGGATCTTTCGCTTCACCGGGTATACGCCCGGCGCGCGCCATCCGGTCGACACCACCCGCCACACATCCGGGGTGACGGTCGTCACAGGACCCGAACGGCCCAGGCCCCCGCGCCCCGACGCTCCCCACGCCGCATCTCCCGGAGCTCAAGCAGCGAGATCCGAGCGCTCTTAACAGTGATGGGGTGGATGGGTCAGTAGTCCCACCCGCCCACCCTGGCCGCGAAGTTGACCGTTTGTGATCGAGTTGCGACGCACGGTCGCCAGGCTCTAGCGTGCGGGAAGACCACGACCAGGCAAAAGACGACCCCCACCGGTGCTCCAACACCGACAGGGGTCTAGCCACCGAAGATCGAGAAAGCGAAGAAAGCGATCCCCATGGCTGACAGCCAGTTTAGTGATGCCCCCCGCGCTCCGCGCGAGACCCCGCCCGCGAGCCCGCACCCCATGGCCAACCCCGGCTACGGCAAGCGCTCCGCGCCCGGCGAACGTCCGCGCACCGACCGCGACTTCGCCCACCTCCTCCCCCGTGACGCCGCCGTCGCCACCTACATCGACCGGCTGCCCGACGGATCCGACATCTCCGTGAAGACGCTGGCCAAGCACCTCCCGTACGGCCAGTGCGCCCTGCGCACCACCCTCAACCGGCTCCAGGCCGCCGGGCACTTACGGCGCGGCAGCGAGTGCGTGATCACCGACGAGGTCATGCTCTGGGTGACCCGGACCTTCTTCTCCCGCACCGCACGCGAGGACGCCTGGTGGGACGCCTGCACCCGGGGTGACGCCCCGCCGGACGAGCCGCAACGGCCCACCCGCTCGCGGGCGTTCATCCTGCTGGCAGCCCTGGGGCGGACGGCCCCAGCGCTGACGCTGTCCGCCGCCGACTGCGTACGCCTGGAGCCGCAGGTCGGTGAGTGGATCGCCCGGGGCGCGACCGAGGCGGAGCTGCTGCACGCCCTCACCAGCGGGCTGCCGTCCCCCGTCCACTGCGCCGCCCGCCTCGTCGAACGGCGGCTGCGCGACAAGCTGCCGCCCGAGCCGGTCCTGCCGGGGCCCCGGACCGTCCTGCGCACCCTCGAATGCGGCGAGTGCGGAGTGCCTGGACCGCCCGAAGCCCTCCTCGGCGGCCTCTGCCGGCCGTGCCGGGGGCCGTCTCCGGAGCCGCCGGTGGGCCCGCCGGGAACCGTGCAGCCGCCCGGCGTACGGGACCGGATGAACGCGGTCCGGGCGGGGCTCGTCCCTCGATCCGAAAGGACATACCGATGACCGTGCACCCCGTGCCCATCACCCTGGACACCGAGGAACTCAAGGACTACGCCCGCTGACCCGCTGCCCTCGGTTCCGACGCGGTCAGAAGCCGCCCGTGAAGGCGAAGAGGAACGAGAGCGGGTAGAGGACGCCCGCAGCTCCCAGGACGAGGCCCGCGAGGCACTGGGTCCGGTTGAACCCGCTGATCAGGCCCAGCACACCGAAGGTGATCGCCAGACTCCCGGCCAGGAGGGCGAAAAGGCCGAGGAAGAACGCGGCGATCAGCGCGACGACACCGAGGCCCAGCGAGACAGGCCCGTAAAGGGTCGCGGGGGTTTCGGGGCTTTCGACGGTTCCGGTTCCGGTTCCCATGTCCCCCATCGTGGCATTCGCCGCCGAACCGTCATCGCGCCGCATCCGCCGCAACCGCCGTATCCGCCACGTCCCCCGTGTCCGCCGTGTCCGCCGTATCCGCCAAGTCCGCCGTATCCGCCACGTCCACCGTGTCCGCCGCCAGTTGCGTCGTCGCCAGCTCGCGGTACAGGTCGTCCCCGGCGATCAACTCCTCGTGCGTGCCCGCCGTACGGACCCGGCCCTCCTCCAGGACCACGATCCGGTCGGCATGACGGACCGTGGACAGGCGGTGCGCGATCACCAACACCGTTGTCCGCTCGGCCATTTCGAGGATGACATCGCGCAGCGCCTGCTCGTTGACCGCGTCCAGTTGCGAGGTCACCTCGTCGAGGAGGAGCAGCCGGGGGCGGCGCAGCAGGGCGCGGGCGATGGCGATCCGCTGGCGTTCGCCGCCGGAGAGCGTGACGCCCCGGTGGCCGACCGCCGTGTCCAGGCCGTCCGGCAACCGGTCGACCAGGGCGTCCAGGCGGGTGCGGGTCACCGCGTCCTCCAGCGCCTTGCCCTCCGCATTCGGGGCGGCGAAGAGGAGGTTCTCGCGGAGGGTCCCGGCCAGGACCGGGGCGTCCTGCTCCACGTACGCGAGCGAGGCGCGCAGCTCGGCCAGCGGCCAGTCGCGGATGTCCCGGCCGTCCACGGTGATGGTGCCGCCGTCGTGGTCGTAGAACCGTTCCAGCAGGCTGAACACCGTCGACTTGCCCGCACCGGACGGGCCCACCAGCGCGACGAGTCCACCGGCCGGAACGTCGAACGTCACCCCCTTGTGGGCGGGGGCGCGCTCGTCCCCGTACCCGAAGGTCACGTCCTGGAAGGTGACCCCGAGCGGGGTGCCCTCCCGCCGCACGGCCCCGGGGCCGGTGGAGGTCTCACCCGGCAGCGACTCCACCTCGTCGATCCTGCGCACCGCCGCGAGGCCGCTCTGCAGGCCCGTCCAGCCCTCGACCAGGCCGCCGATCGGACCCATCAGGTAGAAGAGGTAGAGCAGGAACGCGATCAGTGAGGAGATCTCCAGCGAGCCCGACGCGACCCGCGCTCCGCCGACGCCCAGCACGGCCAGGAAGGCCAGTTGGATCGACATCATCATCGTGACGTCCGAGACCGAGGACCACTTCGCCACCGAGACGCCCCGGTCGTGCGCGCGCCGGGCCGCCTCCGCGACCGCCGCCGTCTCCCGCTCCTCGGCACCGCTCGCCTTGACCGTTCGGAACGCCTGGAGCACCCGGTCCAGGGCCGCGCCCATCGCCCCGACGGACTCCTGCGCCCGGAGCTGCGCGCGCTGAATACGCGGCATGAGCAAGGCCGTTACGGCTCCGATGCCGACGATGACGACCAGCGTCACGCCCAGCAGCGTCACGTCCATGTACGCCATGAACGCGACCGTTCCCAGCAGCATCAGCACGCTGTTGAACGACTCGACCAGGCCGCTGGAGAGGACCGTCCGGAGGAGAGTGGTGTCGCTGGTCACCCGGGACTGCAGGTCCCCGGGGGTGAGCCGGTCCACCGCCGGCACCTTCAACCGCATGATGCGGCCCACGAGTTGGTTGCGGGCCCGGAGCACCACGCCTTCTCCCGTACGGGCCATGAGGTAGCGCCCGTACGCGGAGATGCAGGCTCCGGCGAGTACGAGGGCGGTCAGCGCGACGAGCGGGGCCACGGGCGAGCGGTCGGCGGCGAACGCGTCGACGGCGTACTTCGCCATCAGCGGCATCGCCAGGCCGGCCGCGGAGCCGGTGAGCGAGAGGAGGCCCGCGCGGATCAGTACGCCCCGGTGCGGGCGGACCCGGGCCAGGAGGAGGCGGAGGGGGGACGGGCCGGTCCTGCCCTGATCGGGGTTCCCGGTGGTCTCCGTGCGGGACCCACCGGCCGGTCCCTCGGGGACCGCCGCCTCCCCGGCGGGCCGCCCGGGCCCTACCGGCTCACCGGGCCTTACCGGCTCACCGGCGGGCCCCACCGCCGTCCCCGCGTCCTCAGACCCTCTGCCCGCTTCCGTCGTCCCCGACACCGCGCTCATCCCGTACCCCTCCGCCTGCCGCGACCGCCTCCGCCGTCACCACCATCAAGGGACGCAGATCCGCCGGTTCCGCCTGTTCCCCGACCGTACGGCCCTCCGCCTGCAGCCACGCATGCGGGGCGAACGGTGGGGCCGACCGCACCCCGGCGCACCAGTCGGGCCAGACGCCGGACATCCGGCAGGCCAGGGCGACGGCGACCGAGCGGGGCAGGCAGCCGTAACGGCTCGCGCAGCGGCGGCTGGTGGTGACGACCGCCTCCAGCACCTCCAGCGTCTCCGCGTACGAGGCCGGGCGCGCGCCCCGGGCGCACCTGGCCAGCACCCGGCGCAGCCGTCCGGGCTTCAGGCGGGCCAGGACGAACGCGGCGACGATGGCCGTGCGCAGCCGCACCCCGCCCGCTCCCGCACCCCGGCGCGGCATCGTCATCTCGGTGGTCATGGGCGCAGGATCTTCGCGTCGACGAGCTGCCGGGTCAGTTCCGCGACGTCCGACTCCGCCTCGGCTCGCTCGACGTCGAACGCGGCGAGGATCCGCTCCACGGCGATGTCGGGGGTGTGTCCGGCGGCGAGGGTGTCGACGACGATGATGCTGGTGTCGTTCAACTGCCAGTAGCTGCCGTCCTTTTCGTCGAGGAGGACGCCGCCGTACTCGGTGGTCGTGACGGCGATGCCTTTTCTGAGCTTCACAGGGTTGCCTCGCTGGTCCTGGAGGTGCGGTGGGGTGGCGGCGACGGTGCCGGTGACGGTGGCGGCCAGGCGTTCTCGGCGGTGCGGAGCCAGGTCTCGCCGGCCACGGTGGAGCTGATGGAGTGCTCGACCAGGACCGGCGAGAAGGGTTCGGCGGCGAGCCGGAGAAGGTGGCGGGAGTCGACCAGGCCGCGTTCGGCGAGTCGCGATCCCGTCCACAGGCCGGCCAGTTCCGAGGCGTGTTGACGCAGGCCCTGGTGCTCGTCGGAGGACATGTGGTCCTTCGTCGTGCGGGCAGACAGCGCGTCCGGGACCACACCGCGCATCGCCTCGACGAGCAGCGGCTTGTAGCGCCACGGGCTGATGCGCTCCGCCAGGCGTACGGCGAGGGTCGCCTCCAGGACCCGGTCGTCGTAGAAGGGCGCGGCGACCGGCAGCCCGATCGTCATGCCGATGTCCTCCATCGCCTGGAAGTGCCGGGCCCCCATCCGTACGGCGTCGATGTCGACGTGCCGTCCGCGCCACGGGTCGATCGGCTCGGCGTGCTCGGCGGCGGCCCGGAACTCCTCGGTGATCAGGGCGTTCGCGTGGTCCGTGAACCAGGGGCGCAGCGACTGCCGTACGCCCCAGGAGAGCAGCGGTGTACGGGTGACCGGCTGGGGTTCGGCGGTGATCGCGCCCGCGAGCCAGCGGGGGAACGTGGAGCGGCTCAGCAGGGCCTTCAGCGTCGGCAGGAGCGGCCAGCCGAGTTGGTGGCGCAGGCCGCCGAGGTGGTTCCAGGCGGTGAGCGGGTTGCCGTGGAAGAGGTCCTGGTAGGCGTGGGGCAGGCCGAGGAAGAGTTCGTCGCCGCCGTAGCCGGTGAGGTGGTAGCGCGAGCCGGTGGCGTAGGCACGGCTCAGGAGCAGGTGCGCGCGGGCCCGGCCGGGGGCCACGGGGAGCGGTTCGTCGTTCAACTCGTCCGCGGTGGAGGCGAGATCGGCGTAGAAGTAGGGGGCGTCGTCGGCGGGGACGATGTGGTGGTCCAGGCCGGTGACGCCGCCGGCCTTCCGCGTCGCCTCGCCGCCTCGCGCAGCCTCCACCGCTCTGCGCGCCCAGGTCTCGTCCTCGCTGTAGCGGTCGCGGGCGGCGACGGTGAGCAGGGAGAGTTCGGCGGGGCCGGTCGCGTGGGCGGCGAAGGTGAGGGCCGTGGAGTCCATGCCGCCGGACAGCTCGCAGCTGATCCGGTCCAGGCCGCCGACATGGGCCCGTACCGAGGCGGCGATGGCGTCGCCGAGTGCCCGGGCCCCTTCGGCCAGCGAGAGTTCGGCGGGCGGCGGCTCCCACCAGCGGTGCTCCGTGGGGCCGGGGACGGCGGCCGTGCCCGGTGCTGCGACGGGCAGGGCCAGGCCGTACCCGGCGCCGGTCTCGTGCACGCCGCGCCACACGACGCGGCGGCTCAGGGGGTGCGGCAGGAAGTCGAGCATGCGCAGGGCCAGTGCGCCGTCGTCCAGGGGCGCGCCGATCAGGCGGGCGAGGACGGCGGCCCGGTCGGAGGCGATGGTTCCGGCCTCCGGGTGCCGGGCGTGGTAGATCCGGCGCAGCCCGGAGGCGGTGCCCCGGATCCAGGTCTCTCCGGAGAGCTGGGCGATCACATGGTGGAGGCCGGGCAGCCGGGCGAGACGGCGTTCCAGGCCGGCCCGGTCGCGTGCCCCCTCCAGCAGACCGGAGAGCACGGCGTCGGAGACCCGGTCCGGGCCGATGAGCACGAGGGCGTCGCCGCCCCGGCGGAGGTGGCTCACCTCGCGGACCAGCGGGCGGGCGAGGATCCAGGGCCGCCCGGATGCGTGGGCGACCACCGGCGCCCCGCCCGCCCCCGGAGGAAGCTGCCCGGCCACCGCCGCTCCCGCCACGCTGTCCGGCAGGACGACGAAGTAGTCACGCAGTTGGCCGGGCATGTTCACCTTCCGGAAGTTCTCGTACGACGCACTGGAAACCGGGGGCCGGATCAGATGATGCGGCGGACCCAGTACTCCTTGTACGAGCCGTAGAAGTAACCGGCGGTCTTCTTCGAAAAGTCGCCCTGCTTGAACAGCGACGGCTTCACGTAAGCCTTCTTCTGCTGCTTCATGACACCTTCCCTTCTGTGCGGTTGACGACCGTTATGCCCAACTTGCGTCTGCATAACTGAAGTTATTCGTGCGACTGGTGTTCACCACGTGAACACCAGAGCCATCATGTCCCGCTGCCGATCCGGTACGCATGATTCCGACTTACCGTGCGAAGTTGGCTGGATAGCGTGAGGGCCGAGGCCTGGGCGCAGGGCCGCTGCGGGCCTCTCCACGGGACCGCGGGGCACCGACCGGTCGGCATGTGCAGTCGCACAGCACCGGGGTGCGACGAGGCAGTGGACTGGACCAATGGCTGTACGCGACGGCCCGACCGGGCACTGAGCTGCCAAGAGAGCCGGCGGCATCCGACGGAACGGAGGAACCACGGCGGGCGAGGGCCCGGCAGCCCGCGCGGCGGCCCTACCTCACCGGTCGCCGGCGCGCCACCGACATCGCCGAAACCGGGTGAACCCGCGGTGCGGTACGGCACCGGGCGCTACAAGTACGCATTCGGCCACACGCCTACCGGCTGCGCAGCCGGTAGCCGCCCCAGGCCGCCGCTCCCGCCCCCAGCAGCAGCGGGATCATTCCGTAGCCGACGACCGTCGAGGAGTGGGCGTACCACCGTCCGCCGTCGAACACCTGGGCCGCGGTGATGGTCTCGGGGTCGTTGCGACCGTCGTGGTCGGCGAAGAGGATCCTGACGCGCTGGATATCCGCCGGCTCGGGCGTGCCGTCCACATGGGCGCGCAGCGACTCCAGGGCCACCCTCTTGCGCTCCGCGTCGTTGGCGCGCTGCTGGGCCGGGCTCTCGCCGAAGCAGTGCCGGACGGTCTGCCCCTTCTTCGTACGCGTGTCGTGGCAGCCGATCCGGCCGAAGGTCTCGACCCGCATGCCGAGGGCGCCGGAGAGCCCCGTCCCGGTCACCACGACGCACAGCCCCAGCACGAACAGCACGGCCCCGCCCAGCACGAACGAGGCCCCCTTCCAGTCCCTGGTCATCCCGTCCCCGTCCCCCGTTCTCGCGGCGACCGGTCCACCGGCCCCCGACCCCCGGCGCATTCTTCCAGCGCGGCCGGAAACGCCACAGGGGCGGCACCTCCGTGAAGGAGATGCCGCCCCTGTGGGACGTACTGCGCACGTACGGGGACGTACGCGGAACTTCGATCAGGCGGGGAGGCCGGAGCCTCCGTGGCTGATCAGAAGTCCATGTCACCGCCCGGCATGCCGCCCGGAGCGGCCGTGCCGGCCTTCTCGGGCTTGTCGGCGATGACGGCCTCGGTGGTGAGGAAGAGCGCGGCGATGGACGCGGCGTTCTGCAGGGCGGAGCGCGTGACCTTCGCCGGGTCGAGAATGCCCTCGGCGATCATGTCGACGTACTCGCCGGTCGCGGCGTTGAGGCCGTGGCCGATCGGCAGGTTGCGGACCTTCTCCACGACGACGCCACCCTCGAGACCACCGTTGACGGCGATCTGCTTGAGCGGGGCCTCCAGCGCGAGCTTCACGGCGTTGGCGCCGGTCGCCTCGTCGCCCGTGAGGTCGAGCTTCTCGAAGACGGCCGAGGCCTGGAGCAGAGCCACGCCACCACCGGCGACGATGCCCTCCTCGACGGCGGCCTTGGCGTTGCGCACCGCGTCCTCGATGCGGTGCTTGCGCTCCTTGAGCTCCACCTCGGTGGCGGCGCCGGCCTTGATGACGGCCACGCCGCCGGCCAGCTTCGCGAGGCGCTCCTGGAGCTTCTCGCGGTCGTAGTCCGAGTCGGAGTTCTCGATCTCGGCACGGATCTGGTTGACGCGACCCTGAACCTGGTCGCTGTCACCGGCACCGTCGACGATCGTGGTCTCGTCCTTGGTGATGACGACCTTGCGGGCGCGGCCGAGCAGGTCCAGGCCGGCGTTCTCCAGCTTGAGACCGACCTCCTCGGAGATCACGGTGCCACCGGTGAGGATGGCGATGTCCGCGAGCATGGCCTTGCGGCGGTCGCCGAAGCCCGGGGCCTTGACGGCGACGGACTTGAACGTGCCCTTGATCTTGTTGACGACCAGGGTGGAGAGCGCCTCGCCCTCGACGTCCTCGGCGATGATCAGCAGGGGCTTGCCCGACTGCATGACCTTCTCCAGCAGCGGGATCAGGTCCTTGACGCTGCCGATCTTCGAGTTGACGATCAGGATGTACGGGTCGTCGAGCGACGCCTCCATACGCTCCATGTCGGTGGCGAAGTACGCCGAGATGTAGCCCTTGTCGAAGCGCATACCCTCGGTGAGCTCCAGCTCCAGACCGAAGGTCTGGGACTCCTCGACGGTGATGACGCCTTCCTTGCCGACCTTGTCCATCGCCTCGGCGATCTTGGCGCCGATCTCGGTGTCGGCGGCGGAGATGGAGGCGGTCGAAGCGATCTGCTCCTTGGTCTCCACGTCCTTGGCCTGCTCCAGCAGAGCGGCGGAGACGGCCTCGACGGCCTTCTCGATGCCGCGCTTGAGGGCCATCGGGTTGGCGCCTGCGGCGACGTTGCGCAGACCCTCGCGGACGAGAGCCTGAGCCAGAACGGTGGCGGTGGTCGTACCGTCGCCGGCGACGTCGTCCGTCTTCTTGGCGACCTCCTTGACCAGCTCCGCACCGATCTTCTCGTACGGGTCCTCGAGCTCGATCTCCTTGGCGATGGAAACACCATCGTTGGTGATCGTGGGCGCGCCCCACTTCTTCTCGAGGACGACGTTACGGCCCTTGGGGCCGAGGGTGACCTTGACGGCGTCGGCGAGCTGGTTCATCCCGCGCTCGAGACCGCGCCGTGCCTCCTCGTCGAACGCGATGATCTTGGCCATGTGAAGTGGTCCTCCCGGACAGGGGTGGATTTCTCCGGACCGAGAGGCGCCCGCGACGGACGGCCTGCGTGCGTGGTGGTTCCTTGCCCCACCGCGCCTGCGGGCCTCACCGGCCCGGTCCAAGTTTCTGTCACTCTCACCTGGAGAGTGCTAACGCCAATGATTAGCACTCGACCCCTGCGAGTGCAAGCGTCCCTCGTCGGATGTGGACATCGGCGGCGTCGGATGTGGACATCGGCGGCGTCGGATGCGGACGGCGGCGACGTCGGATGCGGACGGCGGCGCGCCCCCGGCGACCGGGTCGCCGGACCGGGTCGCCGGACGCGCGTAGGGCCCGATCCCCTGATCCGGGGTTCGGGCCCTACGTGCGTGAGTGGTGTCGTCGGACGACCGCGCCGAGCTCAGCCGACGGCGAGCTTGACCATGTCGGCCTGGGGCCCCTTCTGGCCCTGCGAGATCTCGAATTCAACTCGCTGACCCTCTTCGAGGGTGCGGTACCCGTCCATCTGGATCGCGCTGTAGTGGACGAAAACATCCGCACCACCGTCGACCGCGATGAAGCCGTACCCCTTCTCCGCGTTGAACCACTTGACGGTGCCCTGAGCCATGCCTAACTCCCCTATTACTGGCCCTTGCACGGGACCGCACTTCGCGGACCCGGGTCGGAACTCACCCTCCGACAGGAGAGGGTGTGCGGCGCCGCAGCGCGTCGACCGCGGCCGAATGTATCCGCCCAACTGCCCTCTGCAACAGGTCAATCGGACGAGAATTCTGGGCGCGGGAGAACACGCGAATATGCGGGTTTGCTGAGATTTACGGGCAAGTCGGGCCAGGCAAAGGGCACTTATGCCACAAGAGGTTCACGCACTTTGGCTGCTTCTTATCGGGGCCGGGCGCATTCTCATATGCGGGCGGCACGGGCAGCGGATGGGGCTTCCCCAACTGTACCGTGCTCAACCATGCAGAATTGCCCCCTCCGCTTCTCTCGCGGAGGGGGCAATCGTGGTCACACAGAGGTGCGGTGGGGGCCGCCGTGGGACGGCCCGGGGCGGTTCAGCAGCCGCCGGCGACCGCGGGGATGATCGAGACGCCCGCGCCGTCCGGCGTGGCCGCGTCCAGTCCGCCCTCGAAGCGCACGTCGTCGTCGTTGACGTACACGTTCACGAAGCGGCGCAGCTTGCCCTGGTCGTCCAGGACGCGGGCGGCGATGCCCGGGTGGTCCTTCTCCAGGGACTCGATGACCTCGGAGAGCTTCGCGCCCTCCGCCGGGACCTCGGCCTGGCCGCCCGTGTACGTGCGGAGGATGGTGGGGATGCGGACCTTGACGCTCATGGTGGATGCCCTTCTCTTCCTGCGGTCTGGGGTGGTCAGGCGGAGGCGAGGCCCGCGGCGCGGAACGCGTCCAGGCTCGGCTTGATGGTCGCCGTGGCCTGCGAGGTCGCGGAGACCGCGTCGAGCGTCTTGAGCCCGTCGCCGGTGTTCAGGACGACCGTGGTGAGCGTCGGGTCGATGACGCCGGCCTCGATCAGCTTCTTCGTCACACCGAGCGTCACCCCGCCCGCCGTCTCGCCGAAGATGCCCTCGGTGCGCGCCAGCAGCTTGATCGCGTCGACGACCTGCTCGTCGTTCACGTCCTCCACCGCGCCGCCGGTGCGGCGGGCGATGTCCAGGACGTACGGGCCGTCGGCCGGGTTGCCGATGGCCAGCGACTTGGCGATGGTGTTCGGCTTCTGGGGCCGTACGACGTCGTGACCGGCCTTGAAGGCGGCGGAGACCGGGGAGCAGCCCTCGGCCTGGGCGCCGAAGATCTTGTACGGCTTGTCCTCGACGAGGCCGAGCTTGATCAGCTCCTGGAGCCCCTTGTCGATCTTCGTGAGCTGGGAGCCGGACGCGATCGGGATGACGATCTGGTCGGGCAGCCGCCAGCCGAGCTGCTCGCAGATCTCGTACGCCAGCGTCTTGGAACCCTCGCCGTAGTACGGGCGGAGGTTGACGTTGACGAAGCCCCAGCCCTCGCCGAGCGGGTCGCCGATGAGCTCGGAGCAGAAGCGGTTGACGTCGTCGTAGTTGCCCTCGATGCCGACCAGTTCACCGCCGTACACCGCGGCCATGACGACCTTGCCCTGCTCCAGGTCGTGCGGGATGAACACGCAGGAGCGCAGTCCGGCACGGGCGGCGGCGGCGCCGACGGCTCCGGCCAGGTTGCCCGTGGAGGAGCAGGAGAGGGTGGTGAAGCCGAAGGCGCGGGCGGCCTCGACGGCGATCGCGACGACGCGGTCCTTGAAGGAGTGCGTCGGGTTGCCGGAGTCGTCCTTCACGTACAGGCCGCCGGTGACGCCCAGCTCACGGGCGAGGTTGTCGGCCTTGACCAGCTTGGTGAAGCCGGGGTTGATGTTGGGCTTCTCCGCGACGTCGGAGGGCACCGGCAGCAGCGGTGCGTAGCGCCAGATGTTGTTCGGACCGGCCTCGATGCGCTTCCGCAGCTCCTCCGGGGAGCCGGTGGGCAGGTCGTAGGCCACTTCCAGCGGTCCGAAACAGGACGCACAGGCGAAAAGCGGGCCGAGCTCGAAACGCTCGCCGCACTCGCGGCAGGAAAGCGCCGCGGCGGGACCGAGGTCCACGGGGGCGGTGGTGGCAGTACCTGCAACGGTCTGAACAGCCATGATGGCGGAGGCCCTTTCTCCTCATCTTCCTTGCGACGCATTTCGCCACAAGACGGAATTGGCACCTTCCCCACCGTGACCTCGCGGTCGGCAGGAGGGTTGCCGGGACTTCAACGGGCCGTTCCCTCAGTCCCTCTGGATGAGCTCTATGGCGCTGGATCTTCGATCCAGGCGTTTATGTGCGGTCCGACCCCGACATGCGACGGCCATACGCGTTGTTCAAGACTGTAACCGAAGCATCGGACCGTTGAGATAGTCGTCCGAACCGCGAGATGGATCACACACAGGGAGTGCCGACCGTGCTCGAAGAGGTGGAACGCTGGCTGACCAGGCGTTCCTGGTCGTCCGGCGACCGCCCGCTGAACCGGCTCACCGACGCCCGGAACGCCGATCCGCGCGTCACGTCGGTGAGCGTCGTGCTGCCCGCGCTGAACGAGGAGGCCACGGTCGGCACGATCGTGGCGACGATCCGCCGGGAGCTGATGGAGAAGGTCCGGCTGGTCGACGAACTCGTGGTGATCGACTCCGGCTCCACCGACGCCACCGCCGCCGTGGCGCGGGCGGCGGGCGCCCGGGTGGTCCACCGGGACGCGATCCTGCCCCGGATCCCGCCCCTGCCCGGCAAGGGCGAGGTGCTGTGGCGGTCGCTCCTGGTGACCAGCGGCGAGATCGTCTGCTTCGTCGACGCCGACCTCAAGGACTTCTCGGCGGACTTCGTCTCGGGCACGGTCGGGCCGCTGCTCACCGATCCGGCCGTCCAGTTCGTCAAGGCGATGTACGACCGCCCGCTCGGCGACAGCGCGGGGCAGGGCGGTCGCGTCACCGAACTGGTGGCACGCCCGCTGCTCAATCTGCACTGGCCGCAGCTGGCCGGATTCGTACAGCCGCTGGGCGGCGAGTACGCGGTGCGGCGGTCCCTGCTGGAGCGACTGCCGTTCCCGGTCGGTTACGGAGTGGAGCTGGGCCTGCTGGTCGACGCGCTGCACACGGTGGGCCTGGACGCGCTGGGCCAGGTCGACGTCGGCGTGCGCATCCACCGCCACCAGGACGGGCAGGCGCTGGGCCGGATGGCGGCGGCGATCTACCGCACGGCGCAGCTGCGGCTCTCCCGGGGCCATCTGGTGCGGCCCGCGCTGACCCAGTTCGAGCGCGGCGAGGACGGTTTCGTGCCGCGCACCCATGCGGTGGACACGGAGGAGCGGCCGCCGATGCGGGAGATCGCGGAGTACGCGGAGCGCCACGCGGCGTGAGCGGGTGGGGCGCGTGCCCCTCCGAGGCGTTTGACGGCTTCCCGAACGGGCTAGGTTCCGCTACATGGTCTCCGAGCACACGTCTTCCTCGAATGCCCAGGTTCTCGTCGCGTCCAACCGCGGCCCGATCACGTACACGCTCGGCGAGGACGGGACGCTGGACTCCAAGCGCGGCGGCGGCGGTCTCGTCTCCGGGCTGAGCGCCGTCGACGACAAGCTGTGGGTCTGCGCGGCCCTCGGCGACGGGGACCGCGAGGCGGTGCGCCGCGGAGTCGGCGAGGAGGGCGTCCGGATGCTCGACATCGACGCCGAGGTGCACGCCGACGCGTACAACGGCATCGCGAACTCGGTGCTGTGGTTCGTCCACCACCTGCTGTACCAGACCCCCGTCGAGCCGGTCTTCGACACGGAGTTCCGGCGGCAGTGGGCGGCGTACGAGACGTACAACCGGGCCTTCGCCGAGGCGCTGGCCCAGGAGGCGGGGCCGGGGGCGGCGGTCCTGGTCCAGGACTACCACCTGGCCCTGGTCCCCGGCATGCTCCGCGAGCTGCGCCCGGACCTGAGGATCGGCCACTTCTCGCACACCCCGTGGGCCCCGGTGGACTACTTCCGGCTGCTGCCCGACGACATCGCGGAACAGCTGCTGCGCGGCATCCTCGGCGCGGACCGGGCCGCGTTCCTGACCCGGCGCTGGGCGGACGCGTTCATCGGCTGCTGTACGGAGATCCTCGGCGGCACGGGCCGGACCAGGATCGGGGTGCACGGGCTGGGGGCCGACGCGGACTTCCTGCGCCGCCGCTCGCACGAGGCGGACGTGGACGAGCGGATGGCGGCCCTGCGGGAGCAGGTGGGCGAGGACAGGAAGACCATCGTCCGGGTGGACCGCACCGAGCTGTCCAAGAACATCGTGCGCGGCCTGCACGCGTACCGGACGCTGCTGGAGACCCGCCCCGAATGGCGCGGGCGCGTCGTCCACATCGCCTTCGCCTACCCCTCCCGCCAGGACCTCTCCGTCTACCGGGACTACACGGCGGCGGTGCAGACTCTGGCTACGGAGATCAACGCGGCGTACGGCACGGAGAGCTGGACCCCGGTGATTCTCCACGTCAAGGACGACTTCGCCCGCTCGCTGGCCGCGTACCGGCTGGCGGACGTGGCTCTGGTCAACCCGATCCGCGATGGCATGAACCTGGTCGCCAAGGAGGTGCCCGTCGTCTCCGACCACGGCTGCGCGCTGGTGCTGTCGCGGGAGGCCGGGGCGTACGAGGAACTGGGCGAGGACGCGATCGTGGTGAACCCGTACGACGTGACGGGCACGGCGGAGGCCCTGCACGAGGCGCTGACGATGAGCGGGGACGAGCGGTCGGGACGCACGAAGCGGCTCGCGGAGGCGGCGACCGCGCTCCCGCCGCAGCAGTGGTTCCTGGACCAGCTGGAGGCGCTGCGGCAGGAGTGAGGGGCTTCGCCCGCACGCCTCGGAGTCGGTCCGCCGGGGCTGCCGCTCCGGCCGCCTACAGGCGGTCCGCCAGGGCTGCCAGGAAGTCCACCACCGCGGCCGGGCCCGGCACCGACAGGTCGGCGCGCTCGGCCAGTTCGGGCACCTCGGCGCTGCCGCTGCACACCAGGAGACCGGGGATGCCGTCCGGGCCCTCGCTCCGCAGCTTCTCCACCGCGGCGAACGCGGCGAGGTCCCCGAGGTCGTCGCCCGCGTAGATCACGGACTCCGCGTCCAGCTCGGCGACGAACCCGGCGAGCGCGACGCCCTTGTCCATGCCGGGCGGGCGCAATTCCAGGACCAGGCGGCCCGGTTCGACGATCAGCCCGTGCTGCGCGGCCAGCTCGCCGAGAGGTCCGCGCAGCGTCTCGAAGACCGCCTGCGGGTCCTCGGCGCGCCGGGTGTGCACGGCCACGGCCTGCCCCTTCTCCTCGATCCAGGTGCCGTTCCACGCGCCGAACTCGTGCAGTACGCCGGGGAGTTCGGCGCGTACGGCGGTGACGCCCGGATGCGGGGCGGGCGCGTGGACGGTGCCGGTGACGGCGTCCCAGCGCTCGGCCCCGTAATGTCCGAGCACGACGAGGTGCTCCAGACCGGGGACGCCCGCGAAGCCGCCGTAGCGCACGGCGACGCCCGCCGGGCGGCCGGTGATCACGGCGATCGCGGCGACCTTCGGCGCGAGCGCGGCGAGCGCCTCGACGGTCCCGGGGTGGGCGCGGGCCTGCTCGGGGTCCGGGACGATGTCGGCGAGCGTGCCGTCGAAGTCGAGGGCGACGACCGCACGGTCGGGCCGGGCCAGAACGGCGTCGAGCCCCTCGCGGCCGGCCGGGGTGGTCGGGTTCGGAAGACTTTCCGGGTGACTGCCCATGGGGCGAGCCTAGCGGGTGCGAGGCCCCGGCCGCCGGGATCGGCCCCGACCGGAGCGCCCCCCGGCACACTCACCTCCCTCCCGCCCTCCCCCCTCCCCGACCTGCCGCGCTTGACAGCCATTCCCTCACGACTCCATGATTCCATTAATTGATTCATGGAATCACGATCACGGATTCACGGAACCGAGGTGAGGCGCGTGGCACACACGAGCACCCCGAACGCGACGTCCGGCAGCTGGGCACTGGAAGCCCGCGGCCTGGGCAAGCGCTACCGGCGCGGCTGGGCGCTGCGCGACTGCTCCTTCCGGATCCCGGCCGGCCGCATCTGCGGCCTGGTCGGCCCGAACGGAGCAGGCAAGAGCACCCTGCTCGGGCTGGCGACCCGACAGGTGCAGCCGACCACCGGCGAGCTGCGGATCTTCGGCGTACCGGTCGACGACCCCGCTGTGATGCCCACCTTCGCGTTCCTCGGGCAGGAGAAGCCGCTGTTCAAGCGGTTCACCGTGGCCGAGACCCTGCGGATGGGCGCCGAGCTGAACCCCGGCTGGGACGCGGTGGCGGCGGAGCGGATCGTCCGCTCGGGCAATGTCCCGCTCGACGCGCGGGTCGGCACGCTCTCCGGCGGTCAGCGCACCCGCGTGGCCTTCGCGCTGGCCTTCGGCAAGCGGCCCGACCTGCTGCTCCTGGACGAGCCGATGTCGGACCTCGACCCGCTGGCCCGCGACGAGATGAGCACCCTGCTGATGGCGGAGGCCGTCGAACGCGGCACCACGGTGGTGATGTCCTCGCACATGCTGACCGAGCTGGAGGACATGTGCGACTACCTGCTGGTGGTCGCCGAAGGCCGGATCCGGATGGCCGGTGACGCCGACGCGCTGGTCCCGGCCCACGCCCTGGTCACCGGCGTGGCCCGGGACGGCGCGCTGCCGCCCGAGCTCGACCACCACACGGTCGTCGAAACCCGCCTCCAGGGACGGCAGTTCCAGGCGATGATCCGGCCGAAGGGCCCGCTCCCGGCCGACTGGGAGACGGCCGAACCCTCCTTGGAGGAAGTCCTCCTCGCCCATCTCCGCTCCCCGGACGCGCCCTCCCTCTACACCCAGGGCGCCCGCGTCGAGGCCGAAGGGACCCAGGCCGCATGAGCACCACCCTCACCGACAAGCCCTCCGAGATCAGCTCCGGGCGCCGCCTGCTGCGCGGCATGCCATGGCTCGTCGTACGCCAGCACCGGGTCGCGCTGGCCTGCGTCCTCGGCCTCACCCTGCTGACCTCGCTGTGGATCCTGTACGAGCGCAACGAACTGGTGCAGTTGCTCGATGCGAAGGGCTGGCCGGAGAAGGACGCCGGACAGCCGATGGAGAACAACCGCGGCTACAACTACATCACCAGCATCATCAACGGCCTGCCGCTGATCCTCGCCGTCTTCATCGGCGCCCCGCTGATCGCGGGCGATCAGGAGAACGGCACCGCGCAGCTCGTCACCACCCAGTCCGTCACCCGCCGGCAGTGGCTGATCGCCAAGCTGGGCCTGGCCTACACCCTCGCGCTGGTCTCCGGCCTGGTGCTCTCGGTCCTGTTCACCTGGTGGTGGAAGCCGTACCGCTCCGTCTTCCTCAGCGAGTGGATCGACGGCGTCATCTTCGACAACACCGGGCCCGTCCTGCCCGCGTTCCTGCTGTTCCTCACCGCCGCGGGCATCACGATCGGCGTCCTGGTCCGCCGGGTGCTCCCGGCGATGGTGGTCACGTTCCTCTTCACGGCGATCACCACCATGTTCGTCTGGGACGAGGTACGCGTACGGCTCGGCTCCACGCAGATGTTCACGTACCCGTTGGACTCCGAACTGCCCGCCCGCTTCGGCGAGGCGTACGAGATGGACCGCTGGGTCGGCAGCGCGGACGGAACGCTGTACGGCTGGGGCACCTGCGCCGAGGCGACCGAGAAGGCGCAGAACGCGTGCATCAAGGAGCACGGCATCGTCAACAACGTCATCGAGTACCTCGACTACAGCCAGATGGCGTCGATGCAGTGGGCCGCGGCGGGCCTCCTGCTCGCCGGAACGGCCCTGCTGACGGCGTTCACCCTGTGGCGGGTCTCGCGCCGCCCTCTGTGAGCACGCCCCGGCCCCCCTACGTAAAGTGTCGGCAATCGAGCGGAAGGTGAAGTCCGTGGTCGTGTTCCGCATCGACCGGCGCAGTGGAGTGGCGACCTATCTCCAGATCGTCCGGCAGGTCGAGCAGGCGCTGCGCATGGGCGCGCTGGAGGAGGGCGACCGGCTGCCCACCGCGGCCCAGGTCGCCGCGACCACGAAGGTCAACCCCAACACGACCCTCAAGGCCTACCGCGAACTGGAACGCATGGGCCTCGCCGAAGTGCGCCAGGGTGCGGGCACGTTCATCACCCGCACCCTGGCGCAGCCCCAGTCCGGCCCCGACTCACCGCTGCGCGCCGCGCTCGCCGACTGGCTGGTCCAGGCCCGTACCGAAGGCCTCACCGGCCAGGACGTCACGGCCCTGTTCCACGCGGCGTTCGAGAACGCGTACCCGGGCGAGACCGCGGACTGATCCGGCCCGGGTTTCCGCCCCGCTCAGGCGCGGTTGTAGCGGTAGCCGCTGCCGTGGGCGGGGCCGACGTCGTGGAGGATGCCGGACCCGGCGACGGTGAAGAACGAGGGGTCGGTGTCGCGGCACATACCGGTGGAACGGGCCTGGTCCACCACGGCCGTACCGACGTTGATCCGTTGTCCGCCGTCCGCCACGGAGCCGAGCTTCGCCGTGTACTCGCAGTGCCCCGAGCCCTGTACGTCGGCGATGAGGGTCACCGCCGACTGCCCGGGCGACACCCGCCGGATGACCACGGTGTGCGGCTGGAGTGCGTCGTACTGGGACGCGATGGACCAGGTCCCGACGAAGTGCTGCGGCACCCGGCCGTCCGGGGCGGGGTCCGGGTCCGCGGCGGGCGGCTTCGCGGCGCCTCCGGACCCGCCCGAGGCGGACGAACCGGCCCCTCCCTGCGCGCCGCCTCCGCCGGAGGCGCCGGACCCCTCGTCCCCGGACGATCCCCCGCCGGAAGCGGAGCCGTCGCCGCTTCCGGCGCCCTGCCCGCCACCGGCGTCACCGCCCTGGTCCCCGTCGTCGCCGTTCCTCTTCTCCTTCTCCTTCTCCCTCTCCTCCACCTTGTCCTTGGCCTTCTCTTCCTCACTGCCCTTGTCGTCCTCGTCGTCGCCCTTCCCGGAGGGCGAGGCCGTGGCACCGGCGGCGGGCGGGGCGGTGGACTCTCCGCCCCGGGCGCGCCGCCGCCGGGACCGCGGGTGAGGAAGGCCGTGGTCCCACCGGCGACCAGAACGGCGACCACGGCGGCCGCGACGACCCAGGCCCGCCGACGGCTACGCCGTGGCCCGCCGGCGACCGGCGCGGCGACCGGAACAGCCGCGGCGGCACCGGCCGGTTCGGGGCTCGGCCCGGCTGCCGCATCCGGTGATTCCGGTGCAGGTGCCGACTCGGATGCGGATGCGGATGCCGGCCGCAGATCGACCGTGCCGAGGTCACGAGGAGCGGATACGGGAGCGGGGCCAGGGCCGGGCCCTGGACCAGCAGCAGGCTCCGCGCCCTCGGCCTCCGTTACGTCCCCGGCCTCCGGTGCGCCCTCGGCTTCCGGTACGCCCTCGGCCCCCGGCACATCCGCAGCGGCCGGCGAGACCGGACCCTCCGGCTCGTCCGCACCCTCAGCGACATCCGGGGCGTCCGGCACCTCCGCGTCGAGCAGCAGGGCCGACTGCTGCGCCAGCCGGGCCAGGAGTACCGGCGGCAGCCACGCGCCGCGCGCGACATCCGAGGACTGCTCGGGCGTCAGACTCTCCAACAGAGCCTCCACGCCGGGACGTTCGGCCGGGTCCTTGGTCAGGCAGCGTTCGATCAGTGCGCGCAAGAGTGCGTCGGACACCGTGGTGAGGTCCGGCGGGGACTGGACGATCCGGAACATCACGGCGTGCTGGTTGCTCACGCCCGCGCCGAACGGCAGCTGCCCGGTGGCCGCGTACATCAGCACACAGCCGAGCGAGAAGACGTCCGCGCCGGGGCCGGTCTCCTCGCCGAGGATCTGCTCGGGCGCCATGAAACCGGGCGAGCCGATGACCATGCCCGTACTGGTCAACAGCGATTCCACCGAGACCTGGAGCGCGCGGGCGATGCCGAAGTCGATGACACGGGGGCCGTCGACGGTGAGCAGCACGTTGGACGGTTTCAGGTCGCGGTGGACGATCCCGGCCGCGTGAATGCCCCGCAGCGCCCTCAACAGCCCTTCGGCCAGGGCGTTCACCGAGGCGGCGGGCAGCGGGCCGTGTTCCCGTACGGCCTGCTCCAGAGAGGGGCCTGGCACATAGCCGGTGGCCACCCACGGCTGCTCGGCGTCGGGGCCGGCGTCGAGCACGGGGGCGGTGTAGCGCCCGCCGACCCGGCGGGCCGCCTCGATCTCCCGGCGGAAACGGGCCCGGAACTCCCCGTTCGCGATGTGCTCCTCGTGCACCACCTTCACGGCCACGGTGCGCCCGCCCGCCGAACGGGCCAGATACACCCGGCCCATCCCGCCCGCACCGAGCCGGCCGAGCAACGGATAGGGCCCGATCCGCACCGGATCACCGGCCACGAGCGGCCGTATGCCCTCCATCGCCGTGTACCGCCCGCTGTCCTTGCCCTTGCCCATGCTGAACCGATCCCCCGATGGCCTTATCCCGTGCGGTCGTTGACGCCCGCTCAGGATAGGCCGGAGACCGGTCACGCAAGGCGGCGAGCGTCGTCGCACACCGACGGAGAAGCCGCCGTGGCGGCCGTGAGCTCAGTCCTCGGCACCGTGTTCAGCGACCCTCCGGTCCCGGAGAGGGCAACCGGTACGGGGACCCTGTCGGCGATGGCGGCAGTTCTGAGCACGCCTGCCTGGTCGCCCGGGACCTGCAGTGCGACGCGGTCTGGACGAGCTGCTCGTGGCACTACAGTGCCAACCACCACCGCCCGCTCGGCGAGTTCGTCGACCGCATGCGGCGCCTGGTCCGCCCGGCCGGTGTATTTGGCGCGGAGTTCATGATGCCCGTCGAAAGACGGCACCACATGATCGAGCACTACACCTCCCCGGAACGCCTTCGCCCCCCACTTCATCGGCGACTGGGAAGTCCTGCTCACCCTGCGCACCACCGAGTTCACCGAGCGGCCCCACGTCGGCCAGCTGCACGACCACACCCACCGCATGGGCCTGCTGCTCGCGGCCCGGACGTCCACCCTCACCGACCACTTCTGAGAGAAGGCCCCATGAAGCACGAGTACGAGGCAAAGTTCCTGGCCGTGGACGTCGCCGACGTCCAGACCAAGCTGAGCGCCCTCGGTGCCGTCCAGGCGTTCCCCCGCACTCTCCTCACCCGCAAGATCTTCGAGAACGACTCCCTTGACGGCGGGGCCTGGATTCGGCTGCGGGACGAGGGCACCCGCTCGACGCTCACCCTCAAGCAGGTCACCGACGCCACGACGATCGACGGCACCAAGGAGATCGAAACCGAGGTCACCGACCTGCACGCCATGGCCGACATCCTGCGCCGGGTCGGCCTCACCGAGGTCCGGTACCAGGAGAACTACCGCGAGGAATGGCGCCTGGGCGAGGTCGCCTTCGACTTCGACAGCTGGCCGGACCTTCCCACCTTTCTGGAGATCGAAGGACCCGACGAGGCGTCGGTGCGCCAGGCCGCCGCGCTGCTGGACCTCGACTACTCCGAGGCCCGGTTCGGCAGCGTAGACGAGATCTACAAGAGCGAGTCCAGCCGCGACATCCTCGTCGAGCCCACGCTCCTGTTCTCCGAAGCCGAGAAGCAGAAAGACGCTTCTCCTGCGACTCAGGACCGTTGATCACGGAGGGAGACGAGCGATGCTGACGGAAGTCGCCCTACAGCACAGGGTGATCCCCGGGATCGCCGAGTTCGCCCGAGGAGGACTGCCCTCACCTGCGGCCACCGACGACGGCAACGAGTGGGTCGACGGACTCTGCTGGCTCTACTGCGGACAGCGGTGGACGCGCGTCCTGTGGATCGGCCCCGCCAGAGTCGCCGGGGCCCAAGCCCCGATGTACGCGTGCGGCGCCTGCATCGGCGAGCTGCAGGAACGGGTCTGGCAATCCTTCTTCAACGAGAACCGCCCTGCCGGCTCCAGCCAGCCAAGCGAATCCGCCGAGGTGGGGCAGTCGACCTCCGGCAAGAGAACCGGCAAGCATCGGGGCCAGAGCAGGCTCTTCCGCCGCAGTTAAGCCCCCGCCCCGTTCACGCTGGCGCCCGCTGTCCCCCGCAGCGAGAGCCCGTGGCCGGGGCGGGTCCTTGGCGTGCGCGCCTTCGACGGAAGCTCCGAGACGAACGGTCTGACAACGCAGCGACCGTTTCACGTCCACCCATACGGTCTTCCCACCCATCCTGGACCTCTTGGAGGAGCAGTCGTGACGCAGCAGACCATGGACGAGCGGCCGGGCATCGCCGCCGCCATCGTCGTTCACGAGGGCCGCGTGCTCATGGTCCGCCGCCGGGTGAGCGAGGGGCAACTCTCCTGGCAGTTCCCCGCCGGAGAGGTCGAGCCCGGCGAGGAACGTGAGGCCGCCGCCGTACGGGAAACCCAGGAGGAGACAGGGCTGACCGTCGAGGCGGTCAAGCTGCTCGGCGAGCGCGTTCACCCCAAGACAGGCCGCCTCATGTCCTACACCGCGTGCCAGATCCTGGGCGGCACAGCTCACGTCGCCGATACCGAGGAGCTTGCCGAGCTTGCCTGGGTATCCCATGGCGACATCCCGGAGTACGTGCCGTACGGGCTGTTCGAGCCGGTGCAGGACTACCTCGACGGGACCTTGTCCGCGTAGGCCGCTCCAAGTTCCGGCGGGGAACTGCGGGAGAGCACCAGGCTCCACGACCTACTGGATCTTGCCTGGATGCAGGACTTCCGAGCCAAGGAACGCCTCTTGCCTCACAGACGTGGACGGTGCTTCTGTTCGGCCGGGACCGCCGACCGTGCGGGCTCAGCCACACCGGCCGACAGTGCAGTCGCGGACAGTCGCATGGTCGTAGTCCTGCGAGCCGCTTCGGCGCGGGGGTTGGGTGCGGGGTTACGGCTGGTGTGCTGGATGCGGGTGATCAGGACGCGGGCGGGTTGGCGAGCGGTGGTGAGTTCGCGCTGAGCGGCGGCTTCCATGAGGAGCTGGTGGGGTTTGTGGCCGCCGGCTTCGGCGTCGGCGAGGACGGTGGCGAGGGCCGGCCAGGCGGGGTCGGTGAGGATGCGGTCGGCGTGGTCGGGGACGGCGGCCCGGACGTCATGGGCCAGGGTTCGGCGGGCATGGTCGCTCGGCTGACGAGCGGCGAGGCTATCGATGACCGGGACGAGGGCGTGGTCGGCGGCGGTGTGTAGTTGGTGCAGGGCCTGACGGGCGGCTTCGGCCTGGTGGGCGTGGTTCTTCGCCTCGTGCCAGCGGGCGGCGACGATCGTGGCCCAGACGAGGGCGGCGAGCAGGGCGGCGAAGGCGCTGCCGTCGGGGCCGGTGGCGGTGTGGGCGATGTCGCGGGTCGCGCGGCGCAGGGTACGGGCGGCTTGGTGCTCGGCTCGGATCTGGGAGCGCTGGGCGCGGGCGAATGTCCTTGCTGCGGTTCGCAGTTCGGCTCGGGAGTGGTCAGGTGCTTTCTGTGCGGTGGCTTCGATGAGTTCGCCGAGCGCTGTGATGTGGGCCTGGGCGTGGGTGTCGTCGGTCATGCCCTGGTGGAGGGTGTCGAGGGCGTCGGTGGCTTGGTGCCAGGGGGTGGTGGGGCGCTGTCGGCGTGCGGTGGGGTGTTCTTCGGATGCGGTGGTTTCCAGGCGGGCCTTGAGCTTGGGGAGGGTGAGGTCAGGGGCGATCCTTCCGCCGGGGTGGAAGATCTGTTTCCCGTTCTTGTTGAGGTCGCCGGGGCGGCCGGCGGCGTAGCCGAGGAGGTCTCCGGACGGTCCGCGGCGGGGTTTGATCGCGATGCCGTCGGCTTCGAGGTAGGCGAGGAGTTCCTCGGCGTTGCTGGCGTGGGGGATGGCGGCGCGGATGCGGTCCTGGAGCCAGTCGCCGCTGGTCTGCTCCCAGCCGAGGCGTTGGGCCTTGTGTATCTCTGCCTGCCTGGGGCGCTTTCCGGCGGTGCGGTCGCCCTTCTTGAGTTGGCGCAGGCCGTAGTCGGTCTCGATCTGGCGGCAGGCATCGCCGACACGGATACCGCTGCCGTGGAGCTTGGGGCAGCGGCCGTCTTCGCGGACGGTGGTGGCGAGGATGTGGATGTGGTCGTCCGCGTGGCGCACCGCGATCCAGCGGCAGCCGAGGTCGTCGCCGGGCGGGACGATGCCTGCGGCTTCGACGATGCGCTGGGCGATGTCGGCCCACTCGGCATCGGAGAGGTGCCGGTCCTCGGGGGCTGCGCGGACGGGGCAGTGCCAGACGTGGTCGGTGATCTTCTTCCCGAACTCGCTGTTCCGGAGGTGCACGGGTTCGTCCAGGTGGTGGGCGAGCTGGGTGAGGGTGGCGTCCGGGTTCCGGCCGGGGTCGGGCATGCCGAGCATCGCGAAGCCGGCGACGATGTGCGGGTCGAGGTGCTCGTCTTGGCGGCCGGGGCCGTAGAGGTAGGCGAGCAGGCCACGGGTGTTGGCTCCGGCCGGTTTGATGGCGGCTATCACGCGGCCTTCTCCTTCTCCGCCTCGGCGGGTTCACACAGGGCCCCGGCGAGCAGGTCCAGCAGGTGGTGCAGCTCGTCGAGACGGTCACGTACGTCGGGCGGGGTGAGGTCGCTGTTGAGGGCGCGGGCAATCTGGTTGACGTTGACGCCGATCCGGTTGAGCTCGCGCAGCACCTGAGCGCGGAACATGTGGGTGCGGCGGCGGTCCTCGGACAGCGGCAGGTTCGCCGTGAACCGACCGGTGATGAAGGCGAGGGCAATGTCCGCGGTGAAGCCGGATTCCCCTTTGTAGCCGTGCTCGGCTGCTGCCTCCTGGAGCGCGGCGTGCTCGTCGCCGGTGAAGCGCAGCGGTCCGACACGGACGGTCCGCTTGGTGCCGGTGAAGCGGCGAATCGTCGGCTGCACGCTCTGCGGTGCTCGTTCGCCGGCCGTCGGTTCGGTGGCATGTGCTGGGCGAAGGATCTGCTGCTGGACGGCGTGGAGCTCGTCCTGGTCGGGGCCGCCCTCGGCCCCGACCTGCCGGCCAGGCGCCCCTTGGCGCTGGGCCGTCTCCGCCACCCCCGGGGCGGAGATCCCCGAAGACCGGCCTTGAGTCGGACTCGGGGTACTACTGGCTCCGCCCGGGGCCGTCCGCCAAAATGCCCGACGCAGACGGGACAGCAGCGTAGGGGGCCGTGTCGAGGCGGACGGCTCAGCGGGCGTGTCGTCAGGTAGGTGCTGGCTGTGCTGCATGGAAGATGCTCCAAATGCGGCTCGGCGGACAGGGTCACGGCGACCCGGTGGCGCGAGCCATTGCGTTGTCCACAGGTGTGGGGATCTGCGGGGCGACCGGCGGGTGCTCGGGTGACCGGAAGGGTTCCGGTCACCCGAGCACGCGAGGCGTCAACCGCCGGAGACCTTGACGCCAGCGGCTTCGAGTTCCGGCCGGAGCGACTCCATGACTTCGGTCTGCCGCGCGCTTCCGATCGTCAGATTCCGTTCTTTCACGGCAGCTCGCAGCAGGTCACGCGTGAGTTTGCCGTGCTGACGACCGGCGGCCCGACCGATGGCCTCCAGTTCCGCGATGGTCGCCTTCGGAGGACGGCCGCCAACTGGTTTGGCCTCTGGCACCGAGGACGTAAATTCCGTCCGCTCCTCGCCAGAAACTTGCGGATCCTCGGCGGCAGCGTCCTGCCATCGACCCTCACCGTGCTCACCGACCGGCCGGTTCCGCACAGCTACGGAGCCGATACCGGATGGGGCATCGGTTGGTGCCACAAGCTGGTGGATCTGTCGCATCAGCACGCCGAACGCGACCATCGCGGCGGCCGGAGGGACGGCAGCGACCACGTAGTCGAGGAGCGGAACGCTGCGTCCGTTGTCCGCGCCGCTGACCCCAGCGACGTTCAGTGCGATAGAGCCGACCGATCCGGCAGCGGTCACGGCGACCGCCCAGAGGTCGGTCGTACGCCGGAGCGCAGCACGCAGCATGAGCAGTTCGCCGGCGACGATGAACGCGTCCAAGGTGGCAGGCCAAGCCCACCGGCGGATGGGGGATGCGCCGAGCCCGTGCTGGCCGGCGACATCGGCGAGGTGCGCGTAGGACAGCCAGAACGCTCCGGCTGTCAGGGCCACGATGACGATGCCGGCCGCGCCGAGCGCGAGCTGTTCTGCGTCGGCACGCTTCGGTCGCTGCTCTTCGGCTGGGACGTCATCTCGGGTCTGCGGCGATGACGTGGTGAGGGGCGGGGCGGTCAAGCGGGAATCTCCTTGGGGGTAGTGGGTGAGGGGCGTCTTTGCCGTCTTGTGCGTTGCACGTGCAGGTCAGCGCGGTACGGCAGCGCGCCGGACGTGCCGTCTTGGCAGAAGCTCTGGCGTCTTGTCCCGACTCGGGACAGGGGTGAGGCGGATCCGCCCCGGCTCGTGTCCGAGCGCCTGCATCCGCTGGGACGGCCGGTCGCGGCAGCCGTCCCAGCGAGCAGGACTGTGACCTGCTGCGATACGGCGAAGACGCCTGGGACGGGGCAAGACGGATCTGGACGCCGTGCCCCTGCTGGCTGCACGTGCTCAGGCGCGTGCGCTGCCGTCTTGCCCTCGGCTGCCGTCTTGCTGATGTGGGCCCTGACCTGCACGATCACGGCAGGGACGGCAAGTACGGCAACCAGGGAGGTGGGGGTCAGCTTTCGCCGCGACGAGCGTCGACCGGGTGGACGGTCGGGCAGTAGCGCCGCCAGGCGTCCAGGAACTTGTTGCGCGTGTAGCCCTTGCGCTGAGTCCGGTCGGCCATGCGCACGTTGCCGGGCCGGATGTCGTAGTCGCGCAGCATCCCGCTGAGCTCCCGGGAGGTCAGGCCGTAGCGTCCACGCTCTCCCCACGGGGCTTCGGCGTCCGCGTTCAGGTGGTGCAGGAGGTCTTCGGTGGAGAGGCTGTCCGCCTCCCGCTGCGCGAAGAAGACCCGTCGGATGTCAGCGAGGATGCGCGCCCCACTCGGGTGGTCCTCCTCGGCCGCCACCTCGGCCGCGACCATCCGTGCGCACGCGATCCGCGCGAGCCGTGGCCAGCGGCCGCCGGCCAGGTCCGCAACGATCACAAGAGGCTCCCAGGTGTCGGCGGCTCGATCCTCGACCGGCATCTCCGGCTCCAGGCTCGCAGCGTCCTCCAGTAGCGGGAGGGCCCAGGCGCGGATACGGTCGCGCAGTTCGTGCAGAGCGGGGATGCCGCGTCGCGAGCGGAAGGGTTTGACCTTCTCGCCCTCGGCCCTGCGGCGCATGCGGATGACGACGGATCGATCCATGACGGTGTCCGGCAGGTCACCGATGCCCGCGATGGCCGCCATGGCGAAGGTGGCGAACTTGTGCGGGGTGTGGTCGTTGCCAACGACCCGGGTGACGTACCGGCCGCGCTGGTGGCCGGCGTTGAGGAGGCCGCGTGTCTCCTCGTTCTTCTCCGCGACCTTGGGGCCGAAGATGGTGTCGGCCTCGTCCACCAGCAGCGTCGGCGGCTCCTCCTCGTTGATCGAGCGGAAGATGGCCGCTGGTGTGGTGTTGATGGTGAGCATCGGCTCGTGGACCGTTTCGGTCAGCACGTCCAGGAGCCGGGACTTCCCGCACCGCTTCGCAGGTCCCACCACTGCCAGCCGTGGGGCGTGCTGCCAGGCGGGCTGGAGCTGCGTCGCCGCCACCCACAGGGTGGTCGCGTCCAGCGCCTCGGGAGAGGGCAGAATCACGAACTGGGCTATTTGGGAGCGCAGTTCGTCCAGCAGATCCGAGCCTGGCGTCGGCTCCGCGTCGGGAATGGTCTCCAGGCTCCTTGCCGGATCCGCCTCGCTGCCGCCAGCCGGACCATCGTGCATCTCCGCTGTGGCATAGGCGGCCTGGGCCGGACCCAGATGAGCGCCGGGCTGCCCGGGGATGGCAGTGGCGGGCCATCCCGCTCGGGCGGGGGTGGAATAGGAGTCGGGATTCTCGGGTTGCACTGGGCGGCTCCTCGTCTGGCGGTGTCGGGCTTGCACGCCCTTGCCGCCGGGTCGGATCTCACGGGATTGCTGGGGAGTCCTGGAGCCTCCGGCGTTGGACCGCCGGAGGCTCTCCCTCTTCTCGCGGGGGTTTCGGTACCGCGAGCGACCACGGACAGTACGTCCACGCCGTGCCACAGTCCAGCGCTTCTGTGTCAGCTCAGCGCAGAAGTGCCTACGGCGCATCAGGTGCCTCATGCGGCCAGCCCCAGCAAGGCCAACAGGTCTGCGGTCACCACCCGGTAGGCGTTCCCGAGCCTGAGCACCTTGCACGGGTACTGGCCGCGCTTGGCCAGCTCGTAGCCCTTGCTCCGGCCGAGCCCCAGCGCGCGGTTACCCGTCTCCAGGTCAACGGCCGCCGGGAGCCCCAGAAGCTCCTCGCGACTCATCCCCTTCGCCCCTCCGGCGTCTTCGTTCTGGCGCATGCGCACTCCATCCATGACTGAGCCCACGGCGAACGCGACCTCCGCGCCCGTCTCCAGGTCTTGGAATCAACGCTAAGCGAGCTAATGTGTCTGCATGACACAACGCCGGAGTCACCATGGATCGAGCAAGGCCGACGACGAGGACGACGTCCCGGAGTGGGTGGACCAGGTCATGGCCACCGTGGCCGCCGAGGTCCGCAGACGACGGAAGGAACTGGGATGGAGCGCACAGGACTTGGCCGACAGATGCGCGGAGATCGACCATCCGATCCCCCGCAACGTCATCGCCAACATGGAGTCCGGACGCCGCTCCAACCTGCCCTTGGTCGACGTCATGGTGCTGGCCGAAGCACTGAACACCCCACCCATCTGCCTGCTCTATCCCGTGGGCTACATCGAGGACGTGCAGCGGCTCCCGCTCCAGGACTCCACTTCCACTCTGGATGCGCTGCGCTGGTTCACCGGAGAGGAGACCGATCTCGGCGCGGACGACGACATGCTCCGCTACTTCCGAGCCCATCACGCCGCCCAGGAGCGGCTTCGAAGTGCGCGACGCGACGAGGAGTACGCGCGCTACCACGCCCAGACCGCCCCGAATGCCGACCGGAAGGCCGAGGCCCTCCGCTCCCAGGCCCGTGCCGCCGAGACGGCCGACGACGCCGAAGACCGCCTGCGCAGAGTTCGCGCCTTCATCGAGGAAGAGGGCGTCACGCCCCCGTTCCTGTGGCCCGACCTGGCCGACGTAATCGACTCATCCGGGAGCGATCCCGAAACCCGCGAGGAGAATGATCTTTGAAGGGCTCCACCTATCGCCGCTGCTCCTGCCGCGACCCGAGGACCGGCAGGGAACTCGGCACCTCCTGCCCCAAGCGCAACAGCAGGAACCACTGCACCTACTCCGTACGCCAGGAGCTCTCACCCCGCGAGGACGGCAGCCGCCGCTCCTTCGCCCGTGGCGGGTACGCGAGTCTCAAGGCCGCCCAGGCCGACCTCGACCGCGTACGCGCCCTCCTCGGGCTCGCCGACTCGGACGACCCCGAGGGCACCGAACTGCTCGCCGAGATGCTGGCCGAGGTAAGTCGAGAGCGGTCACCTCTGCCCGAGGTCGAGGAGACGCGGCGGCGCCTCAACTCCGGTCAGGACCTCATCGGAAGCCTGACCGTCGCCGAATGGCTCGACCGGTGGCTGGCCGGCAAGCGCATACGCAAATCCGGCCTCAACCGCTACGAGACCGACATCCGCGTCCACCTGAAGCCGCGCATCGGCAACCGGCGCCTGGACCGGCTGCGCGTCAGCCACCTCAGCGAGATGTTCACCGACATCCGCGAGGCCAACGCCCAGATCCTGGAGGACAACGCCCAGCGAAGGGCCGCACTCGACGAGTTGGCGACGGTGCCGTGGAAGGGCGTCGGAAACCGGGCTCGTCGCAAGGCGATGAAGGCCGCGATCGACGAGATGCCGCCCTTCAGGCGTGTCACCGGACCGGCCACGCGCCTGCACGTCAAGGCCACTCTTCGTGCGGCCCTGAACGAGGCGATCGGGCAGCAGATCATCACGTTCAACCCGGCCGCCCACGTCGAGATCGACCCCGTACGCAAGCCGAAGGCGCTGGTGTGGACCGACGAGCGGGTCGCCAAATGGGAGCAGACGGGCGAGAAGCCGTCCCCCGTGATGGTCTGGACGCCCCAGCAGACCGGCGCCTTCCTCGACTTCGTCGCTGAGGACCGGCTGTACGCGATGTGGCACCTCATCGCCTTCCGCGGCCTCCGCCGTGGCGAGGCGTGCGGCCAGCCGTGGTCGGAGACGAACCTCGACACCCACTCCCTCACCGTCTCCTCTCAACTCGTCCAGGACGGCTGGGAGGTGGAGGCGTCCGACCCCAAGACCGACAGCGGCTCCCGCGTCGTTGCCCTCGACGACGACACGGTCGACGTCCTGAAGCACCACCGCGAACGGCAGGAAACGGCCCGCGAGAAGTGGGGCACTGCCTGGGTCGAGACCGGCCACGTCTTCACCCAGGAAGACGGCTCCTGGCTCCACCCCGGCAAGGTGACCGACCTCTTCGAGCGCCTCGTCGCCGCCTCCGGCCTCCCGCCGATCCGCCTACACGACCTGCGGCACGGCGCGGCCACCCTCATGCTCGCCGCCGACATCGACATCAAGATCGTGTCGGACACCCTCGGGCACAGCGACACCCGGATCACGCGCGACATCTGCCAAAGCGTCCTCCCCCACGTGGGGAAGAGCGCCGCCGAGGCGACCGCGAAGCTCGTCCCCCTCCAGCGCAAGGCCGAGGCCGCGAAGGCCGCGCGCAAGGCCGCGAAGAAGGAGAAGGCCAGGAAGGCTGCGGCCAAGGAGGCCGACGCTGGCAAGGGCGGCAAGCCGAAGGAAGACCAGGCGAAAGCCCAGGCCAAGGCCGCCAAGAAGGCCACACGCCGCAAGCCCAAGAAGTAGGTCCCGAGCGGCTCCGCTCACGCATCGCTCACGCAAGCAACGTCACGGCAACTCGGCCGTGTGACCCGCCATGCCCCGAGCAACAGAAAACCCCAGGTCACGGGCTATGTGACCTGGGGTTTTTCTGAGCCGCCTTCGGGATTCGAACCCGAGACCTACGCATTACGAGACCGCGAGCGATCGTGCTGAGTGGTGCCCCGCCATGCTGCCCGGTGACGTTTTGTCTGATCAAAGCATGTGCTGCGAGTTGACCTATGCCACCCCGTGATGCACGGTCCAAAGGCGTCTGTCCACCGGCTGTCCACCGGCGGGGCCGCCCGATCAGCTACCCATCGCCCGCCGCATCCATTCTGGCGAGACTCCCGACATGGGCAGAGCCTGCCATGAGGACGACTGTCCGTCTCCTACAAGGGGCGATCCCGGCGACAGCGCCACACGCAGCCAGGCGCCGAGGCCTCATCCACAACGACAGCCCCCCTCAAAACGATATCTACCATCGGCGATCGATGCTATCGTTTTCATGGCAGAAGCATTCGCGAAGGGACCATTCGCATGGCCAGAACCGTCATCGACCTCGACGAAGACATGGTCACCGAGGCCATGCGCATCTTCGGCACCAAGACCAAGGCCAAAGCTGTCCGCCTCGCCATGGAGGACGCCGTCAAGAGGCACCTGCGACAGGAGGGCTTCGACGCCATCGAGGCCGGTGAGCTCGACTTCAGCGAGATCGTCGAGAACACCGGCCCCCGCAATGCCGATGGCTCCCTCCAGCGCACCGGTAACCGCGCCGGAGGCCGGGCCGCCTGATGCAGGACAGCTACCTGATCGACAAGTCCGCCCTCGCCCGCTGGACGAAGCCGAGCGTCAAGGAGGTGCTCAAGCCTCTGCACGAGCGCTACCTCCTCGCCGTATCCCAGCCCACCGAGTTCGAGATGATCCACTCAGCACGGGACAGCTCGGAAGCAACACGGATCAGCACGTGGCTCCACGCCTTCGACTACCTCCGCACCGACGACGACATCTTCACCCGCGCTCTCGAGATCCAGCGCCTTGCCCTCAACTCAGGCTTCCACCGCGCTCTGTCCCTCCCCGATCTGTTGATCGCCGCCACAGCGGAACTGAACCGGCGAACGGTCCTCCACTACGACGGGGACTTCGACATGATCGCCTCCCTCACCGGCCAACCCACCGAATGGGTCGTCCCGCCCGGCAGCGCCGACCGATGAGGATGCCAGCCTTCCTCACCTCCGATGAGTTGTCTGGTGCCCCCATCGAATGGTCGCTGGGGAGTTCGGCAGCCGGCCTGCGTCAGCGCACTGGTCACCCTGTACAGCCCAGCTGTGTGGAGCCCTGCAGGTCCTGGGCTGGACCCGCCGGGGTAGGCCTCGTCGAACCGGCCCTCGCCATCTTCTTCCTGGCGCCGATCGCAAGCGCCCTCCTCCGCCTGTTCCACCTCTGCTCGGGACGGCGACCAAGCCCGTCGCCACCGGCCTGACGCTCCGTATCCGCCGGATTTACCTGATGGCGCTGGAGGACCGGGCCGCGAGTGGCGACAGAGCGCGTCCGGCTCATCGCGGTTGCGGAGCGCTCCCGGGTCACGCACGCCAGCAAACTGGCCTGGTGGGACGCCGGGCCGTTGGGCACAACCAGCTACGGACCGCCCCGCAGCCGCCGCGCAGCCCCGCTCCGCTGCGGTCCCTCAGTCCTGGATGTACCGGACGATGACGCGCATGCGCGTGCCCCGCTCCGTCTGCCAGCTCACCTCGTCCCCGACCTCTCGCCACATCAGCGCCTTCCCCTGCGGGGTCTCGGGGCTCAGCCGCTCCGCCTCGTCACCCGCGAGCATCGCGATCTCGTACGTCATGATGCCGGGCTCGTCCGGGTCCTCAACTCCGACGAGGCAGCCGGGGACGACCATCGCCCCGCCCGTCACGGAGGAGTCAGGGACCACTTGGTCGAGCACGGCACGCAGGTGGCTGCGTCGCTCCCGCAGGGCCTGGCGCCGCCTGTCGTGGTCGGCCAGCTGGGCCTTCCTGGAGGACGAGTCCACAGCCACGATCTCCGGAAGCGGCCGGTCCAGCGCGTCCTGCACGCGCTGGAGCTCGCGCTGCACCCGTCGATGGGCGGCGACGCTGAGCCGGGCGACCGGGAGCCGGAGGGAGGACCTGGTTCCTCCGGGCACCGTGGATGCCGTACCGGTGGCGGGTTCGGCGCCACGGGGTGCCTGGCGCGGCACTGCCGGAAGCCTCTTCGCCGGGGCCCGGTCGGCCGGCGGTCGTGCACGCAGGAGTTCCATCGTGCGGTCTATTGAGGCGAGGGAGGCGACGGAGGATCCAGGGGCATGGTGCCGCGCCAGCCCTACCTGACCGTCGTTGCTCAGTACGGGTACCTCGAATCGGGCGATCGCAGCGCGGATCATGGCCTGCACCTCGGGGTGGGCGACCCTCACGACGGCATGCCCCTCGCGCAGGATGTCCACGGCGTCGGCCTCCGGGAAGCCTGGCGCGCCCGCCCCCCTGAGAAAGAGCGCGGCCCCAGGCACAGTCGCCCGCATACTGAAGGCGTGCTGGGCCGCATTGACCTCGTCGCGGTGCAACCGTGCCACGGTCACGAATTGAGGCTGCGCCTCCTCGGCGCCGTGCGGGGGATGGAGGTTCACGCCTCCCCGGCGCGACACCTTTACGTGAATGCCAGCAGCGGCCAGCCCGTCACGAAGTCTTTGCTGCTGTTCATCGGTCCTCAGCCCGAGTCGGTCCGCCTCCAGGGCGAAGGCCCGCTGACTGATGACGCCCGCATTGGATGCGCCGCGCATCAGTCTCTCGATGACGTCGGGCTCCACGCTGCCAATTGCGGCGTCGTCGCTGTGGCCGGTAGGGACCGTAGGGCTGTGGCCGAGCGGGTCCGTGTCGCCGTCGCGCCTGGGGGCTGTACTGCCGTCATTTGTCGGAACCGTACCGCCATCGGGGACCGCGCCGTCGTCCCCGGTCGGGTCCACAAGGTCACCGGTCGGGCCCGCAACCCTGTCCTCAGGGGCTCGGTTCAAGGGCGACGCTGCCCGCAGCCCGCCGCCAGGTGGGTACGCCGCCGACTCGATGCCGAGTCGGTCGAGTTCCGTCCACAGCGGTTCGAGTGCCCGTTCCGGGTCGAGGAAGAAGCGGCTGCCCCGGATGCGGACGAACGTCCATCCCACGCGCTCCAGTTCGCGCTGGCGTGCCGCGTCCGCGTCGGCGTTCTCCTCCGTGTGGAACGCGTCGCCGTCGCACTCCACGGCAAGGCGTCTGGTACCGCCCTCGACGACGAGGTCGATGCGGTAGCGGCCGGCCGGATACTGCGGCCGCACCCGGTAGCCCCGGGCTCGCAGAGCCAGGTAGACACGCTGCTCGAAAAGGCTGTCGAATGCCTCGTGCGGAACGTCCGGCCGGACCTCGCCGAGTCCGAGGCCGTTCTGCTCCTCGGCCGGGCGGGAGAACCAGTCCAGATAGGCACGCCGCAGATCGGTCTCGCCGAGTTCCGTGAGAGTGAAGCTGTGGAACAACCACACCTGGTCGCGGGCCCGGGATGCGGCCACGTTGAGGTGCTGCCGGTTCAGGGAGCTGCTGAAGGAGCCGATGCGGCGCGGCCCGTCAGGACCGGTGAGCGACACGACCGTACTGACGAAGACGATGTCGCGCTCGTCGCCCTGGAACTCCTCGGCGTTGCCCACGCGCAGGCGTCGGCGCTGTCTCTCATCCAGCGGGATCCGGTCGGCCAGCAGGTCTTCGATGAGGTACTTCTGTCCTGCGCCGAGCAGGGTGATCACACCTATGGTGCGTCCCGCGTATGCGGGGTCGGCGATGCACCTGGCGACCTCATCCACCAGCCGCACCGCCTCGGACCGGTTGACCTGCTTCTGCCCGCTCCCTTCGACATAGCCATCGGGTACATGCACCGGGCGCAAGGGCCGCAGCCGGTCGGCACCGTACTGTCGCAGCGGCTGGAGCCGACCGCCATAGCAGAGCTCGTTGGAGAATCCGATGATCTCCGGCATACACCGGAAGTGTTCCTGGAGCATCAGCCTGCCGCGGCCTCCGGCCAGACCGGACGCGATGTCGAAGAGGCTGGCGGTCGGTGTGAACAGGTTGCGGCGGGCGGCGGGCAACTGGGCGAGGAGCCGTCGCTGGAGCGCGAACTGCTCGTCGTGGTCCACGCCCACCTGGGCGGGGCTGACCTGCTGGTCGTCGCCGACGACGATCACCTTCGCACCCAGCCAGGCGAGCAGCAGGGCCTCGGGGCCGGACTGGCTGGCCTCGTCGACGATCACGACGTCGAAGCGACCGGCTTGATCCATCGGCACGGTTTCGGTCACCTGGTGCAGCGGCATGATCCAGGCGGGCACCGCCGCCTGGCTGGCCTGCAAGCTCTCCCGGGCTTGTCTGCGGTAGGTGGCCGCGTATTTGCCGGTGCCCTTGCCCAGCTTGCGGACGTTCTGCTGGTACGAGGTGAGGGCCACGGCCTGGTCGTCCGTGAGCCGGGACAGACAGCTGAACCAGGCCTTGTCGGCCGCCAGCCGTTCCAGGCCGATGCGGATCTCGACGTCCGCCTCGGCGAGCAGCCTCATCTGCCGGGCCTCGGCCTCTGGATCCGTCAGCTCCTTCATTCGGTCGTACCAGACCGACCACGCCCACGCGGCCTCGAAGTCCGCGAGCCGGGTGTCCCACTCTTCGTCCTCGGGTGTGGACTCCACTCTGTCGGCGAGGTCTGGGAGTTCGGCCGCGGCCGGCCGGTAGGCGTCGTCACATGCCTTCTTGCGCGCGAGTGCCTCCCGCAGGTCGTCCACGTCGTTCACCGCGGCGCTATAGGCCGCCGGGTCGCGGGACTCGACCGCGGCGCGGGCTCGTTCCAGGGCTGCCGAGGCTCCCCTGCGGTGGGCTGCGGCGCGCAGTACACGCAGGGCGTCGTCGATCAGAGTGCGGGCAGGGTCGGCGTTCCTGCGCGCTGCTCTGGCCTTCAGGAGGTTTCGCACGGTGGTGGCCCGCTCCGGGTCGCCCCAGCCGACGCCGGCCAGCCCTGGTGCGGCTGCGGCTGTGCTGACCACGGCGTGGCGCATGTCGGCGAGAGCGGTCAGAGTGGTGAGGGTGGCGATGTCCTGGCGCAGGCGGGCGCTGCGCCGGGCGGTGGCCTGCCATGCGTCGTGGCCGTCGCCCCACTCCTGTTCGATGTCCTGGAGGTGCCGCTCCAGCGTGACGCGGTGCAGCACGGCGGACGCGGCGGTCGCTGTCTCCACGGCGCGGCCGTCGACGCGCACGGCCTCGGGGAAGTCGCCGACAGCCTTGCGCAGCTTGGTCTTCATGCCCAGGGCTCCGCGCAGCTTCGCACCGGACGCGAGCCCGTCCCGGAGGGTGCCGGCGAGACCGAGGGCCATCGGCACGTCGTATGCCTCCAGCCCAGTGACCAGGGTGGTGCCGAGGGCACGCTCCGCCTCCTCGATCGTGGTCAGGGCCGCGGTGGTGCGCTCGTGGCGGCTGCGCGCGCCGAGGTCCTGTCCGGCGAGGATTTCGTCACGCAGCTCGGCGGCCCACGCGGCCGGCATCGAGGTGGCCGCCCTGGCTGCGGCAGTGAAGTGGTCGAGTGCGGTGGTCAGTTGGTCCTGCTGTGCTGGCGCGAGGGCGGACACGGCGTCGTCGAGGTGGGAGACGGGGCCGTCCTGCCGGAGAGCGGCGAGGTCGGCCTCTGCCGCCTTGGCCGTCTCGACCGCCTCGGCGAAGGCGGGCACCGTGGGCAGTTGCCCGGGCTCGGGCAGCGAGGCACTCACCGATGCGGCGAGAGCACGGTGCCGGTCGGTGAAGGCGAGCGCCGCACGGCGCAGGCGCGTGAGCACCTCGGCATTCAGCGTCGGGGCGTCAGCGGGGACGGCGCCGATCCAGCCGAACCGCGGGTGTTCCTCGGCGAGCCGCTGGGCGATCCGGGCGAGGGTTCCCTCGTAGTCGCCGATCTCGGCCGGATGGTGGTATGTCTCCTGCTCCCGCAGCGCACGCAGCGCCTTCAGGGCGAGCGCCTGCGCGGACCGGGCGGATCTGAGGCGCTCTTCGTGCCCCTGAATGCGTCGCCGGTACGCCTGTGAGGAGAAGTCTCCCTGCCGGTCGAGGACGGCCTTGACGGACTGCTCCAGTTCCAGTTGCCCGGCTCCGTCGTCGGTACGGCTCACGCACAGCTCGCGGATGCCGACGGGGAGTTTGTCCTTCAGGACCTTCAGGGCACGTGCCGTATGGCTGGTGATCAATACGCGGTTGCCGTGCGCGAGAAGGTCGGTGGCCAGGTTGGCGATGGTGTGCGTCTTGCCGGTGCCGGGCGGTCCCTGGACCACGACGAGATCCCGGTCCCGCAGCCGCTCGGCGATGGTGCGCTGTTCGTCGTTGGAGGGCAGCGCGAAGTACAGCTCCGGCGGCGGTCCTGCTGCGTCACCGCTGACCGGCTCCCCCAGCGGGCGGTCACCGCCCGCACCGGCGATCGCCCGCAGCAGAGCGGTGGGCTCGGCGCCCTGCTCGATGGACACGGCGACGGCGCGCAGCGCTTCGAGCATGCTGCGCCGGGTGCGCTCTCTGAGCAGCAACACCGGCGCGAAGCTGACGACCGGTACGGCGGGGTCTCCCGCTGCTCGATGCCGATTCGGTGCGCGGTCGTAGCGTCCTGCTTCGTGGGCCGCGATGATCCAGGTGGTGAGGGCCCGGTGCAGGTGGTCGGCGAGCTGCGGATCCGTGGTGTCCCCGCCGGCTTCCAGCTCCTGCCGTACAAGGGCACGAGTGTCCGCACGCGCCTTCTGCCCGGGGTCGAGCATCGACTCCTCCAGCACCGGATTGCCGTGCTCGGGATCGGGTCCGACGGTGATGGCTCCGGTGTCGGGGTCGATGGTGATGACGGCCCGGCAAGTGACGAGATGGCGGCGGATCGGCTCGCCCTGCGCCGACCAGGTGAGGTAGCCGAATCCGACGACCAGTTCGAAGGTCTCGCCGAGTTCGGAGGCGTCCACGCACAGGCGGTAGAGGCGGTCGTAGGCACGTATGACGGGCTTCATTACGCGGTCGCGACGTGCCCACCCTTCCCATTCACGAGACCAGGCACGGTACTGGGCGTACACGGTGTCACGCTGGGGCGAGTCGGCCAGGGACACGGTGATGTGCCGGGTGCGTGCGCTTCCCTCGGCGGAGATCTCTTCCGCCGGTATGTCCGTCTCGGCCCGCAGTTCGGGGGGCGTTTCCCGTGCCGAGTCGTGGATCTCCCGGTCGGCCAGCCAGTGGGCGAGCGGCAGCGGAGGAGTCGGCGGTTCGTGCCGTACGGGTCGGTCGGCCCGCAGCCACAACGGCGTGTCACCGGGGACGGCGTCAGTGAGGAAGGAGCCGAACTGCGCGGGCAGATCGGCGAACCACACCTGATGCCTGGCGTCGTCGTGCGTCCGCACCGGCTTGGTGCGGCTCTCACCCACCTCCGCGAGGTAACGGAAGACGTGGCGGACAACATCGTCGGGCGTCACGGCGGATGCGGGCACGAGCCACCTCGCTGAACTGATGGAACCAAAGTATGAAGAGTGTGCGCATCCTATGTGCATGGCGCGTCTGAAAGGACGGGCACTGCCCTCTGCTGAGCAGCGATGCGCGTGATGGTCCGGATGGTGTCTTCGAGTAATGCGCCTTCATGCCCGCGGACCGGGCGGCGCGAGTAGACAACCTGGTCCGCCAGTTCGCCGACGTGGAACAGCGCCACCTCCCGCGCACCAACGAAGCTGCTGCTCGGGACGCCCAGCCTTGCCCCGCACGGCGCTCCTGTTCTCGTAGTGAGAGACACCCCGCTCGAACCGTGTCCGAGGGAAGGGCGGCGCGCTGCCCAGGCTGCCATGGGGCGCCGAGGACCAGGACGACCGCAGCCGGCGACAGGCGAATCCGACGGACAGGAGGTCCCCGATCCCAGTCTCTCTGGATGGCCCCACATCCCGCCCACCTTTACCGAATGCAAGAATGCGGCCCTTGGGTGGACAAGTGCATCGGCTCGGGGTGGGCACGAGCACTGTTGGAACGGGGGTAGCCATGGCGTTGGTTATATGTCCAATGTGCAGCGACGACGAGGACATTGAGGTGACCCGCACACTCGACGGCGGACGTCGTCTCGTGAAGCACCGGTGCGGCTACGAATGGGAGCACAAGGAGCCCACCGTCCCGCAGAGGAACCCGCTCCGCACCTTCGACGACCTCAAGGCCCGTTTCCCGAAACCCGAGGACGCCGATCCCGAGCAGTTGGAGCGCGTAGTCCGACTGAAGGAGCAGTACCTCGCCGTCAAGCCGGACTTCGCCACCGACGTGGCGGCCTACTGGTCGAAGTACCAGCGGATCTTCTCCCCCAAAGGGCTGTGGGCATGCGATCCCAGAGTTCTCAAGGACTTCGCCAACTCCGAGGTCGGAGCCCGCCCCGGCAATCAAGCCACCTTCAACTCCGCGTGGAACGACATGGGCGATGCCACGGCCGGGGAGGCGACCCGCAGGACGATCGAGTACCTCCTGTACGGCCCTGACGACGTGCCGCTCGAAGACCGGCTCCAGCATCTGCTGGACGGCACCAAGCCGTTCGCCATGACCGGTTTCAAGGAGGCCCTTCTCACGAGGGTTCTCTGCGTGATGTACCCCGACCGGTTCCTGACGATCCTCAAGTACACGACGGAGGCGGGCGGCAAGCGCGAGATCGCGCGAATGGTCTACGGACTGGAGCTGCCGCCACCCGAGTCGGTAAACTGGACTCTCGGCCGTCTCATCCTCTGGAGCAACGACCTCCTGAATGACCTCGTCGGCCAGGGCTTCGCCAACCAGCAGCACGCCGCCGCGTTCCTGTGGTGGGCCAAGGATCAGGTCAAGGGACTTCAGTAGGTTGCCATACAGCGCATGTGGGCCCTCGTAGCCCCTGATGGGCTTTGCACGGCTGAACGCGAGCACGCCACCAGGGTTCAGCCGCTTCGCGATGAGCTCGCCGCGCCCACGAAGGCGTCCACGACCACCAGAGGGCTGTCCCGAGTCGCCCTATCAGACGAAGTCCGGCTCACCTTCGCGCAAGTCTCCCTGCTCCAGTCTGCATGACGGCTCCGCGCCATGAACGCGGAGGGCGAGGTCGTCGCCCTCCGCCGCTGAGCGCCACCCCGAGGCCGTTCCCCATATGTATCGCGGGACCGTCGATTCCGCCTACGGCTGTCGGAACGACACAGGACCGAGACCGCTGATCGCAGCACCCGGACCGCCCGACCGGCGACAGAACCCGGACTCGGCCAGAGAACTCCTGACTGACCATCACACACAGCTGTCCACCGGCTGTCCACCGAAGATTCCGAGATCTGACGGGCTTCGTGGTTCAGCCGAGCAAAACAGCAGCTCACAGCGTTGCGGCAGCCTATCGACAACAGCATGTGAAAGGTCGACCTACGCATTGCGATGCACAGACCACACGCGCCCGATTGGCCCGAATCCCAAGGTCAGCCAGTACAAGAAACCCCAGGTCATAGGTCTGACCTGGGGTTTTTCTGAGCCGCCTTCGGGATTCGAACCCGAGACCTACGCATTACGAGTGCGTTGCTCTGGCCAACTGAGCTAAGGCGGCGCGCCCTGTCGCACTATGGTGCGATCAGCAGCGGAGCCAAGTCTACACAGTTTCCGGGGGTGCTCCGTACACGGCACCCCCGGAGGCGTTTGTGCTGTTCAGAGTGGGTCAGCTGCACTTCTTGCCGTTGGTGGGCGGGGTGCCCTCCAGGAGGTACGTGTTGATCGCCGTGTCGATGCAGTCGCTGCCCCGGCCGTACGCGGTGTGGCCGTCACCGTCGTACGTGAGCAGGGTGCCGGAGGAGAGCTGCTCGGCGAGGGACTCGGACCACTTGTACGGGGTGGCCGGGTCGCGGGTGGTGCCGACGACGACGATCGGGGCGGCGCCCTTCGCCTCGGTGCGGTGCGGGGTTCCGGTGGCCTTCGTCGGCCAGTAGGTGCAGTTCAGGGAGGCCCAGGCGAAGCCGCGGCCGAAGACCGGGGAGGCCTTCTCGAAGTCCGGGACCGCCTTCTCGACCGCATCGGGGCCGTCGAAGGCGGGCGGCAGGTCGAGGCAGTTCACGGCGGCGTTGGCGAACATCAGGTTCGCGTACTTCCCGTCCGGCTCGCGCTCGTAGTAGCTGTCGGCCAGGGACAGCAGGCCGGAGCCGTCGCTGCGCTGCGCGCCCGCCAGCGCCTCGCGGAGCTGCGGCCAGGCCGCCTCGTCGTACATGGCGGCGATCACCCCGGTGGTGGCCAGGGACTCGCCCAGCTCGCGGTCGTCGCCGGTCGGGATCGGCTTCGCGTCCAGGTCCGTGAAGAGCCGCTTGAGGGCGGTCGCCGCGTCGGCGGTGGACGTGGTGCCGAGCGGGCAGTCCGGCTGCTTCACGCAGTCGGCGGCGAAGGACTGGAAGGCCCCCTCGAAGCCGGCGGTCTGGTCGCGGTTCATGTCGACGGCCTTCAGGGACGGGTCCATCGCCCCGTCCAGGACCAGGCGGCCGGCCCGCTTCGGGAAGAGGTCCGCGTACGTGGCGCCCAGGAAGGTCCCGTACGACGCTCCGACGTAATGCAGCTTCTCGTCGCCGAGGAGGGCCCGCAGGACGTCCATGTCGCGGGCCGTGTCGACGGTGGAGACGTACGGGAGGATCTCGCCGCTCCGCTTCTCGCAGCCCGTCGCGAACTTCTCGAAGGACGCGCTCAGCTTCCGGACCTCCGCGTCGTCGTCGGGCGTCTGGTCGACCTGGGTGTAGGCGTCCATCTCCGGGCCCGTGAGGCACTCGACCGGCTCGCTGCGGGCCACGCCGCGCGGGTCGATGGCCACCATGTCGTAACGGGCCCGCACCTGGGCCGGATAGCCGAGTGCCGCGTACCCCTGGAGATAGCCGATCGCGGAGCCGCCCGGGCCGCCCGGATTCACCAGGAGGGAACCGATCCGCTTGCCCGGTCCGGTGGCCTTCTTGCGGGAGACGGCGAGGTCGATGTCGCCGTCATCCGGCTTGTCGTAGTCCTTCGGCGCCTTCATCGTCGTGCACTCGAAGCCCTCCACCCCGCAGTCGCGCCAGCTCAGCTTCTGCGTGTAGTACGACGACAACCCCTCGGGAGCGGCGGTGCCGGTGGCCGAGGCGTTCGGCGAGGAGCCGCTGCCGCTGCAGCCGGAGATGAGCAGGCCGGCAGTGCCGATCCCGATGGCGAAGGTGCGGAGCAGCCGCCTGGTAGTCATTCAGGGAGCGTATCCGGCGGGTGACGAGTCGTCCGATTCCCTGCTCATTCGGGTGAACAGGGGCAGCTGTGCCGGAGGATCCCTCAGCCCGCCCGCAGCGACATCGTCATCGCCTCCACCGCGAGCAGCGGCGCCACGTTGCGGTCCATCGCCTCCCGGCAGGCGATCACCGACTCGATCCTGCGCAGGGTCTGCGCGGGCGTCGAGGACTCGGCGATCCGGTCGAGGGAGTCCTGCACGTCGATATTGGCGATGGCCAGCTTCGAACCGAGCTGGAGTGCCAGCACATCGCGGTAGAACCCGGTGAGCTCGGTCAGCGCCAGGTCCAGGCTGTCGCGCTGCGTACGCGTCTTGCGGCGCTTCTGCTTGTCCTCGAGCTCCTTCATCGCCCCCGCCGTACCGCGCGGCATCCGGCCCCCGGCGACCCCGCCGAGCGCCGCCTTGAGGTCCTCGGTCTCCTTGGCGTCGACCTCCTCCGCCATCTGCTTGGCGTCGTCCGTGGCCGTGTCGATCAGCTCCTGGGCCGCCTTGAGGCAGCCGCCCACATCGGCGACCCGCAGCGGAACCTTCAGCACCGCCGCCCGCCGCGCCCGCGCCCGCTCGTCCGTGGCCAGGCGGCGGGCCCGGCCGATGTGCCCCTGGGTGGCCCGCGCCGCCGCGTGCGCCCGCTCGGGGTCGACGCCGTCGCGGCGGATCAGGACGTCGGCCACGGCCTCCACCGGAGGGGTGCTCAGGGTCAGGTGCCGGCAGCGGGAACGGATCGTGGGCAGGACGTCTTCGAGCGAGGGTGCGCACAGCATCCAGACCGTGCGCGGCGCGGGCTCCTCGACGGCCTTCAGCAGCACATTGCCCGCGCCCTCGGTGAGCCGGTCGGCGTCCTCCATGACGATGACCTGCCACCGCCCGACCGCCGGGGAGAGCTGGGCGCGCCGGACCAGGTCACGGGTCTCCTTCACACCGATGGAGAGCAGGTCCGTGCGGATGACCTGGACGTCGGCGTGCGTACCGATCAGGCTCGTGTGGCAGCCGTCGCAGAAACCGCAGCCGGGTGCGCCGCCCAGCGCCCGGTCCGGGCTGGTGCACTGGAGCGCGGCGGCGAAGGCCCGCGCCGCCGTGGACCGGCCGGAACCGGGCGGTCCGGTGAACAGCCAGGCATGCGTCATCTTCGAGCCCTGGTCCAGCGGCTTGCCGTCGGACACGGAGGTGACCAGCGCATCGGCGTCCCGGGCGGCAGCGGCGAGCTGTTCCTGCACTCGGTCCTGTCCGACCAGGTCGTCCCATACGGTCATGGGTCACCGCCCTTCCGGTGGTGTCGTGCACTTCCCGCGAACCGCGGTGCGTCGTCGCTGTCCATTGTGGAGGACGCCACTGACAGTCCGGCCCGCCCGCCCCCGCAGGGACGGACGGGCCGGGACTTCACCGTCGGCTGTGCGGCGGGTACGTCAGCCGCGCGGGCGACGCCCCCGGCCCCCGGGGCCCTCGTCGTCCTGGCCGCCGAGCAGCTCGTCCGCCAGGGTCGGCAGATCGTCCAGCGGAGTCTCCTCCGCCCAGTCCGGGCGGGGGCGCTTGCGGCGGCTCTGCTTCCGGTCGGGCGTCGCCCCGGCGTTCGGGTCCTCGACCTGCGGCAGCTCGCGGGTGCGCTCGTTCTCCCTCTCCGCGGGCGCGGCCGCCGGGCTCTCGTCCCGGAAGAAGCCCTGGGGCACCCGGTCGGAGGGCTGGTCGGCGGGCACGGGCGGCAGCACGGCCGTCTCGTCCGCGTCCCGGGCCTGCCGTGGGTCCCCCGACCGCTGGTCCGTGAAGCGCGGCAGCATCGCCGTCTCGTCGTCCCCGGAAGCAGCGCCGGAACCGGAACGAGAACCCGTACCCGTACCGGAAGTGGAACCGGAACGAGACCCCGTGCCCGTACCGGATCCGGAAGGGCGGTCGTCCTCCGGACGCGCCGTCGGGACCGGCTGCGTGATCTCGTTCGGGTTCACGATCGGTGTGGGCACCGTGAGCTCGTTCTCCGGCACCGTCGGACCCGACGCGCCTTCGGAGCGCGAGGACGTCTCCGTACCGGACGTACGCGATACCCGCTCGGCCTCGGCCCGCGCCGCCTCCGTACGGGCGGCGGCCTCGGCCTCGGCCCGGCGGCGGGCCTCCTCCGCGCGCAGCAGGGCCTCTTCGGCCTTGCGCTGCTTCTCCAGCCGCTGGGCCTCGGCCTCCTTGCGCTGCCGTGCCTCCTCCTCGGCCTGCCTGCGCAGACGTTCCTGCTCGGCCTCGCGGACCCGCTCCTCGGCCTCCAGCCGGAGCCGGTCCTCCTCGGCGCGGCGGCGGGCCTCCTCGGCACGCTGCCGGGCCTCCTCCGCCTGGCGTTCGGCCTCGCGGCGGCGGGCCTCCTCCAGTTCGCGCTGCTTGCGCTCCTCCTCCTCGGCGCGCAGCCGGGCGAGCTGCTCCTGGCGCTCCTTCTCCAGGCGCTCCTCCTCGGCCTTGCGGGCGGCCTCTTCCTCCGCCTTGCGCCGGGCCTCCTCCTCGGCCTTGCGCCGGGCCTCCTCGATGGCCTCGATCTCGGCCTCGGAGAGCGGAAGGAGCTGGTCGAGCCGGTGCCGTACGACCGTGGTGATCGACTCCGGCTCCTGGCCGGCGTCCACCACCAGATAACGCGTCGGGTCGGCGGCGGCCAGGGTCAGGAACCCGGACCGCACCCGCTCGTGGAACTCCGCCGGCTCCGACTCCAGCCGGTCCGGCGCCTCCGTGAACCGCTCCCGCGCGGTCGCCGGGTCGACGTCCAGCAGCACCGTCAGATGCGGTACGAGGCCGCTCGTCGCCCACCGCGAGATCCGGGCGATCTCGGTCGGGGCCAGGTCGCGGCCCGCGCCCTGGTAGGCGACGGACGAGTCGATGTAGCGGTCGGAGATGACGATCGCGCCGCGTTCCAGCGCCGGGCGGACGACGGAGTCGACGTGCTCGGCGCGGTCGGCGGCGTACAGCAGGGCCTCGGCCCGGTTGGAGAGACCGGCGGAGGACACGTCCAGCAGGATCGACCTCAGCCGCTTGCCGATGGGGGTGGCCCCGGGCTCGCGGGTGACGACGACCTCGTGGCCCTTGGCCCGGATCCATTCGGCGAGCGCCTCGACCTGGGTGGACTTGCCCGCTCCGTCGCCGCCCTCCAGAACGAGGAAGAAGCCGGTGGCAGCGGGCGCGACGGCCGGTTCGTCGCCGCGCAGCGCCTCGCGCAGGTCCCGGCGCAGCGGCACACCCGCCCGGTCGTCCGTCTTGGCGAGGACCACGGCGGCGACGGGCAGCAGCAGCGCGCCGAGCAGCATCAGGGTGAAGGCGGCCCCGCCGTGGGCGAAGACGAAGTCACCGGCGACCAGGCGGTGCCGGCCGATCGCGGCGGCCAGCAGCGGACCGGCGACCGCGCCGAGTGCCACGAGCACCCGGACGACGGCCTGGAGGTGCTCGGTGGTCCGGGCCTGCCGGAACGCCTCGGTCTCCTGGTCGATCAGGGTGTGCCCGGTGTTGGCGGCGACCCCGGCGGTGTAGCCGGCGAGCAGCGCGATGGCGATCCCGGTCGCGGTGTCCGGCACCAGGCCGAGCGCGAGGAGCGCGAGGCCCGTGACAGCGGTGGCCAGCGCCAGCAGGCGGCGGCGCGACAGGGTGGGCAGTACGTGGCGTGCCGTACGGATGCCGAGCGCGGTGCCGCCGGTCAGTCCGAGGATCAGCAGCGCGAAGGTGGCCGGGCCGCCGCCCAGGTCGTAGGCGTGCAGCACGGAGACGGCCGCGGCCGCGGCGACGACTCCGGCGACGGCCGCGCAGACCGCGACGAGCAGCGGCACGGCGCCGGTGCGGCCCTTGTCGGGGCCGTTGCCGGTGACGGGGCGGCGCAGGCCCTCCAGCGGGGAGCGCGGCCGGGGCGTCTGGGTGGCCGGGAACTCCAGGAAGTACAGGGTGGAGATGGAGGCGGAGAAGAGTCCGGCCGCGACGTAGGACCCCAGGGCCGCCTGGTGGAAGGAGAACCACTCCAGGCCCGAGCCGAGGAGGTTGCCGACCAGTGTGGCGACCAGCAGGACCACCGCGGCGGCGGGCACGGCGAGGAAGTTGGTGCGGAGCGACAGACGGCGCAGGGCGTCGTGGTGGTCGGGCAGGGGGCGTACTGCCGCGCCTTCGAGGGGCGGGGCGGGCAGCAGCGCCGGGGCGGCGCTGTCCTTGGCCACGGCCCACAGGCGCTCACCGGCGCCGGTCACGAAGACGGTGATGAGGATCATCATGAGCGCCTTGTCGGGCGTCCAGTCGATCCACAGCGGGGCGACGACCAGCAGCGCCAGGCGCAGCCCGTCCACCCCGATCATCAGCCATCGCCGGTCCAGCTTTCCGCCGGGCCCCGTGAGGGACGTCAGGGGCCCCAGGAGTACGGCTCCGAAGAACAGGGTGGAAAGGATCCGGGCACCGAAGACGGCGGCGACGGCGAAGGCCGCCCCGCGGTATCCGGTGCCGAATGAGCCCTCAAGGACCGCCGCTTGCAGCGACAGCAGCACCAGCACGAGAAGGGCGAGTGCATCGCCGATACCGCCGACGAGCTGGGCACTCCACAACCGCTTCAGCGGGGGAATGCGCAACAGGGCCCGTACGGCGCGCTCGCGTGAGTCTGCGGCAAGTGTGTCGGAGGTGGGGCTCACGACCGTTGGCTGCTCGGCTCGCGTCATCCGCCCAGCCTATCGGCAGCGGTGCGGCGGCTGTCGGCCCGTCCGAACATATGGACGCAGACAGTTTCGGCCATGGCGCCCGCAGGCCCTTGACGCACCGCCGCCCGGCGTCCGGATCACGAGGATCCGGACGCCGGGCGGGGTGCGATCCGCTCGGTGCGGCCGTCAGTCGTCCGACGGGGCGGACGCCGAAGCCGTCTTCTTCGCAGCCGTCGTCTTCTTGGCGGTCGTCTTCGTGGCTGTCGCCTTCTTGGCCGTCGTCGTCTTCTTCGCCGCGGTCTTCTTGGCGGCCGTGGTCTTGGTGGCCGTCGTCTTCTTCGCGGCCGTCTTCTTGGCCGTCGCCTTCTTCGCGGGGGCCTTCTTGGCCGTCTTCTTCTTGGCGGGACCCTTGGCACGCTTCTCGGCGAGCAGTTCGTAGCCGCGCTCCGGCGTGATCTCCTCGACGCTGTCACCGGTCCGCAGCGTCGCGTTGGTCTCGCCGTCGGTGACGTACGCGCCGAAGCGGCCGTCCTTCACCACGACGGGCGCGCCGCTGACCGGGTCGGTGCCCAGCTCCTTCAGCGGCGGCTTGGCCGCGGCCCGGCCGCGCTGCTTGGGCTGGGCGTAGATCGCGAGGGCCTCTTCGAGGGTGATGTCGAAGAGCTGGTCCTCGGAGGTCAGCGACCGGGAGTCGGTGCCCTTCTTCAGATACGGGCCGTAGCGGCCGTTCTGCGCGGTGATCTCGACGCCCTCGGCGTCCTCGCCGACGACGCGCGGCAGCGACATCAGCTTGAGGGCGTCGGCGAGGGTGACCGTGTCCAGGGACATGGTCTTGAAGAGCGAGGCGGTCCGCGGCTTCACCGCGTTCTTGCCGGTCTTCGGCGTCCCCTCGGGCAGCACCTCGGTGACGTACGGGCCGTAGCGGCCGTCCTTGGCGATGATCTGGTTGCCGGTCACCGGGTCCGCGCCCAGCTCGAAGTCGCCGCTCGGCTTGGCCAGCAGCTCCTCGGCGAGCTCGACGGTCAGCTCGTCGGGCGCGAGGTCCTCGGGCACATCGGCGCGCTGGTGGCCCTCGGCGTCCTTCTCGCCCCGCTCGATGTACGGGCCGTAGCGGCCGACGCGGAGCTTGATGTCGTTGCCGACCGGGAAGGAGGAGATCTCCCGGGCGTCGATCGCACCGAGGTCGGTGACCAGTGCCTTCAGGCCGCCGAGGTGGTCGCCGTCGCCGTTGCCCGCGTCGGAGGCCGATCCGGCTCCGGCGGTGTCGTCACCGGAGCCGGCGCCGAAGTAGAAGCGCTTGAGCCACGGCACGGACTGGGCCTCGCCCCGCGAGATGCGGTCGAGGTCGTCCTCCATGCGGGCGGTGAAGTCGTAGTCGACCAGCCGGCCGAAGTGCTTCTCCAGCAGGTTGACCACGGCGAAGGACAGGAAGGACGGGACGAGTGCCGTGCCCTTCTTGAAGACGTAACCGCGATCCAGGATGGTCCCGATGATCGAGGCGTACGTGGAGGGGCGGCCGATCTCGCGCTCTTCCAGTTCCTTGACCAGCGAGGCCTCGGTGTAGCGGGCCGGGGGCTTGGTGGCGTGCCCGTCGACCGTGATCTCGTCGGCGGACAGCGCGTCACCCTCGGCCACCTGCGGCAGTCGGCGCTCGCGGTCGTCCAGCTCGGCGTTCGGGTCGTCGGCGCCCTCGACGTACGCCTTCATGAAGCCGTGGAAGGTGATCGTCTTGCCGGAGGCGGAGAACTCGGCGTCGCGGCCGTCGCTCGCCCGGCCGCCGATCTTGACGGTGACGGAGTTACCGGTCGCGTCCTTCATCTGGGAGGCGACGGTCCGCTTCCAGATCAGCTCGTAGAGCCTGAACTGGTCGCCGGTGAGCCCGGTCTCGGCGGGGGTGCGGAAGCGGTCGCCGGAGGGGCGGATCGCCTCGTGCGCCTCCTGCGCGTTCTTGACCTTGCCGGCGTACGTACGCGGCTTGTCGGGGAGGTAGCTCGCCCCGTACAGCTGCGTGACCTGGGCCCGGGCCGCAGAGACCGCGGTGTCCGAGAGGGTCGTGGAGTCCGTACGCATATAGGTGATGAAGCCGTTCTCGTACAGCTTCTGCGCCACCTGCATGGTCGCCTTGGCCCCGAAGCCCAGCTTGCGGCTCGCCTCCTGCTGGAGGGTGGTGGTCCGGAAGGGGGCGTACGGGGAGCGGCGGTACGGCTTCGACTCGACGGACCGGACCGCGAAGGAGGAGTCGGCGAGCGCGGCGGCGAGCGCGCGGGCGTTCGTCTCGTCCAGGTGCAGGGTCTGGGCGGAGCCGGCCTTCAGCTGCCCGTCGGGGCCGAAGTCGCGGCCCTGGGCGATGCGGCGGCCGTCGACCGCGCTGAGGCGGGCGGTGAGGGTCGAGGGGTCGGAGGCGTCACCGGTGCGGCCGGTGGCGAACTTTCCGGTCAGGTCCCAGTACTCGGCGGAGCGGAAGGCGATGCGCTCGCGCTCCCGCTCGACGACGAGGCGGGTGGCGACGGACTGGACGCGGCCCGCCGAGAGCTTCGGCATGACCTTCTTCCACAGGACCGGCGAGACCTCGTAGCCGTAGAGGCGGTCGAGGATACGGCGGGTCTCCTGGGCGTCGACCATGCGCTGGTTGAGCTCGCGCGGGTTGGCGACGGCGGCCCGGATCGCGTCCTTGGTGATCTCGTGGAAGACCATCCGGTGGACCGGGACCTTGGGCCGCAGCACTTCCTGGAGGTGCCACGCGATGGCTTCGCCCTCGCGGTCCTCATCGGTGGCGAGGAAGAGTTCGTCGGACTCGGCCAGCAGCTGCTTGAGCTTCCTGACCTGGGCCTTCTTATCGGCGTTGACGACATAGATGGGCTGGAAGTCATGCTCGACATCCACCCCGAGGCGGCGGACCTCGCCGGTGTACTCGTCCGGGACCTCGGCCGCGCCGTTCGGGAGGTCGCGGATGTGCCCGACGCTCGCCTCGACGACGTATCCGGGGCCGAGATAGCCCTTGATCGTCTTCGCCTTGGCAGGCGACTCGACGATGACGAGTCGGCGGCCGCCCTGTGCGGTCTCGCTGGTCGGGGACAACTTCGCTCTTCTCTCCGGTCGACACTCGGTGGGCATCCGGGCAGCGTCGTGACGCTGCCCGCGGTGCTGTCGCTGCGGAGTGTGACGGTACAACCCGCCCCCGTGTCAAACGGCAAAAGCCCGCAACGGCCACTCGAACGGTAACCCGACTTCCGCCATTCCTGCCGCCCGGACCGCCGGGTCCGCGCCGTGCGGAGCTTCGGCCTGCGGCCTTTCGGAGGCGGTCACGGTGACCTTCGGAAGACCTGTCGTCCCGGGCTCCGCCCGGCCGGAGGCGAGGATCAGACGAGCGTGAAGCACCACACGCCGAGGCCGAGGAAAACTACGCCGAAGAGCGTCGTGAGTGCGGTGGAGGCGACGGGGCTCACACCGTGCGCCACCGGCGCGCGGTGCAGGGCTCGCGCCCCTGTCCAGATCAGGAGGGCGGCGCCGAACAGCGCCAGGGCCGTACCGGCGAAGACTGCTGAGACGCTCTCCATGTCGTACTCCTGGACCGTCGTGTGACCCGTCGGGCGGACCCGCCCGGGACGGGCCGGCCGGCCCGTCGGATCCGGACCTCGGCGGTCCGGCACGGGGAGGTTGTCACTCCGGGGCATCGTCCACACGAACCCGGGGTGAACAGCACTCTCCCGCCGCCCGGCGGAACACCATCGGCCGCTTACGGACCGGCATGGACCGGCCTCCGGAGAACGCAGGCGGGACCGTCCCGGGCACCGCGCCCGGACCGCGTGGTCCGACCGCGACCGGAATACGCGGTCCGGGCGCGTCGGAGGGAGCGCCGAGTACGAACACACTGGTGACAAGGTCACCGCCGCCCGAACGGGGAGCGGCCCCGGCCCGTACCGGAAGACAGCCGTACGGGCGGCCCCGGCCGGGACGGGAAGGCAGCCGTACGGGCAGGGCCTACGCCCGGCCGTACGGGCAGGGCCTACGCGCCCCGCACGCCCTGCTGTCCGACGCCGGGCACCGGCTCCAGGAAGCCCTCCTCGACCAGCAGCCGGATCGCCTGCGGGGTGCGGTCGCGCAGCAGCACCGGGTCCTCCGCCATCAACTGCGCGATGGCGTCCAGGATCCGCCCGGCGGGCAGCGAGCCGTCGGACACACCCGCGAACCCGGCGGCCACCGCGTCGACCTTGGTCGCCCGCATCATGCCGCGGTGCTGACGCAGCACCACATGCTCGGGGTCCTCCGCGCCGGGCAGGCCGACCTGCTCCTGCACGACCTCGGCGGCGAGGGAGAAGTGCCCGGCGAGCAGCGCCGCGTCGTCCTGGTCGCGGAGGTAGTCCTGGCGGGCGAAGTGGTCCTGGACGGCCTGCCCGAGCGGCTGCTGCACCGCGTGCGGCCACTCCTCGACGACGATCGAGGGGTTCCCGTCCGCCGCCGCGGCGGACTTGCGCAGGGTGATCCAGCCGAACCCGACGGCCGTGGCGCCCAGTGCCTCGAACTCGTCGAGCCACGCCTCGTACCGCTCGTCGTACTCCGCCGGATCGCTGCGGTGGTCCCCGCTGTCCCGCAGCCACAGCTCGGCGTACTGCGTGACGTCCTGCACCTCACGCTGGACGATCCAGGCATCGCAGCCGTACGGCACCCAGGAGCGCAGCCGGTCCTGCCACTCCTCGCCCTCCACGTGCTGCCAGTTGGCGAGGAACTGGGCGTATCCGCCGTCGTTCAGATGGTCGCCCGCCTGCTGCACCAGCGTGCGGCACAGGTCGTCGCCGCCCATGCCGCCGTCCCGGTAGGTGAGGCGGGCGCCGGGCGAGATGACGAAGGGCGGGTTGGAGACGATCAGGTCGAACGTGTCGGAGCCCACCGGCTCGAAGAGGGAGCCCTCGCGCAGCTCGGCGGGGTCGGCGCCGGACAGGGCGAGGGTGAGCCGGGTGAATTCCAGGGCGCGGGGGTTGAGGTCGGTGGCGGTGACCCGGGTCGCGTGCTGGGCGGCGTGCAGCGCCTGGATGCCGGAGCCCGTACCGAGGTCGAGGGCCGAGGCGACCGGCGTACGGACGGTGATGCCGGCGAGGGTCGTGGAGGCCCCGCCGACGCCGAGGACGACGCCCTCCTCACGCGAGCCGATCCCGCCCGCACCGCCGACCGCGCAGCCGAGGTCGGACACGATGAACCAGTCCTCGCCGTCCGGGCCCCCGTACGGCCGTACGTCGACGCTCGCGCGGACCGTGCCGTCGTCCGCCGCCCGGGTCACCCAGCCGTCCGCGACGCACTCGTCCAGCGGCAGGGCGGCGCGGGCCCGCTCCTCGGCGACGGGCCGCTGCAGGAGGAACAGCCGCACCAGCGTGTCGAGCGGGGTGTCGCCCCGGGTGGCCCGCAGCGCGGGGACGGTCTCGCTGCGGGCGAGGGCGGCATAGGCGGGCGCGCCGAGGCGGTCGAGGAGCCCGTCCGCGGTGAAGTCCGCGGCGAGCAGGGCCTCACGGAGGCCGGCGGCGTGGTCGGGTGCGGGAAGGCTGCTCTTACTCACCCACCCATTGTGTCCGGTCCCACCGACAACGGCAGCGGCCCGGACACCCGGCGGGTGTCCGGGCCGGGAGAACGGCGCTCAGGCCTTCTACTCCTCGGCGTCCTTCTCGGTCTTCTCGGAGTCCTTCTCGGTCTTCTCGGAGTCCTTCTCGGCCGAGTCCTTCTCCGAGGACTCCTTCTTCCCGGGGGCCGAGGCCTCCGGGGACGCGTCGGCGTCGGCCGCCCCGGAGCCGGAGGGGCCGGTCGAGGCGGTCGGCTTCTGGCAGCCCTTCTGCTTCGACATGGCAACGCCGACCTCGCCGGACTGGAGCTTCTTCAGCGCCTGGTCACCGCTGGTGCTGATCTTGTTCAGATCGTCGGCGATGCCCTTCAGCCCGTCGGCGAACTTCGCCTGATCCTTGGTGTCGAGCGCGTCGACGTCGGTCTTGAGGTCGGCGTACGCCTTGGAGGAGGCGTTGAGCTCCTTCACCGCTTCCTTCTGCGTGGTCTCGCCGTCGTCGACCGGCGGCGGACCCGCCGAGTCCACCGCGGCGCCCAGCGACTTGTACGCCTGGGAGATCTGCTGGAAGGCGGCCGAGTCGGTCTTCTGGACGTCGGCGGGCTTGCTGTTGTCCGCGGTCTGCTGCTGGATGGAGGCGTTGGCGTTGGCGATCTTCTGCAGTTGCGGCTGAACCTGGTCGCAGACTTTCTTGGCCCAGTCGTTGACCTTGTTGTCGCTGTCGTCGCTGCAACCCGACAGCGTCAGTACGAGTACCGCACCGCCGGACAGTGCGGCTGCAAGCTTCTTGTTCACCGGAGTGGTCCCTTCCAAGGCTCTCGGCCCCGGAACTTACACGCCGAGGGGGCGACAGCCGGGTGCCGGTCATCCGGTGTGCACGCTTTTGAAGCCATTTGCACCAAGGGAAATGAGGGAGATGCCACTCACGCAGAGAATCGGACGCACGAGCGATAACTCACCCGAAAGGCTGCTCCTGATCATTGCCCCGGGGTACAGGGCGTGGGCGGACGGCACATCAGTACGCACCGCCCGCCCACTCGCTGATCCCCCATCACACGCGACGCACGTCACTCGTCACTGGTCAGGACCGTACGTACGGATCACGGAGCCGCCGCGGGGTCCGGCGCGGGGACCGAGGGCCCGTCGCCTGCCGAGGCGTCGTCGTCACCCACGGCGATGCCTCGCCGCTTGGAGACGTACACGGCGGCGACGATGATCCCGATGGCGACGACGGCCACCAGTGCCCGCACCCAGGGGTTCGCGTCCGCGCCGTAGCTGAACTGCACGATCGCCGGAGCGATGAGCAGAGCGACCAGGTTCATCACCTTGAGGAGCGGGTTGATCGCCGGGCCCGCCGTGTCCTTGAACGGGTCGCCGACCGTGTCGCCGATGACGGTCGCGGCATGGGCCTCGCTGCCCTTGCCGCCGTGATGGCCGTCCTCGACGAGCTTCTTGGCGTTGTCCCAGGCGCCGCCGGAGTTGGCGAGGAACACCGCCATCAGCGTTCCGGTGCCGATCGCGCCGGCGAGATACGAGCCGAGCGCGCCGACGCCGAAGGTGAAGCCCACCGCGATCGGCGCCAGCACCGCGAGCAGGCCCGGTGTGGCCAGTTCACGCAGGGCGTCGCGGGTGCAGATGTCGACGACGCGCCCGTACTCCGGCTTCTCCGAGTAGTCCATGATCCCGGGGTGCTCGCGGAACTGCCGCCTGACCTCGTAGACCACGGAGCCGGCGGACCGGGACACCGCGTTGATGGCGAGCCCGGAGAACAGGAAGACGACCGCGGCGCCCAGGATCAGGCCGACGAGGTTGTTGGGCTGCGAGATGTCCAGGCTCAGCCCCAGCTCGCCCGCACCGGCCCCGACGTCCGCGACGGCCGTCGCGATGGCGTCACGGTAGGAGCCGAAGAGCGCGGACGCCGCGAGAACGGCGGTCGCGATGGCGATGCCCTTGGTGATGGCCTTGGTGGTGTTGCCGACCGCGTCCAGGTCGGTGAGGACCTGGGCGCCGGCCCCCGTGACGTCTCCGGACATCTCGGCGATGCCCTGGGCGTTGTCCGAGACCGGCCCGAAGGTGTCCATGGCCACGATGACGCCCACCGTGGTGAGGAGCCCCGTTCCGGCGAGCGCGACCGCGAAGAGCGCCAGCATGATCGACGTACCGCCCAGCAGGAACGCCCCGTAGACGCCGAGGCCGATCAGCAGCGCGGTGTAGACCGCCGACTCCAGGCCGATGGAGATGCCCGCGAGCACCACGGTGGCCGGACCGGTGAGCGAGGACTTCCCGATGTCCCGGACCGGGCGGCGGTTGGTCTCGGTGAAGTAGCCGGTGAGTTGCTGGATGAGCGCGGCCAGGACGATGCCGATGGCCACCGCGACCAGGGCGAAGATCCGCGGATCGCCACCGTGCTCGGTGATAGCCCCGTCGCTGACCCCGTCCAGATCGGCGTACGAGGACGGCAGATAGGAGAACGCGGCCACGGCCACCAGGGCGAGCGAGATCACCGCGGAGATGAAGAAGCCTCGGTTGATCGCGGTCATCCCACTGCGGTCGGCGCGACGCGGTGCGACCGCGAAGATGCCGATCATCGCGGTGACGACGCCGATCGCCGGAACCATCAGCGGGAAGGCGAGACCGGAGTCGCCGAACGCCGCCGTGCCGAGGATGAGCGCGGCGACGAGCGTCACGGCGTACGACTCGAAGAGGTCGGCGGCCATGCCCGCGCAGTCACCGACGTTGTCGCCCACGTTGTCGGCGATGGTGGCGGCGTTGCGCGGATCGTCCTCCGGAATGCCCTGCTCCACCTTGCCCACCAGGTCGGCGCCCACGTCGGCGGCCTTGGTGAAGATCCCACCGCCGACCCTCATGAACATGGCGATCAGCGCCGCGCCGAGGCCGAACCCCTCCAGCACCTTGGGCGCGTCGGCGGCATAGACGAGCACCACGCAGGAGGCCCCGAGCAGACCGAGTCCCACCGTGATCATCCCGACCACGCCACCGGTACGGAAAGCGATCTTCATCGCTTTGTGCGAGACGGCGGTGAGATCCTTTTCCGGTTCGCCCTCCGCCGGGGTCGCCTCACGCGCGGCCGCGGCCACCCGCACATTGCTCCGTACGGCGAGCCGCATGCCGATGTATCCGGTCGCCGCCGAGAAAAGCGCGCCCACCAGGAAGAAGAGGGAACGCCCCGCGCGTTGCGACCAGTTGTCGGCCGGCAGCAGGAACAACAGGAAGAACACGACGACGGAGAAAACACCGACCGTGCGCAGTTGTCGGGCCAGATAGGCGTTCGCGCCCTCCTGGACCGCCGCGGCGATCTCCTTCATACGTTCGGTGCCCTCGCCGGCCGCCAGGACCTGGCGTACGAGCAGCCGGGCGACGATCAGCGCGGCGACGGCGACGACCGCCACCACGATGACGATCAGCCGGTTGCCGTCCGTGAGTACCGCCGCCGCGAGGGAGACGGGCCGGTCGGAAAATGCGGATTCTTGCGTCAGTGCTGCCATTGGGGTGGTGAAGAACTCCGCCATACGTCCTCCTTGACGCTCAGCGCTCAAGTCGTGGACGGATTGTAGGGAGCGGAACCTGATCAAAACAGTGGGCGGGAAGAGAATTGATCGCTCTCCCCCCAACGCCGAAAGATCAGCGGAGAGATACTGCTCGAATGCAGTAATAGGGCAGACGCATTACCGCGCGGCCTCAAGCGAAAAAGGCCCTGCTCAACAGGGCCCGGCAAAACGAAACATCACATCCCCCGCACACCTCGGGCCCCACAGTCCGCAGGACCTCGGAGGCACAGGGCCACAGGACCGCAGGACCATCGGGCCGCAGGACCACAGGGCCGCAAGACCGCAAGACGAGCCTCAGCATCGCCCAGGGATCGCGGGCACGGCCCTCAGGGCCTGGGAATCACGGGCGCGGGTCGCGACACCTGCTCACGAGTACGGGCGCAGCCTCGATGCGCGAGGACAGACTCGGCCGGGCTCGCAAGCGCGGGCACAGCGCCTGGCGGGCCTGGCCTCAGGGCGGCCTGGGCGCGTGGCCAGGACCCTCCGGCCAGCCCGCGACCGTCGGTCACGGGTTCTCTCAGGGCCTCGGGCGGGTCTCACAGCCTCCAGGCCGGGTTCTCAGAGCCTCCGGGCGCGAGGGCTCACGGCCTGCGGGCGCGGCCTCAGGGGCGTACCGCTGCGACGGCCGTCGGCCAGCTCATGCGGATCACTCCGCCGCCCGCACCGGAACGGACCTCCACGTCGTCGACGAGACCGCTGATGACCGCGAGGCCCATCTCGTCCTCGCCCTCACCGTCCGACTCGGAGTCGGACCGGTCCAGCCCGGTTCCAGAGGCACCGGCGGCGTCGTGCGCCCCGGGCTCGGCGGAATCGCCGCCGGGGCCGGGCACGCTGTCCCCGACCTCGATGGAGAACGCCTTCTCCTCCTCGGTCAACGCGACGCTGACCGGCGCGGTGATGCCGTGACTGCGGTGCAGCCCGACCGCGCGGCTGCACGCCTCGCCGACGGCGAGCCTGACCTCGTCGAGCACCGCCTCGTCCACGCCGGCCCGGCGCGCCACGGCGGCCGCCACCAGGCGGGCCGTCCTGACATGTTCAGGCTGGGCGCTGAAGCGGAGTTCAACGGTGGCCATGCCATCCCCCTCGAACGTTCGGGCGTACGCCTCAGGGGCCCCGGGCGTGTCGCCCGGCACCCCTGCTCTTCTCCTCCGGAAGCCGACAAAGCCGACAGCCGACCCTGAGGTCGACCGCCTGCCCGTCACGGCCCATGCGCTGCCGCTGCCGCTGCCGGCCTGTTCACTGCCTGCCGGCCGGCCCGAGGGCCGGCCCGCTCCGACCTCAGTCGGTGGCGGCGACAGCCTCGTCGACCGTGGTGTGAATCGGGAACACCTTGGTCAGACCTGTGATCCGGAAGATCTTGAGAATGCGCTCCTGGTTGCAGACCAGGCGCAACGAGCCCTCATGGGCCCGGACACGCTTCAAGCCGCCCACGAGCACGCCGAGGCCGGTGGAGTCGAGGAAGTCGACGCCTTCCATGTCGACAACCAGGTGGTAGCTGCCGTCATTCACCAACTCGACCAACTGCTCGCGCAGCTTGGGCGCGGTATACACATCAATCTCGCCACCGACCTCGACGACCGTACGGTCGCCACCAGGGCCGGACACATTGCGAGTCGACAGGGACAGGTCCACGGATCCTCCAGCACCTTGCTATCGAGCGGTCGCCCCTCGCTCTCCCCGACGGAGGCCAGGGGACGGATCGCCAGCCGCGATGGCATTCAATCACTTACCAGCAGCCATGCACGACGCCTTGGGACCATTGTCCGTCACGCCAGTGACACACTCGGTGTCGATGGCCAAGAATCACCGTCCCGGACGACCACCCGAGAGCAGGGGCTCGCGCCCCTCTCCCGCCATGATCCTCGACCGGCTCGCCACAGGGGCGGGCCGGGCCGCGCGCATCACTCATACGGAGCACTTGCCCCCGCGATCGGGAACCCATGCCATCTGGCCGGATCGCATCCGGCCAGAAGTGATCTCGGCGATCGAAAAAGCCGGGATCGACCATCCGTGGGCACATCAGGCGGCCGCCGCCGAGCACGCGCTGGACGGCGAATCCGTTGTGATCGCCACCGGCACGGCCTCCGGAAAGTCGCTCGCGTACCTCGCGCCGGTCCTCAGCACCTTGCTGGACGGCTCCGAGGCCCCGAACGGCCGCGGGGCCACCGCCCTCTACCTCGCCCCCACCAAAGCCCTGGCAGCCGACCAGCGGCGCTCGGTGAAGGCGCTGGCGGTCCCGCTCGGCAACGCCGTCAGGCCCGCGGTCTACGACGGCGACACCCCGGTCGAGGAACGCGAATGGGTTCGGCAGTACGCGAACTACGTCCTGACCAACCCCGACATGCTGCACCGCGGAATACTGCCCTCCCATCCCCGCTGGGCGTCCTTCCTGCGCGCCCTGCGGTTCGTCGTGATCGACGAGTGCCACACCTACCGCGGCGTCTTCGGCTCCCACGTCGCCCAGGTGCTACGCCGTCTGCGCCGCCTGTGCGCCCGCTACGGGGCCGATCCGGTCTTCCTGCTGGCCTCGGCCACCGCCGCGGATCCCGCGGTCGCAGCCGGGCGTCTGACGGGCCTGCCGGTCCGGGAGGTGTCCGACGACGCCTCCCCGCGCGGCGAGCTGCTCTTCGCCCTGTGGGAGCCCCCGTTGACCGATCTGCACGGCGAGAAGGGCGCCCCCGTACGCCGTACCGCGACGGCCGAGACCGCCGACCTACTCACCGACCTGACGCTCCAGGGCGTCCGCTCGGTCGCCTTCGTACGCTCCCGGCGCGGCGCGGAGCTGATCTCGGTGATCGCCAAGGAACGCCTCGCGGAGGTCGACCGCTCGCTGCCGAAGCGGGTCGCCGCCTATCGCGGGGGCTACCTTCCCGAGGAACGCCGGGCCCTGGAGCGGGCACTGCACTCCGGCGAACTGCTCGGTCTGGCGGCCACCACCGCCCTGGAACTCGGCATCGACGTCTCCGGCCTCGACTCGGTCGTCATCTGCGGCTACCCGGGCACCCGGGCGTCCCTCTGGCAGCAGGCGGGCCGCGCCGGCCGCTCGGGACAGGGCGCCCTGGCCGTTCTCGTGGCTCGGGACGACCCGCTGGACACCTATCTGGTGCACCACCCCGAGGCGCTGTTCCGGCAGCCCGTCGAGTCGACCGTGCTGGACCCGGACAACCCCTACGTCCTGACCCCCCATCTCTGCGCCGCGGCCGCCGAGCTGCCCCTCACCGAGCCCGACATGGCACTCTTCGGTCCTGCCGTGCCCGAACTGCTGCCGCAGCTGGAGGCGGCGAAACTGCTGCGCAAGCGAGCCTCGGGCTGGCACTGGACCCGGCGCGAACGGGCCGCCGACCTCGCCGACATCCGGGGTGGGGGCGGCCGCCCCGTCCAGATCGTCGAGGAGGGCACCGGCCGCCTGCTGGGCACCGTCGACGCGGCCGCCGCCCACACGGCCGTCCACGAGGGGGCCGTCCATCTCCACCAAGGCCGCACCCACCTGGTCCGGAAACTGGACCTGGAGGACTCCGTGGCCCTGGTCGAGCAGGCCGACCCGCCGTATTCGACGGTCGCCCGCGACACCACGGCCATCACCGTCCTGGAGACCGACACCGAGATCCCCTGGGGCCAGGGACGGCTCTGCTACGGCTCCGTCGAGGTCACCAACCAGGTCGTCTCCTTCCTCCGCCGGAAACTGATCACCGGGGAGGTCCTGGGCGAGACGAAGCTCGACCTGCCGCCCCGCACCCTGCGCACCCGAGCCGTCTGGTGGACGGTCACCGAGGACCAGCTCGACGCGGCCCGGATCAACCCGGAGATCCTCGGCGGCGCGCTCCACGCCGCCGAACACGCCTCGATCGGGCTCCTGCCCCTCTTCGCCACCTGCGACCGCTGGGACATCGGCGGCGTGTCCGTACCGCTGCACCCGGACACCCTGCTGCCGACCGTCTTCGTGTACGACGGCCACCCAGGAGGCGCCGGATTCGCCGAGCGGGCCTTCCACACCGCCCGTACGTGGCTGACGGCGACCCGGGAGGCCATCGCGTCCTGCGAGTGCGAGGCGGGCTGCCCCTCCTGCATCCAGTCCCCCAAGTGCGGCAACGGCAACGAGCCCCTGCACAAAGGCGGAGCCGTACGGCTGCTCACCGAACTCCTCAAGGCCGCACCTCCGGAGCCGGATGGAACGAGGAGTTAGGAGTCGCTGTCAGACAGGCAACAGCGGTACGACCAACCGCTTCAGCTCCGTCTCGTCGATCGCTCCAATCCGTGCCGCAGCGATCCGCCCCTCCGGGTCGACAATGATCGTGAACGGGTATCCGGCGGTGTTCACCACGCCCTCCGGAAGCTGAAGGAGCTGTCGGCCCTGCGGGTCGTGCAGGCTCGGATACAGGAGCTCCGCGTCCTTCTCGAAGGCACGAGATCCTTCTCGAAGGCACGAGCCTTGCCGACCGACACATCTGTGTCGACCCCCACCACCCGCAGCCCCTTGCCCTGCAGTTCCTCGTGCACCCGGGAGAGCCCGGGGGCCTCCGCGCGGCATGGGCCGCACCACGACGCCCACGCGTTGACCACGACGCCCCTGCCCCGCAGCGCCTTCAGGCTGAACCGCCCGTCGCCGTCGACGCGTTCCCCCGCCATCTCCGGCATTTCCACCCGGTCCGCCCGGGCACTTCATCGGCGCGGGCCCGCCGGCACCGTCCGCGGGCGGGGGCGAGGGCGAGGGCGAGGGCGAGGGCGAGGGCGAGGGCGAGGGCGAGGGCGAGGGCAAGCATCCCGCCAGCGCTGCCAGCAGGATGTTCCATCGAGGCCGAGGTCCGTGGCGTCCTCACGTTCGTCGATGATGCCACCGGGGCCCCGGGCCGGCGCAGGTGCCCACCGCGAAGCACCCGGTCCGGACGGTGCGGGCGGCCTCGCCGGCCTCACCGGCCACCGTGGCGCGGGGCACGGTCGGGGGTCCTGCCCGAGATCTGACGGCGGGTTCGTAGGGCCCGAACCTCGAACGGGCGGTCACATCGGCGATCTCCCCGTGCACCGCGCAGCGAACGAGCACGGCACCCTGAGCCAGGGCTACCCGCCGAGCCGCCTCGCACGCCACCGACGCCCCTTCCAGCGCCCGGTCCGCTGCTGCGAGGGCCGCCAGATCCGCGGCTCCGCCTGCCCGGTGACGAGCAGCCACGGCCTGCCCCAGCGCGAGCACCACGGCGAACACGGTGCACAGAACGGCCGCGGTGACAGCCGCCCACACCGTGGCCACTCCCCGATCCGCACCCCGCCCCGCGGCCCGGCCCACGATCCACTCCACACCTCGGCCCCTGCCCCTGCCCCTGCCCCTGCCCCTGCCCCTGCCCCTGCCCAAGGCTCGGCCCACGCCAACGCCCTGCCTCCAGCCCCAGCCCCAGCCCCAGGCCCAGGCCCACCATCCGGGCACGTCCCGGCGACGACCCCCTTTCGGCCCCCGGCCCTCGCCCCCGCGCGCCCTCATAACCCGGCACCTCCCACCATTTCCGGAACCGCTTCCCCCACCCTCCGCCCCGTCGCTTCCCCCACCGTGTCCTCCGCCAGGGCAGCCGCCTCGGCGCTGAGCGTCAGGGCCAGCACGCCCGGCCCCGGGGTCGGCGCCTCCACCCGGACTCGCCACAGGTCTCCCGCCCGACCGATCTCGACCCGGGCGCCATGTGGCGCCGCGTCACGCGCGACTTCCAGCACCGCTGCCTCCGGCTCCGAGCGAGCCGCGGCCCGTGCCCCCGCCCGGGCCGCGTCCACGCAACGGATCTGGTCCGAGACCGCCATCAGCGCCCACAGCAGCGCCATGACGAAGGCCACCAGCACCGGGATCACCACAGCCGCCTCCGCGGTCACCGCGCCCCGGTCGCCACACCCGTAGCCGCTCGCGGTCCGACCTTGGTGCCGTCCCAGGAAAAGGCCGCCGTTCGAGGCCACAGGCCCCCTCTCCGGGCTCGGCACCGACGGGGTATCAGAAATTCGCATCGAGCGCGTCCTCGACCAGTGACTGCAGCGCCGACAGCACCGGCCCGCTGTTCACCACCTTGTAGAGCACCGCCGCGAAGGCGCACGCCGCAATGGTGCCCACCGCGTACTCGGATGTGGTCATTCCTCGATCGGACCGGCCGAGCCGCCCGGCCCACCGTGCGGACCACTTCGTCGGCAGGCCCAGCACCCTTGTGGACAGCCGGCCCCCGCGCAGTGCGCCGACGGTCCGGTCCCAGAGCTTCTTTTCCATTTCATCCCCCGATGAGCATCGATGACGAGCGGGTGCCCGAACGGAACACCCGTGAGTGAGAGCGAAATCAAATGACCAGAGGGTCACTGCCGGTCGCGCGACGCGCGCCGTCTCACCGGCCCGGACGGCCGGTCGCGAGCAGTTCGCCGGCCAGGCCGATGATCACCGGCGCCACCCCGACCGCCAGGAAGGCGGGGAGGAAGCAGAGGCCGACCGGCGCGGTGATCAGCACCCCGGCCCGTTGCGCCCGCGCCACCGCCGCACCGGCTCGCTCGGCGCGCATCGCCTCGGCCAGTCTGGCGACCGGCTCCGCGGCCGGGGCTCCTGTCGAGCCTGCCCGGTGCAGGCAGCGGGCCAGCGGACCTGCGCCCGGTATCTCCGCCAACCGGCCCCAAGCCTCGGCCGGTTCGCCGCCGAGGCGGATCTCGGCGGCGGTTCGGGCGAGCCGGTCGCCGACCGGGCCGCCGATGGATTCGCCCACCTCCTCGGCCGCTTCCCGGGGTCCTGCCCCGACCGCGATACAGGCGGCGAGCAGATCCGCGGCCAGCGGAAGCTGCCCGGCGATCGCGGCCCGATCCGGATGGGCACTGCCGGGAACAGGCCGGGGCCGGGTCCGCTGCCACCGCCATGTCCCGTACGCCGCGGCCGCACCGACGGCACAGCCCACCGCACCGCCGATCAGAACCCATCCGGTGAGCCAGACTCCGGCCGGGGCCGCCCACGGCCGAGCGGCCTCGGAGAGACCCGAACCACCGCTCGACCGGAACAGCGCGGTCATCCGGCTCCACCTGCCGGGCCGTGCCGCCGCGACCGTGTCCAACAGCAGCGCGCCCCGCCCGCGAACCGCTCGCTTCCGACACCTGGCGACGGTCACGGCCGCCAGCTGCACCGCCAGGCCCAGCACGGATACCGACATCCCCAGGCTGTGAAGAACTTCTCCGTCCACCGTGTTCACGCCCCCTCCCCACCGCGCACGATCCGGCAGGCCCAGAACAGGCCGGCCGCCTCCAGAAACGCCCCCGCTGCCAGACAGACCAGACCGCCCGGGGTGTGCAGCAGTACGCGCAGGGGGTCGGCTCCGAGGGCCGCTCCCAGCCCCAGACCCGCGACCGGGAGCAGGGCCAGGACCACGACCGTCGACCATGCACCGGCAAGTTGGGCGCGCAACTCCTCCCGTCTGCGCCGGTCCTCGCGCAACGCGGCCTCCAGACGCTCCAGCCCGGTCGCCAGCCCGGCCCCTCCGTCCACGGCCACCCGCCAGCACGCGGCCATCCCGGACAGGCCCGCCAGGCCCGGGCCCGCCGCCGCCTGGCGGAGCGCTGCCGGCACGTCGCCGCCGAACCGCGCCGCCGCCAGCACCGCTGCCTCCGCCTCTCCCAGCCGGCCGCCGGAAGCCGCCGCCGATGGGCTGTCCTCCGCCAGGCCCTCACGCAGTGCGAAGAGCAGCGCCTGCCCCGGCTCACGGCCGGCCCGCAGCTCCCCGACCACCGCCCCGCACAACGCTGCCACCGCGGCCGCAGCCTTCTCCGCCTCCCGTGCCCCGGCCCGCCTCCGCAGCCAACGGCGTATCACCGGGACCGCCACGGCTCCCGCGACCAGCGGCAGAACCGAGCCGCCCACCACCGCGAGCAGCACCGCGACCGGTACGCACCACCACTCCCGATGCCCCCGGGCCGACTCCGTCACGCACCCCAGGGTCTTCCGCAGCCCTGGCCACCGGCCCCACGTCCGGCGTGACGCGGGCTGGGCGGCCACGAACAGCACCCGCGCCCGCCGCACCCCTGGATCCCGCACCATGGCGAGCCACACCGCCGAACCCACGCAGAGAGCCATCGCGTGGGCCGCGTACGCGGACGTTCCTCCCGTCACAGGGCACCTCCGATCAGCGACCGCAGCCGTTCCCAGCCGCGCTCCGGCACGAATCCACCGACGCCCCAGCTCAGGGCCGGAACCGTGAGGACCAGACCTGCCGCGTCCCGCTCCAGGACATGCACCTCGGCGACCCGCCGTTGCCCCGCACGATCCCGCACGAGGTGCACGACCACCGAGAGCGCGGCAGCCAACTGACTGTGCAGGGCGACCCGGTCAAGACCGGCCGCAGTACCCAGCGCCTCCAGTCGGGCGGGGACATGCTCAGCGGCGTTCGCGTGGACGGTGCCGCACCCCCCTTCGTGTCCGGTGTTCAACGCGGCCAGCAACTGGCTGTCTACCCGTAAAGCACCCACATCCCCTAGGCTCTGCGCATGCGGACTCTGCGCCTGCCTCAAAGGGCCGGCATCTACTGCCGACTGTCGTACGCGCCGGACGGATCGCTTGAGAAGGTGGAGCGCCAGGAGGCCGACTGCCGGGCTCTGGCGGACCGTTTGGGCTGGGGCGTCAGCGAGGCGCACATCTTCCCGGACAACAGCCGCAGCGCCTGGCAGAGGAACCGTTCACGGCCGCAGTGGGACCGCATGCTGCGCTGCATCGAGGCGGGCGAGATCGACGCCGTGATCGTCTACCACGGCGACCGGCTGATCAGGCAGCCATTCGACCTCGAGACGCTGATCGGGATCTCTGACAGCCGTGGCATGCGGATCGCCAGCCCGTCCGGCACGCGCGACCTCGATTCCCCCGACGACCGGTTCATCCTGCGTATCGAGGCGGCCCAGGCGTGCCGGGAGTCGGACAACATCAGCCGCCGGGTGAAGCGCGCCTTGGACGCCCGACTGGAGGCAGGCCTCACGCAGAGCGGCGGTCACCGCGCCTTCGGGTACGGCGTACAGATCGGCACGCGAACCAAGGTGGTCGACGGTGTCGAGGCCGAGGTGCCTGTCTATGACATGAGCCAGCAAGTGCCCGAGGAGGCCCGCATCCTGCACGAGGCCGGGGAGCGGGTGCTCGCCGGGCAGCCGCAGGCCGGTGTCATCCGGTGGATGAACACTCTGTGCACCACGACCGAGGGCAACCCTTGGCTCACCAAGACCTTGCGCAACCTGTTCTTGGCCCCGCGGTCCGCCGGGCTGATCGAGCGAGACGGTCAGCTCTACGAGGCGGCCTGGGACGGGATCTTCCCGCGGGAGATGTGGGAGAGTCTCCGCCGCTACTACCAGGCCGGCGCGGAGCTGCGCCCCCACCCTGGGCGGGAACGGAGGTACCTGCTGTCCGGGGTCGGCGGCGCCCAGTGCTGGAACTGCGGGTCGTGGATGTCGACCAAGCCGGTCGGCGGCAGGAACAGGAAGAGCGCCCGCATCTACTACTGCGACACCTGCCGCAAGGTCGGACGGAACCTCGAGCACACCGAGGCCTACGTCAGCGGTCGGGCGATACGCCTGCTGAACAGCCCGGAACTCCTGGCCGAGCTCTCAGCCCGGGCCGAGAACCCCGCCCTGGCCGACGAGCTGACCGAGCTCGAGCGACGCCGGGACACAGTGCGTCAGCAGATCGAGTCACTGGCCGACAACCCGGAGGTTGACGCCGCCCTCGCCCTGGTCGGCCTCGCGAGTCTGGAGAAGAAGATCAAGGCGACTCGCGCCGAGATCGGGGCGACCGCAGAGCGACGCCTCCTGGGCCGCATGGTCGGAATCACCCCGGAGCAGTGGGAGGCCACACCCATCAGCATCCGGGCCACTACCGTGCGGATCCTCTTCGGGGTCATCATCCTGCCGACACAACGACGCGGGCCCGGATTCGACACGAATGCAATCCGCGTCATCCGGGCCCGTACGGACACTCCCCCGGCAGCCGGGGGCGGGTAAGGCTAGGAAGGCCATCGCTGCTCCCAGAGCCCGTCGCCCGCGATCCGGCGCCCGTACTCGGACACCTCCGCGCAGAGCTGCGCCGAGGCGTGATCCTCGTGAAGGAGCCACACCAGCATGCGGTCGCGTTCCACCGGTGCGGCGAGGACGCCGCGCGGAAGCACCCCGGCAGCAACCCGCTCCCATGCCACGTGCGCGATACCCAGCCCCTCCGCCGGCTGTTCGAGACGATGCGGGTCCAGCTCCGGCGACGTCTGCACCCACCGTTCCTGTTGAGTCACCGTTCGGTGGAGCTCCTCGATCTCTGCGCGGAGCTCGGACGTGATGTGACCCTCGCCAATGCGGGCGGTGATCAACCCGTCAACCTCGTCCAGGGCGACCACCCTGCCCGGCGGCAACGCGTCTATTGGGACGATCTCGAAAGCGATTTGAACGGGCGCCCTGCTGCCGCTGATCGTCTTGCTCATGTGCGCCTACCTCCCCGTAACGACTCCACCCCGAGGACCGCACATCAGTTCGATCCTGCGAGGCATGACGAATGGAGTCACGCGTTCCGCCCCCCGGCAGGACGTTCATCATGCAACGACGATCAGAATCCGACCAGGGGGTTACAGGAACTCGCTGAACGTTACGATTATCTGCCTCGGTAACAGTCAGGACAGGTCATACGTCTCGGCGATGATCTGCAGCCGCCGCCGGTCCTCGGGGCTCATCTGCTGGTAGCGCCGCACGAGGAGCCGGGTTTCAGGGTCGGCCTCGTCGTCGTAGACCGTCTCCACGCCGAACCATTGAGCCGCAGCCGCCTCCTGAACGAGTCGCAGCGGCACCTGCAGCCCAGTCGCGAGCGCCCGCAGCATGGGCGCCGATGGGGCCTTGACTGGCTCCCGCTTGGCGAGGTTCTCGAGGGTGCCCCGCGTCCACAGCGATCCACTCTCCGGGTCGACAGGGTCGACTGCAGCCTCGGCGATCTTCCGGAAGGACAGGCCGATCTCGCCTTTCCTCTGATTCACCAGGTCAGCCAGGTCCCATCTGGGATCCGGTGCAGTCTCCATGTCTATCCTCCGGGGGTGCGTGGGGCGTCCGGGTGCCCAAGTGGCTAGAGATGCGTACGCCTCATATTCCCAGCTCAAGCGCATGAGGATTCCGCCCCCCTGGCCATAGTGTCCAAGATTCTGGGCAGTCACCGCCACCCCGCCTCGGGATGTTGACCGAAATCCCCACACCTCCACTGCCCAAGAAACTGGGCAACCTGCCCAGATGGCGCTACGTTGACGCTGCCCAACTTTTTAGGCACGGCACCCAAGGAACCCGCATGGAATCTGAGCCCAAACGATTTCGCCTGGTCAACCCCCTTCGGCTGCGAATGCTGATGGAACGCACCGGCTCCGGGTGCAGCATCAGTGGCCGCGCCCTGGCAGCCGCGGCCGACGTTCCTCACGGCACCATCGACCACCTGCTGTCGGGCACGGTCAAGACCCAGCCCGCGCAGGTCGCCTACGCCATATCCGACACGATCGGCGTAGACCACCCCGTCCTGTGGGCCCCCGTAGGCCGCTCGGTTCCGGCCGAGGACGACCTGCCGTCGCACATTGCGGCCGCCCCGTGATCTGCCGCACCGCCGCCGAGGCGCTCGCCGCCGGCATGGCGGACGACTGCGACCACGGCCTTCCGCCCGCTGACTGCCCGACCTGCCGCCTGACCCCGAGCGAGCTCTCCTCGCTCGCCGTCCTGTACCGGCACCTCACCACCACCGACCCCGCCACGCCCGCGCCACGCGCCGCCTGACGTACGTCGGGGCCGCCGGGACCGGGCCTGGTCCATGGCGACCCCTCCATCGGCACATCTCAATCCCACTGAGAGGTAACCGTGTCCAACCACCTTACCGAGGACAGGATCGCCGCCGCTCTCGCGGCCGCGCCCCAGCCCGAGGGCGAGACGCCCTGGCGTCTCCTCCTCACCCGCCCCCCGATGACGCACGCCGACGTCCGGCAGGCGATCTGCAGGGCGCGGAATCCCGAGGTTTGGGAGTTCACCGGCAAGACCGAGCCGACGATCCGAGCCGAGGCCTCGCGCGCCGAGATCGTCCAGGAGCTCGCCCGCCGGGACGGGTACCTGACGGCCCTGGCCGCCGCCGAGCACATCCTCAGCACCACCCCGGTCCTGCCGGTGCATGTCGACGTCCGCCTCGCCGAGTGGAACGACGGGCCGACCCTGGTCATCACCTTCCACCAGCGCGTCGACCAGGTCCACGCATTCGCCGCGCACGTCGGCACCGAGGTCAGCGAGCAGCCCCACGGCGAAAGCTCGATCCGCGTTGAGACTATCGGCACCACCGAGTCGGGCGTCCGGTTCGAGGCATACACCCTCATCGACGCCCCGGCGGTGTCGGAATGAGCGCCTACGAGAACGCCGTTCAGTCACTGATCAATGGTGGCTACCCCGACCGTCAGGCCCGCGAGATCCTCTCGTTCGTCTGCGGAGAGGCGCAGAACGAGGGCTACCGCCGGGGCGTTGCTGCGGCCAGCACGTCGCACGCATGCACCCTGCCGCCGACCCGTCGACTCGACTGCGGTCACTGCCCGCACGAGGTCTGCGAGGACTGCGACCGGTGCCCGCACACCTGCCGCTGCGCCGGGCCGATGGGGAAGGACACCCGCGAGGGCGAGTCCACCCCGACGATCTCCGCCCGCGACGCCCGCACGACCATCCTCGTCTCGATCGCCCGCGCCCTGCGCGAGCAGCCCACCGGCGCCCGGCTCCTCGACGGCCTGGACGAGCTCGGCGAAGCCGTCGTCTGCGAGGACCTCGGCGAGGTCGCCGCGTGGGCGGACGCACTCGCCAGCCTGGCCCACATCGACGACGACCTCGGAGTCACCGCCGGGCACCCCGCGTCCGCCCACACGGACTACCGGGCCGAGCACGAGGGCATCCACGTCGGCCACTACACCACCGAGGCCGAGGCACGGCGGCACTGCGAGGCGCTGATCAGCGACGAGCACCCTGCGGGCCGGGCCCTGGTATTCGACTGGATCGGCGACGAGGACGACCCGGAGGAGCCGAGTGAACTCGTCGTCCAGGTCGACGGCGGCGACGAGGAGCCCACCGGGTACGTCGTCGTCCCGCTGACCGTCGCGGCCGCGTACGACTCCGACGCCGAGTGACGCCGTGCCCGGCGACCTATGGCTCCTCTACGCCGTGATCGGTCTCGGTCTGGCCACCGGCGCACTGATCGCCGTGGCCTGGGTCGCCGACCGCCGCATCACCACCAACCACCGCACGTCCCGTGAAGGGGGAGCGCCATGATGACCCGCGGGTTCAACGACGCGCCGACGAGGGCACGCCGACCGGCGAACGCCAAGAGCGAGGCGCTCGCGGCGTTCGGGATTCCCCGGGTGCCGCTGCCGACCGACCTGCCCGGCACATGCAGGACCCCGGCATGCGGGACCTCTCACCCCGAACCGGCCCCGGCCGGGTGGGCGCGGGTGCAGGTCCTCGGGCGGCGCCCGTCGGCCCGGGCCTGGTGCTCGAGCCAGTGCGCCTCCTACGCCCTGGCCCACCCGACCCGCCGCGCGGTCGGCGGCCCGGGCACCTGCCAGCAGCAGGAGTGCGGCACGGCCAACGCCTCGGCGGTCGACATGTCCGGGTGGATCCGCACCCAGGTCATCGACTCCACCGACCCCGTCCGCTTCTGGTGCTCGGGCCTCTGCGCCGTCTACGGCCTGGCCCTCGCCGAGCTCCGCATGGAGGTCCTCGCCGATGCCTGAACAGATCCCCTTCCTACTCCTGGCCCTCGGCCTGGCCGCCGCCCTGCGGTGGCTGTCCACCGCGCTCGCCACCGGACGCGGTGTCGCGGTGGCCCCGGCGCCCGTCCGGGACACCGAGACCCGCATCTACGTGGCCTGCCACCGGCCGAAGTGCGGCCACATGCAGTGGCCGCACGACGTCACCACCGAGGGCCTGCGCTGCACCCACTGCGGCGAGATCAACACCCCCGCCCCGTGAGCGGGTCCGTCCGCCCGTGCGGCGACGTCGGCCAGCCGCACGGCCTGGTCTACGCCCGCCGGTACGTCACCGGCTGGAAGTGCGACCGGCACACCCCGAACGCGCTGCGCGGCCTGCCCGAGCCTCCGCCGGGGCCGGGCTGGCCGCCCGGCTCCTACCTCAACCACCCCGACCGAACCGAACCACCGCCCGACGAACTGGAGCCGCCGTCATGACGACCGCCGCCCGCCCCACCCCGGCCCAGATGCCGCGCCGCCGCCCCACCCCGGCCGCCCCCGAAGCCCCGGCCCTCGATCCGCGGCCGGCGCACCGCAAGCCGTGGGAACGCGCGATCCTCGCCAGCTCCCTGCCCGGCAACTTCCGCTTCGTCGGCATCGCGTTGGCCACGCACGCCGACGGCCGCGGGTACTTCGCCCGCCAGCCCCGAGTCATCGGCCTCGTCCACGACACCGGCCTCCACGTCGGCCAAGTGCGCGTCGCACTCGCCGCACTGCTCAGCCGCGGGTTCATCCGCCAGTCCCCGGCCGACGGCCCCATCGACAACGCCGACCTGTTCCTCACCCTTCCCCCGGGTGCGCTCGCCCGCACCCGCCGAGCCCACCAGACCACCACGACCCGGAGCACAAACGATGCCTGAGAAGCCCACCCAACACTGGACCGAATCGCTGGCCGACAGCGTGTACGCCCTGTACGAGACGGCGAACGAGTACCGCACCGCCTACCGGGCCGCGCAGCTCCAGGTCACCACCGTCGACCAGGTCCGCCGCATGACGTACGAGGGCCGTGTCGCCCTGGAGGGCAGCACCAACGCGTGGGGCCGTACCGCGACCGTCGTCCCGCACGGCCAGGCCCTCGATGTGCTGAGCCGCCTGTACCGGACGGTCGAGACGGAGACGCAGGCACGCTACGAGGAGGCCGCCCTCCTCTACGCATCCGGAGCGGCCTGGGCCGTTCGCGCGGTCTCGCGCGGCGATCAGCCCCCGCTGGTCTCCTTCCACACCACTGGGCACGGCGACCCCGCCCCGTCCTCCCTGGAAATCCCCGGTCTGCAGACGTGGGAGGACGGCCCGGCCCTGGACGCCGCGTACGACGCTGTCCTGCGGTGCAGCTCGGCGGCCGCGCGCGCCGAGGAGCTCGGCGACCGGGAGCCGCTCGGCGACCGCGAGGCCGCCGAACTCCACCGCGCCCACGTCGAGGCCGAGCACATGGGCGACGCCAGCTTCGCCTACGGGCTGATCGCCCAGCGCGCCCTCTCCCTCGCCCTGGTCGGCCCCCGCCGCGCCCGGGAGTCCGAGCTCGCCCAAGCCCACGCCGCCGCCCAGGCCGACCGTCCCTCGGAGCCGTCGGCCTGATGTCCGCTGCTCTGCTCGCCACCGCTGAGCCCCGCCGCACCCGCGGCGGGGCCAGCAGTGCTGTGCGCTACAACCGGCCCCGCCGGCGCGCCGAGCAGAGCGTCTGGATCCCCGAATCCCTCTACCGGGGCGACGACTACTGCGACGAGGCGGTGGCCGTCTACATCAAGGTCACCGCCCTGGACGCCCGCCGCACCTGGCCCGCGTCCCACCCGGACGAGGACCCGTGCACCGCCCGGGTCGCGGAGCTCGCCGCCACGCTGGGCATGTCGCCCTCCGCTGTGGAGCGCGGCCTGACCCAGCTCAACCGCCCCGGTCCGGAAGGCGAGCCGTGGCTCCGGACGAAGCAGCGCACGCACAGGGGCGGTGACGGACGCTCCGCCCTGCGGTACGCCCGTCTCGTCCCCCGCGACCAGGCAGCCCTAGAGGTCCCCGTACGGGTCGCCGAGGCTCTGACCCCGCGCCGCCTGCGCGCCTGGCTCCACCTCGCCCGAGCTACCGCCAAGGGCCTGCCCGTCACCGCGGCCGAGCTCGCCGGAGAGCTGTTCCACCACACCGGAGAGCACGCAGGCGAGCCGCTGAGCGAGAAGACCGGCCGCCGCCTCCTGGACGACCTGGAGGCCGCCGGGTGGCTCACCCTCGGCCGCCGGGCCGGGCACCGCGCCCGCCACGCCGTCACCGTCAACACCACCCCCCTGCACTCCGTTCCCGCACCCACCGAACCGGCGGTGGACAACGATGTGGACGACGCACTGTTCCCCCTCGCCGACCTGCTGGCCCCGCCCGCTACGGACATCCATGACGGGGTGGGTCCGGACGATCAAGACGGATCCCTCGCGACTAGGGAAGACCACTCCCTTACAACTGACGGGCGCGCGGGCAATCTTGAGATCCGCCGGAGGCGAGACTCGGGTAGTTACCCGCCCCGGGCTGTGGACAACTCGGCCGGGCCGACATTCCAACGCGCGGCTCAAGACCAAAAGCGCACCAACGGCCAGGCTGCCACGTACCGCGGGCCGGGACTGCAGCTGTCGCCCCGGGTGTGGCAGGTCCTCGAGCCCGTACGCCACGAGCTCCCCGGCATCAGCCCGTACGTGCTGCGCCGCATCGGCCAGGAGATCGGCCGCCAGCTGTCCGCCGGAGTCGGCATGGAACGCCTCACCGCCCGGCTGACCGCCCGGTGGGCGTCCACCGAGGACCCCCGCCGCGACGTCGGCCGGTGGCTCCTCGGAGCCGGGCTCGTCCGCCACGGGTGCCGCCTGGACTCCTGCGAGTCCGGCACCACCTGGGCCACCGGCGAGCGCTGCCACCTCTGCGCCAACATCGCCGCCGAGGCCGAGCGCCTGGCCGCAGCCGCCGCGCCGCCGCCCGCCCCCGCACCCCGACCCGAACCGCCCGCCCCGGCGCGGCCGCCGACGACGTGGCTCCCGATGCCCCCGCCACCGGACCCCGGCCCGGAACTCCCGGCCCCGGCCGAGCGGGAGCAGCTGCGCGCGGCCGCGATCCCCGAGACCGTCCGCCAGGCGCTCGCCGAGCACGGGGCGCCCGCGGCGATCCGCCTGTACGGCAGGGCCCTCGTCCTGCCCCACCTCGCCCAGCACGACGGAGGGACCACCGCATGAAGCCCGCCAGCCACCACCTCGCCCGCTGCCGCCGCTGCAGCGCCCCGATCGTCTGGTGCCTCACCTCGGCCAACGGGAAGCGGCAGCCGGTCAACTACGAGCCGGACGAGACCGGGAACGTCGCCGTCATGCAGGGCGCCGACGGGAAGCTGTACGTCCGCGCCGTGACCGCGGCCCGTCCGGAGATCCGGCCCGGCGAGTGGCAGGCCAAGCCACACCAGGCCACCTGCCCCGCACGGCAGCTCCCCGGGCGCAGCAGCGCGCCTTCGCCGCGGGCCGTGCAGGGAGTGAGGCCGGTCCCGTGGCAGCGGTGAACCGGGCGGTCGCCGTCGCCCGGGACCTGTCCGCGCTCCTCGATGAGCAGTGGCCCGACGGCACGTTCGGCGGCGTGCGACTGGTCCCCGGCATCCCGTCCGATCCGATCCGCTGCCCCCGCCCCGACCCGGACGCCGCAGCCCACGTGGCGCTCCTCGTCAAGGAACTCAACCTCCGCCGGGCCCCGGTCCGCCGGCCTCGAAGGGAATCCGCATGATCTCCGCCCGCCTCCGCTTCATCATCTTGTCCCTCCTCGCCGTCACCTTCTTCGCCGGCGGGCTCCTCTGGGCGCTGGAGGGCGTCTGGATCGGCGCGGTGATGTCCCTGTGGCTCACCTGCCTCTGCCTCCTCGCCCGCACCCGGATACGGCACACCGCCGGGCGCCGCCAGGATGAGCAGGCCCGCGAGCTCTCGAACGTGTTCCCCGACGGCTGGGTGGAGCCGTGGGCGGACTGGTGCTGCGAGCGCGGCTGGGCCACCCGCGGCGACCTCCACCACCCCGCCACCTGCACCCGGGCGGTGGGCCCGTGACCGCCCAGTTCGCCCGCGGGTTCCGTCTCCACCTGCCCCACGGCCAGGTCCTCGACGGAGCCGAGCTCCCCAACGGCCGGGCGTTCGTCATGGACGACCCGATGTGGGGGCTCGGCAGCACCGCCCGCACCGTCGACCTCCTCCTGGCCGGCTACCCCGACGGCCGTATCGAGTGGCCCGACGACGGCGAGCCGACGGAGGCCGACGGTGGCTGACTCCCGGCGCTGCACCGTGTGCGGCCGCACCCTCCGCGACCCGGTTTCCCGGGCGCGCGGCACCGGCCCGGTCTGCGAACGCAAGACCCGCGCCGTACGGCTGCCCGCGACCCGTCGCCCCGCTCTCCCGCCGTACGTGGGCGGACGCCCGGTCGACGACATCGCCAGCCCTCTTTTCTGACCCACCGCACCACCCGGAGCGCCACCATGAACGACATCTGCCTCTCCTGCTTCGGCCGCCTGCCCGACGACTCCCCGCGTACGGGCTGCGAGGCCTGCGAGTACAAGGTCCACACCTGGCTCCGGGAGCTCCCCCGCCAGTGGGTGCTCCTGCAGGACATGCTGTGCCCCGACACCGGGCCCGCCCGCCGCGGCGGCATCGGCCGTGCCCACGCACCGCTCCCCGTCCGCCTTGAGGCCCTGGACCTCCTCGGCCCCGGGCAGGTCTTGCTCCTGGACGACCCGCACGGCGACCAGACCAGCGGCGTCCCCATAACCCCTCTGCTGTACGGCTGGGCCCGATACCTCACCGCCGACGCCGACGTTCCCGTGGCCAGGCGCGACAGCTACGGGACGATCCATACCTCCCGCTGCGAGGGCCCCTGGATTCGGGGCGGAGGCGACGTTCCCGGCCTCTGCCGATGGCTGGACGCCTATCTCCACTACGCGGCGACCCGGCCGTGGTGGGACGACCTCTACGAGCAGCTCGAGCAGCTGCTCCTCCGGGTTCGCCGGCTTACCCACACCCGGCCCGTCAAGCGGATCAAGGACGCCCCGTGCCCCCAATGCGCCACGTTCACGCTGGAGGAGCACGAGGACGAGCTCCACATCATGTGCCGGATCTGCCTGACCCGACTTACTCCCGACGACTACGACGCCCACCGCGCCGCCGTCATGCCCGCGCTCGCCAGCCTCGCCCTCCGCCTCGCCACCGCCCAGCAGCCCGCCGCCTGACCGTGTACGTTCCCGAACAGCACTGCGCCCCCTGCCTGATTGACACAGGCAGGGGGCGCAGCGTTCGTTGGTCACGCCTCGGGGGCCGGCTTCTTCGGTGGCCGCTTCGTGACCCCGTCGATGATGTCGCGGACGCGCCCGAAGGAGATGCCGAGTTCGGCGGCGATGGCGCGCAGGGACATGCCCTCGTCGCGCATCTCGGTCACGGCCTGCTGTCGCATCTCGCGGACCTTCGCCTGCTTCTCCGGCATGGCGTCCAGCAGCTGTGTCAGCCGCTTCGCCCGCGCTGCAGGGGTCTCGGCCGTACCGAGGGCGTCGATGGAGTCGAGCACCTGCTGCACCTCCTGGTCTCTGTCGGCCATACCGCTCCTTCCCGGAGCGCGCTTACCGATCTGCTTGTGTGGGGACCCTACACTGTGTAGAGTCCCCACACAACGAACGGGAGCCCGCTCCCATCGCTCAACAAGAGGCCCCGGCCGGGCGGTCGCAACGCCATATGGCCGGGGCCAGCCAACCGCCTGAACCACCAGGAGGATGACCATGCGCGATCGTAACCGTGGGCGCGGTGTACCGGCAGCCCGCAACCCCCAGCCCGGCCCCTTCGCTGAGCAGCTGCGCGAGCTCCTCGCCCGCCCCAGCCTCTCCGCACAGCTCCTGCAGCACGCCGCCGAGCACCTGACGACGATCCGCCCCACCGAGCCCCTCACCCTCGCCGGATGGGGCCGCGCCCTCGCCCGCGCCGACGCCCGGATCCTCTCGGGCTACCCGCCGGCCGTCGCCCAGAACGCCGGCCAGCGCGCCATGGCCGCCCTGGACCCCGCCATGTGGACCACCTCCCGCACCCGAGGCGACTGGGCCCTGTGCCTGAACGCCGCGGCCGGAACCGTCTGATGGCTACCGCACTCGCCGTCGCGAGCCCCCGCACCCTGGCCCACCGGCTCCCCGCGATCCTCACCGCGGCCGCCGACCGCCTCGAGCAGATGACCCCGCAGGCCGCCATGAGCGCCCACGCCCGGCACCTCGAGATCCAGATCAGCGTCTGGGACCACCACGGCGTCTACAACAACGTCGCCGTCGGCCGGGACATCACCGCCGCCCTCTCCGCGATCCGCGACGTGCCCCTCGCCGGTACCCGCGCCGAGTACGCCGCCCGCCTGCGCGTCGCCGAGCTGCAGCGCCAGGCCGCCGCCGACTACGCCGGACGTATCGACCGCGAGGTCGACGCCCGTAACGCGCTGGCCTTCGCCCGCGCGCACGGCGCCGCCGCCGCCTCCACCCGCTGAACCGCCCGGCCGGGCGCACCAGCGCGCCCGGCCGGCCCACGCTCCCGGAGTACTCCATGACCCGCAAGGACAGCGAGTCCGCCCTGCCCCAGCACCTCCCCGGGCACCCTCTGCCCGGCGTCGACTACCGCACCGAGACCCGGCAGCGCCTCGTCCCGCACACCGTGGACGGCAAGACCCGCATGGTCGAAGAGGACTACGACGTCATGGTGCCCGTCCCGCCCCGGGACTGGGACCAGGCCGTCACCACCGCCGTCACGGCGGCCGCCGCGCTCCTAGTGACCGTCGCCGTCGTCTGGTCTGTCGCGAGCATCGGCGACCTCCTCGCCCGCGCCGTCGTCGCCCCCATCGCCTACCTCGCCGCCACCGCGTTCGCACTCGCCTGGGTCACCTGCATGGCCCTGGAATGGCTCGCCCGGTACGACGCCGCCCGCGCCACTGGGCCCCGCAAGGCCGGCAACTGGGCCCTGGCCGTCGACATGGCCGTCGTCGCCACCCACGGCTACGTCGAAGAGGCCCTGTACGTGGGTCTCGCCGGGGCCGCCGTCTCCGCCGTCGCGAAGAAGATGTGGTCCACCGTGATGCGCCACCAGTCCCGGCCCCTGCCCGCCCGAACCGCCCGGTGGCTCCAGGACGAAGCGGCCGAGATCGCAGCCCGCCTCGCGCTCGGCGCACAGAAGCGGCACCTCGCCCGGATCGAGGGCCAGGCCGCCGTCTACGCCCCCACCGCCCCAGCCGCCCTCCCGCAGGACACCGGCCAGGACACGCCGGGACAGCTGTCCCCGACTGTCCTGTCCGCTGTCCGCGCTGTCCTGGCCACCCTCCCCAGCGTGTCCCACGATGACGTTCTCACTCACCTTGATCAGCTCGGCCTGGACTACGACGAGACAGCTGTCCGCACTGTCCTGGACAACGAGCAGGACAACCGAGACAGCAGGTCAGGGCCGGGGCCGAGCCCCATTGCCCCGCCAGGGCAGACCATCACGGACAGCATCAGGACAGCCCTGTCCATCGGTATGCAGGACAAGGACAAGGTCCTGTCCTACGTCCGGGGCATCCACGGGGCTGCTGTCCTGGAGAAGACCGTCGTTCGGATCCTCAACCGCGAGCTCGCCGCATGAGCGCCGCGAAGGAGGACGGCGAGCACCGGCTCCGGGGCTGGCTCCGCGACCGCATCGACGGCCCGGTCGTCGCCGAGCCGGAGCAGCCCCCGCTCGTCCAGGTCCACATCGTCCCGGCCCCGGACCGGGCCGACGAGGACGACCAGGAGCAGGAGCCCGACGCCGAGCCGGAGCCGAAGCGCCCGTGGTGGGACGTACGCCCCGGCCCCTTCGGCGGCCACCCCGCAGAGCCCGAGCCCCCGGCCGCGCAGCCGATCGAGGCCGCGCCCGGCATCCACGTCACCGTGAACCAGCCCGCGCCCATCGCACCGCCGTGGCTCGCCCCCGACCCGGCCGCCGAACGCGCCGCCGAACGGCTCCACCGCCTCCGAGTCTGGGCCGCCTACCACCTCGCCGCAGCCGGAGCCGGGTGGGCCTTCGGGCTCGTCGGCGTCATGCACGACGTCCTGGTCGACGCCGGACAGCAGGGGGCCGGCGTCGGTGTCGCCATGGGCTTCGTCGGCTGGATCGTCGCCTCCTACCTGCCCGGCCTCGCGTACATGCCCCCGGCGCTGCGCCCCGCCCTCGTCTGGGCCGCCCGTATCCCCGTCAGCTCCGCCGCCCTCGCCCTGGCCCTCTACGCGCCCGGCACCGTCTAGGAGACCTCCGTCATGCACCTTGCAGCGTCCGCCACCAGCGGCACCTTCGACTACGTCGGCGCCGGAGGCCTCGCCCTGATCGCCACGGCCGTCCTCATCTTCGGCGTCATCGGCAAGGGCTCCCGCAAGCTCAGCACCCTCTGGGCAGGCATCACCGCGTTCGTCGCAGGATCCGCCTACATCGCCGCAGGGAAGATCTGGGCCTCGCCCCAGCAGGTTGTCGAGCAGGGCTGGACCGGCCTCGGCGTCGGCGGGGCCGCCGGACCCCTTGGAGACGTCGGGATCGGCGCAGCCTGCGGCCTCCTGGTCGTCATCATGGTCTTCGCCCCGCTCAACCCCGCCCGGGCCGCCGTGCTCTCCCTGGTCGCCGCGTTCACCTGGCCCATGGCCGGAACCGGGTCGATCTGGGCCGTGCCCGGCCAGTTCTTCGCCGCCCTGTCGATGATGGTCGGGGCCTGACATGGAGGCCTGGATTCGCTTCTGGACCGCCCTCTGGCTCGGCTCTGAGAAGCTCACCCGCCGCACCGTCGACTGGCTGTGCAACGCCACCCCCAAGCCGCCGAGCGCACCCCAGGAGCCCGCCAAGGAGCAGCCCGGGGACGCTCCGGACGACGCCGAGGGGAAGCCCGAGGAAGCTCCGGGGGAGCAGCCCGAGCAGCCGAAGAAGGTGGCCGCGAAAGCGCCGGCGAAGCGGCAGCCCGCGGACGCCGAGGGGTCCGTGGGGCTCCGCTGGGTCGGGCTCGCCATCGTCCTCGGCGTCACGAAGGCCACCCCGTACACCACCGTCGCCGTCATCATCGCGGCCGCGGCCTGGGTGGTCACCGCGCTCGCCCTCGGCTACCTCGCACTCCCGCCCGCGCCAGGCACCGAGCAGGAGCAGCCCGCCGACGGCGACCAGGAGCAGCCCGAGGAGGAGGCCGAGGAGGCCTCGGAGCCCGAGCAGCACCCCTCCGAGCTGCTCCCCCTCGGGTACGTCGCCGTCATCCTCGCCGACGCCTACACGGAGGGCTCCGGGGTGCACCTCGCCCACCTTGCCGAGCGCCTCTCCCGCACCCCTCTGATGGGTCTCCCCGCCACCCCCTGGAAGACCGGCCACGTGCGCGCCCTCCTCACCCGCCACGGGGTGCGCGTACGGCCCGGCGTACGGGTGCCCCCGGTGGGTGGGCGTGAGGGGGTCCACCGAGAGGACTTTCCACCCCTCCCCCCAACCCCTTCTGAGCCCCCCGTTGTTGGCGTTGTTGTCCCAGGTCAGCCCAACAACAACAACGTCGGCAACGCCCCCTCCAGCCCCTTCCGGATCACCCCCGACCCCGTCAACCCCGTCCGCCACCACGTCCACCACGAGAGGGCCTGACCCATGGCACCGTCCAAGCTCCCCAAGAGCATCAGCATCGGCGACCTGAAGAAGAAGAACGAGGCGAGCAAGCAGCAGCGCGACCAGGAGAAGGCCTCCAAGAAGCCCTGACACACTGGCCCTTGCACGCCGGGTAGCGCCCGGCCAGACGCCCCCGCCGACCCGTACCGGCGGGGGCGTCGCCACGCCCCACAGAACGCCGCTGGACAAGATCCACCTTTGGCGCGACACTGATGCCACCACCACACGTGTGTCTACAGAGCCCCTGACCATCGGCCAGGGGCTCCCTTGCGTCCCGGAGGAGGCCCATGGACACCGAGCTCCTCACCACCGCCCAGGCCGCCGCCCACGCCACCCAGGCCCGCCGGTTCTTCTCCGCCGGCGCAGCCGCCGTCCGCCCCACCACCATCCGCGACTGGGCATCACGCGGCCACCTCACCCGCACCGGACTCACCGAACACGGCCACCCCCTCTACGACCTCGCCGACGTCGCCCGCGCCGAACTCGCCACCCGTGCCCGCGCCCTACGCCTCGTCGGCATACCCGAAGCCATCACGCCGCCTTCACGCCTGTGACACTCTTCCCCCACCAAGAGCAAGGGGGCAGCTATGACCGAAGTGTCAGGCCAGGGCGGACAGATCGAGTTCGACGGCCAATACGTCACCATCACACGCAAGGGCTTCCTAGCCCGCGCCACCCACGGCAAGGGTGAGAAGCGACTACACATCAGCCAGATCTCAGCGATCCAGTGGAAGCCCGCCGGTGCCATGGTCAACGGCTTTATCCAGTTCACCGTCCCCGGCGGCAACGAGGTCCGCGGCCGCCTCGGCTCGCAGACCTCAAACGCAGCCAAGGACGAGAACTCAGTCGTCTTCACCAAGCAGCAGATGCCAGCCTTCGAGAAACTCCGCGCCGAGCTCGACGCTGCGGTCCTTGCCCAGCACTCCACTCGGCACGCAGCGCCAGCAGCTGCACCGTCATCTGTCGCTGACGAGCTGGCGAAACTCGCAGGCCTCCGTGACGCGGGTGTCCTGACGCCCGCAGAGTTCGAGGCGCAGAAGGCCCGCATCCTCAGCCAGTAGCGCCACCCAGGCCCGGCCGCGCACACCGCGCCGCCGGGCCTCATCACGCCAGGAGGCCATCCATGCCCGAGCTCAGCACCGAGAAGGTCATCCGCCACACCCTGCACCTCACCCCCGACGAGCTGCGCGCCCTGCGTCAGGCCGCCAAGGCCGCCTTGGGTGCCTACCTGGACGCTCCAGAGGCCGACAAGGCGGCGTGGCAGGCGTTCATCGACCTCGGCAAGCCCGCCGCAAGAGGCCCGCTTGACCACCTCCTCGAGACGTGACCCCAGGGAGGCCCCATGCCCTCCCGGCCCCGTAGGCCCTGCCCAATCCCCGGATGCCCCCACCTCGTCACCCAGGGCCGGTGCCCCACCCACACCACCCAGGCCGAGGCCCTCAGAGGCAGCAGCAGTGAACGCGGTTACGACACCCGATGGGCCAGACGCCGAGCCGCCTACCTCTACACACATCCGTGGTGCGTGCTCTGTGGTCGCCCAGCTCGAGCAGCAGACCACCATCCCTTGTCACGCAAGGAGCTGGTGCGACGGGGCGAGGCCGACCCTGATGCGGACAAGCATCTGCGTCCACTGTGCGTGCCATGCCACAGCAGCGAGACAGCCAAGCATCAACCAGGAGGATGGAACGCGCGATGACCCAGCCTGAACCTGCGCCGATGCCCGTCTACCTGCGCGTCGGCCACGCCGATGAGGCGCTCATCGACACGGTCCACGTCACCACGCCGGACGAGGGTGTCACCGAAGTGGCCCGCCTCCTCATCGACTTCGCCCGCGGCATCCTCCGGGCGAACGGATCGAACCCCGACGACTTCGCCCTCGTCCCGCCCTCCCCTGGGGGGTGACTCCCCCGGCTGCCTCCGGCAGCCCGCCGGGGAGGGCGACTCGTGTGGCCGCGTATCGCAGGGTTCTGATCAGCGCCCCCATAGCGGACATGTGGGGCGTTCCGTGCGGGAGGGGGGTGGTGGGCCGTGGCCGTCCCCGGACGCAAGCCGAAGCCTCCCCTGCAGGTCGTCCGCGAGGGCAACCCCGGACACCGGCCCGTACGGGAGGGTGCGAAGCTCCCGCCGTCCGAGCTGCTCGAACCGCCCTGGACGGCGTTCTTCCCGGACATCAAGCCCGGCCGGAAGCCGCGGGCACCGCGCGGCGCGGACGAGGAGCAGCTGCGCGAGTACAGGGACGAGGTCGCGGCGTGGATGCGGCTGAAGCTCGCGGCCGAGGCGGCCGAGGCCGGCCGTGAGGCGGCCGCGCGTGAGTGGTCGCGTGTCGTGCCGCAGCTCGTCGTCGGCACCGGGCTCGGCGCGGTCGACCGCTCCGTGATCGTGGACTACTGCGTGTGCGTGGCCCGGCTGGAGTGGTGCGAGTACCGCCTGTCGGTGGAAGGGCTCATCACGATGGGACAGCGCGGCCCGTGCCGGAACCCGCTCACCACGGTGGCGTCGCAGTACCGCACCCAGCTCAAGGCGTACATCGGCGAGCTCGGGCTGTCGCCGTCGGCTCGCGGCCGGATCCCGCCGCCGGAAGGCGGAGACGATGACGACGACAGCGGCGTCTTCGACTGAGCAGCTCTCTCTCGAGGACCTGTCCGCCGGCCTTCCCGTGCCGCGCTCCGCGCTCCTCGAGCTCGGCCTGTCCGACGAGCAGATCGACGAGGCCCTCGAGTCGCGGCCGCTGACCGTCGCGTTCCACGCCGACCGCCAGGACGGTGCCTGGTTCTCCGTGGCGGCCGCGTCCCGCGCCAAGCGGGCCATCGAGAGCTTCAAGCACACCAAGGCCCGGTGGGGCGGCACTCCGCTGCTGCTCGCCCCCTGGCAGGTCGTCTGGGTCATCGCCCCGATCTTCGGGTGGCTGTTCTACGACGAGGAGCTGCAGCGCGACGTCCGGGTCATCCGGTCCGCGTGGATCGAGGTTCCCCGTAAGAACGGCAAGTCGACCCTGTCGTCGGGGATCGCGCTGACGCTGCTCCTGGCCGACCGGGAGCACGGCCCCGAGGTCTACACCGCGGGCATCGACCGTGAGCAGGCCTCCCGTGTATTCAACGACGCGAAGCAGATGGCGCTCTCGTCCCGCAAGGGCCGCCAGGCGGTCGACGCGAAGGCCGCGGTCCTGGTCGGCCGGCGCAACGGCGGGATCCTGCGGGCGCTGTCCCGGATCGCCGAGGCCGCGCACGGGCTGAACGTCCACGGCGGTGTGGTCGACGAGGTCCACGTCCACAAGTCCCGGGACCTGATCGAGGCGATCGAGACCGGGACGGGCGCCCGCGACCAGCCGCTGATCGTGTACATCACGACGGCGGACGACGGTTCCGAGTTCACGATCTACGACGAGAAGCACACGTTCACGAAGCGGATCGCCGAGAACGTGATCACCTTCCCGTCGCACTACGGCGTGATCTGGGCGGCCTCCGAGGACGATGACCCGTTCGCCGAGGCGACGTGGCACAAGGCCAACCCCGGGCTGCGGTACGGGTTCCCGTCGATCAAGTCGATCCGGGACGCGGCGACGAAGGCGAAGACCACGCCGTCGGCGTTCCCCGGGTTCTGCCGGCTGTACCTCAACCGGCGCATGTCGATGCAGTCCAAGTGGCTGCCGATGCCGCTGTGGGACGAGGGCAAGGGCGACCTGTCGCCGGACAAGGCGCTCAAGCTGCAGGACGCCTGGGGCGGCCTGGACCTGTCCGCCGTCTCCGACCTGTCGGCCTGGGTGCTGGTGGTGAAGTCGCGGCGGCCGGGCATCGAGCTGGAGATCGTGCCGCGGCTGTGGGTGCCCGAGGGCCGGGTGAGAGACCTGGAACACCAGCTGCAGGTACCGCTCAAAGAGTGGGCGGACGCCGGGTTCCTGACCCTGACCGAGGGCGACGCGATCGACTACGCGGCGATCGAGACGCAGATCCTGCAGGACTCGAGGCGCTTCCGCATCAAGCGGATCAGCTACGACCGGATGTTCACCGGCGGGTCCATCCAGCGCCTGGAGGCCAACCAGCGCATCGGCGAAGTCGTGCCGATCGCGCAGACGTACCTGGGCATGAGCCCGGCCGCCAAGGAGCTCGAGCGCCTGCTGATGGAGAAGGCGCTCCTGCACGCCGGGCACCCGGTGCTCCGCTGGAACGCGGACTGCGTGCAGATCATCCGCGACGGCAACGACAACATCCGCCCGGTCAAGCCGGACCGGGACAAGAGCTCGGCGCGTATCGACGGGGTCCACGCCCTGGTCGGCGCGGTCGACGGCTACCTGCGCCGCAAGGCGGTCAAGGACGAGGCGCTCAGCGCGTAAGGAGGTGCGGCTGTGCTCCTGGAGACCGGCAAGGTGCTCACCGACGACGACCGGCCCGAGGACAAGATCCGCACGCTCAAGGCGCGGATCGACGCGCGGAAGGCGGGCGTTGACGAGCGGAACAGTCTGTACGGCGGGGAACGGCCGCTGAAGTTCGCGTCCCCGGAGTTCAGCGAGCAGGCCGGCGGCCTGTTCGAGGGGTTCTCCGACAACTGGTGCAAGACCGTCCCCGACACCCTGCGCGAGCGCCTGGAGGTCGTCTCGTTCGAGGGCGAGGACGGGACGACGGACCAGGAGGCCAAGCGCGCGTGGAAGCGCACGCGCGCCCGGGTCGATGTGAACCTCGCGATCCTGGACGCCCTGGTCGTCGCCCGCTCGCACGCCCTGGTGTGGAACCCGTCCGGCGAGCTGACCGACATCACGTTCATCCCGGCCGGGGAGGCCGTCGTCGACTACGCGCCCGGCACCCGCAACCTGCGGCGTACGGGGCTGCGTGTCTGGTCGGACGGAACGCATGAGTTCGCGACGCTGTTCACGCGGGCCTGGGCCGGGCGGCCGCCGATGGTCTACCGCCGGCAGCGCATGCTGAACGGGGGTGAGTGGGCGACCCGCACGGTCGGGCTGCGCCGCTCGGAGCAGGTCGACTTCGTGAACCCGATGGGCAACGAGATCCCCCTCGTAGAAATCGCGAACCGGTCCCGCCTGCACGGCGACCCCGAGTCCGAACTGGACCCCGTGGCCCCGCTGCAGGACGGCATCAACACCCTGTGGGCGCACCTGTTCACCGCCGCCGACTTCGCCGCCCTGCCGCAGCGCGTCGTGATGGGGATGGACAAGCCGACCCGCGACATCCGTGACGCCGACGACAACATTGTTGCCGAGGAGGACATCCCGCTCGGGCAGTACTCCAAGGACCGCCTGCTGTGGCTGTCCAGGCAGGGCGCGTCCATCGGCCAGTTCTCCCCGGCCGACCTCAAGGCGTACCTGGAGGTCATCTCGCAGGCGGTGCGGCACATCGCCGCGCAGACCCGCACACCGCCGCAGTACCTCCTCGGCGAGATGGCGAACATCGCCGCCGACGCGCTGGAGGCTGCCGAGTCCGGGCTCGTCGCGAAGGCCTCCGACAAGCAGACGTACTTCGGCGAGGACCTCCTGGAGGTCATGCGCCTGGAGGCCCTGGCCGCCGGGGAGCCCGCCCGGGCGGCGTCGCTGGCGATGGGCCGCACCGTGTGGCGCGACCCGCAGTACCGGTCCGTCGCCCAGTACGCGGACGCCCTGACGAAGTACAAGGCGATCGGCGTACCCGACGAGGCCCTGTGGCGGATGATCCCCGGCGTCACCGAGGAGCAGGTGACCGAGTGGATCCGGATGCGCGACGCCCAGGCCCAGGCCGCCGCCCAGGCCGCCTCGGCTGCCCTGTCCGCGTTCGGCCCGAAGGACGGCACCGATGAGGACGCCGACGAGGGCCAGGAGGACGAGGAGGCAGCGTGAGCGACGCGGCCGACGCCCGCTACACCCAGGTCCAGTCCCTCGCCCAGGCCGTCGTCGCGCAGGTCCGGTCGATCTGGTCGGGCCTGGACCCGGCGAACATTCTGGCCTCTCTGCAGGGCGACCAGGGGGCGGCGATCCTGCAGGCGGTCGTCGCCGGGCAGCTCACCGCCGCCGAGGGCGCCCAGCAGTTCGTCATGATGGCGATGGCCGCCCGCAACGCGGCCGCCCCCGTCCTGGCCGCCCTGGCCCCGGAGGCGTTCGCCGGGGTCGCCTCCGACGGGCGCCCGCTCACCTCGCTGCTGTACATGCCCGCGATCACCACCTACACCGCCTACGCGGCCGGCATGGGGGCGGAGGCGGCTGCGCTGGCGGGCATGAACCAGATGGCCCGGATGGTGTCGACGCAGATCACCGACGCGTCCCGCTCGGCGACGATGGTGTCGATGGCCACGCACCGCCGGTGCATCGCCTACGTACGGGTCGTGAAGCTCCCGGCGTGCGGCCGGTGCATCATCCTCGCCGGGCGCCAGTATTCCTACAGCACCGGTTTCAAGCGGCACCCGATGTGCGACTGCGGGATGGACCCGATCGACATCGAGCGGTGGGACGACGTCCCCAGCCCGAAGGCCCTCGTGGAGCAGATGTCGCCCCAGGAGCAGCGCAAGCGGCTCGGCGCGGCCGCCGTGGACGCGCTCGCCAAGGGCGCAGACCTGAACCAGGTGATCAACGCCCGCCGCGGCATGCAGACCATGACCGTTCACGGGCGCACGGTGCAGGCGACGACCGAGGGCGCCACGGTGCGCGGTCTCGCCGGGAAGCAGCTGGCCCGGGACTCCAAGGCCGTGAAGATCCCCGGCCAGCGGTACCGGGTCGCGACGACCCCGCGCCTGATGCCCGAGGAGATCCTGCGCCTGGCCGACGACCGCGAGCACCAGCTGCGGCTGTTGAAGAAGCACGGCTACATCTACTGACCCCCAGAGGAGCACCTGTGACCACCCCCGAAGAAATCGCCAAGGTCTGCCACGAAGCAAACCGCGCCTGGCAGCAGATCACCGGCGACCCCGCCCCCTCACCTCCGTGGGACGAAGCCCCGGCCTGGCAGCGGGACAGCGCCATCGACGGCGTGCGGCACGCCCTGAACGGGGCGAGTCCCGAGCAGCTGCATCAGTCCTGGTGCGACGCGAAGCGGGCCGACGGCTGGCAGCACGGCGCGGTGAAGGACGAGCAGGCACGAACCCATCCGTGCCTCGTGCCCTACGACGAGCTGCCCAACGAGCAGCTGCGCAAGGACAGCCTCTTCGCGGCGGTCGTCTCCGCGCTGCGCTGAACTCAGACTTCCCGGGCGCGAGGCCCGGGCGGGCGCGCGGCGCGATGCCGCGCGGACACCCATGCACGAAGGGGGAGCGCGATGCTCCACACCCGGAAGAAGACCCTGCGCGCGACCGGCGGCGGCTGGGCGCACCCGTATGGGCACGACCCTTTCTCTCCGTTCCTGTACGCCGACGGAGGGGACGCAGGCGGCTCCGGATCCGGCGGCGACGGCGGTGACGGGGGCGGCTCCGACAACGGCGTCAAGGGCGGCGACGGCGACGAAGACAAGCTCGGTGAGGGCGGGAAGAAGGCCCTGCAGGCGGAGCGCGACGCCCGCACGAAGGCTGAGACCCGCGTCAAGGAGCTGGAAGCCAAGCTCACCCGCAAGCCGAAGGACACCGGCGCGAAGCCGGGGGACAACGGCGACGGCAAGGGCGACCAGGGCGCGACGCCCGCGGACGCCGAGGCCATCAAGAAGGAGCTGCGCGAGGAGCTCACCGCCGAGTCCAACGCCCGGATCGTCCGGGCCGAGGTGAAGGCGGCGGCCGCGGGCAAGCTCGCCGACCCGGCCGACGCCCCGCGGTTCATCGACCTGGCGAAGATCAAGGTCGGTGACGACGGGGAGCCCGACGCCAAGCAGATCAAGAAGGCGATCGAGGACCTTCTCAAGGAGCGCCCGTATCTGGCGGGCAAGCAGCCGTGGGGCGACGTCGGCGGCGGCGGCCACGACACACCCCCGGCGGACGTGCAGCCCGGCATGGACCGGCTGCGCCACGCCTACAACACCGAGATCAAGACCAAGTAACCGGCCCGCGTGCGGGCCTCACTGACGAAAGGGGCCCGCCGTGGCCGTAACCCTGGTCGAGGCAGCCAAGCTGTCGACCACCCAGCTCCAGCGCGGTGTCATCGAGACGTTCGTCCAGGAGTCGCCGGTCCTGGACCGGATTCCGTTCATGACGATCGAGGGCAACGCCTACGCCTACGACGAGGAGGCGACCCTGCCGGGTGTCGCGTTCCGAGCCGTAAACGAGGCGTACACCGAGTCGACCGGCACGGTGAACCAGAAGTCGGAGTCTCTGGTGATCCTCGGCGGCGACGCGGACGTCGACAAGTTCATCCAGCGCACCCGCTCCAACCTCAACGACCAGCGCGCAGTGCAGACCCGCCTGAAGGTCAAGGCGAACGCGTACAAGTTCCAGGACGCGTTCTTCAACGGTGACGTGGCAGTCGAGCCGAAGGGGTTCGACGGGCTGAAGAAGCGCCTGGTCGGCGCGCAGGTCATCGACGCCGACACCAACGGCATGGGCCCGGTCGCCGGCGGCCACGACTTCTTCGACGCCCTGGACTCCCTGATCGCCAGCGTGCCCGGACTCAACGGCTCCAACGGCGCCCTGTACGCGAACGCCTCGGCCATCGCGAAGGTCAAGTCCTCGGCCCGGCGGCTCGGCGGTGTGGAGATGATCCGCGAGGCCCTGACCCAGAAGATGATCGCCACCTACAACGGGATCCCGCTCCTGGACCCGGGCCAGACGGCGGCCGGTGCGGACATCCTGCCGGCCACCGAGACGCAGGGCTCGGCCACCACGGCCTCCAGCATCTACGCCGTGAAGTTCGGCCAGGACGAGGGCGACAAGGGCGTCACCGGGCTGACCAACGGCGGCGTGCAGGTCTACGACCTCGGCGAGCTGCAGGAGAAGCCCGCCTACCGCACGCGCATCGAGTTCTACACCGGTCTCGCCGTGTTCTCCGGCAAGGCCGCCGCCCGCCTCCGTGGCGTCCTCGCCTCCTGAACCCTGAAGGGACACCAGCCTCATGGCTACGAGCAAGAACAGCACCCCGCCGGAGGAGACCCGGCTGGACGCACACGTGGACGCCCCGTCCACGACCGCCCCCGGGGACGGGCCGGCCGACACCACCGACCCGGACGAGCGGGCCTCCTCGGCGACCCCCGACAAGGCCGCGGCCGCCCAGGCCGGGCACGGCACCGTCAACGCCGTGGTGCCGGTGCCGAAGAAGACCGCGGCGAAGAGGTCGACGGCCAAGGACCGCACCGAGACCTACACAGCGCTGCGCCCGGACGGTGTGGAGGTCACGGTCGTGCGGAACATCGAGACCGGCGCGTCGTCGGTCAAGGACGGCTGACGTGGCTGCGCTGCCGCCGCTGGCCACCATCGAACAGCTGGAGGACTGGCTCCAGGTCCCGCGCGGCAGCGCCCCCGCCAACACCTGCGACCTGGCGCTGCGGGTGGCGTCCGCGCTGGTCCGGGCGGAGGCCCGCACCACGTTCACCCGGCGCACGGACACCATCGCGCTGCGGGTCGTGGACGGGCAGGTACGCCTGCCCGGACCGGTCGTCTCCGTCTCCTCCGTCCAGGTCGCCGGACAGACCCTTGAGGCGTCCGGCTGGTGGCGGGAGGGCGAGGACCTGTGGGTGGTCTCCCCGCCCCGCGACCCGCGGCGGCGGGCGGTCGTCACCCTGACCCACGGGTTCGAGACCGTCCCCGACGACGTCCTGGGCATCACCCTGGACGTCGCCTCACGCGGCTGCGTGAACCCGCTCAGCCTGCGTCAGGAGTCCACCGGGCAACGGTCGGTGACCTTCGCGACGGAGACCCTGGCGATGTCCCTGGCCCAGGTCGAGAAGGACAAGCTGGCCCGCTACCGGGACCAGAGGCCTGTTGCACGGTGGGGGCGCTGATGTTCGGGCGTTCCGTCCTGATGGACCAGACCGTCGCGCACATTCCCCGCCACTACGGCGAGGACGACCGCGGCAACGAGACGTGGATCGAGGACGACCCCGTCGACGTGGAGCACTGCTCGGTGCAGCCGCTCGACTCGGTGGAGTACCTCAGCGCGGCCGCCGACCGGACCGTCTCCCGCTGGCAGTTCTTCGGCCCGCCCGGCATGGGCCTGGCCCACACCGACCTCATCCAGGTGGGCGCGGACACGTACGAGGTCGACGGGAAACCCAGCGTGGCCCCGTCGGTCTCGGCGTTCCTCACCCACACCACGGCGATCCTGAAGGAGTACACCGGATGAGCAGCCGACCCCGGTTCGTGTTCGACGAGCGCGGCCTGACCGAGATCATGAAACACCCCAAGGTCCGGGAGGCGCTCAAGGCGCGGGCCGAGAAGATCGCCCAGCGGGCCAGGGGAATCGCTTCGTCCGAGATCGACGACGGGTTCGCCGGCGAGATCCACGTCTCCGAGGAGATCCGGCCCTCCGGGCGGCCCACCGCGAAGGTGGAGGCGACCCGGCAAGACGCGGCCGCACAGGAGTGGGGGTCGACGAACACCGCACGGCGCCGGGTTCTGGGACGGGCCGCAGGCGTCACCCCGCAGACCGTCCTCCCCAACCGCGGGGACGTCCCGCAGTGACCCCCGAGGACCACATCTGGGGCGACATCGAGCACGCCGCCGCCCTCATCGTGCGCACGGCCATGCCCGGCATGCGGGTCGTCAACGAACTGCCCGCCGACCTGGAGAAGAAACTCCCCCTGGTCCAGGTGCAGATCCTGCCCGGCGGCGGCGACGACCGGATCACCGACACCGCCCTGGTCGACGTCGACACCTTCGCCGCGACCCGCACCGCCATGTGGGACCTGGCCCGCGACGTGCGGGCCGTGCTCCTGGCCGCCGCCGGCACACACGTGCCCGGCGCCCGGGTCGTCATCGACACAGTGGAGACCACCTCACGCCCGGCCCCGGTCTCCTACGGCAACCCCGCGATCCGCCGGGCGGTCGCCACCTACGCGCTCACCAGCCGCGCCCAGGCGCCCGCCTGACCCGCGCACCCAACCCATGAAAGGGGGGCGGCATGGTCGCCGCCGACTTCACAGAGATCGCGGAACTGAAGCAGGGCCTGATCCGCAAAGCCCTGCGCTACGCCATCTTCGCCGCCGACCCGGACGTCGACGCGGTCACCGCACCGTTCGACGCCGCGGGCATCCTCCAGGAACTCCCCGCCGGGTACCTGCCCGTCGGCTACACCACCACCGACGGCGTCACGTTCTCGGGCGACCTGTCCACCTCGGACGTGCAGTCCGGGCAGGCCTCCTCCCCGACCCGCTCCGACGTCGAGTCGGACACCGTCACCGCCCAGTGGGTACCGCAGGAGACGAACGCCGCGGCGGTCGCCCTCTACGAGAACCTCCCGCTGTCCGGGGCAGGGTCCCTGCCGGACCTCGGGACGGCGACGTGGACCTGGTCGAGGCCGAAGACACCGCCGACCCTCTACCGCAGGCTGGTGTTCATCGCCGAGGACCTCAACAAGGACACCGGCCAGGAGATCTACATCGTCCGCCACTTCCCCAGCGCGCTGCGCTCGGGCCGCGAGAACCAGCAGTGGACCCGCACGGCGGAGATCGCCCGCGGCGTCACCTACCAGGCCTACATCGACGACGCCGCCGGCACGGACTCCATCACGTGGATCGACGGGCCGGGCTGGCGCGACTTCGTCCCGGCCGGACCCTGATGACTGGTCCGGCCCGCACACCGGCACCGCGGCGGCGGACCAGGGTGAGCCCTGCCGTCGCGGTGCCCCCACCGGCTCACCCACCGGCCACCCAGAAACGAGAGAACACGATGGCACCCAAGGTCAACCGCAAGCGCTACAACCTTGCCGACGTACACGCCCAGTTCGCCGAGGCAGTCGGCGGCGAGCAGGTCGAGTTCGACGCCGAGGGCGGACCGTTCGCCTTCCCCCACCCCGTCTTCGCCGATGAGGAATGGGCCGAGAAGGTCGACGCCGCCGAGACCGCGTCGGAGAAGGCCCGCGCGATGCTGGGCGATGAGCAGTACGACAAGTACCGGGCCGCCGGGAACAGCGACAACGACCTCGGGCTGCTGTTCATGGCCGTCCAGCAGGACTCACAGGCGCAGCTCAAGAAGCGCCCTACACGGTAGTCGACGTCCTCGGGCCCCACCCCGAGGCCGTCGAGGCCGACCTCCTCCACCACTACGCCCCCCGCGACCCGATCGCCGAGTTCTGGCGCGGGGAGATCACCCTGCGCAAGCTGCGCGTGATGGTGGAGGGCCTGCCCCCGACCGGGGCGCTGGCCCGGAGGATGGCCGGCCATCACTGGGAGCACCGGGACTTCATGCTGGCCGACGCGGTCGACGCCGTGGGCCTGCTGGTGACCGACTTCCGCAACGCCAACCGGGCGGAAGACTCCCCTGCGCAGCCGTACCCGGACCGGGTGTGGCGGCCGGAGAAGCCCGCCGTCAAGAAGAAGCGGGCCAAGAAGGCCCGCCGCGAGGCCGCCGAGGCCCGTACCGGCTATCTGAGGATCGTCGCCCTGGCGACACCCAGGCACGCAGAGAAGGGGTGATCCCATGCCCCGCGCCGCTTCCGTGTGGCTGGACGTCATGCCGTCCATGAGCCAGTTCCGGCGCGAGCTGCGCCGCAACCTCGAGGAGCCCGTCGCCCAGGCGTCCGCGCGCGCGGGCGCCGAGGGCGGCGAGAGCCTCGTCTCCGGAATAAAGGCGAAGGTGGCGGCCGGGGCCGTCGCGGTGGGCGCCGTCTTCGGGACGCTGGCCATCAAGGGCCTGGAGACCTCCCTGGCCAAGGGCAAGGCCGCAGCCACCCTTACCGGGCAGCTGTCCATCCCGGCCGCGGACGCGAAGAAGGCCGGGCAGGTCGCGGGCGAGCTGTGGGCGAACTCGGTCACCGAGTCGGTGGAAGAGGGAGCCGAGGCCGTCAAGCTGGTCCTGGGCACGGGCCTGGTCGACTCCAAGGCCTCGACCAAGGAGATCGGGAAGATCTCCACCGCCGTGTCCGACCTGGCGACCCTGTTCGACCAGGACGTCACCATGGCCGCCAAGGCCGCAGCGTCCATGGTGAAGTCCGGGTTCGCGAAGGACGGCACCGAGGCCGTCGACGCCATGACGTACGGGTTCCAGAAGCTCGGCGTCAAGGCGGAGGACCTGGCCGAGACGTTCAACGAGTACAGCCCGTTCATGAAGAACTTCGGCCTGGACACCAAGGACGCACTCGGCCTCATGTCGCAGGGCCTGGACGCCGGAGCGTGGGACACCGACAAGATCGGCGACAGCTTCAAGGAGCTGTATCTGCGGATCACCGGCGGCGACGACGCGGTGAAGGACGCGCTGAAGTCGATCGGCCTCGGCGGCAGCGGCGTCATGAAAGCCATCGCCGACGGCGGCCCCGGCGCCCGCAAGGCCCTCGATCAGATCCTGGACGGGCTGCGCCAGGTCCCCGACGAGACGACCAAGGCCCGGGCGGTGCAGGACCTGTTCGGCGGCCCCGGCGAGGACCTCGGGGCCGCTCTCTTCTCCCTGAACGTCGACACCGCGGGCAAGAAGATCGGGAACTTCGCGGGCTCCGCGAAGAAGGCCGGCGACGCCCTGCGCTCCGACGTCGGAACCAGCTTCGAGACGTTCAAACGGAAGTCGCTGATGGCGATCGGCGACGGGCTGAGCACGTACGTCCTGCCGCGCCTGATGGACTTCGGCACGTTCCTGCACTCCGACGTCCTGCCCAAGGTGAAGGACTTCGGCGTCTTCGTGGACACCCGCGTCGTGCCCGCCGTCAAGGGCATCGGCACAGCGTTCATGTCCGGGGTGCGGTGGGTGAAGGAATACGGCCTGTGGTTCGCGCCGCTCGCGGTCGCGATCGGCGGCGTCACCCTGGCCATGACCGCGTCGTCCATCGCGACCGGCATCACCATGGGGGTGATGTCCGCCTACTCGCTGATGTCACGCGGCATCATCGCCGTGACGCGCGGCTGGGCGGCCGCTCAGGCGCTCCTGAACGGGGTCATGGCTCTCAACCCCATCACGCTGATCGTCATCGGCGTGGTGGCGCTCGGTGCCGCCCTGGTCGTCGCCTACAAGAAGTCCGAGACGTTCCGCAACATCGTCAACGGCGCCTGGTCGGCGATCAAGACCGGCTGGGCCGCACTGTGGTCGTTCCTCGAGCCCGGCGTCGACGCGTTCATGGTCGGGCTGGACGCGATCGGCACGGCCGCGTCGTGGCTGTGGTCGACGGTGCTGTCCCCGGTGTTCTCGGGCATCGGCATGGCCGCCCGGATCCTCGCCACGATCATCACGGTCGCCCTGGTCCTCCCGGCCGTCCTGGCGTTCAAGGCCCTCGGCGCGATCGGGTCGTGGCTGTGGGATTCGGCTCTCGGCCCCGCTTTCCGGGGCATCGGGGCCGGGGCCATGTGGCTCTACGACAACGGCATCAAGCCCGCCGGAACCGCCGGTATCGCGATCTTCAAGGCGCTCGGGGCGGGCGGGACGTGGCTGTGGAAGAACGCCCTGCAGCCCGCGTTCCAGGGCATCGGCTCCGGGGCCATGTGGCTGTACCGCAACGGGATCAAGCCGCCCATCGACGCGGGCATGACCACGCTGCGGGCGCTCGGCGCTACCGGGACATGGTTGTGGAAGAACGCCCTGCAGCCCGCGTTCAAGGCGATCGGGGGCGGGGCGTCCTGGCTCTACGACAAGGCCATCAAGCCGCCCATCGACAAGGCCAAGTCCCTGGCCAAGAGCCTGGGGGCGGCATTCGAGGCCGGGGCCGACGTGGTCGGCGATGCCATGAACTCGATCAAGGACAAGGCCAAAAAGCCGGTCGCGTTCGTGATCGACACCGTGTACAACAAGGGCATCCGCGGGGTCTGGAACGAAGTCGCCGGCGCGTTCGGCGCCCCGAAGCTGGACAAGTTCCCCGGGTTCGCCCGGGGCGGTGTGCTGGCCGGGCAGTCGTCCTACCGCGACGGTGACGACCAGCTCGTTCCCCTGCGCCGGGGTGAGGGCATCGCCGTGTCGGAGGCGATGCGCGACCCGTACGAGCGCAAGCGCCTCCTGGCCGTCAACGCCGCGGCGATGCACGGGAAGTCGCTGCGTCCGTTCCAGCAGGGGTTCGCCCGGGGCGGGATCTTCGACTGGGTGAAGAGCACCGCGTCCAAGGGCGTCGACCTCGCCAAGTCGGGTGTGAGCTGGCTCAAGGACGGGATGAAGGCCAGCGCGGTTGCCGGGCTCAACGCCGTGGTGAAGCCCCTGCTCAACAAGATCAGCGGCAGCGCCTCTCTCTACCGGGACATGATCACCGGCATCCCGAAGCGGATGATCAAAGAGATCGTCGGCTACTCCGGCAAGGCGGACAGCAAGCTCGAGGCCTCCGGCATCGGCGGCAAGGGCTTCAAGGGCGCGCTGTCCTGGGCGCGTACGCAGAACGGCCTGCCGTACCAGTGGGGAGGCAACGGCAACCCGTCGTGGGACTGCTCGGGGTTCATGTCGGCGATCGAGTCCGTCATCCGCGGGCAGAAGCCCCACCGCCGTTGGGCGACCGGCGCGTTCTCCGGAGCCACCGCGCCGGCCGGCTGGGTCCTGGGCGCCCGCTCCCCGTTCCAGATCGGCATCACCAACTCCGGTGTGGGGCACACCGCGGGCACCCTGAACGGGGTCAACGTGGAGTCGCGCGGCGGGGACGGTGTGATCGTCGGCGGCAGCGCCCGGTCCTACAAGTCGTCCCTGTTCACCCACCGGTATGGGCTCAAGGTGAAGGGGTACGCCGACGGCGGCCGGCCCCGGCGGGGCGAGATCGGGTGGGTCGGCGAGGACGGCCCCGAGCTCCGCGTGTTCGACGGCAACAGCCAGATCATCGACCACGCCACTTCCATGCGGATCGCCGCCCAGGTCGGCGCGGGCAGGGTGGCGGGCATGACCCGGCCCCTGGCCTCCCAGGCGCCCACAACACCACGCCGCACGGTGGTTGCTGCGCCGCGCGGGCAGGCCCCGCAGGACCGGGGCGGGGACACGTACAACTTCTATCCCCGCACCTTGGACATGACCGTCAGCGACCTGGACGTGCTGCAGCGCCGCAAGGACGCCCTGGACCGGGCAGGGAGGCCGAAGTAGATGCCCCTGATCACAGCACCGGTCCTAACGCCGGACCCCGGCACCCCGGGCGGCGGGACCCCGATCCCGCTGCCCGAGGTGGGCAACGCCACCGCGTTCTACACCGACCCGGCCGGGACGGTGTGGCCGCTGTCCCAGTCGGGGGCCGGCTGGTTCACGTTGGCCGATGGGGTGTCCGGGCTCGGGGCCGCCTCGTACACCCTCACCACCGACGCGCAGCCGAGAGGAGGAGCGCGGCTGCGGCACGCACAGCCACAGCCGCGGACGATCGTCTGGCCGCTGTACGTCTACGGCAACACCCACCTGCAGTACCTGGAGCGGTGGCGGCAGCTGTCGACGGCGTTCACGCGGACGCTGCGGCGGGGCCGGGACGGGCGCCGTACACCGGGGACGTTGACGATCGTCCGCCCGGACGGCACCAGCCGCAGCGTGGAGGTGTTCTACCAGGCCGGGTTCGAGGGGCAGGGCAAGCGCGGCTCCGGCATCGTCTCCGACGCGGTGGCGCTCGCCCTGTGGTGCGAGGACCCCTACTGGAAAGCCGGGGTGCCGGTCCCGGTGCACCGGGAAACCGGGGAGCTGGCCGACTTCCTGGACCCGTTCCCCTCGGTGTCCTCCTCGCAGGTCCTGGGAGACACCACGGTGGCCAACCCCGGGGACGCCGTGGTCTGGCCGACCTGGACGATCACCGGCCCCGCCTCCCTGATCACGTTCACGAACACCACGACGGGCGAGGCCTTCGCCCTGGACCCGGCGGAGGTCGGGCACGGAGCCCTCGCCCCCGGCGAAACGGTCACCGTCCGGACCGACCCGGCGCAGGTCCGCTTCCAGGACGGGTCCCCGGACGGGGTGAACTGGTCGGCCGCGCTGAACTGGCCCGACGCGGTCCTGTGGGGCTTGGAGCCCGGCCTCAACGACGTGACGTTCCAGCTCGACGGCAGCGGCCCCGGCTCAGCGGTCGACCTCCTGTTCTACCCCCGGCACGAGACAGCATGAGAAAGGGGGGCGGGCGGTGGCGATCGAGCTCCTGGTCACGAACAGCGCCCTGGCCGTCCAGGGTGACCCGCTCGCCGGGTGGCGGGCCCTGACGGCAGAGCAGCGGTACAACGAGCCCGGGGCCGGGTCCGTGAAACTCACCGCGTACCCGGAGGTGATGGCGCAGCTGCAGCCCGGCAACCGGATCGTCGTCATCCGCGACCGGACCGTGTGGATGGCGGGGCCGCTCGAGGTCCCGCAGGACTACGAGTGGGACCTCGGAGCGGCCGCCGACCCGGGCGAGGTCACCGTGAACTTCAGCGACGACCTGGCCCGGGTCGCCGGATACCTCACCTATCCGGAGCCCGCGAAGACCTGGCAGAACCAGACGACCACCGCCGACCTGGTGCGCAAGCTGACCAACACCAGCGAGACGATCATCCGGACCCTCGTCAACGAGAACTGTGGCCCGGGCGCGCTCGCCACCCGGCGCATCCCGCAGCTCGTCCTCGACACCGCGGCCGGGGTCGGCAGTACCCGCACCCTGTCCACCCGGATGGAACCGCTCCTGGACGCCTGCCGGACAGTCGCCGTCCCGGACGGCGTCGGCTTCCGCGCCCGGCAGGTCGGCGGGCAGATCCTCTTCGGCGTCTACCAGCCGCGCGACCTGACCGGCACCGCCCGGTTCTCCGCCGGCCTCGGCAACCTGAGAAAGGTGCGGTTCAGCCTGTCGGCGCCCACGGCGACGTCGGAGCTCGTCATGGGCGGCGACGACCCGGCCCAGCAGGTCGGGTCCGGAGAGCCCGCCAACACCCGCGCCTACACCGAGGTGACCTCGGGGGCCCAGGCCACCTGGTACCGGGTGGAGAAGCTGGTGCAGTCCAGCGGCAAAACAAACACGGACGGGGAGCTCACGCAGGACGGCGTCCTGGCCCTCGGCAACGACAACCCGCAGGCCTCCCTGGCGACGGAGACCGTCGACACGGAGGACCTGCAGGCCGGCCGGGACTACCAGCTCGGCGACAAGGTCGCCGTCGTCCTGCCCACCGGGCTCACGGTCCTGGACATCGTCCGCAGTATCCAGCTCGCCGCCGAGGACCCGGACACCGGCGAGAAAGTCACCGCCGTGATCGGCAACGGCGACACCACGACCGGTGCATCACTGGTCGGCACGGTGCGCCGGCTGGCGTACCGGCTCGGACAGATCGAATCGAGAGGGAGGTAGACGTGGCACAGGACTCCTGGCCCAGCCCAGCCCACAACGGCAGAGCCGTCACCGACGCCGAGTACGAGGCAATGGCCGCCCGGTACTCCGACAACGGGGTCTACGGCGACCCGACCGACACCGCGGTCGTGTCGGCCGGCATCGGGCTCAACGTGGACATCCGCCCGAACGTGGACGCGTCCGTGCGCGGCCACGCCTGGACCTCGGGCACATCGACCGTGACGCTGGCGGTGGCGGCCAACCCGTCCGGGTCCACCCGCACCGACCGGGCCATCCTCCGCCTGGACCGATCCGACTGGACGGTCCGCGCCGTCATCAAGCAGGGCACCCCCGGGAGCGGGGTGCCGACGCTGACCCAGCAGACCGGCGACACCGGGGTCTACGAGATCCTCCTCGCGAACATCCACGTTCAGGCCGGCGCATCGTCGGTGACCGTGACCCGCGGCGAGCGGTACGTGGGCACGCGGGTCCGCCCCTGCACCAGCGCCTCACTCACCGACCCGAACCCCGTCCTCGGCGAACTGCGCTGGGAGACGAACACGGGGCGGCTGCTCGTGTACGACGGGGCGTCACTGAAGACCGTCTATGAGAACGCCCCGGCGGAGGCCGCCCTGGGCGCCGGGTACTCCACCTGGGCGGACCAGGGTGAGGCGGTCGGCCAGCGCAGCGGGGGTGTGGTGTCCCTCCGGATCAGCAAGCGCCGGGTAGGCACCACCTTCAACCAGACCGACGAGGACGGGTCCAAGCTCGCCACCGTCCCGGCCTCGCTGCGAAACACCAGCCGGAACCAGTACTTCGCCTGTGTGTTCTCCAACGGAGTGACCGGCCGGGTCGAGGTTCGCACCGACGGCAGCGTCTGGGTGCGGATGCTCTCCGGCAACGTCACCGTCAACCACACGGTCTCTCTGACCATGACCTACCTGCTGAACTAGGAGCCCCCTGATGGCACGACATGAGTTCGGTGCAGGCGTCGCGGATTTCGTGGTGGCCCCGATGGACGGGCAGTGGACCGTCGGCGCTGAGACCGTGATCACGTTCTGGGACGAGATGACGGAAGGCGTCCAGTACACCGACCTCCTCGACGCGACGTCGGCCGCGATCACCTCGGTCACCAGCGACGCCCACGGGGCCCTGCCCCGCCTCTACGGCCCCGACGGCGTCACCGGCATGTGGGCCGACGCCGGGGGTGAGACACGGGCGTGGATGGACGCACACAGCCTCACCGGCAGCAGCGAGAGCCCGCCCGGATCCGTCCAGGACTGGCTGAACGTCAAGGAGTACGGGGCGCTCGGCGACAACGTGGCCGACGACACCGCGGCGATCCAGGCCGCCTTGTCCGCCTGCCCCATGGGCGGCATCGTCTATCTGCCCGCCGGCGCGTACCGCACCAGTGCCCCGCTGACGATCCCGCCCGCGGTCACCCTCATGGGCACTCACACGAACCTGATGACCGTGGTCAACCTGACCGACCCGCCCTGCTACATCAAGCCCTTGGCGACGTTCGCGGGTGCTGCGGTGATCCAGCTCCTGGACGAGATCGTCGGCGGCTACAACACCATCAGCGCCGAGCACCGCATCATCAACCTGATGATCGACGGGACGGATCTTGTGGACCCGGGCATCGACGGGATCGGGGCTGCGGGCAACATCCAGAACGTCGCGCTGAGAGACCTGACGATTCGCCGGGTCACCGGTGCGGGCATCAACACCCAGGCAAACGCCGGGTACCACCCGTACAGCTGGCGGTGCCATCGCGTCATGGTCGACAACTGCGGGTGGCACGGATACGCCATGCAGGTAATGACCGACCTCACCCTGATCGACTGCCAGGCAATCGGCAACGGCGCGAACGGGTTCGAGATCAACAACGCGGCGAACTCGCAGGCCATCGGCTGTCGAGCCGAGTGGAACGACAACAACGGCTATCACCTCACCGGCGATTGGGCGACCGGCACCGGCTCGGGCGGGATGCTGCTGTCGGGCTGCTCGACGGACCGCAACGGGCATAGCGGCGTGCTGATCGACGCGACCGGGAACCCGCCACTGCAGATCGAGAACCTGCTGACTCGCCGCGACGGCCGCAACCTCGGCGCGGGCGGCGGCGGGTACGCCGGGCTCAAGGTCGACACCGCAGGCGTGCCCGTGCTCGTCGGCATGGTCACCTGCTACCCCGGCACCGACGACGACGGCACACAGGCTAACTCGCCGCAGTACGGCGTGCGCGTCGAGGATTCGGCGTACGTGTCCGTCGCGAGCGGGTTCCTGCACGCTGACACCGCCGGTTGGTCGGACGGCGGCGGGAACGGCGTCCTGCGCCGCGGGCTCAACATCGCCGAGCGGACCGGCACCACAGCGGCGCCCGTCGACGCGTTCGCCGGCCCGACCGACGTCGCTGGGAACCTCGATGTCGGCGGCTACCTTGCCGCCGCGTCCGGCCAGTCCGGCGGTGTGTGGAACATCTGGGACGCCAGCCCCCAGGCCCTCAACATCGGCAGCGCGGGCGGCGGCATCGCTATCGCCGAGGGCGCCAACGCCCGCATGGGCGTGAGCACGCTGGTCGGCGGCACCGTCACCGTGGCCAACACCTCGATCACCGCTACGACCAGGATCGCCGTGTTCCGCCAGGCGGCGGGCGGCACCCTCGGCCACCTCTCCACCACCGTCGACCCGGGCGTCGGCTTCACCATCGACTCCTCGTCCGGAACCGACACATCAACGGTTGCCTGGGTCCTGTTCGAACCCGCGTAACCCACCCGCTCACCCACCCCGCCCCGCGCCACCAGGCCGGGGCATCGTCATGTCTGGAGGGCCTGCCACATGGCCACACCACTGTCCGCCGACCGGCTACTGAAAGCGCTCAGAGACGAAGGCCTCCACGTCGTCGAACACCGGAGCTGGCGCACGAACAACCGGAACCACAAGGGGCCGTGGGGTCCGACGCACGGCGTGATGATCCACCACACCGTCACCTCGGGCACCGCCTCCTCGGTGGACCTCTGCTACAACGGCCACTCCGCCCTGCCCGGACCGCTCTGCCACGGCGTCATCGCCAAGGACGGCACCGTCTACCTCGTCGGGAACGGGCGGGCCAACCACGCCGGGTCCGGCGACGACGACGTCCTCCGGGCCGTCATCGCCGAGCGGGATCTCCCGCCGGACAACGAGGCCAACACCGACGGCAACCGGCACTTCTACGGGTTCGAGGCCGTGAACCTCGGCGACGGCAAGGACCCGTGGCCCGCCGCGCAGCTGCTCGCGATCGAGCGCGCGGCCGCCGCCGTCTGCCGGGCGCACGGCTGGTCCGAGAAGTCGGTGTTCGGCCACCTGGAGTGGCAGCCCGGCAAGGTCGACCCGCGCGGCTTCACGATGGACTCGATGCGGGGCCGGATCGGGAAGCGCCTCGGCAGCAAGCCGACTCCGCCGGCTGCGAAGCCCAAGCCGAAGCCGACGAAGCCGCGGTACGAGCCGTTTCCCGGGGCGGCGTTCTTCAAGGTCGGCCGCAACAGCGCGATCGTCACGGCGATGGGCAAGCGCCTCGTCGCCGAGGGCTGCGCCCGGTACACCGTCGGCCCGGGCCCACGGTGGTCCGAGGCCGACCGGCAGTCGTACGCCGCGTGGCAGCGCAAGTGCGGGTACAGCGGCGCGGCCGCCGACGGTATCCCCGGCAAGGCCTCGTGGGATCGGCTCAAGGTCCCCAACGTCTGACCTCGCCAACCCAGCTTCACCAACCCCTAGGAGATTGATCATGCAGAGACTTCTGCTGGACCTGGCCGAGCGGTCCGCGTGGACCGGAGCTCAGGCCGCCCTCGGCCTGGCCGCCACCGAGCTCGCGGACATACCTGTGTGGTGGGCTGCGCCGATCGCGCTGCTCGCCGCGTCCGCGAAGTCGTGGGTGGCTGGGCGGCTCGGCCGCAAGGGCACCGCCTCCACGCTGCCGGCCGCCAAGGACCCGGCGTCGCACACCTCGGTCGTCTGACCAACCCTCGCACCAGGAGGCATGCACGTGGACGCTGCGACGCTCGGCGCAATCGGTGTCATCGTCGTCGGGCTCGCAACGGCCACGGGCGCATGGATCGGCAAGCGCGGGGAGAACATGATCGGCGGGTTCAGCTCGCTCGTCGACAACCTGCAGGAAGAGCGGGACAAGGTCCGGTCGCAGCTCACCGAGAACGAGACGCGCCTCGCAGCGGCGTACGCGGAACTCGAGGGCGAGCGCGCTGGGAAAGCCGAGTTGCTCAGACAGATCACCGAGCTGACCACTGAGAACGCCCGACTGCACGCGCGCATAGCCGAGCTGGGAGGAACCCCGTCGTGACGCACAGCAGACCGAACGTCCTGGCCCGCCAGTGGCGGTCCCTGGCCCTGGCCGCTGTTCTGCTGGTGCTGTCCGGGGCTGTGATCCTGGTGTGGCTGCGCATCGACTCCGAGGCGCAACGCACCGCGAACGTCGCCGCGGAGGCGGACCGGCGAGGTGATGCCGTGTCGACGCTGGCCGGAGATGTGCGCACGCTACGGGCGCAGATCCAGGCCGAGGGCGGCACCCCTGCCGCGCCCGACCCGGCGGCCGCGGTCGACGATCTGCCCGACCGGGTAGAGGTCCCGGTGCCGATCCCCGGCCCGCCGGGACCGGCCGGGCGGGCCGGGAAGGACGGCACGCCGGGCGAGGACGGCCAGGACGGCGAGCCTGGGGCGGACGGGTCACCCGGTCCTGCCGTCACCGGCGCTCCTGGCCGCGATGGAACGAACGGCGCCGACGGAACCGACGGCGCGCAAGGCCCCCAAGGAGAGAGGGGCGAGAAGGGCGACGTCGGAGCGACCGGTGAACGTGGGCCTGCAGGCCCGCCCGGGCCGGCCTGCCCCGACGGGTACAGCCTCCAGCCACCGCCGGGTGATCCGGACGGGCTGATGTGCCGGCGGACCGCCCCGACCGAACCGGAAGAACCGGCCAGCACGCCGAGCCCGCTCGCTCTCGCGCTCGATCCAACCCGCCGCCAGTACCCATGACCGTGCCCCCACCGCCTCGGCGGTGGGGGCATTTCTGCGTTTCGGAGTACCGTGGATCCAACCTTCTGGCGGGGGTCCAACATGAACATCAGCATTGGCGACCGCATTCGGGCGCTCAGGGAATTCCGCGACATCACCCAGGACCAGCTAGCCCAGCGATCCGGGGTGTCCGTCGACACCATCAGGAAGCTGGAGCAAGGCGTACGAGAGAGCGCGCGCATCGGCACGCTGCGCGCCTTGGCCCGAGCGCTGGATGTCCAGCTCGAGCGCCTCGTAGGACAGCCCACCGTGACCCAGCAACTCACTGAAGACGGCGGCCTCCTGGCCTTGCGCGACGCCATCCAGGACCCCGGCTCGCTGCCCGGCGTCCTGAGTGACGACGACCTCGAGGACCCGCCCAGCCCGGCCGAATGGGCAGAGCAGGTCCAGGCGGCTACGGAGACGTACTGGACTGGCGGCTACTCCAGCCTGGCATCCACGCTCCCCGGTCTGCTCCGTGACGGCCGAGCGACCGCGCGGCAGCACGATACCGAGGGTGTATGGCGAGACCTTGCCCTTGCCTACCAGCTGGCCGCGTCCCTCTCTACCCAGTCCGGTCACCCCGACTGGGCGTACACCGCCGTTGAACGCCAGTTGGCGGCCGCCGCCCGGGCGTCGGATCCGCTACTGGAGGGCATGGGGGTGTCCACCCTCTCGTGGGTGCTCCTGCGGCAGGGCCGATGGGAGCACGCGCGGTCGCTTGCCGAACGGAAGGCCGACGCGCTCGAGCCCCGCCGTCGCGGGGCGACGCCGGACGAGCTCGCCGTCTACGGGAATCTGCTGATCGCCGCCGCGACGCCAGCCGCCCGGGCTGATCAGCACGATGACGCGCTGCACCTGCTTACGCTGGCCGAGGGGGCCGCGGTGCAGTCCGGCCCCACGAGGGCCTACGGGAGCGCGTTCAGCGTGGTTGACGTCCGTACTCAGAAGGTGAACGTGTCGCTTGCCGGGACGGAGGGCCGCCCCGCCGAGGCGCTGTCTGCCGCCCGCGAGGTCGACCTGGGGGCGATCAGCCGACCGGTGCACTCAGCGTCCTACCGGGTCGACGTGGCACAGGCCATGTATCAGACCGGCGACAACGCGGGCGCGCTGGAGCTCCTCCTGGAGGTGGAGGCCGACCAGCCCGAATGGATCCGGGTGCAGGCCGGAGCTGCGGCGACGGTGCGGGAGATGCTCGAGGCCGAGCGCCGGCGGAACAGCACACTGCGCGGCCTCGCGTCGCGGCTCGGCGTCGACCCGGCCCTGTGAGGTAGGACGTAGCGCCCTACCTCGGTGGGGTCCGGCCGCCTAGAGTGGTGTGGTTCGCCCCTGGGTTGTGATCACGCAGACACCTAGCGTGATGCCCACAACGGCGGCACCGGTCCCCCCGCCAGGACCGACCGGTGCCGCATCCCATCCCGCAGGGGGCGAGCATGAGCGCCGAGACCTTACAGGCCGCACCGGGCGACGTGGCGTACAGGACGTGGCTGGCCCACACCAGGACCTGCGCCGGATGCCGAGCAGGGGCACCGTGCACCACCGCCTCCAAGCTCGGCCTGGCGTGGCGTGAGGCCCGGCGCAGCGGCGCCCCTGCGGATCACACGGCCGCCAGCTCCGGCGGTCCTGGACGAAGGGCAGACCGATGACCAACACCCCGACCCCCCAGCAGGCCAGCGACGGCAAGCACGGCGGCGCCCCGTCGGACAAGCCCTGGACGCCGGACCCGCAGCCCGCTCCCTCGCCGGACGGCAGCCGCCCTCAGTCGCACACCCCGCAGTCGTGAGCACGGCGCAGGAGACCGGCACGTACCCGGCGCTGGTCCAGGACCTCGCCGACCGCGGGCTGCTCGATACCCGCTGGCGGCAGGTGTGGGAGGCCGTACCCCGTAGCCAGTTCGTCCCGCCGGAAATCTGGCGGCAGCTCCCCGACCGGTGCGAGCCGGTGGTAGGGACGGGCGACTGGCTCGCCCTGGTGAACAGCGACGAGCCGGTCGTCACTCAGCTCGACGACGGAGCCGTGGACGGGCCCGGCATCGCGACGTCATCGAACTCGATGCCCTCGATGGTGGCCCGGATGCTCGGGCTCCTCGGAGTCGAGGACGGTCACCGGGTCCTCGAGATCGGCACCGGCACCGGGTACGTCGCCGCGCTGCTCAGCGAACGGCTCGGCGACGAGCAGGTCCACAGCGTTGAGGTGGACCCCGTGCTGGCACAGCAGGCCGCCGACGCCATCGCCGGAGCCGGATACCGGCCGCACCTCCACGTCGGCGACGGCGCGGAACCGATCCCCGGCATGGGCCCGGTCGACCGGGTGATCGCCACGTGCGCGCTGCGATACATCCCGTACGCGCTGGTCGGGCAGGTCCGGCCCGGCGGGGTCATCGTGGCCCCGCTCGCCCGGGACTTCTGGTCCGGTGCCCTGGTCCAGCTCCACGTCCAGGGCGACGGGACCGCGGTCGGCCCGTTCTGCGGGTCGGCGATGTACATGCCGATGCGTTCGCACCGCCCCGTCCACCACGAGATCACGGGCAGTGGCCGGGCCCGGGCCGCAGGCCTGGACCCCGCGCGCGTTCTCGACCTCGGGTTCGCTCTGTACGCCGGGGCGAGGCTGCCCGGCGTCCGAGTATCCGGCCACGAGACCGCCGACGGTGCCCGGGTCTGGGTGAGCAGCGTGGACGGGGCGGGAGTCATGGCCGCCACGGGCGAGGAGGTGCTGCAGTACGGGCCCGGCTTCCTGTGGGAGGAGATCGAGCAGGCCTGGCGGGAGTACGACGAGGCCGGCCGCCCCAACGTCGCCCAGTTCGGTCTGACCGTGACGCCCCGGGGCCATCAGGTCTGGCTGCGCGACCCGCACCTGGTCGTCCAGCCCAGCAGGTCGTAGGTGCAGGCAGGCCCCCGGCCGAGCAGTGGCCGGGGGCCTACCTGCGTACGAACTCCTCGAGCTCCACGCCGATCGCGTCCGCAATCTTGATCAGTGTGTCGAGCCTGGGGGACGCGTGCCCCTGCTCGATGCGGTTGTAGCTGTCGAGCGAAATGCCTGCCCGGATACTGGCCTCCTCCTGGGTGTAGCCCGTGTAGACGCGGGCTGCGCGGATCTTGTCCGCGATCTGCAGGCGCCGGGCGCGGACGCGCTCGGGGGACAGCGGCTCGTGGTACACCCGCTCACCACACCGGGCACCATGATCATTTGTCTTTAGGGTTGACCTTAAATCGAGCGATCAAGCACGCTGCCTGTACGGTGAAGCCATCCATATTCGCTCACTCGTTCGAGTGAAGACGGAGGCAGCCTCTCGACGGGGCTACCGGGCACCCCTTGTGATGGAGTCACCCCCTGATCAGCCCTCCCCCTCTTCCTCCCCCGGCAGGGCGGGGAGCGGCTGCTGAACCCCGGTGCGACGGCACCGGGGTTCAGTCATGCTGAAGGGGCGCTGACCAGGGAAGATCGCTGAGTGTCAGTATTGGTGTTTTCAAACCAGTCAGCTGAGTGACTTCGGCGCCTCGCACCTCTCCGACCACCAGCCGGTCGGGCCGCATGCGCAGCGCCTGCCGCACCAGATCTCGCAACGTCACCCGGCCCGCGCCCTCCTGATTGGCCGGGCGGGACTCCAGGCGGACCACATGCGGGTGGTCCGGCCGCAGTTCGGCGGAGTCCTCGGCGAGCACGATCCGTTCGTTCGCGCCGACCGCGCCCAGCAGGCTGGCGAGGAGCGTCGTCTTCCCGAAACCGTGACAGAGACACCTCTACTGATGGACACTCGGGAGATGAAGACCACTCGCGCCCGGCACACCGGCCCGTCCCGCGCCGTCATCTACGTCCGCATCAGCCAGGACCGCACCGGGGCGCACCTCGGCGTCGACCGGCAGCGCGAGGACTGCGAAGCGCTCGCCGCCGCGCGCGGCTGGGAAGTCGTCGAGGTCTACGTCGACAACGACCTCTCCGCGTACAGCGGGAAGCCGCGCAAGGACTACCGGCGGATGCTCGCCGACCTCGAACTCGGCACCGCCACCGTCGTCATCGCCTGGCACACTGACCGGCTCCACCGCTCCCCCACCGAGCTGGAGGAGTACATCGACCTCAGCCAGCGGCGCGGCGTCGACACCCACACCTGCCAGGCCGGCGAGCTCGACCTCTCCACCTCGTCGGGGCGGATGACCGCTCGCATCCACGGGGCCGTCGCCCGGCACGAGTCCGAGCACAAGGCCGAGCGTGTCGCCCGCGCCCGCCTCCAGAAGGCCAAGGCCGGAAAGTTCGGCGGCGGCCTTCGCCCGTTCGGGTGGGGTGTGCCCACCGGGGAGACCCGCAAGAAGCCGGTGAAGGGCACCGACGAGGAGATCGACGTGCCCGTCCTCGACATGAACAAGCTGGTCCCTGAGGAAGCGGCAGCGCTCGACACCGGGACGGACATGATCCTGGCCGGCGGGTCGGTGAAGGGCTGGGTGCGGTGGCTCGCCAACAAGGGGCTGACGTCCACTGTGGGCAAGCCCATCGCGCACGGCGCGGCACGGGACCTGCTGCTGCGGCCGAGGAACGCGGGCATCGCCGTGTACCAGGGCGAGGAGATCGGGCGCGGCCTGTGGGAGCCCGCGGTGTCCGAGCCGAAGTTCCGGGCGGTCGTCGCGATCCTCACGAACCCGGCCCGGGTGTCGACCACCGGGTCGGAGGTGAAGTGGTTCGGGTCGCTGATCTACCGGTGCGGCCGGCCCGGGTGCACGGCGACCGCCAGGTGCACGAAGGTCGGCGGGGCGAAGCAGCCCAGCTACCGGTGCCAGGACAACCACGGCGGCGGGCGGAACGCTGCGATCCTCGACGCGTACATCCAGGATCTGATCGTCGAGCGGCTGTCGAAGCCGGACGCGGTCGACCTGCTGGAACCCGCCCCGAACGGCATCAACGCGGGCGCCCTCCAGCTGGAGAGCGAGACGATCCGCCGGCGGCTGACCGACCTGGCGGGCATGTTCGGGTCCGGGCAGATCTCCATGGCCCAGTTCACCGAGGGCTCCGACATCGCGCGCGCCCAGCTGGAGGGCGTGACGGCGCAGTTGGCCCGGGCCGCGGTGAAGGACCCGCTTGTCGGCCTGGTCGGGGTGCCTGATGTGCGGGCGGCGTGGGAGGCGTGCGACCTCGGGCGGCAGCGCACGGTGCTGCGGGCCCTGCTGGACGTGGTTCTGCATCCGCCGCGCCCGGGCCGTATGCCGGATGGCGGCTACTTCGACTACGACGCCATCGAGACTAAGTGGAAGCGGTAAATCACACATCGCGCGGAATTGGCTGCCGATCCATCTCTTCCTGCGCAAAGGACCTGCCCACGCCTGCGACTGGCCTCTGATACTTCGCCGATTGATCAGCCGTTCCACCTGCGGGCGAGAGGAACCCTTTCCGGCGGGCGGCACCAACCCATTTCGCCGCGGTCGAGTGCGCCACCCCGAAAGATTCCGCAACGGCCTTCGTTGGCGGCTCCCCCTCCTCGGCCGATTCGGTGTAAACCCTAACCACTTCGCGAAGGTGCTCATCGGTGATCCGATAGCGCTTCCTCGCCTCCGGCGTTGCGCTCTCAGCAGGCGCCCTCTTGTACAGGTCAACCCCTGTACGAGCTGCGACCGCCGCTTGGTAGGCAGCCGAGCCGGCGGAAGACGATTCACGCTCCTCCTCTACAGCCAGGAATCGCGTCATCTCGGCTACCGCAAAGGGTTTCCACCTTTCGGGGGGAAACTCTTTCACGAGGTACCCAACCCACTTGCCGAGGTCCATGTCCACGCCGAATACCTCGCGCACTTCAAGGCCATCATTCAGGACCTCAAAAGAGATGATCAGCGCCCCGCCGAATTCGCTGGCTCCATCCAGGAGTTCGGGCCAGTGCAGCACCATCTGAAATCGCGCCGGCAACAGGACATAGCCATACCGCTTCATTTCGGGCTCAGGGTATCGACCCTCGTCGAAATTCCACCCGTCGGGCCACACCGAGGCATGCCAGTGGGGTGGCAACTCTGTCTGTGTACTCACAGGCCCACCCTGCCCGACTGGCAAGGCATTGGCAAGCTCAACCCTGAAGCGGCAAGCCGCTCTGTCACGCCACGAGACGCCATGACACGTCACGACACGTTCTGACGCCGCAACCCTTGCCGCAACCTTGCCACTCAGCAGCCTCGGCAGTTCACCCGAAACAGCCCCTTGAGGCGACCCACGCCAGCGCTAGAGCCAGGGGATTTTTGTCGCATACCCATAGGACACAGGCACTTTGGCGGGACTCGCCGACGAGCAGAGCCCCAACCAGGCAACCGAAAACGCCGAGAACTCCCGAGAGCCGCCGAGAACCTCCGAGCGCTTCCGGCTAGGAAGTACGGCTTGTCTATGGCAAGGGTATGGCTATGATGCAGATGTGACCGGAACCAAAGCCTTGATCCTGGCCCGCGTGCGAGCCGACGTGGCCAACGGAGATGCCGAGAGAGTCCGCAGGTCTGCCCACCTCACGATCGGTGAGGTCGCAGCAGCGTGCGGCGTGGATCAATCCACGGTCTGGCGCTGGGAGAAGGGGATGCGCCGCCCACATGGCGGCGGCGCGATCGCATACGGAGAGCTGATCTCTGCTCTCCGTGCGCAGACCTCACTCGCAGACGGCCAGAAGACACCGTGACCAGCACAGCGGCGAGCAGCGCCGCAAACGACAACAGCGCCCGGGCGGCTACCCAAGCGCTGTTTGTCGAGCAGTTCGAAACCACGGCTAAGCAGATCGGAACACTCATGACTACTCTACCGAAGGCCACCAACAGCGCACAGACGAACCTCGGCCAGCCGGAACCGGCCGCCGCCCAGTGCACGGTCTACCCCTGGTGCGCCGAGACTGGCCAGCACACACTGCACGTCTCCGCCTACACCGAGGCCCCCACCCCCGACGGATACGGCGACTGCGTCCTCCCCGCAAACGTCATGGCCGAGGACGGCCCCGACGGCGTCGACATCAGCGTCGGATGGCTCGACCTCAACCTCACCGCCGAGCAGACCCGGGCCCGGGTCTCCGAGCTCCACCGGCACCTCGACACCGTGGCCGCGCTCGCCAACATCGTCGCCGGCCAGGCCCCGCTGGAGCCCGGCACCGAGACGTACTCCGTCACCGCCGCCGGCGCGAGCGGAGCCCTCATCAGCTCGGAGATCTACCACCTCGACGACCCCCAGCCCGGCGAGCCCGCCGCCCGGATCGCGGTGTTCGGGCAGCCCGAGGCGGACGACGACCTGGACGTCGCCGGTGCCGACCAGCTCGTCGCCGACCTGGAGCAGTACCTCCCCCGGCTCCGCGCCCAGCGCAACCACCTCGCCACCCTCACCAGCAATGAGGGTGACCGGCACAGTGTCCCGGTCACCGCAGCCCAAGGGTGTACCAACCTGGTACACCCCCAGGCGGTGCGTACCCCTGGCGAGGCCGTAAACAGCGCTGACCCCACCCCGGGCCACTTCCCGTGGTGCAACACCGCGGCGTGCATCACCCACCGGTACGACGAGCGCGACGGCGGCGGCAGCTACGTCGAGCACGCCGGGCACGAGACCACGGTCACCCTGGCCGACGGCGGATACCCCGAGGACGCCATCGCCATCACCGCCGCTCTCGGCAACGACGAGGCCCTCACCAGCGGAACCCAGGTGTACGTCAACGTCGGCGACCTCAACGCGCTCGCCTTCGACCCCGCCGGGGTCGACCAGCTCATCGGCCAGCTCGACACCCTCACCAGCGCGCTGCGGACCATGCGCGGCCAGATGGGCAGCGAGGCCCGCCCGTGACCGAGAAGCAGACCACCGGCACGGCCGGGGACCTCACCGTCCCCGGCCGCCCGGCCGGTGTCGCCCACGGGGACGCCGCTTACTGGGCGCGTGTCCGGCGCATCGTCGCCACCGCCCCGCCCCTGTCCAACCAGCAGCGCGCGACGATCCGCGCCGCACTCAGCCAGCCGGCCACGCCGAAGGAGAAGGCAGCATGAGCGACCACACCGTCGGCCAGTGGCCGGTCAAGCAGCCCGTCCGCCTCGCCTCCGTTCCGGCCCCGGCCACGGAGCCCGCGCCGGTGGCGCCGCCCGTCGTGGTGCCGGTCCCCGAGGTGCGGCTCGTCGTCACCGTCGACCTCACCGGCCGCTACGACCGGAGCAGCGACGTCACAGCGGACCTGTACGAGCAGACCCGCCACTCCACGGACTGCCACACCGCGGTCGTCCGCCTTGGCGAGGAGGCCCTGCGCATCGGGTTCGGCCTCGGGCAGGCCATCGCCTCCCACTTCTACCTCTCCGCGAAGCACATCGAGGTGCACGTCCCGGCCGGAACCCGGTGGGCGTTCATCGTCAGCGACGTACAACAGCACCTCCGCAACATGACCGCGGACCACGCACGGATGCTCAACTCCATGCGGACGCCCGGCGGCTGACCCCAGGAGCGCACCGCCGCCCGGGCCGTATCTGCGGCCCGGGCGGCACGCGCCTCACGAACACCACCGGCCCCGCTCGTAGAAGAGAGCACGTTCGTGACCAGCACCACCACCCTCCCTATCTTCGGGAAGGACACCGAGCCCCGGCCACCGACGGCCCGGCTCGGCATGGCCGCCGCCGCGGCCCGCCTCGTCGCCTACCGGGACGCCCACACCGGCGAGCTCCGGGCGCACCTCGTCGTGGCCTGCCCGTTCTGCGACTGCCAGCACATCCACCCCGCCGGCCCCGCTTCGGCGCCACGCACCTGCCCCCGGCGGTCCCGGTGCGTCGGCCGCCCGACCGGCAGCTACTACTTCCCGGCGGTGCAGCAGTGACCGAACCGCTCCCCGCCCCGGCCGTCGTCGACAAGGATCTGGTCCACCGGTCCCTGGCCTTCCAGTACCAGAACGTCCCCGGGCTGCTCAGCATCTGCAGCGACGCCGACTGGACCGGTCGCCGCTTCACCACCGACGAGGCGGGCATCACCGCCGCCGTCGACTACGTCCTCCAGCTCGACACCCGCGACCCGAAGGGAATTTACGCGCAGGTCACCACCCTGCGAGAGCACCCCGAGAAGGGGCGCGGCGGGAAGGACCTCGCGCACGCCGTCACCTTCATCTGGGCGGATGGAGACTTCGGCGGCCTGGGCCACAAGCCCGGACCCGACGAGATGCCCCACCCCGACGACGCCGACCACGTCCGCCAGATCGTGGCGTCGTCCGGACTCCCCGAGCCCACTGGCTGGGTGCTGTCCGGCGGCGGCCTCAACCCCGTCTGGATGCTCGAAACCCCGTACGTCATGGAGACCGCCGACGAACGTGCCCGCGTCGAGGCCATGACCGCCTCGGTGCAGACCATCCTCGGCGCCGCCGCCTACGGGCACGGCTGCACCTGGGACACCCAGGTCGGCAACCTCGACCGGCTGATGCGCGTGCCCGGCACGGTCAACAGGAAGGGCGGGCAGGCCCGGCCGACGGGCAGCGTGCCCGGCAGCGGACAGCCCGTGCCGTTGCAGCTGATGCACGAGCAGGTCGCCGCCCTGGAGCCCGCGGCCCGCGCGGCACTAGAGAAGGCTGTCGTAGAGAAGCGCGCCCGCCAGGACGCCCGGAACGGGCGGCCCGCTGTCCCGCCGCCGCGCGCCCGCGCGACGAGCACGGGCGGCAGCGGCGTCTTCGACATCCTCGCGTCCATGCTCACCTTCCGGGACATCCTGGAGCCCGCCGGGTGGACGTACCGCGGTACGTCCGGCGGCCGCGAGAAGTGGCTGCGCCCGGCCAGCTCGGAGGGCGCGGCCGAGAGCGAGCACAGCCTCATGTGCGACGACCACGTCGCGGTGAACTGGTCGGAGCGGTCCGGGCTTCCGGTCGGGCAGCAGCCGTCCGGGCGGAAGCTGACCGTCCCCACCCTGTGGGCGCATCTGCACTACAACGGCGACGAGCGCGAGGCTGCGCGGGACGTGCTGCGCGCGGCCTACGACCAGCCGTGCGCGGCGCCCGCCCGGTCCCTGCCCTCACCGGCCCTGGCACGGGTGAAGCAGCAGTGCCGCCCGCCGCGCACCGAACACCCCAGCCCGCCGCCGCCCGCCGACCTCTGGGGGCCGGGCCACCTGACCGAGCCGGAGCCCGAGCACGACCGCCCGGGTGGCGACCAGCCGGAGCCGAAGGCACACCCCGGTCTCCTGCCCGAGGAGTTCTGGAACGCGCGCCCCGTGTTCCAGCACATCCGCCTGGCCGCCCACGCCGAAGGGTCCAGCGGCGATGTGCTGTTCTTCTCGCTGCTCGCACGCATGTCGGCGATGGTGTCGCACCGCATCGCCGCCGTGTCGGGCATCGGCGGCCGCGCATCGCTGAACATGTTCGTCGCGGTCGTGGCCGCGTCAGGCGGCGGCAAGTCGATCGGCACGAAGGTCGCCCGGGCGCTGCTCCCCCCGGTCGATCCGGAGTTCCGCGACGGGCTCCCGATCGGATCCGGGGAGGGCATCGCCGAGGCGTTCATGGGCACGGTCGACGAGGAAACGGGCGAGATCCACGCCAAGGGCCCGCTCAAGGGCGACCCCGTCACACGGAAGGTCCGCAAGCAGGTACGGCACAACGCCTACTTCTACGTCGACGAGGGCCAGACCCTGGCGAGCCTCGCAGAACGCGCCGGCAGCGTGCTGGGCGAGACGCTGCGCCGTGCCGCGATCGGCGAGACCCTCGGCCAGACCAACGCCTCCGAGGAACGCACCCGGTACGTGGCGGCGGGCTCCTACAGCCTCGGCATGGTCGTCGGCTTCCAGCCGTCGACCGCCATGCCGGTCATCGCCGACGCCAGCACCGGCACCCCGCAGCGATTCCTCTGGGCCTGGGCCGCCGACCCGTCGATCCCCGACGAGCCGCCCGCCTCGCCCGGCCCGCTGCCGGTCAACCCCGCCTCCGTCCAGCCGATGGAGGACCTCAACATCGTGCTCCCCGAGCGCATCCGGCGGATGCTCTGGACCGAGCACGTCGCACGGAACCGCGGCGAGCTGGAGATCGACGAGCTCGACGGCCACGCCAACCTGATGAAGGTGAAGATCACTGCCCTCCTGGCGCTGCTCGACGGCGGCCGCGTCGAAGCGACCGAGCAGGACTGGGAACTCGCCGAGATCGTCTGGAAGTCCTCGTGCACCGTCCGTGCCGCGCTGATCCAGCGAGCTGCCCGCGAGGCCGAGGCTGCCCGGCGGCGCGAGGAGGACGCCAAGGTCGCGCAGGAACTCCGCTCGCACCAGGCGAAGAACGACACGGACCGCAGCCTGGAGCGCATCGCCCGCCTCGTGAAGAAGCACTCGTCGGCCGTTGGCGGGATCACGTTCGGCGAGCTGAACCGTCGGCTCAGGAGCAGCGACAGGCCGTTCCTGCGGCGGTCCGTCGAGGTCGCGGAGACCCGCGACTGGGTGTTCGTGGAGGGCGATCGGGTCTGCGTTCAGACGGGGTGAGCGATGTGGACATGTGGACGCGTGGACGGTTGTCCACGTCGTCCCGTCCCTCAATCCGCCACGCCCCTAACTAGTACATAAAGGGACATAACAATGAATTATTTCACTCCCGCGACGCGAGACGGGCCCATGTGGACGCCGTCCACGTTGTCCACGTCCACATCCCGCGTCCACGTCCACGCGCACGCCCACTGCTTGATCAAGACCAAGAAGGAGAACTCCTGATGGCAGGCGAGACCACCATCACGATCGTCGGAAATCTGGTCGACGACCCCGAGCTCCGCTTCACCCCGGCTGGTGCCGCCGTCGCGAAGTTCCGCGTCGCCTCCACCCCCCGCATCTTCGACCGGCAGACCAACGAGTGGAAGGACGGCGAAGGCCTCTTCCTCACCTGCTCCGTATGGCGGCAGCAGGCCGAGAACGCCGCCGCCACCCTGGCCCGCGGCATGCGGGTCATCGTCCAGGGCCGGCTGAAGCAGCGCTCCTACGAGGACCGGGAGCAGGTGAAGCGCACCGTGTACGAGATCGACGTCGAAGAGGTCGGCCCGTCGCTGCTGCGCGCGTCGGCCGCCGTGACGAAGAACCCGTCGGGCAACGGCGGCCAGGCGCAGGGCGACGCGTGGGCGGGGGCCAAGCCCGCCGAGCAGCAGCAGACCGGCGGCGGGTGGGCCAGCAGCCCGCCGCCCGCCGCAGCTGCCGCCCCGGAGGCGCCCGCCCCGGGCTACTCGGACGAACCCCCGTTCTGATCGAGGAGACGAGCGATGCCCACCACCTGCCTGCTGTGCGAGCAGCCCGACGAGACCGGCAGCTACCTCTGCCCCGGCTGCACCAAGGCCACCCGCGTCCGCCTGGAGGGTCTGCCCGTCCTGTACCGCGGCCTCGGCGCGCTCCTCGCCCCGGCCGGCGGCGTCGGCCAGGGCCGCTCCGGCAAGGGCGGCCCCGCGCCGATCCCCGTCTCGCTCGACGTCCTCGACGTCCGTGGCCCCGGCGGCATGGCCGGGCTACTGGAGTCCTGGGTCGACGCCGTCCGCCACGACCGCGGCCGGCCCGAGCCCGCGCACACCGGGAGCCCCGAGGGCCGTGTCGACCGGGCGTGCGGCGAGCTGCTCGGCCACATGCCGTGGATCGCCGTGTCGTGGCCGGAGGCCGGCGAGTTCGCCGGGGAGATCCGGGACCTTGCCCGCTCGGTCTCGTCGATGATCCGGCCGCCCGCGCCCGAGCGCGGCGAGCGCATCGGGAACTGCCCGGCGGTCGACCCGTCCGGCGCCCTGTGCGGGGCAGCGCTGCGCCTGAAGCCTGGGGAGAAGGCGGTGCGGTGCGAGTGGTGCGGTAACTGCTACCCGCCCTACGTGTGGGCGCAGTTGAAGACGTGGATCGACGAGGACACGAAGGCCCGCGATGCGGCCTGAAGCTGGACTATCACTGCCCCCCAGTGATACGGTCCGGGGGATGGAAGCGAAACCCTGGCGGGAACGGGTTCGCCTGGAGGAAGAGCTGCTCGAACAGCTCCAGACCAAGGTGAACGCCGCAGCCAAACGAAGGGCGGCAGCTCTCGCCGAGGGCGTCGCCGAACTCGGAAGCGTCTACGCAGTCGCCAAGGACCTCGGCAAGGGCTGGACCACCGTCGACCAGGCGATCAAGAAGAACGGGCCCACTCGAAAGGGCCCCACCACAACCCCATAACGCAGAGCGGGAGCCGGCCAACAGCTCCCCCCGGTGCTCGAACACCGGAGGGGCGCGCGCGTCGACCGACTCCCTGACGCACCGAGGCGTATCAGCGCCCCGGCACTTCCCACGAACGAGATAAGGCCTCGTCATGGACACCGTCGATCGTATTGCATTGCCATACGGCAGCGGGGTGGGTGGCACCCCGCCCGACCGGCGTCTGATCGCCGTCGGCACCATCAGCCGCCACGGCGGCCGCACCACCACGGTGCGCGCCACCGAGGCCGGCGTCACCGGCACCATCCGCCCCACCGGCGGCGCCCGATGACCACGCCCCTCGTCCTCAGCGACGACACCGTGCTCCTCCTCGGCCAGTTCGCCGACACCCTCGACACCCAGCGGCCCGACGCCGAGATGCGCGAAGAGATCCGCCTGGCCCGCGCCCTGGTCTTCGCCGAGCAGCTGCACGGCCCCACCGAGAAGGCGTTCGCCGCCGAGCAGGACCTCCTCGCCGCCGCCCCCCGCGTCCGCCACGGCCAGACCAGGGCCGGGTACGCCGCGCTCCTCCGCCTCGTCGCCCGCGGGGTGAGCGCCGGATGAGCGTCGACACCAGCGCGCTGCACGCCCCGCTGTTCGACCCGGCCGACGACCTCCCGTGGGTGCCGTCCCTCGACGCGGCCCTCGCTCAGGCCCGCCGGGTCCTCGCGGAGAAGGCCAACGCGAACATCCACGACCACGACGAAATGATCCGCGCCGCCGTCGGCCTGGAGATGCGCCTCCGCCAGCTCGTCGCCGCCCTCGACCAGGAGGCCAGCCGATGAGCACCCCGCGCACCGTCACGGTGCCCACCTCCGACCGCGGCCCGGTCACCGTCGAAGAGCCCTCGTGGTGTGTCGGCCACGCCGGGCAGCCGGTCGACGCCCTGGTCGACCTCGGCCACCGCAGCGTCGAGCACCCGCTCGGCCAGCCCGGCGACCCCGTTGGCATCGCCCTCGTCTCCCAGTACCCGCACGGCAACGGGCCGCGCGAGACCGGCCTGTTCGTCGAGCAGACCGCGCTCGCCATCACCCTCGACCCCGGCGCCGTGCGCGAGCTGGCCGCCGACTACGAGACTGCGGCCGCGCAGCTGCGACGCCTCGCCGACTGGCTCCACATCCTCAAGGCCGGTGAGGGCCAGTGAAAAAGGACCCGCTCGTCTGGGGCGCCCTCGCCGCCGTCCTGGTGGTCCTCGCGTCCGCCGAGTACGACCTGGCCCGCGCCTGCGGGTTCGGGAAGTACGTGGCCGCCGGCGTCCCGGCAGCCCTCGACATCTACGCCATCCGCGCGCTGCGGGCCAAGCGCGACGTCCTGATCGTCGTGGCCGCCCTCGTCGCGGTGAACGCGGCCAGCCACCTCGTGTCCGCCGGGCTGCTGCCCGTCGACTGGCCGCTCGTCGTCGCCGTGTCCGCCATCGCCCCGCTCGTCCTGTGGCGGGTCCACCGGCTCAGCGAACCGGCGGCCGAGCCGGTCACGGTGACCACCCCGCCGCCCGCTGTGCCGGCCGCCCGGCCGGCGCCCGAGGTGGTGCCCGCAGGGATTCGACCGCTCCCGATCGTCTCCACCAAGGTGACCACCCCCGAGGCACCACCCGTACCGGCCGAGCCGCCGACGGTCACCCTCGAACGACTCGCCGCCGCCGGGCAGGTGGTCACCCGGCCGGTCACCGTCGAGGCCTTCCGCCCCATCGCCTGGCCCACCGCCGGGGGCCCCGGTGCCACCGTCGCGGTCCGCAAGATGACCGCCGCCGTACCCGCCGACGAGGTGCGGCAAGTGGTCACCGTCCCGGTCACCATCACCCCGTCCGAACTGCGAAAACAAGCCCGCGCGCTCAACCGGGAGCTGGTCAGGGACACCGGCCGCCCGGTGACCATCGAGCGGCTCCGCGACGAGTACGGGCTGTCTCGCCGCGACGCCACCGAGCTCCGCCGCCACGTCGTCGACGGGGGCCGGTCATGACCAGCCCCCAGTACGTGCCGCCGCCGAACTACCCGCCCGCCTACGCACCGCCCCCTGTCTACGAGCAGACCCACCCCGCCGCCGAGCACGCCTCGGCCAAGACCCGGTGGTTCACCAACGCCCGGCCCGTGTGGAACCTCACCGCCGTCGGGGCCGCGCTCGCCCCCCTCTACGAGGGCTACAGCCTCGCCACCGGCGCCGGAACCCTCCTCACCGACATGGTCAACACCGGCCACCCCAGCGGCGCCTGGACCATCGACATCGCCGTCCTCGCCACCACCGCGTACATCAACCACACCCGCGACACCTGGGTCAGCCGGGTCCTCCTCTTCGCCGCCATCGCCGGATCGATCCTCACCCTCCCCTGGCTCAACACCGTCCTGCGCCTCATGACTGGAGCGACCACGTGAACACCGCACTGTCCGTCGGCGGCCTCGCCATCGGCCTCGCCGTCCTCGTCTGGTACCTGCTCCGCTGGTGGAACGCCCAGAAGGCGGTCAAGACCGGCAAAGACTGGCGCAGCCTCAGCCCCCTCGCCTCCGGCATCGCCCTCGGCATCCTCGCCGCGTCCTGCGCCGGCGGACTCCTCGGCACCGTCGCCGGATGGGTCCGCAACCTCAGCAACATGGCAGGCGACAAAGTCATCACCGGAGCCACCGGAGCCGCCACCCAGACCGTCGGCACCGCAGGAGTCCCCGCCCTCACACCCGGCGGCGCGATCATCGTCCTCGCCGCGTTCGTGTCCCTCTTCGCCCTCTGGAAGAAGATCAAGGACACCAGCCGAAAGCCCCTCGCCTTCGGCGGCGTCGCCGGAGCCACCCTCGGCATGAGCCCCGGCATCGCCGGAAGCGTCGCCATCGCCCTCATCCCCCTCGTCAACGAGGCCGGGAACAACCTCCTCGGGATCCTCTGATGACCCCGCTCCAGCGCGCAGCGCGCCGTCTCGTCACCGGGCACCGCCGCCAGGCCGCCCACCTCGTCGGCTGGGTCAGCGAGAAGGGCGAGGCGAAGTCGACCGCCGCCCGGTCCGCGGTCCTCGCCGCCGCCGGCTACGTCCTGTGGCAGACCATCGACCGCAGCCCCGCCGTTCTGTGGATCCTCGCCGTCGCCTGGATCGCCGCCGCCTGGCGGGCTGCCCCGAAGCCCTCTGCCCCCGCCCTCGCCGAGCCCCCGGCCGACCCCCGCGCGTCCATCGTCCAGTGGCTCACCGAGACCATCGGCGACCGCCCCGGCATCCACCTCTACGAGCTGTACCCCACGATGCGCCTCCTCCCCGGCATGGGCCACCACGACGACACCGCCCTCCGCGGGGCGCTCACAGAGCTCGACATTCCCATCACCCGCAGCCTCACCATCGGCGAAGTTAAGGGCCGCTCCGGTATCCGCCTCGCCGACCTGGCCGCCCCCCTCCCCTCTCGGGAAGACCAACCCCTCTCCAAGGGCGAAGACGCAGGTGAGACCGCCTGCTCTACCCCCGAAGAGCAGCCGGAGAGGGCCCCCTCTTCCACCGAAGAGCCCACCCGAGAGAAGGCCCTCTGATGCTCCGGACGCTCCTCGCCACCCTCCGCAACGACGTCTACTGCGCGGTCTGCGGCTGGTGGTACCCGCCCCACGGCCACTGACCCTCAACCCGAAGGTCTGTAAGGTCCTCCAGCTCCTGGAGGTGTAGCTACACCCGGGCCCCGGCCGTCACCACGACGACCGGGGCCCGACCATGTTGCGGAGATGCGCAACATGGTCAACCCGGCACACTGGGCTCATGGAGTACCAGCGCCCGCCCATCGGCACCCTCACCACCCGCCTCGCCGCTCTCTCCGCCGGCGTCCAGCCCGCCACCATCCGCGACTGGGTACGCCGCGGCCTCCTCACCCGCTGCGGCGGCAGCCCCAAGCGCCCGATCTACCGCCTGACCGACGTCGAAGCAGCCCGATACGCCGCCAAGCCCACACGCAACAACCAGCGCACCGTCAAGGCCGCTTGACCTGCGGCCTTCCATGCGCCACGATTTGAGCACAACACGCATGCCCACAAGCCCCCGCAGCGGCCACCGGTCCCGGGGGCTTCGCCGTGTCCGGAGGTGAGCCCCACGGCCTAAACCCCGGGCAGCGGCACCCCCAGTGCCCGATGATGGCCCCTCACGCCACGCAAAGTCCTGGGGGGACCATGCGCACCAGAACCACCCTCACCACCGCCACGGTGGCCGCCCTGCTCGCCCTCACCGGGTGCAGCAGCGAACCCGACCCGAAGCCCGACATCGCCGCCTGCAAGACCGCCATGGTCAAGCAGGTCGACCAAGCCATGGCCGCCGGCGAAGAAGCCGTGGACGGCAAACGGCCCGCCGCATGCGACGGAGTCGACGACAAGACGCTTGAGCGCCTCGCTGGCGAGATCACCAAGGACAAGACAGCAGAGTTCTTCGGCGACACCCCCGAGGACACCACCGAGGACGTCGCCGGACAGCCCTCAGCTGACTGCCGGGCCTGGATCGAAACCGAGCTCGTCAGCTCCGGCGCCATCGACGCAGCCGGCGGCGTGGACGTCTGCGGCGACCTCACCGACGCCGAAATGGATCAAGCCATCAAGGACGTCACCAACGACCGCACACCCTGATCACAGGAGGTGAGCGCCCGTTGCCGGCAACCCGCGCAACGGGCGCCCCCACAGCCCCCTCGCCGCCACGCTGAAAGCCCAGAGTGACCCATGCCCCCGCAAAGCCCACCGGCCCCGAAGGCTTTGTCGTATCCCGGACACGAGCACCGCTCCTGCCCGATGATGTCCCCCTCATCACGTTCATCCCTGGGGGGACCATGCGCACCAGAACCACCACTGCCGCACTCATTGCGGCCGGCCTGCTCCTGACACTCACCGCCTGCGGCGAGGACGACACCACCGCCATGCCCAGCGCCCCACCATCACTCACCGAGGAGCAGCGCGCCAGCGCCCGCGCAGCCGCCGGCCTTGCACCCGAGCCCAACGCCACGGACCGTTACAAGTTCCTCGAAGCCCTAGACGCCATCGACCGGCGCATCGTGGACGGCAAGGAAGACAAGGCCGTAAGCCGAGGCCTCAACCAGTGCAGCTCCATCAAGGGAGCCAGCGGCAACGAGGACAAGCAGGTAGAGCTGGTGAAGCAAACCCTCAGCCGCTTCACCATCGACACACGCCTCCCGGAGATCGCCAACCCGGAGACCGGCGCCGAGATCCTGGCCGCCGTACACCAGAACCTCTGCCCCGACTTCTGAGGCGAACATGAGCGAGCCACAGAAGACCTACCCGTGCTGCGCCATCCCGCTGTTCCTCCTGCTGATCCTCGTCATCATCGGGAGCTGCGCCAGCAGTTCTGACGACGCCGAGGACACACCCGCCCCTACCGTTCCCACCATCAGGGATCCCGGATACAGCGACAGCCTCTGCGAAGGCGACGACTACCTCGTGTACGACGACTGCCGCTGACCACACACCACCAGGCCCGGCCGCGCACACCGTGCCGCCGGGCCTCGGCACGCCAGGAGGCACCCATGGCCACGTCCATCAGCGTGCAACTCCCGCCCGTGCCCGACCACATCACCCGGGACACCCTGCGGGACATCTGCCGCCTCCTTGGCCTCGACCCCCGCGACGTCAGGGACATCAGCCTGGGGATCGCCGAGATGACCGCCACGCTCTACCTGAAGAGCCCCGACGGCCACAAGATCCGTTACGGAGAAGACGCAGCCACCACCGTGGTCAGCATCCCGTTCGACTGATGCGGGAGGCGAGCATGCCGAGCCGAGCACCCAAGAGGTGCACCACGGGGGGCTGCTCCGGCACCCCCACCCCTGGATCGGCCAAGTGCCCCCGGTGCGCCCGCCCCCGGCCCCGCCCCTCCGCCTCTGCGCAGGGCTACGGACGCGAGCACGAGCAGCGGTTCCGTGCTGGTGTGCTGGAGCGCGACACCACGTGCGTGCTCTGCCGGAAGGTGCCGGCGGTGCACGCGGACCACTGGCCGCTGTCGAAGCGCGAGCTGGTGGCGCGCGACCTGGACGAGCACGACCCGAGGCGCGGCCGCGGCCTGTGCCACTCGTGCCACTCCTCCGAGACCGCGAAGCATCAGCCAGGCGGATGGAATCGCCCCGGCCCGGAATACTGAGCGTCACCGGGGAGGGGGGCTCAAATCCCTGGCCCGGGGACCCGCGGAACGCGGGGGGGAGCCCTCTCTCGCGCTGACAGGTTTTCGGATCCGCCGTACCGGGGCCCCCGCCGTAACCGATCGTGACCGGAGGTGATCATGGGGCAGCGTGGACCGGCCGGGAAGCCGACCGCCCTGCGGGTACTGCACGGCGACCGCAAGGACCGGATCAACACCGACGAGCCGCAGCCCTCCGAGCTGGACATCGAACCCCCGGAGTGGCTGAGCGAAGACGCGGTCCAGGTCTGGGAGCAGCTCGCCGACGACCTGATCGGCAAGGGTGTCCTGACCGCGTGGGACACCGAGGCCTACGCGAACTGGTGCGACGCGGTGGTCCGCCGGCGCGACGCCGCCGAGCACATCGCCGAGGAGGGCGCGGTGGTGGAGCTCCCGGTGTTCAACAAGAACGGCGAGCTGACGGGCCACCGCCAGGGCAAGAACCCGTGGCTCCTGGCGCTGGACGCCGCCGACGCTCAGGTCCAGCGGTACGGGGCCCGGTTCGGTCTCACTCCGTCCGACCGCAGCCAGCTGAAGATCGCCCCACCGAAGAACGCGGGCGGGGCGGAGCGGCTGCTGTCCTGACCGTCCGGGGGTGGTCATGGCTGCGCGGACCACGGCCAGGCCCTCGAGGTCGAAGGCTGCGACGCGCCCGCCCGGCCGCCGGCGGGCGCGGGCGCTGCGGATCGACCACACCAAGCGGTGGCGGCCGCGCTCGCGCAAGGGCGGGCGCTGCGGCTACACCCTGGACGGCCTCACCTGCGAGCGGGTCGGCGCGCACTACTGCGAGCCGCGCGCCACCCGGGTCGTCCGGTTCTTCGCCGAGCTCCTCGTCCACCCCGCCGGCGCGCTCGCCAACACACGGTTCGAGCTGTCGCCGTGGCAGGAACACGAGATCATCCGGCCCCTCTTCGGAGAGGTTCACTGGTCGGGGCAGTGGGGGCGGTACGTCCGCCGCTACACCCGGGCCACGATCGTCATGGCCCGCAAGAACGGCAAGTCCGCCCTGCTCTCCGGCATCGCGCTGTACATGCTGGTCGGGGACGGCGAGGAGTCCGCCGAAATCTACGGCGCGGCCGCCAACACCCGCCAGGCCGGGAAGGTGTTCGAGCCCTGCACCAAGATGGTGCGGAAGTCGCCGATCCTCGCGGCGCGGCTGGACCACATCAAGAACCAGCGGCGCCTGGTGGACGAGCAGACCGGGTCGCACTACGAGGTCATCCCCGCCGACGCGGACAACGAGCTCGGTCACAGCCCGCACTGCTTCATCCTGGACGAGGTCCTCTCACAGCCGGACGACAGCCTGTGGAAGGCGATGCGTACGGCGGCCGGCGCGCGCACGCAGCCGCTGATGATCGCCATCACCACCGAGACGTCCGATCAGGTCAGCTTCGGTGCGGAGTTCATTGACGAGGCCGACCGGGTCATGGAGGACCCGGCCCGGGCGCCGCACCACTTCGCCTACGTGCGGAAGATGCCGCGCACGGTCGATGAGCTCGAGCGGCTCTGGCGGCTGTTCCCCGCGCGGCCGGAGCTCCCGGTCAGCATCGACCCGTGGGACGAGGCGAACTGGCACTGGGCCAACCCAGCGTTGGGGAGCTTCCTGTCCATCCAGTCGCTGCGCGAGGAGGCCGAAGAGGCCCGCCAGAACCACTCCGCGGAGAACGGTTTCAGGCAGTTCCGTCTCAACCAGCGGGTCTCCCAGATCACCCGCTGGATCCCGATGGACCTGTGGGACATGAACGCGAGGGAGATCGCCCCGGCCCCGGGGTGGATCACGAGCCGACTCGAGGGCCAGCGCTGCTGGGGAGGACTGGACCTCTCCTCGAAACTGGACCTCACCGCCTGGTCGCTGCTCTTCCCCGATGGGTCGATGACGTGGCGGTTCTGGGCACCGGAGTCCACCGCCGACCAGCTGGACGACTACACCGGCGGGAAGTTCTCCGAGTGGGCTGCCGACGGGTGGATCACGCTCACCGACGGCGACACGATCGACTACGACACGATCTACGACGACGTCGAAACCGACCACCACCTCTACTCGATCGTGGACGTCACGTACGACAAATGGTGCGGTGAACCGGTCCGCCAGGAGATCGTCAAGCGGACTCGGCTGAAGATGATCGAGTCCGACACCACGTACACGAAGATGACGCCGCCGATGGCGGAGTTCATGCGTGGGCTGAAGGCCCGGGAGTACGCCCACTACGGCAACCCGGTCGCCCGGTGGATGGCCGACAACCTCGAGTGCAAGAGCCCTCGAGACGACCCGGACCGCATCCGGCCGGTGAAGCCCGACCGCGGGAAGACCGGCAAACGCATCGACGGCATGCCGAGCCTGCTGTTCGCCATCGACGGCGGGATGCGCGGCCTGCCACCCCCGTCCATCTACGAAACCCGGGGCATGACCGGGTAATCCGAAGGGAGACCCGTGGACCCCGTGGACCGCTGGGACGTCCTGGCCCTGCTCGGCGTCACCCTCATCGGCCTCGGCCTGTTCCTCCTCGCGCCGTGGCTCGGCATCACCGTCACCGGGGCGGCGCTCCTGGCCGTCAGCGCCGCCGGTGCGCACGGCGCGAACAGAGCGGCCAGGACCCCGGACCAGCAGCTGCAGAAGGGAGCCTGAGATGGGTCTCATGCGCAGCGCGCTCTCCGGGATCGCGACCCCGGAGAAGTGGGTGGAGGACTGGATGCGCGGCGGGTCGAACAACTCCGCCGGCATCCGCGTCGACCAGGACACCGCCCTCACCTACAGCCCGTTCTTCGCCGGGGTGCGGGTCCTGGCCGAGGATCTCGGCGCCCTGCCGATGTTCCTCTACGAGCGCCTGGAACCGCGCGGCAAGCAGCGGGCCACCGGGCACCCGCTGTACGCGCTGCTGCACGACCAGCCCAACCCGATGATGTCGGCGGTCCAGTTCAAAGAGACGCTCATGGGCCACGCGATCACGTGGGGCAACGGCGTCGCGTACGTCGTCAGCAACAAGCGCACCGGCGTCATCGAGGAGATGTGGCCGCTGCGCCCCGACCGCCTCACCATCGGCGTGAAGCGCACCGGTCCCGGCCAGTTCGAGCGCCGCTACCGGTACGACGACGACGTCAACGGCATCCACGTGACGCTCCTGCCGCACGAGGTTTTCCACATCGCCGGTCTCGGCTTCGACGGGGTGAGCGGCTACTCGGTGGTCACGCTCGCCGCGAACGCCATCGGCCTCGGCCTCGCCACCGAGCACCACGGCGCGAAGGTTTTCAGCAACGGAGCCGCGCCGGGCGGCGCCCTGTCCCATCCGGGGCACCTCTCCCCGGAGGCACGCCACCGGATGGCGGACGACTGGGAGAACATCCACAAGGGCATCGACCGGGCGCACCGGGTGGCGATCCTCGAGGAGGGCGTGACCTTCCAGCAGGTCGGCATCTCCAACGACGACGCCCAGTTCCTCGAGACGAGGAAGTTGCAGGTCACCGAGATGGCGAGGTGGCTGCGCCTGCCCCCGCACAAGATCGGCGACCTGGACCGGGCCACGTTCTCCAACATCGAGCAGCAGCAACTCGACTACATCCAGGGCGCGTTGAACATCTGGTTCGTGCGATGGGAACAGGCGGTCCTCACCCAGCTGCTCCTGCCCGAGGAGCGGACCACGTTCTACGCCGAGTTCCTGGTCGACTCCCTGCTGCGCGGCGACACCGCCGCCCGGTACGCCGCCTACGCAGTCGGCCGCCAGTGGGGCTGGCTGTCCGCGAACGACGTCCGCGAGCGGGAGAACATGAACCCGGTGAAGGGCGGCGACGCCTACCTGGTCCCGCTCAACATGGTCCCCGCCGGCGGGGAGCGCGGGGCGCTGGAGTCGAACGCGATGCGGCGCGCGCGCCTGATGCGCGGGCGGGCCAGCACGGTGCGGGACAAGCTGGCCGACGCGTACGGGCCGAAGATCCGCGACAGCGTGGCCGAGCTGGTGGCGTTCGAGGTGGACAAGGTCACCGCGCTGGTGGCCCAGCATCTCGAGCCGGACCGGGGCAGGCTGCGGACGCGGTCGCTGTCCGGATTCCTCACCGCGCTCAGCGCCCTGTACGCCACCGACGGGCCGGTGGCCGAGATGCTGGGCGAGCTGTGGGTCCCGCTGTTCACGGTGTTCGCTGCCGACGTCGCGGCGGACGCGGCCGAGGAAGTCGGGGCCGAGGACGAGGACATCGACCTCACCGTGTGGGCCCGCGCGTACGCCCTGGCCCACGTCGCCTACCAGGTCGCCTCCTCGTACGGGCAGCTGCGCAGCGCAGCCCAGTCGGCGGACACCCCGGAGGCGATCGTCTCCGACGTCCTGGCCCGCCTCGCGAAGTGGGAGGACGAGAAGCCGGACAAGGTCACCCGCTGGGAGACGACCCAGCTCCCGAACGCCGCGGCCAGGGAGACGTGGAAGGACGCAGGGGTCACACGGATCCAGTGGGTGGCGCGGGGGTCAGAAAACTGCCCGTACTGCACAAAGCTGGACGGCTCCATCAGGGAGATCGAGGACCCGTTCGTGGCCAAGGGCGACGAGATCGACGGCGACGAGGACGGAGAGAAGCTCGTGGCGAAACGCGACACGTTCCACCCGCCGGTGCATGCCGGCTGCCAGTGCCAGGTGATCCCGCTATGAGCAACCCATCCGTGGAGTACCTGCGCGGCTGGCGCGACGGCTACGGCGAAGGCCTCGCCGACGCGGCGGCGGGCTCCGATCTCAGGGACGACCCGCCCGACGGGCAGCGCCGGCAGAGCGCCCCGCCGCGCGACCGACAGCAGGGCGGGCCGCCCCGTGACCGGCAGATCAACGAACCCAGGAGGGACCGATGAAGCGCACCCAGCACTGGACTCGCGGATATGTCGAGCGGGCCGACGGCGCGTGGAAGCCGGGTGATCCGCTGGGGATCATCGCCGCGACGGCAGGCCGCAAGGGCGACGGCCTGGACCTGCAGATGAAGGGCGCCGACCTCGGCCGGTTCCAGTCCAACCCCGTTGTCGGCTACGGGCATTCGTACTGGGGCCGGGACGGCCTGCCGATCGGCCGATCCGACAAAACGTGGATCGACGGCGACCAGCTGAAGATGAACGTGGTCTTCGACCAGGCCGACGATTTCGCGGTCAAGGTGGAGGGCAAATACCACGGCCGGTTCCTGAACGCCTTCAGCATCGGGTTCGACGTCTGGAACATCAACGACGCCGGAGTGCCCGAAGGCTGGGAACTCTTCGAGGTCTCCGCCGTCCCGCTGCCGATGGACCCCAACGCCATCGTGGAATCCGGGCGCTCCGCCCTGGACCTGATCCGCGGCCTGGACGTGCGGCAGACGCCGGACGAGTTCGCGCAGGCCGTCATGTCCAAGCTCGCCGAACTCGACGCCGTCGGCGCCCGGGCCGGGGCGGTCCTGTCCAAGAAGAACAAGACCCTCGTCACGAACGCACGCGACGCCCTGCAGGAACTCCTGGACGGCGCCGGCGGAAGTGACGACGAGGACGACGAGCGCCAGGCGCCCGCCGTCGACAACGCCCGGCTGCTGCGGCTCGCCGGTATCTGACCCCCCGCGCCGCGCAGCCGCGCGGGGCACCACACATCGAACGGAGACACCCGTGAAGATTCGGGAGCTGCGCACCAAGCGCACCAAGCTGGGCGCCGACGCCCGCGCGATCATGCAGGAGGCCGAGGACGCGGGCCGCTCCATGACGCCGGAGGAAGAGACCAAGTTCGACAAGCTGATGGACGAGCGCGACGGAGTCGACAAGACCATCGAGCGGGCCGAGCGCCTCGAGGACGACGACCGCAACGACGACATCGAGGACGACGACAAGCCGAACGGCGGCCGCGGCGGCGACGCCGCCATGGGCGCCCTGCGCACCTACGTGCTCGGCGGCCGGTCCGCCCTCAGCGAGGCGCAGGCCCGGGCGCTGAACGCCGGGCACGACCCCGAGGGCGGATTCCTCGTCGCCCCGCAGCAGTTCGTCCAGGACCTCCTCAAGGGCATGGACGACATGGTCGTCCTGCGCGGCCTGGCGACCGTGCACCAGCTGAAGACGGCCGAGTCCCTCGGGGTCCCGACGATGGATTCCGACCTGGACGACGCCGACTGGACGAGCGAGCTGGAGACCGGCACGCAGGACGACGGGATCCGGTTCGGGAAGCGGGAGCTGCGCCCGCACCCGCTGGCCAAGCGGGTCAAGCTCAGCCGCAAGCTCCTGCGCGCGGCGGTCCTCAACCCCGAGACGCTCGTGCGGCAGCGCATGGAGTACAAGTTCGGGGTCACCGCCGAGAAGGCCTACATGACCGGCGACGGCAACCAGAAGCCGCTGGGTCTTTTCACCCCGTCCCCGTCCGGCATCCCCACGTCGCGGGACCTCGACATCTCCACCTCGGGAACCGGTTTCGTCAACGGTGCCGGGGGAAGCTCGGCGGACGACCTGATCACCGCGAAGTACACCCTCAAGGGCGGCTACCACCGCAACGCCCGGTGGCTGTTCAACAAGATGATGATCGCCTCCGTCCGCAAGCTGAAGGACGGCGACGGCAACTACATCTGGAAGGCCGGGATCAGCGACGACCAGGGCGACAAGATCCTGGACCTCCCGTTCGTCATGTCCGACTTCGCCCCGGCCACGTTCGGCGACGGCGACTACGTCGGGATGCTCGGCGACTTCTCCTACTACTGGATCGCCGAGGCGCTCTCCTTCGAGGTGCAGCGCCTGAACGAGCTGTACGCCGAGAAGAACCAGGTCGGGTTCATCGGCCGCCAGGAGGCCGACGCCATGCCGGTCCTGGCCGAGGCTTTCGTCCGCCTGCAGTCCAACGACGTCGTCGCCTGACCCGCGCCCCGCGCAGGCCTCACAGAGAACGGAGCAGCACCCATGCGCACCGACATCAAGAACAGCCTGAGCGTCGTGTCCACCCTGGCCCCAGCCGCCCGTACGGACACGGCGACGGGGACGGCGGTCGACCTGGCGAACTACGACGCCGCCGCGGTGGTCATCACCACCGGCGCCGTCGCCAACGCCGCCTTCAGCATCGAGATCCAGGAGTCCGACGTCTCCGGCTCCGGCTACACCGCGGTCGCGAGCGAGGACCTGGACGGCACCGAGCCCGCCACCCTCACCGCGACCACGGTCACGGTCATCGGCTACCACGGCATCAAGCGGTACATCCGCGCGGTGGCCACCGACGCCGGAACCGGCGACGCCTCCTTCGGCGTGAGCGTCATCCGCGGCAAGGGCCGCGTCAAGCCCTGACCCTGCCCCACCCAGTAACGCCGCCCGGGCGCCCACCAGTTGGGCGCCCGCGGCGTTTCCCGACCAGAGCAGGAGGAGCACCATGCTCGTAGAGATGCAACGCCTCATGGCCAACCCCCGCCTCGGAACCGTCCAGCCGGGGCAGATCATCGACATTTCAGCCGCCGAGGCCCGCCGGCGGATCGCCGCCGGAGACTGCAAGCCCGTCACCGGCGAGGCCGCCGAGCGGCCCCGCCGTGCGGCCGGCCCCGCCGAGCAGGAGCCGGTCACCGGCGGGCAGGGCGATGACGTCCCGGTCGAGAAGATGACCGTGGACCAGCTCAAGACCTATGCCGCGGCCGAGGAGATCGACCTCGGTGACGCCACCCGCAAGGACGACATCCGCGCCCTGGTCCTCGCCGAGCTCGAGCGGCGCCGCGACGCGGACGACGACTGATGCCGTACGCCACCGCCGAGAACCTCCGCCTCCTCCTGCGGCAGCCGTCGTTCTCGGAGGACGATACGGCGACGGCCGAGCTCCTCATCGAGCTCGCCCAGGGCGTCATCGATGAGGAGACCGGGCAGCCGCTGGAGCTGTCCGAGGACACCGTCACCCTGGACGGGCCCACCCGGGACGACAACCGCTACCAGGGGCACACCGCCTCCCGGCGCCTGATCCTCCCCAGGTGGCCCGTCACCGCCGTCGCCTCCGTCACCCTCACCGACGACGAGGGCGGCGGGGAGGACCTCACCTTCGGGAAGGACGCCGACTTCACCTGGTCCCGGGACGGGATCCTGCACCGCCGCGGTGGTGACTGGCCCACCCACGACCGGGCGATCGAGGTCACCTACACCGCCGGATACGCCCCCGTCCCCGCCGGAGTGAAACGCCTGTGCCTGCGCCTGGCGGCCGGCGGCTGGAGCAACTTCGAGAGGCTCACGTCCGAGTCGCTGGGGGACCACTCCAAGGCGTGGGCTGCCGATGCGCTCGGGATCGAGCTGACCCCGGCCGACGCCAAAACGCTCGGCCTGTACCGGGCCCGGACGTGAGCATCGCCCGGTGGCTCAACCGGGTCCTGGAGGTCTGGCGCGAGACCACCGAACCGGACGGGGCCGGTGGGCAGACATCGACGTGGGTGCAGGTCGGGGAGGTCCGGGCCAAGGTCGACCAGCCGTCGGCCGCGGACCGGATGCTCGCCCAGCAGGCAGGCAGCAAGCACACCCACACCATCTACCTCGCCGACGGGGCCGACGTGCAGCGCCGCGACGAGCTGCGCGGCGGCGGCCAGACCCTCACCGTTCACGCCACCCTCCAGCCGTCGGGCCCCCGTTACCTGCGCGCCGACTGCGAGCTGGTCCAACGGCAGAAAGGCACCTGATGGACGCCACACCCGAACGCCGCCCGCCGCGCCCCACCGCCCCGGAGGAATGCCGGCTGCGCGCCGAGGACACCGGCAACCCGGGCGAGAGCGTCTCGGACCGCCTGGTCTGGGCGGTGCTCGCCGTGGCCGGGGAGCTCCACGAGATCCGCACGCTGCTCCGGAAGAGGTGAGGATGTGGCCCGCTCTGGCATGACGGTGGAGATCGTGGGGGCGTCCCGGCTGCGCGCCCGCCTGGAGGACCTCTCGCAGGACGTCGTCCGGGAACTGAAGAGGGCCGTGGAGGAATCCGGTGAAGCGGTCGCCGCCGACACCCGGCGCGACGTCGCGAAGGACACCCGCAACCTCGAGCGGAAAGTCGCCTCCCGCCCCGCGAACGACGGGTTCAACGCCCTGGTGGGCTGGCACGACCCGGAGGACTACTACGCCCGGTTCCTCGAGGTCGGCACCCGCCGCACCCCGGCGCAGCCCGCACTCGGCCCGGCCCTGGAAGCGGAGCGTGCCCGCTACCGGGGGCGGCTGACCGAAGCCGTACGCAGGGCAATGCGATGACCACGGCCCCGGAGACCATGGGCCCCGTCCAGCGGGCCATGTACGCGGTGCTGAACGGCGATGAGCCCCTCGGGGATCTGATCGCCGGGGTCTACGACTACCTGCCCGAGGACGTCCCCTACCCGTTCGTCGTGATCGGTGAAGCGACCGAGGTACCGGACAACTCCCACGACCGGTACGGGCGGCAGACCGTGGTGACCCTTCACGTGTGGGACCAGTACCGCGGCTACTCCAGGGCCCAGCAGGTCGGGGCCCGGATCGTCGCGTTGCTGGACCACCAGCCCCTCACGATCGACGGCCTGGACCACATCGTCACCCGCTTCGAGTTCTCCCAGACGCTCACCGACCCGGAACCCCCGGGCACCATCCGCCACGTCGTGATCCGGTTCCGCGTCGTCACCACCCAGCCCCCGGCCTGACCGGCCCCAGCAGAAGGAGCACCCGATGGCAGCGCTCGCCGAGACAGCCGTCACCACCGTCGGCGGGATCGCCGACCTCGCAGCAGAAGCCACCGCCGCTGCCGGCGGGGGCGACACCGCCCCGGTCGGCCCCGGAATGTTCCTGGCCGTCATCAACGCCGACGCCTCCCCGCACACGGCGACCATCGCCACCCCGGGCACGGTCAGCGGGCACGCCATCGCGGACGCCACGCTCACCGTCGCCGCCGGGGACACCGGGATCATCCCGCTCACGAACCTCTTCAGGGGGGCGACCGGGCGGGCCTCCATCACCTACGACGCTGTCACCGATGTGACCGTCGCCGTCCTCAAGCTGGGAGCCTGACATGCCAGGTAAAGACGCTTTCGGTACGCAGCTGCTGCGGGATACCACCGGGGCCGGCAGCTTCGCCGTCGTCGCGAACGTGTCCGACCTCAGCGGACCGTCCCGCGCACGGGAGGCCATCGAGGTCACCACCCACGACTCCCCGAACAAATACCGGGAGTTCATCAAGGGCCTGAAGGACGGCGGCGAGGTCGAGGCCACCATCAACTTCGACCCCGGCAACACCAGCCATCAGGCCCTGGACGCCGACTTCGAGGAGGACGACCTCCGGGACTACCAGCTGGTCATCCTGCCGGGCGAGGCGGACGAGCACACCTGGGCGTTCTCCGCGCTGATCACCGCGATCGGTGACGCCTACCCCACCGACGACAAGATCGAGCGCACCGTCACTTTCAAGATCAGCGGCATGCCCGTCCTCACCGCGACCGGCTGACAAGGAGACCCAGCACATGGCATCACTCAAGGACCTCATCCGGCAGGCCTCCGACGTCCGGGCCCAGGACGATGTGGAAATCCCCGAGTGGGCACCCGGCGTCCGCTTCCGCGTCACCGGCCTCCCGTCCGGCGACTGGGAGGACTACCACAACAAGCTCTCCAAGATGACCCGCCGGGACGAGACGTCCGGCGTGGAGATGACGATCCGCTCCCGCAAGGCGGAGATCGTCGCCAAGGCCCTGCGCGACCAGGACAGCGGCGAGCTCGTCTTCCCGGACCTGCGTGAGGGCATCGCGATCCTGTCCAAGCGGTCGGCCGGGATCGTCGGCGGCCTGTTCGTCCTGGTCCGCCATCTGTCCGACGAGGACCGGGACTTCACGCAGAAGGTGAAGGCGGCCGAGGAGGATTTCGGCGGCGGCCAGAGCTGAGGCTTCAGTACGACCTGGCCGTGGCCTGGCGCATCACCCCCGCCGAGGTTCTGGACCGGTTCACCAACGAGGAGATGATCCGCGTGGTGGCCTACCAGAACCTCTACGGTCCCGTCGGGCCCCGCAGGTTGGACGTCCTCGCGGCCCGGCTCGGGATGGACATCGCCGCCCCGCACATGAAGAAGGGGCGCCTGCCCCGCCTGAAGGACCACCTCGTCCAGTGGTCCCGCTCCCGCAAGACGGGGCGTGAGCTCCTGGAAATGGTCAAGGGCCTGCAGGCCGGATTCGAGACGAAGGGCGGGCAGCGGTGACGATCCTTGACGAGCTCCTCGTGCGCATCGGTATGGACGCCTCGGCTGTCGACGAGGGCGCCAGCCAAGTTGAGTCCCGGCTCGGCAAGATGCAGGGCCCAGCAGCCCTGGCCGGGGCCGCCGCCGGGGGTGCTCTGGCCCTGGGGCTGAGCGCCGCCATGGACATCAGTGAAGCCCGCAGCAGTCTGCGCGACCAGCTCGGGCTGACCGCGGGCGAGGCAGAACGTGCCGGTGACCTTGCCGGGGACGTCTACGCCGCCGGATTCGGCGGGTCGCTGGAGGACGTCACCGACTCGGTCGCCGCGGTGGGCTCCTCCATCAGCGACCTCGGCGACCTCACCGACACCGAGGTCCAGGAGATGTCGAAGTCGGCCCTGGCGCTGGCGAAACGGTTCGACGTCGATGTCGCCGACGCGGCCGGCGCCGTCGGCAAGTTCATCAAGACCGGTCTGGTGGCCGATGCCACTGAAGGCTTCGACCTCGTCACCAAGGCCATGAGTACCGTGCCGAAGGAACTGCGGGACGACCTGCTGCCCACGGTGCAGGAGTACTCCACCCAGTTCCGCCGGGTGGGCCTGGACGGTGCGACATCCTTCGGGCTCATCAGCCAGGCAGTCGCCGCAGGCGCCCGGGACCTGGACCAGGTCGCCGACGCGATCGGCCAGTTCGGTGAGCGGGCCCTGGCCGGCGGAAAACCGGTAGAGGAGGCGTTCGACAGCATCGGCCTGTCCGCCGACACCATCGCCAAGAAGATCGGCAAGGGCGGCGCCTCGGCCGAAGAAGCGCTCCAGATGACGATGGACGCCCTGCGCGGCACATCCGACGAGCAGACCAAGCTGAACGCGGCCGCGGCCCTGTTCGGCGATCCGGCGAACGTCATGGGCGAGGCATTGTTCGCGCTCGATCCCGCGTCAGCCGCAGCAGCGTCCGGGCTGGACAAAGCGGCGGGCTCGTCCAAGGCGCTGAAGGGCGCGATGGAGGATGACCCGGCCCAGCAGCTCGACCAGGCGATGCGGACCCTGTCCATGGGGCTGGGGGAGGCTCTTCTCCCACTCCTGCTGAAAGCCAGCGAGTTCATGAAGGAGAACAAGGGGCTGATGGAATTCCTGGTCCCCGTGGTTCTCGGCCTGGCGCTCGCCCTCGGCGTGTTCGCGGCCGCCGTCTGGATCGCGAACATGGCCATGCTCGCCTCGCCGGTGACGTGGATCGTCCTCGGGATCATCGCTCTGATTGCCGTGATCGTCCTGATCATCCTCAAGTGGGACGAGGTCGCCGCCGCGACCGCCGCCGCGTGGGACTGGATTGTGGGCAAGCTCGGCGCCGCCTGGCAGTGGATCAAAGACGCTGTCGCCGCGGTGTGGAACTGGGTGGTGCAGAAGACCACCGCAGCGTGGGACTGGATCGTCGCCGACATCAGCAAGGCCATCTCGGACGTCATGGGAATCGTGGGCTGGCTGGCTGCGATTCCTGGCCGGGTGGCCGGGTGGTTCGGTCAGGTCGTGTCCTGGATCGGTGGCCTCCCGGGGAAGATCCGGTCCGCCGCGTCGGGCATGTGGGACGGCATCAGCTCGTCGTTCCGCAGCATGGTCAACTCCCTGATCAGCGGCTGGAACAACCTGTCCTTCACCATCGGCGGCGGCTCCATCATGGGCGTCTCCATCCCGTCGCTGACCCTGTCCACACCGAACATCCCGATGCTCGCCGACGGGGGCATCACCACCGGGGCCACCCTGGCGATGATCGGCGAAGGCCCGGAGGACGAAGTCGTCCTGCCCCTGTCCCGCCTGGAACAGATGCTCAACACCCAGCAGGACGTGCGCGCCCCGTCCGTCAGCAAGACCAGCGGCGCCGCCGCCCACGTGCGCATCAGCTACGACGCCACCGGTGGCAGCTCGGCCCTGCGCACCGCGCTCCAGGAGCTCGTCCGCATCGAGGCGGGCGGCGACGTCCAAGAGGCCTTCGGCCAGTAAGGAGACCCACGTGTTCCCTCTGGACCGGCGCACAGAGTTCCAGATCGGCGGCACGTGGACCGACGTCACCGGCGACGTCCGGGAGAGCGAGCCCATCACGATCGAGCGGGGTGCGAAGAACGAGGCGGCGAAGGCCGGCCCGTCCAAGTGCACCCTGAGGCTCAACAACCGGCACGGCAAGTACTCCCCGCGGAATCCGATGTCGCCGTACTTCGGGCTGATCGGCCGCAACACCCCGATCAGGGTCAGCGTCCAGGGCCCGGAGTCGTACCTCCGGCTGGAGGGCATCACCTCGTCCTACGTTTCCACCCCGGATGCGGATCCGCTGGACATCACGGGGGACCTGGATCTGCGGGTGGAGGTGACCACCGACTGGTGGACGGTCGCCCCGCAGATCCTGCTGGGGAAGTGGGACTCGTCCATCGCCCAGCGCAGCTACATGCTGACCCTCATCAACGGGCGGCTGCAGCTCCAGGTCACCGTTGACGGCGTCTACGGGTACAACGTCAACGCGCTCCTGCCGTCGCTGCCCAGGCGGGCCGCCGTCCGGGCCACGATCGACGTGGACAACGGGGCCGGCGGCTGGACCGTGACCATGTACTGGGCCGAGTCCCTGGACGGGCCGTGGACTCCGATGATGGACCCGTTCTCCTACGACGCCGACGGGCCCATCGCTATCTTCAACAGCACAGCTCCGCTGAGCCTGGCACCCACCGCTTTCACGGCCACCCCGCCGTGGCTGCCCGTGGAGGGCCGGGTCCATCGTGCCGAGGTACGTGACGGTATCGACGGGACCGTGGTCGCGGACCTTGACGTGCGCAACCTGCCGGAGGGGACCACCGGGTGGGTGGACTCCGTGGGCCGCACGTGGACGCTCGGGCCCGACGCGGCCATCACCGACCGGCAGGTCCGGTTCACCGGGGAGATCAGCGCCTGGCCGTCCCGGTGGGATGTGTCCGGGGCGGACGTGTGGGTGCCGATCGAGGCTGCGGGGATCCGCCGCCGCCTCGGCCAGGGGCAGAAAGCCCTGTCGTCCACGCTGCGGCGGCGGATCCCGGCGTTCTCCCCGTTGGCGTACTGGCCGTGCGAGGACGAGGACGGGGCGACGCAGGCGTACTCCCCAATCGAGGGGGTCGGCCCGCTCACGGTGACGGGGTTTCGGTTCGGGCAGGACAGCACCCTGGCCGGGTCGTCCGCGCTCCCGGCGGTGGAGGGCGGCGGCCGCATGGTCGGCGTGGTGCCAGCCCCGGCCGTGTCGTCCTCCCAGTGGTCGGTGCACATGGTGTACGCCGTCGACTCCCCGCCCGCGACGGACGGGGTGTTCCTGTCGTGGCGGACCACCGGCACGGTGCGCCGGTGGCGCATCGTTCAGCGTGAGGACCACGCCGACATCCAGGGTTACAACTCGGCCGGTGACCTCATCGTCGACCAGGGCGTGGTCATCGGTGACGACGTGTTCGAGGGGTGGCAGCGGTTCTACTTCTGGGTGTCCCAGTCCGGGGGCACGGTCACGTGGCGGCTCGACTGGTACAACATCGGCGGCGCGGCTGGCGGCATCGGCTCCACGTACAGCGGGACGACCGGGCGGGTCTCCATGATCGAGACGCAGTTCGGTGCGTCAATCACCGGGCTGAAGGTCGGGCACATCGCGGTCATGCCGGTGGCGTCGACCGCCGCCTACACCAGTGCGGATCATGGGTTCTCCGGGGAGTCGGCGATCGCGAGGATGCGGCGTCTCGCGAACGAGGAGGCTGCGCAGATCGACCTGTCGTGGATCGACGGTGACACCGCTGCGGACACTGAGCGGCTCGGCCCGCAGCGCCCGGACACGCTTCTGTCCCTGATCCAGGAGGCCGCGGACACTGACGGCGGGATCCTGTACGAGCCGGCCGACCGGCTCGGCCTCGTCTACCGGGACCGGGCCTCCCTGTACAACCAGCCCGTCGCCCTGGCGCTCGACTACACGGCGCGCGGGGAGGTGCCGCCGCCACTGGAGCCGATCGAGGACGACCAGCGCCTGCGCAACGACGTCACGGTGACGAGGTCCGGCGGGTCGTCGGGGCGTGCGGTCGCCGAGACGGGGCCGCTGTCCGTACTGCCGCCTCCGGACGGGGTCGGGATCTATGACGAGTCGGTGACGCTGAGCCTGGCGACCGACGACCAGCCCGCCCGGATCGCCCAGTGGCGGCTCCACCTCGGCACGTGGGACGAAGCCCGCTACCCGACGATCACCGTGTGGCTCCACGCCGCCCCGCACCTCGTCGACGCCGTCCTCGGCATGGACATCGGGGACCGGCTCACCATCGCCAACCCGCCGCCGTGGCTGCCGCCCGGGGTGATCGACCAGCACATGCACGGCTACACCGAGCGTCTCGGCCTGTACGACTGGGCCCTGGCGATGAACTGCGCCCCGGCCGGCCCGTGGCAGGTGGGTGTGGTGGAGGATCCGGTGCTGGGCCGGGCGGACACGGACGGCACTGAGTTGGCGGACACGGTGAGTTCGTCGGCGACGTCGTGGCCGGTCGCGGTGACGGGCGGCCCGCACTGGATTACCACCGCCACCCACCCGTCCGAGTTCCCGTTCGATGTGACGGCCGGCGGGGAGCAGGCCACGGTGACCGCGATCACCGGCCTGGTTGAGGACCAGTTCGGGCGGACGGTGGCGTCCGGGTGGGGGTCGGCGGACACCGGGCAGACCTGGCTGAACGAGGGCGGCTCTTCGTCCGACTACAGCGTGGCGTCCGGCCGGGGCGTGCACCTCATCGCTGCTGCCGCGTCGTCCCGCCGGTCGTCGATCGACGTCGGCTTGGTCGACGTGGACGTCCAGGTCGACATTCAGACGTCGGCCCTGGCGACCGGAGCTGCGCTGACTGGGGCTCTGATGGCCCGGTACGGAGACGGCAACAATCTGTACCTGGCCAGGCTGTCGTTCAACGTGGACCAGACGGTGGACGTGGAGATCCGGAAACGCGTTGCGGGCACGGAGACGGGCCTGGCGTCGTTCCGGACGAGCCTGACGCACGTGGCGGGCACCAGTCTGCGGTTGCGGTTCCAGGTGGCGGGCAGCAACTTGCGGGCGCGCGCGTGGGCCCCGGCCGGTGCGGAGCCCCCCAGTTGGCAGGCCACGGCCACCGACAGCGACCTGGCGGGGGCTGCGTCGATCGGATGCCGGTCGATCAGCATCGGCGGCAACACCAACGTCAACCCCAGCATCAGGTACGACAACTTCGTCGTGCTCTCCCCGCAGGTCATGACCGTGACCCGGTCTGTCAACGGCATCACCAAGGGCCACGCGGCCGGGACGCCGCTGTCCCTCACCTACCCGATGCGCGCCGCACTCTAGAAAGGGGGCACCATGCCGATCCTCGCGGGCCAGGTCGTCACGGCCGGGCAGCTCAACCGGCTCCAGCCCAAGACCTACGACGTGGCCGGCACCGGCAACATCATCGGGGCCGGGACCGCGGACGTCGACGTCCCCGGCGCGACGATCACGATCACGACCGAGACGGCGGGCGCCACCGTCGTGGTCGAGACGTCGTTCGACTTCGATTTCAGCGGGGGCACGACCACGCTGGGGTCCGGCCGCCTGAACGTCGACGGCGTCGGCGAGAGCAGGTACGCCCTGTTCCAGCAGGGGCCGGGGTCCAGCGCTGACCGTGTCACGGCCGGGCAGAACTACCGGGTTGTCCTCGGAGCCGCCGGGTCCCACACACTCAAGCTCGTCGCGACGGTGCCCACGAACATGAACCTGATCGGCGCGTACACGTCGCTGGTCGCAACCGTCCACGAGGTGGTCTGAATGGCAACGCACGTCCTCACTCCGGCAGGTGCCCGGCTGGCGCTGATCTCCTGCGCCATCCGGAACAAGGGCGCGGGCTGGGAGTTGATCGCCGACAGCGCGCACGAGCCCTCCGGGGTGACGGCCGTGGTGCAGCACCCGGATCACCTAGAGATCAAGCACCCGGTCGGTGCGGTGAAGGTGTCGAGCATGCAGGTCACACCGGACGAGTACTACGCCGCTGCCGGGCTGCGGTGTGGTGCGTCGGTCGGGCTCGCGCTCAGCCGGATCTACCTGTACTCCGGCCCGTCGACCACCCCGGTAGACCCGGCGACGCTGGTGGCCTCGTCGGGGAATCTGTGGATCACTGGGTTCCTGGAGTTGCCGCCCACCTGACCCCGCTCACCCACCACCGCCCCGCGCCGTCTGGCCGGGGCTTCGTCATGTCTGGAGGTCCGATGGCCTGGTACTCCGGTGCCAAGAAACTGGAGCTGCAACCCGAGTCGGATCAGCAGCAGGCGATCCGGCCGACGCAGCTCATCGTCCACAGCATCGTCGCGAACTGGACCGCGCGCAGGACCTATGAGTTCTGGCGCGACTCCACCAACCTCGAATCGCACTTCGGGATCGGGTACGGGGCGCGGGACATCGCCCAGTACATCGGCACCGAGACACGGGCCGACGCCAACGCGCAGGCGAACCGGCGGTCGGACGGCACCGGGGCGATCTCCGTGGAGACCGCGTCGAACTCGAAGGCGTCGGACCCGTGGAACGCGTCGCAGGTCGAGGAGCTGATCGAGCTCGGAGTGTGGGCGCACCGGCACCACGGCATCCCGCTGCGGATTTGCCGGACGTCGGGTGACCCCGGGTTCGGCTACCACAGCATGTTCGCCGCGTGGTCGACGTCGGGCACCGCGTGCCCTGGCCCGGCCCGGATCAAGCAGTTCCGCGAGGTGGTGTTCCCGGGGATCGTCGCCCGCGCCACCGGCAAGACCAACCCACCGAAGGAGGCCGACGTGCCGCTGAGCACCGACGACGTCAAGAAGATCTGGACCACCGACGGCATCCTGCCGTCCCCGTCCACGGCCGCGAAGGGCAACACCCACTGGACCGCGGACAGCTACGTCCGCGACATCCACGCCCGCATCCGCGCCGTGCAGGCCTCGCTCGACGCGACCAACGCGACGGTCCGCACCCTGGCCCAGGCACTCGCCTCGCGGGATGACGCGGTCGACGTCGAGGCCCTGATCGCCCGGATCACGGCCGCCATCGAGGGCGTCACCGTGCGCCTGGAAACGGAGTAACCATGAAGATCAGCAGCGCCGCCAAGGCGTTCGTCGCCGGTCTCGCCGCGGGTGCGAGCGTCGCGGCCACCGCCGTGCAGGACGGGACGTTCACCGCTGGGGAGACCGTCACCACGGTGCTCGCCGTCCTCGGCGCCCTCGGTGTCACCTACGCCGTACCGAACCGGCCGTCCGAGCCTGACCGGGTCACCCCCGGCCAAGGGCTCTGACCTGCCCGTCGAACGTCCTGGAGGACCGTGTGGATGCTGCGATGCTCACCGCGCTGGGTGCACTGCTGGCCTCGCCGGTGGCAGCCGCAGCCGCCATCTACGGATCCCGGGGCGCCACACGAGCGTCCCGGGAGGGCACCTTGATGACCGGCTACGACACGCTCACCGCGCGGCTCGCAGCCGAGCGGGACAAGGCCGAGGCCGACCAAGCCACCGCTGAAGCACGGGCGGCGACCCTGGAGCTGGAAGTCGCGCGGCTGCGGCTGCTGGTGACCCAGCTCGGGGGGACGCCGTGACACGGACACAGCACCTCTTCTACCGGCGCCGGTACCTGCTATGGATTACGGCGGCGCTCCTCGCGCTCGGCGGCGGCCTCGCGATCGCGTTCCTTCAGATCGACCAGGCCGAGGACCGGGCCGGGGTCCTGGCCACGGAGGCGGATCGGCGCGGCGACGCGGTCAGCACGCTGGCCGGGGACGTCCGTACCCTGCGCGCCCAGATCCGGGCGCGCGGCGAGACCCCGGCCGCCCCGGACCCGGCGCAAGCGGTCGATGATCTGCCCGCCCGGGCTGAAGTCCCCGTGCCGATCCCCGGTCCGCCGGGGCCGCCCGGCGCCCGCGGCGAGCAGGGCCCTGCCGGAGAGGACGGGGCGGCGGCAACACCGTCTCCCGGCCCGGCCGGTGCTGCCGGGCGCGCGGGCGCGGACTCCACCGTCCCCGGACCGCAAGGACCAGCCGGGCCACAGGGCCCTGCCGGACCGGCCGGGCCCGCGGGCAAGGACGGGGCGAATGGGAAGGACGGGGCTGACGGGCGCGACGGTGCGCCGGGCCCCGCCTGCCCCGACGGGTACAGCCTCCAGCCGCCGCCGGGAGACCCCGACGGGCTGATGTGCCGGCGGACCGCACCGTCACAGCCGGAGGACCCGGCGGGATCGAGTCCGCTCGCGGTGGCGCTGGATCCGACCCGCCGCCAGTACCCATGAACGACCTCGGCCCCCACTGCTTCGGCGGTGGGGGCCTTTCGTCATGCCCCGGGCCGCTTGTTGTACGCGGCCAGGGTGGACTTGTTCGTCGACGCGTCCTGGAACACGAGCTGCCATGGCCCGGTGTTCACGTCGAACTCCTTCCCGAAGCCCACCCATTTGCCGGTCATGCGCCGCCCGGTCGGCTCAACGAGGAGCTGGATCGCCCCGTGGTAGCGGGCGCCCCGGTAGTAGCCGTCGGTGGCGGTCTGCTCGGTCCAGGTGCCCGTCGCGACGTGACTGTCTATCTCCAGGTCCATCGTGAGCGGGCTGTCTGACGAGCCGGGCAGGGAACGGGCGGTGAGCCGGTTGCCGTGCTGGAGGATCACTACGTAGTGCTGCCCGACGAACGCGCTGTCGCGCCCGCTGGAGAAGTACTCGTAGCGGGACAGCCACACCCCCGAGTGGTTGCGCCGGCCGGGCTGCGGCTCGCTCTGCGGGGCTGCGGGGACGAGGGACGCGGTGGGCTGCATGTCGTGCCCGCCGTGGCCGTCCCCGGAGATCCGGGCGACGGGCACCGAGTTGAAGCCGAGGGATTCGATGGGCAGCCCGGTCACGGATTCCAGGGCGCGGGCGTACACGGGGCGGGGTGCGGCGGTCTCGCCGGATTCCCACCGCTGGATGAGCCGCTTGTTCGCTTCGTTGGGCTGGCCTGCGCGGGTTCCGGCGTCGCGGATCGCGCGGGCGAAGTCGTCGAGGGACATGAGCAGGCCGAGTCGGACGGCCCGAAGTGTGCTGTTCGGTGTGGCCATATCTGCACGGTAGCCCCAACCCGCGCTGGATGACACCGAAATGACACCCCGTATGACGCCGGTTTGACACCTGCACAGACGCCGCGCGACTCTCCGTGGCGGGCGCATCTTGAATCCGTGACCACCACAGGCAGCGGCACCCCACGGCCCGGGCTCACCATCAACGTCTACCGCGTTGACACCGAGACCGGCACCCGCACACCGGTCAAACAGTACGAGACCGTCCCCAGCACCACCGTCGAGAAGACGCACATCTTCCCGCCCTGCACCTGCCCCCGATGCCGGTGAGCCCCATGTGGGACGACGAGCCGGCGCGCGGCAGCGGCATCTGCGCGGCGTGCTCCCACGTCGTCGACGACGGCCCCGTCCAGTGGATCCCCCGCATGACGATGCCCGACATACGGATCGTCGTCCACGACGACGGCCACTGCCTGCCCGGCACCACAGACTCCCGCCCCGGCACGGACCCCGTTCGACCGGGGCGGGCCCGCCCTCACACAGGGCACCCGTCCACCACAGGAGGAAGCACATGACCATCGCGTTAGAGCGACCCGTGGGCACCACCGACCCGGCGACCCTCGTCACCCCCGAGGTGATGGAGCGGCTCGCCGCCCGTATCACCAAGGACCACCCCGACACTGACCTGCCCACCGCGCGCCGCATCATCGGCCAGGCCGCCGCGTTCCTCGCCGCCAGTGCCGCACTGCCCGGGGCCGAGCTCTCCCCGAGCAAGGCGGTCGACGTCGGCTGGCACACCTTCATCCTCCACACCGTCGACTACGCCGAGTTCTGCGAGCGCGTCGCCGGCCGGTTCATCCACCACGTCCCCACCGAGGAAAACCAGACCGGAGAGGACAGCGGCGCCGCCCGGCAGCGCACCCTCGACGCGATCACCGCGGCGGGATACCGAATCGACCACGAACTGTGGCCCGACGCCGCCAAGATGGGTGACTGCAGCCAGTGCCACGCGGGCTGCACAGACAGCCCGAACAGCGGCAAGAAGTAGCAACCCCCTCAGCCGGCCGCCCGGACCCCCGGGCGGCCGGCCCCAGGAACGGAGCATCAGTGACCGAGACCGCGGCGTGGGACACGTACTCGAAGCAGAAGCCGGAGCGACGCCCGGTGAACGCGGCGGGTGAGACAACCTGGTTCAACTGGACGCAGTACCCCGACCACGGGCCCGGCGCGGAAGTCCTGAGCATCACCCCGGGCGCCAACGTCCTCGACCTGGGGTGCGGTAAGGGCGGCAACCTCGCCCACGTCGCCACGCTTGGCGCGCGCCCCGTCGGCGTCGACATGTCCATGGCCCAGATCAAGGCTGCCGAGGCCCGCTGGCCCGACGTCAAGCTGGAGCTGCACCAGGCGGAGGCCACCCGCTTCCTCACCGAGGGCGAGGAGCAGTTCGACGCGGTGTTCTCCGTGTTCGGCGCCGCCTGGTTCACCGACCCGGCCGCCCTCCTCCCCGCCGTGCGCGGCCGGCTGCGCCCTGGCGGGGTGTTCGCGTTCTCGCAGCGCCCGCCGGTCGAGGGCTGCTACGGGTGTCAGGCCTCGTACATCACCCGGTCCGAGGATGAGGACCCCTTGGTCGTGAAGCGGTGGGACTACGAGCCTGACCGGTGGGCTGGCCTCCTTGAGGAGCACGGCTTCACCGACGTGTCCGCCCGCGTGATCCCCGCCCCGCCTGGGCCGAGGAAGATCGGCACCCTGCTCGTTCGCGCCCAGGGGTAGCCCACGGCGGAACCGCAGCCCCTGCCTCACCCGAGGCGGGGGCTGCTTCGTGTCCGCTTCGTACCCCAACCTTGGAATCGAAGGCGCGCACGAGGGGCTGCAATCAGAGCCACAAACATGCAGGTCAGAGCGATGAAAGCGCGTCTCGCCCGTCCATCTCGGCACGGTTTCCAGTAGCGGTGTCTTACCCCATGTTCCGGGTTGCCCGCCCCCGTGCCGCCACTGATCACATAGGAGATCCGCGCTTCCACGAGGGCCCGCAGGATCCGGTCACCGCCGGGCGGCACCGTGCCCGCGTCCACCAACTCCGCCAGCGAGAAGGCCCGTGGTCGCACCACACGAAGGGAGAGACAGGTCGAGCCGACCGCCACCGGGGGCAGCACGGCGTGCATCCGGGTGCCGTCGGGCAGTCGGGCGTCCACCCATGGCCGTGCGTCGTCCAGCCTTCTGCCGGCCACCGCGGCGAGACGCTGGGCCAGCCGCCGGATCGCCGCCGCGTCCGAGAAGGTGACGCCGGTCAGCTGGAGGCCACCGCCCCGGTCCACCCACACGCGGTCCGGTGCGGACACCAGCACATCGGTCACCTCCGGATCCGCGAGCAACGGCTCCAGCACTCCCGTGCCGACGAGTTCACCCCGCAGCTCTGCCGCGGCTCCGAGCACCTCGGCGTCCCCCAGCAGACGCCCCTGGGCCCGTAGAGCGGCGGCCACTCCGGCCGGGGTGGGAGCAACGCCACTGCGTGCCAGCCGCTGGCGTACGGCGTCGAGCAGCTCGTCCGTCATGCCGTGCCTCCCCCGGGCGGGCCAGCCAGGGGGCTCGTTCCGCCGACCGCAGCCACCTGTTCCCAGAAGGCCGAACAGAACCGGGCCAGCGGGCCCCGGGCACTGCCGCCGGGCGGAGTGCCGTCGTCCTGGGAGACCAGAAGGCCTGATTCCCAAGGGAGTTCACCGACGAGCGGGAGGCCGATGGCCTGGGCCACCCACTGCCCGTCCAGACCTGACGCATACGGGCCCCGGGGCACCACCCGCAGGTCGTCCAGGACCATTCCGGCCGTGGACGCGACGCGCTTGGCCGCCGCGACCGCGCGCAGTTCACCCGGCACCACGAGCAGGCCGAGGTCGAGTTGGGCCAAGGCCTCCGCAACCCCCTCGTCGACCCGGCGTGGGAGGTCCACGACCACCACTCCGCCGAGTCGGCGCGCGGCGGCGAGCACGGCTCGCATCGCCTGCGGCGGGATCACCACTTCGTCGTCCCGCCCCCAGCTCAGCACTCGCAGCCCGTGAAGCGCGGGCAGCGAGTCCTCAAGGGCTCCGCCGCCGAGTCGCCCTTTCGACTGCGCGAAATCCGGCCACCGCATGCCTTCGGCCCGTTCACCGCCGAGCAGGACGTCGATCCCACCGCCCAAGGGGTCGGCGTCGATCAGCATCGTCCGTCGACCGGACCTCGCCGCACTCACGGCGAGGGCACAGGCCAGCGTCGATGCGCCGGAGCCGCCCCGTCCGCCCATCACGCCGACGGTGAGCGCGGGCCGCCCCACGCCTTCGGCCGCGTTGGCGATCTGATCGACGAGCCAGCCTTCGGAATCGGGCAGTCGCAGCACATATTCGGCCCCGATCTCCACCGCCCGGCGCCACACGTCAGGGTCGTCCTGGTCCCGACCGACCAGCATCACCCCCTTCCTGCGGCCGGCGCCCCGACATCGCGCGGCGGCGTCATCTCCCACCAGCACCATCGGAGCTCGCTCCCAGCCGCCACGACGTCCGGGCGGCCCGTGATGAACCTCCGGCTCGGCTCCGGCCGCCGCGCACAGCCGCAGCAGATCGTCGAGCAGCTCCACGTCCTCCGTCACGATCAGCGGGCCTCCCCGCCGCCCCTCGGTGACTGCCGCTCCTTCTCCTGCGAGGGATCCAGTCACGATCTCCGCCCCCTTCCCACTGCCCCTTCAGTGCGGTTCGCGGCGTTCTCGGAGCGTTTCCGAGATGCGCGATTCCGGCACCCGCGGACTTCGCGGGTGGAATCAACGTGCAGCACCGCGGAAAAACATGTGGATCTTGGTGGAAAGCTGTGGACAACCCCGGGGTTGTGAATAACTCCGTAACCCAAACCAGCGACTTCCGGAGTGCAGCCCCTTGGCTACACACTGTGACGAGACGAGTCGCGCGACACCCGGCTCGCACGATCGGGCCGATGCCGGCCAGACAGGAGACTCAGGTGATTGCCGCCCCTATAACGCGTCCGGACATGCGACGACCCCCGCCGGGGGGGAGAGCGGGGGTCGTCCCCACGGCCGACTCGGGGGGGGGAGGAGTCGGACCGGGTTAGCACGGTCGCGAACGATCCGTGACTTCCATGGTGTACCCGAGGGCCTTCTCAGGCAAACCCACGCGCCGGAGTTTACGCCGAATGGTGGGCCCCTATGCTCAGCGTTGTGGAAAACTGCTTCTCGCCGCGCACAGCAGCCTTCTTTGACCTGGACAAGACGGTCATTGCGAAGTCTTCGACGCTGACCTTCAGCAAGTCCTTCTACCAAGGCGGACTGATCAACCGCCGCGCTGTACTGCGCACTGCGTACGCACAGTTCGTGTTCCTCGCCGGGGGCGCCGATCACGACCAGATGGAGCGGATGCGTGAATATCTCTCCGCCCTCTGCAAGGGGTGGAACGTCCAGCAGGTCAAGGAGATCGTCGCCGAGACCCTGCACGACCTGATCGACCCGATCATCTACGACGAGGCCGCCACCCTCATCGAAGAACACCACGCAGCAGGTCGCGATGTGGTCATCGTCTCGACCTCGGGCGCCGAAGTAGTCGAACCCATCGGCGAGTTGCTGGGAGCCGACCGTGTCGTCGCCACGCGCATGGTCGTCGGCGACGACGGCTGCTTCACGGGCGAGGTCGAGTACTACGCCTACGGACCGACCAAGGCCGAGGCCGTGAAGGCGCTCGCGGTCTCGGAGGGGTACGACCTTTCGCGCTGCTACGCCTACAGCGACTCGGCGACCGATGTACCGATGCTGGAGTCGGTCGGCCACCCGCACGCGGTCAACCCCGACCGCGCGCTGCGCCGCGAAGCGACCCTTCGCGAGTGGCCGATTCTCGTCTTCAACCGCCCGGTCCGACTCAAGCAGCGCCTGCCCGCATTCTCGATGCCGCCCCGCCCCGCCCTCGTGGCGGCGGCCGCGGTCGGCGCGGCAGCCGTCACCGCGGGGCTGGTCTGGTACGCCAGCCGTCGGCGCACCACCGCCGGCGCCGCTCTGCCGGGGTGAACCCGATCGGGGTGGGCCAGACCAGGGTGGAGCAGGGCCCGGTGGAGCAAGACGCTCCCACCGGGGCGGCCTCGGCCGATCCCATCGACCGAGCACCCCGACCGGTCCCTTCCTGGATTCCCTCGACCAATCACCTGGACCGGTTCAGGCACCCGCACCAGGTGCCTGAACCAGGTACTCGCACCGGGCACCCGATTCGCCCGTGATTGAACCTAAAAGTAAAGAAGCGAGGCCAGGGCTTTCCCTTCCCCTGGACCTGGAGTACAAAGGGGTTAACGGCCCGCGAGACCAAGGACATCCGTGAGGATGACCTGTAACGCAGTACGGCCCCACGGACCGCGCACGAAAGTCGAGCACCCACGCGACGTCGACCCGTCGATTACGGGCCAGCCGCACCAGGTGACGGGCAAAGCACCCGACCTGATGGGCAATTTACGAGGACGCTTGGTAACTGGGCGGACGTGCCAGCGGCGGTATCGCACACCGATACCGCCGCAACCCTTGCTCCGGGCTTTCACTCGTCGGCCATGCCGACCGCCCGGGAATCGACTTCCCGCGACGCCCGCCCTGTCCCGCGCCGCTTCGCGCCCTCAGGCCGCGCCGCGCTGGAGCGCCTCGCACACCGCGGTCGATTCGCGCACACCCAGTTCGACCGAGCGCCCGCAGTGGGCGATCCAGGCGGCCATGCCCTCCGGGGTTCCGGCCGTGTAGCCCTCGAACGCCGCGACATAGGCCGCCCGGCCCTGTTCCGCGTGCCCCACCTCGGCCGGGCAGATCGACTTCGGATCCAGTCCGCTGCCGATCAGCACGATGCGCTCGGCGGTCCGGGCCACCAGACCGTTGTGCGAACCGAACGGGCGCAGTGCCAGCAGTTCACCGTGCACCACGGCCGCCGTGACCAGGGCGGGGGCACTGCCACCCGCGATGATCAGCTGCGAGAGCCCTTCGAGTCGCCCGGCGGCCTCCTCGGCCCCGGGCAGCGGCGCCTCGATCAGCGGCTCGTCGACGGATTCACCCGCCAGGCGCGGACGCCCCACCGTGTCGTCGGGGGCGGCCCCACCGGCCGCCACCAGATGCAACCGAGCCAGCACCCGCAGCGGCGACTGCCGCCAGATGGAAAGGAGTTGCCCCGCCTCCGCGGTGAGGCGCAGCGCGGCGCCGACCACGCGCGCCTCGTCCTCGCCACTGAAGTCGGTGCGCCGACGCACCTCTTCGAGGTTCCAGTCGGCACCGGCCAGTGCGGCCGAACCACGGGAACCCCGCAGTGCGGCCTCGGCCGTGACCTCATTGCTCCGGCGTCGCATGACGCGGTGACCGTAGACCCGGTCGACGGCCTTCCGCACGGAGTCCACGGCATCGGGCACGCCGGGCAGGGAACCGAGCGCGGCAAGCGGGTCTGAGGCAGTCGTACTCATAAGTAGCGAGGCTACGCGCCCACCCCACCCGGTCCACCCTCAAGTGGCCTTCTTCACGAACGATGACAGCACACCGCAACGGAACCGCTACCCTAGGTGAACATGAAGATCGCTTTCGTCGGGAAGGGCGGCAGCGGAAAGACCACGCTGTCCTCGCTCTTCATCCGCCACCTCGCCGCCAACGAAGCCCACGTCATCGCCGTGGACGCCGATATCAACCAGCATCTGGGGGCCGCTCTCGGCCTGGACGAAGCGGAGGCCGCCGCGCTGCCCGCCATGGGCGCGCACCTCCCGCTCATCAAGGACTATCTGCGGGGCTCCAACCCTCGTATCGCTTCCGCCGAGACGATGATCAAGACGACTCCGCCCGGCGACGGCTCCCGGCTGCTGCGGGTCCACGAGGACAACCCGATCTTCGAGGCCTGCGCGCGTATGGTGCGGCTCGACGACGGGCATGTCCGGCTGATGGCGACGGGCCCCTTCACCGAGTCCGATCTCGGTGTGGCCTGCTACCACTCCAAGGTCGGGGCCGTGGAGCTCTGCCTCAACCACCTGGTCGACGGTCCCGACGACTACGTCGTGGTCGATATGACGGCAGGCTCGGACTCGTTCGCGTCGGGCATGTTCACGCGCTTCGACATGACGTTCCTGGTCGCGGAGCCGACCCGTAAGGGGGTGTCGGTGTACCGCCAGTACAAGGAGTACGCGCGCGACTTCGGCGTCACCCTGAAGGTCGTCGGGAACAAGGTGCAGGGCCCGGACGACCTGGAGTTCCTGCGTGCGGAGGTCGGCGACGACCTGTTGATCGGGGTCGGTCACTCCGACTGGGTCCGGTCGATGGAGAAGGGCCGGCCGTCCAGGTTCGAGCTGCTGGAGGCCGACAACCGGATGGCCCTGCAGGCGCTGCAGGACGCCGCCGAGGACTCGTACGGGCTGCGCGACTGGGAGCGCTACACGCGCCAGATGGTGCACTTCCACCTGAAGAACGCCGAGAGCTGGGGCAACGAGAAGACCGGCGCCGACCTGGCCGCCCAGGTCGACCCGGCCTTCGTGCTCGACGAGCGATACGCGGGAGCGGGCGTCACGGCACCCGCCTGACACGTCACGCGGGGACCACCCGGATCAGCGCCCCTCGTTCACCGCCCCTCACTCACCGCCCTCGTCCACTGCCTCCCGTGCACCGCCCCGCGCTCGGCAGGCTCGTGCTCCTCGGCCGCCGTTCGACCGGCCGCCGTTCGACCGGCCTCCGGGTTCGGTGCTCGGTTCGACGCGTTCGCCGGCCACTGAGGAAAGTGGCCGGCGAACGCTGGGGCGTGATTCAGCCGTTGTTCGGGCCGGCGGCTCCCGCCGGACCCGAACCTGCGGCGTCCTAGTCCGTGCCCTTGCCCGTGTCCTTGTCCGTGCCATTGTCCGTGCCCTTGCCCGCGGGCGGGGCGGCGGCCGCCTGGGTGCCGAGGTAGGAGGACCAGCCCGTCTTGGGCGCCTCGCCGACGCCGAGCGTGGTCAGCTTGGCCAGCGTCTTCGGGTCCTGTGCGTCCAGCCAGTCGGCGAGCTGCCGGAACGACACGCAGCGCACGCCCTCCTGGGGGCACACCTTCGCGATGGTCTCCTCGATGGCGCGCATATAGGTGCCGCCGTTCCAGGACTCGAAGTGGTTGCCGATGATCAGCGGCGCCCGGTTGCCGTTGTACGAGCGGTCGAAAGCCTGAAGCAGCCCGTCCCGCATCTGGTTGCCCCAGTACTCGTGCTGGGAGGGGTCGCCCTGGGTGGCCGTGCCGGACTGGTTGACCATGAAGTTGTAGTCCATCGAGAGCGTCTCGAAGGCGCGGCCGGGCATCGGGACGAGCTGGAGCGGAATGTCCCAGACCCCGTCCTTCTTCTGGGGCCAGACCTGGTTGCCGACGCCGCTGGAGTCGTAACGGAAGCCCATGGTCCGGGCGGCGGCGACCATGTTCTTCTGGCCTTCGAGGCAGGGGGTGCGGGCGCCGATCAGTTCCTTGTCGTAGTCGAAGGGCAGCGGGGCCTCGTCCTTCAACTCCGGGGTGTTGGTCTTCCAGCTCTTGACGAAAGCTTTCGCCTGGCTGATCTCGCTCTTCCACTCATCGACGGACCAGGTCCCGACGCCGCCGTCCGCGCCGCAGAAGTGGCCGTTGAAGTGGGTGCCGATCTCGTTGCCGTCCTGCCAGGCGGCACGAACCTCGGCGAGGGTGTCGCGGATGCCCTCGGTGTCGTTGAAGCCGATGTCGGAACGGCCCGGCGCATGCTGGGGCGGGTTGTAGAGGTCCTTCTTGTCCTCCGGCAGCAGGTACACGCCGCTGAGGAAGTACGTCATGTTGGCGTTGTACTTCTTGGCCACACCGCGGAAGTGCGAGAAGAGCTTCTGGCTGTCCTCTCCGGCGCCGTCCCAGGAGAACACCACGAACTGCGGCGGCTTCTCGCCGGGCGCAAGTCGCTTGGCGGCCGGGATCTTCGGCTGGGCCCCGGTGAAGGCGGTGGATCCGTCCCCGATGAGCTTGACCGCGTTCTTCGGGGCGGCGGCCGGAGGGTTCTCCTTGGCGCCGTGGGCGCCCTTCTCCGCGTCGGCTCCCGGCCCCCCGGACGCGGCGGCACCTCCGGAGCCGGAGCCGGCTCCGGAACAGCCCGCGAGAACGGCGACCAAGGCCGTGGTCATGACGCCCAAGGCGATCCTCTTCGTGGCGGCCATCATCCGCCCACCCTCTTCCTTGCAGGTTATTTGCGTTGAAGTGCCGACACGGCGCGGCCAAATTCGCACGCGGTCCCGCACAGGAAAGGGCGACATACCGAATGAAAAGCTTTTTATTCACCGATAAGAGTTATCAATTAGCCCGAACGACCCGAACGACCCGAACGACTCCGGCCTGAACCGGGCGAGCCCCGGGCCCGTGCAACAAGGTGACCCCGTTCCGCATCGCGCCCCGGCACGCACCGCGGGGACGCAACTGCCGTGCGCCACGCGTCGTACGGCGGCCCTCGACCGCGGAACGCGATCATGGCTCCATACACGAAGACACAGGTCTAAACCAATTCCCGGCAGACACTTGTCACCCGGCCTCGCGCCTGATGAGCTATGCCCCGGGACACAACGGACACCCTGGGACTGGGAGAAGTCGTGAGCAACGAGAGCCTGGCCAACCTGCTTCGGGAAGAGCGGAAATTCGCTCCGCCCGCCGAGCTGGCCGCCAACGCCAACGTCACCGCAGAGGCGTACGAGCAGGCCGCGACGGACCGGCTGGGCTTCTGGGCCGAGCAGGCCCGCCGCCTGACGTGGGCCACCGAGCCGACCGAGACCCTCGACTGGAGCAACCCGCCCTTCGCGAAGTGGTTCGCGGACGGCAAGCTGAACGTCGCGTACAACTGCGTGGACCGCCACGTCGAGGCGGGCAACGGCGACCGGGTCGCCATCCACTTCGAGGGCGAGCCGGGCGACAGCCGGGCCATCACCTACGCGGAGCTGAAGGACGAGGTCTCCCGGGCCGCCAACGCGCTGACCGAGCTGGGCGTCGGCAAGGGCGACCGGGTCGCCGTCTACCTGCCGATGATCCCCGAGGCCGCCGTCGCGATGCTGGCCTGCGCCCGGATCGGCGCCGCGCACTCCGTGGTCTTCGGCGGCTTCTCGGCCGACGCCATCGCCGCCCGGATCAAGGACGCGGACGCCAAGGTCGTCATCACGGCCGACGGCGGCTACCGCCGCGGCAAGCCGTCCGCGCTCAAGCCCGCCGTCGACGACGCCGTCTCCCGCTTCGAGAACGTCGAGCACGTCCTCGTCGTCCGCCGCACGGGTCAGGACACCGCGTGGACCGAGGGCCGCGACGTCTGGTGGCACGAGATCACCGCCCGCCAGTCGGCCGAGCACACCCCCGAGGCCTTCGAGGCGGAGCAGCCGCTCTTCATCCTCTACACCTCGGGCACCACGGGTAAGCCGAAGGGCATCCTGCACACCTCCGGCGGCTACCTCACGCAGGCCTCGTACACGCACCACGCGGTCTTCGACCTCAAACCGGAGACCGACGTCTACTGGTGCACCGCCGACATCGGCTGGGTGACCGGGCACTCGTACATCGTCTACGGGCCGCTGGCCAACGGCGCGACGCAGGTCATGTACGAGGGCACGCCCGACACCCCGCACCAGGGCCGGTTCTGGGAGATCGTGCAGAAGTACGGCGTCACGATCCTCTACACCGCGCCGACGGCGATCCGTACGTTCATGAAGTGGGGCGACGACATCCCCGCGAAGTTCGACCTGAGCAGCCTCCGGGTCCTCGGTTCGGTCGGTGAGCCGATCAACCCCGAGGCGTGGATGTGGTATCGGAAGAACATCGGCGCCGACAAGTGCCCGATCGTGGACACCTGGTGGCAGACCGAGACCGGCGCGATGATGATCTCGCCGCTGCCCGGTGTGACGGAGACGAAGCCGGGAAGCGCCCAGCGCGCACTGCCGGGCATCTCCGCCACCGTCGTGGACGACGAGGCCAACGAGGTGCCGGACGGCGGGGGCGGCTACCTCGTCCTCACCGAGCCGTGGCCGTCCATGCTCCGCACCGTCTGGGGCGACGACCAGCGCTTCATCGACACCTACTGGTCGCGCTTCGAGGGCAAGTACTTCGCGGGCGACGGCGCCAAGAAGGACGAGGAAGGCGACATCTGGCTGCTCGGCCGGGTCGACGACGTCATGCTCGTCTCCGGGCACAACATCTCGACCACCGAGGTCGAGTCCGCCCTCGTCTCCCACCCGTCGGTCGCCGAGGCCGCCGTGGTCGGCGCCACCGACGAGACGACCGGCCAGGCCATCGTGGCGTTCGTGATCCTGCGCGGTACGGCGACCGCCTCCGACGAGCTGGTCGCGGAGCTGCGCAACCACGTCGGCGCGACGCTCGGCCCGATCGCGAAGCCCAAGCGGGTGCTGCCGGTCGCCGAGCTGCCGAAGACCCGCTCCGGCAAGATCATGCGCCGGCTGCTGCGCGATGTCGCCGAGAACCGCGAGCTGGGCGATGTCACGACGCTGACCGACTCCTCGGTGATGGACCTGATCACCACCCAGCTGCCGTCCTCCTCGTCCGAGGACTGACGGTTACGAGGACGGACCGCGGCGAGGGCCGACAGCACAGAACAGACGCATGAGTACGGCTCCGATGGGCATCCGGCAACGCGCCGGATGCCCATCGGACATTTAGTCTGAAGATCACCTATTAAGATCCCGCTCTTCATGCCCCCGGTAGAGTAGGAGCCTCATCAACAACTCCAGAGGACATCTCCACAGGGGCGCCGGGAAGTCTGGTCGGCACATCGGTCAGTCATGCCCTCACGCCGCCCCGACCTGGAGGTCCCTCTCGTGGCACCGCCCAACACGCCCACCCCCACCCCGCCGCGCCGCCCACTGCTCGGCAGGCTCTCGCTCCCCGAGCGGAACTACGTGGCGGAGGCGCTCCGTACCGAGACGGTCGGCGGTGTGCTCCTGCTGGTGGCGGCGGTCGCCGCACTCGTCTGGGCCAACACCTTCGGCGGCTCGTACGAGACGGTCAGCCACTTCCACTTCGGCCCTGGCGCCCTCGGCCTGGACCTCTCCGTCGCGCACTGGGCGGCTGACGGACTGCTCGCCGTCTTCTTCTTCGTCGCCGGTGTCGAACTCAAGCGCGAACTGGTCGCGGGCGAACTCCGCGATCCGAAGGCCGCGGCCCTCCCCGTGGTGGCAGCCCTGTGCGGCATGGCCGTGCCCGCCCTCGTCTACTACCTCACCGTGGTCGTCGGCGGCGGCTCGACGGACGGCTGGGCGGTCCCGACGGCCACCGACATCGCCTTCGCGCTCGCCGTCCTCGCGGTGATCGGCACCTCGCTGCCCTCCGCGCTGCGGGCCTTCCTGCTCACCCTGGCCGTCGTCGACGACCTTTTCGCGATCCTGATCATCGCGGTGTTCTTCACCTCGGACCTCAACTTCCCGGCGCTCGGCGGAGCCGTCATCGGTCTCGCCGTCTTCTACCTGCTGCTCCGCTTCGACGTCCGGGGCTGGTACATCTACGTTCCGCTCGCCCTGGTCATCTGGGGCCTGATGTACAACAGCGGCATCCACGCCACCATCGCCGGTGTCACGATGGGCCTGATGCTGCGCTGCACCCGGCGCGAGGGCGAGAAGCACTCCCCCGGCGAGCACATCGAGCACCTGGTCCGCCCGCTTTCGGCCGGGGTCGCCGTACCGCTGTTCGCCCTGTTCTCGGCCGGGGTCGCACTGAACGGGGAGGCGCTGGCCGGCGTCTTCACCCGGCCCGAGACGCTCGGCGTCGTCCTCGGCCTCGTCGTCGGCAAGACCGTCGGCATCTTCGGCGGCACCTACCTCGCCGCCCGCTTCACGAAGGCGGAGCTGAACAAGGATCTGGCCTGGGCCGATGTCCTGGCACTCGCCTCGCTCGCCGGTATCGGGTTCACCGTCTCACTGCTCATCGGCGAGCTCGCCTTCGAGGGCGATCCGGAAATGATCAACGAGATCAAGGCCGCCGTGCTGCTCGGCTCACTGACGGCTGCCCTGCTTGCCTGCGTCCTGCTCAAGCTCCGGGTACGCAAGTACAAGGAGTTGTACGAGGCCGAGGAGCTGGACGAGGACGGATCCGGGGTACCCGACATCTACGAGCAGGACGATCCGGAGTATCACCTGCGGATGGCCGCCATCCACGAGAACAAGGCGGCCGAACACCGCCGTATCGCCGAAGAGCGGGCGGGGGCAGCGCGCAACGAGCCGAACAGTCCGGCATGATCTGACATCGGATGTGTCGAAGACGGAGAGGGAGTCAGGGATGAGCGACCCCGGCAACTACGTGGGCAGTGCGGACCGCAGCATCGGGCAGCTGGTCGCCTCGGCGACGGCCGAGATGTCCGCACTGGTGCACGACGAGATCGCCCTGGCCAAGGCGGAGGTGCGGCAGGACGTCAAGCGCGGGGTGATCGGCAGCATCGCGTTCGTCGTCGCGGGCGTGCTGGTGCTCTTCTCGATCCCGGTGCTGAGCTTCGCCGCGGCGTACGGCATCCACAACCTGGGCCTGGGGCTGGCCTGGTCGTTCCTGATCGTGGGCGGGGCGTTCATCGCGCTGGGCCTGCTGCTGGCGTTCCTGGGCATCCGGAAGTTCAAGAAGGTCAAGCCGCCGGAGAAGTCCATCGCCTCCGCCAAGCAGACCGCCGCCGTTCTGCAGAACGCCAAGCCGCACCCGCGCGCGTCCATCGCGGCCGACGCGATCATCGAGCGCTCCGGCAGCAGCCTGGCGAAGAAGAGCGTCGAGGGCGGCTCCGGTGTCGGCTCCGGTAAGGACGAGGCCGCCGCTGTGGCACGCTCGTCCACATGACGGTTCCCGATTCCAGCGCATTCGGCCCGGCGGGTCCGGTGGACCCGGAGGGTTCGGCCGCCCCGCCGGCCCCGGCGGGCCGGACCGCCGCCACCGGGGGGCCGGTGCGCCTCGACGGCCCCTGGACCCACCGCGACGTGGCGGCCAACGGTGCGCGGTTCCACATCGCGGAGATGGGCGAGGGGCCGCTGGTGCTCCTGCTGCACGGCTTCCCGCAGTTCTGGTGGACCTGGCGTCACCAGCTGCCCGCGCTCGCCGACGCGGGCTTCCGGGCGGTCGCGATGGACCTGCGCGGGGTGGGCGGCAGCGACCGCACACCCCGCGGTTACGACCCCGCCAACCTGGCCCTCGACGTCACCGGCGTGATCCGCTCCCTCGGCGAGCCCGACGCGGCCCTGGTCGGCCACGACCTCGGCGGCTACCTCGCCTGGACGGCCGCCGTGATGCGGCCCAAGCTGGTCCGCCGGCTCGTCGTCTCCTCCATGCCGCACCCGCGCCGCTGGCGCTCCTCGATGCTCTCCGACTTCGCCCAGTCGCGGGCCGGTTCGTACGTCTGGGGCTTCCAGCGCCCGTGGCTGCCGGAGCGGCAGCTCCTCGCGGACGACTCCGCCCTGGTGGGGGGCCTCATCCAGGACTGGGCGGGCCCGCGCACCCCGGACTTCCCCGACGAGGAGACCCTGGACGTCTACCGCCGGGCCATGAGCATCCCCTCCACCGCCCACTGCTCGATCGAGCCGTACCGCTGGATGGTCCGCTCGATGGCGCGTCCGGACGGCATCCAGTTCAACCGGCGGATGAAGCGTCCGGTCCGGGTGCCCACGCTGCACCTGCACGGTTCGCTCGATCCGGCGGTCCGTACGCGGAGTTCGGCCGGGTCGGGCGAGTACGTCGAGGCGCCCTACCGGTGGCGACTTTTCGACGGTGTCGGGCACTTCCCGCAGGAGGAGGATCCGATCGGCTTCTCCACCGAACTCATCAACTGGCTCAAGGACCCCGAGCCCGACCGGTAGGCCGGTCACCCGTTCGCGCACAGCTGTCCGACGAACAGCCAATTGCCTTCCGCATAGGCCAATTGGCTGACTCGCCGACGGTTACCGACCATGGGTCACGGGCAGACGTCGGGGTATGGGCTGGACGCACGACTTCACTGACGAAGCACGCAACCGCCGCTCCACCGCGTCAACCGGTGTGAGCACTCATGAGGGGGGCGGCCCTCGCGGCCGGGTGCACGAAGTGCATGACCTTCACCGTTCCCGTCTCGGGATTCCGCGTATCCTCCGCCGTCGGGCACGCTGGGTCTCGGCGCGGCTCCGCCATCCCCGTAACTGACCCTCGACCGACCCTTCCGGCGCTCCCCTGGAGGGCGCGCCGCAAGGCCCGCTAGAGGGCGCAGCCCTGGCTGTCGACCTGCTGGTTGGCCGTGCGGCCGATCTCGATGTCCTCGCGGATCTCGTCGGCCGTCAGCGCGTAGCCGGTGTCCGGGTCGTCGAGCGACTTGGCGAACACCACTCCGTACACCTTTCCGTCCGGGGTGAGCAGCGGGCCGCCCGAGTTGCCCTGACGGACCGTCGCGTAGAGCGAGTACACATCGCGGCGCACCGTGCCCCGGTGGTAGATGTCCGGGCCGTCGGGGTTGATCCGGGCGCGGACGCGGGCCGAGCGGACGTCGTACGCGCCGTTCTCGGGGAAGCCCGCGACGATCGCGCTGTCGCCGGTCCGCGCGTCGTCGTCCGGGCCGGTGAACCGCAGCGGCGTGGCCCGGAGATCGGGGACGTCCAGGACCGCGATGTCGCGCTGCCAGTCGTAGAGGACGACCTTCGCGTCGTACAGCCGGCCCTCGCCGCCGATCTGGACGGTGGGCTCGTCCACGCCGCCGACCACATGGGCGTTGGTCATCACCCGGCGCTCGGCGAAGACGAAGCCGGTCCCTTCGAGGACCTTGCCGCAGCTCGGGGCCGTCCCCACGACCTTGACGATCGACTTCTTGGCGCGGGCGGCGACCGGGCTGCCCACCAGGGCCGGATCCGGCGCCTTGACCTCGGTGATCGGTTCGTTGGCGAACGGGCTGAAGACCTGCGGGAAGCCGTTCTGCGCGAGGACGGAGGAGAAGTCCTGGAACCAGCTGGGCGCCTGCTCGGGCATCACCCGGTCGACGCCGAGCAGGACCGAGGAGTTACGGACCTCCTTGCCGAGCGTCGGCAGCGAGGTGCCCGCCAGCAGCAGGCCGATCATCCAGGCCACCAGCAGCATGGCCACCACATTGACCAGGGCGCCGCCGGTGGCGTCCAGGGCGCGCGCGGGCGACCACGTGATGTACCGGCGGAGTTTGTTGCCCAGGTGGGTGGTGAAGGCCTGGCCGATCGAGGCGCAGATGATCACGATGACGACCGCGCCGATGGCGACCGCGGTGGAGACCTCGGCATCCTCGGTCACCCGGTCCCAGATGACCGGCAGCAGGTAGACGGCGACGAGCCCGCCCCCGAGGAAGCCGATCACCGACAGGATGCCGACGACGAAACCCTGGCGGTAGCCGATGACCGCGAACCACACGGCGGCGAGCAGCAGCAGGATGTCGAGCACGTTCACCGTCTATAGCCTCGCAGTTTCGTCACCTGGCCCGTCGGTGGTGACGGGGTCCGGGCCGGACCCGGAGCAGCGCAGCAGGAGGGCCAGCGTGTCATGCGCGCCAGTCGAGCGGCACCTGTCTGGCCCTGTCCCAGGGGCGTTCCCATCCCGCGTAGTGCACAATCCGGTCGATCACTCCGGCCGTGAAGCCCCAGACCAGAGCCGATTCGACCAGAAATGCCGGGCCGGCGTGCCCACTCGGGTGGACGGCCGTGGCCCGGTTGGCGGGATCCGTGAGATCCGCCACGGGAACCGTGAAGACCCGGGCCGTCTCGCCCGGATCGACCACCCCGACCGGACTGGGCGCGCGCCACCAGCCGAGCACCGGCGTCACGACGAAGCTGCTGACCGGGATGTAGAGCCGGGGCAGTACGCCGAAGAGCTGTACGCCCCCGGGGTCGAGGCCGGTCTCCTCCTCGGCCTCGCGCAGCGCCGCGCGCAGGGGCCCGGTGGTGGCCTGGTCGCCGTCCTCGGGATCCAGTGCTCCGCCGGGGAAGGACGGCTGCCCGGCGTGGGAGCGCAGCGTTCCGGCGCGCTCCATCAGCAGCAGCTCGGGCCCGCGCTCCCCCTCGCCGAACAGGACCAGGACGGCCGACTGCCGGCCCGCCCCGCTCTCGGGCGGCAGGAAGCGGCTGAGCTGCTGCGGCTGGACGCTGCGCGCGGCGCGGGCGACCGGGTCGAGCCATGCGGGCAGGCCGTCGGTGGTGACGACGACGGCCGGGTCGGGAACGCGGCCGCCATCACCGCCGGTGTGCGACGGCCCTTCGGCGGGGTCGTTCCTGGCGTGCGTGTGCGTCGTGCCGTGTGTGTGCGCGTGCATCATGGGCACCCCCGTCGTTTCACAACGCCTGTCGTCGGCCGATTCGTTCCTGACGGGTCCGTTCCCGGCCGTTCCGCTTCCGGCCGTACCGAGCCGGTCGTACGGGGCCGCACCGTACCGAGGGCTGCCCTCACCCGGCCCCCAGCGCGGGTGCGGGCTTGCCCGGGTAGTCGGCGGGCGGGCTGAGCCGCTGGCCCGGATAGCCGCCCATCTCGTACTTCAGGAGCTTCCTGGCCTTCTCCGGGTCGGTCTCGCCCTCCCCGTACGAAGGGCAGAGCGGGGCGATCGGGCAGGCCCCGCAGGCGGGCTTGCGGGCGTGACAGATCCGGCGGCCGTGGAACACCACACGGTGCGAGAGCATCGTCCACTCGCTCTTCGGGAAGATCCCGGCCACCACCGCCTCGACCTTCACCGGATCCTCCTCGTCGGTCCACTTCCAGCGCCGCACCAGCCGCCCGAAGTGCGTGTCGACGGTGATGCCGGGAACCCCGAACGCGTTGCCCAGGACGACGTTGGCGGTCTTGCGGCCGACCCCGGGCAGCTTCACGAGGTCTTCCAGGCGCCCCGGGACCTCGCCGCCGAACTCGTCCCGCAGGGCGGCGGAGAGGCCTATCAGCGACTTGGTCTTGGCCCGGAAGAACCCGGTCGGCCGGATGATCTCCTCCATCTCCTCCGGCACGGCCGCCGCCATGTCCTCGGGGGTGGGGTAGGCGGCGAAGAGCGCGGGGGTGGTCTGGTTCACCCTCAGGTCGGTGGTCTGGGCGGAGAGGACCGTGGCCACGAGGAGCTCGAAGGGGTTACGGAAGTCGAGCTCGGGGTGGGCGTACGGATAGACCTCGGCGAGCTCGCGGTTGATCCGGCGCGCCCGGCGGACCATCGCCAGATGCGACTCCGGCTTCGGCGCCTTGGCCGCCTTGGACGGTGCGGGCGATGTGGCTCGCTTGACGGGTTTCGCGGATTTCGCGGGCTCGGCGGGCGTGGACGATGACACTGCGGACCTCCTGGCCGACTTCCGGAGCGGCTTCCCCGGCTCTCCGGGCGAACCGTGTGCCCCTCCGAGGGAGCCGTTCGCGGCAATCCTCGGGCGCGGCCGGGGTTGTTCGCCCACAGCGGAATCGCCGCCCTTCAGCGCCCCGTCGGCCCCCTTGGCCTGTGCTCTCCCCGGCGTTCTGGACACCCGGCCAGCCTAGAGCCAGGCACCGACAACCACCCCTGTCACGGCATATCCACCCCCGATCGGCCCCCTGCCGTAGGGTCCGGCACGCCCGTGCGTCAAACTGGTTTGTGATTGATCGCACTGTTTTACCGTCCGGCATGATGGGGACCACGGTTCCCTGAACAGGCCGACAAGGAGAGAACTCGTGGACGACGTTCTGCGGCGCGCCCCGCTTTTCGCGGCGCTCGATGATGAGCAGGCCGCGGAGCTCCGCGCCTCGATGAGTGAGGTGACCCTCGCGCGCGGAGACGCGCTGTTCCACGAGGGCGACCAGGGTGACCGCCTGTACGTGGTCACCGAGGGCAAGGTGAAGCTCCACCGCACCTCGCCCGACGGGCGCGAGAACATGCTGGCCGTGCTCGGCCCCGGCGAGCTGATCGGTGAGCTCTCGCTCTTCGACCCGGGCCCGCGTACGGCGACCGCCTCCGCGCTGACCGAGGTCAAGCTCCTCGGCCTCGGCCACGGCGACCTGCAGCCCTGGCTGAACGCCCGGCCCGAGGTGGCCACCGCGCTGCTGCGCGCGGTCGCCCGACGGCTGCGCAAGACCAACGACCAGATGTCCGACCTGGTCTTCTCCGATGTGCCGGGCCGTGTCGCCCGCGCCCTCCTGGACCTGTCGCGCCGCTTCGGCGTCCAGTCCGAGGAAGGCATCCACGTCGTGCACGACCTCACCCAGGAGGAGCTGGCCCAGCTGGTCGGCGCCTCCCGCGAGACGGTCAACAAGGCGCTCGCGGACTTCGCGGGCCGCGGCTGGCTGCGCCTGGAGGCCCGTGCGGTCATCCTGCTGGACGTCGAGCGGCTGGCGAAGCGCTCGCGCTGACCCCGCCCCGTACGGGACCGATGTCCCGCCCGACGTGGTGTGAAGGGCCCCGCCGACCGGTGTGCGTACCGGTCGGCGGGGCCTTCCCGGTCACGATGCGCCGGACACGTGCTAGATCAGCCCGTGCCCGGTGAGGTATTCCAGCTGCGCCCGCACCGACAGCTCGGCGGCCGGCCACAGGGAGCGGTCCACGTCGGCGTACACCTTCGCCACCACCTCCGACGGCGTACGGTGCCCGGCCTCCACCGCCGTCTCCACCTGGGCGAGCCGGTGCGCGCGATGGGCGAGGTAGAACTCCACCGCCCCCTGCGCGTCCTCCAGCACCGGACCGTGGCCCGGCAGCACCGTGTGGACGCCGTCGTCGACCGTCAGCGACCGCAGCCGCCTGAGCGAGTCGAGGTAGTCGCCGAGCCGCCCGTCCGGATACGCGACCACCGTCGTACCGCGGCCGAGGATCGTGTCGCCCGTCAGCACCGCCCGGTCGGCGGGCAGATGGAACGAGAGCGAGTCCGCGGTGTGCCCCGGCGTCGGCACCACGCGCAGCTCCAGGCCGCCGGTGGTGATCACGTCGCCCGCCCCGAGACCCTCGTCGCCCAGCCGCAGCGCCGCGTCCAGGGCCCGTACCTTCGTCCGCGTCAGCTCCGCGAACCGGCCCGCGCCCTCCGCGTGGTCGGGGTGCCCATGAGTGAGCAGCGTCAGGCCCACGCGCCGTCCGGACCGCTCCACCGCCTCGATCACGGCCCGCAGGTGTACGTCGTCGAGCGGCCCGGGATCGATGACGACCGCGAGGTCGGAGCCGGGCTCGGCCACGATCCAGGTGTTGGTGCCGTCGAGCGTCATCGCGGACGGGTTGGGCGCGAGGACGTTGACCGTACGGGCGGTCGAGGGTCCGGAGACCACGGTTCCGCGCGGCTGTCCGGGCAGGGCGGCTGCGTCGCTCACGCGGCACCGCCCCCGTCGCCCGCCGTGGGCACGTGTTTGGTGAACTCGTGGTGCCCCGGCCAGCTCAGCACCAGCTCGTCGCCCTCCAGGCGGGCCTGCGCGAGCACCGGGGCCATGTCCTGCACGTCGGCGGCCTCCAGGGCCTCCGCGGCCGTCCTGTACGGCGCGAGGGCCCGCAGCGTGGTCACGGTGGGCGGCATCATCAGCAGCTCGCCCGCGTCGTAGCGGCGGGCCGCGTCGGCGGGGGCGATCCACACCGTGCGGTCGGCCTCGGTGGAGACGTCCCGGGTGCGCTGCCCCTCGGGGAGCGCGGCGACGAAGAACCAGGTGTCGTAGCGGCGCGGCTCGAACTCCGGGGTGATCCAGCGCGCCCAGGCGCCCAGCAGGTCCGAGCGCAGCACCAGGCCGCGCCGGTCCAGGAACTCCGCGAAGGACAGGTCCCGGGCGACCAGCGCCTCCCGGTCGGCCTCCCAGTCCTCCCCGGTCGTGTCGCCGACCACGGTCTCAGCGGTCGGCCCGGCGAGCAGGACGCCCGCCTCCTCGAACGTCTCGCGCACCGCCGCGCACACGACGGCCTGCGCCTCGGTGACCGTCGCCACGCCGAGCCGGGCGGCCCACTGCTCCAGCGGGGGCCCGGCCCACCCGATCAGCCGGTCGTCGTCGCGCGGATCGACTCCGCCACCCGGATAGGCGTACGCGCCTCCGGCAAAGGCCATGGAAGTCCGCCGCCGCAGCATGTGCACGACAGGGCCGGGCGTCGCGGCCCGGGGCCCCCGATCACGGAGCAGCATCACGGTGGCGGCCCGCCGGGGTGTCACGGCCGTCAGCTCACCGGCGGCGAGGGCCCGGATCCGGTCGGGCCATTCCGGGGGGTACCACTGACCTTGGGGCATGGCCGGAGGCTATCCGGAACCGCGCCGATGTTCGAGAGGATCCCTGATCATCACGGCGACCCGACATGTCCCGTACACACGCGGTCCCGCACACACGCGATCCCGCCCGGTCGCGGGACCGGGCGGGATCGGAAGGACGAGCGGGCAAGGATCCTCAGGCGTCGACGAGCTCCACCTGGACCTCGACCTCGACCGGTGCGTCCAGCGGCAGCACGGCGACGCCCACGGCGCTGCGGGCGTGCACGCCCTTGTCGCCGAGGACCGCGCCCAGCAGCTCGCTGGCGCCGTTGATCACGGCGGGCTGCCCGGTGAAGTCGGAGGCCGAGGCGACGAAGCCCACGACCTTCACGACGCGCTTGATCCGGTCCAGGTCGCCGGCGACCGACTTCACGGCGGCCAGGGCGTTGAGCGCACAGGTCTTCGCGAGCTCCTTCGCCTCGTCCGGCGTGACCTCGGCGCCGACCTTGCCGGTGACGGCGAGCTTGCCGTCCACCATCGGCAGCTGGCCGGAGGTGTACACGTACACCCCGGACTGCACGGCCGGCTGGTACGAGGCCAGCGGCGGCACCACGGCCGGCAGGGTCAGGCCGAGCTCGGCGAGGCGCGACTCGACGGCGCCCGCCACTACGCCTTCTCCCGCTTCAGGTAGGCCACGAGCTGCTCGGGGTTGTTCGGGCCGGGAACGACCTGGACCAGCTCCCAGCCGTCCTCGCCCCAGGTGTCCAGAATCTGCTTGGTCGCGTGCACGAGAAGGGGCACGGTCGCGTATTCCCACTTGGTCATGGGCCCGACTGTAACGCCTGGCACGTACCGTCCCGTGCGTAGGCCGGGGCCGGACTGGTTAGGCTCGAATACGTGAGCAGGTTCCAGGTCGTCAGCGGCAAGGGCGGTACCGGTAAGACCACGGTCGCCGCCGCCCTCGCGCTCGCCCTCGCGACCGAGGGCAGGCGCACTCTCCTCGTCGAGGTCGAGGGCAGGCAGGGCATCGCCCAGCTCTTCGGTTCCGACGCGCTGCCCTACGAGGAGCGCAAGATCGCCGTCGCGCCGGGCGGCGGCGAGGTGTACGCGCTGGCCATCGACGCCGAACGCGCACTCCTCGACTACCTCCAGATGTTCTACAAGCTCGGCAGCGCCGGCCGCGCCCTGAAGAAGCTCGGCGCCATCGACTTCGCCACCACCATCGCGCCCGGCGTCCGGGACGTCCTGCTGACCGGCAAGGCCTGCGAAGCCGTACGCCGCAAGGACAAGCAGGGCCGGTTCGTCTACGACTACGTGATCATGGACGCCCCGCCGACCGGCCGGATCACCCGCTTCCTGAACGTCAACGACGAGGTCGCCGGGCTGGCCAGGATCGGCCCGATACACAACCAGGCCCAGGCCGTGATGCGGGTCCTGAAGTCCTCGCAGACCGCGGTCCATCTGGTGACCCTCCTGGAGGAGATGCCGGTCCAGGAGACCGCGGACGGCATCGCCGAGCTGCGCGCCGCCGAACTGCCCGTGGGCAGCGTCTTCGTGAACATGGTCCGCCCGCATCTGCTGGACGAGGACGCCCTGCGCACCGCAGCGGGCGGCCGTCGCAAGGAGATCGCCAAGGCGCTGACCCGGGCCGGAGTGACCGGTTCCGCCGCCCTCGTACGCCCCCTGGTAGAGCAGGCGGCCCAGCACGCCGAGCGGGTCGGGCTGGAGCGGGAGCAGCGCGCGGTGCTGGCCGGTCTCGGTCTGCCGACGGCGGAGCTCCCGCTGATCGGCGACGGGGTGGACCTCGCCGCGCTGCACGAGCTGGCCACGGAGCTCCGTAAGCAGGGCGCGGGCGAAGGGGGAGACGCATGAGCGCGGACACAGCCGGTACGGACGCGGTTCCGGCGGCGGCGGACGGCGGCCTGGACACGGACGCGCTGCTGGACGACCCGGGCATCCGGATCGTCGTGTGCTGCGGCTCCGGCGGGGTCGGCAAGACCACGACCGCCGCCGCCCTGGGCGTACGGGCCGCCGAGCGCGGCCGGAAGGTCGTCGTCCTCACCATCGACCCGGCCCGCCGGCTCGCCCAGTCCATGGGCATCGACCGGCTGGACAACGTGCCCCGGCGGGTCGACGGCATCGACGGCGAGGGCGAACTGCACGCCATGATGCTCGACATGAAGCGGACCTTCGACGAGACCGTCGAGGCGCACGCGGACGCGGAGCGGGCCAGGGCGATCCTGGAGAACCCCTTCTACCAGTCCCTGTCGGCCGGGTTCGCCGGTACGCAGGAGTACATGGCGATGGAGAAGCTCGGGCAGCTCCGGGCGCGCGACGAGTGGGACCTGATCATCGTCGACACCCCTCCCTCGCGCTCCGCGCTGGACTTCCTGGACGCGCCGAAGCGGCTCGGGTCGTTCCTCGACGGGAAGTTCATCCGGCTGCTGATGGCGCCCGCGAAGGTCGGCGGCCGGGCCGGGATGAAGTTCCTCAATGTCGGTATGTCGATGATGAGCGGAACGCTGGGCAAGCTGCTCGGGGGCCAGTTCCTGCGGGACGTCCAGACGTTCGTCGCCGCGATGGACACCATGTTCGGCGGCTTCCGCAGCCGGGCGGACGCCACGTACAAGCTGCTCCAGGCACCCGGCACGGCCTTTCTCGTGGTCGCGACGCCGGAGCAGGACGCGCTGCGCGAGGCTGCCTATTTCGTGGAGCGACTGGCCGCCGATGAGATGCCGCTGGCCGGTCTGGTCCTCAACCGTGTGCACGGCAGCGAGGCGTCGCGGCTCTCCGCCGAGCAGGCGCTGACGGCCGCAGAAAATCTTGAGGACGCCCGCATTGTGGATCAGAGGGCCGGGAAAGCTGGCTTTGGTGACCGGGAAGCCCCCGATCCGGCGGTCACCGCTTCCGGAACGACCGAGCCGCCCCTCTCCCCCGAGGCCGGGCAGGCGTCCGGCCCCGAGCCCGCAGCCGAGCACCAGGACACGACGGAGAACGAACCGCCCCACGAGAACGTCGCGACATCCGCGACCACCAGCGGCGACGACGAGGCCGACACCGTCGACGCCATCGGCATCATCAGCATCGAGGACCTGACGGCGGGTCTGCTGCGGCTGCACGCCGAGCGCATGCAGGTCGTCGCCCGGGAGCACGGCACCCGTGACCGCTTCACCGCACGGCACCCCGAGGTGCCGGTGACGGCCGTGGCGGCGCTGCCCGGTGACGTACACGACCTCGACGGCCTCCGGGCCATCGGCGACCGCCTGGCGAGCGGCTCCGCACCGGCTCCGGCCGGAGCGGCGTAGCCACCCTCCCGGGCGGCGGGGCCGCGGCCTCGTGGCGGCCGCGGCTACCCGACGGCGGCGTACGTCTCGTTCAGCTCCTCGTCCTCCAGCCCGATGACTCCGGGCAGAATGCCGGTGGACCGCTCGTATTCGCTGCGCGCGGTCTCCAGCAGTCGGCGCCAGGACGTGACGGTCGGCCGGCGGCGCAGCAGTGCGCGGCGCTCCCGCTCCGTCATTCCGCCCCACACGCCGAATTCGACGCGATTGTCCAGCGCATCGGCCAGGCACTCGGTCCGCACCGGGCATCCGGTGCACACCGCCTTGGCTCTGTTCTGCGCTGCCCCTTGTACGAACAGTTCATCCGGATCGGTAGTGCGGCAGGCTGCCTGCGCACTCCAGTCGGTTACCCAGCCCATGCCGGCGCCGTCCTCTCCCGAATCGAGGCTCCCCCACGGCGGCAGCGGCATATTCACCGCTGCCAGTTGAGGACGTTACGGAAGGTGCGGACAGCACAACACCCCCTTCGGGCCCAATCTTGAATGGTCCGAACGGACTATGCGTATGCGGCAGATCACCCAGGGGAGTGAGCCGAGGACATACGCGACTATCTCCATGAAAAGGGGACAGTGCACTCAAGTCGCAAAGGACTTCTCGCGACATACAGGGCGATTTCGGGAGCGCCACGATGCGTGCGTGAAGTGCCATGCGGTTGCGCGTCGGCCGGGTGAAGAATGACCAGAAGACGCGCATGGGACGACAGGGGGCTTGATACCGAACCGGACTGCTGTGACAGTTGAGAGCAGCTTAGGCCAAGGCCTGTCCGTCTGTCCGGCGAATAGGAACGTAGCCGCCCGCGCCCGCGTGCCCGCTCCGCGAGGCCTCCGTATGCCCGCAGCACCTCCGAAGGCTCCGGTCCGGGGCACACCAGGCCCTCCCGGCGACCGGCCGGCCCTCCCGGATGTCACGGTCCGGTACGGGAACGCTCCGAGAGGCCCCCGCTCCTACGACACGTTCATCACTACGGATTAGGCTGCCCCCTATGCCAAAGAAGCGCTCGGGCGGGGGTCTCACCACGACCCAGCAGGCCGCCAAGTTCCTCGGTGTCGCCGCGCTCTCCGGAGCTGTCCTGGCAGGCATCGCGCTGCCCGCAGCCGGAGCGCTGGGGCTCGCCGCCAAGGGGACGGTCGAAGGGTTCGACGAGATCCCCTCCAATCTCAAGACGCCACCGCTCAGCCAGCGGACCACGATCCAGGACCGCGACGGCGGCACCATCGCCACGGTGTACTCCCGCGACCGCACGGTCGTCCCGCTCAAGGACATCTCGCCGTACATGCAGGACGCGATCATCGCGATCGAGGACTCCCGCTTCTACGAGCACGGCGCGGTCGACCTCAAGGGCATCCTCCGCGCGATGAACCGCAACGTGCAGGCGGGCGGGGCGGCGCAGGGCGCGTCGACCCTCACCCAGCAGTACGTGAAGAACGTCTTCGTCGAAGAGGCCGGCGACGACCCGGAGAAGGTCGCCGAGGCCACGCAGCAGACGCTCGGCCGCAAGGTCCGCGAGCTGAAGTACGCGATCCAGGTCGAGGAGGAGCTCGGCAAGAAGAAGATCCTGGAGAACTACCTCAACATCACGTTCTTCGGGCAGCAGGCGTACGGCATCGAGGCCGCGTCCCAGCGCTACTTCTCCAAGCACGCCAAGGACCTCAAGCTGGAGGAGGCCGCGATGCTCGCCGGCATCGTCCAGTCGCCGAGCCGCTACGACCCGGTCAACGACGCGGAGGAGGCGACCAAGCGCCGCAACACCGTGCTGGCACGGATGGCCGCGGTCAAGAGCATCTCGCAGGCCGAGGCCGACAAGGCCATGGAGACGCCCATCAAGCTGAAGGTCTCCCGGCCGAAGAACGGCTGCATCACCGCCGTCAGCGGGTCCGGCTTCTTCTGCGACTACGTCCGCAAGACGATCCTCACCGACCCCGCCTTCGGCAAGACCGACGAGGACCGGGCCAAGCTCTGGAACCTCGGCGGCCTGACCATCCGGACCACGCTGGACCCGCGCGCCCAGAAGGCGGCCAACGAGGCCGCCACCGCGAGGGTCTACAAGGACGACAAGTTCGCGGCGTCCGTGGTGCAGGTCCGGCCGGGCAACGGCGAGATTCTCTCCATGGGCCAGTCCCGCCCCTACGGTCTGGACCAGAAGCAGAACGAGACCGTGCTCAACCTGGCCGTCAGCAACAAGATGGGCGGCTCCACGTACGGCTTCCAGGTCGGCTCCACGTTCAAGCCGTTCACCGCGGCGGCGGCGCTGGAGAAGGGCATCAGCCCGGCGACGACGTTCTCGACGGACTGGAAACTGACGCTGCCGGAGAGCTCCTTCCGGACCTGCGACGGAGCGCCCGCCGGAAACCAGCCCTGGAATCTGGTGAACGAGCTGGAGTCCGAGAAGGGCACCTGGGACATGACGAGCGCGCTCGGCAAGTCCATCAACACCTACTTCGCGCTGCTGGAGCAGAAGGCCGGGCTCTGCGAGACGCTGACCATGGCGAAGAAGGTGGGCTACGAGCGCGGTGACGGCAAGGAGATCCTGGAGCGGCCCGCGGCCACCCTGGGAAGCGTCGACAGCACCCCGCTCTCGATGGCGTCCGCGTACGCGACCTTCGCCAACCGGGGCACGTACTGCACGCCGATCGCCATCGCCTCCATCAAGGACCCGCAGGGCAAGAAGATCCCCGTGCCGAAGACGTCCTGCTCGCGCGCGATGAGCGAGAAGACCGCGGACACGATCAACCAGATGCTCAAGGGCGTCGTGGAAGACGGCACCGGTACGCAGGCCGGGCTCAGCGACCGGGACAACGCGGGCAAGACCGGTACGACCAACGACCGCAAGGACGCCTGGTTCGTCGGGTACACGCCGAACCTCTCCACCGCGGTGTGGGTCGGCGACGACATCGGCGAGAAGAGCTCGATGTTCAACGTCACCATCGGCGGCCGCGACTACGACAAGGTCTGCGGCGGCTGCCTGCCCGGCCCGATCTGGCGCATCGCGATGACCGGAGCGCTGGACGCGTCCGAGACCCCCGGCTTCAACCCGGTCTCCGTCCCCCGGGGCAAGGAGAAGAAGGACAAGGAGAAGGGCGACCGGGACCGTGACCGCGGCGACGAGGGCCGCGAGGACGGCAAGCCCGGCGACGACGGCAACCGGTTCCCGGGCATCGAGCTTCCGGACGGTGTGATCGGCGGCGGCGGCGGTGGCGGGCGAGGCCAGGACGGCGGCCAGAACGGCCCCTGACCCGTACCCGTACAGACAGAAGCAAAGGGTGGGCGGCCCGGTCGATCGACCGGGCCGCCCACCCTTTGCTTCTCTCAGCCGGCGAGGAGCTTCTTCACCGCGGCGGCGACCCGGCCACCCTCGGCGAGCCCCGCGACCTTCGGGTTGACGATCTTCATGACGACGCCCATCGCACGCGGCCCCTCGGCCCCGGCGGCCTTCGCCTCCTCGACGGCGGACGCCACGATCGCGTTCAGCTCGTCGTCGGAGAGCTGCTTGGGCAGATAGCCGTCGAGCAGCTCGCCCTCCGCCTTCTCCCGCTCGGCCTGCTCGGTCCGGCCGCCCTGGGCGAAGGCCTCCGCCGCCTCACGGCGCTTCTTCGCCTCCTTGGCGATCACCTTCTGCACCTCGTCGTCGGAGAGCTCGCGCGCCGACTTGCCGCTGACCTCTTCCTTGGTGATCGCGGTGAGGGTGAGCCGAAGGGTGGACGAGGTCAGCTCGTCACGCGCCTTCATGGCCGTGTGGAGGTCTTCCTTGAGCTTGGACTTGAGCGTGGTCATGCCGCGATTGTGACAGGTGCGGGGCCCGGGCCGCCCACCGGTTTTCCGCTCACGGTTCCGCTTCTGCGACGATGGGCGCATGCGCGCACGCTACGGAGTACCCCTGAAAGTCACGGCAGTCGGCGCGGCGGTCGGCGCCGCCGGACTCGCCTACGCCGCCGGATTCGAGGCCCGCTCGTTCCGCCTGCGACGGGTCACCGTTCCCGTACTCCCGCACGGGGCGCGCCCGTTGCGCGTGCTCCAGGTCTCCGACATCCACATGGTGAGCGGTCAGCGCAAGAAGCGGGCCTGGCTCCAGTCGCTGGCGGGCCTGCGCCCGGACTTCGTGGTCAACACCGGCGACAACCTCTCCGACCCGGAAGCGGTGCCCGAGGTGCTCGACGCGCTCGGCCCGCTGATGGAGTTCCCTGGGGTGTACGTCTTCGGCTCCAACGACTACTACGGCCCCAAGCTCCGCAACCCGGCCCGCTACCTCCTGGAAAAGGTCCAGGGCAAGCACGGCCTCAACGGCAACGAGCCCGCGGTCGGCGTCGTCCACAACCCGTGGGAGCCGATGCGCGACGCCTTCGACGAGGCGGGCTGGCTGGACCTGTCGAACACCCGGGGCCGCCTGAAGCTCGGCGGCCTGGAGCTGGCGTTCACCGGTCTGGACGACCCGCACATCAAGCGCGACCGGTACGCCGAGGTCCAGGGCGGCCCCGAGACCGGCGCCGACCTCTCCATCGGCGTGGTGCACGCCCCGTACCTGCGCTCCCTGGACGCCTTCACGGCCGACGGCTACCCGCTGATCCTGGCCGGTCACACGCACGGCGGCCAGCTGTGCATCCCGTTCTACGGGGCGCTGGTCACCAACTGCGACCTGGACACGGACCGGGTGAAGGGCCTGTCCACCCACACGGCGGGCGCCCACCGCTCCTACCTCCACGTGTCCGCCGGCTGCGGCACCAACCGCTACACCCCGGTCCGCTTCGCCTGCCCGCCCGAGGCCACGCTGCTGACACTGGCCCCGAAGGCCTGACCGGGGCGCGCCCGCCCGATCCGCACGGCGGACGCGGCAGGCGCGGTGGGCACGGGCCCCATCCGCGCGGCGGGCTCGGGGCGCCGTCCGCGCAGCAGGCACGGCGGGCACGGGGCGGGGCGCCATCCGCGCGGCGGGTGCGGCGGGCACGGGGCGCCGTCCGCGCGGCGGGTGACGAATCGCGGGGGTCTTCCCGCCCGCTTACGGTACGAATCATGACCGCGCCCCGGACCGCCTTGCTCCCCCGCCCCCGGGCGGCAGAGGTGCTCCCGGACCCCACCGGGCCCCGCCGACGCCCCTGGGCCACGGCCCTGCGCGCCGCGGCGTGCGGGGTCGCGGCCGCGGGCCCGGTCATCGCCCAGGTGACCGGCTACGCGCCACCGACGCTGATCCGCTTCACGGTCCTGGCGAACCTCCTGATCGCGGGCGCCTTCGGCTGGTCGGCCGTACGTACCTGGCGAGGCGGCCCACCGCTGTCGCCACGCCTGTCGGGCGGGGCACTCCTGCTCGCCGCGATCACCGGCCTGATGTACCACCTGGTGCTGGTGAACTACGGCGGCAGCCCGCCTCCGCAGACAGACCGGCCCATCGCCGCGACCCTCCTGCTCCACACGGTGACCCCGCTGGCCGTCGCCGCGGACTGGCTCCTGCTGACCGCACCCCGGACCCTGCGCCTGGCCCACATCCCGCTCTGGCTGACGGCCCCCGCGGCCTACCTGGCCCTCACCCTGACCCGCGGGGCCCTGCTCTCCCCCGGCGCCCCGGCCCGCTACCCGTACCCGTTCCTCGACGTCGACACGTACGGCTACGCCGGCGCCCTCACCCAGTCCCTGGCCCTCGGTCTCCTCTTCGCCGCCCTGGGCGTCCTGACCACCGCCGTGGACCACCTCCGGCCGAACGTGGCGGGGTGGTTCCGGCACGGCAGAAACCGGATTTCGCCTCCGGCCGCCGGTGGGCTAAAGTAATCGATGTCGCCGGGAGACCGGTGGACATCGGGGTGTAGCGCAGCTTGGCAGCGCGCTTCGTTCGGGACGAAGAGGTCGTGGGTTCAAATCCCGCCACCCCGACGCTGGTCAGAGGCCACATACGGATTTTCGTATGTGGCCTCTGTCGTGTCTGGGGGGCCAAACAGGGGGCCAAAGGGATTTGATCAAGCCTTCGGCATGGGTGCCTTACGCCGCTCGGCAAAGATCTCGTCCATAGCCTCCGCTCCCTGCGTGATCACCGGCCGGAGCTGCTTCCTGTACACGGCCTCAGTGGTCGCCTGACTGCTGTGGCCGACCAGCATGGCGATGCGCTCCAGCGGGATGCCGTGATCGGAGAGCAGGGACACGAAGCTGTGGCGAAGTTCCCGGGGCGTCCATTCGGGATCGAGCCCCGCCTTTTTCACGATGGCGCGGAAGTCGCGCCGCACGTTCGCGGCGTCCAGCGGCTCCCCGCTCCGTGTGGTGAACACCCGACCGTCGGGACGCCACTCGATCCCGTGCGAAGCGCGCTCCTGCTTCTGCCACCGCAGGTGCTCGACCAGCACGTCCACGACCTGCTTCGGTAGGGCGATCGTCCGGCGGCTCTTGCGCGTCTTGGTCTCCCCGTGCCTGCGCACGGACCGCCACACGGCGACGTGCGGCGGGATGCCGTCCTCAGGGTTCAGGTAGACGTGATCCCAGGTAAGCGGCCGGGCCTCCTCGGTCCGCACCCCTCCGAGGAGTGACAGCACCAGGTAGGCGTAGAGGCGGCTCCCCCGCGCGGCCCCGAGCACGGCTTTCGCCTGCTCCAGGTTGAGTGCCTTGCTCGGTCGGCCGGCACGCCCCTCCGGGACGGTGACCAGCAGCGCGACGTTACGCACTGCCTTGTCTCGCCGCTGGGCGTGCTCGATTGACCTGCGCAGGATCGCCAGCACATCCCGGAGACTTCGTGTGGAAAGCGCCTCGACGCGGCTGTTGAGCCAGTCGTCCACGTCGTCGGCGCTGAGGTCTTTGAGCTTGGCCTTGCCCACGAAGGGGATCAGGTGCTTGTCGGCGAGCGTGCGATTCTTGGCCACGGTCTGGGCGTCTCGCCCCTTCAGCCCGCGCTCCAGCCAGTCGTTCACGGCGTTCTCAACGGTGTAGTTGGCGGGGGTACGAACACCTGCTGCGACCTCCTTCTTGAGATCGCGGATCTTCTCGCGGACCTCCGTCTTGGTCTTGCCGTAGACCTTGGGTCGCAGACGCTTGCCGTTCGGTGCATAGCCCAGGGAGACCGCCCCCACGTAGCGGTTCTTCGCCTGGTCCCAGTAGATGGTGTCTTCCCCGTGCCCGGCCCTGCGGGTGGGCTTGCTGGTTGCCACGTCGGCAGTTCCCTTCATGTAGCGGGCCCGCCCACGAGAGTGGGCGGGCCCGCTGGTCGGGTTGGTCAGTTGGATTCGCGCTTGAGGAGGTCGATGTACTCCTCGACGTACTCCGTCGGGATGCGCCGACTGCGGCCAATCTGGACAGTGCGCAACCGTCCGAGTCGGATCTCCTCGTATGCGGTGGAGCGTTTGACCCCCAGGATTTCGGCGGCGACATCGACGCGGAGGAGGCGGGCGGGCGGCGAGGTGGTTGGCGTGGCCACGGGATTCTCCTCTGGGTGTGGCGGGCGGGTGCTTTCTCTGTCCTGGCAGATCCGCAACGTCCGCCACGCCGCCACATCGCAGGTCAGGGGCCTGCGTTTGTGGCGGATGGCGGTCGTGTGGCGGATAGGTGCCGCCGCATCCGGGGGTGTGGCGGCACCTGGTGGCGCTGGGGTCAGCCCGCGACAGGGAAGAGCGGTGTGGCGGATTCCGCAGGCATGTGGCGGATGGGTGTGGCGGTATCCGCCACGGATTCACCCCCGCTGACCTGCGGTGTGGCGGACGTGGCGGATGTTGCGGATTCCTCGGGGGGCGGAGGGCAGTACCGCGTCCAGGCGTCCACGAGGTCTTCCGCGTAGTAGCCCTTGGGGGTGCCGGAGGGGGTGCGAATGCCGCGCGGCTTGATGGGCTTGATGGCCGGGGTGACGTACTGCCCGAGGAGCTTGGCGAGCGTCCGGGAGTTCAGCGGCTTGTCGTCCAGGTCGCCCCAGGGGGCGTCGTCCATGCGGAGCAGGATTTCGAGGATGACGGCGGTGGGCACCCGGTCCGCGCCGCAGAACACGGTGTCGCGCAGGTCGGTCAACAGCCGGACACCCAACGATGCTTCGTCGTTGTCCTGACCGGCGTTGATCAGGTCCAGGCAGGCGGCCCGGGCCCGTGCGGGCCAGGTTCCGCCGGCCGCGTCCGCGACGGCGAGCAGGGGCTCCCAGACGTCGGCGGGCCGGTCGGTGACCCCTTCGGGCATGTCGGGCCAGGCGTTGGCGACCTGGTCGCGGACGGTGTCGGCCCACTTCGCGATCCGGTCGCGCAGGGCGTGGCCCTGCTTCTCGTGGATGCGCTGGCGGTAGGGCTCGACCTTCTCGTTGGGGGCACGCTTGCGCATACGGATGATGACGGACCGGGTCAGGACGGTGTCGGGGAGGGAGCCGAGTCCGGCCATGGCGACGGCGCAGTAGGAGCCGAACACCTGGGCGTTCTGGTTGGAGCCGTCCCCGACGCACCGCAGGGCCCCGCCGATGCGCCGGTATCCGGCGTTCAGGAAGCCGCGCAGGGCCTCGTCCGCCCCGGCCTTGGGGCCGAAGATGGTGTCCACCTCGTCGAACAGGACAGTGGGCAGTCCCTCGGCGGAGTCGACCAGCCGGTAGAGGGCGTTCGCGGACGCGGACACCGTGCTCATGGGGCGGGGGGTGAGCAGTTCCACGATCTCCAGCGCCCTCGACTTCCCCGACCCCGGTTCCGGGGAGAGGAACGCGATGCGCGGGGTGGTCTCGAAGCAGTCGATCAGGTGGGCGTGCGCGTCCCACAGGGCCACCGCGACATAGGCGGACTCGGTCGGGAAGACGTTGAACCGGCGGTGGAAGGCTTCCACCGCATCGAGCAGGGCGGCACCGTCGATGGGTGCCTTGGTCTGCTGGGCGGGGGTGTTCATGCGGCGTTCCTCCGGTGCTGCTCGGTGTGCGGACAGTGGTCGACGCGGGCGCGGGTGGTCAGGTTGGTGACGCACTCCCGGCCTCGGGCGCGCTCGTGGTGGCCGCAGGCGCAGAGCCAGTCAGCCGTGGGGATCTGATTGCGGCCGAGCCCGCGCACCGTGAGGCCGGGGCGGATGCCGGTCACCGTGACCGTGTGCGGGTCAGGGAGAACAGCAACGGGGACGGCCTTGCGGCCGACGCCTTTCGGCTCGCCACCGGTCACCGGTGCTGCGGCGGTGTTGGCGGGCTGCGGGGTGTTCGGGGTGGCAGGCAGGCTCTTAAGGCGGTGATTCCTGGGGGTGGTGGTCATGCCGGCCGCCCGGGGTTGTTGGCGATGGACCAGTTCAGAGCGCTGGTCACGGCGGCGCGGCACTCGTTCTCGCGGAGTCCGGCCGCCAATCCCGCCGAATTAAGAGCCGCTTCTACCTCGTGGCGGTCGAGGTCGCCGGACGGGATGAACCTCCCCAATGCGCGGGCGGCCCTCACGAGCGTCCAGTTCCGCACGCCCTTCCCGGCCCCGGCCACGGCCGCCGTTTCGGCCCTGAGAGCCGCTGCCGCGTACCTGGACGCCCGAACCGGCACGGGCGCGGCCATCAATGCCCGCGACGGCTGACGAGGTGTCAGGAGGGCGTGCAGCCATTCCGGGAGTGGTACGGGCTCGGTGGGGTCGGCCACCTCGTACGCACCGCCCGGGAGGGTGCTGCCGGCGGCGACGACGTAGCCGCCGTGGGCGCGGGTGTCGATGTGGGTGCCGAGCCTGCCCGCGCTGTTGCCGAGCCGGACCCCTTTGGGGGCGGTGAAGTACAGGTGGTGTCCCCCGGACGCGGTCCGGGTCCGGTAGGTGGCGGGGACGGGTTGCCCGGCGCGCTCGCAGAGCGCTTGCAGGGAAGTGACGCCGTCAGGCGTTCCTTTCGGGTCCTTCGCCTTGACCGGGTCCAGGTCCACCACGACCAGCCCGGACGGGCCCGTGGCAATCCCGACGTTGAACGGTCCCGCCGACCAGGCCGCGCGGATGCGGGCGGGGTCGGCGGTGGCGCGCTGCTCCCACTTGCGGTGCCCGCCGGCGCAGTCACCGGTGCCGGGGCAGGCGGTTTCACCGTGGAGGGCGGGGCGCTTGTCGGTCGGCCGCAGGGGGAAGACGTGCCATCCGCGTTTGGCTGCGTCCAGGGCTGCGTTGAGGAGGTGGGTGTTCATGCGGCCACCGCCCGGGGGTGGGTCCAGGCGGCGGGGGTGGCTCCGAGGAGTTGTCCGTAGGCGTGGTGTGCCTGGCGGGGGATGACGCCGTTGCCGAGGATGCGGAGCTGTTCCTTGCGGGGGATGCCGGGGATGTCGGTGACCCAGCCGGCGGGCAGTCCCATGAGCCATTCCGTGAAGACGGGCGAGAGGCGGCGGTTGCCGCGTGTGCCGGGCTCGGTGGGGCAGGGGGCGGGGCGGCCGGTGATGTGTTCCCAGCGGCGGATGGCGGGCCCGTAGTCGATGCCGTCGGTGGAGATCCAGCTCCCGCTGTAGGGGAGCCGGTTGACGACGAACTCGTTGAGCGGGCGCGCGTTGCGCTCCAGCAGGTTGGAGGCACCCGACCTCCAGTCCCGGGCGGCCGGCGTGGGGACCAGCCTCAGGACTCGGGCGGGGGTGCCGGGAGCCGGGTGACTGCGGTGCGCAGGTTCAGCCCGCCCTTGCGTTTGGGAGACGTGCCGGGGCCGCCAGTGCCGTCCGAGGTGGTGGGGGTCGGCATCAGCGGGATGGGCAACTGCGAACCACCGGTCACGCTCGTGCGGGGCCCCGACTTCGGGGTCACCAGCTCGTAGACATGTCCACCGGACGCCATACCCGATCGCGGCCAAGTCCTGGGCGACGACGTCCAGCCCCCGCGAGCGGAGCGCCGCCACGTTTTCCAGGAAGACGTAGCGCGGTCGAATGACGCCCACAGCCGCAGCGACGTTCTTCCAGACCCTCGACCACTGGCCACTGATCCCATCCTTCCGTCCGGCATTGCTGATGTTGCGGCACGGGAAACCGGCCCCGACGATCTCGGGCCGGTACAGGTCACGGACCCGCTCCCAGTCGGCGCGGGTGATGTCTCCCAGGTTCGGCACCCCCGGGTGGTGGGCGGCGAACACGGCGGCGGCATAGGGGTCGTTCTCGGCGTAGGCGACCGGCACCGCGCCGATACCCGCACCGAGCGCGGTCTCCAGGCCGCCGTAACCGGCGCACAGCGCCACGGCTCGTAAGGTCCCGTCCGGCACTCGCCGGATGGGGGTGGGTTGGGTCATGCTGGTGTCTCCAGTTCTCGTGAGTGGGTTTCTGGACGAGGGCGGCCCCGGCTTTGGTGAGACGGGGGCCGCCCTCCTTGGTTGGTGTGGTCAGGCGGCCTTGTCGGCGGTGAGTCCGCCGTCCGGCCGGCGGGTGATGTGGCCGGTGTCGGTGAGGCGCTTCACGGCCTTGGACACCGTCCCCTTGGACAGCCCGGTCGTCTCGGCCAAGTCCTTCTGCCGTACCGGTGCTGCGGCGGTCTCGATCGCGTCGAGAATCCGGGCGTCCGTCCCGTCCACGGCCGCCACGACCGGAACGGCGGTGGCGGGCTTCACGAGGGTGAGCGTCGGGGCCGTCCCGCTGGCGGTGGTGGGTGTGGTGGTGCGGGACCAGATGGGCTGGTCGGGCAGGGCGATGACGACGGCCTTGTCCATGTAGCGGACCTTGACCGGATCGGGGCCCCGCTTGCCGTCGCGGATGAGCGCGACGCCGGGCGCGGGAAGCTCGTCCGCGTTCCAGCCCTTGGCCTGTGCGTCCTCACCGAGGACGACGCGGGCCTCGGCAGGGGTGCGGACGGCAAGGCAGATCGAGGTGCTGATCTGCGGGGCGATCTGCTTGGGGACGCCGTCGCCGATGGTGGGCTTCTGCGTCATCCACCACAGGTCGATGCACGCCGCCCGCCCCATCCGGGCGATCGACTCCAGACCCGGCAGGGCGCTGCGGGTGCGGACCTTCGTCTTCCCGTCGCCGTCCTCCTCGGGGAAGGGGACCTTGTCGGCGGCGGTGACGACTTCCGCGCCCTCGTCCACGACGACGGTGATGCGGGGCCGGTCGGGGGTGGGGCCCCAGGTGTCCTGTCCCTTGGGCAGGACGTTGAGCCGGTCGTGCATCTCGGCTTCCAGCTCGTCCACCACTGCGATGACGTCTTCGGGGGTGGAGGCGACGCGGGCCCGGTGGTCCCACAACCGGCCTTCCACGCGCTTGAGGTCGATGATGACCAGCGCGTTCGTGTCGCCCTCGGAGGCGTCGAACAGGAGCGGACGGGACGCGACGCTCTTGCCCGCCCCGGACCGGCCCGCAATCAGCAGCCGCTCGCCCAGGGGCACGGTGACGTGTTCGCCGGTGACGGTGTCGATGCCGAGCGAGCGCCGCTCCGGCGCCCACAGGAGGTCGTCGCCGTCGGCGGCGCTGCGGGTGCGCAGGGTCAGTTCGGCCCAGCCACCCTGCTTCCCGGCCTTGATCTGCAACCGCAGCCCGGTGCGCGCACCGAGCAGCGCGCGGATGTGGTCTTCGGAGCCGCGCAGTTTGGTGGCGGTCCACTGTCCGTCGAGGCGGACCGCGACGACGATCCCGGACTCGGTCAGGCGCGGCCGGCCGGTCAGCGTCCCGGCCAGGCCGCGCTGTTCGGCGTGCTCGCGCCAGTGCTCGGGCTGGAGACGCTTGAGCAGGTCGCGTTCCTCGGCGGTCGGCTCGATCGGGGAAGCCGCGGGGCGGTGCAGCACCGCCCACAGGACTGCTCCGGCGAGGGCGACGCTCACGGCGACGGCCGCCCACATCCACACCCGCCCCGGAACCAGCGGCAGCCCCACGTACCCGGTCGCGGCGGTGACGAGCGCGGCCTTGGACGCGAACAGCCACATCGGGTCGGGCACGTGCCGCTTGGCGGTGGCGAGTTCGCGCTCGGCGCGGTGGACGAGGGTGGTGACCTTCTGGGGGTCGGTGGCCTGTGCCTGTGCGAGGGCGGCGCGGGCGTCGCGGACCAAGGGCTTGCGGGTGGCTCGGAGGGTGCGGCGGCGGTCGGATTCCTTGGACCAGCGGTCGGCGGTCCAGCGGGCGGCGGTGGCTGCGTACTGGCGGTGGGTCTGCCAGGCTGATGGGTGACTCACGGGTTCCTCTCCAAGGGCTATGAGTCGGTGGGGGCGGGCCCGGCATGGCCCGCCCCCACACGCGGGTGTGTGTACGCGCGGTGATGGAGTTTCCGGTTTCCTGGTTTCCGACAGGGGCCCCTACGCGTGTGCGCGCGAGACGGGAAACTTCCGTCACGCTGCGTCGCTACGGGGGTCCTGGCGGCCGAACAGGGGCCGGGGGGTCTCGACCCACCCGGAAGGGGCCCCGATCGCTCTGCGGGGCGCTGGGCGGTTTCAGTGGGTGGAGCGGCCGAACCACCGGTTGTTGACGGTGGTGTTGTGCACCGTCGTGGGCCGCCCGCCACCGAGGACGGCGGGGGCGATGCGGGAGGCGACGACGGCGATGGCGGCCCACATCACGAGCGACCCGAGTCCGGCGGCGGCGCTGACGAGCTGACCGGCACCGAGGAGGAGCTGACCGGCACCCCACCCGGCACCGCCGGCGAGCAGTCCGCCGGCGGCGATGCGCTGGGCGCGCGGGTCGAACAACGGCTGCGGAGTCAGGTCCCGGGGCTGGTAGACGGCGGGGGCGGTGGGCAGGTGCTCGCGGAGCACGGCCACCATCGACCCGTCCGGGCCGGGGACGTAGACGACCGTCCCTGCCCGCTCCGCGTGGAGCTGCACCGTGCCCGTGGTGGGGGCGGCCGGGGCGGTGGGCCATCCCGGCAGGACGTGTATGTCAGGGGTCATGGAGGCGTGTCCTTCCGGTTCGGCGGGGTGTCGTGGCAGGTGACGCACATGCCGAGCGAGCGCGGGATGCAATACCCGGCGTCCGTGAGGCAGTTGGGGCAAGTGCGGCGAGCGAGCATCGCCGCAGCGAGCGCGGCGGCGCGGGCCGGGGTCATGGGGCGTACGGGCTTGGCCCGGTCGACCCGGTAGAGGTAGGCGACCAACGGCCCACGGCGACGCCGGGGCCGGTGGACTTCCGCGACGACGTCCTGACCACCCGGCCGCAACCCCAACGCTCGGAGCTGACGGCGGGTCGCCAAACCGTCCGGGGCGAGACGCCACCGGTAGACGGCGGCCATCAGGCCGCGACGCGCTTCCACGCGCCCCGGAGCCGGACCTCGGACGCGGAGTGCCCGGCGGCCCGGAACCGGGTGGACATCTCCCGGTAGGACAGGGCCGGGGTCTCGCTGTGCCGGATTCCGTCCACCAACCGGTCCAGCTCCGCATCGGAGAGCGCGGGCGCGGCGTCGAGGGCGGGGAGGGGGTTGGTGGGGCCCCAGACAGGGAGTTCCCAGGCGAGTGTGACGCCGGGTGTGACGCGGCTGGTCACGCTGGTCAGGGCCCTGCCGGTGTCCTTCCCGGCCCGGGTGCTCTCCAGCGTCGACCAGGCTCGGGCGAGGGTGGTGGCGGTCTGCGCCTGGACGCGTGCGACGCGCGCCCCGGCCTGCGTCACAGCCGCCAGCCGCGTCTCCTCCGTGCCCGCCTCGGCCCGCAGGCGGGCGCGGGCCACGGCGGCCTCGTCGCGGGCTTCCTGCTGGATTCCCTGGATCGCCTCCAGCGCTGATCCTGTCAGCGCGGTGCGCTCCCACAACCCGTGGACCAGCCACAGCGCTTTAGCGGCCAGGGGCAGCCAGGCGACCGCGAGCCACGCGCTGGCGCTCGCGTCGGCGGTGACGGCGTGGGCAATGAGGACGCCAGTGGCGACCAGACCGAAGAACCAGCCCACGGCCGTGACGGGGGTGGAGTGGTCGCCCTGGGCGGCGAGGCGGCGTTCGTAGGCGAGGGTGGCGAGCCACCCCCCGTCGATCCCGAGCCCGACCACCAAGGCGACGGGCCATGGCATCGCGGTGCCGAGCCACATCACAACCACGGCCAGCGTGAGGACCATGGACACCGCCGTCATCGCGACGGCCGGCAGAACCGTCTTCGTGGCCTCCGTGCTCATGCGGCACCGCCGGGGACTGCCAGGGTGGCGGCGCGGTTGGCGAGGTCCCGGCGGGCGGCCAGCACCCGGCGGTGGGCCCGGCGGATGCGTTGCTGGTCCAGCTCGGTCGGGGTGCGGTCGATGGTCATGATCTGCGCGTCGAGGAGAGCGACGTCCGCGAGGATCAGCGGCGACTCGGTCTCGATCGCGTCCAGCTCGGCGTCCGACGGCTCACCGTCGAACGGGGTGGCCGTAACAACGGCCTGAAGTGCTGCGATGCTCTTCATGGGTCTGTTCCTCTCAGACAGGAACGGCTCACCACGAACCCCCGGAGCAGCAACTCCGGGGGTTCTCGCCGTTGGAACCAGGAACCGGCTCCCCTCTGCCCCGCCCGTACGACCCCGGAGGCCGGACGGGCGGTGGAGGCAACCGGCCGCAGCAGTCATGGCACTGCGGATTGGTTGAGCACGCGGGACGATGTCTCGCGCTGCCGCCTGCTTATGGCACAGGAGAGGCGGCAAATCCTTGGCACGCTGTTCAGTTCTCAAGAAACGACCAGCTCAGGGCCCGTAGCGCGCGGCCGAAGCCGCCTTCAATCGAGCAATCCCGAACCAGCTTGGGCAGCCCAAAGAAGGGCCTGGCTCACCGCACCAACCAACTTGGCTAGCCCGGTTGAGCTGCCCTTAACGTAGCCAGCATGACTAGCCATGTCAACATCTGGCTAGCCTGGCTGCCCTGATCATGGGTTCTGGGCGTAGCATCGAGGCATGACTTTCACGCCCGAACCGCTGGACCCGGACGACAACCGTCCGCCCTACGAGCAGGTCGCAAGCAGCCTTGCCGCAGCCATTCGGACGAGGAGGCTCGCCCCTGGCGACAAGCTGCCGTCGCACAAGAACCTCACCGACCTCTATGGGTTCGCCAGGGCGACGATTCAGCGCGCACTGCGGGACCTGGAGGATGAGGGGCTGGTCGTCTCCCGCAAGGGAAGCGGTGTGTACGTCCGGAACCGGACCGAGCGGCCGGCCGGTCTGCGGCCCTACGTCGAGCAGGCTTTCGCCAGCCCGAACGTCTCAATCGACTTCGCGGGTTTCTCCAGCGAGACGCTGCATGGAGCCCTACAGGAACCGATCGACAAGATCCGGGTCGGCCGACTGACGCCGACCAGCATCAACATCCGAATCCTGGTGCCGGACATGGCCGTGCCCCAGGCCGCCCCGGTACGTCGGAGTGACGGCGCTGACGACCCCCGCCTCCGAGCCCGCATGCACGACATGATGGTCGGCTTCACCCGAAGCATCGCCAACGCCGTGGGGGAACTTCAGCACCTCGGTCTGGTCCAAGAGGCCACTGTCAGCGTGCGGGTTCACAGCGGAACGCAGTTCTTCAAGCTCTACGTGATCAACCAGGGAGACGCGTTCTTCGGGTACTACCCCATCCGCCCGAACAAGGTGTCCGCAGGAGGGGAAGCGATCGACATCTACGACCTGGTGGGCGCAGACGCCGCGCTGTTCCACTACTCGACCAACGAGGGAGACGGGACCAGCGGCGCACAGCAAGTCGAACAGGCACGCCTCTGGTTCGAGAGCGTCTGGAGCACCATTGGAAGGGACTTCGACCCCTATGGCGTCTGAGAGCCTCGCCGCGACCGTCGCCGCTACCAACGGCGTGCTTTTCGACTTCGACGGGCCTGTCTGCGATGTGTTCGCTGGGCACCCCGCCCCTGGTGTTGCCCGAGAACTGGCCGCCATGCTCGCCGAGATCGACGCGGCGACTGGCGAGCAGGCCCTCGCAACGGACGACCCGATGGAAGTGCTGCGATTGGCACCCCGCGTCAGTGAGGATGCCGTGCGCCGAATCGAAGAAGCCCTCACGTCTGCGGAAGTTTCGGCGGTGAAGGCTGCGGGCGACCCCGTCCCGGGCGCCAAGGATTCCCTTCGTGCGGCCCACGCGTCCGGCCGAAGAGTCGCGATCGTTAGCAACAACTCCGCAGCGTGCGTGAGGGAATTCCTAGCGCTTCACAGCCTCGATCGATTCGTTCACCAAGTGATCGGCCGTTCCCCGAACCGACCTGACCTCATGAAACCGTCGCCGTTCTCTCTCGAAAGAGCCGCCAAGGAACTTGGCGTCAAAGCGAGCACCTGCACGCTGATCGGTGATTCCACTACGGACATCGAGGCTGCCGCGCGGGCGGGCTCCATGGCGATCGGCTTCGCCAACAAGCCAGGCAAAGAGGCAAGCCTCGCCGCCGCCGGGGCTCGGACGATCGTTACGGCCATGGCCACCGTCGCTGAGGCCCTTCTGACACCGCCCCTTGCGCGTTGACCCTCTCTCAGGGGGCCAAACGGGGGGCCAACGCACTCAACCGAGGGTGGACCCGCATGGACGCCCACGGACAAGCCGACGCCGCATCTGCCCAGCACGGGACCAAGCTGACCAGCCTGGCAGCCCCCTGAATAGCGTTCGGGACGAAGAGGTCGTGGGTTCAAATCCCGCCACCCCGACAGCTGAAACACCAGGTCAGGGGCCTGATCCATTTAGTGGATCAGGCCCCTGAGTGGTTTCCGGGGGCGTCTTGGGAGCCGTTTGGGAGCCGATCTCAGGATCCGGCTCCCCGCCGGCTCCCAGAGCGTGCGCGTGGAGGCCAACGGCGGAACGGGGCTACCCCAGGGCCGTACCTGTCCTTCGCTCGGCGCGCTCGGCTCATGCCGCTCGGCCGTCAATAGACACGAGGAATCATCTCTTCATAGCTGTTGGCCGAGCACGCCGATTCCGCTCTCCGCCCGGCAGGGAGGGATTGCGGCTCAGCTGCCAGCGTGCCGATACCCCACGGGCCTCTCACTCACCTTCACGATCACCCCGGCATCAGCAAGATCTCGAAGCACCTGGCGTGCCCGCTTCTTCCCGATCGCCACGTCAGCGGGACGGTATCCCGCTCCGAACAGGGCCGCCAGGACGCGTTCGGCATCCCATGTCCCCTGGAGGACCTGGATGGCCTCGCTAAGGATCTCAGCGTGCGTTTGGGTACTGCTCACATGTCCTCCGCAGTTGCCTACAAACTCGCCCCCAAAAATAATCGCCAGTCGGGCACTCAGGTTGCCCATATGGCGCATTCACTCGCGACAGGCTGGACGGGCAGCGCACACGGTCGGCGCCGGGAGACGAGGTGGGCCTGCTTTCCGGAGCGAACGGCACCTACCTCGCTTGTGACGTTGCTATCGTCGTCAGCGCCATCGAGTGAGTCCGAGTCCTTTCCGGATCGGCCCGTTGGCACCCGCTCGACTGGTGACCGCATACAGGTCGGCGACCTCTTGAGGAGCCCGGCCATCCACGAGAGGACTTCAGTGAGCGGTCAGCTCCCACCGATGCCTGAACAGCTTCCCGAGCGACCCAAGAGCGTCAGGAACCCGTGGAAAACGGCCACGTTCTGCCTGGCTGGCGCGCTTATGGTGACCGCTGCAGCACTCGCCTACACCGCTACGGGAAGCCAAGGGGACGCTCCCAACGCCTCAGCCGATCCGTCGCCCTCGATCTGGCAGGACGATCGCCCCAGCGCCGACACTGCCCCCGTCGAGACGACGTCCCCTATCCCGAGTCGACCGGCCGATTTCAAGATCGGAGACGAAGCGCGCAACGGCGGCGCCGTCGTCACGGTCACCAAGGTCCGGGAGGCTGAGTCGATCAACGTGGCCGGTGGAGTCAAGAAGGCGGGAGGCGACGCCAAGTACGTGATCTTGGAGACCGTGGTATTTAACGACTCCAAGGCCAGCATGGACCTGACCTGCTCGCTGCCCATCGTGAATGGCCTGCTGGACGAGCAAGAGCGGCGCTACGACACCATCGATGACCTGTACGAAGTGACAGGAAATCCCGAGTGCAACGAGCAGCTCCAGCCCGGCTTCAAGGATGAGATGCAGTTTGTCTACCGGGTCCCGAAGGGCGCGAAGATCATCGCCTGGGAGTTCTCCGAGTACGATCTCGCCTCGGACCGGGAGCCGTCGATCATCGCACTGGCCAGCGCCTGAGGCTTCAGGGGGCTGGATGCGACATGGGCAGCCTGTGCCGACATCGAGCACAGCTGGCGTTTACCCCCGGCCTGGCTGGCCTCGGCTTTTCTGCCGTGCCAGCGCGGCTTCCCAAACGACCGTGTGAGCGATTGTGGTAGCCGCAGTGTCACTGTACGTTGCCGCGTACGGATTGGTTTGGCTCGGAGGGGGCGGAATGCCGGAGTACGGCCGCGCAGACAACGAGTGGGGCATGCTGGTGGAAGCGGGGCGGGGATTTCTCGTCGAGCGCGCGAAACTTGGCAGGCTCACCTCATACACAGAGCTCAGCGTCACAGTGGCCCGGAGAACCGGCTGCCGTGCCTTCGATTTCGAGCGTGCTGATGAGCGGGCGGCCATGGGGGAACTGCTGGGACGGATCGTGGTCCGAGATCAGGAGATCACCCCCTCCGACCCTCGTGTCATGCTCTCGGCACTGGTGAACTATTTGGGTGCCAACGACGCTGGACCGGGTTTCTATCAGTTGGCCAAGGACCTGCAGCTCCTGCCCATGAGTGCGTCCTCGGACCAGAAGTTCGAGTTCTGGATCAAGCAGGTGAAACAACTCTACGAACGCCATGGGGCCAAGCCAGCCGTGGCCTGAGCACGTCGCGCCATTGCAGCGCGTGCTCAGCAGCGTACTAACGGTCGGTCACAGGCTTGGCTTCCTTTCGGACGAAGAGAACGGCGCCGACCTGCGTGTCAGCGCTGGCGCCGGTTCCCTTCGGCTTCGAGGGATGCCCAGCATTGCCCTCAGGGGCGTCGTCCCCGAAGCGCTTACGGGGAAGGACCGTGGCGGCGAAGTGTTCTCCTGGCTGGTCTCGCCCCGAGGCCGGTTCGACTTCGACCACCACAATGCCTGCGGCGTCGACCGCGAGCATGGCGCCTATTGCGGCGAAGTCGGCAACCATCCGGGCGTGCGCAACCGTCCTTCGGGTATGTCACACCCGAGCCCCGAACCGTCCTTGACCTCGCTTAGTTGGGTGCCCTGCGGTCACGGCACCACCCCGGAGGACCCGGTCGGCTGCCGCGGTGCCCAAGTCCCCGGCCATACCGCATGCCTCGCCCACCTGGGCGACCCCGAACGCGACGCCTACCTGTACAGCCTGACCCCCGGCGCCGCCATCGACCACAGCGGCACCACCTTCACCGAACCGCTTCTTGACGCCCTCCTCAATGCCCTCCGCGACCCCACCACCGGATACCCCCGCCTCGGCGACGCCCGGTTCATATCGACAACCTTCCAGGCCGACGCCGAGTTCGATTTTGCGAGTTTCCAGGGCGAGGCCGTGTTCCGGTCGGCGATCTTCAAGGGCGACGCCGTGTTCGGGGCGGCGACCTTTAAGGGCGTCGTCGGGTTTCGGTCGGCGACGTTCCGGGGTGACGCCGTGTTCGAAGCGGCAGCCTTCGAGCGCGACGCCGAGTTCAGAGTGGCGACCTTTCGGAGCGACGCCCGGTTCTCGGGGGCGACCTTCCAGGGCGGCACGTGGTTCACGGGCACGACCTTTCAGGGCAACGTCGAGTTCGTGCGGACGGCCTTCGAGGGCGGCGCCCAGTACGAAGGTGCGACCTTTCGGGGCGACGCCGAGTTCGAAGCGGCGGCCTTCCAGGGAGACGCCTCGTTCATAAAGGCGGTGTTCGATCGGGCGGCCAGTCTCGGTCCGTTGGTGTGCGCCGGGAGAGTGATGTTGTCGGGGGCGGTATTCAGCGGCCCGGTGACCCTCTCGTTGGCCGCGCGCCGTCTGGAGTGCCGACGGACCCGCTGGTCGTCAACGGCCGAGATACGTCTGCGCTACGCCACGGTGGACTTCGCCCACGCGGTCTTTGAGTATCCCCTCACAATCGCCGCAGAGGCCGAGCCCTTCGTTCTCTCCTATGGACAGCCGTTGGCAGAGCAGACTCTTGCCGCCACGCCCGACGACGGGGTGCGGGTGGCCTCGCTGAGGGGGGTGGATGCGGCCCATCTGGTCCTCGCCGACATCGACCTGTCGGGGTGCCTGTTCGCAGGGACCGTGCACTTGGACCAGATCCGGCTGGAGGGCACGTGTTCCTTCGACAGGGTCCCGCCCCGCACGCACGGGCGGCGCTGGTACCTGCTGCGGTTCACCGCCCGCCGCGCCCTCGCCGAAGAGCACCACTGGCGCGCGAGCCGCGACGCGGCTGTCCGGGGCTGGAACGTGGCAGTGCTCGGTGCCGGACACATCGGGCCAGCGCAGCTGGCGCCGGTGTACCGGGCGCTGCGCAAGGCGTTCGAGGACGGCAAGGACGAGCCGGGGGCTGCGGTCTTCTACTACGGCGAGATGGAAATGCGCCGCCATGACCGCACCGGCACCACCCGCGCCGAACGGGGACTCCTGCGCGGTTACTGGCTGCTGTCCGGCTACGGTCTGCGTGCTTCCCGAGCTCTGGGCTGGCTTGCCGCCGCCATGCTTGTCACCATCGTGCTACTTATGGGCTTCGGGCTCCCGAAAGACTCCCCGAAGCAGGAAGCGACCGGCACCGTGCCTCCTGCTGGCGGCAAGGTCACCTTCGAGATCGGCAAGACTGATCCCCAGAATCCCACAGCGGACAGGTACACCGGCGAGCGCTTCGACAAGGCCCTGAACGTCACGCTCAATTCGGTGGTGTTCCGTTCGTCGGGCCAGGACCTGACCACCGCCGGCACCTACATCGAGATGGTCTCCCGCGTCACCGAGCCCGTCCTTCTGGGCCTGGCTGCCCTGGCTGTCCGAAACCGCGTCAAACGCTGACCCAACCCGCCCACGGCCCTGGGCCGACGCAATGCCGCAGCCGCCGAGCACGGAAAAGCTGGTGTGACCGAGCCCGCCATGAGTCGCCGCACGGAGAATTTCAGTGCCCAGGTCACAGCCCTGCCCACTGAGCTCTTCCGTGCGGTCCGGCACCTCACCGTCCAGACTTCGCCTCAGCTCGTGCTACTGGCGTACGCGCAGGAGGCCGTTGAGCCCGGGCACAGGCGACGTAGGACACATGGCCAGCCGCAAATCGAGAGCTGCCTCCCACTGCTCTGTCATCCCGGCCATCAGCCGCTTGCGCATGCCCGGGGTGACGTGGGCATAGCGCGCCGATACGGAGCCGTCGATGTGGCCCATGCGCTGGTCCATGAGGACCTTCTCGGTACCGAGGTCTTCCATCATCGTTCGATGCGTGTGGCGCAGGCCGTGGGGGGTGAGGCCCTTCGCGACCGGGAGCCAGCAGGCGTCGGCCCGGTTGCCGGCGCCACGTCCCCGTACGGGGACGCCGGGCCACGGCTCGCCGAGCAGGGGAACGGGGCGCGCTTCCTGCGGGGCCTTCTTCGGGTACCAGCCTGACACCGCCGGGGTGAACAGCCAGGTCCCGAAGCCGTTCCTGCGCCAGTGCGCCGCATGCTCCGCCACAACTCCGCCACGCACGAACCCGAGGTCGCTGACGGCCCTCTCCACCCGCATTCGGGTGGCCTCGGTGACGCGATCAGGGTGGTTGAGGACGTTGGACACCGTCCCAGTGGAGACCTCGGCCCGGCGTGCGACGTCGACGAGCTTCGCGCCCTGGTGCCCTCCGGTACGAGCCGCGCCTTGGCCACGGAAGACGTAGGTCCTGCCGTGGCAGGGGCAAGGTGTCGGCTTCGTGCGGGCGATGTGGTTGGCGACCAGGGCGGACAGCCAGTCCATCGAGTCGAGGGTGCGATAGCTGTCGTCCTTGGGCGGGCAGCGCACCATCTCACCCGAGTCGAGCTCGTAAAGCTGCCACTCGACACGGACGGATCCGGCGCGAACGAACTCTGTCTCCAGGCCGACGACTTCGCCCCAGCGCATGCCGGTGTATCCCTTGAGCACCACGGCGACGAACTCGTCGTCGCGGCCAGACAGCAGGGCTGCCCGTTCGGCGGTGAGCAGGACGCCGAGCGGATCGGTGACGACCTTCTCCGGGCCTCTGTCACGAGAGCGGCCCGCGCGCTTGCCCCGCCCGCGTCGCCTGGTCGCAGGGTTCGACGTGATCAGACCTTCGTCGATCGCGTCCTCGAAGATCAGGTGGAACGTGGAGCGCCAGGTCTTGACGCTGGAGGCCGCGTACAGGGCCCTTTCCTTCTTCTCCCACCGGTCGACGTCCGAGCGCAGGATGCCGGCGAGCGCATGGTCCTCGAAGTCGGGGAGGAGGTGCTCCTCGATGTGGCGCTTGTAGTTCTGCATGGTCGAGGCGGCCAGGTCCTGGGCCTCGTACCAGCGGCTCGCGTACTCGCCGAACGTCTCCTGCCCCAGGGCGGGGTCGCGCCAGTCGCCGCGTCGGTACTTGTTCTCGGCCTCGCTCGCCGAGCGTTGGGCCTCGCCCTTGGTGGCGAACTTGATCGTCTTGCCTTGCTCGTCGACGACCGTGAGGTGCTTGCCGGGAGCGGTCTTGTAGCGGGCACGCCAGTAGTTTCCGCGCTTCTCCGCGAAACCCAAGTGCGTTTCCTTCCTCTTCGGTGCGGTGTTCTACGCGGCGGTGTCGAATGCGGCTCGGTCGGATCGGCGGGGCGGCCTGGCGCGCAGGCGGCCGGAGGGTGCGCCCGGCTCGGGTGCGCTGGAGCGTCGGGCAGGGGCCGCAGGCGGGGCGTCGGGGTACGGTGGCCGCGCAGCGACGGTCGGTCGCTCCTCGTGGAGGCGGATGATCTCGGCGAGATGGGCGGCGGTGAAGCGGTAGGCACGACCCACTCGGGCGAAGGGGATCTGGCGACGGCGGGCGCGGTCCTTGACCCACCAGGCAGAGCAGCCGAGCACGGCGGCGACCTCGTCGGGGCGGTAGAGGCGGACCGGTGCGACCTCGGCGCCTGTTTGCTCAGCCACGCGGGATCGCCTCCTTCGTGGTCCTGCGGCGGATGGGCGACAAGGCAGGGGGAACGGCCTCTTGGCGCAAGGGGGTTCCTTCTCTGGCGCGGTGGTGTGACCCGTGACGCGCTGGTTGATCGCTTGGTACGGGCGAGGTGATGTGAGCGGGCGATGCCGGGTGTTGGCCCACCCGGACAGCGCTGAGAGGGCTTCGCTAACTCGTCTCGGCGAGCAGCGTGAGCGGCGAGACATCGAGGGCGGCTGCGATGGCGACGAGGTCGTCGACGTCGCAGCGGCGCTGCCGGCATTCGATGCGGGACATCATCGTGATGGTCATGGGGCGGCCGAGCGCGGTCACCCGTTCGGCCAGCTGGCGCTGAGCGAATCCGCGCGCTGCGCGGGAACGGGTTATGGCTTGGGCGGTCAGCACGCCGGCCGGACCAATTCCCAGGGGGATTTCAGGCATGCGTCTGTTGTAGCTCCGCATTGCCGGTTTGGGTAACCGGCGATCTGCTGCTATGTTCCACGTCTTTTTTGTCAGATCTGGGCCCCCGCATCCGCGAGCGACGCAACATAGACCGGAATTCGGCGCTGTCCAAATCCCTGTGCTCGTCCGGAAGGAGCGCCGCCTTCGACTGCCCTGGCGTGGGTTGTTGCATCACGCGGTCATGTCAGACCGATCGCTGATGCAGGCAGACAGCGATTCACCAGTCGCCCCATTTGTGCCGCTTCTAGGTCAACCGCTAATTCGGGTCTACCGTTATAGGGAAGCCGCGCACGACGCGTTCGCCGAGAGCTGTTTGCTTTCTCGGCGGAATGCTGGACTTGTGCGGGGAGGGTGTGGCTGTCTTGGCCATGCAGCCGGAACACCTGGCGACTCCGGGCACATGAAAACCCCCGGCGGGCCAACGCCGGGGGTCAGGGAGCCCCTACCGATATCGCCCGTACCTGAACGATCAAGACGGTGGCGGTCACAACGCCACCGGGTGAGGAACCGTCTATGCCCCAACAAGCTACAGCCCTCGCGGCCGTAGTCGCATCCTCGTCGCCGAAGTCGCCCGCTCTGCCCACGAAGGCGGGGCGATAGGCATGGCGCGGATACGCACGATCAAGCCGGAAGCCTTCATCTCCGAGTCGCTCGCTGCGGTGAGCGTCCACGCCGAGCGGACCTTCTTCGGCCTCCTCACCCAGGCAGACGACCACGGCCGTTTCCGGGACCAGGCTGCTGTCATCGCCGGCGCCCTGTGGTCCCTCCGCCCCGAACACGGCCCTCTGGAGGTCGAGGACGACCTCACACAGCTCGACGGCGCCGGTCTGGTCTGCCGGTACGAGGGTGACGACGGCAAGCGCTACCTGCACATCGTCACCTGGGCTCGTCACCAGAAGATCAACCGGCCGAGCGGCAGCCGCTGCCCGGCCTGCCCGCGCCATCAGGGAAGCCGATCTACCGAGCCGGCCTCGCCTGTTCACGGTGTCCTCCGTGAACATGACGCGAGCCCTCACCGTGGAGGACCTGAGGGGTCCGGTGAATGCAGCGAGCCGTCCGTGAACCGGGAAGTTGCAGGTCAGGGCAGTTTCAGTGAGCCCTCACCACAACGCCGGGAGATGGCGGTGAGGAATCAGGGTCCGGATCTAGGACCTAGGATCCTGGATCTAGGATCACCTCCGGTGGGGAGCGCAAGCGCCTCCGCGCCACCCGCCACCTCGGGCGCGATCTCGGCCAGGGACCTGGTCGGCGAGTACGTCGCATCCTGCGAGCACCGGCCGCCCAGCGACGTACTGGGTCGCCTCGGCAAGGTGGCCGGCAAACTGCTCGGCGAGGGCATCTCGGCCGAGCACATCCGCGCCGGGATGAGCCGCATGCGGGCCAAGGGCCTGTCCGCGAACCTGCTGCCGAGCCTGGTCAACGAGGCCATGAACGCCCCTCAAGCAGCTGCTGCCCCGCACCGCGCGTGGACCAACCCGGCGTCCTCTGACGTCGAGGCGGCCTACGGAGGCCAGCTGTGACTACAGCCACCACCAGCCGGGAGCCGCAGCGCATCAGCTCCCTGGCAGCCCGCCTCGACACGATCCTCGCCGACCGGGGCATCGACGCGACCGCCGCACCCGCCGAGGCGCCTTCGGAGCGGGTGACCGCACTGGAACTGGCCGAGGCACGCATCCCACCTCGCTACCGCGACGCCCTCGCTGGTCACGAGCAGGTTGCCGCCTGGGTTGACGAAGTGGCCCTCGCTGCACGGCCCGGCCCGAGCGGCACCCGGGGCATCGCGCTCGGACCGTCCCTGCTGATCGCCGGCCCCACCGGCACCGGCAAGACGCACCAGGCGTACGGCGCGGTGCGGTCGCTGCTGACCGCCGGTGTGCGCCTGCGGTGGGAAGCCGCCACTACGGCCGACCTGTACGCCCGCCTGCGCCCACGCGCCGGCCACGACGCCGAGCGAGACCTCGCCACTCTCAGCACCTGCCCGCTGTTGATCCTGGACGACCTCGGCGCGGCCAAGCAGTCGGAGTGGACCGAGGAGATCACGTACCGGCTGATCAACCGCCGCTACACCGACCTGCTCCCCACGCTCCTCACGACCAATCTGCCGACCGCCGCGCTGCGCGATGCCGTCGGCGACCGCGTCGCCTCCCGTCTCGCCGAGATGACCACCACCGTCGTCCTCACCGGCGCAGACCGCAGGCGCCGGCCCCGCGCCTGACCGCACGGCGTCGACCACCTCACCCCTTCCTCACTCCGCTCGCCCGCGTCCACGCCTGCCCAAACGGCGCGGCGGGCCACTCTGGAGACCCCTGCATGACGCAACTCGCCCTGCCCGCACTCGGGCACTGGACCTCAACGTCTCTCACGCTTACCGCCCTCCTGGGCACGTGCACGATGCTGCTGCTCGGCTTCCTGATCAGCCGGCGCCCTACCCGAAAGCGCAGCAGGCACCAGCCCGGTACACCTGCAGTCAGGGTCGCCGCACTGGCTGCGGTCGGCTGTACCGCCTACAGCGCAGACACCAGCTGGCGGTTCGCCGCCGACTACCTGGACATGAGCGGTACCACCGAGCGCATCGCGATGTTCGCCGCCGCCGAACTCGCCCTCTTCGCCACGGCGCTGCTCGCGCGGCAGAATCTGCACGGGCCCAAGCAGGCACCCGGCCTGCCCGGAACCCTGACCTGGGTGATCACCGCCGTGCAGGTGATCCCCGCGTACGCCGAGTCAGGCGTGGTCGGCGGCACAGTGCGAGCTTTCGTCGGCCCGATCATGGCCGCACTGCTCTGGCATCAGGCCATGGGCATCGAACTGCGCATCCGCACAGCCGAGGGCGCTTCCCACAGCGTGCTCGCCCGGGTTGGGCGCGAAGCACGCGAGCGCCTGCTCTCGCGCCTCGGTATCGCCGCACGCGATCGTGATGCCGCGCAGATCACCCGCGACCGGGCCACCCGCAAGGCCGTCGCCCTGGCCTCCCATCTTGCGGAGCGGACCCAGAAGCAGCGCGCCGGCTGGCGAGGTCGGCGCACTTCACGACGGCTTTCACAGGCCATCGCCCAGGCCGCGGTGGGCATCGACCAGCAGCAACGCGAATTGCTGCTGCAACAGCTCGCTGTCCGCCGTCACGCGGCAGCGCTGGCCACCATCGAACTCGCATCGCCCTGGACTGCTTCCACGCTGGATGGGGGCGCGACGCATCGCGGCGAGACGACGACGCTCCGGCGCGACCAGCCGAGTGCCGACTACGACTTGCGGGGCGAGGAGGCCACGGAACACCGCACCTCTGGCCTTCGCTCCGAGCTCCTGACTCCTCCATCCGTGCAGGACCGACTTCCCCTGCACGATTCGGCCCCCGCTCGCGAGACCACCGAGCCGGCCCCGGAGGTCGACGTCCCCGCCGCGCAACGCTACGGACGTCCTCCCGGCGCCGAAATGGAGGAACTGCTGGCGATCGGCCGCAGGGCCATCGCTACGCACGGAACAGCCACTCGCGCCGTGCTGCGGAACGCCATTCGCGCGGCCGAGCTCACCATCTCCGAAGACCGTCTCACCGAACTCAAGGCCCTCCTCGCCGCAGAGCCGGACGCCAAGAGCGGCATCCCGACGGGCTGACCGGATATCCGGTCAGCCCCCGGACGCCCGCACGGGGGCCCGTGGACCAGCCACTCCGTCTGGTCCACGGCCCGCCTCATTCGCACCGCTACGCCAGACACGCACGGCCCTCCCCCGCGCTCTCCCACTCGAACCAGCGGGAGGCGGGGCTGCTGCCCGTCCGACGGCCTGGTGCGCTCTCCCCATCCCCTACCAGGAGCTGATCTCCATAAAGGACTCGTACCCCAACAGCCCCGTGCATCAGAACGCGACCCACCCCACGCCAACCCAAAGCGGAGCAAGTTGGAGGTTCGGACACTCCCCCGCAGGGGGAGCGTCCGAACCCGCACCCGCCCCGGGGGTGGCGGGGTCCGACCAGCGCCAGGGGGCGCCGGACGGAAGGGCTGCAACCGGGGACGGATCGCAGCCGACTACGGCCGTCTGCAAGCGTCAGCCCAAGGGAAAATCGCGACCGCGCGACAAGAAGCAGCGTCCCGCCCAGAGCGTCCGCCTCAACGAACGCGAACACACAGCCATCCAGGCCGGCGCCGACGCCGTCGGCATGAGCGTCGCCGGGTTCCTCGCCCACTCCGCCTTGGCCGCCGCCCGCGACCAGACCCGCACCGCCGCAACCATCGCCGCCGAGCAGGACATCCTCACCGAGCTCTTCGCCACCGGACGCAGGCTCGGCTGGGCCGGCAGCAACCTCAACCAGATGACCAAGGCCCTCAACTCCGGCGGCGATATCGCCCGCATTGAGGAGACCCTCGCCGCCGTCCGCCACGCGGCCACCGCGACCAGGGCGGCCGTCGAGCGGATCAACAACCGGCAGAAAGACGAGACCGCTTGATCCCCCGTATCCACAAGCAAGGCAGCAGCACCCGCGGGCTGCTCAACTACCTCTACGGCAAGGGCACCCGCGAGGAGCACGTCGACCCGCACCTGGTCGCTTCCTTCGACTCCATGGCACCCGACCCCGGCCGCGACCCCTCAGCGACAAAGGAGGATCTCCAGCTGCTTCTCGACCAGCCACTGCACCTGCTCGACGAAGGCCAGCGACCCGACCAGCACGTGTGGCACTGCTCCGTACGCGCAGCAGGCACCGACCGCATTCTCAGCGACGAGGAGTGGGGCGACATCGCCCGGCGCATCGTGGCCGCCGCCGGCATCGACCCCGGCGGCGTAGACGACGCCGGGTGCCGGTGGGCCGCCGTCCGTCACGCCGACGACCACATCCACATCATCGCCACCCTCGTACGCGAGGACGGCCGCCGCCCCAACCACCACCGCTCCGGCCAACGCGCACAGGCCGCTGCCCGCCTCATCGAAGCCGACTACGACCTGCACCGTGTCGCCCCCGGCGACGGCACTGCGGCCAAGCGCCCCACCAGCGCCGAGCGCCACAAGGCCGAACGGCAAGGGCAAGAGCGCACGGCGCGGGAGAAGCTGCGCGACGCTGTGCGCGGCGCATCGGCCGGCGCTGCCTCCACGGATGAGTTCTTCGACCGTCTGGCCGCCGACGGTCTGCTGATCCACAAGCGGATCGCACCGTCGGGCGACCTGCTCGGTTACAAGGTCGCGCTGCCTGACGACCGTAACAAGGACGACGAGCCGGTCTTCTACTCCGGCTCCACACTCGCACCCGACCTGTCCCTGCCTCGTATAAGCGAACGCTGGGCCCTTCACGCGGAGGCGGTCACCGAGGGCGAGCGTGAGCCGGTGCAGCCCGCTCTACCGCCGGTGACCCATCCCGCGTTCGCTCGGCGCCGGGCTGCTGCTGCCACCTGGCAGGCTCTGCTGATCATTGATCACGGTGACGACGGCATGGCAGCAGCGCAGATCGCCGCGGCAGGAGAAGTCCTGGACGCGCTTGCCAAGACCTCTGCCGCCCACACCCGCGCCGAACTCCGGCAGGCGGCGTTCGCGTTCGAGCGAGCCAGCCGCTCCCACATCCGTGCCGTACGCGGGCATGACCACGCCCTGCGACAGGCCGCCCACGATCTCGTCCACAGCGGCCCCGCCCTCGGCCGCGGCGAAGACGGAGCCACCACGGCGATGGTCATCGACATGGCCGTCTTCCTCGCCATCACCGCGGCCAACTGGCACGCCAGGAAGCACCACGGCCAGCAAGCCACTGCGGCCCGGCAAGCCGCCGAGCACCTGCGCGCCGCCTACCAGGCCGCCGCAGCCGACCCCATCGCGGCCCTCCGCCAGCGTGGCCAGCGTCTGACGCCGCGGATCCGGCAGCGGCACGCCGATCTCCTGCACCACGCGCTGCCGGAGCTCGCGGATCGAATCCAGGGCGAGCCCGGCTGGCCCGCCCTGTCCGCCACACTCGCGGACGCCCGGCAGGCAGGCCACGACCCCGCCGCCCTGCTCGCCGAGGCCGCACGGCGTCGCGAGCTCGACACCGCCGACTCCATCAGCGACGTCCTCGTCTGGCGCCTGCGCCGAAGCGCCCATCTGCCTGCCGCACCCGAAAGCCCTCCGGCGACGTCCGCCAGAGACAGCCGACGTGCCTCGCCGTCAAACCCCACCACACCACCGGCGGCCAGGGCAGCGAACCACTCCGGCCGTCGGCCCTGACCCGGAAAGCGGGCGCAACATAGCCGACGATCACCGGTTAGCCAAACCGGCGATTCTCCAGACCATTGATGCACCCCAACCGATCCACGAGGAGCACGACACCTGTATGGCCAATCCCGACTTCAATCCCTGGATTTTCGCCCTTCTCTGCGACTCGGACTTCCAGCCCCGAAAAAGACACCGGGACGTGGTCCCACCGCGACGGTCGCCCGTTCAGCAAGGGGGAACAAGCCCTTGCCGACAGTGCAACCCGCGCCGAAGTCGAAGAGCTGAGTGCGCAGCACACGCGGTACATGAAGTACGTGCATGAGATATGCGACGCCCCTGACGTCACACAGCGCTTTCTTGCCCCGTTCATGGAGCGGCTCACCGAGAAGAAGCTCGGAAACGCAGTCGAGCTCATGAGCGAGGACGAAATGGCGGAGTTCAATCGCCTGCTCGCACTCGCGGACGAACCGATACGTCCGTTCGCCCCTTACGCCTTCTGACACCGGGTGTGTCACTCACCGGCCAGAGCAAGAAGCTGACCCGGCGGAGCCTCACCCAGCCGGTAATCGCAGTCAAGGAAGGTCACATAGGAACCATCTCTCCGCGACGCCCACGAGCCGACACCGCACCCAGTACTGACGTCAGCCCGCCCCGGTAACTGTCCGCCAGACACAGAAGCTGCCGGTGCAGCGCGAAGCCGGGCCTCCCGAACGGGGGCCCGGCTTCATCGCGCGGGAGTACTGCTCAGCAGGCAGGGGCACACAGGAGCCGGTCCCGTGAGCTCTCCGGCAACACCCGGCGTAGCACCGGTGCGGTGGAGCTGAGCGAGGAGGCGAACGCGGCAACGAGGCCGTGCGGCACGCTGGAACTGAACGATGCAGCCCACAAGCACGGAACACCCGCGCCGAGCTCGGCCCACGCCTGCCAACCCGCCACCCCTGGCACATCGCCCTCGACGATCAGGGCACAGGGATCGGCATCCTGGATGAGCGGTGGCAGCTCGCCAAGACCGAGGCGTGAGGTGAAGGTGGGATGCATCGCCGCCGCATGCGGTTGGTCGGCGTCGCGGAGCCAACCGTGCGCGGACGCCGCATCGAGAACGGTCTCGGGACTGGCGGCCGCGTCGGTGGGATCACCGCATACATCGAGCGCGAGAAGGAAGTCGGCGATGGCCTCGCCGGGGATGCCGGAGGTGAAGTAGGCGGACCAGTCCGCGAGCGACCTGCTCGCATCCGAGCGGGTAGAGATCTGCCACGCGATCGGCAGCCCACCGAGGTGAAACGGCTCGTCCGACAGCGTCCACTGAGCCCACCGACGGGCGTCGGGACTGATGTGCAGGACGGTGCTGCGCAGGACCTGGCGGTCCTCCAGCGACTCGTCGAGCTCACGCCGCCCGCGGACGGTTGTCAGGCACGTCCAGCCGAAGCCGGCGAGAGTGTCCGCGACGACGTCGTAGAGACATCCGTCATCGCCGGCCAGGTGCCGGGGGCCGACCCAGTACGCAGGCAGAGCGCCCCGGTTCGGGGTGGGCGGGTTGAGCCGAGGGTTGGAATACAGGGCGCCTCCAAGGGCAGGGTGCGGGGCTACTGACAACGTCTTGCTTCCGGGCAGTCGGCTGCCGGCTCGGATCGCCACCCGTCCATGAGCCAGGCGGAGCCGAGTCGGCTGACGCCGACTGCCCTGCCTACCGAGAATGGGCGGTTTCCAGCACGCGCGTCACAGCGACGGCGACGATGTCGGCCGGCGTCTCGGCGTCGAAGGAGATGCTGTAGCCAGGCATCTTCGTGGTACCGGTGACGGCGATCTTCCAGCCTTCGCCGTCGCCCCCAAGGCGGCCGAGCGGAAACCAGCCCAAGTAGAACCGGCCGTCCTTCGAATTGACGTGGACATCAGCGCGGTCGTCCACAACCATGTGGAAATCCTCGGCAGAGAACTGATCCATCACGAGCGTGGGCTGGCCCGGGCCAAGCTGCCAGGTGTGCGCTTTCAGGGCCTCGGCGGCGGTGGAGAAACCGGAGCTCGTGGATGCAAAGGTCATGGCGAATACCTTTCTGACCTGGGGTTCCGGAAGGTCGTCTAGGTTGACATCCGTCTGCGCTCGCTGGCCAGTCCTTCGCGACTCTTTCCTGTCTGCCCCCGGCGAACTTGTCCGTTGACATCGAACCCAGTCGTCTTGCAATCGAACCGAGCCCCGCCGAATCCGGCACGCCCCCACCGGCAAAGCACTGACGCCCTATAGACCGCTACGTCATCTCTATAGACAACCCAGGCCCCACTCCGAAACACTGTCTATAGCGATCGATAGAGATGACATAGAGTGCTGAAGAGGTTCATGTGAGGCTCACCATTGAAGGCGCGAGCGAGGAGTTCGAGCGCAAACTCCTCGCCCTGCTCGCCGAGCACCGAGACGAACTGGCCGTGTCCGTCGACACCGCATGGGGTGCCGACCGGGCGATGGTCTTCCTGAACACACTCAATGAGGACGCCCGCCAGTTTGTGCGCCTGGTCGTCGAGTCCGACGGCAATCTGGAGGCCGCCCTGCTGCGCGAGGCATTCCCGCGCGGACTGCGCGGCCCCACCGTGGCCTTGACCTACGCCCTCAAGCGCGGCTTCAAGCACGGCTGGTGGCCCGAAGGCACCGAGGCACCAGTCACAGTCGTTTACGGCGGCGGCCCTCAGGACGGATGGCGGCAGGCATCGGCCTACGAGATGTCCGGTGAGAATCTGCCCGTCTTCCGCTCCGCCCTAGCTCACTACGCCGCCACCACATCCCGGCCCTCTTGGGGCGAGGAGGCACCCTCCGCGTTCGCCGTGCATCCAGGCTGGGCGGCCGACGCTGACACACCGAGGGCGCTGTACGACGATGCGCCGACCGCACCCAACTTCCTGAACAGAGGCGCAAGATGATCGGGGGTTGCGCGGCTAACCCCCGCCTGTCGCATCCTCGGCGCGGCCCGTCGCAGTGACGGGTCCTACCCGCCTCGCAGGAGTGATGCCGCCGTGTCCGCGCTTTTCGACAAGTTTCTGATCCCGATTGCAGTTGGCTTGGTCGTCACCGTTCTCGCTGCCGCAGCCAGCTGGCTCTACCGGCGTCGCCGGACCACCCCGACACCACCCCGCGTGCTGCGCCGCTTCAGTCTGCTTGGAACCGCCAGCGCCGACGGCACTCCCCTGTACTTCGAGACCACCCGGGCTCCCGGCAGCGTCGTCACCCGCCGGGTCGGCAGCCTGCCCCAACGCTTCGAGCTAACCGATGCCCCGCTCGGTGACGGCACGTACGCCGCCGAACCCCTCGACCATCTGTAGGACGGCCAGTGCATGGAGGGTGTGTGACCGCGATCGCCCTCGTCCTGGGCTGCCCAACAGCACTGTCACCGCACGCGATTCCGTTATGGCGTGGGTGGGCGACATGACGTGGGGATGGGACTTCGCGGCGCGATGTCTGCTCATCTCGGCGGCCTACGCAGTGACGGGGCCCCTGGTAGCACGGTCTCGGCGGCATGCTGCGGAGCAGGATCGCCAGCACATGCGGGCCATCCGGGAAGCGCGGCGCGATCGGCACTGGCCCACGGCCTCGGGCCAACCAGTCGCGACCATCGCGGTCATGACGTCGATGACGAATGCCTTCCGCCATACCCTGCAGACTGCCGGCGGAGCGCAGACGCCAGACCTTCCAAGAGCACGGGCACTTCACCACGCATCGGCAGCCGCTCACCGGAGATAGAACTGCATGTGCCTCAAGAAATCCCGGTGCGCACGGTGGACAGAATGCTGATAGTTGCTGCATGGATGCGATCGCCGCCGCGCGTGCCGTTGTAGAGGAACATCACCCTGACGCTCAGGCTGTGTTCCTGGGAGGCAGCGCCGTGACGGCCCGCCGCACGCCGATGTCGGACCTCGACATCGTGGTGATCCTCCACGGATCCCCGGCCCCATACCGGTCGAGCTTCCGGAGCGGTGAGTGGCTGGTGGAGATGTTCGTGCACACCGAAGCGACGTGGCACTCGTACGTAGACCGCGAAGTACGCAAGCGCCGGTCGCCGCTGCTCTGGATGTGTTCTGCCGGGCTGTTGCTCTTCGACACCGATGGGGTCGGCGCGCGCATCGCCACGGAGGCTCGGGCACTGACCTCTGTGGGACCGCCCAAGATGTCGGCTGGCGAGATCGATGACTGCCGCTACGCGATCACTGACCTCCTCGACGACCTCGCCGGAAGCCCGGACCAGAGCGAACGGCTGTTCATCGCCACCGAACTGGTGCGACGGGCTGGCGAACTGGCTCTGAACGTCAGCGGGTCGTGGTGCGGAGGCGGGAAGTGGCTGGCACGCCGTCTCGAGACGGCGGCGCCGGGACTCAGCGAGCGCCTGCACGATGGCCTACGTGACGTCTTGGCAGGGCGGATTGAGACTCTTGTGGCCGCCGTGGACGAGGTACTGAATCAGGCTGGCGGACGACTCTGGGTGGGCTACAAGCGTGGTGGAACTCTGTGAACGAGGTCAGCACGCGGCAGCAGGGGGTGCATCGGAAGGTCGAGCGCCGCGCACCCATGGCCCTGCCTCGCGGAGGGGGATCAGGAAGGCAGGACTGCATCAAGGTGTTCCTGCACGGGCTCGAACAGGCCGTAAGGCACGTACTGCGGGATGTCTCCGTGGGTTACCCAAGCCACCTCAGCTACCTCCTCGGTGGACGTGACGTGGGCGACTCCACCCTCCACTTCACAGGCCGTATAGGAGATCAGTCGGCCCGTCATGGGGTGAATCCGCTCACCAAGCAACTTCACCGCAGCCACGTGCAGTCCTGTCTCCTCACGGGCCTCCCGCACAGCGGCTTCCTCTCGCGACTCACCCGGCTCAACCTTGCCGGCCGGGAACTGCCAGGAGAGCTGGCCCTCCCCGACCCGGCGGCGCACCATGAGGACTCGTCCCTCTTGGACGATTACAGCTGCGGCGACGCTCGGTACCTTCGCCATGCTCTGTGTCATCACGTTCACCCTTCACGGACGCCAGGACTTTCATCACAGACGTATCGAGGAGAGCCCTCGCTCAGCTGAGGGAAAGGAGCTTTCGAGTCGCCTCGGCGCACCCCCACGACAGCGTGACGCCGGCGCCTCCATGCCCGTAGTTGTGCACGACCAGGACTCCGTCCTGCCGCTCCGCCTCCACGCGGACCATGGAACGGGTCGGCCGAGCCCCGATCCGGTGCTCCAGAACGCGGGCATGGCCGAGGCGGGGTTCGACCTCGGCGCACCGGGCGAGGATGCGGGCCGCCGCTGTGTCGTCTGGGGCAAGGTCGCCTTCGTCGTCGATGGCTGTGCCGCCCAGGACGACGGTCTCTCCATGCGGATAGAAGCACAGCAGATCCGGCGAAGTGCCGGTGTCCTCGGAGAAGAACTCGGTCAGCCCCGGGTTGGCGACGACTACGTGCTGGCCACGAATCGGCCGCAGGTCTGAATCCACGGCCAGGTCACCGGCGCCCAAGCCCGCGCAATTGACGATCAGAGGGGCCGGGCCGACGTCCGCGAGCGAGGTCAGACGTCGCTGCTCGACCGTTCCGCCGCCCGCTCGCAGCCGGCGTAGGAGATAGTCGAGATAGGCGGGCATGTCGATCAGCGGCACCGTGAACCGGTAACCGGCCGTGAACCCATCCGGCAGTTCGGTCGACTCGCACGGTCGGAACCCGGGCAGCGTGGTGGCCCAGTCCGGTGGGGCCTCCGCAGTACGGGATGCCTCGATGCCGCTGGTGAGCCGGACGCCTGTGGCCTGGTCCTGGGCCAGCTCCCGGAAGACTTCCAGGGACCGCTGTCCCCACCGGTCGACCTTGTCCTTCGGCTCGACCAGGTACGGGCCCCACATCGCGCCGGCGGCCAGCGAGGTGACACCGGGCACCTGCTCGGCGATCACGTGCACCGATACCCCGGCCTCGGCGAGAACAACGGCGGAGGTCAGCCCTGCCACCCCAGCGCCGACAACGACAACGCGCTCCCCTGCGGTCATGATCTCGACCCTAACGGCCGGGTGGCGTCGACGGAGCATGTCGGGCGAGTGCGCCTTCGAGGACCGGCAGGAAGCTGCGGACGTGCGGGTTGCGCTGGCGGCGGCGGAGGTCCGCCGCAAGCTGGTGGAGCAGTGCCGCGCTCCTCGGCGAACGTACGGCGTCAAGGCGGTCAGCGGCGATCTGGCCGATCTCGCAGGCCGCCTCCAGGTCTCCGTGGGCGCTGTGTCCCAAGGCCAGCCAGGCCCCTTCGAACATGGCTCTGCGCTGGCTGGGGTCGCCACGCGGAACGTCGTACGCCCCGGAACGGAGCATTTCGGTCCCTTGAGCGAGAAAGCGACGGCCCTTGGTACCGCCGTCCTCCTTCTGCCGGGCGCGCCCCATCTGCACGAAGCCATAGCCGGCTTGGCAGTCGAGGTGGTTGTCGGTGAGGAAGTACATCCAGCGGGGCTCCTCCCGGCTGCCGTCCCGACTCGCGATCAGTTCTCGCGCGGAGCTGCGGGTGTGGGCGAAGTCGTTGTCACGGCCGGCGGCCGCATACGCGTAGGCGAGCCGGGAAAGGACGGACGCCCGGGCGGCAGGCGGGGCGGCTTCGCTGGCGCGGCGGGCTGCCTCGCCGAGGGCGATGGCATCCGCCGGATGTCCCCGGCTCGCCGCCTGGAAGGAGAGATCGCCGAGAATGTGCGCGCACAGGGGCAGGTCGTTGACCTGATGTGCGGCTCGCAGCGCAGTGGCGAAGTAGCGCTGGGCCAGACCGTGATCTGCCGCGTCGAAAGCCATCCAGCCGGCGAGCTGCCCGATCTCCGCCAGCGCTCGGATGAGCCTGCTCGCCACAGCGGGCGGATGCCCGCCCTCGTGAATCAGTAGCCCCACAGCGCGGAACTGGGCACCGACGTAGGGGAGATGTCTCGCACCTCCATGCTCGTCGTCGAGCAGCTGGAGCATGGGCAGGTGCTGCTCGATCTGGTCGACGAGCGGATCAGCGCCGGGCGGCGGGGGCATCCGGGACGTGTACTGGCCTCGCCCCGCGGTTCCGTCGAGGTACTGGGCGACGATCGCCAGAAGCCCCGCGCCTGAGATCGCGAGGAATCGGCGTCGGTCGACAAGCCCTCCCATCACCCAGTCCTCCACGATCGCCTCCATGCCCTGCACGGTCCAGGGCCGTGCGAGATCCGTGTCCGCCGGGACGAGCGCCGAGGAGTCGCCCGCGCGGCCCTGCCACAGTTCGGCTACGGAGACAGCTCTACCCAGTTCCTGGGAGAGCACGTAGGCAGCCATCATCGGTAACGGCGAACGCGGCAGCGAGCCGCCGTCCCTCCAGTGGTACGGCGCGGACTCGGCGACGGTCCCCGCTCCGAACACCCTGTTGAGCTTTCGCGCGAGCGCCTTGGGACTCCATCCGAGTTCGTCGAGGCACCGCGACAGCACGGCGTTGGGTCCCCCTGCTTGTTGCCCCACGTTCGCCCACCTCACGTCCCCGGCGGTTCGTCGACCGCCCCGCGCTCCTCATGGTGATTCAGACCGCAGCCGAATCACCTGCGTATCAAGGAAGTTGACCGAGTTGACCCACTGATCGGGTGCTGCCCGACCGGTCTCCTCCGGTGTTCTTGAGTCACGACGGAAGGCGCCGCCTTCGACGCCGGCGGAGAGAGGTGGGCCTTGAGACACCACACGAGCACCTCCCGAGACCGTCCGGGCAGCGTGTTGGAGCGCGGCACCGGGCATCCGGGCTCAGCGCCACCACCCAAGCACTCCGATCGCGGCGGCACGACCACGCTGATCACGGATTTGCCGTACGGACTGAGGGCGGCCGAGGTCGCTCGGGAAGCCGTCGCGGTGGCACTCCACGGCACCGAGGCTGACCTCCTCGACGACGCCCGACTCATCGGGTCGGAATTCGCAACGAACGCCTTCGCCTCGGGAAACCCGCCCCTGGTCCTGTGCGTAGACGTCAGGACCTCGGCCGTCGACGGCCTGGAGGTCGAGATCACCGTCACCGACGGAGGCTGCCCTGACCTGGCACCTGCGTCTCCCCCGGGTCCCCAGGAGGAAGCCGAATCGGGACGCGGCTTGGTCATCGTCGACGCACTGGCCGATGCCTGGTCCTTGAGCACCGGTGTCCACGGAACCCGTGCCTGGTGCCGGCTGAAGCGCATGGCCAGCCCGTCGCCTCGCAGTACGCACTGATGCTCACGCCCGCGAGACCCGTCTTCCAAGGAGGCACCACACGGTGCGCATCGACCATGCGACCCCGCCCTCGCCCGCTGACGCGCCAGCAGCCGGTCGCCAGCCCCGCGTCGTCGTAGCTGTCCACGAGGGCGTCTACGGTGCCGCGTCGGGCACCGGCTTCAGTAACCGCGCCTTCCTGACAGCCCTCGCCCGCATCCTGCCGACGGGCCGCCTCTCCGTGATCACCCCGCACGTCCCCGAAACAGCGGGAACGCATGATCGGCGGTGGACCCGCGAGGTCCAGCAGATGCTGAAGAAGGCCCAAGCCCAGGTGATCACGATCCCTGGGGTCCCAGCGCCGCCGGGCTCGGTCCACGGCGCCATGCAGCTGTGTGACCTGGCCGGCGAGGCTGCCCTACGCATCGCCCATCGCACCAGCCGCTGCCTGCTCGTCGGCCTCGACGCCCCCCTCCTCGGCCTCGCCCCGTACGCGTCCCCAACCATGGACCTGGTCCTCGTCCCGCGCTCCGCGGCGGCCCTCACGCGGCCAGGAGACCGGTCGCGGATCCGCTGGGAACGTGAAGCCCTACGAGCGGCGATCGCCCGAGGAGGGCGAATCGGGGCCATCTCCGCCCACATGCGAGAACACCTCGTCGCGAGCTGCGGTGTCCCTCGGGCGAGCATCGTGAACATCCCGAACGGACTGATCCGGGAGGAGCTGACCAGGCCGACGGTTGTCCGCCCCTTGCCACTCAGGGCCCGAGGAGGATTCCTGCTTGCCATGGGACGCGCGGTGCCCACCAAGGGGTTCGAAGACCTGCTGGAAGCGCTGCACGTCCTGAAGGATCGTGGGGTTCGTATTCCGCACCTGCTCCTGGCGGCCGTCACTTCGGAGGGGCACGAGCGCCTCACCTCTCATCAGAAGGACCTGGCGGCAGGAATCCGCGCCCACGGCTTGGACGCGACGCTCATCACCCACTTCACCCCTTCCCTCCGCTCCTGGTTGCACAGTCCGGCGCTGCGCGCGGTCGTCGTTCCCTCGCGCGAGGAGCCCTTCGGACGGATACCCCTGGAGGCGTTTGCGGCGGGCGCCGGGCCAGTGGTCGCGACCAGCGCCGGCGGCCTGGCCCAGACCGTCATCGAGGGTGTGACCGGCTTCACCTCCGCACCCCAGGACTCCAAGTCCCTGGCATCCGCCCTACATAGGGCCTTGACTGTCCTGCCTCGAGAACGCGAGCGACTCCGGAACGGCGGAACCGCTCTGGTGCGTTCGCACCACGATTACGAGGCCAGCATCGGCTCCGTCATCGGCCGCATCGCCCCGTGGGTTCTGGCTCCGTCGTCCACCGGGGAAAGTGGGATCCGATGAGCAGGCCGGTGGTGCTCGTCAGCCTGGAATCCCCGCACTCCTTCTGGCGGCTGTCCGCCGAACACGAGCGTTCCCTACGCATCGCCTTCCCGGGTGTCGAATTTCTTACGGCCGGTGAGGAGGACGTGCCGTACCGGCTGGCCGAGGCACACGTCTACCTCGGCTGGCGGTTCGAGCCATCGTGGCTGACCAACGCGCCTCACCTGAACTGGATCGCCTCCCCGGCCGCCGGCACCGACCATCTGCCCGTCGCCGAGGCCCACTCCGCCGGAGTGGCCCTGACCCGCTCGTACGGGTTCCACGGCCGCCCCATGGCCGAGCATGCCATGGGGCTAATCCTCGGCTTCTCCCGCGGCTTGTTCATGAGCCAGCGCGTCCAGCGAAACCGGACGTGGTGGAAGGACGACCTCGCCGCAGAGTTCTTCGACCTTGCCGGGGCGACGATGACCATCGTCGGCTGCGGCAGCATCGGAGGCCATCTCGCTCGCGCCGCCCGCGCTTTCGGCATGAACGTGATCGGCGTGCGCCGGACACCGCCTGCGGCACCCAGGGCTGGGATCACCTGGATGCCCACCTCGGCGGTCCACCAAGCCGTCGCCGTCGCAGACGTGGTGGTCAACCTGCTGCCCGCCACCCGTGTCACGGACCGTCTCTTCGACCACCGCCTCTTCACGGCCTGCAAACCCGGAGCGCTGTTCCTCAACCTCGGTCGTGCGACAACCGTCGACCAGCAGGCCCTCCTGGCCGCCCTCAACGCCGGCCACCTACGCGGCGCCGCCCTGGACGTCTCGGACCCGAAGCCGCTGCCGGCTCGCCATCCACTCCGGCTCCACCCACGGGTCGTGCTCACACCGAAGAGCTCGACGCTCTGCCGCACCTACATGAACGAGGCGGTCGACTTCTTCGCCGCCAACCTGCGCCGATACCTCGCCGGCCAGCCGCTCAACGGCCTGGCCGAAGTGCCCGACGCCCACTCTCCCCTCGACGGAGGCTGACCGATGCCCACCACCCGCCACGACCTGGCCGCCGCTTTCGCGGCGACCGGCCGCAACCACCCCTACCTGGCCTTCACCCTGAACTCGCTGTGCAACCTGGACTGCGTGTTCTGCAAGCCCCGTTGCATGCCGGACTACGGGCACAAGGACCGTCCGCTGACGACCACCGACTACGCGGCCATCGCCGCCGAAGCCGGCACCTGGAAGATCCGGAAGGCGCACTGCTCCGGAGGCGAGCCGACCCTGAGGGCGGACATCCTCGACGTGATCGCGGGACTCGCAGACGGCCTCGGGTCCGGTGCCGCGATCGGCATGACGAGCCACGGCAACCTGCGCCGCGGGCTGAGCGTCGAGAAACTCCGTGACGCCGGCCTGACGTACCTCAACCTCAGCCTGCATAGCCTCGACCCGGAACGGTCCGCCACGATCATGGGAGGCGGCGACCCACGCACCACCCTGAGCACCCTCGACGACGCCCTCGCCCTCGGCCTGCAGGTGAAGATCAACTGCGTTCTCCAGCGCACCTACCTGGACGACACCTTCGCCGTGGCCGAGCTCGCCCGCGAGCTGCCTGTCGCCGTCCGCCTGATCGAACTCCAGAACATCGGGCCCGCGCAGGCGCTGTTCGACACCGAGTTCATCAGCGAGGCGGACGTCCGCGACCGTCTCCACGAGTGGTTCGCGGGCGCGGGGGAGGTCTCTCGTGACCAGCTCGGGGTCCGTAGCCCCGGGCAGTACCTCCGCCCCGACGGCTGGGCGGGCTCGATCGGCTTCATCTCCAACTCCAGCTGCGCCACATGCTCCGACGCCAACCGGATCAAGATCACGCCCACCGGTGTGGCCCGCCCCTGCATCCTCCACAATCGTGACATCCCCCTGAAGCCCCACCTCGCCGACGACACCCTCGATGACGCCTTCGCCCACCTCTTCCAGGCCATGCTCGACCGCAACACGAACGACGCCTGGCAGGGCTTCCACTACGTCGACTACGACCTGCGCTGGGACCGGATGGAGCGCCCCGAGGGCGCCCCGGTCTTGCCCCTGCTCCCCGTACTGACCACGGGCGCGGCTCAGTCCTCCTGCACCCGAGCCTCCACCGGGGAGCGGTGATGGTCGTGGCCGAAGCGCCGCCCCTCTACCTGGGACTCGGAGCGCTGTACGAACGCGAGCTGGACGCCCATGGTGTCGGGGCCGTGATGCTCACCCACAAGTGGCAGTCGGCCGATCTGCTGAGTCCCCACTCGGACATCGACGTGCGTGTCCTCCTGCCGGAGTCGCCAGAGGACTGGGAGGAGTGGAACCACCACCTGGCCTCCGCGCACAGGTCCGCGGTCCGCCGGGAGGTCTCCCACGGACGGCTTCTGGAGCATCCGCCCGGATTCGCGTTCACCGTGGCCGAGGCGGACGGACGACTCATCTCCGCACCCGAGCTCGCGACCTGGTCGCTGATCAGCGGGAGCGCCCGGGACTTCCAACGCTGGAGGTCCCGGGCCCAGATGGCGCCCTGGTGCGAGGTCGATGAACGCTTCTACCGAGGAATCCTCCAGGCGCGGCTCGGCGGACGATACCAGCTGGCAGCGGACAGTACGGACAACGTGGTCGAGGACATCACGGCGTACCGGCGCCACTGCGTGGCCTGGCACTACCTCGCCCCCTGCTGGTTCGCCGCCGCCGCGCTCGCGACACGGACCCGCTGTCCTGGCAAGACGGCCGCGCTCACCCAGTGGCGCCCGGACGGGCTGGACGCCTACGCCGAGCTGTTCCTCCGGCACTCAGAGAGCGGGCCCGACGGGCGACCCCGCAGCCCGCGCCACCTGCTCCGCGCGGCACATGTCTCCCTGGAGGCTGCCATGCGCCGCATTCCTGATGCGAGCCGTCCTCCCGACACGGGCAAGGAGTCCACAGGGACCGACTGGGTCATGACCGCCGGGATGCTCCGCGTACGCGTCGCCCGCTGGCTGTACTACCTCGATCCGCCGTCCGGCGTCGCGACTGAGTACTTGATCCGGCGGGAGGCGAAAGAGCTTCGTTCCGCCGCCCAGACCCTGTACACGCTCGCGGAGGACGGGACCAGTCCCGCCCAACGTCTGGCCGCCCGGATGGCCGGACTGATCCCCACCGGCCCCACGACCGCCGACACCCTGCGCGCCACCCTCGCCCACTGGCATCGGCAGAAGCCCATCGTGCGGGACTTCCTCAGCCTCACGCCCGATGACGTCAACCCCTGACACAAGGAGCCTCGCCATGCCCGCGCGCGCGTCTCAGCCCCGCGTCCTGAAAACGGCGAAGATCAAGATCACGACGAAATGCAACCGGTCCTGCGACTTCTGTATCTTCGCCGACGGCGCCCAGGGCGAGAACATGTCCCTGGAGCTGTTCTCCACCATCCTGGCCCGGCTGGAGACCATCCCGTTCCAGCAGCTGCACATCAACGGCGGCGAGCCCACCGTGCACCGCGACTTCCCCGCACTCAGCGACGCCGCCCGCACACGCCTGCCGGACAAGGTCATGGTCCTGGGCACGAACGCCATCACCCTTGCTCGCAACCAGCGGATCATGGAAGCCACCCTCCGCTCGTACGACCAGATCCTCATCGGCTGCGACGACGAGCACGAGAACTACGCCGAAGTACACGCCGTCGTGCCCCGACTCCGTGAAGCCGGCAAAACCGTCGTCATCAACAGCGTTCTGGAAGGCATCAGTTCTTCCCGATTGGTGGAGCTCGCGAGCCTGTGCGACGCGTACGGCGCGATCCACGTCACCAACCACGTGCACCACGTCGACGTCGGCCAGCCGGCGAACGACCTGCGCGGCATCTGCGACCGCTACCTCGACCAGCACCTGATGATCGAGATGGACGGGTCCTGCTACCGCTGCTTCAACGCCATGGCGAAGGACGACAGCGAGTTCAGCATCTGGGACCAGGACTTCGTGGCCAAGGTGTTCGCCCCCCGAGGCCACCACTTCCGGTTCTGCCTGCGCTGCCACGAGTACGCCGACTCCGGCGCCGCTCTCCTACCCGCCCGCATTCCGACCGCCTGACCCCAAACCGGAGGTACACGACCATGCCCGCAGTCCTCGGGCTGAACTTCCACCACGACACCGCCGCCGCCTTGATCGTCGACGGCCGCCTCTACGCGGCCGAAGAGGAACGCTGGAGCGGTGTCAAGCACAATCACCCCACCCGCAAGGGCACGCTCGCCGCACCGGCCCGAGCACTCCAGTGGTGCCTGGAGGCCGCCGGCATCGAACCGCAGGACATCGACGCCGTCTGGGCCGCCTCCATGCGCCCCAATCCTGCCGCCGGCTGGTGGCTCACCGAGGAGCGGGACGAACTCGCCGCGCTTCTGCCCGCCCCGCTCGATGAACGCCTCCGCCTTATGTCCCACCACACCGCCCATGTCCTCTCCGGGTACCTGCTCTCCGGACACGACCACGCGGCGGGCCTCGTCATCGACGCCGGCGGCTCCGCCCTCGGCGCCGACTTCGGCCCGGGACGGGAACGCATCACCGGCTACGACCTGCGGCCGGATCGCATCGACCGCCTCCACCAGAGCATGCCGACCGTGGTTCCCGGCCCTGTCGGCCCGCGGCGCGTCCACTCCTCCCTCGGGCACTTCTACCGGAACCTCGCCCGGAGGGCGATCCCACCCGGCGACGAGCCCGAGGGCAGCATGATGGCGCTCGCCGCATTCGGCGACCCCCAGCGCTACGGGCCGCAAATCCGCGAACTCGTACGGCTCGGCGACGACGGCGAAGTGCAAATCGACCACCCCTGGGGCTCGGCGGACAGCACCACACCACTGCTGCTCCGCGGCCACGGCTGGACCGCCGCCAACGTCTTGGAGCAGCCCGAACACGAACGGGCCGACCTGGCCGCCGCGGTCCAGGATGTCTTCTCCGAATCGGTCGTCCACATTGCACGCCATCTGCAACGGCTTACAGGGGCCTCGTCGCTGGTGTTCTCGGGCGGATGCGCCCTGAACTCCCACCTCAACGGCCGACTGGCCGCCGACAGCGGCTTCGACAGCCTCTTCGTAGCGCCGGCGCCACACGACGCGGGCACCGCCGTGGGCGCCGCCTTGTACGCCTGGCACTACCAGCTCGGGCAGGAGCGCCTTCCGGTACCGACCGATGCGGCCTGGGGCCCGGCCCCTGGCCCGCTGAAGGCGGGTGCGGTGCCATCCGGCTACCGCGCTCTGACCGGCCTCGGGGCGGGCCTGGCGCCCGCAGCAGCCACGCTGCTCGCTGAGCACCGCATTGTCGGCTGGGTACAGGGGCCGCTCGAATTCGGGCCCCGGGCCCTCGGCCACCGCTCGATCCTCGCCCACCCTGGTCACGCCGCCACCCGGGACCGACTCAACGCCATTAAGCAACGAGCTACGTACCGCCCGTTCGCGCCGGCCGTCCTCGCCGAGCATGCCACGGAATGGTTCATGTCGGAGGGTGACTCCTTCATGAACCGTGTCGCCCATGTCCGCCGATGCCGAGCCGACCGCATAGCGGCAGTCACCCACCACGACGGAACCGCCCGCGTCCAGTCCGTGGCCGCCGACCACCAGGGCCTGCACGAGCTCCTGCATCAGTTCCACGAGCACACCGGACTGCCGCTGCTCCTGAACACCTCCTTCAACCGCAAAGGCACCCCGATCCTGCGGACCTCCCAGCAGGCCGCACAGGCGGCGGCAGACCTCGGCCTCGACGCCCTCGCTGTCGGAGGCAACCTCCTGATCGCCGACCACATCCCCGATCCCCGTTCGCAGTCCCAGCCGTCCTTACGAGAGGGATGACGGAAATGGCCACCAACGATCTGTCACACACACTGACCACGCTCGGCACCACCGCATGGCCTGCCAGGGAGCGTGCCCGCGCCCACGTAGCCGCTGGGGTGGCCTTCACGATCTACGCCGGCCATACGCGGGATCAGGGCACCCCGTACCTCCAGCACCCACTCGCCGTCGTCGCGATCCTGCGGCACGAGCTCGGCGTTACGCAGCCCGAGACTCTCCTCCTCGGCCTTCTGCACGACGCCCTGGAGGTCGATCCGAGATCAGAGGCCCTCGTAACCCACCAGCTGGGTACACCCTTCGTCGAGCGCCTGCGTGCGATGACGCCCGACCACCGGCTCGAACAGCGTCCCAAAGCTTCCGGTGACGAGTCCCGGTGGCGTATGAAGACGGCGGCCCTCCCCGCAGAGGAACTCCTGGTACGGCTCGCCGACCGCATCCACAACCTGCGCGACCTGGCCGCCTCGCCGAACCAAGAGCGCCGACGGAAGTTCGTACGGAACCTCAGCGACTTCCACCTTCCCCTCGCCGACGCCGCACGCCACCTCAGCCCCTACCTGGAAGCCGCGCACACACTGCTCAACGCCGAGTACGTCCACCACCAGCAGGAGGCACGTCCGTGAGACGGATCGCGTACTCGATGGAGCCGGTCGGCCGGACCGGCGGCCGGGTATACCTTCGGATGCTTCACGAGGCAACCGCCGACGACGTGGAATGGCGCACGGTCCCGGACCACAAGCGCACCTACCGCATCCGCCGCTGGCGGAAGCTCCGCCACCTCGCGCAGCTGGCCCCAACCGTCCGAGCGCTGCATTCCGCCCCAGGTACCTTCGTGTGGGACGACATCAGCCTGCTGATCTTCACGCCGGAGATGCGGGCCCGCACCGTGTTCCTCCTGCACCACTACGAACCGTTGCAGCACGACTCCGCCCCCGTCGAGGCCATGCTCTGGGAGCGGCTGTTCCGGGTGCTGCCGCAGTGTGCGGCCGTGGTCTGCGTATCCCCGTACTGGGCAGACTTCCTCCGAGCCCGCGGCGTCCGCAACATACGGGTGATCTACAACGCCTTCGACATGGCCGAGGTCGAGCGGGCACGCGGCTTCGACCGGGCCGAATGCCGCGCCGAGTTCGGCCTGGCCCCGGACACGATCGGCGTGTACGCGGGCAAGGCCGTCCACTGGAAGGGCACCGAGGAGGTCGCAGCGGCCCTGACTGGCGTACCCGGGCTACGGGTGATCACCAGCGGTAGCAACACCATCGGCCTCGACGGCGCGCACTACGACGTAGAGCGCGAGCGGTACCTACGGCTGCTGCGGGCGTGCGACGTCGGCGTCTTCCTGCCTCGCATGCAGGAGGGCTGGAGCCGCTGCGCGGCCGAAGCCCTGCTACTCGGTCTGCCCTGCCTGATCCGCCCGATCGCGGGCCTCGGCGACCTCGCCGCCCTGACCGGCCAGCCCACGCCGGATCTCGACCGTCTGCCGACGCAGGTCCGGGAACACGCTGCGGCACGCCGGACCGAAGCCAAGGCGGCGTACGAGACCCTGGCTCGGTTCGACCTGAACTACTTCGGAAACGCCTGGGGCGACCTTCTCGCACAGGTCGCCTGACCAGAGCGACTACGCCTGGGCGGCCAGCTTCTCGGCCGCGGCGTCCAGACGGGCCAGCACGCGGTCCCGGCCGAGCAGCTCCATGGACTCGAACAGCGGGAGTCCGATCGTTCGGCCGGTGACCGCGACCCGGATGGGCGCCTGGGCCTTGCCCAGCTTCAGCCCGTGCTTCTCTCCCACGGCGAGCGTGATGGCCTTCAGACCGTCCGCCTCCCAGCCCGCGACGGTGGCGAACTCGGCACGAGCGTCGGCCAGGATGTTTTCGGCGCCGGCCTTCATGGCCTTGTTCCACGACGCCTCGTCCTCGACGGGCGCGTCGAGGAACAGGAAGTCCACGTAGCTGGTGATCTCCGACAGCAACGCCAGCCGCGTCTGGGCCAGCGGCGCTACCGTCTCGAAGAGAGCCTGGTCGAACGCCTCCGGCTGCCACGGCGCGTACGGGGCCACGAGCCACGGCGCACAGGCTGCGGCGAACTGCGCGGGTGCCAGAGCACGGATGTAGTCGCCGTTGAAAGCCGTCAGCTTCTTCACGTCGAAGAACGCCGGGGCGGTGTTGACGTCCTCGATCCGGAAGAGCTGCTCCAGCTCCTCGTACGGCATGAGCTCCCTGTCGCCGCCCGGGCCCCAGCCCAGGAGCATCAGGTAGTTCACCATCGCCTCGGGAAGGAAGCCCTCGGCGAGGTAGTCCTCCAGCGCGACCTTGTCCCGACGCTTGGAGAGCTTCTGCCGCTTCTCGTTCACGATCACGGGCAGGTGCGCCCACACCGGCGGCTCGGCGCCGAGCGCCTCCCACAGCATCTGCTGCTTCGGCGTGTTCGACAGGTGCTCCTCGCCGCGGATGACCTGCGTGATGCCCTCGTCCAGGTCGTCGACCACGTTCGCGATCAGGAAGACGGGGGACCCGTCACCACGGGCGATCACGAAGTCCTCGATCGCGCTGTTCGGGAACGCCGGCTCCCCGCGGATCAGGTCGACCACGACGGTCTCGCCCTCGTCCGGTGTCTGGAACCGCAGCGCCCGGCCTTCCTCGAAGGCCAGCCCGCGGTCCCGGCAGAACCCGTCGTACCCGAGGTGCTCCGACCCCGTGCGCTCCTTCAGCTGCTCCCGGGTGCAGTCGCAGTAGTACGCCTTGCCCGCCGAGTACAGCTGCTGGGCGGCCTCGCTGTGCCGGGCCGCGTTGTGCGACTGGAAGTACGGCCCCTCGAAGGCACTGTCCTCACCATGGATGCCGATCGCCGCGAGCGCGCTGACGATGCCTTCGATCCACTCCGGCTTGTTCCGGGCTGCGTCGGTGTCCTCGATCCGCAGGACGAACGTACCGCCGGACTGTCGTGCCACGGCCCAGTTGTAGAGAGCGGACCGCGCGCCACCGACATGGAACATGCCGGTCGGAGACGGGGCGAAACGAACGCGAACCGGGGCAGTAGACATGTGGTCCAGGGTACCGACGCCGGGCGCCCGCCCCCGACCACTCCGACTATCCCCGCGCCCTCGTTTTCCGGCGGCCCTCGTCATCTACTCGTACGTCTGCTTCCACAGCTCCCGCTGCGGCCGACCCCTGCCCCAGACCGTCCAGAGCGCCGAGCGATAAAGATGGGTATGTTCGCCGCACCACCGCTTCGGCTGCGCAATGCACCCCACTTTCCTGCGGGTCGCGTCGTCGGCGACGGGTACAGACCACAGCCGACACCAACAGTGCAGAACTCAGGGGCTGATCACCGCACCGTTCTGCGGGGCGGAGGACAGCTGCTCCGGGAAGCTCCCGGATTTCGGCTTCGTGAGCCCTAGCCGCATCTGCACCTCATCGAAGCTGAGGTCCGGCGTGCCGATACGGCCGACGGATCGGCTATATGCAATCAGCATTGCTTCGGAGAAGGGGCTATCGAGGGTGGCAACCCGCTTCCAACCCCGACCCCGTGCCTCATCGAGCGCGACGGATCTTACGTTCTCGAAGTCGATCACTAGATCCGGAACATCCAGATAGCGAGGGAGAGCACGGTACCGATTGTCATCGACTCTGAACGCGCGCTGCGCTAGGCCCTTGTCCCTATTACTCTTGGCGCTCGACTGCCACGAAATGATGGGCGGGGACTCGGAGCTGTTCCCCTCATCCGTGAACACCCGGTCTGCTTTGGCCAAGTGCACGTACTGGACCTTCGCCACACGAGGCTTCGAAACCCTTGATTCAGGACGGTCCTCGTAGAGGTCGCAAGCCGGCGTAAGGACCAGCCACCAGCCGCCTTCTGGGTCGATAAGGAGGTCTGTCGCCGTGAGGTGATGGGTCACAGGGGGCATCAGATAGACCCGTGCCGCCTCGGACCGCCGTGCTGTTGCGACGAGGTCACCCTCCACGACGCGATTCAGCTCATGGAGACCGTTCTCCTTGAGCCAGGCTGCGAGGCGATTGACGATGACAGGAGCGATCTCGTTCGGGTCGGCAGCTGCCATCTCGGTCCAGTGCGGAGCAACCACGTCGCGCATAAAGTCGCGGACCTGGCGCTCCACGAGACCGGAGATGCGACGTGTCAACGCCGGCACTCCTGAGAGCAACCCCTCCCTGACCGCAGGGGCGATATCGTCCAAAGCATTCTTCGTCACCACTCGAATGAGGGGAGGCTCCTCCAAGCCGCGTACCTGCTGGGGGACGCCCGTGAAGAAGACCACTGGCACCCACCTGACGCTGGCGATCTTCTTGTACAGCTCACGTCCGCGCCCCTCGGCGTCTGCGGACGGGCTACCTTCAGTAACATCCCGGACATCGAGGATGACCAAGTCGAAGTCTTCTTGGTTCAGCCGCTCCTCGGCGGTGGCAAAGTCCTGCTCGACTTCGAACTGGATGACTCCCAGATCCGCGAGCTCTTCCGTGAGGAGCCCACGAAGGTCCTCGGTCATCTTGGCGTCGTCGTCAACGATGAGCACGCGATACGCGGCGTCCGCCGTCGTCACCCAACTCTCCTTCGCAGTCGTGCCCGGAAACTCGCGCCGGAGAGGGCGCCGGGGCTTACCAGCGACAGGTCACCATCGTAGAAGTCCTTCACGACGCTGCCTGCGATACTGAGGCCGAGGCCGATGCCGTCCGGCTTGTCACTGAAATAGGTGTCGAAGATCAGATCTTTGATCTCCACACGCACTCCGGGCCCACTGTCGCTGACCGTGATATCCACCACGTCGGCTTCGCCCTCTTGTTTGCGCTCAGTTTCGATCAAAATCTCACGGTCTGCCTCGCTGGGCATCGTTGACAACCAGTAGACCGCGTTATTGACGAGATTTAGCACGAGTGTCCTGATGTCACCCGGCTCGGCCGTGACCGTTACGTCCTCTCCGCCGATTGTGACGGTCACACCGTACTTGGCGATCTCAGATTCCAGTACGGAGACAGCTGCAGAGATGCTCTGGTGAAGCGAGAGTTCTCGTGGCCGCCCACGCTGCCGACCACTGAGAGGTTCGATGCGAGTGAAGAGCCGGTCGATAGCCCTCTCCTGCGCCGTGAAATCCGTGTGCAGTTCCCCGAGCGCGTCGGACAGGTCGGTGTCATGGACCTCGACCTTTCCCGTGATCTTCCTAAGTCGACGAAGGTCGAATGCGATGCGGGCCAGGGCGGTCCTACCCTCGTGGAGGACAACGTCGACAAGGGTTCCTAGTGTCGCGAGCCGGGAGAACTGGGAGATGATCTCCTGGACTTTTCGCACACCTTCGTTGATCGTCTCCGTGGCTTCCTCGATGGCTCGCCCCAAGACGACATCATCTGGATACCGCTCGCTGGCGACTTGCCGAAGAGGATCCAGGTTGAAACTCCGGAAGACTCCGCGACCTCGCCCTTCGGGAGGACTGACCAGGGGTTCGCCGGCCACTTCCACGGTGGACTCCGGACGGCGCAACTTGTAGCGCAGGATCTCGAGTTTCGAGATCGCCTGCACTATCACCATCTTCAGTTCCTCGTACTCCGGACTATCAATCAGCCCTTCCCGGTGCGACCGGTCCTGGAGGCCCGGGTTCTCATCCGCCGAGATATAGACGAATCCGGCAACCTGGTTATTGGACAGCCGCATGGTCGGGTTATTGACGCGTCGCTGGTCGAATCCAAGCCAGTCGTAGCCCGGTTCGCCAAAAGGCTGGACTCGGAACCCGTCCCGGTACAGCGCTACGCCGCTGTTGTCCCGGATCAGTTTCCGCACCTCGGTGAGGTTCTTCGACCCGGTATCAATATGGAAGAGCGGGTCCAGCGCCGACTTCTCTAGGTCCCATACGCGAAAGTCCAGCTTCAGTGGTCCGCAGGACGGTCTGTCCGAATCCTTCCGGATGTTCTCCTCGACGACCACCGCGGGTTCGCTCCCGCTGGAGTAGATGGCCAAGTGGGCATTACCGTCGGCATCCACTGTGCCAACGAGCCGATAGAGCGGGTGGGCCAGCGTTTCGCTCGCGGCGACAAAGCCATGGTGGTGACGAAGTGGACCATCAGGGGTGTCTATGTAGATGGCAAACTCAGGCTGGTCCGGCACCGACAACTCAGCGGGAGGCGGCGGAGGCAGGAGCCGTGACAGGGAGCGCTTGAGGGCCTCAACGGCGTCAGGCCCCCAAGGCATCCGCAGCTTCTCAAGTCGGACTACGGTTCCGTGGCCAACCGACGCGTCGATCGATGCGGTCTGGAACCCCGTGACCACGTCAGCGAAGTTCCGCGCCGCCTCGCCACCCACCGCGAAGACGGACGGCGAGGCTGTGGACCAAGTGACCGGAACCTCGTCCAGGTAGGCGTCACCCTGCGTGAAATTTCCCCAGTTGATACGGAGGGTGACTTCTGGGTCGCTGACCCGTCGCGTCGTGATGGTGGTGACGTTGGCCAAGCGGGCGGCTGCGAACCGACCGATGCCCTTGGCCCCGAGCACACGCCGCACACCCGACTCGCTGCGGCGGTTCCGGTGCCTATGCGGAGTAGCGATCTCCATCCAGGTGCCACGCACTGTGTCCGGGGACATGCCGTGCCCGTCGTCCCATACTTCGATCGAGCCCTGCCCCTCCACGAGCGGCGGGTTGAAGCGGATCAGCACGAGGCTGGCATCGGCGTCGTAGGAGTTCTTCACAAGTTCGGTGAGTGCCACCCGCTCGTTGCTGATCAGCTCCTCACCCAAGGTGCTCATCAGCCGCGCGCGCGGCCGGAGATACGCTTCCGTACCCTCCGAATCCAACTGGGCCTCACTTTCGGTCCGTCACGGTCCAGCCTCAGCGCAGCCAGAGAGGTAGATTGTATCGACGTTGCGGATGACCGCTCATGTGCGGCCGTGCGACCGAGGGCCCGTTGCTCGGAAGTGGCCGAATACCGCCCCTGAGTGGTGCCGACCAGGAAGAAGGTCACTCGGATGTTCCTTCTGGTGAGCCGCCCCGTTGAGGCGTAGGGGGTGGAACGGGGCGTTTGTCCGCAAGGCCCGTGATCGAGCTGTCGGTGGCATCCCGTACGATCGATCATTTCGAGGGGTGTCCCAGGAACATCACCTCGAAGACACAGAGTGCGGACCTCACCGATCATGAAGCCCACTGGTGAATCAAGCCAGGTGGATGCCGGGTGTTCGGGTGGCTCGACCTCGTCGAAGCTGTTGCTTCCGCGAGCGTGTCCGTGATCTCCTGGTGCTCGTTCGTCTCGTGCCTGTTGGAGGTTGTGCTGTGGAGAAGGGGAAGTACGGCGTACCCCTGGAGCGGAGCGACTACCTTCCGCTCGAACGGCACGCGGAGAGCTGCTCTCCGGAGGACTTCCGGAAATGGCTGAAGACCCACGGTAAGGGCCAGCGGCTCGCCGTCGACCTATTCTCCGGAGCCGGTGGTCTGAGCTACGGCGTGAAGCAGGCGGGTTGGACGGTCGCGGCTGCCGTCGACTTCGACGAGCGCGCTCTGGAGACCCATGCGGCGAACTTTCCCGGCATGAGTCTCCACATGGACCTCGGTAACCCTGACGAGCGTGACCACTTGGTTGAGCTCCTGAAGACTGCTGACATCGACCTGATCGCGGGCGGGCCTCCCTGCCAGCCCTTCAGCCGCGCCGGACGCAGCAAGATCCGGGATCTTGTGACGAACCACAAGCGGGACCCGGAGGATCTTCGCAAGGAACTGTGGCGCGCCTACGTGGACGTTGTCACGCGTGTCAGGCCCCGGGCCATCCTCATGGAGAACGTGCCAGACATGGGGCTTGGAGACGACTTCTTCGTGGTGCGCACAATCGAGCAGCACCTGGAGGATCTTGGGTACGCCACGCAGGTCCGCCTTGTCGACGCCTGGCACTACGGTGTTCCCCAGCACCGGAAGCGCCTGATCCTGCTCGCGAGGAACGACGTCGAGCGCTTCGACTGGCAGCCGAAGCAGGACGGCTTCACCAACCTCCGTGAGGCGATCGGTGACCTTCCCGGCCTCGATCCGCAGCCCAGGAAACGCGTCGGCGAACGAGAGATGGCCTACCGCATGCCAGAGGCTCCCTCAGCCTTCGTGGAGATGATGCGTAAGGGCGCCCCGGAGGGGCTTGTCTGGGACCACATGACGCGCCGGGTCCGAGACGACGACTGGAAGATCTTCTCCGAGCACATGGACTCCAAGACCCTGTACTCGGATATTCCGGAGGAGTTCCGTCGCTACAGTGCCGAGAACTTCACGGACAAGTACAAGAAGCTGGCCTGGGGCGAGCGCAGCCGTTCCATCACTGCGCATATCGCCAAGGACGGCTACTGGTACATCCATCCGGACGAACCCCGAACACTCACTGTGCGTGAGGCGGCCAGGGTGCAGACCTTCCCAGACTGGTTCCGGTTCGCCGGCACCCGTAGCGACGCCTTTCGGCAGATCGGGAACGCGGTACCACCACTGTTGGGCAAGGCGGCAGCCGAAGCACTGGCACCCGTGGAAGGCGTACAGGCCCAGCTCGGAGGACTACAGCCGCATTGGCGGCAGGTCAGAGAGGAGCTAGTGGCCTGGGCCCGGGAGAGGCGGAACGGCGACGACTGGTGCCACCTCCCCGGCGAGCAGATGTCACAGCTCTCGGCGGCCGTGATTGCGCTTCTCTCCGGCGCCAAACCGTCGGCAGCCCAACTGGACGAGATCCTGAAGGACGTGAGATGGCGCAAGACCCTCACGTCCAAGGCGTTCCATAATCTCTTGGAAGCAGCCCCCTCCGAGAAGGTCAGGACACGACTGGAACGGCTTGCTCCCCTCGTCGATGACACAGCTGCCTGGCAGGAGAGCAGGCGTCTTGAGATTCCCAAGCGCCTCGCTCTCAAGCCGGCGGAAGCATCTCTCTATCGCCTGCTGGTGGGCGAGGACCTCCTCTGGGTGGGCCAAGGGGCGCTGCGGGTTGCCGCGCGTCTGAACGACAGCGACGCGGACCGTACGAACAGACTCAGTGACGGCCGGGTCAACCTGGTGAGGCTCGTGGGCGCCGGCGGCGAGGATGCGCCGCTCCGCATGGCTGCGTTGCGTCTCATCAGCAGCACCGTCTGCAGCGCGCGTGAACCGATGTGCGCCGAATGCCCGCTGAGTAAACACTGCAAGCGGAAGTCCGATGCCTCAGACGTCTCAGTGACCACGAACGGCAACAGGGCATCAGAGGTCAAGGAACGCGGAGATAGGAAGCGCCCTTCGGCGTAGGGGGCACGCTGGAAGAGGGCGTTCAGGAGGACTGCCCGATGCAAGCTGTGTACACCCTGCGCGCGGCCTGCTCGACATCGGTGCGGATCTCGCACTCCCAGACGCGGACGACGGTCCACTCCTCTGACTCGGCCGCCATTGTGTTGCGGCGGTCCCGCCCTCTGTTGATCTCGATCTTCTCCCTCCACAGCGAGGCGTTCGGGCCTCGGAAGTCCTTGGGCCCGTGTACAGGGCAGCCGTGCCAGAAGCACCCGTCGACGAAGACGGCGACGCGGTACCTGGGCAGGACGAAGTCCGCTCTGCAGCGGGCCGCCACCCGGCGCTGAAGTCGGAACCTCAGCCCGAGCCGATGCACAGCGCAGCGCAGAGCGACCTCCGGAGCGGTGTCACGTACGCGCCGCCCGCGCAGGTGACCGCTCTTCTCGGTACTGACCCAACCGGTGCCCGCCGTGTCGTCTCCCGTTGCCATGTTCGATGTCCCGCCGTCGGCCAATCTGGGCGAAGGGAGGGGTGCCACACTCTTCCCATGCTTAGGGAACCATCTGAACTCCGGATCGACAGCCAGGGCCGGGTCGAACTCCCCATGAGCCTGCTCGCGGAGGCGGGCATCGCGCCGGAGGCCGCGCTCATCGCGTTCAGTGACGGAGACGGACGGATCGTGCTCTGCCGCGCCGAGGACGCGATGAGGGACCTGATCGAGCGGGGGCAGCTCTGACCGTCGGTGGGGTGTCGTCTACGCCCCGGGGGTGAACCCGAGGGACAGGGCCTCGTTGCGAGCGTGCAGGGCCTGCACCGCCTGCGGCTCGGGGACCTCTTGGTCGAGTTCGAGACGCCTTCCGACGTACTGGGCCAGCTGACGCTGTGCGGGTACGAGGTTGTGGGTCTCCTTGGCCCACTGCTCGAGCGCGTACCACTCGTCCGCGGGGACCATCGTCACCTCATCCCTGGCCCTCTCGTCTCCCTCGGTGCCGCCCGCCAGCGCCCCCTCGTCCAAGGGATGCTCGCGGAGCTCCGACTGCAGGTCGCGGGGGACGGTCCAGCGAACCCTGGAGACCGCGTCCCAACAGCTGGGCTTCTTGGCCCATTCGCCGACGTGGTTACCTTCGCGTGGATTGGTCACCACCGACATGACCCGGGGACACAGATCGTCGATCGCGTCTTCGAGAGCCGGCGAGATCCGCTGTTCACGCCAGATCCGGTCGAGGTCGATGCGCCGGTCCGTGGCGAGGGACAGGCGTGCCACCGTGTAGGTCGTGATCATGCTCTTGTAACTGCCTGCCTCGTGGGTCGCCGCGATGCGGTCGACCGCTTTGAACAGAACAGCCATCCCGATCACGCGTTGGCAGTACTGCACGTCGACGTGAGGGGGCGCCTCGTCGATGCGGACCATGAACGCCGCAAAATTCTTCTGCGCTCCACGACTGACCTGGAACGGAAGGTGGTTCCAAGAGTTGACGTACTTGGCGAGGTCCGCCTTCGTGAACTTCTGCCTCGTAGGGTTGAGCTTCTTGAAGGTGCGCTGCTTCGCAGGGGTCCGGGCCTTGGCCACCTCGTCGGTGTACTGGCCGCGTGCACGCTCGTAAAACCAGTGAGTCTCCTGACCGCTCCCGTCGGTCGCCGACGCCCAAAGGGATCGCGTGATCCGCTGGACGGCCACGTGGTACTCGTGGTTCGAACTGAAGTCGACCAGCGTCACCCGGTTCTGTGTGTTCGAGTACTCGGAGATCATCGGGACGATCTCCGCGAGCCGCTCGGGGGACACCTCCGTCAGTTTCATCTGAACCGACACATGCGAGAGATCCGCCTTGTCGCGGCTCTGCGCGTAGTGCAGTGACGCCGTCGTCTGGCCACCGTTCACCACTTGGAGTCCGTGAACACGGGAAATGCCTGTCGGCTGTCCGTCCGGGCCGTGCACGAAATCGACCTGCGAGGCGGTCGCCGTGATTCCGTTGTTGTACGCCAGGAACCTGCCGGGCGCACTCAGGAGCGTCTCCCTGATTCCCCGGTTCACCGAGCCACGGGCCTGCAGGAACGAGCGGACGTTGAGTTCGAGGAGTCGGGTGCCGTACTCCCCGTACAGCTCGGCCAGTCTCCGCCCCGGGATGACCGCCATGGCCACCGAGTGGTCCGACTCGCTGCTGGGCGCGGAGACGCACGGCAGCGGAGGTTCGAAGGAGACCACGATGGGCTCGCTGATGCTGCCGGACGTCGCATGGCGGTGCAGCCGCGCCAGGTCCCACACCTCGTGGGTCACGGGGAGACCGTCGAAGTCGGTGGGCGAAACCACGGTGCTGGTGCCGACACGGTTGCTGAGGAGGAAGAGCCGGATCCTCTGTACCTCGGTGAGGGCCTTCTCGACCGCCGCGCACATGTCGTAGACGTCGAACGACTCGTCGATGTGCTGACGCAGCCCGTCCCGGCACCGTTTTACGAACGTCAGCAACCGCTTGAAGGCCGTCTCGGTCTGGCTCTTCGTGAGCTTGGACTCCAAGGGGCCCAGGGTGAAGTCCGTGACGAACAGGTCGAGGCACTCCCCGGACTCCCCGATGCCATATCCGTGGACCAGATGCCCTTGCGCCTTGTGGTAAGCGGTGAAGGTGTTGGAAGCGATGCCTGCCTGCTCCAGGTCTTCGAAGACCCGTCGGGTGAACGCCTCCGGGGGGTTGGTTCCCTCAGCGTCGGCGGTCGCCTGGACATCTGCCACGAGATCGCGGGAGTACTCGGACAGGTCGAGCTCAGGCATGCAAGCCCCCGATCAGTTCGGTCACCTCGTCGGCCGTGGCGCGGTACTGATCCAGCCCCGAGGTGCTCACGTGGTAAGTGCAGTCGCCGACACCTGCGGCGAGATCCGATTCAACAATTCTGGGAAAATCCCCCCGTACATGCCAGAAGTGCAGGTCGCGAAGGGTGTAGCGGGGCTCGTCGTACATGTCTCGTTGTCCGGGAAGGTATCCGGCTTGGACGAGACGCCCATCGAACTGAGCCCGGTCAGCGGAGCTGGTGAGCCGCTCGCGTATGCGTTCGACCAGCCGGTTCAGACTCTCGCCCGATCCACCACGCCGCTCGTCGAGCATCGCCAGTGCCAGCAGCAGCGCGGGCGTGCCGGTGCCGTCCAGCTGCCGCTCGCTGGCGATACGGATGCTACGCGGACGCCTGACGGTGCTGGCCTTCGCCTCGATCGCCACCTCGGATAGCTGGAAGTCCTGGTTGGCTCCGCTCGGACCAGTCCACGCCTCCACGGCATCAGCCGGGTCGACGGCGGGCAGGACGTGCTCTCGGAGTACGAGGAGCTCGCCCACGAGGCCGCGGCGCGCCTCGGGAGCCAGGCCGTCCCTACTTACGGAGCGAAGGAGGTCCTGCCACCGCTCGAACCTGTCCACGGCGGCGGTCAGGGCGGCAGCGGCCTCGGGGGCGTCCCTGACGGTGTCGGCAACGTCGGTGACGAGCGGGTTGAAAACCTCACGCAGTTCGTTCGCGGTCAGGACCACCTGGAGTTCGTACTCGAGCCGCGACACCGCGCTCAGGTTCATCTCCAGTCCGGCCGCACGCGGCAGCCGCCCCACCGAGCGCACGATGTGGTCCGCGGAGCGGGCGTCGGCCCTGAGGACCAACATGCGTTGGCGACCAGGGTGGGTGACGGACAGGAAGACGTCCAGAGGAGCGTTCGGGTGTAGCCGAAGCCAGGACCTACCGGGCGTGCTCTGGGGGGTCTCCAGGCCACGCCACTCGGCCTCGGTGACGGTCACTCCCCGCCCTCCTCGTCGTCGAAGGCGTCGAGGCCCTCCTGCTGCCAGATGGTGTTCACGACGTACTCCGTGTCGGACTGATGCTCGGAGCGGGGGAAGCTCACCTTGAAGCCCACCAGAGGCGGCTCTGCCTCACCGTCCGGAGAGGCCGCCGGCCGCTCGATCAGGTAGATCAGCAGCAGGGCCTGGTCGCGCCTCCTCTGCCAGCGCAGGTGCTCGCCCGAGGGGGTCTGGGGAACCTTCTCCTTCTTCTTCATCGTCGCGGCCATCTGCGTGGCGTCGAGAGCGGCCTTCACCTGTGCCGGTTCGAGGTCGAGGTACTCGTCAGGCGGGCTGAGCACCCGGCGGATCGTGTAGCGCCCCTCCGTCCTGAAGCCGGGATTGATCGCCGCGCGGGTCACCGGCCCGATGGTGTGTCCGGCGACGTTCTGCGGATCCTGTGCCGCGGACTTGCCGACCAGGTGCACCGTCCACTCAGGCAGTTCGCCCACCGCCACGCACTGGTCGATGTACTTCGCGATGAACCTGGGACGGACGCGCTGCGCCATGCGGTCGGTCTCGTAGCTGGAGAGGAAGTCGGCGATCACCTCGGAAGGCACCGACTTCCACGCGACATTGCCGCCCGGAACCTTCGACTCGGCCGCCGCGACGCCGTCGAGCCGCTGGACGAAGTCCTCAAGTGCCTTGAGGTTTTGGTCAACGGTCTTCTGAGCAAGGTTGAAGATCACGGTCTCCGGACCCTCGCCGGAGTAACTGAGCATGACCTTCGTACCCTGGCGCATCTTGTTGGTGGCTGTGATCGCGAGGCCGAGCGAGGAGGCACGTACCTTCAGCCCGAAGTTCCTTGGGGTGAGGTTGAGCGCGGCCATTTCCTCCACCTCACGGCGAAGTTCGTCGGTCGCGGCGGTCACCTCGACGTACTTGGCCCGGAGGTCGGACGTCGTGTAGAGACGGCACAGGTCCTCGTACCCCGGGCGGAATCCGAACCACCGGCCCATCTGCAGCAGGGTGTCGTAGGTGTTGGACGTACGCAGGTAGTAGCTGACGGTCAGCCCTTCCAGGGTGAGTCCTCGGGAGAGTTTCTGACCTCCGATGGCGATGACGGAGAGACCGGTCCTACGGTGCTCGTAGTAGTCGAGCGCGTCACGTGAGGCGCCGTTCACCGTCTTGACCACGATCTTGCGCAGGGCCGGCATGACCTGTGGGGCCACCTCCTCCCAGGTCAATGGCTCGGCCTCGTCCGCGGGGAAGTGGTCCGTGGTGGGGACGAAGTCGCGCTCCCACAGGGCTTGGAGCTCTGTCATCCGCTCCGGTGCCTGTCCGTACCGGTCACGGAGCGAGTCCACGAGAAGGCCCAGATGGTCGGCCACTTGGTCACGAACGATCCCCTGGACCGCGGTGAAGCGGGTGACATGCACCAGCATGGAGTTGTGCACCTTCGTCTGCCCCCGCGCCCTGCGAGCGGCACACGAGAGCACGAACGAGGCGATCGCCTCACGCAGAGACTGGGGTAGGTCGTCGGACGGGACGAAGGCGGACTTGTGCTTGCTCGGAACCCAGCTCTCGGCGTCGTCCACGGGACGCACGAGCGGCAACGGGGGCACGTCGTCCTCGTCGTCGTTGTCGACCTGGAGTCCGAAGACCCGCTCTGGGCCCAGGTAGTTGGACGGTGAGGGCAGCGTCCGGATGAAGCTGTCGGGGAAGAGGTCGGCGCCGAGGGCGGCGTGGTCCACATCGGGATCGATGTAGATGTTGGCGTACGGCGTCGCGGTGTACCCGACGTAGGCCGACTTCTCGAAACTCTGCATGAGGTCTCGGATCGCGGCGTTGGTCTTCGTCGGATCCGCGTCAGGGTCCCGCTTGGTGTTGATGGAGGCGTTGTCGGCCTCGTCGTCGATGACGAAGAGCGGGATGTCGCGCACGACCTTGCGGCCGGTCTCATCCTCGGCGCCTTGTACCTCCGTCACCCACGTACGGAGGTACTCGAGGATCTTCCAGTGCTTCTTCACGACGAGGACGACCGGGAACCGGCCGAGGGGGAAGTTGACCGCGTTGGCCGCCTGACGACCGAAGTCGCCCTTCTCGGAACTGTTAGTGGGCGACGCGATGTCGAGCCTCTTGGCGCCGGGCATCCGCCCAGCACCCATGAGACGGGACTTCCCGTTCTGGTTGGACCGCTGCTGGTGCTGTGTGTCGAAACCCAGGAGGCCCTCGTCGACACGCAGCTGCGTCTGGCTGCGGAGGTCGTTGTGGATTCCGGCCAAGACCACCACGAACTGGTATCCCGCGTCCACGGCCTTCGCGGCGAGCCCGATGTACTGCCCTGTCTTGCCCGACTGAACCTGACCGATCACAAGGCCGGTACGGCGCCAGGAGCCGATGCGGCGCGGGTCCTCCAGCTGGCTCAGGACCTCGTCCGTGCTCTGGTCCAGCCGACGCACGACTACCGGGGGCAGGCTACGGACGTCCTCGAGGTAGCGACGGTAGCGCTCCCAGAAGTCCCATTCGCGGTCGTTCTTCGCCTCCGGCAGCCACGGCTCGTGGCCCCTGTCGCTCTCCAGACCGGAGGAGCCCTCCTGGAAAACGGCGGTTATGGCCTCGATCTCCTTGGCCAGCTGGTCTCGCTCGACAACCTCCCCTTGGCCGGCCAACATCCCGAAGATGACGGTGACGGCGTTCTGCACCTCTTCCTGAGTCGGCTGACGGTCCTGGGACAGCAGTGCGAGAACCAGGCGCCTGGCTTTGGCAAGGGACTCGAAAGAGTCCTCAGGGGTGGAACTCACAGCTGACCTCCAGCTGAACGGGGACGGTATCGGGCAGGGTAGGGGCGACTACTGACAACGGGATCACCCACTCCAGAAGCCCTGCATTTGATCGAAGGGGGGCATGGTCCGGAGTCGCTCCCGGGCAGCTGCGGGCGAACGACCGTCGGTGACCATCGCCTCGTAGATCCGTTGTGCGACCTCCGTCGCGCCGGCGTCGGCAGGTCCCGGACCGCCAAAGGGCTCGGGGTCGTCACTGGTGTCCGTCTCATGCATCACACGGAGGGCCGTAACCGGCACGGTCTCCTCCAACAGGCGGATGAGGGCTCGCACGTCGTCTGTACTGGCGCCGCCGGGGCGTAGCGCCGCCCTCACCAAGGGGTGACCACGGTTGATCCTGCAGGTGACCTGGTCACTCGCACGGCGGACGTTCCACGCGTAGAGGAGTGGGTCACCGTGCGTTCGCGCCGCGATCTGCCCGCGGTGGCGCAGCACGTCGGCGGCCCTCCTCCGAGCCTGCAGAGCGATCCGGCGGAGGTGGGGACGCAGGCCGACGGGCGGCACAACGCTGGACTTGCGGACGTCGACGCCCCACTCGACGTCCGTCCCGGCGGGGATGTCCACGGCGATCCGTGCCAGGTTGTACTTCTCCTCGCGGCGTACACCGCGCTGGCCAAGCCAGTCGCCGGCCAGGATCAGACGGTCCCGCCGGTACACGTAGAACCCCTGCTGGTCGAGCCAACCGCGTGGGCCGCTGGCCTTGTCGTACTCGGCAGGCGTGAGCCGCTGCGCGCTGGGGAGGACGAACGCCTCCACTCGTACGAAGCCGGTGCCGAGCGGAAGTTGCTCCACAGGGAGGGGCTGAACAGAAGGGTGACCGGAGAGGAAGGGGTCCCAGGGCTCGACTGGGCTACCGGAGACACGCATGGTACGGCGACGACTGCCCGTCAGGAACCGGGCGAAGACCATGCCCAAGTGCGACTCCGCGCGGGCGGCCTCTGCGTAGAACTGCTTCTGGGTCCGCTCGTCGTCCTCGGTCACGCCGTCGACGTGGTATCCGTTTAGCCGCCGCCACAAAACGACCGTGCCATGATCAGCCCTACCGCGGATCCTGTCGAGCAGGTCCGCCGTCGCCTCGTCCGCGCCGTGCAGCAGCCTCCACTCACCGAACTTCTCAACGACGTCGAGATCCCACGTACGTACGTGCCACTCTCCGGAGACAGCGGTCGCGACGGTGAGCTGACGGGCCTGGGAGAACGACGCGGACTTGAGTCCGACGCCGAAGCGCCCCAGGTCCGTGGCGGTACGCGGTGTGGCGGGACCGCGCGCAGCCACGGTCATGGCGGTCACGAGATCGTCCGCGCTCATCCCTTCGCCGTTGTCGACGACAGCGATCCACGAGTCCTGTCCAGCCCATGTGAACTCGATGTCGATGTTGGCTGCCTTCGCGGAGATGCTGTTGTCCACGAGATCCGCGATGGCGGCGGGTAGTGAATAGCCGAGAGAGCTGAGCGAGGCGACCATGCCTGCAGGTTCAGGGGCTGCGATGTCGTATTTCATGCCCAGTTCCAGCCCTGCTCCCGTTGCAACCCCTTGCCGACGCCTGGTGTCCGAGCGATCCGTGGAGCTGAGAACCGAGACGTTCCTCTGGACGTCTCGTAAGTAGCTCTGTTCTCATCCCCCGGGCCAAATCCCCACCTACGCAGGATGGTAGTTGAGCCTGGCCAGCAAGGTCGGTGCCTCGGCTGGTCTACATCACTTTCCCGCACCGGCGTAGTCTGCGAAGGTGCTCCACGAAGTCACCGAGGATGGAGGGCTGGGCTTCTGCCATCACGTCCTCCCGGGTCTGCTGCCACCCGGCTACCACGGTCCGTTGGTCGTCGCCGTCGACTCGAACGTCCTGATCGACCTTCAGCAGCATGGGGCCGCGCTCATGAACGACGAGTCGCTGCCCGATCGAGTTGCGGCGGACATCGCCTACACAAACGAGCTGTACGGCCTCGCGGACCTTCTCAACCTGTGGCTGTTGCGCGACATTCGATTCGTGGTAACCCCCCGCTCAAAGACCGACGCCAAGAAGGTCACCGAGCGCTTCCTGGAACACAGGCTTCCATCGATCAACGCGTTAGCGGACAGCTTGGCATTCCAGGTGGGAAACTGGTCTGTGCCTGCGCCGTCGCACGGACCGTCGCCCACTCCCGTCGGTGAAGTGACCGGCCTTCCTGATGGCGCTGACCGCGACTTGGTACTTGAGGCTCAGGCCGTTGGCGCTCACGTTTTCCTCACCCGTGACCGGCTTGTCTTGGAACGTGCGGAGCTCGCCGGGCCCCCTATGGCCCTGCTCCCGCCCCAGGGCTTGGCGGCCGAGCTCCTTGCCGCCGGAGTCCAACCTCTCCTCGGGGGCACGTGCGGCGGCGACGGGTGCCCGTACCTTGTCTGGGGGCTCCCCGCCCCAGATATGGGCAAGTGGGGCGGACTCCTCTCCGTGCTGGAGTAGCCGGAGAATCGAGGTCGGCGGCGGCATTCACGGGCGAATCTGGCATGGGCTCTTTTGAGTTGGGGAGGCTGCCGGACCATGACTTCTAGTGTTCTGAGTCAGGAATTCTGTTCAGATGTAGGCTTGTTCCATGGCGCGGACGGGGCGGCCGAAGGCCGAGTTGACACTGTCGGACGAGGAACGGGCTGCACTCGAAGGGTGGGTGCGGCGACGTTCCACGCCGCAGGCGTGGGCTCTGCGGTGTCGGATCATCCTGGCCTGCGCGGAGGGTGTCTCGAACAAGGATGTGGCTGCTCAACTCGGTTCCACACCTCATGCGGTGGGGCGCTGGCGGGCCCGGTTCGTGCAGTACCGGATCGCCGGTCTGGGTGACATGCCACGTCCGGGCGGGCCCAGGACCGTGACGGACGAGCAGGTCGCCGATGTGGTCACCAAGACGCTGCAATCCACACCGAAGAACGCAACGCATTGGTCGACGCGGTCGATGGCTAAAGAGTTGGGCCTCTCGCAGTCGTCGGTGTCACGGATCTGGCGGGCATTCGGCCTTCAGCCGCACCGGTCGGAGACCTTCAAGCTGTCCACTGATCCGTACTTCGTCGACAAGGTCCACGACGTCGTCGGTCTCTACCTGGATCCGCCCGAGCGTGCCCTGGTGTTCTGCGTCGACGAGAAATCGCAGATCCAGGCCCTGGACAGGTCCCAGCCGGTGCTGCCGATGATGCCCGGGGTCCCCGAGCGGGCCACCCACGACTACGTCCGGGCCGGCACCACCACCCTGTTTGCCGCCCTCGAGGTCGCCACCGGCAAAGTGATCGGCTCGCTGCACCGCAGACACCGTGCCGAGGAGTTCAAGAAGTTCCTGATCAAGCTCGACAAAGAGGTGCCTGCCGGCCTCGAAGTGCACCTCATCTGCGACAACTACGCCACCCACAAGACGCCCACCATCAAGAGGTGGTTGTTGGCCCACTCCCGGTTCCACCTGCACTTCACACCGACCGGCTCGTCGTGGCTGAACCTCGTCGAGCGATGGTTTGCCGAGCTGACCAACAAACAGATACGGCGAGGCGTCCACAAGTCTGTCCAGGCCCTCGAGAAGGACATCCGCAACTGGATCGCCGCCGACACCGATCCCAAGCCCTACGTCTGGACCAAGACAGCAGACGAGATCCTCGAACGCCTCGCCAGTTATCTGAACAGAATTCCTGACTCAGAACACTAGGTGGTCTGCCGAGAGTCGTTCAGCAATCTCCCTGTCATCCCGCTGGAGATCTTCCCGCGCGGCCGGGACTGTACGGCAGAGTCGAGCGCGTGTTCGCGCTCCGGGAAGCAGAACGGAACACACGGCTCCAGAAGCGCCAGATCCTGCGGGATCCGTCCGGGTGCTCCGACGCTGCTCGCGATCAAGCGCTGGTCACCGACCTGATGCGCAAGCACGACAACAGACGCTGCCCGCTGGGAGCCATCTGGGAGCCAGCCCGCTCCCGAAGCCTCTTCCAGACAGCCCGAGACCATTCCAATCCAACCTCCTGAGCAGGCAAAACATTAAACTGCTCGGTGTCGTTCTTGATCGAACCTCGTTCGGGACGAAGAGGTCGTGGGTTCAAATCCCGCCACCCCGACAGCCGTAAGACCAGGTCAGGGGCCTGATCCACTTAGTGGATCAGGCCCCTGAGCGGTTTCCGGGGGCGTCTCGGGAGCCGATCTCGGAACCCGGCTCCCGTCGGCTCCCGAAGTGGTTCGGCGTTTCGATGATTCGGCGAGACAGCTCCCGGGGGCGGTCCCGTCCGCGTACGCTCTGGGCGTCCGACGCACCGCGCCGGGCGCACGAGGGGGCACCGTGGATCATCTCTTCACCGTCGACGGGCGGACGGCCACGCCGATATCGCGCACCGGGCTCGCCGCCGAGAGCCTGCTGGAGCGGCAGCACCTCCAGGAGTGGGTGATCGCCCATCCCCAGGTACTCGGGGAGTCGGTGCTCGTGATCACCGCGGAGTACGGCCGGTGGGCCGACACCGACGGAGTGCCGGCCCGCGACCGGCTGGATGTGCTGGGGCTGGACGCGACCGGACGCCTCGTCGTGGTCGAGCTGAAGCGGGGGACGGCCGATCGGGACGTACACCTCCAGGCGATCACCTACGCCGCCCTGGTGTCCCGCTTCGACCTCGACACCCTCACCCAGGCGCACCGTGACTTCCTGTCCCGCAGGGGGCAAACCCTCGACATCGACGCGTGCAAGCAGCGGCTGCTCGACCACGTGGACGGCGAGTGGAGCCCAGCGTTGCTCCAGCGACCCCGGCAGGTGATCATCGCCGCCGACTTCCCCAAGCAGGTCACCCACTCCGTGGTCTGGCTGTCGGAGATGGGCATCGACATCGACCTCGTCCAGGTCGGCCTGTGGCGGGTGGAAGGACACCTCGTCGCCGGGTTCACCAAGGTCTACCCGACCCCGGAGGTCGAGGAGTTCACGCTCACCCCGGCCCGGGTCGAAGGCGAGGCGGCGGCCAAGAAGCTGCAGGAACGCTCGCGTTCACGCAACGCCGTCCACGTGCTCGTCGGTGCGGGCCTGCTGCCCGACGGGACGAGGCTGCTGATGACACCACGTCACGGTGTGACGGAGGCCATCCGCGCCGAGATCCGGTCCTGGGTGGCGCAGGACGCCGACCGGGGGGCTGTCACCTGGACCAATGACACCGAGAAGCCACTGGTCTGGAACGCGGACGGAGATTCGTACTCCCCTACCGGGCTGGCCAAGCACATCTTCACGAGCGTGACCGGTCGGATCCTGGACGTCGTGCAGGGAACGACGTGGTGGGACGTGGACACCACCTACGTGCCCGACGGCGTCGACCCTGGGGAATGGGCCACGCTGGCAGGGTCCGACCTGACCGGTCTGGCCAGGCAGCTCAGCGGCACTCGCAAGGACTGGACCGGGCTGCACACTCTGCTGAGCGGTGTCCCGGCTGGGCGGTGGACCACCTACGGCGACCTGGCGGCGGTGGTCGGGAGCCATGCTGTCCCCATAGGTCAGCACCTCGGCACCTGCGGTCGATGCCCCAACCCCTGGCGCGTCCTCACGGCCGCGGGGAAGGTCAGCCCCGGCTTCCAATGGCCCGACCCCTCGCGCACGGACACTGCCGCAACCGTCCTGATCGGGGAAGGCGTGCGCTTCAACGGAGAAACCGCCGACCCTGACCAGCGCCTGCACGAGGACGAGCTCCGGCAACTCCTCGACGGCTGAGAGCCCTTCGAAGCCCTCAGCCCGTCGTGACCGGTCCCTGGCTCAGGCGTCAGCTCCGCCGAAGCGCGCACGATAGGACTCCAGTTCCTCCTCCGAGATCTTCGCGAAGAGCACCGGCGGCACGGTGAACGGGGTGCCAGCCGGAACAGAGTCCAGGGACTTGGCCTGCTCGGCGGTCACCCAGGTCGCGGTGTCGCTCTCCAGGGCGAAGGCGCCCCGCATGGCGGCCGCCGAGGCCGGGATGAAGGGCTCGGAGACGATCGCGTACAGGTGGATGAGGTTCATCGCGGTGCGCAGGGTCAGGGCCGCGCCCTCCGGGTCGGTCTTGATCTCCAGCCAGGGGGCCTTCTCCTCCAGGTAGGAGTTGCCCGCCGACCACAGAGCCCTGAGCGCCGCACCGGCCTTGCGGTACTGGAGGGCGTCCATGTGCTCCTCGTACTCGGCCAGGAGGCGGGCGATCTCCTCGCCCAGTCGCGTCTCCGCCTCGCCTGCCGCGTTCCCTGCGGGGGCCTCGTCGCCGAAGCGCTTGCGGGAGAAGGACAGGACGCGGTTGACGAAGTTGCCGAGGGTGTCCGCCAGGTCCTTGTTGACCGTGGCCGCGAAGTGCTCCCAGGTGAAGGAGGAGTCGTCGGACTCAGGGGCGTTGGCGATCAGGAAATAGCGCCAGTAGTCCGCAGGGAGCGTCTCCAGGGCGGTGTCGGTGAAAATGCCGCGCTTCTGCGAGGTGGAGAACTTGCCGCCGTAGTACGTCAGCCAGTTGAAGCCCTTGACGACGTCGACCTTCTTCCACGGCTCGCGGACGCCGAGCTCCGTGGCCGGGAACATCACCGTGTGGAACGGGACGTTGTCCTTGGCCATGAACTGGGTGTAGCGCACGGTGTCGTCGACCTCGTACCACCACGACTTCCAGTCGCGGGTCTCGCCGTCCGGGCCGGCGTCCGACCACTCCTTCGTCGCACCGATGTACTCGATCGGGGCGTCGAACCAGACGTAGAAGACCTTGCCCTCGGCCGCGAGCTCCGGCCAGGTGTCGGACGGAACCGGGACGCCCCAGTCCAGGTCACGGGTAATCGCCCGGTCGTGGAGGCCCTCGGTGAGCCACTTGCGGGCGATGGAAGAGGACAGCTGCGGCCACTGCTCCTCGTGCCGCGCGACCCACGCCTCGACCTCGTGCTGAAGCTTGGACTGGAGCAGGAACAGGTGCTTGGTCTCGCGGACCTCCAGCTCCGTGGAGCCGCTGATCGCCGAACGGGGGTTGAGCAGGTCCGTCGGGTCGAGGACGCGAGTGCAGTTCTCGCACTGGTCGCCGCGGGCCTTGTCGTAGCCGCAGTGCGGGCAGGTGCCCTCGACGTACCGGTCCGGCAGGAAGCGGCCGTCAACCGGCGAGTACACCTGGCGGATCGCACGTTCCTCGATGAAGCCGTTTTTGTGCAGCTGGCGGGCGAAGTGCTGAGTGATCTCGACGTTCTGCTGCGAAGAGCTGCGTCCGAAGTAGTCGAAGGCCAGCTGGAAGCCGTCGTACACGGCCTTCTGGGCGTCGTGGGCCTGCGCGCAGAACTCCGCCACCGACAGTCCGGCCGCCTTGGCCGCCAGTTCGGCCGGTGTCCCGTGCTCGTCGGTCGCGCAGATGTACAGGACGTCGTGACCACGCTGGCGGAGGTACCGGGAGTACACGTCCGCCGGAAGCATCGACCCGACCATGTTGCCCAGGTGCTTGATCCCGTTGATGTAGGGAAGCGCGCTGGTTACCAGGTGTCGAGCCATCCTTGGATGCTCCATTTCGTACGTTTGGCGCCTGGCGGCAGTGCCACGGCGGACCGAAGTCGGGAAGGTGCAGCAGGCGCGATCGCGCAAGGTCGCTCAACCGTGTCACGCATGGTGACGGCCGGATCCGCAAGCCGCCGCAATCGTATGGCACCCGGGTGCCAATGCGCCGGGGCGTTTACCGGCGGCCGGGCTCGCACGGAAAGGCGCTCGGCCGTCCGAGACAGGCGGCCAAGCGAGTCTCGAACGGCCGAGGCCGTCCTCATATTAGGCCCGTATGTCCGTGGTTACGCATCCCCCTCATCGCCCGAGGCCCAAGAGGCGGTCCGCATGACCCGAGAAGCAACTTCCAGCAGGGCCGGGCGGTCCGGCCCGGATTTCACCCCTGCGATCGGGAAGTCCGGGCGCCTCGCGCCGCCCAGACTTCGCCTCGGCCCGTGTTACCGGCGTACACGCAGGAGGGCGTCGAGCGCCCTTTCCCATCGCCGGTAACGGACTTCTCACGGGAGGACGGATTTCACCAGGTCATTGCCCGCACGCAGCCCGAGTCCGGGAATGGTCTCCCTGAGCACCTTCACAGCCCGTACATGGTCCTGTGCGGGGTCAGCCCCCGCGCGGGACAGGGTTCGGATGACCCAGTCCTGGACGAGTTGCTCATCGGTGGCTGCCGCGCGCTGACCGAGAAGGTGGAGGGCCTTCCGAAGACCCGGCTGTTCGGCCTCGTCCGCCGACTCCATCTCACGAACGATCTCGTCGCGAAGGCTTTCCAGATCCCGCAGGATCAGAATGTGGGGTTCGTGCTTGCTCAACGGAGATCGCACTCCAATCGGTGTCGTAACTCTCTCGGGGACACTGGGGCCTCATCGGGCGAGGACCCCTACTTGAAGCAGTAGCTCCCCACTCCGGCGATCCCGAGTATTTCCACCGCGCCGTTCTTGCCTGCCTTCTTGGCATGCTTGATGAAGTCACCCTTCGTCCGCGCACCCGAAGAAGCTTCGCCGTCTGCTTGGCGCCGCCGAGAGCCTTGACGGCCTTGTAGGCCTTTGCCGCTGGGAAGAACGCCACGGCGACCGCGGCGGCGCACTTGGTCCACTTCCACGCGGTGTTCCACCAGGGGTCGGCGACGAGGCCGTGCTCTCGTCGAACTGGACCGTCTGGACCAGGCCACCGCCCTCGACGCGGTACGAGGTCGGAACGGCTTCCCCGTTGGCGTCCTTGGCCCAGGGGCGTCGAACATGCCCAGGACGTCCTCGCCCTTGGTGACCAGGACGCCACCGCCGTCGAGTTGCTCGGCTGTCGCGCCGTCGGGAAGCCCGAGGCCGAAGCGGTACTCCTTGGCGGCGGCCGCGTTGTTGACGGTGATCAGGGCGCGAACGCCCTGGGCGGTGGGCTGTACGGCCAGATCGGCGTTCTTGGCCGCGCCGGGATAGACGATGGTGCCGGTTCCGGTCTCGGCGGCGCTGGAGCTGCCGGCGCCCGGCAGCCGGATGCTGATCCTGGAGCCGTCCACAGCGGCGGCGCTGATGGTGCCGTCGGCGGTGGCGGGCGTGGTGACCCCGCTCTGCCCGTCCCGGCTGATGTCCGCTGTGCCGGTGGTCTTCTCCACCACCGTGGCGACCCTCTCCGCCGTCGAGAGGCCGGAGTCGGCGGCCGTGGGGGCGATCGTCAGGACCAGAGCGCCCGCGGTGCCGGCCGCGATGATCCCGGCACTGCGATGAATTGTCCGCTTCACAGGTGAAGCCCTCCCGACTTCTTCGTGCGGGCAGACACCGGAGCCCGGGAGGGGAAGGGAAGTTGGGCATGCGGAAACAGTCCGGACGTGTCCGCAGGATCCTCCGGGAGCATCCGGTAGAACCTGAAGAATCACTCCGGGCTCGTGAAACCCCCTTCGGGGACGGCATCGTGGCCCAGGTGGAGATCCAGTCCGGGCTGCACCGGCTCGTCTCCCTGGTTGAGCCGTGAGGCGGTCGACGAGCTGGGCATCGAGGTCGGTGTGACCGCCACGGCCCGGGTGAAGTCGACCGACGTTCCTATCGACCGGCCCTAGTAGGGCTTGGTCATGTGTCGTTTGTGATGGCGTGTCTTCTTGATCGGTCGTGTCGTTGATCGTGTGTGCTGAGTGAGGAGTTGGCTGCGGTCCGGTGTGATCTGGAGGACTTCGCGGCGGAGATGTTCGAGCCGTTCGCGCGGGCGGATCAGCGCCGGTGGGGCGGGGTCTATCTGCGGGGCCTGCTGCTGGACGGCGGGCGTAAGTCGGTGGAGCCGATGGCCGCCCGCCTGGGCGAGGAGGGTAACCGGCAGGCTCTGGCGCACTTCGTCACCTCCAGCCCGTGGGATGCGGCGCATGTCCGGGCCCGGCTGGCCTGGCGGATGCAGCCGGTCATCAAACCCACCGCGCTGGTCATCGATGACACCGGCTTCCTCAAGGACGGGGACGCGTCGGCGTGCGTGACCCGGCAATACACCGGCACGGCGGGCAAGGTCACCAACTGCCAGGCCGGAGTCTCGCTGCACCTGGCTTCCAACGGTGCCTCGGCGGCGGTGAACTGGCGTCTGCTCCTGCCCGGGAGCTGGGATCCCTCCTCGCCCAAGGCCGATCCGGCCAAAGTGGCCCGCCGTGACAAGTGCGCCATCCCTGCCCAGGTGGGCCATGTCGAGAAGTGGCAGCTGGCCCTCGACATGATCGACGAGACGCGGTCCTGGGGCATCGAAGTGCCCCAGGTCATCGCCGACGGCGGCTACGGGGACACCGCCGCCTTCCGGCTCGGCCTGGAGACACGCGGACTCGACTACGTGGTGGGCATCTCGACCACAACCACCGCACAACCCGAGGACGCACGGCCGGCCACCCCGACCTACCTCGGCAGGGGCCGGCGGCCGGTCCCTGCCTATCCCGAGCCGGCACAGCGGGTGAAGGACCTGGTCATCGCGGCCGGCAAATCTTCCGCACGGCCGGTGCAGTGGAGGGAGGGATCACGGCCGGGCAGCGGCCGCAGCGGGCACAAACGCATGTACTCCCGCTTCGTTGCCCTGCGGATCAGGCCCGCCGGGCGCGAGATCCGCCAGGCCACGACCACCGCCGAGCTTCCGGTCCGCTGGCTGCTGGCGGAGTGGCCCGCCGACCAGGACGAGCCCGTGCAGTTCTGGCTCTCCAACCTGCCCGAGACCACCCCGTTGCCCGTCCTCGTGCGCACCGCGAAGCTCCGCTGGCGCATCGAGAACGACTACCGCGAGATGAAACAGGCCCTCGGCCTGGCCCACTTCGAGGGCCGGACCTGGCCAGGCTGGCACCACCACGTCACCCTCGTCTCGGTCGCCCACGCCTTCTGCACCCTGCAGCGACTGACCCGATCCCCAAAAAAGACGGCGTCGGCCTGAGCCTCTACCGAGTCGTCCGCGAACTGCAGATACTCCTCGCGACCTGGACCGGCGCCTGCCCCACCTGTCACCGCGACACGCCAGACCCCGCACCAACATGACCAAGCACTACTAGTACTCCAGCAGGGCTTGCCTGCACACCAACTGCTCCACCCGTCACGCCCGGCTCACCCGTCTCGCCCGGCTCACCCGTTATGCCCGTCACACCCGTCATGCGCGTCACGCCCGTCTCGCCCGTCACGCCTGGAGCTTGGGCCGACCGGATGAACTTTCCGGCGCGCGCGGTGCCGGACCGGGCTCCGCCGCGCCATGAATCACCGTCCGCCCGGCCTCTCACAGCCCTGCCCGGACGCAGCGGATTCCCCTGAACTTGCCGCTTCCGGAACCGAGTTGAGGGTTTATCTACGCGCGGAGCATGACCCACCGAACGATCATTCGGGCATATCAGACGACTTCTCGCACGGGCATTACCGGCGGGTACCGCGAGCTGCTAGAAACTGCATCGCTCCCCCCATCCCCCGCAGGTCCCCCCGCCTGTCCCCCCACACTTCGAAAGGCTGGCAGCTATGTCAGTACGGAGAATTCGGGCATCCCTCTTCACCCTGGCGCTCACCGCCGTTGCCGCTCTCGGCATCGCCGGGCCGGCCTCCGCGGCCGACTCTGCCGCCGCCGGCGGCTATGTCGCGCTCGGCGATTCCTACTCCTCGGGCGTCGGCGCCGGAAGCTACATCTCCGACAGCGGCGACTGCCGACGCAGCACCAACGCCTACCCCTACCTCTGGCAGGCGGCGAACTCCCCTTCCTCGTTCGACTTCGTCGCCTGCTCGGGTGCGACCACGTCGTCCGTGGCGAGCAGCCAGCTCGGGGTGCTCAGCGCCTCCACCTCGCTGGTCAGCGTCACCGCCGGAGGCAACGACGTCGGGTTCGCCGACGTCATGCAGGACTGCGTGCTCTCCAGCGAGGCCACCTGCATCGCCAGCGTGAACAACGCCATCGCGCAGATGAACAACTCCCTGCCCGGCAGCCTCGATTCGCTCTACGGCAACATCCGGTCGCGTGCCCCGCAGGCCCAGGTCGTGGTCCTCGGCTACCCGCGCTTCTACCAGCTGTCCGGCAGTTGCATCGCCGGTCTCTCCGAGGCCGAACGGGCCGCGATCAACAACGCGTCGGGCGTCCTCAACGACGTGCTGGCCAAGCGGGCCGCCGACGCCGGGTTCACCTTCTCCAGCGTGGTGGACGAATTCACCGGGCACGAGCTGTGCTCCGGCGACGCCTGGCTCCACAGCGTCACGATCCCGATCTACAACTCGTACCACCCCAAGGCGGCCGGGCAGTCGGGCGGCTATCTGCCCGCCTTCCGCTCCGCGGTGTAGCGAGGCATCGGCGTAGCGAAGTCGCGGCTCGGCGAGACAGCAGCGCAGGGCCTCGCACGCAGGACAGGAACGGCGGTTCACCGGGCGCCCGGTGGGCCGCCGTTCTCAGTAGCGCTCGACCAGGTGCTCGCGGCCGGCCGGAGGCTCGTACGTCTCGGGCCAGAAGTCCGTCACCCCGGTGATCAGCCCCTGCTCGTCGAAGGTGAAGAAGTGGATGGCGTCCAACTCCTGCGCCTGATCGCCCTCCTGCTCCCCCGTCACCGTGAACCCGGTCCGGGCGGCGGCCTGGCGGCCCTCCGCGTCGGCGACGATCCGCTCGACCCGGACGTGCCAGTCGCCCGGATACTCCTGGTTGAACCGGAGATACCGCTCCTTGCCGAGGATCCGCTCGCGCGTCTGCGGCAGCTCGTACACCACGCCCTCGGCGAGGGTCGCCCCGAACGCGCTCCAGTCGCGCGCCTCGGCCGCCGTCCAGTACGTCTCCACCGCTCCGCGCAGCGCTGCCGTCGTCGTCCCCGGGACGCTTCCTGTCATGTCGGTCATGAAGAAGAGTGTGGCGGCCACCACTGACAATCGGCCGGATAAGCCCCGCGAGACAGCTCCGACCTGCGGCTATCCGCGTCGCCCCGCAGGCCGCGACGCCTTGATCGAGTACATCAGCGGGATCCTCGGCCGGCCCGCCGGGAAGCGGTAGTGACCGTCCGCATGGCGCTCCAGCGAGCCGAACCGCTGGACGAGCGACACATCGTGCTCGTGGAGGAACTCGATCCGCAGACCGGCCGCGGCGAGCGCCGTCACCACCCGGCCCACCGGGTGCTGCCACTCGACGCTGCGGTTGTGCACGGTCGGTGCGTCGAGGTCGGCGTACGTGCCAGGCGTCTCGTCCACCCAGGCGTCGCGGCTGAAGTAGTCGTCGGTGACCACCGAACCGGTCTCGTCCATCGAGTCGGTCAGCGGGTGGAACTCCGCCAGGTAGAGAAACCCGCCGGGCGCGACCAGCGACGCGGCGGTCTCGGCCCAGCGGTCGATGTCGGGCAGCCAGCCCAGCGCGCCGATGCCCGTGTAGACGATGTCGTACGCGGAGTCGGGAACGGCGGCCGGAGCGTCGTACACATCGGCCGCGACGAACGCCGCCCGGTCCGGGCCCAACTCCAGTGACTTGGCCAGGCCCCGGGCCGTCTCGACTGCGGGCTCGGAGAAGTCGAGGCCCACGACCTGGGCGGCACCGTGCCGTGCCCAGGACAGGGTGTCCAGGCCGATATGGCACTGGAGGTGCAGCAGGGTCTTCCCGGTGACGTCACCGACCTCGGCCAGCTCGAAGGCGCGCAGCGCGTCCTTGCCCGCCCGGAACGCGTCCACTTCGTAGTAGTCGCTCGCCACGTGGATCGGCACGCGTTCGTCCCAGCGCGCTCGGTTGGTCTCGTGCCAGTCGTCCGGAGTCGGGGAGTACATGAGCGGAAAGCTACCCACGGGCCCGGGGGAACGCGACCGGTTATCCACAGGGCGGGGGAGATCGGCGGGGCCGGCGGACAGGTTATCCACAGGGTCCCCGGCAGAGCGGCCGATCGGGTTGGATGGAGGACATGAGCGAATCACAGAACGCCTCGACCGCGCCTGGGGCCCCGACCGCACCTGGGGCCTCGACCACGCCCGGGACCTCGACCGCGCCCGAGTGGGAACAGCGGTTCCGCGCGCCCCGGGTGTCCCTTCCCGACTGGGCCGAGGACGCGCCTGACCGCTCTCTGTTCGTCTCCAACGCCACCGGTACGTACGAGCTGTACGCGTGGGACCGGGCGAGTGGGCGGCAGCGCCAGGTCACCGACCGGCCGAACGGCACCACGGACGGCGTGCTGACTCCGGACGGCGAAGCGGTCTGGTGGTTCAGCGACACCGACGGCGACGAGTTCGGGGTGTGGATGCGCCAGCCGTTCGACGGCGGGGCGGACGAGCCGGCCGTCCCGGGCCTCGCCCCCTCCTACCCGGCGGGCCTGGCCATCGGACGCGACGGTTCGGCGGTGATCGGCCGCTCGACCGACGAGGACGGCACGACGATCCACCTGGTGCGGAAGCCGGGCGGCGAGCCCGTGGAGATCTACCGGCACCGGGAGTCCGCCGGGGTCGGCGACCTCTCCCACGACGGGACCCTGATCGCCCTGGAGCACACCGAGCACGGCGACGCGATGCACTCCGCGCTGCGAGTGGTGCGCCAGGACGGCTCCACGGTCGCCGAGCTGGACGACACCGAGGGCGGCACCAAGGAGCTGGGGCTCGCCGTGCTGGGCTTCGCACCGATCGCCGGCGACACCCGGCTTCTCGTCGGGCACCAGCGCCGGGGCCGCTGGGAGCCGATGATCTGGGACCCGGTCACGGGCACGGAGACCGCGCTCGCCGTCGATCTGCCGGGCGACGTCGGGGCCGAGTGGTATCCGGACGGCTCCGCCCTGCTCATCGAGCACAGCTTCGAGGCCCGCGGCGAACTGTGGCGGTACGAACCGGGGGCCCCGGAGCCCGTACGCGTGGAAACCCCCGCCGGGACGGTGTCGGGCGCCACGGCCCGCCCGGACGGCACGGTGGAGTATCTGTGGTCCTCGGCCGCGCAGCCGCCCGTGGTGCGCTCCACGAGCGGTGCGGTGGTCCTGGACCCGCCCGGACCGAAGGCGCCGCCGTCGGTGCCCGTCGAGGACGCGTGGGTGGAGGGACCGGGCGGCCGGATCCACGCCCTCGTGCAGAAGCCCGCCACCGGTGAGGGCCCGTTCCCGACGATCTTCGAGATCCACGGCGGTCCGACCTGGCACGACAGCGACGCCTTCGCCTCCGGTCCGGCCGCCTGGGTCGACCACGGTTTCGCGGTCGTCCGGGTCAACTACCGGGGCTCGACCGGCTACGGCCGCGCTTGGACGGACGCGCTGAAGCACCGGGTCGGCCTGATCGAGCTGGAGGACATCGCGGCCGTACGGGAATGGTCGGTCACGTCCGGGCTCGCGGACCCGGAGCGCCTGGTCCTGGCCGGCGGGTCCTGGGGCGGCTATCTGACCCTGCTCGGGCTCGGCACCCAGCCCGACTCCTGGACGCTTGGCCTGGCGGCCGTGCCGGTCGCGGACTACGTCACGGCGTACCACGACGAGATGGAGGCCCTGAAGGCGATGGACCGCACGCTGCTGGGCGGCACGCCGGAGGAGGTGCCCGAGCGCTTCGAGGCCTCGTCGCCGCTGACGTACGTCGACGCGGTGCGCGCCCCGCTCTACATCTCGGCGGGCGTCAACGATCCGCGCTGCCCCATCCGTCAGGTGGAGAACTACGTGGACCGGCTGGCGGCGCGCGACGCGGTCCACGAGGTGTACCGCTACGACGCCGGGCACGGTTCGCTGGTGGTGGAGGAGCGGATCAAGCAGGTGCGGCTGGAGCTGGAGTTCGCCCTGAAGCACCTGGGCGGGGGCGCGGTGGCCGGTACGGCGGGGTGAACCCGGGCGGCGGACGGGCGTAAGGGCCGGATAAATGACGGACCCCGCTCCGGGAGCCCGGGGCGGGGAACCGTACCTTTGAGGGGTGTACCGGTTCCTGCTGACCCCGCGATGGTGGGGGATCAACCTCTTCGTCGTGCTGGCCATCCCGTTCTGCGTGTTCATGGGCACCTGGCAGCTCGGCCGCTTCGAGGACCGTGTGCAGTCGCACGAACAGGCGGAGAAAGCACCCGATCCGAGCACCCGGGCCGCGAAACCCCTGGACGAGCTGCTGCCCGTCGACAAGGTGACCTCCGGCCGCCCGGCCGTCGCCACCGGCACGTACGCCGACCAGTTCCTGGTACCCGGCCGTGAGCTGGACGACCGGCAGGGCTTCTACGTCCTGAGCCTGCTGCGTACGGACAGCGGCAAGGCTCTGCCGGTGGTACGGGGCTGGCTGCCCGGTTCCGCGAGCGACACCCGGGTGCCCGCCGCGCCGAAGGGCGAGGTCACGGTGACCGGCGACCTCCAGGCCTCCGAGAACACCAACAGCGACGGCGTCAACGTCCGGGGCGGGCTGCCCGATGGCCAGATCGGCATGATCAGCGCCGCGACCCTGGTGAACCTCGTCCCGTACGACGTCTACGACGCCTGGGTGACGCTGCCCGAGGCCGAGGCGGGCGGTACGGGCGGTGCGATGAAGCCCGTGCCCGCGGCGGCCCCGCAGGGCAGCGGCCTCGATCTGAAGGCCTTCCAGAACCTGGGCTACACGGGCGAGTGGTTCGTCTTCGCCGGCTTCGTGCTCTTCATGTGGTTCCGGCTGGTGCGCCGCGAGGCCGAGGCCGTGCGCGACATCGCACTCGGCCTCGTCCCGGAGGAGCCCGCCACCGAGGAGGCGGCGACGGCCCCGAAGGCCTCGGACGCCCCGGAGGCCTCGGACGCCCCGGAGGCCCCGGCCGAGCCTGCTTCGGCCCCGAAGGGCCCGGAGGGCTCCGCGGCGGCGGACGACGACCGCGACGGCCCGTCCTCGCCGGACTACGACGTGGCGAGCACGCCCGTGCGGTAGATCGTGCCCGAGCAGGCGTTGGGAATCTTCGTCTCCGCGGTGGGCGCTCCCGTCTCCGGGGTGTGGGTCACCGCGACACTGCCCTCCGCCGTGCCCCCGCCGTCCTCCTGAAGCCACTGCGCCTCGACGCCGGACTGGTCGCTGCCCTCGCCGACCGAACCTCCCGCGCCGTCCGCCGACGGGGTCGGCGTCGGTGATGGGCCCGTGGTCGGGCAGGTGTCGGTCGGCACCCAGGCGAACTTGACCTCGTACGCCATGGCCGGCTTCAGCGCCACCGTGCCCGGCTCCTGCGAGGGGTCGGGCAGACCGGGGGCCGCGTCGCCCGCGGCGTGCTGGACGACGCCGATCTTCAGCGGGTCGGCCGCGCCGAGGGCCGTGACGCCCACCGTGCCGTTGCTGCTGACCGTGCACTCCTTGGCGGAGATGTTGGCGATCTTGAAGCTTCCGTAGACCGTGCCGTCGGCCCCCGGTGCGTCGGTGCCGGCGGAGGCGACGCCGAGCTGGCTCGGGTCGCAGACCGGCAGGGACGCGAAGTCCACGCGCGGGGAGTCGGGCTCCTCGTCCTTCTCCGCCCCCTCGGGGTCACCGCCCCGGCCTTCGGACGGGCTGGGATCCGGGTCGGCCTCGCCGACACCGCCCTCGCTCTCGCGCTCGGTGGGCTGCACGGTCCGCCGGCCGGGCTCCTCCGGGCCGCTCTCGTCCCCGTTGCCGCCCTGGGCCTGCTCGCCGTGTCCGGCGATGGCGGGGCTGGCGGTGGTCTGGCCGTCGGAGGCCGCGACGTGGACGAAGGCGGGGACGGCGGTGCCGATCAGCAGGGCCGCAGCGGCCGCCCCGACGACGGCCTGCCGCCGCCTGGCGCGGCGGGCGGGGACGGCCCGGTGGAGATGGTCCAGGGTCCCCTCGGAGGGGCTGATGTCGCGCACCGCGCCCTGCAGCATGCGGCGCAGGGCCACCTCGTCCAGCTCGTCGGCCGTGGGCGCGGACCGATCGGCGGCGAAGAGGTCGGTCAGGGTGGCGAGGACATCGTCGTCGGGCGCCCCGGGGGCATCGTCGGCGCCGAGCCCGGACTTCGCGGCCTTCCCCGCAGCGGCACCGGGCCTGGGCTTCGGGTCGGACTTCGCGGCGGCGTCAGCGGCATCAGGCCCGGACCCGGACCCGGACTTCGCGTCAGCGTCGGCACGGGACTGCGTACCGTCCTCCGCACCCGAACCCGCAGTCGCCGTCGCATCCACACTCGCGCCCGCACCCGGCCCCGCGTCCCGCTCGTCCGGCTCGGGTCCCGCGCTACCGGCGTGCGGGCGGTCCGGATCTGTGTGCGGAGTCTTCTCCGGCCCGTGGTTCACCATTCCGTTTCCCGTCGGGTCGTTCTCGTGCCTGTGCTCGGGTCCCCGTTCGGGGCGCTGGTCGGGCCCGCTCATGCCTGGGCCTCCATAACGACGCGCAGGGCCGCGATGCCCCGGGAACCGTACGCCTTGACCGACCCCAGCGAGATACCCAGCGTCTCGGCGACCTGGGCCTCCGTCATGTCCGCGAAGTAGCGCAGCACCAGCACCTCGCGCTGGCGTCGCTGGAGCCCCTTCATGGCCTTGATCAGCGCGTCCCGCTCCAGCTGGTCGTAGGCGCCCTCCTCCGCGCTCGCCATGTCCGGCATCGGCTTGGAGAGCAGCTTCAGCCCGAGGATGCGGCGGCGCAGCGCGGAACGCGAGAGGTTGACGACGGTCTGGCGCAGATACGCGAGGGTCTTCTCCGGTTCGCGGACCCGGTTGCGCGCGGAGTGCACGCGGATGAACGCCTCCTGCACCACGTCCTCGCAGGACGCCGTGTCGTCCAGCAGCAGGGCCGCGAGACCGAGCAGGGAGCGGTAGTGGGCGCGATAGGTCTCGGTGAGATGGTCGACCGTGGTTCCAGCTGCCACCGACTCTTCAGCACCCCCGCGCTGCGAGGGCAACGAGGCCGGTCGCGCGGCGGGCATGGGCGCGATCACCGGCATGCCGCCGCGCGCGCGGGGCCGCCGGAGCGGACGCACCGAAGCGCCTCGCAACGGGCCCACCACTGTGATGTCGAGAACCTCTGCCACGCCTGTTGGACACGCTGCCCCCCGTCAGGGTTGTACGCGGACGGCGCCACGTTCGACGCTGTGCGACATGCCCTCATACATACCTGCTCTTCCCCAAATGCCCCGTAATGACGTCCGGCCACGCAGAAGTGACCGCATAGACGCCGCCCGGCCGAGATGCGGTTGCGAAAGGCCGGGAGATCATCGTCGGATACGACAACGCCCCAGCTCAAGAGGTTCAGACCAGTTAATTGCTCACAGGGCGTTCACAGATCCTACAAAAAAGATTCGATCACGCTCGGGGAAATTCGGCGGCGACCGATTCGGCGATCTGCGCCACGTTCAAAGCCGCACCTTTTCGGAGATTGTCCCCGCAAAGGAACATTTCCAGGGCGCGCGGTTCGTCCATCGACCGCCGGACGCGGCCCACCCAGGTCGGATCGGTGCCGACCACATCGGACGGGGTGGGAAAGTCTCCGGACGCCGGGCTGTCGAAGAGCACCACGCCCGGGGCGGTCGCCAGGATCTCGTGCGCCTTGTCGACGGCGACCTCGTTCTCGAAGCGGGCGTGGACGGACATCGAGTGCGTGGCGACGACGGGGACGTACACACAGGTCGCCGTGGTCCGCAGATCCGGCAGGCCGAGCACCTTGCGGCACTCCTCGCGGATGGCGATCTCCTCGGAGGACCAGCCGCCGCCGGCGTCCGTACCGGCCCAGGGCACGACGTTCAGGGCGATGGGTGCGGCGAAGGGGCTGTCCGCCGCGGACGCCTCGTCACCGAGGGCCCGCCGTACGTCCCCGGGGTGGGTGCCGAGATCCGTACCGGCCACCAGGGCCAGTTGCTCGCGCAGGGCCGCGACCCCGTCCCGGCCCGCGCCGCTGACCGCCTGGTAGGAGGAGACGATCAGCTCGCGCAGCCCGAACTCGGCGTGCAGCGCGCCGACCGCGACGATCAGCGACAGCGTGGTGCAGTTCGGGGACGCGACGATGCCGCGCGGCCGGAGCCGTGCGGCATGGGGGTTGATCTCGGGGACGACGAGCGGCACGTCGTCGTCGAGCCGGAAGGCCGCCGAGTCGTCGATGACGACGACGCCCTTGGCGGCGGCGATCGGGGCCCAGTGGGCGGACACCTCGTCCGGCACCAGGAAGAGCGCCACGTCGACGCCGTCGAACACGTCCTCGGCGAGTGCGAGGACCTCGCTCTCCTCACCGCGCACGACCAGCTTCCGGCCGGCCGAGCGCGGTGAGGCGACGAGTCTGACCTCGCCCCAGACATCCGCGTGCTGCGAGAGGATCCGGAGCATGACACCGCCGATCGCCCCAGTCGCGCCGACGACCGCGAGCGAAGGGCGGCGTCCGGTCATCGGCCGGTGCCTCCGTAGACGACGGCCTCGTCGGAGTCGCTGTCGAGACCGAAGGCGGTGTGCACGGCGCGCACGGCCTCGTTGACGTCGTCGGCGCGGGTGACCACCGAGATACGGATCTCGGAGGTCGAGATCAGCTCGATGTTCACGCCCGCGTCGGACAGCGCCTCGAAGAATCCGGCCGTGACGCCCGGGTTGGTCTTCATACCGGCGCCGACCAGGGAGATCTTCGCGATCTGGTCGTCGTAACGGAGCGATTCGAAGCCGATGGAGCCCTTGGTCCGCTCCAGGGCGTCGATGGCCTTGCGGCCCTCGGCCTTGGGCAGGGTGAAGGAGATGTCCGTCAGCCCGGTCGACGCGGCGGAGACGTTCTGCACCACCATGTCGATGTTGACCTCGGCGTCCGCGATGGCACGGAAGATCGCGGCCGCCTCGCCCGGCTTGTCCGGGACGCCGACGACGGTGACCTTGGCCTCCGAGACGTCATGGGCGACTCCGGAGATGATCGCGTGCTCCACCTGCTGGTCCCCTTGCGGCTCGTTGCTGACCCAGGTGCCGCGCAGTCCGGAGAAGGACGAGCGGACGTGGATCGGGATGTTGTAACGGCGTGCGTACTCGACGCAGCGGTGCAGCAGCACCTTGGAGCCGGACGCGGCCAGCTCCAGCATGTCCTCGAAGGAGATCCAGTCGATCTTCTTCGCCTTCTTCACGACCCGGGGGTCCGCGGTGAAGACGCCGTCGACGTCGGTGTAGATCTCACAGACCTCGGCTTCCAGCGCGGCGGCCAGCGCGACGGCGGTCGTGTCCGACCCGCCGCGGCCGAGGGTGGTGATGTTCTTGCCCTCCTGGCTCACGCCCTGGAACCCGGCGACGATGGCGATGTTGCCCTCGTCGATCGACGTCCGGATGCGGCCCGGCGTGACGTCGATGATGCGCGCTTTGTTGTGGACCGAGTCGGTGATGACACCGGCCTGGCTGCCCGTGAACGACTGGGCCTCGTGGCCCAGGTTTTTGATCGCCATCGCCAGCAGGGCCATGGAGATCCGCTCACCGGCGGTCAGCAGCATGTCGAATTCACGGCCGGTAGGCATCGGAGACACCTGCTCGGCGAGGTCTATCAACTCGTCCGTCGTGTCGCCCATCGCGGACACCACGACAACCACCTGGTTGCCGTTTCTCTTGGCGTCGACGACTCGCTTGGCGACCCGCTTGATGCCCTCGGCATCGGCTACGGAGGAGCCTCCGTACTTCTGCACGACAAGGCCCACGTGCGCTCCTCGCTCAGTCATTACTGCGGTCGGCTCAGTTTAACGAGCAGCCCGGAATCGACCCGTCCATACCAGATGATGAGATGTCCCGCTCATCACCCGGTACGGCGTGTCGCTCCGAACCGCTCGTACCTGGCTGTTGCCCACCCAGCCCGCGAGCACTCCCGTTTGTGTCCCAGCCCACACCGTCCGCAGGAAATGCGCGAGTCGGGACCCGTCGGACGGATGAGGGGCGAGCCCTCTCATCCGTCCGGCGGGCGCGTCCGCCGCGGCTTACGGCAGCTGCTGTATCTCCGTCTCGGACAGCACACCCTCGTAGGCGTACACGCTGTCCACGACGCCCTTCAGGTGTTCGCCCCAGCCGTCGGCGGTGCGGCCCCGGCCGAGCTGGAGCCCACCGGTGCTCTTCCAGGCGGCGTCGAAGGCCGCGGTGCCGCCGTCGGACTCCGCCCACCCGTCCACGTAGAAGGACACCTCGTTCGCCGGGGCGTCGTACGCGACGGTGACCCGGTGGCCCACGCCGAGGTCCCCGTCGGGCCACTCGATCCGGCGGAGCACGGTCTCCGGCGCACCCGGCTCGTCGGCGTGCGCCAGCACCAGGTCCCAGCTGGAGTTCTCCGGGTCGAAGCGCACCTTGAAGGCGTCGCCGTGCTCCCCGCCCTGGGAGATCGCCGTCATCGGCCCCGCGGGGGCGTCGTCGGTGAGCCGGACGCGGGCGCTGACGGTGAAGCTCCCGGAGATGTCGACCACCGGGGCGTCCGTGGCCGCGTGGCCCGAGACTCCGTCGAGACGCAGGTGCCCGTCACCCTCCAGCGGCCAGTCCTGGCCGCACTCCTGGTCCAGCGGGTCGCAGGGGTCGTCGAGGCGGAAGACCGAGGCCCCGGCGCCCAGCTTCAGCGGCGCCCCGCCGCCCGACTCCGGGGCGAGGCCGCCCGGCGCGGTGTCGAGCGCCCAGTGGCCGACGCGCCGCGCGGCACGGGTCGCGAGGGCCGTCAGCTCCTCCGGAACCACGATCCGGTCGTACGCCCGTACGTCACCGATCTCGCCCTGCCAGCGGTCGCGGTAGCCCCGCGCCCCGCGCGCCCGGCCGATCTGGAAGTCGCCCTCGCCCGCCACGGGGACGGCGGCCGTCTCCTCGCCGACCGCGCGGCCGTTCACGTACAGCCGGGCCGTGCCGGTCCCGGCGTCGTACTGGCCGAGCACGTACGCCCAGTCATCGGTCTCGGGCAGCCCGCCCGTGACCCGCGCCCCGCCGACGGCGAACGACCACGCGGGGGCCGTACCGGCCTGCGTCAGCCCGAGCGCGAAGGCACGCCCCGTGCCCGAGTCCTGCGAGAGGACCGTACGGGTGCCGTCCACGCGCGCCGGCCGCACCCAGCCGCCGACGGCGAAGTCCTTCGCGGTGTCGGCGACGACCGGGGCGCCCGGGGTCAGGAAGCCGTGGCCCGTTCCGTCGAGCGAGGCGGTGGAGGTGAGCGGGGTGCCGGAGGGCGCGGGCGCGCCGAACGCGACTCCCGCACCGGCCCGGGCCGCGGTGCCGTTCTCGGCGGCGGCCGAACGGGAACCCGTCGCGTCGGCGAGCTTCCACCGGGCCACCGGGGCGGGCCCTTCCCCGATCCGGAACGTGTAGTCGGTGGGCAGGCCGCGGTTGCCGGCCCGGTCCTGCGCCTGTACGGAGAGGGTCTGGACGCCGGACTTCTTCGGCACGAAGCTGATCTCGGCCGAACCGTCGGGCCGGACGTCGGCCATGCGCGGCAGCTCACCGTTGAAGGAGTAGGCGAATCCGACGATGTCCCCGCCCTGCGCCGTGAAGCGGAAGGTCCCCCGGACCCCGGCGCCGGGCGTCCACGTGTCGTCGTCCGGATAGTCGGAGGAGGTGACGACGGGGGCGTCGGGGTGGGTGCGGTCGTACACGAACTCGCAGGGCGCGCCCGGCCCTTCGCTGCTCCAGGCGGAGGCACCCGCGTCGTTGACGGCCCGCACCCGCCAGGACACGACGGTCTCGTCGGGGATGGTGCTCGGCAGCTGCCAGCTGAACGGGGCGGTGTCGAGCATCGTGCTGGTGGTCGTGGTCACCCGCTCCTCGACGCCGCCCTCGCCCTGCCACCACGCCTCGAACTCGCCCCGGACCTTGCTCGCTTCACCGGGCTGCCCGCCGCCGGGCCCGTACAGCCGCGCCGTCACCCGCGGCACGGACCCCACGTACGGCCGTTCCCCGCCGGATACGCACGCCGAGTTCTCCGTCGCCAGATCGGCGACCTGCGGCTGCCTCGGCAGCCCGTCACCCGCCGCCGCCAGTACGGTGCCCGGCGTCGCCAGCACCGTCCCGGCGGCGATCGTCGCCGCGACGGCAGCCCGTCTCGCTCGTCCCGCCCGTCTCTGTCCCGTACGTCCTGTCATGCGCGTTGCCCTCCCCTGTCCGGCCCTTGAAGATCGAAGATCAAGAGCTGAGGGAGACTAACAACCGCACGCGCCGGCCACCCCCGGATATCCGCCCCGGATTCCGCACGCCGGGGCGACCGGGCCGGCCCGCCGTCAGTTGGGCCGTCGGCCGTTCACTCCGGAGCCTGTTCCCTCAAACGCGGTTGAGGACAAGAGGTCACCGACCTGACGCTCAGGCCGCCCCGACCGTCCGGTCCCCGTACTCGATGGACACCATCAGTCGGCGTACTCCTTGAGCTTCTCGGTGTCGAGCGCGAAGCCGACCGGCTCGGGCAGCTCGACGACCGCACCGAAGGGCCGGGTGGTGGCGGACCGGTACACGCCCTCTCCGGCTCGGTGAAGACGGTCACCGAGCACGCCTCGCGGTCGACGAGGAGGTAGACCGGAATACCGGCGGCCGCGTAACCGTCGGGCTTCTCGACCCGGTCGCGCCGTTTGGTGTCGGCGTCGTGGGAGGTGGCTTCCACGGTCATCAGCACGCCGGAGGGGGCCGCCCACTCCCCCGCCCCGGCGAAGTGCTCGTCGGGCACGGGCTTGACCTGGACCTTTCCGTGGATGAACTCCAGCCGCACCAGCTCGGTCGCTCGGCGGGCGAGTTCCTCGAACTCTTCGGTGCTCATCTGGGGCTGGGCGGTGCTCCTGGGGGTCACGACGTCGCCTCCTCGCCTCCGTGGTGCCCCGACTGGGATCTCCTGCACGCTCATCGGCGCGACCTCGGGGCCGGAAGGACCGGGCGGGCCGCCGTGGCCGAGCGGAGTTCGGCCATGCGGGCGGCCACGTCGACCTCGGCGCGCGGGCGGGCCAGGAAGGTGTCGGGTACGTCGCCGGTCAGGCCCGCCGCCTCGTCGCGGGCGATCGCCTCCTTGCAGTCGAGGCATACGCCGTGGTCCAGCGTGGTCGTCGTCTCGTCCTCGTCGCAGAAGAGGCACATCATCACGACCCCTACGATCTGCTCTCGCGGGTGGTCCTTCTCCTGCTGCGGGGCGGGGCTCGGCGGCATCTTGGTCTCCAGTCGTTTACGGAGGAGGGGTCCGGCGGAGTGCACGGGCTCCGGCAGGCCCGAGGTCAGGGCCCGGGTGATCTGTTCGCGGCCGGCGCCGCGCGCCAGCCACTCCCCGACCAGGTGTTCCAGCTGCACGCAGTCGCCCTCGGAGAGCTGGAGCCGGGGCTCACGGCGGCCGAGCCCGGCGAGGACGTCGTACGCCTCCGAGCGCGGGGCGCGTACGCCGGGCTCGGGGCGCGGTTCCCCGGCTGTTTCCGTCGATGCGGATACGGCAGCGGGCGCGGCCGGCTGCCCCGGCGCGTCCATGCCCCGGACGAACCGCACATGGGCGGCCCACCAGGTGGCATCGCGGGCGGTGCGGGAGAAGTACGTACGCGTCACCCAGCGCATCTGGCCGTCGGCCACGGTGACATGGACCTTGATGCGACGGAGGTGCCCGGCCCGGGTCAGCCGGTCGAGCGCGCTGCGGCACGCCTGCTGCCCGTAGTCCGGCAACTCCTCGGCGAGCACCTTGTAGCCGATCGCCGCGCCTTCGGGGAGCCGGTCGATGTACGCGGCGATGGCCGCCTCACGCGGTTCCAGACCGGCGAAGTCGGCGGCGCGGGGCGGGGCCTGGTCGGGGGCGTCGCGCTTTCCGTACCCGACTTTCGCCATGGGGTGGGCGGGAGCGCGCAGGGCAGCACTAAGGTTGGCAGCAGCCATGGGGATCGCCTTTCTACGGGCGTCGATCTCTGACGGTCAGACCCCGGTCGGTGTTGTGAGCACCACCGGGGTTGTCCGTTTTACGGATTGTGGGTTGCTGTTCGTGAACCTAGAGCGTGCATACGCTCCGGCGCAACCTGATCACCTAACGTCATTTCTGGTCGAACTCGCGCAGCTCGCAGCGGAGTTCGGAACCTGACCAGGAAGGGAGGGTGGGTGGGTTGAACCTCACCACCCATTCCTGCAAAGAGGGCTCGGAGCCCGGGGCTCGCGGCCCGGGGCTCGCGACTCGGGGCTTGAGCCTCGGGCGGGCCTGCGGGATTCCGCCCGGGCCGGGTCCGCACGCTGCCGGCGTCTCCACGTCGAGGGCCTGGGTGCTCGGCGGGATCGAGGTGGTGAAAGCCGATCCAGGACGGGCCGCGTCGCTGAAGCCCGCGCCGGACGGGGCGTGTTCGCTCATGGGGCTGCCCGCCGTCCACCCTGCCGACATCGCCTCGGCGGCCCGGGCCGCACCGACCGGCCCGGGTCACCGGCTCGCCCCGCCCGGCCCTACCGCCGCTGGGCCGAGGAGAACGCCAACGCGTACCGGTGAGACCGGGCGGGGGCGCCGACGCGTACCGGTGAGACCGGGCGGGGACGCCTGCCCGGTCCGGCGGGGACGCCGGCCCGGCTGCTTCACCGGGGCGTGGTCGCCCGCTACTTCACCGGCCGCAGGCCCAGCGGTCCCGCGATCTCCTGGAGCATCACGCGGCCCGCCTCCTCGGCGAGGTCGTCCTCGCCCGGGTCCTGGTCGGTGTCCAGGCCGTCCAGCTCCTCCAGGGGCTGGCCGAGGCGGATGTGGGCGACCAGGGACTGGAGGGCGCGGAGGGTGGCGGAGGCGGTGGAACCCCAGTTGGAAAAGTACGAGAACTGCCACCACCACAGCGCCTCGGCGGTGCGCTCGGCGTCGTAGTGCGCGAGGCCGTGGCCGAGGTCGGTGACCAGGTCGGCCAGGTCGTCGGAGATCCGGTGCGGGACCGGGGCCTTGCGGGGCTCGTACGGGTCGAAGACCTCGGAGTAGACGTCGATCGGCTCCAGCAGCGCCGCGAACCGCTCGCGCAGGCCGTCCGCGTCCGGCTCCGCGCCGAGGTCCGGTTCGTACCGCTCGTCGGGCAGGACGTCCTCGTACGCGCCGAGGCGGCCGCCCGCGAGCAGGAGCTGCGAGACCTGGAGGAGCAGGACCGGAACGGCCTCTTCCGGCTCGTTGACCTTGGACACCTCGGTGACCGCGACGATGAACGTCTTGATCTGGTCCGCGATCTGGACGGCGAAGTCGCCCGGGTCCTGCGTGACGGAGTTCAGCGTGGCGTCAGACATCGAGGGGACCTCCCGTGGGCGCGGTCACAGACGGTGAAGTGAAGGGCGGTACGTGTGAGGGCCGGGGGTGCACGGCGGTGGCGTCAGACATCCAGCAGCCGCCTCCCCTCGAAGGCGCGGCCCAGAGTGACCTCGTCGGCGTACTCCAGGTCGCCGCCGACCGGCAGGCCGCTGGCCAGCCGGGTCACCTTGAGGCCCATGGGCTTGACCATCCGCGCCAGGTACGTGGCGGTGGCCTCGCCCTCCAGATTGGGGTCGGTCGCGAGGATCAGCTCCGTGATGGAGCCGTCCGCGAGCCGCGCCAGCAGCTCGCGGATGCGCAGGTCGTCCGGGCCGACGCCCTCGATGGGGCTGATCGCCCCGCCCAGGACGTGGTAGCGGCCCCGGAACTCACGCGTCCGCTCGATCGCGACGACATCCTTGGGCTCCTCGACCACACAGATGACGCTCCGGTCGCGGCGCGCGTCCCGGCAGATCCCGCACTGCTCCTGCTGCGCGACATTGCCGCACACAGCGCAGAACCGGACCTTGTCCTTGACCTCCAGGAGGGCGTGCGCGAGCCGGCGTACGTCCGTGGGCTCGGCCTGCAGGATGTGGAAGGCGATCCGTTGCGCGCTCTTGGGACCGACGCCGGGCAGCCTGCCCAGTTCGTCGATGAGGTCCTGAACAACGCCTTCGTACAACGGAACGCCTTTCTTTTCTTCCTGCTCCGTACCGTAGTGGGTACGGGTCGGTACCTGTAGGCCCCGTGGGGCCCGGCTCACTCCGGTCCGGTCAGAACGGCAGGCCGGGGATGCCGCCACCGCCGCCCAGGCCCTGCGCCAGCGGGCCGAGCTTCTCCTGCTGGAGCGCCTGCGCGTTCTCGTTGGCCGCCTGGACGGCCGCGACGACGAGATCGGCGAGCGTCTCGGTGTCCTCCGGGTCCACCGCCTTCGGGTCGATCACCAGGGCGCGGAGCTCGCCGGAACCGGTCACGGTGGCCTTCACGAGACCACCGCCCGCCTGTCCGTCGACCTCGGTCCTGGCCAGTTCCTCCTGGGCCGCGGCGAGGTCCTGCTGCATCTTCTGGGCCTGCTGGAGCAACTGCTGCATATTGGGCTGGCCACCACCGGGAATCACGGTCACTCCTGGCATTTCGACGACAAATGTTTCGGTAAGCCGAGCCTACGTGCTCCCCGGTCACCGCGCTCCACCCGCCGGGGACCAACTCTTTCGGGTGAGATTCCGGACCCGGCGTGCATGCTCCTATACCTGACCAGCGGCCGTGTGCAGGCGGGAATCCCGCGATTTCGACCCCACGGCCCACCATTCGGCGGTAGGAAGGGCATGCACATCGGCACACGAGCGTGCATGTGCGGTAACGCAGAGTTACCCCCTACGCGTCCGTCCCCGTCCGTCCCCGTCCGTCCCCGTCCATCCCCGTCCATCCCCGTCCGTCAGAGTGCAGAGGAGTGCCCCGGTGAGTCAGCCGGAGATGCAGCCCGAGGGGCCGCCCCGCAAGGAGTCCGACGCGGGATCCGGTGAGAACGGAGCTGAGCATTCCGATTCCCGTTCCGCGGCCGGGGCCGAGCGTCGTGCCGGAGATCGTGCCGAGGGCCGCGCCGGAGGGCGCGATCTGACCGGGCGCCCGTTTCCGCTCGGCGACTGGGGCGAACCGGCCGAGCGGCTCGACGAGCTCTACCGCTGGGTCGAGACCGGTGCCCTGGACACCGCCGACTGGTATCTGAACGACCGGATCCGGAAGCGACGGGCCGCCAGGGCCCTGCGGATGGGCACCGCCGCCGGGGTGGTCGCCGGGGCCGCGCTGCCGCTGCTCGACCTGACCGGCACGCTGAGCGGTTCGGCGGGCTGGGGCTATCTGTCGCTGCTGCTGGGGGCCGCCTGTATGGGCTGCGACCGGTATTTCGGCCTCACCTCCGGGTGGATAAGGAACCTCGCCACGGCCCAGGCCGTGCAGCGGCGGCTCCAGGTGCTGCAGTTCGACTGGGCCTCGGAGTGCGTACGGGAGATGCTCGGGCCGACCGAGGGCACGGCCAGCGAGGCGGCCGAGCGGTGCCTGGGGGTGCTGCGGAGGTTCTCGGAGGACATCACCGAGCTGGTGCGGTCGGAGACGGCGGACTGGATGGTGGAGTTCCGGGCCGGGCCCGCGCCGATGGGCATGCAGGCCCTGGCGACGGGGAGCGCGGGCGGGCGGGGGGAGCCGGGGGCTCTGCCGGGGCGGTTCTCGATGCCGTCGGTGGCGGCGCGGCCGAACATGCCGCGGCAGCGACCGCCGGAGTCGCCGCCGCGGTGAGCCGTTTCGGGGGCTCTGCCCCCGGACCCCCGGCCCTCGACCGCCGGTCGGGCTGGATTTCGGCACCCCGGTCCGTGAGGGCTCATGAGGGGTCGAAAGGCCCTAGCTGAAGATGATCATTGAGCCCTGGGCCAGGCTGCGGGTCGCTGCCGCGTGGAGGCCCAGCCAGACGTGGCGTTCCCGGGCGAACGGGCTGTCGTCGTAGGGGACCGGGTCCGCCGGCTGTTCCAGGGTGGTGGGGCCGGCGGGCGGTTGTGGGGCGGCCGGCGGGTTGGCCGGGTCGATGCCGATGGACGGGGCCACGAACTCCAGCTCCCGCAGCAGCCCGTGCGCGGAGCCGAGCGGACCGCCGCCCGCCAGGAGCGCGTCGTCGGAGAGCGGGGCCGGGAAGTCCACCGGGACGTACGCCCCGGCGTGGTCGTAGTGCCAGACCAGGTGCGACTGCTGCGCGCCTTGTTCGAACATCTCCAGGAGCTGCTCGTAGTCGCCGTCGAGACCGGCGACGGGGGTGACCGCGAGGCCGCTCAGCTGGAGCAGATAGGCGCGGCGCAGGAAGTGCAGGGCGTCGTAGTCGAAGCCGGCCACGGGGGCGACGTCCCCGGTGAGGCCCGGCATGTACGCGTAGACGGGGACGGGCGGCAGCCCGGCATCGTTCAACGCCTTGTCGTAGACGGCGATCTCTTCGGCGAACGGATTGTCGGCGCTGTGGCACAGCACATCGACGAGGGGGACCAGCCACAGGTCACAGGCCACGAAGTCTCGCTCTCGGAAGGGTTCGGGCGATCGTCGGGACAGCGTAATGCGGGGCGAACCTCACGCACAGTGCCCCGGCGACTCCGGCGCATCGGGGGCGTTCCTCCCGGCCTCCCCCGCCTCCAGCCGGTCCGCCCAGGCGAGCGCGTGCGCGTAGTAGGAGTGCATGGCGGCGTGGACCTGTTCGTGGTCGCCCCGTGCGATGGCCTCGACCAGCTCCTCGTGGCCGAACCACAGCACGTCCTCGGCCATGCCGTCGCGGCGCAGCCGGTGCACGGCGAACACCCAGGCCTGGACACGGAGCTTGGTGAGGAAGTCGGCGATGTACGGGTTGAGGACGAACTGCCCCAGCTCCCGCCAGAACCGCAGGTCGTACCCGATCAGTACGTCGAGGTCGCCGCCCTTGGCCGCACGGACCGCCTCCGCGGCCCGTCGGCGGATCGAGGCGAGGGCCTCGGGCCGGACGGCGACCCGCTCGGCGGGGTTGCGGAAGAGGCCCTCGACGACGAGGGCGCGGGCCTCGGCCATCGCCCGGTAGTCGGCGACGGTGAACTCGCGCACCTGGAAGCCGCGGTGCTGGTCGGAGGCGAGGAGACCCTGCGCGGAGAGGTCGAAGAGCGCCTCGCGGACGGGCGTCGCGGAGACCCCGTACTGCTCGGCGATCTGCTTGACGGTGAACTCCCGGCCGGGCGGAAGACGCCCCGCGAGCACCTCGTCCCGCAGCGCGTCGGCGATCTGCTGGCGCAGGGTGTTGCGCGTCACACCTCCGCTCGTACCCATGCCGGCCCCCATCCGTCCGTCCCGTCCGCCCCGCTCGCCGGCCGTTTCCGGTGGGGGGTCACTCTGGCTCGGGTCACCTTAAGCCAGCGCCGCCGCCGTGCCCGATTCCGGGCACGGCGGGGAGGCGTACGAGGTCGATCGCGTACGGAATCGGGTGATCCGGTTACCCGGTGTGCGGGCCGGGAGCACGGACGGGGGCGCGGTCGGGGGCGCGGTCGGTCGGACGTGCCGCTCTACACGCCCTGTCCGCCCTGCACCGTGTACGTGTCGGCGACCGAGAGCGCGACGTCCAGGGCCGCGAGCCCTTCCTCGGCCTCGGCCTCGGAGACGTTGCAGGCGGGGACGGCGTGGGTCCGGTTCATGTTGATGAACGGCCACAGTCCCTGCTTCTTCGCCGCCGCGCCGAAGGCGGCCATCGGGGCGGCGGCCTCGCCGGAGGCGTTGTACGGCACCAGCGGCTCGCGGGTCTCCCGGTCGCGGACCAGGTCCAGCGCCCAGAACGCGCCCAGGCCGCGGACCTCGCCGACCGAGGGGTGGCGTTCGGCGAGTTCGCGCAGGCCGGGGCCGAGGACGGTCTCGCCGATCCGGGCCGCGTGCTCGACGACCTTCTCGTCCTCCATCACACCGATGGTGGCGACGGCGGCGGCGCAGGCCAGCGGGTGCCCGGAGTAGGTGAGGCCGCCCGGGTAGGGGCGGGTCTCGAAGGTGGCGGCGATCTCGGCGCTGACGGCGACGCCGCCGAGCGGTACGTAACCGGAGTTGACGCCCTTGGCGAAGGTCAGCAGGTCCGGCACGACGTCGAAGTGGTCGGCGGCGAACCAGGCGCCGGTGCGGCCGAATCCGGCCATCACCTCGTCGAGCACGAAGACGATCCCGTACCGGTCGCAGATCTCGCGCACACCGGCGAGGTAGCCCGGCGGCGGCGTCATGATGCCGGCCGTGCCCGGGATCGTCTCCAGGATGATCGCGGCGATGGTGGCCGGACCCTCGAATGCGAGGGTGTCCTCCAGGTGCTGGAGGGCGCGGGCGCACTCCTCGGCCTCGGTCTGCGCGTGGAACGGCGAGCGGTAGAGGAACGGCGCCCAGAAGCGGACGACGCCCGCCGAGCCGTTGTCGGAGGGCCAGCGGCGCGGGTCGCCGGTGAGGTTGATCGCGGTGGAGGTGGCGCCGTGGTACGAGCGGTAGGCGGAGAGCACCTTCGTACGCCCGGTGTGCAGCCGGGCCATGCGGATGGCGTTCTCGACGGCCTCGGCCCCGCCGTTGGTGAAGAAGATCTTGTCCAGGTCGCCGGGGGTGCGCTCGGCGATGAGGCGTGCGGCCTCGGAGCGCGCCTCGATCGCGAACGCGGGCGCGAAGGTGGCGAGTTTGCCCGCCTGCTCCTGGATCGCGGCGATCACGGTGGGGTGCTGGTAGCCGATGTTGGTGTAGACGAGTCCGCTGGTGAAGTCGAGGTAGCGGTTGCCGTCGTAGTCCCAGAAGTAGGACCCCTCGGCGCCGGCGACGGCGAGCGGGTCGATGAGGCCCTGGGCGGACCAGGAGTGGAACACGTGCGCGCGGTCCGCGGCCTTCACGGCCGCACCGGCCGCGGGGTCGGCGTACGGGGCATGAGGGGCATGAGGGGTCATGCGGCGAGCGTAGGGGCTGGTGGGGCCCGTCTCCATGGCCACCTTGTACGGCCTGGGGCGGATGGATCGGCAAGGTGTCGGGCCCGGGCCCGTTGTTCATCGCCCACCCCCGACCGATTGACAGCATGCTGTCGACATGACAGTCTTCTGTCATCGAGCCGAGGAGGTCATCATGACCAGCAGCAGCAACAGGACCGTGCATCTCGCCGTCTACGACACCTTCGCCGACTGGGAGACCGGGCACACCACCGCACATCTCGCGCAGAACGGCTACACCGTGCGGACCGTGGGCCTCTCCCGGGAGCCGGTGACGACCATGGGCGGCCTGCGCGTCCGGCCCGATCTGTCCTTGGACGAACTACGGTCGCAGGACAGCGCGTTGCTCATCCTGACCGGGGCGGCGGAGTGGGACACGGGCGACGCGCTCGCCCCGTTCGCGCGGGCGGCCCGGGGCTTCCTGGACGCCGGGGTGCCGGTCGCGGCGATCTGCGGGGCGACGGCCGGGCTGGCCCGGGAGGGGCTGCTGGACGGCCGGGCGCACACGAGCGCGGTCTCCTTCTACCTCGCGGCGACGGGGTACGCGGGCGGCGCGAGGTACGTGGACGCGGACGCGGTCACGGACGGCGGGCTGATCACGGCCGGGCCGACGGAGCCGGTGGCGTTCGCACGGGAGGTCTTCGCGCTGCTCGGGGTGTACGACGCGAAGAGGCTGGACGCTTGGTACCGGCTGTTCCACGACTCGGACGCGAGCGCGTACGAGGTGTTGCAGGGTGCGTGAGGGTACGGAGGCGGGTGTGGGCTCGGGCTCGGAGGACGTCCGGGTTCAGCAGGACCTGCTGAGCCGGGCGGCGTTGACGGTGTTCCGGCTGAACGGGCAGTTCCTGTCGGTGGCCGACGAGTTGGCGCGGCCGGGCGGCCTGACGGCGGCGTGGTGGCAGGTGCTGGGGGCGGTGCTGCCGGAGCCGTTGCCGGTGGCGGGGATCGCCCGGGCGATGGGGATCACCCGGCAGAGCGTGCAGCGGATCGCGGACCTGCTGGTCGAGCGGGGGCTCGCGGAGTACGCGGAGAACCCGGCCCACCGCCGCGCGAAGCTGTTGCGGGTGACCGGGGCGGGGCGGGAGGCGGTGTCCCGGATCGGCCCGTCCCACGCGGAGTTCGCCGCGCGGCTGGCAGGGGAGCTGGGGGTGGAGGGGGTGGCGGAGGCGGTGCGGGTGCTGGAGCGGCTGTCGCAGGCCTTGGGCACCCTCACGGCTGCGGACCGGGCCCCTTCGAGCCCAGGCCCGGTCAACCCCGGCCAGGACCGGGACAACCCCAGCCCGGACCCGGCCAACCCCAGTCCGTCCGGCGTTTGAGGACGGAAGCCTCGGGGCGGGGGGCCACCACTCCGGCGCGTCGGGTGCCCACTCCAGCCCGTCCGGCGTTTGAGGACGGAACCCTGCTGGTGTCGGGCTCGGACTGAACGTCTTGGCTCCTCCGGGGCGCCGCCCCCGGTGTGCGCGCCGCCCCCGTCCGATCAACGGTTCCGTCCTCAAGCGCCGGACGGGCTGAGAGATGTGCACCGCCCCTGTCCGGTCAAGGGTTCCGCCCTCAAACGCCGGGCGGGCTGGGGGGGTGCCGGGCGGGTCGAGTCGTGCGGGGGAACCGTCGGGTGGGGTCGGGATGTCCTGGGCGAGGGGGACGGGCGGGGCCGTTCGTGGGGGCGGCGCTATTCTCGTGCGGGCCGTACGGGGAGGAAGCGCACCATGGACAAGCTCGGGTCCGACGACCCGCACCGCATCGGTGCGTACCGTCTCCTCGGCCGCCTGGGCGAAGGCGGCATGGGCCAGGTCTTCCTCGCCCGCTCCGACCGCGGCCGCACCGTGGCCCTCAAAGTCGTCCGCCGCGAGCTCGCCGAGCAGTCCGAGTTCCGCGCCCGCTTCCGCCAGGAGGTCCGTGCCGCGCACCGGGTCGGCGGCGCATGGACCGCACCGGTGCTGGACTCCGACACCGAGGCCCCCGTCCCCTGGGTCGCCACCGGTTACGTCGCCGGGCCCTCGCTCCAGCGCATCGTCTCGGGCCGCCCCGGAGCCCCGGTCGCGGCCGCGGGGGCGTACGGGCCGCTGCCGCCCCGTTCCGTACGCTTCCTCGGGGCCGGGCTCGCCCACGCCCTCCGGCACATCCACGGGGCCGGGCTCATCCACCGGGACCTGAAGCCCTCCAATGTGCTGATGACCATCGACGGGCCCCGGGTCATCGACTTCGGTATCGCCCGCGCCCTGGAGTCCGTGCCCGACGGCGATCTGACCCGCACCGGGGCCCTGGTCGGCTCGCCCGGGTTCATGGCTCCGGAGCAGGTGCGCGGCGAGCGCGTGACCACCGCGTGCGATGTGTTCTGCCTCGGGGCCGTCCTCGCGTACGCCGCGTCGGGCCGGCTGCCGTTCGGTACGGCGGAGAGCGGCGGGGTCCATGCCCTGATGTTCCGGATCGCCCAGGAGGACCCGGACCTGAGCGGCGTACCGGAGGAGCTGGCCGGCCTCGTCCGGGACTGCCTGGCGAAGGAGCCGGCGGCCCGCCCCGGCACCGACGAGATCCTGGCCCGGCTGGGCGAGACGGACGCGGACGAACCCTGGCTGCCCGCCACCCTTATCGCCCAACTCGGCGGCCACGCCGTTGGGTTGCTCGACGCGGAGGACCTGGAGGATCCGGCGGATCCGGAGGGCCGGAGCAGCACGCAGGCCTCACCACCCCCGCAGGCCCCCCGGAGCAGCCAGAGCTCCCCCGCCCGCCCCCCTCACGCCGCCCGGACCGGCCCGATACCGTCGGCCCCCGCGCCCACGCCGATACCGCCGACGGGTCCCGCCGCCCCGGCCGCCCGGACGGAAACCGCCCCGCCGTACCGCCCGTACGCACAGCCCCACCCGTACGCGCAGCCTCACCCGCCCTACGGCCCCACCGCCGAACAGCGCCTCCCCCCGGCCTACTTCGCGCCCACGCCGCCCCCGCCCGTCCGGGAACGCCGCTCCGTCGGGGCCACCGTCGCGCTCATCGCGGTCGCCGTGCTCGTGGCGATAGGGGCAGGCGGATCGGTGTACGCGTTCATGAACGGCGACGGGCCGGGAAAGACCGCCTCACCCGGCCCGTCGGGCTCCGCCGACACCGGCGGCAGCGGTGGGCAGCAGGGCGGCGAGGGCGCCGTACCGCAGGGCTTCCTCGGAACCTGGTCGGGCTCCATACCCGGCGAACAGGGCACGTCCACCCGCACGTTGGCCATCCGGCAGGGCGATGTGGGCGACCAGGTCCTCGCCCTCACCGCCGAGGGGCCCCTCGCCTCCGGCTCCACGTACCACTGCGAGTTCACCGCGCCGCTCGCCGACCGCCCGTCCGGCGACGGCCCCGTCCGCATCGGATCCTCCACGGTGTCCTCCGGCCGCCCGGCCTCCTCCTGTTCCCCCGGAAAGCCCACCGAGCTGACCCTGCTCCCGGACGGCAGCCTGCGCCGGTCCACGGCCGGAACGGGCGAGAGCCTGATCTACACCAAGTCCGGCTGATCCGACCCGGTGCGCGGCCGGCCCTCCCGCGAAGCGGCCGCCCCGGTCCCGGCCCCTCCCGGTCCGGCACAGGAGACCGCAGCGCCCGGGTGATCAGCGCCGCGCCGCGTGGCGACAGGGCGCACCGACCCCGAGCGGCGGGACCGCATCATCGACGCGACGCTGGATCTCATCGTCGACGAGGGCGTCGCGGGCGTCTCGCACCGCAAGGTCGCCGCCCGCGCGGGCGTGCCGCTCGGCTCGATGACGTACCACTTCTCCGGCATGGACGAGCTGCTGCACGAGGCGTTCACCCGGTTCTCCGGCACGATCGTCGCCGTCTTCGAGGAGCGCCTGGGCGCGGCGAGCACCCAGGACGAGGCGCGCGAGGCCGTCGCCGACCTCGTCCACCACCTCTCCGGCGGCAACCAGCGCGAGCTGATCCTCACCCACGAGCTCTACACCCTCGCCGCCCGCCGGCCCGCCTGCCGCGAGCTCACCCGCACCTGGATGGGCCGCAGCCGCCGCGCCCTGGAATGGCACTTCGACCCGGCCACCGCCCGCCGGCTCGACGCGCTCATCGAGGGTCTGTCCATCCATCGCGCCCTGGAGACCGAGCCGCACGACCGCGCCCTGACGGTCGAGGCGATCGCCCGGATCACGGCGCCGGGCCCCGCCGGGCCCCGGAGAACGGAACGCGCCTGAGACCGCTCCAGCCTTCCCTCAGTAGTTGCATGGGCATGTATCTTGTTGCTATCGCAGTCAAGAAGGGGAGCTGTCCGTGACGATCCACCAGCAGCCGCGCGCCGCCTCCGACCAGACCATGTGGGAGGCCGTCCTCGGCCTGCACGCCTTCGTGGAGCGCCGGCTCGCGCACTCCCTTCAGCGCCGCTTCGGCGTCGGCCTCTCCGAGTACCGCGCCCTGGAGGCCCTCACCCGGGCCGAGAGCGGCGAATACCGCATGCAGGAGCTCGCGGACCGCGTCGGCCTGAGCCAGAGCTCCGTGACCCGCCTGGTGGGGCGGCTGGAAAGCGCCGGCTACGCCTACAAGGACCACTGCGCCGACGACAAGCGCGGCGTCTACGCCGTCATCACCGACGAGGGCCGCAAGCACTACCAGGACGCCCGCGCCACGTACGCGGAGATCCTCAGTTCGGCCCTCAACACAGCGAGCACCGACGACCAGCTCGCCCGCGCGGTGCAGGCGCTGCGCGGCGCCGCCGCCTGACACGACCGCGCCGGACGGCGGAGCCCGTCAGCCTCGGGATCGCCGTCCGGCGGGCATCACCCCGCACACCGGACACCACCCATCGGTACGCCGCAGGCGCCCGCCGCCCCCTCGTGACGGGACGGGCGGGCGCCTGCGGCGTACCGATGGGAGACGCGTCAGACCTGAAGTGCGCCGGTCCGGTCGGCGATCGGCGCGGATCGGGGCGCGTCGGCCGCTTCGGGCTTCGTACGGTCGGCCAGCTTGAGCCAGATGACCCCGACGATGACGACGGCCAGCCAGATGCCCTTGGCCGGGGTGAGGGTCTCGTCGAAGAAGAGCGGGCCGAGAACCGCCGCACCGACCGCGCCGATGCCCGCCCAGACGGCATAGCCGATGCTCACGTCGATCGTGCGGAGGGCGAGGCTCAGCGCGTAGAGCGTCAGCAGGAAGAAGACCACGGCGACCGAGGACCAGGTCAGGACGGTGAAACCTTCGCTGCCTCCGACGGCGAGCGCGTACCCGATCTCGAAGACCCCGGCGAGGAGCAGCGAGAGCCAGGCGTTGGTGTCGGTGGAGTTCTTGGCGGGGTTCGACATGGGAGTGGTTCCTCTCGGAGGTATGCGATGCGGGGGTATGTGCGGCTCCGGGCTCAGGCGGATCCGCTCAGTTGCAGACCGACGACGCCACCGATGACGAGGAGAATGCCGATCGCCTTGTGCGCGTTCAGACGCTGGCCGAAGAACAGCGCGCCGAGGACCGTGATCCCGACGCCCGCCACGGACGTCCACAGGGCATAGCCGACGCCGACGTCGAAGGTCAGCAGCGCCTTGCTGAGAAAGAAGGTCGCGGCGGCGCCGCTGGCCAGGGTGATGCCGGTCCACTTGCGGTTCTTGAAGCCCTCCGCCTTTCCGGCGGCGATGGCGACCAAGATCTCGAAGACGACGGCGACAGCGAGGTGGAGCCAGTGCATGGGAGGACCTTCCGTGCGGTGGGTCGAACTGCATACGCGGACATAATTGCCTGCACATGCAAGGAAATATTCACCATGAGGCTGCGCCGCAAGGGCCCGACCTCGGGTCATTAATCTTGCATGCGCAAGCAATCATGTCAAGCGCGCGTCGGCGAGGGCGAGTTGTTCAGAGGATGCTGCCGGGCGGCGACCTCCAGCAGTGACCGGCACGCACGGGCCGCCCGAGGAGGCCCGTGCGCGTCATTCCCGGTCGTTCCGCCAGGAGGAGGCCGGGGAGAGGAGGCGCCGACCGGCCCCAGGCGGCCCGGTCGCGGACGCTGCCCGGGGGCGGAGGGGCTGTCCGGCTCCGGACGGCGGTGAGGACGGCCGCGAGGGCGGCCAGTTCCTCGTCGGTCGGGGAGCCGTGGACCACGCGCAGGAGGGGTCCGAGCGGCCCGGTGGCGGCGCTCATGCCGGCTGGTTGCCGTGCTTGCGCGACGGCAGATCGGCGTGTTCGCGGCGGAGCATGGCGAGCGAGGCGATGAGGACCTCGCGGGTCTCGGCGGGGTCGATGACGTCGTCGACGAGGCCGCGCTCGGCCGCGTAGTAGGGGTGCATCAGCTCGGCCTTGTACTCCTTGACCATGCGGGTGCGCATGGCCCCGGGGTCCTCGGCGTCCGCGATCTGGCGGCGGAAGATCACGTTGGCCGCGCCCTCGGCGCCCATGACCGCGATGCGGAATCACACCCGAAGCACGCGTGTTGCGCTGGAAGATCCCGCCGTAACCTGCGAGCGCCGAAACGCCCTCCTGGATACGCGCTCCCGCACCGTCGTTCAGCGACACCAGCGGAGCACCCGCCGAGATCGCCATGTCCATGATCTTGTGGATCTTCGTCGCATGCGCCTCACCCAGCGCCCCGCCGAAGATCCGGAAATCGTGCGCGTACACGAACACCGTCCGGCCCTCGACCGTGCCCCAACCGGTGACCACACCATCGGTGTACGGCTTCTTCGCCTCCAGACCGAACCCCGTCGCCCGGTGCCGACGCAGCTGCTCGACCTCCTTGAACGAACCCAGATCCAGCAACAGCCCGATCCGCTCCCGAGCGATCAGCTCCCCCTTGGCATGCTGCGCCTCGGTCGCCCGCTCACTCGGCCCGCGCAGTGCTTCGGCGCGGATCACGGCGAGTTCGGTGTTCGCCTCCTGCTCCACGGCCGGTCTCCTCCTCGTCCTGTCCTGCGGTCGGGTCAGCATCCGGCCGGCCAGGCGGCCGTGGACGCGCGGGCGCCGACGTAGGCGCACAGCGCGTCCAGCGCGCGGCGCGGGGCGCCGGCCGGCAGCCGGCGCAGCGCGGCCCTGGCCAGCCGCAGGCGCTCCTGAAGGTGTTCCTCCGCGGCCGCGGGCGCGGTGGAGGACCGGAACAGCTCCAGCGCGCGCCGCCTGCGTACCTCGTCGTCCAGCGGTCCGGTCTCCAGCAGTCCGCGCAGCTCGGCTCCGGCCGGTCCGCTGTCGGAGAGGGCCAGCAGAACCGGCAGGCTCGGCACTCGACATCGTGTTCCGGCACGTCGGGGGAGACGGGGGAAGGCCGGAACGCTCGGGGCGCGGCGGCAGCGGCTCACGGGGTGGTCGCTGTCGCCGGTTCCCGGCCGGCGCACCGCCGCCCGGGCCCGACGGCCGGCCCCGATTGTCAGTGGTGCCTCCTAACGTCGTACGCAGAAGTCGGTTCCCCCTTCCGGCCTCCGGCTCCCGACGTCCGAGGAAAGGCGCCCCCATGGAGTTCCGTATCGAACGCAGTGCCCTGACCGAGGCCGTGGCCTGGGCCGCCCGTGTGCTGCCCATACGGTCACCCGTCCCGGTGCTGGGCGGCCTGCTGCTGGACACGGCGGGCGAGGGCGGGCGGCTGCGGATCTCCGGGCTGGACTACGAGGCGTCCGCGCGTATCGACGTGGACGCCGAGGTCGTGCGGCCCGGGCGGGTGCTCGTCATGGGGCGGCGGCTGCTGGACATCTGCAAGGTGCTGCCCGAGGGCCCCGTGGAGTGCGCGGTGGAGGGCTCGCGGTTCACGGTCGCGGGCGACGGCGCCCGGTTCGGACTCTCCGTGCTGCCGCTGGACGACTACCCGGCACTGCCCGCGCTGCCGCAGGTCCGGGGCGCGGTGGACGCGGAACTGTTCGCTTCGGCCGTGGCCGATGTGGCGGTGGCCGCCGGTCGCGACGACACCCTGCCCGCGCTCACCGGAATCCGGCTGGGCCTCGACGGCGACACGATGACGCTCGCCGCGACCGACCGCTACCGCTTCGCCGTACGCACCCTCCCGTGGCAGGCGACCGCCCCCGGCGAGAGCGCCGACGTCATCGTCTCCGCCCGCCGCCTCACCGAGATCGCCCGCTCGCTGGGCCGGTCCGGGCTGGTGAGCGTCGCCCTGGACGCCGGTTCGGCGGGCTTCGAGCACGCCGGGATGCGGACCACCGTGCGCCTCCTGGAGGGCCGTCTGCCGCGCCACGAGAAGCTGTTCGCGATGACGGACCCGGCGGTAGCGGTGGTGGACCGGGCCCGGCTGACGGAGGCCGTCAAGCGGGTCTCCGTCGTCGCCGACGGGGACAGCCCGGTGCAGATGACCTTCTCCCGCGCCGACGCCTCGGTCCTGCTCCGGGCGGGTTACGAGGACGATGTGGCCTCCCAGCGGCTGCCGGCCGTCCTGGAGGGGCCCGGGGAACTGACCGTGGCCTTCAACCCCGGCTATCTGGCCGACGCCCTGGCCTCGTTCACGGATCCCTCGCTGCGGCTCCTGCTGCTGGGGGCCGGCCAGCGCGCGATGATCACGGACGAGGCGGGCACGGACGCCCACCGCCACCTGCTGATGTCGGTGAAGCCGCAGCTGGCGTGAGCGCTGCGGCTCCTCCTCGGCGTGACGGACGCCGAAACGGGGGGTGGCCCGGCGTGAGCCGGACGCACCCCCCGTTCGGGTGGGGTCCTCGGGAACCTCAGGGGCCCTCGCGGGCCGGGGTCAGCAGCTCAGGTTGGAGCCGGTGGTGGTGCCGAGAAGCTGGGTGAACTGCGTGAACTTGTTGATCCGGCTCTGGACCTGGGCCGGGTTGCCGCCGTTGCACTCGATCGCCCCGTTGATGGAGCGGATCGTCTCGCCGAAGCCGGCGTTGTTGACGATGGCGTTGTGGCCGGTCATCGTGCCGGGGCCGGACTGGGTGTTCCAGTACCAGAGGCCGGTCTTCCAGGCGATGGCGGCGTTCTGCTCCACGAGGTACGGGTTGTTCAGCAGGTCGATGCCCAGCGCGTCACCGGCCGCCTTGTAGTTGAAGTTCCAGCTCAGCTGGATGGGGCCCTTGCCGTAGTACGCGGACTGGCCGGCCGGGCAGCCGTAGGGCTGGCTCGCGTCGCAGTAGTGCGGGTAGTTCGCCTCGTTGACTTCCTTGATGTACACCAGCCCGCCGGTCTCGTGGCTGACGTTGGCGAGGAAGGCGGCGGCCTCCCGTTTCTTGATCTCGTCGCTGCCGGTGTTGGCGAAGGCCGGGTAGGCGCTGAGGGCGTCGGTCAGGCCCTGGTAGGTGTAGAAGGGGTTCCGGTTCGGGAACATCTGGTTGAACTGGGCCTCGCTGACGACGAAGCCGTTGCTCTGGCCCGGGTCCTCACCGCCGCCGGTGCCGCAGGCGCCGTTGTCGGCCCAGACGTCGGAGCTGCCCGGCGTCTCGTTCTGGGTCCACCACTTGGCGGTGTAGTTGCGGCCGTTGTAGGAGGCGGTGCCGCCTCCGGTGTAGACCGCGGAGGAGTTCCAGGCCGTGGCACAGGTGGCGGCCTGCGCGGTGGCGGCGGGCAGGACGACGAGCGCCGCGACGATCGCGCCGAGCGCGACCAGCAGGGCCATGACACGTCGAATCACGTGATCACACTCCTTAGACGCGGCGCGACGTCCGGCCGTGCGCCGCCGTGGGGGTGCCCGACACTCAAGCGAGGATGGTCTGGACCTGTCAAGGTCTAGACCAGGCCTGTCGCATGCGTCCCCGTCCTCCGCCGGCCGCCCACCGCCGTGGACCACGAGCGCATCAGGCCCCTCAACTGGCCTGATTCCGGAAGGCGTCGATCCGGATCAGGCCGAGGCCACGAGCGGGACCGAAGGTAAAGGATTCGGGCGCGTCCAGCATGCGGAACGGCGTCGGCCGCCTGACGGGCCACAGGTTTGAAAGACGCCGATCACTCGTTGGTGAGTTTCTCCGGCTCCGGTGCGCACTCCGGGCAAAACTCAAGAGCGGTACGGGCGGGTGCCGCCCGGACTGGACACCTGTGGCTGGGGGATGGCGTGGAGAGAACGGCACACACACACGAGGGCGTCGGCGGACCGGGCGAACAGGCGGTGCTGCTGGCTGCGGGGCTCGCGGACCTGGCCGTCACCACGGTGGGGTCAGCCCTCACCTCCGTACGCGGGCTGCTGCGGCGGTCCGACACGGCCGAGCTGGCGGCCGAGGCCGAGCAGGACCTGATCGCGCGCGGCCGGCTCGCACTCGGCCGGTACACGAGCGCGCCCCCGGCGCACCTGGAGGTGCTCGCCCGCCATGTGATCGCCCAGCGCGACGGTGACCGTGCCTGAGGCGTGGGAGCCCAGCGCGTTCAAGGCCCGGGTGGACCAGGTGCTGCACCGCTTCGCCTCCGAGGAGGCCGAGCAACTCATCGCGGTCGACGCCTCCCTGAGCCCCGTGGCGGAGGCGGTGGAGACGGCCGTGGCCGACGGCAAACGGCTGCGGGCGGCCTTCTGCTACTGGGGCTGGCGCGCCGCCGGGCAGCCCGACAGCGACGCGCTGGTGCGGGCGGCGGCCTCGATGGAGCTGGTGCACGCGGCGGCCGTCGTCCACGACGACCTGATCGACGACAGCCCGCTGCGGCACGGGAAGCCCACCGCGCACCTGGCGCTGCGCGAGGCGGTGAAGGGCCACCCCGAACCCGCTCCGGCGGCGAGGTCGTTGGCGATGCTCGCCGGGGACCTGCTGATATCGATGGCCGGACAGCTCTTCGTCACCAGCGGCCTGCCCGCCGCCTACGTCTCCCGGGCACGCCCTCTCTGGGCCTGCCTGGCACGCGAGTTGGTTGCGGGCGAGTGCCTGGAGATCCTGCACACCGGGGGCGCCGACCCCGACACGGCGGTCTCGCTCAAGGTCGTCCGCTACAAGACCGCCAAGTACACCGTGGAGCAGCCCTTGTTGATCGGAGCACTGCTGGGCGGGGCCGGGGAGCGGCTGCGCGCGGGCTGCTCGGCGTACGGACTGCCGCTGGGTGAGGCCTTCCAGCTGCGGGACGACCTCCTGGGCCTTTTCGGGGACCCCGCCCTCACCGGCAAGGACGGCTCCGACGACGTGCGCGGCCATCGGCCGACCGCCCTGCTCGCGGAGACCTGGCGGCTGGCCGGGGAGGAGGACCGCGCCCGCCTCCGCGCCTTGCTCGCCCCCGCTACCGGGGCCTGCACAGCCGGCGCGACCGACGCCGTGCGCGACGTGATGCGCCGGCTGAAGGCCCCCGACCGCATCGAGGCCATGATCAACGCCCGGGTCGAGGAGGCGCTGAGTGCCCTCGACGAGCTGGACCTGCCCGGCCCCGGTGCCACCGCACTCGCCGGCCTGGCGCACTCGGCGTCCGTCCGCCGTCACTGACGCCTCCCCGAGGCCCCCGGAAAGGCAAGGCTCTCCATGACTTCCGCCCCCGCCCCGAACTACACCAAGGCATCACTGGACGCGCTGCGACAGAGGGGCGACGAACTCGCCGACGCCACGGTCGCCGCCCTCTTCGAACGCGGTGAGGTCGGCACGTTCAACACCCTGATGCGCTATGTCTCCACCGCCGGAGCCCCGCTTCCCGACGGCCTGCCGGACGTGGCCCGGGAGTACCTCGACGCCACAGCCGCGCCGCCCCCCTGGGTGGACTGGGACGAGATGGAGAAGGCCAGGCTGTTCTTCATCGACAACAACGTGCACATCTCCACCGCCCTCTCCTTCGCCTCCATGCCCGCCTGTTACGTCGTCCCGCACGTGGCGAAGCTGCTCTCGGCGACGCACGGGCTGAACTACCCGTCCAAACGGATGGCGGAGACCGGCCAGTTCACCGTCTATCTGATGCGACCCGACGCCTTCGAGGCGGGCAGCCGCTTCGTCCCGGCCGCGCAGAAGGTCCGCCTCCTGCACGCCTCCATCCGCCACCACCTGCGGCGCGAGGGCGTCTGGGACGCGGAGAGCCAGGGGGTGCCGATCTGCCAGGAGGACATGATCGGCGGCCAGATGTTCTTCTCGATGCTGGTCCTGGACAGCCTGCACCGGCTCGGCATCCATATGTCCGAGGAGGGCGCGGAGGCCTACTACTACGCGTGGCGGGTGGTCGGCGCGATGCTGGGCGTCGACCAGCAGGCCGTACCCAAGTCCCTGGCCGAAGCGCGGGAGTTCCTCGACCTCTACATGATCCGGCACATGGGCCCGTCCCCCGAGGGCGCGCTGCTGACCCGGCAGCTCATCGACCTCTACGAGGAGGTCGTCCCCGGCACCTTCTTCGACCCGATCGTCTCCGCCCTCATCCGCCACCTCGTCGGCGACACCTGCGCGGACTGGCTGGAGGTGCCCCGTACCCCCTGGGACACCGTCGCCAAGGCCGTCCCGCACCTCCTCGGCGTCCTGGAGACCATCGAGGACCGCTCCCCGCTCGGCGCCTGGGCCCTGGACCGGATCGGCCACCTCACCACGGTCCTGGAGCTGTCCTCCCTCACCCGGGGCCGCGTCATGCACTACGCGATCCCCGAACACCTGAAGAAGGAGTACGGCGTCCCGTCCGGGCCCGCCCGCACCGGCCGCTGGAGCCCTCCGGCGGCGACGGTGCCGGGACCTCGGTAGGGAAGGGCTCAACTGCCCTCTGAACGGTTCAGCGCCGAGAACGTCGTGCCGGTCCTCACCGCCGCACTCGGCGTCCTCGCCTCGATCGAGGTGCTCCGGTCAGGCGGCCGTACCCCGAAGGACCGAGGCTCCGCGGCCCGTAGCCCGCATCAGGCGAGGTCCCCCATCCACACCCGCCGGCCCAGCTCGTCCAGCTCCGTCTTCAGCCGGCGGCACTCTGGCAGGGCCCTGCCCGGCAACCGCCATCGCGCAGAGACCGGACGTCCGCCACCCGGAATCTCAGCAGCATCCTGGCTCCTTCATGGCGGACACATCAGTCACACCATCCAGCCCGAGCGGCGGCGGACAACGGGTCATCCCCGTCGTCCGCCGCCGCGATGTCGCCCGCCCGTTCCCGGGAGCCGTCCCTACAGGAACGAGTTGATCTCGATCGTCTCGGTCCGGCCGGGGCCGACGCCGATCGCGGAGATCGGTGCGCCCGACATCTCCTCCAGGGCCTTCACGTAACCCTGCGCGTTCTTCGGCAGGTCGGAGAAGGTCTTGGCCTTGGTGATGTCCTCGGACCAGCCCGGGAGGTTCTCGTAGATCGGCTTCGCGTGGTGGAAGTCGGTCTGGTTGTAAGGGAGTTCCTCGACGCGCTTGCCGTCGATCTCGTACGCCACGCAGACCGGGATCTGCTCCCAGCCGGTGAGCACGTCGAGCTTGGTGAGGAAGAAGTCGGTGAGGCCGTTGACCCGGGTCGCGTACCGTGCGATCGGGGCGTCGAACCAGCCGCAGCGGCGGTCACGGCCGGTGGTGACACCGCGCTCGCCGCCGATACGCCGCAGCGCCTCGCCGTCCTCGTCGTGCAGCTCGGTCGGGAACGGACCGGCGCCGACCCGCGTCGTATAGGCCTTGAGGATGCCGATGACGCGGCTGATCTTCGTCGGGCCGACACCGGCGCCGGTGCAGGCACCGCCCGCCGTCGGGTTCGACGAGGTGACGAAGGGGTACGTGCCGTGGTCGACGTCGAGCAGGGTGCCCTGGCCGCCCTCGAAGAGCACGACCTTGCCCTCGTCGATGGCATCGTTCAGGATCAGGGTCGTGTCGGCGACGAACGGCTTGATCTGCTCCGCGTACTGGAGCATGTCCTCGACGACCTTGCCGGCCTCGATGGCCCGGCGGTTGAAGACCTTGGCCAGGAGCTGGTTCTTCTGCTCCAGGGCCGCCTCCACCTTCTGCTCCAGGATCGACTCGTCGTAGAGGTCCTGGACGCGGATCCCCACCCGGTTGATCTTGTCGGCGTACGTCGGACCGATACCCCGGCCCGTCGTGCCGATCTTGCGCTTCCCGAGGAAGCGCTCGGTCACCTTGTCGAGCGTGACGTTGTACGGAGTGATCAAATGAGCGTTGCCGCTGATCAGAAGCTTGGACGTGTCGACGCCTCGCTCGTTCAGACCGCTCAGCTCGGAGAGCAGGACCGCCGGGTCGACCACGACACCGTTCCCGATGACCGGGGTACAACCCGGCGACAGGATTCCGGAGGGGAGGAGATGCAGTGCGTACTTCTGGTCGCCTACGACGACCGTGTGACCGGCGTTGTTACCGCCTTGGTATCGCACGACATAGTCCACGGATCCACCGAGGAGGTCGGTGGCCTTCCCCTTGCCCTCGTCACCCCACTGAGCACCGAGCAGCACAAGTGCGGGCACAGGCGTACACCCCTTCCGGGCGGGGCATGTCCAAGGTCAGGGGGCGTACGTAAAGGTCGTACCTGCCGCACGACGATGTACGGCAAAGCCTGAGCCGTCGAACCGGGTGCCCCGGAATAGACGAAGCCCCTGGCGCAATAGCGCAAGGGGCTCTTGCACCAAGATGCTACCCGAGGAAGGACCGAGGTGTCGGCTGCAGAGCCCCCCGGCGACGGCGACGACCAGCTCCTGGTGGTCATCGACCCGGTCGCCCGCCGGACCGACGGCGAGTCCGTGCGCATCGCCAAGGACGTGCTGAGCGCCGGCTCGCACGCCAAGATCTGCCTTCCGGACACCCCCGAGGAGTTCGCCCGGGCCCTGTCCCGGCGGGGTGCGCGGCGGCCCGTGGTGGTCGGCGACGATCATGCGCTGCTGCGCGCGGTGGCCCAGCTGCACCGCGAACGGGAGCTGGCCGACGGCGTCCTCTCCCTGATCCCCGTCGGCGCGGCGCACGCCCTGGAGGTGGCCCACGCCCTCGGCGTCCCCCGGGGCGCGGTGGCGGCCGCCCGGACCGCGCTGGACGGTGCGGTGCGGCGGCTGGACCTCCTGGTCGACGACAGCGACGGCGTGGTCCTCGGCCGCCTGCGCATCCCGGCCCCGCCGCCCCCGCCGCCCGGCTCCGGGACCCCGCACGCGGGCGTCACGGCCGTCTGGGACACCTGCCGCTCGCTGGTGAGCTCCCTGGTCCGCCCGGCCCCGGTCGCCGCCACGACGAACCCGGGCACGCACCGCCTGCGCATCGAGGCGGACGGGGTGCTGCTGAGCGACCTGGACACGCCCGTCCGGGACCTCTCGGTCACCTCCCAGGGCGACGGGGGCCTGGCCGACGTCGTCGTCCGCACCGGTTCCGGCGAGGACGTGACGGCGGAGGCCAAGGCCGTCACGGTCTCCGGCGCGGACTTCCGCTACCGGGCGGACATACAGACCGGGGGGCCGGTGCGGACCCGGACCTGGACGGTCCGGGCGGGCGCCTGGGGGCTGATGCTGCCGGGCCCGGCGAGCGCGGACGCGGCGGCGGGCGCACGCTGGTAGAAGACGCCCGGAACGTCCCGGAGGTGTTCGTCATGACCAGGATCGCTGTCGGATGGCACATCGACCTCGAATTCGAGGAGGACACCCACCGCACCCGCGCGGCGGCGCTCGTCCGCCTCTCCGACGGAACAGAGGTACGCGCCCACGGCTACGCCAGCCGCCACCCCTCGGACGCCGACCAGCAGCGGGTCGGCGAGGAGATCGCGGGGGCCAGGGCGCTGAACGAACTGGCGATGAAACTGCTGACCAAGGCCCACGACGAGATCGACGAGGCATCGGGCCGGAAGTCGTACCCGCTGACGTGACACCGGGGCTCCGCCCCGGACGCCGGAGGGGCTCGAACGCGCCCTGGAACCGCTCCCGTGCCCCGTCGCGTCCCCCGGATCATGGAAACCGAGAACCCGCGGCGTGAAGCCGTCGTCGGCACCGCCGGCTGCGTGACCGCCGTGCTCGGCACCCTCGCGGGCATCGCGATCTGGCTCCCGTACGGCAGGAGGGGCCTCTTCGGCAGCTTCGAGAGCGAGACCAACCCGGCCGTCTTCTGGCTGGGTCTGCCCGTCATGGCCCTGGGCGGGGCCGCCGCCGCCCTGGCCGTCTTCGCGCTCGTACGCGGCCGGTGGCGGCCCGCGCTCGGGCTGGCGGCGGCCGTCGCGGGGATCGCCGCCTTCGGTTACGGCTTCGACGTCCTGGCCAGGCCGCAGGCTACGGAGGACTGCGGCCCGCCCTGCTGAGCCCGCGCGCGCCCGGCCGACGGACCTACACCTCCGCCCGCAGCTCCTTCACCCCCCGGATCACATACCCCGGGTGCCACTCGGGCTCCGCCGTCATCCGCAGCGCGGGCGCCTTCCGCAGCAGCTCCCCGAAGGACGCGGCCAGCTCCAGCCGGGCCAGTGGGGCGCCCAGGCAGAAGTGGATGCCGGCGCCGAAGGTGATGTGCGGGTTGTCCGTCCGGGACAGGTCCAGCGTGTCCGGGCGCGCGAACCGCTCCGGGTCCCGGTTGGCCGAGCCGAACAGCAGCGCCACCTCCGCGCCCCGCCCGATCACCTGGCCGTCGATCTCGATGTCGTCCAGCACCCAGCGCTCGAACATCTGCAACGGGGTGTCGTAGCGGAGGAGTTCCTCGATCGCGGTGGGCAGCAGTCCGGGGTCGGCGCGCAGGGCGGCCAGCTGTTCCGGGTGGTGGAAGAGGGTGCGCCAGCCGTTGACGGTGGTGTTCACCGTGGCCTCGTGGCCCGCGTTCAGCAGCAGCACGCAGGTGGAGATCATCTCCTGCTCGGTCAGCCGCTCGCCCTCGTCGTGGGCGGCGATGAGCGCCGAGATCAGGTCCTCGCCGGGGTCGGCGCGCCGCTCGGCGATCAGCCCGCGCAGATACGCGGAGAAGTCGACGGAGGCGCGGACGGCGGCGGCCGCCGTCTCCTCCGACGGGTTCAGCTCGAACATTCCACAGATCGCCGCCGACCAGGGCCGCAGCAGGCCCCGGTCCGCCTCCGGGACGCCCAGCATCTCCGCGATCACCGCGACCGGCAGCGGCTCCGCGACCTCGGCCAGCAGGTCCCCGCCGCCCTTCGCCACGAACGCGTCGACCAGCTCGGCCGCCAGCCGCCGTACGGTCGGGGCCAGGTTCTCGACCGTACGCGGGGTGAACGCCTTGGAGATCAGCCGCCGGATCCGGGGATGGTCGGGGGCCTCCAGATCGAGGATGCCCTGCCCGTTCAGCGTGGTGAACGGCTCGTGCGCGGCGGGCGGCGGGGTGCGGCCGAACTCCTCGTGGCTGAAGCGGTGCAGATAGGTCCGGCCGAGCCGCCGGTCGCGCAGCAGGGCCGATACGTCGGAGTGGTGCGGGATCAGCCACTGCCCCGTCGGCTCGAACCAGTGCGCCCGGCCGGCGGCGCGCAGCGCGGTGTAGGCGGGGTAGGGATCGGCGACGAACGCGGGCGACCAGGGGTCGAAGGACACGTGCATGATCCGACGCTACCCGCGCCCGCGCTCACCGCAAGGCCCCCGGCACAGGCCCGGCTATCCCGGGGTGACCAGCCGTGCCTCGTACGCGAACACCGCCGCCTGGGTCCGGTCGCGCAGCCCCAGCTTCACCAGGATGCGGCTGACGTGGGTCTTGATCGTGGACTCGGCGACGATCAGGTGCGAGGCGATCTCCGCGTTGGAGAGGCCCTGCGCGATCAGGACGAGCACCTCCGTCTCGCGCTCGGTGAGATCGCCGATCCGGGCCAGGGCGGGCGGCCGCGGGGTCTCCGCGAGCTTGGAGAACTCGGTGATCAGCCGCCTGGTGACCGTCGGGGCGAGCAGCGCCTCGCCCGAGGCCACCACCCGCACCCCGTCGGCGAGCTGCCGGGCGGAGGCGTCCTTGAGGAGGAAGCCCGAGGCTCCGGCCCGCAGCGCCTGGTAGACGTACTCGTCGAGGTCGAAGGTCGTCAGCACCAGGACCTTCGCGTCGGCGTCCCGTGCGACGATCTCGCGGGTCGCCTCGATGCCGTTCATCTCCGGCATGCGGATGTCCATCAGGACGACGTCCGGGCCCAGGGCGGCGACCTGGGCGAGGGCCTGCTGCCCGTCCACCGCCTCGCCCACGACGGTGATCCCCGGCATCGCGTTGAGCAGGACCGAGAAGCCCTCGCGGACCATCATCTGGTCGTCGACGATCAGGACCCGGATGTCGGTGTCGCTCATGCCCGGCCGTCCTGTACGCGTTCGATGACGACCGTTTCGCCGTTGCCGTCGGCCGTCTCCCGGGACTCCGGCTGCTCCGGCTCCTGGGACAGCGGTACGGGGAGGAACACGGCGACCTCGTATCCGCCGTCCGCCGTCGTCCCGGCCGTCATCTCGCCGTTCAGCATCGCGACCCGCTCCCGCATCCCGGTGATCCCGTGCCCGGCCCCCGGCGAGGGCTTCACCAGGCCGCGCGGGGGCCTGTTGACCACGCGCAGCCCGAGCCCGCCGAGGACATAGCCGAGCTCGACCCTGGCGGAGGAGCCCGGCGCGTGCCTCAGGGTGTTGCTCAGGGCCTCCTGGACGATCCGGTACGCCGACAGCTCGACGCCCTGCGGCAGCTCGCGGACGGCCCCGGTGATCACCTTCTCCGTCTCCAGGCCGGTCTCGCGGACGTTGTCCAGGAGCCCGTCGAGCGCGGCGAGGGTGGGCTGCGGGGCGTCCGGGGCCTCGTAGTCCTCCGCCCGTACGACGCCGAGGACGCGGCGCAGCTCGGTGAGGGCGGCGACGGCGTTCTCCCGGATGGTGACGAAGGCCTGCTCCAGCTCCGGCGGCGGGTTCTCGACCCGGTAGGGGGCGGCCTCGGCCTGGATCGCGACGACGGACATGTGGTGGGCCACCACGTCGTGCAGCTCCCGGGCGATGGTGGTGCGCTCCTCCAGCAGGGTGCGCCGGTCGCGCTCGACGGCGGTGACGGTGCGCTGCACGGTGACCTCGCGCTCGGCGTCGCGCCGGATCTGGACCACGGCGACGACCAGCAGCGCGAAGGCGGAGAGCGTCGCCAGGGGCGCGGTGATCGACGGGTCGCCGCCCTCCACCAGCATCCCGAACAGCAGGGTCAGCAGCCACATCCAGGCGGCGGTGCGGGGCCGGGTCCGGGCGGCCACGACCACCAGGACCACCAGCTGCGCCCCGAAGGCGCTCGGCCCCCACAGCCCCTCGCTGCCCAGGACCGCGCAGAAGACGGTCGCCAGCATCGACGCCCAGAACGCGGCGACCGGCCTGATGAGGGTCATCGCCACCGCGATCGCGGGGACCAGACCCATCAGGAGGCGGAACCGCCACTCCGCGAACCCGGCCATCATCACGAGGAAGGCGGCGAACAGCACCAGCGCGTGCGGGGTCCAGACGGCGCCCTTGCGCAGCCCCTCGGGCAGCCGCCGCATCAGCCGTCCGTCGGGGTTCAGCGGCGGCAGGGGCCGGTAGGCGAACGCCTGGCGGAAGAGGTCCTCCCGCAGGCCGTCTATCGCCCCTGCGGCTGCCCGGAACTCCGGGCCACTGTTCTTCGTCTGGGTCTCGGTCACGCTTCCACGGTAGGCGGCGGCGGACGGCGGGTCGTCACCATCGGTGCGGATTCCGGGGCGTCCGTCTCAAGGACTACCCGCCTCCGCCGTACCGTGTCAGGGACCGGAAATCCCCTGGTCAGCAGCGCTTTCAGGGCTGCGCGCGAAAGTGCTTCGCGTGCTCCTCGGCCCACTGCGCGAAGGTCCGCGCCGGCCGCCCGGTGACCTTCTCCACCGTGTCGATCACGGTCCGGCCCTCCGGCGGCGTGTCCCGGTAGACGTCGATCAGGAACGCGATCACGTCCTCCGGCATGCCCTGGCCCCGCCAGCTCTCCAGCGCCTGTTCCTCGGTGAGCTCGACCAGCTCGACGTCCGCGCCCCGGGCCGCGCCGACGGCCGCCGCCTTGTCGCGGACGGTCAGCACCTGCGGTCCGGTGACCAGGTACTCCTGGCCGCCGTGGCCGTCCTCGGTGAGGGCCGCCGCCGCCACCGCCCCGATGTCCGACTCGTGGACCATCGCGCTCAGCCGGTCGACGAAGGGCTCGCGCACCACCCCCTCGCTCCTGATGCCGGGCGCCCACTCCAGGGCGTTCGCCATGAACTCCACCGGCATCACGACGGTCCAGTCGAACCCGCTCGCCCGCACCGCGCTCTCCATCGGGGTGGCCCCGCCGCCGTGCAGCACGGTCACCCGGCGCACACCCGCCCTGCGGGCCAGGCCGAGGATCTTCTCACCGTTCTCCAGCGGGGCGAAGAGGCCGCCGCCGAAGGTGATGAGGTGCAGTCCGGTCACCCCGTCCAGCGCCGGCTCCAGCGACGCGGGATCGGTGAGGTCTCCGCGTACGACGTCGACGCCGGCCGGAAGCTCCGCGCGCGCCGGGTCGCGGGTCAGCGCCCGGACGTGCTCGCCGCGCTCCAGCAGCTGCTCGACCACACGGCGGCCGACCGTTCCCGTTGCTCCGGTCACCAGGATCGTCATGAGGTTCTCCTTCGTCGCTTGCGACTCCGCCCGAGCGGCACAGAACCAACGTAGAGAGCCTTGCGGACACCTTCGGTCCGCAATCGGGACGGTCCGGCGGGGAACTCACCAGGCGAGCTGGGTGATCTCCTCGGCCACCACGGCGCAGGCGTCGGCGGCCGGGTCGATCAGCGGGAAGTGCCCGACGCCGCCGAGCAGCGTCAGCCCGACCGTCTCGCCGGACCTGGCCGCCGCGTCGACGTACGCCTCGGCGACGGCTTTGGGCACGACGATGTCGTCGACGCCCTGGACGATCGCGGTGGCGATCCCGGTCGGCAGCAGCACCCCGGGATCGGCGTGCGCCGCCCGCTCCTCGAAGTCGGCTTTCGTGCCCAGGAGTTGGCCGACCGCATCACCGCACACCCCGAGCCCGACCGCCGTGGCGAAGTCCGCGATCGGGGCCAGCGCGACGACTCCGCGCAGCGGCGGCGGGACGGGCAGCGGCGGCGGGACGGGCAGCCGCCACGGCGACCCCTCGGGCAGGACGTGCCGCGCCGCCGCCCACAGCGCGAGGTGTCCGCCCGCCGAGTGCCCGGCGACCACGATCCGCCGCACATCGGCGCCCGGCAGCTCACGGGCGGCCAGCACGGGCATCGCGTCCAGGGCCGCGGCCACGTCGTCGAAGGTCTCCGGCCAGCGCCCGGCGACGGGATCGGCGCCGCCCGGCCGGGCGTTCTCCGCGCCGTCGCGCTGCTGGGGGATGTCGTCGCCGCCGCGCCGGTACTCCACGTTCGCCACGGCGAAGCCCCGGCGGGCCAGGAAGTCCGCGAGCGGGGAGGCATGGGCCCGGTCGTACGGGGCCCGCCAGGCGCCGCCGTGCAGGAGGACGACGAGCGGGGCGGCGGTGCGGCCGTCGCGCGGGGCGTAGAAGTCGACGACCTGGTCGGGGTGGTCACCGTAGGCGGCGTTGGCGTCGGGGGCGACGGGCGGATGGGCGAACGCCGACGCGCTCTCCGCCTCGTCCCGATCACGCGCCGCAGAGTCCGGGAAACCCGGGGAATCCGACATGCTGCTCAACCGTCCTATGCCCATGGCCTGCGCCTGTGTTCTGTACCTGTGTCAGGTGCCCAACTGGGTTGACCTGCGGGGACGGTACCAGCACTCGGCACCGTCCCCGCCCGGTCGAACACACGGTGACGGCCCGTCAGCCGACGGTGTTCCCGGCGGGCACCTCGGTCAGCACCTCGGCGAGGATCCGCGCCGCCCGTTCCGCGTCGGCGAACCCCACGTACAGCGGGGTGAAGCCGAACCGCAGCACGTCCGGCCGCCGCAGATCGCCGACGACGCCCCGCTCGATGAGGCGACGCATCACGGGCTCCGCCTCCTCGCAGCGCAGGGCGACCTGGCTGCCGCGTTCGGCGTGCGCGGCCGGGGTGACGGAGGCGACCCGGCCCGCCGGTACGTACGCCTCGACGCACTCCAGGAAGAAGTCCGTCAGGGCCAGCGACTTGGCCCGCACGGCGTCCACCGACACCCCGTCCCACACGTCCAGCGCCGCTTCCAGCGTCAGCATGGAGACGATGTCGGGCGTGCCGACCCGGCCCCGTACGGAACCGTCCGCCGGAGCGTAGTCGGCGGTCATGCCGAACGGGTCGGCGTGCGAGTTCCAGCCCGGCAGCGGCGAGTCGAAGGCGGCCTGATGGCGCTCGGCGACGTACACGTACGCGGGCGAACCGGGGCCGCCGTTCAGGTACTTGTAGGTGCAGCCGACGGCCAGGTCCACCCCGTGCTCGTCGAGCCCGACGGGCAGCGCGCCCGCGCTGTGGCAGAGGTCCCACACCGCGACCGCGCCCGCCGCGTGGACGGCGGCGGTCAGTCCGGGCAGATCGTGCAGCCGGCCGGAGCGGTAGTCGACGTGGTTGAGCAGCACGGCGGCGGTACGCGGGCCGAGCGCGGCGAGCACATCGGCGGGCGCGACGGGCACGATCCGGTGTCCGGTCAGCCGGGCGGCGGCGGAGGCGATGTACCCGTCCGTGGGAAAGGTCGTCGCGTCAACCAGGATCTCGTCGCGTCCCTCCCCCGCGATCCGGACGGCCGCGACGACGGCCTTGAAGACGTTCACGCTGGTCGAGTCGGAGACGACGATCTGCCCTGCGGCGGCCCCGACGAGCGGGGCGATCCGGTCGCCGATCCGCTCCGGCGCGGTCCACCAGCCGCTCTCGTCCCAGGACCGGATGCGCAGCTCGCCCCACTGGCGGGTGAGGACGTCCTGGACCCGGGCGGGGACGTGGACGGGCAGCGCGCCGAGGCTGTTGCCGTCGAGGTAGACGCCGTCGTCGAGCGCGAAGAGCGCGCGGCGGCCGGCCAGCGGGTCGGCGGCATCGAGCTTCAGCGCCCGCTCACGGAGGTTTTCCGTCGTGGTCGTGGTCGTGGTCTCAGACATGGCTGCGCGCCGTCCACAGCTCGGGGAACACGTTCTTCGTGGCGCGCTTCTCCAGCCAGGCCACTCCGGCGGAACCGCCGGTGCCGGTCTTGGAGCCCATCGCGCGCCGGGTGGCGACGAGGTGGTCGTTGCGCCATCGCCACACCAGCTCGCCGACGTCGGTGAGCAGCTCACCGAGCCGCACCAGCTCGTCGTTCTGGTCGTCGGAGGCGTAGATCTCCGCCCACACCGCCTCGACCTCGGGCGACGGCTCGTACCGCTGGGTCAGGTCACGGGTGGTGACGGTCTCGGGAACGGCATACCCGCGCCGGGCCAGCAGGGCGAGGGTCTCGTCGTACAGGCTGGGCTCGCCGAGGGCCTTCTCCAGCTCCGCGTACACGCGGGGCGCGCCCCGGTGCGGCACCAGCATCGAGGCGGACTTGTCGCCGAGCAGGAACTCCATCCGCCGGTACATCGCGGACTGGAACCCGGAGCCCTCGCCGAGGGAGCCCCGGTAGGAGTTGAACTGGGCGGGGGTGAGTCCGGCCAGCGGCCGCCAGGACTCGTTGAGCGCCTCCAGCTCGCGCAGCGAACGCTTCAGGGCGTCGCGCGCCACGGGTATGCGGTCCTCGCGCAGGGCGCGGGTGGCGGTCTCCCACTCATGGACGATGACCGTGAACCACAGCTCCATGACCTGGGTCGTGACCAGGAAGACCATCTCGCCGGGATCGTCCGAGCGCAGGTGCTGGAGATGGGTCAGGACATCCGCCTGGACATAGTCCTCGTACGGAGTCGTTCCCGCGAAGTCCAGGTGCGGGGTGTCCGCACCGGTGGCTTCGGGGTCGGGGTGATTCGTCGACATTTCTGTCTCCTCGACACGAGCTTCCGGGTAGCGGTCCGCCCCTTCCGTGAGGTGATGGAGCTCCGGTCCCCTGCTCGCATACTAAGCCGGACCCGCGCGACATGGGCGGCGGGCCCGGCTCGGGAGTACGTGCCCGGGCTCAGCCCAGAATGTCGGCGGCGGTCGGCGAGGAGTCGCGCAGGAACGCCGTGCAGCGCTCGTGCTCCTCGGTCTCCCCGATCGACCCGGCGGCCCGCGCCAGGGCGTGCAGGGCGCGCAGGAAGCCGCGGTTCGGCTCGTGCTCGAACGGGACCGGGCCGTGGCCCTTCCAGCCGGCCCGGCGCAGGGAGTCGAGGCCGCGGTGGTAGCCGGTGCGGGCGTACGCGTACGACTCGACGACCCGGCCGCCCTCGAACGCCTCGTCGGCGAGCTGCGCCCAGGCGAGCGAGGAGGTGGGGTACTTCGCGGCGACGTCGGCGGGCGGGGTGCCGGCGGCGAGCAGCTCGCGCGGCTCGGGGTCGTCGGGGAGGTGGGTCGGGGCGGGGCCCCCGAGAAGGTTCTCGTGGATGGACATGCCCCAAGTGTGCCTGCCGTCACGCACCGGCCGCACCGGGGCCCGGGCCGGTGGCACAGCGCGTCCACACGGCCTTCCGGGGCCCGGGCCCGCCGTGGGCGGTTCGGGGGGCCGATCACCCGTCGCGGTGCTCCGGCTCCAGCGGCGGGGCGACGACCCCGCAGTGCACCGCGCACTCGGGCCGCTCGCTCCGGACGGCGGCGGCCGGGGTGCGCACCGTCCACCAGGCGATGACCGCGCCCGCCACCAGCAGCCCGGCGCACATCGGCATCGCCCGCCGGAAGGTCGAGGCGAACTCCCCCGCGTCCCGGTACGCCTCGGGCCCCATCCCGGCGAGCAGCGGCAGGGCGGCCACCGCTATGAGCCCGGCGGCCCGCGCGGCGGCGTTGTTGATGCCGCTGGCCAGCCCGGCCCGTCCGGTGTCCACGGCGGCCAGGACGGTCGCGGTGAGCGGGGCGACGACCACGACGAGCCCGGCGCCGAGCACCAGGACGGCGGGCAGCACCTCGGTCACGTACCCGCCGACGGAGGCGCTGTCCGCCCCCACCCGCAGCATCAGGAGCATCCCGGCGGCGGCCAGCAGCGGCCCGACGGTGAGCGGGACACGGGGCCCGATGCGCCGCCCGAGCTCGCCGGACCAGGCGGAGAAGAGCAGCATCAGCACGGTGGTGGGCAACAGCGCGGTACCGGCCCCCAGCGCCGAGTACCCGGCGACGACCTGGAGCTGGATCGCGGAGAGGAAGAAGAAGCCGCCGAGGGCCGCGTAGACGCAGAAGGTCACCAGGTTGACCGAGGTGAACAGCCGGGAGCGGAAGATCGACGGCGGCAGCATGGGATCCGCCCGCCGCCGCTCCACCGCCACGAACGCGGCCCCCAGGACCACCCCGCCGAGCGCCGCCCCGATCACCACCGGCGACGCGCCCCGCCCCGGGGCCTCGATCAGCGCGTACGTCACCCCGGCCAGCGCCAGCGCCCCGAGCACGGCCCCGAGCACGTCGAACCGGCCGTGCGCCGCCGGATCCCGCGACTCCGGTACGTGCCGGAGCGCGACGGGTACGCAGATGGCGGCGAGCGGCAGGTTCAGCAGGAACACCCACCGCCACCCGGGCCCGTCGACGAGCCACCCGCCCACGAAGGGCCCCACGGCCGCCCCGACCCCGCCGAACCCGGACCAGAGCCCCACCGCACGCGCCCGGTCGTCCGGATGAAAGCTGGCCTGGATGAGCGCGAGGGACCCGGGCGTGAGCAGCGCGCCACCGACCCCTTGCAGGGCCCGGGCGGCGATGAGAACCCCCGCGTTCGGCGCGATCCCGCAGAGCAGCGAGGCGGCCGCGAACCACACCACCCCCACCACGAACACCCGCCGCCGCCCGTACCGGTCCCCGAGCGCCCCACCGAGGAGGATCAGCCCGGCGAGCGTGAGCATGTAGGCGTTGACGGTCCACTGGAGCGCGGCCATGTCGGTGCCGAGATCCTCACCGATGCGGGGCAGGGCCACGTTGATGACCGTGGAGTCCAGCATCGCCATGGCGGACCCGAGCACCGTGGTCAACACGACCCAGCGCCCGACGGAAGAGGCAACCCGAATCTCGCCGGGCGCGGGAGCAGCAACCATGCCCCCAGCCTGCCCCGCCCGACCCCGCCCCGCACTCGACGGACCAGGCCGGCAACCAAGCTCCTCCGGCGATGGAGGAAGCCCGCACCGGGCAGGGCCCGCGTCCCAAGCCCCTCCGGCGATCGAGGAGCGGGGGCACGGGGGCGGCGCCCCCGAAACCACCCGCCTACCGCACGGCCCCCACGGCCCGCACCAACGCCTCGACCCCCCGGACAGCCTTCCCCCGAGGACACCCCACGTTCAGCCGAACGAACCCCGGCGCCCCGTAGACCGCACCCCCCATGATCGCCACCCCCTCCCGCTCCACCAGCACCCGCTGCAACGCCGCGTCGTCCACCCCCACCGCCCGCAGGTCGATCCACGCCAGGTACCCGGCCTGCGGCGGCGCCCACCCCACCTCAGGAAGCTCCGCCGCCAGCCGCTCCGCGACATACGCCAGGTTCCCCGCCACATACGCCCGCACCGCGTCCAGCCACGCCGCCCCCTCCCGGTACGCCGCGATGTGCGCGGTCAGCGACAGCACGGCCGGCGACGCCAGCCCCTCCGCCGTCTCCATCCGCCGCAGGAACTCCGCCCGGTCGCCCGGATCACCGATCAGCCCGTACGACCCGGTCAGCGCGGGAAAGTTGAACGCCTTGGACCCGGAGGTGATGAGCGCCCAGCGCCCGTCCCCCGCCACCCGCGTCCACGGCACATGGACCCGCCCCGCCTGCTCCTCGTGCACGAAATCCGCGTGGATCTCGTCGCTGATCACCGCGACCCCGTACCGCTCGGCCAGCGCGGCCGTCCGCGCCAGCTCCTCGGCCGTCCACACGTACCCCGTCGGGTTGTGGGGCGAGCACAGCACCAGAACCTTCGCATCGGGCCGCGCCAGCTCACGCTCCAGCGCCGCCCAGTCCCCCACCGGCGCCCCCCGCAGCTCGCGCCCGAGCCCCGTGATCGCCTTGCGGAAGCCGTCGTACACAGGGGTGTGGACGACGACGCCGTCCCCCTCCCCCGTCCACATCTGGAGCAGCTGGGAGAGCTGACTGAGCACGGACGGGCCGTAGACCAGCTGCCCGGTGTCGATCGTGGTGCCGTAGCGGGTGGCGTACCAGTGGGCGACCGCCGAGCGGAAGTCGTCGTGCTGCCAGCTGGTGTAGCCGAACACCCCGTGCTCCAGCCGGGCCCGGAGCGCGGCCAGCACCTCGGGGGCGGTGGCGAAGTCCATGTCGGAGATGGTGAACGGCAGCAGCCCGTCCACCCCGAACCGGTCCGCGACCCCGTCCCACTGGACGCACCAGGTGCCCCGGCGGTCGACGACGGCGTCGAAATCGTAGGTCGCGCCCACAACAGCCCTCCTTGCTCACTCACGGTTCTCGGCACGGCAACGGGCCCGGCCCCCTGAAGGAGGACCGGGCCCGCGACCGTACGTCCGTACTCGTCGTACTTACTTCGGCGTCGTGCTTACTTCAGCTTCGTACCGGTGGAGCGCAGGTTCGCGCACGCCTCGGTGACACGCACGGCCATGCCGGCCTCGGCGGCCTTGCCCCAGGTGCGGGGGTCGTAGGTCTTCTTGTTGCCGACCTCGCCGTCGACCTTCAGGACACCGTCGTAGTTCCGGAACATGTGGTCCACGACCGGACGGGTGAAGGCGTACTGGGTGTCGGTGTCGAGGTTCATCTTCACGACGCCGTTCTCCAGCGCGGTGGCGATCTCCTCGGCGGTGGAGCCCGAGCCGCCGTGGAAGACGAAGTCGAACGGCTGGCTGCCGGCCGGCTTGCCGTACTTCTCGGAGACGCCCGCCTGCAGGTCCTTCAGCAGCTCGGGACGGAGCACGACGTTGCCCGGCTTGTAGACGCCGTGGACGTTGCCGAAGGAGGCGGCCAGCAGGTAGCGGCCCTTCTCGCCCAGACCGAGCGCCTCGGCGGTGCGCAGCGCGTCGTCGACGGTGGTGTACAGCTCGTCGTTGATCTCGTGCGTGACGCCGTCCTCCTCACCGCCGGTCGGGGTGATCTCGACCTCAAGGATGATCTTGGCGGCGGCGGCCTGGGCCAGCAGCTCCTGGCCGATGGCCAGGTTGTCCGCGAGGGTCTCGGCCGAGCCGTCCCACATGTGGGACTGGAACAGCGGGTTCAGGCCCTTGGCGACGCGCTCCGCGGAGACGGCGAGCAGCGGACGTACGTAGCCGTCCAGCTTGTCCTTGGGGCAGTGGTCGGTGTGCAGCGCGATGGTGACGTCGTACTTCGCGGCGACGATGTGCGCGAACTCGGCCAGGGCGACCGCACCCGTGACCATGTCCTTGTTGTGCTGGCCGCCCAGGAACTCCGCACCACCGGTGGAGATCTGGACGATGCCGTCGCTCTCGGCCTCCGCGAAACCGCGCAGCGCGGCGTGCAGGGTCTGGGACGAGGTCACGTTGATGGCCGGGTAGGCGAACTTGCCCGCCTTTGCCCGGTCGAGCATCTCGGCGTAAGCCTCGGGGGTTGCGATGGGCATCTGACCGCTCCTTGGGATGTGCGGGTGTGCAGGCTGTGAGTCCCTGACCTGGGGGCGACGTCATCGTCGCCCCCATCTTCCCAGACTCGCCATCCGGCTCCACCCGGCGGACCCGGTTTCACGTGAAACCGTCCGCCCCGGGCTCAGCCCAGGTCGAGATCGGCCACCGAGTAGACGTGCACGTACGGCAGCCCGGCCTCGGCGAGCGCCGGGGCGGCCCCGCGCTCGACGATCACGGCGACGGCGACGACCTCGCCGCCCGCCTCGCGCACCGCCTCGACGGCGGTCAGCGGCGAACCACCCGTGGTCGAGGTGTCCTCGACGACCAGGCAGCGGCGGCCCTTGACGTCCGTGCCCTCGATCCGGCGCTGCATCCCGTGCGACTTCTGCGCCTTGCGGACGACGAACGCGTCCAGGCTCGTACCGCGGGCGGCGGAGGCGTGCAGCATCGAGGTGGCGACCGGGTCGGCGCCCAGCGTCAGCCCGCCGACGCAGTCGTAGTCCAGCTCGGCGGTGGCGTCGAGCATGACCTGGCCGACCAGCGGCGCGGCCCTGCCGTCCAGCGTGATGCGGCGCAGGTCGATGTACCAGTCGGCTTCCAGACCCGAGGAGAGGGTCACCTTGCCGTGCACCACGGCCTTGTCCTTGATCTGCTGGAGCAGGTCAGCGCGTACGTCAGTCATGTCCACGAGGGTAAGCGGTGCGGGCCGGGGCCCGGGCCAGGCCCTACGGCCGGGCCCCGGACCGGAGCGGGGTCCAGCTCCAGGTCGTCGCGATCTCCAGCGGGTCGATCGGGGTCACCAGCCGGGGCAGGGTGTTCAGTCCGTTGGGCGGCCCGGACTGCGTCTCCACACAGACGGCCTCCTCCTGCTCGTCGTAGATCACCACCCACTCGCTGCGGCTCTTCACCGTCAGCTCCAGCCGCTCCGGCCAGGTGAGCTTCACGTCCACGCCGTCGGGCATGCCGAAGCAGTCGTCCCACGGGCCGGGCAGCGGGTCGATGCGGCGACCGGTGGGCAGATGGTCCGCGCCGCGCTCCTCCTGCCAGGCGGCGTCGAAGGACAGCTCGGCGTTCCGGCCGTCGATGGTGCGCAGGAACCACGGGTGCCAGCCGGCCTGGGCCGGGAAGGAGTTGCCGTACGTCTCGACGGAGAGGCCGAGCGTCAGGGTGTCCTCGGCCAGCTCGAAGGTCTGCGTGACCCGGCCCGGGTACGGCCAGGGCTCGGCGAGGTCGTAGTAGAAGGCCGCCCGGCCCTCGGCCACGTCGGCATCCGTGTGGGCGGTGTGCCAGGAGGTGTCCCGGCCGGTGCCGTGGATGGCGTGCGGCGGTGAGTTCAGCGGCAGCCGGTGAAACTCGTCGCCGTTGCGGAACTCCCCGTTCGCGGTACGCCCGCACCAGGGCACTATCGGGAAGCAGCCGTACCGATCGCCCTGGCGGAGCAGTTCGGCACCCCCGATCCGCAGGCTGCTGATCCGGCAGCCGTTCCCGGGGTCGACGGTCAACTCGGCTGCGCCGACGGTCAGCCTGACGTTCTCTTCGCTCCTGCTCACACGACGACCCTACTGGCCCGCCACCGCCTCCGGCTGCCGCTCCCTCCGGCTGTTCCTACCTCCGGCGCCGCAGGGCCCGGCCCAGCACCACGGCGGAGGCGAGCGCGAGGGCGGCGGCCGGGGCGACCCACCGCAGGGTCGTGCTCGCACCGCCCGCGTCCGGCGAGGGCACGGGGGCGTAGCGGCCGCGCGGGGGCGCGTGGTCGACCTCCTCGGCACTGCGCCCGATCATGGTGCGACGGGCGTGCGCGGCCTCGGCGGGCGGTTCGTCCGGAACGGTGAACTCCACCCCGGCGACCGGATCGAGCGAGGGCGGCGGAACCGGCGAGTCGAACACGGTCCCGGCCTCGGCGTCGTCGCCGCCCGCCCCGTCTTCAGCCTCGTCCTCGGCCTCAAGAGCAAGCTCCTCGGCATCGGCATCGGCATCGGCATCGGCATCGGGCGAAGGCGCACCGTCGGCACCGCCCTCGCGGACCTCGTCGCCCTCAAGCCCTTCGGCGACCACCGTGCGGTCCTCCGCGCCGGGCTCCTCGCCCTCGTCCCGCTCCGCCAGTGACTCCGTCACCAGCTGCTGGGTGAAGCGGTCCAGGAGCCGGTGGGCGGCCGCGAGCGCCGCGCCCTCCTCCAGCTCGACCAGCCGCCCGTCCCCGCCCGCCGTACCGCTGTACGTGAGGGTCGTCCCGCCGTCCGCCGCCGTGAGGCCGATGGTCAGGGCCACCTCGACCGCACCGGTGCCCCGGGCCTCCACGCCCTTACCGGTCACCGAGATGCGCTGCCCGTCCGGACCGCCGCCGCCCTCCGGGCCGGTGAGCCGCAGCTCGCCCCGGTAGGTGATGGTGTGGCCGCCGGCCCGGAGCTTCAGCCGGCCCGCCAGCGGCGACGACGCGTCGGCGTCCTGCTGGAGACCGGGGACGCAACGGGCGACACGGGCGGGATCGCCCAGCGCGCGCAGCAGAGTCGGGACGGGAACCGGAACGAACACCTCATGCTCCATGGCAACCGAGCCTAATCGGCCCCGGCCCCGGACGTCAGCGCTTCCACCCACCAAAAGGTCGCCGCGCGCATCGCACGCACCGCCCCGCACCCCTCACGCGTTCTCCCGGTACCGCGGGTGGATCAGCGTGGACGGGGCGAGGCCCGGCAGCCGGGCCTCGTCCGCGGCCCGCGCCCCCTCGCGCAGCTCCCGGCCCGCCAGCGACCGCGGTACGGGCCCCGAGAGGGCCAGCGAGGGCCCCGGCACCGGGCCGCCCGGCCCGGCGAGGAGGAAGCCCCAGTCCTCCTGCTCCCGTGCGTCGCCGCCGCCCCGGTCCGGGCTCGCGGCGAGACCCGCGTACCGGCCGGTGACGCGGTACGGGCGGGTCGCGAGGCCGCCCGCGCGCATCGAGGCCTCCACCGTCCAGAAGGTCTGCGGCCGGGAACCCAGCGGCCCGGCGTGCACCACGAGCCGCGCGTCCGGGGCCAGGGCCACGGCGACCAGCCCGTAGAACTCGGCGGAGTACAGCTTCGTACTGGCGGTGATGCCCGGGTCCGGGAGGTCGGAGATCACCACGTCGTAGCGCCCCCGGTCGGTCCGGAGCCAGGAGAACGCGTCCGCGCCGACCACGGTGAGCCGCGGGTCGCGGAAGGCGTGGTCGTTCAGCTCGGAGAGGGCGGGGTCGGTGCGGGCCAGTCGGGTGACGGCCGGGTCCAGCTCGACGACGGTGACCGCGCGGACGTCGTCGTAACGCAGCACCTCACGGGCGGCGAGTCCGTCGCCGCCGCCCAGGATGAGCACGCGGGCGCGGGGCCCGTTCATCGCGGGGTGCACCAGCGCCTCGTGGTACCGGTACTCGTCACGGGCGCTGACCCGCAGCCGGCCGTCCAGATAGAGGCCGAGGGAATCGCGGTCGTCTCCGGTCACGACGACCTCCTGCACCCCGGTCTGCACGGCGACCCGCACCTGGTCCCCGTACACCGCCCGGCGCGCCGCCCGCTCGAAGTCGTCGACCAGCACCGTGGCGGTGGCCAGGATCGCGATCACCGAGACGTTGACCAGGATCAGGAGCCACCGGGAACGGGAGCTGAGGTCGCGCCGGAACACCCACAGGACCAGCGCACCGCCGGCCGCCGCGTTGATCGCGCCGGTGAACAGCGCACCGGTCAACTGCCCCAGCATCGGCAGCAGCAGAAAGGGGAACGCGAGCCCGCCGACCAGCGCGCCCACGTAGTCGGCGGCGAAGAGATCGGCGACGGCCCCGCCCGCGTCCTGCCGGTCGACACGCTGGATCAGCGTCATCAGCAGCGGGATCTCCGCGCCGATCAGCACCCCGATCGCCAGCGAGAACCCGACCAGGGCGAACTGCGATTCGCCGAGCCAGGCGAACGAGGCGTAGAGCACCAGCGCCGAGGAGCCGCCGATCAGCGCGAGAGCCGCCTCGACCATGCCGAAACCGACGGCGGCATGGCAGCACAAACGTTTCGCGAGGAGCGAGCCGATGCCCATCGCGAACACCATCACGGAGAGCACGACGGAGGCCTGGGTGACCGAGTCGCCGATCAGATAGGAGGCGAGCGCGACCAGTTCGAGTTCGTAGACGAGACCGCAGGCGGCGCAGATGAAGACCGCGGCCAGCACGAGGAACCGGCCGGTCCTCGGCCGTACGGGAAGCCGCGCCGCGCCCCCTCGCAGCGGCATCTGCTGGTCGATCATGGCACGAACGCTACGTCACGACACCGTCGCACCTTGTCACCCACACGGGTGCAAGTGCCCTGCCGCTCAGGCCGCGGGCGCGGGGATCCGCACCCCCACCCGGGTCCGGGTCACCACCAGCTGCCCTTCCTGCGGATACGCGTGCCAGGTGCGCCACCGCACCTGGCCCTCGGTGCGCTGGGCGAGCATCGCGGTGAAGGCGTACGGACTGCCGGGGAAGGTGCCGGCCAGTCCGTGCGGGTGGTCGCTCACCAGGGCGAGCAGTTCCTGCGCACGTCCGGCGAACTGCCCCTGGGTCAGGGTCTCGACGCGCGCGGCGAATTCGTACTCCCAGTCCCCGAGCCGCTTCGCGACGCCGAGGGGCAGGGGGGTGCTGCTGCCGGGCATACAGGCCACGGTCTCGGAGCAGACTCCGCGGTCCTCCTGGAGGAGGACCTGGTGGGAGGCGCCGAGCAGCCTCAGCTGGAGTTCGGCGCCGTCGAGCCGGAGATCGAGGACCGCCAGGGCGGGCAGCGGCTCCCGGCCCAGCGTCCAGGCCAGGTCGGCGGCGCGGGTATCGGAATAGGCCGTCTGGAGGGTGGTGAGCATGGGTGGGCTCCGCAAACACACATGGACGCACAGGAACAGCAGGACGCCCCCGGGTGACTGCGCGTGGGAGGTGGGGAGCGCCCGATCCGGTCCAACTGGGGTCCGAGGGCTGAATGTTCTCTTCGACGAGGGAATCACGAAGTACGCCGCACTCACAGCGCTTTCGCCCAACTTGCCGTGGTTTCCATCCCCTCGGGGGCCCACGGGTTCACTTGTTCAACCGAAAACGTCCGCGTCGCTCAACGAAAAGGCGCCCGGAGGGAGTTCACCCTCCGGACGCCCGGTGCCGGGTCACTGTGGGTGACCTTCGACGGCTGGGATGGCCCCGTCAGCTGCCGCCCCCGCCGCAGCCGCCACCGCCACCGCCGCACGAGGAGCCGCCACCGCAGGAGTGGCTGCCCGAATGCCCGCCCGAATGTCCGCCGGAGCTGCCGCTTCCGCAGGACGAGCCCGAGTCGGTGCCGCCCGCCCACCAGCCGGCGCCGGCGCCACCGGCCGAAGAACTGCTCGCGGAACGCCGACGTCCGGACCTCGACGCCGAGCCGCTCCCGCCACCGGCGTTCCTCAGGACGGCCACCAGCCCTCCGACGACGACCGCGGCGATCACTATCGCGATGAAGACGCCCATGGCCCCCACCCGCCTTTCCTTCCCCCGAAGCGAGGTCCCCCGTCGCTTCCCCGTTGTTGTCCGACAGGGGGATGCCCTCCCCGTCCGGGCGCCAAAGCGGACTTGAGCAACTCCAGAGCTTCGGCACAGGATGGCGCGCATGACACAGGGACGAGCGACCCGGGGAAACCCGGCGCAGGAACGACCGCTGCTCAACCGCCGCCTCGCCGCGTTCGGTACGACGATCTTCGCCGAGATGTCCGCGCTGGCCGTGCGAACCGGCTCCATCAACCTCGGCCAGGGCTTTCCCGACACCGACGGCCCCGAGGAGATCCGGGAGGCGGCGGTACGGGCGCTGCGCGCCGGCCACGGCAACCAGTACCCGCCGGGCCCCGGCGTCCCGGAGCTGCGCAACGCCGTCGCCGCCCACCAGGAGCGCTTCTACGGCCTGAGCTGGTCCCCGGAGACCGAGGTCCTGGTGACGACCGGGGCCACCGAGGCGATCGCCGCCTCGCTGCTCGCCCTCCTCGAACCGGGCGACGAGGTCATCGCGTTCGAGCCGTACTACGACTCGTACGCCGCCTGCATCGCGATGGCGGGCGCGCAGCGCGTACCGCTCACCCTGCGCGCCCCGGACTTCCGCCCGGACCTCGGCGAACTGCGCACCCTGATCACGCCGCGCACCCGCCTGCTGCTCCTGAACACCCCGCACAACCCGACCGGCACGGTCCTCACCGCCGACGAACTGGCGGGCATCGCGGACCTCGCGGTGGAGCACGATCTGCTGGTGGTCACCGACGAGGTCTACGAACACCTGGTCTTCACGGGGGCGCACCACCCGATCGCCGCGCTCCCCGGGATGCGCGGGCGCACGGTCTCCATCTCCTCCTCGGGCAAGACGTTCTCGTACACCGGGTGGAAGATCGGCTGGGTCACCGGGGACGCGTCCCTGGTGGCGGCCGTGCGCGCGGCGAAGCAGTATCTGACCTTCGTCAGCGGCGGCCCGTTCCAGTACGCGATCGCCGAGGCGCTCGCCCTGCCCGACTCCTTCTTCACCGGCTTCCGCGAGGACATGCGCCGCAAGCGCGACCTGCTGGCGAAGGGCCTGCGCGCCGCGGGCTTCCGGGTGTACGAGCCGGAGGGGACGTACTTCATCACGACCGACATCGCCCCGTTCGGCGACGAGGACGCCTACGCCTTCTGCCGCGCGCTGCCGGAGCGCTGCGGGGTGGCGGCGGTGCCGAACTCGGTCTTCTACGACGATCCGGAGGCGGGGCGCAGTCAGGTCCGGTTCACGTTCTGCAAGAAGGACGAGGTGCTGGAGGACGCGGTCGAACGGCTGGCCCGGCTGGGGTGAACCCCGGAGTACGGAAACGGGGGTACGGGAACGGCCCGGGCGGCGGTCGCGATGACCGCTGCCCGGGCCGTTGCCGTGACGAACCGTGGCGTCAGGCGCCCGCGGGCTCCTCGCCGTCCTTCTTGCCCTCGGCGGGCTGGAGGCCGAGGCGCTCGACGAGCCACTTGTCGAACTCGATCGAGGCGCGCACCCAGCTCACCGTCGAGGAGACGAAGTGCTCCAGGCTGACACCGGTGCCGATGAGCATCTGCGCCTCACCGATCAGCCGGACGGAACCCGCCTCGCCCTCCTCGCCCTCGTGGGCGTGGGTGTAGACCTTGGGCCACAGGGTGCGGCGGTTCCAGTCGTCGATCGCGTCCAGCAGGACGGGACGCTGGTCGAGGTCGTGGGGGCGGTCGTAGAACGTACGGACCGAGAAGACCTGCTGCTCGTCCTCGCCCCGGAACATGAAGTAGGTCCGGAACTCCTCCCACGGCGCCGCGAGGTCGCCCTCGTCGTCGACGACGTACTTCAGCTCCATCTGGTCCAGGAGCTGCTTGACGAGGTCCTGGTCAGGGACGACGGGGCCCTCCGGTCCTGCCGCCTGCGGTTCGGGCTGGCCCCCGAAATTAGGAATCGAGGACGGATCGATGCTCACCGTTATTTCCCTTCGTGACGAGTACGGCCATCCTCTCCCATGGCGGGCGGGGCATGGCAAGCCCCGGCGGCCCCGATCCGCCACAAGCTGACAGACAGCGCGTGGGAACGGGACCCGCCGGGCGTTCGCCCACAGCCTGCGACGGCCGGTGACCGGCGGTTACGAGGCGGGGCCGACGATCAACCCGTCCTCGGCCCGGTCCACCCGTACGGTGTCACCGTCGCGGACCTCACCGGACAGGATCTCCTTGGCGAGCCGGTCGCCGATCGCCGTCTGGATGAGCCGGCGCAGCGGCCGCGCCCCGTACGCCGGGTCGTTGCCCTCCTGGGCGAGCCAGGCCAGCGCCTCGGGGGTGACGTCGAGGGTGAGCCGCCGGTCGGCCAGCCGGGCAGCCAGCCGGTCGATCTGGAGCCCGGCGATGTGGGCCAACTCGTCGCCGGAGAGCGCCGAGAAGACCACCAGGTCGTCGAGCCGGTTGATGAACTCCGGTTTGAAGGAGGCCCGCACCACCTCCAGCACCTGCTGCTTCTTCACCTCGGGCTTGACCAGGGGGTCCATGAGGAACTGGCTGCCGAGGTTGGAGGTGAGGACGAGGATGGTGTTGCGGAAGTCGACCGTGCGGCCCTGGCCGTCGGTGAGCCGGCCGTCGTCGAGGACCTGGAGCAGGATGTCGAAGACCTCGGGGTGGGCCTTCTCGACCTCGTCCAGGAGCACGACGCTGTACGGGCGGCGGCGGACGGCCTCGGTGAGCTGGCCGCCCTCCTCGTACCCGACGTAACCGGGCGGGGCGCCGACGAGACGGGCGACGCTGTGCTTCTCGCCGTACTCGCTCATGTCGATGCGGATCATGGCCCGCTCGTCGTCGAACAGGAAGTCCGCGAGCGCCTTGGCCAGCTCGGTCTTGCCGACGCCGGTGGGCCCGAGGAAGAGGAACGACCCGGTGGGCCGGTCGGGGTCCGCGATGCCCGCCCTGGTCCGCCGTACGGCATCGGAGACGGCCTGCACCGCCTCGCTCTGCCCGATCAGCCGCTTGCCGAGTTCGCTCTCCATCCGCAGCAGCTTCTGGGTCTCGCCCTCCAGCAGGCGGCCGGCCGGAATGCCGGTCCAGGCGCCGACGACGTCCGCGATGTCGTCGGGACCGACCTCCTCCTTGACCATGGTGTCCTTGGACGCCTCCTGCTCCGCCTCGGCGGCCTCCTCCAACTCCCGCTCCAGGCCCGGGATCTCCCCGTACAGCAGCTTGGACGCGGCGTCGAAGTCGCCGTCGCGCTGGGCACGTTCGGCCTGGCCGCGCAGCTCGTCGAGACGCTCCTTGAGCTCACCGACCCGGTTGAGGCCCTGCTTCTCCTTCTCCCAGCGGGCGTTGAGGCCGCGCAGCTCCTCCTCCTTGTCGGCGAGGTCGCGGCGCAGCTTCTCCAGACGCTGCTTGGAGGCGGGGTCGGACTCGTTCTTGAGCGCCAGCTCCTCCATGCGCAACCGGTCGACGGAGCGCTGGAGTTCGTCGATCTCCAGTGGCGAGGAGTCGATCTCCATACGGAGCCGGGACGCGGCCTCGTCGACGAGGTCGATGGCCTTGTCGGGGAGGAAGCGGGAGGTGATGTAGCGGTCGGAGAGGGTGGCGGCGGCCACCAGCGCCGAGTCCGCGATCTGCACCTTGTGGTGGGCCTCGTAACGGCCCTTGAGCCCGCGCAGGATCGCGATGGTGTCCTCGACGGACGGCTCGGCGACCAGCACCTGCTGGAAGCGGCGCTCCAGGGCGGGGTCCTTCTCGATGCGCTCGCGGTACTCGTCGAGCGTCGTCGCACCGACCATCCGCAGCTCGCCGCGGGCCAGCATCGGCTTGAGCATGTTGCCCGCGTCCATGGCGGAGTCACCGCCCGCGCCGGCGCCGACGACGGTGTGCAGCTCGTCGATGAAGGTGATGATCCGGCCGTCGCTCTCCTTGATCTCGGAGAGGACGGTCTTCAGCCGCTCCTCGAACTCGCCGCGGTACTTCGCGCCGGCGACCATCGCCCCGAGGTCGAGCGAGACGAGCCGCTTGTTCTTCAGGCTCTCCGGCACATCGCCCTTGACGATGCGCTGGGCGAGCCCCTCGACGACGGCGGTCTTCCCGACGCCGGGTTCACCGATGAGCACGGGGTTGTTCTTCGTCCGGCGCGACAGCACCTGCACGACCCGGCGGATCTCCTGGTCACGGCCGATGACCGGATCCAGCTTGCCCTCGCGCGCGGCGGCCGTGAAGTCGGTGCCGAACTTCTCCAGGGCCTTGTACTGGCCCTCCGGGTCGGGTGTGGTCACCCGGCGCCCTCCCCTGCTCGTCTCGAACGCGGCCAGCAGCTTCTTGGCGCCGGCCCCCTGTCCTTCGAGGATCTCACCGGCACGGCCGCCCTTCGCGGCGATCCCGATGAGCAGGTGCTCGGTGGAGATGTAGTCGTCGCCCAGATCCTTCGCCCGTTGGGCGGCGTCCTGGATGACGGCGAGCAGCTCGCGGTTGGGCTGCGGCGGGGCCACGGTGGAACCGGTGACGCTGGGCAGCCCGCCGAGCAGCCGCTCGGTCTCGCCGCGCACGAGCGCCTGGTCGGCGTCGACGGCGGCGAGCAGATCGACGATGTTCGCGCTCGCTTGTCGGCCCTCCCCCTCCAGCAGCGCGAGCAGCAGGTGTCCGGGGGTGAGATCGGGGTGCCCGTCCTTCACGGCCCGGTTGGTGGCCGCGTTGATGGCGTCCCGGCTCTTGTTGGTCAGCTCGGCATCCACGTGTGGTTACTCCTCCTCGCAGCTGGGGGTCAGGGATGCATCCCGCATTGATTTAATCAACGTACACAAAGTTGAGTCTATTCCACTCAAGGCAGTGATCGCACGCGCTGCGAGCCTCCGGCGGCGCCCCTCGGCGGCGGCCCTCGTACGCTGCCTCCATGGCAGACGTACGCAATCCCTCCCCCGAATACGTCGCGTTCTGGCGCGAGAGCCACCTGTCCACCCTGACGACCCCCCGCCCGGACGGCACGCCGCACGTGGTGCCGGTGTGCGTGACGTACGACCCGGAGGCCGGGTTGGCGCGCGTGATCACCGACGGTGGCAGCCGCAAGGTCGCCCACATCTGCGCGGCCGGCCCCGACGGGGCACGCGTGGCGGTCTGCCAGATCGACCGGGCCCGCTGGGCGACCCTGGAGGGCCGCGCGGTCATCCGCACCGAGCCGGAGACCGTCAAGGACGCGGAGGCCCGCCACGAGGAGCGCTACGGCCGTCCGCCGCGGATCAACCCGACCCGGGTCGTCATCGAGATCACCCTCGACCGGGCGCTCGGCAGGACCTGAGACCGTCCGGCCGCGAACGGCCGGGCTCTTGCTCTGGCTCTGGCTCCGGCTCCGGCTCCGGCTCCGGCTCCGGCTCCGGAACAGCACAACGGCGCCACCGTGTTCAGGTCACGGTGGCGCCGCTGTGTGGGGGAAGCGCCTGGAGCGACAGGTGACGACGGGGGAATCGCTCAGGCGCTGCGGGGGGTGGCGGAAAGGGGTTCTGCGTCGAACAGCTCGTGGTCCCGCTGATCGAGATTGACGAAGATCATGCCGTACCTGACGGCGCAGCGGACCGGCTGCGGCGCCCCACGGGGCCGACGGAGACAGCGATAGGCGCGGACGTCCTCGTCCTCTTCCATCACCACGACGATCGGCTCTCCGAACAGGGTGACCATCAACGAGTCGCCACGGCGGGGGAGGGCCGTGAGCAGATCGATGAAATGCCACCCTGAGCGATAGGCGGTAGCCATCTCGCGCCGGAAGGTGCGGTCGTCCGGCGGGGTGCTCATGCGCGGTCCGTTTCGACCGGGGCGAAGTCCCAGCCCATGTCGGGCGGCAGGCCGACGCCCTCAGCGGCTCCCGCCTGCTTCGCAGGCGCCGTATCCCAGGCCAGGTCAGGAGGCGGTGCGGCATGCGACGAGACTCCGATCACACGGTCGCCACCTCCTTCCAGGCTCAGGGCCCCGAGAGCCACGGACACCAGCCCGGCGGAGAAGGCCACGGCAAGCACCGAGCGAAGCATTTTCTTACTCATAGTGGGCTTCGTCCTCACTTCCAAGGTTTCCTCTCCCCCGCATCACAAGACGATGGCTCATCAAGGCACGTCAAACCACAGAATCGATGCATCATGTTCCTGCTGATGCATGTTCCTGGGGGGTGGAGAATTGACCACGAATAGAACAAAAGCGACACATCCCCACTCTGTCACCACTTTGTGCGACGAGGGGGCGCGGCTCTACACGAGCGCGCTGAGCGTGGGAAAGATAGCCCGCGCCGAAGCGGAAGCAGCGCCGTGCCTGCTGGAGCTCGCCCTACTGCATCCCGACCCCGACGATCCCACATGGTTGCGTCCGGTACCGGCGTATGCGGCTCTCACGCAACGACTTCACCCCATCGAGCGGGAGATCCAGGAGCGAAGGCGACTCTCGGTGGAACTCACCGAGGCGTTCGAGCCCTTCATGGCCGTCAGCACCCAGGCTCCACCGATCACTCACGCCATCACGGTCGTCGAAGGCGTCAACCGCATCAACGCCTCCATAGCGCTCGCCCTTTCCGAGTGCCAGTCGGAGGTGCTCACCATCCAGCCCGGGGGCGGGCGCAGCGAAGACGCGCTGAACATCGCCATGGAGCGCGGAAACACGCTCATGCAGCGCGGCGTCTCCATGCGCACCCTCTATCAGCACACCGTTCGCCACAGTCAGGGGACTCTCAACTACGTCGCCCGCATGGCGGAGAGCAAGATGGAGATCCGGACTCTCGAAGAACTCATAGAGCGCCTCATGATCTTCGACCACACCGTTGCGTTCATCCCGGCCACGGACGACCGGAGCGTGGCCCTCGAACTGCGCCATCCCGGCATCGTGAAATATCTCGTCAGGGTCTTCGAACAGTTCTGGCAGCGCGCGGTCCCTCTGCAGGATCAGATTCCTTACGACCCGGGCCCGGAAGGCATCTCCGGCGTACGTCACTCCATCGCCAAACTGCTGGTCGAAGGGCACGTCGACGAGGCCATCGCCCGCCGCCTCGGGATGAACGTCCGCACCTGCCGCGCCCACATAGCCAAACTCAGCGCCGCGCTCGGCAGCAACAGCCGGGCACAACTCGGCTATCTGATCGCGCGGTCGGGAATCCTGGAAGCGGATTCCTGACCGCGCGATCACCCCTCCCCGGGCTCGGGCGTGACCGCACAAGAGGGAGAGCGCAGCCACACCCAGATCGTGCCGGAGGAGTTCCCGGCTCGCTGCGACACATCCAGATTCACCGCACAACTACCCTTGTGACACCGTCCACTTGTCGCACAGCACAAAGCAGGGGGATCCCGAATGGGTACAGGCGAAAGCAGACCTGCCCACCCTCATCCGAACACCGAAGTGTGCGAGCCGGCTCTGCCGGTGTACCGGTAAGCCCTTCGGACAGGACGCGTCCCGCGGGCCGAGCTCGGCGCCGTGCCCTGCCTCGTCGATCCGGCGCTGCTCCATCCCGACCCGTGGGACGACACATGGATCCGCCCCGAGCCACCGTCCGTCGCCCTGGCCCACCTGCTGCAGCCCGTCTCCCGGACCCTCGGCGCCACCAGCCGCACCCACCGCGGCGCCCCCCTCGCCCGGTCCGGCATCGCGGAAGCCGACCGGCGCGAGTGCTGACGCGAAGGGACCGGAGGGCGACCGGCGAGGTGGCCGGCGCCGACGGTCGCCCCCTCATGCGTACCGTCGCTCTCGTGGCCGGGTCAGCCCGAGTCCCCGCCGTCGCGTCCTGCGAGAATTCCGTACGCCAGTCCTGACCGACCTGGCGAACACCTCCCGCGCGACAGAAGGACCACGAAGACCGGATGACCGACACCACCCCCCTGCCCGCCGCCGTCGAGGACGACCACCACGGGGACATCCTGGTCGAACTCACCGGCGAGCAGGCCGAGATACTCATCGTGAGCGGCGACGGAATCCCCCGCGTCGTCCTCACCCGCGCCCCCGGAGCCGAGGCCGACGACCACATCGTCATCGGCACCCGCGACCCCCGCCGGCTCACCCTCACCGTCGACGGCCTCGGCGCGACGATCAAGCCCGGCAAGGGCAAGCTCCGCCGCCGCTCCTACCGGGTCGACGTCCGCTGCGCGGGTACGTCCTACCGCCTCGTGCCCGACTCGATCCCGAGCAGCCGGCTGACCCGCGACGGCAAGCACATCGGGGACTTCTCCTCGAACGGCGACCGGCGGGTGATCGCCGAGTGGCGTGACGGGGCCGCCGTCGAGCCGCTCGACGCGGCGATCGGTTACGCCCTGGCCGCCGCGTTCGGCACCGGCGGCCAGCCGATGTGGATGATGGCGGTCGAAGCGATCAGCGAGTTCCTGCCGTAGGAACCCGGCCCACGCCCCTGGACACGCGACGGGGCCGGGAGAGCGATTGAACGCTCTCCCGGCCCCGTAGGCGTACTCCTGAAGGGTCCCGCCAGGGCGTGTCGGGCGGATCGCGGCCCCGGTGAAGATCCGCCGGACACGCCTCAGGGCCTGCCGTCAGCCTGCCGTCGTCGCCCGGCAGACGGCAGTTCGACGACAGGTCCTAGTCCGTCGGCCGCTTCGGCTTCGGCCGCCAGACCACCAGCGCGCTGGTCTGCTGCACGTCCTGGTAGGGCACCAAGTCCCGGCGGTACGAGGCGTGCACCTGGGCCTCGCGCTGCTGCATGGCGACCGCCGCACCGTCCACCGCCGCCGAGAGCTCGACGACGCGCTGCTGGAGCGCGGCCACCTGGTTCTCCAGCTCGATGATCCGCTTGATGCCCGCGAGGTTGATGCCCTCGTCCTGCGACAGCTGCTGCACGGTGCGCAGCAGCTCGATGTCGCGCGCCGAGTAGCGCCGGCCGCGCCCGGCCGTACGGTCGGGAGAGACCAGGCCGAGACGGTCGTACTGGCGCAGCGTCTGCGGGTGGAGCCCCGAGAGCTGGGCCGCGATCGAGATCACGTACACCGGGGTCTCATCGGTCAGCTGGTACGGATTGCGTCGACGGCCGTCCATCTCAAGCTCCCTTCGCAGCCTGGAACAGTTCCGCCCGCGGGTCCTCGTCCGCGGTCGCCTTCCGGTAGGCCTCCAGGGCGTCCCTGGCCTCCTGGCCCAGGTCCCTGGGGACCGCGACCTCCACAGTGACCAGCAGGTCGCCGCGGGTGCCGTCCTTGCGCACCGCACCCTTGCCCCGGGCGCGCATCGTACGCCCGTTGGGGGTGCCGGCGGGAAGTTTCAGGGTGACCGGCGGACCGCCGAGGGTGGGGACCTTGACCTCGCCGCCGAGCGTCGCCTCCGGGTACGTGACGGGCACGGTGACCGTGAGGTTGTCGCCCTTGCGGCCGAAGACCGGGTGGGCGTCGACGTGGACGACGACGTACAGATCGCCGGCCGGACCGCCGCGTTCGCCCGCACCGCCCTTGCCGCGCAGCCGGATCCGCTGGCCGTCGGAGACGCCCGCCGGAATCCGCACCTGCATGGTGCGCGCCGACTTCGCCCGGCCGCTGCCCTTGCAGACGTCGCAGGGGTCCTGGGCGATGAGGCCCCGGCCCTTGCAGTCGACGCAGGGGTCGGTGAGCGAGAAGCCGCCGCCGCTGCCGCGCGAGACCTGGCCGGTGCCGACACAGGTCGGGCAGACCCTGGGGGTGCCGTTCTTGTCGCCGGTGCCGGAACACGCCTTGCAGGGCGCCTGGCTGGACATCCGCAGCGGGACCGTGGCCCCGTCGACCGCCTCGGTGAAGCTGAGCGTCACCTCGGACTCGATGTCCTGGCCGCGCTTCGGCTGAACCCGGGTGCCGGTGCCGCCGCGGTTGAACAGCCCGCCGAAGACGTCGCCGAGACCCCCTCCGCCGCCGCCGAAGCCGCCGCCCGCACCGCCCTGTCCGCCGCCCGGGGCGCCTCCGCCGAAGAGGTCGCCCAGGTCGAAGTTGAAGTTGCCGCCCGCACCACCGGGGCCGGCCCGGAAGCCGCCGTTGCCGAAGAGTGCGCGCGCCTCGTCGTACTCCTTGCGCTTCTTGGGGTCACCGAGGACGTCGTTCGCCTCGGAGATCTCCTTGAAACGCTCCTCCGCCTTGGCGTCACCCTTGTTGGCGTCCGGGTGGAACTCGCGGGCGAGCTTCCGGTACGCCTTCTTGACCTCGGCGTCGGTGGCGTCCTTGGGGACGCCGAGGACCTTGTAGTAGTCCTTCTCGACGAAGTCCTTCGTGCTCATCGACGTCCCTCCTTCCGGACGATCGGCCGAGCGGCCGGCCCGTGGGCCGGCCGCCGGGCCGGTCGGTGTGCACCGTGGTGATCAGACGCGTTGCCGTCAGACCTCCTCGGTGCCACCGCTCTCCTCGTCATCTGCCTTCTTCTCTTCCTTCGCCGCGGCGGGCGTGGCGCCCGGCTGCGGCTCGGCGACGGCCACCCGCGCGGGGCGGATGGTGCGCTCGCCGATGCGATACCCCGGCTGCAGGATCGCCACGCAGGTCGTCTCGGTGACGTCCGGCGCGTAGCTGTGCATCAGGGCCTCGTGGATCGTCGGGTCGAAGGGCTCGCCCTCCTTGCCGAACTGCTGGAGGCCCAGCTTCGCGACGGTGGTCTCCAGCGATTCGGCGACCGACTTGAAGCCGCCGACCAGCTCGCCGTGTTCCCGCGCGCGGCCGACGTCGTCGAGCACGGGCAGGAGCTCGGACAGGAGGTTCGCGACAGCGATCTCCTTGACCGTCACCCGGTCCCGCTCGACGCGGCGGCGGTAGTTCTGGTACTCGGCCTGCAGCCGCTGGAGGTCCGCGGTGCGCTCGCCGAGCGCGGTGCGTACCTGGTCCAGCTGTGCGGTCAGACCGACGGTCGGATCGGTGTCCCCGGCCGGGGCCGCCGCCTCCTCCTCGGAGGGTGCGGCAGCCTTCGGCTCGGCGTCATCAGGGGTGGCGCCGGAGGGGACGTCGGGCTTCTCCTCGAAGCCCGGAGTCTCCTCGGTCACGCCGCACCGCCCTTGGTGTCCTTCTCGTCGTCCACGATCTCGGCGTCGACGACGTCGTCGTCGGCGGCCTTGGCCTGGCCGTCGCCCGGGGCCTCGGCGCCCGGGGTCGCACCCTCGGCCTGGGCGTTGGCGTACATCGCCTGGCCCAGCTTCTGGGAGACGGCCGCGACCTTCTCGGTGGCCGTACGGATCTCGGCGGAGTCCTCGCCCTTGAGCTTCTCCTTCAGCTCGCCGACAGCGGTCTCCACCTCCGTCTTGACGTCCGCGGGGACCTTGTCCTCGTTGTCCTTGAGGAACTTCTCCGTCTGGTAGACGAGCTGCTCGCCCTGGTTGCGCGACTCGGCGGCCTCGCGGCGGGCGTGGTCCTCCTCCGCGTACTTCTCGGCCTCTTCGCGCATCCGGTTGACCTCGTCCTTCGGCAGCGAGGAGCCGCCGGTGACGGTCATCTTCTGCTCCTTGCCGGTGCCGAGGTCCTTGGCGGCGACGTGCATGATGCCGTTGGCGTCGATGTCGAAGGCGACCTCGATCTGCGGCACACCGCGCGGGGCCGGCGGCAGACCGGTCAGCTCGAACATCCCGAGCTTCTTGTTGTACGCCGCGATCTCGCGCTCGCCCTGGTAGACCTGGATCTGCACGGACGGCTGGTTGTCCTCGGCCGTCGTGAAGATCTCGGAACGCTTGGTCGGGATCGTGGTGTTGCGCTCGATGAGCTTGGTCATGATCCCTCCCTTGGTCTCGATACCGAGGGACAGCGGGGTGACGTCGAGGAGCAGGACGTCCTTGACCTCACCCTTGAGGACACCGGCCTGGAGCGAGGCGCCGATGGCGACGACCTCGTCCGGGTTCACACCCTTGTTGGCCTCCTGGCCGCCGGTCAGCTCCTTGACGAGCTCGGCGACGGCGGGCATACGGGTGGAGCCACCGACGAGAACGACGTGGTCGATCTCGGAGAGCTGGATGCCCGCGTCCTTGATGACGTTGTGGAACGGGGTCTTGCAGCGGTCCAGGAGGTCCGCGGTCAGCTGCTGGAACTGCGAGCGCGTGAGCTTCTCGTCCAGGTGCAGCGGGCCCTCGGCGGACGCCGTGATGTAGGGCAGGTTGATCGTGGTCTCGGTCGAGGACGAGAGCTCGATCTTCGCCTTCTCCGCGGCCTCGCGGAGACGCTGGAGAGCCATCTTGTCCTTGGACAGGTCCACGCCGTGCCCGTTGGCGAACTGCTTCACCAGGTAGTCGACGACGCGCTGGTCCCAGTCGTCACCACCGAGGTGGTTGTCACCGTTGGTGGCCTTCACCTCGACGACGCCGTCGCCGATCTCCAGGAGGGACACGTCGAAGGTGCCGCCACCGAGGTCGAAGACGAGGATCGTCTGGTCGTCCTTGTCGAGGCCGTACGCCAGGGCGGCGGCGGTCGGCTCGTTGACGATGCGCAGGACGTTGAGGCCCGCGATCTCACCGGCCTCCTTGGTCGCCTGACGCTCGGAGTCGTTGAAGTACGCCGGAACGGTGATGACCGCGTCGGTCACCTTCTCGCCCAGGTAGGACTCGGCGTCGCGCTTCAGCTTCTGCAGGATGAAGGCGCTCATCTGCTGCGGGTTGAAGCTCTTGCCGTCCAGGTCGATCTTCCAGTCAGTGCCCATGTGGCGCTTGACGGAGCGGATGGTCCTGTCGACGTTGGTGACCGCCTGGCGCTTCGCGACCTCGCCGACGAGCACCTCGCCGTTCTTGGCGAAGGCGACGACGGACGGCGTGGTCCTGGCGCCTTCGGCGTTGGTGATGACGGTGGGCTCGCCGCCTTCGAGAACGCTGACGACGGAGTTAGTCGTGCCCAGGTCGATGCCGACCGCACGTGCCATTTCAATTCCTCCAACTGACTACTTGAGTGGATCTGACTCAAGAATGCATGACGCCGACCCAGGAGTCAACAGACCTGAGTCACCCACACTCAACTTAAGTGCTTATCCCGAGCACATCTGCGCCGACAGCGGCGCCCCACCACCCCATCCGCGCACGCCACACCCCTCGCGCACCACCCACCCCACCGTCTCGCCATGGGATCGTTCTGTCACAAATTGCCGTGAGACGGTCACAACCGTCACCGACCGGCAGGTTTCACCGTGGATCGTCACACCATCGAACCTCGAACCCCGGGCGGGCGCGATGCAGAACGCGAGGAAGCCGCGCGTACGGCAGAAGAACCGGAAGAGCCGGAGGAACCAGGGCCGACCACCCCGACCCCGCTCGGCCCCGTACGTCACGGAGCCGCGCGACCCCCACCCGCACGAGCGCGGTCCCCATCCGTACGAGGAGAAGCCCCACCCCCTCCCGACAGTGACCGGAACGGCCAGGAGCCACTTCCCCTCGCGCCCCGCCGCCCGCCTGGCCGGCCTCACCGACCGGGCCGGGCGGCTGGCTGACCGCTTCCTGCCACGCACGACGGCCGAACGCGTGCTGGACCTGACCCTCGGCACCGCCCTGCTGATCCTGACCGCCCCCGCCGTCGCCGTGGCGGCCCTCGCCCTGACCGCGCGGCAGACCCCGGGCGGCGCCTGGGACCGCAGACCCCGGACCGGTCTGGGCGGCCGGGTCTTCGAACTGCGCACCCTGCGCACCCGCAGGCTCCGGCTGGACCTGTTCTCCCGGCTTCCGCACGTCGTGCGCGGCGAACTTTCCCTGGTCGGACCCGCCCCGCTGGCCCCGGGCGACCCACGCGCCACAGGGCCGGGGGCCAGGCGGTGGCGGCAGGAACTGCGGCCGGGCCTGACCGGACTGGCCCAGGTGCGCGCCCGCTCCGGCATGCCGTGGGACGACCCCGCCCTGCTGGACCAGCACTACGCAGAGCACCATGGAGTCGTACTCGATCTGGCGGTCCTCGCCGAAGCCGTACGCGGTCCATTGCGATCCGGGCTCCGGAGGGTCCGCCGAACCAAGGCACACCTGAGCGACACAGATCACCGCCCGCCCGGCTGCAGCGGGGTGGACTAAGTGGATAGTGTCAGCACAGACTAATTAAGTTACTGCTTAGTAGTAGCGGGCAGTAGCAACTGGACCCCGCTCTCGCAGGCCCGAGGAGCCCCCAAAATGCAACTCGCCGCGATCATCGTGTCGCTGGTTCTGATGGTGGTCGGCGCAGCACTGTTCGTCCGAGCCATCGTGCAGATCTACCGCTTCGTGCGGCTCGGCCAGAACGTACCCGCCGGCACCCGTACCGACGAACCCGTGCAGCGCACGGTGACGGTGGTGAGGGAGTTCCTCGGTCACACGAGGATGAACCGCTGGGGCATCGTCGGAGTGGCGCACTGGTTCGTCGCCGTCGGCTTCTTCTCGCTGCTGCTGACGATCGTCAACGCCATCGGCCAGCTCTTCCAGGCCGACTGGCTGATCCCGATCATCGGCGACTGGCTGCCGTACGAGATCTTCACCGAGTTCCTCGGTCTGATGACGACGGTCGGCATCCTGACCCTGATCGTCATCCGGCAGCTGAACCGTCCCGGCGGCGCGGGCCGCAAGTCCCGCTTCGCCGGCTCCAACACCGGCCAGGCGTACTTCGTCGAGACCGTCATCCTCATCGTCGGCCTCTGCATCATGACGCTCCGCGCGCTGGAGGGGGTGCAGCACGGCGTCGACAGCTGGCAGATCGGCTTCTTCGCCTCGTACCCGCTGATCGCCGCGCTGAAGGGCCTCGACCTCAGCACCATCCAGAACCTGACCTACCTGGTCGCCATGATCAAGATCGCGACCTCCTTCATCTGGATGATCACGGTCTCGCTCAAGACGGACATGGGCGTCGCCTGGCACCGCTTCCTCGGCTTCCCGAACATCTGGTTCAAGCGGAACGCCAAGGGCGATGTCGCCCTGGGCGCGCTGCTGCCGATGACGTCGGGCGGCAAGGAGATCGACTTCGAGGACCCGGGCGAGGACGACACCTTCGGCGTCTCCCAGGTCGAGCAGTTCTCCTGGAAGGGCATCCTCGACTTCTCCACCTGCACCGAGTGCGGCCGCTGCCAGTCGCAGTGCCCCGCGTGGAACACCGGCAAGCCCCTCTCGCCGAAGCTCCTGATCATGTCGCTGCGCGACCACGCGCACGCCAAGGCCCCGTACCTCCTGGCCGGCGGCGGCAAGGACATGGAGGGCAACGAGAAGGCCACCGAGGAGCAGCTCAAGGACGTTCCCGCGGCCGCCCTCGCCGAGGCCGAGCGCCCGCTGATCGGGACCGCCGAGGAGAACGGCGTCATCGACCCGGACGTGCTGTGGTCCTGCACCACCTGCGGCGCCTGCGTCGAGCAGTGCCCGGTGGACATCGAGCACATCGACCACATCGTCGACATGCGCCGCTACCAGGTGATGATCGAGTCCTCGTTCCCGTCCGAGGCGGGCACGATGCTCAAGAACCTGGAGAAGAAGGGCAACCCCTGGGGGCTGGCCAAGAAGGCGCGCGTCGAGTGGACCAAGGAGGTCGACTTCGAGGTCCCGATCGTCGGCAAGGACGTCGAGGACCTCACCGAGGTCGACTACCTGTACTGGGTCGGCTGCGCGGGCGCCCTGGAGGACCGGGCCAAGAAGACCACCAAGGCCTTCGCGGAACTGCTGCACATGGCGGGCGTCAAGTTCGCGATCATGGGCGGCGACGAGAAGTGCACGGGTGACTCCGCCCGCCGCCTGGGCAACGAGCCGCTGTTCCAGCAGCTCGGCCAGGAGAACGTGGCCATGCTGAACATGGCGTACGGCGAGGACGATGAAGACGAGACGACGAAGAAGCCCAAGTCGTCGAAGAAGATCGTCGCGACCTGCCCGCACTGCTTCAACACGATCGCGAACGAGTACCCGCAGCTCGGCGGCGAGTACGAGGTCATCCACCACACGCAGCTGCTCCAGCACCTCATCGACGAGGGCAAGCTGATCCCGGTGACCCCGGTCGAGGGCCTGATCACGTACCACGACCCCTGCTACCTGGGCCGGCACAACAAGATCTACACCCCGCCGCGCGAGATCATCGCGAAGGTCCCGGGACTGCGGAACGAGGAGATGCACCGCCACAAGGAACGCGGCTTCTGCTGCGGCGCCGGTGGTGCCCGGATGTGGATGGAGGAGCGGATCGGCAAGCGCGTCAACAACGAGCGCGTCGACGAAGCCCTCGCCCTCAACCCGGACATCGTCTCCACCGCCTGCCCGTTCTGTCTCGTCATGCTGACCGACTCGGTCAACGGCAAGAAGAACGACGGCCAGGCCAAGGAGTCGATCCAGGTCGTGGACGTCTCGCAGCTCCTCCTGGAGTCCGTGAAGACGCCGACCGACCCCACGGGCGAGCAGGAGCAGGTGGACGCGCCGGAGCCCGAACCGGCAAAGTGATGTAGCGCATCGACGCGATGAGCGGCCGGACCTGCCTCGGGGGCAGGACCGGCCGCTTTTCCGTGCCGGGACCCCGGGTCTCCGCCTGCCGGACGTGACGACCGCCGCAGGCGAACTGTGAACTCGGACATGTACGCGACGACGTACTTGGAGCATCATGTGCCCCGGAGAAACCCGCGACGGGTCAGGAACCACGCGCGGACGTCACGCGCGCAAGCCACGCGCGGACACACGACGAACGAGCGACGAACGAGGCCCCGTGCGCCCACGCATCACGCACCTCACGCCCCCGAAGGCAGCCGTCACCACCAGAGCGACGGCTCTCCTCGCCGCGGGCTGCGCCGCCCTGCTGCTCGCACTCGCGGGCTGCGGGAGCCCTTCGGCCGCCGACGCCCCGTCGACCTCCGCCGCCTCCTCCGCGTCCGACGGCAAGAACGGCGACACCCCGCCGGAGGCACAGGCCCGGGCGGGCACGGCACGCACCCCCGTCCCGCGCGGCACCGGCAGCCGTGTCCCGTACGACTTCAACGGCGACGGCCACCGCGACCTGGTCATCGACGACCTGGTGAAGGCCCCCGAGGACAGCCACGGCGACGACGCGGGCATCGGCATCGTGTACGGCTCCGGCGACCGCGACCGCCCCCTGGACCCGGCCGCCCGGCAACTCCTGAGCGCCCGGGCGAACGCGGCGAAGTCCGGCGACACCCTGCCCGCCGCGTTCGACTCCGAGGCCGCCTGCGACCTGGACCGGGACGGCTTCACCGACCTGATCGTCTCCACCGACCCCCCGTACAACGGCATCGGCGCCCCGCCCGTCCCCCTCCAGATCCTCTTCGGCTCCCCGCAGGGCCTGACGGGCAAGGCGGTCACCGTACGCATCCCGCAGAAGGCCCGGTTCGGCAACGAGTGGCCCGAGCAGCCGGTGTGCGGCGACTTCGACGGCGACGGCAGGGCCGACCTCGCGGTCACCGCCAGCGCCGGCCAGGTCACCTTCCTGCACGGCCCCTTCACTCGCACCGGGGCCCCGCGCAGCGCGGAACTGCTGCCCGACGGCGGCCCGTACCTCTACGCCCCCGAGCCCAGGACCGACACCAACAAGGACGGTTACGACGACCTCGTCGCCGCCGCCCGCCCGCACGCCCCCGGACAGGCGGGCAAGGGCACCCTCCTCCTCGGCTCCGCGAAGGGCCCGGCGGGTCCCGGCCGCGCGTACGCGTTCGCCGCGGAGGACTTCCCCACCGCACCGCTGAAGACGACGGGCGCCACCCGCACCACGCTCCTGAACCACGGCGACTACGACGGCGACAAGAAGCCGGACACGGTGGTGCGGACGTACCTCGGCGAGCGGCGGGACCTCATCGCCCTCTACACCGCGGGTAACACGGCCGAGCCCGCCGTCACCTTCTCCACGAAGCTGTTCCTCCCCTGAACTCCCCCTCCCCGGCCCCGGGGTGCGGCCCCTAGGGGATGTCACAGCTCGGCCGCAATGGCGGACGGGTTCCCCCGGCCCCCACTCCCCACCCCCGGGGACCAGGTACGTTCGACGGGTGGCTGGATTCAGGATCGGACGCGGCCGGGACAACCGCACCCCGCAACAACCGCAGCAGCAGCGGCAGCAGCCGTACGGAGGGCAGGCACCACAGCCGCCGTACGGTGCTCAGCCGTGGCCGACGGCAGGAGGCCCGGCCAACGGCGCCGCGCCACCGCCGTACGGAAACCCGCAGGCCCCCTCGTACAACGACGGCGGCTACGCGGGACACGGCCAGGGCGGACAGGGCGGCTACGGCGGGCACGGCCACGGCGGCCAGCACGGTCACGGCGGCCACGGCGGCCACGGCGAACCGGAGTACTTCGGCGACCCCTACGCCGACCCCGCGCCCCACGACCCGTACGCGAACAACCCGGGTCACACGCAGGCGTTCCGCGTCGACGAGGACCCGTACGGCGACGGCAACACCTACCGGGCCGGCTCCGCCCCCGCCCAGCCGGCGGGCCCGCGGCTGCGCTGGAAGGACCTGCTGACCGGCATCGTGACCCGCCCGGGTCCGACGTTCTGGCAGATGCGGGACTACCCGGTCTGGGGCCCGGCGCTGGTCGTCACCTTCGTCTACGGCCTGCTCGCGCTGTTCGGCTTCGACCAGGCCCGCGATGAAGCGATCAACGCGACGATCTCGACGGCCATCCCGTACGTCCTGTTCACCGGCATCGGCTTCGTCATCGGCGGCCTGGTCCTCGGCGCGGTGACCCACACCCTGGCCCGCCAGCTCGGCGGCACGGGCTCGTGGCAGCCGACGGTGGGCCTGTCGATGCTGATCATGTCGATGACGGATGCCCCGCGGCTGCTCTTCGCCCTCTTCCTGGGCGGCGAGAACTCGCTGGTCCAGATCGTGGGCTGGCTGACCTGGCTGGCGGCGGGGGCGCTGTTCACGTCGATGGTCAGCAAGTCGCACGACCTGCCGTGGCCGAAGGCACTGGGCGCATCGGCGATCCAGCTGATCGCGCTGCTGTCGATCATCAAGCTGGGCACGATCTGAGCGACGGACGAGGAAGGCCCCCGGAACGCGGAATCGTTCCGGGGGCCTTCCGTATGTCATGGAGCCTACGGGTGAGGCGTCATGGGTCGGTTACGCGTCCAGAACCTGCCCATCGCGCCGCACGACGGGCTTCTCCACGCTCCACGGGAAGTTGATCCACTGATCGGTCTTCTTCCACACGTACTCGCACTTCACGAGGGAGTGGGACTTCTCGTAGATGACGGCGCTGCGGACCTCGGCGACATGGTCGACGCAGAAGTCGTGGACGAGCTTGAGGGTCTTGCCCGTATCAGCGACATCGTCGGCGATCAGAACCTTCTTGTCGGAGAAGTCGATCGCGTTGGGCACGGGCGCCAGCATGACGGGCATCTCCAGGGTGGTCCCGACCCCGGTGTAGAACTCCACATTGACCAGATGGATGTTCTTGCAGTCAAGGGCGTAAGCGAGCCCGCCCGCGACGAAGACCCCACCCCGCGCGATGCTCAGCACGACATCGGGCTCGTACCCGTCATCGGCGACGGCCTGGGCGAGCTCGCGCACGGCGCGCCCGAAGCCCTCGTAGGTCAGGTTTTCCCGCACGTCAGCAGCCATGGTCGATCACACCTGGGTCCGATGGAAGTTCTGGAAGGACCGCGAGGCGGTCGGCCCCCGCTGCCCCTGGTACCGCGACTCGTAGCGCTCGGAGCCGTACGGGAACTCGGCGGACGAGGTCAGCTTGAACAGGCACAGCTGCCCGATCTTCATGCCCGGCCAGAGCTTTATGGGCAGGGTCGCGAGATTCGACAGCTCCAGGGTCACGTGCCCGGAGAACCCGGGGTCGATGAACCCGGCCGTCGAGTGCGTCACCAGACCGAGCCGCCCGAGCGAACTCTTGCCCTCCAGCCGCGAGGCCAGATCGTCGGGGAGCGAGATCACCTCGTACGTGGACGCCAGCACGAACTCGCCCGGGTGCAGGATGAAGGCCTCATCCCCCTCCGGCTCGACGGTCCGCGTCAGATCGGGCTGTTCGACGGCCGGGTCGATGTGCGGGTACCGGTGGTTCTCGAACACCCGGAAGTAGCGGTCCAGCCGCACGTCGATGCTCGACGGCTGCACCATCGAAGGGTCGTACGGATCGATACGGACTCGCCCGGCGTCGATCTCGGCCCGGATGTCCTTGTCTGAGAGAAGCACGCCCCGAGGATACGCAGAACGCGCGAGCCCGCCCCAACCGGACCACCCGCGCGCCTCTGCTCCACGTCTCTGCGACTACCGCTTCGCTACCGCCGGCGACCGCTCCGCCACGACTACCGCTTCTCGAACGCCACCGGCACGGCCTGCCGCAACCGGGCACACCGAGGACACCGGATCAACCGCCCGGGCCCGATCCGGCCGGCCCCGAGCTGCTGCATCGGAAACGACGAGGTAGCGAAAACGTGCCCTTCGGCACAGCGGACGACGGTGCGCTCCATCGACTCCATCAAGTCCCTTCCCCAACCACATATGGACGAGAACGCCACATTAGGGGATGAACAGGACGCCACTCCACGCGGCACTCCGACCACCCACGCTACGCCCCCAACTCCCGCCCATCACACCCCCGTCCACACCCCTCCCACCACCACGCACACGACACGAAGGCCCCACGGCTCATCTGCCGGGGGCCTGACATGGGGTAGAGTGTGGAACGATGCAGCGCCGGTGATCGGCATGCTTCGCGGGTGTAGTTTAATGGTAGAACATGAGCTTCCCAAGCTCAGAGCGCGAGTTCGATTCTCGTCACCCGCTCCACGACTGAGGCCCAGGTCATCGACCCGGGCCTTGTTTGTTGTCTGGACCTGTCACGGTGCTCCTCCCTGACCGAAGCTGAGAGAGGGCATGCGTGAGCGGCAAGTCGTACTGGTCCTTGTCCTCTTCCCAGTAAGCGAGCACCCGAGCCGTGGCTTCGGCCATGTCCGTGGGCAGGTCAGCCGCGCGGAGAGTGTCGGCGACCTCTTCCATCTCGGGCGCCCAGCGCCAGGCTCGGGCTGCAACACTCGGCAAGTACTCCGGATCGGAGAGGATCGCGGAGATCATGATCTCGGCTTCGGCCGTGAGGTGGTCGCCGACTCCATGGGCGTCGGCGAGCGCGTGAGCGACGCCGGCGAGGGTGCGAGCGGCCTTCTGGTAACTGGCAAAGGCCATCTTCAGAGCGGAAGCGGAACCGAGTGTGTCCCCGACGCGGCACACGTGCAGCGCAGAGTCCGTGAACAGCGACGCCACCAGCTCGACGGCAGAGTCGGCCCCTGCGAGATAGAGCCGTGTGGCACGCCCCTCGCCTGGCGGCTGACCGAAAACGGCACCGTCGACTACTGCGGAGCCGGGGCGGATCTCGTCAGCGATGTGCCGTACGCGTTGAGGGCTGATGGCGTTGACGTCGGCGTACACCCCCGCGAAGCCGTGCGCGGCCACCGCCGCCGCGACGTCCTCCGCCGCCTGTGGTGGGCACACCGAGAGAACGACCGCGCTCCGGGACAGCGCTTCCGCGAGCGAGTCGTACGCCGTGGCACCGGCTTCCCTCGCGCGGAGCCAGGTGTTCTCACTGCGGCCCTTGGTCACCGACAGTGCCTCATGGCCGCCGGCGACGAGCTCGGCGGTGATCGCCGCGCCCATGGTTCCAGGGTGGAGGACGGTCACGGTGATCACTGGCTACCTCCGGCGGTGCGCGACGTGGGGTGTTCCTCATCCCCATGATCCGCTGTCGCTCGGCACCGGCGGCTTCGGGATCAATGCCTGGTGGCAGTCCGGGCGCTGATGGCGAACAAAAGTGCCTCAGGTCTCGGACTCGCCGTTCAGGACGGGGCAGCGGTACACGGGCCGCGGCCCCGACTGTCCTTGCAGCTCCTCGGTTCAACAGCCGTACGAGCACGGTGATCCGCTGGCCGTGCGGGCTTGGGGCACGCTTCAGCTTCGGGTGGCCATCTCCGCCGCTCGAGCCAACCGCCCATCGGAAGCGGAGGACCGGATCGGACACGCGAAGGACGCGGCGGAGCGCATGGACGCGTACGTCGGCGCACCGGTGTACGACCGGCATTCGCTGACGTTCTCCGCCGGGAACGTGCAGATCCACGCGATCAGCGTGGCCCTGGAAATGGGCAAGCAGGGCAAAGCTCTGGAGATAAACCGCCGCACCAGCCCGAGCCTGGTCGGGGCACTGCCCAACTCACGTCAGGGCCACCACCACATGGACGTGGCGCGGGCCTGGCTGTGGGACGGGAACCGGGCGAAGGCCCTCACCGAGCTGGAGACGGCTGAGCGGATCGCGCCGCAGCTCGTACGGAACCACCCCATCGCCCGTTCGACGCTTCGCAGCATCGTCTACGCGGAACGGGCAGCCACGAGGGAGAAGCTTCGGCACATGTCCGACCGCTTTCACCTGGACGGATAGGGGTCGTATTCCTCCGGCTCATATTCGAGGCCCGTCCTGTTCCTAACTTCGGGGCCCCTTCACGGCGTCAGTCATGAATGCTCCCGTTTCACGTCGCGATGTTGTGGTGGTGCCGATGATTCCGGTGGAAGCGGCGATCAGCTAGCGGTCGCCCGGAGCGTCAGCCAGCCGCGCCATCACCGCGCTCAGCCACAACAGACCGAGGCCGGCCCCGGCGGTGAACGCAAGAACCGACGCGGCCGAGGCAATGAACCCGGCGAGGACAGCCACGGGTACGACCTGCGACGCCACGGCCCAGCCCCGAAGACCCCGGGCGGCAAGCGGGCGAGCCAGAACGACGAACGCCGCACACAGAGCGAGGTAGCCGATCATTCCGGCGACCATATGGACCGCACCGTGCCCGCTCATCACCGCCGCGTCCGGGGAGCCTGCAGGGAAACCAGCACCGGCGTCGGCCGGGAAGGCGGCTGCTGCCCAGAAAGAGAGGCCGAACACGCCGACCAGGGCCGGTGCCCACCTCCCGGCGGGGCCTCTGCGCAGAGTCCGCCGTAGCCCGGTCGCGCCGGCGACCAGCAGCGCTCCGGTGAACACGAAACTCAGCATCTGAACCCAGCCGGCCCCACCCAGAGCGAGTTGGCTGATCGCGTTTCGGGTGAAGTCAAAGCCGTCGCGCGTGAGTCCCTGGGCGAGTCCGGCCGCGAGGAACAGTGGACCTGCCACCACACCACCGGTCGTGAGCCACCGGGCCGCGGCTCGCTGAACCGTGGCTACGGAGTGGGTGGGCCCAGGTGCGATGAACGTGTCGGTCATGGCGTGCCTTCCTCGTTGCGATGTGTCACCCATATGACCGAAGTCAAGGAGCAAAGTGATCGCCCTCCCGCATGTAACCCAGGACACATGCGGGAGGGTGGGTTGACCCCAGGAGTCAAGCCCACCCCTTCCACGCATACTCCAGTATGCTTGCCGTATGTCCTCGACGACTCGCATCACCGTCACGCTCCCCAGCGATCAGGTGGCGGAGCTCCGCAAGCTCACGGACAACGTCTCCGGCTACGTGGCGGAAGCCGTAGCCCGCCAGATCCGGCACCAACTCCTGGGCGACGACCTCCGCCGTCACGAGGAGGAACACGGACCCTTCAGCGACGAGGAGCTCGCCGAGGCTCGCGCGAAGATCTTCGGCTCCGCCGGCACCTCCACGAGCGCGGATGCCGCGTGAGCGAACGCATCGAAACCGTCGTCCTGGACTCGGAGGGGCTCTCCGCCTGGATCGCGCAGGACCGCAAGCTCCTCACGATGCTGCAGGTCTTCCACGACATGGGGGCCGACCTGGTCATCGGGGCCAACACCATCGTGGAAGTCACCCATTCCCGTACCAACATGCCTCGCCTGAACTGGGCCCTGTCCCGCGTCAAGGTGGAGCCCGTCACCGAGCAGGCGGCGAAAGCAGCAGCGGAACTCCTCAAAGGTGCCGGACTGCACGGGCACAAGTACGCCATCGACGCCACAGTCGCCGAGGTCGCCTTGCGTCAGCCGAAACCCGTCGCCCTCCTGGCATCCGACAGCGACGACATGACCAAACTCTGCGGCAACCAAGTCCGCATCATCCCCCTCTGACGCACCGGCCCACCCCGAGCACGCCCCCTGGCAGGGTCCGCTGTATGGCCCTACCGTGCCCCATCCGCGCCCAGCAGAGCGGACAACAACGGTCAGGTACAGCTTCCAAAGACCATGGCGACCCCAGCATCCTCGCAGGAAAGCGCAGGTCAGAGCCCTTCCAGAGACTCAAGCACCGCTGATTCCCAAGCTCAGAGCGCGAGTTCGATTCTCGTCACCCGCTCCATGACAAAGCCTCAGGTCAGAGACCTGGGGCTTGTTTGTCGTTCTGGACCTATCGAGGCTCGCGCGCCATAAGCACCCTCACGGGGCATCAGATTTGCTGCCAAGTCGCCACTCGGAGCAGCCCCGCGCGAGGGCGGCTCGGATCCCGAGATGCATGTCGGGTGACCCGCGCCACACATCGAGGGTTGCCGCCCCGGCTGGCTGCCTGGACCGCGCCCCTGCGCATCGCCTCCCCCGGGCAGCTTCTGCGAGAGCCGGAAGCGGAGGAGCGATCCGGTGGGCGGTGGGGGGTTGCGCTGGTGCCCCCTCCCGGTCCGCCGACGTGCGCCGGCTGCGGGCGTCGGCGTCGATGTCGTCGGCGAGCTCGCGCTGATGCGCCTTGGTGGGGTTCTGGCAGGTCAGCTGGGCCCGCTCCGAGGACTGGCCCGCACGGACCGTGGACGAAGCGGGGAGCACCATCTCCCGTTTGCCCGCGCGGGGCTTGGGATCACCGATCACGCTTCGGCCTGTGTGCAGTTCCGGAGCGGCCTGCCGTACCCGTACCGAGCCGGTGTCGAGGTCGATGTCGGCTCGGCGTAGCTCGGCGAGCTCCTCTGCCTCATGGAGGCGGCAGCACCGAGGAGGACCATCAGCCGCCATCGGATCCCGATGCCCCCGGCGAAAGCGAAGACCTCCTCGACGGTGGCCGCCGGCCGCTCGTCCGCATCCTCGCACCCCGCACCGCGGGCGGCGCAGGGGTTCCGGCGGATCAGCCCGTCCTCGACAGACGTCTGCATGATGGCCTTCAGCAGCCGACAGGACTTCGCCGTCGTGGTGGCACCCGTCGCCTTGCGCGTTCCGCGCGCCACGTCCTCACCTTGGCCGGGCTGATGGCGTTGACGTGCTGTTCGCCGAAGGCCGGCTCCAGGTGGCGGGGAGGCAGTCGCCAGTGCCGCTCCTCGTTGGTAGCGGCGGCGTCGCGCTCGTCGGTCCAGTGCGTGGCGTCCTCGGAGAACAGCATCTCGCCGACGGTCGGGGCGATCCAGCCACCTCGGGCCTGGTCGGCCTGGACCTGGGCGAGGAACACCACGTCGTCGCGCTTGGTCTCGTACGTTTCTGGAGCGACGCACAGGACACGCTTCCCGCGCCGGGACAGCGGGCCTGTGGTAGCGCCCCGAGGGCAGCTTGCGGATCGCACCGAAGTTGCGGCGCGGCACCTTTTTGCGGGCCCGCGCCATCACGCCACCGGCCCAAAGCCGGCACATCGGCCACGGACAGGGCCCCTGTCCGCTCCTCGACGTACGCGGACAGGGCGCTCTCGCCGATACGGACGTGCTTGCCGAGCTGGACGTACCGGATGCGTCGCCCGGCGACGAGGCGTCGGATGGAGCGCACGCCGGTCCGAGGCAGGGGGCTGTCAATCGATTGACAGCCCCCTGCCTGGCAGAAACGTCACACTCGTTCCAGAGGCCGGTGCGGCCCGCTGGGAAGCTCCGCTTCTATCGTGTCGCCCGGGCGCACCACGCCGCCCTCTATCACGATGCTCATGATTCCTGCCTTGCGTACGACATTCCCGGCCTCGTCACGGCCGACGACCTGCTTGAGCAACCCGTCCCGGAAGGTGTCGATCTGCAGGCAGGGATTGCGCAGGCCGGTCACTTCCAGCACTGCATCGCCGCCGATTCGCAGCAGTGTGCCGACCGGCAGGCCGAGCAGATCGATACTTCTGGTGGTGATGTTCTCGCCGAGGTCACCGGGCACCACGTTGAACCCCGCGGAGCCGACCTCGGTGAAGAGCTCTTCATGAATCAGGTGCACTTGGCGCAGGTTCGGCCGGGTGGGGTCCTGTGCGACTCGAGAGCGGTGCTTGACCGTCACGCCGGCATGTACGTCGCCCTCCACGCCAAGCCCGGCGAGCAGCTTGATGCTGTCCCGGTTCGGCTTGGTGAAGGTGTACTCGCCGTTGCTGCTGACGGCCGTGACTATTCCGTTCATCCTCGGGATTCCTTCCTCGATGTCGGTGATCGGCCGCGACCTTGACCCTCGGTCCTCAGGGCGTGGCGTCCATGGTCGATCTCGGGTGAGGCAGCGGCCGTCGGTGCTCCCTTGACCTGGCCGCTGCCGCCCTGGCTGCGGCCCTGCAGGAGCTCGCCCGGCCCGCGCCGGTCGGGCGACCGGCGGCAGAGCCCTTGTGGGCGATGGAGGCACCTCCGACCCTTGGCTCTATATTGGCATAGGACAATATTTGGCATAGGACGTATCCCGATCGAGTTCAGGCAGAGGTGATCACGTGGGCATCGAGGGGACCACTGCGGCTGAGATCGCGGGGAGCGTGCGCGACCAGGTCGCTTCGGGTGTTCTGGAGCCGCAGACGAGTCTGCCCCCGGTGCGCGTGCTCGCAGCTGAGCTGGGAGTCAACCGGAACACGGTTGCCCTCGCCTACCGGCGGCTCGTCGAGGCGGGAGTGGCCGAGACGCGGGGCCGCGGCGGCACGGTGGTCGCGGCGGTACCGCAGCTCGCGCGCGAAGGCATCGGCACCTGTGACGACTGCATCGACCTGGCCGGCGGCAACCCCGACCCGAGCTTGTTGCCCGACATCCTGGCCGCCGCCCGGCGCGGAGACTACAGCCAGCCGCTGTACGGTGTGCCGGCCATCGACGTCGGGCTGGACGCCTGGGCCCGTGCCGACTTCGCCGAGGACATAGATCATTCGTTCCGCACGCTGGTGACCTCTGGAGCCGTGGATGCCACCGAGCGGCTCCTGAATGCTCACCTCACCCGTGGGGACCTGGTGGCGATCGAGGACCCCTGCTTCCTGGCGAGCATCGGCACCATGCGACTGAACGGCTACCGCTCGGCACCAGTGGGGGTAGACGGCGCCGGCATGCGCCCCGACGCTCTTCGGGCCGCCCTGAAGGCCGGTGCCCGCGCGGTCATCTGCACACCCCGCGCCCACAACCCGACCGGCGCGAGTCTCACCGAGGAACGGGCAGCCGGCCTGCGGGCAATCCTGTCGGAGCATCCCCAGGTCCTCGTGATCGAGGACGACCACTTCTCAGCGGTCTCCGCCCGGCCCTACCACCGGATCACACCACCGGGCAGCTCACGCTGGGCACTGGTGCGGTCCGTGTCCAAGTTCCTCGGACCGGATCTCCGTCTCGCGCTCGTTGCCGCCGACGCCGAGAGCACCGCGCGCCTGGAGGCGCGGTTGAGTGCCGGCACCACCTGGGTCAGCCGCCTGCTGCAACACGCCGCACGTCAAATGCTCCTCGATCCGAGCGTCCACGAACTCCATGAACGGGCCCGTGAGGTCTATGCCCGGCGCAGCGGCCTGCTCGTCGAGCGGCTGCACGCCCATGGCATCGAGGTCCCGCACCGGCCCGACGGGCTGAACGTCTGGGTCGAACTCGACGTCGACGGCAGGGCAGCGGTCAAGGCTCTGGCACATCGAGGCTGGGCGGTTCGCCCGGGTCACCTCTTCGCACCGGACCCGGCCGCCCACCGGGGCGCCATCCGGGTCACCACCGCCACCCTCACCGAGTCGCAGGCCGGGGCGTTCGCCGCCGAACTCGCCGCGGTCGTCGCGGAACTGCGCGCGACGACCGACTGACCAACACTCCCTTCCCACCCGCCACGAGGAGTCATCGTGTTCCACGGCCTGAGCGCCTTCCCCCTCACACCCACCAGCGAGCAGCGCATCGACACCGCGGCGTACACCGCGCTCGTCACCCGTCTCGCCGCCACGGGGGTGGACTCCATCGGCGCGCTCGGCTCCACCGGCAGCTACGCCTACCTCACCCGAGAGCAGCGCGCTCACGCAGCGCAGATCGCGGTCGAGGCCGCCGACGGGGTACCCGTCATCGTCGGCATCGGCGCGCTGCGTACCTCGCGCGTGCTTCAGCTGGCCGAGGACGCGCAGAAGGCCGGCGCCTCCGCGGTGCTGCTCGCCCCGATGACGTATCAGCCGCTCACCGAGGACGAGGTGTTCGGGCTGTACGAGGACGTCACGCGCGAACTTTCCGTACCGTTGTGCGTGTACGACAACCCCGCCACCACGCACGTTCACTTCACGGACGAACTGCACGGTCGCATCGCGCAGTTGCCGAACGTCGCCTCGATCAAGATCCCCAGCGTGCCCGACGACCCGTCCGCGGCCGAGCTCCGCGTCGACGCGCTGCGCGCGCTGATACCCGACACCGTCACCATCGGGATAAGCGGCGACTGGATGGCCGCCCGCGGCCTGACCGCCGGGTGCGACGTCTGGTACTCGGTCATCGGCGGCACCTTCCCCCAGACCGCCCTCGCCCTCACCCGCGCCGCACAGGCCGGACACGCAGACACGGCCACGGAACTGTCCGAAGGCCTCGAACCGCTGTGGGTCCTCTTCCGGCATCACGGCAGCCTGCGCGTCATGTCCGCCGCCGCCTCCCACCTCGGCCTGACGGAGGAACCGAACCTGCCGCGTCCCCTGCGCGCACTGGACGAGACCGCACGCCGCGAGGTCGCCGCCGCGCTGGACGCCCTCCAGCTCACCTTCTGAACACGAACACCATGAGCCAACAGCACACAGCAGCCACGCCGAGAAGAGCGAAAGCCCCGCCCCGCCCGGAAAGGGCAGGGGCGGCCTGGCGCGCTACGCCATCGCCGCGGCCCTCGCCCGTACCGCCGACGGCGGCGCCGGCCGACTGTTGGCGGCGCACGTCGAGATCGATGTTGGCGGCGAGCCTGCGCTGATGTTCTTTGGTGGAGTGTGGATAGATCAGTTGCGCGCGCTCGGATGACTGGCAAGCTCGGACCATGAGGTCCTTGAGCTTGGCACCGGTGTCGGCCGCCAGCGTGTTGCCCGTGTGCCGTAGGTCGTAGAAGCGGAAGCCCTCGGGCAGCCCCACCTTGTCCCGGGCCCTGCGCCACTTGCGGCCGAACGTGGTGCCGCGCAGTGCCGCCCCCTCTCGCCGACGAAGACGAGCCCGTCCGGACCCGGCCGGGCGAACCACTCCAGGTGCCGACGGACGTCCTCGTGGAGGAATGACGGCAGTGCGATCTCTCGTCGGCCCGCCCCCTCTGCGTGGACTTCCGTCCACGAACAGCATGGGTGCCCCGAGGACCGGTCACACCAGCCCTTTGACCTGCGACTTTAAGTTGACGGGGGCTCAGTGAAGGATCACAGCTCGCGGGTGGGGAGGGCTTCCAGTGGGTGACGGGGCAGCGCTGGCGGATCGGATGGCCGAACGGCAGGCCGGGGTCGGTGATCCGGGGTGTGTCAGCCGTGGTACGCGCCATCGGCACATGCCGGAAGCAGGGCGAAGGTCTTGATACGGACCTCTGGACATGACGGAAACCCATCGCTCTCTGTCTACTGTTCACCACTCCTCGCACATGGATTGCAACAGGCGTCGCCATGACAAAACGGTGACGGGTGACGGAATCAGGGTCGGTGTCATACCGGAGGGGCCGGGTGAACGTCATACCCGAGAAGGACGGAGGGGCCCTCTTCCGACCTGAGAGGGCCACAGGAACGGGCACGAGGGGGTGACGACCTGGGGCCGGGCGGCGGAGACGATGAAGTCAATCCGCCAGACCCCCTGAGGAGTCCCACCCGTGACGACCATGCCTCTCCTTTACCGCGCCAGCGCCGTGGTCGCCCATGCCTCCGGCTTGTCCAAGGTCTACGAGCAGGGCGAGACGCAGGTGGTCGCCCTCGACCAGGTCAACGTCGACTTCCGGCAGGGTGAGTTCACCGCGATCATGGGCCCGTCCGGGTCCGGCAAGTCGACCCTGACGGCCATCGCCCGTGCGCTGGCCTCCCGCCCTGAGATCATCTTCGGTGACGAGCCGACCGGAAACCTCGACTCACGGGCCGGCGCCGAGGTGCTGGGCTTCCTGCGCAACTCGGTGCGCGAGCTGGGCCAGACGGTGGTGATGGTGACGCACGACCCGGTGGCCGCCTCCTACGCCGACCGGGTCATCTTCCTCGCCGACGGCCGGATCGTCGACGAGATGCTGGCCCCCTCCGCCGACGGCGTGCTCGACCGGATGAAGGCATTCGACTCCAAGGGCCGTACGAGCTGACGCCGGGGCCCGGCTCCCCCGGAACGCCGAGACCCGGCCGCGCGGCCGACCTCCCTCCGGCCGCGCGGTCATTCCGCCCTGCCCACCTCACCTGGACTCCCACCATGTTCCGTACCGCCCTGCGCACCGTGCTCGCGCACAAGGCCCGGCTGTTGATGACCGTGCTCGCCGTGATGCTCGGCGTGGCGTTCGTCTCCGGCACGCTGGTCTTCACCGACACCCTCGGCAGCGCCTTCAACAAGCAGTCGGCCAAGAGCTACAAGGACGTCGACGTCTCCGTCACCACCTACTTCTCCGACGACAAGGAGGTCGACGGGAAGAAGCCGGAGCCCGGACTCAGCCCCAAGGTCCTCGACGAGATCGGCGCCATCGACGGCGTCGCCTCCGTCACGCCCCGGGTCAACGGCTTCGCCGGTGTGGCCGACCCCGACGGCAAGCTCATCGGCAACGGCTGGTCCAACACCGGTACCAACTTCGCCCCCGGCGAGAACGGCAAGGACCCGGCGTACGACTTCGGCGAGGGCACCGGCCCCACCGAGGGCGGCCAGGTCGCGCTCGACAAAGACACCGCGTCGAGAGGTGAGTACAAGGTCGGCCAGCTGGTCCGGGTCGCCACCAACGAGCCGGTGAAGGAGTACACCCTCTCCGGCATCTTCACCACCGAGGACGGTGCCGTGAACGCGGGCGGGAGCCTGGTGCTCTTCGACCTGTCGGTCGCCCAGAAGCTCTTCCTGAAGCCGGGCTACTTCCAGATGGCGAACGTCACGGCGACGCCCGGCGCCTCCGACACGAAGATCCGTGGCGAGATCGAGTCGCTGGTACCCGAGGACGCCACGGTCCAGACCGGCAAGCAGCTCGCCGACCAGCAGGCCGCGGACATCAAGCGCGAGCTGAGCGATATCAACCAGATGCTGCTCGCCTTCGCCGCCATCGCGCTCTTCGTCGGAACCTTCCTGATCTCCAACACCTTCACCATGCTGGTCGCCCAGCGCACCAAGGAGCTGGCGCTGCTGCGCGCCGTCGGCGCCTCGCGCAGCCAGGTCAAGCGCTCGGTGATGGCTGAGGCGCTGATCGTGGGCCTCGTCGCGTCCACCATCGGCTTCGTCCTCGGTGTCGGTCTCGCCGTCGGACTGCGGTCGGCCATGGGCCAGTTCGGCGCGTTGCCCGCAGGACCGCTGATGATCACGCCCACCGCCGCCGCCGCCGCCTTCGGTGTCGGCGTGGTGACCACCCTGATCGCCGCCTGGCTGCCCGCCCGCCGGGCCGCGAAGATCCCGCCGGTCGCCGCGATGAGCAGCGTGCACGCCGTCGCCACCATGAAGTCGCTCGTCCTGCGCAACTCCATCGGCGTCGTACTGACGCTCATCGGCGCCGCGGGCATCATCGCGGGCGCCGGGGTCGGGAAGGACGGCAGGTCGCTCATCGGCGCCGGTGCCTTCTTCTCGCTCGTCGGCGTCATCGTGCTCATCCCGCTGTTGTCGCGCCCGATCGTCGCGCTCGTCCAGCCGCTGCTGAACCGGCTGTACGGAGTCGCGGGCAAGCTGGCCGGGCAGAACGCGGTGCGCAACCCGCGCCGTACGGGAGCCACCGCGTCCGCGCTCGCCATCGGCCTCACCCTGGTCACCGGCCTCACAATCCTCGGCGTCACGCTGGGCGCGGCCGTCGACAAGAGCACCACGGACAACATCAAGGCCGACTACAAGATCACGATGGCCGTCCGTGCCGCCGGTCTCGACGAGTCGGTGGTCAAGGCGCTGGAGAAGGCGCCGGGCGTGAGCGCGGTCTCGCCGCAGCGGGCGTCGAACCTGGTGATCGACGGCAAGGACAGCTCCGCTTCGGGTGTGACTCCGGGCGATATCCAGCAGCTGCTCACCCTGAAGACGGAGACCGGTTCGCTGGACTCACTGAGCGGTGACGCCATCGCGGTGGCCTCGGACACCGCGAAGTCCCGGGGCTGGAAGACCGGCGACACGGTTACGGTGAAGTACGAGGACGACAAGACGACGCGGCTGAAGATCGGCGCCACGTACGAGCCCAACGAGTTCGCGTCACCGACCCTCATCTCCACGGACCTGGTGGGGCCCCACGAGGAGCGCCCGTACACGCCCAAGGTCTACGTGTCGATGGACGGCGGCGCGACCGAGGCCAACGAACTGGCTCTGGTGGACGCGCTGGGCGACAACCCCGCAATCAGCATCGCCGACCAGCAGGACATCAGAAACCAGTACGGCGGCATGCTCAACACCGCGCTGCAGATCATGTACGGGTTGCTGGGCATTGCCCTGATCATCGCGGTGCTCGGCGTCGTCAACACCCTCGCGATGTCCGTCTTCGAGCGCCAGCAGGAGATCGGCATGCTGCGGGCGATCGGTCTGGACCGCCGCAGGGTCAAGCGCATGATCCGGCTCGAAGCCGTCGTGATCTCGGTCTTCGGCGCGCTGGTCGGTGTCGGGCTCGGTACGTTCCTGGCCTGGGCGATCGGCGAGACGGTCCGCGGCTCGATCCCAGGCTACGTACTGGTCCTGCCGTGGGAGCGGATCGGGATCTTCCTGGTGCTCGCGGGACTGGTGGGTGTGCTGGCGGCGCTCTGGCCGGCCCGGAGCGCGGCGAAGCTCAACATGCTGACGGCCATCAAGACCGAGTGACACCGGATCCCTACGCAGGATGGCGAAGGGCCCCGCATCCCCCTTGGGTTCTAGCTAGGGGTCGTTGCAACACTCCAGATCAAGGGGTGCGATGGACTTCGAGATCCGCGAAGTCCGGACCGCGCAGGGGCCAGTGAAGCTGCGGCGGGAGCGGGAGGCATACTCCCGGCTCGTGCAACAGGGATACAGCGGCACGGAAGCCTTCCGGATCGTTGGTATCGACCGGCGAACCGGCACAAGTGGCGTAACGGCCGCGGTGCCGACCGCCGGCAGAAGGCGGCACCACCCGATTTACACGGTGGTGCCGCCTTCCGGCACGTCGCGTATTCGGGAACGGGCGTAAAGAGCTCTCCGTCGAGCTTCAGGTAGATCCGTCCGTCCCGAAGGAAAGAGACGTCAGGCGCTGACTCTGGCCCAGAGCCGGCATTCGGTCACCGGCTCGCCCCGGTCGTCCTGTATCTCCAGGGCTGCCAGCTCCAGGTCCAGCGCCCGCCGGGTGCCCTTGATCAGCCTTGCTCGCAGTTGATCACCCTGGGCGAGCCCTCGCAGGACAAGCGGGTGCCGCGACTGTTCGGGCGGTAGCACGCGGGCGAATTCTGAACAGGAGCCCAGTCAGCGGTGCCCGTCGTGCATGCGCACTCGGCACCTGCGTCCCTCGGGTGGGCCTTCGTAGTCGTCCAAGCCGGTGATGACGAGACTGTCTGCCTTCAGGGGCCGGCCTACGCTCTCCGCGTCCTCCAGCAGCCAGGGATCGAGCGTCTCGTCGTCCGGCACCAACCACACTCGGTTGCCGATCCAACCGCGCGCTTCTGCCTCTGCAACCCAGCCGAACAGCTCGTAGGTCCCCCGCTGGGATTCCCCGAACAGCCCTTCCACCTCGGCGCAGACGCCTCAGGCACGCCCGTGCTCCGGACGGCCGGGCGATCGAGGGTGACCCGGGCCCGTGTGCGCGGTGCGGGGTCGAGACGACCGAACAAGCGATCACCGGGCTGCGCCAGTGGGCACAGGTATGGGCCACCGACATCGGCGAACGGCCCCAGAAGCTGGAGACTCCGCACGAAGGCTGATGGCCGCACGAAGGCCGGACGCCCCTGCACGATGCACGCCTGGCCACTCGGCCCACGTCGGCCGTGCCCCATCCGTGCCCAGCAGAGCGGACAACAGCGGTCAGGTACGGCTCCGCCAGACCGTGGCCATACACCTCGTCCAGCACGAAAGTGCAGTTCAGAGCTCTACAACGGCTCAAGCACCGCCGATTCCCAAGATCAGAGCGCGAGTTCGATACCCGTCACCCGCTCCACGAAAGAGGCCCAGGCCAGCCGCCCGGGGCTTCTTCGTATGCGGCGCCTGGCCGCCGTCCGGGTCGGCTTCGGTGGCCTCTCTCTGGATAATCGACGTATGGCATCACAGCCCAGCCTTTCCGATCTCCGCCGCGCCAAGTTCGCCCGGCGCCTGCCCGCAGCACTCTCCGAGCTTGCCGGCCCCGAGCACGGCGTAGTGAGCCTGCCACTTCACCTGGCATGGTCGGGACTGACCACGTTCGACCTCGACCAGCCCCGACTGCGAATGAGCTACTACCGCATCGTGCTGGCCGAGGGCCAGCACGATGATCTGGCCCGGTATCTCAATCGCGGCCTCCTCGTCACCTTGTGGCCCACACTGCGCACACTGATCAGCCGTGATGCCCGTGAAGTCTGGGAACGCTCCTTCGACGAACTCGCCCACAGCGCCCGGGCCGCTGCGTGAACCTCACCGACCTGCACCGTCGCCTGCTTGCAGACGTGCTCGCCGTAGGCAGCTCCTACCCTCTGGCGCTAACCGGCGGCTACGCGGTCCAGGCACACGGCCTGGTCGACCGGCTCAGCCAGGACCTCGACGTCGCGACCGAGAACCCCGATCGTATGGAGGACATCGCCACCTCCGTGCGAACGGGCCTGGAACAACGGGGGTGGCAGGTCAGCGCTCTGGAAACGGACCCTCTCTCCTCCCGCCTGATCGTCACCGACCCTGCCAGCCGTGAAGAGTGCGAGGTCGACATCCTCAAGGAAGCACTCTGGCGTCCGCCCGTACGCACCGAGCACGGCTTGGTGCTGTCCCTCGAAGATGTCGTCGGGACCAAGGTCCGCGCACTGGCCGACCGCGGACTCGCCAGGGACCTGATCGACGTGCAGGCTGCTGCGAACCGCTGGAGCCATGTCGAACTCGAAGAGCTCGGAAGGCGCCATGCGCGCGACTCCTTCGACCTGAGCGAGCTACAAGCCCGACTGGGCGGAGCCGACTGGATCGACGACACAGAATTCGCCGCCTACGGGCTCGACGAGCAGGCAATCACCGGGTTGCGGCAGTGGGCACAGGCATGGGGCGACGACATCGGCGAACGACTCCAGGAGCTGGAAGCTCCGCACGAAGACTGATGGCCGCATGAAGGCCGGACGCTCGGCGGGATGCGCATCGGGCCGTTCAGACCTCAGCGGCCATGCCCCATCCGTGCCCAGCTGGGCGGACAACAGCGGTCAGGTACGGCTCCAGGAACCGTAGCCAACCATCCCGTCCAACGGGAAAGCACAGGTCAGAGCACCTTCGGTAGCCCAAGCACCGCTGATTCCCAAGATCAGAGCGCGAGTTCGATACTCGTCACCCGCTCCACGACTGAGGCCCAGGCCAGCCGCCCGGGACGCGGTTCGCGAGCAGGGGGGCGTTGGCGGCGGGATTGAGCAGGTCGTCGCCGCCGTGCACGACGAGATTGGGCGCTCTGACCCCGGGCAGGAGCTGCCAGGCGTCGTCGTGTGCGGCATTCGGCTTCTTCCTTCTCACAGGCCGGATTCAGCGCGCGTCATGGCGTCGAGAGCGCCCGGCCGGGCGTCCCTGGCGTGGTCTCGCCCCGGACGTGTATGAGCAGCACACGGGCTACCCGCCGGCCGGCCGGCCCCAGCAGCTCCGCGATACGAACGGGGACCAGCTCACGGCGTGCCCGTTCCGCTCACTCGGCGGGCCGGCAGTCGCGGGAGGCAACGGGCTCGACCTCATCGCCCGGCGGCCACGGAGACGCGAAGCAGTGACGTCACCGAGGGCTTGGGGAGCAGCCGGCCGATGACGCGTTCGGTCGCGGCGATGTGTGCCGGATCCGCGGGTGGCGACGGCCCTGCGCAGGTTGCCGCGCGTGCTCGGCCAGTCAGTTCTCGATGCGTGTCCACGACTCACTGATCGGTGTGTGAGACGGTGCCGAGCCTTGCCGCCGGGCGCGGTCTCCTTCCAGGAAGCCCGGTACGGTCGAAGAGTCTGAACCCGTGCCGGGAGTCAGGCGGCGATGAGGTCCTGCTCACGGTCAGGCGTTCTGACCTCGGGCCGCCTGTTCGGCAGTGCGAGCCGGAAGACCTTGTGCCACGCGGAGAACACCTGCTTGGGCAGCGGGCCGGTGACGTACTCCAGCTCGTACTTCTCGAACAGCGCGCGCACCTTCACCGCGACCTCGGCATACCGGTTGCTCGGCAGGTCCGGGAACAGGTGGTGCTCGATCTGGTGCGACAGGTTGCCGGTCATGAAGTGCATGGCCTTGCTGCCGCTGATGTTCGCCGAGCCCATCATCTGACGCAGGTACCACTGGCCGCGGGTCTCGCCCTCGATCGACCGGCGCTCGAAGACCTGTACGCCCTCGGGGAAGTGCCCGCACATGATCACCGAGTGGGTCCAGACGTTGCGGACCAGGTTCGCGGTGAACGTGGCGGCGAGTGTGGTGAGGAATGAGGGGCCCGACAGCAGCGGGTGGATCACGTAGTCCTTGAGCACCTGCTTGCGGATCTTGCGGCCCACGGCCCTGGCCCGCGCGCGGAACTCCGGGTTCTTGCGGCGGTGCTTGCCGAGGTTCTTGCCGAGCTCCAGGTCGTACGCTGCGATGCCGTACTCGAAGAAGCAGGCGTTGAGGAAGTTCCACAGCGGCTGGCCGAGGTGGAAGGGGTGCCACTTCTGGTCTTCGTCGACGCGCATGATGCCGTAGCCGAGGTCGTTGTCCTTGCCGATCACGTTGGTGTACGTGTGGTGCAGCTCGTTGTGCGAGTGCTTCCACTGATCGGACGGCGAGACGTGATCCCACTCCCAGGTGGTGGAGTGGATCTTCGGGTCGCGCATCCAGTCCCACTGACCGTGCAGGACGTTGTGGCCGATCTCCATGTTGTCCATGATCTTCGCCACGGACAGCCCGGCGGTGCCGATCAGCCACGCGGGCGGGAAGATCGAGAACAGCAGCACACCCCTGCTGACCAGCTCCAGCCTGCGCTGCGCCGAGATGACCCGGCGGATGTAGGCGGCGTCCTTCTCGCCGCGGTCGGCGATCACCTCGTCGCGGATCGCGTCCAGTTCGCGGCCCAGTTCCTCGATCTGCTCCGCGGTCAGGTGGGCGGTGGGGTCGATGGCGGTCAAGGTGCTCCTACCGTTCGATGTCGCAGGGGCCCGCCGCGGCGGACACACAGGTCTGAATGAGGACGCCCGGCTCGGCCTCGGTGATCTCGCCGGTACGCAGGTCCCGGACAGCGCCGGCCTTGAGCGGCGTGACGCAGCCGAAGCAGATGCCCATACGGCACCCGGAGGGCATGAGCACACCGCCCTCCTCGCCGATGTCGAGCAACGGCGTGGCGCCGTCCGCGACGATGGTCCTGCCGGTGGCGCTGAACGTGACCTCGCCGCCGTCGCCGGCGACGACGATGCCGGGGCGGAAGCGTTCGGTGTGCAGGCGTTCTCGGACGCCCTGTTCGGTCCAGTGCTCTTCGGCGGCGTCGAGCAGGCCTGCGGGCCCGCAGGCCCAGGTCTCGCGCGCGGCCCAGTCGGGCACGAGTTCGTCGAGACGGGCGATGTCGAGCTTGCCGTCCGTGTCGGTGTGCACCTCGGTGAGCCGCAGCTTCCTGTCCGCGACCAGGCCGTGCAGTTCCTTGCGGAAGATCACGTCCTGAGGCTGTGGCGCGCAGTGGACCATGACGACGTCGTCGAGCTCGATGTCGCGCAGCATGCCCATCACGGGCGTGATGCCGCTGCCGGCCGTCAGGTAGAGCACCTTGGCGGGCTTGGCCCGCGGCAGTACGAAGTCACCTGTCGGCTGGTCGAGCTGGATCAGCGTGCCCGGTTTCGCCCTGCGGACCAGGTGGTTGCTGACCTTGCCGTCCGGGATCGCCTTCACGGTGATCGTGACACGGCCGTCCCGGCGGTTCGTCGGCGAGGTGATGGAGTAGGCACGCCACAGGCGCACTCCGTCGACGTCGACCCCGATCCTCACGTACTGGCCTGCTGTGTGGCCGCGCCAGCCCCGCCCCGGCCTGATCACGACAGTCGCGGAGTCATCGGTCTCGGAGTGCACGGCCTCGATGCGCCCACACAGGTCAGCGCCCGCACGCAGCGGGCTGACCAGGTCGAGGTAGTCCGACGGCAGCAGCGGCGTCGTGACCATCTCCAGCAGTTTCCACGCCCTGCCGCGGAGGGCTCCACTCGTCATGACTCCAGCTTGCTGCGCCTCCGGGCGTAAAGTCCTGACCACAGGACGTAAATCTGGTCGGCTGAATTGTTCGCAGGGAACAAAAAATGAGCTACGCAATCCGCAGGGCCAGCGAACTGACCCTGAATGAGACGACGGTCACCGTCCTTCGGGCCGCACTGAAGACCACCGCCGACGAAGTCGTCCAGGCGATCATCGACGAGGTTCCTCCCTACGCCCATGCCTTGTCGGGCCGCATGGGCGCCACCATCCGCAGATCCGTCCGCACCGCCCTGGGGCACTACCTGGACCTTGCGAGCGGGAACGCCACGGGCGGCGACGCCGGGGACGCCGCCTACGAGCTGGGCCGCGGCGAGGTGCGCGACGGCCGTTCGATGGACGCCCTGCTCAGCGCCTACCGCGTCGGCGCCCGGGTCGCCTGGCGCTGTCTGGCAGCGGGTGCCGTGCCCGCGGGTCTGCCCGCCGCCGAGGTCGCGAAGTTCGCCGAGCTGACCTTCGCCTACATCGACGAGCTCTCCGCCGCGAGCGCCGCGGGCCACGCCGACGAACTGGCCGCCCGGGGCAGAGCCCACGAGCGCCACCTGGAACACCTGGCCCGCGACCTCCTCGCCGGCGCGAGCCCGGACGTGCTGCTGGCCTCCGGCCAGCGGGCCAGGTGGCAGCCTCCGGTTTCGCTGACCGCCGTCCTGCTGCCCGCTGCCCAGGCCCGGCCTGCCTACCGGACGCTGGACCCGAGCACCCTCGTCCTCGACGATCTGCCGGATGCCACCGGTGTGCTCCTCGTCCCCGATGCCGACCGATCACGTCTCCTACGGCAGCTGACCGACCGCGCCGCCGTGGTCGGCCCGGCCCGGCCATGGACCCACGCGTCCGCCTCGTACGCACGAGCCCTGCGCGCGCGCTCCCTTTCCTCTGACATTCGCGACACCGAGGACCACCTGCCCGACCTGGTGCTCAGCGCCGACGCGGACGCGTTCGCCGACCTGCGCGCCCGAGCCCTCGCACCGTTGCAGACCCTGCCTGCCGCAACGGCACGACGGCTGGAGGAGACGTTGCGGGGGTGGCTGCTGCACCAGGGCAGGCGGGACGAGGTCGCGGCGGCCTTGTTCGTCCATCCCCAGACGGTTCGCTACCGGATGTCGCAGCTGCGGGAGCTGTTTCCCGATCTCGCATCACCACACCGGGTCCTCGAACTGACGCTGGCGGTCGGTCTCCGGGTCCGCTGACGCGTCACCCGTCCACCGCCGCGTCCGCGAGCGTCCGGAAACCGTGCTCGTTCCCGGTGCCAAACCGCTTTGACCCTGGAGAACGGCTTTCCGGTCGTCGTGACAAGGGGCCGGCCGCTCGTCCCAGGGACCACCGCCGTCCGGCAACGGCCCGTACCGCCCTCCCGGCAGCCGGCCGGACGACCGGCCGGGGCCGACCTGGCACACCGCGCGAGGGATGATGGGATGGAGTACGTAACGTGAGCTCAGGAGCTTCCATGACACGACTGGTTCACCGACCTCGTGAGGACGCGGAGTTTGATTTCATCCTCGGGAGAAGCACGGTTCCGGTTCTCGCATACTTCACCGGGGCTTGGCCCAAGGCCATCGAGCCCTGTCGGGTGATGGATGTCGTCGTGGGCGACATCGCCGCCGTCTGCACAGGCCGCCTGACGGTCGTCCGCACCGACATCACGCGTTGCCCGGCGGCAACCGAGCGATACGGGATCACCGGAGCCCCGTCCTGCCTCCTGCTGAAGGAGGGAGCGGCAGTGGCGCACAGCACGGGACCCATGACCATCGACGAGGTACGGAAGTTCCTGGACGTTCACCTCTGAGTGGCCGCTGCGGCGCCCGGACCGCCGCCTCCGCTCGTGCCCCATCCGTGCCAGCAGAACGAGCACCAGTGGTCAGGTACGGTGCATCCAGGCCGCCCCGATCCTGTGCGTCTCGGCCAACCGTGCAGGTCAAAGCCGGGACGACCGCTCAAGAACCGCTGATTCCCCAGCTCGGAGCGCGAGTCCGATTCTCGTCACCCGCTCTTCCACGAAGCCCCGGGTCAGCAACCTGGGGCTTCGCCGTTGTCCGGACCTGTTGAGGACTCCCGCACCGCATGCCCGGTGACTGGAGGCGCCGATCCGGTCCGGCGAGCACCATGAGGGCGGGTGCGGGCGAAGGCGCCCCAAGCCGCCGACCGGCACCCCCTTGGAGGGCACGGGCCATCGAGCGCACGGAGCGAGGATGTAGTACTGCCCGGCTGCTGCTCGCCTGAGTAACATCTGCGAATCGAGGGCTGCCAACTGCCTTCGGGGACGGGGCGCTTGATGGGACTGGCCGAGGAAATAGCCGCTGTACGTGATGGATCGGGGCATTCGGGTCGTTTGCTCGGGGAATTTCGCCGCACGGCACTGCTGGTGCCGCTGTCGGGGAGTGAGGGCGGCGGTCTCATGTCGGGATGGCAGGGCGGCGTGCGCTGGATCTACGCGTTCACGGACGAGGAGGCGCTGGCCAGGTTCGCGGAGGCGCGCGGTGCCGGGGCCGGTCCCCGTGAGTGGGAGTTCCTCTCGATCCTGGGTGCCCGCCTGGTCGATGCGGTGATTCCCACGGTTGACGGTCCGACCGGGGTGGTCGTCGATGTCGCGGATGAGGATGCCTCGATGCTGTTCCCTCCCGTCGTGGGTATCGTCCCCGACCGGTGCGCGGTGGATGCGGACGATGAGTTCGCGGGTGCCCTCTGATGGCGGGCGACGGAGACCTGGAGGTCTCGCCCGCCGCCGTCAAGAACATCCAGGACGGTCTGCGCAAAGCCATTGCCGAGCTGCGTGAGACGGGTGACGCGGCGGGCGCATCCATGGGTTCGGGTTTCGAGGACCTGTCGATGACGGGGATGGAGGCCGGGCACATGGGTCTGGCCACCGACTTCGAGGATTTCTGCGAGCGCTGGGAGTGGGGCGTGCGCAGTCTCGTGCAGAACGCCAGCACGCTGGCCGGGAACCTCGGGATCGCGGCGGGCACGGTGTGGGAGGAAGAGCAGTACCTGCAAGGCGCGTTCAAGGTCGCGGCGAACTCGGCGTACGGCAATCCGCACGCGAGTGAGGACGAGATCGAGCAGAAGAGCTGGGACGACATCTGGCGGGCGGACGTCTACAAGCCGGACTACAGCGCGGAGTCCTTTGAGAAGAGCCGGCAGGACATGAAGCAGACCTGGTCGGACACGGGGGACAAGCTGACTTCCAGCGGAAAGATCGGCTCGATCAAGGATCTGCTGGACCAGGCCGACGGGGACGGCAGCTGATGGGCTGGAAGGACTTCGTACCGGATCCCGTGGAAGGCTGGGTCGAGGACCGGGCCGAGGACGTCGGCGACGCGATCGAATGGACCGGGGACAAGGCCGCCGGCGTGGCCGAGGACGTCGGGCTCGACGAGGCCGGGGACTGGATCCGCGACAAGAGCCGCTCCGCCGCCAACCGGCTCGGGGCGGACGTCTCGGAGCTGGAGCTCGGGCAGACCGAGGACCCGAACAAACTGGTCTACGGCAGCGTGTCGAAGATCCGTGCCCAGGTCTCGCACCTGAATGACTTCGAGTCCTCCTTCACCATGGTCGGCAAAGGCCTGAAGGGGCTGCAGGGCGACGGTCTGAAGGGCGCGTCGGCGGACGCGTTCCAGAAGGCGATAGCCAAGGAGCCACCGCGCTGGTTCAAGGCCGCGGAGGCTTTCGGCAAAGCCGCGGACGCGATGAACCGGTTCGCGGAGACCGTGGAGTGGGCGCAGGCTCAGGCCAAGGAGGCCTTGGAGGAGTACAACAGGGCCAAGAAGGCCTCGCAGGACGCGCGCACGGCCTACGACAAGTCGGTCACCGATTACAACGCCGCGGTCGAAGCGAAGAAGGACACACTGCCGCCGAGGCCGTCGGAGCACTTCACCGATCCCGCCGGACCGCTGATCAAGGCCGCTCAGGACAGACTGGACACCGCCCGGACCCAGCGCAACGACGTCGCCGAGACGGCACGAACAGCGGTTCGCGCGGCGCGGGACGCCGCTCCGCCCAAGCCCTCGTACGCGGAACAGCTCAAGGACGGGATGGACTACCTGGAGGTGGCGCGAACCCATCTCGCAGGCGGTGTCGTCAAGGGCACCGCGGGTCTCGCGAACTTCGTCCGCTCGGTCAACCCGATGGACCCGTACAACCTGACCCACCCCGCCGAGTACCAGACCAGCCTCAATTCGACCGTCGCCGGGCTGACCGTGGCCGTCAACGATCCCATGGGCGCCGGCAAGCAGATGGTCAACGAGTTCATGAAGGACCCCAGCGAGGGCATCGGCAAACTCATCCCGGAACTCGTCGGTACCAAGGGCCTCGGCGCGGTCAAGAAGGGTGCCACGGTCGCCAGGCACGCCGATGACCTCAAGCCCGGCCGCAAGGGGCTGGACGAGGAAGGCCCGCACAAGTCCGACACCCCGGACTGCGACAAGAAGTGCGAGGGCACCGACCCCGTCGACCTGGCCACCGGCCGGATGTTCTTGCCACAGACGGACATCGTGCTGCCCGGTACGCTCCCGATGGCGTTCACCCGTCGGGCGGAGGCGGGTTACAAGAGCGGGCGCTGGTTCGGCCCCATGTGGTCCTCCACGATCGACCAGCACCTGGAGATCGACGCCGAAGGCGTGGTCCTCGTCGCGGAGGACGGCTTGGTGCTGGCCTATCCGCATCCGGCCCCCGGAGAGCCGGTTCTGCCCTCCTCCGGCCCGCGCATGCCGTTGGCCCGCACTCCGGACGGCGACTGGACGCTGACCGATCCGGCGAACGGCCACGTACGGATCTTCAGCCCGCCCGCCGAAGGTGCCCAGGACGGCATCGCACCGATCGCGCAACTGGAGGACCGCAACGGCAACGTCATCCTCTTCGAGTACGCGGCCGACGGCACACCCCTGGGCATGGCCCACAGTGCCGGGTACCACCTGCGCTTCGACGTCGACGAGGGCCGCATCAGCGCCCTGCACCTCACCGGCGGCCCGCGCATCCTCGCCTACGGCTACACCGACGGAAACCTGAGCGAAGTCACGAACTCCTCGGGCCTGCCGCTGCGCTTCACCTACGACGAACTCGGCCGCATCACCTCCTGGACCGATACCAACCACCGCCGCTACGACTACGCGTACGACGACCGGGACCGCTGCGTCCGCGAGGGGGGCACCGAGGGCCACATGGCCCTGACCCTCTCCTACGACACCGTCGACCCGGAGACCGGCCTACGGGTCACCACCGCGACCACCGGCGCCGGCCACACGCGCCGCTACCTGGTCGACGACCGCTACCGCGTGAAGGCCCACGTCGACGAACTCGGCGGGGTGACCCGCTTCGTCCACGACCGGCACGACCGGCTCGTCACGCTCACCGATCCCATCGGCCGCACCACCCGCTTCGGACGCGACGACGCGGGCCGACTGGTCACGGTGCTCCGCCCGGACGGCAAGGAGCTGAGCACCGACTACGACGAGCACGGCCGCCCGGTCCGGCAGCGGCGCGGCGACCGCACAGGATGGCGCCAGACCTACGACGAACGGGGCAACCGCACCTCGCTCACCAATCCGGTGGGAGCCACCACCCGCTTCGCGTTCGACGACCACGGCCACCTGACCCAGGTCACCGACGGCCTCGGCGGCGTCACGAGGATCCGTTGCGACCGGGCCGGGCTCCCGATAGAGATCACCGACCCGCTCGGCGCCGTCACCCGGTACGAACGGGACGTGTTCGGGCGGGCCGTGCGGATCACCGACGCGCTGGGCCACGCGACCCGGCTGGAGTGGACGACCGAGGGCAGACTGGCCCGCCGGGTCGAGCCGGACGGGGCCGATCAGGCGTGGACGTACGACGGCGAGGGAAACTGCGTCCGCCACCAGGACGCGCTCGGCGGTGTCACCACATCCGAGTATTCCCACTTCGACGTGCTGACGGCCCGGACCGGTCCGGACGGCGCGCGGCACGAGTTCGGCCACGACGCCGAGCTGCGGCTGCTGTCGGTCACCGACCCCCGAGGCCTCCAGTGGACGTACGAACACGACGCGGCCGGCCGGACCGTCGCCGAAACGGACTTCGACGGCAGGACCATCCGCTACGCGCACGATGCGGCGGGCCGGGTCGTCGCGCGCGAGAACGCGGCCGGACAGGTCATCCGGTACGAGTACGACACTCTGGACAACCGCACGCTGAAGGACTCCGGGGGTGTGGTCACCCGGTACGAGTACGACTACTCCGACCGGCTGGCGGGCATCTTCGCCCCCGGCACGGAGCTCGGCTTCGTCCGGGACGCAGCGGGGCGCATCCGCGTGGAGACGGTCAACGGCCGCGAACTCACCCGCAGCTACGACGCGCTCAGCCGGGTGGTCTCCCGTACCACCCCGTCGGGGGGAGTCAGCACGTGGGCGTACGACGCGGCGGGCCGGGGGGCGGAGCTGACCCTCGACGGCCGCCGCATCGCTTTCGAACGCGACGCCGCGGGTCGCGAGACCCGCCGCGGCCTGGGCGCCACGGCCGTACTGGACCTGGCCCGCGACGAGCTCGGCAGGGTCCGGGAGCAACACGTGCACGGCGCCGAAGGCCGCACGCTGCAGCGACGCGGGTACGCCTACCGGGCCGACGGCTACGTGCTGGGCATCGAGGACCGGCTCGCCGGTGACCGCGGCTTCGCCTTGGACACGGTCGGCCGCATCACCGCGGTGAGCGCCGCGGGCTGGACCGAGCGCTACGCCTACGACCAGGCGGGAAACCAGACGGACGCCTCGTGGCCCGGCTCAGGTCCGGGCGGCCCGGACGCCACGGGAGCGCGCACCTACGAGGGGACCCGTCTGATCCGCGCGGGCGGCATCCGCTACGAGTACGACGCGGCCGGCCGGATCGTCCTGCGGCAGCGGGTCCGGCTCTCCCGCAAGCCCGATACCTGGCGCTACGAGTGGGATGCCGAGGACCGGCTGCTGGCTCTCACCACTCCGGACGGGACACGCTGGACATACGAGTACGACCCGCTGGGCCGCCGGATCGCCAAGCGGCGGCTGGCGGCCGACGGTCTGACGGTCGCGGAAGAGGTGACTTTCACCTGGGACGGGAACACCCTCTGCGAGCAGACCACCGTCACCGCCGGCACCCCGTACGGAGTCACGCTGACCTGGGAGCACGACGGCTTCCAGCCCCTCGCGCAGGCCGAACGGCTCGTCGGGGCCGACCAAGGGCTCATCGACAGCCGCTTCTTCTCGATCGTCACCGACCTGGTGGGCACTCCACAGGAACTGATCGGCGAGGACGGCGAGATCGCCTGGCGGGCCCGGTCCACGGTGTGGGGCACGACCGAGTGGAACAAGAACGCCGCCGCGTACACCCCGCTGCGCTTCCCCGGCCAGTACTTCGATCCCGAATCGGGGCTGCACTACAACCGTTTCCGCCACTACGACCCGGAGACGGCCCGATACCTCTCGGTCGACCCACTCGGCCTGGGGCCCGCGCCCAACCCGTCCAGTTACGTCCGCAACCCGCTGACCTGGTCGGACCCGCTGGGGCTGGCACCGGACTGCCCGCCAAAGGTGGGGCGAGACCTGGCCACGGCGAAGGCGGCCGCGCTGCGCGACGCCGGTGTGCCGGAGGGCATGGAGCCCACCAACAGCTATCCGTACACGAAGGCGACCAAGCCGGAGTACCAGGGCGGCGGCCAGCAACTGGACGCGAACGGTCGGCCGATCTACTACCTCGAAGAGTGGTACGAGCTGCCCAACGGCGATGTGGTGGTCTTCCAGGACCACCATTTCGGGCACCAGAAACCGGGCGAGCCCGGCTACCAGCCGGCGCACGTCCACGTCCGGCCGTGGGACGACACCCGGAATGGACAGATCGAAGGAGCGGAGGAGCATTACTACTATGACCTGGACTGATCTCGTCCCCAACCGGGATGTCTTCGCACCGTACTACGACGAGGTTCCCGAGCTGTCGGGAGTCCGACTGCGGTCGGTGCACCTCGATGCCTGGGGCTCGGTGGTCACGCTGCGCCTGGACCTTCCCCGGTTTCCGGACCGCTGGGACCGGGGACCGGGTGACACCCTGCAGTGCCACCTCGCGTTCTCGCACGTGGAGGACTTCGAGATGACGGGGTGGCGTCCGCCGGTGACGGCCGACGTCGTGCTCGCGCCCCTGCCCCGGCACCGGCTGGCCGTACGCGTGGCGGCGACGGAGCTCGACGTGTCGTACACCTCCAACGCGGATGTTCTGGCAGGGCGCCTGAGCGTCTTCACCCTGGGTCCGGACGGCGAGGACGCCGGCCCGCACCAGTTCACGAGCATCCTGGAACGCAAGCTTTTCCCCACCGTCCCCGAGACCCATGTGAACACCTTCTATGAGCACCTCTGAGATGGACCTTCCCCTCTGGCCCGAGCTGGCGGCGCTCTACGAGACGCAGCCGGACCTCTCCTCCTGCCCGCTGTACTACGTGCACGTGGACGAACGGGACACCTCGGTCACCCTCGGCTTCGAGACCCCGCGGCTACCGGACCACCCCAGGGAGGAGTGGGAGGAGAAGCGGTACAACACGGTGCGGTTCTTCGTCGTGTTCAGCGGCGTGGACGAGCTGCGCATCACGGGCATCGCGGCGGAGCCTCCGGACACGCGCGACCGCACGGTGGGCGTCGTCGTGACCGACACCGGCCGGCAACAGGTCTCGGTGACCAGCGGGAGCCGCTCCATCAGCTTCTCGGCCGCGACGTCCGCGGTGACCCGGATCCGCGTATACCTCCAGGGCTCGCCCTGACCGGCATCGCGCCGCTTCCGTTGTGCGCACCCTGGAGACGATGTGGTACCCGTCCGTGGCACGGCATCATGCACGCATGATCACCATTCACCTGAAGTACGAGATCGACGCCGACAAGCTTGAGGACTTCGAGGAGTACGGTCGCCGCTGGGTCCGGCTCGTCAATCGGTTCGGCGGGACGCACCACGGCTACTTCCTGCCGAGCGAGGGCGACAGCGACATCGCCTACGCCTTGTTCTCCTTCGCCAGTCTGGCCGCGTACGAGCAGTATCGATCGGACAGCATGACCGACCCCGAGTGCCGGCAGGCGTTCAAGCTGGCTCGTGACACCCGCTGCATCAAGCGCTACGAGCGCCGCTTCCTCAGGCCGCTCGACGGTCTGTCCTAGGACCGGGCCCACCGCCCGGGCCCACCGCCCGGGCCCACCGCCCGGGCCCACCGCCCGGGCCCACCGCCCGGGCCCACCGCCCGGGCGCGGCCGCCCTGGCCGACGCCCTCTTCCGTGCCGAGCGCTCTCCTCACTGTCCGCACTGGTTCTGACCGCGTCCTCGCCGGCCCTCCGCACCGGTGGACGCCGCCCTGGGCACGTCGCGGCAGGTGCGTCAGTCGCGTCAGTTCCGGCTGGTGTCGTCGCCCGTCTCTCCGGCGCCTTCGGCCCCGGCCGCCTTTTCGCGCATCTTGCGCACCAGTTCCGCCTTCTGCTCGGCAGCACTCTGACGGTCGAGGTTGCGGTGCGGGCCGTTGTTCTGGCGTTCGGCGCGGGACTGCCTCTTGCGCTGCCCGCCGCCCTGGCCCACGGGGTTGTTGATGTTCTTGCTCACGGTCATGGGTTCTCCCGGTACTGGTGTGGAGCGATCTACGCAATCATCGGTGAGGGGCAGGCATCGACGAGCGCCCGGTAGGCCACCTGTCGGATCTTCCGGAATGCTCGAGGTCGCGAAATTCATGGAGAGCATCGAAGAGGAAGCCGGGAGCGCGGACGAGAGCGTGGCCGCGAAGTGGGCCGACGTGCTGTCCTGCGACCCCGATCTCATCGATCGGGCCGTACCTCGGACCGCGTACTCCCACCTGTCCTTACGGCAGTTCTACCCCATGGTCGGCCATGGGGTGCTGTTCCTCCGCCGGAGCACCCGGTGGCCGTACGCACGTGACGTCGCGACGGCCTACCCGCTGTTCAAGGGTGGTTACCGAGTGTTCCGGGATTCCGACCGTACCGAGCTCGGCGAGGTCGACACCGTCGAGGAGGCGTACGCGTTGATCGCCGCCCGTCTTCCTGACGACTGCGGCCCTTCCCGATGATGCACACGGCGTTCCGGTCCGGGTCCGGCCTGGACGGCCTGACGGCGGTGGCGCGGTTCCACCGGGAGCTGCCGCCGGTCGGCGTGATCATGCTGACGACCTTCGGTCAGGACGAGTACGTCACCCGCGCCCTGGAGGAGGGCGCCGACGGTTTCCTGCTGAAGGCGGACGGCCCGAGGGAACTGCTCAACGGGGTACGGGCAGTGGGCGCCGGTGGGGCCTACCTCTTCCCGCGGGTCGCCGGCCGGGTCATCGCCGGGCTGCGCGCGCACCGGGCCGCGCACCCCCACCGCTCGCCGGAGCGGCTGACGGAACGGGAACACGAGGTGCTGGCCGGCATCGGGGCGGGCTGTCCAACGCGGAGATCGCGGGGCGTCTGCACCTGGTCGAGGGACGGTGAAGGCGCATGTCAGCGCGGTGCTCGCGAAGTTGGGCGTACGCAACCGGGTGGAGGCGGCCATCTCCGCGTACGAGGCGGGGCTGGTCCCGCCGGGCCGTCGCTGATCCGGTCGGCGCCCTCGGCATCCTCGACGATATTTGACCGATCGTTTCAGTATCGCCTAGAGTTCGAGCGTGGCCAGGACCAAGGAATTCGACCCCGAAGCCGCCCTGCAGTCAGCCCTTGAGCTGTTCTGGCGGCGCGGCTACGAGGCGACCTCGATGGCGGACCTCGTCGAACACCTCGGCATCGGGCGCGCCAGCATCTACGCCACCTTCGGCAACAAGCACGAGCTGTACCTGAAGGCACTGGACCGGTACAACGAGAACCGCGATCCGGGCCTGCTGGGAGAGCTGTCCCAGCCCGGCCCCGCACTGCCCGCCGTACGGGCCCTCGTGCGGCGGTTCGCCGCCGAGGCGCACTCCGACGACCACCGCACCCAAGGGTGTTTCGTCACCAACACGGCCGCCGAACTGGGCCCGCACGACCCGGCGGCGGCCCGTCGGGTCGAGGCGAGCTGGAGCCACGTCGAGACCCTGCTGCACTCGGCACTGGTACGGGCCCGGTCGCAGGGCGAGCTGCCCACGGGCCGCGATCCGCGCGCGCTCGCCCGGATGCTTCTGGTACTGATGCAGGGTCTGCGGGTCGTGGGCAAGGCGTCGGACGACCCGGGCCGGGTGCGGGACGCCGCCGAGCAGGCGCTGGCCCTGCTCGACTGAACGGCCGCCCGGCCGCCCGGCTCGGCAACCGCACACCACCCCCACCGGGGTGACTTCATGGACCCATAACAGAACGATCAGTCAAATACCGGGGGAGCAATGGCTGATACACCGCGCTGGAACACCACGGCCGAGGCCGCCACGACGTCGGCCGTCTCCCCCGCGCGCGGGTCCGCGCCCGGGCCCGCCTTCGCGCTGCTCGGCACCGTGCAGACAGCGCTGCTGTTCGCGCTCACCGCACTCATCGTGCCGCTGCCCCGGATCGGCCGTGCGTTCTCGCTCGACCGGGCCGACCTGATCCTCCTCAGTTCCGCCTACGGACTGGCCTTCTCCGGGCTGTTACTCCTCGGCGGCCGCGTTGCCGACCGTTTCGGCGGGCGGCGCGCCCTCACCGCCGGACTGCTCGTGTTCACCGCCGCGTCCCTCGCCGCGCTGCTCGCCCCGGGGCCGGGCACGCTGCTCGCCGCCCGCTTCGCGCAGGGCGTGGGCGCCGCGCTCGCCGCGCCCGCCGCCATGTCCGTACTGCGCGCGCTCTTCCCCCGACCCGCCGCGTACGGACGGGCGATGGCCACCTGGGGCGGGCTCTCGATGCTCGGTGCGACCGCGGGGCATCTGCTCTCCGGAGCCGTCTCGGCGTTCGCGTCCTGGCGGCTGACCCAGGCCGTCCCGGTCGCGGTGGCCGTCCTCGCCCTCACCCTCGGGCCGCGGCTGCTTCCCGTGACACCGGTCGGCGGCCCGGGCCGCTCCCTGGATCTGCCGGGCGCGCTGCTCTCGACCGCCGGGATCACCCTGGCCAGTTACGGACTCGTCCTCACCGACGCCCGCCCCTGGGGTTCGACGGCCGTCCTGGTTCCCCTGCTCAGCGGGGCCGCGCTCCTCGTGGCGTTCCTGGCCGCCGAGCGCCGCTCCCACGACCCGCTGCTCCCGCTCGCGTTCCTCCGCGACCGCCGCAGGGCCCTCGCCCTCGCCGCCGTCGGTCTGACCGCCGCCGGGACCGCCACGACGTTCGTCCTCCTCTCGCTCCATCTGCAGCAGGAGCGCGGCTGGCCGCCGCTGCAGACCTCCGCCGCCTTCGTTCCTTTCGCGGTGGCGCTGCTCGTCTCGGGCCGTACGGCAGGGCCCCTCATCGCCAGGTACGGGGCGCCCGCCGTCACCACCGCCGGGCTCGCCGTCGCCGCGAGCGGCCTCGCGCTGCTCGCACTCACCGGCCTGGCGCCGCACATCCCGTACGCGTACGGGCTCCTCCCCGGGCTGCTCCTGCTGCCGGCCGGGGCCGCCGCCTCCTTCGCGGGGGCCGCTGTTCTCGCGACCGACGGGGTGGAGCCGCGGCAGACCGGGCTCGCGGGCGGCGTCATGAACACCGCGATGGAGCTGGGCCCGACCGTCGTCCTCGCCGCCCTGCTCACCCTCGGCTCCGACCCCGCCTCGCTCGCCGCGACGGCGGCCGTTCTCGCCGCCGCCGCGTTCCTCAACACCCGTACCGAACAGCCATCCACGTAACCGCACACCGACCCAGGAGTCGTCACCATGACCGCACGCTTCACCGGCAGGACCGTCCTCGTCACCGGCGCGGGCTCCGGCATCGGCCGGGCCGTCGCCCTCGCCTTCGCCGCCGAGGGGGCCTCGGTGGTCGCGGCCGGGCGTACCGCCGGACCGCTCGACGAGACGGTCGCCCTGATCGAGAAGGAGGGCGGGTCCGCGGCCGCGGTCACCGCGGACGTGACCCGCTCCGAGGACGTCAGGACGCTGGTCCGCCGCACCGTCGAACACTTCGGCAGCCTCGATGTCGCCGTCAACAACGCGGGCGTCTTCAGGGGCGGCGCACCCGTGGGCGACCTCCCGGAGGAGGACTGGCGCACGCTGCTCGACATCAATGTCACCGGGGTGTTCCTCTGCCTCCAGGCCGAAGTCGCCCGGATGCGCGAGCAGCCCACGGGCGGTGCGATCGTCAACATCGCCTCCAACCTCGGTGCGCACAGCCGTGTCCCGGGCGTGGCCGGCTACATCGCCACCAAGGCCGCCGTCTCCGCCCTGACCCGGGCCGCCGCCCTGGACCACATCGCCGACGGCATCCGCATCAACGCCGTCAGCCCCGGCGCGTCCGCCACCACCATGTCGCTGCTGCCGGGCGAGACCGACGCCGACCGCGCCGGCCGGATGAAGGGCGCGTCGCCGCTGGGGCGCGTCTCCTCCACCGCCGAGGTCGCGGCGGCCGTGCTGTATCTGGCCTCGCCGGACGCCGCTTCCGTGGTCGGCGGCGACCTGGTCATCGACGGGGGCGCCGCCGCCTGAGCTCGACCGCCTCCCGGATCCGGCGGCGCCGAGCCCGGCCGCGTCGGGCCGGGTGCAGGCGCCCGGCGTGCCGCCGTGCCGCCGGAGTCGGGGCCACCGGAAGGCAGGCAGGTTGCGCGCGACCCATTTCCTGGACGAGCTCGCCCGCCGGCGGCGGAGAACGAGGGGGCGGCTCCGCTCGGCTCGGTCGGCGCGGTGGTCGGCGCGACGCTCGGCGACGCGGGAGTGAACCTGGCGATCCGGCTGGACGGACTGCCCGGCCCGCTCGACCGGCTCAAGGCCCTGACCGAAGCCTGGGTCGGCCGGCGCGACATCGCCGCCCGGTACGGCTGCCCCATCGGCACCCTGGCCGTCGAACTCGACCGGTCAGTAGTGATGCACGGTGCCGTAGGCGCTGTAGACGTACAGGGCGATCACGCCCACGACGCAGGCCACGATCACCCATGAGCCGAAACCGGTGTGCCTCTCCCTGCCGTTCCGCCGCTCGGACCTCCGGGACCGACTGGGGCGCTGTGACCGCCCGGGCCGGTCGGACCGCCCGGACGCCGCCGGGCCCTGAGGCACCCGTACCGCGTCGGCCGCCGTCTCGGCCAGCAGGCGTCGGCAGGTCGCGGCGAGCGGGCCCGTGCCGGCGGAGAGGGGCACCACGGCCTCCGAACGGGCCGGAGCGGTGGTGCCGCCGTCCAGGATGCGCCCGGCGCGTACGAGGACCTCGCCCGAGCCGCCCGCCGGGGCGAGACTGATCCACCGCTCCACGTGCTCACCCCGGATGACCATCCCCCCGGACCGCTCCCGGTACACGGTGTGCTCCCGCCACAGCATCGCCGCCAGCTCCTCTGCGGTGTCTCTCAGTTGTGCGCCCACCAGCCATCCCCCCACCTCGCAGCGAATCGAACAAGCATCGAACTCTACTGGCGGGCGCGAACCCTGTGCGACCGGCGGTCGTTAGAGTTGCCGTCGAGGACGGGGGGGCTGCTGTGGACTTCGGGGTACTGGGCCCGCTGACCGTGCGGCGGGCCGGTGTACCGCTGGAACTGGGCACGCCGAAAGGGCAGATGCTCCTGGCGGTCCTGCTGAGCCGGCCGGGCCGGACGGTCACCGATGACGCTCTGGTGGAGGCGGTCTGGGGCGCGGAGCAGCCGAAGAGCGCGACCAAGAACGTGCAGACCTACGTCCACCGCCTCCGGCGTCGCCTGGGGGATCCGGGGCGCATCACCCGGGAGGGCCGGGGCTATCGGCTGCGCGCCGACCGCGGTGAGCTGGACTCGGCACGCTTCGAGGATCTGGCGGACGCGGCCCGGGCCGCGCCGGCCGCCGGTGACCACGAGCGGTCGCGCCGGCTCTTCGACGAGGCCCTGGGGCTCTGGCGGGGCCCGGCGTTCGGCGAGATCGCCCACGTACCGGCACTGCGGTCGGAGGCCACCCGACTCGATGAACTGCGGCTCGGCGTACTGGAGGAGCGGGTCGACGTCGACCTCCGGCTCGGCCGGCACGGCGAGGTCCTGGGTGAGCTGACCGCTCTGACGATGGAGCACCCGTCCCGCGAGCGGATGTGGGCCCAGCTCATGCTCGCGCTGTACCGCTGCGGCCGGCGGGCGGACGCGCTGCTGGCCTATCTCCAGGTCCGGGACGTCCTGGTCGAGGAGACCGGGCTGGAGCCCGGGCACCGGTTGCGGGACCTGCACCGGGCCATCCTCGGCGAGGATCCCGCACTGGACCGCGCGGCGGTCGCGGCTCACGCGTCGGACCGGGTGGCCGTCGTGGCCCACGATGCCGCGCCGGACCGGACGGCGGTCACGGCCGCGGACGCTGATCCGGGCACGGCTGGGGACCCGGCGCCCGGCCCTGCGCCGGACCTCGCGGTGCTCGTGGCCGAGGAGCGGGCTCGGCCGGACGTCGCCCGTGCCCGGATGCTGCCCCCTGCGCTCGGTGATTTCAGCGGGCAGCAGCGCGAGTTGGCGGAGATCGAGGCGGTGCTCCGTACGGGGCACGCCGCCGACGAGCCCGCCGCGACGGTGACGGTCTCGGGCCCCGGCGGGGTCGGCAAGACCGCCCTCGCGGTGCAGGCCGCGCACAGGCTGCGGTCCGCGTACCCCGACGGCCAGCTCTTCGCGGCGCTGGCCGGTACCCGTACGCAGCCGGCCTCCGCGACCGCCGTGCTCGGCCGCTTCCTGCGTGCGCTGGGAGTGCCCGCCACCGCCGTTCCGGACGATCCGGAGGAGCGCGTGGATCTCTACCGGGGTCTGCTCGCGGAACGGCGGATCCTGGTCGTGCTCGACGACGCCTGCAACGAGGAGCAGTTGGCTCCCCTGCTGCCGGCGAGCGGTACCTGCGGGGTGATCGCCACCGGTCGCGTACGGCTGGGAGGTCTGGGCGGCGCGCACCGGGTCGAGCTCCGTGAGATGTCCGAGGCCGACAGTACGGCCCTGCTGCGCGGCAGCACCGGCGGACGGCTCGCCTCGGCATCCCGGGCGGAGCTGTCCGAACTGGTCCGGCTGTGCGCGCGGTTGCCGCTCGCGCTGCGGATCGCCGGGTCGCTCCTGGTGTCCCGGCCGCACTGGCGGCCGGCGGACCTCGTGTCCCGGCTGGCGGACGAACAGCACCGGCTGGACGCGCTGCGCTATCGCGACCTGGAAGTACGGGCCAGTTTCGGGCTGAGCTACGAGGTGCTGCGGCCCGGCGCACGACGGCTGTTCCGGCTCCTCGGGCTGCTGGAGGCGCCCGACTTCCCGCTCTGGGCGGCAGCGGCAGCCGTCGACACCGAACTGCGGGAGGCCCAGGAGCTCCTCGACGAGCTGGTGGACGTCCATCTGCTCGACGCCCGCCTGCCCGATGCCTCCGGAACGCCGAACGGACAGGCACGTTACGCGTTCCACGACCTGATCCGCGCGTACGCCCGGGAGCGCGCGGAGGCGGAGGAGACGGCGGCGGCCCGGGACGGGTCCGTCGTCCGCGTCCTCGGCGCGCTGCTGGCCTTCACGGACATCGCCGACCGTGACCACATGGGGCAGAACATGTTCCAGCAGGACGCCGACCGGTGGGAGCCCGCGCGGGTGGAGGCCGGCCTGCCGCCCTCCGTACCGCCGATGAAGCTGCTGGACGCGGAACGCGCCTCCCTGGTGGCAGGTGTACGGCAGGCCGCGGAGCTGGGCCGGGACGAGCTGTGCTGGGAACTGGCCGTGGGCGGGCACGCGTTGTTCGAGACGGAGCGGTACTTCGACGACTGGCAGGAGTGCTACGACACGGCGATGGGCCTGGCCAGGGCCGCGGGAAATCTGCGGGGCCGGGCCCGGCTGCACATCTCGATGGCCGGGCTTCTCTACACCCGGCGGCGCTACGGTCCGGCGGAGGAGTCCAACACCGAGGCCATGGGCCTGTTCGAGCGGATCGGGGACCGGCGGGGCTATCTGGAGGCGCTGAGCAACGCGCCGTTCTTCCTCGTGCCCAACGGCCGTCTGGCCGAGGCGATCACGGCGGGCCGCGAGGCCTACGAACGGCTCGACGCGGGCGGTCAGGCGGCGGCGGCACTGCACGCGTACTCCCAGGTCGGCCTGGCCCATCTGCAGGCGGGCCGTCCGGAACGCGCGGCGGCGGTCCTCGCGGAGATCGTCGCCGGGGCGCGGAAGCAGGGGATCCGGGCCCTGATCGCACGGGACACCTACTGGCTCGGCCAGGCGCAGCTCGCACTCGGCCGGCACCAGGAGGCCGAGGAGTCGTTCGCCGAACTGACCGAGTGTGCCCGGGGCATCGGGGCGTCGGGGCCGTTCTACACCGCCCACGCCTGGGGCTGTCTCCACCTGGCCCGGGGCGAGTACGCCGAGGCGCGGAGCCGGCTCCTCGAAGGCGTCGAGGTCGCGCGCGCACTCCATGACCCCATGTTCGAGACCCGGGTTCTCGTCGACCTGCTCGACGCCCGTCTGTACGGGCTCCCTGACGCCGCCCATGACCTGGCGGCCGCGATCGTCCGGGGGGAGCACGCGGTCGAGGTGGCCCGCGGGATCGACTACCCGTATCTGCTCGCGGGTGTGCTGGAGAAGCTCGCCCGGCTGCGGGCGGCGGCGGGAGACCCGGGCGTCGCGAAGGACCTGGACGACGAGGCAGCCGCCCTGCGGGACACGATCCACTGAGCGTGCCCGGCCGGTGGGGGTTCCCGGCGTGTACCCGACGTATTCCGCGATGTGACAGCATGCGCGGCACAGCGGAACCCTTCTCGGAACTCTCGTACATCGGTAGTGAGGTAGTAACAGTGCACAAGCGACGCATCGTTATCGCGGCTTCTGCGGTCGCCCTGGGTCTCGGACTCTCGGCCTGCAACGGCGACGACGGCGAGCCGGCCGCGAAGGAGACTCCGTCGGCGTCCGCTTCGGCCCCGGCCTCGTCCGAGCCGAGCAGCGAGAGCCCGACCGACGACAGTGGCGACGGCGGCAGCGGCGGCGAGGCTCCGGCGGAGGGTGACGTCACCGCGCCGGGCACCGAGCTCAAGGTCGGCGACCGGGCCGTGGTGCCGTTCAGGTACACGAGCGACAAGAAGGGCACCATCGCCGTGACCGTCACGGCCATCGAGAAGGGCGCCGAGTCCGACATGGCCGCCTTCGGTGACAAGGCGAAGGGCATGACGCCCTACTTCATCAAGATGAAGGTGGAGAACGTCGGCGGCACCGACCTGTCGTACGCCTCGCTGAAGCTCGACGGAGTACTGGACGGCGGCGCCGGCACCGGCGTCATCCTGATGGGCGACATCCCGGGCAAGTGCGACCGCGAAACCGCACCCCGCGACTTCACTACCAAGGGCGCGTCGTACGAGACCTGCTCGCTCAGCGCCACGAAGACCGCGCCCGTCACCGGCGCCGAGTTCGACGAGGGCGACACGTACCGCGACAGCCCGGTCGTCTGGACCAACTGACGGTCACGTCGTCCGGTACGGGCCGGCCTCGCTCAGCGCACCGGGAAGCCGAACGCGTACCCCTGCTCCTTCAGCCAGGGCAGGACCTCGCGCAGAGCGGCCACGGTTTCGGAGCGCTCTCCTCCCGCGTCGTGGAAGAGGACGGTCGGCCCGTTGGCGATCTCGCGCTTGACGGTGGCGACCATGGTGGCGGCACCGGGATGTTCGAAGTCCTTGGTGTCGACGTTCCAGCCGAGCGGCCGCATCCCGTGGGAGGCGGCGAGCTTCCGGCTGTACGGGGTGAACGCACCACCCGGGGCCCGGTAGTACTGCGAACGGACACCCCCGGACGCCTTGATGATCATGCCTTCGGCGTCCAGGATCTGCTGCCGCTGATAGGCCTCGGACTTGGTGTCCATGGTCGTGTCGTGCGAGACGGTGTGGTTGCACAGCCGGTGGCCGTCCGCCACGACCGCCTTGACCAGGTCCGGGTGGGCCCGGGCCTGGGTACCGACCATGCAGAACGTGGCCTTCACTCCCTGGTCCTTCAGCAGACGCAGCACCTGCGGCGTCCAGACCGGGTCCGGCCCGTCGTCGATGGTGATGTTGACACCCCGGTCCCCGCGGTCAGAGGCGTGCGCGATGTCCGCCGCCACCTTGGCCACGGGCCGGTCCTGGGCGTCCGGCGAGGAGACCCGCCCCTGCGGCGGTCGGGCGGCGGTGGTGTCGGCCTGCGCGGTCCACACCGAGGTGGCGGCGGCCAGCGCCGTCACACCGAGCGCCGCCGCGAGGAGCCGGCTGTGCCAGGCCCTTCCCTTGTGCTTCGCCATGTCCGCCCGCCCCTTTTGCCGTCTCCGCCGATGTCGTGCACCCACCTAGACATGCGAAGGGCCCGGCGGGATGCCTCGGTTACCGTTCGCGGACATGGCTGCAGGCGGTCGGCGACAAACGGAGAGCCCGTCAGCGGTCGCCGTCCTCGGCGCGGGTGTGCGCGACCAGGGCGTTGGCGTGGCCGTGGCCCAGGCCGTGTTCCGACGTGAGCCAGGCGACCCGTTCCCCGTGCCTGGTCAGCGGGAGGAGCGGATGAGGTCCTTCCACTCGGAGACCGGGCGGCCGTACTTCTTCTCGATCGAGGGGAATCGGACGGGAACCCGGCTGGAGGACCAGCTGAAGGGCTGGGCTTCCCGGCACCGCACGTTGCTGCTGGTCGCGGTCGGGGCGGTGGTCGTCCTGCTGATCGCCGGGAACGCGGTGCGTGAGCCGGCGAAGGACTGGTGGCTGGCGCGCCAGGCGTGCGGCGGCCAACTGCCCGCCGGGGAACTGGAGATCGTGCGGACGGACACGCGGCTCGGGGAGGCGCGGGAGTCCTTCGACGCCGACGACGGCACGTACGACTGTGTGCTGAGGAACGAGAACGGCCAGGTCGTGGTCGCCGTCGAGGCCTTCCCGGAGGGCATCGGGCGGGACCGGGAACTCGGGCGGGCCGGAAGCTCCCGCCCGCCGCACGCCGTGCTGCCGGGCGGGCTGCCCGGCTTCGAGGACGACAACAGCCTCGTCCACCTGATGCCGGAATGCCCGCGTGCGGCGCCGGCGGAAGCGGAGATGGACGAGGCGGCGGAGCGGCGCCGGTTGCTCGTGAGCACCTGGACGTACTCCGCCCATGATCCCGCGGAGAAGGCGGCCATGCTGCGGCTCGCCGTCCACATGACGAACGTGGTCACCGAGAAGCTCGGCTGCGGCGGCGAGCCGCTGCCCGCCCCGGCGGACGGCGCGGTGCCGGACGAGGGGACGTACGCGCCCCGCGCCCGGGCGAAGGGCACCGCCTGCGACGCCCTCGCCACCACCCGCGTCCCGGCGGCGGGGCACGACGGCGAAGTGCGCATCGCCGTCGCCGACGGCGGGATCGTCGGCCGGTGCACCCTGCGCGCGACGGAGACGTACCCGGACGCGCGAAAGGGTACGGCGATCGTCGAGCTGACCTCCTGGCTCGGCGACTGGGGCCCGCGGGTCCACGAGATGGGCTCGGGCCCCGACCCTCTGCCGATGGGCCGGGGCGTCGCCCGGAGGCCCGCCCTCACTGAGCACCGGGCGTGGGCCGTCGCCAGGTGCGACGGGGACGACGTCGGCTTCGCCGCGCGCTGGGGTCAGGACTATCCCGACCGGCACCGGAAGCCGGGCACGACGTACGTGCCGCCGACCGAGGCCGAACGGTACGAGCAGCGCGTGCTGCTGCGCACGTACGTGTCCGCGTTCGCGGCGGATCAGGTACGGCGCGGGGCCTGCACGGACCTGGAACTGCCCGAGAAGCCCGAGCGGCCTGAGTAGACGTGGGGCGGAACGGGCCTCGGAGACACCGGAGGCCGACTCCGTTCTTTGCTCACTCTTTACCCGTATCCGAGCCGTTGCCGGGATGGCGACGCGGCGCGGGCGCGTTGGGGCCGGGTGGACCACCCCCACAACGGACAGGAACCCGACGTGACAGACGTGACAGACGTGACAGACGTGACGGACCCGGCAGCCCCTGCGGCCCCGGCAGGTGTGCAGGACGCGACGGAGGCGGGCAGCGCCGCCGCCCGTGCGACGGCCACGCTCTCCCGCCCGTTCACGGTCCGCGGACTCACCTCCCGGAACCGGATCGCGATGGCGCCCATGACCCGGCAGTTCTCCCCGGACGGCGTTCCGGGGCAGGACGTGGCGGACTACTACACCCGGCGCGCCGCCGGTGACGTCGGGCTGATCATCACCGAGGGCACCTACGTCGACCACGAGTCCGCCGGGACCAGTGACCGGGTTCCGCGCTTCCACGGCGAGGCGGCGCTCGCGGGCTGGGGGCACGTCGCGGACTCCGTGCACCGGGCGGGCGGCGCGATCATTCCGCAGCTCTGGCACGTGGGCGTCACCCGCACCGAAGGCGCCGGGCCCGTCCCGGACGCCGAGCCGGTCGGCCCCTCGGGCCTGTCGCTGAGCGGTGAGCCCAAGGGCCGCGCCATGACGCAGCAGGACCTCGACGACGTCATCGCCGCCTTCGCCGACGCGGCCGCCGCCGCCGAGCGCCTCGGCTTCGACGGCGCCGAACTGCACGGCGCCCACGGCTACTTGATCGACCAGTTCCTGTGGTCCGGCAGCAACCGGCGTACCGACGCCTACGGTGGCGACCTGGTCGCCCGGACCCGGTTCGCCGCCGAGATCGTGGCCGCCTGCCGCGCCGCCGTCTCCGACGCCTTCCCCCTCTTCTTCCGGATGTCCCAGTGGAAGTCGGACAACTACGAGGCGAAGCTCGCCCGGACCCCGGAGGAACTGGACGCCCTGCTCACGCCGTTGGCCGAGGCCGGGGTCGACGTCTTCCACGCGTCCACCCGCCGCTACTGGCTGCCGGAGTTCGAGGGCTCCGACCTGAACCTGGCCGGCTGGGTGAAGAAGATCAGCGGCCGGCCGACCCTCACCGTCGGCTCGGTCGGCCTGGACGGCGACTTCTTCAGCGCCTTCCAGGGCAACGACTCCCGGGTCACCGGCATCGAGCAGCTGCTGGACCGGATGGAGCGCGACGAGTTCGACATGGTCGCCGTCGGGCGGGCGCTGATCTCCGACCCCGAGTGGGCGGCGAAGACCCTCGACGGGCGTACGGCGGACATCACCCCGTTCTCCGCGGAGATGCTGAAGACCCTGCACTGACGGCCGGCACGTCCCTTACCGCCGCGCCCTGTTCGCCGCCGCTGGGAGGTCCGCGCGGATCGCGGTGATCAGGGCGCGGCTGGCCTCGTGGGCGGCGGCGCTGCCCTCGGCGGGCGACGTACCGGCGCGCTGGTGCAGCACGACGCCGATGACCAGGCGATCGGCCCCGGCGGCCTTCTGCCTGGTCGCCCAGACGAGGTTGCCGCCCGCCGGGGTGGACGAACCGGTCTTCAGGCCGATGACCCCGTCGTGCCCGAGCAGCTTGTTGGTGTTGCGGAAGTTCACCCCGGCACCCGGGGCCGTGACGGAGCCGGTCGCCACGATCTGCCGGAAGGCCGGGTCCTTCATGGCGGCCCGGGCCAGCCGCAGTTGGTCCGCCGCCGTGCTCCTCGTACTCGTCTCCATGCCGCTCACCCCGGTGTACGTGGTGGCGCGCATGCCGAGTCCGGCGGCGGTCCGGTTCATCTTCGCGACGAACGCCTTCTCGTCGCCCGCGTCCCAACGGGCCAGCAGCCGGGCCACGTTGTTGCCGGACGGCACCATCATCAGCTCCAGCAGCCGCCGCTGGGTGTACTTCCGCCCGGCGAGCACCGGGGCCGTCGTCTCGACGGAGGAGTACGACTCGTCGGCCGCCCGCTGATCGGCGACCACGGTCGCGCCGGGGGCGTCGGCGCGCATCGGACGGTCCTTGAGGATCACGTAGGCCGTCATGACCTTGGTGACACTGGCGATCGGCACCGGCTTCTGCTCGCCCCGGGTGCCGAGGCTGCCGATCCCCTCGACCGCCACGCTCGCCTGGCCCTCGCGCGGCCAGGGCAGGTGCATCGACCGGGCGAGCGGCGCCACCCCCTCCCCCGGCCCCTCGGCGTCGCCGGACCCGGCCGCCGACCCGCCGCCGACCGCGTACCACCCTCCCGTGCCGGCCGCGAGGACCACGGCGGCGGTCAGCGGTACGAGGATCGAGCGGCGGAAGCGCACACCGCTCCCGGTGGAAGGGGTGACAGTGGGGGCTGCGGGCATGGGCTCCTCCAGGTGACAGCGCGGTTTCCCGTACCGGAGTCACCTTCGAGGAGTCGTTCTTCCGGACCCGTACAGCGTCGTTTCCACCCCCGCGAGAGTGCGTTTCGGTTCCGTATCAGGCGGAGGGTGCGCGCGGAGCCAGGTCGAGGGTCGCGAGCGCTCCGCCGCCCGGGGCGTGGGCGAAGGCCAGCCGGGCGCCGAGCACCTCCGCCTGGCCCTGGGCGACCGTCAGGCCGAGACCGTGCCCCCGGCCGCGTTCGCTCGCGCCGGTGCGGAAACGCTGCGGGCCCCGCTCCAGGAGGTCGGGCGGGAAGCCGGGGCCGTGGTCGCGTACGGCGATCCGCGCGCCGGTGACCGTCACCTCGACGGGGGCCGCGCCGTGCCGGTGGGCGTTGGCGACGAGGTTGACCACGATCCGCTCCACCCGGCGCGGGTCGGTCGCCACCACCTCCGCGTCCGCCACGGAGACACGGGTGTCCGTGCCCGTACGCCGCACCACGTCGGTGACCAGCTCGCCCAGCGGCACCGGGTCGAGGCGGGCCCGCTCGGCGCCCGCGTCCAGGCGCGAGATCTCCAACAGGTCCTCGACCAGTGCGTTCAGGGCCCGCAGCCGGTCCCGTACGAGGCCGGCCGCCTCGTCGGTCTCGGGCAGCAGCCCGGCGGCGGTGACCAGGCCCATCAGCGGGGTGCGCAGTTCGTGCGCGACGTCGGCGGTGAAGCGCCGCTCGTTCTCCAGCTTGCGCTGGAGGGCGTCTGCCATGTCGTCGACGGCCGCCGACATCTCGGTGATCTCGTCGCGGGCCCGCCCGGCGGGGCCGATCCGGGCGTCCAGGTCGCCGTCGGCGATCCGGCGGGCGGTACGGGCCCCGTGGCGCAGCCGCCGGTTGATCGGCTCGGTGGCGAGGGCGGCGAGCGGGACGACGAACAGGAGGGCGGCGAGGACGGACTTCACGATGCTGCGGTCCAGGAGCTGGAGGCTGCGGACCTCGATGCTCATGTCGTCCCGCACGACGAGGATCCGGTCGTCGCCGACCGCCACCGCGCCCCACATCCAGTACCAGTTCGGCGGATCGGCGTCGTACCAGGTGGCGTATCCGCGACCGGTGCCCGGCAGCTCGTTGCCGGTGAGGTCGGCGAGGTCGCGCGCCAGCGGCTCCGGCAGCTCGGCCCTGGTCCGGACGTCGATGTCCGCCGGGGCCTTCCCCGTACGGTCGAACTCCCGCTCGGCGGCGATCAGCCGGGTCAGGGTCCGGTCGTTGCCGACGCGCAGGCCGCGTTCGCGGGTCGCGTCGTGCACCAGGAAGCCGATCACGGCGGCGACGGCGCAGCACGCGGCGGCGGCCAGTGCGGCGATCTTCCAGCGCAGGGCGCGGGGGTTGAGGAATTCCACGGCGGTCGCCGGCCGCTCAGCCGCGGACGAGCTTGTAGCCGAAGCCGCGGACGGTCTCGATCCGCCCGCTGCCGATCTTCTTGCGCAGCCGCAGCACGCACAGGTCCACGACCCGGGTGTCGCCCTCCCAGCCGTAGTCCCACACATCGCGCAGCAGTCGGCGGCGGTCCAGCACCGAACCGGGCGCGGCGGCGAACTCCAGGAGCAGGCGCAGCTCGGTCGGCGTCAGCGACACGGGCTCGCCGGCCCGGCGCACCTCCATGCCGAGCGTGTCGACGGTCAGGTCGCCGAAGGTCAGGACATGGTCGGGGGCCCGGTCGGACTTCTTCGGCGCGCGTCCCTCCTGGTCCGGGCGGAAGGTGGCGCGGCGCAGCAGAGCGCGGATCCGGGCGACCATGACGGCGGTGTCGACGGGCTTGATCACATAGTCGTCGGCCCCCGCCTCCAGGCCCGCGACCACGTCGAGGGCGTCGCCGCGCGCGGACATCATCAGGACGGGTACGGGGCTCTCCTCGCGGATCCGGTGGCAGAGGCCGATGCCGTCGAGCTCGGGCAGCATCACGTCGAGGATCAGCAGATCGTGCCCGCCCGCGCGGAACGCCTCCAGACCGCTGAGCCCGTCGGCGGCGACCGCGACCCGGTAGCCGTAGCGCTCCAGGGCCAGCTGGACGGCGCGGCGGATGGTGGCGTCGTCCTCGACCACGAGCACGCTGACGGGGGCCGGGCCCCGGGCTTCGGACACGCTGCCTACCTGGGCGTTCGAGGTCATCGGTCGGTCGGTCAATCGGTCGATCGGTCGGTCAGCCGGTCGGTCGGTCGATCGGTCAGCCGGTCGCTCGCATCGTAGTCGGGGGAAGGCGGGTGGCCCGGCCATCGGCTCACCGGGTCAGCCTGGCCGCTACGGGGAGGTGGTCGCTGCCGGTGGCGGGCAGGGTCCAGGCGGCGCGCGGGGTCAGCCCCCGTACCAGTACGTCGTCGATACGGGCCATCGGGAACCCGGCGGGCCAGGTGAAGCCGAAGCCGTCGCCCGCCTCCCGTTGCGCGGAACGCAGCTGCGAGGTCACCGGGGCCAGCGCGTCGTCCTGATACGTACCGTTGAAGTCGCCCAGCACCACCACCCGGGGCGCGGGCTCCGCCCGGAGCGCGGCGGCCAGCTCGCGGGCCGCGTCATTGCGCCGGCCGGTCGTGAACCCAGCCGCCGAGACCCGTACCGATGCCAGATGCACCGCGTACACGGCGACGGGCGGGCCGTCCGGGGCCCGCACCGTGGCACGCATCGCGCGGGTCCACGGCATGATCGGCACCTCCTTCACGTCCGCCAGCGGGTGCCTGCTCCAGATGCCGACGCCTCCGAGCACCGCGTGGTGCGGGTAGGCGGCGGCCAGCTCGCGGGAGTAGACGGGCACCGACGCGTCGGACAGCTCTTCGAGCGCCAGCACGTCCGCGCCCGCCCCGGCGAGCATGCGCGCGGTGCCGGCCGGGTCGGTGTTCCCCTCGTCCACGTTGTGGCTGACCACCGTCAGATCGCCGCCGCCGGAACGCTTGTCGGTGAGAGCGCCGCCGAAGAGCGTGACCCACACGACGGCGGGCGCGAGGACGGCGACGGCGACGAGCCGGGACCGGAGTACGGCGGCGAGAACGAGCAGGACCGGCACGCCGAGGCCCGTCCAGGGCAGCAGCGTCTGGAAGAGGCTGCCCGCGTCGACGCCCGCGTTCGGGATCCAGGGGTGCAGCGCCATCGTTGCCGCCCAGACGACGGCCGCTGCGGCGGCGAGCCAGGAGGCGGGGGCGGGGGCTGGACGGTAGCGGCCGGTGCGTCCGGCGGGCGTGGGAGCGGGTCCCCTGGTGCCGGGGTCGAGATCGACGCCGGGGTCGGAGTCGGTTGCGGGGTCGGAGGCGGGCACCGCGTCCGTGGCCGGCGCTGCGGGCGGCGGGGGGCTTTGCACGGCTGGTCTCCTGACGGACGGTCGCGTACCTCGGGGATCGGGTATGTCGACAGCCTCCGGGAGCGCCGCTTCGGGCCGGTCAGGGGCGTGCTTCGAGCATCGCGCGGCTCTGTTTCAGGTTCGTGTCGGAGCGCGGAGGCGCGGGCGCGGCAGGTCCGGGCTCCGGATCGCCCCCGAGCTCCGGCCCGGCGGATCAGCGGGGCTCGGTGAGCGGGCCGTACGCGTCGGGGCGGCGGGTGGTCAGGAACGGGAACAGCTCCAGCCAGTCGCGGCGGGCGTCCAGGTCGAGGTCGGCGACCAGGACGGCGGGCTCGTCGCGGGGGGCCTGGGCGAGGACCCGGCCGTACGGGTCCACGATGAAGGAGCTGCCGTAGAAGGTGAGGCCGTTCTCGGCTCCGATGCGGTTCGGCACGATCATGAAGGTGGCGTTGGCGATGGCGTTGCCGGTGATCACCTTCTGCCAGAGCGGCTGGGAGTCGAAGCCGGGGAAGCCGGGCTCGGAGCCGATGGCGGTCGGGTAGACGAGGACGTCGGCCCCGGCGAGCGAGTAGGCGCGGGCCAGCTCCGGGAACCACTGGTCCCAGCAGGTGGGCAGGCCGAAGCGGGCCTCGTCGACCGTGACCAGCGGGAAGGCGTCGTCGCCCGCCGGACCGGCCCGGAACCAGTCGTCCTCGTAATAGCCCTCGGTCACCGGGATATGGGTCTTGCGGGTGCGCTGGGCGAGGGCGCCGTCGGGGGCGACGAGGATCGCGGTGTTGTAGCCGAGGCCGTCGTCCTCGCCGCCGGGCGCCGGGGCCTTCTCGTACAGCGAGGCGTGGACGTACACCCCGTGCTCGCGGGCGGCCTCGGCGGCGAAGGTGAAGGTGGGGCCGGTCAGCAGCTCCTCCGGGGCGGCGGGCTCGGGGTGGTCGGCGCGGCGGACGACCGCGAAGTACGGCGAGAGCGTCAGCTCCTGGAGGCAGACCACGCGGGCGCCCTCCGCCGCGGCGAGCCGGATGCCCTCCAGCAGGGCGGCGCGGTGCTCGGCCGGATCGCGGTGCCAGCGCTGCTGGACCGCCGCGACGCGCAGGGGGGCGCGCTCGGCGGGGCGGGTCCGGGTCGGGGAGGCGGGCGGGTTGTACGCGGTGATCAGACGCATGACCAGTTCCAGGGGGGCGGGGTGCGGGCGGAGGGGACCGACACTGCCGGAACGTTCCGGCACGGCCCGAATCTAACGTTGCCGGAACGTTCCGGCAACCCCCGCACCGTGCCTCCCCGAACGTCTAGACTTCACCCCCGTGACCTCCCGGACCGTGACCCTGCTCGATGTGGCCCGCGCCGCCGGGGTCTCCAAGAGCACCGTGTCGGACGCGCTCCAGGGCTCGGGGCGGGTCGCCGAGGCCACCCGGGACCGGGTCCGCGCGGTGGCGGAGGAGCTGGGCTACCGCCCCAACAGCGCCGCCCGGCGGCTGCGCCGCGCCAGCACCGGGGCCGTCGGGCTGCATCTGCCGGCCACCGCGACCCGGCTGGACTACTACATGAACCTCGCCTTCGGGGCCGTGGAGCGCGCCCAGGAGGACGGGCTCGACATGGTGCTGCTCGCGCGCTCGGGGGCGGCGGGCGGGCGGATCGGCTCGCGCGTCGACGGGCTGCTGGTGATCGACCCCGAGGCGGGCGACAGCGCGGTGCCGGGGCTGCTCGACGCGGGCGTCCCGGTGGTGACCGGCGAGCGCTACCTCGGCCCAGCACCCGGCCCCAGCGCCGCCGTGGTCTGCGACAACGCCGCCTCGCTGACCGCCCTCCTCGACCATGTCACCGAGCGCGGCGCCCGCCGCCCCGCGCTCCTGGCCCCGTCCGGCTCCTCCGCCTGGGCGACCGCCCTGCGCGCGACCGCCCGGTCCTGGGGGCTGGCCCACGGGGTGGAGGTGGCGCTGCGCACCGTGCCGTTCGCGGCGACCCCGGCGGAGGCCGAGGAGACCACCCGGGCACTGCTCACCGCCGACCCGGCCGTCGACGCCGTGATCTGCGCCCCCGACGGGTCCGCCACGGGTGTCCTGCGCGCGGCGGCCGCCCTCGGCCGCACGGTCGGCCACGAAGCCGGCCGGCCCGACGGAAACGGCAGGGCGGGCAGCGGCGGCGCGGGCAGCGGCGGCGCGGGCGCCGGTCTGCTCGTCGCGGCCTGCGTCGGCGGTCCCGCCACGCGCAACGCCGAACCGCCCGTCACCGCCGTCGACCTGCGCCCCGCCGCGTACGGCCGCGCCTGCGCCGAGCTGCTCTGCGACATCCTCGCGGACCGGGCCGCCCCCGACACCGTCCGCCGCCACGCCTGGTCCCTGGAGACCCGCGCCTCCACCGGTCCCGCCTGAGCGACGCGCCACCCGGCCGCCCGGCGAGGTTCCGGGCGGGGAACAACACCCCCCGGGACGGGGGCGGAACCCGTCTCCGGGCGGGGGCGCGGCGCGGATCGGATCCCTAGCGTTCAAGGGGTCAAGATCCATTCGGAACGGCCCGGCCGCACGGCCGCGCCGCTTCCTCGCGTGAAAGGTGTGAGCCTCATGGCGAACCCCAACGTCGGCATCCTCGAAGAGATCGACGACCAGAACCTCGACGCCGTCAGCGCCGCCGGTCAGGGCTGGGGAACCATCGTGTCCTCCCTCAGCTGCTACGGCGCCAGCTACGTCCTGGGGAACAACGGGAACTTCTGCACGGCCACCGCCGAGTGCCAGAACAACTGCAAGTGACCGTATGACGCCGGGACCCACCTCCCGGCGTCACCTCCCCCTCCTGGTCTCGCCTCCCCCTCTCCGGGAGGGCATCACCCCCCCTCCCCCGCCCCGCCCCGTCCTGGATCCGGTGTTCATGAACAGTCACGACGTCTCCCCCGGCACCGCCGAAGCCCTGCGGACGTATCTGCCGGAGCTCACCGACCCCGAGCTGATCGCGCACGTCGAGGAACGGCTGCGGGCAGCGGCGACAGCGGCGGCACCGGACGAGGACGAGCGGAACCAGCACCGGACCCGGCCCGGCGCGCCCGACGCCTACGACCCCTCCCGCGACCCCGACGGGCTCTTCCACGACTACTTCCGGCACTTCGCCGCGCCCGCGACGGGTCTCGTACGCCGGGCCGCCGCGCAGTCGCCCACGGTGGCCGCGCCGCAACAGGTCGTCGACGACTTCCTCGCGCACCAGACGGGGCTCGTCTCCCGGCTGATGATCCGGACCCTGGTCGAGGAGCTGCACCGGCGGCGCACGGCGGGCCTGCTCGACGGGGAGACGCCCGAGGAGCGCTACGCCGCCTTCCGCCGGTGGACCAACAGCCCGGCCGGACACGACGAGTTGACCGCGCGCTATCCGCATCTCTTCTCGCTGGTGAGCCGCCAGGTCGAGTCCTCCGCGCGGTACGTCGTCGAGATCATCGATGAACTCGACTCCGTCGTGGACCAGTTGACCGCGCTCATACCGGGCGGCCCGGAGCGCCCCCGGGTCGACCGTCTCGTCCTCGGCGAGGGCGACACCCACAACGGCGGGCGTTCCGTCGCGCAGGTCCTGTTCACCGACGGCCGCCGGGTGCTCTACAAGCCGCACCCCATCGGCGCGGAGGCCGGCTACAGCTCCTTCGTGTCCTGGATGAACGGCCGGCTCGGCACCGATCTGCCGACCGTCGCCGTGGTCCCGACCGAGCACGGCGGGTTCGTGGAGTTCATCCCCACCGAGGAGTTCGCAGGCGAGCAGAAGGACTACTTCGCCCGGATCGGGACCCTCGCGGGCATCCTCTTCCTGCTGCGGGCCACCGACATCCACTTCGAGAACATGGTGTCCTGCGCCGCCGGGCCCGTGGTCATCGACACCGAGACCCTGCTGTCGCCCCGGCTGAACCTCCCCGAGGCGTACGACGACGGCGCGGCCTCGAAGATCGGGGCGCTCACGCTCCGGGAGTCGATCATCGGGTCGGGGCTGCTGCCGCTCGTCGTGCGCTCGGGCGACGACGACCACGGCATGGACATCGGCGCGATCGGCTACGACACCGGCCAGCGCTCCCCGTACAAGTCGCTGAGCCTCCAGAACCCGGGCCGCGACGACATGTTCGTCGGGATGGTGACCACGACGACCACGGCCGCCAACGCCAACCTCGCCGTGCAGCGCGCCACCCAGCTGCCCGTCAACGACCAACGGGACATCGTCAAGCGGGAGTTCGGCCGGGTACTGCGGTATGCGGCGGACCACCCGGACGCCGTCGTCGACGCCGTCGAGGAGTTCCTCGGTGATGTGCAGTTCCGGCACGTCAACCAGGCGACCGTCTTCTACACGCAGTTGCTGCGCATGGCGACCCACCCACACGCCATGGCCGACCCGGTCGTCCGCGCCGCTGTCCTGAACCGGGTCGTCCTGCGCACCGGCGACTCCCCCGCGATCGCCGGCGCCGAGGTCCGGCAGATGGCCCGGGGCGACGTGCCGTACTTCTCGTACACCGCCAGGTCACGCGCGCTGGGCTCGACCGACGGGACCGTACGGGCCGACGCCCTGGCGGAGCCGCCGCTGACCACCGTCCGCGAGCGGATCCACGGGCTCGACGAGACGGTCATCGAGCGCGAACTACGCCTGATCGACTTCTCGTTCGTCAACAAGCTGCCCACCGACCGGGAGGAGACCGGGTTCGTCCCGGTGCGTCCGGCCGGCAGGCCCGCCGTCGCCGTGGAGCGGGGCCGGTTCGTCGACGAGGCCGTACGGATCGGGGAGCGGCTGCTCGCGACCCGGGTGGCGAGCAGCGAGCCCCGCCACCCGGCGACCTGGATCGCCCCGCAGGTCACCACCGACTCGCAGAGCCAGTGGAGCCCGGGCACCCTCGGCTACGACCTGTACGGCGGCAGCCCCGGCCCCGCCCTCGTCCTCGCCGCGCTGGCCCGCGAGACGGGCCGGGCGGACTTCGCGGCGGCGGCGCGCAGCGTGCTGAACCCCGTCGAGGAGCAGCTGCGCGGCGGCCGGCTCGCCGAGCAGGGGGTGTCGGTGGGCGGGATGACCGGGATGGCCGGTACCGCGTACGCCCTCGTCGTGGCGCGCGGGCTGCTGGACGAGCCGGACGCCGGCCGTCTCGGCGAGCTGGCACGGGAGCTGGCCCGGTGTTCGGGGGCCGAGGCCGGCACCGACTTCCTCAGCGGTATGGCGGGCGCGCTGGCCGTCGGCCTCGCGCTGCACGAGCGCGCCACCGACCCGGCGGAGCGGGCGGTCGTCGCCGAGGCGGTCCGCACCATCGCCGCCCGGGAGACCGAGGCGCTCGGCGGCCTCGGCCTGGCGGACGCCCGGGTCACCCCGTACACCGGTTACGCGCACGGGGCGATGGGCATCGCGCCCGTACTGCTGCGCTACGGGGCCGAGTTCGGCGACCCGGGCGTGCACGGCCTCGGGCTGCGGATCCTCGGCGCGGTCCTCGACGCGCAGGAGGAGGGCGACCGCGACTGGCCGCGCGTCTGGGGCGAGCCGGAGCGCTCGTACGGCTGGTGCCACGGGGCGCCCGGGATGCTGCTGGGCGCGCTGACGAGCAACGAGCACGCGCCCGGCGCGGTGTCCCGCCCGGTGCTGGACCGGCTGGCCGGGCTGACCCTGGCCCGCGGCTTCGGCAACAACCCGACGTACTGCCACGGCGACCTGGCCTGCGCGGAGATCGTCGGGCTCGGGCAGCAGCTGGTCCCCGGCCTGTTCGGCGGGGGTGACCAGGTCGGTGACGGCGGCGACGGCCTCGGCGACCTGTACCCGCGGCTCTTCGACGAGGTCGTGGAGCGGTACGGGCAGCGTTCGGACACCAAGTACGCGTACACCAACAGCCTCATGGTCGGGGAGGCCGGACTCGCCTGGTCCGTCCTTCGCCACCTGGACCCGGGGAGCCACCCCTCCCTGCTGCGCTTCGCCTAGGCCACGGCCAGGACGCGACGGCGCACCCACGAACCGGGCCCGCATCCTGCCGGGCCCTGGCACCACACCCATCCACGCAGGAAGAACAGAGAGGAACCGTCATGGGCGACATCGCCATGAACGACGCCACCGGATACGTCAGCGCCGACGAGCTCGTCGAGCTCGCGGACGCGCCGGAGTCGCTGGCCGCGGGCTTCACGCCCACCATCATCCCGGCCACCGCCGTCACCACCGTGATCGTCGGCGCCAGCGCCGCGATGCAGGGCGGCTGCCCGACGAGCGGCTGCACCAAGCGCTGCTGAACCCGCTGAGCCGGTGTGGTGCGGGCGCCCCGGAACTGGTACTTCCGGGGCGCCCGCCCCCACCCTCCCACCTTCGACGACGGCAAGAGAGTCCACGAGTGCAACTGAGCGACGCGTTCCTCGACGACCTGGTGCAGCGCATCACCGACGAGAGGTCAGACGTCTTCGGCGCGTTCTACGCGCCGTATCTGCGGGACGGCGCCCAGCGCATCGCCGGGCTCGCCGCCTCCTACCAGGGCCCGGCCGGCACCGGCCTCGCCGACCTGGCCGACCTCGCCGGTGTCGCCGAGTCCGCGCTCCGCTCGCTCATGGGCCTCTGTATCGAGACCGGCGTGCGCACCCTCATCGCCTCCTTCCGCGCGCAGGACACCGGGTACGAGGCGTTCCACGCCCGCCTCGCCCAGGCACCCGGCCGCGAGGCGGTGCTCGACCGCTTCCCCGAGCTGGACCGGCTGCTGCGCCTCGCCACCGCCCGTACCGCACGGACGGTGGCCGATGTGCTGCACGCCGCCGTCGCGGACCGGGCGGAGCTGGACGCGCTCCTCGGCGGGCCCGGCCGGATCGTCACCGTCACCCCGGGCCTCGGCGACGCCCACCGGGGCGGGCGGACCGTCTGCCTGGTGGTCCGGGACGACGGCTCGCGGGCCGTGTACAAGCCGCAGCAGGACAACTGCCAGCAGCTGCTGACCTCCCTGCGCACGCTCCTCGACGCGGACGGCTCGTTCTTCGGCCCGCTGCACCCCCGGACGCTCGTCCGGCCCGCCCACGTCTGGCAGGAGTTCGTGGTCCACGCCGACCTGGACGGGACGGCGGAGCACAGCGCCCGCTACTTCCGCCGCTTCGGCCGGTCCGCCGCCCTCCTGTCGATGCTGGGCGCCACCGACCTGCACCACGAGAACATCATCGCCACCCCGGACGGCCCGGTCGTCATCGACACCGAGACCCTGGTGTCGCTGCCCAACATCGCGCCGGGCCAGACCCGTTCGGCGCCCGCCGCCGCCTCCCTCAACCTCGACATCGAGCGGTCGGTGCTCAACACCCTGCTGTTCCCGGCCCGTTACGCCGGAGCGAAGCTGGACGTCGACATCTCGGGGATCGGCTGCGTACGGCCCGGTGCCTCCGAGCACCTCCAGTCGTACCTGGTCGTGGACGCGGGCACGGACGACATCCGCTTCGACCGCAGTCAGGTCGTCGTCGAGCACGGCGCGAACATGGCGACCGTGGCGGGCGGGCCGCTGGACCCGCGCCGCTGGACGGACGAGCTCGTCGCCGGATTCCGCGAGGCCCGCGCCCTGCTCGCCGCCCGACGGGACGCCATCGAGGCGGTCGTACGGGACTCCGCCGGCTGGGCCGTGCGCCAGGTCGTCCGCCCGACCTACATCTACGCCCGGTTCCTGGAAGCCTCCACGCACCCCGTGCACCTGGGCAGCCGGCAGGACCGGGTCGAGCTGCTCGGCAAGCTGCCGCGCCACTACCGGGGCACCGCCGCCGAGTCGGCCGGCGCGGTCCACCGGGAGGAGGTCGCGGCCCTGCTCGACCTCGATGTGCCGTTCTTCACCGTGGACTGCGATTCCGGGCTGCTGCGCGGCGACTTCGACGAGGAGATCCGCAGCGCCGCGCAGCTCACGCCCCGCGAGTCCGCGCTCGCCGCCGTACGGTCGTTCTTCGACCGGCCCGCCGACCGCGACCCGCTCTACCTCCGTTATGCCCTGGCCGGTTCCGCCGACGACGTGTGGGAGCGGCGGGAGCCCGTCACCGGGCCCGCCCCGGCCGCCTCGCCCGTCCACCTCGCCGACCCGGCCGGCTGGCACGCCCTGCTCCGCGACCTCGTCGTCGGCGATGCGGACGCCCCGACCTGGCTGACGCCCCGCCTCCGGGGCGACGGGCTGCGCCTCGGCGGCGTCGACGCGACGCTGTACGACGGCGGCGGGCTGCTGCTGCACCTCGCGCAGGGCGCGGCCCGCACCGGCACGTCCCCGCTCGGCGTGGACCTGGAGCGGGTCTGCGCCTCGGCCGTGCACAGCCGGCCGGCCGTGCTCGACGGAACGCCGCTGTCGATGTCGCCGTTCACCGGCGTGCTCTCCGACCTGGTGACCGACTGGGAGATTCGGCGGCTGACCTCGCCCGGCGCCCGCTTCCCTTCCGGTGCCGAAGCCGTCCAGTTCCGGCCGGTCGACGGCCCGTTCGACGTCTACCGCCTCTCCGCCACCGACTTCGACCACCTCAACGGCTACGGCGGCTACCTCGTCCACCTCGCCGCCCACACCGCGCACGGCGCGACCGAGGTCACCGGGGCCGGGACCGAGCGGCTGCTGCGCCGCCTCGTCACGGTGGACGGCGACCCGGCCACACACCGGGACGGCGAGGAACTCGGCCTGGCCCACGGCAGGTTCGGCCGGATCACCGCCCTGTCCGCGATGGTCGCGGCGGGCCTCGACGGGGGCAGCGGCGCCCGCGCCCATCTGGAGCGGTTCGCCGAGGCGTACGGCCGCCACCGCTGGCAGGACGCGGGGCTGCGCGACCGGGGGACGGGAACGGGCAACGGCGGCTGGTGCAAGGGGTACGCGGGCCTCGCGTACGCGCACGCCGCCCTGCTCACGGCCCTCGGCGAACCGGCCGGCCGGATCGCGGAAGCCGTGGCCCCGGAGATCGACCGCGTACTGGAGCCCACCGGTGCCGGAACGCACACCGGCGGCCCGCACCTCGCCTCCGACCTCAGCCTCTGCCACGGGCTCGCCGGCCGGATCGCGGTCCTGTGCCATCTGGCGGACCTGCTCCACCGCCCCGACCTGCGCGACGCGGCCGCCGCGCTGCGCACCGCGTTCCTCGACCGGTACGGCGACGGCGGCTGGTCCTGCGGGATCGGCACCGAACCCCTTCTGCCGTCCTACTTCCTCGGCCTGTCCGGCTGGTTCGCCGCCCAGGCGATGCTCGACCACCCCGGAACCGGCCTTCCCCGCTGCCTCGGAGGCCGCTGATGGCATGGCGTATGCGCAGGGTCCGACGGGTCCGCGAGGTCCAGCAGTTCGCCCAGGCCGAGTGCGGTCTGTGCTGCATCGCGATGATCCTCTCGGCGTACGGCTCCCGCGATTCGGTGGCCGGGCTGCGCCGGGAGCACGAGGTGGGACGCGACGGCCTCACCATCAAGCAGATCGCGGCCATCCTGCGCGGCCGGGGCTTCGAGGTGCGGGCGTTCCGGGCCGGGGTGCAGCGGCTCGGGCGTTTGCGACTGCCGCTCATCGCGTACTGGGACGACAGCCATGTCGTGGTCGTCGAGGAGATCGACGAGCACCGGGTGACCGTCGTCGACCCGGGCGGCGGCCGGCGCACGTACCCGGCGGAGGAGTTCGCCGAGCACTACTCGGGCCTCGCGCTCGAAGCCGTACCGACGCCGGACCACCGGCCCGAGCGGCACCGCGAGCCCAGCGTCTGGCGGGAGTTCCTGCGCTCGCTGACCGGTGCGCGCAAGCCGCTGATCCAGGCGTTCCTGATGTCGCTGGTGCTGTACTCCTTCACCATCTTCATGCCGATCGCCACCCAGTACGCCGTCAACGACTACGCGGGCTATCTGGAGAAGGCCCCGATCGCCCTCGTCCTGGTGGCGTTCACCGCCCCGATGGCGGTGTTCTTCCTGCTCTCGCTGCTCAGGACCGTGGCGCTGGCGTCCGTGATCCGGAGCCTGGGCGAGGCGATGATGGGGAAGACGTTCCGGCGGCTGCTGGAGCTGCCCTACAAGTACTTCGCCAACCGCTCGCAGGGTGAGCTGTTCTACCGGCTCTCCAGCATCACGTCCGTACGGGACATGATCTCCAGCCAGTTGTCGGTCGTGCTGCTCGATCTCGGCAGCCTGATCGCGATCTTCAGCTATATGTTCTACCGCTCGTTCACCCTCGGTGCGACGGCGTTCACGGTCTTCCTGACCATGCTCGCGGTGGCCGTGGCGACGTACCGGCCGATCCGGCGGATCACCGAGCGGGAGATCAGCGAGACGACGAAGTCCTCGTCGCTCCAGATGGAGGCGCTGTCCTCGATCGAGACGCTGAAGGTCTCCGGGATGACCGGCACGTTCTTCCAGGACTGGCGACAGGTCTACGCGGCCGGGATGGAACAGACCCGGCGGCGGATCGTCCTGCAGGGCGTGGCGACCAGTGGTTACGCGGTGTTCCAGGTGTTCGGGCCGCTGCTGGTGCTGGCGGTGGGGCTGTGGCTGGTGCTGCACGGTTCGCTGGACCTCGGTTCGGCGGTGGCGGCGCAGACGCTGACCGCGACGAGCCTGGGCATGGTGATGTCGCTGTCCGGCGCGTTCACCCAGCTGATCACGGCGAACGCGCAGGTGGCGCGGGTAGGCGACATCCTCCACCAGCCCGAGGACCCGGGGGCGTTCGGCGACCGGCAGGTCGCCGTGCGAGGCGCGGTGCGGCTGCGGAACGTGGGGTTCTCCTACCCCGGCTCCCGCACCCCGGCCCTGGCGGACGTCTCGTTCGACATCCGGCCCGGCGAACGGGTCGCGATCGTGGGCAGTTCGGGCTCGGGCAAGAGCACGCTGGGCAAGCTCCTCATGGGGCTGTACCCGATCCGGTCCGGTGACGTCCTCTACGACGGGGTGTCGATCCGCGAGATCGACGCCGACGCGTTCTACCGGAGCGCCGCGTACGTCCCGCAGGACATCGTCCTCAGCAACCGCAGCATCGCCGACAACATCCGCTTCGGGGTGCCCGACGCCACGATGGAGGCGGTCGTCGACGCCGCGCGCCAGGCGCATGTGCACGACGACATCGCGGCGATGCCGCTGGGCTACCACACGCCGGTGCGCGAGATGGGCGGCAGCCTCTCCGGCGGCCAGCGCCAGCGGGTCGCGCTCGCCCGCGCGCTCGCCCGCAGGCCCCGCGTCCTCGTGCTCGACGAGGCGACCAGCGCGCTGGACACCGTCACCGAGTCCCGGATCGCCGCCGCGCTGGACCGGCTGGAGTGCACGCGGATCATCATCGCCCACCGGCTGTCGACCATCGTGAACGCCGATCTCGTGGTGGTGCTGGAGCACGGCCGGGTCGTCCAGACCGGCCGCCACGAGGAGCTGATCACCGAGCCCGGCCCGTACCGGGACCTGGTCCGCTCCCAGGTCGACCTGAACACGGTCCGGTAAGGGAACACGGCCCAGCAGGAGAAGGAGGAGCCGACGCATGGCACAACACGCACATCAGGAGCAGGTGATCTCGGTCCGGGATCTCCAGAAGGAGTTCAAGGGCACGAGAGCCGTCGACGGAGTCTCCTTCGACGTACGGCCCGGCCGGGTCACCGGCTTCCTCGGCCCCAACGGCGCGGGCAAGACGACGACCCTGCGCATGATCCTCGGGCTGATCCGCCCGACCGGCGGCAGCGCGCTGCTGTGGGGCCGCCCGTACGCCGAACTCGCCGCCCCCACACGGCGGATCGGCGTCGGCCTGGACGGCGGGGCGTTCGTCGGCCGCCGCACGGGCCGGGGCCATCTGCGCTGCTACGCCCCGGCCGCCGGGTGCGGACCGGAGCGGGTCGACCACCTGCTGGCGGACGTGGGCCTGTCCGGAGCGGCGGACCGGCCGGTCGCCGGGTACTCGACCGGCATGAAGCAGCGCCTGTCGCTGGCCTCGGCGCTGCTGGGCGATCCGGAGCTGCTGGTCCTGGACGAGCCGGCCAACGGCCTGGATCCCGAAGGGATGCTGTGGCTACGGGAGTTCCTGCGGGACTTCGCGGCCTCGGGCCGGACGGTGCTGCTCTCCAGCCATCTGCTCGGCGAGCTGGAGCAGACGGTGGACGACGTCCTGCTGATGCATCACGGGCGGCTGCTGAGCAGCGGTCCTCTCGACGGTCTGCTGGAGCCGGGCGAGCGCCTGGAGTCTGCTTTCCTGCGGCTGACACGGGCCGGGAACGGAGTACGGGCATGAGTACGGGTACGGGTACGGGTGCGGGCACGGTGGCGCGGACGGACCGGGGCGCGAGCGCGGCCACCGCATCCGGCGCGGTCTCCACGGCCGCCCTCCTGCGGTCCGAGGTGCTGAAGCTGACCACGATCCGGCTGTGGTGGATCCTGCTGCTCGCGGTCGTGCTGTGCAGCGCCGGCTTCACCGCGCTGATCGTCTTCGGCGGCCTCAACGCCCCGCGCAGTCCGCTGAGTTTCGGCACGGCGGGCGACGCCGTACCGGCGTACAACCTGGCGGTGGCGCTCGCGTACGTCTTCCCGCTGGCCATCGGCGTGATCGCGGTGACGCAGGAGTACCACGCACGCACGATCTCCGCGACGCTGCTGGCCGAGCCGCGCCGGGCCCGGGTCTACGGCGCCAAGCTCCTGGTCGGGCTGGGCACGGCGTTCGTGTACGGCACGGTCGCGGTGCTCTCCGGCGCCCTGGTGGCGGTGGCGCTGCTCTCGGGCCACGGGAAGCCGGCGTACCTCACGGACGGCACGGTGCTCGGGGCGCTGGGCGGCAGCATCGTGGTGATGACCCTGTGGGGCGCGATCGGCGTCGGCGTGGGCGCGCTGGTGCGCAACCAGGTGGCGGCGATCGTCGGCATCCTGCTGGTGACGCAGTTCCTGGAGCCGACGTTGCGGATCCTCGCCTCCTCGCTCGGCGACGCGGAGCTGGGCAACCTGCTCCCCGGCGGGGCGGGCGACCTGGCGGCCGGCGGCACGATCATGACGGCCGCGGCGGAGGCGGACGGCGGCTCGCAGGGCCTCGGCTTCCTGGTCCTCGCCCTGTACGCGGTGGCGATCGGGGCGGTGGGCGCGGTGCGCTTCACCCGGTACGAGGCGTCGTGACCGGGACGTCATGAGCGACGCATGCCGGGGCCGCCGCACTGGTCAGGTGCGGCGGCCCCGGCATTCATCCGTGGTGCTCCCCCGTCCGGATCACTCGGCCCCGCGGGCGGAGCGCTCCTTCTTCTGCATCGTGACGTTGACGCCCGCGAGCATCACCGCGAGCAGAAGCGGAATCACGACGCCGGTCGGATTGTCCCCGAACAGCGGCGCGATCAGCGCGAGCACCAGCAGAATGGCCACCGGCGCCCAGCGAAGGGCTTCCTTCTTCTTTCCCATGACGGTCTCCTCCATGTTTGTGCTGCCGGTTCAGCCGGCAACCGGCATACGCGCCACGAGCTGACCGCGGTTACGGAATCCGGTCTTCTGCAGAATGTTCGACATATGGAACTTCACGGTGCTCTCCGCGATATAGAGGGCACCGGCGATCTCGCTGTTGTTCATTCCCTTCGACACCAGGGAGACCACTTCGTACTCCCGTGCCGTCAGGGCCGGATCGTGCGGCCGCCCCGGCCGGTGCGGCTGCCCGGGTACGGCGGTCGGCCGGACGGCCCCCGCCGGTGCGGACGGCTGCCCGCGCAGCAGCGGACGGACGAGCGTGGGTGAGATCCACCCGTGCCCGGCGGCGACCTCCTGCACGGCCTCCAGGAAGGCCTCGTCCAGGTCGTCGCGGTCCACGACCGCCCGGACGTCGGCTTCCACCGCTCCGAGATGGCGTATCTCCGAGCCGTAGGTCAGCGCCACGACCGGCGCGGCACCCCGTATCTCGTCGAGCCGGTCGATATCGACGACCAGGACGTCGGACGGGACGTCGGACGAAAGGAGCCCCCCGGCCCCCTCGCACGCGACGGCGTTCCATCCACGATGGGCGAAGAGCCTGGTGAGTCTTCGCCGCAACGACAATCTGGCGACCATCAGCCCTACGGCTATACAGTCATCTGCCATTTCTGCCCTACTTCCCCCGTACGGCCGCCGGCAGGGCGGATCCGTCACGACGGCCCCCGCACGGCGTGCGCTGGTCAAGGCGCGCAGCGATCCTATCTTTCCAAGGGAAATGACAGCAAGCAGCAATACACTTAAGGGAGGTGGGTCCGAATTATCCGGCCATTCGACGGGTACATCCCCCGCCGGTCGGCGGGGTCAGAGGTTTCGGATCTCCTCCTGGAGAAGGACCGGAAAGACGGATCCACTGGGTGCGGACACACCCTCAGAAAGTCTGCCGCGACGGGAACACGGCCTGGATCCGGAATCCGCCGTCCGGCTCGGGCCCGGCGTCGAAGGTGCCGTCGAGCAGATGCGCCCGTTCCCGCAGACCGATCAGACCGTGACCGCCGCCGGGCAGGCCGAGGGGTGCGGTGGAGCCGTCGGCGGCGGTGTTGCGGACGTCGACCCGCAGTCCGCCGTCCAGCGGCTGGACCCGGACGTCCACCTCGGCGCCGGGGGCGTGCCTGGTCACGTTGGTGAGGGCTTCCTGGACCGTGCGGTAGGCGGCCCGCTCCGCCGCCTGGGACCAGTGGCCGGGGCCGTCCGGGGTGGCGAGCGTGACGCGCAGACCGCAGTCGCGGACCAGGGCGGGCAGGTCGGTGAGCCGAGGCTGCGGGTCGAGGCCGGGCGCGGCGACACCGGCCGCGCGCAGGACGCCCACCATGTGCTGGAGCTCGGTGAGGGTCTTCACCGAGAGCTCGCGGACGACCCCGGCGGTCGACCGTACGGTGGCGGCGTCCGGTTCGCCGGCCTGGAGCGCCCCGGCCTGGAGGCCGATGAGGCTGACCTGGTGGGCGACGACGTCGTGCATCTCGCGCGCCAGCCAGGCCCGCTCGGTGGACAGGGTCTTCTCGGCGAGGAGCCGGTGCTCGCGCTCCCGGCCCTCCGCCAGCTCCCGCTGCCTCTCGCGGCGCACCCGGGCCGTACGCCCCAGGACCAGCGCCCCGACGGCCAGGACGCAGGAGTCCATCGCCGTGATCAGGGTCTCCCGGTCCACCGCGAGCTCCCGCAGGCCGGTGACCGGGTACGGCAGGAACTGCGCCAGGGCGACGACGGCGGCCCCCACGGCTCCGACGGCCGCACTGCGGCGGCGGTCGGCGAGGCAGTACAGCGCGATCAGCGGGGCGAACGCCAGCTGGCCGACGTACATCCCGGGCAGTCCGACGAGCAGCACCACCTCGGGGCAGCGGCGGCGCAGCACCAGCGCGCCCGCCGCGACGAGCGCGACCCAGAGGCCGGGTCCGGGGCCGAAGCCGTTGACGAGGAGGCCGTCGACCACGGCGATCCCGACCGGCACGGCGGCACGGCCGACGGCCCGCGCCCGGCGGGAGCCGGGGCGCAGGAGCGGGCGGGAGAGGCGCGGGCGGGAGAGGCGCGACGGTATGCGGGGGCGGAGGCGCTTCACAACGCCCCGTCGATCAGACCGGCCCGGTCCGCGAGCACCGCCGCCTGGACCCGGTTGACCCCGCCCAGCTTGGACAGCACCGAGCTGACGTGGTCCTTGACCGTGCCGTGGGACAGCCGCAGCTCACGGGCGATCTCCCGGTTGGACAGGCCCGCGCCGAGCAGCGCCAGCACCTGGCCCTCGCGGCCGGTCAGGGCCCCGGTGCGGTCGGCCGCACCGGTGTCCCGGCCCGCGGCGAGATAGCCCTCGATCACCGGGCCGACCGCCTCGGGCGCCAGGATCCGGCCGCCGGCGGCCAGCACCCGGACCGCGTGGACGAGCTGTTCCGGGGCCGTGTTCTTCATCAGTAAACCGACCGCCCCCGAGCGCAGCGCGTCGTCGATGTGCCGGCCGGCGTCGAAGGTGGTCAGCATCGCCACGGCGGGCGGCGCCGTCAGAGCGCCCACCTGCCGCAGCACGGTCAGTCCGTCGACCTCGGGCATCCGGATGTCCAGCAGCAGGACATCGGGGCGCGCCTCCCGTACGCGGTCGACGGCGTCGGCCCCGTCGCAGCAGGCGACCACCTCGATGTCCGGAGCAGCGCCCAAGATCAATTTCAGCCCGGACCGGACCAGCTGCTCGTCGTCCACGACGGCAACCCGAATCACGATGCGCCCCTTCACCTGCCGACCAGGAATCACCGAAGGGTACGGCAGGAGCGGGGCGGGTTCCAGGGGCGCCGAACAAGAAGCGGAACGTTGAATTCCGTACCTTCGGAGGGGCCGCAGCCGCGACCGCCGACCACCCCCTCCGGACCCCGCCGGCCGTACCGGTGGCACCGGGGCGCCGTCCGCCAGGTCTCCTCAATGTGAACATCCTGCGTCGAGTGGCAACTGGCGTGGCGGCCTTGACATTTCGGCGTGCGGCCGGTGATAAGATCATCTTACTTCCAGTGGGCTGATGGCGTATGGGGGCATTCCGGGAGGAATGAATTCCTCGGCCCCACCTTCGGAGGGGCACCTCCCGAAGCGGCGCACGGTCGTGGCGAACGAGCCCTGACTGCGTGCCGCATGACGGGGTGTCAAGCCGTTTCCGCCATGGCACTTGAAGTGAGTCTCATGACATTTCCACAGGGCCCCGTCATCTGGGCGCTGGTTGTCGTAGCACTGGTCGCCGTGGGTGCCGTTCTGCGGGCTCGCGCGACCAACGTCAAGCTGCGCAGACACAACACCGACCTGCGCGGTGAGCGCGACGCGCTCCTGCACCAACGGGACGAACTCCACGTCGTCCACAACGGTCTGCTGCAGCGTCAGTCCGCCGAACTCGCGGAGGTCCGCAAGGACGCCGAGGAGGAGACCAAGGCGGTCCTCAAGGCCGCCGTCCGTACCCTCCAGGGCCTGGCCGACGAGCAGCAGGTCGTGATCGAGAAGGCCCAGCGCAAGTACGGCGACGATCCCGGGATCCTCTCCGACCTGATGGCCATGGACCACGCCAACAGCCAGTTCGGCCGGCGCGCCCAGGGCATCGCCGTGCTCTGCGGCGGCTGGCTCGGCCGGCGCGAGACCGTGGCCTCCGTCTTCGACGTGGCCCGCAGCGCCCAGGGCCGGATCCGGCACTTCGACCGGGTCCGGGTCAACGGCCAGGTGAACTTCTCGGTGGTCAGCCGGGCCGTGGAGCCCGTCGCCGTGGTCCTCGCCGAACTGCTGGCCAACGCCACGAACTACTCCGCCCCCGGCACCCCGGTGGAGATCAACATCCAGGCCGTGCCGACGGGTGTCTGTCTCATCGTCGACGACGCCGGTCTCGGCATGGGCCAGGAGGAGAAGGACCGCGCGGCGGCCCTCCTCTCCCCCCAGGCCGCGATCAGCGTCTCCAGCCTGGGCATCCCGCCGCAGTTCGGATTCGCCGTCTCCGGGATGCTCGCCGCCCGCTACGGCTTCCGGGTCTCGGTGGACTCCGTTTCCCCCTATGGAGGCGTACGCGCGGTGGTCCTGATCCCCGACGAACTGCTCACCACCGAGGCGCCGCCCGCCGCGGCCCCCGTGGAAGCGCCCGAAGCCATCGCTCCGCAGCCGCAGCGGGCGGACCACCGGCAGGCCGCCCCCGCCCCGGCGCCCACCCCGCTCTTCCCGCCCACCCCCCAGCCGGACACCGCGACCCAGCCGCTGGCCCAGATCACCACCACCGCCGGGGGGCTGCCGAAGCGTCGTCGCAAGAGCCCGGTCTCCGCGGTGCGCTCGGCCGAACCGCAGCCCGTGCGCAGCAACGAGGAGACCGCCTCCCGACTCGGCGCGTTCCAGCGCGGAACCCGGTCCGGACGCGATACGACGACGACGGAAGGACCCGAGTTCCAGTGAACCCCGATCTGTCCTGGGTGCTCAACGACCTGCTCCAGGTGCCCGGCGCCCGGCACGCGATCCTGGTGTCCGCCGACGGCCTCCTGCTCGCCAACTCCAGCGAGATCGGCCGGGACGACGCGGAGACCGTCGCCGCGGCCATGAGCTCCATGCAGTCCCTCAGCCGAGCCGTCGCCCCCTTCATCGGCACCCGCGACCCGGGCCACTGGCGGCAGACGCTCCTGGAGTACGAGGACGGCTGGATCTTCCTGATCGCCGCCGGCACCGGCGCCTATCTCGCCGCCACCGCCGCCGCCGACGTGGACATGGAGGCGATGTCCTTCCGGATGCAGCAGCAGGTCACCGCGCTGGGGAAGGCGATGACCACACCTCCCCGCCGACACGCGGACAGCGAGATATGACCGCGCCGGGCGAGGAGCAGCAGGTCAGCAGCGGGTTCGTCCGGTCCTATGTCATCACCGGCGGACGGGGGCTGCCCGACGCGGAAGACCTCTCGCTGGTCACGCTGGTCACGCTCGCCCCCGAGAGCCAGCCGCCGCCGAACCCCGGCCCCGAGGTCAAGGCGATCTGGGAGCTGTGCTCCGGCGGCTATCTGTCCGTGGCCGAGGTGGCCGGCCACCTGGGCCTGCCGGTCGGGGTGGCCCGTCTGCTGCTCCAGGACTTAAACCAGCAGGGACACCTGCTGCGCCGGAAGGCGCCGCCACCGGCCCAGCTCGTCGACAGGAAGATCCTCGAAGAGGTGTTGCATGGACTCCAAGTCCGGTTCGGCTGAGAGCATCTATGTGCCGGACGCGGTGCAACGCGCGGCGAAGATCCTCGTCGTCGGGCACTTCGCGGTGGGCAAGACGACGCTGATCGGCACACTGTCCGAGATCACCCCGCTGCGCACCGAGGAGCGGATGACCCAGGCCGCGGCCCAGGTCGACGATCTGCGCGGCGCCCCCGACAAGAAGACGACCACGGTCGCCCTGGACTTCGGACGGCTCACCCTCAGCGACGAACTGGTGCTGTATCTGTTCGGCACGCCGGGCCAGCAGCGGTTCGTGGAGCTGTGGGAGGACATGGCGCGCGGTTCGCTGGGCGCGCTGCTCCTGGTCGACCCGGCGCGGCTCGCCGACACGTTCCCCGTCATCGACCTCGTCGAGACGTACGGACTGGAGTACGCGGTCGCCGTCAACAGCTTCGACCCGTACTCCCAGCACGCCGAGAACGAACTGCGCGAGGCGCTCGACCTGCTGCCGGACACCCCGGTCGTCTTCTGTGACGCCCGGGACCAGAAGTCCTCCGCGCAGGCGCTGATCACCCTGGTCCGCCATCTGCTCTCGCACGCGGCCTGACCCGCACGGCGGCCCACACGGCCCGCCCGCACCAGAAACGTATACGGAAGCCGGGACCCGACCGGGCCCCGCGATCACACCGAGGAAGCCGACATGGACCCGTCGCCGGGAGCCACCCCGTACAGCGCCCCCGCCGGGTGCCCCATGCATCAGCAGCAGACGTCGCTGTACGGACCGGAGTTCGCAGCCGATCCGCACCGCTTCTACGACGCGGCACGCACCCACGGCCCCGCCGCGCCCATCGAGCTGGCCCCCGGCGTGGACGCCACGCTGATCGTGCAGCACGAGGCGGCGCTGCGGGTGCTGCAGAACCCGGCGCTGTTCGCCCGGGACTCGCGGCGCTGGGCCGCGCTGCGCGAGGGCGTCGTACCGATGGACAGCCCGGTGCTGCCGATGATGGTGTTCCGGCCCAACTGCCTGTTCACCGACGGCGCGGAGCACCTGCGGCTGCGCAAGGCGGTCACCGAGTCGCTGGCCCGGCTCAACAGCAGCCGGCTCAGCCGTGACGTCGAGCGGATCGCCGACTATCTGATCGACCAGTTCATCGAGCGCGGCACCGCCGATCTGCTCAACGAGTACGCCAAGCTCCTGCCGCTGCTGCTGTTCAACCAGCTCTTCGGCTGCCCGGGCGACATCGGCGACCGGCTGACCCGCTCGATGTCGGCCATCTTCGACGGCGAGGACGTGCTCCGCGCCAACGCCGAGCTGACCGAGTGCCTGATGGAGCTGGTCGCGATCAAGCGCCGCCAGCCCGGCGAGGACATCACCTCCTGGCTGATCCAGCACCCCGCGGGGCTGCGGGACGAGGAGCTGAAGGACCAGCTGGTCATGCTGATGGGCGCGGGCGTGGAGCCGGAGCGCAATCTGATCGGCAACGCGCTGCTGCTGATGCTCGCCGGTGAGCAGCCGGGCGCGCCCGAGCGGCGCGGTTCGGGGATGCTCGTCGAGGACGCGCTGGACGACGTCCTGTGGAACAACCCGCCGATCGCCAACTACGCCACGCACTACCCGGTACGGGACATCGAGCTGGACGGGGTGGTGCTGAAGGCGGAGACCCCGGTCCTGATCAGCTTCGCCGCCGCGAACAGCGACCCGGGGCTCACCGACGCCCGTCAGACCCTGAGCAAGGGCGCCCATCTGGCCTGGGGCGCCGGCCCGCACGTGTGCCCGGCCAAGTCGCCCGCGACGCTGATCGCGCTGACCGCGATCGAGAAGATCCTCAACACCGTCCCGGACCTCGCGCTGGCCGTGCCCGCCTCGGGTGTGGCCTGGCGGCCGGGCCCCTTCCACCGAGCGCTGGTCGCGCTGCCCGTACGGTTCACCCCGACCGCCGCGCGGCGTGCCGGCACCGGGGTGCAGCCCCCGGCGCAGACCTCGGCCCAGCTGCCCGACCCGTTCCGGAACGCCCCCGCCGCACCTCCTGTGACGCACCGTCACGACTCGGATTCCGGCAAGAAGCAGAAGGGCTGGTGGAGTTCGTTCCTCGACGTGTTCCGCGTATGACTCACGGACCGACAATTCGCATATGACAACGGGCATTTGTGACGATTGCATGTGACGTGGGCAACAGAGATCGATGCTTGGCGCAGATATCCGGAGGGGTAGGTTCAGGGCGGTAACCACGGGCCTAGGTCAAGGAACTCTGCGTGAGCATCACGGGTGGTAAGGGCAGGACCCCGGACGGTCGGCGCGCGGTCATCGGGCTGCTCCGGCGGCTCAATACACCCGAAGGACAGGCCGATCCGTACGGGATACTCGCGGAGCTGCGGACGATGGGTGACGTCGTCCGCGCTCCGTGGAACGGGTATTTCGTCACCGGTTTCGACAGCTGCAGCCAGGTGCTCCGGGGCCGCAACTGGCTCGCCCCGGATCTCGCCTGGCAGGAGCGGCAGGACGACTCCAAGCAGTGGGACGCGATCGCGACCCGCGAGATGACCACCACACTCGCCCGGCTCAACGCCCCCGAGCACACCTGCCAGCGCCGCTCGCTGGGCAATCTCTTCGACCGTTCCACCATCGAACGCCTCACCCCCGACGTCGAGCGCGACACCGACCGGCTGCTGGACGAGCTGGCGGAGAAGCTCCGCTGGGGTGAGGCGGACTTCGTCTCCACGGTCAGCGAACAGCTGCCGATCAGCACCGTCGGCTCCTGGCTGGGGATACCGCCCGAGGACTACCCGGACATCCTGGAGATCACACACAACCAGGTGTTCGCCCAGGAACTGCTGCCCACCAAGTCGCAGCTGGCCGTCTCCGCCGAGGCGACCCTGCGGCTGCGCGCCTACTTCACCGCGCTGGTCGCCCGCCGCCGGGCGGAGCCCCGCCACGATGTGCTGACCGGCTGGATCCACACCTGGGACGCCATGGAGCCGGACCGGGAGCGGGCGGACGAGATCCTCTACCGGCTCACCATGTTCGTCACCATCGCCTCGCTGGAGACCACCGCGACGCTGCTCTCCTCGATGACCGCCCTGCTGACCGAACCGGCCCGGTGGGCGTGGCTGCAAAAGCACCCGGAGCACATCGACGCGGCCGTCGACGAGACGCTGCGCTACGACCCGCCCATCCGCATCAACACCCGGATCGCGGCCGAGGACACCGTCCTGGCCGGGGTCCCGATCAAGAAGGACAGCATGATCCACGTCCTGTACGGAGCCGCCAACCACGATCCGCGGCGGAACCCGGACCCGGACTCCTTCGACATCCTGCGCGGCGGCAGCCACCTCACCTTCGGCGGCGGGGTGCACTACTGCCTGGGCGCGGCGCTGGCCAAGCTGGAGGCGCGGACGCTGCTGGCGCGGATGCTGGACCGTTTCCCCACCCTGCACACCGTCTCGCCGCCGGTCCACGCGCCCCGGATGGTCTTCAGACGGATCACCTCACTGGGCGTGGCGCTGTGAAGCTCTCGCTGCCCGACTTCCTGACGGCGGGCGACCGCTCCGACGACCGCCCCGCGACGGTACGCACCTGGCGCGAGGGCCCCGTCCTGTACGTGGAGCTGAACGCGCCGGAGACCGGCAACGCGGTGACCGAGGCGATGCTCGACGAGCTGCTGGACGTCGTCGTCGCCCCGGACCCGGAGGTGCGGGTCCTGGTGCTCAGCGCCGCCGGGGACGACTTCTGCCTGGGCGGCGACCGTACCGAGTTCGCGGACTGGCTGGCGGAGGATCCGGGCGGCCGGGGCATCCGGGTCGCCGGGGAGAAGGCCCGCCGGGTCTGCGAGGCGATCTCCGGCGGCCGGGCCGTGACCATCGCCCGGGTGCAGGGCAAGGCGGTGGGCGCGGGGTTCGCGCTGGCCCTGGCCTGCGATCTGCGGGTCGGCGCGGAGAACGCCTCCTTCCGGCTGCCGGAACTGGCACTCGGGCTGCCGACCGCCTGGGGCGGGCTGCTGCCCCGGCTGATCCACGAGGTGGGCGCGGCCCGGGTCCGCGAGCTGATCCTGACGGGCCGGGCCTTCGACGCCGCCGAGGCGTACGAGCTGTCCGTGCTCCAGCGGGTGGTGCCCGGGGCTGAGCTGGACGCGGCGGTCGCCGCCTGGGCGAAGCCGGTGGTCCGCCGCCCGGAGGCCGCGCTGCGGGTGACCAAGGCGCTGCTGAACTCCTACGCCGCCGCCACCCGGCTGGCCGACCCCTCGTTCCTCGACGCGGAGCTGATGGCCTCGGTCGCGGCCGCCACCCGGCGGCCTCCGGCGGGCGGCGACGGGGCGGGCGGGTCACACTCGTAAAAACCCGAGTGGGAGGTCTGCCGCGTGGACGTACCGGTGTGGCTCTGGATCGTGTTCGCCGCGACCGTGATCGTCTCGCTGACGGTCGACCTCCTGGCGCATCGCAAGGCGCATGTCATCGGCTTCAAGGAGGCCGGGCTGTGGAGCGCCCTGTGGGTGAGCCTCGCGCTGATCTTCGGCGGGGTCGTCTTCCTGGTCCTCGGGACGACCGCCGGGACGGAGTACACCACCGCCTGGCTGCTGGAGAAGAGCCTGTCGGTCGACAACCTCTTCGTCTTCGCGCTGATCTTCGCCTATTTCAAGGTGCCCCGGGAATACCAGCACCGGGTGCTTTTCTTCGGTGTCATCGGCGCACTGGTGTTCCGCGCGATCTTCCTGACGGCCGGCGTCGCGGTGGTGAACCGCTTCACCTTCGTCCTGTTCCTCTTCGCCGCGATCCTTTTCTACAGCAGCTATAAAATCCTCAGCGGCCAGGAGGAGAATTTCGATCCGGGCAAGAGCTTCGCGGTACGGCTGCTGCGCAAGATCATGCCGGTCCAGGACGACTATGCCGGCACGCATTTCGTCGTCCACAAGGAGGGGCGGCGGATCGCCACTCCGCTGCTCGCCGTGGTCGCCGCGATCGAGGCGGCCGACCTGATCTTCGCGGTCGACAGCGTGCCGGCGGTGCTCGCGGTCAGCGACGACCTGTTCATCGTCTACACCAGCAACGCCTTCGCGATCCTGGGCCTGCGGGCCCTGTACTTCCTGCTGGCGGGGCTGCTGGACCGGTTCCACTACCTGAGCCACGGCCTGGCGGTCATCCTCGCCTTCATCGCGGTCAAGCTCCTCCTCCAGGCCTGCCACAAGATGATCAGCACCTCGATCCCGGAGATCCCCTCGCCGGTCAGCCTGGCGGTGATCGTCGTCATTCTGGCGGTGTCGGTGACGCTGAGCATGCGCCGTCAGCCGAAGTAAAGCAGAGGAAAAGCAAAGGCCAAGGCTTTCCAAAATCTCGGGTCCCGCTTATCGTGGGTAAATGGACAGCAAAAAGCGTGACCTTCACCAGCGGGCCGCTTTCATGTGCCCGACCTGCAAACAGCCCGTCCCCTCCGAGATTCACCGCCACAAGTCCCTCGGGATCTTCGTCCCGGTATGGCGAGCGGGCCCCTGCGAGAACCCCGACTGCGCGGAGTACGCCGCCGAGACCCGGCCCGTCCGGCACCGGACCCGGGGATGACCCGGAAGATCCCCCTCAGCCCGCGGCCAGGCATGCGGTGAGACGCGCCTTCGCCGCGGGCCACTCGTCGGCCAGCAGCGAGAAGTAGACGCTGTCCCGCCAGCTCCCGTCCGGTCGCCGCCGGTGCCGCCGCAGCACCCCCTCGCGCCGCGCCCCGAGCCGGTCGATGGCCGCCTGCGAACGCTCGTTGCGGTGGTCGGTCTTCAGCTGGACGCGCCCCATGCCCAGCTCCTCGAAGGCGTGCGTCAGCAGCAGGAGCTTCGTCTCGCTGTTCACCGCCGAGCGCCAGTGCGCCCGCCCGTACCAGGTCCAGCCGATTTCCAGGCGCTCGTCCTGGACCGCGACGTCCAGGTACGTGGTCCAGCCGACGGCCCGGCCGCTCGCCCGGTGGACGACGGCGAACGGCACATACGCCGCGTCGCCGAGCACCTGCTCCATCCGGCTGCGCAGTTCCTCACGGGTCCGCGGCGCCGGGCCGCCCTGCCAGCGCCACACCTCCTCGTCCCCGCCTCCCGCCGCGAAGAGGTCGTCGAGGTGGCCGAAGGCGAGCGGGACAAGTTGGACGTGCTGCCCGGTCAGAGTCACGGGCCGAGGGGGAAGTGCCGGCATGCCAAGATCCTAACCCCTTCCCCGATTTCGCACTAGCACACATAATTTACGCACTAGTGCATATCCGCCGGTCCTCCGACGCGCGGACCGGCCCCCGGCTGACTAGCGTTGGCCCTGCGGGGCGGGGCCCGTAGGGCGGGGCCGAAGACACGGACTCCAGGGAAGGACCGGCGCGCCATGGCTGTACAACCCGAGGGCACCCCGTGCTGGGCGGACGCCATGTTCGCCGACATCGAGGGCGCCAAGAGCTTCTACGGAGACGTGCTCGGCTGGACGTTCGGCGAGAGCCTGCCGGAGTTCGGCAACTACACGCAGGCGTACGTGGACGGCAGGCCGGCCGCCGCCGTCTCCCCGCCCATGCCGGGCGCCGAAGGGGCCCCCTCGGCGTGGTGTCTCTACCTCGCGTCGCCGGACGCCGCCGCGACCGCCCGGAAGGTCCGCGACCGGGGCGGCGAGGTGCTGGTGGAGCCGATGCAGGTCGGCGAGTTCGGCACGATGGCGCTGGCCCGCGACCCCGGCGGAGCGGTCTTCGGCATCTGGCAGGCGAACACCCACGAGGGGTTCGAGACGAAGATGGGCGAGCCCGGCGGGTACTGCTGGGGCGAGGTCTTCACCCGCGACCCGAAGAAGGTCGACGCGTTCTACCCCGCGGTCTTCTCGTACACCACCCGGAAGTTCGACGACGAGTCGATGGACTTCGCCATGTTCGACGTCGAGGGGCAGACGGTCCTCGGCCGGATGGTGATGGACAAGGACTTCCCGCCCGATCTGCCCTCGTTCCTGAACGTGTACTTCTCCGTTCCGGACTGCGACGCGGCGGTGGCGAAGGCGACCGAGCGCGGCGGGGTGCTGCGGTTCGGGCCGGTGGACAGCCCCTTCGGCCGGTTCGCGGCGATCAGCGACCCGCAGGGGGCCGCGTTCGCCGTGATCGACGTGACCACCACCGAGGGCGAGATGCCGGCGACGAGCCCGGTGACCTGATCCGACCGGCTCGCCCCACCCGGGGCCGAGAGCCGCCACGGTCCGCGACCGGAGCACCGGCGCGGCCCGTTCGGCTGCCTCGTACATTCCTCCGAGACATCCCGCATCTGCAATGGACCATCGCCCGGACAATGGTAAATGCAAGCCTGATTGCCCTAGCGTGCTGCATATGCAGTCCTACACAATCGGCCAGGCCGCACGACTTCTCGGAGTCAGCCCTGACACCGCCCGGCGCTGGGCGGACGCCGGCCGGGTCGCGACCCATCGCGACGAGGCTGGCCGGCGGCTGATCGACGGCCGTGCGCTGGCCGCCTTCTCGATCGAGGTCGGCCAGGGCGCGGGCGGCGAGGACGAGGCCCCGTACACCTCGGCCCGCAACGCGTTCCCCGGCATCGTCACCGCGGTGAAACTCGGCGATGTCGCGGCCCAGGTCGAGATCCAGGCCGGGCCGCACCGGCTCGTCTCGCTCCTGACCCGGGAGGCGGTGGAAGAGCTGGGCCTGGAGGTCGGCATGCGGGCGACCGCCCGCGTGAAGTCGACCAGCGTGCACATCGACCGCACCTGAGACAGGCCGGCGACGGGCCCCTACGGCCCCGGCCTGCCATCGCCCACGTACCGCTGCCCCGCACGGCGACCCCGCCCACCCGTCGCCCGTCGGCCGCGAACGCATCCAAGGAGCACCCACCCTCATGTCCCCGCCGATCACCCGCCACCGTGCGGCCGCCGCCGTCCTGACCGCCGCCCTCCTGATCCCCCTCGCCGCCTGCGGCGACGACTCCGGATCCGACAATGCCGACGACATGGACAAGGACAGCGGATCAAAGGCCACCTCCTCCGCCTCGGGCGCCCCGAAGGCGGACCTGACCGTGCTGGCCGCCGCCTCGCTGACGGACGTCTTCAAGGAGGCGGGAGCGGCGTACGAGAAGGAGAACCCGGGCACCAGCGTGACGTTCTCCTTCGCGGGCTCCCAGGAGCTGGCCGCCCAGGTCAAGCAGGGCGCCCCCGCCGACGCCCTGGTCACCGCGGACACCAGGACGATGGACGGCCTCACCCGCGAGACCGGCACCCCGACCGTCATCGCCGAGAACCGCCTCGTCATCGCCGTCGGCGAGGGCAACCCGGAGAAGGTCGAGAACCTCAAGGACCTCTCCGACACCGGGGTGAAGGTCGTCCTGGCCGCCCCCGAGGTGCCGGTGGGCCGCTACAGCAAGCAGATCCTCGACGCGCAGAGGATCGAGGTGAAGCCGGTCTCCCAGGAGCCCAACGTCCGGGCGGTCCTCAGCAAGGTCGAGCTGGGCGAGGCGGACGCCGGGCTCGTCTACAAGACCGACGCCGCGACCGCCACCGACAAGGTCGACGCGATCGACATCCCGGACGCGCAGAACGCCGTCGCCTCCTACCCGGCCGCCACGCTGAAGGAGTCGAAGCACAGCGAGGCCGCCGCCGCGTTCGTCGCCTGGCTCTCCACGCCCGCCGCACAGAAGATCCTCCAGGGCGCGGGCTTCCAGCAGCCGTGACCGCACCGCTCCCGGCGGGCCCGTACCGTCCGACGGACCCGCCGGGCACCGCACTCCCAGGACGACGAGGTCGCCGATGAAACGCCCGGTCCGCCGCCGTACACCCCAGGTCCGCGCCCCGCTCCTGCTGACGGTGCCCGCCCTGCTGGCCGTGGCGTTCCTGATGCTGCCGCTCGTCGGCATCCTGGCCCGCACCTCCTGGGGCGACCTCGGCGCGCATCTCACGGCCGAGGCCACCACCCAGGCGCTGCGGCTCTCCCTGCTGGTCTCGCTCTGGTCCCTCGGCCTCTCGCTCCTGCTCGGGGTGCCGCTGGCCTGGCTGCTGGCCCGGGTGCCGTTCCCCGGCAAGGCGTTCGTCCGCTCGCTGGTCCTGCTGCCGATGGTGCTGCCGCCCACGGTCGGCGGCGTCGCGCTGCTGCTGGCCTTCGGGCGGCGCGGGCTGCTCGGCCCGTGGCTGGAGGACACCTTCGGCATCACGCTGCCCTTCCACACCTCGGGCGCCGTGCTCGCGGCGACGTTCGTCGCGATGCCGTTCCTGGTCATCTCGCTGGAGGGCGCGCTCGGCGGACTGCGCCCCCGGTACGAGGAGACCGCCGCCTCCCTCGGGGCCTCGCCGGTCCGGGTGTTCCTCACCGTGACGCTGCCGATGGTCGCCCCCGGGCTGATCGCCGGAGCCGCCCTGACCTGGGCGCGGGCGCTCGGCGAGTTCGGTGCGACGATCACCTTCGCCGGAAACCTCCCCGGCACCACGCAGACCCTGCCGCTCCAGGTCTATCTGCTGCTCCAGGACTCGCCGGAGGCCGCCACCTCCGTGTCGCTGCTGCTCCTGGCCATCGCGCTGATCGTGCTCGTCGCGCTGCGCGGCCGGTGGACCGGCACCCCGGACCGCGACCTCGCGAGCCGTACGGCGGGGGCCCGCCCGGAGGACCCCCCGGGCACCGCGCCGGACGTCCTTCCCGAACCGCCGCCGGACCTCCTGAAGAAGCCCGCGCCCGAACCCTGGCCGCTGCACGCCGAGGTCACCGGCTTCACCCGCCTCACCCTCGACGCCCCGCCCGGCACCACCATCGCGGTGGTCGGCCCCAACGGCGCGGGCAAGACGACGCTCCTGCGGGCCCTCCTCGGCCTCACACCCCGCGCGCACGCCACCCTGCGCCTCGGCGACAGCGACGTCACCGCCCTCCCGCCGCACCGCCGGGGCGTCGCCTGGGTGCCCCAGGACGGGGCGCTCTTCCCGCACCTGAGCGCGCTGACCAACACGGCGTACGGGCTCCGCGCCCACGGGGTGCCGCGCGCCGAGGCCCGGCGCGAGGCCCAGGGCTGGCTGGACCGGCTCGGGGTGGGCCACCTCGCCCACCGCAGGCCCGCCCAGCTCTCCGGCGGGCAGGCCCAGCGGGTCGCCCTGGCCCGCGCGCTCGCCGCCCGCCCGCGTCTGCTGCTGCTGGACGAACCGCTCGCCGCCCTCGACCAGACCACCCGGGCCCGGGTGCGGCACACCCTGCGCGGCCACCTCGCGGAGTTCGGCGGGGTCTGTCTGATCGTCACCCACGACCCGGTCGAGGCGGTCTCGCTGGCCGACCGGGTCCTGGTGCTGGAGGACGGCCGGGCGCTCCAGGACGAGCCGCCCGCCGAGGTCACCCGGCACCCGCGCTCGCCGTGGGTGGCCCGGATGCTGGGCCACAACGCCTGGCCCGGAACCGCCACCGCCGACGGCCTGGCGCCGGAGGACGGCGGGCACCTCGTGGTCGCCGAGCCCCTTCCGGCGGGCACGGACGCCCTCGCGGTCATCGCGCCGGAAGCCGTCTCCGTACACCGGGAACGGCCCACCGGCTCCCCGCGCAACGTCTGGCCCGGCACGGTCCGCGAGATCACCTCCGGCGGCAGCCGGCTGCGGCTGTTGATCACCTCGGCCGAGGCCCCGGACCTGGTCGCGGAGATCACCCCGGCGGCCGCCGCCGAGCTGGGCATCGCCGACGGCACGGCCGTCTGGACCAGCGTGAAGGCCACGGAGACGACGATCGTCCCGCTCTGAGCCCGGGAGCCGGGTCCGGGGCGCGGGGGAACCATCGCCCCCGTCGGCGCGTACTTCTGTACGTACGACGACCGAGAGACGGGGACCTCATGGCACTGTTCGGCAACGCCCACACGATCAACCCGGCCACCGCCCAGCAGGACTACGCCCGGCTGCTCGGGCAGGGCGAGCAGGTGCACGCCGCGTTCCTGCTGGTCCGGGACACCATCCTGTTCACGGACCGGCGGCTGATCCTCGTCGACAAGCAGGGCATCACGGGCAAGAAGGTGGAGTACCACTCCGTGCCGTACCGCAGCATCACGCACTTCGCCGTGGAGACGGCCGGCACGTTCGATCTCGACGCCGAGCTGAAGATCTGGATCTCGGGCAACGCGACGCCGCTCCAGAAGACGTTCACCAAGGGCGTCGACATCTACGAGGTGCAGGCGATACTCACGCAGTTCGTCGCCCGCTAGGCAAGCCTGGTCAGGTCAGGGCAGGTCAGGTCAGGTCAGGTCAGAAGGACGGGCGCAGCCGGGCCGTCGCCGAGTGCCCGGGGGCGGCGGCCCGCAGCTTCGCGGCGCGCTCCCGCAGCTCGGGCAGCAGGTCGTAGAGCGCGTCGCCGGGGCAGCGGGTCTCGAAGCTGTCGCGGTGTCCGGAGATGACGTGCAGCCGGGCCACCTGCCCCCGGTCGAAGCGGCTCTCGTCGTTCGTCGACACCAGGTCGACGCTGCCCAGCGGATCCGCCCCGGGCCGCAGCTTCCAGGCGGCCAGCTTCACCAGCGCGTCCATCATCGGCTTCGGCACCTCGACCCCCGGGCCGAAGTTCCCGATCGCCGCGATGCCGGCCGTGTCGGTGTTGAACCCCTTGGTGTGCGCGCCGAGCACCGAGCGGCCGACACCGCCCGCGCGGCCTTCGTAGATGGTGCCGCAGCGGTCGACGAGGAAGTTGTAGCCGATGTCGTCCCAGCCGTCCTGCCGGATGTGGTCGCGCTGGACGGCCCGGATCAGCTCGGGGGCGTCCGCGCAGTCGTAGTCGTTGGGGTTGCCGGTGTGGTGCACGAACACCGCCCGCGCCGGGGCCGTGTAGTGCGGTCCCTCCCGCACCAGGTCCTCGTCCGCGCCCCAGTCCCGGCGGCTGACGACGGCCGGCTGCGGCAGTCCGCGCGGAGGCCGCGGTCCGGTGGCCAGCTCCGTCTCCGGCGCGCGGAACGCCGGGCCGTCTCCGAACACCAGGAGGGCCAGGGGCAGGATCAGAACGCCCAGGACGAGTCGGCGGGACCACATGGACTCCACCCTGCGCTCCGGCCTCCGGCTTCGCAGAGGAGCGGGCCGTTCGGGTGACGTCCTGCCGGGACTCCCACCGGCCTGCCCCGCATTCCGGGCGCACCGCCCGGAATGCGGCTTTCGCCGGGTCTCCCTACGATGGGACCCGGATCATCGCCCGCTCCCGGCGGGGGTGCCCGGCGGAGCGAGGAACCATGGCCCACGACCGTGTGCGGGACGAACCGGATGCCGGCCTCAAGCCGAACGCGATCGGGTTCGTCGACGCCCTTGTCATCGGTCTGAACGCGACCTCCCCGGCCTACTCGCTGGCCGCCGTCATCGGCCCGATCGTCGCTCTGGTGGGGATCTACGCCCCGGGCGTCATGTTCGCCTCGTTCGTGCCGATGCTGCTGATCGCCTCGGCCTTCTACTACCTGAACAAGGTCGACCAGGACTGCGGTACGACGTTCTCCTGGGTGACCCGGGCGATGGGCCCCTGGGCGGGCTGGCTGGGCGGCTGGGCGATCACCATGACCGGCGTCCTGGTGGTGGGCTCGCTGGCCGATGTGGCGGTGAGCTTCACCCTGCTGGCGGTGGGTCTGGACGGCTGGGTCGAGAACGACTTCGCCCGCCAGCTGCTCACCGTGCTCCTGATCATCGTGATGACCGGGCTCTGCGTCATCGGCACCGAGCTCTCCGCGAAGGTGCAGAACGTGCTGATCCTCCTCCAGATCGCGTTCCTGCTGGTCTTCGTCGCGGTGGCGCTCTACCGGGTGTACGCGGGCACGACCGGCTTCGACTCGATCGAGCCGTCCATCGGCTGGCTGGACCCGTTCGGCGCGGGCGGCGCCGCGCTGACCGGCGGGCTGCTGCTCGGGGTGTTCATCTACTGGGGCTGGGAGTCGGCGGTCAACCTCACCGAGGAGACGGAGGACTCGGCGAGCGCCCCGGGCAAGGCGGGCCTGTGGTCCACCGTGGTGCTCCTGGTGACCTATCTGTCCGTCGCCATCGCGGTCGTCGCCTTCGCGGGTACGGCGTTCCTGGCGGAGAACGCGGGCGAGGAGGAGTTCATCTTCGCCCAGCTCGCCGGGGACGTGCTGGGCGGCTGGGACTGGATCCTGCTGCTGGCGGTGGCCACCTCCGCCATCGCCTCCACCCAGACCACGATCATCCCGGCCTCCCGGACCGCCCTGTCCATGGCCCGCCGTCAGGCGCTGCCGCAGCACTTCGGGCACATCAGCCCCCGGTTCCGTACCCCGGACGTCAGTACGTGGTGGGTCGCCGGCATCGCCATCGCCTGGTACCTGGTGGTCAACCAGATCAGCACGAACGCCCTCTTCGACTCGCTCACCGCGCTGTCGCTGCTGATCGCCTTCTACTACGCGCTCACCGGAGTGGCCTGCGCCGTCTACTACCGGCGCCATCTCACCGAGAGCGTGCGCAACTTCCTGCTCATCGGCCTCGGCCCGGTGGTCGGCGCCGGACTGCTGACCTGGCTGCTGGTCCGCTCGGTCATCGACATGTCCGACCCGGCCAACTCCTACAGCGGAACCTCCTGGTTCGGGCTGGGCCCACCGCTCGTCATCGGCATCGTGATCTCCCTGGTCGGCGTGGTCCTGATGGTCGTGTGGCGCCTGCGGGACGCGGTGTTCTGGCAGGAGCGGCCGGGGGTCGCCGACCCTGACCTGGTCCACGCCACGGCCACCAGGCCGGGCGACACCGGCGGCTCCGGAGACGGGAAGGGGCGTTGAGATGTCGGTCGTCCTCGGTTACGACGAGTCCCCCGGCGCCGCCCGCGCCCTGCGCATCGCCATCGAGGTGGCGGCGGCGTACGGGGAGGAACTGGTCCTGGTCTACGGGGCCGCCGCCCCCGGGCTGCGCGACGGCGCGGAGTACCGCAGCCACTACGACGCGATCCGCCAGGCCGGGCGCACCGGCCTGGAACACGCGCTCACGGCGGCCGAGACGGCGGGCGTCCCGGCCTCGGTCGAGGTGCTGGACGAGAAGCCGGCACAGGCCCTGCTGGACGCGGCCGAACGGCACGGGGCCCGGGTCATCGTCGTCGGCACCTGGGGCGAGAGCCCGATGCGCGGGGCCCTGCTGGGCTCGACCCCGCACAAGCTGCTGCACATGTCGACGGTCCCGGTGCTGTGCGTACCGACGGAGGAAGGCCCCGAGCAGCCGCACCGGGAGCCGTAGCCGGAAAGGCCGGAGCCACCCCCCGATCCGTCTCCGCACCCGCAAAAGGCCCAACGGGCCGCCTCACCACGCCTCCCCGCTCTCCGCCGCACGGCCCGGAACCGCCCGGCCGCTCCCGCCCCCCTCCTCCCGGCGCAGCAGCCGGAACGCCAGCAGCGGGAAGACCAGCACCGACACCATCGCGGCGGCGACCAGGGCGGCGGCCTCGCCGGACCCGATCACCTTCTCGTCCAGGCCGATCGCGGTGATCGCGACCACCAGCGGCAGACAGGTCGACGCGAACAGCCCGAGCGCGGCCCTGGGCGCGCGCCCGGTCAGGTCGCGCGGGGCCAGCAGATACGCCGGAACCCCGCGCACCAGCAGGAACAGCAGCAGGAAGACCGGCAGGAGCAGCAGCGGGCGGCCGTCGTCCAGGAGCGCCGCGAGATCGAAGTCGATGCCCGTGACGACGTAGAAGAACGGCACCAGGAAGCCGAAGCCGATCGCCTCGACCCGCTCCAGGATCGCGTCGCTGCGCTCGGGAACCGACCCCTGGAGGACGAGCCGGGTCAGCATGCCCGCGGCGAACGCGCCGAGCAGGGTGTCCAGGCCGAAGACATGGGCGAGCCCCAGCATGCCGACGAGCAGCAGCATCACGAAGCGGACGGCGAACTGGCCGCTGGAGTGCAGGGTCACGGCGACGATCCGGGCGAACCACGGCGGCCGCGGCCGCATCGCCCAGAACACCGCACCCGCCGTGACGACGGCGAACACCGCCAGCACCGCGCTCGCCGCACCCGGACTGCGTCCGCTGAACAGCAGCGCCATCGCGATGATCGGCCCGAACTCCCCCACCGACCCGAACGCCATCACCACCGACCCGAACCGCCCCTCAAGACGCCCCGAGTCCCGCAGGATCGGCAGCACCGCACCCAGCGCGGTGCTGGTCAGCGCGGTGCCGATGACCAGGCTCTTCGCCAGGTCCGCCCCGCTGAGCAGCAGCGCGACGCCGAGCCCGGCGGCGAACGAGAGGACCCAGGCCCCGCCGGCCCGGCGCAGCGTGTCGCCGCGGACCTCGGCGAACTTGATCTCGTACCCCGCCAGAAAGATCAGCATCGAGAGCCCGAGGTCGGACAGGGCGTCGATGACCTGGTCGTGGTGGGCCCAGCCGAGCACATCGGGCCCGACCAGGACACCGAGCACGATCTCGAAGATGACGACGGGGACCGGCAGCCACCGCCCGGTCGCGTAGCCGAGCAGCGGCGCGAGAACCGCGAGGGCCATGATCAGGACGAGGGTCCCGGGGTGCTCCATCGCTCGTGTATAGCAAGGAACGCCCTGGAATCAGCCGTTATGACACCCTCGGCCGGGCCGCTCCCCGTCACCCGTTCCCCCGCACCGGCGTGCCGGGCGGCGGCCGGAGCCGTTGAATGCGTAGCGGGGGTGGAAGGCAGGAGAGAGCCGCATGCCGTCGTCACCGGCCCGCCCGGACCGGGCCACCGCCCCGCGCCGCCGCGGTGCGCTGCGCCGCACCGGCGAGTGGTGCGCCCGGCACTTCGTGACCGTCCTGGTCCTGTGGGTGGCCGCGCTCGCCGGGCTCCAGGTTCTTCAGCACGCGTACGGCGGTGACTACTCCGACGACTTCTCGCTGCCCGGCACCCAGTCGCAGGACGGCCTCGACGTCCTGAAGGCACACGCGCCGCAGGCGGGCGGGTACAGCGCCCAGGTGGTGCTGCACGACGCGGACAAGCCGCTCACCTCGGTCTCCGACCAGGTCGCCACGGCAGTCAGCGACCTCCAGAAGCTCCCCGACGTCCTGTCCGCGCAGAACCCGCTGCCCTCGTCCGGCTCCGCCCCGCCCCCGCCGGACCCGAACACCGGGCCGCTCTCCACGGACCAGAAGACCGCCTACATCACCGTCCGCTTCAGCGTGCAGCCCTCCACGCTCGACCCGTCCTATCTCGACGGGGTCGACGACGCGGTGCGGCCGCTGCGCTCGGCCGGGGTGGAGGTGGAATACGGCGGGCCGCTCGGCGAGCTCGCCCGGCCCGAGCCGAGCGACCGCACCAGCGAGGCGATCGGCTTCGGCGTGGCGATCGTGGTCCTGCTGATCGGCTTCGGCAGTCTGCTGGCCGCCGTACTGCCGCTGGTCACCGCGCTGATCTGCGCGCTGTGCGGGCTGGCGCTGCTCGGGCTGCTGGCCGCCGCCGCGACCTTCGCGACGGTCTCCCCGACGCTCGCCACGATGATCGGCATCGGCGTCGGCATCGACTACGCCCTCTTCCTGGTCACCCGGCACCGGCAGAACCTGGTCGACGGCCAGGACCCGGTGACCGCCGCCGGGAACTCCGCCGCCACCAGTGGCCACGCCGTGCTGCTCTCCGGCTGCACGGTGATCATCGCGCTGTCGGGGCTGTGGGTCTCCGGGATCGGGTTCATCGGCAAGCTCGGCCTCGCCGCCGCGGTCACCGTGGTCACCGCGGTCCTCGGCGCGCTCACCCTCGTACCGGCGATCCTCGGGCTCATCGGCCGCCGCATCGACCGGGTGCGGGTACGGAAACCGGTGGCCGAGACCGTACCGGCCCCCGAGGGCGCGGAGCCCGGTGGCTGGCACCGGTACGCGCAGCGGGTGGAGCGACGGCCCTGGTGGTTCCTGGCCGGCGGGGTGGTGCTGCTGGCCGTCCTCTCCTTCCCCGTGCTCTTCATCCAGCTCGGCCACATCGGCGACGGCGCCGACCCGAAGTCGTTCACCGACCGGCGCGCCTTCGACCTGATGTCCACCGCCTTCGGCCCCGGCTCCAACGGTCCGCTGACACTGGTCATCGACCGGAGCAAGGTGCCCTCGTCCGACCGTTCCGCCCTCGCCGACCAGGCGCAGAAGGCACTGACGAACGTGCCCGACGCGGCCGTGATCACCCCGCTCACCGCCACCTCGGACGGCGATGTGCTGACCGCCACCGCCTACTCGGCGGCCGCCCCGCAGGACGGGCGGACCACCTCGCTGACGAACCACCTCACCGACGACGTCCTGCCGCAGGCCGTCTCCGGCTACGACGCGAGCACGTACGTCACCGGCACGACGGCCGCCCAGGTCGACTTCCTGGACATCGTCTCCAGCAGGCTGCCGCTGATCATCGCGGTCGTCGTGGGCCTGGCGTTCCTGGTGATCCTGGCCGTCTTCCGGGGCCTGCTCGTCGCGCTGAAGGCCGCCGTGCTCAACGTCCTGTCGATCGCCGCCTCCTACGGGGTCGTGGTGGCGGTCTTCCAGTGGGGCTGGGGCGGCCCGGCGCTGGGGGTCTCGGGGAAGGTCCCGATCGAGAGCTACGTCCCGATGATGATGTTCGCGATCGTCTTCGGGCTGAGCATGGACTACGAGATCTTCCTGCTCTCCCGCATCCACGAGGCGTGGGTGCGCACCGGGGACGCGCGGGCGAGCGTGGCGCACGCGCTGGAGATCACCGCCCGGGTCATCACCTGCGCGGCACTGATCATGGTGAGCGTCTTCGCCGCGTTCGTCATCAGCGACAACATCGTGGTGAAGATGCTGGGCCTGGGGCTGGCCGCCAGCGTGCTCATCGACGCCACCGTCGTACGACTGCTGCTGGTCCCGGCGGTGATGACCCTGCTGGGCCGGGCCGCCTGGTGGATCCCGGGCCCGCTGGACCGGATCCTGCCGCACCTGGACGCCGAGGGTGGGGCGGAGACGCGCGCCGAACCGGCCGGACCCGTCGGCAAAAAGTGATGAGCGCCACAGCCTCCGAAGGGAACGCGTCGAGCGCCTAGGGTGTCAGGATGCCTTCCCCCCTCGCTTCGAGGCTGCCGCGCCCCACCGCGGCCGCTTCCCCCGGGACCGGCGTCCCCGACGCCGGCGGCCGGGACCACTTCTTCGACAACGCGAAGTACCTGGCGATCGTGCTGGTGGCGATCGGACACGCCTGGGAACCGCTGCCGCCCGGCCGCCTCGTGGAGGCCGCGTACACCTTCGTCTACACGTTCCACATGCCGGTGTTCATCCTGATCGCCGGCTACTTCTCCCGGAACTTCGAGCTGCGGCCGGAGCGGGTGTGGAAGCTGGTCACCAGCCTGCTGGTGCCCTACCTCGTGTTCGAGGTCCTCTACACGCTCTTCCACCGAGCCCTGCGCGACCCGGACTTCTCGCTGTCGCTGCTGGAGCCGTACTGGCTGCTGTGGTTCCTGCCCGCACTGTTCCTCTGGCGGCTGTCCACCCCGCTGTGGCAGACCGTGCGCTTCCCGGTGCTGGTGTCGCTCGCCATCGCCGCCGTCGCGACGGTCTCGCCCGCCGCCGACGGAACGCTCCCGGTCCAGCGCATCCTGCAGTTCCTGCCGTTCTACGTCCTGGGGCTGCGGCTGGGCCCGCACCACTTCGCGATGGTCCGCCGCACCTGGGTGCGCGTCGTCTCGGTGCCCGTCTTCGTCGCCGGGATGCTCCTGGCGTACTGGCTGGTGCCCCGGACCTCGACGTCGTGGTTCTTCCGCAAGAACAGCGCCCAGGAACTGGACACCGCCCAGTGGACCGGCCCGGCGGCCACGCTCCTGCTGTTCCTGGCCGCCGTCGTCCTCGGCGCCTGTTTCCTCGCCTGGGTGCCCCGGGGCCGCAGCTGGATGACCGCGCTGGGCACCGGCACGCTGTACGGGTATCTCCTGCACGGCTTCGTCATCCGGGCCCTGCGCTACGAGGGCTTCTACGCCCGGCCGTTCTTCGACACCACGATGGGCACGGTCGCCGTCACCGTGGGCGCCGCCGTCATGGTCACCCTGCTCTGCACCCCACCGGTCCGGCGGCTGCTGAAGCCGCTGCTGGAGCCGCGCATGGAGTGGGCCCGGCAGAAGCCGCCGCCGGCCGCGCCGACGCCCTGAGGGGCGCCGCGGGCGCGGAGGCGGGTCTCAGACCCCGTCGGCCCGGGGTGCGGACACGGCTCCGGGAGCCTCGGTCCGTGTCTCGGGCGGAGTGCCCAGCAGTGCGGAGGCCGTCTCCAGCGGGGTACGCGCCGGGGCCGGCGCGGGCACGGCCGACTCGGCGGTACGGCAGGTGAACCCGAGCTTGGACAGCGCCCGGACGACCTCGGCGGAGCTGAAGTCCCGGCGGTCCTGCCGGGTGATCACTTCACCCACCTGCTTGACGGGGTAGACCCGGCGGCTGATGACCACAGCGTCGCCCGTGACGGGTTCGGGCTTGATGCCCTTCATCGAGTCCTCCACCTCGTTCTTGAACAGATCGAAGGGGAAGCGGGCGATGACACAGCGCATGGTTCCTCAACAGGGGTCGACTGCACGGGGAGGGACGTACGGGGCGGCCGGCGGCCAGGGGCCGCCGGCCGCGCGGGGTCACGCGGCGCGGTTGTTCCGGCGCTGCGCGGCGGCCGCACGGGCCTCCGGCGTCGGGATTCCGGGACGGCCGCGCCGGGCCGGGGCCCCGCCGCCACGCTTGGTGCCGCGGCCCATGAACGCGCCGCCGCGGCCGCTGCCGCGCTCCTTGGCCGGGGCGGAGACGACCACCGGGACGCCGGAGGGCGCCTGCGCACCGGTGATCCGGCTCAGCTCGGCCTCGCCGGAGCGGACCTGGGCGATCTGCGGGGTGATCCCGGCGTCCGCCATCAGCCGGGTCATCTCCCGGCGCTGGTTGGGCAGCACCAGCGTGACGACGCTGCCGGACTCCCCGGCACGGGCGGTACGGCCGCCGCGGTGCAGGTAGTCCTTGTGGTCGCTCGGCGGGTCCACGTTGACGACCAGGTCGAGGTTGTCGACGTGGATGCCGCGCGCCGCGACATTGGTGGCGACCAGGACCGTGACATGCCCGGTCTTGAAGCGCTCCAGGGTGCGGGTGCGCTGCGGCTGGGACTTGCCCCCGTGCAGCGCCGCCGCCCGGACCCCGCTGTGCAGCAGGTGGTCGGTGAGCTTGTCCACCGCGTGCTTGGTGTCCAGGAACATGATCACGCGGCCGTCGCGGGCCGCGATCTCCGTCGTGGTCGCGTACTTGTCCGCGCCCTGGACGTACAGCACGTGGTGCTCCATCGTCGTGACCGCACCGGCGGCCGGGTCGACGGAGTGCACGACCGGGTCCTTGAGGTAGGTCCGCACCAGCAGGTCGACGTTGCGGTCCAGGGTGGCCGAGAAGAGCATCCGCTGCCCGTCCGGGTTCACCTGGTCGAGCAACTCGGTGACCTGCGGCATGAAGCCCATGTCGGCCATCTGGTCGGCCTCGTCGAGGACGGTGATGGTGACCCGGTCCAGCTTGCAGTCGCCGCGCTCGATCAGGTCCTTGAGACGGCCCGGGGTCGCGACGACGACCTCGGCGCCACCGCGCAGCGCACTGGCCTGGCGGCCGATGGACATGCCGCCGACCACGGTGGCGATGCGCAGCTTCAGCGACCGGGCGTACGGGGTGAGCGCGTCGGTGACCTGCTGGGCCAGCTCCCGGGTGGGGACGAGGACCAGGGCGAGCGGGCGCTTGGCGTCGGCGCGGCGGCCGGCGGTGCGGGCCAGCAGCGCGAGGCCGAAGGCGAGGGTCTTGCCGGAGCCGGTACGGCCCCGGCCCAGCACGTCCCGGCCGGCCAGCGAGTTGGGCAGGGTGGCCGCCTGGATCGGGAAGGGCACGGTCATGCCCTCGGCGACCAGCGCCGCCTTCAGCGGTGCGGGCATCTCCAGCTCGCCGAAGGTCTCGGCGGCGGGGAGGGCGGGGGTGAGCGTCACCGGCAGGGCGAACTCGCCCTTGACGCCGGAGGCGGAGCGGCGGCCGTAGCCACCGGACCGGCCCGAGCCGCCGGAGCCGCCGGAGCGCTTGGGTCCGCCGCCGAAGCCCGCGGCCCGGCGCTCGCCGCCGCCGGAGTGACGGGGGCCGCCGCCGGAGCGGGTGCGGGAGAATCGGTCGTTCGAGCGGGGTGCGCGTTCGCGGTTCATGCAGAACCTCTCCTCGATAGGGCACGTATCGAGGGATTCTTTTCGGGAAGAGACCGTGAACGGCACCCAGAATCGCAAGAACGAGCCGATGAAATGACAAAAGAAAACGAAGCCCGGCCGCCGGGAATCAATGCACCGGACGCGGCTTCGTCGAGGGGCGCGCGATGCGGGCCCCGGAAACGACAACGAGCCGGGGCCCGCACCCCAAGGTGCGGGCCCCAGCTGCGCAGTACTGCCCGAGTGATCAGGCGGGGGTGATGTTCTCGGCCTGCGGGCCCTTCTGGCCCTGCGTGACGTCGAAGTTCACCTTCTGGCCCTCCTGCAGCTCACGGAAGCCGCTGGCGGCGATGTTGCTGTAGTGGGCGAAGACGTCGGCGCCGCCGCCGTCCTGCTCAATGAAGCCGAAGCCCTTTTCCGAGTTGAACCACTTCACGGTGCCAGTAGCCATGTCATATCTCCTTAGGGGCAGAGCCCGCGGGCCCACACTGTGCGGGCCCCACGTCGCCGCGATGATTACCCCGTCCGGAAGAACACCGGAAATACAGAAGTGCGCCCGCCGACATCCGATCGGCAAGAGCACTTGAAGTTTTTGGGAACCACAACTGCAACTGAGATCAACAGTAGCACGATGCCCCCGGAGAGGTGGGTGCGTAATATCACCGGCCACGTCGGAACAGATCCCGGGACATAAAAGCCTCATCGCGCATTGCGCGAAATTCTGTGCTGCCGAATGCAGATATCTTTCCGGGCCGTGCGGAACCTCCCGCACCCCGGGACGCGGCGGCGGTCAGCGCTCCGCGGGACCACCGGAGCGGGCGGACCGGCCGCGCAGCTCCTCGTTGAGGCGCAGCGCCTCCTCCAGCTGGTCCTCCAGGATGACGATCCGGCAGGCGGCCTCGACGGGCGTACCGGCGTCGACCAGCTCGCGGGCGCGGGCGGCGATGCGCAACTGGTAGCGGGAGTAACGGCGGTGGCCGCCCTCGGACCGCAGCGGGGTGATCAGGCGGGCCTCGCCGATCGCCCGGAGGAACCCCGGCGTCGCACCGATCATCTCCGCGGCTCGCCCCATCGTGTAGGCGGGGTAATCGTCGTCGTCGAGCCGGTCGGTGGCGTGCGAGGGGGTATCCGGGGGCATCTGCACCTCTTCCGTCACGCGTGACCGGAGGAACCGGGCGCCGTACGCCTGCGGGGTGCGCCTCTGCCGCGTACCGCTGTTTCACGTGACTGCACAAGAAACCCTAATCGCCCCGCAAGGCCATGTCTATCGCGGCCGGAACAGATTTGGGCCACCTGGAAGGGCCCGGCGGACGCGGTCCGGCGGATCACTGACCGACCGGTCAGTTGTCGTCGGGAGGACCGCGGGGCCATAATGCACGCGTAGCCCTTCACGCATCCCCCGTCGTGAAGGGCTACACCCCTGTCCGGAGCCTGCTCCGGGCGTCACGGGGCACAGGATCATTCACGGGCAAGGGACTCCCCTCGTGGTCCCCTGCCCGTGTTTTTTCGAGTTAACAGTGACGTAGAGTGTTTACGCAAGCTCAGTTCCGACTCCGAGGTGATCGTGGAGGCCCGGATGGCCATGGACGACGGCGACGAACGCGGTCCGGAACCCGTCGGCCCCCCCGAGCCGGACGAGCTTCCCCGCCTCGACTCGCTGCGGGAAAAGGTCGAGTACATGGTCGAGAAGACCTTCCCCGGCCAGAAGATCTCGGGCCGGGTCTTCGCCGAGCTGGTCCGCGACCGGGGCGGCTCGCTGTCGCACAGCTACTTCTCCAACATCCTGGCCGGCAAGGTCACCCAGCCGTCCGAGGACATCCTCAAGGCCCTCGGCCTGGGGTTCGGCGTGGACTGGCGCTTCTTCAAGGAGGAGTCCGAGGTCGTCGACGACGTCGTCGCCGGACTCCAGTTCCTGGCCAAGCGACGCACCGGGGAGCTCAGCGGCCTGGCCGGCCGGGGCCTGGACGACGACGGTCTCCCGCCGGAACTGCTGCGGTTCGCCCTGTCCCTGCTGGAGGACGCCGCCCGGGACAAGGACGGGCCCGGCGCGGAGAGCGGCGGGGCCAGCGGTGGCAGAGATTCCGCCGTGCACCACCACCGGACAGGCCCGGCAGCGTAGCGTCTTCGTCATGTCCCTGCGGAAACTGCGGAAAGAGTGCGAGGCCGGGCTCGCCGACCTGCCCCTCCCGGTTCCCTTCTCGCTGGACGCACTCGTCGCGAACATGGAGGAGGCCGGCGGGCGCACCATCCGGCTGCACGAGATGCCGGACCGCCTCGCCCGCGTCAACACCGCCTGCGGGCTGCGCCTGAAGGCGGGCTCCACCAGCCTCGTCCTCTACCGCCGCAGGCCGACCGCGTACCAGACCCAGCACGTGATCCTGCACGAGCTGTGCCACGAGTGGTTCGACCACGGGACGACGCTCGACGCGGAGCGACTGCGCACACTCCTCCCGGTCTTCGACACCTCGCTGATCGCCCGGATGATCTCGCCGGCCGCCGCCGAGTCCTTCGCCTCCGGCGGTGGCACCGTCCAGGCCCGCGCGCAGTACGACACCCACGACGAACGCATGGCCGAATTCGGTGCGTCCCTGATCCCCCGGATGGCACGGGACCTCACCACCGATGACATGGTGGGGCGGCTGGACAACTCCCTGTCCCGCCCGGTGGCCAACCGCCGGCGCGGTCTCTTCCCCGGAAGACGGTCCGACGACGCCTGACACGTGCCACCGCACCGCCCGCGGGTCCCCCGCCCCGCGCCCCGACCTCGAGGACGAACACCGCCGTGACCCCCCTCGATCTCGCCGGCTACCTGATAGCCGGCCTGATGACGGCCGTTGCCCTGTGGCGTATGCCCGCTGCCCTGTGGGGCGACGAGGAGGACCGCAGACGCCGGGCCCTGTGGGGCTGCTACGCCGGATTCGCCGTCGCGCTGTGGACGAAGACCGAGGCGGTGCGCATCGGCCTCAACAACAGCGCCGTCACCGACCTCGCCGTCCTCATCAAGCACTACACCGCCACCGTGGCAATTCTGGCCATCCTCAGCTACATCGTGGCCATCTACGGCAGCTACCCCGAAGAGGGCGCGATCCCGCGCCACGTACGGTTCGCGCGGCTCGTCCAGAAGCTGGCGGCCAAGGCCTCCGTCGCCACGCTGATCCTGCTGACCGTCCTGTTCTTCACCGTCGTCGACCGCTCCGAGCCCTCGGACCGCTTCGTCTCCGACCACGCCGGGGAAGGGGGCGCCACGCTCTACATGAGCGTCTTCTACCTCTACCTCGGTGCCGCGTCCGCCGTGTGCGCCTTCCAGTGGGCGCTGGCCACCCTCGACGCCCGGCGGCGCCATCTGCGCATCGGGCTCGGGATGATGACGTTCGCGATGTTCATCGGCGTCGGCTACACCGTCAGCCGCACGCTCTTCCTGTGGATCAGCGTGGTGGACGAGCCGAGCGAGGCTTTCGCCCTGCGGTTCGACCAGATCACCGAGGCGGCGCAACTGGTGCTGTTCGCCTTCTTCGCCCTCGGCGCGTCCATCCCCGCCTTCGCGGCCGGGGCACGCCGGGCCAGGCTGTGGCGGGCCCAGGTCAAACTGCACGCCCTCTGGTACGAGCTGATGACCGCGTTCCCGGAGCAGCCGTTCGACCCGCCCGCCTCGCTGGCCCGCGAGCTGACCCGCTTCAACGTCCCGGCCGACCTGCGGGTGGACCGCTGGGCGGCCGACATCGCGGACGCCGCCGAGAAGCTGCGCCACTACGTGCCCGACGGGCTGCTCGCAGCCGCCGGACGGGCCGCCGCCCGCGCCACGGACGACCCGCGCCGGGCCGCGTCCCTCACGGACGCCTACTGGATCCGGGCCGCCCTCCTCGCGAAGGACTCCGGCGCACCCGCCGGAGGGGCCGCGCCGGTCGCCGCCCAGCACGCGGCGGACCAGGACGGGGAGGTGGCCCGGCTGGTCCGGGTCGCCGCCGCGTACCGGACGGTCGACGAGGAGCGCGCCCGGGCGGTCCTCGCCGCCGCGACCGCCGACACCACCCGCACGACGGAGACGAGCGCATGACCGGCAGCACGGACACCACGACCGGCGAGGGCATCCCCACCGCCTCCGCCCGCACGGCCTCCGTGGCGCGCACCGTCACCGACGTCCTCCAGCCGCGCAACGTCCTGCTGGCGGGCATGCTCGGCATCGGCCTGGCGGCGGCGGGCGACTGGACGGGGCTGCTCTGGGGCTTCCTCGGGGCGCTCTGCGCCGGGCTGATCCCGGCGGGCTACATCGAGTGGGAACGCGGGCGCGGCACCTGGGGCGACCGCCATGTGGTGGACCGCACCAAGCGGGCGCCGATCTTCTTCGTGATCCTGGGCTCGATCGGCGCCGGCTCGGTGGTGATGGTGCTGGGGAACGCGCCCACCGGGATCCTCGTCGCGATGCTCGCGCTGTGGGTGATGACGATCGGCCTGCTGGCCGTCAACACGGTGTGGAAGATCTCGGTCGACTCGGCGGTGGCCTCGGCGGCCGTCTCGCTCCTCGCCGTCGTCCACTCGCCCTGGTGGACCGCCGCGTACGCGGTGACGGCGGCGGTCTGCTGGTCCCGGGTCTCCCTCGGCTATCACACCGTCGCCCAGACCGTGGCGGGCGCGGGCCTGGGCGCGGCGACGACGGTGGCGTACGCCTTCGTCTGAGGTGCTACCGGAGCGCGGCGTTGCCGGTGAGCACGACGGGTCCTTCGACGGTGTTCGCGGTGCAGCCCGGGCCTCCGATCCGTACGGGTCCTGAGCTGCGGGTCACCACGACGGGCCCGCTGACGCGCGAACCGCACAGATGGACCGCCGTCGCCCGGTCGGCCTGGAGCGGGCCGTCCACCGTGGAGCCGGTGACCACGAGGGCGGCCCCGGGGCGGACGACGACGGGCCCGCGCTGGGCGGCCCGGTCCAGGCAGGTGACACCGCTCGTCACGACGAGCGGTCCGTTGCGGGGCCCGGTGACCGTGGTGGTGCAGGCGGGCAGGGGCAGGACGCGGGCCTTGTAGTCGAGGGCCTGGGCGAGCTTGCCGGGCTTCGGGTCGCTCAGCGGCTTGCCCAGCTTCGCGAACTCCCCGCCCGTCTCCTTCTTGCCGCCGTTCCACTCGTCGATCCGGCCGAGCTGGGCGGCGGTCTTCCCGTCGTCGACGACCGCGTCGGCGTCCAGCGCCGCCATCGACTTCGAGGCGCGCTTCACCAGGTCGAGGTACGGGCCCGGGGCGGTCAGGTCGTACGCGGACGCGTCGTGCTCGCCGCGCAGCCACGAGCCCCAGGAGAACTCCAGGAACTCCGTCGCGCCGTCGGGGACTTCGTAACCGATGCCCCGGGTGAAGTAGACGAGGCTGCGGTACGGGTCGTCGCGGAAGTGCGTGATGCCGAGCCGGTCCGGCAGCTGGTCCACGCCGAGCGGCCGGTTGTTCCCGTCGCGCAGCCACACCTTCTTCTCGGCCGTCATCCGCTGCCAGAAGGCCGGGGCGGACAGGGAGCTGAAGTTGTCGGTGACGCGGAGCCGGATGTGCATCCGGGGGGAGCCGTCGGGGCCCTCCAGGAACGACGTCAGCGTGTGGTGCCCGTCGGTGAGATAGAGCTTGCCGCCCGGTCCGACGACGGCCGTCTTCATCGGGGCGATGGTCTCCGGGGTCTCCTGCCCGAGCGGCACGGTGCAGGAGAAGCTCGACGGATCGTCCAGCCGGGCGCCGGGGCCGGCCGAGGCCGCCTCCTCCTGGCCGTTGGTCTCGCACCAGTCGTCGAAGCGCTTGTTGACGTCGCCCGCCGCCTCGTCGCGGTCGCTGCCGTACCGGCCGAGCTTGTAGAAGACCTGGTCGAAGCCGAGTACGGCCTGGGTCGGGTGGAGTTCGCCGAGCGTGACGTCGATCAGGTCGCCCGGCTGCGCGCAGGTGTACGGCAGCGGCCCGCTCCCGGCGCACGGATCGGCTGCCGCCGCCCCGGTGCCCGCCCCGGCCACGACCGTGCCGGCCGCCAGCACCCCGGCCACCAACAGCGCTGTCGATCTGTTCATGAACGTCCCCTCCCGCGAAATGGTCTTCCGCGGGGGACCATCGCAAGGCCCGGCGACGCCCGTACGGACGTGATGTGAACGAGGGACGGCGCCGGGGCGCCGCGACGGGACCGCCCGCGTTTGCGAGGGTGGCGGACACCCGGTTACGTGGACGGGGAGGGCGCGCCCGCGAACGGACGGGCCCCACCGGCTGGAGGTGTCCCGATGGCGAAGAACCGGTCCGCGCCCGCCAAGGGCCTGCGTGGCAGCAAGGCCGGGCTCGTGCTGAGCCTGGGCAGCAGCGCGCTCGCGGTCGTCAGGGCGTCGAAGCAGGTCCGCCGGGCCAAGGGCACGCACGACAAGCTGAACACCGCCGACGCGGTGGCGGGGCTGCTGCCGCTGATCACCTCGGCCGCCCTCGTCCTGCGACAGCTGCGCCGCCGGAAGCAGGAGAACCCGGAGGCGGCCTGACGTACACCCGAAAGGCCGGAAATCACCCCATCGTCGATCACTGAACGATGCCCGGCCGGGGTACGAAGGTGCCGTGCCGAACCCTTTCGAGATCACCGCCGCGCGTGCCCAGGACATCGTGACGCTGGGCGAGTGGGCCCACGAGGAGAGCTGGAACCCGGGCCTGAACGACGGCGCGGTGTTCTTCGCGACCGACCCCGGCGGCTTCCTCTTCGGCCGGCTGGACGGCGAACCGGTCACCTCCGTCTCCGTCGTCCGCTACGGCAGCGCGTACGGCTTCCTCGGCTTCTACCTGACCCGCCCCCACCTGCGCGGACAGGGTTACGGGCTACGGACCTGGCAGGCCGGGACGGCCCGGCTCGCCGGACGCACGGTCGGCCTGGACGGGGTGCCCGCGCAACAGGACAACTACCGCCGCTCCGGCTTCCGCACCTGCTGGAGCAACGCCCGCTTCGAGGGCACGCCCCCGCCGGACGTCGCGCCCCCGCCCGGCACCACCCTGGTCGACGCCCGGAGCGTGCCGTTCGACCTGCTCGCCGCCTACGACCGGCGGTACTTCCCGGCCGCGCGGGACACCTTCCTGGCCTCCTGGATCGCCGCCCCCGGCCGCACGGCCCTGGCGGCGGTCCGGGACGGCGAGCTCCAGGGCCTCGGGGTACTGCGGGCCTGCCGCGCCGCGTCCCGCGTCGGCCCGCTGTACGCCACCTCCCCCGCCGTGGCGGCGTCCCTGGTCAGCGCGCTGGCGGCCACCGCCCCGGACACCCCGGTCGCCGTCGACGTACCCGACGTCAACCCGGCGGCGGTGCGGCTGGCCGGGGAGCTGGGTCTGAGCCCGTCGTTCGACACGGCCCGGATGTACAGCGGCCCGGAACCGGCCATCGACCGGCCGGGCCTGTACGGCATCACCAGCCTGGAACTGGGCTGAGGCTGACCGGGGCAGCCGGCGACGGCGGCCGTCACTCCGCCGGGGTCGGCCGCACCACCGGCGGGCCCTCACGGATCCGGGAGGCGAGAACGGCGATGTCGTCCTCCGCGTCCTCGCCGAACCGGTCGAGGACCTGGTCCAGCAGGTCCTCCAGCCGTCCGCCCGGCGGCACGGTCAGCGAGGCGAGCCGCCGCACGGAGACGTCGATGTCCTCGCCCCGGCGCTCCACCAGACCGTCGGTGTACATGAACAGCACGGTGCCCGGGCCGCAGGGCACGGACGCGGTCCGGTAGCCGCCGAACCCGGTGCCGAGCGGCGGACCCACCGGAACCGGCTCGACCCGGGCCCCGGCGCCCGGGTCGATGAGGACCGGGGGCAGATGGCCCGCGCTGGCCACCTCGCACACCCCGCCGAACCGGTCGACCACGGCGAGCAGACAGGTCGCCGCCCGGTCCAGGCCCGACCGCTCGACCATGGTGTCGAGCTGCTCCAGGATCCGGTGCGGCGGCAGGTCCTCGCCCGCCAGCAGCCGGAGCAGCGAGCGGTACTGGCTCATCGCGACGGCCGCCTCCACCCCGTGCCCCATCACATCGCCCATGGCCTTGAGGTGCCGGCCGTCCTGGAGCGGTACGACGTCGAACCAGTCGCCGCCGACCAGGACGCCCCGGTCGGCGGGGAGGTAACGGGTGGCGATCTCGACGTGCGGGTGGGGGCCCCAGGGCTCGGAGAGCAGGGAGCGCTGGAGTTCGCGGGCGATGCTGTGCTCGTGGTCGTAGCGGCGGGCGTGGTCGAGGTCGACGCCCGCCCGGACGGCGAGTTCGCGGGCGACGGCCACGTCCTGGCCGTCGAAGAGCGGTGAGCCCTCGGCCCGTACGAGGGTGAGCGTGCCGAGCGGACGGCTGCGGGCGGTGAGCGGGACGACGAGCGCCTGCCGCAGCCCGAGCGCCTCGGAGGCGGTGATCCGGTCCGAGGTGATGCTGCTGCGCCCGCGTTCGTGGTTCTCCCAGTCGTCGATCACGGGTTCGTTCTCCGCCAGGCAGCGGGTCACCGCGGAGCCCGCGGCGAAGTCGACGTACTGCCCCGGACAGCCGAACCGCTGCACCTGCTCGTCGAGTTCGCCGTCGCCGCGCAGCGCCGCCCGCCGCAGCCGTACGACACCGGGGGCCGGGCGGCGTACGGCGTGCCCGACCTCGGCCGGGAAGACGTCGACCGCCGCGACGTCGGCGAAGTCCGGTACCACGAAGTCGGCCAGTTCCCGGCAGGTGGTGTCCATGTCGAGCGTGGTGCCGATCGCGACGGCGGCGGTGGAGAGCAGGGCGACATGGCCGCGGGCCTGCTCCAACTCCTCGCGCTGCCGGGTGATGTCGGTGATCTCGACGACGATCGCCATCAGCCCGCACGCCGCCCCGTCGGTGTCCAGCCGGTGGTACGTGGCCCGCCAGAACCGCTGGTCCGCCTCGGACACCGCCCAGGTCCGCCCCTGGATCGTCTCCTCGCGGGGCTTGCCGTCGGCGAGGACGTCGCGCAGGGCGGCGGCCTGACCCCGCAGCTCGGGCAGCACCTGGGAGAAGGTCCGCCCGATGTGGGAGGCGGCGGTGAGGCCGTTGATCCGTTCGAGGGCCGGGTTGACGTAGGTGTAGCGGAGTTCGTGGTCGAGCACCGCGACGGCGGCCGGATTGCCGTCGAACAGGGCCGCGACGGTCCTCGGGTCGAAGGACGAGGGCATGCCGTCGTCGCACGTGTCGGCCTGCAAGAGCCCGCCTCCCGCCGTTCGTCGCCTCCCGAACCCCCATCGTCGGCCGCCCGTTCCCGTACCGCATCCGCAGGACGGCGGAGGTCGCTCCGGCGGGCGGGGCGGCCGGGTCAGCGCGGGGCGCCGGTCCCGCCCCGGAACCGCCCGCGGCCGGGATCGGGAGACAGGGCCGGATCCGGATCCAGATCGAGGTCGAGATCGAGGGTGCCCTCGATGGCCTGGGCGGTGGCCGGCAGGGCGAGGGCGCTGCCGACCGCCCCCGGCAGACTGCCGGAACCGAGCAGCCCGGTGACCAGCCCGGTGGTGAGGCGGTGCCAGGCGGCGGCCCGGCGGATCATGGCGTGGTCGCCGCCCCGGACGGTGACCATGCAGGTACGGGCTCCGGCGCGGCGGGCCCGGGCGGTGAGCGACTGGGTGGCCTGGGGGCTGGTCAGCCGGTCCCGGTTGCTGTGGACGAGGACGACGTCCCGCCCCGCGAGCTGGGTGACCGGATCCCCCGCCGGGCACCAGGGCGCGAGCCCGACGACGCCCCGCACCAGCGGGTGCCCGGCGGCGCGGAGGGCGGCGCGCGCGCCCATGGAGTGCCCCAGGAGCACCACCGGCAGCTCCTCGCCCGCTTCCTCCCGCAGGACGTCGAGGGCGGCCACGGCGTCGTGGAGCGGGTCCGCACGGTCGCCGTTCCAGCCCCGGTGGGCGTACCGCACCTGCCGCACGAGGACGTCCTCACCGCCGGCACGGGCGGCCCGGACGAGAGCCCGGACGAAGGGCCGCATCCGTACGCCGGGCAGATTCAGCGGGCCCGGCGGCGGCGGCCCCGTACCGCTCTCCCGGCCCCCGTGCAGAACGAGAACCGCTGCCGACGGCGGTCGTCCGGCCACGCGTACCTCCAGGTCCGGGTGCGGGGCGCGGTGCCCCTCTCCCCGTATTCGGCGCCGCGGCCGCTCCGGATGGGTGAAGTGCCGTCCACTGTACGGTCACGGGCACGGAACCATCCGTGCCATCCGCGACATCCCCGTATACGACATCGAAGGAGCCCTCCATGGCATCTGGTCCTCAACTCGGCAGCGCGGCACCGGACTTCACCCTCCCCGGCGGAGTGCTGTCAGGCTCGGGCGACACCTTCGAACGCGCCGACTACCAGCTGTCCTCCGCCCGCGGCCGGTCCGTGGTGCTGGCGTTCTACCCGGGGGACAACACCAGCGTCTGCACGAAGCAGCTGTGCTCGTACTCCTCGGGCATGGAGGCCTTCGAGGGGCTCGACGCCGACGTCTGGGGAATCAGTCCACAGGGTGTGGACAGCCATGAGTCGTTCGCCCGCGCCTTCAGCCTGCGGATGCCGCTGCTGGCGGACGAGGGCCGGGAGATCGCCAAGGCGTACGGGGTTTCCGCGCCGGGCATCGGGGTGCGGCGGGCGGTGTTCCTCATCGGCCCGGACGGAATCCTGCGCTGGAAGCACGTGGCTCTGCTCGGAGCGACGTTCCAGTCACTCTCCACACTCACCGACCGGTTGTCCGGCATCAAAGGAGCGTAAAGATTGCCGGAACCCGGCAGTGACCGAAGCAGGTGGTGTATGGGAACATCCAGCCAGATCGACGGAAAACGCTCGGGGGAAGTCGACAACAGGGGAGTGATCGCGTGACCTTCTTTCTCGGTCTCGGCATTGCGGGGATCGTGCTGCTCGCGCTCTCACTGATCTTCGGCGGGGTACTCGAAGGCCTCTTCGACGGTGTGCTCGACGGCCTCTTCGACGGGCTGCTCTCGCTCCCGGTGATCGCCGGATTCATCTCGATGCTCGGCTTCGGCGGAGCGATCGTGCTCGGCGCGACCGGTGCGGGAACGCTCGTGGCCACGGCCGTCGGCGTCGCCGCCGGCCTGGTGGCGGGCTGGCTGACCTGGAAACTCAGCAAGGCCCTGATGCGCGACCAGACGCACTCCACTCCGCGCGACAGCGACCTGGTCGGCACCTCGGGATCCGTCGTGACGGCCATCCCGGCCGAGGGCTACGGCGAGGTGCTGCTGCGGCTGGGCGACCAGCCCGTGAAGTACGCGGCCAAGTCGGCGACGCCCGTGGCGCGCGGGACCGAGATCTGGGTGGAAGCGGCGCTGTCGACCACCTCGGTCGCGGTCCGCCCGGTGGAGCGCTGACCACGTGACCACCGTGAACCGTCCGCCCACCTGACACCCCACCGCCACACGGCACAGCCCGCCCCGATCACCTCCATTCCGCTACCCATTCCCATTCCTTTCCCTGGCACCACCCCGCTCCACAACAATCTGCCGTCCCCCCACGGGAGGCAGGGGGGACACCTCTCATGAGTCCAGTAGTCATCGCCGTCATCGGCATCGTCGTCCTTCTCGTCCTGCTCGGCCTCGTCGTCATCACGCGTTACAAGGTGGCCGGGCCCAGCGAGGCGTTCATCATCACCGGCCGTCGCGGCAAGAAGTCGACGGACCCGGTCACCGGACTGACCAGCATCGACAACAGCGGCCAGAAGGTCGTCGTCGGTGGCGGCGTCTTCGTCGTGCCGTTCGTCCAGCAGAAGTTCACCCTGGACCTGTCCAGCCGGCACATCCCGATCGCCGTGCGCGGCGCGGTGACGCTGCGCGGCGTCAAGTCGAACCTCGAAGGCGTCGCGATCGTCAAGGTCGGCGGCAGCGAGGACGCGATCCGCGCCGCCGCCCAGCGCTTCCTGCAGCAGCAGGACGGCATCGTCGGCTTCACCCAGGAAGTGCTCTCCGGCGCGCTCCGCGCGATCGTCGGCCGTATGTCGGTCGAGGACATCATCCGGGACCGGGCCGCGTTCGCCGGGCAGGTCGCCGAGGAGGCCGAGGCCAGCCTCTCCGGCCAGGGCCTGATCCTGGACGCCTTCCAGATCCAGGACATCACCACCGAGGGCTCCTACCTGGAGGACCTCGGCCGCCCGGAGGCCGCCCGCGCCAAGCAGGAGGCGGACATCGCCGAGGCCATCGCGAAGCGGGCCTCGGAGCAGGCCCGGCTGAAGGCGGCCGAGGAGATCGCCATCGCCGAGCGGACGTACTACCTGAAGCAGGCCGAGATCAAGGCCGAGACGGAAGCCGCGGCCGCCAAGGCCAACGCCGCCGGTCCGCTCGCCGAGGCCGCACGCCAGCAGGAAGTGCTCCAGGAGCAGGAGAAGGTCGCCGAGCGCCAGGCCGCGCTGACCGACCGCGAGCTGGACACGAAGGTCCGTAAGCCCGCCGACGCCGCCCGCTACCAGGCCGAGCAGGAGGCGGAGGCCCGCCGCATCGCCCAGGTCAAGGAGGCCGAGGCCGACGCGGAGCGCTCGCGCCTGACCGGTCAGGGTGAGAAGCTGCACCGCTCGGCGCTGGCCGACGCGGTCCGCATCGAGGGTGAGGCGGAGGCCGCCTCGATCGCCGCCAAGGGTGCGGCCGAGGCCGAGGCCATGCAGAAGAAGGCCGACGCGTTCGCGCAGTACGGCGACGCGGCCGTCCTCCAGATGCTGGTCGAGGTCCTCCCGAGCGTCGTGGCCAAGGCCTCCGAGCCGCTGAGCGCCATCGACAAGATGACGGTCATCTCCACGGACGGCGCGAGCCAGCTGGCCCGTACGGTCACCGACAACGTCGCGCAGGGCATGGAACTGCTCAACTCGACGACGGGCGTTGACCTGGCGTCCCTCCTCCAGAACCTCAAGTCCCGCACGGCCACGGTGCCCGCGCCGGGAACGCCGGAGGCTCCGGAGTCAGACTCCTCGACGTCGAAGAACGGCGAGATCGAGATCAAGGGCTGACGCGCGAGGCCCCTGCCAGGGGCTGAGCCCGTTCACCCGTCACCGGTGCCCGGCAGCGACATGTTCGCCGCCGGGCACCGGCATGTCCGTGTCCGGGTGCGCCGGTGGTCCCTCCGCCCGCGCCCGCAGTCGGAACACCCCACCCGACCAGGCGACCTACCGACTCCGGAGCCGCATGCGCAAGACGGACCACCCGCCAGGACCGTACGAACACGGTCCACGCCCGCTGCTGCTCCTGGACATGGCCCCGGCCTGCCCACCCGGAACACGTACCTGGCCCCCGTCTTCAACCTCCCACCGCTACCGGTGATCCGCTTCCCGGCGCGGGGCCTGACGGAGGAGCAGGCGGAGGAACCGCCGGCCTGGTCTCACTCCGCCGATCCGAGACCTCCGCGCTGATGGGCACGGAAGCGCGCCTTCTTCTGACGATTCCCGCAGGTGTTCATGTCGCACCATTTACGGGTCCGGCTCTGGCTGGTGTCGAAGAAGGCGGCCCGGCAGGTCGGTGACGCGCAGAGGGCGAGCCTTCCGTCGCGTTCGCCCGCGATGATGCTGATCGCGTCGGCGGCGATCACGCCGAGGGCGTCTTCCACGCAGGAAGCCGGGCCGAGCCGCCAGCGCCGCTCGCCCTCGGGCGTCAGGATCGCCGCGGCCCGCCCCTGAGCGCTGCGGTCGTTGATGACCTGGACAGCAGACGCGGGCAGCGCCTCCTGGAGCGCGGCCGCCGTCGCGGCGGCGTGAATCGCCTCCCTCAGATCCCGGGCACGGTCGAGCTGGACACGGGTGCAGGAGTCCACGGCGAGGCCGTTCACCACCAGCCAGTCGACGAGTCGCCGCGGAACGGGAATGCGCTCGACAGGGTCGCCGCGCCGCTCCGACAGGGTCCCGGTGAAGCTGGTCGCCAGCACGCCGCCGAGACGGAAGTCAGGGAACCGATCACGCATGGAACCACCTTAGGTGGTTGCATCGCGGCTCGGGCTGCTGCTAGAACCGGCTTAGCCGGTTCCCGATGGCAGGAGGTCTCATGCCCCGCCCGACGAACGACGTTCAAGCTTTTGAAGCGCGTGCAACCGACGCCGACCTCGACGATCTGCGCGCACGACTCGCCGCGGCGCGACTGCCGGAGACCGAGACGGTCCACCGCACCGGACCGGGCCCCCTCCGATGGGAACAGGGCGTTCCCCTCACCGACCTCGTCGATGTCGTGCACTACTGGCGCACCGCATACAACTGGCGATCGTTCGAAGAGCGCCTCGACCAGATCGGCCAGTTCCGCACGACCATCGATGATCTGGGAATCCACTTCCTGCACCGCCGGTCCGCACGTGCGGATGCCACTCCCCTGATCCTGACGCACGGCTGGCCGGGCAGCATTGCCGAGTTCATCGACGTGGTGGACGAACTGGCAGACCCTAAAGCCGCAGACGCACCGGCCTTCCACGTCGTGGTCCCGTCCCTGCCGGGCTTCGGCCACAGCGACAGGCCGACCACCACCGGCTGGGGAACGGAGAAGATCGCGGCCGCCTGGGTGGAGCTGATGGGAAGGCTCGGGTACGACACGTTCGTTGCCCACGGCGGCGATTGGGGAGGCGTGATCACCACGATCCTCGGCGGCAGGTTCCCGGAACACGTACTGGGCGTTCACACGACGACCGCGCAGGCACCCCCCGGGCTGACGACGGACGGGCTGACGACGGTCGAGCGCGGGTGGACCGAGGAAACCCGCGATTTCTGGCTCCGCCGCGCGGCGTACGCGAAGCAGCAGGCGGCCCGCCCGCAGACCATCGGCTACTCGCTCGTCGACTCACCGGTCGGGCTGCTCGCCTGGATCCTCGACAAGTTCGCGGAGTGGTCGGACACCGAGGACAGCCCGTTCGAGAGGATCTCCATCGACAGAATCCTCGACGACGTCACCCTGTACTGGCTGACGCGCACGGGTGCGTCGGCGGCCCGCATCTACTACGAAAGCCACGACTCGCTCGATCCCGACCTCCGGGTCGACGTCCCGTCGGCCATCACGGTCTATCCCCGCGACATCGAGAAGAGTCCGCGCCCCTGGGCACAGGAGCGCTTCCGCCGGATCGTCCACTGGAGGTCACCCGAAGCCGGGGGTCATTTCCCGTCGCTGGAGGTCCCCGACCTCTTCGTCAAAGACCTGCAGGAGGGCCTGGCGTCAGTGCTGGCGGCCGCCGGTCGCTGAAGGCGGCCGGGAGGAGCGGCAGCCTTCGCCGGACACCCACGTCCGATCTGGACATCGTGGTCCTCCTGGACGACCAGCTCGCTGCGGGCCGGGAGAACCTGGTGTTTCGCGGATGGCCGGTGGAGCTGTTCGTGCAGACAGAGACCCGCTGGCACGCTTTCGCCGACCAGGAGACCGCGAAGCGGAGTTCGCCGCTGCTCGCCATGTGCGCCGAGGGCAGGCTCCTGGTGGACAGGGACGGGCTGGGCGCCGCGCTCCAGGACGAGGCTCGCACGCGCTGGGCCGCGGGCCCGCCGCCGCTCTCGGAGCATGAGCACGACTACCAGCGCTACATCCTGACCGACCTGCTCGACGGCCTACGGGGCTGCACGGACCCCGCGGAGCGGGTGTACCTGGTCTCGCACCTGCTGCAGCGCGCCTCGGAGCTGGTCCTGCTGGCCGGCGGGCACTGGCTCGGCAAAGGCAAATGGCTCTCACGACGGCTGGCCGCGGCCGCCCCCGAGGTACACCGCGCGCTGTCGGAATCCGCCGCGCAGGCGATCACCGGGGACACGAAGGCCTTCGCGGAGGTCGTGGCGGGGGTGCTGGACCGGTCCGGTGGCGCCCTGTGGGACGGATACGCGATCCGGTGAGCCGGTGGTCGGGGCGGAGGAGCGGGCGACGCGGAGGTGTCCAGGTGTACGCGCAGCCGCCGGTCAGCGGGCCGCCTCGGCCCTGATGCGGGACTCCCGTCCCGCCGGGGACCATCTCCTGCACACCGACCTCAACCACACCAACGTGCTCGTCAACGACCGTGCTCCGCAAGCTGATCGCGCGCGTATCGTCGACTGGGCCTGGGCCACCCGCGCCGCCTGGCTCGGCGCCGGCTACTGGATCATCCGGCTCATCGCCACCGGCCACACCCCTGCCTCCGCCGAACACCGGGCCGCCGAAATCCCCGCCTGGCACGCCGCGCCACCCGAAGGCATCAACGCCTTCGCCACCGCCAACCACAAACTCTGGGGATGCTCTCGTCACTCGCCACCGGGATCAGCGCGGCACGCGCTCGCGGATCATCCGCCCGGTACAGGTCCATGGCTGCGCCGTCCCGGCCACGAGCGGCGCGGCCGACCGCTACAGGCGCTACACCATGGTCAGCTTCGGGCGGGCGTCCAGTCGCCCGTACTCCAGGATTCGGGGCAACACCTCGCGCAGGCGTGCCACATCTTCCGCCGGTGCTCGAAGCACGACCTCGATGACGTGGTCCTCCAGCTCAAGGTCGTCCAACGACTCGGGGTCCAACGTCACGCGCAGCAGATCCCGCTCGAATTCCACGGTGCGTATGCATCCATAGGCCGTGCTCTGGTCGGGGGTGACAAGGCAGTGTGTATCCATGCCCAGGGATATCTCCTGCGGGCGAGGGTCCCCGAAGTCGCACATGAAGTGCAGGGAGAAACCCTCTTCGTCGTCCGACTCGGCCACACCTGCCTGCATGCACGACTCCTGGTCCGGGTCGTCGATGCCCCAGGCGAACTGCGCGGTGAATCTGTATGTCATGACCGTGTTCCAGCAGAGGCGTCCGACAACAGCGTCCTGCGTGGAGCCGGAAGCTCCCCGCCCCTCAGCACTCCCCCCGGTCCCGCCCCGCCGAGTACAAGTAGCTGTCCCGGAACTGCTCCGAGCCCAGCGTCCGCCCCACCATGATCACCGCCGTCCGGATCACGCCCGCCGCCTTCACCTGCTCCGCGATCGAGTCCAGCGGGCCGCGCAGGACGATCTCGTCCGGGCGGGATGCCATCGCCACGACCGCCGTCGGGCAGTCCGCCCCGTAGTGCGGGAGCAGTTCGTCGACCACGCGGTCCACGTAGCGGGCTGCCAGGTGCAGGACGATCAGGGCGCCGCTGCGGCCCAGCGTGGCCAGGTCCTCGCCCTCCGGCATGGCCGTGGCGCGCTGCGCGATGCGGGTCAGGATCACCGTCTGGCCGACCGTCGGGACCGTCAGTTCGCGCTTCAGCGCCGCGGCCGCCGCCGCGAACGCGGGGACGCCGGGGACGACCTCGTACGGCACGCCCGCCTCGTCCAGGCGCTTCATCTGTTCGTTCACCGCGCTGAACACCGACGGGTCGCCCGAGTGCAGCCGTGCCACGTCGTGGCCGTCCTTGTGGGCCTGGACCAGCTCCGCCGTGATCTGCCCGATGTCCAGGTTCGCCGTGTCGATCAGGCGGGCGTCCTTCGGGCACTCGGCCAGGAGCTCCACCGGGACCAGGCTGCCCGCGTACAGGCAGACCGGGCTGGCGGCGAGGATCCGGGCGCCGCGCACCGTGATCAGGTCGGCCGCGCCGGGGCCCGCGCCGATGAAGTACACCGTCATGATCGATCTCCCTTGTGCGAACGTGCCCCGGATCCCGGGGACTTGCTGACCGACCACTGCGTTACGGGCATGGCCTGGCGCCAGCCGGTGAAGCCGCCGACCGGGACCGCGTGGGCGACCGACAGGCGGACCAGCTCGCCGCCGAACTCCTTGTGCCGTGCGGCCAGCAGCGCCTCCGACTCCAGCGTCACCGTGTTCGCGACCAGCCGGCCCCCCGGCCGCAGCGCCTCCCAGCACGCCTCCAGCAGGCCCGGCGCGGTCAGGCCGCCGCCGATGAACACCGCGTCCGGCGCTTCCAGTTCGGCCAGTGCGGAGGGAGCCGGGCCGGTGACGACCCGCAGGCCCGGGACGCCCAGGCGGTCCGCGTTCCTCGTGATCCGCTCCGCCCGTACCGGATCCCGCTCCACGCTCACCGCCCGGCAGGACGGATGGGCCCGCAGCCACTCGATCGCGATCGAGCCCGAGCCGCCGCCCACGTCCCACAGCAGTTCCCCGGGCGCGGGCGCCAAGGCCCCGAGCGTGGCCGCCCGGATGTGGCGCTTGGTGAGCTGGCCGTCGTGTTCGTACGCCGCGTCCGGCAGGCCCGGGACCGTGCCGAGCCGCAGCGCGTCCGCCGACGCCCGGCATTCGACCGCGATGACGTTCAGGCGGTCCCCCGGGGCATGCGCCCAGGTCTCCGCGACGCCGTCCACGTACGCCTCCGCCTCGCCGCCCAGCTGTTCCAGCACCCGCAGCCGGCTCGGGCCGAAGCCATGGGCCGTGAGCAGCGCCGCGACCGTGGCGGGCGTGCTCGCGTCCGCGCTCAGGACCAGCAGCCTGCGGCCCTCGTACAGCGAAGCCGCCAGCCGTGCCGCAGGGCGGCCCACCAGCGTCACGACCTCCGTGTCCTCCAGCGGCCAGCCGAGACGGGCGCAGGCGTACGAGACGGAGGACGGGTGCGGGAGCACGCGCAGCCCCTCCGGACCCAGCTCCTCCGCCAGCGCCCGGCCGATCCCGTAGAACATCGGGTCCCCGCTCGCCAGCACCGCGATCCGGCGCTCCCGGTGCTCGGCCAGCAGCCGGGGAACGGCCGGCCTCAGCGGGGACGGCCAGCCCACCCGTACACCGGCGCACTCCGGCGGAAGCAGGTCCAGCTGGCGCGCCCCGCCGATCAGCACCTCCGCCTCCCGCAGCGCCTCCCGTGCCGTACCGGACAGGCCCGGCCAGCCGTCCGCGCCGATCCCCACGACGGAGACGGGGGCGGGGGCGGTGTGCGGAAGCGGGGCTGGAGATGTGGGTGGGGGCACGGGCCGGGACCTCAGGCGTTCGGAGTGGAGAAGGGAGGAGGGGAGGAGAGCGGAGAAGAGGAGAGGGAATACGGGGGTGACTGGCGGAAACCAGGCGCAGCCGAACCTTACTGAACGCCCCGATCCGACCCCTCCAGCGGGTGAATCCGGCGGCGCATCCGGAGTGAATCCGAAAGAGAACCGCGCGTGGTGTCGAGAACGCCGCCCCGGCCCCGACGTCCCCTGTGCAAGAGGAAGAAGGACCACCGAGCGAACGAGCGACCAGGAGGCGACGGTCATGAAGTATCTGGTGATGGTCCAGGGCAGCCAGGCGGACTACGACGCGCAGTCCGGCAAGGGCAACGCCACCAGCCCGGCCTGGGACGAGAAGGCCATGCAGGAGATGTTCGCCTACATGGGCAGCATCAACGACGACCTCGCCGAGTCGGGCGAGCTGGTGACCGCGTACGGACTCACGGAGCCCGCGCAGGGCCGGGCCGTGAGCGTCGACGCCGAGGGGCGGCCGGTGGTCTCGGACGGGCCGTACAGCGAGACGAAGGAGCTGCTCGCCGGGTTCTGGATCCTCGAATGCGAGAACCTGGAGAGGGTGACCGAGATCGCCGCCCGCGTGGCACGCTGTCCGCAGCCGCCCGGGGCGCCCGAGTACCCGGTGCTCATCCGCACCGTCGGCGGCGGGATCGACTAGGAGCGACGACTGAAGCCGGACCGTACGACCGACGACCACATCGAGGACCTGCTGCGCCGCCACGCGCCGCAGGTCCTCGGCGCGCTCGTACGCCGGTACGGGCACTTCGACCCGGCCGAGGACTCCGTCCAGGAAGCCCTGATCGCGGCCGCCGGGCAGTGGCCGAAGGACGGGATCCCCGACAACCCGCGCGGCTGGCTGATCCGGGTCGCCTCCCGCCGCCTCACCGACCGGCTGCGCAGCGACGAGGCCCGGCGGCGGCGCGAGGAGACGGCGGCGGCCCTCACCCCGGCCGACGCGTTCGTCGCCCCGCCGCCCGGCGAAGGACCCTCCGGGCTGGGCCGGGCCCCCGCCGAGGACGACACCCTCACCCTCCTCTTCCTCTGCTGCCACCCCGCGCTCTCCCCCGCCGCACAGATCGCGCTCACCCTCCGCGCGGTCGGCGGCCTCACCACGGCGGAGATCGCCCGCGCCCACCTCGTGCCGGAGGCGACGATGGCGCAGCGGATCAGCCGGGCCAAGCGGACGGTGCGCGGTACGCAGTTCCGGCAGCCGGACGCCCAGGACCGCGACCAGCGGCTCGCCGCCGCGCTCCAGGTCCTCTACCTGATCTTCAACGAGGGCTACACCGCCACCGCGGGCCCCGACCTCCACCGCACCGACCTGGCCCGCGAGGCGATCCGGCTCACCCGTGCCGTACGCCGGCTCCTCCCCCACGAGGGGCGCGTGACCGGGCTGCTGGCGCTGATGGTCCTCACCGAGGCGCGCACACCGGCGCGTACCGGGCCCGACGGCGAGCTGATCCCGCTCGACGAACAGGACCGCGGCCGCTGGGACCGTGACGCCATCGCCGAGGGCACCGCGCTCGCCGAGGAGGCGCTCGCCCAGGGCCCCGCCGGTGACTACCAGCTCCAGGCCGCGATCGCCGCCCTCCACGACGAGGCGGAGCGCGCCGAGGACACCGACTGGCCGCAGATCCTCGCCCTCTACGACCTCCTCGTCAGGCGCACCCCCGACCCCGCCGCCGCGCTGGGCCGGGCGGTCGCCGTCGCCATGGTGCACGGGCCCCGGGCGGGGCTCACGGCGGTCGACGCGCTGGCGGGGGCGGTGGAGCCGCCCTACCGCCTCGACGCCGTACGCGGACACCTCCTGGAACGGGCCGGCGAGCCGGCCGCCGCCCGCGCCGCGTACCTCGCGGCCGCCGACGCCACCCTCAGCGAGCCCGAGGCCCGCTATCTGCGGATGCGGGCGGGGCGGCTGTCCCCATAAGAGCCGCCCCGGAGCGGCGGCTTCCCTGCTACTCGGCTGTCGGGCTCGGCCCGTACTTCGGACGGGGCCGGCCGAGCCTGCCCATGACAGCTTCGAGCCAGGCGCCCACCGACAGAGGTGCGGGCGGGTCGACCTCCAGGCCGAGCTCCGCCAGCCCGAGGACGTAGTCGGTCTCCTCCAGGTCCAGGGCGAGAAGTTCGGCGACCTCACCGACCAAGCGAGCGACGAGAGCCCTGTCCGTGGTGGCCTCGTAGTGGCTCACGGCCGCCTCATGGTCGGCGAACTCGTCCACCATGTCCTGCGAGAACCATCCTCCGAGGAACTGGGCGAGTTCCGGGAAGCGGGCGTGCCACTCCCAGTGCGTCCGAGGCGCCGACGGCACAGGGACCTCACCGGAGTCGACGCTGCGCCGCACCTGGTCCGCAAGGTGGAGCAGCCAGTCCTGCGTACGCGACTCGGGCAGGCCGACGTCCGGTACGGGGTAGAACTCACCCAGGCGGAGGCGGAGCCGGCCCGGCGGGAAGCGAGCGTACTCACGAAGCTGTTGTTCAGCGATGGCCAGGGCCCACGGGCGGGTGTGCCAGGTGTGGCGCAGATACGCTTGCATCGCGTGGCTCGGCTCGCGCCCGTCCTCGTTCACGTTCTCGGCGTTCTGCCCGATGTGGGCGCTCACGACCTGATCCAACTCGCCGTAACGGCGATCGAATTCGAATGGTTTCATCGGCATGGTCGAGGGGCCCTCTAGAGATGGATCGGGAAAGTGGCGTGCACGACGAAACCGTGTGCGCTCGCGGCATCACGCTGGAGAACCACACGCGCCGCCCGGACGTCCACAGCGCCATGTCCAGAAATCATCATCGACTGCAACAGAACCCGTCCCACCGGCTCGGGCCGGGAAGGCCAGGCCGCTTCGATGGCCAGGCGCACCCGCGTGCCCTGGGCCAGCCAGCGGTGAACCGTCTGCTCATTCCGAGTGATGACCTGTTGGGTGCACCAGTGCGCGGTTTCCCGGTCGGGGTAGGTCGAGGAACGATTGGTCACAGCCCACTCTCTCAGTCAATGACGAAGCCCCAGAAAACACCGACCTCGGCCGGTGATACCACGATCACTCCGCAGTCCAGCGCGTAGTCCGTGAAGCCCTCATAGGCGGCTTCCCTGTTGAACATGTCACCGTTCGGATCGTCACCGGCCGCGGAGGCATTCGTATAGCAGAGCGCGTCAGGGCCGAAGCGGTCGAGGATCACTCCGGCATGCCGCATCAAATCCGGTTCACGCTCGTCGAACCCGGGGATTCCGGCGGTGAGAAACCAGTCGCCCTGCAGGGTGACCAGCACCTGGGCCGCTCCCCGCCTCGAAACGTCGTACACGGCGTCGAAGTCCGTGGAGCGGGGAGGGAGAAAGGGGCGATCGGGACCACAGAGCGTGTGCACGTCGCCGTCCGGGGCGTGGTTGACGCTCAGCCACCCCCGCGGGTCACGAGTTCTCAGCCTCATGACGTCAACGGCGCTTCCGCGCCAGTCCCCCTCTCCCTCTCCCTCGCGCGGCCCGACCGCGGCGAACGCACTGCCGCCGAACAGCTCGCACACAGCTGTCTTCCAGGTCTCTTTGTCCACCACGGTCATGTGGCTTCTCCCGGTACGTCGGTCAGGGGCGGCATCGGTCAGGCACAGTCGGCCAAGCGTGGTCGGCCGGGCGAACTAAGGAGGCGGAGGGAGGTCGGAAGGCATCGACGTCAGTACAACATAGGGCGGGTGGCCCCCTGGTACCGGCCTGAGCGTCACCATCACGTTGTTCGCATCGTGCGGCGCGGAGTCCCCACGGCTCCACGACCTGCCCACCGGGTCGGTGAATTCGAGCCCGAGGTTCCGGGTGGACCTGGCGGGATCAGGATTCCCCGCCAGCCATTTCTCGATCCTCTGCTGATTACCGGGATCGTCCAGGACGGCCTGGGTGTACCGCTGCGCGTCGGAAAGGGTATCGAAGGTCGAAACAGCCCTTGGATTTACTCCGTTCGCTGTCACCTTCTGCTGGTCGCGCAGTCGCTGCTCAAGCTGCTCGTCCGTCTTGCCCACATGCTTGTCGATGACGTGCGCACCGGATATCCCCTCCTGATTGGCGAGGTCGACCGGATACTTGTGCTTCGCTTCGTCATCGCCCGGGACAGTGTAGAGAGGGTCGCCTTTGAAATCCGTCAGAGCACGGGCGCCGAAGGCTTCGGCACGTGCCGATTCCGTCTTGAAGGAAGGCGCGCTGAGATACGCCTCATCCAGGTCCGCATGGAGCTTTTCGAGTTCGCGCACCTGCCGGCGCACCTTGTTGTTGTAAGCCTCGACGACAGAGTTCAGTGCCCCCTCGTCGATCTCCAGAGCCATGCCTGAGGCAAAGCTCTTTCCCATGTTCAGAAGGCCCTTTCCCACGCTCTTCAGGTCCTTCATGCCGATACCGTCACTGGTATCGATGTGCGGCAGGGCGTCACGCACCGCCCGGTAATAGATCTTTCTCAGATCGTCCCGGGCCTCCTCGGCGGCCTCCGCCCACATCCGCAGGGCGTCGCTGACCGCATCGCACGTATCGATGAGCACCGCCATGATCGGGTGGCTCATACCGGTGCCTTTGGCCTTGTCGTGCGACCAGACGTACTCACCGCGCTTCTTGCCCCAGTCGCTGGTGCCCCAGATGGCACTGCAGAACTGGCGCATCGCGATGTACCACTCGGTGTTGTGCTGATCCGTCACACTGTTGAGCGCCGCTGTGAGGTTGCCGTCCGCGGTACCGACCGTGATCCCGGGCATCAGCCAGGCCTTGGACACGTTGTCCAGGCCCAGGTAGTCGGGCAGCGGGACGATGTCAGCCGCTTTGCCCCACCGGAAGGCCTCTTCCAGCAGCGGCCTGATGATTGCCAGCACCCCCGCTTCCAGGCCTTCGAGGGCCATCTGGAAGATGTCCTGCCCCTGGTCCGCGTCGGCCCACTTGATGTCCGTCACCGAGCGGTACTTCGGAGGGCTGTCGATCACGGGAGGCGGAGACTGCTGGGCGGGTGAAGCGCCGGATGGGTCGGTCGCGGCGTCCGCCGCCGCATAGTTGTTGGCCGTGGTCGTGAAGCCGACCGCGGCACCGCCGATACTGACCACCGACCTGGCCCACACTTCAAGGAAACGATTCCCCACCTTCTTGTACTCGGCGGAGAACTCCCAGGCGACGGTTCCGTATCCGCCGCAGTCCGGATACCTTTCGAGCTCGTCCAGGAAGCGGTTGGCCCCTCGGTGCAGGGTGTCCTGCTGCGCGGCCACGTTTCCGGACAGCCCGAACAGTACGAACGGGGTCACGTCGATCGTGCCCTGCGGCGACGGACCGGCGGGCGTGGTCATCAGCCCGCTCCCCAGCCACGCAGCACGGCGGCATGGGCGGCGGTGTAGTTGGTCTGCCCCTTGGTCACGACCTCATGCAGCCAGGCCTGAGTGGCCTGGAGGTCCTGCGCCGACCTGTCCCACTCGTCCAGCTTGTCGATGAAGGCCTCGCGCGCTTCCCCGTCCCAGGTCAGAACGACCTTCTCAACCCGGTCGTAGAGCAAGCCCAGCTTCTCGTTGAGCTCCTTCATGATCTCTTCCAGATCACCGGAGAGCCGGTGCAGGGTGGCGAAGTCGACGGTTATCCGATCCTCGTCCCGTGGCATGTCTCTGCTCCTCACAGACCGGAAAGACGGCTCTGCGGCCTGGCTTCGGGGGGTGGCACGTCAGTGTTGGGCGTGGACAGCGCATCAGCCTCGGCTTCGACGTCAACGGCAGCTTGGGCACGTCGGAAGCGTGCCAGCACGTCCAGTTCCTGTTCCGTGAAGCCGTCCTTGCTCATGCGCACCGCGGACTCGACCAACTTCATCAGCTCGCGGATACGGACGGCGTCCTCGGCAGCTTCGCGGTGTCGCCGGCGGTAGGTCTTGGCCGCCGGGCCCCGCCACCCCGCCTCGATGGAGTCGACAACGGCATCCATCCGCCTGACCTGCCGATCCAAGTACCTCTGCATCTCATGGAGATCGTCAGCAAGTTTCTTCAACTTGCTTCCGCTGACGACAAGTCCGGCGTCGCTCATACGTCCCCCTACGCATCAACCACTCGCCTCACTCTAAACAACGACGACCCGCACCCGGTCCAGGGCTGTCGTCCACCCCGTTGCCCGTTCACTCCCGCCGCCCGAAGGACTCGATCTCCGCCACCGCCGTACGCCGGTCCTCCCCCGAGCCGCCGGCCGCGCGCCCCCCGCAGGCCTCGTACCCTGCGCAGGCGACGAGGGCCCCACCGGCGGCGAAGGGTTCCGTCGGCCGCACTCGTCGCAGATCACAGCAGCTCCAGGGTGAATCCGACGTGCGCCGGGACCTCCGCGCCGATCAGCTCCTCCAGCCGTACCCGGTCCAGTCGCTCCACCCCGGCCCCACCACTGCCGGCCTCGCCGTCGCCGCCCGCCCCGCCGTCCCCCGCCGCCCGGATCCGGATGGTCACCCAAGGGCGGTCCTGGCCGGGCAGTGCGGTGTGGGGGCGGGTCGACCAGGCCGTGCCGCCGCTCTCGACGATCTCCGGTTCCGTGCCGGTCTCCAGCCGGAGCGCCTCCGCAAGGCCGCCCACCGTGCCGCGCCGGGCATGCCGGGTGACCGCGCCGCGCACCGCCGCCCGGCGCAGCTCCGGCGGGCTGTCCTCGTGCGGGTCGACGGCAACCCACTGGGCCAGCCGGTCGAGGAAGTCGTCGGGGGCGCTGCGCGGGTCCAGGTGTGCGGGCAGGTTGCCGATGGAGAGGAGGACGGGAGCGAGGACGTCGTCCAGCGCGGCCAGGAAACGCTGGAGGAAGTCCTGTTCCAGGTAGACGGCGGGGAGTTGGTCGATCAAGGGGTGCGGGGTCGGCAGCCCCGGTGTTCCGCTGCGCATCGGCTCAGGCCCCCCTCACCCGGAGCTGGTGCTCGTAGCTGAAGACCAGCGCGTGCGGGTCCAGCGGGATCTTCCCGGTGGCGTCGGTGCGCTCGCCGGTGACCGGGTCGGCCCGGTACAGCCGTACGTCCTCCACCAGGTCGACCCCCGGCACCCGTTGCAGCACGGCGAACGCCTCGCAGGACTGGACAGGCCTGCCGAACGGCCAGCCGTCCCCGGCCGGCCCGCCGGTGAGCGGGTTGAAGTACCCGTACAGTGCGGCCAGCGCGCTTTCGCGGACCTTCTCCGCGACCGCCCCGCGCTCCGCCTGGACCAGGGCGACGACGGTGACGCCCTGGTAGAACGGCGGCTCGACGACCAGCCGGGCCCCCGATCGGCCGCCGGGCGTCCAGGTGTCCGGCGATCAGGGCGAGGGTGTTCGCGGGCGGGATCAGCTCGTCGAACGCGATCCGGCCCTGCTCGTCGCCGCTCCCGGCGGGCGCGACGACCACACCCTCCGGCTACTCCCTTCGGTCGACAGGGAAGAGGCCATCGGCCCAGCCCCGGTCGCCGTCGTCCGCAGGGCTCGCGATGATCGGCAGCATGACCCCGAGCGACAGCGGCAAGGACATCACCCTGCGGATCGCCCAGAATCCGGAGGCCGACGATCTCCTCGGCCGCAGCCCGCTGGCCGCTCTGGTCGGCATGCTGCTGGACCAACAGGTCCCGATGGAGTGGGCGTTCACCGGCCCGTACACCCTCGCGGAACGGATGGGCACCGACGACCTGGACGCGGGCCGGATCGCCGCCTACGACCCGGACGCCTTCACCGAACTGTTCACCGCCAAACCGGCCCTGCACCGCTACCCCGGCTCCATGGCCCAGCGGGTGCAGCAGCTGTGCCAGTACCTGGTGGCGGAGTACGAGGGCGACGCGAGCGCGGTGTGGCGGACCGCCACGACCGGCGACGAGCTGCTGGGACGGCTCAAGGCGCTGCCCGGCTTCGGCGAGCAGAAGGCCAAAATCTTCCTCGCGCTGCTCGGCAAACAGCTCGGCGTACGGCCGACGGGATGGCGGGAGGCAGCGGGCCCGTACGGGGAGGCCGGATCGCATCGGTCGGTCGCCGACATCACGGGCCCGGAGTCGCTCGTCGAGGTGCGCGCGTACAAGCAGGAGGCCAAGGCGGCAGCCAAGAAGGCGAAGTCGGCAAAAACGCCGAAGAAGCCCGGAACCGCGCGGAAGAAGTGACGCGTACATGCGCAGGAACAGGCCGACGCCCCCGTCCGACCGATCAGAACCAGCCACACCGGTTCACAGGCGTCACGCCACTCGCTAGCTTTCGCAGCACATTCGTTCAGCCGTTTTCGGACCGGAAGGACTCCTGTGCACGCAACACGTCGCAGAGCCATCGCTGTCGTGGCCGCCACCGCTCTGGCCACACCGCTCCTCCTGGCCGCGTCCCCGCACCCCGGACGCCCCGCACCGCACGACCCCGGCAAGGAAGCGGCGAAGCTGTCACGGGAGTTGGTGAGGAAAGCGTCCGCGCGCGAGGCCCACCGCCACCTCCGGCAGTTCCAGGCGATAGCCGACTCCACCGAAGGCCACCGCGCCGCCGGCTCGCTGGGCCACGACGCGTCGGCGGCGTACGTCTACCGCCAGCTGCAGCGGGCCGGGTACAAGGTCTCGTACGAGAGCTTCCGCTTCATCTACACGGAGACGCTGGCCGAAAAGCTCTCCGTGGTGACGCCGACGCCGCGCGACGTCACGATCAAGGCCATGACCTACACGCCGTCGACGAAGGTGGGCGGTCTGACGGCAGAGCTCGTCGCCGTACCCGACGACGCGACCCCGGGCTGCGAGGTCTCCGACTACGCCTCCGCGAACTTCACCGGCAAGATCGCGCTGATCAAGCGCGGCGCCTGCTCCTTCGCCGAGAAGCAGGCGGCGGCCGCCGAGGCGGGCGCGGCCGGAGCGGTCATCTACAACAACGTCGAGGGCGTCCTGTCCGGCACGCTCGGCGAGGTCGCCGCGGGCAGGATCCCGACCGGCGGGCTCACCCAGGAGGAGGGCGAGAAGCTCGTCGCCGACCTCGCGGGCGGCGAGGTGACGGTCTCCTTCGAGATCCGCGAGTTCCAGGAGGACCGTCCCACCCGCAACGTCATCGCCGAGACACCCGGCGGCAACGCCGCGAAGACCGTGATGCTCGGCGCCCACCTGGACTCGGTGACCGAGGGCCCCGGCATCAACGACAACGGCTCCGGATCCGCCGGTCTGCTCGAAGTCGCGCTGCAACTGGCGAAGTCGAAGAGCAACCCCGCCAACAAGGTCCGGTTCGCCTGGTGGTCGGCCGAGGAGAACGGTCTGATCGGCTCGGAGAAGTACGTCGAGGCGCTCTCCGAGAAGCAGCGCGAGCAGATCCAGCTCTATCTGAACTTCGACATGATCGCCTCGCCGAACGGCGTCCAGTTCGTCTTCGACGGCGACAACTCCGACGAGGTCGGCGAGGGCCCCGGCCCGGAGGGCTCGGCCCAGCTGGAGCGTGACATCAACGAGTTCCTCGACGGCAAGGGCAAGCCGCACGAGGGCACCGACTTCACCGGCCGCTCGGACTACGGCCCGTTCATCGAGGCCGGCATCCCCTCCGGCGGTACGGACACCGGGGCGGAGGGCATCAAGACGGCGGCCCAGGCCGAGGTGTACGGCGGCGAGGCGGGGATCGCGTACGACCCCTGCTACCACGCGGCCTGCGACGACCTGGACAACATCGACATGGGCCACTTCGACACCAACATCGACGTGATCGCCGACGCCGTCGGTACGTACGCCCACGACCTGCGCTCGCTGACCCGCCCGGTCGACCCTGACACCGGCACCGGGACGCCCGGCAGCGGAGGCAGCGGAGGCGGCCTGCGCGAGGGCCACGGCCGAGTCGCGCTCTAGCGGAGTCACGCAGTAGCCGTCGCGCGGCAACGGCCGAGTCGCGCGGTAGCCGACGACCGCCCCCGGAGCCCGGTACGGATTCCGTGCCGGGCTCCGGGGACATCCGCCTGACGGCCCTGTCCCGGTATCCCGCTCTATTCGGCGCTATAAGACCTTTGCACCGCCGTGCGTGCGCATCACGGTGAGGTTCCGTGGCTGCGCCCGGTGGCCCTTGCCCGGTAGGCTTTCCGTGTGATCTTCAAGCGCATCGGAAATGGGAAGCCGTACCCCGACCACGGCCGGGAATCCACCCGCCAGTGGGCGGATGTCGCGCCGCGTCCGGTTCGCCTGGACCAGCTCGTGACCACCAAGGGCCAGCTGGACCTGGAGACCCTCCTCGCCGAGGACTCCACGTTCTACGGCGACCTGTTCGCGCACGTCGTGAAGTGGCAGGGCGACCTCTACCTGGAGGACGGGCTGCACCGGGCGGTCCGCGCCGCGCTCCAGCAGCGCCAGGTGCTGCACGCCCGCGTCCTCGACCTGGGCTGACACCGCCGCCCCGGGCGCCCACCCGCCCACTCCACCGCGAGGCGCCCGCACACCCCACCGGGGTTCCGACGGGTCACGAACGCGGCCCGACGGGGTTCCGACGGAGTTCCGCATCCCACCGAGACCCTGATTCGGGCTTTCGGGTGCTTTCACGCTCATCCGGGTGCCATACGTTGATCATTTAGTACGCATCATCACCGGGTCGCACTACGCTGCGTCCATGAGCATGCTCACTCCCCCCGGCATGGGCGGAAAGTACCGCATCACGGGCGACACCTACCCCCGCATGCGGCGCCCCCGGCACCGCGGCAGGCTGGTCCTCGCCGGCATCGGCGCCGTCGTCGCCCTCGGCCTGGCCGGCTGGGGCACCCTGCAGCTCATCGACGTCTTCACCGGCGGCGACAAGAGCGCCAGCGCGGCCGACCAGAAACGCGACTGCCCCACCGCGAAGCCGTCGGCGACCCCCGTCAAGGCGCTGCCGAAACCGGCCACGATCAAGGTCAACGTCTACAACGCGACGACGCGCAGCGGGCTGGCCAAGGCCGCCGCCGAGGAGCTCAAGAAGCGCGGTTTCACCATCGGCGAGGTGGGCAACGCGTCGAAGGAGTACGACAAGAAGGTGCCGGGCGCGGGCGTGCTGCTCGGCGCACCGGCCGCGAAGAACGGCAGCTTCACGGTGCTCGGCACCCAGCTGGCGGGCACGGTGCAGAAGACCGACACCCGGAAGACGGGCGAGGTCGATCTGATCCTCGGGGCGAAGTTCAAGGCGTTCAGCACCCCGCAGGAGGCCACCGCGGCGATGACGGCCCTGACGAAGCCGGCCCCGGCGCCTTCCCCCTCCTGCTGAGAGCCGGGCCGGCCGTCGGCCGGCCCGGCTCACGAAAGCGCCCCGCCCCGGCTTCTTACGTTCTCATCTCGTACGAAGCCGGAACGGGGCGCGAAAATCGCGGGAAGGGCGGCCCTACTCGGCCGTGCCGTACATCCGGTCGCCCGCGTCCCCGAGGCCCGGCACGATGTAGCCGTTCTCGTTGAGCCGCTCGTCGACGGAGGCGGTGACGACGGTGACCGGGGTGCCGGCCAGCTCGCGCTCCATCACCTCGACGCCCTCGGGCGCCGCGAGGAGGACGACGGCGGTGACATCGTCGGCGCCGCGCTTGATCAGCTCGCGGATGGCCGCGACGAGGGTGCCACCGGTGGCCAGCATCGGGTCCAGGACGTACACCTGGCGGCCGGAGAGGTCCTCGGGCATCCGGGTCGCGTACGTCTCCGCCTGGAGCGTCTCCTCGTTGCGGATCATGCCGAGGAAGCCCACTTCGGCGGTCGGCAGCAGCCGCACCATGCCGTCCAGCATGCCCAGACCGGCCCGCAGGATCGGAACGACGAGCGGCCGGGGGTGCGAGAGCTTGACGCCCGTCGTGGGCGTCACCGGGGTCTCGATGTCGACCTGCTCGGTGCGCACATCCCTGGTGGCCTCGTAGGCGAGGAGGGTGACCAGCTCGTCGGCGAGCCGCCGGAAGGTCGGGGAGTCGGTGCGCTTGTCGCGCAGCGTGGTGAGTTTGTGCGCCACCAGCGGGTGGTCGACGACGTGGATCCGCATGCGTCAACAGTAACCGTGCCGTCCGGCACTCTGCGCTGGCATCAACCACCTGTTCGGGGGGAAGGTGGGGGCATACGGACCCAGCACTGGGGTGGTGTGTCGATGGCTGACGGGGAACTGCGGCGCAACCAGGCCGCTGGCGGGCCGCGCGACGGACGCGACGCCGAGGGCGTGGCGGGTGCGGCGAGCGACGTCGAGGACGCGCAGGAGAGTGACGCGGCCCGCCGCCGCCGACGCGCCCAGTTCCTCCGCGAGCTGCACGAGGCCAAACAGCTGCGCGACCGGGTGCAGCCGCGCCGGGCCCGCGCCGCCCGGATGCGGCAGCAGATGCGGATGCGCACTTTCCGCTGGTGAGGCCGTACCAAGAGCCTTCCCGCGCCCCCTCCCGTACCACCGGCGCACCCCCTCGCCCATCGGCGCGTCAGAGAGAGGGCCGACCAGGCACTCCTGGAACTGATGGCCGACGCAACGGTCGAAGAGGTCTCGCACGGCGCTTGTTTCTGCCACGATGCCGATTGGGCGGGGCTCAGGACGGACGGATCACCGTTCGCCCTCCCGTCGGACCGATTCGCCTATGACCAGTGGGAGAGTCACGGTGTACTTCGCCGCACTGCTCGCGCGCACCGAAGACGGGTGGGAAGCGAGCGATACAGAGCTCGACGATGTGGAGACCCTGTCCGATCTGACGGATCTGGCCCGGGAGGCCTCGGTGGACGAGGACACGGTCCTGGTCTACATCGAGCAGGAGGACGCCTGGTTCGGCGTCGTCCGGGTGGACGGTGAGGAGGACCCCCGAATCTACGTCTCGGACGCGTCCGCCGCCGCCCGCTCCTCGTACGGGGAGATCCTGCTCACCGACGAAATGCTCGGCCGCGAACCAGGGGCCGAGGACGAGATCGCCGCCCTGGAGGAGCTCGTCGACCTCGACGGCACGGAGGACGGCGAACCGGAACGACCCGCCCCCACGGCCGCCGACCAGGACGACGACGCCCCCGACCCGGACGCCGTTCCGGCGGGGCCGATCGGTGAGCTCGGGGTCCTCGCCGACCTCGGGATGTCCGAGAAGGAGCTGCTCACCCTGCAGACCGACGCACTCTCCGAGATCGCGGAGGCCGTGGGAGCGGCGGAGGTCCTGGAGTCGGTCCGCTAGGCCGGCCCCTTACGCGCGCCCCTCCTACCTTCCCTCCCTTCCCCCACCTGTCCCGTCCGCTAGGGTCCGCGGGTGATCGCACGACCGCCGAACCCCTCACCCGAGCCCGTCCCGGGTCCTGTACGCGCACCCGAGCCCGACCCCGTACGCGACCCCTGGCAGACACCGATGCGCCGCGCCCTGGCCGAGGCCGCGCAGGCGGCGTCGGCCGGCGATGTGCCGGTCGGCGCCGTTGTTCTGGGCCCCGACGGAACCGAGCTCGCCGCCGCCCACAACGAACGCGAGGCCACCGGCGACCCGACCGCGCACGCCGAGATCCTGGCCCTGCGCCGAGCGGCCGAGGCGGTGGGCGAGTGGCGCCTGACCGACTGCACGCTGGTGGTCACCCTGGAGCCCTGCACGATGTGCGCGGGCGCCCTGGTCCAGTCCCGCGTGGCCCGCGTCGTCTACGGCGCCCGCGACGAGAAGGCGGGCGCGGCGGGCTCCCTCTGGGACACGATCCGCGACCGCCGCCTGAACCACCGCCCGGAGGTCATCGCGGGCGTGCTGGAGGACGAGTGCGCCCAGCAGCTGACGACGTTCTTCCGCACGCTCTGACCAGCTACGGCCCCGCCACCCGACCGGTCACGACCCCGACGCCGGACCGGCTACGGCCCCACGCCCGAGAACCGATTTCTGTCCACGCCCCGGGATGGTCTAAGCTCTCTCTCGGTAGCGTGTCCGAGCGGCCGAAGGAGCTCGCCTCGAAAGCGAGTGTGGCGTAACCCGTCACCGTGGGTTCAAATCCCACCGCTACCGCTGTAGAGGAAGGGCCCGGTTCAGTGAACCGGGCCCTTTGCTTTGCATGCTCTCAGGACCGCTCAGGGGTGCAGCCTCTTCACCATGACCGCGTACGCCGGGCAGTCGGCGAAGGGCTGCTGCTCACCCGCCTTCTCGTAGCCACACGTCTCGTAAAGTTCCTGAACCTTCGGGTGCGTCACATCGACCAGGAGCACCGCGAGATCTTCGCGGCGTTCCTTCAGCAGGGCTTCGTGGAGCCGCTCCGAGACCCCTGCTTCCGCCACTGCGGGCGCACCATGACCTCGGAGACGGCGTAGGTCGCGGTGTACCCGTTGTTCGGCTCGGACGCAGTGGGACGCCACCACTCACGGCCCGGCTGGAGCGGGGCACCGTACGCGAAGCCGGTCGGCTCGTCGCCGTCCACGCACTCGATCAGCTGAAGCGCACGTGGTACGCGACCGGCATGGACCGAGTCTGCGAGGTTCGCCAGGCCTTGGTCGGCCACCAAGGCGAACAGTGCGTGAAGGATCTGGACGAGCGGCTCTACGACTGGTCGACCACGGTCAGCGCTCTCGCGCGTTGAACTGTCTTATCAGCGGAGACAGTTCGAGGAGGCTCTCCACTCGGAAGGTGGGGAGCCTCCTCGCCTCTTCCGTCTCCCACTGAATCGTGGCCCAGGGCCCTCGGTGGACGAGCGCGGTACGCATACCCGCCGCGACGGCCGGCCGCAGATCGTTGTCGACGCGGTCCCCGACGTAAAGGATCTCCTCGGGCTCGGCCGGGACGACTTCCGCGACCCGTACGAAGAACTCAGGGTCGGGCTTCGACGCGCCCCAGTCGTCGGACGTACCGATCAGATCGACATCCTGAGCGAACAAGCCCCGCAGAATGCCGCCCGCACGCGTCGTCTGGTTGCCCGCGATACCGAGCCACAGGCCGTCCGCACGCAGCGCCTTGAGAGAGTCGCGTACGTCCGGGTACAGGTCCGACTCGTCGAAGTGCTCAGGCTGCCCGGCGGCGGCCCGTGCCTCCCGCTCGGCGTAGAGATCGAACCCTGGTCGGAACACCTGAAACGTCTCGCGGTAGTCCTTGCCCTGAGCGATCACGGCTCCGAACTGCGCGGCAAAGGTATGCCGAGGGACCCCGAGCCAGTCGGCCCAGGTCCCGTACTCACGGGTTTCGTCGACCAGACACTCACCGACATCGAACACGACAGCACGAATCATGCTGCGATCGTAGGCGGCGGCCGAGCGTTCGCGAGGGGAAAGGCACCCTCGTGCGCAGCAATGCCGTGGCACCCTGCTCTTCCCCCGAAGCTCGGGTTCCGGGCCCCGAGCTTCGGGACGGCCGACTCACTCTTCCGGGGGTACGTGAACGGGGGCCCGGCCCGAAGCTTGAGACCCGGGATTCGGGTGTCGGGATGCGAGCCCCGAGGTTCGAGCGCCTTCTTTAACCAGTAGGTAGATGAAGGGGGTTGGGGAAAACCTTCCCTCCCTCCCCACCCCGTCACAGCCAGGAAGTATGACTAATCGTGACAGCTTGCGGCGCAGCGTGACCGCCGCTTACGGTGCGAGAACCAAACGACCCCGACACGGTGTTGTCGCACCAGGCCGGGGTCTCACCGCAAGATCGCTAAACCCAGAAAGACGATCCCGTGGCTACCCAGCACACTAGCTCCGCCCCGCCTGCCCCCGCACTCTCCGCCGCGTACCCGATGGCCAATCCCGGGTACGGCAAGCGCTCCGCACCACAGCAACTCCCCCGAACACGACAGGACTTTGCCCTCCTGCCAACGCGTGAGCGGTACGTCGCCGGGTTCGTCGACCACCTTCCCGAAGGTGCCGCGATGAGCGTCAAGCAGCTCGCCAAACAGCTCCCGCTCTACGGGCAACAGGCCATCTCCACCGCCCTGAACGCCCTCTCCGTCGCCGGGCACCTCCGCCGCGTACGGTGCTCCATCACCAACGCGAGCGGCGAAACCCGCTGGGCCTTCCGCACCTTCTGGTCCCGCACCGCACGCGACAACGAATGGTGGAACACCTACCTCGCCACCGAGAGCCCCTCACCCGGCACCCCCGCCCCGGCCCGCCGCATCCTCATGGAGTGCACCGACTGTGGTCGGCCCGGCCAGCCCGAAGCCCTCCCCGACGGACTCTGCCGCCCCTGCCGCACAACCCACCACCCCGACACCCCGCCCGCCGAGGCCGCCGACGTCAGAGCACGCATGACCAACCTCCGCGACCTGCTGAAATCGGTCTGAGTCGGCCCAATCCGAGTTCGGCGGCAAGGACTCGGGACGCGCCCGACGGGACGCGGCTAGCCTGCCCTCCATGGGCGAGGGAGCCGAGAGCATCGGTGTGGATGGTGGTGACCGTCCGAGCTGGGATGCCACGCGATCCTGGGTGGAGAAGGGGCTGTTCGAGGCGGAGCGCATCGAGCAGGTCGTGTCGCTGCGCGGTGGCTGGTCGTCGGAGATGCGGCGGCTGGATGTCGGCGGACCCGGTGGGGCGCGCTCGCTCGTTCTGCGGTCCTTCGTCAAGCCCTTCTACGTTCGGCACGCGGAGGGTTTGTTGAACCGGGAGGCGGACGTCCTGCGCCTCCTCGGTGATACGGACGTACCGGCGGCCACCCTCGTGGCCGTGGACGCGGCGGCCGAGCACTGCGATCACCCCTCCCTGCTGATGTCCCTGCTGCCGGGGACCCTGCGCCTCGACGATCGCGGTGCCGATGACCGTGCCGACCTGCTGGCGCGGCAGCTCGTGCGTATTCATCGGCTGCCCGTGGCCGCGCGACAACGCCCTCGGACCTATCAGGCCTGGGCCTCTCCCGAGCGGGTGGCCCTGCCCTCGGCCGGCGCGCGGCCCGAGCTCTGGCGGTGGGCCGTCGACGTCATCCGCCGTGAGCCTCCGGAGTACGAGGGGCGCTTCCTGCATCGGGATTTTCATCCGGGGAACGTCCTCTTCACCGGCACCGGTGACGATCTCCGGATCAGCGGGGTCGTGGACTGGGTGGAGACCTCCTGGGGGCCCGCAGATCTGGACGTGGCGCACTGCTCGACGGCCGTCGCCCTGCTGCACGGGGTTCCCGCGGGCATGCGGTTCGCCGATCGGTACGTCGCCGCGGGAGGAACCCTGGCCGGGGACCCCACCGACCATCTCTACTGGCGGCTGCTGGACGCGCTGGGTTTCGCCCCGGACGGGGAGAAGGTCGCTGTTCCCTGGCGTGAGCTGGGACGTGTCGATCTGACCGCCGATGTCCTCGCTCAGCGGCTGGAGGGGTACGTCCAGTCACTCTTCGAGCGTTACGCCTGAACGCGCTGCCGCGGTGTCCTCGCCGACGCCCTGCGCACAGCAGAGCGCCCGGCCGCCGTACAGAGGATGTACGGCGGCCGGGCGTTCCGGTTCAGGTCGGGGGAAGCGGCATCGGGGGGACAAGCCGCTCCCCCCGGTGAGAACAGGGCCTGCTGGCCGGTCCGCCGCGGTCAGGGGGGTTCGCGCGACGGTGGCCCCACAGGGAGGCCCTGTTCCGGGCCCTTCGGGTCCTGCCTGGTCCCGTCGGGCTCGGTATCCATCCTGCCGCGCGGCGAGGGCCGTGAGGTCCGGCGAAAGACCTCGATGGCGGGGCCGTAGGTCCTTAAAGGGCGCGTCAGTGATCAGGAAGGCCAGGGAACGGCCGGCGAACGGCCACCGGATACGACCATTCGTGCGGATACAATCGCCCGATCGCACGTGGGGTCGATGGGGAGGCAAGGATTGTGGCCAAGGCAAAGACGATCATCATCTACATGTTGGTGGTCTTCGTGCTGTACACGATCATCATGTCTCCGCAGCGGGCCGCCGAGCTGGTCCAGGTAGGGTTCGAGGGCATTTCCACCGCCGCGCAGAGCGTCGGTGACTTCATGTCAGAACTGGTGAAGTAGGAGACCCACGATGATCCGCCACCTGGTCCTCTTCAAGCTGAACGAGGGCGTCGAGCGGGACGACCCGCGGGTCGTCGCAGGGGACCGGGCCTTCCGGGAGCTGGCGGGGCAGGTCCCCGAGCTGGAGTTCTGGGAGTGCGCCTGGAACATCACCGACCGGCCGATCGCGTACGACTACGCCATCAACTCCGCCGTCGCCGACGAGGACGCCCTCAAGCGGTACATCGAGCACCCCGCCCACCAGGCCGCCGCGGGGCAGTGGCGCGAGTTCGCCACTTGGGTGATCGCCGACTACCCCTTCTGACCCCCCTCGCGGAGACCGGCCACCCGTTCCCCGTACCGGTTCCGCCCAACCCCTCGCCGTTCCGGCGAGGGGTTCTTTGTTCTTTTTAAACCCTTATGCCTTCAACACGGCACTATGCGGTGCTTGCACACAGTGGACATGTCTTGTGATGCTATGACCGCTTTTGACGGATGAGTTGACCGTAGTTGACCGCAAAGGGGTGGCGTCACCGTGCCGGCCAGTACAGCGCCTCAAGTGCCTCCCCAGACCGCCCAGAACGGCCAGACCGTCCCGGCCGTCCGGGCCGAGGACATCCAGACCGAGACCCCCGACCCCTCGGCCCGGCCCTCCAGGACCCGCGGCGCCGACACCAGGGCGCTCACCCAGGTCCTCTTCGGTCAGCTCACCGACCTGGAGCCGGGCACCCCGGAGCACGGCCGGGTCCGGGACGCCCTCATCGAGGCGAACCTCCCCCTGGTGCGCTACGCCGCCGCCCGGTTCCGCAGCCGCAACGAGCCGATGGAGGACGTCGTCCAGGTCGGCACGATCGGTCTGATCAACGCCATCGACCGGTTCGATCCGGAACGCGGGGTCCAGTTCCCGACCTTCGCGATGCCCACCGTCGTCGGCGAGATCAAACGTTACTTTCGCGACAACGTGCGCACCGTCCACGTCCCCCGCCGGCTGCACGAGCTCTGGGTCCAGGTCACCGGCGCCACCGAGGACCTGACGACCGCTCATGGCCGCTCCCCGACCACCGCCGAGATCGCCGAGCGGCTCAAGATCTCCGAGGACGAGGTGCTCGCCTGCATCGAGGCCGGGCGCTCGTACCACGCGACCTCGCTGGAGGCCGCCCAGGAGGGCGACGGGCTGCCCGGACTGCTCGACCGGCTCGGCTACGAGGACCCCGCGCTCGCCGGCGTCGAGCACCGCGACCTCGTACGCCACCTCCTCGTCCAGCTTCCCGAACGCGAGCAGCGCATCCTCCTCCTGCGCTACTACAGCAACTTGACCCAGTCTCAGATCAGCGCCGAACTAGGCGTCTCCCAGATGCATGTGTCAAGGCTCCTCGCCCGAAGCTTCGCCCGACTGAGATCCGCAAACAGGATCGAGGCGTAACCGGAACGGGTAGACCGTCCACAGAGCAGTTCTGACGGCATAAAAGGGCTACACCCCCTGTTTCCAGGGCGGATTCGGCGCTGACTTGTCGACATGTCACTACAGCGTGTTGCCGACATGTGACATTCTGCTCGAAGCGCGTTTGCCGCAGCCCCGCCTCCGGTATTCAGGTGGAGGCTGCGTTCCTCCGATGGTCGCGGCCACCGCGACCGTCCGCGACCTCAAGGGGGTGGCATGTCCGAAGAACAGGGCAGCTCGAAGGTGCTCACGCTCACGAAGAGCGTGCCGGCACCCGCCGTGCTCACCAGCTCACCGGAAGCCATCGACACCCGCACGCTGTCCCGCTCCCTGTTCCTGCGGCTCGCCGCGCTCGGCCCCGCCTCGGGGCCCGAGGGAACGGACAGTCCGGAGCGGACCTACGTGCGGGACACACTGATCGAACTGAACCTCCCGCTGGTGCGGTACGCCGCGGCGCGGTTCCGCAGCCGTAACGAGCCGATGGAGGACATCGTCCAGGTCGGCACGATCGGCCTGATCAAGGCGATCGACCGGTTCGACTGCGAACGCGGCGTCGAGTTCCCGACGTTCGCGATGCCCACCGTCGTCGGCGAGATCAAACGCTTCTTCCGCGACACCTCCTGGTCCGTGCGGGTCCCCCGCCGCCTCCAGGAGCTGCGGCTCGCGCTGACCAAGACCAGCGACGAGCTCGCCCAGAAGCTCGACCGTTCGCCGACCGTGCCGGAGCTGGCCCGCGCGCTCGGGGTCTCCGAGGAGGACGTGGTCGACGGTCTCGCCGTCGGCAACGCCTACACCGCCTCCTCGCTGGACTCCCCCTCGCCCGAGGACGACGGCGGCGAGGGCTCGCTCGCCGACCGCCTCGGGTACGAGGACTCGGCGCTGGAAGGCGTCGAGTACCGCGAGTCGCTGAAGCCGCTGCTGGCCAAGCTCGCCCCGCGCGAGCGCCAGATCATCATGCTGCGGTTCTTCGCGAACATGACGCAGTCTCAGATCGGCGAGGAGGTCGGCATCTCCCAGATGCACGTCTCCCGGCTCCTCACCCGCACGCTCGCGCAGCTCAGGGAAGGGCTCATCGCCGACTGAGCCGGAAAAGCTGTTCACGAGGCTTCATATGTGACGGCGCGTCAGACACACTGACGCGATGCGACGTCAGACATGCGGATCCACCGGCCGCCGAGGCAGCGCCATCGCCGCCTCGGCGGTCGCGCTGTGCCTGGGCACCGGCCTGCTGTCCGGCTGCGGCAGCGGACCGGGCGACGGTTACGTGGCCGTGGGCGCGGCCGCCGAAGGCTCGGGCAGCCCCTCGGGCGGGAGCGGGCGGCCTTCGGGCGAGGTGACGCTCACGCCCCTCGACGAGAGCGGCGGGGGTGCGGCGAGGGGCGGCGGAACTGGTACGCCCCCTTCTGCGGCGCCCGCCTCCGGCGCGAACGCCTCGCCGGGCCCCACGGGCGGTCCCGGGCCCGGTGGCGGGAGCGGGAGCGGTGGGGAGCGTACGGGGGCGGCCGGCGGTCAAAGGGGTGCCGGTGCGGCCGGTTCTCCTGGTGCACCCGGCTCTCCCGACTCGCCTGGTTCATCCGGTTCACCAGGTGGGGCGGGTGCGAAGCCCTCGACGCCCTCCAAGCCGTCCACGCCCACCGAGCCCTCCACGCCTCCGAAGCCCGGCGGCGGGTCCTCCGGCAGCCCGGAGCCTCCCGCCCCGCCGGCGACCCCGGCCGCGCTGACGCTGAGCGCCCCGGAGCGTGCGGCGGCGGACAAGCGGTGGTGCGAGAAGGTGACCGTGGAGTTCCGCAACACCGGCGGCTCCCCGGTGCGTTCGGGGAGCGTCACCTTCGCCACGCACATCATCGGCGCCCTCGGCGTCGACTGGGCGACCATCACCTCGTCCCAGCCCCTGCCCGCCCCGATCGCCGCGGGTTCGACGCGCTCGAAGACGTACACCGTCTGCGTGGAGTCCTGGCGGGTCCCGCTGGGCATGCGCGTCGAGACCGAGGACGTCTCCGCCGCGTGGGAGTGACCCGGACCGGCGGAATCCGGAGGGCCCACAGATCCGGATTCCGCGGAGCCCGCAGGCCCGGATTCCGCAGAGTCCGCTGACCTTGCAGAGCCGCTGACCCCGCGGAGCCGCTGACCCCGCGCAGTCCGCGGAGCCGCTGAACCCGCAGAGCCCGCTGAAGCCGCCCCGAGACGCACGAAGGCCGCCCGGGGCGGAGCGGGAGCCGGTCGGTCATGGCCCCGCCGTCCGTCCCCCGTGCGGCCGGATCGTGCGGTCGTGCGTGACGTCCTGCGTGATGTCGTGATCAGCTCGGTGCGAGCCGGTCAGCCCAGTGCGAGCCAGGCCACCGCGCCGAGGACGACGACGACCGCGATCACCGCCGCGATCACCCCGGCTCTCGGCCCGGACGAGGTCGCCGCGGGCTGCTGCCGGCGCTGCGGCTCGCCCTCGTCGACGAAGGCGCGGAACATCTGCGTGCTGCCCGCCGGGTCGTGGTTGCCCTCGGGGCCCGGCTGAGGGGCGTGGGGGTTGTGTGCCATGGGGCAGGACCCTAGCGAACTCGGGCCCCCGGCCCAACCCCCGGGGCCACCCGGGGCACCCCGCTCCACCTGCGGCGGCCCACCCGGAGATCGCCCGGAGAGAGCGCGGAGAGCGGGCGGTGAGCGGGCGGAGATCATCCGGAGCGTGGGCGGAGATGCCCCTGAGGACGGACAGCGAACGCGCTTGACCTCGACCCTACGGAGGCTTTTGCGTTCCTTTACTTCTGCAAGCCCGTTTTCGTTTGCCTGCAGCAACCAACGGCTTCTATCGTTGCCCTAAGCAACAACATAGTCGTGAGTGTGCTGGGGGTTCCCGTGGCCGCACGGAGTAGTTACGAGGAACTGGCCCGGCAGCTCAGTGCCGTCGGGGCCGTCAAAAGAGGGCTCGCCCGAGCCCTGCCCCCCGAGTGTCCCGCGGGATCCGCCGCCGTACTGACCCTCCTGGACCGGCACGGCGAGATGCGGATCAGCCGGCTCGCCGAGCTGCTGTCCGTGGACATGTCGGTGACCAGTCGGCACGTGGCCCATGTGGCCGATCGCGGCTGGATCGAACGGTCTCCGGACCCGGCGGACAAGCGGTCCCGCATCCTGCGGCTGACCCCCGGCGGGCACGAGCAGCTCGGCGAGCTGACCCGGCGGACCACCGAGATGTTCGCCCACAACCTCCAGGACTGGTCCGACGAGGACGTCGGCCGGCTCATCGCGCTGCTGTCCCGGCTGCGCGACAGCTTCGCCTGTCGCGGATCCGGCGGCTGCGCCCCCGGACGTCACACCGGCGAGTGCAGGACCCGCCTCGGCGACGAGGCTCACACCCGTACACCTGTGTAACAGAAGCAAATACGCACGGATAAGGAACTCAATGGCTACGACCACACCCACCGGTGTGCGGGGCGGCCACGCCAAGCACGGAGGGCACGGCGGCGGCAACGCCTCCGGCGCCTCCGACGGCACGCCGATGACACACCGGCAGATCATGGAGGCGCTGGCCGGGCTGCTGCTCGGCATGTTCGTCGCGATCCTGTCGTCGACGGTCGTCTCCAACGCCCTGCCCGAGATCATCTCCGACCTCGGCGGCGGCCAGAGCGCCTACACCTGGGTCGTGACGGCCTCGCTGCTGGCCATGACCGCCACCACCCCGCTCTGGGGCAAGCTCTCGGACCTCTTCAGCAAGAAGCTGCTGGTCCAGATAGCCCTGATCATCTACGTCCTGGGCTCGGTCGTGGCCGGTATGTCGACCAGCAGCGGCATGCTCATCGCCTGCCGGGTCGTCCAGGGCATCGGCGTCGGCGGGCTCTCCGCCCTCGCGCAGATCGTCATGGCCGCGATGATCGCCCCGCGCGAGCGCGGCCGCTACAGCGGCTACCTGGGCGCGGTCTTCGCCGTCGCCACCGTCGGCGGTCCGCTGCTCGGCGGCGTCATCACCGACACCAGCTGGATGGGCTGGCGCTGGTGCTTCTACGTGGGCGTGCCCTTCGCGATCATCGCGCTGATCGTGCTCCAGAAGACCCTGAAGCTCCCGGTCGTCAAGCGCGAGGGCGTCAAGGTCGACTGGTCCGGCGCGTTCTTCATCAGCGCCGCCGTCTCGCTGCTGCTGGTCTGGGTGACCTTCGCGGGCGACAAGTACGACTGGCTGTCGTGGCAGACGTACGTGATGGTCGCGGGCTCCGCCCTGCTCGGCCTGATCTTCGTCCTCATCGAGTCGCGCGCCGCCGAACCGATCATTCCGCTGCGCCTCTTCCGTAACCGCACCATCACGCTGGCCTCGATCGCCTCGCTGTTCGTCGGCATCGCGATGTTCGCGGGCACCGTCTTCTTCAGCCAGTACTTCCAGCTGGCGCGCGGCAAGTCGCCGACGATGTCCGGCGTCATGACCATCCCGATGATCGCGGGGCTCTTCCTCTCCTCGACCGTCTCCGGCCAGATCATCACCAAGACCGGGCGCTGGAAGGCGTGGCTGGTCAGCGGTGGCTTCCTGGTCACGGCCGGGCTGGGGCTGCTGGGCACGATCCGGTACGACACCCCGTACTGGCACGTCGCGATCTTCATGTTCGTCATGGGCCTCGGCATCGGCATGATGATGCAGAACCTGGTCCTCGCCACGCAGAACCAGGTCGCTCCCGAGGACCTCGGTTCCGCGAGCTCCGTCGTCACCTTCTTCCGGTCCCTCGGCGGTGCGATCGGCGTCTCGGCGCTGGGCGCCGTGCTCGGCAACCGCGTCACGCAGTACGTCAAGGACGGCCTCGCCGCCCTCGGCCCCGAGGGCGCCGAGCTCGGCCACGGCGGCACCGGCGGCGGGGGCATCCCCGACCTGGACAAGCTGCCCGAGCCGTTCCGGCTGGTCATGGAGGCCGCGTACGGGCACGGCGTCGGCGACGTCTTCCTGTACGCCGCTCCGTGCGCGCTGATCGCCTTCATCGTGACGATCTTCATCAAGGAGGTCGCGCTGAAGAGCAGCACCGGGAACGACACCCTGGCCGACGCTCCGGCAGCCGTCGAGGCGGCCGAGGCCCCCGTGCCCGCCGCCGTCGGCGCGGCCGGGCCGGTCTCCGAGGGCGCGGCCGGGGTCACCTCGGTCGACACGGCCGAGGCCGATGCCCATGCCGAGGGCGGCGGTGCCGGCGCCGGTGTCGCGTACGAGAACGTGCACGACACCGTCCAGGGCACTCCCGTGCACGGTGTGGTGCGCGGCGCGGAGGGCGCTCCGGTCGCCCGTGCGGCCGTCACGCTGATCTCGCTGGGCGGCCGTCAGCTCGGGCGTTCGGTCGCCCGGTCCGACGACGGCTACACCCTCGACGCCCCCGGCTCCGGCAGCTATGTGCTGATCGCCTCCGCCGACGGCTACCAGCCGCAGGCGTCCACGGTGGTCGTCGGCGAGGAGCCGCTGGCCTTCGACATCCTGCTGTCCGGTACGAGCGGGCTGGCCGGAACCGTCAGGGCCGAAGGGTCCGGCACTCCGGTCGACGGCGCGATGGTCATCGTGACCGACGTCCGGGGCGATGTGCTGGCCACCGGCACGTCCGGCCCGGCCGGTGAGTTCGCCTTCGGCGAGCTGATCCCGGGCTCCGTGACCGTCGCGGTCAACGCGGCAGGCTTCCGTCCGCTGGCGCTGCCGGTGGAGATCGGCGGCCAGGGCGTCACCCGCGTCGAGGCCGCGTTGCGGTCCGGTGCGCTGGTCCAGGGCATCGTGCGGGCCGGGTCCGCCCGGAGCCCGCTGACCGACGCCCGGGTCACGCTGATCGACGCGGCGGGCAACGTGGTCGCCACCGCGACGACCGGCGAGGACGGGGCGTACGCCTTCACCGACCTGGACACGGGCGAGTACACCGTCATCGCGACCGGCTACCCGCCGGTGGCGGGCTCCCTCACCGTCAGCGGTACGGGAGTCGACGGGCACGACATCGAACTCGCCCACCCGGGTGAGTGATTGATCCCTCGGGCGCGGGCGCGCGTGCACCTATAGGGATGCGCGTACGCACGTGAAGGGATCGCGAAGACCCCTGGTCGGACGGCACTTCCAGCGGAGAGGCTGTCGCGACCGGGTGAAAAAGGGCCCCGGAGGCGGGTACGGCGGGCAGGGGACGGCCTGCCGTGTCCGCCCCGGGGCCCGACTCATTCCCCGACGGCACGGCCGGGTGGGTCATCGAGCTAGGAGAGATACGGGATGGGACTTCGCGCACAGGTACGGACGCGGGACGGCTGGGCGGTCCAGCACGCCGTCGTGACGGTCACCGACATGACCGGCGCCCAGGTGCTGCGGGCCGCGGCCGACGAGGACGGGGCGGTCCGCACGGACGGGTCCCTGGCGGCCGGCGCGTACACGGTGATCGTCACGGCGGTCGGGTACGCCCCCGCCGCCTCCACCGCCCTCGTCACCGCGAGCGGCCGGATCGAGGGCGGCCAGATCGTGCTGGCCCGCCAGGGCGGGGTGGAACTGCCGCCGCCGGGCGCCTGGTCGCTGGACCCCGCGCACTCCTCGGTCGGCGCGGTCGCCCAGCACCTGGGGATCTCCAGCGTGCACGGCCGCTTCACCGACTTCGGCGGCCGGATCGAGATCGCCGAGGAGATCGGGAGCTCCCGCGTCGACGCGGTGATCCGGGCGGCCAGCATCGACACCGGCAACGGCATGCGGGACAAGCATCTGCGCTCGCCCGACTTCCTCGACGTGGACCGGTACCCGGAGATCGCCTACAGCTCCACCGGCCTCGCCCCGGCCGGGCCCGACCGCTGGACCGTGCACGGCGAGCTGACGATGCACGGCGTCTCCCGCCCCGTCGACCTGGACCTCAGCTACCTCGGCACCGGGCCCGACCCGTGGGGCGGGGTGCGCGCGGCCTTCCACGCCACCGCCGAACTGCGCCGCGACGACTTCGCGATGAACTACAACCAGGTCGTCCAGGCGGGCATCTCCGCGATCGGCACGACCCTGCGCGTGGAGCTGGACATCCAGGCGGTGCAGGGCGAGGCGCTGCCCATGCCGTGACCCCCGGCCCGCCTCGCGCCGGTCGCGCGAGGCGTTGCCCGGCCGACGGTCCGGGCCGGTCGTAGGGTGGTGGGCATGGCACCGAACATCGCGACCAACACCGCCGTGGAGCTCGACGAGTTGCTGGCGTTCGTACGCCCCCGGCACCGGGCGGTCCTGCTCACCGCCCGGGCCGACGGCCGCCCCCAGGGCTCCCCGCTGACCTGCGGCGTGGACGACTCGGGGCGGATCGTCATGTCGACGTACCCCGAGCGCGCCAAGACCCGCAACGCGCGGCGCGACGAACGGGTCAGCGTGATCGTGCTGTCGGACGAGTGGGACGGGCCGTGGGTGCAGATCGACGGTACGGCGGAGGTCATCGACTCCCCGGACTCCGTCGAGCCGCTCGTCGAGTACTTCCGGAACATCTCGGGCGAGCATCCGGACTGGGACGAGTACCGGACGGCGATGGTGAAGCAGGGCAAGTCGATCATCCGGGTCACCCCGGAGCGCTGGGGCCCCGTCGCCACCGGCGGCTTCCCGGCCCGCCTGGCCCCGGGGAGCTGACCCCGCGATGGCCACGACGCCGCTGCCCGCGCCCGGCGAACTCGCGCGGGCCCGGCTGCTGGTCGCGCCCTCGCTGGACGGCGGCCTGGTGCGGGAGCTGGAGCGGGTCGCCGGCCGCACGGCGGAACCCCTCACGGACGTCCCGCCGCCGTCCGGCGAACCGCTTCTGTGCGTGGGCGAGACGCTGCCCGAGGCGCTGCGGACGGACCGTCTGCTCTGGTTCCACAGCGTCAACGCGGGCACGGACCCGCTGCTCTCCGCCGGCTCCTGGCCCGCCCCGGCGCTGCTGACCCGGACCGTGGGCCGGATGGGCGAGCGGATGGCCCAGTACGTCCTGGGCTGGCTGCTCGCCGAGTGCCAGTCCGTACCGGAGTTCACCGCCCAGCACGCCCGCGCGCACTGGGAGCGCCTGCCCACGGAGCTCATCGCCGGGCAGACCGCGCTGATCTACGGGACCGGCCGCATCGGCGCGGCCGTGGGGCGGCTGCTGGGGGCTTGCGGGGTACGCACGGTGGGCGTCGCCCGTACGACGCGGTCGGGGCCGCCGCCGGGCCGCGCTTCGGAGCTGCCGGACTCCGCTTCGGAGGTGCCGGGCTTCGGACGGGTGGTGCCGGGCTTCGATCTGGTCGTCGGGGCCGGTGAGGACGGCGGGGCGCTGGCCGAGGCCCGCTGGGTGATCTCCACGCTGCCGTTGACCGCGGCCACCGAGGGCTTCTTCGGGGCCGCCCGGTTCGCGGCGGTGCGCGGGGCGACGTTCGTCAACGTGGGGCGGGGCGCGACCGTGGACATGGGGGCGCTGGAGGGCGCGCTGCGGGACGGCCGGGTGCGGCGGGCGGTCCTGGACGTGCTGCCGACGGAACCGGCCGCGCCCGACGACCCGGTGTGGAGGCTGCCCCGTACGGTCATCACCTCGCACTCCTCGGGCATCACCGCCGACGAGGACGTGGCCGTGGACTTCGCCGCCTGCTGGGAGGCCGTGACGGCGGGCAGGCGGCCCGGGCTGACGGTGGACGTAAAGCGCGGCTACTGAACGTGCGGGGGCCGGTTCACGGCGAAGGGGTGCCGGTCCGGGCGCTCATCGTCTCGATGCCCGCGATCAGCAGGTCCAGCGCGAAGACGAAGTCCCGCTCGCGCATCTCCTCGACGGTGTCGCCGCCCCGGGCCGCCATGATGTCGTCGGAGTACGCGGCGATCTCCTGCATGTGCGGCTGCGCCCTGATCGTGCCCATCGCCCGCTGGTGGTACTCGTCCTGCGTGAGCCCGGTCGCGTCGCAGCGCGCCTTGAAGTGGCCCTCGACGGTGCCGAATCCGTACACGAACTGGAAGACCGCCGACAGCGCGCCCGTCTGCCGCTCCAGGGGCAGGCCGGTGGCCCGGACGATGTCCTGGACGGCGTACGAGAACAGCATGGAGTTCGGGCCGATGTTGAGGAACGTCCCGGCCAGCGGCGAGATCCAGATGTGGCGGACGAGGAGTTCGCGGTAGCTGCGGGCCAGGTCCCGCAGCCGGTCCCGCCAGTCGTCGGCCTCGCGGGGCGGGGCGATCTCGGCGTAGACCGAATCGAGCGCCAGCTCCAGGAGGTCGTCCTTGGTGTCGACGTACCAGTAGAGGGACATCGCGGTGACGTCCAGTTCGGCGGCGAGCCGGCGCATGGAGAACTTGGCGAGGCCGTCGGCGTCCAGCAGCCGCACCGACGCCTCGGTGATGCGGTTGCGGTCCAGACCCGCCGGGGACTCCGACCTGCGGGAGCGCGAAGGCGTCCGCCGGTCCAGCCACACGCTGGTCCGCCCGGCGTCGTTCGCGCGGTCGGCCCCGGACGCTGCCCGGGACGTCGACCCGGCCCCGGACGCCGACTCGGACTCGGCCCCGGACGTCCCGGGCCCGGATGCTGACTCGGACTCGGGCTCGGTACCGGACGCGGACACCATGGCGCACTCTCCTCGTCAATCTCGGACCGGCCCACCGAGCCGTCCTGCCGGAAGGGCGGCGTACCGGACGCCTACGGTCCGGTACGCGCGTCCCGTCCGATGCTATGCCGCCGGTCCCGCCGAGTCTGCCCGGTCCCCGGCCTTCTTCAGCCGATCGTCCTGCTCGGCGGCAACGCCCTGCCCGGCGGGGGCGGGGCTCTCCGCCCCGGCGGCCGGCGTACCGGAAGCCGTCCCGGCCACCCCGGCCGCCGCCTCCCCCCGCTCGGCCCGGCGCAGCAGGAACGCGGCGAGCAGACCGCCCGCCAGCACCGCGACCGCGCCCACCAGTTGGCTGACCTCGAGACCCGAGGAGAAGGCGTCCTTGATCTGGTCCCGGGCGGCGGGCCCGTCCGCGGCGGCCAGGGCCGCGGGCAGCGAGGTGGCGCCGACGGCGGCCGGTACGAGCGCGGCGAAGCGGGCGTTCAGAACGGCGCCGAGCACCGCGACCCCGAGCCCGTTGCCGAACTCCGCGAGCGTGCCGTTGACCCCCGCGCCCACACCGGCCTTCTCCGGCGGGATGGCGCTCATGATGGCGTTGGCCATCGCGGGCATCGCCAGCGCGATCCCCACCCCCATCACGAGCAGGCCGAGCAGCATCCCGCCGTACCCGTGCCGCCCGAGGAGCGCGATGGCGGCGAGCCCGGCCGCCAGGCAGCTCATCCCCGCCGCGATGACGGCGGGCGTCCCGGCCTTCCGCACCATGCGGGCGCCCAGGCCCGCCAGGTTGAGGACGACCACGGTCAGCGCCATCGGGGCCGTCCGCAGCCCCGCCTCCAACGGTCCGTACCCGAGCACGAACTGAAGGTGCTGGGTGAGCAGGAAGAGCGAGCCGGTCATCCCGAAGGCGACCAGGAGCGCGCCCGCCACCGCGCCGACGAACTTCTGGTTCCGGAAGAAGTGCATGTCGAGCATCGGGTACGGGATGTGCAGCTCCCACAGCACGAACCCGGTCAGCACGGCGACGCCGATGAACGCCGTCAGCAGCACCCGGCCGGACGTCCAGCCGTGCTCGGGCCCGGAGATGATCGCGAAGACCACGGCGGTCATACCGATCGTGGAGAGCAGCGCGCCCAGCAGGTCGGGCCGGTCGCCCTGCACGACCCTGGACTCCGGTACGAGCCGGGCGACGGCGATCAGACCGATCAGGGCGACCGGGATGTTGATGAGGAAGATCGCGCCCCACCAGAAGTGGTCGAGGACGAACCCGCCGAACAGCGGGCCCGCCGCGAAACCGAGGGAGGCGACGGTGGACCAGATACCGATCGCCTTGACCCGCTCGGTCTCGTCGAAGATCTGGACCACGACGGCGAGCGTGGTGGTGAGCAGCAGCGCGCCGCCGATGCCCATCCCGGCACGGGCCGCGATGAGCTGGCCGGAGGACTGGGCGAGCCCGGCCGCCAGCGAGCCGACGCCGAACAGGGCGAGGCCCACCATCAGCATCTTCTTCCGCCCGTAGCGGTCGGCCGAACTGCCCGCGGTGAGCAGCAGGCCCGCCTGGACGAGCGAGTAGGCGTTGATCATCCACTGCACATCGGCGGTGGAGGCGTTCAGCTCCGTGGTGAGGGAGGGGATCGCGACGTTGAGGACGGTGTTGTCGAGCAGCACCGTGAGCTGGGCCAGGCAGATGACGCCGAGGATCAGCCAGCGTTGCGGATGTCCCTGGGGGGAAAGGTCGTTTCGCTCTGCGGCGGGCGCCGTCATGCGGGCTCCTTGGGCTCCATGGGTCGACCGGAGCGTGATCGCGCGACCGGTGGTTGTACGGCGTACAGGACGACGTGTTGTACACCGTAAGGCAGCCCTGTACGACGTACAAGTCGATTTCCGTGGGGTCGGACCCGTCGCGCCGCTGGGACCCGGAGGGCGGCCCGGCGGTACGGTTCTCGGCGCTGACCTGACAAAGTGCGCGATTTTCGGCCGTCTGGAGAGCCATGTCGCTGCGTCGCCGTTCCGCTCGATCCCCTCAACTACTCCTCGCCGCGTCCCTCTTGGGCGCACTCCTCGCACCGCCCGCCACCGCCGCATCGGCCCATCGCTCCCCCTCGGGCGGGTCCGGCGCGGGCCTGCCGCTGCGGGTCGCCACGTACAACATCCACGCCGGGGCGGGCATGGACGGCGTCTTCGATCTCGACCGCCAGACCGCCGAACTCCGTTACCTGAATGCCGATGTGATCGGGCTTCAGGAGGTCGACCGGCACTGGGGCGCCCGCAGCGAGTGGCGGGATCTCGCGGGAGAGCTGGCGCGCCGGCTGCGTATGCATGTCTCCTTCGCGCCGATCTACAGCCTGGACCCGGCCGAACCGGGTGGGCCCCGCGCGGAGTACGGGGTCGCCGTGCTCTCCCGGCACCGGATCGTGAGCGCCGAGAACCACGAGATCACCCGCCTCTCGACCCAGGACCCGAACCCGGTCCCGGCCCCCGCCCCGGGGTTCGGCGAGGTCGTCGTACGGGTGCGGGGGCTGCCCGTGCACGTGTACGTGACCCACCTCGACTACCGCCCGGACCCCGCCGTCCGCGTCGCCCAGGTCGCCGACACCCGGCGGATCATGGCCGAGGACCGGGGCCCGCAGATCCTGCTCGGCGACTTCAACGCGGAGCCCGCCGCCCCCGAACTGGCCCCGCTGTGGCAGGAGCTGACCGACGCGGACCCGGCTGCGCCCACGTTCCCGGCGCAGGACCCGGTCAAGCGGATCGACTTCGTGGCGGTGTCGAAGGACGGAGCCGGGGTGCGGAGGGCGTGGGTGCCGAAGAGCGTCGCCTCGGACCACCGGGCGGTGGTGGCGGACCTGTTGGTACGCGGGAGGGGACGCGACCGATGACTCCGGAGCCGTCCGGAAGTCTCCGCCTTCGGCCGCCCGGGCGGCCTCGGCAGCCCGGGCGGCTCCGGCGGCTTCGGCGGCTTCGGCGGCTTCGGCCTGAAAGCCTCCATTTACGGCCGGAGTGCGTCTTCCTGCCCAAGGGCGGGCCCAGAGCTCCGAGAGAACACGCGGTACAGAACGAAGGACGACGACGACCATGACCACCTCCACCACCCTGCACGAACTGCTGGACACCCACATCGCCGAAGGGTCGATGCCGGGCGCGGTGGCGCTGGTCGCCCGGGGCGAACGGACAGAGGTGGTGTCGGCCGGTACGACCGGACTCGCCGGGTCCGCGCCGATGCGGCGGGACTCGATCTTCCGCATCGCCTCGGTCACCAAACCCGTCGTGGCGGCGGCCGCCATGACGCTCGTCGAGGACGGCCTGATCGCCCCCGCCGACCCGGTCGCGGCCTGGCTGCCCGAGCTGGCCTCGCCTCTGGTCGTCCGGACCCCCGAAAGCCCGGTCGACGACGTGGTGTCGGCGGTCCGCCCGATCACCCTGCTGGACCTGCTGACCTTCCGCGCCGGCTACGGCCTCCCGTCGGACTTCTCGCTCCCGGCCGTCGCCCCGCTGTTCGCGGAGTTGAGCCAGGGTCCGCCGGAGCCGCAGGCCGGCCTCGCGCCGGACGCCTGGACGGCCGCGCTGTCCCGTGTCCCGTTGCTGCACCAGCCGGGCGACGGCTGGCTCTACAACACCTGTTCCGACATCCTCGGGGTCCTCATCGCCCGGGTCGCCGACCGCCCGCTGCCCGCGTATCTGGCGGAGCGGATCTTCGAGCCCCTCGGCATGAAGGACACCGGATTCTGGGTGGAGCCCGCCGCGCTGGACCGGTTCACCTCCGCCTACCGGCCCGGGGCGGACAGCGGAAGCGATCCGGTGCTCGCCGACGCCCCGGACGGGCAGTGGAGCAGCCCGCCCGCCTTCCCGTCCGGCGCCGGAGGCCTGGTCTCGACCGTCGACGACTGGTACGCCTTCGGCCGGATGCTGCTCGCCGGGGGCCTCAACGACGCCGGTGACCGGGTGCTGGCCGGCGAGTCGGTCCGCCAGATGATCACCGACCACCTGACCCCGGAGCAGCGCGCCGCGAGCGGGCTGTTCACGGAGGGCCAGGGCTGGGGGTTCGGCGGCGCGGTGGACGTCGAGATCGCCGCCCCGTGGAACGTTCTCGGCCGCTACGGCTGGGTCGGCGGCACCGGCACCACGGCCCACATCATTCCGGCCACGGGCACGGTCGCCGTCCTGCTGACCCAGATGGCGATGTCCGGGCCCACCGCACCGCAGGTGATGCGGGACTTCTGGACGTACGCGGCCGGGTTCTGAGCCCGGCCGCGTACGTCCCCCGGCCGTCAACCCGCAGGCTGCGTCAGGTCGTAGAACGTGGCGCTGCCGACGGTGACCTCGGTGAAGTTCTCCGTCACCCAGGAGGAGATCTGGGAGGAGGTGCCGGAGGAGCCCCCGGGGCCGCCACCCGTGCCGCCTTCGCCGCCCATGGCTCTGCCGCCCATTCCGCCGCCCGAGACGAAGTAGTGGATCTTTCCTTCCGCCACGTACTTCTTGAACTGGGCCGGCGTCGGTGACGGGTCGCTGCCGTTGAAGCCGCCGATCGCCATCACCGGTTCACCGGTCGCGAGTTGGTAACTGGCCGCGTTCTGCGCGCCGACGGCTGCGGCGACCCAGGTGTAGTCGTCCGCGCCCTTCGCCAGGAGTGCCTTCGCCTCGGCGTCGACGGTCGCGCCGTTGAGCAGGCCGCCCATGCCGCCGCCTCCGCCACCACCCCTCATGCCTTCGCCGAAGCCATTGCCGGTTCCGGTGCCGCCGGGCATGGTGGGCATGCCACCCGGCGCATTGCCCTGCTGATTCCCCTGGCCCTGGCCCTGGCCCTGGCCTTGCCCCTGGCCCTGCCCGGGAGACGTGCCCTGCCCCGGGAACTGCCGCTGCCCGGTCGGCTGCTGCATTCCCCCGCGCTGCCCACCGTCACCGTCGCCGGGTCCACCGGGACCGCCCCGGCCACCGCCGCCCCCGGGCCCGCCCATGCCGAACCCTCCCGCGGAAGGACCGGCCGTCACGATCGACCCCTGGTGGCCGCTGTTCAAGGTGCTGACGGTGTACGCCGTCGGCCCCGCCAACGACGCCGCGCAGCTCAGCGCCACCACGGCGAGGGCCAGGCCACGGCCGCCGAACCGGCCCACGGCCAGCAGCCCGAGCGCGCCCACGATCCCGCCCGCGAGCACCGCCCACCGCAACCACGGCAGGTAGTCCGGAGTGCGGCCCAGCAGGACGTACGCCCAGAGCGCCGTCGCGAGGACCGTGCCCGCGAGCACCGCACGCGGCCACCACGCGCTCCGCTCCTCCCACAGCACCGTGACGCCCATGGCGACGAGCGCCGCGACGTACGGGGCGAGGGCCACCGTGTAGTACTGGTGGAAGATCCCGGCCATGAAGCTGAACACCACGACGGTCATGATCAGCGCACCGCCCCAGGCGACGAACGCCGCCCGCGCGGAGTCGGTCCGGGCCGCCTTCCGGGTCAGCCAGAGACCGGCCACCAGCAGGATCAGCGCGGCGGGCAGCAGCCATGCGATCTGGCCGCCCACCTCGGAGTTGAACATCCGCCCGATGCCGGTCTCGCCCCAGCCACCGCCGCCTCCGCCCCCGCGACCACCGCCGCCGACGCTTCCGGTCTCCTCGCCGTTGATCCGGCCGAGCCCGTTGTAACCGAAGGTGAGCTCAAGGAAGGAGTTGTTCTGCGAGCCGCCGACGTACGGCCGCGAAGACGCCGGCATCAGCTCCACGATCGCGACCCACCAGCCACCGGCGACGGCCATCGTCAGCGCGGACAGGGCGAGTTGGCCGAGCCGCTTCCGTACGGGAACGGGGGCGCACACCGCGTACAGCACGGCCAGCGGCGGCAGGATCAGGAACGCCTGGAGGGTCTTGGTCAGGAACGCGAACCCGACCGCCGCACCCGCCCAGAGCAGCCACTTCGTCCGGCCCTGCTCCAGGGCCCGCAGCACGCACCACACGGTGACGGTCATCAGCAGGGCCAGCAGCGCGTCCGGGTTGTTGAAGCGGAACATCAGCGCGGCGACGGGCGTCAGCGCGAACACGCCGACCGCGATCAGCCCGGCGACCGGCCCGAAGCGACGGCGTACGGCGGAGTTCAGCACGGCCGCCGTGGCGAGCGCCATCAGGACCTGAGGGGCCAGGATCGCCCAGGAGTTGAGCCCGAACAGCCGCACCGACAGGGCCATCGGCCAGAGCGCGGCGGGCGGCTTGTCGACGGTGATGGCGTTCGCCGCGTCCAGCGAGCCGAAGAAGAGGGCCTTCCAGCTCTGGCTGCCCGCCTGGACGGCCGCGGAGTAGAAGGAGTTGGCGTAGCCGGAGGCGCTGAGGTTGTAGAGGTACGCGAGCCCGACGGCCAGCAGCAGCCCGTACAGCGCCGGCCGCGCCCACCGAGGGCTCGGGCCGGAACCGCGATCGGGTTCCGGAGGCGGGTCGGTGGCGGTGATCGTGGCCGTGGTCATCGGAGATCCTCGGGTTCGGGGCAGGCGCGGGCCGGGAAGACCCAGGCGCGCAGGAGCAGGAAGCGCAGCACGGTGGCCGCGAGGTTGGCGGTGATCAGTACGGCCAGCTCCGTGGAGTGCGAGGGCGATCCGGAGGCCGCGCCGAGCGCCGCGAGCGAGCCGCTGGTCAGCGCGAGGCCGATCGCGAAGACGGCCAGGCCCTGGGCCTGATGGCGGACGGCCCCGCCCCGGCCGCGTACGCCGAAGGTGAGCCTCCGGTTGGCGGCCGTGTTGGCGACGGCGGAGACGAGCAGCGCGCCGCCGTTGGCGATCTGCGGGCCGACGCCGAGCCGGAAGAGGGAGTAGAGGGCCAGGTAGAAGAGGGTGGACAGGGCTCCGACGACACAGAACCCGACGAGCTGGCGGGCCAGTCCGCGCGGCACCCCGGTCAGCGCCCGGTCGCGCGGATCGTCCCCGAAGGGCCGGGCCAGCCGGTCCAGCGGCAGCGCGCCGACGGCCAGCGCCCGCCCCACCCGCCACACGCCTTTCAGGTCGTCGGTGGCCGTCCGCACGATGTGGACGGTCGAGTCGGGGTCGTCGACCCAGTCGACGGGCACCTCGTGGATGCGCAGCCCGGCCCGCTCGGCGAGGACCAGCAGCTCGGTGTCGAAGAACCAGCCGCTGTCCTCCACCATCGGCAGCAGCCGCTCGGCCACCTCGCGCCGGATCGCCTTGAACCCGCACTGGGCGTCGCTGAAGCCGGCGGCGAGGGACGAGCGCAGGATCAGGTTGTAGGCGCGCGAGATGAACTCCCGCTTCGGCCCGCGCACCACGCGCGAACTCCGCGCCAGCCGCGAGCCGATGGCCAGGTCGGAGTGGCCGGAGATCAGCGGGGCGACCAGCGGGAGGAGGGCGTTGAGGTCGGTGGAGAGGTCGACGTCCATATAGGCGAGGACCGGGGCTTCGGAGGCCGACCACACGGTCCGCAGGGCCCGCCCGCGCCCCTTCTCCTCCAGCCGTACGCTCCGCACCCCGGGCAGCTCCGCGGCCAGCGAGGCGGCGACGGCGGGGGTGGCATCGGTGCTGGCGTTGTCGGCGACGGTGATACGGAAGGGGTACGGGAAGGTCCGCGCGAGATGGCCGTGGAGGCGCAGGACGCAGGTGCGGAGGTCCTTCTCCTCGTTGTACACGGGGACGACGACATCGAGCACGGGGGCGTCGGGCACGGCGGCCGCCGGCCGGGCCGGGAGGTGCTCCCGGCCCGGCAGGCGGCCGTGCCCCGCGCCGTGCTCTGCGCCGTCCCCGCTACTGCGGCCGGTCGCGCCGGGGCCGCTCCGGAGGCTGCTGTCGGTGGTCATGCTCCGACGTTCGCCAACCGCGCTGTCACACCGGTGTGGTGAGCCTGTCCCTGGCCTGTGAGTTCCCGGGCGGCCTTGCGGCCTTCCCCGCCTCTCCCGCCTCTCCCGGCTCTGCCGCCTCTTCGGCCGGCAGCTCGATCACGAACTCCGTGCGCCCCGGCGCGGACTCGACCCGTACCCGGCCGCCGTGGGCGCAGACGACGGCCTGCACGATGGCGAGGCCGAGCCCGGTGGAACCGGTCGCTCCGCCGCCGTCGGTGCCCCGCGTCCGTGAGGCGTCGCCCCTGGCGAACCGTTCGAAGACGTGCGGCAGCAGCTCCGCCGGAATACCGGGCCCGTCGTCCCGTACCGCCAGCGTGACCGGCTCCCCACCCCGTACGGGCGGCCGCACGGAGACCGTGACGGTGGTCCCCGGCGGGGTGTGCGTCCGGGCGTTGGCCAGCAGGTTGGCCAGCACCTGCCGGATCCGGTCGGGATCGGCGCGTACGGTCACGGGTTCGTCGGGCAGTTCGAGCCGCCAGCGGTGCCGGGCGCCCGAACCGGCACCTGCCCGATCCGCCACCTGGACATCGCCGCCCGGACCGGCATCCGGCCGATCCGCCACCTGGGCGTCGCTCACCGCGTCCACGACCAGCGGCAGCAGATCGGTGGTGCCGCACGAGAGCGGCCGCCCGGCGTCCAGCCGGGCCAGCAGCAGCAGATCCTCCACCAGGCCCGTCATCCGGTCCGCCTCGGACTCGATCCGCCCGAGCGCGTGCCGGGTGACCGGATCCGGTTCCGGGGCTTCCCGCCCGCCGGTGGCGCGCCGGGTCAGCTCGGCGTAACCCCGGATCGAGGCCAGCGGGGTGCGCAGCTCATGGCTGGCGTCGGCGACGAACTGCCGGACCCGCATCTCGCTCTCCTGCCGGGCCGCGAGCGCCGACCCGACGTGCCCCAGCATCCGGTTGAGCGCCGCGCCCACCTGCCCGACCTCGGTACGCGGGTCGGCCTCGGCTTCGGGTACGCGTTCGAGGGGGGCCACCTCGCCGCTGTGCAGGGGGAGTTCGGAGACCCTGGTGGCCGTGGCGGCGACCCGGCGCAACGGGCGCAGGGCGAACCCGACGAGGACGGTGCCCGCGATCGAGGCGGCGAGCAGCCCGGCCGCGGTGACGCAGACCTCGACGACGATCAGGGTGGTCAGCGCGCCGCTCACCTCGGCGCTGGGGATGCCGACGAGGACGGTGTGACCGTCGGTGGTGGTCGCGGCCTCCACCCGGTAGCCGCCGAGCCCCGGCAGATCGACGCTCGTGGTGCCCTCACCGGTCTCCGGTGCGGCCTCCTCCAGCGCCTGCCGCTGGTCCTCGGTCAGCGGCTTCGCGCTCTCCTGGGCGCGCAGCCCGCTGTCCTCGACGACCTTCGACACACCGACGGCCCCGTCGCCGCCGACGAGCGCCCCGAACGTGCCGAGCGGCTGCCCGCCGCCGCCGACGAAGCCGAGCGGACCGTTCGCGCGCAACGCGTCGGGCACCGGCGCGGGCCCGGGCGGCCGTTCGGCCCGCTCGGCGACGGAGTGCAGCTGGTCGTCGAGCTTGCCGTACATGTAGCTGTGGAAGGCGATGGCGGTGACGGACCCGATGACGGCGGCGACGACGGCGATCAGCGAGACGGCCGACACGACGAGCCGGGTCCGCAGCGTCCAGGTCCGCCTCGGCACGCCGCCCGGTCCCCTACTCACCGGGCTTGATCAGATACCCCGCGCCGCGCCGGGTGTGGATCATCGGCGTGCGCCCGGCATCGATCTTCTTGCGGAGGTACGAGATGTAGAGCTCGACGACGTTGGCCTGGCCGCCGAAGTCGTAGTTCCAGACCCGGTCGAGGATCTGCGCCTTGCTGAGGACCCGGCGCGGATTACGCATCAGGAAGCGCAGCAGCTCGAACTCGGTGGCCGTGACATGGATCGCGTCCCCGCCCCGGCTCACCTCGTGGCTGTCCTCGTCCAGGACCAGGTCCCCGACGACGAGCGTGGACTCGCTCCGCCCGGCGGCGACGGCCGAGCCCGAGCGGCGGATGAGCCCGCGCAGCCGGGCCACGACCTCCTCCAGGCTGAACGGCTTGGTGACATAGTCGTCGCCGCCCGCGGTGAGCCCGGCGATCCGGTCCTCGACGGCGTCGCGGGCGGTCAGGAAGAGGACCGGCACATCGGCGTACTCGCGGCGCAGCCGGCCCAGTACGGACAGCCCGTCCATGTCCGGCAGCATCACGTCCAGGACCACCGCGTCGGGCCGGAAGTCCCGGGCGGCCCGGACCGCCCCGGCCCCGTCGCCTGCGCTGCGCACCTCCCACCCCTCGTACCGCAGGGCCATCGAGAGCAGCTCGGTGAGCGGAGCCTCGTCGTCCACGACCAGGACCCGCACGGGGGTACGGTCCGGCCTGAGCAGTTCGGTACGCCCCTGGGGCGAGGTCGTCATCGTCATGGGAACCACTCTGTGAGGCACCCGTGAGAGAAGCCTGACCCGTTTCTGTGAATTGCCTGAGAAAGCGGTCCGTGCGGGCTCGTCACGCACGGGTGGGGAGCCTCGTCACGTACGGACGCGCGGAGGCCTCGTCACGCGCGGAGGCCTCGTCACGCGCGGAGGCCTCGTCACGCGCGGAGGCCTCGTCACGCGCGGGGGCATCGTCACGCGCGGGCGGGGAACAACGCGGCGGCGTTCCCGTGACAGACCGCCCGCAACCACTCCTCGCCCAGCCCGAGCCGCTCCAGCGCCTCCAGCTGGTGGACGTACGGGTACGGAATGTTCGGGAAGTCCGTCCCCAGCAGGATCCGGTCCCCGAGATCGGCGAGCCGCCCCCGCTCCGCCGCCGGGAAGGGGCTGAGCCCCTCGCTGAAGTCGGTGAACGCCATCGTCGTGTCGAGCCGGACCTCCGGATACGCCTCCGCCAGCGCCAGGAACTCCGCGTACTCCGGCATCCCCATGTGCGCCACGATCAGCCGCAGCCGGGGATGCCGCGCCAGCAGCCGCCCGACCGGTTCGGGCCCGGTGAACCGCCCCGGCGCCGGCCCCGACCCGCAGTGCATCACCACCGGAACCCCGGCCTCCGCGAGCAGCCCCCACGCAGGCTCCAGCAACGGATCGTTGGCGTCGTACGCGCCCACCTGGAGGTGCGACTTGAACACCCGGGCCCCGCCCTCCACGGCCTCCTTCACATACGTCTCCACGCCCTCCTCCGGGAAGAGGGTCGCGGTGTGCAGGCAGTCGGGCGTCCGGGCGGCGAAGCCGGCGGCCCAGCCGTTCAGCCAGCGGGCCATGCCGGGCTTGTGCGGATAGAGCATGGCGGTGAAGCGCAGCACCCCGAAGGACCGCAGCACGGCCAGCCGCGCGTCCTCCTCGTACCGGTAGGTGATCGGCCATTCGAGCCCGGTGAGCGGCCCGGCCGAGTCGAAGTAGGCCCAGACCTTGCGCAGGACCTGCTCCGGCATGAAGTGGGTGTGCACGTCGATGATCCCGGGCAGCCCGAGCCGCTCCCAGAACCGCACCACGTCATCGCTTCCCGTTTCCATGCACAGGCCCTTCCGCCGGTCGTTCAGAACAACCCACCCTGCACACCACCGCCGCCGATGTCGATGAGGGGGACACGGACATCGCTCTCGGTCACCGCCGTCAGCTGCCACCCGGTGATCAGCCGCGTATCCAGCACGACCACGCCCGCTCCCGCTCCCGCACCGTCCACGGCGAGGTGAAGATCGGGGCCGGCCGCCGCGACGAGCCGCCCCGCGACGACACCACCGTCCACCAGCTCCCGCACCGACCGGCCGGGCGCGTCCGCACGGTCGAGCCCGAAGATCCCTGCCTGGTCGACGACTTCGAGAGGCAGCCGCTCCAACGACTCGGGCCAGCCGCGCCCTTCGAGCTCCGCCGCCCGCCCGTACAGCTCCGCCACCTCGGCGGCCCGCTCGTCCGCGTCGGGGAGGCGCCCGCGCTCGACACGCTTCCTGGCGTACGGAATCCGGTCGGGCACCCCGAGGGCCGCCCGCAGCACCTCCTCGGTCCGCCGGGCCGCCATGAGGGGCCCGCGCCCCAGCCAGCTGAAGACCACGGCCCCCTGCTCCCGCAGCCGGGCCGCGCCGCGCTCCTCGCCGGTGATGCCGACCTTGACCAGGCCGGGCCCGAACCACGCGAGGTACACGCGGTACGTCCGGGGGTCGTCCGCCATCGTGTCGGCGGCCACCGAATGCGCCCGGTCCAGCCGCGCACACTCGGCGCACCGCCCTCCGGTGGAGCGCCCGGGCACCACGGCCCCGAGCGGGCACACATGGCCCCGGGCCCCCACACAGTGCCGCTCCCCGAGAGCCCGGAACCCGAGCCCGGTCCCGTACGCGAGCACACTCACCCGCCGGTCACGGCCCCTGCTCCACCCCAGCTCGGGCACCTCCCCGGGCCACCGCAGCCCGGCACACCGCCACCCACCACCGGACACCCGGACTCCGTTCCCCTGTTCCCCGCACCTGACGACCGGCCGCACCGGCCCGGCGATGCTACGGCGCACCGGCCCGGCGCCGGCGCACCGCGATAAGTTCATAGGGCATGGACAACGGGGAACGCCCGACGAAAACACATGCCGGAAAAGGCACGGCGGAAAACTCACGACATGGGGGCGGCAGTGATTTCTCAGGCATTCTCGTGGGATGCGGTCTGGCGCATGTGGCTCTGCGTGGGCCTCTCGGAGGGGCTGATCGTCCTGATCCTGGTCGCCTGGGTGGGCAGCGGCGCCGCCGCTCTCCACGGCTCTTTCACCAGGGCGGTGGCTTCCCGTATCGGCGAGATCGTCCCGGGCGGCGCCACCCGCGGCAAGGTTTTCGCAGCCCGTGCCAAGCAGACCGTCGCGGCTTCCGTCGCTCCGTGGAAAGCGGCCAGAACTCCGGATGTCGAGTGGGCAAGGCACGTGACGAAATCAGCGGGAGACCTCATGGACCCCGATGACCGGCACGCGCTCTACGAACTCCTCGGGGAGATGTCGGGCTCACGGGACAGGGCTCTGGCCTTCCTCCACAGGAAGGAACCGGACTGGGTGAACCACGAGATCGTCGAACGGGCCTCGCGGGCCCGGGACATCGCCGAACTGAGAAGCCTGTCACGGGAGAAGGACAGAATCCGCTTCGCGCTGTTGTGGACCGCCGTCCGCGACAACGAGGCGTCCCTGCTCTGGCGTCCTCTGGGGGCGAAGCTGCTCGACTTCGTCGGCCGGGGAACCGCCGCCGGCCTGCTCCTCGCCGCCCTGCTCCAGGGCGATGACACCGCGACCCTGATGAATCGCATCGCGATCATGACCGTGATCGGCGCGGCTTTCGGGTCGCTGATCTTCGTGGCCATGGCCGCGCACGCGCTGTTCCGTATCCGCGCTGCCCGTACCGGCGCCGAGAAGTGGACCGCGAAACGTCACGCGATCGGCGCGGCAGCGGCCGTCCCCACGCTGATCACCCTTGTGCTCTTCCTTCAGCAGGGCGCATATGTCCTGCTGAGCACGTCCTAGTTGTCGTGCTCTGACAGGGAAGGTCCGCCGGGTTGGTGGTCGCGACGGTTGGATGTGCGGTGGCCTCCGATCCGATCGCTGGAGGCGCGGTGGCTGAGCCTGTCCGTATACGCGGACCGACCGACCAGGGTGGGCAGAAGCTGCGGCAGAACGTGCGCCGGGGCAGCACGGGTTCGTCCGCTACCGGCACCCGATGATGCTGCTCGCCTCGGCGGGTGGGAACCGGGTGCCGGTGATCGCCCAGCTGGTCCGGGCCGACGAGGACACCGCGATGTGATCCACCGCTTCAATGAGCTCGGCCCGACCTGCCCGGCCCCTCAAGGGGCGGACGGCTCGATCTCTCCCGCGAAGACGATGACCTGGTCGATGAGGCTCCGCCGCAGATGGACGACGTCCGTTCCCGCCAGGCGGGGGCCACCGTCAGGCGTGGTGAAGACCCACTGGTACCGGGCCCATTCGTCAGGCATGTCCACCGCTGAGCAGCGCACCATCGTGCCGGCCCCCGCCGGGTGGCGCCGGATGTCCAGCACGAACCCCTCGACCGCCGCGATTCCTTCGCTGCGACCCAACGGTCCCCAGAAGACCACGTCTGAGGTCAGGGCCTGGGAGAGCAGGGCAGTCACATAGCTGTCGTCCGAGGCGTTGAACGCGGAGATGAACGTGTCGATCGCGGAGCGTGCCGTCTCTTCCTGCATGCCCCAGTAATACCAGCCGTTCCGCGTGCGCTCGTCCCACGAGCCGAAGGCCGGGGGCCACATGCCGGCCTGCGTCAGCTGCCCGCTGTCCGGGGTGACCTCGACCTCACCGATCCGACGGCCTCCGACCGGCGTCGAGAGCGTTGAGAGTTACGTCTGTCTAAGATGCCGACCATGGCGCTGACCGGGAACCAGATGGACCTGTTCGAGGCTTCCATGCCCCGGCTGAAGGCCATCGCCTACCGTCTCCTCGGCTCCGCGAGCGATGCCGAGGACGCCGTGCAGGACACGTTCCTGCGCTGGCAGGCCGCCGACATCGACCGCATCCAGGTGCCCGAGGCGTGGCTGACGAAGGTCCTCACCAACCTCTGCCTCAACCAGCTGACCTCGGCGCGCGCCCGGCGCGAGACCTATGTCGGCCAGTGGCTGCCCGAGCCGCTGCTCGCCGGGGACCCGATGCTCGGCCCCGCCGACACCGTCGAACAGCGCGAATCGGTCTCGTACGCCGTCCTCGCCCTCATGGAGCGGCTGTCGCCCAACGAGCGGGTGGTGTACGTGCTGCGGGAGGCGTTCGCGTACCCGCACGGGAAGATCGCCGAGATCCTCGACACCACGGAGTCCGCGAGCCAGCAGCTGTTCCACCGCGCGAAGAAGCACATCGCCGAGGGCCGGACCCGTACCGAGATCGACGAGACCGCCGCCCGGCGGATCGTCGAGGAGTTCCTCACGGCCGCCACCAGCGGCCGGACCGAACCGCTCGTGCAGCTGCTCACCGCGGACGCCGTCGCGATCGGCGACGGCGGCGGGAAGGTGCCGGCCCGTGCGAAGGCGTTCGAGGGGGCCGTGGCCGTCGCGAAGTTCATGCGGAGCCTGTTCACCCCCAACCAGGCCGCCCGCCGGCTCCTCGGCGGCACCGCGGAGATCCACGTCTCGTCCGCCAACGGGCTGCCCGCCCTGGTGGTCCTCGTCGACGGCCGGGTCATCGGGGTGGTCTGCCTGGAGTTCACCCCGGACGGCATCGCCGCGTTCCGCAGCCAGGTCAACCCCGACAAGCTCGAACGCGCGACGCGGCAGTGGGCGGCCACGGACCACGGAGCCCCACTCTTCAGCATCCACCAGCACATGTGACCCACATCACGCACTCCACCTGTCAGCAATAGGCGGCCTGCCCGGTTCAAGGGGCGAAACCGCGCGAGACAGGAGTGCAGGGACATGCAGAACATGCGGCAGAACATCCAGCAGCACCGCGTCATCGTCATCGGAGCCGGCTACACCGGAGCGACCGCCGCCGGGCGCCTCGCCAGGCGGCTGCGCAGCGAGGACGTCTCCATCACCCTCGTCAACGCCGAACCGGACTTCGTCGAACGCGTCCGGATGCACCAGCTGGCGGCGGGCCAGGACCTCCGCCCCCGGCCCTACCGCGAGATGTTCGCCGGCACGGGCGTCCGACTGCGCCTCGCCAAGGTCACGGGCGTCGACGTCGACCGCAGGACGGTGTCCGTCACCGCCCCGGACGGAGCGGGCGAGCCGGAGGACCTGGAGTACGACACCCTCGTGTACGCCCTCGGCAGCGCATGGAACACCCATGCCGTGCCGGGCGCCGCCGAGCACGCCCATGACATCGCCGGCCGCCCCGGAGCCCTGCGACTGCGCGAGCGCCTGGCCGCCCTCGGCCCCGGCGAACCCGTGGTCGTCGTCGGCGGCGGCCTCACCGGCGTGGAGGCCGCGACGGAGATCGCCGAGACCCGCCCGGACCTCGACGTGGCCCTGATCGCCCGGGGCGCACTGGGCGACTGGCTCTCCCCCAAGGGCGCCCGGCACCTGCGGAAGGTCTTCACCGGCCTGAAGATCACCGTGCACGAACACACCGCCGCCACCGCCGTGGAGGCCGACCGCGTCACCACAGCCGAGGGCGACATCCCGGCCGCGGTCACCATCTGGACGACGGGCTTCTCGGTCCACCCGATCGCCCGGGCCACGACCCTGGAAACCGGCGACACGGGCCAGATCGTGGTCGACGCCACCATGCGCTCGGCCTCCCATCCGGACGTGTACGCCGTCGGCGACGCGGCCCTGGTCGCGGGCCCCGGCGACAAGCCGCTGCGCATGTCGTGCGCCTCGGGCGTCCCCACCGCCTGGCAGGCCGCCGACGCCATCGCGGCCCGCCTCACCGGCGGAAAGCTCCCGACCATCTCGGCCCGCTACTTCAACCAGTGCATCTCCCTCGGCCGCAAGGAGGGCCTGATCCAGTACGTCACCGCCGACGACCGAGCCGTCAGCGCAGCCCTCACCGGCCGCCTGGCCGCCTTCTACAAGGAACTGGTCTGCAAGGGCGCGGCCTGGGGCGTCGCGAACCCGACCATGGGCCTGCCGGCCCGCCGCCGCGGGACCACGAGCGAGACGGCCCGGGCGAGCACTACAGCCGCTGCCGCCGAAGCGGCTTGAGGTTCCGGTCCAGGATCCCCCTGAGGCGCTCCACGCCCTCAGGGCCCTGGGCGCCCCGCTTCGGCAGCACCGCGATACCGGCCGAGCGCTCACCGCCGAGCAGCACAAAGAGACGGGCGGTCTCCAGATACTCCCGGTGCACCGCCCACTCGACGGTGAAGGACACCCGCTCACCGGTACTGACAGCGCCGCGCTCATCGGCCACCATGCGGCACTGTCCGTACGGCTCCACAATGCTGAACATCCGGCGGGCCTGGGTGCGCAGAGCCCGCAGGGCGCCCCAGGAAACGACGGCCGCGCAGACCACCAGGGCGACGACCAGCACCGGTGCCGACATACCGACGACCAGACCGAACCCGGCCAGAGCACCGACAGACACCACCGGCCCCGTCATCGCCTGCACCCGCCCCGCCCCTGTCCGCAACGCGCGCGCACGAAGCGCCTCTTCGAAGTCCCCGACGGTCGGCCGGTAGACGAACACCACATCCGCTCCCGTGCCCGTGTCGGTGCTGGTGTCCGTGTCCCTGTCGGACGCGAACGCTTCCCCACCCTTGCTTTCCATGAGCGAGGAGCCTAACGGGGGCCGCACGACGCTCGACTCACCGCCCGCACGGGGAAATCGCGAGAGGTCACAGGGCATCTCACCCAGGGGCTGCGGCCGAGGCGATCCGGTGGCCCAACAGGTCTACGCGTAGGACCGGATGGCCACCGTGACATCCATGTCGAAGGCGTTCGCCCCCGCGGCGGCCGGCAGGCCAAGAGCTCGGTCGAGCACACGCCCCAGGGGGCCACAGCCACTGACGCGCGGCGCGGAGAACTCCGCGTCCCGGGCACCGAAGGCGAGGACCAGCGGGTCGCTGGATATCACCCGGGTGGGCACGGTGTCCTTGAGTACCAGATGAACCGCGTCCTCATCGCTGCCCACCGAGCATCCCGACAACGGCCGGCCCACCAGCCCGTGCGCCGAGCCCAGGGCGAACGTGATGTCGAACTCGCCGCGCCGAGTGTCGTCGGACAGGAAGTCCGCGTACCCGCCGTACCGCGGAGTCAGGGTCAGCGGGGTGCCTCCCACCCGGATCGGCGCGGCGGTCATCTCACCGAAGACCTGACGGAACTCACCGTCCACACGACCTTCCGCGAAGGTGATCTTCATGGGCTCGGTGAGCGGCTCGTCGACGGCCCCCATGCGCAGATGCCCCGTGGCGTGCATGACCTCGCAGCGCCAGGTCCCGGGGTCCGCCCCTGCGGGCAGCTCATCGGCGGCCGGGCAGGCGGAGAAGTCGAACGCGGGCAGCTGCACCGCCCGTTCGGCTCCGTGCGCCGGCCCGGCACCCAGGGCGAGTCCGGCAAGCAGGGCCCCCGCAGCAGCGCGTACGAAGCGGCGGACCGCTCGATTCAAGGTCACTCGATTCGGCGTCATGCACTCAGTATTGCAGAGGTTTCTCTGCAGAGGAAGGTCTGCAGAGAATTCGCTGCCATCTGGCTAGACTGCCGCCATGACGGAAGAGCGGAGAACGGAAGCCGTGGAGAGCCACACGGTCGAGAGCCCCGAGGTGCTGAAGGCCCTCTCGCACCCCCTGCGCCTGCGCATCCTGCGCCACCTCGGCACAGCGGGCCCGGCCACCTCGACCACGCTCGCCGCCGCCCTCGGCGAGAACACCGGGACGCTCAGCTACCACCTGCGCATGCTGGAGCGCAGCGGCCTCATCGAGGACATCCCCGAGCGCTCCACCGGGCGGGAGCGCTGGTGGCGCGGAGTACGCGGGCTCGACATCCGCAGACCGCCGCAGGGTGAACTGACGGAGGCCGAGCGCGCCATGTCGGCCGAGCTGGACCGGATGAGGATGGAGGAGGACGTCGAGCTAGCCCGGCAGTTCACCGCCGGACAAGCGGAGTCGGAAGGCTGGATGCGGGGCTCCCGCAGCCTCGCCCACCTCACGAAGGACGAGCTGGACGCGTTCCACGACGACTACCTGACCCTGCTCGCGCGCTACGCCCGTGGCCCCGAGGACGCCCCCGCCGACGCACGCCCCGTACTGCTCCGCTGGTTCGGCCTCCCCGCCGACTGACCGTCAGCCGCTCAGCGTCCGAGCGGCACGAGCAACGCGAAAGGCCCCCGGGATTTCTCCTGGGGGCCTCTGGCCTGCTGTGCACTCGGCAGGATTCGAACCTGCAACCTTCTGATCCGTAGTCAGATGCTCTATCCGTTAAGCTACGAGTGCTTGGCTTTCCGGGCTTTTTCTTCCCGGTCGGCGTTGCGAGAACAACATTACATGACCTGCGCCGTGACGCGAAATCCATTAGCCCCACCGCTGCTGAGCTGCGGAAACAGCGTCCTGCGGCCCGTCTCGGGCGAGCCTCCGAACCAGCCCCGGCGCGCCCTCCGCGCCCGCGCGTGTCCCAGGAACGGCCGAAGCCCCGTGCCAGGGGCACGGGGCTTCGGGGTGGAGCGGAGGCGGAGGGATTTGAACCCTCGATGGGCTTTAAGACCCAAACCGCATTAGCAGTGCGGCGCCATAGACCGGACTAGGCGACGCCTCCTCCACACACCTCGCGTGGACGCGAGTGGTGCGTGCAGATGATGACACAGTCGAGCGTCGTGTCACCAATCGCCGCCAACGTTACTAGGCCCTCGGGGGCCAGGGCAAAGCAGTTCGGCGTGGTGGCGCAACGTCCGGGCGTGGTGCGCGTTAGAGAGGGGTGGGGGCCCCGGGTCTCCGTCCGGCGGCGGCTCCGTCAGTCCTCGTCGCCGGTCGTCAGTCGTCGTTGCCCGTCAGTCGTCCGTCAGCCGTGGCGCCGGGGCGGGTCCGTAATCGTCCGTGACCGCCGCCCGTGGCCGACCGTGCTGCAGAGATCCTGGAGCTTCCGCATGCTGCGCCGTCTCGCCCTCACCGCCGTCGTCTCGCTCGCCGCGCTCGCCACCGCCGTGCCGGCGTCCATCGCCACCTCCTCCGGGCCCGCGTCCTCCGGTCCGGTGCCCTCCGCCGTGCCCACCACCGGCCCGTTCGCCGCCGCCCGGCCCGCCCTCGGTCCGCTGCCCATGCCCCTCCCGCTGCCCGGGTTCCTGGACGGCGGGGACGGCGGGGAGGGGACCGGGGCCGGTGACGTACGTACGCGGCTCACCGTGAGCGTCGAGAACTCCGGGGTCGCCGGGGCCGACGGCGCCTTCGAGCTGGAGTGCGGGCCCACCGGAGGCAGCCACCCGCAGGGGCAGGCCGCCTGTGACCGGCTGGCGGAGGCCGGCGCGACCCGGGCCGGTCGGCAGGAGCTGTTCCGGGAGACCCCCGAGGGCACGATGTGCACGATGATCCACGGCGGCGACGCCACCGCGCGCATCGTCGGCACCTGGGAGGGCCGGGCCGTGGACACCACCGCCAGCCGCCGCGACGGCTGCGAGATCGCGCGCTGGAACAGCCTCGTGCCGGTGCTCCCGGATGTTCGATAGCCCGTCGGTCAGGGCGTAAAGGCGTTCGCTCCGGCGAAGGGCCACAGGGCTTTCCGGTGGCCGGGGCGGAGCGCCGCGCCGCGCGTCCGCGCACGTCACAGGGTGCGCGGACGCTCACGCCATGGGCTCGCGGCGTACACCGCACGCACAGAACCTTGGTGAGAGCTCCCCCTCATCCGCCGCCCCCGGAGCCTCCCCTGCCCTTAGACTCCTCCAGTGACAGTCTGCGGCCCGAGGGGCAAGATGGGGCCCGCTGTCGGCAAGGTGCGGTAATCAGGGAGGAAGCGTCGTCGTGAGCAGCAGGCCATCCCGAGGCACTGCTCGCCTCGCAGCCATACTCGATGCCCTTCCTGACGGGCTCCTGCTCGTCAATTGCAACGGCACGGTCGTGAACGCCAACGCCATCGCCCTCGAAATGTTCGAGACCCCGGGCACCGCGCTCGTCGGTCGCGGACTGCTCGATCTGCTGCCGGAGTTCGACTCCAAGCTGATCCCGGGTTCGATGCGCCGGCCCGAGGCTGCGGACGAACAGGGCAGGACCAAGCCGACGCGGATGACCGCGCGGCGCACCGACGGCAACGAGTACCCCGTCGAGGTCACCAGCGCGAGCCTCGACAGCGGGCAGGCCGCGTACAACGACATCCACTCCAGCTACACCGGCGACGAGCTCCTCATGATCGTCGTACGGGATCTCTCCGGCACCGTCGACACCGAGGCGGAGCTGGCCCGTTCGCAGCGCCAGACCGAGATGATCCTGCGGGCCGCCTCCGAGGGCGTCGTCGGCACGGACACCGACGGGCGCGTCGTGCTCGTCAACCCCGCCGCCGCACAGATCCTCGGCTTCCGGGCCAGCGACCTCGGCGGTCAGGAGCTGCACCCGCTGATCCTGCACTCGCGGGCGGAGGGCGAGCCGTTCCCGTACGAGGACTCCCCGCTCGCCGACACCCTGAAGTCGGGGCGCAAGCACCGGGTGCGCGGGCAGGTGCTGTGGTCCAAGAGCGGCGCGCAGGTCCCGGTGGATCTCACGACCGCGCCGGTACGGGACGGGGACCAGCTCGTCGGCGCGGTGATGACGTTCACCGACCGCCGCCCGTACGAGGAGCTGTCGGCGCAGCACAAGAACGTCGTCGCCGAGCTGACCACGAGCCACTCCGCCGAGGTCACCGCGCTCAGGGAGGCGCACGCGGCCGAGCTGGAGGCGCTCAAGGAGGCCCACGCCGCCGAGGTCGCCGACCGGACCGAGCGGTACGCCGCCGAGATCGAGGGCCAGGCCGAGTTGCTCGCCTCCCTGGGCGCCCAGCACTCCCAGCTCACCGCCGTCCTCGGCGGTTCGCTGCGCGGGCCGCTGGAGGAGCTGCGCGGCGAACTGTCCACTCTCGCCGCCGACCCGGCCGGCCAGCTGTGGCCGGAGGCCAACCAGATCCTGCACCACCTCGCCGCCGGGTACGCCCGGATGACCACCCTCGTCGACAACGTCCTGGGCTACCAGCGCCTCGACACCGGCGTGGAGGGGCTGCACAAGGCCCCCGCCATGATCGAGGGGGTCGTGACCGGCGGGATCGACGGGGCGGTCGAGCTGATCGGACCCGGTCGCGTCCAGTTCGCCGTGCACGCCCCGCCGATCGAGGCCGAGGTCGACGCACGTCAGCTGGCCACCGCCATCGCCCACCTCGTCGCGGACGTCTGCGGTGTCGACTCGACCGGCAAGACTCGGACCGTGCCCGGCGGCGGCTATGTCGACTCCACCGTGGTCGTGGCCGCCGCCCAGCGCGGTGACGTCGTACGGATCGAGGTGCGCGGGCCGTTCGCCGGGGGCGACCCGGTGCACGAGCCGATCGTGCGCGGCATCGTCCGGGCGCACGGCGGGGTTCTCCAGACCCACGAGATGCCGGGCATGAGCGGCAGCGCGTACGTCCTCGACCTGCCCATCGGCGCTGCCGCCGGCACGATCGCGCCCCCGGAGACGGACGGCAACGCCCCGTTGCCGGAGCCCGCGCCCGCCGCGTCCGCCACGCCCGGAGGCCTCGGCGCGCCGGGCGTCACCAGCGGCGGCCGGCGCCGGGCCCGCCGGTCCTCCACCGACGCGTTCCTCGACAGCCCCGGCGGTACGCCGGAGGGTACGGACGGCGGCGAGCCCGCCGGTGCCGTGGCGGCCGTCCCTGTCCCCGCCCCCGCTTCCGCTGCTGCCGCCGAGCCGACCGGGCGGCGGCGGGCGCGCCGTGGACCGGCCGCACCCGAGGAGCAGCAGGCCCCCGAACTGATCCCCGCCCAGCAGGGCGAGGGTTCCGGGCGGCGGCGCGGCCGTCCCAGCCCGGCCGAGGCGGCCCCTGCCCCGGTCCAGGGCGCGGTTCCGGTGGACGCCGGGTCCGCCGCCGTACAGGAGCAGCCCCAGCAACCGCAACGGCAGGCACTGGCCCTGACTTCCGCGCCATCCGCCGCGCCTTCGGAGGGGTCGGTCGTCACCGCGGCCGAGAACGCCCAGGGCGGTGGTCGTCCGCAGCTCGGGCCGACCGTGCCGCCCCAGGGCGTCCCGGTGGACCCGCAGCAGCCCGTTCCGCCCACCGGACGGCGGGCCCGGCGCGACGGTGAGAACCTCGCCCTCCCCGCCCTCGCCTCCGGCAACGGCGGCCACCCGGGGCCGGAGTCGGCCCCACAGGCCGGCAGTCAGCAGCCCGGTGGGCGGCGGGCCCGGCGTGCGCTGGCCGCCGCCCAGGAGCGCACCGCTGCCGACGCCGGTCCGCGGACCGCCTTCGCCCTGCCGCCGGCCGACGCCGACCGGGCGCCGCTCGCTCCCGACGCCCCGGCGGGCCTCGGTGACGAGGCGAGCGGGCACCACGCGCGTACCGCACCGGAGGCCGGTCACACGCCTCCGCAGGCGCACCCCGTCGCCCCGGTGCACCCCGGCGCGCAGGCCGACGGAACCTCCGAGCAGGGCTTCCCGGCCGCGCCCGAAGCACCGCACGCGTCCGACCCGTACGGCAACGGCGGCCTCCCGCAGGCTCCGGGCCCCGCGCCGGAGAACGCCTCCTGGGGCAACCCCACGCACACCGACACCGGGCTCACCGGCACCGCACACCCCGACACCGAGCACACCGGCACCGGACACACCGCCCACGCCACCGGCGTCGCGGCCGTCGCCGATCCGGTGCCGCACCCCGCCGACGCGCCCGACGCGCTGCGGCAGCCGTTGCCCGCCGAGGAGCCGATGCCGGAGGGCGGCAACCCCGACTCCACGCAGGGCAGGGCCTTCAGCGTGCGGACGCTGGGCCAGGGCGTGCCGTTCGCCCAGCACCTCACGCACCAGCAGAACCAGCCGCACCAGAGTCTCGGCGGCGCCGGACGGCGTCGCAAGCTCGCCGCCCCGCCGGAGGGCGACCGCACCTCGGCGCGAACCGCCGGCGGCCAGCAGGTCGCGCCCCAGCAGGACCGCCCGGGCCCGGCCCAGCCGACGAGCCCAGCGCCCGCATCCGGCCCGCCGCAGCAGACCCAGAACCAGGACCCGAGTCAGGACCTGGCCCAGGTCCAGGCCCAGGGCCACAACCCGGCGCACGAGGCCGGACGACCGGGGCAGCCGGGTCAGCCGGCGCAGAGCGGGCCCGGCGCCGCCTACGGCGAGGGGCAGCTGCTCGCACCGCCCGTCGCGGAGGGGCGCGCGTACGCCATAGGGGCGCCCGACGAGGGCGCCGAGGGGCCCGAGCCGCTGGACGGGCCCGGCGGCGCGGTCGAGGTCGCCAACCGGCCGCATCCGCACCCGGTCGACGACGAGCTGCCGCCCGAACCGCTGGACAACCCGCGCCGGCTGCTGGTCTGGCCCGCCCCCGACGTACCGACCCAGCAGGCGCTCAGCGACCGGGGCTACCGTCCCGTGATCGTGAACTCCCGCGAGGAGGTCGACGCACAGATCGCCGCGTTCCCCGCCGCGCTCTTCGTCGACCCGCTGACCGGTCCCATCACCCGTACCGCGTTGCAGTCGCTGCGCCAGGCGGCTGTCGCGGCCGAGGTTCCGGTACTGGTCACCGCCGGTCTCGGGCAGGCGACCCGGGAAGCGGCGTACGGAGCCGACCCGGCCGTCCTGCTCAAGGCGCTGGCCCCGCGCGACAGCGAACAGCATCCCTCGCGGGTGCTCCTGATCGAGGAGCACGAGGAGATCGCGGTGGCGCTGACGCAGACCCTGGAGCGGCGCGGCATGCAGGTCGCGCGCGCCGCGACGGACAGCGAGGCTGTCGATCTGGCGGGCCGGATGCGGCCGAACCTCGTGGTGATGGACCTGATGCAGGTACGCCGCCGGCGCGCCGGGATCATCGACTGGCTGCGGGCCAACGGGCAGCTGAACCGCACCCCGCTGGTCGTCTACACCTCGGCCGGGATGGACCATGCGGAGCTGCCGCGGCTCGGATCGGGCGAAACCGTTCTCTTCCTGGCGGAACGGTCGACCAGCGACGAGGTCCAGTCGCGGATCGTCGACCTGCTGGCGAAGATCGGCACCAACTGAGCAGCCGCGTAAAACAGAACAGGGCGGGGGCGGTACGGGATTCCCGTACCGCCCCCGCCCTGTTTCCCGTTGCCGTCCTGCCCTGTTTCCGTACCGCCCCGCCCTGTTTCACGTGAAACGTGCGGCCCGGAGGGCCGGAACCGAAGCCTCAGAGCTGGGTGACGTCCAGCTCGCCCTCCGCGTACTGCTTCCGGATCACCTTCTTGTCGAACTTGCCGACGCTCGTCTTCGGCACGGCGGCGATCACCGACCAGCGCTCCGGCAGCTGCCACTTGGCGATGCCCGACTCGGCGAGGAACGCCTTCAGCGCCTCGTAGTCGACATCGGCGGCACCCTCCTTGAGGACGACGGTCGCGAGCGGACGCTCGCCCCACTTCTCGTCCGGCACGGCGACGACGGCCGCCTCCGCGACGTCCGGGTGGGCCATCAGCGCGTTCTCCAGCTCCACGCTGGAGATCCACTCGCCGCCCGACTTGATGACGTCCTTGGCCCGGTCCGTGAGGGTCAGGAAGCCGTCGGTGCTGATCACGCCGACGTCGCCGGTCTTCAGCCAGCCGTCCTCGCTGAACTTGTCCTCGGGACGCAGATGCTCGCCGTCGGCCCCGCCGTAGTAGGCGGCGGCGATCCAGGGGCCCCGGACCTCCAGCTCACCGGCCGACTCGCCGTCCCACGGAAGGTGCTCGCCGGCGGGGCCGACCAGTCGCGCCTCGACGCCGGCGGGGAAGCGGCCCTGCGTGACCCGGTAGGGCCACTGCTCCTCGGCGCTCAGTCCGGCGGGCGGGTGGGCCATGGTGCCCAGCGGTGAGGTCTCCGTCATGCCCCAGGCGTGACAGAGCCGGACGCCGAGCTTGTCGTACGCCTCCATCAGCGAGGGCGGACAGGCCGCGCCGCCGATGGTCACGTTGGCCATGGAGGTGAGGTCGCGCGGGTTGGCGGTGACCTCGGCGAGCAGGCCCTGCCAGATGGTGGGGACCGCGGCCGCGTGCGTCGGGCGCTCGCGCTCGATCATCTCGGCGAGCGGGGCGGGCTGCAGGAAGCGGTCCGGCATCAGCATGTTCACGCCGCTCATGAACGTGGCGTGCGGCAGGCCCCAGGCGTTCACATGGAACTGGGGCACGACGACGAGGGTGGTGTCCTTGTCGGTCAGTCCCATCGACTCGGTCATGTTGACCTGCATCGAGTGCAGGTAGATCGAGCGGTGCGAGTAGACGACGCCCTTGGGGTCGCCGGTGGTGCCGGAGGTGTAGCACATGGCCGCGGCCTGGCGTTCGTCCAGCTCCGGCCAGTCGAACGTGGTGGGCCGGTCCGCGATCAGTTCCTCGTAGTCGTGCACGCGCGGCGCGACGCCGGCCAGCCCGGAGCGGTCCCCCGGCCCGGACACGACGATGTGCTCGATGCTCGGCAGGTGGGGCAGCAGCGGCACGAGGAGCGGCAGCAGCGAACCGTTGACGATCACCACCTTGTCGTCCGCGTGGTTGACGATCCAGGCGAGCTGCTCGGGCGGCAGGCGGAGGTTGAGGGTGTGGAGCACCGCCCCCATGGAGGGGATGGCGAGGTATGCCTCGACGTGGGCGGAGTTGTTCCACATGAGCGTCGCGACCCGCTGGTCGCCGTCGACGCCCAGCTCGTCGCGCAGCGCGTTGGCCAGCCGAGTGGCGCGCGCCCCGATCTCGGCGAAGGTGATGCGGTGCGGCTCGGGTTCGCCGGTCCAGGTCGTGACCTGCGACTTCCCATGGATCGTCATCCCGTGGTGCAGGATGCGGGTGACAGTCAGCGGTACGTCCTGCATGGTGCTCAGCACGGCGTCCTCCCGGGGGCGCTACGCGGCAGTAAGGTTCCGCTGATTCTGCGCACATACCACGCGGTATGTCACTACTCGCGGAAAAAATTCCTGCCCGGGGAGGCCCGGGGCGGTACGGGAACCCTGAGCGAGGGCCCTGCGGGAGCCGTGTGCCGGCCTTCCGCGGTCAGCGGGCGTCAGCGGACCGGCGTCAGCGGACCGGCGTCAGTTCCGGGTCCTCGCGGAGCTTTCCGAGGGCGCGGGAGACGGCGCTCTTGACCGTACCGATCGACACGCCGAGCACCTCGGCCGTCTGCGCCTCGCTCAGGTCCTCGTAGTACCGCAGGACGACCATCGCGCGCTGGCGGTCCGGGAGCTTGAGCACCGCGCGCCACATCGCGTCGTGCAGCGACTGCTGCTCGGCCGGGTCCGGCGCCGGGAAGGACTCCCGTTCGGGCAGCTCCTCGCAGGAGAACTCGTCGACCTTGCGCTTGCGCCACTGCGAGGTGCGGGTGTTCAGCAGGGCCCGGCGCACGTAGCCGTCCAGCGCCCGGTGGTCCTCGATCCGCTCCCACGCGACGTACGTCTTGGCGAGCGCGGTCTGCAGCAGGTCCTCCGCGTCGCACGGGTTCGCGGTGAGCGAGCGCGCGGTACGCAGCAGGACCGGTCCCCGGGCCCGGACGTACGAGGAGAACGACGCGTAGGGCGTGTGGGGGTGGCCGGCGGCGGTGGCAGAGGCCGCCCTGGAGGCGCCCGTGCAGACTGGCGTGGTCATGTACTCAACGCTAGGAGCGGGCGCCGCCGAGGGGATCGCCCCCAGGTCCCGAAGCGCCGTCCGCCTCAGGTTGTAGGGGGCGTACACCCTGCACCTCCTGAAGGTGGACGGGCCTCGGCAAGGCCGTCAGGGTCCGGCCCCGAGAGCCCCCGGGACCGGAGGCCGCCGTTCAGCCGTCCGCGCCGAGGACCAGGCCCGAGGTCGGAACGCCCGTACCGGCCGTGACCAGCGACCTCACCGCCCCCGTCACCTGGTTCACCGAGGTCCCCCGGATCTGCCGTACGGCCTCCGCGATGCCGTTCATCCCATGGAGGTACGCCTCCCCCAGCTGCCCCCCATGGGTGTTCAGGGGCAGAGCGTCCGCCGCGACGAAGTCGCCCGCCTCCCCCGGCCCGCAGAAACCGAACTCCTCCAGCTGCATCAGGACGAACGGGGTGAAATGGTCGTAGAGGATGCCCACATCGATGTCGGCCGGGGTCAGTCCGGAGCTGCGCCAGAGCTGCCGGGCGACCACGGCCGTCTCCGGCAGGCCCGTCAGCCCGTCCCGGTAGAAACTCGTCATCTGCTCCTGCGACCGGCCCGCGCCCTGGGCCGCCGCGACGACCACGGCGGGTGGCCGGGGCAGGTCGCGGGCGCGCTCCACGCTGGTGACGACGAGTGCCTGACCGCCGTCCGTCTCCTGGCAGCAGTCCAGCAGCCGCAGCGGCTCCACGATCCAGCGGGAGGCGGCGTGGTCGGCGAGCGTGATCGGTTTCCCGTGGAAGTACGCCGCCGGGTTCCGCGCCGCGTGCCGCCGGTCGACCACCGCCACGTGCCCGAAGACCTCCGGGCCGAGGCCGTACGCGTGCAGATAGCGCTGGGCCGCCATCGCCACCCAGGAGGCCGGGGTGAGCAGCCCGTACGGCAGGTTCCAGCCGAGCGCCGTGCCCTCGGCGGTCGGCTCGCGCCGCTGGACGCCGGAGCCGAAGCGGCGGCCGGAGCGTTCGTTGAAGGCCCGGTAGCAGACGACGACGTCCGCGATGCCGCTCGCCACCGCGAGGGCGGCCTGCTGCACGGTGGCGCAGGCCGCACCGCCGCCGTAGTGGATCCGGGAGAAGAACGACAGCTCGCCGATGCCGGCCGCCTGGGCGACGGTGATCTCCGGGCTGGTGTCCATGGTGAAGGTGACCAGTCCGTCGACGTCGGCGGGCGTGAGGCCCGCGTCGTCGAGCGCGGCGCGGACGGCCTCGACGGCCAGCTTGAGTTCGCTGCGGCCGGATTCCTTGGAGAACTCGGTGGCCCCGATGCCGACGATCGCCGCCTTTCCGCCGAGCGTGTCGGCCCTGCGGATGCTCATGGTGCGGCCACCCCGTCCGGGCCGGGGAGGGTGAGGGTCACCGTGCCGGTCACGTGGCGGCCGATGCCGTTGTCGCCGGTGACCCGGACGGTCGCTCGGGCCGTGTCCCCGGCTGCCATCTCCGTGATCCGTCCGGTCAACCGCAGTACATCGCCGGGGTAGTTGGGAGCGCCGAGCCGGATCGCGACCTTGCGGAGGACGGCGGTGGGGCCGAAGTGGTCGGTGAGGTAGCGGCCGACGAGCCCGTTGGTGGTGAGGATGTTCATGAAGATGTCGGGGGAGCCCTTCTCCCGGGCCAGCTCCGCGTCGTGGTGCACGTCCTGGTAGTCGCGCGAGGCGATGGCCCCGGCGACGATCAGGGTCCGGGTCACCGGGATCTCCAGGGGCGGCAGCTCGTCGCCGACGCGATGGGTGCGCGTGCGCGTCACGACGCCTCCTCCCGGGGTCCGGCCGCCAGCAACAGGCCCAGCTCCTCAAGGACTTCGCTGCCGCAGCCGAGATGCGCGTCGAGTTGGCGGCCCCAGAGGAAGTGCCGGTGGACCGGGTGGTCGAGGTCGGCGCCGGTGCCGCCGTGCAGATGCTGGCCCGCGTGGACGACCCGCTTGCCCGCCTCCGAGGCCCACCAGGCGGCGGTCAACGCCTGTGCTTCGTAGACCTCTTGTGCGTCGTGACGCCAGGCCGCCTCGTACGCGGTGACCCGGATCGCCTCGGTGTCCATATGGGCGTCGGCGGCACGGAGCAGGACGCCCTGGTTGGTGGAGAGCGGACGCCCGAACTGCTCGCGGGTGACGGTGTGCTGGACCGCGCGCGCGAGCGAGCCGGCGCACACCCCGGCCTGGAGCCCGGCGAAGGCGGTACGGGCGGTGGCGAGGACGGCCGCGTACGCCTCCGGCCCGTTCCCCAGGCGCTCCCCGGGTACGCCGTCGAGAACCAGCCGCCCCGCGGACCAGGGCGCGGTCGTCTCCACCGGCACCACAGTGATGCCCGGCTCGCTGGTCCGGACGATCCACAGACCGCGCTCCGCGTCCGCCACCAGCACCTGGGTGGCGTCGCGCAGCCAGGGCACCCAGGGCACCACCCCGTACAGCGCACCGTCCGCGAGGTGTACACCGCCCCGCGCCGGGAAGGCGCCCGCCGCCACCTCCGTACCGTCGCGCAGACCGGGCAGCAGGCGCTCGCGCTGCCCGGCCGTACCGTGCTCGGCGACCGCGAGCAGCCCGTACACACAGGTGGCCGCGAACGGGACCTGGGCGGTGGCCCGGCCCTGCTCCTCCAGGAGCAGCACGAGGCCGAGCAGCCCGATCTCCTCGACCGCGCCGGGCAGTCCCGCCGCACACAGCTCCTTCCACAGCTCCGCGTCCGTGCCCGAACCGGCCGCCGTCAGCCGCTCGTGCGTGGACAGATCGCCGAAGATCCGCGCGGCCAGCCCCTGCGCCGCCGACTGCTCCTCGCTCGGGGTGAAGTCCATCTCAACCTCCTTCGCCCGCCCGGAAGACCGGCAGTTCGAGGTCGGGGTCCGTACGGAGGAACTCCAGCTGTACGGGCATGCCGACGCGGACCTTGTCGTACGGCACACCGATCACGTTGCTGACGATGCGGACGCCCTCGGCCAGCTCGATCAGCGCGACGGCGTACGGTCCGCCCTCGCCGTGCGGGGCAAAGGCGGGGAAGGGCGGGTGGTGCATCACGACATGGCTGAAAACCGTGCCGTCCCCGCCCGCCTCGACCGTGTCCCACTCCGCGCCACCGCAGGCGTTGCAGCCGGGCAGCCAGGGCAGTCGAAGGGCCGCGCAGTCGGTGCAGCGCTGGATGAGGAGCCGGTGCTCGGCGACTCCGGCCCAGAAACCGGCGTTGTCGCGGTTGATCACGGGCCGGGGCCGGCGCGCCGGTTCGGAGCTCTTGTCCCTCTGCGCGGGGCGGTACTTGAGGATGCGGAAGCGGTGCGTCCCGGCCGGTTCCCCGTCGGCGTGCACGTCCGTGCGGGTGGTGACGAAGTAGCCGGTGCCGAGCTTGGTCGTCTTGCGCGGGGAGACGGACTCGATGACCGTGTCGAAGGTGATCCGGTCACCGGGGCGGAGCGGTCGCAGGTACTCCTGCTCGCAGTCGGTCGCGACGACCGAGGTGTACCCTGCGCCGTCGAGCAGCGCGAACATCTCGTCGTACGCGACGGAGCGGTGGTCGGTATGGCCGGTCAGCCCGCCCATCGTCCACGCCTGGAGCATGGTCGGCGGGGCGACGGCGTCCGGGCCCCGGTAGGCGGCCGAGGTGTCGCCCATCGCCTCGCACCAGTGCCGGATCATCGGCTCGTTGACCGGGTCCTTGCCGCGCCCGGCGGTGGCGGCGGCACGGCCTTCGTAGGCGCTGAGCCACTCGTACAGCTCGTCCCTCTCAGCCTTTTCGGCCGTTTCGTCCTTTTCGGCCTCCGGCCGTGGGGCTTCGGCGCCCGCCCCGCTCATCGTCTGTGCGCTCATCGTCCGCCCCGGGTCATCCCGAGCCGGGCCGTCGCGACGATCTCGCGCTGCACCTCGCCGACACCGCCCCCGAAGGTGTTGATCTGCGCAGCGCGGTTCATCCGCTCCAGCTCGCCGTCCGGGCCGAAACAGCCGGGAGAACCGGCCCGGAGCAGGGCGGTCTCGCCGACGGCCTCCTGGCACATCCGGTAGACCTCGACGGCGCTCTCGGTGCCCGCGAACTTCACCCCGCTGGCCTCTCCGGGGGCCGGTGCGCCGGCGCCCACGGCGTCGACCAGCCGCCAGTTCAGCAGGCGCGTCGCCGCGAGCCGGGCGTACGCCTCCGCGAGCCGGGCGCGCACCCATGGCTCGTCGATCCGGCGGCGCCCGGTCAGGGGGTCGGGGGTACGGGTGTGGGCGAGGGCCTCCTCGTAGAAGTCCTCGGCCTGCATGCCGATGGCGGCCAGCGCCACGCGTTCGTGGTTGAGCTGGCTGGTGATGAGCTTCCAGCCCTCGTTCTCGGCGCCGACGAGGTTGGCGGCGGGGACGCGTACGCCGTCGTAGTAGGTGGCCGTCGTGGTCAGCCCGCCCACGGTCTCGATCGGCGTCCAGGAGAAGCCGGGGTCGTCGGTGGGCACCAGGATGATCGAGATGCCCCGGTGCTTGGGGGCCTCGGGATCCGTACGGCAGGCGAGCCAGATCCAGTCCGCCTGCTGGGCGTTGCTGGTGAAGATCTTCTGGCCGTCGATGACCCAGTCGTCGCCGTCCCGCACGGCGCGGGTCCGCAGTGCCGCCAGGTCCGTGCCGGCCTCGGGCTCGCTGTAGCCGATCGCGAAGACGAGGTCGCCGGCGAGGATGCGGGGCAGGAAGTACGCCTTCTGCTCCTCGGTCCCGTACGCCATCAGCGTCGGACCGACGGTGTTGAGCGTGACCATGGAGACCGGGGCGCCCGCCCGGTACGCCTCGTCGAAGAAGACGAACTGTTCGTCGGGGCCCCGCCCCCGGCCGCCGTACTCCTCGGGCCAGCCGAGACCGAGCAGACCGTCGGCGCCGATACGGCGGAGCAGCCGCCGCTGTTCGCCCGGGGCGACGCGCTGCCCGGCCTGCGCCGCGTCGGACATCAACGCACTGAAGTACGAACGGAGTTCGGCACGGAGGCGCTGTTGGCGTTCCGTCGGAGCGAGATGCACGGAGGGGCCTCCAGGGCTGCTTGCCTTACGGATTCGGCCACTGCGGCTGCGACTGCTGCTGCTGTCGCCGCTGCCACTGCCGCGCATGACCGACGTTTCTGACTGTCCGTCAGAAACGGGCACCCTGTCAAGACGACGGCAGCCCGCACGAGGACACCGAAGTGCCGTCGCACGGGCTGCCGTTCAGTCCGCCGGAACCCACCCCCCGGGAGGTCCCGACGGCCGCGTCACCTGGGGAGCATCACCAGAAGAAGGGCGTGAAGTTCACCGCGACACTGTGGTCCGACTGGTCGATCGGCACGAAGGCCGAATTGCTCACCTGGGCGGACGTGTTCTGGTTCGACGCGCCGGCGCCGACGGCCTGCTGCTGGGTCGTGGCCGAGTTACCGGAGTTGTTGCCGCCGACACCGCTGCCGCCGACCGTCGCCACCGCCGCGTTCGATCCGTCGTTCGCGAAGGAACCGTTGTCCGCCATGGCGACCCCGCCGCAGAGCGCGACGGTCAGGGGCAGAGCGGCGACAGCGGCGAGGGCACGAGCGGTACGGATACTTGCCATGTCATTTCCTCCAGGAAACGGAATTGCGGCTTCATATTCGGCTGGTCCCGGGGGAGTCGGCCGACCACCCCGGTGCTGTTCACAACGTCGCGAGACCAGAGTTGCCCAGCACATCCCCGGCGAACCCCTCACCTCCGCCCCATTCCCCCTCACGTATGACGAAGAGCCGATAAACCTCCCATGCCGTACGAAAGTCCAGGCCGGCGAGGGGACCGGGGCGACCTGTTGGGGCACCCGGGAAGAAGCGTTCCGCCACCCGACTCCCCCGTACGCCTCCACCCGCCCCCCTCACCTCCCCTCTTCCTTTCTTCGAACACATGTACGAAAATAGAGCCATGGCCACCATCGACCGGCAGCCCCCCACCCTGGCCCTCGCCCACGCCCTGGCCGCCGCCGGGCGCGGCCTCCCCGTCTTCCCCCTCTCCGCCACCAAGCTCCCCGCCCTGCGCTCGCCGCACCGGGGCCGGCGGCTGCCCGCGCACTGCCGCGGAGAGTGCGGGCTGCCGGGGCACGGGGTGCACGACGCCACCACCGACCCCGCGGCCGTCCGTGCCCTCTTCGCCGCCGCGCCCCGGGCCACCGGCTACGGCATCGCCTGCGGACGCGCCCCGCAGCGCCTCATCGGCATCGACCTGGACGTGGACCCCGCGTACGGCAGCGACGCGGCGGGCGCGCTCCGGCAGCTGGCCCTCCAGCACCTGTTCACCATCCCGCCGACGGTCACGGTGCTCACCCCGAGCGGCGGCCGGCACCTCTGGCTGACCGGTCCCGCCGACGCGACGGTCCCCAACTCCGCCGGCCGCCTCGCCCCGGGCATCGACATCCGCGGCAGCGGCGGCTATCTGGTCGGCCCCGGCTCGGTCACCGCACACGGCCGCTACCGCCTGGCCCCCGGCACCGCCCACCTCACCCCGGCCCCGTGCCCCCGCGCCCTGCTCCGCCTCCTGACGCAGCCGCGCCGCGCGGCCTCGACCGCGACCGCCGGGGGCGCGGCCACCGCCCCCACCCGGGCCCGCCGGGGCGAGGGACTGATCCAGTTCGTGCTCGCCGCGCACGAGGGCCAGCGCAACACCCGCCTGTTCTGGGCGGCCTGCCGCGCGTACGAACACGGCTTCGGCGACGCCCTGGCGGACGCGCTCACCGCCGCCGCCGTCCGCACCGGACTTCCGGAACACGAGGCCCGCGCCGCGATCGCCTCGGCGGCACGGCTGACGTCGGGGCGGGGCGGGGAGACGGACGGCGCGGCCTGACAGAACGGGACCGAACGGGACCGGACCGACCGGGGCCGGGCCGACCGGGGCCGGGCCGACCGGGGCCGGGCCGGTGGGGGCAGAATGCGAGGGTGACCGTGACCCCGCCCCCGCCACCGCCCACGAGCAACGACCCCAGCGCGAGGCGTCGTTCGGGAGTGCGGCCCGGCCTGACACTCGGCAGCGCGTTCACGCTGGTGGCGGCCTGGCTGCTGCTCGTGACCACGCCGGGGTCCCACGCCGAGGAGCGGGCCTTCAGGGCGGCGGTCGCATGCCCCACCCCGCACGACGCCGGCTCCGACTCCGACTGCCTGCACACGGTCCCGGCGGTGATCGACCGTACGGAGAAGGTGACGAGGAGCAAGTCGGCGTCGTACTGGCTGTACATCACCGAGGCCGACGGGACGGCCACGCGCACCCGGATCAACGGCAGCCCGAGGGAGCACCCGGGCGCCCGGGCCGGAGAGAGCGTCGAGGTCACCTACTGGCGGGGGCAGATCCGGTACGCCGACCTCGCGTCCGAACACCACCGCACGAACGCGGACCCGCGCGGCTCCTACCGGATCCCGCTCACTCTCGGTCTGGGCCTGGGCCTCTACGGGGCGGCGTTCCTGGCGGGCGCGGCCGCGATGATCCGGGCCATGCGGCGCTCGGTCAAGGCCCACTCCTGGCAGGCCGGCCTCACGATCACCGGCGGCACCGTCCTCGCAGCGTTCGGCGTGCTGGCTCCCTGGCTGACCGACGGCATCGCCGAGGCACTGCACCTCACCGGTCTGGCCGCCGTGGTGGTACTGGCGCTCTGCGCCCTGGCCGTCCCGTTCCTGCGGCGGCGCAACCGCGGCGGCGACGACACGATCGTGCTGCGGCCGTCCGTGCTCACCGAGGAGCTGTGCTTCCCCGGCCTGATCATGGGCGAGGTTCCGTACGCGAGCGGCGCCGGCTACCTGATAGCGGGCCCCGGCCTCCTGGCCACGACCCCCGACCCCACCGGCGTCTTCCACCGCAGGACCGCCGCCCGCACCCTGACCCCGCTCCGCCTCCGCCCGCCCTACCTGACGGACCCGGCGGGCCGCCCCGACTACGACGGCCGGGCGGTGGTCCTGGAATGCGAGGACAACGGCGTACCGGTCCTCGTCATCACACGGAAGAAGGACGCACCCGCCGTCCTCGGCGCACTCGGACCGGTCCGGGCGGAGTGACGCGGGAGACGGCCCCGCGCCGCAGAAAAGGGGTGCGGCCGACGCATGCTCCGCGGCGATACTCCGGCATGAGCAGAATTGCGCAGGTCATCGTCTTGGCAACGTACGCGGACGAGGTCATGGAACCCCTGACCCGCCCCGACGATGCGCGGAGCTGGCGAGGTCACTTCGAACCCCTGAACCTGTTCGTCGGCGGATGGGTCATCGAGTTCAACCGCGTGGAACCACGCTCCGGACTCCTGAGACACCTCGAATCGCTTCCCTGGCCCGACCCGGGCCGGGTACAGGTGCTGATCCACGACGAGGAGGACGACTGCTTCGGGCTGTGGATGATGCATGACGGCAGGCTCGTCGAGATACCGCTCCCCCACACCCGGCGCTTCCACGCCCCGGCCCCTCCCACCGACGAGTTCGCCCCCAGCCCGGGCTACTTGTGGCGGACGGACACGGGCGACAGCGTGCCCGCGAGCTTGTCACCGGAACGCCAGGACCCCCGCCCGGCCTGGTAGCGCCACCCCGCTGGAACCATTGCCGTCGTCATCGTGCCCGCTGCGTGCCCCTCGACCTGTGAGCGCGCCGAGACCGGCCAGGGCGTCAGCGCTTCGGCACCTGAGTTCCTGGCCGCGGCTCGGTCTCGGGGCGCTGCCCGTTCAGTCGCGTCTTGGGGTCTGTTTCCTGGACCAGGCGGTGGCGTCGACTCCGTATCGAGTCAGGAGCCGTGCGAACTGGGTTCGCTCCTCCGGTGACCAGGCGACAGTGATCTCCAGGAACGCCTCTCGCTGTTCGACGGCGAAGCGGTTGCGTTCGGCTTCGCCGTGCTCGGTGAGTTCGAGCACGGTGCGGCGCCCGTCGGACTGGGATGCCGCCCGCCGCAGCAGCCCGTCCGCTATGCAGGCGGCGACGGTCCGGCTGGCGACCGGCTGCGCGACGCCCATCTCGGCGGCAAGCCCGCCGACGGTCGTCTCGCCCGGCGCGTCGGCGATGACGTTGAGCACGAGGTTGCGGGAGAGATCCTTGCCCGTTGCCGGTGCGCGCCGCCGCAGACGGGACAGCGCCGGACCGATCTGATCCAGCGTCCGGTCGTCGGGGGGCTGCTCGGAGGAGGTGCTGCTCATGTGCCGAGTCTAGGCCCGGCCGGCACATTTGCATACCATTCAATAAGTCCATAGCATTAGGTATGTAAATCTTGAACGAGCCAGGAAAGAGGCGGACCGCCATGGCGCTCACCGCGATCACCAACGCGCAGATCTTCGACGGGGAGAAGGCGGTCGGCGTGCGGACCGTGGTCATCGACGGCTGGAGGATCGCCCGCGTCGGCGGCGACGCTCCCGAGGGCAGCGAGATCGTCGACGGCAGCGGCGCCACACTGCTGCCGGGACTCATCGACGCCCACGTCCACTCCGCCCCGGGCTCCCTGGCGCTCGCCCTGCGGTTCGGGGTGACGACCGAACTGGAGATGCAGGGGATGAACACCCGGGAGAACCGGGGGGCCATCACCGACGACGACACACAGGCCGACGTGCGCTCCTCCGGCTTCGCCATCACACCGCCCGGCGGTCACCCGAGTGAGCTGATGCCCGAAGGGTTTCGGCCCAAGTGGGACCTTCCCCCGGTCATGCCCCTGATGCCGTTCTCCACCACGCCCGAGGAGGCCGCCGCCTTCGTGCCGCAGCTCCTCGGCCGGGGATCCGACTTCATCAAGTTCATGATCGACGACGGCAGCGTAGAGGGTCACCCCGGACTGCCCACGCTCGACCGGGCCACCGTGCACGCCGGTGTCGCCGAAGCCAAGAAGTACGGCGCCCTGACCGTGGCCCACGCGCTGACCGTGGAGGCCACCAGGACGGCCGCCGAAGCCGGCATCGACGGCGTCACCCACGTGTTCATGGACCAGCCGCACACCGCCGAGGTCATCAGCCTGATCAAGGACGCGGGCATGTTCGTCATCCCCTGCATCACTCTCAACGCCTCGATGATGGGGATCACCGGCAGCGAACTCGCCGACGACCCGCGGGTCGCCGCACGCCTCGACGCCGACTGGGACCGGACCCTGCGCTCCAGCTATGACCGCTACCCGCAGGGCAAGCTCCACGACGTTTACGACACCGTGCGCGCACTGGACGCTGCCGGTGTCGACGTGCTCGCCGGAACCGACGTCTCCATGCCCGAGACGTTCTTCGGGGGCCTGGCACACGGAGCGAGCCTGCACCACGAACTGCAATACCTGGTGACAGCCGGCCTCACACCCGCACGGGCCCTGCGCGCGGCCACGGCGACCACGGCCCGCCGCTTCCGCCTGAGCGACCGGGGCCGCATCGCCGAGGGCCTCCGCGCCGACCTCCTCCTGGTCGACGGCGACCCGACCAGCAACATCAGCGACACCCTCAACACCCGTGCCGTCTGGCGCCGCGGAACCCGAATGGCGGCATAACCACAGCCCCTGGGACGCGATCCTTTCGGCGACATCTCAGACAACGGGATCAGTCGCGTCATCGCCGGAACAGCGGTGCCCGGCAGGGAGCAGGCATGGCAGAGGCCCCCGACCATACGTACTGGTCGGGGGCCTCTCGCCTGCGGTGGGTGTGGGATTTGAACCCACGGTGACATCGCTGCCACGACGGTTTTCAAGACCTTTCGCCGATCGAACGGGATCGCTGTTCCCTCGCAGGTCAGACCGACGAAACCGTGCCGCTGCAGTCACAACAGTGCACGCCGTGCCCCTCACGTGCCCCATCTACATGAGCATGTCGGCTCAATCACCTGTCAGAACCGGAACGATCACTGCAGCAACAGCCGACAGCAGACCGCCCACAGCGAGAGCCCCGTTGAACTTCTCTTTGGCCGTAGGAAAGACGGAACGGCCGACGTTCCCAACCTTGCTGCGCAGCACGATCATCTTGATCTTCTGCCACCTGTGCTGACGTTTCGAGCAGCCCATCAACACGCCATAGGCGTTGTTACGGCAGTAGGTCTGACCGTCTCGATTAACCGCACCACACCAGACTGGCACCTGGAAGGCTGCGTAGGCGGTGACACCGACCGACAGAGACGCGATCACCGGCAATGCCCACTGCTGGCTCCACGCAACGACCAAAGCGGCAGCCACCATGTAGCCCCAGTACAAGCGCACTACTTTCCCCATGGGCACGCAGAGTAGCTGTGCCTATGCGCAACGGATAGATGGCAACCGGACATGGCCAGGCGTGATGGGGGCTCACGGAGCAGACGCGCATAAAGCGGAGATCGGTGGCCGCACAGCACAACGTCCCTGACCACGTTTCGGTCAGGGACGTCAGCGAGTGCACGTGTCTCTATGTGGCTAGTTCGCCTCGGAAGATCCGTCTTCCTCTCGGAACCACGCGTCAGCGGCTTCCGCCACCTGATCATCACGACCAGCCACAGGCCGTGCGTAATGCCGAGTGGTTACGCTCGCGTTCGAGTGCCCGAGCCGGTGCGCGGCGGTCATCACGCCATACCGGTCGGCCACCCATGTTCCGTGCGAGGCGCGGAGATCGTGCGGGGTGACGTCGGTGAGCCCGGCCGCCGCCACGGCGGGGTCGAAGTACGCCTTGCGCCATTGGTTATAGCGCAGGGGCTTCCCACCGGGCGTGACGAAGAGGAGAGCGTCCTCCCCGCCGGGCAGCGTCTCCAGGTGCCGGCCGATCCGCGCCGCGAGTGTCGGCCCGATCCGCAGGACTCGCTTCTGATGGGACTTGGGAGTGTCGAAGACGAGGGTGCCGTTCGCTTCGGCCAGGTTCTCATCGACGAGGACCAGGCCGCCCGACACATCGATGTCCGCTCGCCGCAGCGCGAACGCCTCCCCGACCCGCAGACCCGCGTAGGCGAGCAAGGAGATCAGCAAGTCATGCGGTTTCGTCGCGCTCCGCACGATCCGTGAGGCTTCCAGCGGAGTGAGGATGTGCGGCTCGGTCTGCGGCATGCGAGGCAGCTTCACGCCCCTGCACGGGGTATGCCCGATCATTTCGTTGTCGACGGCCGCCCGCATGATCTGCGAGAGGACCCGGTACGCCTGCCTGATCCGCGATGCACTGAGACCACGGGTCTTCATCGCGCCGACCCACTCCACGATGGTGATCGGCCGAAGGCTGGACAGCTCACGATCACCGAGCGCCGGAACTATCAGTGAGTTGATCAGGGACCGGTACGACGCCTGTGTCTTGTGCTTGAGCTGCGGGGAGACCGCGGTGAGCCATCGTGCCGACCAATCGCGGACGGTGGTCCGTCCCTCGGCGGGGTCGAGCCAGCGGCCCTCCTCCATCTCGATGCGCTTCCGTGCCAGCCAGCGATCGGCGTCCGTCGTTGTCGCGAACGTCTGATCAGCGGCACGCAGCACGCCGTCAGGCCCCGGATATCGAGCCTGGAATCGGCCGGACGGCAGCTTCCGGATCCGACCAAAGGCACGTCGGGACTTGCGCTTGGCGGGCATCAGGCAGCCCTCCGGTACGAGTACGCCGAGGCGGGCCGCAGGACGATCGGCGCCACCGTGTGGGCACTGACGTACTCCTCCACGGCGCTCTCGGGGATGCGGACGTGCCGACCGACCTTGACGAACGTGATGCGGCGTTCCTCGATGAGCCGGCGGGGGAAGCGAAGACCGGTGCCGAGGCGTTCGGCGACCTGATTCACGGTGAGCAGTCGGTCCGCCACGGTCACCACTCCCCCTCGTTGGCAGTGCGGTACTTCAGTGCGTCGCGGGCGGTCTCGCGGTTGGTCTGGAGGTCTCGGGCGATGGTGGCGGCAAGGGCCCCTTCGCCTGGGGTGTGCCCGTGGCCTACGTACTGCCAGTCGGTCAGGACGAGGACGGTGTCCGGTTCGCGGTCGGCGAGGCCGAGAGCAGGCGCTTCCTGGGCGGCGCGGTAGTCGGCGCGTTCCTGACGGAGGGCGCCGAGGGTGGTGGAGTAGGTGCGGGACTTGGACGAGAAGTGGCCGCGGAAGCCGAGCATGTGGGCCCAGGCCCAGAGACGTCGGTCCGGATAGAGGCTGTCGAGTTCACGGCATGCGGTGATGAGCCGACGAGTGTGATCGGGAACGCGGTGGCGGTCGAGTTCGGCGAGTTCTCCGATGCGGCGGTCCAGGGTGCCGGTGTTCTCGGCAGCTTTGGTGGCGTACTTGGCTACGTACGAGGCGACGGCCTGTTCGGTGACATCTGAACCGTCGCCGAAGGCCTTGACCGGGCGGACGTCGAGCTGTCGGCCCCACCGGAAGGTCCGGGACGGCTGTTCACCGGCAGCCGGGACGGAGACCGACGTGTACGAGTGCGCGGCTGCGGCGCGGATCGTGTCGGTGAGGAGATCGACCGTGGCCCAAGAGGGCGGCGGAGTACAAGGGCCATCCGGACCGTCGAGACGTACGACGGCATGGAAGTGGAGGGCTCCGCGCTTCTGGAATTCGGCGACCTTGCCGAAGGAGACGCGGAGGTGGTCACCCAGCTCACGGCGTGGGATGCCCGCGTGGATGGCGAGTTCGCGGCGGAGCCGGGTGGTGAAGCGCTGCCAGAGCTCCCCGGCGTGGTTGTTGAAGAGCACGGCGCCCGCGTAGTCGTAGGTCTCCGGATCAAGGGCAGAGCCCAGGTCCGCGGAGTCCGAGGCGTGTGCCGTGCCGCACCGGCAGGTGCCCCGGTCAGGGCGGCTGTGGACGGGGCCGAACGAGGGTGCGGTGAGGGTGGCGAAGACGCGCGGGTGGTCGCGGACGGCGGCGGTGATGTCGCGGCGGTCGTCTCCGGCGAGGCCGGCGCGGATCAGGTGGTAGGTGTCGCCCGCGTAGGTCCAAGCGCAGGAGGGGCAGCGGGAGGCGCGGCGGTTGCCGCAGGCGATACGGAGGCGTCCGCCCGGCTCGTACGCGGTCGAGTAGCGGTGCAGGGTCTCGCCGGTGGTCTTGTCCTTGTGGGTTACCCAGCCGCTCAGATGGACGGGGTCGGCACAGCCGCCGGTGCGGCGGATCTGGTCCTCCCAGCGGGTGTAGTCGGAGGCCGAGGCCACCCGGAGGACGTCCCCGAGGACGGTCGGGTCGAGCTGTGGGGCGGGCATGGACCGCTTCTGTTTCGAGGGTGAGGGCCGGTGGGCCATGCTGGAGGTTCCTTCCGGTTGCGAGATCGATCGGTGGGCACGGCTCCCGGGCGGCGGATGCTTGGCGGTATCGAGGCCGCCCGGGGGCCGGTCAGCGGCGTTTGGCGTTGGACGCGCTCAGGGAGCGCAGGACGACCGCGCAGACGGCGACCGATGCGCTGGTGACGGCGACCGCCAGGAGCAGCGAGACCAGGACGGTGCCGACGACCAGGACGACGGCAGTACCGGCACCGACGAGCGCGACCGCGGTGCCGGGGGTGAGCTGGACGACCGGACGGGACGGCCCAGGGGCGGCGGCGGGTGCCGGGGCAGGCGTGCCCGGCGTGATGGTGGTCGGCTGGACGACGGCGGGCGGGGTGACCAGGCCCGAGGGCTGCGGCATGGTCGGGATCTTGGGCTGGAACATGGGTGGTTCTCCTCTCCCGAGCGCGGGTTACTTGACGGCGGTATCGATGACGGAGGCGAAGAGGCTGTCGGCGAGGAGGTAGCCGCCGAGGAGGAGCACGCAGATCAGCCACACCGGCGGGCGGAAGAGCTTGATGCCGAGGTAGCCGACGACCAGCAGGGCGATCCAGAGGGGGACATCCATGGACGCTGTCTCCTAACGGACGGTGCAGCGGTGGGTACGGGCGGCGAGTTGGGCGGCGGTCCGGCTGGAGTAGTCGGCGGACCAGCCGCAGCGGTCGGCCGTGCAGACGGCGGCGTGGGCGGTGCGGCCGGTGCGGTCGCGGTGGGTGCCGATCTGCACGGGGCCGATACGCATCAGGGAGTGGAAGCTGTCGCGGGCGGGCATGCCGGTCAGCCCCTGTCGGTCGTCGGGTCGGTGTACTGGGTGCGGATGCTGCGGGCGGTGGCCGGGTCGTCGACGCGCCGTGCGGCTTCCTCGGCGAGCAGGTGGGCGAGGAAGGGACGTCCGGCTGCGGCCATCTCACGCGCTCCGTCGAGGTAGTCGGCCGCGGTCAGGTCGGCGGGATCGTGGGTCATCTCAGTTCTCCTTTGCGGTCAGCTGAGGCGGGCGGCGATGGCGTCGGCGAGGTGGGGCGGAACGCCGAGGCGGGAGCGGAGGGTGTCGGTGTCGATCGGTGATCCGGTGCGGGTGCGGTACTCGTCGGCGACCTTGCGGGCGTGGTCGATCAGCACGGCGGGAACGGGCGGATCCGGGGACGGGGCCGGGGGCGATGACAGGGCCGTTGTCGCAGGGGGCTCATTGGTCTGGGATGGGATCGGGGCGGCGTCAGGCACACGCGCCGGCCCGACGTTCTTCGTCTCCGTGACGGCGGCTGGCGGAGCTGGCTCCGGCCTCCCCGACGAGTGGGCGAGGAGAGTGCCACCGAGGAAGGCGAGTGCGGGCCATCCGGCGATGCCGAGCCGGAGCAGGGCCGGCGGGTCGGCCAGGTCGAGGAACCCGGCGGTGGCGACGTTGGCGCCGAGCGACGCGAACAGGGCGATCAGGAACCAGCACCAGGCCAACCGGGACGGGCCCTCGCTGCGCAGCCGACGCCAGGCGGCGACAAGGAGCAGGTCGACGCTGACCGGGTAGGCCCATGCCTTCCAGCCGTCCTGTCCGGCCGCGGCGGCGAGGTCGTGCAGGTGGGCGAAGGACAAGGCTCCGGCGATGACCGCCTGAATCAACACCGCGTCGATCCGGAGACCGTGCCGGGCGCCCATCAGAAGTCCTCAGCGGGGTCGGAGTCGTCCGGGAACGTGCCCGGCGGCGGCTCCGGCAGCGACACGGCGAGGGACGGGCTGACGACGTCCACGAAGTCTAGGTCGGCGCCGGCCATGTCGGCATACAGGGCGAGTTGGCCGAGCAGAAGCACGGTCCGGGCGAAGTCCTCGCAGTCGGGGCACATGGCGGTACTCCCTTCTCTGGGCATGGCAGTGGTAGGGACTCGGCGCGAAGACGGTCACGCCTACCGGGTGGGGGGAGAGATCACGCGGTGGCCGGAGATGCCTTCGCCGACGGCACAAGCTCGGTGGCGGTACCGGTGGTGGGCCGGAAAGTGGCCAGCTCGGGCAGGTCCGGGGTCCTGTCGGCGTACCGGTTGCAGAGGTTCACGGCCTGGCGGAGCGAGGTGTGCGGAGCGCGGATGCGGTGCCAACCGCCGGACGAGTCTCCCGCGATAGCAAGGCCTCGCAGTTCGGCGGGAATCTGGATGGCGGCGAGGACCGCGTCCGGGGCGATGTCGCCGAAGGCCATGTTGGCGGAGGTCTCGTCGTTGAGGCGGTGAGCGGTGCGGCCGGTGAGTTGGGCGCGGAGCATGGTGATGCCCTTGCCGAGTTCGGAGCCGAAGCGCTGTCCGCAGATTTCGAGGTATATACCGGCGGCGCGACCGAGCTGCGCGAGACGGCCCAGGGCGGTGATGATGCGGTCCCGCCGCTTCTCCTCCTCCTTCGTTGCGTACAGAGCGAGTTCGGCCACCTCATCGACCAGGACGACGACCGGGGTCGGGCGGAGCTCATCAGGCAGGTCCCAGATGTCGGCGGCGATCTCCGCGTCCGGTACATCGACGGTGATGCGCTGCTGGGTACGGATGAGGCGGTAGACGTCCGCCATTCGCACCACGAGTGCATCGAGGAGTTCGGCAGCGGTGTCCGGGCTGTCGGCCAGCGCTGAGAATCGGCGCGCCAGCGGGAAGAGTTCGACCCCTTGCTTGCAGTCGATGCCTACGAGGGCAACGTCCAGAGGAGCAAGGCCGGCGACCAGGTTGCGTTGGTAGACCGACTTGCCGGACTCCGTGGCGCCGAGCGTGAGGGCGTGAGGTATCGCGCGGTAGTCGCGGTAGTGCACCGACCCGTCCTCCCGAAGGGCGACCGGTACCCGCATCGCCCGGGTCTCCGACTCAGCAGGCATCTGCACCCGCTTGAGCACGTCGTACCCGGTCATCCGCACCTCGACGACACCGGACCGCACCTCACGCGAGGTCACGCCGAACATCGAGAACGAGTGCCGAAGCCGGTCCGAGGCCGCAGCGATGTCGAAGACGTCTTGGCCGGGACGGAGCTTGAGTCGGAGGACCAGGCCGGTACGAGTCGGCCGCAGTCGCCGGATACGCGGTGGGCGGGACTCAGGTATCGGCCGGTTGGTGGCCCGAGCCAGAGATAACCGCCACCGCACCGGCGGAACGGTCAACCCGCACGCGTCCATGACCGAGCGGTACCGGACCAAGACCCGCAGCGCGGCCAGGGTGACCCCGAAGGCCAGCCAGTACCAGGCGGGCCGCCGCCACCGCAGGAGACCCGCAGCGGCGACGACCAGCACCAGAGCGACCGTGAAGGCGGTCATGATCAGGCCGCCTTCGACCCTGCGGCGGCGGCGACGTCGGCGAGCGAGGTGACCGCGACCGCGCGGAACGCGATGCCGTGCCGCCGCTGACCGTTGAAGTCGTTCTCCCACGGACGGGCGACCAGGCCGGTGAGCGCGACCGGCGTGCCCATGGCCAGCTCACCGGTGATCCCGGGCTCCGGAACGGTGACGGACAGGATTTCCACCTCCTCGTTCGCCGCGAACATCACGTCCACGGTCATGAGCTGAGCACCGGTCTCCATGTCGGTGGCGATCTCACCGGTGCGGCGGTCACGGACCTTGACCTGCGGAACCTTGGCGACCATCACGACAGCGCTGGAGGTGTCGACGGGAATCTGACGCACAGCAGATCACTCCTCTATAGATGCTGGACTCCGCCACTCATGTATATGAGTGACATGAAGAAGAGTGCATGACTCCTGTACATGAGTCAACCCGCCGCGAAGTAGAACTCGCGAGGGGTTGAGGGAAGTTGAGCGGACGTCAGTCGTCGGCAGGGATCCGATACTCGAAAACGAACTGGTCAGCGGCCATGAGCGTGTCGCACACCTCGACCACCCGACCCGCAGTCGTACGCGCCTCCCGGATCAGGTGGACTACAGGCGCACCGGGACTGAGCGCCAGTTCCGACGCCTCCGACTTCGAGGCCGGTCGTGCTTGCAGCGTCTCGACGAACTCCGCGAACTCATGCCCGTGGTCTTCGAGTCGGGCGTAAATGCCACCGCCCCCGGGGTTCTCGGCGAACAGCTCGGGGATCTCCTTCACCACGTCCCAGGGCAGGTACGACGAGGCGGTTTCCACCGGGGTGCCGTTGCGGAAGTAGAGACGCCGGCGGGCCAACACCTGCGTACCGGCGGGAACGCCCAGGCGCTCGGCGGCGTCCTCGGGCGCGTCCATGGGACCGATGTAGAGGACGCTGACTTTCGCGGTGGCGCCGGACTGTGTGGACTCCGCGAGGTAGGCGGCCTGGCCACCTTGCCGGAGCGAGCGCCGGAAGCGATCGGAGGAGCGGTGCCTTACAGGGGGCCGGTTCTTGACGATCGAGCCCTTGCCATGCCGGGTCTCGACGAGCCCGCTCGCCCGTACCTCGACCATGGCCTTACGGATCGTCCCGCCGGAGACGCCGTAGCGATCCACCAGCTCGGATTCGCTCGGCACCATGTCGCCGGCCTTGAGAACCCCCGCCCGGATCTGCTGCACGAGGTCATCAGCGATCTGCACATACCGAGGACCGGAACCGGCCCCTCCCGCCGCAGTTCCCATAGTCCTTCCCTGCCTCCTATGCTCCTCTACATGAGTCAACCACAGGCAGCGGCACCCACTCCCCTGCACTCCGTGTCCGTCGCCGGAGTAGTGGTGCGCGAGGACGGCCGCCTCCTGGCGATCCGCCGAGCCGACAACGGCACCTGGGAGCTCCCCGGCGGCATCCTCGAACTCAGCGAGACACCCGAGGCCGGCGTTGCCCGCGAGGTCTGGGAAGAGACAGGCATCCACGTCGAGGTGGACCAGCTCACCGGCGTCTACAAGAACACGACCCGAGGCATCGTCGCCCTGGTCTTCCGATGCAAGCCCTCCGGCGGCACCGAGCGCACATCAAGCGAGTCGACAGCCGTCTCCTGGCTCACACCCGATGAGGTCAGCGAGCGCATGGCCGAGGTCTACGCGGTCCGCCTCCTGGACGCCCTGGACGGCAACGGCCCTCACGTGCGGAGCCACGACGGCAAGCAGCTCATCACAGCGGGATAAGACTTTCTCTACTTCATCAAGGCACCCGGCTGCGCTCCGCTCCGCCGGGCGCGCTTCCCGGCTCTGGCTGCGCCCGCGCTCCTGCCTTCGGCCCGCTCGGCGCTGCCGCCGCCGACGCGCGCCCGCAGTGGATAGGCCCGTGGGGCATGAGACGAGAACCAAGCCCGCGGCTTCACGACGATGCCTCCGGCGGGGGCGCTCAGACTCCGGGATGGGAGGGGCACCGTTCGCGAGTGCCGGCCGGAGCGGGGCGAGCGTCGTGGGGCTCCCATCCCGACCACCTTCGACCCAGGCAGAGCCGAGCAGTCGCGGCCCAGGGCGTCAAGGTCGTTCGTACAGTGGCGCGCTCCACCTTGACGCCCTGAACCACGACCGCTCCACGGAGTGTGGGTCGAAGGCGGACGGGATGGGAGCCGAGGTGAGTGGTGGGTTGAGAGAGCCTAAGCGTGGGGTGTTGGCACTCTGAGTCATGTAGCAGAAACGGACTCAACCTCCTGATCGGCATGCCAAGATTGAGACTGTGTCGTCATCAACAGCCTCAGCGCCAGAAGCCCAGAGCTTCTTCGTAGTTCAAGGTTGCAAGCTCCATCGCAGATCCGCTGAACGTCTCTGGCGTGCAGTTCAAGACGGATTGCTACCTGATGCAAATGTTGAGGTTTCGACTCGAAGATCTATTACCACCCTCACAGCGCACTCGCTCAGCGATCTCGCTGACGCCGTGGAGGTTTCAACGGAGCCCGGTGACCCCGAGTTGCTGGACAATTTGACCCTCTCTGCGCGTGACAAGTGGCAGCAATCCAAGCCGACCAATAGCGTCAGGGTGAATATTACTGATACAGGGCGAGTCCAATGCCTTGTTTCGGGCGACCCGAACTGGGTTCGCGGTCGAGTGGCGGCGCTTAAGCCGCTACTTGAAGAATTGCGACCCTTCAAGCTTGGAATTTGGTACGGTTCCAGATGGACTTTCGCGTCATGGAGCATATCGATTTGGGGGCTTCTTTCGTCGATCACGCTTACTGCCATTCCTGACGATACATTTTCCGTCCGTACGCTAATTATCGCGCAAATTTCCTCGGTCATATTCTTTGCAATAGCCGGGTATTCTGCCGGTGGTGCGATAACGAGGAGCGCGCGAGTTGCGATTTGGCTCCGCCGCGATGACTTTCCTGATTCTCGTTGGCGTTTGAGCGGTGCGGAAGTCCTGACCATCGCCATCGCGGCCCTAACTTTGGCTGCCACGATAGCCATTGGGGTAATCACGCATAGCGACGCAAAAATTGACAGGGGTGCATCCGTGATATCGCGGATGGCTTGATGCAGAGGGGAGATCGGTACCGCAGAGAAGTACCGCAACCCCAGTAGCCGCCCCCCCTACGACACAACCTCTCCGGGGCCTCGTAGCGGCCGGTATGGCCGTCGTTAACTGATCCGGCTAGAGCTACGGATCAGAAGATCTCATACATCAATCGCGCCGGACGTCGGCGCATAGCAACGCCCCTGTCCGGCCGTCGCATCAGATAGCGGTTGAACGCGGTCGCCATCTGTCGCGACTGGCCTGCCCAAAAGGGTGGGCAGGCAGATGGTCACCCATGAGCGCTTACATGCCGATAGCAGTCGCTACCTCGGTGTACCGGTAGTACGGGTTTTCTTCTGGCACCTGGCTCCGGACGCGGGTGATGAAGTCACTCCAAATACTATGATCGTTCGGCCGCAAGTGTTGTGTGCTTCGATACAGAGTTAGGGCATTTTGCGGCATATCGGAGGCCATTAGGCATTGGACGTTATCTGTCCACGCGACGAGCAGGGCTTCCAACTCCGGCTTCTCTAGGTATTGAGCACAAGGCAGGACGGCGAACCGCGTCAGGATCTCAGCCATCCTAAAATTGGACGAAGCATCAGAGTCAAGAACATTCGGCAGGTATTTAGTGAAGTACCTGCCGGGGCGGAGGCTGATCACGTTGGCCTGCCGTGCACCCTCAAGCTTAGTAAACGTATCCTCGAGAACCGGTATAGTGTGGCGGACTTCATCGATTCCTACCAGGGAGAGCAGACGGTATTCATCGGCCGTGAGGGGCGCGTCACGTTTCGTCGGGATACTTGCGATGAGCCCCTCGATCTGCCCCTTCAGCGGCTCTGCAACAGCACTCCAGAAAAAATCGATGTCGCCCAATCGGGCTACGGATCGAATCTGAACGAGGCGAGGCCTGTCCCCTAGCCTCTGGGTGACCTTGCTCATGTATTGGGCAACCAGGCTTCGATCGCGCTCGGCGAAGAGACGGAGGCAGTCAGCCATTCGATCCGCCACCTCTTCAGCTCCAGGCGGATCCGGGAGCCCATCGGGCTCCAGGCCGGCCACCCTGACCGCGACATCGACGATCTGGCGACGGACGGTAGGTTTCACCTGGTCAAAGAAGGTATGAGTCAGGAAGTCGCGGCTGCCAGTGAATGCCGGATCAGCCACGTGAGCAGTGAAGCGGTCCACAACCTTGCGGCCCTGGCTTGGCGGATGGACGAGGAGACCTTCGACCGCCGCCGCCAGGTGTGCGCGGGCGTACTCAAGAGTGGGCGCGTAGAAGTCACCAAATGGACGCAGTGATGGATGAGCGCATAGATGCCGGTCTTCTCTGAGCCGCTGCAACTCGCGCTCCTCCACGAAGTCGAGGAGTTCCAACTCTCTCGCCTTGGATAGCAGCGATCCTTCGACTTCCTGCATGGCTTTAACATCGTTGCGCTCGCGCGCAGCATCAATCTTTACAACCATTGCAGTTGCAGCGCGTTCGCCATCCTCGCCCAGCCGACGCAACTTGTCGATGAGGTCAGAGGCGACTGCCCCCCAGGTGAGAATGATGCACGCACGTGCGGATCCCGTGGTGTAGCTGCGATAGGCCTCAGCTGCCAACGGGCGCACATCGGGGTTCCAGATACGCCCGAGGCTCTCTTCTAGATCCAGCATGGTCCCTCTCCTCCTGACACGGTCGTCCTGAGAACTTAGTGTGGCAGTCGGGAGTCTGGCGAGGACGTTGCGAAGGAGCGAGTTGAGCTGTGAGGTTACGCGCCGGTCCCGTTCCAGATCGAGCGGTCAGCCACGGTCAGTTGGAAAGCACAGCGGCGGACCTGATCTTGCTGCCGACTATCGCGTTTTGAATTCAACCTTTCCAGTGCTCATGCGAAAGTTCCCGTTGGAGTAGAGGGTGGGGCGCGCCTCGACGTGGTTTCCGCTGTACTTCTCGACATGCCGGATCTGGGCACCGCCGGGAACGGTAAAGTCGATCAAGGCGATGGCGACCCAGTAGGACAAGTTTCGGTTGCTGAACAGTGGCACCGTTACGCTGGAACCACGCCCGTCAGTGACAACTGCCCGGGCACCGTAGGACTTGAACGAACCGGCCCCATTTTCCACCGCGCTGTAGGCACACAGAAGGACGTAGCCCTGAAGATCAGGGCGACGGATCGTTATCGTCTCGCGGCCCGGCACCCGGGAGTCGCCGTCCAGGGCAATGTAGGGCGGTGCGAAGGGCGATCCGAGCTGGCGGTAGTAGACGACCTGATCTGACTTGCTCGGGCGCTTGCCAGGTAGAGAGACAAGGCTTCCAGGGACATAAAGGGCGTACAGGTCAAGGTCCGCGCCAGCTTGTCTTCGAGTTGCGCTTCCACCGTCCCATTCGAGCGTGACCGTCACAACAAGGCTTGGGTCGTCCTTGCGCATGTCAATAGTCGCCTGGCCGGCCTTGGTGAGAGCCACTTTGCCCAGCGGGGTGAGAGAGCGAGTCGGTGTCGTCATCAGCGGGACTGGTGCACCCCCCGGCGGCACGTTCGGTGGGGAGGCGGGTGGAGGCGGCGCAGCCGCCTGCCGGGTGTGTGCCGCAGACGCCACAGACGGAGATTGCGCCGTGGAAGGCCCGGGGTCGTCTACAACGATGCCGAAGTCAGAGGCCAGGCCGGCCAGACCCGTGTCCCACCCCTGACCTACCGCCCTTGCCTTCCAATCGCCTGCCCGTCTGTAGAGCTCAACGAGAATGACCACTGTTTCCCGGTTCGTAAGTGGCGGCGGCGCAAACGCAATCCGGGCGCTCCCACACTCGATGACAGCGTGAGGGGTGTTGTTCGCATAGAAGTGAGTAGCCGACAGCTCAGGGTCAATGCTCGCGACGACTGCAACACGGTTCACCGTCGCAGGGACCGCGGCCAGATCCGCAACAACCGTCTGCCCGCTCAGCACGATCCCATCTTGCGACGAGTGGTTGTAGAAGACCAGATCGTCATCACCCCGCACCTTGCCGTCCTGCCCGAGGAGCACAGCAGATACGTCGATGCCCGTAGTGGGCGAGGTGAGGGTGACGCGGCAGAGTGCTGCGGTCAAGACAGCGTTGCCGCCTTTGGCAAGACTAGTAGTCATAGGTGCCCTCCCACTGTGATGGGGACATCGTGCTCCCCTCACCCGGTTCGTGTAGGACAAACAGTGATTTCCTGCGGTGAGGGCCTCCAAGGTGATCATGTTCCTGAGAGGGCAGGGAGCACTGACCGTTCGACCGCCTTCCTCAGTCTGCGTCCGCATCAGACCTCGGCAACGGCCGTTCTGGCGCAAGCAGCACTATGTGGGCATGGGCATGCGGCACGAGTGGGACAGGTCGCTGGGGCCACATGGACCCGCACGAGAAGTAGCGTTCGGTCTCGCCTCTTCATCCGAGGCAGAGTCAATAGGTTCGAGCCAGATGGTGGTCACGGTGTCGGGCGAAGCGCGACGGGGAGGGAAACCAAGCTGTGCTCAGGTTCCCCTCCCCGCGCAGAGGATGGCCGCCTTCGGCCTGTCGTAATGCCGCCGCGTCTTCAGATTCGGTGAGGTCCGCTCTCCATCAGAAGATGCCCGCGACTTGCCGCGACGCGCAGCACGTCTCTCAGTGCGCCTGTCAGGTCGTAGCCCAGCTGGCGCAGGTCAGTCAGGTTCGTGCCCCGGTCGTCGAGAGTCTCCAAGGCCTCTTCCACCAGGACGGTCGCCGTGCCGAGTTGGATCGCTTCGATGCTGTCAGCGAGGCGGGACATGTAGCCGTCCGGGTCGTCGGTGCTCAGGTAGCAGGGCTTGTCCCCCGGGCCCGACCACGGGAGGAGCCGGAGCTCGTTCGGTGTTGTCATCCTTGGGTTGGCCTCTCGTTGAGCATGTGGTGGGCGGTGAAGACGGCGTCGACTCGGTCTCCCGGAAAAGCCAGGAGCGCGGCTTCAACGACACGTCCGGTGGCGTCGGTGGCGATGCGGGTGATCGCGAGAACAGCCATGCTGTTCCCGATCCGGAGGGCCGACGCTTCGTCCGGGGTGGGAGAGCGGGCGGAGACCGTCTCTCGGATGGTGGCTGGCGACGGGCCGAGGACGGCGAAGCGCGTGGCTGCCTCCTGGCACACGGAGTCGTCGTCGAGGACTCCGGCCGGGGCCAGGTCGCGCGGGATGTAGATGCGGGCCAGGCCGTGCGGTGACCCGTGTTCGAGGCTGAGGCACGTGTACTCCGCGAGAGGGCTGCCCGTCGGCACTTTCAGCAGCGTCGTCAGGTGCACGGAGGCCGGAACCGTGGTGCTGCGAACCGTGATGCGCAACGTTGGCTCAGCGGCGGTCCAGGGGTCCAGCGTGCCCCAGCCGCCGACGTACATGATCTTGCGGCGGGGGTGACGGACGTAGTTGCCCTTGCCGTGGATCTTCTCGACGAGTCCTTCACCCTGGAGCACGGCGAGAGCGCGCCGCAGGGTCACCGTACTGACCCTGTACCGAGCGGCCAGGCCGGCTTCGGACGGGAGGCGTTCGCCAGGCTTGATGCTGCCCGTTGTGATCTGGTGGCGTAGGTCGTCGGCGATGTCGTGATGGCGTCGGTGCACGGAGCGGGTCACCGCCTTCTCAGCAGTCGCAGGGCGGTGAGCCGGGTGCGGGCGTGTATGGCCAGCAGTTCGCCCGACTCGAAGACCAGTTGCTTGGCCCCCTGGGGGAGCTGGAAGAGGTCGTTCACTCGGCAGGCCTGACCGCCGAGTTGGATGATGTCGCCGCGCTGCACGGTGGCCGCAGTGACTTCGACGGGGTAAACCAGTGCACCGCCGGGGGCCGGGACCCTCATGCCACCACCTGCACGGAGAAAGACGGGTCGGAGGTCGAGTGGCACGGGCAGATGCACACCTCGTAGATCACCGGCACGTCGTCCGTCGTCGCAGGCGGGGACGGCTCGATGCAGGAATGGTGCGTCCCGATCCAGCAGGCGATAGAGCGGTAGGGGACGGAAGCCGTGCCCGTTGGGTGCGGTTGTCGGCGAGAAGGCATCATCGGGCCCCCGCGAAACCCGACCAGGCATCGGTCGGCAGGTGCGGGGCGACGAGTACCGTGCGCGTCCGTGCCCGCTGCTCTTCCCACGCCAGCAGGTACGGACGGACAAGCTCGACGTCCTCTCCCCTCAGCGGGTACCGGTGGACCGTGCCGACCGGAGCCCTCCCAAGGCCGACGGCCGAAGCGTCAGCGGGCGCGGGGCAGGTGAGAGGGACCAGAGGCCGGGAGGGCGTTAAGGGGCGGCGGTGCCGACCGTTGGGGAAGCACCGCGCTCTGGTGCGCGAGATGGCTCGGCGGATACGGTTGAGCATGCTGTTCAGCTCCTATCGCTGATAGCCCGGTCCCCCGACGTCGCCTGTCGTGGGGACCGTTTTACGTACGACCGCCCATAAGGTGCGGCCGTTCAAGCTGGTGGCCGCGAGCCCGAATCGATCGGCATCGGCCACCGCGTCCAGGACCTCCCGCCATGAGTCGGCGGAGAGCGTGTCCGGTACTTCTGCCTCGACCGTCGTGAACTGGGTGTCCTCCTCCACGCGCGGGCGGAGGCCAGCGGCAGACAAGCGGGCGGCGATGGCCGCCGCGGTGACTTCCGAAGCGGACACAGCGCACCCTCCGTTGCCAGCGGTCACTTTCAGTGAAGCTAGTTAACTAGATTAGAGCTAGTGGACTAGATTTTCCATATGTCTGAGCAACCGCCGTACCTCCGGATCGCCGACGAACTCCGGCAGCGCATCGCGGAGCACGTCTGGGAACCGGGCGACCGCCTCCCATCCCGTGCCCAGATCGGCCAGGAGTGCGGCGTGGGCGAGAACGTGGTGCGCAGGGCACAGGAGTTGCTGATCTCCCAAGGCGTGCTGGAAGGCCGGGCCGGATCGGGGACCTACGTCGCCGAGCCCCGGGAGCGCGTGAGAGTCGTCCGGTCGTCGGCGCGTGAGCAGCCCAGCGGATCCCCGTTCCGCCAGGACATGAAGGCCCTTCGCCTACAGAGCGACTGGGAGAGCCGGACCGACGCGAAGGTGCCTGCCCCGGCGGAGATCGCGACGCGGCTCGGGATCGCCGAGGGCGAGCTGTGCGTGCGGACGACGTACGAGTTCCTTGCGGACGGGAAGCCAGTCCAGTTGTCGACGAGTTGGGAGCCGTACGCCGTCACTGGCGAAACCCTCGTCGTTCTCCCCGAGGGAGGGCCCCACGCGGGGGCCGGGGTCGTGAACCGCATGGCCGAGATCGGAGTCACCATCAGCCACGCGGTGGAGCAGCCCGAACCCAGGCACGCGACCGCCGAAGAAGCATCGCTACTCGGCATCCAGAAAGCCGCACTCGTGACGCACATCCGGCGGACGTACTACAGCGACGACGGCCGCCCCGTGGAGACAGCGGACATCGTGGTGCCCGCAGCGCACTGCGAGATCGTCTACGAGATCCCGATCAACCGCTGACGATCCGACCCCGGCAGCTCCAAAGCCGTGCCCCAGCCGTGCCCCCCGCGTGCCCCTTCCGTGCCCGACAGAGCGGGAAACCAGGGGGAACAGCGGTGCCCGGCAGGGAGCGGGCATGGCGAAGGCCCCCGACCATACGTACTGGTCGGGGGCCTCTCGCCTGCGGTGGGTGTGGGATTTGAACCCACGGTGACATCGCTGCCACGACGGTTTTCAAGACCGTTCCCTTAGGCCGCTCGGGCAACCCACCCCGCGTCGGCGGTCCCGTCGCTGTGCAAGCCGATGGGCCGTCAGGCCCGGGTGGGACCGGTCGACGCGTGGGACAGCCTAGCCGGTCAGCTGTCGCCCTCGCGCTGGCCCAGGGTGACTTCGGCCGTGGCCGTCTTGCCGTCGCGCTCGTACGTCAGGGTGACCTTCTCGCCCGGCTTGCGGGTCCAGATCTCGCCGATCAGGGTCGGGCCGCTGTCGATCACGGTGTCGTTGAACTTCGTGATCACGTCGCCCGCCCTGAGGCCCGCCTTGGCCGCCGGGCCGTCCGGGGTGACGGCGGGGGTGCCGCCCGCGCCCTCCGCGGAGATGGCCGCGCCGCCCGTCTTCTCCTCCATCGTCACCGTCGCGCCGATCACCGGGTAGACCGGCTTGCCGGTCTTGATCAGCTGCTCGGCGACGTTCTTGGCCTGGTTGATCGGGATCGCGAAGCCGAGGCCGATGGAGCCGGCCTGGGACTGGCCGAGGCCGCCGCCGGTCGACTGGATCGCGGAGTTGATGCCGATGACCGCGCCCGTCGCGTCCAGCAGCGGGCCGCCGGAGTTGCCCGGGTTGATCGAGGCGTCGGTCTGCAGGGCGCTCATGTAGGAGTTCTTGTTGCTCTGGCCGTCCCCGGAGGCCACCGGGCGGTTCTTCGCGCTGATGATGCCCGTGGTGACCGTGTTGGACAGGCCGAACGGCGCGCCGATCGCGATCGTCGAGTCGCCGACCGCCACGCTCTCCGAGTTGCCGAGCGGGAGCGGCGTCAGGCCCGCGGGCGGGTTCTTCAGCTTCAGGACCGCCACGTCGTAGCCCTGCGCCCGGCCGACCACCTCGGCGGCGTACTTCTTTCCGTCGGAGAAGGTCGCCGACAGTTCGCCGGACTCCGCGGCGGAGGCCACCACGTGGTTGTTGGTGAGGATGTGGCCTTCCTTGTCGTACACGAAGCCGGTGCCCGTGCCGCCCTCGCCGTCGCCGCCCTGCGCGTCGATGGTGACCACGCTGGGGAGCGCCTTCGCCGCGACTCCGGCCACCGTGCCCGCCGGACGCTTCAGGTCCCTCGGGGTGTCCGACGCCGAGATGGTCGTCGAGTTGCCGGAGGAGCCGTTGTCGTTGCGGTCGGCCGCCCAGTAGCCGAGGGCGCCGCCGATGCCGCCCGCGACGAGCGCGGCCACGGCCACGGCCGCCACCAGACCGCCGGCCCGGCTCTTGCCGTTCTTGCCGCCCGCGGGGTCCGTGCCGGGCGGGACCGGAGCGCCCCAGACCGGGCCGTGGCCGCTGCCGTTGCCGATTCCGCCGGACGCGTGACCGGACGCATGACCGGCGTCCCCGCCGGCGTACGACGGGACCGCGGGCGGGGGCGGCGGCCATGAGGCGGCGCCCGCGGGGAGTTCGGACGTCGCGCCGTACTCGGGTGCCGCACCGTACGGGGAATGCTGCGGCGGCTGCGGCGGCGTCGGGTGCGCGCCCTGGGCGTACGCGGGGGCGGCCGGAGACGCTGGGGCGGCCGGAGCGCCCTGGTGCGTGGGGTTGTGGCGCGGCGCTTCGGCGTGCGCCGGGACGCCCGCACCGGGGGCGCGCGGGGTGGTCTCCGGCGCGTCGGTCTCGTGCACGGGAAGGCGTGCGGTGTCCTGCGCGGGGTCGGGCGCCGTCTCGGGTGCCGTCCCGTGCGTGACGTCCTGGGCTGCGGCCGGGGCCGGGGCCGCCGGCGGCGGCGGCGTGGCTCTGCCGGTCGCCTGTTCAGGAGTGTCGGCCGGCACGGGAGGTGCTGACGGAACGGGCGGCACGGCCGGTACCGCGTGGTCCTCGTTGCCCTCGTTCTCGGTGCTCACAGCTCTTTACTCCTCGGTTCCACTCGGCATCCAGTCGGCGTTCGGCAAGAAATCCGCTGTGCACGTGTCTACGGTCAGCTTTTCCCACAACACGTCGGGCCACTGTAAGCAGGACCTGTGCATCCGCACACCAATCTTTACATCCGACAAAACAGACCTCCAGGGTGACATGTGCTCAGCCACCCCCGCGGCGGTGACACCATGGCGCGGGTGACCCACGCACGGCAGCGCAGCGCGCACACCTCCATCCAGGTCATCGCCCACCGCGGGGCCTCCGACGACGCCCCCGAGCACACCCTGGCCGCCTACCGCAAGGCGATCGAGGACGGTGCCGACGCACTGGAATGCGATGTCCGGCTCACCGCCGACGGCCAGCTCGTCTGCGTCCACGACCGGCGGGTGAACCGTACGTCCAACGGACGCGGCGCCGTGTCGGCCCTGGAGCTCGCCGACCTCGCCGCCCTCGACTTCGGCTCCTGGAAGGACCGCGAGGAGTCGCCCGACTGGGATCCGGTGCCGGGCGAGCTCACCTCCGTACTCACCCTGGAACGGCTGCTGGAGCTCTTCACCGAGGTACGGGCCACCGGGCGGCAACTGCAGCTGGCCATCGAGACGAAGCACCCCACCCGGTGGGCCGGACAGGTCGAGGAGCGGCTGCTGCAGCTGCTGAACCGCTTCGGGCTGGCCGATCCGCCCGCCGACGACCCCTCCCCCTCGCCCATCCGCGTCATGAGCTTCTCCGCCCGCTCCCTCCACCGCGTCCAGGCGGCCGCGCCGACGCTGCCCACGGTCTATCTGATGCAGTTCGTCTCGCCCCGGATGCGCGACGGGCGGCTGCCCGCCGGGGCCCGGATCGCGGGGCCCGGCATGCGGATCGTGCGCGGCCACCCCGGATACATCGAACGGCTGCACCGGGCGGGGCACCGGGTGCACGTGTGGACCGTGAACGAACCGGCCGACGTCGAGCTGTGCGCCGAACTCGGCGTCGAGGCGATCATCACCAACCGCCCGAAGCAGGTTCTGTCCCAACTCGGCCGCATTTAGTACGGATAAGGGCCCGCCAAGCCTCCGACCTCGGCCGTTACGGGGTGTGCACCGGCGCATTCGCTGCGCGTCCGATCGTTACGAGTGCGTCACCGGCAGCGCATTGGCCGGTTTCCGGTCCAGCCCCGTGGGGCATCCAACCCGTGGCGTGGGGCAAAGGAGGTCTCGGGGGTGGCGTTGGTGGTGGCACAAGAGGTGCCCGCGTCGTCGAGCATGGCCATTCCTCATGGCCCTGCCGGCGTGGGGCAGGCACGACACCGGATGCGTGAGCAGTTGCGCGGCAACGGGGTGTCGGACGCGGTCGTCGACGACGCTGTTCTGATCCTTTCCGAACTTCTCAGCAACGCCTGCCGGCACGGCAGGCCGCTCGGCCGGCAGACCGACGTCGGCGACGGCGACATCCGCGCCGCCTGGCGGGTGGACACCGGCGGCGCGCTCACCGTGGAGGTCACGGACGGCGGAGGCCCGACCAGGCCGGTTCCGTCCACCCCTTCGGTGACGGCACGCGGCGGCCGGGGGCTCAACATCATCAGCGCCCTGGCCCAGGAGTGGGGCGTACGGGACGACTCCTCCGGCGAAGTCACCGTCTGGGCCCTGGTTTCCGCGAAGAAGCCGCCCGGCATCGGCGGCAGCGGCAGCGGCAGCAGCAGCAGCAGCAATGGGAACGGCTCCGACGCGAACGGCGTGCGTGCGAACGGGGCCGGCGGGCTCACCGGGTTCGAGGGCCTGGACTTCTCCGAGGCCTTCGACGACGTGGGCTGAGAGCCGGCGCACAGCCGGAGCGCACAGGGCTCCGCGCGTACGTGGGCGGGGCAGGGCTCCCCGGGCGGCTAGGCTCGCGCCGAGTCCGCACTGTCGCAATCGGGAGAATGCCCACCATGGCCAAGAAGCGCCCTCAGTCCAAGGCCGGGAAGCAGCAGCTCAAGGACGGTGAGATTCCGGTCGTCGGGGCCCGTGAGCCCTGCCCGTGCGGATCGGGCCGTCGTTACAAGGCGTGTCACGGACGCGCCGCCGCCCAGGCCGTGACCGAGCTCGTGCACCGCCCCTTCGAGGGACTCGCGGGCGAGTGCGACTGGGTCGCGCTGCGCGAGCTGGTGCCCGCCGCCACGGTCGAGCTGACCCTCAAGGACGGGCTGCCCGAGGGAGTTCCGTCGGTGACGCTCGCCACGGTTCTGCCGATGGCCTGGCCCGCGCTGCGCCGCGACGACGGTTCCGTCCTGCTCGCCCTGCAGAACGACACCTCCTCCGGTGACCTCAGCCGCGACCTCGCGGACACCCTCCAGCGCGCCCTGGAGGCCGAGCCCGGCTCCCCGGTCGCCGCCCGCCGCGTACCGGCCGACGGTCCGCGCCTCCAGGACCTCCTCGCCCCGGACGCCGCTTTCGAGCCGGACGTGCACTCCGGGTTCGAGTTCTGGGTGCCGGACGCGGAGAACGCCACGCCGGAGGTGTCCGCATCGCTGGAGCGCGCGAACGCCGCCGCGATCCCGACGACCCTGCTGTCCGGAGTCGACGCCGCGTACTGGTGCGAGACCCCGGAGAAGAACCATCTGCGCTGGGTCATGCCGCACCCCGAGGAGCAGCTCCTCGACGCGCTCGCCCGGCTGCACGCCGCGGGCACCTCCTCGCTCGGCGACGACACCCGTCTGGTCGGCTCGTTCCGGGCGCACGGGCTCGTCGTCCCCGTCTGGGACCTGCCGAGCTCGATGGGCGCCGAGGCGTGCGAGAAGCCCGCCGTCGCGTTCGCCGAGCGACTGGCGACGGCGCTCGCGTCCGACGCCCCGCTCACCGCCGAGGAACGCCGCGCCCGGGGCGGTCTCACCAACCGCCAGGTGACCCTCAGCTGACAGTGACGACCGGGCGCCGCAGACGGTGACCCGCGTCACAACTCGCCGTACTCGTAAGTAAATCGGCGTCCCTACAGGCGAGATCGAATTTGCGAACGGCAGATCTCTTGTTACGGTTCTAGAAGCCCGGTCGCTGGTGCATCCCCCGTCGCCAGCGACCGGGCGTCCTCGTTTCCGGCTGCGGCCCGCCCTGTAGACACCCCCGGGCGCGGCGACCGTACGCCCCCCTCGCACCCCTCTTGGCCCGCCCCGGTCAGTCCTCGGCGCGCGGTGCACGCTCGGATCCGGCGCGCAGCAGCAGCGGCACCTCGTCCGCCGGCCCCGCGCCCATGAACTCCGCGACCGCCGTCGTGGACCGCAACGCGCCCGAGGTGGGGATGCGCGGCGTCTCGCAGACACCGGGCTCGTCGTGCGCGGCCGGCGCGCAGTGCAGCTGCACGGTCCGTCCGGCCGGGCCCATCAGCGTGAGGACGGACCGGAGTTCCTCACCGGTCGCGTTCCGGTAGTACGTACGCGCCCAGCTCTCGCCGTCCTGGGTCATCACACAGGTCTGCGCCTCGACGCCCTCCGGTGCGACCAGCTCGGGGCCGCACCGCGCCACCGCGCCCGTACGATCAAACTCGGGCGGTGAACCGGCTTCCGCGCTCATTCTCGACGGCGATTTCGGCAAGGTCGAAGAATGCGCGTCGGCAGTGCCTTCGCCGGATAGACCATCAGAAACCTTTGGCCTGAGCATTTCTGGCGATCCGCCAGATGATTTCGCGTCGGCCGGTGCAGCGGATGGACCAAAGGCCGGGTCAAAGGACGGGTCGACGACGGGATCCGCGGAAGCGACCAGCGGGACGAGACACCCGAACACCACGGCTCCCGTGAGACCGATCATGCGGAGATTCATGGTGGCCCCACCTGGCGACTGCGCGGAATTCCTGAGGACGGGGCGACGATATCGGCAGAATGCGCGCCGCCGGGCCGCCCGGCACCCGTTTACCGCGGATCCGGTCCGGCTCACACCCGTTCGAGTGAGCCGGACACCTGCCCTTCCGGTCCCGAGGCGTCAGTGGGCGAGCCGGCTACCGCCGCCCGGGGCGCCGGTGCTCGCCTCGACCAGGGCGTCCAGGACCGCTTCGACGTCCGGGAGCCAGGGCGCCGCGGCCGCCGGGGCCTCGCCCTTCGTCCGCCCTCGGGACACCGGGGCGGCGGCGGAGGCGCCGAGCGGTGCGGGGGGCCGTTCCCAGCGGACCTGGCCCGCGCCGGTACGGGACGGCGGCAGGACGAGGTAGCCGCCCTCGCCGTGGAACCGGAGCGAGCTGGGCACCCAGTCCTTCGCGTACAGCAGTTCGCCGAGCCGTTCCAGGGAGTACGGGGCCACCAGCAGCGACCATCGGGTGGGCGTCGCCACCACGGGGCCGAGCCGCATGCCGAGGACGTCGAGGGCGCTCAGCGCTCTGGCGGCGGCCACGGCGGGCAGGCTCACCGCGCAGGGCGCCCGGCCGCCGGTCGCCAGCATCACGGGCGCGGCGGGGCGGTTGGCCCACCACCAGCGCACCATGCGCTCGTCCGTGGTGGCCGCCAGCAGGCCGGGCTCGAAGGGGTGTGCGCCCGGTACGGCGCAGTCGGGTTCGGGGCAGGCGCAGCCGAGGCCGCCGCTCTCGCCGTCCGGGTTGGCCCGCGCCGTCCCCACTCCGGGGACCACGGGCCATTGCCATACGGTGGCGCAGGTCAGGGCCGCGTCGAGCCGGGCGGTCCCCTCCTTGCGCCGGAGCCGGAGCCTGCGTCGCCTTCCGAGGATCTCGCGCATGAGCGCTCGTTCCTTTCCGTTGAACGCCGAGTCCACATGACAGCACGCGTGCGTGACACCACGTGCGTATCTCTTCGCTGTGCGTACGTGCTCATCAGTTCTGCGGTACGGGCGTGCCGTCGATACCGAGCGTGAGCCGAGCCGAGCCGAGTGGAACCGATCCGAATAGAACCGATCAAGAACCGATCTGGGGTGGAACAGAGCCGAATCGAGCAGAGTCGAGCGGAGTCGAACCGAACGGGGCCGAACGGACCGAGCGGATCGAACTGACCGAGCGGGTCGTGCTGCCCTGGCGGAGTCGTGCGGGTCGAACCGAGCGGGTCGAGCCGGGCCGGCGGTCGCTGGGCGAGGGTGGCATCTGCCTCGCCCGCCGTCGCCGGTGGGAACCCCGCCGTCCGGGGCGGGGCGTCACCTTCACGGGTAAGGACGCCGGAACCCGCTGCCGGGTTCCTTGGCGATCACAACCGCACCCGCGCATCACCGTTTACGTACCCAGCATGCCCGGAATGACGCTCCTCCGGCGACTTGACCCCGGAGGTACCCCTGTTGAGCAGCCCCAGTCGATCGTAAATAGCGTCCATAGGGTGCATTTTTTGGCCAAGTTAACCGACACTGGGAGGGCACGAATCGCCCGGCTCCCGAAGGGACAATGCTGGACATCGGGTTACTTGTGCGTGTACATGTGGATGCATTGATAGTGGCGCAGAATCACATGGGGGTTTGCGATGCTATTCGACGAATCGCACCGGTCGGAAAGCTGGCTGCCATGAGCGCCCCACACCTGCCGAAAGTGGCTGGAATCGATCCAGAGGATCCGGTTTCAACGCACACTCCCGCTCCTCTGACGGAGGTCCCGGGACCGCCCGGAGCCTTCATCCAGGACCGGCTGGCGGGCTGGGTCTCGGACCTCACCACCCTCCACGAACTCACCGAGCGGCTGGCCGGTACGAGCACCCTCGACGATGCCCTGAACGAGCTGCTGCGCGCCGGAGCCGCCCTCGTCGGCGCCCGCCGCGGGCTTCTCGCTCTGGAACCGGCGCACGGCGAAGGCCCTTCCGCCACCCTCGGCCTCGGCCTCTCCCACGCCGAGCTCGGACACATCGAGACCGTGCCCCGCGCGGCCACCGCCCTCGGCCGCGTCCTCGACGGCGCGCCGGGCACCGCCGACGGGGTCGCCAGCCCCGACCTGCTCGGCGAGCAGGACCTGGATCCCCGGCACCGCGAGGTGGCCGTCCGGCTCGGTTACGCCGCGAGCTACGCCCTCCCGCTCTTCTCCGAGGCGGCCGGCCGTCTCGGCGCGGCCGTCTGGCTCTACGACGAACCGGCCGAGCCCGCACAGAAACAGCGCCACCTCGCCGGCCTCTACGCCCGCTACGCCACCGAGCACCTGGCCCGGCTGATCGAGCTGGAGCGGGCCCGCGCGGACGTCGCCGCAGTCGCCGAGGAGCTGCTGCCCAGCCGGCTGCCCCGGATCTCCGGCGTCCAGCTCGCCGCCCGGCACCGCACCGGCCCCCGGGGCGGCGGCGACTGGTACGACGCGCTGCCGCTGCCCGACCGCGCGCTCGGCCTCGCCGTCGGCTCCGTCGGCGGATCCGGGCCGAGCGCCATGGCCGCCATGGGCCGGCTGCGCGCCAGCCTGCGGGCGTACGCCGTGATGGAGGGCGAGGACCCCGTCGCCGTACTCTCCGACCTGGAACTGCTGCTGCGGCTCACCGAACCCGCGCGGACCGCGACCGCCCTGTTCGCCTACTGCGAGCCCGCTGCCCGCAAGGTCGTGCTGGCCGGGGCCGGGCACACCCCGCCGCTGGTGCTGGGCGAGCGGCGCTGCGAGTTCGTCGAGACCACGCTCTCCGCCCCGCTGGGGATGCTCGCCTGCTGGGAGGCGCCGAGCGTGGAGTTCAGCCCCGCGCCCGGAGAAACGGTGCTGCTCTACACGGACGGGCTGCTGCGCCGCACCGGGGACCCGATGGACCGCGCCTTCGCCCGGCTGCACTCCGCCGCCGCTTCCGTCCCGAAGGCGGGCCGGAACGATCCTGCGGGCGTCGCCGATCACGTCCTGCGCACGATGCTCCCCGACGGCCTCGACCGGACCGATTCCGCCGAGGACGTCGTGATCCTCGCCGCCCACTTCGACTGACCGACCGGCTCGGCCGCCCACCTCGACCGCCCGCCTTCACCGGTGTCGACAGCTCTCTCCGGTAACAGGTCCTTCGGCCCTGGGCCCCCTTCCGTACGCCCGTACGATGGGTGATGGTCCAGTGTCGTATCAAGGAGAGACAAATCGTGTCTGAGGAGCTCATTCCGGAGAACCCGGAGCAGGAGACCGAAGAGAACGAAACGGCGGAACCGGTCAAGCAGCGGAAGAACGGCCTGTACCCGGCCGTCTCCGACGAGCTCGCCGACAACATGAAGTCGGGCTGGGCCGACACGGAACTGCACGACCTCCAGCCGATCGCCCAGGCCGAGCACACCGCCGCCCGGCGCGCCGCGCTCTCAGCCCGCTTCCCCGGCGAGCGCCTGGTCATTCCCGCGGGCAACCTGAAGACCCGCTCCAACGACACCGAGTACGCCTTCCGCGCCTCCACCGAGTACGCGTACCTCACCGGTGACCAGACCCAGGACGGCGTGCTCGTCCTGGAGCCGACCGGCGACACCGGCCACGAGGCCACCATCTACCTGCTGCCGCGCTCCAACCGGGAGAACGGCGAGTTCTGGCTCGACGGCCAGGGCGAGCTGTGGGTGGGCCGCCGCAACTCCCTCACCGAGGCCGAGCAGCTGCTGGGCATCCCCGCGAAGGACGTCCGCGAGCTGGCCGCCGCGCTGACCGAGGCCACCGGCCCGGTCCGTAACGTGCGCGGCCACGACGCCTCCATCGAGGCCGCGCTCACCGACAAGGTGACCGCGGAGCGCGACGAGGAGCTGCGCGTCCACCTCTCCGAGGCCCGCCTCGTGAAGGACGCCTTCGAGATCGCCGAGCTGCAGAAGGCGTGCGACGCCACCGCGCGCGGCTTCGAGGACGTCGTGAAGAGCCTCGACAAGGCCGAGGCGACCAGCGAGCGCTTCATCGAGGGCACGTTCTTCCTGCGCGCCCGCATCGAGGGCAACGACATCGGCTACGGCTCGATCTGCGCCGCCGGTCCGCACGCCACCACCCTGCACTGGGTCCGCAACGACGGCGCCGTCCGCGCGGGCGAGCTGCTGCTCCTGGACGCCGGCGTGGAGACCAACGACCTCTACACCGCCGACGTGACGCGCACCCTGCCGATCAACGGCACGTTCTCGCCGTTGCAGCGCAAGATCTACGACGCGGTGTACGAGGCCCAGGAGGCGGGCATCGCCGCCGTGAAGCCCGGCGCCGACTACCGCGACTTCCACGACGCCGCGCAGCGCGTGCTCGCAGAGAAGCTCGTCGAGTGGGGTCTGCTCGGCGACCTGTCCGTGGACAAGGTGCTGGAGCTGGGCCTCCAGCGCCGCTGGACCCTGCACGGCACCGGCCACATGCTCGGCATGGACGTCCACGACTGCGCCGCCGCGCGCACCGAGACGTACGTCAACGGCACGCTGGAGCCGGGCGTCTGCCTGACGGTCGAGCCCGGTCTCTACTTCCAGGCCGACGACCTGACCGTGCCCGAGGAGTACCGGGGCATCGGCGTCCGGATCGAGGACGACATCCTCGTCACCGAGGACGGCAACCGGAACCTCTCCGACAAGCTGCCCCGCCGGGCGGACGAGGTCGAGGCCTGGATGGCCCGGCTGAAGGGCTGACCCCGGACGCGTATCCGCACGCGCACCAGCGCCGAGGGCGCGCTGCTCACTACACCGTGAGCAGCGCGCCCTCGCGCCATTTCAGGACCTTGTCGAAGCTCACCACCGCGCCGCGGCCCGGCCGGTTGCCGAACTGGACGTGGTCGGAAAGCTGCTGGATGAGGTCGAGACCCCGGCCGCTCTCGGCTTCGTTCTGCGGGGAATGCGCGGCTGGGCGAAGCGCGCGCCGGGCGGGAAAGCCCGGCCCCGAGTCGCTGACCTCGATACGGCATTTCTCGCCGTCCAGATAGGCCGTGACCCGGTACTGCCCGGAGTCCGCTGCAGGACGTCCCCACCCGGAATCCCCGGGCTCCCCGAGAGCCGTCCGGTCGCCGCCGTGTTCGACGGCGTTCGCACAGGCCTCGCTGAGCGCGACCGACAGGTCGAAGGAGATGTCCGGATCCACCCCCGCGGTTTCCATGGTGCCGAGCAGAAAACGACGGGCGAGCGGCACGCTCGCAGCCTCGCGCCGCAAATGGAGAGACCACCAGATGCTCATCTTTCAGCCTCCTGGCTGCGGCTCGACGTATCGATACGTATTGCCGCCCTCGGCACTTCGTAAGCACGGATCGGGTGGGAGAGCCCTCATTCGGCGGATGTGGATATTCGGCCGCCCGGTGTATGGACCCGCCCGGCCGCAGGGCTCCGGAGGGCGCGTCCCGGTGGCCCGGGGGGCGCGTCCGGCCGGTGCGGTGTGTGCGCCCCCGGTCCGTTACATCCCCCGCGAACAGGCGCAACAAGCACGGTTGCGGACGGAGCCTGATCTTCCGGACCTGCCGTACGGACGAGGGGGGTGCAGTGCGATGATGTCCCGGCCATGTCCACGCCTCTCGCACGCGCCGGAGCCGGTCTGCGGCTCATGAGGGCCGCGGTGTTCACCGCGGTCTGCGTCGTGCTGTCCGCGGCCGGGCACGCGTTCGCCGCCGGAACGGCCGTCCCCGCGTGGACCCTGCTCGCCGGATTCCTCGGCGTCCTCGCCGTCGCCGCCGTCCTCGCCGGACGGGAACGTTCCCTCGCGGGGATCGTGGGCGCGCTGGCCGGCGGACAGATCCTCCTGCATGTGCTCTTCGCGTACGGCAGCCACGGCAGGACCCCGGCCGCCGACGGCATGTCCACGGGCGGCGACAACCCGCTCATCCGGTTCGCCGCCGGCCTCGTGTGCGGTGAGGCGCCGGCAGGGCTGAACGCGGCCGACGCCCATCGCATCGTCTCCTCCGCGGGCATCGACCCGTCGACGCTCGCGGGGTCCCACGACCATCTCGCGGCAGGCGGCGGAGCCGGAGCGGCGAACGCCGCGTCGGCGGCCACAGACGGCGCATCCGGCATCGAGCAGGTCTGCGCCGCGGTCTCCGCGATGCTGCCGAGCCTGCCGATGTTCCTGGCCCACGTCCTCGCCGCGCTCGCCACCGGCTGGCTGCTGCGCCGCGGCGAGATCGCCCTCTTCGGGCTGGCCCGGCTCTCCGCCCACAGCGCCCAGGCGCTGGCGGCCGGGGCCCGGCTGCGGTCCCTGCGGGCCGCGCTCGCCCTCGTCCGCGCGCTGCGGGCCGGGGCACGCGAGCAGCTCATGGCCGGGCAGCGCGTTCCCCGGCACTCCGACGACGTACCCGTACCGGCCGCCGGAGACCCTCTGCAACACCTGGTGATCAGGCGCGGGCCGCCGGTCCCGTACGCCCTCGCAGCCTGACGCGACGCCTCCACCGGGCCTCGCGGGCCGTTCGCGCACGTTGCTGTGCACGCGGACTCCCGCGCGGAACCGCACCGCGAGGTGTCGCGATGCCGCCGCGCATCCGCGCGCCGGACCACCGTGTTCCGTTTCCCTGTGGAGATTCCTGCCATGAAGCTTTCCCGTATCGCCCTCGCCGGCGGCGTCGCCGCGTCCACCGTCCTGCTGATCGCCGGCCCGGCCGCCGCCCACGTCAGCGTCCAGCCGGTGGGCGAGGCCGCCAAGGGCGGATACGCCACGCTCAACTTCAAGGTCCCCAACGAGCGCGACCAGGCCTCGACGGTGAAGCTCGAAGTGAACTTCCCGGCCGACCACCCGCTCTCCTCCGTCACCCCGCAGGCCGTTCCGGGCTGGAAGATCAAGATCGACAAGAGCAAGATCGACAAGCCCCTCGAAGTGCACGGCAAGAAGATCACCGAGGCCGTCTCCAAGGTGACCTGGACCGCTGACGACAGCGAGATCGCCCCCGGCTACTTCCAGCAGTTCCCGGTCTCCGTCGGCGCACTTCCCGAGGACGCCGACCAGCTCGTCTTCAAGGCGATCCAGACGTACGACAACAAGGAAGTCGTCCGCTGGATCGAGGAGCCCACGGCGGGCGGCGAAGAGCCCGACAGCCCGGCCCCGGTCCTGAAGCTGACCGCCGCCTCCGACGACCACCACGGCGGCGCGGCCGACGACGCCAAGGAGGCCGACGACCACAAGGCCGCCGACACCGAGGCCTCGGCCAAGGAGAGCAGCACCGCCGCGTCCTCCTCCTCCAGCGACACCACCGCCCGCACCCTGGGCATCATCGGCATCGTCATCGGTGTCGCCGGTGTCGCGTTCGGCGTGCTCGCCGGACGCCGCCGCTCGGCCTGACCGGCCGAATCCCTCACCCGCACCACGTTCAGGACACCTCTTCCATGCGCAACAGAAAAGCAGTGACGGCCGTGGCGTTCGCCGCCGCGGCCGCACTGGCCCTCTCCGCCTGCGGCTCCGGTGACGACAAGGCGGGCTCCTCGGCCGTCGCCGACGTCAGCGCCGCGCCGCAGGACAAGGCCGCGACCGTCCTCGACCAGCCGTTCACCAAGCCGAACCTCGTCCTCACCGACACCCGCGGCAAGGAGTACGACCTCCGCGAGGCGACCAAGGGCAAGCCGACCCTCATCTACTTCGGCTACACGAACTGCCCCGACGTCTGCCCGCTGACCATGAGCAACATCTCCCTCGCCAAGCGGGAGCTGCCCAAGGCCGACCAGGACAAGCTCCGGGTCGTCTTCGTCACCACCGACCCCGAGCGCGACACCCCCGCCTCGCTCGGCAAGTGGCTCTCCGCCCAGGACCCCACCTTCACCGGCCTCACCGGCGACTTCCCGACCATCCAGGCCGGGGCGCGGCAGATCGGCATCGGCATCGACGCGCCGAAGAAGGAGAAGGACGGCACCGTCGTCTCGATGCACGGCGCCCAGGTCATCGCCTTCTCCCCGAAGACGGACGAGGGGTACGTGCTCTACGGCGAGGACACCACCGCCGAGGAGTACACCAAGGACCTCCCCAAGCTGATCAAGGGGGAGACCCCGTGAACCGCCGCCGCACGGCTCTCGCCGGCGTCCTCGCCCTCACCACGGGGCTGACGCTGGCCGGATGCTCGTCGGACAGCGGGTCGGGCAGCGAGCCGGAGCTGAAGGTCACCGGCGCGTTCATGCCCCAGCCGGTCAGCGACATGGCCGCCGGATTCCTCGTCGTGCAGAACAGCGGCGGTACCGGGGACCGGCTCACCTCGGTGACCAGTCCGCTCTCCGACGACGTCACGATCCACGAGACGAAGAACCAGAAGATGCGCGAGGTCTCCTCGTTCGAGGTGCCCGCGAACGGCGAGCTCGATCTCGAACGCGGTGGCAACCACATCATGTTCATGAAGCTCAAGCAGAAGCCCAAGCAGGGCGAGAAGGTCTCCGTCGAGCTGCACTTCGAGAAGGCCGACCCCATCACGGTCGACCTGCCGGTGAAGGAAACCACCCACAACCCGAAGAAGCAGTGAGGGACTGAAGCGATGTCTGCCACCGCCCCGTACCCCGGACCGTCCCCGACACGACGGCCTGTCGCCGCCGCCGCGCTCCTCGCCGCGCTGATCAGCCTGGTGTTCGGGCTGCTGCTGGCCGGCGCGGGCCCGGCGTCCGCGCACGCCGCCCTCACCGGGAGCGACCCGCAGGACGGGGCGGTGGTGGGCACCGCGCCCAAGGAGGTCACCCTCAGCTTCTCCGAGGCCATCGCCGTGGGCGACGACTCCATCCGGGTCCTCGACCCCAGCGGCAAGCGCGCCGACACCGAGGCCGAGCCGAAGGACCTCTCCGAGGGCGGCACCGTCCGCTACGGCGTCGCGCTCCACTCCGGTCTGCCGGACGGCACCTACACGGTCGCCTGGCAGGCCGTCTCGGCCGACAGCCATCCGATCTCCGGCGCCTTCACGTTCTCCATCGGCGCCCCGTCCGAGACCACGGTCGCGGTGCCCACCCAGGAGGCGGGCGGCGGCCCGGTCGGCGTCGTCTACGACATCGCGCGCTACGCCGCGTACGCCGGATTCGTCCTGCTCGTCGGCGGCGGCGCGTTCGTCCTGATCTGCTGGCAGCGCGGCGCGGCCGCCCTGCCGATGCAGCGGCTCGTGGTCCGCGGCTGGCTCACACTGACCGCGACGACCCTCGCCATGCTGCTGCTGCGCCATCCGTACACCGGCAGCGGGAAGTTCGCCGACGCCTTCGACCTCGCCGGACTGCAGTCCGTCCTGGACACCAAGCCCGGCGCCGCCCTCGTCTCCCGCCTCCTGCTGCTGGGCGCCGCCGCGCTCTTCATCGCCGTGCTGTTCGGCACATACGCCCGGCGCGAGGACGAGCGCGAGAAGAAGGACCTCACCTTCGGCCTCGCGGTCGGCGGCGGCGTGGTCGCGGCGGGCATCGCCGCCACCTGGGCGATGTCCGAACACGCCTCGACCGGCATCCAGACGTCGATCGCCATGCCGGTGGACGTGGCGCATCTGCTGGCCATCGCCGCCTGGCTCGGCGGACTCGCCTCGCTGCTGGTGGCGCTGTACCGGACCCCGGACATCGGGAGCGCCGCCGTACGACGCTTCTCCGCGGTCGCGTTCACCAGCGTCGTGGTCCTGGCGGCGACCGGGATCTACCAGTCCTGGCGGCAGGTCGGCTCCTGGTCGGCGCTGACCGGGACGCGCTACGGGCAGCTGCTGATCCTCAAGGTGGCGCTGATCGGCGTCCTGCTCGCGGTCGCCTGGTTCTCGCGGCGCTGGACGGGGCGGCTGACGGACCCGGCGGCCGCTTCGGAAGAGGCTTCCGAGGAGGTGCCCGAGTCCGAAAGCACCTCAGCCGATGTCGACCCCGAGCGCGCCGCGCAACTGGCCCGGCAGCGGGCCGTCGTGACCGCGACGAAGAAGAAGCGGATACGGGACGCCGACCCGGAGCGCTCCGGACTGCGCCGCTCGGTGCTGGCCGAGGCCGCCGTCGCCGTCGTCCTGCTGGCCGTCACCACCATGCTGACGTCCACCGAACCGGGCCGTACGGAGGAGGAGGCCGCGGGCGGCGCCCCGTCCGCGAGCGCTCCCGCCGCCGGGGGACCGGTCAACCTGAGCATGCCGTTCGACACCGGCGGCCAGAACGGCAAGGGCACCGTCCGGATCGACATCGAACCCGGCGGCACCGGCTCCAACGATCTGCATGTGTGGATCGACGGCAGCGACGGCAAGCCGATGGACGTCCCCGAGCTGAAGCTGGCCCTGACCCTGGAGTCGAAGGACATCGGCCCACTGCCGGTCGTCCCGGACCGGCTGGCGGAGGGGCACTGGTCGGCGAGCGGGGTACAGATTCCGATGGCCGGGGACTGGAAGATCGACGTGACGGTACGGACGTCGGACATCGACCAGGTCACCATCGACAAGAACGCGAAGATCGGCTGAGCACGGTGAGCAAGATCAGGAAGCAGGCCCCGGACGGGACCGCCACGACCGTCTCCCCGGGCGGCGGCGACGGTGCCGCCGCCACCGGCGTATCGCGGCGGCGGCTGCTGGGCACCGCGGGCGCGGCGGGCGCCACCGGGCTGGTGCTGGGAGCCGGAGGCGGGGCCGCCGGGTACGCCGCCACCCGCCCCGAGGAGCCGGCCGCGCTGACGACCGTCGGGGCGACCGAGGCGATGTTTCACGGGAAACATCAACCGGGGATCACCACTCCGCTTCAGGCCCGGGGCCATCTCGTCGCCTTCGACCTGGTGGCGGGCGCGGGGCGCAAGGAGGCGGCGGCGCTGCTGCGGCGCTGGTCCGCGGTGGCGAAGGAGCTGATGGCGGGCCGCCCGGCGGCGGGCGGCCCGGACGGCCCCGGGCACGACACCGGGATCGCCCTGGACGCCGGGCCGTCCTCCCTGACCGTCACCTTCGGCTTCGGCCGTACGTTCTTCGCGCGTACGGGTCTGGCCGACCGGCTGCCCGCGGCGCTCGACCCGCTGCCCGCGTTCTCCGCCGACGCACTCGACGCCAAGCGGTCCAACGGCGATCTGTGGGCGCAGATCGGCGCGGACGACGCGCTGGTCGCCTTCCACGCGCTGCGGGCCCTCCAGAAGGAGGCCGCGGGCACGGCACGGGTGCGGTGGCAGATGAACGGCTTCAACCGCACCCCCGGCACCACCGCCCGGCCGATGACCGCCCGCAACCTGATGGGCCAGATCGACGGGACCGGCAACCCGAAGCCCGCCGACGAGGACTTCGACCGGCGCGTGTTCGTCCCCGCCTCCCCCGGGAAGCCGCAGGAGTGGATGGAGGGCGGTTCGTACGCCGTCGTCCGCCGGATCCGGATGCTCCTGGACGACTGGGAGAAGCTTCCGGTGGAGCGCCAGGAGCGGGTCATCGGGCGGCGCAAGGCGGACGGGGCGCCGCTGAGCGGGGGCACCGAGACCACGGAGATGGACCTCGACAAGGCGGGCCCGGACGGCCGGCTCGTGATCCCCGACAACGCCCACGCCCGGATCTCCTCACCCGAGAAGAACGGCGGGGCCGCCATGCTGCGCCGCCCGTTCTCGTACCACGACGGCATCGCGGAGGACGGCACCCCGGATGCCGGGCTGCTGTTCGTCTGCTGGCAGGCGGACCCGTTCCGGGGCTTCGTACCGGTGCAGCGGAAGCTCGACCGGGGCGACGCGCTGTCACCGTTCCTCCGGCACGAGGCGAGCGGGGTGTTCGCGGTCCCGGGCGGGGCGGCGGAGGGCGAGTACGTCGGGCAGCGGCTGCTGGAGTCGTAGAGCGGCGAGTGCGTGGGGCCGCGCTGCAGTTCGTCCCAGGCCAGGCGGTGGACGGCGAGCTGGAGCGGGTCGGCCGTGCGGTGGCGGGTGGTGGGGCAGCGGCTGCTGGAGTCGTGGGGCACTCCGGGAGGTTCGGGCCCGCATTCTGAGACAGCGCGGCGGGCCTCGCGAGGCGCATTAGGGTGACCGTATGTCAGCCACGCGCTACGCCTATCTCGGCCCCGAAGGCACCTTCACCGAGGTCGCCCTCCGTACGCTCCCGGAAGCCGCCACCCGGGAACTCGTCCCGATGGTGTCCGTGCCGGCCGCCCTGGACGCCGTACGCAACGGCGAGGCGGCGGCGGCGCTCGTGCCGATCGAGAACTCCGTCGAGGGCGGCATCACCGCGACGCTGGACGAGCTGGCCGGCGGGGAACCGCTGATGATCTACCGCGAGGTGCTGCTCTCCATCACCTTCGCGCTGCTGGTACGGCCCGGGACCAAGCTGTCGGACGTCAAGACGGTCACCGCCCACCCGGCCGCCCAGCCGCAGGTGCGCAACTGGATGGCGGAGAACCTGCCGGGCGCCCTGTGGGAGTCGGCGGCGTCCAACGCGGACGGGGCCCGGCTGGTCCAGGAGGGGCGGTACGACGCCGCGTTCGCCGGTGAGTTCGCCGCCGCCACCTACGGCCTGGAGCCGCTGGTGACGGAGATCCATGACGCGGAGAACGCCCAGACCCGCTTCGTCCTGGTGGGCCGACCGGCCCGGCCCTCCGCACCGACCGGCGCGGACAAGACCTCCGTGGTGATCTGGCTCGGCGACGACCACCCCGGCGCGCTGCTGGAGCTGCTCCAGGAGTTCGCGGTGCGCGGCGTCAACCTGATGCTGATCCAGTCCCGCCCGACCGGTGAGGGCATCGGCAACTACTGCTTCGCCGTGGACGCGGAGGGGCACATCGCGGACCGGCGGGTCGGGGAGGCCCTGATGGGGCTGAAGCGGATCAGCCCGAAGGTGCGGTTCCTCGGTTCCTACCCGCGGGCGGGCGTCTCGCCGGACGAGGTGCGGCCGCTGCGGGCGGGCACATCGGACGCCGCGTTCACCGAAGCCTCCGACTGGCTGGCGCGCAGCCAGGACGGCCGGATCTGACGGAAGTCCTCCGGTAGCCGGGCTCCGGGGCGACCTTCTTGCGCGCTCCGCAGCGGTGCGATCTACGGATAGTCACGCACTCCGGAGAGTTATCCACAGGAAGGGGGCTCACCCTGGGGACAAGTCGACACTGCAATGCGACATCGTCGACAAATCAACCCAGTCGCCCCAGAGCCGTCCACAGATCCGCGAGGCGACGCGAGTCGCCGCGTGTCACCTCAATTACCTTGATCAACTCTTTGAAGTGGCGAATTCCCACCCGAATGAGTGCGCGGAACGGGTTTGGCCGGAGATTCCGTGGGCCTTCGCCCGACTTCCGGAACAATGCCCTCCGGCATCCACAGAACTTCCACACAGCCTGTGGATAACTATTCCGACATCGCCCTCCCTGTGGACAACAGCGGCCGACGCGCCCCCAACTCCCGCCCCGGTCAAGGCCGGTACGTCAAGGCAAGCCGCACCTTCTGCCCTGTTCAGGGGAGTTAACCACCGTTATTGACGGCCCTTCCCCCCACTCCGGCACCGCCGCCGTCCACGATTCCCCCTCAGAAATATCAATTCCGGCAATTCGGTCATAGTGACACGCTCGGCAATATCGGTTCGAGTGCGAGAACCGCGCACCGGTAGCCTGGGGGGGTGATTGACCTTCGCCTGCTTCGTGAGGACCCCGACCGTGTTCGCGCCTCCCAGCGCGCCCGTGGAGAGGACGTCGACCTCGTCGACGCCCTGCTCTCCGCCGACGAGCTGCGCAGGTCGTCCGGCGTCCGCTTCGACGAACTCCGCGCCGAGCAGAAGTCGCTCGGCAAGCTGATCCCCAAGGCCACCCCCGAGGAGCGCACCGAGCTCCTCAAGAAGGCCGAACAGCTCAAGGCCGACGTCAAGGCGGCCGACGCCGCCCAGGGCGAGGCCGACGCGGACGCCAAGCGGCTGCTGCTCCAGCTCGGCAACATCGTCCACGAGGACGTGCCGGTCGGCGGCGAGGAGGACTTCGTCGTCCTGGAGACCCACGGCACCATCCGCGACTTCGGCGCCGAGGGCTTCGAGCCCAAGGACCACCTGGAGCTCGGCGAGGCGCTCGGCGCCATCGACATGGAGCGCGGGGCCAAGGTCTCCGGCTCGCGGTTCTACTACCTCACGGGCGTCGGCGCGCTCCTGGAGCTCGCCCTCGTCAACGCGGCGATCGCCCAGGCCACCGAGGCCGGCTTCGTCCCGATGCTGACCCCCGCGCTGGTCCGCCCGCGCGCCATGGAGGGCACCGGCTTCCTCGGCCAGGCGTCGGAGAACGTGTACCACCTGGAGAAGGACGACTACTACCTGGTCGGCACCTCCGAGGTCCCCCTCGCCGCGTACCACATGGACGAGATCATCGACGCCGACAAGCTGCCCCTGCGGTACGCCGGGTTCTCCCCGTGCTTCCGCCGCGAGGCCGGCACGTACGGCAAGGACACCCGCGGAATCTTCCGCGTCCACCAGTTCGACAAGGTCGAGATGTTCTCGTACGTCGACCCGGCGGACGCCGAGGCCGAGCACCGCAGGCTCCTGGAGTGGGAGAAGCAGTGGCTCACCGCCCTCGAACTGCCCTTCCAGGTGATCGACGTCGCCACCGGTGACCTCGGCGCCTCCGCCTCGCGGAAGTTCGACTGCGAGGCGTGGATCCCGACGCAGGGCAAGTACCGCGAGCTGACCTCCGCGTCCAACTGCGACGGCTTCCAGGCCCGCCGCCTGTCCGTCCGGATGCGCGAGGGCAAGAAGGTCCAGCCGCTGGCCACGCTGAACGGCACGCTCTGCGCCGTACCGCGCACGATCGTGGCGATCCTGGAGAACCACCAGCTCCCCGACGGCTCGGTCCGGGTGCCCGAGATGCTCCGTCCGTACCTGGGCGGACGCGAGGTCCTGGAACCGGTCGCCAAGTGACCTTCCCCTACAAGCTCGTCGCGACCGACCTCGACGGCACGCTGCTGCGCGAGGACGACACGGTCTCCGAGCGCACCCGCGAGGCACTGGCCGCCGCCACCGCGGCCGGCGCCGCGCACATCATCGTCACCGGACGCGCGGTCCCCTGGACCCGGCACATCCTGGACGATCTCGGTTACGAGGGGCTCGCGGTCTGCGGTCAGGGCGCGCAGGTCTACCACGCGGGCGAGCACAAGCTGCTGACCTCGCTGACCCTGGACCGGCAGCTCGCCGGTCTCGCGCTCTCCAAGATCGAGGCGGAGGTGGGCCCGCTGCACCTGGCGGCCAGCCGCGACGGGCTGGAGGGCGAGGTGCTGGTGGGGCCCGGCTACCGGGTCCAGGAGGGGCCGCTGCCGTACCTCTTCGTGGACGACGCCTCCGAGATGTGGACCGCCCCGCTCAACAAGGTCTACATACAGCATCCGGAACTGGACGACGACGCGCTGGCGTTCGCGGCGCGTTCGGCCGTCGGCAGCCTGGTCGACGTGGTCATGGCCGGGGCCGGCGTGGTCGAGATCCTGCCGCTGGGCCTGAGCAAGGCGACCGGCCTTTCGCTGGCCGCCCGCCGCCTCGGCGTGAAGGCCGCCGACACGATCGCCTTCGGTGACATGCCGAACGACATCCCGATGTTCGGCTGGGCCCACCACGGCGTCGCCATGGCCAACGCCCACGACGACCTGAAGGCCGTCGCCCACGAGATCACGGCGTCCAACGAGGACGACGGCATCGCGGTGGTGCTGGAGGAACTGCTCCGCACGGCGGCCGTCCGGTAGGACGTCCAGTCCCTGCGCCCCGACAGCGCGACAGCGGCCCCGGCACCGTACCCACGGTGTCGGGGCCGCTTCGCTCAGCGCTGCCCGCGCGGCCCGTTACGGCGGCGCAGATCCTTCAGCTGCCCGGCGAAGGCGTCCATCCGCCCGTCCATCCGCACGACGTCCTGCTGCACGTCCGTCAGCCGCAGGCTCATCGCCCCGACCACCTGGTGCGTCATCTCCACCTTCCGGTCGAGGCTGTCGAGCCGCTCCGACATCCGCATCAGCACCGGCCCCAGCTCCTGCAGCGCACTGCCGACGCCGGTGAGGCAGCTCTCGATGCGCGTGACGCGCTGGTCGAGGGAGGCGTACTGCGTGCGCAGCTCCTCCTCGGCGTCGAGGAGGTAGGTGCGCACGCAGCGAGCGATGTCGCTGTCGCGAAGAAGCATCGCGATGTTGAGGACGGTTCGGCGGGTGTAGAGGGTCAGCTGCGTGACTGCCTGTGGATAACCTTCCCACCCCTCTCCCTCCCATAGGGACAACATGTCCCTATGGAAGACTCGCAGCTCAGCGCCGCGCAGCAGGGTGAGGCCGTTCTCCTCGACCTCCGCCCGGTGCCGCTGCGTCACCTTCTTCACGACCTCTGTGGATACTTCGAAGTAACGAGCCACGTCCTCTGTGCGAACGTGAATTCCGTCCGGGAGCATGACAAGGCTCTTCACCTTGTCGAGGACGTCGACGCGCCCCATCTGCTCGCCGCGCAGCGCGCGCGATTCGAGCAGGGCGACTTCCGTGGGCATGGGTGTGCCTTTCGTACGAGGGAATGACGAGGACGGCCCACACCCCGGGCTTCAGGGGTGGAGGACGCTCACGGTTGCCACTCACTCGATGACCGGTCCGGCGGGCTGAGCCTCACCCGGCGCCGGCACTCCCCGATTTCACGATCGCTACGACGCCACGGATTCCAGTTGCCTCCACGCACCCTGCCCAACGACCCGATAAACGTACGGTTACGCGCACACCTGTCCGGTCATACGACGACCCCCGCCCTCTTCAGGAAGGGCGGGGGTCGTCCGGGCGTACGCGCTCTCAGGCTCTCAGGCACTCAGGCACTCAGGCACTCAGGCCGGAAGCCTCACTCCTCGCCCGCCAGCTTCAGCACCCGCAGCTTCTGGCCCGCATACCAGGTGGCGGCGACCGTGACCGCGACCAGCAGCACCGTGGCGAGCGGCAGGCCGACCTCCGAGGTCACCGCGCCCTCGCCCGCGACCTTCTGGGCGACCGCGAGCGACCACTGCTGGACGCTGAGCGTCCGCGCACCGGCCACCAGGCTGCCGAAGAGGGCCTCCCAGACCAGGGCGTAGACCAGGCCTAGGACGACCGCGTGCCGGCTGACCGTGCCGAGCAGCAGGAACAGGGCGCTGTACGCGATCGAGGCGACCAGCGCCGCGATCGTGTAGGCGACGGCGATCTGCTGGCCGTTGCCGTTGAGGATCAGGCCCGCGAGCAGCGTCGGCAGGGCGGAGAACACCATGGTCACCGCAATGGCCACGATCAGCTTGGTGAAGATGATCGTGGGCCGCTTCACCGGCTTGGCGAGCAGGTAGACGATCGAGCCGTCGTCGATCTCGGGGCCGATCGCCCCGGTGCCCGCGATCACGCCGATCAGCGGCACCATCGTGGCGATGGCGAAACCGCCGAGGACGTTCGAGGCGACCTGGTCATCGGCCCCGGCGAACATGCGCACGGCCGCGGCGATGACCAGCAGCAGCGCGGGCAGGACGAACAGGATGGCGGCCCGGCGCCGGCCGAGCAGGGCCCGGTAGGTGAGCCGGGCGACTGTGGGGTCGTACATGACGGTGCACAGCTCCTTTCAGGCCACTACTCAGGCCGCTACGAGGTAGGAAAAGACCGATTCGAGGGACTCGTCGGACGGTGAGACGGTGAGCAGCCGGATGCCCTGCTCACGGGCCACCTTCGGGAGCAGTTCGGTGAACCGCCCGAAGTCGACGGCCTGGATGCGCAGCGCCTTCTCGGTCAGGTCGACCTCGATGCCGGCTGTGGACGGGTCGGCGATGAGCGCGGCCGCCAGGGCCCGGTCGTCGCTGGAGCGCACCAGATAGCGGTGCGGCCGGTCCTTCATCAGCCGGCGGATCTTCCGGAAGTCGCCGGACGCGGCGTGCCGGCCCGCCACGATCACCTCGATGTGCGAGGCCAGCTGCTCGACCTCTTCGAGGATGTGGGAGGAGAACAGAACCGTGCGCCCCTCGGCCCCCATCCGCCGCAGCAGCTCCATCAGCTGCATCCGCTGGCGCGGGTCCATGCCGTTGAACGGCTCGTCCAGCAGCAGCACCGAGGGTTCGTGGACCAGCGCGGACGCCATCTTCACGCGCTGGCGCATGCCCTTGCTGTACGTGGAGATCTTGCGGTCCTGCGCGTACTCCATCTGCACCGTGGCGAGCGCCTTCTGCGCCTCGGCCCCGCCCAGACCCTGGAGTTCGGCGTTGGCGACGACGAACTCCTTGCCGGTGAGGAAGTCGTACATCCCCTCCCGCTCCGGGACGATGCCGATCTCCTTGTAGACGGCCTCGTTGCGCCAGATCGGCCGTCCGTCGAGCGTGACCTTCCCCGTCGAGGGGGCGAGGAATCCGCCCATCATGTTGATGAGAGTGGATTTTCCGGCGCCGTTCGGGCCGAGGAGTCCGGTGACGCCGGGCCCCACGGTCATGGAGACGTCGTTGACGGCGACCACATTGCCGAACCAGCGCGAGGTGTGGTCGATCTCGATGGTGGTCACAGCCCGGCCCTCCGGTAGCGGCGCATCAGGACGGCGTACGAGCCGGCGACGAGCGCGAGAACAGCGAACAGGTAGACCACACCGGTGCCGGCCCCCGGGCCTTCCCCTCCGGGGAAGGCGGAGGTCGCGCCGAGGAACGCGGTCTGGATGCCGTCGATCAGCGTGATCGGCGAGAACAGGCCGAGCCACTGCACGGCGCCTTCCGACCCGGTCTCCCAGGCGATGGCCTGAATCGTGGAGACGGCGCCGTAGGTGATGGTCAGGAGGGCGATCACCGCGGCGACGCCGAAGCCGCGCCGCGGGGTCAGGGCGGCCATCACGAGGCCGAGCCCGGCGAACAGCACGGACAGCAGCGCCACCGACACCAGTCCCTGGCCGAACCACATGGTCTGGTCGGCGAAGTCGAACTTCGCGAGCAGCGAGCCCACATAGAGGATGAGCAGCGGTGCGCCGGTGAGGATGAAGAGCGCGGTCGCGGTGGCGGCGAACTTCGCGAGCACGTAGTCGGCGCGTTCGATGGGCCGCGAGAAGTACAGCGGCACGGTCTTGAAGCGGAGGTCCCTGGAGACCGCCTGCGGTGCCTGGGCGGCGATGAACAGGCCGATGACGGCCTGGAGGTAGATCGCGTACGAGGTGTACTTGACCACCAGCTTGGTGGCGTCCGGCGCGGCCATGGAGACCGCCACCAGGATCGCCGCGACCAGCGCCATCACGCCGAACAGCAGCATGGGCAGCACCTTGGACTTGGCGGAACGGCCCAGTCCGAAGGAGCCCCGCAGGGTCTGCGAGAACAGGGAGCGGCGGGCGTAGGCCCGGCCGAGCCGCGGCCCGTCGTAGGAGCGGTAGCCGATGTTGTGGATCCGGGAGGCCTCGCGCCCGGCCGCGGCCTTGGTCTCAGCGCTCATCGCGACCGCTTCCCTTCTGCTGGACGACCTGCTGAGCGGGCTGCGGTACGGCCTGTTGCGTGGCCTGTTGTACGGAGCCGACGGCGGCCGGGACGGCGGCGTGCGCCGCGTCCTGTTCGGTACGGAAGACCTCGGCGATGTGGTGGCGGCGCTGTTCCATGCGGACCAGGCCGAGCCCGAGCCCGGCGACGCTGTCGCGCACCAGGTCGTACGTCTCCTCGCCCACCGCCTCGATCAGCAGGATGTGGCCCGCGCCCGGCAGCCCCTGGGTGTCGATCCCGTCGAGGCCGATGAGCGTGACCCCGGCGTCGGTGAGGGCCTTGCGCAGTGCGCCGGTGCCGTCGGGGTGGGTGTCGCTGTCCGTCACCTCGACCGCGAGGGTCGCGGTGGTCTGGGTGAAGTCACTGGTGGAACTGGAGCGCAGGAGCGTTCCGCCGTCGATGACGACGACGTGGTCGCAGGTGCGTTCCAGCTCGCCCAGCAGATGCGAGGTCACCAGCACGGAGATGCCGAAGTCGGTGTGGATCCGGCGGATCAGGCCGAGCATCTCGTCCCGGCCGACCGGGTCCAGACCGTTGGTCGGCTCGTCGAGCAGGACCAGCTGGGGGTCGTGGACGAGGGCCTGGGCCAGCTTCACCCGCTGCTTCATGCCGGTCGAGTAGCCGCCGATCGGGCGGTAGCGCTCCTCGTAGAGGCCGACGTGGCGCAGGGTGTCGGCCGTGCGCTCGCGGGCCGCCGTGGGCGGCAGCCCCGACATGCGAGCCATGTGCACGACGAACTCGGTGGCCGAGACGTCGGGCGGCAGGCAGTCGTGCTCGGGCATGTACCCCACCCGTTCCCGGATGGCGGCGCCGCTGGTCGCGACGTCGAGCCCGAGCACTGCGGCCCGGCCTTCGGTGGCGGGGGAGAGACCCAGCAGGATCTTGATCAGTGTGGACTTGCCGGCTCCGTTGGAACCCACCAGACCGGTCACACCCGGTCCGATGTCCAACGTGAGCCGGTCAAGCGCGGTCACCCGGGGGAACCGCATGCTCAGGGCTTCGGTAGCGATTACGGCTGTCACGGAAGAGACGTTAGTGGCGCGGACCACAGAGGTCGTCAGCCCTGACGGCTGGATCCGCGTCAGACTCCAGGCGTACACGCCCGTAGGGGGAGGCGCCATGGACCCGCCGCGGAGCCGGCGTTGTCCACAGGCCGTTGTCCACAGGCCGTGCACACCCCTTGACGCAGCCGCCGGACATTGTCACATTCATCAGTGTCACGTTACGGGCACGTACCGCACACGGCAGGGAACGGACGGTGGCATGACGGGAACGACTGGCATGGCGGGCCTGACCGGCACGACCTCGGCGGTGCGGGGCGACCTCGCCCGGGAACTGCGGGGGTTCAGAGAAGTCCAACGCCTGGCCTACGCCTGCGCGGAGGCGGTCGCCGGTCAGCTGCGGTCGGGGGTGACCGAGCGCGAGGCGGCCCGGATGCAGCGCGTGTGGCTGCGCGAGCGCGGTGTGCGTGACTGGTTCCACCTGCCGTTCGCATGGTTCGGCGACCGTACGGCGTTCGCCGGGTTCAGGGTGCCGCTGCAGTTCTTTCCGACCGACCGGAAGCTGGAGCCGGGGATGCCGTTCATCCTCGACATGGCCCCGGTGTACAAGGGGTTCACCGCCGATGTCGGGTATTCGGGGTGCCTCGGACTCAATCCGCTGCACGACAAGCTGCTGGCCGACCTGGAGGCCCACCGCGCGCTGATCCTGCGGGAGGTGCGCGAGCGCCGCTCCTTGCGCGAGATCTACGAGAACGTCGAACGCCTCATGACCGCGCAGGGGTACGCGAACAGACACCGGGCCTACCCCTTCGGCGTGATCGCCCACAAGGTCGACCGCGTCGCCGAACGCCGTTGGTCGCCCCGGGTGTTCGGCTTCGGCACGCAGTCCCTCAAGGGGCTGCTGAGCGACGCCCTGCACGGTCACCGGGACGGCTGGTCGCCGCTGTGGAGCCCCTACCGCTTCTCCGACCACCCGCCGCAGCCGGGCCTGTGGGCGGTCGAACCCCACCTCGGATTCCGGGGTACGGGCGCGAAGTTCGAGGAGATCCTGGTCGTCACCGACTCCAAGGACCCCGAGCAGACCGCTTTCTGGCTGGACGACGATCTGCCGCACGTGCGGCGCTGGGCCGAGGAGAAGGTGGCGGCGTGAATCTGTCCCAAGCACGTGAGCGACGCGTGGTCACGGGGGGCGTCGAGCTGTGTGTCGCCGAGCTGGGCGACGCGGGCCGGCCGACCGTGGTGCTGGTCCACGGCTATCCGGACAGCAAGGAGGTCTGGTCGGACGTCGCCGCCCGGCTGGCCGAGCAGTGGCACGTGGTGCTGTACGACGTGCGGGGGCACGGCAGGTCCACCGCCCCGAAACCGCTGCGCGGCGGCTTCACCCTGGAGAAGCTGACGGACGACTTCCTCGCCGTGATCGACACGGTCAGCCCGGACCGGCCGGTGCACGTGGTCGGTCACGACTGGGGGTCCGTACAGGCCTGGGAGTTCGTCACGGTCGGCCGGACCGAGGGCAGGATCGCCTCCTTCACCTCGATGTCCGGTCCGTCCCTGGACCACTTCGGGCACTGGATCAAACGCCGGATGTCCCGCCCCACCCCGCGCAGGGTCGGCCAACTCCTCGGCCAGGGCGCCAAGTCCTGGTATGTGTACATGCTCCATACGCCGGTCCTGCCGGAGCTGGCCTGGCGCGGTCCGCTCGGCAGGCGGTGGCCCCGGATCCTGGAGCGGCTGGAGAAGGTGCCCGCGGGCGACTACCCCACCGCCTCCCTGCCGAACGACGCGGCACACGGGGCCTGGCTCTACCGCGACAACGTCCGCGCCCGCCTCAGCAGGCCCCGCGCGGACGCCTACGCCCACGCACCGGTCCAGCTGATCACGCCTACCGGGGACTCCTTCCTCTCGGAGCGGCTCTACGACGGTCTTGAGGACTGGGTTCCCGCGCTGGTACGCCGCTCGATCCCGGCCAAGCACTGGGTGCCCCGCACCCGCCCGGACCAGCTGGCCTCCTGGATCGACGAGTTCGTCACCGCCAACGAGTCCGCCGGGCGGGACGGCGCACCCGTGCAGCAGCCGGCGGCCAAGAGCCCCTATGCGCAGCGGTTCGGCGGTCAGCTGGTCCTGGTGACGGGCGCGGCCTCGGGGATCGGGCGGGCCACGGCGTTCGCGTTCGCCGAGGCGGGCGCCCGGATCGTGGCCGTGGACCGCGACGCGGAAGGGGCCGCCCGGACCGCCGAGATGGCGCGGCTGATCGGGGCGCCCGCGGCCTGGGGCGAGGCGGTCGACGTCAGCGACGAGGCGGCGATGGAGAAGCTCGCCGCCCGGGTCGCCGCCGAGTACGGCATCGTCGACGTCCTGGTCAACAACGCCGGGATCGGGCTCTCCGGCTCCTTCCTGGAGACCACCAGCGAGGAGTGGAAGAAGGTCCTCGACGTCAATCTGTGGGGCGTCATCCACGGCTGCCGGATCTTCGGCAAGCAGATGGCGGACCGCGGCCAGGGCGGCCACATCGTCAACACTGCCTCGGCCGCGGCCTTCCAGCCCTCCCGCGCGCTGCCCGCGTACAGCACGTCGAAGGCGGCCGTGCTGATGCTCAGCGAGTGTCTGCGGGCCGAGCTGGCGGAGAAGTCGATCGGGGTCACCGCGATATGCCCCGGCATCGTCAACACCAACATCACCGCCACCACACGTTTCGCGGGGGCCGACGCGGCGGAGGAGGAGCGGTTGCAGAAGCGGACGAGCCGGTTCTACGGACGCCGCAACTACCCGCCGGAGAAGGTGGCCGACGCGATCCTGCGGGCGGTCGTGCGCAACCAGGCCGTGGTGCCGGTGACCCCGGAGGCGCGCGGGGCCAGGCTGCTGTCCCGGCTGAGCCCCGGGGCCCTGCGGTCCGTCGCCCGGCTGAAGCCTCCGCTGTGACCGGCGCCGCGGCCGCCGAGTACCGCATCGAGGACCTGGCCCACGCCAGCGGGGCCACGGTGCGCACGATCCGCGCCTACCAGGACCGGGGGCTGCTCCCGACGCCCGAGCGGCGCGGGCGGGCCAATGTGTACCGGGAGACCCATCTGACCCGGCTGCGGCAGATCGCGGACCTGCTCGACCGGGGCTACACCCTGGCCAGCATCAAGGAGTTGCTGGAGGCGTGGGACGCGGGGCGGGGGCTCGGCGGGGTGCTCGGGCTCGTCGCGGAGGTGCACGGCCCGTGGACGGACGAGGAGGCCGACCGGATCAGCCGCCGGGAGCTGGACGCGCGGTTCGGCGGCCGACAGGACGACGAGGCCATCGCCGAGGCGGTGGAGCTCGGCGTGCTGGAGCGCGTGCCGGGCCGGGACGACGAGTTCCTCGTACCCAGCCCGCAAGAGCTCGCCGTCGCAGTCGAGTTGTATGCGGCCGGGGTGCCGCTGACGGCAATCTCGGGTCATCTGCGGGAGCTTCGCGGCCAGGTGGAACACATAGCGTCCCGATTCCTGGAGTTCACCACCGAGCACGTCTTCGCCCGCTATCTCGGCCATCTGCCACCCACCGACGCGGCCGCGGCCGAGGCGGCTGCCCTGGTGCGCCGGCTGAGGCCCCTCGCCCAGCAGACCGTGGACGCCGAACTGGCCCGTGCCATGCGGACGTTCGCCACCCGTCATCTGCACCACCACCTCGGGGCGGAGGGGAGCACGATCACCGAGGACGCGACCCGCCCCGTGCTGCTGCCGGCCCGGACGACACAGGCCGTACAGGATCTGGTCGGCGCGGACCGGCTGGCGGAGTTCATCACGGCGGCCACCGAACGAGAGGTGCAGGCACGCACGTTGGACCACCTCGCGACAACTCACGCCAAAGAGGGCAATGTTGGCGAAAGCCCCTAAATCTCAAGGCTGTTGTCCACAGAATCGCTAAATACCCTGTGGATAACTCAAGTTGACTGTGGATCAAACCTGTTGAAGGAGAAGAACCGAGGAATCACAGAAGAACGAGGAGCTGAAAAGCCGAAGAACCGAAGAACCGACGAGGCGACGAGGCGACGAGGCGACGAGGCGAAATGCGGATGCACCGATCAGCTCGCCACGGGCACTCTGACGCCATGGACGAACGTCGCACCGTCAAGGTGTCCAAGTACCTCTCGAAGCATCTGCGGCACCAGCCGGAACGCATCGGCCTCACCCTCGACGAGAACGGCTGGGTGCCGGTCGAGGAGCTTCTGCGCGCCGCGGCTCGGCACGGGTTCGCCTTCTCCCGCGCCGAGCTCGACCACGTCGTCGCCGCCAACGACAAGCGCCGCTTCACCATCGAGGGCGGCGCGGCGGGCGGCACCGGGGCAGACCGTATCCGCGCCAACCAGGGCCACACCGTCACCGTCGACCTGGACCTGCCGCCGGCCGAGCCGCCCGCGTACCTCTACCACGGCACGGTCGCCCGGGTGATGGACGCGATCCGGGCCGAGGGCCTGCGCCCCATGGCCCGCCACCACGTCCACCTCTCGCCCGACCGGGAGACGGCCACCCGGGTCGGCGCCCGCCGGGGCCGCCCCCTCGTCCTCACCGTGGACGCGGGCGCGATGCACCGCGTCGGCCATGTCTTCCGGGTCACCGCCAACGGGGTCTGGCTCGCCGACGCCGTACCGCCTCAGTTCCTGCTCCTGCGCGGCTGAGGGCCGCAGCGGCAGGAACCGTACGGGTCACGCCAGTTGCGCGGGCGCCTCGGTCGCGATGCGCTCGAAGACCTTCGGGTCGACGTCGAAGTCGGAGTCCGGGATCGGGGCGTGGACGACGATCTCGGTGAAGCCCAGCTCCGCATGGCGCCCCGCGAAGTCGACGAAGGCCTCCACGGACTCCAGCGGGGCGGTGCGGTCCGGCGTGAAACCGGTCAGCAGGATCCGGTCCGGCTCGGCGGCGTCCCGGCCGATCTCCGCGCAGGCCGCCGTGAACTTCTCGTTCTGCGCCCGCAGCGCGGCCCGTGACTCCTCCGGGGTGCCGCTCTCGTACAGCTTGGGGTCGCCGGTGGTGACCCAGGCCTGCCCGTGGCGGGCGGCCAGCCGCAGACCGCGCGGCCCGGTCGCGGCGACCGCGAAGGGCAGCCGGGGGCGCTGGACGCAGCCGGGGATGTTGCGGGCCTCCTCCGCGGCGTAGTGCGCCCCGCGCTCGGTCACCGCGCCCTCGGTGAGCAGCCGGTCCAGGAGCGGCACGAACTCCGCGAAGCGGTCGGCCCGTTCGCGCGGGGTCCAGGCCTCCTGGCCCAGCGCGGTGGCGTCGAAGCCGTTGCCCCCGGCGCCGATGCCGAGGGTGATCCGGCCGCCCGAGATGTCGTCCAGGGAGATCAGCTCCTTGGCCAGCGTCACCGGGTGGCGGAAGTTCGGCGAGGTGACGAGAGTACCCAATCGCATACTCTCCGTTACTGTCGCTGCCGCCGTCAGCGTGGGGACCGCCCCGAACCACGGCCCGTCCCGGAACGACCTCCACGACAGGTGGTCGTACGTATACGCGGCGTGGAACCCGAGTTCTTCGGCCCGCCGCCAGGTCTTCTGTCCTTGTGCCCATCGGTGGATGGGGAGGATCACCGTGCTCAGACGCATGACCCCGACGATACGCGGGCCTCCCGCTGCCACGGATATGCCGACGGAGCAGATTCAGGAAGCCGCTTCGACGTCGCTATGGGGCCGCTACCGTGGCGTCGTGGGCACGTTGGACAGGGCCGAGCTTGAGGCCATGATCGAAGAGGCGACGGTGGACGCCTGCGGCGAGGACGAACAGCGGACCGGTCTGTTCACCATGCTCGAGGAGAACCTCGCCGTGCCCTTCACCACCACGGTTCTCGGCGTCGAGGTGACGGTGCGCGGCGTCGACCTCACGCCCGACGACAGGATCGTCGCCTTGTGCTCGCATGGCCGTGTGCGGCAGTCGATCGGAATCCTGGAGCTGCCGCCGCCTGACCCGGCGCCCAAGGGGGTGGAGTGGGTCGAGGCGTACCGTCACTGGGCCGGCTGAGGCCGGACACCTCTCACTTCACGCGGAACTGGCTCGCACGAAAGGGTTGAACGTGGCTGAGCCCGTACAAGGCACGGATCTGCATGCTGGTGAACCGTCGCTGAACGATCTCATCGAGCGCAGCGCCGAATTGAAAGGGCGGCTGGTCGCCTTCGCGCAGAGTGCCCGCTTCGACCGGTGGTTGACACCCCTCCTGCTGGAGGCCGCCGGGCCTGAACGGCACTTGGACGAGGGCGAGGCGATCCGGATCACCGACCACTTCATCCTGCGGTACCGCCTGCCGGACGGTTCGACCGTGGTGGACCGGTTCGTCGCCGGCCGGAAGGACCTGACCGCGGCCGACCGGGAGATGCTGCTCGGCTGGTGTGACCCGGTCGAGGGCGTCTTCGAGATCCGGCGCAAGGATGGGGATGCCGTCATCCTGCTGAACCTTGTCGACGACCTGGAGTACCGCACGTACTCGAACGTCGGGCGGGCGGCGTTCCGCGGCGTGTCCAAGGGTGGATTCCTCCATACCTGCCTGGTGCCTGTCCACTCGGCCGGCGGGGCGTGGTTGGTGTCCGGGGCGATGACGAGCTACCCCAGGTCCAGCGCCGCCGAGATCGCCCATGCAGCCCTGCAACTGGCTACGCACCAACCTGAACTGGTCTTCCGCAACCCTGAAAAGATCGAGCAGGGGTGGCAGCGGATGCGCGAGGACCGGGCCGCGTTCGTCGAGTTCTGCGGCGGCGACGAACTGGTCCTTCCGCCTGCCGAAGCCGAGGACCTCCTCAACGCCTACTACCGCCACCGCCAAGAGGCAGCCGTCGCCGCACAGCCCGGTCGAGCCCGGCGCAGGCGGCTCCCCGGCCTGGACCTGCCCTTCTTCGAGCTGCCGTCAGAACTGGCGGACTCGGACACCATCGGCGTCATCTACGACCAGGTCGACGGACTCAACTTCTACGCCGACTACGGGATGCTGCGGGACCTCTTCGCAGACCCCACTCTGGTGGGCCGCAGCCGGCACCAGGGCCTGCTGCGCACATACCTGCGCGAGGAGTCGATCACGCCACTGCCGATCCGCCGTCTGGCCGCCGCTCACCCGCAGGCCGCTGACGAGGTATTCCGGAAGCTCCTGCGGAAACCCGGGTTCACCTGGCGCGAGCACGGCGAGACGCTGCTGCGCCGACGGAAGCCCTGGTACTACGCGAAAGAGCCTCGTCCGGGCGTCTCCGTCATCAGCGATCGCCTCAGCAGGCTCGCTGCCGGCAGCCGTTAGTCACTGTGGAGCGGCGACCAGTTAATAGGCCATGTACTACACTCCCCCTATGGACACGCCTCGCCCCGGCAAGACCCGAGTCACCAGCGTTTCCCTGCGAGCCGAGACCCTGGAGGCGATCCGCGCGCGCGCTGGCAAGCAAGGCGTCTCCTCCTATATCGAGGAGGCCGTACAGCGGCAGCTCCAGCGCGAGGCCATCGACGAGTACATCGCCACCGCTGAAGCGGAGCATGGCCCTGTCGACCCTGCCGAGGTGTCGGACAAGGCCGAGCGCATCCGCGCCCACCATGCCGCCCACCGCGGTGAGTCCGCTCCAGACGCCGCATGAGCGGGACTCTCGTTCTCGACAGCGAGGCCCTCTCCAAGCTCTCCCGTCGGCACCGCGACATGACCGTATGGCTGGACGTCGCCCGCAGACTGGACCTGCTCGTCGTGACGAGTGCCGCCACGCTGGTGGAGGCGCGCGACCCGAAGGTGCCGCAGGCGGCGTTCGACCATGCCGCTTCCCTGGCCAAGGTGCGCCCTGTCACGGAGGAGATCGCACGTGCGGCAAGCAGACTGCTCGCCGCGGAAAGCCTGCACGGCCACAAGTACGCCATTGATGCGATGCTCGCGGCCACGGCCCACATGGAACACGGCGACGTTACTGTGATCACGAGCGACACGGACGACCTCCGCCGACTCTGCCTCCCCCGCATCGCCGTCGAACCGATCTGAGCGCGGCGTCGGCCCTTCCTGCATCCTTGTTGCGTTTCCGCAGGTCAGCACGCGATAGGCCAACGAGGCTTGACCGAGGTCACGAGGGTGCCCAGCCGCAGGCGTTCGGTGGCCGTCGCCGCGGCCGTGAGCGTGGGCAGCGCGCCGAACCACGGGCCGTCCCGGAAGCTCCGCCAGGACAGGTGGTCATAGGTGTAGGCGGTGTGGAAGCCCAGCTCCTCCGCGCGCTGCCAGCGGTCACGACCGCCCTCGTGCCAGCGGTGGACGGGCAGGATCACGGTGCTCAGGCGGAGGTTCATGCCCACGAGCCTACGGCCGTGCGTGGGCCCGTCGACGCCCCGATGACCTGTGACATATGCCGGAGGAATGTTCCGCAGCTCAGGGGCGTTTGCACTCAGATGTGCGCCCCTCCGCACGCCCGTGCGCCTTCGTGGGCGAGAATGGCCCGGTGACCTCAGTGACCGATGCGCCTCTCCCCGCCGTGACCCGGCTGATCGCCACCGACCTCGACGGCACCCTGCTGCGCGACGACAAGACGCTGTCCGCGCGTACGGTCGCGGCCCTCGCGGCGGCCGAGGAGGCCGGGATCGAGGTCTTCTTCGTCACCGGCAGGCCGGCCCGCTGGATGGACGTCGTACGGGACCACGTCCAGAGCCATGGAACGGCGATCTGCGCCAACGGCGCCGTGGTCACCGATCTGCGGACCGACGGCGACCTGCTCTCCGTGCGGCCGCTGGAACGCGGCGCCGCCCTGCACGTCGTGCGCAGCCTGCGCGAGGCGGCCCCCGGCACCTCCTTCGCCGTCGAGATGACCACCGGCATCAACTACGAGCCGGCCTACCCGCCCTTCCACCTGGACCCGGGCGCCACGGTGGCCGTCGCCGAGAAGCTGCTGCACGAGGACGCCCCGGGCGTCGGCGCGCCGGTGATCAAGCTGCTGGCCCACCACACCGAGCTGGCGCCCGACGCCTTCCTCGGCCTGGCCCGCACCGCCGCCGGCGACCGGGCCGCCTTCACCCGGTCCAGCCCCTCCGCGCTCCTGGAGGTCAGCGGGCTCGGCGTCTCCAAGGCCACCACGCTCGCCGCCTGCTGTGCCGAGCGCGGCATCGCGCCCGCCGAGGTGGTCGCCTTCGGCGACATGCCCAACGACATCGAGATGCTCCGCTGGGCCGGGGCCTCCTTCGCGATGGGCAACGCCCATCCCGACGCGGTGGCCGCCGCCTCCGGACGGACCGCCACCAACGAGGAGGACGGGGTGGCCCTCGTCATCGAGCGGATCCTCGCCGGCCTAACAGAAACCCGCTGAAACGACTCTGCTGAAACCTTTCGGCAGACCGGGCCGGGGAACCCGCTCCACCGTCCTCACAACGGTGCCTCCCACACCACCGTCGTACCGCCGCCCCCCTCCCCGATCCCCGGTTCGATCCGGCTCGACCCGCCCAGCGACTCGGCTCGGCGGGCCAGGTTGCGCAGTCCGCTGCGCCGGCCGTCCTCCGGGATGCCCACCCCGTCGTCGGCGACCGAGAGACGCACCGCCGCCCGCCCGTCCGGCAGGGTCACCGTCGCGTCGACGACCACATCGATCAGCGACGCCCCCGCGTGCCGGAACGCGTTGGAGAGGGCCTCGCGCAACGCGGCGACCAGGTTCTTTCCGGTCAGCTCGCCGACGAGCGAGTCCACCGGCCCCAGGAAGCGGTGCGAGGGTTTGAAGCCGAGCGGGACGGCCGCCATGTTGATCTCCCGCAGGACGCGGGTGCGCAGCCCCGACGGGGCCTCGGCCGGTTCCTGCTGGAGGGCGAAGATGGCCGTACGGATCTCCTGGATCGTCACGTCCAGCTCGTCGACCGCCCGGCCGACCCCGGTCCGCACCTCGGGCACCACCGACCGGCGCTGGGCGCTCTCCAGCATCATCCCGGTGGCGAACAGCCGCTGGATGACCAGATCGTGGAGGTCGCGGGCGATCCGGTCACGGTCCTCGTACACCGCGAGCCGCTCCCGGTCCCGCTGCGCCTCGGCCATCATCAGCGCGAGCGCCGCCTGGGAGGCGAACTGGGTGGCGAGTGTCCGCTCGCTCTCCGTGAACGGGCGCGCGCCCCGGGACCGGGGGGTGGCCAGCGCGCCGAGCACCCGGCCGCCGCTGTGCAGCGGCAGCATCATGCTGGGCCCGAACCGGTCGGCCAGTCTGGTGATCATCCGGCTGTCGGTGGCCGAGTCGTCGATGAACACCGCCTCGCCCGCGAGCAGTTTCGCCACCACCGCGCTTCGGGGCGGAATGATCACGCCGAGCGAGGACGAGGGGTCGTCGGACGACACGGCGACGATCTCCAGACCGCCCTCCCCGGTGGGCAGCAGCACGATCCCGGCGGCGGAGTCGGCGAGCCGGCGGGCCTGTTCGGCGACCACGGACAGCGCCTCGTCCGCGTCCCCGCCCGACAGGAGCGCCGTGGTCACCGCGACCGAGCCGTCGATCCAGTGCTCCCGCTGCCGCGCCGCCTCGTACAGCCGGGCGTTGCCGATGGCGATCCCGGCCTCCGTGGCGAGCACCCGGACCATGTGGAGGTCGTAGTCGCTGAACTCCGCGCCGTGCCGCTTCTCGGTCAGATAGAGGTTGCCGAAGATCTCCCCCTGGACCCGGATGGGCACCCCCAGGAAGCTGCGCATCCGAGGGTGCCCGGCCGGGAATCCGGCGGACCTGGGGTCGGTGGACAGGTCGGCCAGACGGACCGGGTCGGGGTCGTGGATCAGCGCGCCGAGCAGGCCCCGGTGGCCGTCGGGCCGCCGCCCGATCGCCTCGGCCATCTCCTGCGGAACGCCGTACGTGACGAAGTCCGAGAGGCCCTCGCCCAGCTCGTCGACGACGCCGATCGCGGCGTACCGGGCGTGGGCGAGCTCGGCGGCCGTCTCGCAGATCCGGTCCAGGGTGGAGTGCAGTTCCAGCCCCGCGCCGACCGAACGCATCGCCTCCAGGAGCTGCGGCACCCGCGCGGTCAGCTCGGTGGACAGCCCCTGGAGGCTGCGAGTGGCCCGGGTGGCGGCGTCGAGGGAGTCCTTCGGATCGGGCTCTGCCATGGCCCGAGCCTAGTTAGTGGCGATAAGGGGCGAAAGTCGAGAATGCGTGCGATGACCGGAGAATGTTGCCGTGAGGGGCCCGGTTCGCGTCGCCCACGGCCTCACACCCCCGTCCCCACCGTCTCCCTCTCGCGCTCCAGCATCCGGCGCAGCGGCCCGTCCTCGGCGGCGAGTTCGGCGTACGGTCCGCGCTGCACGACCCGGCCCGCGTCCAGCACCAACACCTCGTCGACCACCTCCAGGCCGGTCAGCCGGTGGGTGATCAGGACCGTCGCACGGCCCCGGGTCGCGTCCAGCAGATCGGCGGTCAGAGCGTCGGCGGTCGGCAGGTCGAGGTGTTCGGCCGGCTCGTCCAGGACGAGAACGGGGAAGTCGGCGAGCAGCGCGCGGGCCAGGGCGAGGCGCTGGCGCTGGCCGCCGGAGAGCCGTGCGCCGTGCTCGCCCACCGAGGTGTCGAGCCCCTGCGGCAGGGCCGCCACCCACTCCAGCAGCCGGGCCCGGGAGAGCGCGTCGCGCAGTTCGGGGTCGGTCGCCCCGGGCCGGGCCAGGCGCAGATTCTCACGGATCGTGCTGTCGAAGACGTGCGCGCCCTGGGCGCACAGCCCCACCGAACGCCGGACCGTGTCCGACTCCAGCGCGGCCGCCTCGACTCCGCCGAGCCGGTACGTCCCCGCCGAGGTGTCCAGGAAGCGCAGGAGGACCTGGGCGAGCGTCGTCTTGCCCGAACCGGAAGGGCCCACGACCGCGATGCGCCGTCCGGGCGTCAGCGTCAGGTCGAGCGAGGACAGGGCGTCCCGCGCCGCACCCGGGTAGCGGGCGCTCAGCCCCCGTACCTCCAGCGGGAAGGGGGAGGCGGGCTCCTCGGCGGGGCTCTCGGGCTCGCGTACGGGCACGGGGGCGTCCAGCACCTCGAACACCCGCTCCGCGCTCCGGGCGACGCGCCGACGGTACTGCACGGCGAGCGGCAGCCCGGTGACGGCCTCGAAGGCGGCCAGCGGGGTCAGCACCACCACGGCGAGCGCGACACCGGACAGCCGGCCGTCGTGCACGGCGGGGACGGCGACGGCCGCGGCGGCCACCACGGTGAGCCCGCAGACCAGGGCGGACAGACCGCCGCCGAGCGCCGTCGCCGCGGCCGCGCGGGAGGCGATCCGGGTCAGCAGCCGGTCGGCCGTACGCAGCCGCGCCTGCCGGGCGGGCAGCGCTCCCGCGACGGTCAGCTCCGCGGTGGAGCCGAGGAGGTCGGCGACCCGGGTGGCCAGGGCGGCGCGGGCGGGCGCGAGCTGACGCTCCGTACGGCGGGCGCAGGCGCCGCTGACGAGCGGCACGCCGACCCCGGCGACCAGCAGCCCGACGGCCAGGATCACGCCCGCCGCCGGGAGCAGCCAGCCGGTGAACCCGGCGGCCGCGGTACCCACCACGAGGGCCGTACCGGCGGGCAGCAGCCAGCGCAGCCAGTAGTCCTGGAGCGCGTCCACATCGGCGACGAGCCGGGACAGCAGATCGCCGCGCCGGGTGGTGCGCAGTCCGGCGGGGGCGATGCGTTCGAGGCCCCGGTAGACGGAGACCCGCAGGTCGGCGAGGAGCTTCAGCACGGCGTCGTGCGAGACGAGCCGCTCGGCGTAGCGGAAGATCGCCCGTCCGATGCCGAAGGCGCGGGTCGCGGTGACGGCCATCATCAGGTACATCACCGGCGGCTGTTCGGAGGCGCGGGAGATCAGCCAGCCGGAGACCGCCATGAGCCCCACCGCCGACCCGACGGCCAGGCTGCCGAGCAGCAGGGCCAGGGTCAGCCGGCCGCGCTGCGCCCCGGCGGACGCACGGACCCGGGCGAGCACCCGTCCGGTGCGGCTGCCGGTCGTCCCCAGGGGGTCGAGGGCCTCCGCCCCTCGCGCGTCCGGGAGTTCATCCCCGGCGGGGGGCTCGGGCACGGCGGGCCACGGGACCGCTGCGCCCGCGAGCGCCTTCACGTACGGCTCCGCGGGGGCTCCCGTACGCGGCTCCAGCGTCACCACCCGGTCGGCGACCGCCAGCAGCGCCGGGCGGTGGACGACCAGAAGCACGGTCCGTCCGGTGGCCAGCCGCCGTACGGCGTCGACGATGCCCGCCTCGCTCTCGCCGTCCAGGCTCGCGGTCGGCTCGTCCAGCAGCAGGACCGGCCGGTCGGCGAGGAACGCCCGGGCCAGGGCGAGACGCTGGCGCTGGCCCGCGGAGAGCCCGGCGCCGTCCTCGCCGAGCGCCGTCCCCATCCCGTCGGGCAGTGCCGCGACGAAGTCGTACGCGCCCGCGTCCCGCAGCGCCGCGAGAACCGCCTCGTCGTCGGCGTCGGGCCGGGCGAGGCGGACGTTCTCGGCGATCGTGTCCGCGAAGAGGTGGGGCCGCTGGGGGACCCAGGCGATCCGGCTCCGCCAGCGGTCCGGGTCCAGCTCCGCGAGGTCCCGGCCCCCGACCCGGACGCGTCCCTCGTCGGGTACGGCGAACCCGAGGACCACGTTCAGCAGGGTGGACTTGCCGACCCCGCTCGGGCCGACCAGGGCGACGGTCTCCCCCGGCTCCACGGTGAGCGACGCGGCGTCCAGCGACGGTCCGGCGCGGCCCTCGTGGCGTACGGTCACGTCCGCCAGCTCCAGGCGCAGCGTGTCCGGGACGTCCTCGGCGCCCGGGGCGCGGGGTTCGGTCTCCAGGACCGCGAAGATCTCCTCGGCGGCCGAGAGGCCCTCGGCCGCCGCGTGGTACTGCGCCCCGACCTGGCGGATCGGCAGATACGCCTCCGGGGCCAGGATGAGGACCACGAGGCCGGTGTAGAGGTCGAGTTCGCCGTGAACGAGCCGCATGCCGATGGTGACGGCGACCAGGGCCACCGACAGTGTCGCCAGGAGCTCCAGGGCGAAGGAGGAGAGGAAGGCGATCCGCAGGGTGCGCAGGGTGGCCCGGCGGTAGTCGGAGGTGATGGTGCGGATCGACGCGGCCTGGGCCTTGGCCCGCCCGAAGACCTTCAGGGTCGGCAGCCCGGCGACGACGTCCAGGAAGTGTCCGGAGAGCCGGGACAGCAGCTGCCACTGCCGGTCCATCCGGGACTGGGTGGCCCAGCCGATCAGGATCATGAACAGCGGGATGAGCGGCAGCGTGACGACGATGATCGCCGCCGACACCCAGTCCTCGGTGACGATCCGGGCGAGCACCGCCACCGGCACGACGACCGCGAGGCCGAGCTGCGGGAGGTAGCGGGCGAAGTAGTCGTCGAGCGCGTCGATCCCCCGGGTCGCCAGCGCGACGAGCGAACCGGTGCGCTGTCCGCTCAGCCAGTCGGGGCCCAGTCGCGAGGCCCGCTCCAGAAGCCGGCCTCGCAGTTCGGACTTGACGGCCGCGCTGGCGCGATGGGCCGCCAGCTCGGTGAGCCAGGCGACCACGGCCCGCCCTAGCGCGACGGCGGCGAGCAGCAGGAGAGGGGTGCGCAGCGCGGTGACCGTGAGCCCGTCCTCGAAACCGCCCACCACGATCTCGGCGATGAGCATCGCCTGGGCGATCACCAACAGGGCGCCGACCAGGCCGAGAGCCACCACGGCCGCCAGGAAGAGGCGGGTGGCCCGTGCGTGGTGGAGCAGACGCGGATCGATCGGTTTCACGTGAAACATCCCCCCGGCGGGGTCGGTGAGCTCTGCGGGATCGAGAGCTGCCGAGAGCCGCGAGGCCCGCGGCAGCTCACCGGAGTCAGTGCGCGTCGGCGATGTGCTGGGTGCCGATGCGCTTGCGGAAGACCCAGTAGGTCCAGCTCTGGTAGAGCAGCACGATGGGCGTGGCGATGCCCGCGCACCAGGTCATGATCTTGAGCGTGTACGGGCTGGACGAGGCGTTGGTGACCGTGAGGTTCCAGGCGTCGTTCAGCGAGGACGGCATGACGTTCGGGAAGAGCGTCAGGAAGAGCATCGCGACCGCCGCCGCGATCGTCACGCCCGAGAACGCGAACGACCAGCCCTCACGGCCCTTGGCGATGGCCCCGATCGCGGCCAGGAGCGCCACCACCGCCACGACCAGGGCGCCCAGGCTCCAGCCGTCCCCGTTCTCGACCTGGGTCCAGAGCAGGAATCCCAGCGCGAGCACCGCGGTGACCGGACCGAGCTTCAGCGCCAGGGCGCGGGCCCGGGCCCGGATGTCGCCCGCCGTCTTGAGACCGGCGAACACCGCCCCGTGGAAGGTGAAGAGGGTGAGCGTGACCAGGCCGCCGAGGACCGCGTACGGGTTGAGAAGGTCCCAGAAGTTGCCGACGTACTCCATGTCGGCGTCGATCTTCACGCCCCGCACGATGTTCCCGAACGCCACGCCCCACAGCACCGCGGGGATCAGCGAGGTCCAGAAGATCGCGGTCTCCCAGTTCGTCTGCCACCGCTCCTCGGGCCGCTTGGCGCGGTACTCGAAGGCGACGCCCCGCACGATCAGGCAGAACAGGATGATCAGCAGCGGCAGATAGAAGCCGGAGAAGAGGGTGGCGTACCACTCGGGGAAGGCGGCGAAGGTCGCGCCGCCCGCGGTGAGCAGCCAGACCTCGTTGCCGTCCCAGACGGGCCCGATCGTGTTGATCAGGACCCGGCGCTCCTTGCGGTCGCGGGCCAGCAGCTTGGTGAGGACCCCGATGCCGAAGTCGAATCCCTCCAGGAAGAAGTAGCCGGTCCAGAGGACGGCGATGAGCACGAACCAGACGTCGTGGAGTTCCATCTCTCAGCTCCTGTGCTCAGTACGAGAAGGCCATCGGCCGGTCGGCGTCGTCTTCGTCGTGGCCGCCGATCTTCGTGGGCGGGTTCAGGTCGTCCTCGGTGAGGTCCGGCGGCCCGGCCTTGATGTACTTCACGAGCAGCTTCACCTCGATCACGGCGAGCACCGCGTAGAGCAGGGTGAAGACGATCATCGAGGTGAGCACCTCGCCCTGCGAGACACCGGGGGAGACCCCGGCACGGGTCTGGAGCACCCCGTAGACCACCCAGGGCTGCCGGCCCGTCTCGGTGAAGATCCAGCCCCAGGAGTTGGCGATCAGCGGGAAGAGCAGCGTCCAGAGCGCGACGAGCCAGTAGAGCTTGGTGAGCCTCGGGCTCAGCGCCTTGTTCCGGAACAGGACCAGATGCGGCACCTCGTCCTCACCGGTCCGCAGTGCCGGTGGCAGCAGGAACTTCTTCCGGGTCAGCCAGAGCCCCAGCAGACCGAGGCCGAAGGAGGCCATCCCGAAGCCGATCATCCAGCGGAAGCTCCAGAACGCGACCGGGATGTTGGGGCGGTAGTCGCCGGGCCCGTACTTCTCCTGCGAGTCCTTGTTGATGTCGTTGATGCCGGGGACATAGGAGTTCGGGTCGTTGTTGGCGAGGAAGGACAGTATCCCGGGGAGCGAGATCTCCACGGAGTTGTGGCCCTTGCTGACGTCCCCGTAGGCGAAGATCGAGAACGGCGCCTGCTCCTGACCGTCCCACAGCGCCTCGGCGGCGGCCATCTTCATCGGCTGCTGCCGGAACATGACCTTGGCGAGGCTGTCGCCGCTGACGGCGGTGAGCAGTCCGGCGACCACCACGGTGATCAGCCCCAGCCGCAGCGAGGTCCGCATCACCGGGATGTGCTTCTTGCGCGCCAGGTGGAACGCGGCGATGCCGACCATGAAGGCTCCGCCGACCAGGAACGCCGCCGTGATGGTGTGGAAGAACTGGGTGACCGCGGTGTCCTGGGTGAGCACCCGCCAGAAGTCGGTGAGCTCGGCGCGGCCGCGCTCCTCGTTGATCCGGTAGCCGACCGGGTGCTGCATCCAGGAGTTGGCCGCCAGGATGAAGTACGCGGAGAGGATCGTGCCGATCGAGACCATCCACATGCAGGCGAGGTGGATCTTCTTCGGCAGCTTGTCCCAGCCGAAGATCCACAGCCCGATGAAGGTGGACTCGAAGAAGAAGGCGATCAGCGCCTCGAAGGCGAGCGGAGCGCCGAAGATGTCGCCGACGAAGCGCGAGTAGTCGGACCAGTTCATGCCGAACTGGAACTCCTGGACGATGCCCGTGACGACGCCCATGGCGATGTTGATCAGGAACAGCTTGCCCCAGAACTTGGTCGCCCTGAGGTACTTCTCGTTCTCCGTCCGCACCCAGGCGGTCTGCAGGCCGGCGGTGAGCGCGGCGAGCGAGATCGTCAGGGGGACGAAGAGGAAGTGGTAGACGGTGGTAATGCCGAACTGCCATCGCGCCAGGGTCTCCGGCGCCAGAGCTAGGTCCACGTCGTCAGTCTCCTTACATCGCCGTGGTCGAACCGGCACTATGCCCCTTTGGTCCCACCGATTACGGGAGGAAGCAGGGCACGCTTGTGAACGCGTTCACATTCACAAGCAATTATGGCGCACACACTTTCGGAGTCTTCGCCGGGGGTACCCCTTTTCGGCCCCAGCCCGTGCGCTCGGCTCCCGCCGCCCACGCGAAGGGCCCCGGACCTCGTCGATCGAGGTCCGGGGCCACCCGGCCGTACAGTGCCGCCGCGCGCGAGGAACCGCCTCGCGCGCCCGGCGGCTACAGCTCCGCGCGGAACGCCTCCGCCGCCTTCAGGAACAGGTCGTTGCCCTCGTCCTCGCCGATCGAGACCCGCACGCCCTCGCCCGCGAACGGCCGCACGACCACGCCGGCCCGCTCACAGGCCGCCGCGAAGTCGAGGGTCCGCTCGCCGAGCCGCAGCCAGACGAAGTTCGCGTGCGACTCCGGCACCGTCCAGCCCTGACGCACCAGCTCCGCGCTCACCCGGGTGCGCTCGGCCACCAGCGAGCCGACCCGCCCCAGCAGCTCGTCCTCGGCGCGGAGCGAGGCCACCGCCGCGTCCTGGGCGAGCTGGCTCACACCGAAGGGGACAGCGGTCTTGCGCAGCGCGGCGGCCACCGGCTCGTGGGCCACCGCGAAGCCGACCCGCAGCCCGGCCAGACCGTACGCCTTGGAGAAGGTCCGCAGCACCGCCACATTGGGCCGGTCCCGGTAGATCTCGATGCCGTCCGGCACCTCGGCGTCGCGGATGAACTCCTTGTATGCCTCGTCGAGCACCACCAGCACATCGCCCGGCACCCGGTCGAGGAACCGTTCCAGCTCGGCCCGGCGCACCACCGTGCCGGTGGGGTTGTTGGGGTTGCAGACGAAGATCAGCCGGGTCCGGTCGGTGATCGCGTCCGCCATCGCGTCGAGGTCGTGCACATCGCCGCCGGTCAGCGGGACCTTGACCGAGGTCGCGCCGCTGACCTGGGTGATGATCGGGTACGCCTCGAAGGACCGCCAGGCGTAGATGACCTCGTCGCCGGGCCCGGAGGTGGCCTGGAGCAGCTGCTGCGCCACGCCCACGGAGCCTGTTCCGGTGGCGAGGTGCGAGAGCGGCACACCGAAACGGTCGGCCAGCTCGTTCATCAGGCCGGTGCACGCCATGTCCGGGTAGCGGTTGAAGTTCCCCGCGGCGGCGAGCGCCGACTCCAGGACGCCCGGCAGCGGCGGATAAGGATTCTCGTTGGAGGACAGCTTGTACGCGACCGGTCCACCGGCCGCCGCCGGCTTCCCCGGCACATAGGCGGGAACGCCGTCCAGCTCGGCGCGCAGCTTGGGGCTCGTCTCGCTCACCGCAGGTCCTCCTCGACCGTCCGTTCACAGCAATACTGCACACCTTATGAGGATTGGGCCCCACTGCGAATGGCCCGAGCGGGAAATCGACCGCAGTGCCCGGGAATGGGGCCTCGCGCGGGGGCCGGTCCGGGGCCTCCGCCCGGGGGAGCGCAGCCCGGTCCGGCGCGCGCCGGTGGCTCACGCCGTGGCGCGCGTCCCCCGAAGTGGTGAGTTGAGACCTCTTCGAGACATCGCACATTCGGCAGGCTGCCACCCGCCAGCACCTGAAGCACGCATGCATGGGCACCCAACTCCCTTGTATTCAAAGGAGTCTGATAGACAGTGACCTTGCAGAAACGTGCCTGTCAACGTGCGCAAATGCGACCGGACCGACCACCCCTCGGAGCCCTACTATCGGCTCGCCATGACAGCAGCAGGGAAGCACCAGGTGAGCCGGACGGAGACACCCCGGCGCAGCGGCCGGCCGGGACGGGCGGGGATCCGTGATGTGGCCGCCGCGGCCGGAGTCTCGATCACGACGGTCTCCGACGCGCTCAACGGCAAGGGCAGGCTCCCGGACGCCACCCGCCGCCATGTCCGCGAGGTCGCCGAGCGCCTGGGCTACCGCCCGTCCGCCGCGGCCCGAACCCTCCGTACGGGCAAGTCGGGGCTGATCGGCCTGACCGTGACCACGTACGGGAATGAACCTTTCACCTTCACCGAATTCGCGTACTTCGCGGAGATGGCGAGAGCCGCGACCTCCGCGGCGCTCGCCCGCGGCTACGCCCTCGTCATCCTTCCCGCCACCTCCCGGCACGACGTCTGGTCGAACGTCGCGCTCGACGGGACCGTCGTCATCGACCCCTCCGACCAGGACCCGGTCGTCACCGAACTCGTCCGCCAGGGCCTGCCGGTCGTCTCGGACGGCCGCCCGGCCGGGACGCTCCCCGTCACCGCCTGGGTCGACAACGACCACCGGGCCGCGGTACTCGACCTCCTCGACCATCTCGCCGCCGCCGGAGCCCGCCGTATCGGCCTGCTGACCGGCAACACCACCGACACGTACACCCGGCTGTCCACCACCGCCTACCTCCACTGGTGCGAGCGGGTCGGCCAGGATCCCGTCTACGAGTCCTACCCGGCCCACGACCCCTGCGCGGGGGCGGTCGCCGCCGACCGGCTGCTCGCCCGCCCGGACCGCCCCGACGCGGTCTACGGGCTCTTCGACCCCAACGGCACCGACCTCCTCGCGGCGGCCCGCCGCTACGGACTGCGGGTCCCCGAGGACCTGCTGCTGGTCTGCTGCAGCGAGTCCACCGTGTACGCGGCCACCGAGCCGCCCATCACGACGCTCTCGCTGAAGCCGCGCCACATCGGCACGGCCGTCGTCCAGCTCCTCATCGACGCCATCGAAGGGGTCGAGCACGACGGGCCGGTGGAGCAGGTCATACCGACGGAGCTCATCGTCCGGACCTCCTCGCAACGCCGTCCACCACGCACCACGGTCAGCGCGCCGCGCTCCCCCAGCGGGGATTGATCGGCTCTTTTCGGACCAATCGGCCGGTGAACCGTGCGTGCGCCCGGATTCACCACCCCTGGTGCGTCACACAGATCGATCCGCATTCCTATGATGGGCGCACGACACCGCGGACCACCTCTACCAGGCAGGGCCCGTCAGGTGTACGGCGGCGCGACGGTGGTGGAGGGGTCGATGACTCAGGGGGCCGGTCAGGAACCCGTGGTTCGGACGGCGACGTTGCGTGACTTCCGGGTTCCGCCGTATGCGCAGACACCCGTGCCACCACAGGCACAGGTGACACCTCCTTCCCCGGTGCCGCCCCGTGCGCCGGACCCGAACCCGTCGGCACCGGGCGCTCCCGTAGCTCCTGCCGGTTCCGTGCCGCCGGCGCCCGGTGTCTCCGTACCGCCGCGGGCTCCCGCGCCGCCCCGGCCGCCGCATCCCGGCAACGCCGTCGTGGGCGACGAGCAGCCGGAAGGCTACACACCGACCGAGCGGGACCTCCCGGTCATCCGGCGCGGCGACACGGTCCAGGTGCAGACCGTCGTCGAGCCGGCCGCCGTGCCCGAGGACGGTCCCGGCCCGCTCTTCGTCGTCGGCGACGTCCACGGCTATCTGGACGAACTGCTGGCCGCCCTGGGCGAGCAGGGCCTCATCGACGCCGACGGAAACTGGGCCGCTGGCAACGCCCGGCTGTGGTTCCTCGGCGACTTCACCGACCGCGGTCCGGACGGCATCGGGGTCATCGACCTCGTCATGCGGCTCTCCGCCGAGGCGGCGGCGGCCGGCGGCTACTGCAAGGCCCTGATGGGCAACCACGAGCTGCTGCTGCTCGGCGCCAAGCGGTTCGCCGACACCCCCGTCAACTCCGGGGCCGGCACCGCCACCTTCCAGGCCGCCTGGCTGCTCAACGGCGGCCAGAAGACCGATATGGAGCGCCTCCAGGACGTCCACCTCCAGTGGATGTCCCGGCTCGACGCGGTCGTCGAGGAGGACGGGCATCTGCTGATGCACTCCGACACGACGGCCTACCTCGACTACGGATCCACCATCGAGGACGTCAACGACACGATCACGGCCATTCTCACGCGTAACGACGCGGACGAGTGCTGGGACCTCTTCCGCAAGCTGACCAAGCGGTTCGCCTTCCGGGACGAGGGTGGCGCCGACGCGGTGCGCGAGCTGATGGCGACGTACGGCGGACAGCGCATCGTCCATGGTCACAGCCCTATTCCGTATCTCCTGGGCGAGGTCGGCACGGAGGACGGCGAGGACGCATCGGGCCCCGTGATCAACGGCCCGCACGTGTACGCGGACGGCCTCGCCATCGCCATGGACGGCGGAGTGACCATGGCCGGAAAGCTGCTGGTGGTTCAACTCCCCCTGCATGCCTGACCGTCGACGGGGAAGGCGCTTCAGGTTCCGCCTGCGCCGACCTCGCCGATCACCGGACCCGTCACCGGGCCCAATTCTGGAAACACACTGTCACCCCGTGCCGTGAGCGCTCTACCATCGGCGTATCAGTGGCAGGCTCTCCTCCGTTTCCGCCCGATCGCCCGGTCCACGCGGGCAGCCGGGCACCGACGGAGCATCGGGGGATGCAGATGACAAGCGCTCCGCACCTGCTGGCCGAGGACGGACCCGAGTACGAGCGGATCCTGGGCGACGCACTGCGCCACGCTCATGAACGCCCGGACCTGGAGGGCGTCGGTGACCGGCTCAACACCGAACAACTGCGCACCATGGCGCTCAGCGCCACGGCGCTGATCACCGCGGCCGCGGCCACCGAGTACGAGCACTACGTCGAGGCCCGGGACGAACTGCGCCGGGCGGCGAACGCCGAAGCGGCCGACGGGATCCCGGCCGTGGACGGGCCGCAGAGCACGGCGGCCGGAGCGGGGGCCGGCATAGGCGCGGTCGTCACGGTCCTGACCCCGCTGCTGGCCGGTACCGCGGCCGTCATCTTCCTGCTCGTCGGCTATCTGCTGAAGGCGGTCAGCCCCTCGGTGGCCTTCGGCGACTCGATGGTCGCCGCCGGGTGGTTCTTCGCGGCGGTCGCCGCCGCCGCGATCCTGGTCGCGGCCGTCGGACTGCTCGTCACCGCGCTCCGCAACAGCACGACGTCCCTGGCCGCCGAGGACGAGGAACAGGAGCTCCCGGAGGAGGTCGCACGCGCCCGGGAGGCCTGGCGCCACGCCCTGCTGGAGCGCGGCATCCTCCCGTTCCTCCGCGACGCCCTGGCCGACCCCACCGCGGGACCCGCCGCACGGACCCCGCACCGTTCGCCCAACCGCATCCCGAAGGTGGGCTACAGCAGGCCGGACTTCTCGGGCCCGGACGACGGACCGGGGGCCGGCCCCCGGCCGACCTTCACCAGCCCCGATTTCACCAGCCCGGACTTCGGCGGCCCCGAACACCGCCCGGACTGACGGGCGGTGGCCCGGACCGCCTTCCGCCTACGGTTCGGCTCCGGCTCCGCTTGCGCACCCTCCTCCGAGGTCCGGCTGCGCTTCCGGCTCCGGACGCACCGCGGGCCGGGGCGACAAGTGCCGCGCCCGGCCCGGGGAGACGCTCCGGACGGACCGGAGCGGTGGATCAGATGGCCTGCGGAGCCAGCTTCGGGTTGACGCCGTACTGGTTCGTCTCCGGCTTGCCCTCCGAGGCGAGGAAGACGAGCAGGACGATGCCGCCGACCAGCGGGACGAACGCGATGAAGAACCACCAGCCCGAGCGGCCGGTGTCGTGCAGCCGGCGCACCAGGACCGCCAGCGACGGGACGATGACCGCGACGATGTAGATGAAGTACGGGATCTGCGTGTCTATCGCGGTGCCGATGACCGACAGAACGACACCGATGATGAAGTTGAAGAGCACGAACATCCAGTACTCCTTGCGGCGCGCGCGTCCGCTGAAGCCTGCGTAGTTCTTGAGTACGTCCAGGTACCAGTTCACTGTGTTTCCCTCCCCGGGCCCCCGTTCCGAGGGCGCACCAATTTCAGCCAAGCAAGCCGGAAAGTAAGCCACGGATAAGGAAAGGGTCAAGCGCACGTGAGCCGACGGTCAAACGTACATCCAGCTGCCACACGACTGTGTCCATACTGTCGCTTAACAAGGCGGCTAATCATGCCAAACAGCAGCGAACCAGCTTTAGTTACTCTTAAGGTGCGGAACGGGCGGAGGCGGCCCCGCAAAGGCGGACCCGACGGCGGTGGGCCCGGCGTACCGGACTCGGCCGCCGGGCCCACCTGATCTGCCAGGGTGCGGGATCAGGTCAGTCGGCGATGGGCAGGTAGACCCGGTTGCCCGCGGCCGCGAACTCCTTCGACTTCTCGGCCATGCCCTGCTCGATCTCCTCCTGCGAACCGCCGTGCTGACGCCGGATGTCCTGGGAGATCTTCATCGAGCAGAACTTCGGCCCGCACATCGAGCAGAAGTGCGCCGTCTTCGCGGGCTCGGCGGGGAGCGTCTCGTCGTGGAACTCCCGTGCCGTGTCGGGGTCGAGAGCCAGGTTGAACTGGTCCTCCCACCGGAACTCGAACCGCGCGTCGGACAGCGCGTCGTCCCACTCCTGCGCGCCCGGGTGCCCCTTGGCGAGGTCGGCCGCATGGGCGGCGATCTTGTAGGTGATCACGCCGGTCTTCACGTCGTCCCGGTTGGGCAGCCCCAGGTGCTCCTTGGGCGTGACGTAGCAGAGCATCGCCGTGCCCCACCAGGCGATCATCGCGGCGCCGATGCCCGAGGTGATGTGGTCGTACGCCGGGGCGACGTCCGTGGTCAGCGGGCCGAGCGTGTAGAACGGCGCCTCCTCGCAGATCTCCTGCTGGAGGTCGATGTTCTCCTTGATCTTGTGCATCGGAACATGCCCGGGACCCTCGATCATGGTCTGGACACCGAACCGCTTGGCGATCGTGTTCAGCTCGCCGAGCGTGCGCAGCTCCGCGAACTGCGCCTCGTCGTTGGCGTCCGCGATCGACCCGGGACGCAGTCCGTCACCCAGCGAGTAGGTGACGTCGTACGTCGCGAGGATCTCGCAGAGCTCCTCGAAGTGCTCGTAGAGGAAGGACTCCTTGTGGTGCGCCAGACACCAGGCCGCCATGATCGATCCGCCGCGCGAGACGATGCCGGTCTTGCGACGGGCCGTCAGCGGGACGTACGGCAGGCGCACGCCGGCGTGCACCGTCATGTAGTCCACGCCCTGCTCGGCCTGCTCGATGACGGTGTCCTTGTAGATCTCCCAGGTCAGCTCCTCGGCCCGGCCGTCGACCTTCTCCAGGGCCTGGTAGAGCGGGACGGTGCCGATCGGCACGGGGGAGTTGCGCAGCACCCATTCCCGGGTGGTGTGGATGTTGCGGCCGGTGGACAGGTCCATGACCGTGTCGGCGCCCCACTTCGTCGCCCAGGTCATCTTGTCCACCTCCTCCTCGATGGAGGAGGTGACGGCCGAGTTGCCGATGTTGGCGTTGACCTTCACCAGGAACCGCTTGCCGATGATCATCGGCTCGATCTCGGGGTGGTTGACGTTGGCCGGCAGTACGGCACGGCCCGCCGCGATCTCCTCACGGACGACCTCGGCCTCGACGTTCTCCCGGATCGCCACGTACTCCATCTCCGGGGTGATCTCCCCCCGGCGGGCGTACGCGAGCTGGGTGACGGGACGTCCGTCGCGGCTGCGGCGCGGCTGGCGCGGCCGGCCGGGGAACACCGCGTCGAGGTTGCGCAGTCCGCCGCGCGGCGAGGTGTGCTTGAGCCCGTCGTCCTCGGGGCGGGCCGGCCGGCCCGCGTACTCCGCGGTGTCACCGCGGGCGATGATCCAGTTCTCCCGCAGGGGCGCGAGGCCGCGGCGGACATCGGTGTCGATGCCGGGATCGGTGTACGGCCCCGACGTGTCGTACAGCGTCACGTCCTTGCCGTTGGTGAGGTGCACCTGTCGGACCGGCACCCGGAGATCCGGGCGCGAGCCCTGGACGTACCCCTTGTGCCAGCCGATGGACTTCTCTGCCTCGTCGCCCTGGTTCTCGGCGATCTGTTTCGAGGCAGGCGTGCGTGCGTCCGATGTGGTCATGAGACCTACTCCCTACGCCGGCATTACCCGGTAACAGGTTCGGCGGTCGGCGCAGCGTGTCCCGTACGGATGTACGGCGATCAGCGCCCTCTCAGCCCGGTGCTCCGAGCTCCCGCGTGTGCAAAGGTGCCTCCACGCTAGCGTCCTTTCCGGCGAGCTGACCAGAGGGCCCACCCGTTCTTGCGATGATCGCCCCGTGACCTCCCCCCAAAGCGACCCCGCACCCCAGCCGCCGCCCCAGGGCCACAGCCACGGCCACACCCACAGCCACGGACCCGCCGCGCCGGTCTCCCAACACCTGCGCAAGATCATCGCCGCCGTGGTGATCCCCTTCGCGACGGCGGTCGTCGTCGGCCTGATCGCGTTCTGGCCCGGCGGCGCGCCCGACCACGAGCGCACCGGTGTCGGATTCGACCGGCAGACCCAGGACGGCAAGGTCGTCCAGGTGGTCAAGGTCGACTGCGCGGACGTCAACGCCGCGCAGGTGCCCCCGACCGGTGACACGTCCACGCCCTCCGGCCGGGAGGCCGTCAACGAGCAGGAGGGGGAGTGCGCGAAGGCCACCATCGAGGTGACCAGCGGCGACGACAAGGGCCGCACGTTCGTCGAGGTGGTCCAGCCGGACGCGCCCCGACAGCTGAAGGAGGGTCAGGGCGTGGTCGTGGCGTACGCCCCCGACGCACCGCGCGACCTCCAGTACTCCGTGACCGACGTGGACCGGAAGGTCCCGATGGCGGTGCTGGCCGGGATCTTCGCGCTGGCGGTGGTCCTGGTGGGCAGGATGCGCGGGGTGATGGCGCTGGTGGCGCTGGCCGTGTCGTTCGCCGTGCTGACCCTGTTCATCCTGCCGGCGATCCTGCAGGGCTCGAACCCGCTGGTCGTAGCGGTGATCGGGGCCAGCGCGATCATGCTGGCGGCGCTCTATCTCTGCCACGGGGTGACGGCCCGTACCTCGGTCGCGGTCGTCGGCACGCTGATCTCGCTGTTGCTGATCGGGCTGCTGGGCTCCCTGTTCATCGGCTGGGCGAGCCTCAGCGGCAACACCGACGACAACACCGGCCTCATCCACGGTCTCTACCCGGACATCGATATGAGCGGTCTGCTGCTGGCCGGCGTCATCATCGGTTCGCTCGGGGTGCTCGACGATGTGACGGTCACCCAGACCTCCGCCGTCTGGGAACTGCACCAGGCGGATCCGGAGATGGGTTGGAAGGGGCTGTACCGGGCAGGTATCCGCATCGGGAGGGACCACATCGCCTCGGTGGTCAACACCCTGGTGCTGGCGTACGCGGGCGCGGCGCTGCCGCTGCTGCTGCTCTTCTCCATCGCCCAGAGCAGTGTGGGGACGGTGGCCAACAGCGAGCTGGTCGCCGAGGAGATCGTCCGCACGCTGGTCGGGTCGATCGGCCTGGTCGCCTCGGTGCCGGTGACCACGGTGCTCGCCGCGCTGGTCGTCTCCGCGGACCGCCCGGGGTCCGGCGGCGCGCAGACGGCTACGGCCGCGCCCGCGCGGAGCGGCCGGGGCCGTCGGCGCAAGAAGTCATGACGGGCCGGCGGCGCAGGACAGGATGACGGACCGTCGGCTGTACCCACCCGGTCAGCCGGCGTTCTGCTCCTCGGCGAGGATGCGGCCGAGCGCGTCCTCCAGATTCCCGTCGAAGTCACCCTGCGTGTGCTCCTGACCGAGCGGCACGAGCTTGTCCGTCCGGTCGAGGAACGCCACCAGTGGCGCCGTACCCGCCCGGAACAGCGCACGGTCCGCGCCGACCTGGAGCCGGATGTGCACATCGCCGAGGCCCTCGGGCTCGGTCGGCCCGATGTGCACATCGCCGTCGCCGCTCGGGCTGTTGAGCCCGTCCAGCAGCAGTTCGCGGCCGAACGCCCAGGTCACAGGGGCATCGCCGGGCAGGTGGAACGTCATACGGATGGCGTACGGATCGCCGACCTCGTACCGGAGCTCCACCGGAATACGGAACGAGAGCTCCTCGGAGACGAGGAAGCTCATCATGACCTCTGCTTGAACCGACTCGCGCATCGTTCAACCCCGCAGTAGATGAAACTGGCCAGGAATGATCCCCCATGGCCCTATTGACGCCATCGTGGTGCACGCGATAGCAGATCACAAGGAGTGATTTTTCAGATACTGATAGAGAACACGAACGAACGCAAGAGGCTGGCGACTTCGCCACGTAGCTGTTCGACTGCGGGCAGCAACCGATCTTCCCGCTCCAGGGGTACGGAAATGGCCATCGCCGCAATGGTGGCACCGGCCGTGACGGGAATCGCGGCGCACACGGTCCCCAGTGCGTACTCCTGGCGTTCGATGACCGGTTCACCTCGTCGGAGGGTGCGCAGCCGCTCCAGAAGTGTGGCGCGATCTCGCACTGAGTAACGGGTGAGAGGGCGCACCGGGTGCCGGTCGAGGTGGTCCTCGCGGGCCCGCTCGTCGAGCTGGGCGAGCAGACACTGGCCGATGGCGTGCGCGTGGGCGGTCTCCCGGAACGAGGCCCACTCCTCCACCGCCGGGGTGTCGGGGGCGTCCGCGACCGCGATGAGCTCGATCTCGCCGTCGCAGTAGACGGCGCAGTACACCGGGGCACCGATGGCGTCGCGCCAGTGGCCGAGGGAGTCGGCGACGGACGTGGGGCGCGGTCGGCTCCGGACGCCAGGGGCGGCGGTCAGGTTCTCGGCGGCCGCGCCGAAGAGGAAGACACCGTTCTCGCGGCGGAGATAGCCCTCGTGGGTGAGGGTCCGCAGCAGGTGGTAGGCGGTCGGCAGCGGAAGCCCCGCCTCACGTGCCAGTTGCTTGGCGGGAGCCCCGTCCCGATGGGCGCCCACAGCCTCCAGCAGTCTCAACGCCCGCTGAACCGAACCGATCAACGTCGGGACAGCGGTGCTCGATGCCGTGGTCAAAGGTCACCCCCAGGCATGGTGACGGGCCGTCGGCCCTCCCGTGGGGGCCGCCCCCACGGGCCTGCCGCGATCCTGAGGACCGGAGGGGACCGGAGATCCGGTGACCCGTGACCGGCGAGGACCGGTCCGGGCGCCGGCGATCGGAGGCCAACGACCGGACTGTCGTACCCAGGACCGATCAGGCGATCGATGTGGTGACGGAAGGTCACATTCCGGATGGCGGCAGCGATGTGCCACTGTATCGGCCGCCTGCGACAGACGGGTGGTTTCTTCCGGGACTTAGCTCTGCTGGGCTAATGCTCCCGGGACGCTGACCGCGCCACGCTCTTCGGAACCGGGCCGGCCACGCTCTTCGGAACCGGGCCGGCCACGCTCTTCGGAACCGGGCCGGCCGGGCCGGACGGAACAGGCCGGCCCCCGCGCCGGCCCGGGATCCGTGTTCTACCAGTCACCGCGCGAGGACGACGACGACATGAACTTGCGGACGACGAAGATCAGACCGCCGACCACGACGACGAAGACCAGCACCTTGAAGAGCAGGCTGATCACGAAGCCGACCACGCTGGCGATCAGACCGCCGAACACGAAGATCGCAATGACGGGCACCGCGATCCACTTCACCCACCAGGGCATTCCCGCGAATATCTCCCGCACGGCCATCGCCTCTACCTCGTCTCTGTAGTCCTTGCCTCGATGCTAAAGGCGCGAGGGCCCCCGGTGGGTGGTCGGCAGCCCTTGAAGACCCCTGATCCAGCCCCTAGGGATCCCCGAGAACGGGCCCTCCGGGGCCGACGGCCTCAGCCCTCCGCGACCTCAGCCCTCCGGCGGCGAGAAGACGACCATGACCCTCAGGTCCTCGGTGATGTGATGGAACTTGTGGGCCACCCCCGCGGGCACATAGACCACGCTCCCCCTGCCGACCTGCGTCGTCTCCATCCCCACCGTGATCGCCGCCCGCCCGCTGACGACGAAGTAGACCTCGTCCTGCTGGTGGGGCTGCTGCGGATCGAGTTCGCCCGCGTCCAGGGCGTACAGACCGACGGACATGTTGCGCTCCCGCACGAACTGCAGATAGGCGCCGTCGTTGGCGGCGCGCTCCGCCTCCAGCTCGTCCAGTCTGAATGCCTTCATGGCCCGTCCCGCCCCTTGTGCCCACGCTGTCGGCTGTATCCGTGCTGCCGGTGTCCACCACCGATCATGTCTGCCACGATCAGACACATGAAGAATTTCGTAGTCAAGACGATCGCCAACGCGGGTGCGCTGGCCGTTGCCATCTGGCTGATCGGCAACATCACGCTGGAGGGTGGCAGCACCGGCCGCAAGGTCCTCACCCTGATCCTCGTCGCGCTGATCTTCGGCCTGGTGAACTTCCTGGTGAAGCCGGTGGTCCAGCTGCTGACGTTCCCCTTGTTCATCCTGACGCTGGGGTTGATCACGCTGGTGGTCAACGCCCTGATGCTCCTGCTGACCTCCTGGCTGGCCGGCGTGTTCGACCTCAGCTTCCACGTCGAGGGGTTCTGGACGGCTGTGCTCGGCGGGCTGATCATCTCGGTCGTGTCCTGGGCGCTCAATGTCGTCCTGCCCGACGAGGACTGATACCGGTACCGGGATCTGGCGGAGGTCCGCTCCGGGGCCTCTGAGAGAGTGCGGAGCACACCGGTCCACCAGCGGATCCACCAGCCGGGGAATGCAGTGAAGGAGCAGCATGAGCACCATGGGCGACGGAACGCGCGCGGTACGCGCCGGGCTTCCTGAACCGGAGCAGTTCGAACCGACCCTGCCCGGCCCGGTCTTCGCCGCGCACTTCCATCTCTCCGGCGACCCGGTGGGCCCCTACACCTACGGCCGGGAGACCAACCCGACCTGGACCCACCTGGAGCGGGCCATCGGCGAGCTGGAGGCTCCCGATGAGGAGGTGGGCACGACGGTGTTCGCCTCGGGCATGGCGGCGATCACCGCGGTGCTGCTCTCCCAGGTCCGCTCGGGCGACGCCGTCGTCCTGCCCGACGACGGCTACCAGGCGCTGCCGCTCGTACGGGAGCAGTTGGCGGCGTACGGGGTCGAGGTCCGGACCGCGCCGACCGGCGGCGACGCCCAGCTGGCCCTGCTGACCGGCGCGAAGCTGCTGTGGATCGAGAGCCCGTCCAACCCGGGCCTGGACGTCTGCGACATCCCGCGGCTGGTGGAGGCCGCGCACGCGGCGGGCGCCCTGGTCGCCGTCGACAACACCCTGGCCACCCCGATCGGCCAGCGCCCGCTGGCGCTGGGCGCCGACTTCTCGGTCGCCAGCGACACCAAGGGCATGACCGGGCACGGCGACATCCTGCTCGGCCATGTGACCTGCCGCGACCCCCGGCTGACGGCGGACGTACGGCGCTGGCGCAAGGTCGTCGGGGCGATCCCCGGGCCGATGGAGGCCTGGCTCGCCCACCGCTCGCTGTCCACCCTCCAACTGCGCATCGACCGGCAGTGCACCACCGCACTCGCCCTCGCCGAGGCGCTGGCCAAGCGCCCGGAGGTCACCGGCCTGCGGTACCCGGGCCTGCCCACCGACCCGTCGTACGCCGTCGCCGCACGCCAGATGCGGCGCTTCGGCTCCGTGGTCTCCTTCGAGCTGACCGACCGGGAGACCGCGGAGCGCTTCCTCTCGGCGCTGCGCCTGGTCGACGACGCGACGAGCTTCGGCGGCGTCCGGTCCACCGCGGAGCGCCGGGGCCGCTGGGGCGGCGACGCCGTGGCGGAGGGCTTCATCCGCTTCTCGGTCGGCGCGGAGGACCCCGAGGACCTGCTCGCCGACGTCGAACAGGCGCTGGACACGGCGGTCCGGTAGGCCGGAGGAGTTTCAGACGGCCCTCCACGGGCCACTCTCTTGCCATGACCGAACGTCCTGTGGTCAAGCGCACCGCACGCGCCGTCCTGCTCGACGGCGACGATCTCATCCTGATCAAGCGCACGAAGCCGGGAGTCGATCCGTACTGGCTCACGCCCGGCGGCGGGGTCGAGCCGGAGGACGCCACTGTCGTCGACGCGCTGCACCGCGAGGTCGACGAGGAGCTCGGCGCCAAGATCGTCGACGTGGTCCCGTGCTTCGTCGACACCGTGGAGCACATCGCGGACGGCGGCGTGACAGGGGTGAAGGTCCAGCATTTCTTCGTCTGCCGGCTGGCGTCGATGGACGTCTCGCTGCGGCACGGACCGGAGATCGACGAGCCCACCGGGGAGTACGAGATCGTCCGGGTGCCGTTCAGCCGTGTCGGGATCGCGGCCGTGCACCTCGTACCGCTGTCGCTGCGGCACTATCTGGACGGCAACATCGAAGGCGTACGGGCGATGCACGCCCCCGACCTGGGCTGACCTCCGCCACCTCGGGCAAGCGCCCTCGTACCGGCCGGGGTGCGTACTCCCCGCCCGGTACGCGTGGATACTCCCGGCGCCGGACGACCCGGGGCGCCCGGCTCGGCATCGTGTTTCACGTGAAACCACTCAAGCGCCCCGTACGCCGAGGGGTCCTCGTCGCCCATGTCGCCGTCTCCGTCAGCTGGCTCGGTCTGACCGTGGGTCTGCTGACGCTCGGCCTCACCGCCTTCCTCACCGGGGACCCGGCCACCGCGAGTGCCGTCACCCGCGCCATGAAGGTCTTCGGTGACTGGCTGGTGGTCCCGGTGGCGCTGCTCTCCCTGGTGAGTGGCCTGGTGCTGGCGCTGGGCACGCCGTGGGGTCTGGCCCGGCACCGCTGGGTGTGGATCAAATTCTGGCTGACCCTGATCACCACCGGACTGTCGCTCTTCTCCCTGCGCCCCGGCATCGACGCGGCGGTCGCCGACGAGGTGGTCGACATCGACCTCGTGATCGCGCCGTCGGTGGCCACGGCCACCTATCTCTTCATCACCGCGATCTCGGTGCTGAAGCCCTGGGGGCTCACCCGGCGCGGCAGGCGGCTGCGGATCTCGGCCAGTTCCGCGAAATCGGTGGACGCGCCGTCTCCCCGTCAGACAGCCTGACCCCATGCACAGCCCATCGCCCCGCTCCCTCGTCGACCTGCCGATCCGGCGCCTGAACCGGGGAGATCTGGTCTCCTGCGCGGATCTCTGCGAGGACCGCGGCTGGCCGCGCGACGAACACCGGTGGGGGCTGCTCCTCTCGGCCGGCACCGGGTACGGGATCGACGCCCCGGACGGCAAGGGCCTGGCCGCAACCTGCCTGACCACGCCGTACGGATCCGACCTCACCGCGGTGGGCATGCTGCTCGTCGCCGGGCGCTACGGAGGTCAGGGGCTCGCCCGGCGGCTCATGCGGCACGTGATGGACGCGGTGGGGGACAGCCCGCTCGCGCTGTACGCCACCGAGCAGGGACGTCCGCTCTACGAAGGCCTCGGCTTCTCCCCCGTGGGCCGGGCCGAACGCGTCGGTGGCCGTTTCGTGGCTCCCCGGCCCGGCGGCTCCCTCTCGGCCGCTCCCTCCCGCCCGTCCGTGACCACCCGCCCGGCCGCTGCGGACGATCTGCAGGCGATGGTCCGGCTCGACCTCCCCGTGTTCGGCGCCGACCGGACCCATCTCCTCGCCCGGCTGCCCGCCTTCTCCGACCGGCTCCAGGTCGCCGAGGTCCACGGTGAGCTGGTCGGTTACGCGGCGCTCTGGCCGAGCGGGCACGCCGCGGTGGTCGGGCCGCTGGTGGCAAGGGACACGGCCACCGCGCAGGCTCTGGTCTCGGCCCTGGCCGGGACGACGGACCGGCCGCTGCGGGCCGACATCGACGGCCGGCACAAGGAACTGCTCGGCTGGCTGGCGGAGCACGGTCTTGAGCCTCTCTCCTGGACCACCGTGATGACGTACGGCCTCCCGGACCTGCCGGGCGACGCCGCCCGCAGGTTCTCTCCGCTCACCGTCGCGACGGGCTGACACGGAACAGCCGCGCCGCCCTCGTGGGTGGCGCGGCTGATGCGTGGTGGTGGTGCGGGTGCTTTCGAGCCGGCTGTTTCACGGTCCGGCTGCTCCGCGGGGCGCGGAGCTCAGCGCCGGGCCGCCGTTGCGGCGGCCGGTTCGGGGCTGCTCCCGGCGACGATCCGGCCCCTGCCGGTGTCCCGGCGCTCCAGCAGGCTGGAGAGCACGGCCAGGACCAGCGCGGACGCCGCGAGCACGGCGCCGACCCAGTTGGGGGCGGTGTAGCCGAGACCGGCCGCGATCACGAGGCCGCCGAGCCAGGCGGAGAGGGCGTTGCCGAGGTTGAAGGCCCCGATGTTGACGGCGGAGGCCAGCGTCGGCGCGCCCGACGCCTGGTCGAGGACCCGCTTCTGCAGCGGCGGTACGGTCGCGAAGCCCAGGGCGCCGATCAGGACGATGCTGACGGCCGCGGTGAACTTGTCGTGGGCGGTCACGGTGAACAGGCCGAGGACCACGGCGAGCGCGCCGAGCGAGACGTACAGCAGGGGCATCAGGTGGCGGTCGGCGAGCTTGCCGCCGATCAGGTTGCCGCCCACCATGCCGAGGCCGAAGAGGACCAGCAGCCAGGTGACGGACGAGGCGGAGTATCCGGCGACCTCGGTCATCATCGGGGTGATGTAGGTGATCGCGGCGAAGACTCCGCCGAAACCCAGGACGGTCATGGCCATCGCCAGCAGGACCTGGACGTTGCGGAACGCGGCCAGCTCGTGGCGGATGCGCACGCCCTCCGGCCTGGGCTGGTCCGGGACGAGCCTGGCGACGCCGAGCAGGCCCACGACGCCGAGAGCGGCGACGACGAGGAACGTGGTCCGCCAGCCCGCGGTCTGTCCGAGGTACGTGCCGAGCGGAACGCCGACGACGTTGGCGACGGTGAGCCCGGTGAACATCATCGCGATGGCCCCGGCCTTCTTCTGCGGGGCGACCAGATCGGCCGCGACCACCGAGCCGATGCCGAAGAACGCACCGTGGGCGAGGGAGGCGATCACCCGTCCGGCGAGCATGACGCCGAATACGGGGGCGAGCGCGGACACCACGTTGCCCACGATGAACAGCCCCATGAGGAGCATCAGCATGCGCTTACGGGTGACGCGGGTGCCGAGCAGCGTCATCAGCGGGGCGCCGAGGACCACACCGAGCGCGTAGCCGGTCACCAGGAAGCCTGCGGTCGGGATCGAGACCTGGAAGTCACCGGCGACCTCGGGGAGCAACCCCATGATCACGAACTCGGTCGTTCCGATCCCGAATGCCCCGATGGCGAGAGCGAGGAGCGCGAGCGGCATGGGTTCACCTTCTCTGAATATTGCGTCTGCGCCTTACGAGCGTCCACAATAATTGCAGACGCTTGTTAATTGCAAGCGCGGGCTATTGCAGGCGTCCTCTATCCTGGAGTCACGCAGCTCCCGCCCGGAGGAGAGAGACATGACAGCGACCGACCCCGCCCTGACCGCCATCGCCCAGAGCTGGTGCGCGCTCTCGCTGCTCCACGGGAAGATCGAGGCCCGGATCGAGCGGGCCCTCCAGGCCGGCCACGGGCTGAGCGCACGCGAGTACTCGCTGCTCGACGTGTTGAGCCGGCAGCACAACGGCACCGGCGGGCATCTGCAGATGAAGCAGGTCGCCGACGCCGTCGTCCTCAGCCAGAGCGCAACCACCCGGCTCGTCACCCGGCTCGAGGACCGTGGGCTGCTGACCCGCTATCTGTGCGACACCGACCGCCGGGGCATCTACACCGACGTCACCGAGGCCGGGCTCACACTGCTGGAGGCCGCCCGGCCGACGAACGACGGCGCCTTGCGGACGGCCTTGGACGAAGCGGCGGAGAACCCGGAGCTCGCCCCTCTGGTCAGGGCGGTCGAGGAGCTGAAGGTTCCGGTCTGACCGGTCCCGATCGACGGGACGCCACCCGGGACCGTCCGCCTAGGATGCCGATCATGAGTGATCTCGAAATACGCCCCGTCGCCCCGGACGACCTGGCCGCGGTGGTCACGATGCTCGCCGATGACCCTCTGGGCGCACAGCGCGAGTCCCCGGACGACCTCACCCCGTACCGGGAAGCATTCCAGCGGCTGGCCGACGACCCGAACCAGCATGTGGTCGTCGCCGTTCGCGAGGACCGGGTCGTCGGCACCCTGCAGCTGACCATCGTCCCGGGGCTGTCCCGCCGTGGCGCGACCCGCTCGATCATCGAGGGCGTCCGTATCCATGGCGACGAGCGCGGCAGCGGCCTCGGCACCCAGCTCATCCAGTGGGCGGTGGACGAATCCCGCCGCCAGAACTGCAAGTTGGTGCAGCTGACCTCGGATGTCACCCGCGAGGACGCACACCGCTTCTACGAGCGGCTCGGCTTCACGGCCAGCCATGTCGGCTTCAAGCTGGCGCTCTGACGAGGGCGGGCGGGTGGGTGTTTCACGTGAAACACCCACCCGCCCCCAGGGGACGCACCATCGCCCGAAGCCGCTCGGCCGCTCCCCGGCCCGTAACTCAGCCGCCGAGCCCGCGCCAGCCCTCCGCGTCCACACCGCCGGGCACGGCCGCCCCGGCCTCGTAGGGCTCCCGGGTGAAGACGAACGAGCCGAGGTCGAGGTGGTCCACCGAACCGTCGGCCCGGCGGACGACACGCAGCGTCTCCCCCGCGTAGTAGTCGTTCTGGCCCGTCCAGGTGCCGTCCGGCCGATAGGTGAAGGCCGCGCCGCGCCCCTTGCCGCCCAGCGGTGTGAGCTGCAGCCCCCGGTCCCCCGCGAGCGTCAGCGTGAACGTGCTGGTGCCCCAGTGCCAGATCCCGGTCAGCGCGAGCAGTTCGTCGTCCACCTCGGGCAGCGGACGCCAGGGGTCCGGGATCCGCGGCTCGGCCTCGACGACGATCCCCAGCAGTTCGGCGGCCACCGTCGCCGCGGGCAGCCCGGAGGTGGCGTTCGCGAGAACCACCGCCGCCACATCCTCCTCCGCGCAGACCCAGAGGCCGGCGACGAACCCGGGAAGCGATCCGGAATGCCCGAAGAGCACGCGCCCTTCGCCCCCGACGACCTGGAGCCCGAGACCGTACCCACTGCCGCCCGTCTCGACCGGCGCGGCCGGCGTCCGCATCTCCCGCACGGAGGAGGCCGACAGGACCCGTTCGTCGCCCTCGGTCAGGAAGGCGGCGAACCGCAGCAGGTCCGCCGTGGTGGACCAGAGCTGCCCGGCGGGCGCCATGATCCCGAGGTCCTCGGAGGGCTCGCTCAGCATGACGTCGGCCCAGGGGTGGACGGCCCAGCCGCCCGCGTGCGGCGCCACCGGCCCGGCCGTCGTCCGGTGCATACCCAGCGGTTCCAGGACCTCGCGGCGCAGCGCCTCCTCCCAGGAGACTCCGCGTACGGCTTCGACCAGCGAACCGAGCAGGGTGTAACCCGGGTTGGAGTAGTGATGGCGGTGCCCGGCCGGATGCATCTGCGGCCGGTCCCCCAGCACATCGGCGAGCTCGGGCCGCAGGCTGCCGGGCGTCCGCTCCCACCAGGGCGCGGGTGTCTCGGCACCCAGCCCCGCGGTGTGGCCCAGCAGCTGGTAGACGGTCACCCCGCCCGCGCCCGTGCCGGGAAGGTGCTTCTCCAGGGGATCGTCCAGGTCGATCAGGCCCTCGTCCCGCAGTCGCAGCACCAGAACGGCCGTGAACGTCTTGGTGATCGACCCGATCCGGTACTGCGTATCGGCGTCGGGAGCATGCCCCTCGACGCACGTACGCGCCCCGCTCCAGACCGTACGCCCCTGGCGCCGCACCGCGGCCACGACGGACGGCGCACGGCCGTCCCGCTGCGCGACGGCGATACGGTGCACCAGGGCACGCCGGGTGGTGGGAAGCAGCTCTTCGTCGATGGAAGTCATGGTCCAACCCCTACCTGACGGCACGCCCCTTGACGAACCCTTTTACCCGGAGTCGAGGTCTTCCGCGCCCTGGGCGCCGGGCGCAGCGCACCGGTGGGCACCCGGCACCTTCACAGCGAGCCGAGAAACCCCCTGACGGCCCCGGCGAATTCCACCGGGACGGTCTCATGGACGGTGTGCCCGGCCGGAAGCTCCACGAGCCGGGTACGCCGACGCCGTGCCGCCATGCTCCTCGCGTGCTCGGCGCTCAGGACCGTACTGCGGCTGCCGCGGACGAGCAGGGGCCGGGCAGTCGCCGGCCAGCCAGTCGCCCCAGTGATCCCCGATGAGGAGCCGCTGCGAGGCGTTCATGTCCCGCGCGTCGAAGGGCGAGACCCCAGCCGTCCGGATACTCGCGCACGGCGTCCACGAGGTACGGTGCCGACGGCCAGGGCCACCGAAGTCGGGAAAGGCAGGCCGCCGCCGGGACACGTACACCGCGCGGCGTTCCGGCTCGGGCGGAGTCCTCCTGGTCATGGCCGCCCGTACGAGCGCTCCTCGACGCGTGGTCAGGAGGCCCCGGTGTGGTGGTCCAGCAGGCGGGTGAGGAACCGGACGAGCTGGTCGCGTTCGGACGGGCTCAGCGGCGCGAGCAGTTCGCCCTCCAGACCGTCCAGGGCGCCGTCCAGCAGGCTCAGGCGCCGGCGGCCGGGGGCGGAGATCGTGATGACGTTGCGGCGGCGGTCCTCGGGATCGGGCACCCGCTCGACGAGGCCGCGCTCGGCCAGTTCGTTGAGCACGCCGACCATGTCGCTCCGGTGGATACCGGAACGCTTGCTCAACTCGGCCTGGCTGCCCGGCCCGTACTCCTCCAGCGAGGCGAGCACCGCATAGTGCCACTTGCGCGCGTCGACCCGAACCAGCCCGTCGCCGATCAGCCGGTCCGACCGCACGGTCAGCTGCGACAGCAGTCGGCTCGGCCGCCGACGGAGCCTTTCGGGCGTCCGGGCGGTGCCGTCCTCGGGAACGCCCACGTTCTCGGCTCCGCCCATGACGTGTGCTCACTCCTTGCGCAGGGCCGACCGACGCTGTACGTTCGCTCGCGCCGAAACCGTTGGTGTCACTAACGTTAACCCGACAAACGTTCGCGGCACAGACGCCGGACCGGCGAACTCCCAGGAAGGAAGATCCGCCATTCCCACCAAGAACGTGCAGATCCCCACCGCGGACGGCCTGGCCGACGCCTTCGCCGCCCATCCCGACCACGGCGAGCGGCATCCGGGGGTCCTGATGTACGCGGACGCCTTCGGCATCCGGCCCGTCGTGCGGGAGATGGCCCGGGAACTGGCCGGGCACGGGTACTACGTGCTCGTCCCCAACTTCTTCTACCGGCACGGGCCGACACCGGTCGCCGACCTTCCCGAGCACATCGGGGAGGAGGACCGGCCCGCGCTCATCGGCCGGCTGATGCCCCTGATCGAGGCGCACACCACCGAACGCGTCCTGCGCGACGCCGACGCCTACCTCGGCTTCCTCGCGGATCAGCCCGAAGCGGCGGCCGGACCGGTCGCGGTGACCGGCTACTGCATCGGCGGCCTCCTGGCGACCCGCACCGCCACGGCCCGCCCAGGACAGGTGGCCGCCCTCGCCGCGTTCCACGCCCCCGTCGCCGCCGACGGGCCCGACAGCCTGCGCCGCCTCACCGCCGAGGTCCACTTCGGCCACGCCGCCACGGACATCACGCCCGAGGCACTCGGCGAGCTCAACCGGTCCCTGGACGCGGCGGGCATCGACTACACCTCCGAGATCTACCCGGACACCGTCCACGGCTTCACCATGTCCGACACCGACGCCTTCGCCCCGGCCGGACTGCGCCGCCACTGGGACCGACTGCTTCCCCTCCTCGCCCGCACCCTGCCGCACGGCTGACGGCTCCGGGCGCGTCCGGCGCAGGCCCGCGCCTGCGTCGGTCAGGTCTGCGCCATGTCCACGAAGCGGGAGTAGTGCCCCTGGAAGGCCACGGTGATGGTGGCCGTCGGACCGTTACGGTGCTTGCCGACGATGATGTCGGCCTCGCCCGCGCGCGGTGACTCCTTCTCGTACGCGTCCTCGCGGTGGAGCAGGATAACCATGTCGGCGTCCTGCTCGATGGAGCCGGACTCACGCAGGTCGGACACCATCGGTTTCTTGTCCGTGCGCTGCTCGGGGCCACGGTTCAGCTGCGAGAGCGCGATCACCGGCACCTCCAGCTCCTTGGCCAGCAGCTTCAGGTTTCGGGACATGTCCGAGACCTCCTGCTGGCGGCTCTCGGACCGCTTCGAGCCACCGGCCTGCATCAGCTGCAGATAGTCGATGATCACGAGCTTGATGTCGTTGCGCTGCTTGAGCCGGCGGCACTTCGCGCGGATCTCCATCATCGACAGGTTGGGGGAGTCGTCGATGTAGAGCGGGGCGGCGGAGACCTCGGGCATCCGGCGCGCGAGCCGCGTCCAGTCCTCGTCCGTCATCGTGCCGGACCGCATGTGGTGCAGGGCCACCCGCGCCTCGGCCGACAGCAGACGCATCGCGATCTCGTTGCGGCCCATTTCGAGGGAGAAGATGACGCTGGGCAGGTTGTTCTTGATCGACGCGGCACGCGCGAAGTCCAGCGCCAGCGTGGACTTGCCCATGGCGGGGCGGGCCGCGATGACGATCATCTGGCCGGGGTGCATGCCGTTGGTCAGGGCGTCGAGGTCCGTGAAACCCGTCGGCACACCGGTCATCTCGCCGCTGCGCGAGCCGATGGCCTCGATCTCGTCGAGCGCGCCCTCCATGATGTCGCCGAGCGGGAGGTAGTCCTCGCTGGTGCGCTGCTCGGTGACCGCGTAGATCTCGGCCTGCGCGGAGTTGACGATCTCGTCGACGTCCCCGTCTGCCGCGTATCCCATCTGCGTGATCTTCGTGCCCGCCTCGACCAGCCGCCGGAGTACCGCCCGCTCGTGGACGATCTCCGCGTAGTACGAGGCGTTGGCCGCGGTGGGGACGGACTGCACCAGGGTGTGCAGATACGGAGCTCCGCCGACCTTGGTGATCTCCCCGCGCTTGACCAGCTCGGCGGCGACGGTGATCGGGTCGGCTGGCTCGCCCTTGGCGTAGAGGTCGAGGATCGCCGTGTAGACGGTCTCGTGGGCGGGGCGGTAGAAGTCGTGCCCCTTGATGATCTCCACGACGTCCGCGATGGCGTCCTTGGACAGCAGCATGCCGCCGAGGACCGACTGCTCGGCGTCGAGATCCTGCGGCGGCACCCGCTCGAACCCGGGGGAACCGCCTTCCCAGGCCTCGTCCGAACCCCGGTCGTGGCGGTCCTCACGCCCCTTGCGGTCCCCGCGACGCTGGCGGGAGACAGGCAGACGGTCCCCGGGACCGGTCTCGGTCCAGGGGTCGTCCAAAGGCTCGGGAATGCTCACCGGGCCGCCTCCTCCCGTCCGCATCGCGGACCTAGCCGTGCCACTCTTTCTTACGGCACGGCACCGACAAACAGGTCGCCCGACTCCACTTCCGGCGCGTCTGGTTCGGTGGATTCCGGTGCCGGAACGGAGTGCGGGCGCCGCACTACGGTAGGCCCCTCCGCACCGTCAGCCAATCTGGTTATCCACAGGGCATGTGGACGACGGACCAGATGTTGTGGAGAACCCCGCCGAACCTGTGCACGGAACGGGGGACAGTACTGTGGACAAACTCATAGCGACCTCGGCGTAACCACTCTGACCTGCGCCTTCTCCATCCACCGACTGTGGGGGAGAAAAACTTTCGCCCTCATTTCAAGATCACCGCAAACAGCGCGGGAGGGAGAGCTCCGCCCGGTCAGAAGTAAGGGCCAAGAAGCGATTGCATCTCTTACCTGTGGAAGATTAGATTGACCCCCATGACCAAGGCCCCCGCGACCTCGAAGAACGGCCGCCGACGACACGACCGCGAGATCTTCGCCCTTGCCGTGCCGGCCTTCGGCGCGCTCGTCGCCGAGCCCCTGTTCGTGATGGTCGACAGCGCCGTCGTCGGCCACCTCGGCACCCCGCAACTGGCCGGGCTCGGCATCGCCGCAGCCCTTCTGATGACTGCCGTGAGCATCTTCGTCTTCCTCGCCTACGCGACCACGGCGGCCGTCGCCCGTCGCGTCGGGGCGGGCGATCTGCCCGCCGCAATCCGGCAGGGCATGGACGGCATCTGGCTCGCCCTGCTGCTCGGAGTCGCCGTCGTCGCCCTCGCGGTACCGACGGCCCCCTGGCTCATCGACGTCTTCGGCGCGTCCGACACCGCGGCCCCGTACGCCATCACGTATCTGAGGATCTCCATCCTCGGCATCCCGGCCATGCTCGTCGTGCTCGCCGCCACCGGCGTACTGCGCGGCCTCCAGGACACCCGCACCCCGCTGTACGTCGCCATCGGCGGTTTCACGGCGAACGCCGCCCTCAATGTGACCCTCGTCTACGGTGCCGGGCTCGGCATCGCCGGATCCGCGTGGGGAACGGTGATCGCCCAGGTCGGTATGGCCGCCGTCTACCTCGTCGTGGTGGTCCGCGGAGCCCGGAGGCACGGCGCCTCCCTGCGCCCCGACGCGGCCGGCATCAGGGCCAGCGCACGGGCCGGCGTCCCCCTGCTGGTCCGGACCCTGTCCTTGCGCGCCGTCCTGATGATCGCCACCGCCGTCGCCGCCCGGCTCGGTGACGTCGACATCGCCGCGCACCAGATCATCCTTTCCCTCTGGAGCCTGACCGCCTTCGCACTCGACGCCATCGCCATCGCGGGGCAGGCGATCATCGGCCGCTATCTGGGGGCGGACGACGAAAAGGGCGCACGCGAGGCCTGCCGCCGCATGGTCGAATGGGGCATCGGCTGCGGCATCGTGCTCGGCGTCCTCATCGTGCTCGCCCGGCCCCTGTTCATCCCGCTCTTCACGAGCGACCCCTCGGTGAAGGACACCCTGCTCCCCGCGCTCCTGGTCGTGGCGGTCTCCCAGCCGATCGCCGGAGTGGTCTTCGTCCTGGACGGCGTACTGATGGGAGCCGGTGACGGACGCTATCTCGCCTGGGCGATGCTGGTGACGCTCGCCGTCTTCGCTCCCGTCGCGCTCCTGGTGCCCACACTCGGCGGCGGGCTCACCGCGCTCTGGTGGGCGATGACGCTGATGATGGCCGTCCGCCTCATCACGCTCTGGCTGCGCACTCGATCGGGCCGGTGGATCGTCACCGGCGCCACGCGCTGATCCTTACGCTTCGCGGCGCGGGCGGCTTGTTTCACGTGAAACAGGCCGCCCGTTTCACGTAAACGTCCGCGGTGTTTCACGTGAAACACCGCGGCCCCGGAACACGGTGAAGGGCCGCACCCAACGGGTGCGGCCCTTCACTGACTCAGCTGAATTCTGCCCTTAGGCAGCAACGACCTCGACGCCGAGCTTCGCTGCGACCTCGGGGTGCAGACGGACGGACACCTGGTGTCCGCCGAGCATCTTGATCGGCGAGCCGAGCTCGACGCGACGCTTGTCGACGTCGGGACCACCGGCAGCCTTGATCGCCGCAGCGACGTCGGCCGGGGTGACCGAGCCGAAGAGACGGCCGGCGTCGCCGGAGCGAACAGCCAGACGGACCTTCACGCCCTCGAGCTTGGCCTTGATCTCGTTGGCCTGCTCGATCGTCGCGATCTCGTGGATCTTGCGGGCGCGGCGGATCTGCGCCACGTCCTTCTCGCCGCCCTTGGTCCAGCGAATGGCGAAGCCACGCGGAACCAGGTAGTTACGGGCGTACCCGTCCTTGACGTCGACGACGTCGCCGGCGGTGCCGAGGCCGGAGACCTCGTGGGTGAGGATGATCTTCATGCTCTTGTCACCCTTCCCTTATCGCGCGGTGGACGTGTAGGGCAGCAGCGCCATCTCACGGCTGTTCTTGACAGCCGTGGCGACGTCACGCTGGTGCTGCGTGCAGTTGCCGGTGACGCGGCGGGCACGGATCTTGCCGCGGTCGGAAATGAACTTCCGCAGCATGTTCGTGTCCTTGTAGTCCACGTACTGGGTCTTGTCCTTGCAGAACGCGCAGACCTTCTTCTTAGGCTTGCGCACAGGCGGCTTCGCCATGGTGTTTCTCCTGTGTGATCAAGAAGTGGGGGTACGAGCAGCCCTAGAAGGGAGGCTCGTCCGAGTAGCCGCCGCCAGAGGCACCGCCGGAGCCGCCGGAACCGCCGGAGCTTCCGCCCCAGCCGCCTCCGCCGCCCTGCTGTCCCCCGCCGCCCTGGCCGCCTGCCGGTGCGCCGGTCGCCCACGGGTCGTCGGCGGGTGCACCGCCGCCGCCCTGCTGGCCACCGCCACCGGGACCGCCGCCCCAGTTGCCGCCGCCCTGCTGGCCGCCGCCGTATCCACCCTGGCCGCCCTGACCACCGCGACCGGTGGTCTTGGTGACCTTGGCCGTGGCGTTCTTGAGGCTGGGGCCGACTTCCTCGACGTCCAGCTCGTAGACCGTGCGCTTGACGCCCTCACGGTCCTCGTAGGACCGCTGCTTCAGCCGGCCCTGCACGACGACGCGCATGCCTCGCTGAAGCGACTCCGCGACGTTCTCCGCCGCCTGACGCCAGACCGAGCAGGTGAGGAACAGGCCTTCGCCGTCCTTCCACTCATTGGTCTGCCGGTCGAAGATGCGGGGAGTGGACGCGACACGGAACTTCGCGACCGCCGCACCGGACGGGGTGAAGCGCAGCTCGGGGTCGTCGACGAGATTGCCGACGACCGTGATGACGGTCTCGCCTGCCATTGGGTGAACCTCTCGGCGGGGATTGCTTCTGGCTGCTTACTGCTACTCGGACCCGAAAACCGCTGAGCTAGATGCTCAGTGGATCTCGGGACGGAGGACCTTGGTCCGGAGGACCGACTCGTTCAGGTTCATCTGGCGGTCGAGCTCCTTGACGACCGCAGGCTCGGCCTGCAGGTCGATGACCGAGTAGATGCCCTCGGGCTTCTTCTTGATCTCGTAGGCGAGCCGACGACGGCCCCAGGTGTCGACCTTCTCCACCTTTCCGTCGCCCTCACGGACGACGGAGAGGAAGTTCTCGATCAGCGGGGAGACTGCTCGCTCCTCGAGATCGGGGTCGAGGATGACCATCACCTCGTAGTGACGCATGTGGAACCCACCTCCTTTGGACTCAGCGGCCACGGTCGTTCCGTGGCAGGAGGGTCGTGATGCGTGTCGCAACGGCGTTCCCGAGGAAAACATCCGGCACTGACAATCCGCTCCCGAACGATCCCGGAGTGGGGTTCGGGTAGAGGCTCGCCGTGCTGGCCTGGGCAGACACCGGTGCAGACCGTACAGACTACCCGTAGACCGGCTTCCGGTTGAAATCAGGAGCTCAGAGGGCACAATCGAGACAGATGCGGTGTGAGAGGCGCTACACCCGCGCGGTGCGGGAGGCGCTGGATCCACCGCCCATCCGTCCGGCCAGGAGGTACTCCATGGCACAGACCATTCGCCCCGCCACCGGCTCGCTCTTCGCGACGGACGGCAAGCCGCACCCGCTCCAGGACACCCTGCTCGCCGTGACCCTCGTGCTGGGCGCTCTCGCCTTCGTGACGGCGATGTTCCACCACCTGCACCTGATCAGCTCGTGGGCCGGGCTGGTCGGCATCCTGACCGGTGGATACGGGATGTACGTCTCCAGGACGACCGGCGAGCGGTTCGGCCTGGTCATCGGACTCGGTGCGTCGGCCGTCGGCTTCTTCCTCGGCATGGCCCACGGCGGCCTCTTCGGCGGCGTGATCACCTGACCGGACCACCGGCCGGAGCACGGACCGGTGCGGGTGCCCGGGCGCCCGCCCCGGTCAGTCGTACGTTCCTGCCCCCGGGGCCAGGCCGGGCGGTCCTCGGTCACAGTAGGCTTCGGCGCGAGAGCCGGAGCCCCTGACCGATGGGGACACACCTGCCGAGGAGCGCCCCGCATGAGCCTGACCCTGAGGACCATCAGCCGAGAGCAGCATCTGGCGTACATCCAGAGCCTGCCCTCGGCCAGTCACTGCCAGGTCCCGGCGTGGGCTGATGTGAAGACCGAATGGCGCTCGGAGAACCTGGGCTGGTTCGACAAGAACGGCGAGATCGTCGGCGCCGGCCTCGTCCTGTACCGCCAGCTGCCCAAGATCAAGCGATACCTGGCGTACCTCCCCGAGGGCCCGGTCATCAACTGGTACGCACCGAACCTGGACGACTGGCTCCAGCCGATGCTCGCCCACCTCAAGCAGCAGGGCGCCTTCTCCGTGAAGATGGGCCCGCCGGTGGTCATCCGCCGATGGGACTCCGCGGCCATCAAGTCCGGCATCCAGGACCCGGACGTGAAGCGCCTGCGCGACGTCGAGGCCACGCACATCGAGCCGCGCGCCTTCGAGGTCGCGGACCGGCTGCGGAAGATGGGCTGGCAGCAGGGCGAGGACGGCGGCGCCGGATTCGGTGACGTACAGCCCCGCTACGTCTTCCAGGTGCCGCTGGCCAACCGCTCGCTGGAGGACGTCCTCAAGGGCTTCAACCAGCTGTGGCGCCGCAACATCAAGAAGGCCGACAAAGCCGGCGTCGAGGTCGTCCAGGGCGGCTACGAGGACCTGGCCGAGTGGCAGCGGCTCTACGAGATCACCGCCGTGCGCGACCACTTCCGGCCGCGCCCTCTCTCGTACTTCCAGCGCATGTGGACCGTCCTCAACTCCGAGGACCCCAACCGGATGCGGCTCTACTTCGCCCGCCACAACGGCGTGAACCTCTCCGCCGCCACGATGCTCGTCGTCGGCGGACACGTCTGGTACTCCTACGGCGCCTCCGACAACATCGGGCGCGAGGTCCGGCCGTCGAACGCGATGCAGTGGCGCATGCTGCGCGACAGCTACGCGATGGGCGCGACCGTCTACGACCTGCGCGGGATCAGCGACTCGCTGGACGAGACCGACCACCTCTTCGGCCTGATCCAGTTCAAGGTCGGCACCGGCGGCGAGGCCGTCGAGTACGTCGGCGAGTGGGACTTCCCGCTCAACAAGCTGCTCCACAAGGCGCTCGACATCTACATGTCGCGCCGCTGACCGGCTTCCATACCTCTCTCGGCACCACCCGTTCGTTCCCTGATCCACCGCAGCCACCAGAAAGGTTCCGGGCCGCCATGGCGCTCTCCCTCTACGTCGACACCGCGCGCTGGCGGGCGCACCAGAAGTCCGTGATCGACCAGTTCCCCGGTCTCGTACCCGTCTGCAAGGGCAACGGCTACGGCTTCGGCCACGAGCGCCTCGCCGACGAGACGATCCGCTTCGGGTCCGACACCCTCGCCGTCGGGACGACCTACGAAGCGGCCCGGATCAAGGACTGGTTCAGCGGCGACCTGCTCGTCCTGACCCCGTTCCGGCGCGGCGAGGAGCCCGTACCGCTGCCGGACCGCGTCATCCGGTCCGTCTCCTCCGTCGACGGGGTGCACGCCCTGGTCGGCGCCCGCGTCGTCATCGAGTGCATGAGCTCGATGAAGCGCCACGGCGTCAAGGAGGAGGAGCTCGGGCAGCTGCACGCGGCGATCGAGGACGTACGGCTCGAAGGTTTCGCCCTGCACCTGCCGCTGGACCGCACCGACGGCTCCGACGCCGTCGAGGAGGTCATCGGCTGGATGGACCGGCTGCGCGCGGCCCGGCTGCCGTTGCACACCATGTTCGTCAGCCATCTGCGCGCCGAGGAGCTGGCACGGCTCCAGCAGCAGTTCCCGCAGACCCGCTTCCGCGCCCGTATCGGCACCCGGCTCTGGCTCGGCGACCACGAGGCCACCGAGTACCGGGGGGCCGTCCTGGACGTCACGCCGGTCGTCAAGGGCGACCGCTTCGGCTACCGCCAGCAGAAGGCCGCGTCCGACGGCTGGCTGGTCGTCGTGGCCGGCGGCACGTCCCACGGGGTCGGCCTGGAGGCGCCCAAGGCGCTGCACGGCGTGATGCCGCGGGCCAAGGGAGTCGCCCGCGCGGGCCTGGCCACGGTCAACCGCAACCTGTCGCCGTTCGTCTGGGCGGGCAAGCAGCGGTGGTTCGCCGAGCCGCCGCACATGCAGGTGTCGATCCTGTTCGTGCCCTCGGACGCCCAGGAGCCGCGCGTCGGCGACGAGCTGGTCGCCCATCTGCGCCACACGACCACGCAGTACGACCGGCTCGTCGACCGCTGAGCCGCCCCTTCCTGAGAAGCCGCCCCCGGCTCAGCCGTCCCGGGTGGGCGTCGCGCCCCACTCAACCTGAGGTCCCGTGACCGTCGGGGCCGTGTGCCCGGACGGTCGGGCCTCGGGCGCCAGCACGAACGTGTCCGGAGCCCCGTCGAGTACTCCGCCCGACGGGTCGTCCGACCCGTCCCTGCGCACCGGGTCCTTCTCCGGCAGAAGGATGTCCCGGACGATCAGCGCGCACAGGTACAGCGTGCCGAGCAGGTGCAGGGCGATCGCGACCTGGTAGCCCTCCTGCGGCAGCCCCTGGTGCGCGTCCCCACCGCTGGTGTACGCGAGGTAGAACCAGATCCCGAGGAAGTACATGACCTCGCAGGCCTGCCAGATGAGGAAGTCGCGCCAGCGCGGCCGGGCCAGGACGGCCAGCGGGATCAGCCACAGCACGTACTGCGGTGAGTAGACCTTGTTCGTCAGGATGAACGCGGCCACCACCAGGAACGCCAGCTGGGCGAAGCGCGGCCGGCGCGCCGCGGACAGCGCCAGGCCCGCGATGCCCGCGCAGAACACCACCATCAGGACGACCGACGCGGTGTTGACCGTCTCCACGTCGATGGGCTTGCCGGTGCGCTGGGTGATGATCAGCCAGAACGAGCCGAAGTCGATGGGCCGCTCCTGGCTGAACGTGTAGAACTTCCGCCACCCCTCGGGCGCGAAGATCATCACCGGCAGGTTCACCACCAGCCAGGCGGCCCCCGCGCCCAGCAGGGCCGTACCGAACTCGCGCCACCGGCCCGCCCGCCAGCAGAGCACCAGGAGCGGGCCGAGCAGCAGGACGGGGTAGAGCTTGGCGGCCGTCGCCAGGCCGATGAGGATGCCGAACGCGAGCACCCGGCCCCGGGACCACATCATCATCGCCGCGGCCGTCAGGGCGACGGCCAACAGGTCCCAGTTGATGGTCGCGGTGAGGACGAACGCGGGGGCCAGCGCGACCAGGAGACCGTCCCAGGGGCGGCGGCGGTGCGTACGGACGGTGCACACGGCGATGACGACCGCGCAGATCATCAGCATGCCCGCGTTGACCATCCAGTACATCTGCTCGCGCTGCTGGATGGGGTCGCTGTCGGGCGTCAGTGTCAGCCAGGCCGCCACCTGCATGAACACCCCGGTCAGCACGGGGTACTCCAGGTACTGCATGTCGCCGCTCAGCCGGTCGAAGTACGGCACCAGGCCGTCGGCGAACCCGCGCCCCAGGAAGAGGTGCGGAATGTCGGAGTAGCAGGCGTGCGTGTACTGCGAGGTGGCCCCGCGGAACCAGGCCCATTCGTAACAGGGGATCTTCTGCACCATGCCGAGGGCGAACATCCCGATCATGACCAGCGCGACGACGCGCACCGGCGTGAGCGGACCGTCGCCGAGCCGCGCCCAGCGTCCCACCCGGCCGCCGAACAGCTCGCTGCCGGCCGCCGCGACCTCGTCCTGATCGGTGGGCCGCACGACGGGCGGTTCCTGGTGCACGCTCGTGTCTTCTGCGCTGGGGCTTGGCATGCCGCACATCCTGCCGTACGGGGCTGTGCCCGGGGCAAGGACCGCTCGGGGGACACGGCGGGAGAGCCGGGCCACCGGGAACGCGACGAGGGCCGCCGCACCCGCGTGGTGCGACGGCCCTCGTCACTGTGCTCGGCCGGTCCGGCTATCCGGAGGTGCCCCAGATCGATCCGGTTCCGCCCGGGTTGCCGTTGGCTCCCTGGGCGCCGCCGTTGTCACTGCCGTCAGTGGTTCCGGTGTTGTCGCCGCCACCGTCGGCTCCGGTGTTGTCGCCGCCGCCGTCGGCTCCGCCGTTCTGGCCTCCGCCGTCAGCCCCGGCGTTCTGACCCCCGCCGTTGGACTCCTGGCAGTTCGGGTCGAAGAAGCCGCAGGACTTGGTCGGCGTCGGCGTCGGGCTCGGAGTGGTCGGCGTCGGCGTCGGGGTCGGACTCGGATCCTCCGAGGGCGTCTCCGAAGGCGTGGGACTGGGCGTCGGGCTCGGGCTGACCGCGCCACCGCCCCACACGACATCGCCCAGGTCCTTCGGCTCCGGGAAGGCGATGGCCTTCTTGCCCTTCATCGCCTGGGACATGTAGTCGTGCCAGATGGAGGCCGGGAACGAGGCTCCGTGGATCTTCTCCTCGCCACCCGTGCCGAACATCTCCAGGAACTCACGGTCCTTGTTCGTCTCGTCGTCGTCGAACCGGAACATGCTGATGGCGGTCGAGACCTGCGGCGTGTACCCGACGAACCAGGCGGACCGGTTGCCGTCCGTCGTACCGGTCTTGCCCGCGACCTCACGGCCCTCCAGCTGGGCGGGCGTGCCCGTCCCGTTCTCCACGACGTTCTTCAGCACGTCCGTGACGTTGTCGGCGATGACCGGGCTGAAGGCGCGCTTGGTCCTCTTCTGGTGCTTGAAGACGGTCTCGCCCCCCTTCTTCACCTCGGTCACCGAGTACGTGTCGTTCTGCTGGCCGCTCGTGGCGAAGGTGGCGTAGGAGCCCGCCATGCGGATGGCGCTGGGCGACGAGGTGCCGATGGAGAACGAGGGAACGGTCGCGTCGGCCATGAAGGTGTCGTCCTTCAGACCGGAGGCGACGGCGACGTCCTTGACCTTGTCCGTTCCGACGTCCATGCCGAGCTGCACGAACGGGGAGTTGGCGGACTGCTCCATGGCCGTCCGCAGGTCGATCTCACCGTAGTCCTTGCCGCCGTCGTTGGTCTGGCGCCATTCCTCGTTGTCCTGATTCAGCCAGATCTTGCCCGTGTAGTCCCTGATCCGCAGCCTGTTGTCGCCGTTGTAGATGCTCTTCGGCGAGACCTGGGTGCGCTGGGATTCGCTCTGTTCCTTACCGCCGGACGGGTCGCGCACGCCGTACTGCATGGCCGCGGCCAGCACGAACGGCTTCCACGTCGAACCGACCTGGGCACCCGTGGCATCCGCGTTGTTCTTGAAGTGCGTGGTGGCGTCCTGACCGCCGTACGTGGCGATGATGGCACCGGTCTTCGCGTCCACGGAGGCCCCGCCGAACTCGACGTGCGTGTCCGTGTCGGGGCGGTCCTTGGGCCGGATCTTGGCCTTGTAGACCTTGTTCACCGCGGCTTCGAGGTCCTGCACCCTCTTCTTCTGGAAGGTGGTGTGGATCTCGTAGCCGCCCAGTTCGAGCTGCTTGGCGTCGATGCCCCGGTCGTTGTTGGCGAGGAAGTACTTCTTGGCGAGATCCACCAGATAGCCGGTCTGACCGCCCAGCTTGGCGTCCTTCTTCGGCGGCAGCGGCATGGGGAACTTCGTGTACTTGGCGCGGTCCGCCGCCGACATACGCCCGTCCTTGACCTGCTCGTCGAGGATCCACTCCCAGCGTTCCTTGGCCCGCTTGGTGTTCTTCGCCTTGGTCGCGTTGACCTTGTCGATCTCGATAGCGCCGGCCGGGTCGTAGTAGCTCGCGCCCTTGAGCAGCGTGGCCAGGAAGGCGCACTCGCTCGCGTTCAGCTCGTTGGCGTCCTTGTTGTAGTACGTGCGGGCCGCTGCCTGCAGCCCGGAGGCACCGCGTCCGTAGTAGGAGACGTTGAGGTAGCCCGCCATCACGTCCTCCTTGTCCTCCTCACCGGCGACCTTGAGCGTGATGAAGAGTTCCTGGAACTTCCGCTTGAGCGTCTGGTCCTGGGTGAGCATGGAGTTCTTCACGTACTGCTGGGTGATGGTCGAACCGCCCTGGGTCTCACCGCCCGTGGCCATGTTGTACAGCGCGCGCCCTATGCCCATCGGGTCGATGCCGCGGTCGGTCTCGAAGCTCTTGTTCTCGGCGGAGATCACGGCGTTGCGCATCTCGACCGGGATCTGCTCGTACTTGAGCTCCTGGCGGTTGACCGCACCACCGGTCGCCACCATCTGCGTGCCGTCGGCCCAGTAGTAGACGTTGTTCTGCGCCTGGGCCGCCTCGTTGATGTTTGGTGGGACCACCAACGCGTAAGCGATGCCCCCCACACCCATCAGCAAGCCGAGGAACCCCAGACAGAGCCCCGACACCAGCTTCCACGAGGGCACCCAGCGGCGGAACCCGTACTTGCCGTGGCGCGGGTAGTCGATGAAGCGTTTCTTGCCGGGGCCGCCGTTGTCACGCCCCCGGCCGCCCGGCCCGTCCGAACCGCCGCCGCCGCCACCGCGTCGTCGGCCGCCACCACCGCCCGCGCCCCCGGCGTCGGCGCCACGGCGTCGGCCGCCACGCTGGGCCGCTCGGCGGGCCTCGGCGCGACTGCCGTACTGCCGCTCCTCACCGCCGTGCGACTCGTAAGGCGATTCGGAAGGTGATGCCGAAGTTGCTCTGCGTGACGGGACTGCTCGGCGTCCGGTCGACTGCTGGGCGGCTCGTCTGGCCGCGGCACGCCCGCCACCCTGTGGCTGAGGCGATTTGCGACGGTGCTCGCTCATGGAACGACTACTCCTCGGGCAGGCGAGAGCGCCTGGAAGCGGCAGTTGAGATCCGGTCCCCCCGAATTACGGACAAGCCACTGCGGAAGGCTCATCCGCAGCGCATCCAGCAGTCCGCGAAGACTGACGCGCGAGAGCGTCTCGCGGTTCCCGGTGGTCTGCATGCCGCACAGACTACGCACGGTCAAAACCCGCCTAGGGCCGAACTTCACCCCAAACGACGCAAGTCGAACCCTGGGAATTGTCGATGTGACGCCGTTCACGAAGGTCACCCTTGTCGAACAGGTCGGAGCGATCTATCGTGCTGATGTATCGAGTCGATACATCAGCACGGCATAAGTACGTCGGTGATTCCGGTGGACCGTGCCGACGGAAGCAGCGGGAGAAGGAGGAGGCACCGGTGAGCCGACGCTCCGGCATCCTTGAGTTCGCCGTCCTCGGCCTGCTCCGCGAATCGCCGATGCACGGCTATGAGCTGCGCAAACGCCTCAACACTTCGCTGGGGATCTTCCGTGCGTTCAGCTACGGGACCCTCTACCCCTGCCTCAAGACGCTGGTCGCCAGCGGCTGGTTGATCGAGGAGCCCGCCGGTGACGCGGCGGACACCACACCGGTCACCGGACGCGCGACCGCTTCCTCCTCCTCACTGACGGGACGCCGGGCGAAGATCGTCTACCGGTTGACGGCAGAAGGTAAGGAGCACTTCGAGGAGCTGCTGTCGCACACCGGTCCGGACTCCTGGGAGGACGAGCACTTCGCAGCACGTTTCGCCTTCTTCGGTCAGACCGAGCGCGATGTGCGGATGCGGGTCCTGGAAGGCCGGCGCAGCCGGCTGGAGGAGCGCCTGGAGAAGATGCGCGCCTCTCTCGCCCGCACCCGCGAACGACTCGACGACTACACGCTTGAGCTGCAGCGACACGGCATGGAGTCCGTGGAGCGCGAAGTGCGCTGGCTGAACGAGCTCATCGAGAGCGAGCGGTCGGGACGGGATCGGCGACGATCCTCACCCGAAGGCTCCGCTCAGCAGGACACACCTGGAGAGACGGGCGGCCTGCCCCGGCATCGGGACAACACCCCGCCGGATCCGTCCGACGACACCGCCAAGTGAAGTCATCGCACTCCGCGGCGACTTCATCGGAAACACCGATTACACAGGGAGCAACCGGAATGGGTTCGGTTCGCGTAGCCATCGTAGGCGTGGGCAACTGCGCCGCCTCGCTGGTGCAGGGCGTCGAGTACTACAAGGACGCCGATCCGGCCGGCAAGGTGCCCGGTCTGATGCACGTCCAGTTCGGCGATTACCACGTCAGCGACGTCGAGTTCGTCGCCGCCTTCGACGTCGACGCGAAGAAGGTCGGCCTCGACCTCGCGGACGCCATCGGCGCCAGCGAGAACAACACCATCAAGATCGCGGACGTGCCGAACACGGGCGTGACCGTCCAGCGCGGCCACACCCACGACGGTCTCGGCAAGTACTACCGCGAGACGATCGAGGAGTCCGCGGACGCCCCGGTCGACATCGTCCAGGTCCTCAAGGACAAGCAGGTCGACGTTCTCGTCTGCTACCTGCCCGTCGGTTCCGAGGTCGCTGCGAAGTTCTACGCGCAGTGCGCCATCGACGCCAAGGTCGCGTTCGTCAACGCTCTCCCGGTCTTCATCGCCGGCACCAAGGAGTGGGCGGACAAGTTCACCGAGGCCGGTGTCCCGATCGTCGGCGACGACATCAAGTCCCAGGTGGGCGCCACCATCACGCACCGCGTGATGGCGAAGCTCTTCGAGGACCGCGGTGTCATCCTGGACCGCACGATGCAGCTGAACGTCGGCGGCAACATGGACTTCAAGAACATGCTCGAGCGTGAGCGCCTGGAGTCCAAGAAGATCTCGAAGACGCAGGCCGTCACCTCGCAGATCCGTGACCGTGAGCTCGGTGCGGACAACGTCCACATCGGCCCCTCGGACTACGTGGCCTGGCTGGACGACCGCAAGTGGGCGTACGTGCGCCTCGAGGGCCGCGCGTTCGGCGACGTTCCGCTGAACCTGGAGTACAAGCTCGAGGTGTGGGACTCCCCGAACTCGGCCGGTGTCATCATCGACGCCGTCCGCGCCGCGAAGATCGCCAAGGACCGCGGCATCGGTGGCCCGATCCTCTCGGCTTCGAGCTACTTCATGAAGAGCCCGCCCGTGCAGTACTTCGACGACGAGGCCCGCGAGAACGTCGAGAAGTTCATCAAGGGCGAGACCGAGAGCTGAACCGGCCTTCTCGGCCGACAGCCACACCGGAGTGCTGAGCGGAGACGCTCACCTCTTCCTGCCGCACGTCGGGGGTCCCCGGGCAATCCGCCCGTGGACCCCCGACGTGTGTGACGCTTGCTCCCATGTCTGTCGCGCGTGATCTGCGCACCCTGCTGCGCCTGCGGAACTTCCGCCGCCTGCTCACCGTGCGGCTCCTGTCGCAGTCCGCCGACGGCGTCTACCAGGTCGCCCTCGCCACGTACGTCGTCTTCTCCCCGGAGAAGCAGACCTCGGCCGCCGCCATCGCCTCCGCGATGGCCGTGCTCCTGCTGCCCTACTCCCTGATCGGCCCGTTCGCGGGGGTGCTGCTGGACCGCTGGCCCCGGCGCCAGGTCTTCCTCTACGGAAACCTCCTGCGGGCAGCCCTGGCCTGCTCCACGGCGCTCCTGATCCTCGCCTCGGTGCCCGACTGGCTCTTCTACGCCTCGGCCCTCTGCGTCACCGCCGTCAACCGTTTCGTGCTGGCCGGCCTCTCCGCCGCCCTGCCCCGGGTGGTCGACACCGACCGCCTCGTCGTCGCCAACTCCCTCTCCCCGACCGCCGGCACTCTGGCGGCGACCGCGGGAGGCGGACTCGCCTTCGTCGTGAGGCTGGTGGCCGACGAGTCCGACGCGGCGGTCGTGCTGCTGGGGTCGATGCTCTACCTGCTGTCCGCGCTGGCATCCCTGAGCCTGCCCCGGGCCCTGCTGGGGCCGGACACCGACGGGAGTCCCCTGCGGTTGCGAGCGGCTCTGGCCGTCACCGCACGCGGGCTCGTCGCCGGATTGCGGCATCTGGCACAGCGCAACCACGCGGCCCGGGCGCTGGCCGCGATGACCGTGATCCGCTTCTGCTACGGCGCCCTCACCGTGATGGTGCTCATGCTGTGCCGCTACGCCTGGTCGGACACCGAGTCCGACGGGCTGGCCCTGCTCGGCCTGGCGGTCGGGGTGTCCGGCGCGGGGTTCTTCGTCGCCGCCGCCCTCACCCCGTGGGCCGTGGGGCTCCTCGGCCGGTACGGGTGGATCGTGGGCTGCGCCGGGGCGGCGGCCGTCCTGGTGCCCGCCCTGGGCCTCTCCTTCGCCCCCGTCCCGATGCTGATCGCCGCCTTCGTGCTCGGCGTCGTGACCCAGGGGTCGAAGATCGCGACCGACACGGTCGTACAGACCTCGGTCGACGACTCCTTCCGCGGCCGGGTCTTCTCGCTCTACGACGTGCTCTTCAACGTCGCGTTCGTGAGCGCCGCGGGAGTGGCGGCCCTGATGCTCCCGCCGGACGGCAGATCGGTCTCCGTCGTGGCGGTCGTGTCGGTGCTGTACGCGGTGGTGGCCGTGACGATGCTCCGCTGGCGGCGTACCGATGCCCGACGCTAGCCGCTCATGGATGTGGCGAGGGGCGTTGTTTCACGTGAAACAACGCCCCTCGCCACATCCGGCCGGTGATGTTTCACGTGAAACATCACCCTGTCGGACTCAGTCCTGCCGCGCCCACCACTCCTTGAGCGCCGCCACCGCGGCCTCCCGTTCCATGGGCCCGTGCTCCAGGCGCAGCTCCAGCAGGAACCCGTACGCCTTGCCGATCACCGGCCCGGGGCCGACTTCCAGGATCTGCATGATCTCGTTGCCGTCCAGGTCGGGGCGGATCGAGTCGAGCTCCTCCTGCTCCTGCAGCAGGGCGATGCGCTCCTCCAGCCCGTCGTAGGTGCGGGAGAGCGCGTTCGCCTTGCGCTTGTTCCGGGTCGTGCAGTCCGACCGGGTGAGCTTGTGGAGACGCTCCAGCAGCGGCCCTGCGTCGCGCACGTACCGGCGCACCGCGGAGTCGGTCCACTCGCCGTCGCCGTACCCGTGGAAGCGCAGATGCAGCTCCACCAGCTTCGACACGTCCTTGACCAGCTCGTTGGAGTACTTGAGCTCGGTCATGCGCTTCTTCGTCATCTTCGCGCCCACCACCTCGTGGTGGTGGAAGGAGACCCTGCCGTCCTTCTCGAAGCGGCGGGTCCTCGGCTTGCCGATGTCGTGCAGCAGCGCGGCGAGGCGCAGTACGAGGTCGGGGCCGTTCTCCTCCAGATCGATGGCCTGCTCCAGGACGGTCAGCGAGTGCTCGTAGACGTCCTTGTGGCGGTGATGCTCGTCACTCTCCAGGCGCAGCGCGGGAAGCTCGGGAAGCACATGCTCGGCCAGCCCCGTGTCGACCAGGAGTCCCAGGCCCTTGCGCGGGTGCTGGGAGAGCAGCAGCTTGTTGAGTTCGTCGCGGACCCGCTCGGCGGAGACGATCCCGATCCGCTCGGCCATCTCCGTCATGGCGGTGACGACCTCGGGGGCGACCTCGAAGTCGAGCTGCGCGGCGAAGCGGGCAGCGCGCAGCATGCGCAGCGGGTCGTCGGAGAAGGACTCCTCGGGCGTGCCCGGCGTGCGCAGCACCCGCTCCGAGAGGTCCTTCAGGCCTCCGTACGGATCGACGAACTCCTTCTGCGGCAGGGCCACGGCCATGGCGTTGACCGTGAAGTCGCGGCGCACGAGGTCATCCTCGATGGAGTCGCCGTAGGAGACCTCCGGCTTGCGCGAGGTCCGGTCGTACGCCTCCGACCGGTAGGTCGTGACCTCGATCTGGTAGCCGTCCTTCTGGGAACCGACGGTGCCGAAGGCGATCCCGACCTCCCACACCGAGTCGGCCCAGGGTCGGACGATCTTGAGCACATCGTCGGGGCGGGCATCGGTGGTGAAGTCCAGGTCGTTCCCGAGCCTGCCCAGCAGCGCGTCGCGGACCGAGCCGCCGACCAGCGCGAGGCCGAATCCGGCCTCCTGGAATCGACGGGCGAGGTCGTCGGCGACCGGGGACACCCGCAGCAGCTCACTCACCGCGCGGTGCTGCACCTGGCTCAGGGCACTGGCGTTCTCTTCGTTGGCGTTCGGCACAACAGAAAAGGGTACGTGCACCGACCGCCCGCGGCGTCATCGTTTACGGGGACCCTGCGGCACACCCGCGATCATGTGCGACGGACCCCAGCACTTCGGCCCGCCGCACCTCGTTACCATGCGGGGACGCAGGACCGAACGATCGACAGCATCTGACGACGAAGAGGGACGGGTAGGCGCGTGGCCGAGGCGGCAGACTTCCGGGGGACGCGTCCGTCCCCTGCCCGCCGGTGGCTCCGGCGCACGGCCTCCGCGGTGCTGGGAGCACCGCTGCTGGCCGGTCTCCTGGCCGTTCCGGCCGCCGGTGCCGCCCCGGCCGCCGAGCCCGCCAAGGCCCCCACAGGCTCCCGTACGGTCGATGTGTCCCTGGACACGCTCTCCCCGAGCGTTCCCACGGAGGACGACACCCTGACCGTCTCCGGAACGCTCACCAACAAGGGCAAGGAGACGATCAGCAGCGCCGAGGTCGACCTGCGGGTCGGCCCCCGGCTCTCCGGCCGGGGAGAGGTCGACGACGCCGCCAAGCGCTCCGGGTACGTTCCCGGCGCCGACCCGGTCGCCGTCGGGGACAAGTACACGGTGAAGTTCCCCAAGCTGGCCAAGGGGATCAGCCAGGACTTCACGCTCACCGTGCCCGTCGACAAGCTGGGCCTGGACGACCCGGGCGTCTACCAGCTCGGCGTCTCGGTCTCCGGCCGGACGACCACCACCCCCTACGAGCAGGTGCTGGGCATCGAGCGCTCGTTCCTGCCCTGGCAGCCCGAGGCAAGCGACAGCCGGACGAAGCTCACCTTCCTCTGGCCACTGATCGCTTCTCCCCATGTCACGGCGGAGACCCGCTCGGACGAGCAGCAGACCCCCGTATTCGCCAACGACGACCTGGCCAAGGAGCTGGCGCCCGGCGGCCGGCTGGAGCAGATGGTGGCCTTGGGCAGCCGGCTCCCCGTCACCTGGGTCGTCGACCCGGATCTCCTGGCGAGCGTCGCGGCGATGGCCGGGAAGTACGAGGTCGCGTCGGGTGACACGACCGTCCCGGGCAAGAACCAGAACGTCGCCAAGCAGTGGCTCACCGCCCTGGAGAAGGTGGTGGAGGACGGCAAGGTGATCGCCCTGCCGTTCGCCGACCCGGACCTGGCCTCCATCGCGCACCGCGGCAAGAACGTCTCCGGAACGCTCAGCCGTCTGCAGAACGCCTCGGCGGTGGCCGCGACCACGGTGGAGACCATCCTCCATGTGAAGCCGTCCACCGACTTCGCCTGGCCCGTGAACGGCGCGGTGGACTCCTCCATCGTCGATGTGGCGACCTCGGCGGGCGCCCACAACGTGATCGCCCGCAGCGACAGCTTCCGGGAGACCGCGGGGCTTCCGTACACGCCGACCTCGGCGCGGCCGATCGGCGGCGGCACCACCGCCGTCGTCGCGGACGCCCGGCTGTCGACCCTGTTCGACGGCGACATGTCGAGGGCGGGCGACTCCACCCTCGCGGTCCAGCGGTTCCTCGCCCAGACCCTCGCGCTGACCGAGCAGGCGCCCGACAACGAGCGCAGCATCGTCGTGGCCCCACCGCGTATGCCCACCGCCGCACAGGCCCAGACGATGGCCCGCGCCCTGGAGGGCCTGTCGGGCAACCGCTGGACGCAGCCCCTCGACCTCGTCTCCGCCGCCGAGGTGAAGCCCGACCCGAAGGCCACCGCCAAGGTCCCCCGGGCCGCCGCCTACCCGAAGAAGCTCCGCGCCCAGGAACTGCCGACACAGGCCTTCCAGGACATCCGCACCACTCAGAGCTCGCTCGACAGCTTCGAGACGATCCTGACCCAGCCCGAGCGTGTGGTGACGCCCTTCGGCAACGCCGTCAACCGTTCGATGTCGACATCCTGGCGCGGCCAGGCCCTGGAGGCGCAGCAGTACCGGGACGCGGTCCGCGACTATCTGCAGAGCCTCACCTCCGAGGTGCAGCTCATCAAGAAGTCCGACGTCACCCTCTCCGGACGCAGCGCGACGATCCCGGTCACCGTGCAGAACAAGCTGGTGCAGGGCGTGGACCGGCTCGTTCTCAAGCTGACCTCGGACAACATCAGGCTCAAGTTCAACGACGACGGATCCATGGCCGAACTGCCGGTCAGCATCGCCGGCGGGCACAGCCAGTCGGTGAAGTTCGACACGGCGACCAGCGCCAACGGCCGGGCCCAGGTGACCGCACGGCTGTACACCGAGGACGGCACCCAGTACGGCGAAGAGATGACCTTCACCGTGAAGGTCTCCGAGGTCACGCCCACCGTGCTGCTCGTGATCGCCGGCGGACTGCTGCTCCTGGTGCTGGCGGGCATCAGGATGTACAGCCACCGCAAGCGCGCCGTGGCAAGCGACACGGCGAACGGCGACGGCGACGAACCCGAGCAGCCGAGTGACCCGACTCCGGACACCGGTCCGGAAAGCGGGGCCCCGTCGGGAACGGGTGAGAAAGTGGACCGTTGAGCGATGTCTGTCGTGGCCGGTCGGCCGGGGACGATGAGGTAGGGGTTTCGATGAACGCGCCGTACGACGGTGACCGCGGGCAGGGCGCGGGCGGAGCAGCGTCTCCGGGCGGGCCTCCGGTTCCTCCGGGCGCGGGCCAGGACGGCCCCGTGCCGCCGGACCCGTACCTCCAGCACGCCTACGAGGACGACCCCTACCGAGCGCAGGACCTGGCCGCCCAGGACCCGGTGGGCGAGGCGCTCTACGACCGCGCCGCGCACCCGCCGCCGCCTCCCGGCACCTACCAGGAGCCGGCGCCGCTCTACCAGCAGCCGCCTGCCGCCCCGTACGCCCCCGACCCGCGCATCTGGGCCCAGACCCCGCCCCCCGAGCCGGCGGGGCCCTCCCGGCACCTGCCGTACGGGGACCGCCCGGCGACCACGCAGTTCGTCGGCGTCGACGCCCTCGTCACCCAGGCCTCGGACGACCGGCAGGAGCCGGACGCCTTCGCCCACCTCTTCCGGGACCAGGAAAGCTCGGGCAAGCCTCCGGTACCGCCCCAGCCCGAACCGGCTCCGGCACCCGCGCCTGGGAAGGGCGGCGGCGGCAAGGTCTCCGGGCTCCTCAAGTCCAGCGCGGTCATGGCCGCCGGCACCCTCGTCTCCCGGCTGACCGGCTTCGTCCGGTCCCTGGTGATCACCGCCGCACTCGGCGCCGCGATGCTCGGCGACAGCTTCACCATCGCGTACACCCTGCCGACGATGATCTACATCCTCACCGTCGGCGGCGGCCTGAACTCGGTCTTCGTCCCCCAGCTCGTCCGCGCCATGAAGAACGACGAGGACGGCGGCGAGGCCTTCGCCAACCGGCTCCTGACCCTGGTGATGGTCGCCCTCGGCCTGATCGTCGCCGCCGCGGTCCTCGTGGCGCCGGTGCTGATCCAGCTGATGTCCAACACGATCGCCGACGACGACGCCGCCAACAGCGTGGCCGTCACCTTCGCCCGGTACTGCCTGCCCACCATCTTCTTCATGGGTGTGCATGTGGTGATGGGTCAGATCCTCAACGCCCGCGGCAAGTTCGGCGCGATGATGTGGACCCCGGTCCTGAACAACATCGTCATGATCATCACGTTCGGGCTGTTCATCTGGGTCTACGGCACCTCCGCCGAATCACGGATGGGCGTCGACACCATCCCGCCGGAGGGCATCCGGCTGCTCGGCATCGGCACCCTGCTCGGCCTCGTCGTCCAGTCGCTGGCGATGATCCCGTACCTCCGCGAGACGGGCTTCCGCTTCCGTCCCCGGTTCGACTGGAAGGGCCACGGGCTCGGCAAGACCGTCAAGCTGGCCAAGTGGACCGTGCTGTTCGTCCTGGCCAACCAGGCGGGCGTCCTGGTCGTCACCCAGCTCGCCACCGCGGCGGGCAAGCTCTCCGGCAAGGACGGCACCGGGTTCCTCGCCTACTCCAACGCCCAGCTGATCTGGGGCATGCCGCAGGCCATCATCACCGTCTCCGTCATGGCCGCGCTGCTGCCCCGCATCTCCCGCGCCGCCCACGACAACGACCCCGGTGCGGTCCGCGACGACATCTCGCAGGGGCTGCGCAACTCGGCTGTCGCCATCGTGCCGGTGGCCTTCACCTTCCTCGCCCTCGGCCTGCCGATGTGCACCCTGCTGTACGCCTCCAGCGGCGCCGAGGCGGCCCGGTCCATGGGCTTCATCCTCATGGCCTTCGCGCTCGGTCTGATCCCGTACTCCGTGCAGTACGTGGTGCTGCGCGGGTTCTACGCCTACGAGGACACCCGGACCCCCTTCTACAACACCGTCATCGTGGCCGCCGTCAACGCCGCCGCCTCCGCGCTCTGTTACGTCGTCCTGCCCGCCCGCTGGGCCGTCGTCGGCATGGCCTTCTCCTACGGGCTGGCCTACGCGGTCGGTGTCGGCGTCGCCTGGCGCCGGCTGAGCAAGCGGCTGGGCGGCGACCTGGACGGCGCGCACATCGTCCGGACCTACGCCCGCCTCTGCATGGCCGCGGTGCCCGCCGCCCTCGTCGGCGGCGCCGTCGGATTCGGGATCATGGAATTCGCCGGCACCGGCGCTCTCGGCTCGCTGGCCGCACTGATCTGCGGCGGCATCCTCCTCCTGGGCATCTTCTTCGTCGCGGCGAAGAAGATGCGCATCGAAGAGGTCAACGGCCTGGTCGGCATGGTCCGTGGACGGCTCGGACGCTGAATGAGCACCCGCCCGCACAACCATCTCCACACTCCGCGTGTCGTGCATAGCGCTGGAGTGTGGGCACAATTGGCGTGACTGTGCAGAGCTGGCTGGCATCGCGCAACGGATGGGGAGGCAGGAACGACGGTGGCGGAACGTAGCACGGCCGCCGTCGACGTGGCCGACAACAGCGGCGACGAGCCGCTGACCGCCAAGGCGGACGAGGCCACGACCGACGGAACGGCGCAAGCCGAGGACACCAAGGGCGCGAGCTCCAAGGACACCGAGAACACGGGCGGTGGGCGGGAGCGTTCCGAGGCCGTCCCTGCATCGCCCGACCTGCACAGCGGTCACAAACTCGCCGGGCGCTACCGTCTGGAGGAGTGCGTCACCCGTCTGGACGGCTTCAGCAGCTGGCGCGCGGTCGACGAGAAGCTCCGCCGGGCGGTGGGCGTCCATCTGCTGCCCGCCGACCACCCGCGGGCCCGCTCGGTTCTGGCCGCCGCCCGCTCCTCGGCCCTGCTCGGCGACCCCCGCTTCGTCCAGGTCCTGGACGCCGTCGAGGAGAACGACCTCGTCTACGTGGTCCACGAATGGCTGCCGGACGCCACCGAGCTCACCGCTCTGCTGGCCGCCGGGCCGATGGAGGCCCACGACGCCTACCAGCTCGTCAGCCAGCTCTCCCAGGCGATGGCCGCCGCCCACCGCGAAGGCCTGTCCCATCTGCGTCTCACCCCCGGCGCGGTCCTGCGCAGCTCCACCGGGCAGTACCGCATCCGCGGCCTCGCCGTGAACGCCGCCCTGCGCGGCATCACCGCCGAACGCCCCCTCCGTACGGACACCGAGGCCATCGGCGCCCTGCTGTACGCCGCGCTGACCCACCGCTGGCCGTACGGGAGCGACGCCCACGGGCTCTCCGGGCTGCCCAAGGGCATGGGACTCATCGCCCCGGACCAGGTCCGGGCCGGGGTTCACCGCGGCCTCTCCGAGCTCGCCATGCGAGCGCTCGCCAACGACGGCGCCACCGCCTCCCGGCAGGAACCGCCCTGCACCACCCCGGACGAGCTGGCCAAGGCCGTCGCGGCCATGCCGCGCATCCTCCCCCCGGAGCCCACGTTCACCGCGCCTCCGGCGTACCAGCGCACGACCTATCAGCAGGGCACGTACGGGCGCCCGTCCTCCCACCCGTCCTCGGTCACCCAGCCCGTCATGCCGGTCCCTCCGGCCCCCCTGCAGAGCCGCACCGGCCGCGTGCTCAAGTGGACCGTCTCGGCGCTCCTCATCGCCGCTCTGGGCCTCGGCAGCTGGCAGCTCGCGGAGGCGCTGCTCGACCGGGCCAAGGGCTCCGACGACAGCGGCGTCTCCGAACCGAACGAGGACGACAAGAACAAGGACGACAAGCCCGCGCCGTCCGCCGAGCCCCTGGACATCGCGGGGGTCACGGAGTTCATGCCCGACGGCTCCGGCATCAAGCAGCGGGATGTGCCGAAGACCATCGACGGCGATACCGGCACTGCCTGGGTCACCCCGCGGTACGAGACCTTCGCCAACTTCGGCAACCTCCCCCAGCGCAAGCAGGGCAGCGGAATCATCGTCGACCTCGGCAAGGTGCGGGACGTCTCCGGCGTCGACGTGTCCATGTACCGGAAGGGGCAGACGACGACCGTGCTCGCCGCGTCGCCGGACGCCTCGTCCCCGTCCACGACGGCCGACTTCGACCAGCCGATCGTCAAACGGACCGTCGCGGGTTCGAAGCTGGAGGAGAAGCTCGACAAGCCCGTCCGCACCCGCTACGTCCTGATCCACGTCACGGAGCTCCCGTCGGACGGAACGGGCGGCTACCGGGGAGGCATCAGCGAGATCTCCGTCCTCGGCTGATCCACCGCCCCGATACTGTGGGGCGGACCGTTCGCCCGCCGAGCGACCGCGACGCCGAGGGTTGCGGCCGTCACACCCGTGACGGCAGGCTTCTTCCCGTCGCACCGCTTCACCGGGCGCGGTTCGTCCATGACATCGGATCCGGTTCGGAGGGGGAGCACGGTGGATTCCGTTCCACCCGAGGCACCGAGCGACTCGGAGCTGCTCGCCCGGCATGTGGCGGGCGACCCCGATGCCTTCGGTGAACTCGTACGCCGCCACCGCGACCGGCTCTGGGCCGTGGCGCTGCGCACCCTGGGGGACAGGGAGGAAGCAGCCGACGCCGTGCAGGACGCCCTGATCTCCGCCTTCCGCGCCGCCCACACCTTCCGAGGCCAGTCCGCCGTCACCACCTGGCTGCACCGGATCACCGTCAACGCCTGCCTCGACCGGGTCCGCAAGGCCGCCTCCCGCAAGACGTCCCCGGTGGACGACGCCGAACGCCTCGACCAGCTCCTGGAACCCCACGAATCGGCCGAGGCCCCCGCCGTGCGGCAGGACCTCCACCGCCAGCTCCGGGAAGCTCTGGCCACGCTGCCCGCCGAGCAGCGGGCAGCCCTCGTCCTCGTCGACATGCAGGGCTACCCCGTCGCGGAAGCGGCCAGCATCCTGGAGGTGCCGGCCGGCACCGTGAAGAGCAGATGCGCCCGGGGCCGGGCGAGACTGGCCCCCCTGGTCCGCCATCTGCGCGCGGGAACCGGAGGCCAGACCCCCGACGGGGACAAGGACGCCACCGGAAGGAACCGGACGCCCGGAGCATCCGTCCCATCTGCGTCAGGCCCCAGAGACGCAGGAGCAAGCGATCCTGCCGCTACGAAGGGAGGAGGTGGGCACCCGTGACATCCACGGCCGACACGGCTCAGCACCCGGAGGTCTCCGAGATCTCCGATCTCACCGAGGGGCTGCTCTCCCCTTCCCGAACGGCGGAAGTCCAGCAGCACGTCGCGGGCTGCGACCTCTGCTCGGAGGTGCGGGACTCCCTGGAGGAGATCCGCGGGCTGCTCGGAACGATGTCCGCATCCGAGCCGATGCCCGACGACATCGCCGCCCGCATCGACGCGGCGCTCGCGGCGGAGGCCCGCTCCACCGCTCCCGTGGACGAGCCGGTCGTTGTTTCACGTGAAACAACGACCATCGAAGACACCACAAGCGACACCGCGACACCCGGGCCCGCTTCCGTGGGCGCCGGCGGCACCGCCCCGGACCGCCCCGCGGGCCGGTCCTCGGGTGCCACCGGACCGGGCCGCCGTCCGGCCCGCCGTCGTCGGCGCGCCGTGGTCCTCGGCACCGCGTTCGGCGCGGCGGTCATCGGGATGAGCGTCTTCTTCCTCCAGTCCGTCGCCCCCTCCGGCGATGCCGCCAAGACCTCGGCCGACAGCGGAGTCAGCGCCGCGGACGGTCGCGCACGCACCTACGACGACGGCACGCTCGAAGCGCAGGTGCAGGACCTCCTCGGCGACGAGGCGAGCGCGGAGAGCCCCGGCGTGAAAAAGGTGCCGCCGGGCTCGGACACCAAGTCGACGAGCGAGGCCCTCACCCCCGACGCCGAAGCCTCCAGGAGCCCCTTCAAGGCCCCTGCCGTCGCTGTTCCCCCGTGTGTGCAGCAGGCCACCGGCCGCACCACACCGCCCCTCGCCCTCGACGAGGGGACGTACCAGGGGGCGGACACCTATCTCGTCGTCCTCCCGCACGCGAGTGACCCCTCCCGCGTACAGGCCTACCTCGTGGCCGCTGCCTGCGTGGACGCCGCCCCGGAGTCCACCGGGCAGCTGCTGCTCACCCGCGCCTACAAACGCCCCTGAAGACCGTCCGCGACCGCCGCGGCATGTTCGGGAATGCATCAGCCGTAGGATCCGTTGGGTGGGGTGAGAGTCGTTGACCGACCCCCGTAGGCAGTTAGGCAGTCTGCAGAAACGAGGAAGAAACCCGTGAGCGACGTCCGTAATGTGATCATCATCGGCTCCGGACCGGCCGGGTACACCGCCGCGCTGTACACCGCCCGCGCCTCGCTGAACCCGTTGGTCTTCGAGGGCGCCGTCACGGCCGGCGGTGCGCTGATGAACACCACCGACGTGGAGAACTTCCCCGGTTTCCAGGACGGCATCATGGGCCCCGAGCTCATGGACAATATGCGGGCCCAGGCCGAGCGCTTCGGCGCCGAGCTGATCCCCGACGACGTGGTCGCGGTCGACCTCACCGGTGACATCAAGACCGTCACCGACACCGCGGGCACCGTCCACCGCGCCAAGTCGGTCATCGTCACGACCGGCTCCCAGCACCGCAAGCTCGGACTGCCCAACGAGGACGCTCTCTCCGGACGCGGCGTCTCCTGGTGCGCCACCTGCGACGGCTTCTTCTTCAAGGACCACGACATCGCCGTGATCGGTGGCGGCGACACCGCGATGGAGGAGGCGACCTTCCTCTCCCGCTTCGCGAAGTCGGTCACCATCGTTCACCGTCGTGACACCCTGCGTGCCTCCAAGGCCATGCAGGATCGCGCCTTCGCCGACCCGAAGATCAAGTTCGCCTGGGACAGCGAGGTCGCCGAGGTCAAGGGCGACCAGAAGCTTTCCGGTCTGACCCTGCGCAACACCAAGACCGGCGAGACGTCCGAGCTCCCCGTGACCGGGCTGTTCATCGCCGTCGGCCACGACCCGCGCACCGAACTCTTCAAGGGTCAGCTGGAGCTCGACGACGAGGGCTACCTGAAGGTGGAGGCGCCCTCGACGCGCACCAACCTGGCCGGCGTGTTCGGCGCCGGAGACGTGGTCGACCACACCTACCGTCAGGCCATCACGGCAGCGGGCACCGGCTGCTCCGCCGCCCTGGACGCCGAGCGCTTCCTCGCGGCCCTGACCGACGCCGAGTCCGCCGAGCCGGAGAAGACCCCGGCCGTCTGAACCTCCTCCACACCCCACCACCCCGAGAAGACTAAGGAGGCCGCCGTGGCCGGCGACCTGAAGCACGTTACGGACGACAACTTCGACGACGTCGTCCTCAAGAGCGACAAGCCTGTTCTGGTGGACTTCTGGGCAGCCTGGTGCGGCCCGTGCCGCCAGATCGCCCCCTCACTGGAGGCGATCGCGGCAGAGCACGGCGACCAGATCGAGATCGTCAAGCTCAACATCGACGAGAACCCGGCCACCGCCGCCAAGTACGGCGTGATGTCCATCCCGACCCTGAACGTGTACCAGGGCGGCGAGGTCGCCAAGACCATTGTCGGCGCCAAGCCGAAGGCCGCGATCCTCCGCGACCTCGAAGGCTTCATCAGCGCCTGACCGAGCAGCAGCGCCCCGGCGCGATGTTTCACGTGAAACGGGCCCACCCCTGGCAAGGGGTGGGCCCGTTTTCGCATCACGGCCGACAGCGACCCGGCCTCACAGCGGCCGCAACACCGGTTCCTTCTGGACCACCCCCAGAAGCCTGTCGAGCGCCATCTCCACGTCTTCCTTCCAGGAGAGCGTCGTCCGCAGATTCAGCCTCAACCGTGGGTACACGGGATGCGGCCGCACGGTCTTGAAGCCGACGGCCAGCAGATGACCCGCGGGAAGTACGCATGTCGCCCGCTCGGAGCGCGCGTCTCCGAACGCCTCGATCGCCTTGAAGCCTCTGCGCAGCACGTCCTTCGCCACCGTCTGCACCATGACACGGCCCAACCCCTGGCCCCGGTACTCGGGAACGATCAGCCCGGTGATCAGCTGGACGGCATCGGGGGAGACCGGACTGGTCGGGAAAGCCGTCGAGCGGGGGACGTACGCGGGCGGGGCGTAGAGCACGAAGCCGACCGGAACGTCGTCCACATAGACCACCCGGCCGCAGGACCCCCACTCCAGGAGAACCGCGGAGATCCAGGCTTCCTTCTCCAGCTCCGGCTTGCCCGCCTTTACCGCGGCTTCCCCACTGACCGGGTCAAGCTCCCAGAAGACACACGAGCGGCAGCGCTCGGGGAGATCCGGAAGGTTGTCCAGGGTGAGTGGTACGAGCCGACGTCCCATGACGGCGATCCCTCATTTCCTTCGCCCGCCGCATCACGTGCGGCTGCCAGCGCGCTCCGCTCCTGGAACAGACTGCCGACGAATCCCCCGACGGCGCCCAGGCCGAGACCGACCGTGACGAGCCGACTGCGGCTCACTCTTCGCAAGGCCTCCGCCCTCCTCTGAGGTCGATCATCGTGGATGCGCCGTCCCAGAACGCATCGTATCCACCCAGAGGTGATGCGGACACCGAGAGAGAGCAAAGGGCGGACCGCGTTCCGGTAAGCACCGGAACAACGGCCCGCCCTTCCACGGGTCCCGCCGGTCAGCCCTCGTCGTCCTCCTCGGACGTCTCGGCGAGCCGACGCTCCAGCACCCGGCCCTCGCCCGGGGCGAGGCTGCCGAGGATCCGGTCCAGATCCTCCATCGAGGCGAACTCGACGACGATCTTGCCCTTCTTCTGCCCCAGGTCGACCTTCACCCGGGTCTCGAAGCGGTCCGAAAGACGCGTCGCCAGGTCCGTCAGGGCGGGGGACAGACGGCCGCCGGCCCTCGGTCCCTTGGGCTTCGGAGAGCTCGCGGGACGCGAGCCCATCAGCGTCACGATCTCCTCGACCGCGCGCACCGAAAGCCCCTCGGCCACGATGCGGTGGGCCAGCCGGTCCTGCTCCTCGGAGTCGTCCACCGACAGCAGGGCACGCGCGTGGCCGGCCGAGAGAACGCCCGCGGCGACCCGGCGCTGCACCGGCGGCGAGAGCCGCAGGAGCCTCAGCGTGTTCGTCACCTGCGGACGGGAGCGGCCGATCCGGTCGGCCAGCTGGTCATGGGTGCACTTGAAGTCCTTGAGCAACTGGTCGTACGCAGCCGCCTCCTCCAGCGGGTTCAGCTGAGCCCGGTGAAGGTTCTCCAGCAGCGCGTCCAGCAGCAGCTTCTCGTCGTCCGTGGCGCGGACGATGGTGGGAATCCGCTCCAGGCCAGCCTCACGGCAGGCCCTCCACCGACGCTCACCCATGATGAGCTCGTAGGAGCCCGGGCCCACCTTCCGGACGACGACCGGCTGGAGAAGGCCGACCTCCTTGATGGAGACGACCAGCTCGGCCAGCGCGTCCTCGTCGAAGACCTCACGGGGCTGGCGGGGGTTCGGGGTGATCTCCCCGATCGGCAGCTCGGCGAAGTACGCGCCGGACGTTCCGGCCTCCTGCTCGGACCGGTCCTCCGGGGCGGACGCCGGCTCCGGCACCACCGGGACGGACGGCAGCGCGGTCACCTTCGCCGCGGCCACCCCCCGCTCCGCCGTCAGCACCGGACCCGCACCGGACGCGGCCGGGCCGCCTCCGGGCGCCGACACCTGCTTCTCCTGGGGAGCGGCGGGGATCAGCGCACCGAGCCCACGCCCCAGCCCTCTACGACGCTCACTCACTGAATGCCCTCCGAAACGTTCTGCTGGCTGTTCTGACTGCTCGTGTGGGCGTGCTGAGCCTCGTAATGCACTCCGACGCCCCGCAGGGCGATCTCCCGGGCGGCTTCGAGGTACGAGAGCGAACCGCTGGACCCCGGGTCGTAGGTCAGCACGGTCTGCCCGTAGCTCGGCGCCTCCGAGATGCGCACCGACCGCGGGATGCTCGTCCGCAGCACCTCCTTGCCGAAGTGGGTACGGACCTCCTCGGCGACCTGGGAGGCGAGCCTCGTCCGGCCGTCGTACATCGTCAACAGGATCGTCGAGACATGCAGATCCGGGTTCAGATGGCCTCGCACCAGGTCGACGTTGCGCAGGAGCTGCCCCAGGCCTTCCAGCGCGTAGTACTCACACTGAATGGGGATCAGCACCTCGGCCCCGGCCACCAGCGCGTTCACCGTCAGCAGGCCGAGCGAGGGCGGGCAGTCGATGAGGATGTAGTCCAGCGGCTGCTCGTACGCCTGGATGGCCCGCTGGAGGCGGCTCTCCCGTGCCACCAGCGAGACCAGCTCGATCTCCGCACCGGCGAGATCGATGGTGGCGGGCGCGCAGAAGAGCCCCTCGACGTCCGGTACGGGCTGGACCACCTCGGAGAGCGGGCGGCTCTCCACCAGGACGTCGTAGATCGAGGGAACATCGGCATGGTGATCGATGCCCAGAGCCGTGGAGGCGTTGCCCTGCGGGTCGAGGTCGACCACCAGAACGCGCGCACCGTGCAGGGCCAGCGAGGCGGCAAGGTTGACCGTCGTGGTCGTCTTACCGACCCCGCCCTTCTGGTTGGCCACCACCATGACGCGGGTGCGGTCAGGGCGGGGCAGCCCTTCGCCGGCGCGGCCGAGGGCCTCGACCGCCAGCTGAGCGGCACGGCCGATGGGTGTGTCGTCCATCGGCGGCGGTGTTTCACGTGAAACACCCTCACCCACGGACTCGGTTCGGGGACCGGGGACCGGGTCGGTCATCGGTCCCGCGATGTTGGCGTCGGACCGCAAGGATTCACTCTCCTCGGCTTCAGGCTCGCAATGAACAGAGCCTGCCATGCTTTCGGGGTCGTGAACCAGCGAGGCCCGCTGTTCTGTGGATGAATCCGTGCGTGTGGACAACTCGGCAACCCGTCCGGGCTTGCGGTCGCGCGGCGTGGCAGCCGCACGACCGCGGCCGATGATTCCCTGCAGCAGAGAGCGACGTTTCACGTGAAACACGATGCCCCTGCGGAGCAACTACCAGGCCACGACACTCCGCACGCCGACCGTCCGGAGCGCCCGACCGGACGGCGACGCCGTTCGCGGCGCTCCTCAGCGACGCCTGCGTGTGCGCCCCGTGCGAGCGGCCTTGGCCCTCTTTGCGGCGAACCTCACACCGCCCGGGCTCTCGCCCACCACGACACGGACCACGGTGGAGAGCGGATCGACCACACCTTCGCCGACATGGAGCACCTCGGTCTCCAGCACGCCGAGCTTGCTGAGCGCTGCCCTGGCGCCGTTGAGCTCCTCCTCGGCGGTGTCGCCCTTGAGTGCCAGCATCTCCCCGTACGGCTTCAGCAGGGGCACACCCCAGCCCGCCAGCCGGTCCAGCGGCGCCACCGCACGGGCGGTCACCACCTGGACCGGCTGAAGCGTCCCGAGGACTTCCTCGGCCCGGCCGCGTACGACCGTCACATGGTCCAGGCCGAGCAGATCGACGACCTCCTGGAGGAAGTTCGTCCGCCGCAGCAGCGGCTCCAGCAGGGTGATCTTGAGATCGGGGCGTACCAGCGCCAGCGGGATCCCGGGCAGACCCGCGCCCGAGCCCACATCGCACACGGTGACGCCTTCGGGCACGACCTCGGAGAGCACCGCGCAGTTCAGCAGGTGCCGCTCCCACAGCCGGGGGACCTCACGCGGCCCGATCAGGCCTCGCTTGACCCCGGCATCCGCAAGAAGCTCCGCGTACCGGACAGCCTCCGGGAAGAGCTCTCCGAACACCGCCTGCGCCTCCGCAGGTGCCTGGGGGAGCTCTGCTGCCTCCGTCACGGGGACCGTCCTTCCATACCGCACTAGCGCACTGTGGGTGGCTGACTATCAGGCTGACAAAGATCGGCCCCGCCTGCGAACAGACGGGGCCGACAGTACAAGGATCCGGTCAGGCCGGGAGAACGACGACGAAGCGCTGCGGCTCCTCGCCCTCCGACTCGCTCCGGAGACCGGCCGCGGCGATCGCGTCGTGCACGACCTTGCGCTCGAACGGCGTCATCGGGTCCAGCTTCACCGGCTCGCCCGTGCTCTTGACCTCGTTCGCAGCCTTGGCACCCAGCTCCGCGAGGACCGCGCGCTTCTTGGCCCGGAAACCGCCGATGTCCAGCATCAGACGGCTGCGGTCGCCGGTCTCCCGGTGGACGGCCAGCCGCGTCAGCTCCTGGAGCGCCTCCAGGACCTCACCGTCGCGGCCCACGAGCTTCTGGAGGTCGCGCGCCGATTCGCTGATGATCGACACCGCGGCCCGGTCCGCCTCGACGTCCATGTCGATGTCGCCGTCGAGGTCGGCGATGTCGAGCAGTCCCTCAAGGTAGTCGGCCGCGATCTCGCCCTCCTGCTCCAGGCGGGTCAGGGTGTCGCTGCCGGCCTCAGCGGCGGCCGTGGAAGTGGTGCCTTCCGTCACGGATGGACTCCTTCTTACTTCTTGGACGGGTGCTTGGGCCGCTGCGGGCCCTTGCGCTGTCCGGACTTGGCTTGGCGTGAGGAGCCGGAGGCGGGCTTGCCCGCCGACTTCGGCTTGTCGTCCTGCGGTGCGTCCTGCTTCTCGAGCGAGGTCTTGGAACCGGCTGCCTCGGACTCCGTGTCCTTGGCTACCGCAGTCGCGTGACCGGTCGTCTGGCGCTTCGCCTTGGTCTGGCGCTTGGGCTGCTGACGCTTGTGCGCGTGGCCGCCCTCGGCATCGGCCGTGGCGGTCTCGCTCTTCGCCACCGTGCCGTCCTCCTGGGGCGCGAGACCCAGCTTGCCGAGACCGGTGACGAACTTGCGCTCGATGTCGTTGCGGTCCGTCCCCTTGGCGACGATCGCCTTGACCATCTTGCGCCGGGTGCGGCCGCGCACCTCGCCGTGGGAGGTGACGCTCTTGAGGAGTCGCTGGAGGTAGGCGTCCTGCGCCTTGCTGCCCGGAGTCGGGTTCTGGTTGATCACGTACATCTGCTGACCCATGGTCCAGACGTTGGTGGTCAGCCAGTAGACGAGGACACCGACGGGGAAGTTGATACCCATCACGGCGAAGATGACCGGGAAGATGTACATCAGCATCTTCTGCTGCTGCATGTACGGGGTCTTCACCGTCAGGTCGACGTTCTTCGTCATCAGCTGGCGCTGGGTGAAGAACTGCGAGGCCGACATCAGCACGATCATGATCGCGGTGACGATCCGGACGTCCGTCAGGGAAGCGTCGAGCGAGGTGACCTTCTCGACGCTGTCCGTGAACTTCGCGGCCAGCGGGGCGCCGAAGATGTGCGCCTGACGCGCGCTGTCCAGCAGATCCTGGTTGATCGCGCCGATCTTCTTGCCCGAGGCGATGGAAGACAGCACGTGGTAGAGGGCGAAGAAGAACGGAGACTGCGCCAGGATGGGAAGACACGAGGAGAGCGGGTTGGTGCCCGTCTCCTTGTACAGCTTCATCATCTCTTCGGACTGGCGCTGCTTGTCGTTCTTGTAGCGCTCCTGGATCGCCTTCATCTTCGGCTGGAGCACCTGCATGTTGCGGGTCGACTTGATCTGCTTCACGAAGAGCGGGATCAGGCAGATCCGGATCAGCACCACCAGGGACACGATCGACAGACCCCAGGCCCAGCCGGAGTCGTCACCGAAGAGCGCCCCATAGACCTTGTGGAACTGAACGATGACCCATGAGACAGGCGTGGTGATAAAGCTGAACAGACTGGCAATCGTGTCCACTAATCAGGCTCCTTGAGCATTGGGCGAGGTCTCTGCGGCCGGGCTCGGAGGTTCGGAGACCGACCCCCCGGACGGCACATCAGCGGCGGACTCCCCGCCCTTTTCGCCGCGCAGGGCATTGCGCAGCAGCTCGTGCCACCGCGGACGCTTGCGTGGCGGAACATGATCCACACCGCCGGGTGACCACGGATTGCACCGCAGGATGCGCCAGGCTGTCAGCGCGGTTCCCTTGATGGCTCCGTGCCTGTCGATCGACGTATATCCATAGTGGGAACACGACGGGTAATAACGGCAGACAGGCCCGAGGAGTGGACTGATCGTCCACTGGTACAGCTTGATGAGAGCAAGCAGCGGGTACTTCATCGCGCGCCCCCTCCCAGCAGCCGCTGCAGCGCGGCGTCCAGGTCTCGGGCCAGCTGTGCATGGTCGGCGTCGCCCGCACCGGGCAGCGCCCGTACGACAACAAGGCTACCGGGGGGCAGCTGAGCCAGCCGGTCGCGAACCAGGTGGCGAAGCTTCCGCTTCACCGCGGTACGCACGACGGCGCCCCCCACGGCCTTGCTGACAACGAAACCCGCACGCGGCGCGGGAAGAGTCTCCCCCGTCACGTGCGGGTCCGTTTCACCGCTGCGTAGATGGACGACGAGTAGCGGACGCCCGGCTCGGCGTCCTCGTCGTACCGCGATCGCGAAGTCCTCGCGCCGCCTCAGCCGATTCTCGGTAGGCAGCACGTCATGGACCTGTAAGCGATCAGGCGGACAGGCTGCTGCGGCCCTTGCCGCGGCGGTTCGCGAGGATCGCACGGCCGGCACGGGTACGCATGCGCAGACGGAAGCCGTGGGTCTTGGCGCGACGGCGGTTGTTCGGCTGGAAGGTGCGCTTGCTCACTCGGGGGCTCCAGAAATGATTCGTGTCTTGGCGGGACATCGCCTGGCTGTCACCGTGCGCCCACGAGGAACTCGCGTAAACGCCCTAGTGCACCGCTTCACAATCACAGATCGTGATCTTTGCCCATCGGAGGCAGGCGGCAGCAGCCATCGACAACTCGACCTGGTCACGGTACGCGCGGCTACGCCATCCGGTCAAACCGGCTCCGCGCGACCCCCCATTGTGCACAGCCTGTGGACAACAACTTGAACCGTGCGGGTCGGCCTGACTACCGTGGCTGAACTCCGGTTCTTTTCCTTCCCGACTGCCGGGCCTCACCCGACCCGACCCATCCCGTCCCGAGAACCACACATTCGTGGGACATGCGAGAGAGCGTGCCTTGTGGCTGATGTACCTGCCGATCTTGCCGCAGTGTGGCCGCGA
>NZ_JBWBTT010000010.1:0-248 GCF_056172905.1 Streptomyces sp. iso_384
TCGACATCCTTGCGTGGAACCCGTTGGTGGCGGAGCTGCTGTGCGACTTCGCAGCCGTGCCCGAGCCCGAACGCAACTACGTCCGCATGGTCTTCACCGACCCGGTGATGCGCGACATCTACCCGGACTGGGAGGAGGTGGCCCGCACCTGCGTCGAGGTCTTGCGCATGGAGGCCGGAACGAACCCGACCGACCCGGCCCTCACCGCCCTCGTGGGGGAGCTGGCCGTCTCCGACCCGCACTTCCGG
>NZ_JBWBTT010000011.1:0-246 GCF_056172905.1 Streptomyces sp. iso_384
ACGTCGCTCACGTCGGTGCGGCTGAGCCTGAGCCAGGCCTCCTGGACTGCATCCTCTGCCTCGGCAAGCGAACCCAGCATCCTGTAAGCCACCGCTCGCAGCCCTGGCCGCTCGGCCTCGAAACGATCGGCCAGAGAAGAACTTTCGCTCACCTGTCACACCCCCGCGTGTCGATCCGTCGGTCCAGTGACAGACGCTAACGGATCACCAGGAGAGCATCAGATGAACGCCGCAACCAAGACCACC
>NZ_JBWBTT010000012.1:0-240 GCF_056172905.1 Streptomyces sp. iso_384
GGTGGGCCGAGCACCGCGTCGCACACCAGGACTTCGGCAGCAAACGCATCAACCACCCTGCCGTCGGCGAACTCACCCTCGACTGGGACACCTTCCGCTACGCCGGTGCCCCAGAACAGCAGCTCGTGCTCTGGTCAGCCAATCCTGGCACTCCAGACGCGGAACGACTGGCCGCTCTGGCCCGTGGCACGGCCCAGAGCCCGTGACCTTCCTGTACATCACTGCAAATGAAACGTTCGA
>NZ_JBWBTT010000013.1:0-218 GCF_056172905.1 Streptomyces sp. iso_384
GCCCTTCGACAACATCGCCCCCATTCTCGGCCGCACCACGGTCACCACCCGGCAACTCGCCAGCCGCGCCCGGCGCCGTGTCCAGGGCGCCACCCCGGCCGCCGATGCGGACAACGACCGCAAACGCGACGTCGTCGACGCCTTCCTGACCGCCTCCCGCGGCGGCGACTTCGAGGCACTCCTGGCCGTCCTCCACCCCGACGTCGTCGCGCGCTCCG
>NZ_JBWBTT010000014.1:0-213 GCF_056172905.1 Streptomyces sp. iso_384
CGACCGGCGTCAAGGAGCAGGCGCCGGCGGCGTACGCGACCCGCCTGGTCAGCGAGGGCTTCGCCGTCCTGACCTTCGACGCCGCCTTCCAGGGCGAATCCGAGGGCCTGCCCCGCGGTCTGGAGGACCCCTTCCAGCGTGCCGAGGACTTCCGTGCGGTGGTCTCCTACCTCACCACCCGCCCCGAGATCGACCCCGACCGCATCGGTGTGA
>NZ_JBWBTT010000015.1:0-200 GCF_056172905.1 Streptomyces sp. iso_384
GAACCCGCCGCGTGAGCGTCCCAGCCCGTGATCATCAGGCTCGGCGAACACACCGCCCGGCGGTTCCTTCTGCAGGCCACCGCGCTTGCGGGCCCCGGCCGCGCGCTGATGGGCGCGACACACCGTGGAATCGACGCTCAGATCCCACGTGATCGCCCCCTTCGTGTCGGCCACGGCCTGCTGGAGCGGTCGGCCAGGCC
>NZ_JBWBTT010000002.1:0-11129 GCF_056172905.1 Streptomyces sp. iso_384
GGGCCGCCGTCATGCTGCTCGTCCAGTCCGGGCTTGGCGCGGCCAGCTGGAACGTGCTCACGGAAGGCACCGCCAAATCTCTTGATATCTCGTTCGGTTGTGCGACGAACCTGATCTCGCTGCTTGTGCTCATTGCATGGATCCCCCTGCGAGAACTGCCCGGGCTTGGCACGCTCCTCAACGTCGCGATCGTCGGCTTCGCCGCAGATGCCACCGCCACTGTGCTCCCCAACCCACAGGGGCCACTCGCCGAGATCGGATATCTCGCCCTCGGGCTGGACGCCGAGTTGCGCCGTCGCTGGTGCCCTGGCCCTCGCGCTGCCCTGGCTGCACCCGTTTGGCGCCGACATCACTCCGACCGCAACGGCAACCTGCTGCCTCCACTCGCCCACCTTGGCGCCGAGTGCGAGGAGAGTGCTGTGGTAGGGATCGTTGACCGTGCCAAGGACTGCCGCGCAGGTTCGCTGGTGAAGGCGCCCTTCTCGGCGGGACTGTGAGGTGCTCGGGTGGCTACGAGCGGCGCCCCCTGCCAGGCGCCTCGCTGCACTTCCGGGTACTCGGCTCTGCCGCCACCCGGTCCGATGGCCGTCTACGACTGCACGGGATCGGGACTCTCCGGGGCCGCGGCGGCAATGGAGGTGTAAAAGACCGAACGCCCCTGCTTGCTGCGCTCGACCCGCCCTTGCGCAACCCCCTGCTCCAGAGCGTTGCGCACGACGGCAGCGGGTACCGTGCGTTCCGGATGTGCATCGGCAAGCGCCGATGTCACTTCCGCCGCGGACTTGGGCTCACTCTGGGCAGCGAGATAGACGGTAGTGCGATCAAGCCATGTCGGCTCTCCGGGCTTCCTCGGCGAGGCCTTCTTCTGGACGCCTGCCTTACGTCCGCTCTTCCGCCCCTTCACCGTTGGCGTCTCGCTGTTGAAGCGTGCTGCGGGAACGGCGGCGACCTTGCTCTTAGCCTTCTTCTTCGTCGGTGACTTCGGCGCACCACCAAGCACCTCCTGCATCTTCGTCAGGAGTACCTCGCTCTCCTCCAGCGCAGCGAGCTCGCTCTGCAGGCGCGCCACTTCTGCGCGTACGCGCTCTTGCTCGCCCCTGTTCTCCGACAAGTCCTTGGTGACCCGCTGGGCATACTCGTCCGTGACACTCGGGGCAGGAAGGGTTCCAGCCATGTGGTCCTCAGCTCTCGATGCGGTGGGGAGTGTGTGGCGATGATGGTACTCATAGGATTCCAGCCACTTGTCCACCTTGTGCCGAGACAACGAGTACGGCGGCCCCGGGGCCGTCCGCTGGTCATGGCGTGATCAGAGACGAAGGCCCCGGCACCCACCGACGATGGTGCTGCCGGTTCTGTCCGCGCTCAGTGACGCCGGGGACGCGTCCGTCCAGGAGCAGGACGACGGTGCGATCCGGCTCAAGCGCCCCACCCTCACTCGCCAGCCGCTCCTGCCCACGCCACGGACCGCCGAACCGACGCCGGAACTACGCGACCCCGGCTACCTGGCCGAGGTCGTCCTCTTGGCCGTCGCTGACCAGCCGGTTCCACAGCTCTCCCTCACCGAGCACGTCCTCCCCCGCGACGTCCAGCAGTTGGATCTGTCTGTCCGTCGCGCCGGGCGCTGTACCCGTACGGGAACCCATACCGGTGACGAGGTGAGCACCTTCCACGGTGGGCCACCTCCAGGACATCGACACCGAAGCCTCGATCTGACCCACGACGCGCAAACCCGGGACCGTCATGTTCCAGCGGACCAGATCGGCACAAAGCCCTTGTCGGGCACAGCACCCTACTGCGGCGGGTCCGTAGAGTCAGCGGACGTTGAGTTGTCGACTGCACATGCTTGGAGGCCTTGGATGGCCTGGGTGCGTTCGAATCGACGGCTTCGGTGCGCTTGGCCGGGGTGTCGAGGACGTTCTCGGCGTTGTTGAGCAGCACGGCCAAGAGGCCCGAGCCCCGGCGGACCCTGGTGACCTCGCCGCGCAGGTGGAGCCAGCCCCCAACATCGGTCACGGTCCAGCCGACATCGGCCACGCCGCGGGCTACCCAGAGGGCACGGGGCACCGAGCAGCCACGGAGCCAGTCCAGCTCCTGGATGAGTTCCCTTGCCGGCTGGAAGCGCTTACTTCCGTAAACACCGTTCCGCTGTTGTGCGCTACTGGATCTTCCATTGATGGCCCCTTCCTTGTATTTTGCGCATCTGCGACTCGTACTTGTCCGTACAGGTTGCTGAGAAAGTTTGGTGAAGGGCTTCCTGAGGTTCATGCGGGGCTGGTGTGATGCGTGGCGCGACAACACAGCAGAACACCCAGGGGAGACGTGGATGAATCTCGTTGTGAACGGCGACGCGGAGAGTGGGCCGGGAGGAAGTGCGGAGCCGGTCGGCTCGGTGAACGGCTGGAGGATCGCGCAGGGCGCACCCGCGCTGATCGACTACAGCTTCGGCGGAGGGTACCCGGGCCCGTCCGACCCCGGGCCCGCCCAGCGCGGCAGCCGGTTCTTCTCCGGAGGGAACTCGCCCCGTACGGCACTGGCCCAGGACATCGATCTGCCGCAGACCGGGACGACCGGGCGCGCGGCTGTTGACGCGGGCCGCGTCCGGTACGCCGTACGTGGCTGGCTCGGCGGGTACGCGGGCCATGAAGACGGAGTACGGCTATCCGTGGAGTTCCGGGACGTCAAGGGGACCCCAGTCGCGCTGAGCGTGCTCGGGCCCGTGACCGCGGGGGACCGCGGGGGGCGTACCGCACTCCTGCAGCGCGAGGCGGCCTCCACGGTGCCGCCGGGCGCCCGCAGTGCCCGAGTCCTGCTCGTCTTCACGCGCTCTGGCGGCACGTCCAACGACGGTTACGCGGACGCGATATCCCTCACCCTTGATGCCGCCACCCTCAACACCGCCGGAGGCCGGTCGTGAAGCTCAACCGCCGTGATCTGCTCAAAGCCGCCGCCGCGTCGGGCGCCCTCGGCGTCGCCTGGCCGCTGGCCGCCGGGCTCTCACCCGCGCAGGCCCGCGAGGCAGCCGAGGCGCTGGGAGCCGGCTACGACCCGGCGCCCTTCACCCTCGGCGTCGCCTCCGGCGACCCGCAGCCCTCGTCCGTCGTTCTGTGGACCCGCCTGGCGCCCGAACCCCTCGCCGCCGAGCAGGACCTTCCCGACGTCGTCGAGGTCGGCTGGGTCGTCGCCGAGGACGCCGGACTGCGCACGGTCGTCGCCCGCGGCACCGCCCCGGCGTCCGCGACCCTCGGCCACAGTGTGCACGTACCGGTCAGCGGGCTGAGATCCGGGCGGCACTACTTCTACGCCTTCACCGCGCTCGGCCGGAGCAGCCGTGTGGGCCGTACCAAGACCGCCCCGGCCAGCGCAGTCGGCGCGGTCCGCTTCGCCGCCGCCAACTGCCAGGCTTTCCACGACGGCTTCTACGCAGCCCACCGCGGCATCGCCCGGGAGAACGTCGACTTCGTCGTCCACCTCGGCGACTACATCTACGAGCACGGCCAGGTCGGCGGCGTCCCTGAGAGCCATGTCCGTGACCACGAGGGCGGTGCGACCTTCACCCTCGCCGACTACCGCAAGCGGCACGCCCTCTACAAGGGGGACGCATCGCTGCGCGAGGCACACGCAGCCCACCCCTGGTTCCTCACCTGGGACGACCACGAGGTGGCCAACGACTTCAGCGGTACGGGCGGCGGCGCCCCCTTCATGCAGCGCAAGGCGGCCGCTTTCCAGGCATGGTTCGAGCACATGCCGCACCGCGACACCTTCGGCGAGGCCGCGCTGCCGGACCCCGAGATCCACCGTGTACGCCGCTGGGGTGACCTGCTGGAGCTGACAGTCCTGGACCTGCGTTCGTATCGCTCGGCGCAGAACCTGGCCGACGGCACCATCCTGGGTGCCGAGCAGAAGTCGTGGCTCAAGCAGGGCATCGACAAGGCCCCGGACACCTGGCATGTCTGGGCCAACTCGATCATGCTCAGCCAGCTGCGCGGCTCGCCCGGCGGCTCGTACATGTTTACCGACCAGTGGGATGGCTTCCTGGCCGAGCGCGAGGAGGTCCTGGGGCATGTGCACAGCAGCGGCCTGGAGGACCTCGTCGTCATCACCGGAGACTGGCACTCCGCCTTCGTCGACGACATCCACACGGACTTCGACGACACCTCGTCACCCGTCGTCGGTACGGAGTTCACCGCGCACTCGGTGACCAGCGGCGCGTACTCCACCGACTGGAACCGGACCAACGGCCCGCGCATGGGCCGGGCCAATCCGCATCTCAAGTACTTCGAGGGCAACCGCTACGGCTACGACGTGTACGAGGTGACCCCGGAGCGCTTCTCCACCCACATGCGGGTCATCGAGGACCGGCGGGACCCGGCGTCCCCCGTATCGACCCTGACCACGTTCCATGTAGACCGGGGCACGGTGGGCTCGTACGAGGACGAGGCGACAAAGAACTCCCCGGCGCAATATCGCCGATCCCGCGCGAATCGACCGTGACCAGCCGCACAGCGGCCTTGTGGTGAGGGAGTGCCCGGCCCCCGCCGAACTCCCCGACTGAACCACCGTCAACGCCAGGGCCGCCTCCCTCAACCACCAGGACCCGTGGTCCCTGCGCGGTGCGGCTTCGGTGAGGACAAGCTGTCGACCTCACAGGCAGCGAGGGCGGTCCGCCCCTGCGGTTGGCCGCGCCTGTGAGCCGTACACGGGCCAGTCGGATCGGTCAGCGTTGAACGGGAGCCGACGGCCGGTATTCCACGATGTGCTGGCGGCCACCAAGATAGGGTGCTTGCGGCGGTAGCGGGAGATACGGGAGTTCTCTGTGGCCGAGTTGGTGGCGCGCGAAGAAGTTCGGGTGTCCGTGGAGTTCCATGCGTTCGCCCTTCAGGAAGAGGACGACATGGAGGTCTCCGCCCCCTTCCCCGAGGAGCGGGCAGAAGCGCCAGGGGCAGGCTTCCTGACCGTTTACGACAAGCGGCTCGACTTCGAGAGCGCCGGGCACACCCACGAGGCAGCTCTGACAGCCGAGGTGTGGGGCAGTGAACCGTCCGTGCCCGCCGACGTCCGCTGGGAAGCTCAGGGCGAAGCAGAGATCTTCTCAACCACAGGGAATCTCTCGATCGAGACGATGTCCGGGGTCGACGAAGGCCGCGTGGAGCTCGGCCGGCCCAACACGCTCTGGAAGGTCCGCGCCGTCTGTTCGGGCCGGGCCGAGGCTGCCCGGCTTGCGGCGGTGGACGTGCCCGTCGGGGTGGAGCGGTACCTGGTCCAGTTCTGGCCGGCCAGCAACTGAGAACCTGTGGGCAGAACATTGGGCTCTGCCCACAGGGCGCGCCTCAGGAGATCGAGACCACGTAGGCGTCGATGTCGTCACCGCTGCTGAACCCGTCCAGAATGCGGTTCCGGTCCCTGAATATTTTCAGGATGCTTCCGCCGGCTCCGTTGTCAGCCCTGGGCAGGGGCCTGGCGGAGAAGTTGTCCTTGGGCTTCGTCTGGTCGTACTTGCTTTGAGCTGCGCCTTCGTAGGTGCTGGCGAAGGGATACTCGTCGCATTCCCGCGAGACTCCGGGAACGCTTGTGGCGTAGTCGGCCCCCCAGTACTTGACGCAGGTAGCAATGGCCGCGCGGCGATTGGCCTTCACACGGTCACCGTCGTGCTGAAGCCGGTGCAGCGTGTGCTTGAGGTCGAACCCCGGTACCGCCTTGCTGGCATTCACGGGCTTGGTGTCGCCTGGCTTCGTGTGTGCGTCCCGCAGGTGCTGGGGCACTGCTCGCTCGGGGGCCCCGGTCTTGGAGCTGTAGGGCAGGGTCGCCACAAGCGGCAGGGCCGCACCGCCCTTCTTCTTGGGGTTTCCGCCGCCGGTCTTGTTGAAGAGGTAGGAGGCGGTGTCCCAGCGGCCCGCGAGGAAGCCAACGCTGACACGGCCGGTGTTGGGCGAGGTTTACGGCGAGGGGAAGGTGAGCTTCACGAAGGGCTCGTACGCCATCTGCACCACGTCGTCCGTGCCGGTGCCCTGCCCGGGCTCGACCAGCATCGTGTGGGTGTACTCGGGCTTGGCCTTCAGCGCGTCAAAGGTCTGGGTGGCCGGTACCTGCCCGCCGTACTTCTTCGCTGCTTGCTTCGGCCACGTGGTCACGTCGCCGTCTGTGTCGATCTTCAGGCCGCTCGTCCGGGTGGTGCCGGTCTTCACGAAGTCCGTGAACAAGTACTGGATTCGAATCGTGCGGTCGTTCTTTTTCGGAACCGTTTCGATCACCCACAGCGTGAACGAGCTCTGACCCACAGGCCGACCGCGCTGCATCCAGGTCTGTACGAACTGGGTTCCCGTGCACATCGCGTACCGGGACTTGACCGCGAAAAGCCTGCCGCCCTGAAGTCCGGCCTTGCATTCGGCCTTCGTCATCGTCCGAGGCGGTTCCGGATAGGTTGCCGCGAACGGCACCCTGCCGGCCATCTCGTCCGAGAGGAACGAGGGCGTGGACGCCTTCGGAAGACGGGCGGGGGCGATGGCCTCACGCGGCAGCTTGCCCGCCGCCGTCTCCCGGACCGGCAGCGCGGTCTCCCCCTCACTGCCCTGCTGGGCCTGGAGCGCACCGAGCGACGGGATCGGTATGCCTGCGGGGAGTGTGGAGGAGATCACTTCAGCACGGCCAGCATCGGCTGCCGCAGACGGCAAGCCGGCCGACAGCATGGCCGCGGTCACTAAGGACTTGCAGGGAATCAAGGTGTTGCTTCCCGTTCTGATGCTCGTTGGTGTGGTATGCGCATCCCGGACGAGACTCGTAGCCAACTCTCTCTGAAGTTCGCGGTGTTGTTCCCGCATCTGGACGAGCGTCAGCGTCGGTTGTTGATGGCCGCCGAGGCCCGCGTCCTGGGGCACGGCGGTGTCCGGGCCGTCGCATTGGCGGCCTCGGTGAGCGAGACGACGGTCCGCAAGGGCGTGTTCGAGCTGGAGGCAGGCGAGGAGCCCCTGGGCCGGGTTCGGCGTCCGGGGGGAGGTCGCAAGCGGGTCGCGGAACTCGATCCGGGACTGCGGCCGGCTCTGCTCGCGCTGGTCGAGCCGGACGTGCGGGGTGATCCGATGTCGCCGCTGCGATGGACGGTGAAGTCGACCCGCGCCCTGGCGAGGGAACTGACCCGGGCCGAGCACCGGGTCAGCGCCGACACCGTTGCCGATCTGCTGCGGGAGGAAGGCTTCAGCCTGCAGGCCAACGCCAAGACGCTCGAGGGCAGCCAGCACGTCGACCGTGACGCACAGTTCCGCTACCTCAACGAGCAAGCACGCCAGCACCGGGACGCCGGCCAGCCGGTCATCAGTGTGGACACCAAGAAGAAGGAGCTCGTCGGCGAATTCAAGAACGACGGCCGCCAGTGGCGCCCGGCCGGCGATCCGGCGCGGGTGAACATGCACGACTTCGCCGACCCGAAGCTAGGCAAGGCGATCCCGTACGGCGTCTACGACCTGGCGGCGAACACCGGCTGGGTCAACGTAGGCACCGATCACGACACCGCAGCCTTCGCGGTGGAATCGATCCGCCGCTGGTGGAACGGCCAGGGCCAGGTTTCCTACCCGCAAGCGACACGGCTCCTGATCACGGCAGATGCGGGTGGCTCCAACGGCCACCGCACCCGGGCCTGGAAACTCGAACTCGCCGGCCTCGCCGCTGAAACGGGCCTGATGATCACCGTCTGCCACCTGCCGCCGGGCACATCGAAGTGGAACAAGATCGAGCACCGGCTCTTCTCCCACATCACCATGAACTGGCGGGGCCGGCCGCTGACCAGCCACGAAGTCATCGTCCAGTCCATCGCCGCAACCACCACCCGCACCGGACTGCGGGTGCATGCCGAACTCGACACCAGGACCTACCCGACCGGAGTGCAGATCGCTGACGTGGAGATGGCGGCTCTGCCACTGACCCGCCATGGCTTCCACGGCGACTGGAACTACATCCTTCACCCCCATCCGGCCCCGGCTGTCCCAGCACCCCGGAAGTCGCAACGGTGCGAGCCGGAGTGGACACCGGCCCTGCTGTCCGCCCCAGTGCTGACCGGGACTGTCTCCGGAGCAGTTGCACGGCTTGGTCCAGACTCTGGCGCCGGACGGGGACACCCAGCGCGGCCGCCCGCCCCGCCTCGGCTTCCCCGATCAGGTCCTGGCCGCAGTGCTCCACCTGCACCTCGCCCTGGCAGCCGAACCCCTCGCCGTGCTCTTCGGCAGCAGCCGCACCGCCATGCACCGCACCCTGCTGAAGATCAGGAAACTGTTTGAGGCACACGGCATCGTCATCCCACCGGCGACCACCCCACCCGCTGCCCTCGCCTCCCTCCAGGCTCGGGTCCTGGCCGAGAGCAGCGATCCCAGCAGCAAGATCAAGACGACGTGTTAATGATCTGCAAGTCCTTAGGCAGGAGGATCAGGCGGTCTCTGGCCGCCAGGAGGCCCGGTGCCGGAGGAGGCAAAGCCGCCACCGGCACCAGGGGCCCGAGCCATACTCCAGGAGACCCGGACCTGTCCCGCACACCCATACGGCACGGTCTACCCCCGACTTTATCCAGCGCAGCCCGGAGTGTCCGGGCGGGAGTCCCCGCCTCACTCCTTCGCAGCTCCCGCGCCGGGCCGGTTCACGCCGCGTCCGTACGCCGCTCCCCGGCAGTCAGCCGCCGCAGCTCGACCCGGGCCGCCGGACTCCACCCCGCCGGAGTGGACCACCAGGGGTGCCAGTAGATCCGCACGGACAGCAAGAGCAGGCGGCGGCGCAGCTCGGTGGCATGACGCGGGCGGGGCACGGCCAGGGCGCGGTAGGTGGCGTGCCACTCCTGTTGGGCGCGGATGTGACTGATTCCCAATGATGGTTGTCAAGCAACGGGCCGTAGGCTGCGGCCCATGGAATCGTTGATCGCTGCCGTCCGTGAGCAGGAAGAAGCTGCCCGTTTTCTCGCTTGGCCGGGTGACTTCGACCTGGACCGAGGCGATCATGTCGAGGAAGTGCATCTCGCCTCGGGCGCCGTGCTTGAGGGATTCGCTGGCGATGGTGCTGGCGGCACGTACTTCTTCTGCGGTGCAGGCGGCGAGGAACGTCCCATCCTCTATGCCGACTCCGAGGGAGGTGCGGCTCTGGTTGCCGTCGGGCTGCCCGAGCTGGTGCTTTTGCTGCTGGTGGTTCCGTGGTGGCGCGACTGCCAGGCGTTCACGGACGAGGAGAGTCGCGAACTTGCGGCTGAGTATCTGGAGGACATGCCGGACCTCGTGGCCCGGAGAGACCGCGCTGCCGCAGCCCTTGGCCTCGAGCTTCCGGGCCAGGCCGAGGTCCTGGCTCGCTTGAGGGAGGTAGCTACTCGGCTGGGGGAAGACTTCGTTTTGATCTTCACACCGGAGGGGCACCCCTACGAGCCGCTTTTCACAGACTGAGACTCAGGCCGCGGCGAGACCCCGCCGTGGAGGCTGAGCCTCGAAGGTCCGCTGATCGCGTATGAGGGCCCATAGGACGTCGAGGCGTCGGCGGGCGAGGGCGAGGATCGCCTGCTTGTGGCTCTTGCCCTCGGCCCGCTTGCGGTCGTAGAAGGACTTCGAGGTTGGGCAGAAGCGGGCTGCGATCTGGGCAGATAGGTAGAAGACGCGCAGGAGCCGGCGGTGGTAGCGGTGTGGTCGGCGCATGTTGCCGCTGATCCGGCCTGAGTCCCGTGGAACAGGTGCCAGACCGGCGACTCCGGCGAGTCGGCCCGCGGACCCGAAGGCGTCCATGTCGCCGCCGGTGCAAGCAATGAACTCCGCCCCCAGCAACGGGCCCATGCCAGGCATGCTGAGGATCACCTCGGCATGCCGGTGCTCTCGGAAACGGGCGTCGATCCTTGCATCCACGGCGGCGATCTCTTCGTCCAGAGCCAGAACGGACCGGGCCAGGGTGTTCACCACGGCGGCGGCTGTGCTCTCCCCGGGCACGGCAGTGTGCTGAGCCTGAGCCGCAGCGACGGCCGCATCGGCCACTGCCTGGGCGCCTCGGACCTTGCGGTTCTTCAACCAGGTCGCGAGCCGGATCGAGCCGACCCGGCGCAGACCGGCCGGGGTCTGATAGCCGGTCAACAGGATCAGTGCGGCTTTCGACGCCGCGTAGTCGAAGGTCCGTTCCAGGGCCGGGAAGTACTCCAGCAGCTGGGCCCGCATCCGGTTGATGGCGCGGGTGCGGTCGGCAGCGAGGTCATAGCGGCGGGCGGTGAGGATCTTCAGGTCCACCGCGATCTCGTCCCACTCCTGCAGCGGCTGCAGATCACGGCGCATCCGTGCCTGATCGGCGATGACATAGGCGTCCTTGGCGTCGGTCTTACCGTCACCTCGGTAGCCACGGGAAGCGTGGTGGACGGTTCGGCCAGGAATGTAGAGCAGCCGCTGACCATGGCTGGTCAGGAGGGCTATCAGCAGAGCACCCCCGCCGGCGTTCAGATCGACGGCCCAGGTCACCGGGCTGTCCTCGGCCAGTGCGAGGACGTCGCCTATCAGCTCCAGGAGCTCGGGCTCGTTGTTGGGCACCCGCCGCGAGAGCACCTTCGTCCCGTCCGTGTCGATCACCGTGCAGTGATGCGCGGCCTTGCCGGCATCCGTCCCCGCCCAGAGCTCGGGCACCCGAGCCTCCCTTGTCGATCGGTTGACTGGACCCTGCAGACGACCACGCCGACGTGTCCTTACGAAGCGATCTCTGTTCGCTCATCCCAATGAGTGGCCGTGTCGTCGCGGGGCACCGGGCGGCCAATCAGTCAAAGCCACAACCACAGCATGAGCGCCGTCCAGCCACACCCAGGCCCCTGGGTCTCCCGATCGTACGAAGGACCGGAATCAACCCGCCAACACGGTAAGGAGCGCCGTGCTTGGCCCGGTTGGACAACTGCAATGCTTAACCTGCGGCGCATGTCAGAAGGTTGGTGGCTCCGAGAAATCCGTCCTCGTCCACGCGCTGATCCTGATCTTTCTGGATTGACCGGCCTTCGCGGCTCGGTCCTCGGCGACCGAGGGGTTCGTCGGGCTGGCCTCATCCGATCAGAGGGATTCCTGGTCCCGGAGAGCAGCAGGGTCCGACTGGTCTTCCTGAAGGACGAGAGCTCGACGGCAGCTCGAAAACGCGCCCCTCGGGGCTCACTGCCC
>NZ_JBWBTT010000003.1:0-4336 GCF_056172905.1 Streptomyces sp. iso_384
TCTTCGATGTGGCCACCGATCGGGTGACGGTCCGTGAAGCGCAACGAGCGAGGCCCCCGGGCTGTTGATCGGGATGTCTGACGTCTCAGTCACGTTGCTCGGGGGCCTCGTTGGTCGTCCATCCTGCCGCACTCGACCTGCCGCATGCACTCGTGGAGTGGGTCACCATGCTGATCGCACCCGTGAGGGCGACCGGCGCTGCAAGCTCCGTCCGTCACAGCGGGCGATGGTGGCACTGGTGTACCTGCGCGAGCACATCACTCTGGCGAAGATCGCCGCCGGGTTCGGGATCAGCGAGTCCACCGCGCATGCCTACACCAGCATGGTCGTCGACCTGCTGGCCGCCCGTGCACCGGGTCTGCTGAAGACGCTGCGTGAGCACGAGCCCGAGTTCGTCCTGCTCGACGGCACCCTCGCCGAGTGCGACCGGGTCGGCGACGGCCGGGCCGACTACTCCCACAAACACCGGCGCCATGGTGTGAACGTGCAGGTCGTCACCGATCCTGGCGGCCGGCTGCTGTGGCTCTCGCCCGCCCTGCCGGGCCGCACCCAGGATCTGACCGCCGCCCGTACCCACCGGATCATCCGGATCTGCGAGCGCCAGGGCGTCCCGATCCTGGCCGATCTCGCCTACCAGGGCGCCGGCCCGTGGCTGACCACCGGCATCAAACGCAGGCCCCTGCAGGAACTCACCCCCACCGAAAAGTCCCGCAATCAGGCACTGGTCGCAGCGCGAGCACCCGTCGAACGCGGGGTCGCAAGGCTGAAGTCCTGGCGGATCTTCCGCAGGGCCCGATGCAGCCCCAACCGCATGACGTCAATCGCCAAAGCAGTCCTCACACTGGAGCGGCAACGCTGAAGAAGCTCACCGGAAGGGTCTGACAAACTGTCCGCCGGCCACCTGCCTGCTGCCTTGAAGTGGCCCCAGCCTTGGCCGAACGGTGGGATTGACTCGGAGGGTCGCCGCGAGGGGGCGGACTCTGCGGAGCCACGCCGGGCGATGCTGGCGAGATGGAGGGGAAGCTCAAACGTGAGCAAATCGATTCCTGATTCGCTCGAGGAGGCACAAGCGTGGCTGGATCGGTCTAGTCACGATGGCCAGGTGCTTGAGCAAATACGTGAGTTCACTGCTTCCCGAGCCAGCGATCGCCGCCTTGCGGCAGACCTGCGGAAACAGTGGGCCGAGTTGTCGCTCCAGGTCAATGCACGATCGCACGGCGACGGGCCTTGGCAGCAAGCGCGGATGATCGCGAACGAATGTTGGTTGCGAACGTTGATCATTGAGCAGCTCGGCGCCGATCCCGAAGGCCCGCGCTGGAACCCCACTCGCGTCGCTTCGGACCTGTTCGGCGCATTGCCTCTGACGCCAACGCAAGCCCGCGTGCTGAGCGAACGATGGCAGGATCGTGCTGTCGAGCAGATCGGCGAGCTGCGTCGAGTCAAGAACATCACCGCGCCACTCCAACAGCTCCTGCCGCACCTTCCGCAAGGCGAGATCCACGACCAGGCGCAGCAATGGCTGGACATTCGGCAACTACTCCCCTGAGGAAGCCGACAAGCGGCTGCCTCAACGCACGCACAAATGCTGGTGTAGTCAACATCCTCGACGCGATGTGTCTCATGAGAGGGCGTTAAGTCCGTTTCTGGTAGCGGCCTCGTCCAGGCTGAGTGAGGAAGCCTTGGCGGAGGAGACGTCCGAGGCGGCTGCGGGTGATGTTGACGGATGCCTCGTCGGTGGGCATGCCGAGGAGTTCGTGCAGCTCACGAGCTCGGAAGACCTGGTCGGGGTGCTGGTTGAAGGCGTTCACGATGGCCTGGTAGGCGGTGTTCGTCTCGGGCGGATCGGGGTCGCCTCCAGCGGGTGCGAGTTCGGTGATGACCTTGGCGGTGGTGGCCAGGTCCGCGAGTCGCGCTTCGGTCTCGGCCAGGGCGGCGGTCAAGTGCTGGATCTGGTCGCGTAGTTCAATGGCTCGGGATGTGGTCTCGTCGTGCTGGGCCTGGAGGCCGGCCAGGAGCCCGGTGACGTTCACGCGGCCAGCCCGAGGGTGTCGCGCCAGGCCGGAGAGGGTGTGGTGAGGCGGCGGGCCATGTTCGCGATCGAGGCCCAGTAGATGCGTGAGGCGGAGGTGTCGGGCCTGTGGTCGTACTCACGGGCGAGGCGCCGGTGCAGCATCAACGTGCCGTTGACCTGCTCCACGATCCACCTCTTCGGTTGCGGAACGAAGCCTTTGCCCTGATCGGCCCGGTTGCGGCGGACGATCTCGATGTCGATGTCCAGCAGGGCGCCGTGGATGAGGACCTAGCCCTTGAAGCCCTGGTCCACCAGGGCCTTCTCCAGGCGGTTGCCGCACCGCTCGGCGGCTTGGTCGAGCAGGGCGGTGCCGGCGGTGTTGTCGTGGGCGGAGGCGGCCAGCACGACGACGCCGATGACCAGCCCCAGGACGTCGACGGCCAGTCCCCGCTTGCGGCCCGACACCTTCTTGTGCGCGTCCAGTCCCGTCGTGGTTTTCGGGACACCCGCCGCGGCGCGGACGGACTGGGTGTCGATGATCACGAGGGACGGGTCCTCTAATCGCCGGGCTCGCTCCCTCACCTGGCAGCGCAGGAGTTCCTGGATGCGCTGGTCGAGGCCGTCCTGACGCCACAGGGTGAAGTAGTAGAACACCGCCGACCAGGTCGGCAGGTCGTGGGGCAGGTAGCGCCACTGGCAGCCCGTCCGGTTCTGGTAGAAGATCGCGTTCACGACTTCCCGCAGGTCGTAGGACCCAGGATCACCGGTCGCCGACCGTGCCACCCGGTCCTGCTTCCACGCCGTGTTCATCGGCTGGATCAGCGCCCACTGCTCGTCCGATAAGTCGCTGGGGTATGGCTCTCGCTCCATGCCCCGCATCTCAGCATGAACATGCCTATCAGGTGCCCGGCACGGCGACCAGTACCACGATCGAGCGATCACGAACCGAGGAAGATCGGACTTAACGTCCACTCAAAGCGTGAGCACCGGGCGGGTGGAGAAGTCGTTGTACATGTCCTCTCCGTCCGGTCCATACACGAACTCGGCCATCTCAGGGTTGCGGTTGGCGGTCGCCAGGGGGAGCCAGGCCAGCAGGTGGCCGTAGCCGCCGCACACCGACTCGCCCCCGTCGCCGCCGTGGACCGCGGTGACATCGCCGGTCAGCTCGGCACGGTAGGTGTCGTAGGCGATGTGCAGGCCGAAGGCGTTCAGTTCGTTGTGCGGGCCGGTGTCGTCGCCGTAGGGGATGCGGTCGAGGGGACAGTCCTTGCCCCACCGGAACAGGGTGTCCGACCCTGCGCCGCAGGCGTGCTCCCACTCGTCGGAGGTCGGCATCCGCAAACCACGGGCGGAGAGGGCAGCTGGCATGTCGGCCGGGGGTTCGGTCAGGTTCTCGTCATCCACGGCCATCAGGACGGTCGCCAGGTGAACGTTGCGGGGAGCGCTGAGGATGCGGGCAAGGTGGGTCCGCAGATCGGACCCGTGACCGTAGCCCTGTTCCACGCTCTCGGCGTAGTCGGCGGCCTGCTGCGCAGTCGGCTGCCAGGTGTTGAGGTCGAAGCCCAGGGATACCCGGCCTCCGGGTATCAGGGCGAACTCCTGCCCCTCCCGCACTATCCGGACGCGGTGCAGCAAGCCACCGATGTGTTCCGTGGCCTCGACGAGTGACACCCGACCGCCCACGTGGTCAGCGGCATTCTGGGCGATCTGCCGGGTGGTGGCCTCGTCGAAGGTCCGCCACAGGTCGAGAGTGAGATCAGCGAGCAACATGGCCAGCAGTGTGGCATGCGGCACTGACACCGCCGCGGAGGGACGGTCCAGTCGTTCCAGTGCCGCCTTGGTCCTCGCGGATCAGCCCACACTGCGATCTCTCGGGTTGGTGTCGGTGGTGGTGAGAGTCGTTCGCGCAAACGGAAGTTGAGCCAGAGCCCGGCAGCAGTTGTCCAGCGTTTGGGGAGGCACCCGAACCACGCTGTGCTCGATGTTCACGCGATGGAACAGCGCTCAGCCCGGTCGAGTGCGCCTTCGTGCTGGTTCCCGGTGGGCGGCGTCCGCTGTGGAGTGGCCGGTATCGGTCAGTTGGTCAGGTTGAGGGTAGTCAGGCGGCCGGGGTCGGTGAGGATGTCGAGTGCGGTGATGCGGCCGTTGTGGATGGTGAACGACATGACGGACAGCGGTTGTCGGTTTTCGGCGAACGAGACGACGCCGGGTGTGCCGTTGACCAGTACCAGGTGTGCGTTCGCCGCGAAGCGGGCGAAGGTGATGGCCTGGGACGCCACGTCGCCCGCGCCGTGTCGCAGGATGCTCGGGACGAGTGTGCCGCCG
>NZ_JBWBTT010000038.1:0-57465 GCF_056172905.1 Streptomyces sp. iso_384
AGGGGGCCGGGCGGGAGGAGCACCAGAGCTCCGGACCCGGCGGGCCCGGAGGCGGGCAGGCCGTCGGCTGAACCGATGTTGCGGCCCGGGGTCGGCGTTCGAATGTCATCGCTCTCCAGCACCAGGTGCCTGGTGCTGGAGAGACCGGGCAGCACAGCGAGGAGCACGAGCAGTACGAGGGCGGTGGGCGCCTGCTACACCTCAATGAAGGCGACCACGACCACCGTGCCCAGGGCGCTCACCCAGTACAGCAACCGGACGCGTTCGACGTCGTCGGCGTACTGGCGCAGCCGCGGTCCGCTGCTGTCGCCGGGCAGGAGCTCACCGGCGTCGGGGGCGACGGAGATGACGACCAGGGCGCGGTCCAGGGCGTGGAGCTCGGCTTCGCTGGTGATGGTGTCCAGCTGCTTGGCGGCGGAGTCGGAGAACGCGATCCGGGCACGGCGGCGTGGGCCGTGCGGTGCGGGCATCAGGCGGCGGCCGGGCGCTGGGCTGCGAGCCGGGCGAGGTGGGCCTCGCGCAGCTCCTCCCACGGCGTGCATTCCTCCACCGAGGGCAGCCCGTTGGTGGCGATGTCCTCCAGGACGGCGGCGAGCTGGTCGGCGCTCTCGCGGGTCCGGGCCGCGTACGCGCGCAGTCCATCGGCGGCGTCGGGCTCCAGCTGCTGCCGGGTGGTGTCGGCGGGGGCCGGCTGTTCGCTCATCGAGGGCTCCAGAAGGCAGAACTGGCGTGTCCCACCACGGTATCGCCGGGCAGCCGGGCCCGGGAGCACTCCGCAGGAACCCGGCCCGCAACTACGCTCCGTGCTCCTCACATGTGCGCGTGAGGCCAAATCTTGCGTGTCACGCTCCACCCCCGAAAACGACCTCTGGAGCGCCCTACGGCTCCAAGAAACGGACAAACAGGGGCAGAAGCAAGGCGGCGTGACACCGGCGTGACGCGTTTTCTGGTGAGCGTGACACGAGTGTCACGCTCACTCCTTGTCACCGTGACACCGGTTCCGGGCTTGCGGGCGGTCGGCCGGTAGTGGGGCCGGCCTGCTCCTCCCAGGCCGTACGCCAGGTCGTCAGCTCATCCTCGGTGTACCGGACGGTCTGCCCGTCCAGTACGCCCTCGGGTACCGGGATGCCGCGCTCCGGGGAGCGCCTGCGTAGGTAGGTGCGCGCTGTCGGTGCCTTCCACGGCAGGATCCCCTTCTGCCACGCCTCCTCCAGGGAGTACCGGATCGGCACGGGGCGGCCGAAGGCGTCGTCCGCAGACAGCGGCTGGCGGATCACAGGCGCCGCGTCGGCGGCCTGCTGCGGCAGGGCCGGGCGGCCGGGCGGAACGACGGGTCCTGGTCCGCACACGTGCGGGCGCTCCTGTTCGAGCAGCGGTTCCATCCCGGCCAGGATCCGGCGCAGGGGCGGGCCCGGGGCGCCGGCCGCGAGGGCCTGCGCCGCGAGTTCGGCCACGGTGGAACCGGCGGTACGCAGGCTCGCCACCCTGCGGTTGCGCACCTCCACCGCGACGGTGAGTTCCTTGAGCAGCTGCGTCCAGTCCATGCCCGGCACAACGCCCACACCGTGGCGAGGTGACGGCCGGTCATGGCCCGTGGGCCCTACCCCCCCCCAGCCCCCCGGTCTTCCCGGAAAACTTCTCCACCTGGGAATTCACCCTGCCACCCCCCAGAGGTTCCGGGCCATTCGGGCATTTCTGGCCCCAACCCCCCAGGTCTCCCCCCAGAGACTTCGGGAGCTGGGGGATTGCGGAGAGCGAGTCAGTGGGCCTCGGAGCGGGCGTGGGTCAGGTGCGCGGCGAGGGCTGCGGTGGCTTCGGGTTCGGTGGTGGCGAGCCGGGCCGCGAACGCCAGCTGGCCGATGTCGGTGCCGGGGACCAGGCGGGCGAGTTCGGCGAGCAGCGCGGCGTGCGCGAGGACCGGCGGCGTGAGAAGGCCGGCCGCGGCTTCGCGGGCGGCCGGGTCGCGGTAGTGCCCGAGGCGGCTGGCCAGGGCGCGGGCGAGCCAGGCGTCAACGTCGGCCGGGACGTAGCCGCCGGCTCGCCGGGTGAGCTCGTCGCGTACGACTTCGTCACCTTCGCGGGGCTCGGCCTGGTCCAGGGTGCCGAGCTCGCGCAGCGCCTGGAGCTCGTCGGCGCGGGCCGCGATCCGCATCGCTTCACGCAGCTCGGCTTCCCGGGCGGCGGCGGCGGCGGCGGCCGCAGCGTCGGCGGCGAGCTCGGCCCGGACCACGTCGTCGGTGTCCGGGGCGTAGACGGTGCCCGGCGGGGCGTCGGCGAGCAGTAGGGCGATCCGCTCCCACTCGCCGAGCTCCGCCGGGCCGCGCTCATCGAGGGCCAGGTCCTCGAACCTCGAGTCCTGCCGGGCTTCGAACCGGGCGTCCTCGAGCGCGGCCGCGGCCTCCGTGTGTGTCATGCCCCGGGCCCGGCGGCGCACCGAGCTGCGGCCCACCTTCGCCCGGTCGACCGGTGCCGGTGCGGGGGCGCCGGTGAAAGGGCGGCGCGGTCGTCGGGGCGCGGGAGTATCCATCCGGGGGCCTCGCTGTTTCATTGCGGGAAAAGGGGTACGGCCCGCTGCCAGAGCGCTCCGTCGGCGGGCCGTACCCCAGGTTTATAGCAGGCGAGTATTCGCCGCGCCTAAAACGACAGTTTTATGTATCCGACTGACGTGAAGTCGGCTCGCAGGCCCTTTGCGCGTGTGCCCCAGTCGGTGAAATATGACTCGGCTATGGCCTCCGCGACGATGGGTTGGAGGTCTTCCTCGGACTTGCCTTCGTCGCGTGCGGCGAGGATCTGGGCCACGTACGTGGGGGAGATCGGCGTGCTGATGTACCGCACACGGCCGTCATCGGAGCTGCCGTTCGCGGTGAACCCGAAGTACGCCTCGCACTCCACCCACATCCCGCCGGAGGTGGCCGCGCGCTCCCTCGCCTGCGCCCTGACCTGCGGTTGCCACTCGGACTCGGTTTCCCTCACCAGGGCTTCCTGGAGCTTCTTCTGTGGCTTCTTGAGCTTCCCGGCACGGTAGCGCTCCACCGTGCGCCGGGAGGTGTCCAGCCGTTCGGCGAGCTCCTTGGTCGAAGCCTTGGTGCGCGTGAGGAGGAATTCGACTTTAGCCTTGGCGGACTGCGGAATCTTCCGGGTGAAGATGGCGCGTTCGGCGCGGGCCAGGGCGTCCAGGACGCTCCGTGCGGGGGCCGGCTGCTCGTGTTCTTGGGTCATGTCCGCATGCTCGGGCGCTGAGCCTGTGGACAGAGGCCGGGCGTTCGGGCGGCTCAGGCCAGCGCGGTGCGTCCTTCGTCCGTGGCCTCGACCAGGTCCGGCCGTTCACCGTTGGCCGGGTGGACGACCCGCACCAGGTTCTTCTGCCAGAGGCTGACCGATGCCCCGTAGAGCGCGAACTGCTCGTCTGTCCAGGCGACGCGGACCGGGTCGTCCTCGGGGGCGTGCACCTCGGGCGGGGCAGCCCGGGTGAGGTCGGGGAAGAACGTGGACATCGCGGCCGGGGCAGGCGACTGGGAGACGGCGTGCAGCAGGGCCCGTTCGTGGGTGTTCAGTTCCATCGCCTCAGCGTAGAGGTCGTGCCACCAGTGAGAAGTCCGCCGTGCCTCCCGGAATGCCGTGAGCCCCGGACGACGGTCCGGGGCTCACGGCATGTTCGGGGTACGGCCTACAGCTGGAACCCCAGGTTGAGCACGTCGTTGATCTGGACTTCCTGGAGGGAGCCGGCGCGGCGGCCGCTGTCCTGGAAGTAGACCTCCTTGAGTGCGTCGGCGGTGAGCTCGCGCAGCCGGTCTTCGGTGGCGCCCTGCTCCTGGGCGTCGAAGAGGCGGGCCGCGTACTGGGGCGGGAGGGCGACGGTGATGTGCCGTTCGCGGTCCTCGTCGGTGGAGTCCATCGACGCTCCGGCGTAGCCGAGGCGGGCGTGGACGTCGATGACGATGCCGCCGGTCGTCGCCGCCTTCTCCTTGGCCTTGGCCCTGATCTGCGGCTGCCACCGGGCCTTCACCTCGCGCTCTATGCGCGCGGCGAGGTCCGGGCGGGGCTTTTTGATCTGGTCCTTCACGTACCGCTCGACGGTGCGCTGGGAGACCCGCAGCATCTGGGCGACTGCCTTGGTGCTCTTGTGCTGCTTGACCAGGTAGCGCATCTGCGCGCCGGCCGACTTCGGCGCGGGGCGGGTGAACGCCTTCGCCACGGCCTGGTTGAGGCCGTCCCCGAACTCCTTGTTCATCGCGCTCCCTACTCCCCGTTGTCCTTGTCGGTGACGGTGCCGTCCTTGATGTACCGGGCGAGGTTGAGCTCAGGGGCCTGGTACTGCTCGCGGGCGCCCTCGCCCCACAGGACGGTCTGCGTGCCCTCGTGCTTCACCAGGCCGGGGTTGACCCCGAGCTTGAAGCCGCCCGGCAGCGGCTTGCCCTCGCGGTAGGGCAGGAAGTCCAGCGGGCTCGGTCCGTCGACGGCGTAGACGACGCAGTCGGACAGGATCGCCACCGGGTACTGACCGGTGAACGCCGCGTGCTTGACCATCTTCCGGTGCAGGTTGATCCGGGTGCGGGAGATGACGGCCGCGCGGATGTCGGGGCGCCAGGTCGGGCGTTCCAGGGCCCTCCACCGCTCACCGGAGGTCCAGCCCTCGCCGCGGGGCCGCTCGCGCAGCTTCCCCAAGCCGCCCTTCACCGTCGCCTTGACCGCGCCCACGACGATCGCCATCTGAGGGTCGCGGCCCTTGTAGCCGTCCATCGCCGCGAGGAAGTCGGTCGGCGACAGGTCGGCGTCGACACCGAGGTCGGCCATCGTGGTCAGGTAGGCGTCGCGCAGCCGGCTGTACCAGCCGTCCAGGTAACGGCCGCTCTCGTACCGGACGTACGCCTCGGTCGGCGTCACGTCGTACCCGAGCTCCACCGCGTAGGCGACGGTCGGCGTCGCGTACCAGGCCGGGCCGGTGGGGCGGTCGCCCTTCGGCGTGAACGGGGAGGGCAGCAGCGAACCGTCCAGGTCCACCCACTCCTTCCCGGCCTTCACCCGCGAGAGGTCGACGTGGGACAGGTCGACCAGCCACGAGCCGGGCAGCTTCGGGTCGAACACCGGGTTCTTGACGTGCGTCGGCTCACCCAGGCCGACGTTCAGCCCGTTCGCTCCGGCGGCGAACGCCATGTTGACGTCCAGGCCCACGAGGTGGCTGCGCATGCATTCGGCATCCGTGAGCGGGCGCGCCCAGTCGTACGCCTCCTCGAACAGCTTCTCGCCGGGGCCGCGGACGTGGAAGCGCGGCACGTCCTTGAGCAGCGGGTGCCCGTCGGGGGCCTCGCACGGCGCGCAGTCCACCGGGTCCGTGCCCAGCGACCCGGGCGACTTGCCATCAGCCCGCCGCAGGGCGCCGGTCTCCTCATCCCGCACGGCGTAGGTCGGCGGGTGCAGGGCGGTCATGAGCTCGAGGCCGGTGACGGCAGTGGAGCCGCGCGGCGTCATCACCCTCGACGCGTACGCGCCCAGGACGCGGGCGAGCTCCGCCGGCGGAAGCTGGGCGGCGGTGCCCCAGAACCGGGCGTCCAGCGCGTTCCACGACGGGATGCACAGCTGCACGCACTGCCGGTCCGAACCCTGGGCGGGCCGGTAGATCCGCGCCCACGGGCCGAAGCCCCTCTTGGTGAGCTGCCAGTCGGCGCGGGTCAGCTGCTTGATGACCTTGTGGCCCTCCGGGATCCGCCCGGCGATCCGCTCCTCCTCCGTCAGGGAGACGGGCAGGCCATAGCGCTCGCACGCGGCCGCGGTGAGCACGACCAGCGGGTCGGCCGGCCTTCCCGGCCCGGACAGCTTCGGCTGCCCGAGCTTCGCCTCCTTCAGGGTCCAGTCGACCAGGGACGGCAGGGACTTGGCGGGCACGTCCAGGACCAGGCCACCGACGCAGTACGCCAGCACCTTCCCGTCCTCGACGTCCACGACCGCCAGCGGACCGTTCTCGAACCGCGGGTCGATCTCCCCCGCCGGGGTTCCGGCCGGGGCCGCCTTCTTCGCGCCGGGGCGGCGCGACGCCGACGTCGGCCTGGTGGTGCGCGCCGGACGCGGCGCGGCAGCCGGAACAGCGGTGGCAGGAGCAGGAACGGAACTGGTCGGGGTGTTCTCGGTTTCAGTCATGTCCGCAGCCTCGGACGCCGGACCTGTGGACAGAGGCCGCGCTTCCGACGGGTCGGGTGCTGCGGCGAACGTGGCGGGCACCGCGGCGTCCGGGGCGGGCACGGCCGCGTCGGCCGGTACGGGGTAGAGCTCCGCGAGCTTGTCCAGCAGCCGGGCGTAGGCGTCGCGCTCCGGGGGGCGGGGCTCGGTCTTGCCGGACTCCCAGCCGGACACCGTGGCGCGGCGCACCTTCAGCGCGGTGGACACTTCGTCGATCGTCAGGCCGTGCGCGGCACGAAGCCGTTTGCGTTCCGCCGGGGGCGGCAGGGTGGCGCGGGACGCGAGCAGGGCGTCGACCGCGTCGAACAACTCGGACATGGGTTACCTCCTGACCAACATCCTACCCCATGGAACGTACGATGTGCGTACGTTTTGCGTACGTTTTGCGTACGAATCCCGTACGACATCTGTTCGGAGAGGTGAGAGGCGGTCCCGGCCAGTGAAGGGCTGGAAAACACCGCGTCACATGGAGTGCTTATGGGGAGATACGGCCGGTTACAGCTCTGAGTAACCAGGGGGTTACGTGAAGTGGAAAGACGCGTTCAGTGCCGCGATGAAGGAACTGGAGGCGATACGGGCCCTGCTGGCGCCGGTTGCCCGTCTTGAGGACAAGACGGTCGGGCTGACCGCCCTGCACGCAGAGGTCACCCAGAGCCGCCTGAAAACCCTGGAGGCCGTCCAGATAGGCGTCACCGGACTGCGCGAGGAGAACCGCGAGGTACGCCGCCGCCAGGACCGGATGATCAGCGACCTCAACGACACCCGCGGCGAGCTCCGCCAGCTGCTGGAACTCGCCGACACCCTCCGCCCCCTCGCGGAACTCCAGAGGCCGGCCGATCCCGAACCCGACGCCGAGGCCGGCGCACCGGTGCCGGTGGCGTCTGGGGCCCCGGAACCCAGTTTCGAACCCGGCGACGATCCCGCCGCCACAGCGGCACAGCCCAGCTCATCCGACACCGACTCCCAGGGGGGAACCATGGAGAGCAACCAGCAGCAGCCACAGCCGGAACCGGAGCGCCGGGACCGGGACCAGGACGACGCTCTCAAGCGTGCGATCCAGGCCGCCTACCAGGGCAACGGCACGCCCGCCGCGCCCTCTTCCGCCCCGGCGCCGACCGGCGGCGAGGACCCGCGGGTCAACCACGGTGTCCTGCTGCTCAAGGCCGCCGGGGTGGCCTCCGTGGACCTCATCGCGCACCGCGACACCTGGGAGTGGCTCACTGCCCTGGCCGTCGACCACGACCACTTCCGCACCCCGCCCTCGGTCGAGGACGTCAAGGAAGGCCGCGTCCAGACCGTCCTGTCCGGCCGCTCCCTCATCGGCCTGCTCATCAAGCTGTGGGACACCCGCCACGCCACCACCCCGCTCGAAGCGGACTGGGCACTGGCCACCACCAGCTACAACCGCATCGCCGCCGAACTCACCGCCGTCGACGGAGAGGGCCAGACCATCCGCATCGTCCTGGACGACGGACTCCCCCACGAGACCGGCGACTGACACCACCCCGCGACACAGCCGGCGGCCGTCCGTACCGGCCTGGACGGCGGCCGACCGCTGCGGCACAGCAGGAGGCCCCCACCGATCGGCGATCGGTGGGGGCCTCCCTGGTGTTCAGAGTGCGGTGGTGAAGCCCCAGCCAGGGTCCGGCTCCTGACGGTGTACGTGGAACGCTGCGGTAGGTGTCATGGCCCGGAGCGTACGCCCGGCAGACCGCTGAGAACAGGCCCGAACCGCAGCTTCCCGGCGTACTCCCCCGTCGCCCAACCGTTGGTTGTCCTACGCTCCGTCGGCGGAAAGGCCGGGGGTGCAGACCTTGCAGAGCCGGAAGCGGGTTCCGCCTCTGGGGCCGGTACGGGCTCGAACCCATCCGGCTGCTTCCTGGGCGGTCATGACGTTGAAGTTCCGCCGGTACGCAGACAGGACTCGGGCGTGAGCGAACTCCAGGAGTTGTCCCTCGAACACGTCCGCCTCCGATTCCGTCCTCTCCCCCCACGACAGCGGAACTCCCTGCCTCGCAATGCCTTCCATCGTGGAGCAGCTGCTGCGGTGGAGAGTGGTTTTCCCCGCGACGTACGGGTGGAGGGTCTGATCGGCGAACCGCTCCTTCTGGGCCAGGGCGAAGTCCCTGATCTTCTCCAGCTCGGGGCGCGCCTCTGCGCACTGTGTGCAGTCCGGGCTGTGATCCGGGCCTTCGTTGGGCGAGAAGTAGTCGTACTCGGTCTGGTCCGACATGTGTTTCTCCGTACGGCGTCAGGCGGCCTGGGAAGGCCGGGCGGGGCAGGGAGCAGGAGTTGAGGCGATCGAGGCCAGTCCCGCGCGTTCAGCGGCGAGGCGTTGCAGGGCCCGTGCCCGGGATGCATCGCTGGGTCGCACCTGCTGCTGGGCAGCCGCTTTGGCACGGAGCTCCTGGAGGGCCTGGCGGCCGTCGGCGAAGTGCTCCTCGGGCTCCCGGAGCCGTTCACGGAGCTGCCGTTCGGCGGCCGCCTGGACCTCGGGGTTGGTGTGCTGCCGGGTGGTGTTCCAGGTGGCGCGGTGGGCGGCGAGGGCCTCGCGGTAACCCTCCGGCGCCTCTTGCCGCGCATACTCCACGGACGCGGCAACAGGCTGCGGAGCGGCAGCGGACGCAGGTGCCCGGGCATCGCTTCGCGGGGTGTGGTGGGGCGAGACGAGTGCGGCAGGTCGCAGGATCTCCAGGTGCCGAACGGTGTCGGGGCCGACCGTGTCGTTGACCTTGGCGATGATCTGCTTCTGGTGGAGGGTCAGCTGGGTGCGGTAGGCGGGTGTGGCGGGGCGCAGGTGCAGGGTGCCGGTGGCGGGGTCGAGCTGGACGGCCTCGACCTTCCCGGCGAGCTCGGGGGCGATGGCCGGCCACTGGTCGATGATGCTGTCCGCCGTCGCGGCCGCGGCCGCCGGAGTGGCCCAGCCGCGCTCAGCGACCATCCTGGACAGGGCATCGGCGAAGGGCAGCGGCTCGCGGCCTCCGCTGCGCTGGGTGCGGGTGGTCGTGGTCCGGATGCGCTTGGGCTGGGGGGCGCTCTTCGCGGCGGCACGGGCAGCCTGGAGGGCGATGCGGGCCAGGTCGGCCCCGCTCGCGGTGGTGGTCTCGGTCATGCCGGGGCTCCCGTCCCGCTGCTGAGGAAGGCGGCCACGTCGGCGGCCGCGGACTGGTCGGTGAGGTCGTCCAGGCCGAGCTCGGCCTGCCGGGCGGAGTGCGCGGCGAGACCGCGGGCCAGGCCGTCCAGCACGCTGCGCACCAGGTCGGGGCTGGAGGCGGCGAGCGGGCCGGAGGCTGCCTGCTCGTCCCAGCCCTCGGCTGCCTCTGCTGCTGCCGTCTGGTGCTCAGCGGTGGCCTGCTGGGCCAGGCGGGCCCGGATGTAGGCCGCGGGCCGGGCCGGGCGCCAGGTCAGATGCCAGGAGTGAAGTTCCGCGGTGATCGTCGGCCAGTCCCATCCGGCGTCCGTGAGCGGCCGCAGCGCGACTTCCAGCTCCCGCAGACTTGCCCGCTGGGTCCAGGACACCCGGGGCCTGACCTGCTGGATGATGCCGATCCCTCGCTGCGTCTGGCCCGCTGTACGGCGGCTCCCGTCCGGATTGATGCTGATCTTGAAGGAGGGGCGGGGGGCGGTTCGGCAGGTCGCGCGCTCGCGCGAGGTGTCTTTACAACCACTATCAACCTGAACTGCAGGTGCTCGGTGGTAACGACCAGGAGAATGGGGCTCACAAGCCTGTGACCTGGAGTTATCCACAGCCCGGTTATCCACAGGGCGGGCCGTGCGGACCCGGGCACCACGCCGACCGGAGGGCCGCTGCCGCTCCGTACGCCGCCGGCCCTGGTGCCGGGCCTCGCTGCGCGCCGTCGCCTGCGAGACCGCACGCTCCCGCCCGGCCTCGGTCACCCCGCACACCCGGCCCTCGTAGCCCGCCCCGGCCAGCCGGTGCCCCATCGCCTCGTCGAACACGGCCGGAATGACCGCACCGTAGATCGTCGCCGTCGCCATGTACGGCTCCCCCGGCAGGGCGATGTTCCGCTTCGACCCGTGGACCAGCCACACCAGCGCGCCCAGCTCGCGCAGCACCTTCACGTGCCGCTTCACCGTCGCCGGCGACGTATCGGTCCGCCGGGCCGTGCCCTCCAGGTCGTAGAGCACGAGACCGCGCCGGTAGTCCATCCGGGCCGCGAGATCCGCCGCGATCAAGAGCGTTGTCGGACCGGCCTCCTTGTGAAGCCCGGCAGCCACCAGCCACACCACCGCACGCAGCCACGCCCGCGGCTCAGCACGACGCGACCGCGTCCAGATGATGTCCTGGTCCCGGCCCACCACACGGACACGCCGCACCTCCGGCAGACCCCGCCTGGGCGCCTTCGGCAGCACCTCATTCCGCTGCCCGGGAACCTCTTCCCGCAGCTCGTCGACCGAGTTGTCGATGAACTCCCGCAGCGGGTGGTCCAGCACGGCGGCCGACGCCGCGCCCGCGCTCACAGGGCACCACCGCTATGCCGGGCGACTGCCCGGTATGCCGTCGAACACCTCTGCGGCGCAGAAGGGGTAGATCGTGACGAATCGATGACCGATCCCGTCACACGGGACGATCCGGACGGCCAAACCCACCCGAAACGGGCAGCGGTCGGCTTTCCATAAACCGGGAAGTGAGGCACTATGACGAGGACCAACCTTCATATGGATCAACACGGACGGGCCCCTTGGCCGGGGCGCGATCGATGGTTCGGGTGAAGGCCAAAGGCGGATCTCCTTTCGTCGGTGGACTTGGTGCCGTGAAGCCCCTTGGCGGGGGCTCGTGGCGTGGCGCGGCTTGGTATGCGTGCTGTTGGACCCAGAAGGGGCCCTTGTGGTCCTGGCTAGGGACCGGTGTGCAAATGGCCCTGATGAGGGGCCGTGTGGAATGAGCGGCTTGATAAGCCGCAGCTCAGGACCGGGTACGAACCGGGATCTGAGCGGACCGCTCTGGTAGCGAAGCTCCAGGCGGTAGACGGGCCGCGCGGGGCCGAAGGGGATGGCTAGTCCGCCTCTTCTTGGCGCGCGCGGTCGATGGCCGCTAGGTCATCCCAACCCCCTGAATCTGGAGGCTGGCGTCAGCATGCCCAGCGGCGCACCTGATGGTGTGATCGCGAGGGTGGAACGGTGTAGCTCCGCGTGAAGTTCCGCGCTGGCGGGTAGGCTTCATCCCGCGATCACCTCCCTTAAGGTGTGTCGCCCAACGAGGCCAAAGCCCCGTTCGAGAGCCCCTAGAGGACCATGCCCGGTCCCGGGGGTTCTCGCCGTTATGGATCACTGCTGGGCACAGCCTAACCGCAGTACCCGACAGAACTGTCGGACGCATTCGCACAAATTCCGCAGCACCTCGAATGCCGCTCCCGGCAGGCGGGATGGACGAAGTGAATTGCTGACCATGCGGGATGGTGATCGGGCGTACCTTCATCACTTTGTCTCCGGCGAGTTGGGAGCGGTCAGTAGCGCGCTCGGGTGGCGGACGACTGAGGCTGACCGCTGTCCCAGCCATCCGGACAGCCGATGGCCAGGGGCCTCGGTGCGAACATGCTCGAAGCCTTCGCCCAGGTAGAACTTTTGCAGCGCTTGGTTGTCGCGCCAGCAGTCCAGCCGTACCCACGGCTTGTCCTGCGCGCGCGCCTGGCTGCCAGCCCAGTCGAGGAGACGACCGCCGAGGCTGCTGCCCTTCGCGGCCCGCGTGGTGATGAGCTTCGCTACGTAGACGGCGCTGTCAGGGGAGTCGCTCGGTTTCCAGAAATCCATGTCGGCCGGAGCGAGAGTCACCGTGGCAAGCAGCGATTGGCCCTCTACGACCCAAGTGCGGCCGGCTTCGATATCGGTCATCCATTTCGCCAAGGCCGGACCGCGCGTCTCCGGGTTCCGCCACTGGTCAATCCCGGCGGCAGCAAGCCAGCCTTCTGCCTCGATGCGCAGCCCCATCAGGGCATCGACGTCTGCCGTAGTGGCGAGGCGCAGCATCACCGGGTGATCTCCATTTCGTAGATGATCCGGTTACGGTCGCCCGGGGCAATCGTGACCATCACCCGGATCGGAACGCCGTTGCCTCCGTAGCCAATTCGAGCGTGCTGGCATACGGGGGTGCCCGGGAGGTTCTGCAGATTGAGACGCTCAATCTCGGTACTCGTGGGCATCCTGATGTCGAGCTCGTCGCGGAGGCGGTGCTGTGGATTCCCGGTGGCGGCGAGGATGCCGCCCTTCATGGTCACGTCGCGCTGCTCCATGAGGGGGGTGCCTTCAGCGATCTCAACGGGGAACCACGAGTCGGCGAGTTGGCACGGCTCGCCGTCGACGAGACGAAGTCGCCGGCGAGCAACGACGGGCGTGCCCGGCTCCAAGTGCAGCCAGCCCGCGATGTCCTTGGGTGCAGGTTCAGTCGAGACCTCTGGGATGCCTTGCTCAGGCTCTCTCCCCTGGGCTCGGACCTGCGCCTTCCAGTCGTCAACGTTGGTCACCGGGTCGTCGCTTCTATCCCCCCGCTCGTACTCGCCGGGATTCCAGAGCAGCGGGTTGTATACCCGCACGAAGACGCCCGCGCCCTGCCGGGCAACGATGTGGCCCGACTCCTTGAGCTGAGTGATGGCCCGGTACACGAGGAGCTCGCTGACGCCGAACTCCTCCGCGATCTGCTTCGTGCTGGGCAGCTTGTCGCCCGGCTGCAGCGCGCCGGAGTCGATCCGGGCGCGGAATTCCTCCGCGAGCCATCTGGATGTAGCGGGCTTAGTCATGGCGGGAACCTTAGCGCAACTTCCTATAGGAAGTAACGGGTGGGGGCCGTCCAATCGATCAGCAACCGACCGAACGGCCCCCGAGCGGGTGGTCGATCAGCTGGTGGGCACGCTGTAACGCAGCACCCAGGCGTCCGGAGCCAGAGTGTGCACAGTCACCTCAACAGCGCGGCCTTCGCCGGTCCGACCGACGTGGATGATGCGGATCAGGAGAGTGCCGGCCTCGATGCCGAGCGCGGTCGCCTCAGCCTCGCTTGCCGGGTGCTGCTGGATCTCCTCGGTGACCTCGGTCTGCTCGAAGCCAGCCTCTGCCATACGCGAGATGATCCCGCCCTTGCCCGGGTCGGGCTGCTCGATCCCGGCGGCCTCTGCGACATCGAGCGGGATGTAGGAGTCGGCGAGCTGCACCAGGCGCTCGTCGCTGAACATCAGGCGCTTGCGAGTTGCCGCCTCGGTCCCGACCTCCACGCCGAGGATCGCGGCGACGGTGTCCGGCACCGTGTCGCGCTCCACGGTCGTCTCGACGCGCGGGACGCAGCCCAGTTTCCTGATCTCGGTGTCGAACGCCCCTCGCGAGGCTCCCTCCTCCCGGCGTGCACGCAGGTAGCGGGTTGAGGAGTCACGCACAATCTTGTCGCTCACGGTGATGAATCCGTTCCTCGTCTAGTGATGGTGATGGGCAGTCACGCCGGATTGCCTGGTGCGTCCGGCGGGTCGATCGGCCAGGTGTAGCTCAGCGTCCAGAGCGTCGTCGACACCACATGCACGCAAGCCTCGACGACTCGCCCCTCCCCGCTGCGGGCTACATGAGTGATCTCGTACACCTGGCGCTCTATAGGGATGGCCAGAGCGCTGGCCTCCGCCGGACTGGGCGAGCGGACGTCGATGGTCTCCGTGATGGTCCGCTGGCCGTGACCCAGCTCTTCCAGGCGGGACTTCGAGCCTCCCGCCCCGGTGTCCTGCTGCTCCAGCTGTGTCCCGAACGCGATGCTGCCCGGGAAGTAGCTGGTGGCCAACTGGACGACGATCTCCCCGGCGAACATGACTCGCGCCCGGATCAGCACCGTGTCCGGAGCTGAAGGATCGACTTCGAGCAGCTCGGCAATGTGCGTCGGCGGGGCGCCCCGGCTGATGACGGTTTTGCTGTCCGGCGCCATTCCCAAGCGTTCGATCTCGGCTGCGAAGGCACCGCGGGCTTCGTTTCGCTCCCGGGCGACACGCATGTACCGGCCGGTTCCGTCTCGGTGGATCTTCCCCAGGATGGGCGACACGATCGTGCCCAACTTCTGGACACCGATGGTCAACCCCCGCTCGGTCAGGTCGCTGTAAGCCCGCTGGACCGTGGTCCGTGAGCCGCGGCCAGCAGCGACAAGCTCGGCAATCTTCGGCAGCTTCGCGCCGGGCAGGTACACGCCCCTCGAAATCTCGTTCGCGAGCTCGTCCGCGAGCTGCTTCCACCGTGGCGTTGCCATGGCACGCCTCCCTTCCTACGGTCTGACGACCCATCCAACCTTAATTCCGGTATTAACGCACGGAACCGCTTGACCCGAGGGAAAAAACCGGGATTATTCAACAGGTCTGGTGTTGCGACCCCTGTACGCAGGGTCACCGCGACGCCCAACGAACTTCCTATCGGAAGCTGTTGACGGTGCCACTCTTGCGGGTCTACTGTCGGCATCAACTTCCTATCGGAAGTTGATGCACCACCGCAGGAGTGCTTCCCCGATGGGGAGGACCAGGGTTGATGGCTCCACCAAATCCCCTGGACCGGTCACCAGGCCGGACGTCGCCTGTTGCACGTCGCAGCGCTGATGCGCTGTCCGATCAGCCAGGACGCCGGCCTCGGTCGGGGTCCTGGGGGTCGGAGAGCCCACCCGTGACGCAGCCCCCTCTCCCCTCTACCGGAGGAGCCCCTCATGGCAACGACCACTACGGAGCCCACGGCCCGCAAGCGTCGCCGGAAGCCCCGCACGAAGACCGTCAGCCACCTCCCGGCGATCATCGCCTCGGAGCTCAAGACCAGCGAGATCAACCTGACGCCCGGCAAAGAGCACGTCCTGTGCCCGGCCTGCAAGTGCTGGACGCCGATCACCGGAGTCCTCAGCAAGCCGATGCTGGTCCCGCACCACACCACCCCGTACCACGACCGCACCACGACCCCCCGCCGCCGCTGCTCCAACACCAACCGCCGCATCGTCCTCGACACCAAGGTCGAGGCGTGGCAGGAGCAGCTGGCCGAGCGGACCGAGGTGTCCGCGTCGGTCGCCACCCGCCGGGCGAAGAAGGTTCTGCCGAAGCCGGCCAGCCCGCAGACCGAACGGGTTCTGCGTGGGCGCGACGAGCGTGGGCCGGTTACGCGCCGCGTTGAGTGGGCCGGCGTTCTCTACCGTGTGCGGCAGGCCGACCAGCGGCGTGGCGCGGTTCCGCACGGCGCACAGCCTGCCGAAGGCCCCGATGTTCCCCTGGACCACCTGGTCCCCCGCCAGGCTGCCGAACAGCCGGAGCAGGGCCCGCACACGTGCGAGCGCTGCGGTGCCACCGAGTCCAGCCTGACCAGCGCGGTTGCCGCCGGATGGTGCCGGATCACCCGCCGTTCTCACTGCGGACGCTGCGCCGAGCGGTTCCCGGCCTGGACGCGTATCCCGTTCTGACCGCGAGTTCCCGACGACGAACAACCACAGCCCCGGCCGCCCCTCAGGAAGAGGGGCGGCCGGGGCTGTGGCTGCTCGTACGACCAGCCAAGTTGACCGGCAACGTGAAAGGACAACAGCCGCATGAAGCTGCCGTTTGTACGACGCATAACCGCCGACGCATTGCGTAGCCAGCTCGCCCATGCCGAGCGTGGGGCCGTTGCCCTGGCCGCGAGTGTCGAGGTGAAGAGCGGCGAGGTGGTGCGCCTGACGGACGAGCTGAACGACGCTCGCCTTGCTCGGGAGGCACTGGTGGCCGCGTACGAGATCGCCAACTCCCGTGCCGGGCGTGCCGAGGAGAAGGTCGTCGAGCTGGAAACCCGCCTTCGGACAGTCCCGGCACTGCCGGATGCGGGTGAGACCGGCGTGGACGAGCCCGAGCCCGAGCCGGAAAACAGGGACTACGCCTTCACCTTCCTCAACCTCGTACTTCCGCGGTTCGCCGATCTCATCGCGCAAAACGGCGGAGTCCTCCCCGAGGACAACTACGAGGCTCTGTCGATCTACGTGAACGGTGCTTCGCGGTACGGCCTCACCGAGGCAGAGGTTGAGGAGCTCCGAGTCAGGCACAACCTCCCCGCGCCGATCTTCCAGAGGGCGAAGGACTTCGCGTCTCGCCCTCTTCCCGCCGGCGCTGCCTGACCCAGCTACCGGACGAACGACCGAGGCCCGGCCGACCCGATAGCTCGGGTCGGCCGGGCCTCGGCTGCTCGTACAGCAGTCGACTCCCCAAATAGGGAGTGATCGCGACAGCCCTTGGGATAGCAGCCCTCGGACTGTCCAGGACCTGACTGGAGGACCTGATGCACAGCATGACACGCACGATCCCGACTCCGTCGTTCGGCCTCTACGACGAAATGACCGAGGACGACAACAACCGCGGACCGGAGCGCGACGAGTCCGTACAGTTCCGCCAGCTCGTGCAGCAGCTGGTGGATGACGGCGACGACCGTGCCGCGGTGGCCGGCCGCCGGGCGCGGCGCACGCTCCAGGAGATGGCCCCCGGCTACACCCGGCAGCCGGTGCTGATCCTGCACCGGCCGGTGATGGGCCAGTGCCCGCTCTGCCTCCGGTTCAACTGCGCCGGGCACGACTGTCCGCCCGGCGTCACCGCGCTGGACGAGCAGGGCCACAAGGACCTGAGCGACAAGGTGGGGAAGAAGAACGAGCAGTCCGAGAACCCCTACCCGAAGTAGCGGTGGCCGCTCTCATACGCGCCGCCCGGAGCGCGCAGCACCTCGCGGTCCGGGCCCTCACCGCGCACGGCCTGGCCCACCCGCTCACTCTCGCGCTCCTGGCGGCTGCCTCCACGGCGGCCGCCAGGGCGTGGGAGGCCGGTCACCAGGTGACGGACATCCACCCCGCCAACACCGTGAGCAGCCCGGGAGTCAACTCCCCGGGCTGCTCCGCACACACCCTCCGGAGTTCTTGATGCAGAGCACCATCGTCAACGCCGTCTACGCCCCCTCCTCCAACCTGCCGGTCAACACCAACTGGCGGGTCTACGCCGTGTGCCGGGAGGACCCCGACCTGTTCTTCCCCATCGGCACCACCGGCCCGGCCATCGCCCAGGCCGAACAGGCCAAGGCCGTCTGCCGTACCTGCCCGGTCATGGAGGCATGCCTGGACTGGGCCCTGGAGTCCGGCCAGGACCACGGCGTGTGGGGCGGCACCGACGAGAACGACCGCCGCCGGATCCACCGGCGGGCCACGCGCCTGCGCCTCAAGCAGCAGAAGGCCGCCGCCGCGTGACGAAGCGCAGCCTCTACGACCTCTACATGGCTGGCGCAGCGGCCGTCCGCGAGCACGACGCCACGTGCGCCACGTGCTCGCCGGACCGCCGCTGCACCACCGGCCGCCGCCTGTACGGCGAGCTCGTTCGGCTCCAGGACGACTACCTCGCCCAGCAGAGGACGAAGCGCGCCTGACCGCACCACGGGACAGGATCCCAACTCCTCTCCCGCCCCACGCTGAACGCTCGCACCGGCCGCCCGCACCACGGGCTGCCGGCCCTTTCGCACGCCTCCAGCCCGGGACACTCCCGGGACCGCTTCCCTCCTCGAGGAGAGCCCCATGGAAAGCAGCCACTCCACCACCCCGACCACCACGACGACCACCACGGTGCTGCCGGACTCGCTGTGCCAGCACACCCCCCGGTGCCCGAGCGCCGACAGCCCCGACCGGGAGGCCGCGAAGGTGGTGGCTGCCCGCCCGGAGCAGGGCTGGAGTCTTTTGTGCAACGCGTTGCTGCTCTGGGAGGACACCGGAGCGCTGCTCCCCGACGGCCAGGTCGTTGCCCCGCACCGGCCCACCGACAGCGTCGGCGGGGCCCTGCTCCTCCGGTTCGCGGACACCGGCACGTTCATCGGGGGCACGACCGGCAGCGGCAAGACCAACATGGCCGCGCTTCACGCGGCGATGGCGAACCTGACCGGCTCCTCGCGGCCGGCCTGACGGCTGCCCGATCCGCCCGCACCGACCGCCCACCACCAGGGCGGCCGGGACGGGCGGTGACAGGGAGCCGGACAGTCCGGAGCCAGCACCGAGAGGAACGTCCATGTTCGAGTTGAACCGCCGTACCCCGCAGGAGCTGGAGAAGGCCGAGAGCGGATTCAGCCGGGACGTCGAGGTCTACGTCTGCGGCATCCAGGCCACCCAGCCCTCCCTCGACGTCCTCACCCAGCTGACCGCGAAGGCGTACGCCCTCTCCCTGCGGCGCAAGCGCGAGGACTGGCTGGCGTGGGGAGACAGCGGCATGCCGATGACCGGCGACGACATCGCCACCCACGCCGAGGCCGCCATCCGTTTCCTGCAGACCAGCGGCTGGGCCCCGCGCAACCATCGGGGCATCTACGAGGCTCTCAACGCCGCACGCGCCGACGACACGACCGGGCGGCTGTCCAGGGACACCAGCGTCGCCGTCCGGGACATCCTCGCTCTGTTGATCTGCGCCACGACCGGCGCACCGTACGCCCACTACATCGACTGGGACGAGCACCCCGCCCGCACCGTCGACGAGGTTCTGGCCCTCCTGGTCGCCACCGCGGCTTTCGCCCGCACCTACGGCCCCGCGCAGACCGCCGCGGCCTGACCCCCTCAGGTATCCGGCCGGCCGCCCCCGCGTTTCGTCTCCACCCGCTCCGCGTTTCGTCTCCGCCCGCCCGCGTTTCGGGAGCACCGGCCACCCGCCCCCGGGGCGGCTGGTGCTCCCGCCGCGCTGGACCCGGCAGAGACAGACCTGGGCCACGAGCGGTGAGCCGCTCCGACCCCCGTTTCGTCTCCACCACACCCCGTTTCGGGAGCAGCCGCCCGCGTTTCGGGGACAGCGCCTCCCGTTTCGCATCCGCCCTGAATCCCTCATTCCGGAGGCCCTCATGACAATCACCGAGTGGCCGCACACCGCGGCCGAACCCGACCCCGTTTCGCCCGCACCGACCGCCGTTTCGGAGACACCTGCCGCCGTTTCGGCAACGCCCGGCACCGTTTCGGAGACGCCGGATTTCGTTTCGGAGACGCAGAAGCGGAATCCGGACGAGTCCACTCCCGCCGTCCCGCGCGGCCCGCTGACGGGTATGCAGAAGCTGGCGATCGGCGGGATCATCGTCTTCGCCCTGGTCCTCGCCGGCATCGGCCTCTACCTGTCGTTCGCGCACGTCGCGAGCTTCGCGCACGAGGAGCTGCGCTTCGGGTCGCTGGAAAAGGGCCAGCTGTTCGCGGTCGGTGTCGACGTCGGGATCATGGTGATGATCGCGGTCGATCTGCTGATGGCCTGGCTCAAGCGGCCCATCACCTGGATCCGCTACCCGGTATGGCTCCTGACCAGCGCAACCGTCGTCCTCAACGCTGCTTCCGCCGCGCCGAAGGACCGGGCGTGGACGTTGGTGGACTACGTCGCCGCGTTCGCCCACGGCGTCGTCCCGATCCTTTTCATCATGATCGTGGAGGTCGGCCGTGACGCGATCGACCGGATCGTGCGCCCGGACCGGGAGGGACGCGATGCGATCCCGCTGATCCGCTGGGTCCTCGCCCCCGTTGCTACTCCCCGGATCTACCGGCGGATGCGGCTGTGGGGGGTGGCCTCCTACCCGGAGATGGTCCGCCGCGAGCAGGACCTCCTGGCCTACGAGCAGTGGCTCAAGCGCAAGTACGACGGCGACCTGTCCAAGGCCACCGACGACGAGCGGCTGCCGATGAAGATGGCGCCCTACGGCTACACCGTCAGCGAGGCCCTCGCCATGCCTGACCAGCAGGAAGCCGCAGCGGAGAAGCGCGAGGAAGAGGCCGAGCGGCGGCGCCTGGAGGCGACGACGCGCCAGGAGCTCGCCGAGAAGCTGGCCGAGGCCGAGCGCCTGGAAGCCGACGGCAAGCTCGAATCGGTCCGGGCCCGGGTGGAGGGCGAGAAGGGGATGGCCCGCGCGCACTCCAAGGCACAGATCAGCGCCGCCGAGAAGGCCGCCGAGCGGGACGAGGCGGCGCTGGAGACGGCGGTCCAGGCCGAGGCCCGCACCCGCCGGGCCGAGGCCGAGCGCCAGGAGGCCGAAGCCCGCGAGGCAACCGCGGACGCTGATCTCCGTACGGCCGAGCTGGAACGGCAGGCGGCGCAGAAGCGGAAGGAAGCGGCGGAGGCCGACCGGGTCGCCGCCGCCGAAGCGCAGGCGGTCGAGACCCAGGCCATCGCCGAAGCCCGCCAGGCCACGGCCGAAGCCGAGAAGGCCGCTGCCGAAATCGAAGCGGCTGCTGCCGAAACGCGTCGGGCTGCTGCCGAAACGGCGCGGAAGGAGGCCGAGGAGATCGAGCGGACGGCGCGCGCCGAAGCCGGTGTGGAGGTCGCCCGCAAGGCTGCTGCCGAAGCGGAGAAGGCTGCTGCCGAAACGCGACGGGCCGCTGCCGAAATCGAGCGGCGCGCGGTCGAAATCGAGGATGAGGCCAAGCTCCACCCGCGCGAGCGCTCCGTGCGCAAGGTCGCACGGATGGCCCTCACCGCCGGGATCTTCCACGACGGCCTGGCCCTGGAGGACGTGCAGTACGAGCTGAACGAGCTGGTCTCGATCGCCGACGTCCAGCGCGAGTGCGACGTGTCCTCCACCGACACCGCGTCCAAGTACCGCCAGGAAGCCGCCGGCCTCATCGCCAACGGCTACCGCCTGGCTGGCTGACCTGCACAAACGAGCCTTTCGACGGCTCCACCGGCCCCCGAGATGCCGTCAACAACTCGGGGGCGCGGTGAAGGCGCCGAAGCGCCGGTCCCACCCTGCCACCCCAGCCCGCGAGAAGGAGGTGAGAACACGTGAACAGCACCCAGGGCGCCCCGTGGAACAACCCGCCGGAGCGGGCGAAGCCGCTGCGCCGCAAGCGCGCGGAGAAGCTGGCCCGCCGTGCCGAGCACTGGGGCCGGCGCCTGGAGGAGGCCCGCAAGGAGGGCCCCGACATGGTCGCCGCGGTCGCTTTCGACCGGCTCCGCAAGGCCCTCGACACGCTCCCCGCGGACGCCCGCGAGAGGGCGTTCGAGGACGTGGTCAGCACGCTGGACCAGATCCGCGAGCGCCACGCACAGTAACCGGCCCGGCTGTGACAGCCGCTGTGACCGGAGCTGTGACAAGCCCTGTGACCGCCGAAAAAACCATCACCCGTACGCCCACGCGTACCTGCGCGCACGAGCGCGTGCGGGCGCGCGCGAGGCTACGACGCTCTGTGACGTTCTGTCAAACCCCTAACCGTGTCCCGGAAGGACGGAAAGACCATGATCGAAACCGCTGTGACCGCCGCTGCCGGAGGTGCCTGCGCCGGGTCGGCCGCTCTCCTCTACTACGCGGAGAAGCTCCCCGGACTGGCCAAGGTCACCAACAAGCTCCACACCGACCGCGCCCAGGCGCTGCTGCTCGCGACGGCGTCGGCGGCGATGGTCGCGACCCCGGCCGGGGCGTGGTGGAACGAGAACGTGAACGCCCTCAACGACTGGGCCACCTCGTCGGTCGGCGAGTGGACCGGGCTGATCATCACCGGGTTCCCGGCGCTGTTCGTGACGTTCATGTTCGCCAACGACCTGGTGACCCGCAGGGTCGAGCACCGCACGCTCGCCCTGGGCGCGGTCCTGCCGGTGCTGGCGTCCACGATCCCGGGCCCGGTCGGTGAGGGCGTTCAGGGAGTTCTGGCCTGGGTCATCACGAAGATCGGCACCCTCGTCGCCGGCGCCTTCGGCATCGCCTAAGAAGAAGGAGGAGTCGTCTCGTGATCGAGCTCCTGGTCCTCATCGCCATCGCCTACGCCGGAGCGCGCGGTGTCGAGTCCATCACCAGCACCGGCGACCGGCGCCTGGACACCAAGGCCGCCGAGAAGACGGTCAAGACGGTCGCCGGCAGCAGCCCCAAGGGCAGCAAGAGCACCGTCAAGCCCGGCCCGACCGACCCGGGCGGCACGTTCAGCGCCGCCGCCCCCCGCAGCGCCACGATCGGCGGGAAGGCCGCGGTGCCACTCGCGGTCCTCACCGAGACCAGCACGGTGATGTGGAAGGCCGTCGGCGAGGGCTACCGCGAGCGGTGGCCCCAGATCCGCGAGGAGCGCCGGCAGAAGATGGCCGAGCGCGCCGCCAAGCGCAAGGCCGAGAAGGAAACGGCCACCGCGGAGAAGGAAGCGGCCGAAGAGAAGCGCAAGGCAGAGGAGGCCGCGGCCGCGGCCGGGCCTCCCCCGCCGTTCCCGCCCCCACCGGCCGACCCGCCCGACCCCGCCCCGCCCGCTGACCCGCCCGTCGCCGTCACCAAGCCTGTCGACCCGGCACCGGAAAGGGACTGGGATGACTGGGACAACTGGGGCGGCGACAAGAAGTACGAGCCAGTCAGCCCTGATGACTGGGACAACTGGGGCGGCGACAAGAAGTACGAGCCGGATAACCCGGTCCCCGCCCCCGACCCGGCGGCCGCGACGGTCCCTGACCCGCGCAAGCCGGAGGTCATGGGCTGGCCGGGCGACGGCACCGCCAAGGTGCCGACCCCGCCGCACCCCGACCCTGCCCCCACCGCCCCGGAGCCGGTTCCTGACCCGGCGCCCGTACCGCCCGCCGGGCCCCGCCACCTGACGGTGGTGCCCGACACCGCACAGAACGGAGATTCCATGTCCGCACCGCACGCGATCATCCCCGAGATCCGCACCCTCGACGGCCTCATGAACGCCTTCACGCTCATCAGGGCGATGTGCGAGATGCGCGCCGAGGAGGCCCTGGCCATCGCCGCGGACGACCTGACCCTGTCCAACCGCCTGGACCAGATCGAGGCGGAGATGGCGGACATGGAGGTCGACGACAAGACCCGCCGCGAGGTCGACCTGCTGCGCGAGTCGATCCGCACCCAGTCCCAGGCCGCCGCCCAGTACGGCGGCCGTGCCAAGGACTCCGGCGACTTCGCCACCGCCGCCGCCCAGGCCGCCTACAAGGCCCACGGCGGCATCGCCGAAGCCGTCCAGTCCTCGCCCATCGAGTCGGCCGCCCAGGCCGGCTACTACGAACGCTGAAAGGAAACCGGATGATCTCCAAGATCGACGACGTCATCAACCACCGCGCCCTGCTGGCCGCGCTCAACACGATCCGGGCGGAGGTCGAGTCCCGCCAGGAGGACGTCGATGCCCTGGCCGCGTGGTCCGGCGAGATGGCCGAACGCATGTCCGGCATCGCCGAGGAGCTCAAGGCCCTCGCCCTGGACACCTACACCGTCGGCAACACGCTCATGCTCGGTGACCTGATCACCGGCCAGAAGGCGGCGGCCGACGCGTACAAGAACGCCACCGACACCTCCGTCACCCAGGCCGCCAGCGCGGCGCGGACCGCGCACCGCAACCACGGCCGTATCCAGGACGCCGTCGACGACTCGAACGTCCCGATGGCGAAGAACACCTTCTACAGCGCCGAATAGGCGCCCCGCACCACCCGCTCCACCCTGTTCGACCTGCATGACGCTGCTTGTCCGCCTGTGGCCGGGCCCCACGAACCCGTGGGGCCCGGCCCGTTGCTGCCCAGACGCCCCTGGGCCCCGCAACGGCGGGGTGTTCCGGGGGCGGTGGGGAGCACCGGGCCTGTGCCCGCCCTGTCCTCCACCGACCCTGAACCGAAGGGACCACCGCCGTGCGCGCCCCGAAGAACCCCACCCCGCAGTACACCGACCTCGCGGGCTTCATCGCCGCCCAGACCAACCCGGCCACCGCCCAGGCCGCCACCGGCAACAAGAAGAGTCCGCGCACGCTGAAGCGGTGGGCGCTGGACAACCGCGGCCAACTCGCCCTCGCCGCGACGGCCGCGAGCATGGGCCCGGCCGGGGAGCTGCTGTCCGCCACCGGCGACGGGTGGCGGACCGCGCTGACGCTCGGTGCGGCCGGTGCCGTGTCCGCCGGGGCGTGGGGGTGGCTGCCCGGCCTGGTGAAGTGGAACGGCATCTGGCGCCCCGCCCGCACCCTGCCCGGCGCCTTCGACCGGTACACCGGCCTGTCGATGCCCGTGACCGGGGCCGGCCTGCTGACCACCATGGCCGCCGTCGGCGGACCGGAGTGGGGCGACAACCCCTGGTGGGGCTTCTCCCTGCTGTGGTCCATGGGATACGGCACCTGGGCCTGGCGGCGCTGGGGCCGCCGCCCGGAGGCGAAGAGCCCGGAGCTGGCCCAGCAGATGCTGGACTGGATCCAGTACGCCTCCGTCTCCGACGGCCCCTACCCCAAGAGCCAGCTGGTCTCCCCGATCGCCACCGCCAAGGGCGGCTGGTCGGCGGAGATCCACATGCCGAGGGGCAAGAGCTTCAAGATCCAGGCCCTGGACGACGTGCTGTCCGCGCTCGGGATCGACGACCCGGACCTGGTCGCCCTGGAGCGGTTCGCGCCCCGCAAGGGCAAGATCACCGTGTTCACCGAGAACCCGCTCAAGAAGGGAAACCTGTTCGGCGAGCAGCACGTCCTGGACCCGGAGACGGGGCTCGCCCCGATCGGGATCTTCTACGACGGGGTGATCGCCAACTACCGGTTCTTCCTGCCGGGCTCCGGCGCCGTGCACTCCTTCGTCACCGGCACCTCCGGCTCCGGCAAATCGCGCCTCCTGGACGCGCTGCTGGGCATCGAGCGCCGCTCCCCGCTGGTGTGCTCGATCGTCATCGACCCGCAGAAGGGCCTGTCCCTGCCGGACTGGCCCGACGGCGTCGCCGTGTTCGCCCCGGGCAACGACTTCGGGATCGTCGTGCTGCGCGCGGTCCACGCGATCATGCACGAGCGGTCCGAGCGCTACAACCGGATGAAGTGGACCGACGAGAAGGGCCGCACCCGCGTCGGCAGGGCGTTCTTCGTCCCCGGGGATCCGGACCCGCTGCTCTCCCTCACCCTGGACGAGGCGCACGACCTCCTCAACGACCCCGAGTACGGCGAGGAAGCCGTCAAGATCGTCGGGGACCTCGCCAAGGAAGCGCGGAAGGTCGGCATCAAGTTCCGCCTCGCCAACCAGTCCCCCAACGCGAGCGAGCTCGGTGGGGAGACGCTGATCCGCGACATCCTCCAGGGCGGCAACAACGCCGTCCTGCGCTCCGGTTCGTCCGCGACCGGGAAGCGGGCCGCCGGCAGCGCCCTGGACGGCGTCGACCCCGGCGCGATCCCGAAGGAGTTCTCCGACGGCACCTCCACCGGCGGCCTCGGCTACCTCGCCGGACCCGACAACCGCACCGCGATGTGGCGCGCACCCTACGTGGAGGACCCCTACGGGCTGGCCCACGAAGGGTTCACCACCGGCATCGAGCAGGAATCCATCGACGCCCTGCCCATCGTCCGGCACGTCATCGAGGAGCACGCCCTGATGCTCCGCCTGCGCAACGCCGGGGAGCGCTACACCTACGACCCCGACCGCTTCGACGACACCCCGGCCGCGCCCGCCGCACCGCCGGTGAGCACCAGGAAGAGCACCCCGGTGCCCACGCAGGGAACCGCGCCGGAGCCGGAGCCGGTGCCCACGGCCGTCGAACCGGCCAAGCCGGGCCTGTCGGCGACCGGGAAGAAGGTCGTGGCGTTCCTCCAGCAGCACGGCAAGCCGGTCTCCCCGGCGATCATCGCCAAGTCGCTGGGCATGCCCGGCCCGCAGGTTCGCACCGCCCTCAAGCGGATGAAGGACGACCCGGCCATCCCGGTCGTCAACGTCGGCCACGGGGCGTGGGTCCACCAGGACCACGCCGCCGACTACATGGCCGCCGCCTGACCCACCCCACCCCGACCCACACCACGGCGAAGGCCGACCCCCGTACACACGGGGGCCGGCCTTCGCCGTGCTCCCCCAACCCACCCTGGAGCCCCGCGTGAACACCGAGCAGCACCCGGTCGGCCAGGCGGCCGCCCACCACACCCGTACCCCGGCCGTTCCCACCGCGATCTGGCAGCCCGCCGCCCCGGCCACCGCCCCGGCGCCGGCTCTGACGCTCTACCAGGTGCCGGTGCCCGGCGCCGTCCAGGTCCAGCTGCCCGACGGACGCATCGCCTGGGGCCGCCCCGTCGACCGCCACCTGGACCCCGTGCCCGCCCAGGCCGCCCCGACCGAGGCGATGCCGGGCTGGGCCAAGGCGGTCTCCCTCATCGCTGGAAGCCTCACCGTCATGGCCCTGGGCAGCGCCACCGCGCTCCGGATCGCCGCCCCCGCACTCGGAGGACTCGTGGACCTGCTCGACATGCTCTGGAAGGTCGCCCTGACCCTCGCGGTCATCCTCTTCGGCCTCTGTCTCACCGGCCGGTTCCTCCTCGCCACAACCCGCCGTACGGACACCGCCACCCCGGCCGCCGAACAGCAGCAGCCCATGGTGTTCGCCCCGCAGATCGACACCGGCGGCACCCGGGTGTTCGGCCGCAGCGGCGACGTCAACATCCAGTTCGGCGACCGCAACCGCAACAAGCAGTAGCCCCCGGCCTCTTCGGTCCCGTCGCCCTGCCCGGCCCCCGCCCCCACCGCCCCCGCACCACGGGGCCCGGGGCGGAGACCGGGCAGGCCGCCCGGCCCCCACCACCACCTGCCACGAAGGAGCCCACCTCTTGTCCCCCAGCAGCCCTGCGGAGATCCGGTACTGCGAGCACGCCGCCCGCGTCATCCGCATCGAAGCGCCCGCCATCACCGAGCTCGTCGCCGCGATGGCCCACCTCGACAAAGCCCTCGCCGCCGACCCCGCCCAGACCACCGGCCACTACACCCCGCAGAACCGGCAGCACCTCGTCCCCGACTGGATCCACGGCAACGCCGACCAGATCCGCGCCCGGCTGGATGCCCTCACCACCCGCTACCCCCGCCCCGACACCCCGCCCGCCTCCTGACCCGTCCGCACACCCTCACCGCACCGTCCGATCACCGACCCCCTCGAAGGAGAGCAGTCGCGTTGGCGAAAGCCGCACCCAAGGTCATAGGCGTCCTGACCGCGCCAGCCCCGCCCACCTGGTGGGGCGCCAACCGCCACAAGGTGCTCCTGGTCCTCGGCCTGGCCGTCGGGTTCTACCTGGGCACCCACAACGCCTCCACCGACGCCGCTTCCCGCGAGGACCAGCCGAGACCGGCCCACACCGCACCCGACACCCGCCCCACCACCCCGGAAGGCACCCGCCCATGAAGACGTCCACCCTCACTTACCGCGGGCTCCAGGTCCTCGGCTGGCTCCGGGACCGCGCCGACGACATCAGCAGCGCGTTCACGCTCGGCTGGACGCACACCGCCCTGTGGCTCAAGGCCGCCGCGATCATCGGCGGCCTCGCCACGGCGGCCACCCTGCTCGGCTGGGCCGGCGGCCTGGGCCTCCAGGCGGCACACGCCCTGCCCTGGCCCACCCAGAAGGTTGCCGATCCCACCGGGCTGCTCGCCACGGTCGACCAGCCTGTACGCCGCTACCTGGATTCCCATACCGCGCAGCTGCCCGTCACCGCGACCACCGCCTACGCCCTGTGGCAGGCGATCGGGGCGCTCGCCCTGGTCCTCGGCTTCTGCCGCTCCAGCGGCGGCCGGATCCTCTGGCTCCTGTGGGGCGCTTTCACCGTCGCCGCGGTCTTCACTGCCACCCCGGCGCCGGGCCGGGAAGTCGCCGCCGCCATCACGGCGCTGGGCTGGGCCGGACTGAGCCTGTTCGCGCTGCGCGGCGTCAGCCTTTCCCCGACCGCCTTCATCAACGTCCACGTGCCTGCCCCGCCGGCCCCGCCCGCACCGCAGATCCACGCCGCCATCCACGTCCCCCACCAGGCCCCCGCACCGCCCGTCCTCAAGCCGTTCGACCCTCAGCAGCCTCCGTCCCTCAACTGATCCGGTCGCTCCGCCTGGTCCTCGCCCACCCCGACCCGGGGCCGGGCGAGAGCCGGACAGGCCGCCCGGCCACCCGCCACACCCACGCCCCGTCCGTCGCTTCCCGTGCCGGCGGGGCGCAGCACTGCCCGCACACCCTCACCCGCCCGAACACGAAGGAGCCCAGCCGTGGCACTCATCGACCTGTTCACCCGCAGGCCCGCCGCACCCGCAGCACCGGCGGAAGACCCCGCGCCGAGGGTGTGGCCGGAGATCGGCGAGACGTGGAAGCCCGAAGGGCTGCCCGTCGCCGAGCGGTACTACAACCAGGCCCATGCCGTCGTTCTCGTCGCCAGCACCGGCCGCGACCCCTTCGGCACCACCTACTACCTGGTCGCCTGCCTGGGATGTCACTTCCTGAGCACCCGTACCAAGTACTACGACTCGCACATCCGGTACACGCTGACGGCGGCCGCGGGGGCCGCCAACGAGCACGCGGGCACCTGCCGGGCGCTGCCCCGCGAGCTCCCGGCCCGCCCCCAGGAGAGCGCGGCCCGCCACCTTCTGCACTCCTGGGTGCGCGCCATGCCGCGCCGCCGTGACCTGCAGTACACCGACTTCGACCTCAGCGACTTCGACTCCGGACGCCTGGAGCTCCAGCGCACCAACGAGTGGATCCAGACGGAGCTGGAAGCGCTCGCGATCGAGCAGAGCGACCTTCTGTCCGCCCGGACCGACGAGCGCACCGGCACCGTCCGTTTCCGGATCCTGCCCCAGTCGCACTGACCGGCCGCCCGCCGTACGACCCGCGGGCACCGTCCGCGCCGTGCCACCGCGCCCCGCCGACGCTCTTCCGTCGGCGGGGCGCCCCTCTGCCCGCTTTCCGGAGGTCACCGTGTCCGTCCGACGCACCCTCAAGCAGGCCCTGGCCGCCTTCACCTCTCCCGGCTGGTCCCGCGTCCACACCGACCCCGAGCAGCTGCACCAGGTGCTCGCCGAGCAGACCGCGGCCGCCAACCGGGCGGCCGCCGACCACGCCACCGGCGCCGCCCAGCTGAACGTCGACGAGCTGCATGTGCAGCCCGGCCTCCTGGAGGTCCGCCGTAGCGTCCTGGCCGACGTCCACTACCTGGAGGGCCTGCTGATCGGCGCCCGCCACCGGGGCCTGGATGCCGAGCTCATCGAGCGCCTGGTGGCCGCCGTCGATACCGGCCACGAGCTGACCGTGCTCCTCGCCGACGCCGCCCGCACCACCATCACCGCCCCGGGGACCTCGTGAGTGCGACCGACCGCGAGGCGATGGTCCGCTACGACCAGCTGGTCACTCGCGTGTACGAGGAGCGGCGTATGCCGGCCGGAACCCGCGACCTGGTCCTCGCGCTCGGCTGGGCCACCCTCCGCGATCCCCGGCGCCACCACCCCGAGGGGGGCGTCTGGGCCCGCACCCGCGACATCCTCAACGCCGACGACCGGCGTATGTGGCAGCTCCTCGCCGACGACGTGCCCCGCTACGAGCACGACTGGCATGCCGAGCCCCGTGGCTGCCAGGCCCCCATGGTCCGCGTGGACCGGCTGTGCGGGCGCAGCACCGTCACCGGGTTCTGCGAGTTCGACCCGCACACCGGGTGGGCACGGTTCTGGGGGTTCTGCGGCAGACCACGGTGCCGCGCCTACGGCGAGCCGATCGCCGAACGGGCCCACCACAGCGCCACCAGGCGCCCCGAACCGATCCCGAACACCGGTGGCCTCCTCCCCCTGTTCTTCACCTGGAACTGGGAGGCCAGGTACGCCAAGGCCATGAACGTCATCAAGCGCAATCCCTCGTGGGAGCCGCCCTCGTACGGCCTGTCAGCAGACGAGTGGCCCCCCATCCCGGGCAACGCCCCGGTCAAGGCATTTCCCAAGCTGCGCCTGGTCGTCTCCGACGGCCGCCCCCTGACCCCGACACCCCGCTGAACCCCGCACTCCAAGCCCAGCTGCGCCCGACCGGAACACATCCGGCCGGGCGCAGCTGCTTCTCCCTGGAGGTTCCTTCGTGCTCATTCCCCGCCCGCGCCGCCGGATCGGCCGGCCCCGCCCGCAGCGCCCCGGCCCCCGCTACCCGCTGCCCCAGCGCCAGCTCCCCGGTACCTGGAACCGGTGATGCCGCGCACCCGACGCAAGCGCCCTCGCAAGGCGGCGCGGGTGCCGCGCAGCGACGCTGCCCTGCCCGAGTTTGATCGTGGCGCCGTACCCGAGGGACTTGCCACCCGGCGTGCTCTTCGGGAGATGGGACTGAGCCCCGGCGACAACGAGGGCTCGGTCGCGATCCTGCGCTGCCGACTGTGCGCCACCCGCCCGAACTGGTCCTGCCGCCACCCCACCCGCGGCTTCCTCCTCCGGGTCGACCTGGCCCGCCCCAAGCGTGTTCCGACGCTGGCTCAGGAGCTCGCGCTGGACCGGGCCATGGCCGCCAGGAGCACCTGCTCCCGGTGCTCGCGCCGGTACTACTACTGCCTCCCCTTACGCACCGTGGGCTGCTGCGACCCCTGCGCCCAGGGCTACGAACCCACCCCCGGCACCTACGTCCACACCACCACCACGCCGGTCACGCACCGGCTCGCCGCCTGAACAACCACTTCTCGAAGGAGCACACGATGACCGAGATCCTCACCCCGCCCGCCGCCGGCTCCCCGCTGGCGCTGCTGTTCGACATCACCACCGCCGCGCAGCAGACCGCCCGCATCGCCCAGGACGAGGAGCGCGACATGGCGGCGACCGCGGCCGCCGACCACGTCTACACCGCCTACCCGAACACCCTGGGCCGGGCGGTCGACCACGACGCGTGGACCGGCTTCCCGGCCCCACGGGACCACGGACTGCAGCCCAGCGCGGCCGCCTACCTCGACGGCGGGCTGTGGCTCCACCACACCATCCCCGCCCTCGGTGACTTCCGCGACGTCCTCACCCTGCTCGTGCCGTGCGACTGCGGCCACGGCTACGTCCCCTCGCTCCTCGAGGACGAGAGGGACCTCCTGGAGCTCCTCCAGGAACTGCGCCCCACCGGCGGGCGCGCCGTGCACCGTGGTGACACCGGCGGCCCGTACTGCGCCAGCACCCCGAACCGCTGAGCAGGTGCGCACACCGACCCGCTCGCTGATGGCGGCCGCTGCGGTGCCTCTGGCACTCGCAGCGGCCACCGCAGTCCTCAAGGCCGGCCACTGGAAGCTGTACGCCGACCGGCACCGCATCCACCTCACGCCGTATCCCCGCCGCTCCTGCCCCCACTGCCGGGGCGCGGGCGGCTGGTGGACCGGCGGCCCGTTCCCGGAGATGGGGGCGTGCGGCTGCTGGTCCGAGCGGCGCGAGCTCCGCATCCGGCTCCTGCCCCTCCCGGCCCCGGCCGACGAACCGCCGTTCTGAAACGGCCTCCGCCCCGGCGACCAAGGCCGGGGCGGAGGTTCGCGCCCGGGCGGCCGCAGCACCGGCAAAGGCCGGCCGCCCGCTCCCTCACCCCTTCGAGATCAGGAGAACCCCAGCATGCATGCTCACCGTCCCGCCGTCTTCGCCGCCCTGCTCGGACTGGGCCGCGCCGGAAGCGCCATCGGCGATTTTTGGATGCAGAACGATTTCTGCGCCCGTGTGAAGGGCGCCTCGGACGACCACCCGGTCACCTACGAGGACCCGGCCACGAAGGAGAAGACGACTCATGGCACGGCTGCTGGCCGTTCCGCGTGCCTTCACCACTGCCTGACCTATACGGCCACGCAGGCGATCGTGGCCGGGGCCGGGGCCCGCGCGCTCGGCATCCGGGTCCACCCGGCCGCCGCCGCGGCCGCGCTCGCCCTCTCGTTCGGCACGCACTACGCCGCGGACCGCAGGGTCCCCGGCAAGGGACTGCTGGAGAAGGTCGCCACCAAGACCGGCAAGGGCGGCTTCTACCAGCTGGCCTCGCACGGAATCAACGGGGCGTTCCAGCTCGACTCCGCCTGGCACCACGGCTGGGAAACGGTCGCCGCGCTGATCGCCACCACCAAGGCCACCACGCGGTGACCGGCCGCTCCCGAACTCGCCTGGAGCGTGTCCGCGGCTCGCTCGGCATCGCCCAGCTCGCCCTCCAGCAGATCGAGGACGACCTGAACGCCGACGACATCGACGCCCCCGAGCTCGCCGCGATCCTGCACGAGCTCCAGGAGGACATCGACGTCCCCGGCGGCCTCTTCCCTGCGCTCGCGCAGCTGGTCTCCGCCGCCGCCCACAAGGCGGAGCAGATCGAGCCGGACCGCGACGGCAACGCCTCCTGCTCCCTGCACGAGGCCGCAGCCCTGCTCACCGACAACGCCGGGCAGCGCATGAATTGGGCCGCCCGCGCCCTTCACCCGCAAGGAGAGCTCGCATGACCTCGCTGACCTATCCGGACCTGCCGGAACGCTGCCTCGTGGTCCTCATCGGTGCCTCCGGTGCGGGCAAGTCGACGCTGGCCGCGACCTGGCCCGCCTCCCAGGTCCTGTCCCTGGACGCCCTGCGCGAAGCGGTGAGCGACGACGCCGGCGACCAGGACGCGACCGGCGACGCCGTCGACGCCCTGCACCTGATCCTGGAGCGCCGGATGGCCCGGCGCCGCTTCACGGTCATCGACGCCACGAACGTCTCCAGGGCGGCGAGGGAGCCGCTGATCGCCGCCGCCAAGCGGCACAACATGCCCGCCGTCGCGGTCATGGTCACCACCTCCGCCTCTGTCTGTGTCGAGCGACAGGGCCCGCGGCCGGCCAACCGGGCCGTCCCCAACGACACGGTCCACCGGCAGCACAAAGCCATGGTCCACTCGCACTCGCAGCTCAAGGCGGAGGGTTTCAACGAGGTCGTCTTCGCCGACAGCCTTTACCGGCTGCTGCCGTTCCTGGAACGCCTCAGTCAGACACGGAACGCCGCCCTCGGTCTGGACGGCGGCGACGGCCTGGGCGACCTGCTGCTCGTACGCCGGACGTTCGGCGACGAGATCCTGCCGCTGTGGCAGTGGAAGCCCGGCTCGGACGTCGCCGGCGGCGACCGCGTCGCGGAGATCCGCCTCGGTCAGATGTACCTCACCCTCGCTCTGCGCACCGACGTGGACGGCGAGGGCGACCTCGGGTTCGACGTCATGCTGCCCTGCCCGCACGACGACGAATGCACCGGCTACGCCTGGGCGCCCGCCTACAGCATCAGCTGCCTCTTCCGCGCGCTCAACGGTGACCTGGACGACGACGAGGACATCGTCTGCACCGTCCACGGCCCGAACAACGACGAGGACCAGGACGACGACCCCGAGGGCCGCGCGGACCTGGAAGAGCAGTTCGCGGCCGCGGTCCGCGAGTGAGCCGCGCTGCCAGATCAACATCCAGTTATGAGCGGCCCGGCCGCTCTCACCCCTTCACGGAGGCCCGCATGGCCCGCAAGCCCGTCACCTGGTACATCGCCACTCCCGCCGACGGCATCATCGAGAAGTCCCGGCACGCCGGAACCCCGGTGAACCTCGCCGACAACATCGGCCAGGTCATCGACCACCCCCGGCCCTGCACCACTCTGTGGTTCGACGAGAGCGAGTTCTCGTACTTCCGCATGGTCAAGCGTGTCGGCGAGGTACTGGAGGACACCGGTATCTGGCCCGTCACCTGGCCCGTGCGGCTGTGGATCGTGGAACCGCTGGGCGAGACCGGCAACTGGAGCCAGCGCTACTACCCCTACCGGCTGCTCTCCCACCAGATCCGCGTCCTCGAGGAGACCGACGCCTACCCCGCGCTCGGGGCCGCCGGCCGTGACGTCCTGAACGTCATCCAGCAGGAGATCCCCGAGCGCGCCGGGCGCTGGGCCGCGGACTGGGACGCCGACCCCGAGGGCATGCGCGACCGGCAGTGGGACTGGGAGCAGCGCGGCGGCCGCACCTGCGGCAGCGGCCAGTGGGCGGAGTCCCTCGCCATGGCGGTCTCGCGCAACCGCCGCGAGTCGGCCGCCCAGACCTGGATCGAGCACCTCGCACGGAACACCGTCGACCAGGCCCTCGCCGACACCGACGCCAGCATGATGGCCCGCTGCTACGCCTACAGCCGTGCCACCGGCTGCGCGGTCGCCGCCCAGCACCAGGTCCGCTTCGAGCCGTACGTCCTGGACGCGCTGCGCGGCGTCGGCCTCGACTCCCCCGCCCCGGCCGTGGCCGCCTGACCTGCACGAACAGAAAAGGCATCCTCGAAAGATGCCAAATGCTTGAAACGCATCCTTCAAGGATGCATTATTGATGTGCGGGGGCCACCCAGCCCCCGCACCCCTCTCCGACCAAGGAGCAGTACCGCCTTGACCACCACGCGCACCTTCACCGCCACCACCGACGGCGCCGTCTGGGCCGACATCATCAGCCCGGTCGGCGCCGTCACGGTCACCGTCGACCCGACCATCACCCACGCCGTCATCACGCTCAGCACGGCCCAGGACGAGGGACCGCTCGCCGAGGCGGTGGCCGCCGCCACCCACCGCGAGCACCCCTACCGGGGCATGCAGTGCATCCGGGTCGACGTCCCCGAGGCCCGTGCCGAGGACCGGCCGGCCTTCCACCGTGGCTCCGGCTCCACGTACAACTTCGGCCGCAACTCGGTACTCACCCAGCACTTCGGCACGATCAACGGGTCCGTGACCGGCATGACGATGGACAACGGCGACCTCAGCATCGGCGGCCGGAAGATCGTCTCCGGTGGCCGCGTCGTCGTCCCGGAAGGCACCCGCGTCCACAGTGGCGGAACGGACTGCGGCTCCATCAACGTCGCCGTACGGCTGCCGAGCTCCACGTCCTGCCTCCGCCTGGAGACCACCAGCGCCGACCTCACCGTCCACGGCGACCTGCAGATTCTGGACGTCCGCTCGGTCAGCGGCGACGTCCGCGCCAAGGGCGCCAGCACGCTCTACCTCGCGACCACCTCCGGTGACACCGAGGTGGAGCAGGTCGGCGAGCGGGCCGAGGTCTCCACGGTTTCCGGCGATGTCCTGATCGGCGCGTACAGCGGCACCACGTGCAAGATCAGCAGCGTTTCCGGCGACGTCACCCTCACCGCGACCCCGGCCGCCGACGGCGACATTGCCATCGGCGCCGTCAGCGGCGACATCACCACGCGCCACACCGCCCGCCTGGACGAGCGGGTCAGCACCGTCTCCGGCGACCACTACCGCCGCTGACTTCGCCCCGGGGCGGCCGCCCAGGTCGCCAAACTCAACCGGCCGCCCCGGGCCTCCCACCCGCTCCCAAAGGAGCTGGGGGCAGACACATCGTCCCTCACCTCCCCCTGGAGCCACCATGAGCCCCCGCCCCGACGAGCAGGCCCGCACCGAGCTGCGCGCCCTGGTCGCCCAAGCCGCCCAGCACCGAGCCACCGAGCGCGAGCGCCTGGATGCCGAGTTCTGGCAGGAGGTCGACCGCCTGCAGGGGAGCTACCACGGCGCCCAGCAGGACATCGCCGACGAGCTCGGCATCAAGCGCAACCAGATCCTGCGGCAGACCAAGCGCTACCGGCCCGCCGCCCAGGACACCGCCAACGACTGACGGAGAAACCCACATGAGCGAGACGACCGAGACCACCGGGGCCGTTCCCGCCGCACTGCGCGACTGGTCGGTGAGCTGGCCGCAGTACACGCCGACCGACGTCACCCCCTCCGAGCTGCTGCCCGCGGCTCTGGCCCGCCACGTGCCCGACTGGGCCGAGGCCGCCCCCACCCCGGCCGACGTCCCGGACTGGGACCGCCGCCAGGCCCACGCGCTCGTCCCCTACCAGCTGGATGGGCGGGGCCGGCCGCTGAACCCGCACGGGCGCACCGGCCGCACCGGCCGGAACCTCGGGAAGTGGGGTGAGAACCAGGCCGCCGACCCGATCGTGGTCGCGGGCACCGGCCACCCAGCGCCAGGTGCTGCTGATCACCCGCGACGACATCCACGTCGAAGCCATCCCCGGCGGAATGGTCGATCCCGGCGAGACCGCCCCAGCAGCTCTCATTCGCGAGCTGCGTGAGGAGACCGGGCTCGACCTCTCCGACCACGTGCCGGAGATCCTCGGACGGCAGCTCGTGGACGACTGGCGGAACACGGATTTCGCCTGGGTCGCATCCACCAGCGCGCTCTACCAGCTGCCCGCCACCGTGACCGCGACCGCCGGTGACGACGCCCTCGACGCGAACTGGTGGCCGTTCGGCAGCCTCGCCCAGCTTGATACGGCGGTCACCGCCGCCGGACGCACCCTCTACGCCGCGCACCGGTCCTTGCTGCAGCGCGCCCTGGACCACCTTGACCAGGCGGCGGCCACCGCGCCCGCCACCTCGATCGCCGAACTGGTCGCGCAGCACGCCACGCACCTCGCCCACCTCACCGAGGAGCCGCTCGCCGAGACCGGGTCCGACCTCATCGACCAGCTACGGGAGGGCGAAGACCGCCTCGACCGGGCCGGTATCCAGGGCGGCGACGCGCTGGGCGTTGCCGCCGGGCTGCTGGACCAGGCGCTCGATGTGGAGCTGGACGGAGGTACCCAGCTGGACCAGGAGGTGTCCGTCGTCCACGCCGCGAGCCTGCTGCGCGGCCTCGCGGACATGACCGCCGAATACCGCCGCACGACTGCCTGACCCCGGACCTTGACCCCGGACCCTGACCCCGGACCATGAGCAGCGGCCCCGCCTCGCGGCCGGGGCCGCCTGCCGCCCTCAGCTCCGTCGTGCGCCACCACCCCGACGGGCGGGCCATCGTCACCGAAACCCGCACCGGCCGCTGACAGTCCGAAGAGCACCCGCACCACCACACCAAAACGCTCGGGACCGCCGACGCAACGGCGGTCCCGAGCTACTCCCACCCGTGACTCAGACGAGAGGGAAACCTCAGTATGAACGCCGCCATGCGCTTACCGGGCCGGATCGGCCCGCACGCCCTCCTGATCACCACCGCCGCCGTGCCGCTGACCGGCTGGGCCGTCCACGCCCTGACGCTCCACCGGCGTCTGGCCGACGCCCGTAAGGACCTGCTCACCGGCCTGCCGTGCCGAGGGGAGTTCGTCGCCTACGGCGAGCGGCTCCTGCGCACCCGCCGCCGGCACGCCGACGTGCACGTCCTGATGCTGGACGGGGTCGACTTCAAGGCCGTCAACGACACCTACGGGCACGCCGCGGGCGACACCGTCATTCAGACCATGGGCCGACGCCTCGCCCGCTGGAGTTCGAGCCGCCAGGCGCTCGCGGCCCGGCTGGGCGGCGACGAATTCGCCGTCTGCGCCGTCATCCCTCCCTCTGCCGCCCTCGCGGAGATCACCGCGCTGCGCGAGCAGCTGCAACAGCCCCTCCAGCACGAAGGGCACACCCTGCGCCTGGACGTCTCGATCGGCATCGCCCGCGCAGCGGACCTGCCCGGCGAAAGCATGAGCCGGACCCTGCGCGGCGCGGACACCGCGATGTACAAGGTCAAGAAGGGCGAGGAGACCTTCCCGTACGTCGCGACGCGGGCCGACGCCTACACGAAGACGGTCAACGGCCGCCGCGCCGGCCGCCGTGGGACACACCTTCTGGCGGGTGCCGCGTGAGCGCCGCCGAACTCGAGGGCGGCGACTGGATCCGCGGCATCACCATCCGCCAGCCCTGGGCGACCTGCATCCTCGCGGGCAAGAGCACGGAGAACAGGCCCAAGCCCTGGAGCTGGCGCGGCTGGGTCCTGCTCCACGCCGGGAAGGCGAAGCCGCAGCCCGCCCTGCTGCGCGACCCGCTGGTCGCCCGTACGATCCGCGGCCGCGAACTGCACCTCGGTGCGGTCATCGGCCTCGCCCGCCTCACCGACTGCCACCAGGACCAGGGGCCCGACCGCTGCACCAGTCCCTGGGCACAGCGCGACCTCCACCACCTGGTCCTCACCGACGTCCACGAACTGCCGCTGCCCGTGCCCGCCACAGGCGCGCTCCCGGCCTGGAAGCCGACGCAGGACCTCGTGGACCAGGTCCTCCAGCAGCTGCCCGACCTGCGGCCGTGACCCGCAAGCGAGACAAGAAGCCGCCGTTCGAGCCGGGCTGCGTCCCGGCTCCCGGCGGCCTCCTGGACTGGCGCGACAGCCAGCACTACGACCACTGGCAGATGCGCCCCTGCGCCCTGTGCGAGCAGCCCACATCGATGCGCTCCCACTCCGGGGAGCCCGCTCACAAGGTGTGCGCTGAGAACTGGACCTCCGAGCACCCCACCGAGGCCCGCCTCGGGAGGTTCGCCTCCGACGTCCAGCCCAAGCGCCGGCGCGACGACGACCACGCCTGAGCTCCTCCACCTGGAGGCCCCCGTGAACAGCATCCCGCAGCACGACGTCGACCCCACCCTCGCCTACCCCGAGCCGCCCGCTTCCCCGCTCTGGCACCGCCAGGGCCCCAAGCCGCGGCCGATCACCCCGGAGCAGCAGCGCCGCAACCGCGAACTCCTGCTCCGCGCGCAGCACACCCCCCGGCCTCGCTCCACCAAGACCCCGGCGACGGCCACCCGATGAAGCCCCAGACGCCCCTTCCCTGGACCCACCCCACCCGTGAACAGGAACCCACCCGATGAAGCACCCCTTCCGCCGATGCAGCCACACCCCCGGCACCGTCTCCCCCGAGGACCAGGCCGCCATCGACCAGTTCCGAGCGATGCTCACCGACCTGCGTAACCCGCTGCCCTGGACGCCCGGCCAGGGCCAGGACGCCGCTGTGCGGGTCGGCCCGTTCATCGAGCGAGCCCACCCCCGGCCGGGCGACGACCACGGCACGGTGATCGCCGTCGCCCTGGTCCACCCCGACACCGGCCACGCCGCGGCCTACCTCCACGGCCACCAGCTCGGCTACACCCGCAAGGGCTGGCTGCGCTGCGAGACGACCGCGATCCTCGGCATCTGGCAGCCGGCCTACGCGATGCTCACCCACGCCGCCGCCAACCAGCCCCTCCCCGACGACGTCGGCATGGACCCCGCCCGCTACGGCGTCCACGTCGAAGCCCACCGCGCCGACGGCACCAGCTACCCGCTGCTGCGCCTCGGGCCCTACTTCCAGACCTGGGTCGCCGCCCACGACGCCGACCAGCTCAACACCGAGCTCGCGGGCCGGACCGCCACCGTCATCCCCGGGGCCACGGTCACCGTGAAGGACACGCTGTTCGACATCAGCGACCACGACAGCTACACCGACCCGTACCTCACCGACATCGCCGCTCTCCTGGCCGACGCAGTCGAAGGAGCGACCGCATGACCACGACCCTGTACGAGCTCGAGACCAGCGAGGGCGAAGACAGCGCGCCCGAGACCGGGGCAGCCTGACGCTCAGCACGTCGAAGTCCTGCACCCCGTCAACACGGGGTGCAGGGCTTTTTTGCGTTCAGGAGCAACGCGGGAGCGACTTGTGACGTGGTGCCCGTCCTCGTGGCGCGGGAGACGTGGCAGCATCATGCGGAAGGTAGCCACCGCATGAGGAGAGACCCCGCCGTGCTCATCGCCAACATCAGCCCGCGAAGTATGGGCAAGACGACCGACACCGGCATGATGGGACACGCCTTCCACGAAGCTGGATACCGAGTGCAGCTGTGGGACGCGGACGAATCCGAGCACCTCACGCAGTGGTCCGAAGTCGCTAGCTTCCCCTTCCCTGTCGAGCACAACGCCTCCGCCAAGTTCGCTGAGGAGTACACGCCGCTCGGAGAAGCCGGGATCGACATCGTCGATGTCGGGCACACCGAGAACCACCCCCACATCGCCGACAGCGTGCTCAAGGTCGCTGACCTGGTCATCGTCCACATGGAACCCTCCATGGCCGACTACCAGCGTGTCCACCAGCCGCGTACTTCCACCGCGATCAAGACCATGGTCGGCCGCTCCGCGTTCGACAGGCCCTCACGCACCGCCCCGCCGATGTGGGTGCTGCTCAACCGAGTACGCCCCAACGTCCGGAGCGAGAAGGAAATCCGGGGCCTGCTCACCGAAGCCGACTACAACGTGCTCACGGTCAAGATCCCGGTCTTGGACGAGATCAAGCAGGCCACAGGCTTCGCTGTCGAGAACGCGTCCAAGGGGCCGTTCGGTGAGCTGATCACCGAGCTGCAGTCGCGGGGGCTGGTCAAGAGTGCCTAAGCGTCGCGACTTCCGAGCGGCAGCCGGCAAGGGCGCCCAGCAGCCTTCCGGCAGCAGTGCGACCTCAGCGTCGGAGAGCGTCGCCGCGCCTGACCGGCCCGCTGACCCTCCACAGATGCGCGCTCAGCCCTTCACGATGGAGCACTGGGGGCTGTCCCTCCCGGACGTGGACGCCACGCCGGAAACCGCGCACGGTCCGCTTGATGAACAGGAGCAGCGTCTCCTCTCCGAGGCCCACCGGGCAGTCGACAACGCCCGCACGGCCCGCTGGATGCTCGGCTTCGCCCTGGAAGTGGTTCGACGGCGCCGCCTGCACCGCGGCGACGGCACCCGCACCTGGGAGCAGTACCTGCACCTGGAGCACGACGGCCTCTCCACCAGCGAGGCCGACCGCCTCCAGAAATCCTGGCGGCTGGCGCAGACCGTGCAGAAAGAGCTGGGCCGGCCGCTGCCCGACAGCCACCTGCGCAAGCTGCAGCCGTACGCGGAGCGCACCGACGACCAGGAGGCCGCGCGCGCCTACGCCGAGCTCTACTGGGCGCATCAGGCCGGCGGGGTACGGCTCGTAGCCAACCAGGTTCAGCAGCGAGTGAAGAAGGCAGTGGCGGCGGCCAAGGGTGTGACCGACCCGGCCGAACGCAGCCAAGCCGTCAGCGCCGCCTGGACGTCGACGCCCGAAGCGGCGATGCCTACGCAAAGGGCCGAAGCGGGGCGCGAGCAGGGCAGCACGTCCGGTCCAAGCTCGGACCCGGTCGATGGTGCGCTCCACCTGCTGAACGTGGCACGGCAGACAATCGAGAACGCCACGGAGGACAAGGCCGCGCGCAAAGTCCGTTCGGGCGAGGAAGCCCAGCGCCAGCAGGACGCCATCCGTCGTATTGGTCGCATCCTCAGCAAGGTGAAGGTTGAGGCCGACGCCGACATCGTCGACGGGGAAGTCATCGTGGATGCCGAGCTCGTAGAGAGCTGACCCCAGTGTTTAAGCGGGACTTCCCCAATTGGGGAAGTCCCGCTTGTTTTCGGGGTTCGGGGCTCAGCGGGGGAGCGTTATCGGGCGATTGGTGCGCTTATGAGTACTCAATGACGGTGGAGTCGTGGTGGTGCTCGGGTGGTCGGTGCGCAGTATTCGCACGACGTCGTCAGAGGCAGCTGCGGAGTGGCGGCATCACCTCCCGCCACCGGCCGGGGTGTGGACCAGATGGCAGCCGGTCGGGCACCAGCGGTCCCTGATCACCTCCCGCTGAGGGAAGGGCGACTGGGCGCTGAGGACCAAGTGCACCCGCTCCTGGGTGGTCGTACGGCAGGGGACGCAAGCGATTCCGTCTCGTGTGATCTCCATGGGCGGAAGAGTGCACACACCGTCGGCTTACCGTCTCGGGCTGCGGTGGCGGCCCGCCTGGCGGGCCCCACGGTAAAGACTTGGTGATGGCCTCCCGCCCGGCGGGAAGGACCCCGGATCGCGCTTTTGTGCAGGTCATGACCGGTGTTCCATGGCCCGGTGATCAGTAAATCGGAGCTCCGTCCGGGTGACGGGGTGCGCTACCTCTTCCGCGGCGTGATGGTCGGTGACGGCCACCGCCCCGCAGGCACGGCGCTGCGCGACGCCCAGGACGAGGCCGGTGTCCCGCCCGGGATCTGGCGGGGTCGGGGTCTGGAGGCGGTCGGCCTCACGGCCGGTGACGAGGTGAGCGAGCGGCAGGCCGAACTGCTCCTGGGGGAAGGCCGGCACCCGGACGCCGACCGGATCGAGCGCGAGCGCCTTCAGGCGGGCGACGATCCGGCGAAGGCCCGGCGGGCGACCGTGCTGGGCAGGCCCATCGAGCACAACCGGTCGCCGAAGACGGAGAAGGCCAAGGAACGCGTCCCCTGGCTGGGCATGGACCTGGTGTTCCGGCCGCCGCCGACGGCCCACATCGCGTGGGCGCTGATGGGCGACGAGGAACGCCGGGTGCTGGAGCTGTGCCAGGACATCTCCGTGGACAAGACGCTGAAGTGGCTGGGGGAGTCGGTCGCGCAGATCCGGTCGGGGAGCGGCGGCAAGCACCGCACACCGGTCCGGGACGGTGGGCTGATCGTCGCGGTGTTCCGGCACTACGAGTCCCGAGCTGCCGAGTCGAAGCCGCTGCTCCACGATCACGCGGTGGTGTCGATCCGCGCCCGCCGGCCGGACGCCAAGGGCACGTGGGGCAACCTGTCGGCGGACACGCTGCTGTCCCACATCGTCGCCGCTGACACTCTGTACCTCCTGTTCTTCATGGAGGAGGTGTCCGCCCGGCTCGGGTGGGCGTGGGAGCCGCGCGAGGTGACGCCCGGCCGCCGTCCCGTCATGGAGATCGCGGGCATCGACCAGCGGCTCATCGGCTGGCAGTCCACGCGCCGTCAGCAGATCGAGGAAGCGCTGTTCGTCCTCACTGCCGAATACGTGGAAGAGCACGGGCACGCGCCGGGGGAGAAGGCCGCCTACGCGCTGGCCTGCCGGGCCGCCGACCGGACGCGCCCGCCCAAGCGCAAGGAACCGCGGCCGCTGTCCGAGCTGCGCGAGATCTGGCGGGAGTCGGCGGTCCGCAGGTTCGGCGCCGACGTCATCGACCGGCTGGCGCAGCGGGCGCGAGCGGCGGCCGCTGCGGTGTGGGCGCGGGTGCGGCCGGTGGTCGACGTCGCCCTGGCGGCCGTCGACGTCGTCGCCGTGGTGTACGTGATGCGCGGGGCGTTCAAGCGCCACCACCTGCTCGCCGAAGCGCGCCGCTACCTCTCCTACGTCCTGCGCGGCCGACCCCACCAGCCGGGCCTGGACGAGACGATCGTGCAGACCGTGGTCGACGACTACACCCGCCCTGTCGGCCGGGGCCTGATGATGACCGCCGATCTGCAGGCCCTGTACCCGCGCGACACCGACGACCAGGCCGTGCTGCGCCCCCTGACCCGCCAGCGGACGCTTCCTCTCTACGCGCGGGCCCGCCTGGCCGCCGGGGCGCTGAGCGCCCGGGTTCACGCGGCGCGCCGTGCGGAGCGCCTGGGCTCCCGTGCCCGCCCGCACACCGTCGCCGTGCCCGGCGCCTCGAGGTCTGGTCTGCGTCCGTCGCGTACGGATCGGAAGGCCGGCCGCGCCCAGGAGCAGCAGCAGGGGACCGATGTTGCCGCGCTGGAGCAGACCCGCGTCACGATCGAGGCCGCGGCCCAGATGGCCGTCAGGCTCCAGGACGGCGTCCGGGAGCGCGCTGCCGCCCGCGCCGCCGCCCGCGCCGCCCGGCAGCGGCCCGCCCCGGCGACGCCCGCACCGTCACACACCCCGCCGCCCGGCGTGCAGCCGACGCCTGGCCGGACACCCACTGGAGGACTCGCATGACCACACCGGAGACCCCCGAATTGAAGGACGTCCTCGCCCGAGCCCGCGCGGCCAGTGGGGAGATAGCCGCCGCGCTCGGTGAGGACCAGGAGCCCGAGCCCGATGAGCCCGCGGGCTGGCAGCCGATCTGGAAGCGGCCCCGGACACCGAAATCGAAGGCGGCCAAGAAGAAGCAGCTGGACGATCAGAGGGAGCGGCTCCGGGACGCCGCCAAGCGCCGCCTCGCCGCGGGGGAGTCGCGCCGACCCCGCTCCCGGCAGAGCCGGATCGGCAACGCGGCTGCCCGCCGTGATGCCCGCGCCCTGTCCCGGGTGCGGCACTCCAACGCCTGGCTGCGGTGACGATGCCGGACATCGTCCACCGGGTGGAACCCGCGATGTTCTGCATCCTGCGGCGATGCACGACATCGAGTGGAGTCCACTCCGGGCTCCACTCAGTGGGTCCACCCGATGGGCTCCACCGAGTGGACTCCACTCCGGTGCGCCGGATGACGGTGGACTCCACCGTGGTGCGCACCGCGATGGCGCGCCACCGTGCCCGGCACCGCACCACTGCGACGATGCCCGGCACTCCCGCACGTGCTGGTGCGCCTCACCCGATGTCCGCACCACGCCGGTGCGCTCGCCGCCGGCGACCCCTTGTCCGGGTGCGGCCGGATGCGTGTGACCCCCTTGTCCGGCTCCGCCACCAAGGACGTTTCCCCTTGACACAGCCCGTTTCGGCTCGCGATCAGGTCGTGGTCAAGGGGGTGTGTGATAGGGGAGCCCGCCCGGCCGTGGCGCCCGGCGATGCGGTGCGGTGGTGCGGTGGTGCGTACCGAGTTGGTGCGGTGCGGTGCGGTGCGGTGCGGTGCGGTGGGTGCGGTGGAGCGCACCACGGCGGTGCGGTGGTGCGCCGGGGATGTGCGCCGGACCGCACCACCGCCGTCCCGAAGGTGCGCTACGCGGTGGTGCGGTGCGGCGGGTGCGCTTCCATCGCCTGCTTCATCCCGGCGGCCTCCAGCTGACGCAGGACGTCGGCGACGTCGCCCTGGTCCTCGGTGAGGATGTTCTCGGTGAAGCGGGTGATGGTGTCGGCGATGCCCGGTGCACCGGACAGGCACACGCTGTGGCAGAGGAGCTCCAGCAGCAGTCGCCCGAGTGCCGCGGCGAGGAAGGAGTGCGCGCAGGGCTCCCCGTCGTGGTCGTCCGCGGCGGTGATGGGGATGAAGACGCGTGCGGCGACGTCCAGGAGAAGCCGGTGCAGCTCCGGGCCCGTGTCGTCGGCGACCGCGCAGGCGGTGTCGATGTCGCCGGCCTGTATCGCCCGGATGTAGGCGAAGGCGTCGGCGACGTCCTGCGGGTCCATCGGAGCGAGCGGTACGGTGACAGTGTTCTCGGGCATGACAGCTCCTCATGTACGGGCCGCCTCGCTGATCGCGGCGGCCTCGGAAGGGAGTCTGTGAGCGGAGTCCTGTGGACAGAGGCCGCGGATTGACGGCCTCTGTCCGGCGGCCACCGCAGGCTGCACGCGATGCCAGTCTCGGCGTTCCAGCCCCTACGCACCGCCATACGGTTTCCCCTACGTTTCCCCACCCGCCAGCGCGCCGCGTTTCCCCAGGTCAGACCCCTTGTCCACCCCATTTCCGAAACCTCGACAACCCTGATATCAACACTCTTAAGTCAGTAGGGAGTGGTAGGAGTGGTGATCGGGTTCGGGGCGGCGGGGCGTGCGCCGGCCTTCCGGCCCGAAGGCGGTCGGGCGTACGGGAAGGACGGGAAGTCACGGTGGGTGGGACGAAGGTGTGTCCGTTCGGTTCGACGGAGAAGACCCGGACGATGATCCTGACCGCGCTGGGAGTGGTGAAGGTCGCGACCGCGGCGCAGCTGCGGCAGCTGATGGCGCCGGGCCACGCGAGCAACCAGACGATTCTGAACGGGGCGAAGGACCTCGCCGCCCACGGCCTGGTCGTCTCCCTGGGATCGGCGAAGAGCGTCAACGCGAACGGCAACCGGGTCACGGAGAAGCTGTGGAACCTCACCCCGGCCGGCCTCGAGGCCGCGGGCGTGGTCCTGGAGCGTGAAGTCCGGGACATGGGCAGCACCGCGAAGGCATCCGTGGCGTCGGCGGCCCCGCACGCCCGGAAGGTCACCGACACGATCACCGCGTTCATCCAGCCCGTCCCCGTCCCGACGAAGCCGGTCATACGGAAGAACCAGCCGGCTCCCCTCCCTGCCGCCGCACCGCCCCTCCCACCGCCGGGCATCGGCACGATCGACGCGTGGGAGACCGAAGTGGTCCTGCCCGTCGGCGGATCTTTCGTCAACCCCGTGAAGGGCAGCCTGCGCGCCGACGCCGTCCTCACCGCCCCGGAGGCCGGCCTGCCGATGCTGTGCGTGGAGGTCGACAACGGCACCGAGGACCGCCCCCGCCTCGCCGCGAAACTCGGCAAGTACGTCCGCTTCTACCGGCGCACCGTCAGCATCCCCGGCCAGCGCGAGGCCCCCCTGTGGACCACCCTCTACGAGAAAAGCGACCGCGAGGGGTACCCGCCCCTGGCGATCGTCTTCACCGCCGACGTCGGTGCGAAGGCGATGATGAACCGCATGACGGCCGTCCGCGACCTGACCCGCGACTGCTGGCGGGGCGAGTGGAACGGCGACGACCCGTACGGCGGCACGACCGGCGACGGCTACCGCGAGTACAGCCGCGCCCTGCCAGTCATCGTCACCACCCTCGCCCGCCTCCAGCAGCACGGCCCGCTGGGACCCATCTGGTGGCGCTACGGCCACTCCGACTGGGAGACCCTCAAGAAGGCCCTGGACAACCCCGACGACGGCCGCGCCTACCGTGTCCGGGAGGAGGAGCGCCGGCGGGCAGCTGAGGCCAAGAGGGAGCGGGAGAGCCTCGCGTACATGGAGGAGCGGCGCCGCCGGGAGGCAGCGACCTGGCCGTGCCCGACCTGCGGTCGCAAGACCTACCCCGACGACGGGGCCGAAGCTCCCCACGGGGACTGCCGCGTCTGCCTCAGCATCAAGAAACGGGAACGCCGCGAGGCGGAGGAACGAGCTGAGCAGGAAGCCGCGGCGAAGCAGGCCGGCCTCTTCGGGTTCTTCCACGGACGGAAGAACGCGTAGCGGAGCTTCGCCGCAGGAACGGGCTGTCCAGACATGGTGGCGGCCGGTGTGCGCCGTGACGATGTGCGCGCCGTCGCCGTCAAGTGTTACGGCTGGCCTTCGGTGAGCTGGCTGGCGGTGTTCTCGATCCACAGCAGCGTCCACTCGACTCCGGCCTGCCACCCGGGCTCCGCGCCGTCGTAGCGGCCCTCGGCGTCGGCGCGGATGTTGGCGGCGAGGGCGCGCAAGTCCTTCTGCAGTCCCTGCCGCTTGGCCGTGTCCATGGCCTGGATCATTTCGTCAGTGATGTCACCGGGTCGCAGTCCGCTCATGGCCCCACCTTGGACGGTCACACCTGCTGATGGCCATACCGCGAGGTCACCAACCTGGGAGCCGGACGGCGGAGCTCTGGTCAGCCGGTGATCCCCCATGGCAGGCTCGTGATCTTCCAGGCGAGGGGAGCGTGGCGGTGGAGGGTTTCGCAGAGACGGAAGGCGAAGTGTGTCCGGACTGCAAGGCGGGGCCGGGCCCGGAGAACGCCTGCGTGGGGGTGGGGCTGCCGACCCAGATGTGGCATACGCCGGACTGCCCGCAGTGGACCATCATGCAGATCGGCTGGGAGTCGGGCTCCCGGCGCATCAAGGAACAGGACGCGTGGGCCAAGGACGTCTTCCCGGCCGCGCACGAACGCCTCCAGCAGGCCGCCGCGGCGATGGCGCCGGGCACGCCTGCCCAGCCGTTCGTCGACGCGCTGACCGAACTGGTCCAGGCGCAGGCCGACACCACCGGCTTCGTCGTCCTGCACCGGTGGGTGGAGATCCTGGAGCGGCACTTCCCGCCTCACCTGCCTGACCTCGACCGCACCACCGAGTAGCGGACCGCGCGCCGGTGGCTCAGGCGTCGTCGTTGCCCCTGGGCGGGAGCTCAGGCCGGCGCAGCCGCTCTCGCTCGACGTCGGCCGCGATGACCGCCCGGTCGGTCTCGCCTCGTTGCTCGATGCGGGCCTTGGCCACCGTGGCGACGGCCGTGGCGATCGGCGTGGTAGCGGCCAGGACGGCGGGCCAGGCGGAACCGGTGAGGGAGTCGCCGGGCTGGAAGTCCTGCGGCCCGGCAGCGGGCTCGTTCGTGCTCATGCCCCTCATAGTCCAGTGTCCGCGCCCGGATACCCAACACCCCTCACCCGAACGGGCTATCGGCTTGCGCGCGGGGTGGGGGCTGCCCTTGACCCCAGGCATCGGCGCGCGGGACGGTCGGTGCGCAACTATGCGCAACCGACTCGACAGGGGAGCACGCGATGACGTTACGGTTCGTCGGGATCGACCCGAACACCGGCGGCGAGGGATCGCCGACGGTGTGGGTGGAAGAGGAGAGCTCGGATCTGATCTTCCAGGGTGAGGAGGCCGACGAGCTCCTCAAGACCGAGGTCGGCTCCACTCAGTGGGTGCCCGGCCACAGGGCCGGGATTCCCCCGCACGAGCGGGTGATCCGGATTCCGGCCCACATGGTGTCGATCGTGAGGGAGGCGTGCGATGCGGCGGAACGAGCTGCTGACCAGCGCGACGTTCGCTGACCTCCTCGCGGCTACCCACCGCACGGCGGTCCATCTGGAGATGCGCGACGTCTACGCGGTGGGCGACGAGACGGACGACTTCGAGAACTTCCTGCGCACCGGCGTCCCGAACCTCGACCCGGCCCGCTCCTTCTGGCCGCAGTGGATGCCGCTCGTCAAGTACGTGGTCGCCCGTGGCGTGGTGATGCGCCGCGCGCGGATCGTCTCCGAGCCGGTCACCGACTACATCCGCTACGAGCACGCCATCACCCCGCTCAACCTCCAGGCCGGAGAGGACGTGCGCTGGCTGCCCCGCCGCCACGCCAGCGACATCCCGCTGCCCGGCAACGACTTCTGGCTCCTGGACGGCCGCGTCGTGCAGTTCCACCACTTCACCGGCACCGGCGACTGGGCGACGGACGGGAAGGAACGCACCGACGACCCAGCGGCGGCCGCGCTGTGCGCCACGGCGTTCGAGGCGGTGTGGGAGCGAGGCGTCCCGCACGAGAAGTACACCGTCCAGGCCCCCTGAGCAGCCCGTGACCGTCTCTCCCTCCTCCAGCGCGCAGGCCGCCCGTGAAGCGCTCGCCGTGCGATTGCAGCACCTGCGCAAGGACGCCGGCCTCACCGGGAAGGAACTCTCCGCCCGGTGCGGCTGGCACCCCGCGAAGACCACCCGCATCCAGAAGGGCGACGCCCCGCCCTCGGACACCGACATCCGCACCTGGTGTTCGGCGTGCGGTGCCGACGACCAGGCCGACGACCTCATCGCCACCGCCCGCGCCGTCGACTCCATGTACCTGGAGTGGCGCCGCCTGCACAAGGGCGGCATGCGCAAGGTCCAGCAGGACTGGAACACCCTGCACGAGCGCACCCGCGTATGCCGGGTCTACGTCTCCAACGTGCCGCCGGGCTTCTTCCAGACCCCCGGCTTCGCCACCGCCCTCATGCAGCAGATCACCGCCTTCCAGGGCACCCCCAACGACGTCGCCGAAGCGGTCGCCGCCCGCATCGCCCGCTCCCGGTTCCTCTACGAGGGCGGCCACCGCTACGTCGTCCTCATGGAGGAATCCGTCCTGCGCTACCGCACCGCCGACCCCGACGCCATGCGCGGGCAACTGCGCCACCTCCTGGCCGTGATGCCGCTCGCCTCGGTCTCGCTGGGGATCATCCCGTTCACCGCGCAGCGCACCGTGTGGCCGCTGGAGGCGTTCTACCTCCACGACGACGTCCAGGCTGTGGTGGAGACCCTGACGGCGGAGATCAAGGTGAAGCAGCCGCGCGAGCTCGCCGACTACGCCAAGGCGTTCGCCGGCCTCGCGGAGATGGCCGTGTACGGCGACGCCGCCCGCACCCTCATCCGGAACGCGATCGACGCCCTGGAGTGAACCTCCGCAATTCTCCGCAACTTCGTTGAGAGCGCGGCCCGTAGCTGCGTAGCGTCGACGGCACCCACGGACCATCAGCCGAAGAGGCGGGGCCCCATGCGCGCACACACGGACACCACCGCCCCGGCCCCGGAGGGCCGCGGCCTCCGGCCGCCCGCCTACGGCGTCCCCTCCCCGGCCCTGCTGGCCCGAGCGGACCGCGGCTACGCCCGGTTCCTCGCCCAGCAGACCGAGGACCAGGACGACCGGCCCGACGGCGGCGAGAACACCCAGCGGTGACCGCCGGTCACCCGCACACGACGCTCCCGGCAGCGAGGCCCGCCATGCACAACAGCAGCCATACGGTCCTGTACGACCCCGACGGGCTGATCGAGGCGGAGCTCCCGCTCGACCGCGCGCCGTACGAGAGCCTCGTCACGGCCGTCCTCGAGTGGACCGGCAAAGACACGCTCACCACCCGCGACTACGAGCAGATCGCCCTCCAGCTCACTGGCCACGCCCGCGCCGTCGCCGCCGACGTCCGCCGCCACACCAACCAGCTGCCCAAGGACAGTGGGACCAAGGCGCTCGCCGACGTCGTCCTGCGCGAGGCAGACGGCCGACTGTCCGCGACGATCGAGGGCACCGTCCGCTGCGTCCAGAACCGCGCCCGCCTCGTACGTGCGCTCTACGAGCGCCTGGACCGCCTGGAGGCCGCGCTCGCTGCGGAGAGAGCTACGCCAGGCGGCTGAACTCTGAGTGAGGAAAAGTGTGGATGCGGTGTCGCACGCTGCGGCTACGGTGCTGCTATGGCTGCACACTCCCAGGGCCCGAACGGGCTGCTTCCCGTCCACGTCGCTGTTCACAATCCCGCAGAGATGCCGGAGCCCGATCCGCAGGCGGCCGACTACGCGCACCAGCTCTTCGCGGCCTCGGCCAAGTACGCGGACATCTCCTGGAGCGAGTGGGGAGCTGAGCCACGCTGGCTCGGTATGGACACCAGCACTTGTGCAGCGGCCGTCAACCCGAGCCACTTCGCCAGCCGGGGCGCGGATGAGTTCGAGCGGTTCCTGTCCGGGGCGGCCTCGCGCGGCGAGCCCGCGCTGATCATCGCCACGATGGGAAACGCGAAAGATGACGGCCCTCGAAACGTCTTCAGTCGCTACAACGCCAGTGTGAACTTCCGCAACTTCACCGGCTCGATCGCTGGGAAGCGCCTGCCCGCAGGGGCGGACATCTCTCTGGCCCCCGACCTGGACGCGGCCGACCGTGACCTGGGCCTGCGGCTACGGAACCGCCCGGCCGGTGCCCCGTGGTGGGCCATGACTCTGCAGGCGACCGCTATGGAAGGCCCTCGGGGGACCACTGTCCACGAGCCTGACGGGGAACTGGTGCCGATCCTGGTGGACAGCCTGGACGAGCCGGTCGTTGCCCGCTGGACACCCAGCGACGGCCAACAGATCTGGTACGTGATCCCCGACGCGGTCGACTGGAACACCGTGGTCGACTGGATCGTCCAGCGGGCCCTGCCCGCGCACGTCCCGGCCGCGCTGCGCCGCGTCCGATCCCCGCACAGCATCGACACCAACCTGGAGACATCCGCAGAGACGAAAGCCCGCGTCGCCCTCGAGGAACTGGAGCGCCGCTACATCGACGACAAGGACCGCTTCCAGGCCGACTATGAGCGGGCGCGGCAGGAAGCCGAGCCCATACGGTCCGGGCTGCTTTACGGCAGCGGCGGCGAACTGGCCGACGCGGTCGCCGTCGTGCTGCGCGCCGCCGGCTTCACCGTCACCGACCTGGATGCGGAACTGGGCGCCACCAAGTCGGCGGACCTAGTGGCCGTGCTGGACCAGGAGACGTGCCTGATCGAGGTGAAATCCGCCTCCGGCGCGGCATCGGAGAAACTGGTCTCCCACCTTCAACGGCACCTGGAGACCTGGCCACAGCTACGCCCCAACCAGCCGGTCACTTGCTCCACCTTGATCGTCAACCATCAGCATCGGCTCGACCCCGCGCAGCGCCCCACTGAGGTGTACCAGCGCAAAGAGTTCGTCGACGCCCTCACCTTCCCGGTGCTCGCCACTGGCCAGCTCTTCGACTGGTGGCGTGCCCAAGACTGGTCGGCAGTGCGGACCGCCGTGCTCGGACACCCCCATTCCGGCCAGACAATCAAGCCAACCACGGCACAGAGAACGGCGAGCTCGCCCCGGCAGCGCAGGTTCTGGTTCCGATCAGGTGGTGCCGACTCCGCGTAGCGGAGGATCCCAGTGCTGTCCCCACCCCTTGGCTGAGTCCTCGCCCAAGGGGTGGGGGAGCCCGGGTTGGCCTAGCCGGGGATGGCAAAAATGCCTGATGAGCGCGCATGGAAGCGTGGGAGCATGTAGCCATGGCTGAGGATAAGAAGCCTGACGAGTCAGAGGGCGCGGATCAGGCTGAGGACCAGGAGCATGACGAGTCCGAGGACGCAGGCCAGACGGAGTCGGTTGATCTTTCGCGCTTCTACGCGTCGACGCTTAAGCCGTTCCACGACTATATGCGGAACCAAAACGCGTGGATCAGCAAGATGCTCGCTGACTCCGCTGCGGTGAGGATGCGCCCTGTTCTCGCTCGGATCGTGGTTGATTCTCCGCTGGCCCGGATGAACGCCGTCACCGAGACCCTCGGCAGGCAGATGGCGGACCTGACCCGCTTCAACGACATGGTCCGGCAGGCGTTGGAGCCGCTGGCCGCGTACCGGCCGCCTCAGTGGCACAGCGTCTTCGCCTCCCTCGACGACATCATCAACAGGCTCTACCCGGAGAACCTGCGCGACGTCACGCCCGACCTGGACGACCTGGAAAAGCTCCTGGTCGAGGAGGGCATCCCCCTCATGTGGGTACCCGGGCCGCAGACGGTGTGCGTCCTGCTGGATGCGCCGGATGCGGCCGCCCGGCGCCGCATCATCGGCCGACGCTGGAAGAGCATCGTCAACGACTGCGAGGCGGTACTCGAAGAAGTCAGGCACCTGGCCGTACGGGATGCCTGCGGCTTCGCCCTCGACGTGGTACGTGCCCTACGAGCTGGACACGCCAGCGCGGCTCAGGCATTGGCCGCCAACCTGCTCGACTCCCTCCTCCAGCGCCACTTCGACAAGGACGATCGAGTCCTGCTCACGAAGAACGACTTCAAGACCGAGGGCGTCAAGTTCAAGTTTGAGGACTACAAGTTCAAGGTCGCCTGCACCTTCGCCCCGGTTTGGTACGCGCACGCCAGGTACTACCCCAGGAACGGTGACCCCATCCCGCGTACCTTCGGTCGCCACCCCAGCGCACACGGCGTCTCCCGGACCCAGTATTCGCGCATCAACGCGGTGTACGCCCTCATGCTGGTCACCTCGGTGATCAAGTTCTTCGACACAGAACTGCCCGGCCGACCGTGACAGCTCGAAGACCCGGGGCTGCTGACTCTCACTTCAGCGCCTGAGCGGCTTCTCATCGTGATGCCTGCGGAAACGGGCCCTGAGCGGCGTCCAGGCCGGGCGTCTCAGTGTCCAGGATCGCGTACCCGTCCGGGTCGCCGAGGATCTTCTGCGCCCACGCGATCGTCGGCCCCAGGTTCCCGACACGGACGCGCCGCGTCAGCACGCGGCCATCACCGCGGCGTGCCCACCCTGGTCGGCGAGAGCCATGCGGCCGTGGTCCAGCTGTCGGCCAACGGGCTCTGAGGATCTGTCACCCAGACCGGCTTCGGGTCCGAGAATCCCGCACGGATGTCAGTGGCGGTGAAGACACTGGATCCATGACGCTCGACCGTGCCGATACGGCACCGCCCCTGTTGATCCCCTCCGGGTCGGCGATCAACCCGATGGTGCTGGACCGGCCGATGCTGCTGCCCGTCCTCGACACCAACGCGCTGTTGGTCGAAGCCTGCGCTCTGGCCAAGAGCGGCGGCCGGCAGGACCGGGTCACCGCGCTGGCCGTCACCGGCCGCGCCACCCCGTACATCGCCGCGCACGTTCCCGGTGAAGTCGACGAACACCTGCCCAAGATGGCCGCCCACTTCGAGGTGCCGGAACGCTGGGCGCGCCGCGTGCTCGATCAGCAGATCCTGCCCGCCCTTCGAGTGGTCGACCTGGAGATCCGCGACCACCTGTCCCCGCAGACCCGGCACATCCTCCGGGTCGACCGAGATATCCCGCGCAAGTACCGGGGCGATCCGGACGACGCGCCCACGATGGCGCTCGCAGAGTTCCTCGCTCCGAGCGTCATCGTCACCCAGGACAGCGTCTTCCACCACTTCGGGTTCGCCGTTATCGACTGGATCCCCGTCGCCCAGAGCGTGATGCGCGTGGCCGGCCTGGAGGCCACCGCCGCGAACGCGCTGGTGGCCATCGACTGGGCACTGCGGCTGTCCGGTGCGGGCGCTCACCGCCTGGTGGTCCTCGCGCGACGCAACCCGTTGGCCGCGACGGTCACCGTGGGCGGGCTGCTGTTGTGGTGCTACCGAAACGGCTACCTGACCCGCGACAACTGGAGACGTCGCCTGTCGCAGGTAGGGGGCGTGGCGAAACCGCTGCTGGAACTGGCGGAAGCCGGGATGACCGAGCACCAAGCGCTCAGTGACTCGCTCCTAGTGGTCGAGCCGCCGGCCTACCCCACCAACGAGCAGCTCGTGGCCCGGTACCTCGCGCGCTGCGGCCGTTCCCTGACGCCCGGCGAGCTGCGTGACGCGCTCGCCCGGCGCGGCCACATCGTCTCCGCCGCGCAGCTGAAGCGGGACATGCTCACCCACCGTGCGTTCGTCCGAGCCCCCGGCGACCTGTGGACCGTCGGCCGCCCGGTGCGGCAGCAGACCTGACCCGGGCATGCCCGGGCCGTGGCCACAGCCGAGTCCTGGGTCGGGTCCGTACCGAGACGGGCAGCCCGAATACGAGGACATCGCCCACATCGCTGAGCGCTCCGGCCGCGCCACGATCTTCTGCTGACCGGGTCCCGAGCTTCGCTGATCCGGCACAGCCGCTCACGTCTCGAACAGGCTCGGTCAATCTGCGCCGTGATGACGTCCATGTCTCCGCCGCTGTCCGCGAACGTGCTGGACTGGTGGCGTCCCGTACGCAGCTCCCCGGGGAGGAACCATGGGCGACGTCGCCACGGCCGTGTCCGACGAAGCGTTCTCCGCACTTGCCGAGAACCTGGACCACATCCTTGAGACCCGCGCACTGCTCTGCGTCATCGCACCGGAGAACGTCCAGGGTGAAGCCGTGGTGGAGGCCGCTCTCAGCCGCTGCGACGGGGCCGACTCCGTCGTGGTCACGACCACAGCGCCGGGCAACTTGGCGGCGCTCCTGGACGCGATCCACGCCGCTCTGCACCTCGGTGTCCGGCCGCGTCGGCTGGCCGACGCACAGCGGGCTGTCGAGGACGAACTCGCACGGCGCTCCTGGCCGGTGGTGGTCGTACGCGATGCTCATCTGCTGCGGACCGAGGCCCTGCAGTACGTCTACGGGTTGTGGAGCCTGTTCCAGGAGCGTGAGCGCCGGATGCCCGTCGTCCTGGTGGGGCCCGAGCGGATCCGGTCCGTGCTGCGCAGGCCGTCACTCGCCAGCCTGGAGAGCTGCGTCTTCATCTGGCACCGCCTCACCCCGTGAACGCACCGGACCCCGGGCCTCGACAGGCCTGGGGTCCGGTGGGGGAGCGGCCGGAGGCCGTCTCAGTAGTCGTCCCGTTCGGAGGGCGGTCCGTACTGCTCGATGATGTCGCAGGTGCAGGTGCCGCCCTCGTACACCGTCTTGTCGCACTCGTCATGGTGGTGCCGTACCCGCGGCCGCTTCGGCGGGGAAGCCGACGCGGGCGGGTCGGGAGGCTGGCCAGCGCTGGACCGGGCGGCGGCCCTGAGCTCGTTGTCCACGACGGCGGAGGCGATCTCATCCTTGCGCCACTGCTCGGGGGAGTTGTGGCGCACCAGGCCCCCCGCGTAGGCCATGCGCAGCAGTTCGGCCTTGGTGTGCTTCCGTGTCAGCTCGGTGAGGCGCTTCATGCGCGCCAGTCCGCGGGCCGCCTCGGCTTCGCGCTCTTCATCCGTTCCCGTGGCGCCCGCGTCGCGCTGCTCCGGCACGGGCGTTTCCATCGGCGCCGGTTGCTCAGAACCTCCGTCCGTGGGGGCAGGGGCAGGGGCGGCAGGTGCGGGGCCTGCCCAGTCGACGCCCAACGCGGCCAGGTCGGTGAGCTGTTCGGCGCTGAGCTTGTCCCGCCTCGACTTGGTGTTCGAGACCCACACGCCCAGCTTGACGGTCACGGGCTCCGTCTCGCCGTCGACCGTGATCTGTTCGATGGCCCCGCGCGGCACCGGCCGGTCCGCGCCTTCCCGCTCCACCCACTGCGCGAGGGCCTGTACGCCCCGCTGGAACGCCTGCTGCGCCTTACCCGTGCCCTTCGACCGGGTGGCCGCCGGAGCGGGAGACGGAGCCTCAAGCGGTGTGACGCCCAACTGGGACAGGCGCTCCTGCTGCTCGGTGGACAGCTGCGCCCAGGTGCTCGCCTCGCGTTGCCGTGCGAGCCATTTGCCGATGTCGTCGCCCTCGAACAGGACGCCCGGCTGGATGGTCGGCAGGACGCCGTCGGCATCGACCAGGTCGGCGAGGACGCGGTAGTGGCGCTGCCAGTCGAGCGGCCACGGGCAGTCCCAGTCCTCATCGATGGCGGTCAGCTGAGCGGCCCGCACCGCGGCGCGCTCGGGGTCCTTCCCGAGGCCGCCCTTCCTGCGGAGATTGGCCGCATGCTGGCCGACGGGCACCATCGCCTCGCCTTCGCCCCAGACCGCGTCCTGGCGAGGTGCGAGGTGCCCGGTGGCCCGCCGGTAGGAGCGGAGCGCGGCGAGCTTGTTCTCCCACGCCTCTTCGCCGGGCTCCCAGACCATCCCTGCTTCGGGCGCGTCCAGCAGTTCCTTGCGGTGGGGGTCGAGTTCGCCGGCGCGCAGCGTCTTGCGCTGCTGGTGGACCCACTGTCCGAGGGGAAAGTCCTTGGTGACGCCGACCTCGGTCTCGGTGTCGTAGGGGACGGCGTAGAGACCGGTGATCTCGTTCTCCTTCCGCCAGCGGATCAGGGCCTCGTAGCCATCCAGCCAGGCCAGGGACTCTGGCCGGTAGACCCGGGTGCGCAGGAAGGCCGCGATGGTCGCTGCGTCGCGTGGGCTGGAGAAGTGGAGCAGCGCGGACTCGACGGCGGCGTCGGTGTCGTCCTGCTCCTGGTCCTCGCCGTCGCCCTCGCCGCCGGCCTCGACAATCCGGCCCTCTTCGTCGCGCCGGATGTGCACCTTGCGCTTCCCGCTGGTGAGGGCGCGGGAGGCGAGCTGCTCGACCAGGCGCTCATCGTGCGAGCGCAGGCCCTGGAGCACGGCCACAAGGGGGCGGAAGGAGGCGGAGGATACCATGTCGGTTGGGTCCTCGCCGGGCTGGAGGAAGACGGGCACGATGATGCGGGCGATCTTCGTGGTGCCGTCGCGGTTGGGCCGGAGCGCGCGGCCGATGTTCTGGACGATCTCCACCTGGGAGCCGCGGGTGTCGGCGAAGCAGATGGCCTCCACTCCGCGCTCGCCAGTGATGTCCACGCCCTCCCCGAGCACGCGCACGGAGGCGAGGAACGCCCGGTGCACGCGCCGGTTGTTCGCGTCGATGCCGTTGGCGAACTGCCGCAGTACCTCGCGCCGCTCGGACACGAGGTGGTCGCCGCACAGCCAGGACGACCAGATGCGGTCCGGGGGTACGTGGCGGCCGGCTTCCAGGTCGTAGAACTCCGCGTCGATCGACGACTTCGGCAGCCGATCTGCGGCCGCCAGGTTGTCGTCCGAGGCGGCGTTCACGTACAGCTCGGCAGCGGTCTCCGGCAGCTTCTCCGCGAACGCGGCGGCCTCCTCGACCTTCTGATGGAAGGTCATGACGGTGCGCAGGTTGTACGCGGCCGCGTGTTCCAGGACCGCCGTCTGCAACAGGGCCAGGCGCCGGCCCCGCAGCGCCTCGTCCGATTCCCCGAAGACCGGGGAGGGGTCGCGGATCTCCAGCACGTCGATCTCGAACCCGGCGAGGATGGCCCGCTCGATCGCCTCCGAGAGGCCCAGCTCGGCCAGCCATGGCCCGTAGGTCTCGGAGTCCTGGCCCAT
>NZ_JBWBTT010000039.1:0-936 GCF_056172905.1 Streptomyces sp. iso_384
TCGGCGAGCTGGTCCTGGTAGGCCTCCACGGCCTTCCGGTAGCGCTCCACGAAACCGGGCGCGTTCAGCCGCTCGTCCTTCGGCATCGCCTTGACGGCCGCGATGGCGTCCTCGGGGGAAAGGTAGCCGGCGAGCATGGCGTTGAGCTGGTAGACGCCAGCCCGCTGCTTCTTGACCAGCAGCGCCAGGTCCAGGTCGCGGAGCGCGGCGTTCACGGCGGTCCGGCTCAGCTTGAGCATCTTCGCGAGGGTGGCCTGCTCGACTTCGATCCGGCCGCCCGGCTCGCTGTGGGCGCGCATCTTCAGCAGCACGCGGTAGGCCGCGGGCAGCAGGTCCAGATCGGCGACGACGCCTTCCGCGTTCACCGCGGCGAAATGCAGACCGCTCACTGTTCGGCCCCCTTCTCCTTCTGCTGTACCCGCTCCTGGCGGCGCTCAGCACGCATCTTCGCCCGCTCCTCGCGCATCTGCTCGATCTCCTGGCGCATTCGCTCCAGCGAGGGGAAGCGAACCAGGTCGGGCAGGCTCTCATCCGACCGGATCTTGGCAATGGTCTCGTGCTGGTCGACTCGGATGTACTGCGCGTCCGTGGTCTCCGTGCCCGGAATGAACTCGGCGACCCGGTAGGAGTAGGGCGGGTTGAACTGGTAGACGCCGCGCTTCACCCGGAACACGATCCCGTGGCCCATGACTTCCTTGAGGGCCTCGTTCACCTTGGTGCGCGTGACGTCCAGGACGTGGGCCATCTCGTCCTGGGTCAGAGGGATGCGTCCGCCGGCCTTCTGGCACGCGATCATCAGCAGGATCAGCCGGAGCGGCAGCGCCTCGCGGAAGAACTGCGCGATGACGAGGAAGAACTCCAGGCTGTCCATGGAGAACGCGTTCGGCTGGTCCGGCGGCCCATAGAACTCCAGCGACTTCCGCTCGCTGTCCAGCG
>NZ_JBWBTT010000040.1:0-925 GCF_056172905.1 Streptomyces sp. iso_384
GGCCCAGGAGGCCGGTCTCGTAGCCGCGGGCGACGGTGTGAGGGAGCGTCCGGGCCCGCAGGAGGATGCGCGCACGGTTCAGCAGCCGGCCTGCCGTCTCCGGCCGGATCCGCAGGGCCTGGGCGATCTCGACCTGCGTACGGCCCTGGGCCAGGAGGCGGAGCGCGGCCAGCTCGTGTTCGGTGAACAGGTCCTTCACGTGAGGATCGGCCGGTCGATGTGCCGGTGCTCGGTCTCCGCTCCGATGCCGGCGGCCTGGAGCCGGGCGGCGAGTTCTTCCGCGGCGACGACGGAGCGGTGACGGCCGCCGCCGCACGTGACGTGGATGTCGACGCGGAACCGGCGGCCGGGCAGGGCCAGGAGGGCCAGGGCGTGGTCCAGGCCGCGCTGGACGATCGTCTCGAAGCCGGGGGTGGCGCGGACGTACGCCTGGACGTGGGGGTCCAGGCCGGTGGAGTGCAGCATCCGCTCGCGTACGACGGGGTCGCTGGGCGGATTGCGCAGCGGCCGGGTGTCGATACGCAGCGCGTCACCGCGGGGCGTGTCGTGGTGACCGTCGCCGTAGCTGACGATCACGGTCTGGACCAGGTCGGGGGAGGGCCGGGGCCCTAAGCGTGTCTGGGACATGCCTCCACCTTCCTGCCTGCACCCACGCCGCGTAAGGCGTTGCCTGTTGCGTCTTTCAGGAGTCCGCGCGAGCAGCGTGTCCGCCGGTTGGTGAGGGACCGGGTCCGGCGGCGGACCGGCGCTTCTGGTGCGCAGTAATCGCACGGCCGGGCAGAGCTGGCCACTGCGCCTATCAGTCCGAGCGCACATGATCCTTCCCGGCGCTGTACGGCCTTCTGAGGCGCTCTGAGCGCCTCTCGGCTCCCGAGACGATCACGGGCCTCTCGTGCCTTCACAGCGGCGTACAGCGCTTCGTCCG
>NZ_JBWBTT010000041.1:0-630 GCF_056172905.1 Streptomyces sp. iso_384
TGTACCACATCGCTGCGCGATGTGCAAGGGGCGCGGTCGCTGTCGCTCCCCTTGGCCCACGCGGAGCGTGGGCGCCTCCCTCCGCTGCGCTCCTGGAGGCAGTGGGGCCGGACGCTGCGCGCCCGGCTGGCCGAGCGGTGCGCGGCCGGGCTGCTGGGTGTGTGGTGGTGCGGGCGAGCGGGGTCTCCAGTAGCGGGAGTTGGGGGAGCGCGGGGCGCTCCCGGCGGGTCCGCTGCGCTCCCCCGCCTGACGGTCCTTCCGGCTGCGCCTCCAGTCCCTTGGGGCCCGCTGGCGCGGGCTGGCTACGAGGGGGTGGGGTCGCTCGTTCGTGTGAGTTCCAGTGTAGCGCATGCATCGGGTCGATGCAGCATGTACCGTTGGCGGAAACACGAGACACCCCCCAACCACCCGCGAACTTCCCTCAATTCCGAGAGGAACGGCCTCAGATGACCAGTCACCACGAATCTACCGGACCCGATCCCGCGCTGAGCAGCGATTCTGTAAGCCGGGTGACGCAGTACCAGACGGCGGGCGTGAACGCCCGGTTGAAGCTGTTCGCGCTCCTTCAGGCGCAGGGCGTGCCCGCGAGCGAGGCGGACGATCTGGTGGCCGCGCTGGAGGCCGGAGCGG
>NZ_JBWBTT010000042.1:0-541 GCF_056172905.1 Streptomyces sp. iso_384
GACCTCGATGCCAGCTTCGATGTCTTCCTCGACTGCGCCTTGCGGGCATGCGGGCGCAGCACGGGTCAGCCGGACAACAAACCGGCGGCAGCAACCGTGAATGCGTAACCGATCCGGTGCAGCAACGATCCGGTGCACGGTGAGGACAGCCTTGCTACCCGTGCAGCACCCGTGTGCCGCCCGGGTCTGACGAACCGCTGCACTACCAGCCGGGCGGCCGGCGCAGCACTCGTTCTTGCACCCCTGCTGCCCTTGCACCCTTCACCACCAGGAGCAGCAGGACGGGCAGCGAGCGGAAGGGTGCAAGGCGCCGGCGGATGCTGGAGATCCCCGCCGGGGCTGCCCCGGGCGAATCTGGAAGCCGTCCGAGCGGGGCTGCGGCCGGGCACCGTCTTGCACCCCATTAGAGGTAAGTAGTTGTAGTGCCTATGTGCGGGTTGAATTCTCCCCCCTGAGAGCGGAGCTCGCGGCCGGGAGATCGGGACCACCGGCGCCCGAGACGAGCTGCGACAAGGCGGCCGGGGGCCCAGAGGCACCCCGG
>NZ_JBWBTT010000043.1:0-405 GCF_056172905.1 Streptomyces sp. iso_384
AGCCCCCACTCCAGCAGAACTTGCTCACGCAGATCGTCCGCGCTCGCTCGACGGGCACGCCCTGCGCCTGAAGGAGCGCGCAACTTCCGCGGCGGTCAGACCGCCTCCCTGGCGGCGAACCGAATCTCGCGCCACGTCCGGTAGATTCGTGGTGACTGGTCATCTGAGGCCGTTCCTCTCAGAATCCAAGCCCTCATGAGGCGGCTTACAGGGTGTCCCTCACTTCCGCCAATGCTACATGCGCATCTCTCGGATGCACCCGCTACACTGGAACCCAACACGAACGAACGACCCCCACCCTCGTAGCCAGCCCGGCCCGCATCGCGGGCCCCAAGGTCCTGAAGGCGCAGCCGGAAGGACCGTCAGGCGGGGGAGCGCAGCGGACCCCCGCCGGAGCGCCCCGCG
>NZ_JBWBTT010000044.1:0-373 GCF_056172905.1 Streptomyces sp. iso_384
GTGCAGACAATGACGTCCCCGTCTGAGTTCCGTGTCCGCGCGGTGCACAGGCCGCCGGCCTCACCCAGCGCCTCCAGCGCCTTGCGCCGCTGCGTGGTGTTCGGGTGTGTACGCGGCAGCACGACCTCCCGGACGAACCTCTCCAGCCGCACCAGGTCGGCCCGCTCACGCTGCCTCACGTCCGCGATGTGCACGGCCAGCTCAGCAGTCCCGGCCGACCGGCCGCCGCGCCGCCCCCACTCCCGGTCCGCGATGCGCACCAGGGCCTCGCTCACGGCCGTCACACCGTCGTCCCAGCCGTCCTCGAATACAGGGCCACGTGAGCGCGGCGCCGTGCCGCCCAGCTCCACGACCTCGCACTGTGCCCCGGCGA
>NZ_JBWBTT010000045.1:0-340 GCF_056172905.1 Streptomyces sp. iso_384
GTGTGACGCACCACTTCGACTTCCATTTCACCCAGGAGTTGGCCAACCGCTACGGCCTCCCTTCTGACGACTGGCCCGCCAGCACCGAGCCCCTGACGTCGTTCTTCAGGATCGCGGTGAATGCCGTGGGCCTGGAGCGGGCGGTGGACTGGTTCGAGGCGGCCCGGCGCGCCGAACGCCGCGTGCAGCATGTGCACAGCACCCGCACCTATCAGTTCGGCTTCGCCGCGTACCTGGCCGACGCGCTGGACTTCTACGGACAGCAGCCGACCCTCTCCGAGTCCGTCGCCTGGGAAGCCATGAAGGGCGCCCGTGAGATCGCGCGCCACGGCTCCGGGAT
>NZ_JBWBTT010000046.1:0-219 GCF_056172905.1 Streptomyces sp. iso_384
AACTCGGGTGCCATGTCGTGTCGAAGCGACATGCATGTCAAGTGGAGGTGACATACTGCTCCGCGTCGCAGAGATCAACAGCTTGGAGAGCAGCCTCGTGTCGACAGATCCGCAGCGCCGCCGTCCGGGGGCCCGTGGGGCGCCGCAGCCGCAGCCGAAGCTGCCGTTGGCCGACGATCCGGCTGACGCCTGGGACCGGCCGCTACGGCCGATCAAGGA
>NZ_JBWBTT010000047.1:0-209 GCF_056172905.1 Streptomyces sp. iso_384
TCGATGCCGGGCACTACGACCCGGACGACAAGCCGCCCTTCAAGGACGGCAAGCCCGGCGGCTGGCACAAGGCGGATGCGTCGATCTGGAACGACTCGGGCGCGGCCTGCATTCCGCACACGGCCCTCTGAAAAACCACAGAAATTCAGCGCTCGGGGAGGCAAGGAAATGTCAGCGATTCAGCTCAAGGAACACCAGGTCGACCAGAA
>NZ_JBWBTT010000048.1:0-206 GCF_056172905.1 Streptomyces sp. iso_384
TCGCGGGCCGCTGGAGACCGCCCTGGCGGGCGGGGACCGGCTGTACGGACAGCGGATGGACGGCTTCGACCTCGCGATCGTGGACGAAGCCCACGGCACCGCGGGCGATCTCGGACGTCCGTGGGCCGCGATCCACGACAACACCCGCATCCCTGCCGACTTCCGGCTCTACCTGACCGCCACACCGCGCATCCTTGCCGCGCCCC
>NZ_JBWBTT010000004.1:0-1660 GCF_056172905.1 Streptomyces sp. iso_384
TATCCCATCAAGCCGAGCAGGAGCTGAGGGACCCGACGTGCCTTTCGGGCCGCCCGGACCTGGGCAAATGCGTTCATGCGCGGCAGCAGGGGTGGGTCCTGGCGAGCCGGGACGGAAGTGTGCGTCGTGGAAGCGGGAGGTGCCATATGGCGAGTCTCTAGGTGATCTGGACCTGTATTCCATAGCCAGATTGGCTATGCTGGTCTGGTGAAAATCAGCTCGCATGCGGTAGCACGGATGTTGGGGACCTGGCAGGAGGGGCCGGGGCCGGCGCATCAACGTCTCTCCGACAGGCTGCGTCTGCTCATCCTGGATGGACGCCTCTCCCTCGGTGCGGCCCTGCCGAGCGAGCGTGACCTGGCTGTCGCACTCGGCACCAGCAGAACCACCGTCGGGACCGCATTTCGCACCCTGGTCGAGCACGGATACCTCGCCACACAGGCACGTACCAGGGCAACGGTACGGCTGCCTGATGACACCACGTTCGAGCACCCGGTTGGCACGGGCACAGAGACTATCGACCTGTCATTTGCCGCGCCGGCTGCGCCCGTCGAAATCCTCCATGCTGCGTTCGCGACCGCTCTCGAACAGCTGCCACGACATTTCGAGCGGCACGGCTACGACCGATACGGCACCGCGGAGCTGCGCGAAGCAGTCGCCCGCTGGTATCAGCGGCGAGGACTGCCCACCCGGCCCGATCACATCCTGATCACCAACGGCGCACAGCACGCGCTCGCTCTTCTGACGCGCATACTCCTGTCGCCACGCGACAGAGTTCTCATCGACCATCCGACCTACCCACACGCGATCACGACATTCACTCAAGCGCGCGCCCGACTTCTGCCCGTCGCCGTGACGTCTTCCGGCTGGGACACCGAGCAACTCCAAGCTGCAGGGCAAGCCGCGAACCTGGGCTACCTGATACCTGACTTTCACAACCCGACCGGGATGTGCATGCCCACCAGCGTGCGCCAAAAGCTCAAGCTCGCGTGTCCAACAGTCGTCGACGAGACCATGACCGATCTGGCTCTGGACGTGCCGAGCCCCGAACCTCTCGCGCTGCACATGCCAGCAGCCATCAGCATCGGCTCCGTGTCCAAGAGCATCTGGGGCGGCCTACGCATAGGCTGGATTCGCGCGCTGCCCTCTCTCCTGGAACGCGTCGAACAAGCCCGTCCCACCACAGACCTCGGCACCCCCGTCGTCGAACAGCTCGCCGCAGCCGTCCTCCTGAACGAGCACCAAACCCGGCGGCCGGACACGCTCCAGCAACTCAGGTCGCAACGTGATGCCCTGCGGCAAGCACTCACCGAGCACCTACCGGATATCCATGCCCTGCAACCAGCCGGCGGTGTGACGCTATGGGCCACCTTCCCCGGGCCCGTCAGCTCACGGCTGGCAGCCATGGCGCCTGACCACGGAGTGACCATCGCGGCCGGACCACGATTCGGGATCGGGGGGGCGTTCGAACGCAACATCCGACTGCCGTACACGCTCCCTTCGAGTCAACTGATCCAGGCAATCCGCAGACTCGCGCAGGCAGAACGGGCACTCGCACAAGGCGCTACCGGAACTCACGCCCCCGCACCCATCGCCTGAGCGTCAACAACGTCATGACCCGCAACACCTAGAGTTCGGATGCGAGCTCGGGAGGGTTGGG
>NZ_JBWBTT010000005.1:0-1523 GCF_056172905.1 Streptomyces sp. iso_384
GCCCGGCAAGCGCGGCGGCCTCGTCCCCATTCAGATGCCCGCGGCTCCCAAGGGGTTCGGCAACGTTCAGCACACGCTCCCAGTGCGCGGCGAGCAAGGCCTCTGCTGCGGGCCGGTACTGCCAGAACCACTGCCGGTACCCGTCATCCGGGATCCCCGGGAGTTTCTGCCGCAGGACGAGATCAAGCAACACGACTGGTCGGATGCCCCGTATCGGGCGGACAAGGCCGGGCACAACCGGCAGATGGACGGGCGCAACGCGACGCCCACGCAGTTGCCCCCAGAGCAGACCGAGATGGTCACCAAGAACGCGGCTTGGGTTGTGGCCCAGGTCTTGGCCTACAACGACCCGAACTTCAACGAGCACGAGTTCTTCGAGGCGTGCGGCCTGAACGCGCGGACCAAGGACGGCCGGCTGAGCAGCAGCGTCACGTACGGGCTGCGGTTCGAGCCCATCGAGAACGGCAAGCGGCGCTTCCAGACCCCCGGCGCGTACCGGTTCGATCCGGAACCGGAGGCCACCGAAAAGGGCTGAGCCGTCGGGTCCTACCCAAGCGGGTGGAGACCCGATTGCCCGTTCAGGGCGGTATCCGGCACTGAAACCGCAGCTCAGGGCCCTATAGGTATCCGCTGCGGCGGTGATGACGTCTCCTCCTGGAGGAGAGAGACGTCATTTCCTCTCTGGGCCCCGCTTGGGACGCGCCTCTACGCGGCGAGCGCGGCCCCGGCGGCGGTCACCAGGTCGTCCGACGCGCTGAGCGCCCGTTCCCGCGTCTCCTGGAGCGCGGCCGTGCTGTCGGCGGCCCGCATGCCGTACGCGGCCTCCACGGCGCACTGCGCCGCTTCGGCCAGCTCGGGCAGCAGGAGACGCACTTGAAGGAGTGGAGCCGTCACCGTGGACCGCGTCAGATGGCTTTCGGTACGGGCCGCGCTCCAGTCCCCGCCGGCCAACCGGATGTCCTCCCGCACGGCCATTGCCCGCCGGTGATCCGCCAACGCAGCCGATAAAGCCGCCACCGCATCCAGCCCCGCCGCACGACGGGCAGACAATTCCTCAGCAGCACGCTGCGCCCGCTGCGCGAAATGCTGGAGAGCGTCCGTAACGAATGATCCGGCCAGGGTCCCAAGAACCGCAATTACAGCAGTCAGCACGTGAATTCCTTTCGTCGAGGTGAGTCAATCATCCCCGAAATAGAGCCCGAGTGACCGTGTTGCCTGTTGCGTATTCGGGGCAGCGCAGCAGGAAAAGGGAAACCGGGATATTCACCCCGCCCGAAGCTCCGGCGGGGGTGGTGCAGATTCCCGATCTCTACACAGCCTCAAAGTGTGATGCACACGCCGTGGTGTGCCACGGGTGGGGGTGGGGGAGATTCCCAATCGGTACCCGCGTGCGGGTGGTGATGCAGGGTCAGGGGTCGGCCCGGTCCGGCCGGTTGGCGCACGATCGCCCCAACCGACCGACCCTCCCTTGCAGCCAGCTGCCCGCACAGCGGGCCCCTCCTGTAGGCGGAGCCGGAAGGAGC
>NZ_JBWBTT010000006.1:0-476 GCF_056172905.1 Streptomyces sp. iso_384
CCCGCCCCTTGCCCACACAGGCTCACCGACTCAGGCGAGGTGCTTGCTGAAGAACTCGACCAGCTTGGCGACGGCAGGAGTCACGTGCTCGTCGCGGTCGTACAGGTCGACGTGGGTGGCGCCGTCGACAAGGAACAGCTCGGCGTTGCCGGGGCTGTCGGCGACGGCCTTGTCGGAGAACCCACGGGTGACAGCCTCGGTGCCGGCGATCATGAGCAGCGGGCGAGGCGCGATCTTGGCGACGTCTGCGAAGGAGTCGAACTGGTCGAGGAGGTCCGCGCTGCGCACGACCATGTCTCCGGTGGAGCGCGGGTGCATGCCGCGGGGCGTCTTGTAGTAGTCGACGAACTCGGCCGTCGGGGCGGGGGTGTCGGCGTCGGCCGTCTCTGGAAGCACGGCGAACGTCGTCGCGGGCTCGCCGGCGGCCTCAGCGCTGCGGAGGTTTCCGGAGCTCGCCACCATCTGCTGCCAGCCTT
>NZ_JBWBTT010000007.1:0-273 GCF_056172905.1 Streptomyces sp. iso_384
AGCATTCTGCCTCGCCGTTGTGCAGCGCCACCAGCGAGTCCGGGCCCCGCCACCATGTGTCCACGATGCCCTGCACCTCTTCCACCGGCTCGAAGTCGTCCAGCGAAAGGGCCTCGACCTCGTCGCCGTGCAGTCTGGTGACCTGCTTGGCCCAGCGGGAGGCGTGGTGGGTGAGTGCCAGCGATTCCACCCAGCCCTCGACAGAGGCGTACAGCGGAGCCCACGTGTCACCCCACAGGCAGAACTCACCGTTCGGGCCGATCATGAAGGAAA
>NZ_JBWBTT010000008.1:0-260 GCF_056172905.1 Streptomyces sp. iso_384
GGGATGTGGTTGCGGTGCGGAGGAGCCGTTGAGATGAGTCGGTGGGCATCAGAGTCAGTCGCCGTTCAGCCCTACGGGGGTAACGTCGTGATCATGAACCTGAACCTGCACGGCGACGCCATACCCGAGGGGCTGTCCCGGCGCGCGCGGTCCTTCGTCGCGATTCACGGTGTCAGGGCAGACGCCACGCCCCTGGAGCCGTACCGAGAGCGGTGGCTCGCGCTGGGAATTCCTGGGGAGGTCGTCGACCGGGCAGTGGC
>NZ_JBWBTT010000009.1:0-249 GCF_056172905.1 Streptomyces sp. iso_384
CCAACTTCTTCAACCGCATTAACACCACCATCGAGGAGCCCGCTGGCACCACCTGGTGACCGGTACTGCCGAGGCGTCATCAGGGTGCTAGGTGTATTGATCACGAGCGTTGTTGACACGTGAGTCTTGATCAAGGCGAAGACCTCCGGTGTGGTGGAGCTGTCTAGGAACGCACCACACGGAGGTCTTCGTGTCCCACCGTAATGCCCGGCTGACGGTCTTCGGGAGGCGTCTGCTGGTCGAACGAGT